>JAVJSM010000004.1:0-962815 GCA_040219445.1 Filomicrobium sp. | reverse complement strand
TCGCTTTGCTATCCGCGAAGGCGGCCGCACGGTTGGCGCGGGCGTCGTGTCGGGTATCTCTGAATAAGCGTTACGGGCCGCGGTCGGGGAAACCCACCGCGGCCCTACGCGTTGCGGCGAATAGGGCGAAGTTGGAAGATGTCCTGTTTGCCGGTGATTGGCAGATCTTTGAGAATTCAGAGGATCGCCGTCACGTTCTGCAGCGCCGGCGCGGTGTGCCGGTGTTGTTCTTTTTGAGGTCGCTTCGCTTGTCTTTGTCTGACAGGTGAATGTTGGCCTAGCCGCTGAGCAAGTCAGCGCAGATTGAATTTTACCCAAGTAACGTTTGCTTGGGATCTTGAAGTTAACCGTAGGCAGCTTGTCGTTTTTGGACTGGTTGTTTGCGCGAGAGGGTAAGGCTGAGACGATGAACGGTCAGAATATTCGCATCAGGCTCAAAGCCTTCGACCATCGAATACTCGATGCGTCGACGCGCGAAATCGTGAATACCGCGAAGCGTACCGGTGCCGAAGTGCGCGGACCAATTCCGCTGCCAACTCGGATCGAACGCTACACGGTGAACCGGTCTCCGCACATCGATAAGAAGAGCCGCGAGCAGTTCGAAATGCGCACGCACAAGCGCATGCTCGACATCGTGGACCCAACTCCGCAGACGGTTGATGCGTTGATGAAGCTCGACCTGGCAGCAGGTGTTGACGTCGAGATCAAGCTTTAAGCCGTCGTCTGGTCCAGGTTTGCTGGATCAGCGGTTTTTCGAAGACGCCTGAAGTGCTGCGAGGCCTTGGCCGGTGCAGCAGGACGGGAAACTAAGAAAAGGAAGGAATGCTCCAATGCGTTCCGGAGTGATCGCCCAGAAAGTGGGAATGACCCGCATTTTTACCGACGCAGGAGAACATATCCCTGTAACGGTGCTGCGGCTTGAGAACTGTCAGGTGCTGGCGCAGCGCACTGATGAGAAGAACGGTTATACCGCGCTGCAGCTTGGTGCTGGAACGCGTCGTCCTTCGCGTGTCACGGCTCCTGAACGCGGCAACTTCGCGCTCGCCAAGGTAGAAGCGAAGCGCAAGTTGGCTGAGTTCCGTGTTTCGCCGGATAACCTGATCGAAGTCGGCGCTGAAATCACAGCTGACCACTTCGTTCCGGGTCAGTTCGTGGACATCACGGGTACGTCGATCGGTAAAGGTTTCCAGGGTGCCATGAAACGCTGGAACTTCGGCGGTCTTCGCGCCTCGCACGGTGTTTCGATTTCGCACCGTAGCCATGGTTCGACCGGTCAGCGCCAGGATCCAGGTAAGGTCTTCAAAGGTAAGAAGATGGCCGGTCACATGGGTTCGGAGCGCGTGACGACCCAGAACCTGTCGGTTGTCAAAACGGATCCAGAGCGTGGTCTGGTTATGGTTCGCGGTGCGGTGCCAGGCCACAAGGGTGGTTGGGTGCTGGTGCGTGATGCTGTGAAGCGCAAACTGCCTGACGATGCGCCGAAGCCAGGTGCTTTCAAGCCCCGAGAAGGTGGTGCCGAAGTTGAGGCCGCAGGACAAGAGGAGCAGCAGTGATGAAAGTTGACGTCACATCGCTGGAATCCGGTTCTGCCGGGTCCATTGAGCTTGCCGATCACGTGTTTGGCTTGGAGCCACGCCAGGACCTCATCCATCGGATGGTTCGCTATCAGACGCTGAAACGTATGGCTGGTACGCACCATTCCCAGGACCGTTCTGAAGTCACGGTGACGGGCAAGAAGGTTTACAAACAAAAAGGCACCGGCGGTGCGCGGCACGGCGACAAATCGGTTCCACAATGGCGTGGCGGCGGTAAAGCCCTTGGGCCGAAGCCACGGAGCCATGCGATCGGGATGCCGAAGAAAGTCCGTGCGCTGGCGCTCCGCCATGCGCTGTCTGCCAAAGCTAAGGCGGGTGACATTGTCGTCCTCGACAAGGCTGCCAGCGAGGGCAAGACGGCTGCTCTGCGTGACCAGTTCGGCAAGCTCGATCTGATGAATGCGCTGATCATCGATGGCGAAGTTCTCGATGCCGCATTCGTTCGGGCCGCTCGCAACATTCCGAATATCGATGTTCTGCCAGTGCAGGGCATCAACGTTTACGACATTCTGCGCCGCAAGAAGCTGGTGCTGACGAAGGCGGCTCTGGAAGCCCTCGATCAGCGCTTCGCATCGGCAGCGCAAAGCGGTGAAGGGGCCTGAGGATGCAGAAGCTCAAAGCCTACGACATCATCCGTTCGCCGGTGATTACCGAGAAAGCGACGCTGTTGTCCGAAGCCAATCAGGTCGTTTTCAACGTGCTTAGCACGGCGACAAAGCCGGACATCAAGATGGCCGTTGAGACCCTCTTCGATGTCAAGGTGAAAGCGGTGAACACGTTCGTCCGTAAGGGCAAGAAGAAAGTGTTCCGCGGCCGCCGTGGAATTCAAGGCGACGTCAAGAAAGCCATCGTCACGTTGGAAGACGGTCAGGCTATCGACGTTACGACCGGTCTATAAGGAGGCTTGTTTAAGTCATGGCACTAAAGACATTCCGTCCGACGTCGCCCGGCCTTCGTCAGCTGGTCATCGTCGATCGTAAAGGTTTGTGGAAGGGTGACCCGGTCAAAATGCTGACCGAGGGTAAGTCGAAGTCCGGTGGCCGTAATACGCACGGCCGGATCACGACCCGCCACATCGGTGGTGGTCACAAGCAAACTTATCGCTTGGTCGATTTCAAGCGTCGCAAGTTCGACGTTCCCGCGACGGTCGAGCGGATCGAATACGATCCAAACCGTACGGCGTTCATCGCGCTGATCAAGTACGAAGACGGTGAGCTGAGCTACATCCTGGCGCCGCAGCGTTTGAGCCCAGGCGATACGGTTATCGCAGGCGACAAGGTTGACGTTAAGCCAGGCAACGCGATGCCGCTTTCGGGCATGCCGATCGGAACGATCATCCATAACGTTGAGATCAAGCCAGGCAAAGGCGGGCAGATCGCTCGTTCTGCAGGAACCTTCGTGCAGCTCGTTGGTCGTGATGCGGGTTGGGCAATTCTCAAGCTCAACTCGGGTGAGACGCGTCGCGTTCGTGCAGACTGCATGGCGAGTGTCGGTGCGGTTTCGAACCCAGACCACGGAAACACGGTCGACTCGAAAGCCGGTCGTACCCGCTGGAAAGGCACGCGTCCGACGGTTCGCGGTATCACCATGAACCCGATCGATCACCCCAACGGTGGCCGGACGAACGGTGGTAAGCACTGGTCAACGCCATGGGGTAAGCCGACGAAGGGTGCCCGTACCCGTAAGAACAAAACGACGGATAAGTTCATCGTACGCAGCCGTCATTTGAAGAAGAAATAAGAGCTGAGCTTCGCGCTCTAAGCCAGGTTAAGGAGAAACAGTCGTGGCACGTTCAGTCTGGAAGGGACCGTTTGTCGACGGATACCTTCTCAAGAAGGCCGAGAAAGTGCGCGCTTCGGGTCGCAATGAGATCATTAAGATCTGGAGCCGGCGCTCGACGATCCTGCCTCAGTTCGTTGGTCTGACGTTCGGCGTCTACAACGGACAAAAGCACGTTCCGGTGAACGTCACCGAGGACATGATCGGCCATAAGTTCGGTGAGTTCTCACCAACTCGGAACTACACCGGCCACGGCGGCGATAAGAAGGCGAGACGATAATGGGTAAGGACAGCCGGGAGCGCGTTCTCCCCGACAACGAGGCCAAAGCCGTTGCACGCAATCTGCGGGTATCGCCGCAGAAGCTGAACCTTGTCGCCGGGCTGATCCGGGGCAAGCCGGTTGAGCAGGCGATGGCGGATTTGGAATTCTCGCGCAAGCGGATTTCTGAAGATGTTCGCAAGTGCTTGATGAGCGCTGTTGCGAACGCGGAAAACAACCATCAGCTGAGCATTGACCAGCTCGTCGTTGCCGAAGCGTACGTTGGCAAGAACATTGTCATGAAGCGGTTCCACGCACGAGGCCGCGGTCGCTCTTCGATGGTAATGAAGCCGTTTTCGCAAATCACGGTTGTGGTTCGTGAAGTGGAAGAAGAAGAGCTTGAAAACTCGCGGAAGCGCGCGAATGGCGGCAAGGTCCGGCGTAAGTCGAAAGCTGTTGGCGCTGAAGCAACCGAAGCGAAAGAGGCCGAGTGATGGGTCAGAAAATCAATCCGGTCGGCCTGCGCGTCGGCATCAACCGCACTTGGGATAGCCGCTGGTTTGCGCGCGCTGCCGAATACGGTCAGCTGCTGCACGAAGACTTCGCAATCCGCGACCACATTATGAAGATGCAGCGTCCAGCGAGTATCTCGAAGGTTGTGATCGAGCGTCCGCACAAGAAGTGCCGCGTTACGGTTCACACCGGTCGCCCAGGCGTGCTTATCGGCAAGAAGGGTGCGGACATCGATAAGCTGCGTGGAGAACTCTCGCGTCTGACCGATAGCGAAGTTCATCTCAACGTTCTTGAGATCCGCAAGCCAGACATCGATGCAACGCTCATTGCTGAGAACATCGCGCAACAGCTTGAGCGTCGTGTTGCTTTCCGCCGTGCGATGAAGCGTGCGGTTCAGTCAGCGCTTCGTGCCGGCGCGCAGGGTATCCGTATCAACGTTGCGGGCCGTTTGGGCGGTGCTGAGATTGCTCGCACGGAGTGGTATCGCGAGGGCCGGGTTCCGCTGCACACGCTGCGTGCGGACATTGATTTCGGCCGCGCGGAAGCGTCAACAGCTTACGGGATCATCGGTATCAAGTGCTGGGTCTACAAGGGTGAGATCATTGAGCACGATCCGATGGCCTCTGAAAAGCGTGCGTTCGAAGGTGGCGATGGCAACCGTCCGCGCCGGGATCGTGGCGGTCAGAGCGATACGCCGCGGGACAGATAACGAATTACCCGGCTGCGTTTGAAGAAGGCGTGGCTGGACTTTGAAGATCGCGAGGATCTGGAGTCATGAAGCAACCAAAGCGAACTAAGTTTCGCAAACAGTTCAAAGGCCGCATCAAAGGCGCGGCCAAGGGCGGAACGACGCTGAACTTCGGTTCGCACGGCCTTAAGGCCGTTCAGCCGGAGCGTATTACGGCGCGCCAGATCGAAGCTGCTCGTCGTGCGATTACGCGTCATATGAAACGTGCCGGCCGCGTTTGGATCCGTATCTTCCCGGACCTGCCGGTGACG
Source organism: Filomicrobium sp. (assembly GCA_040219445.1). GTDB lineage: Bacteria > Pseudomonadota > Alphaproteobacteria > Rhizobiales > Hyphomicrobiaceae > Filomicrobium. The sequence goes on along the minus strand of JAVJSM010000004.1, from coordinate 957,670 downwards.
GCAAAGCCTGCCGAAGTCCGCATGGGTTCGGGTAAAGGTTCGGTGGACCGTTGGACCGCGCGCGTCAAGCCAGGCCGCATCATGTTCGAATTGGATGGTGTGCCGGACTCGATTGCTCGCGAAGCATTGGAATTGGGCGCGCAGAAGCTGCCGATCAAAACGCGCATCGTTGCGCGTGTCGGTCAGAGCTAAGCGCGGGAAGTTTGGAATTTAGGATCGTTTGACATGAACATCGCAGAGATCCGGGACAAGTCCATCGATCAACTCGACGACGAGTTGATGAAGCTGAAGAAAGAGCAGTTCAACCTGCGCTTCCAGAAAGCTTCCGGACAGCTCGAAAACACATCGCGGATGAAAGAAGTGCGCCGGACCATCGCGCGCGTTCTGACCATTCGCGAAGAGAAGAAGAAACAAGGTTGATAGTGAAGGGCTGGATGCGTCCCGCCCGCTAGAGGATTTACGACCTATGCCAAAGCGAATCCTGCAGGGCGTCGTCGTCTCAGACAAAAGCGACAAGACCGTCGTTGTCGAAGTTGAGCGTCGCTATACGCACCCGCTGTTCAAAAAGACCGTGCGCCGGACAAAGAAGTACAAGGCGCATGATGAAGCGAACCGCTGCAAGGTTGGTGACCGCGTCCAGATCGTGGAGACCGCGCCAATCTCGAAGCACAAACGGTGGGCTGTTCTCGAACAGGCTCCTGCCTGAACTATCACGTCCGATGGCCCGGTGCGGGCGGCGTCGGATTTGGTGAAAGAATTTGCGCGCTGATTCAGTCTGGCGCCATGGGACATGGAACTAAAGCGCTGCTTTTTTGAAGAGCGGCCAAATAAGGAGCGAGAGCGATGATCCAGATGGAGACGAATCTCGACGTCGCCGACAACTCGGGCGCCCGTCGCGTTCAGTGCATCAAGGTGCTGGGCGGCTCTAAGCGCAAGTACGCGACGGTTGGTGACATCATCGTGGTGTCGGTCAAAGAAGCCATTCCGCGCGGCCGCGTGAAAAAGGGCCAGGTGATGAAGGCTGTAGTTGTCCGTACCGCGAAAGGCGTTCGACGTCCGGATGGATCGCTCATCCGGTTCGACCGCAATGCTGCGGTTCTGGTCAACGCGCAGGGCGAACCGATCGGCACTCGTATCTTTGGCCCGGTTACTCGTGAGCTGCGCGCAAAGAAGCATATGAAAATTATTTCGTTGGCACCGGAGGTGCTGTGACATGGCGTTGGCGAAGATTAAAAAAGGCGACCGGGTCGTTGTCCTGGCAGGCCGGGATAAAGGCAAGCGCGGCGAAGTCATCGAAGTGCGGCCGAAGGAATCGCGGGCTCTTGTCCGTGGCGTGAATATGGTTCGCCGTCACCAGCGGCAAACGGCTTCCGAGGAAGGTGGCATCATCTCCAAGGAAGGTCCGATCCACGTTTCTAACCTTGCTGTTGAGGATCCGCGCGATGGAAAGCCGACGCGCGTCGGTACGAAGGTCCTCGAAGATGGAACCCGCGTTCGCGTTGCGAAGCGTTCCGGCGAAGTGATTGCGGAGAAGAGTTAAGCCATGGCTGAGAAACAGCAGGCCCAAGGCGGGTCTAAGAAGAAAAAGGGTAAGGGCGAAGCTGCCGCCAACACGGCGCCGCCGTCACCGCGTCCGGCTGACTATAAGCCGCGCATGAAATTGGTTTATCAAGAGCAGGTTCGCGATCGGCTGAAGGAGAAGTTCTCTTACGCCAACCCGATGATGATTCCGAAGATCGAAAAGATCGTCATCAACATGGGTGTTGGCGAAGCTGTTGCAGATCGCAAGAAGATTGAAAGCGCCAGCGGCGACTTGGCGAAGATCTCGGGCCAGCGTCCTGTCATCACGCGCGCGCGCAAGTCCATTGCGGGCTTCAAGGTTCGCGAAGATATGGCTCTGGGCACGAAAGTGACGCTGCGCGGCGACCGGATGTACGAATTCCTCGATCGTCTGGTCACCATCGCAATGCCTCGTATCAAAGACTTCCGTGGTTTGAACCCAAAGAGCTTTGATGGTCGTGGCAACTTCGCGATGGGTATCAAAGAGCACATCGTGTTCCCGGAAATCGATTACGACAAAGTCGATGAAGTCTGGGGCATGGATATCATCGTTTGCACCTCGGCACCGACGGATGACGAGGCACGTGAATTGCTTAGGGAAATGAATTTTCCATTCCCGAAGCCCGCTGAAGCTGCGGCCTGATCGGGGCTCAGCGAAGCGAAATTGGATTTAGAGACTGCCTTGCGGTGTTATTAAAGCAAGGTGGGATCTAAAGGACCTCGGGGTGGCCCCGAAAGGCCTTTGGAGAAAGCTTAGATGGCTAAAGTCGGAAAGAAACAGAATAACCTCAAGCGGCGGAAGCTCGTCGCGCAATATGCCGAGAAGCGTAAAGCGCTGAAGGAAATTGCGCGCGACGAGGCAAAGTCGATGGAAGAGCGTTTTGCTGCGCGCCTCAAGTTGGCTGAGATGCCGCGCAACTCTTCGGAGGTTCGCGTTCGCAACCGTTGCGAGATTACGGGACGCCCTCGCGGTTACTACCGGAAGCTCAAGATGTGCCGGAACATGCTGCGTGAGCTGGCAAGCCAGGGCCGTATCCCTGGTGTTGTAAAGTCGAGCTGGTGAGAAGGGGGGAACAACGATGTCATTGAACGATTCTCTCGGAGATATGCTCACCCGCATCCGTAACGCTCAGATGCGTCGTCGGCCTAAGGTTTCGACGCCTGCTTCCAAGCTCCGCGGTCGCGTGCTCGACGTTCTTGAGTCAGAAGGTTTTATCCGCGGCTATGTTCGGGTCGAACAGAAGGGTGAACATCCTGAATTCGAGATCGAGCTGAAGTACTTCAACGGTCAGCCGGCCATTAAGGAAATCAAGCGCGTTTCCAAACCGGGCCGTCGGGTCTATTCGCCGGTTAAGGATTTGCCGACAGTTGCAAACGGTCTTGGTGTTTCGATTCTGTCGACGCCGCGGGGTGTGATGTCTGACGCCCGTGCGCGCGAAGAGAATGTCGGCGGCGAGATCCTCTGTAACGTATTCTAATCTGGGACCCGGCTTTTGCGGTCGGGGATGAAACGATCATGTCACGTATCGGTAAAAGACCAGTCGCGATCCCATCCGGCATTACAGTCAAGCTGGACGGTCAGACTGTGAGCATGAAGGGCTCGAAGGGCGAATTGGCCTTTACGGTTCCTGAAGTCTGCAGTGTTGAGCAGACGGAAGATGGTATTGTCGTCAAGCCGCGCGAAGAGACCAAACAGGCGCGTGCCATGTGGGGAATGTCGCGCACACAGGTCGCCAACTTGGTGGAAGGTGTGTCCAACGGATTCAGCAAGGTGCTGGAGATCCAGGGCGTTGGTTACCGTGCCGCGATGAAAGGCAAGGACCTGCAGCTGAGCTTGGGGTTCAGCCACGAGGTCGTTCACAAAATCCCGCAGGGTGTGCAAGTTGCTGTATCCGGTGCGAAGCAGGAGATCGTTACGGTTTCCGGGATTGACAAGCAACTCGTCGGTCAGGTCGCATCTGAAATCCGCGGCTACCGTCCACCGGAGCCTTACCAGGGTAAGGGCGTCCGCTATCAGGGTGAATACATCTTCCGCAAGGAAGGTAAGAAGAAGTAAGGACGAAAGAGATGGCTTCGGTTTCGAAGGGTTTCATCAAGCGGCGTGCACGCGTTCGTCGCGCTTTGAAGAAAAAGTCCGAGGGGCGGCCGCGTCTTTCGGTACATCGGTCTTCGAAGAACATCTATGCGCAAGTGATTGATGATATGAGCGGTAAAACGCTCGCTGCTGCATCGTCGCTTGATAAGGAATTGCGCTCCGACCTGAAAACCGGTGCCGACAAGGATGCTGCCACTGCAGTTGGCAAGCTTGTCGCGGAACGGGCCAAGGCAGCGGGCGTTTCGTCGGTGGTCTTCGACCGGGGCGGTTTTCTTTTTCATGGGCGCGTGAAGGCGCTCGCAGATGCCGCTCGTGAGAGCGGCCTGGAATTCTAAGCGAAGAGGATACGGAACTTTGGCACGCTCTCCAGAAGGTGGCCGCCGGGGCCGTGATCGCGAAGAACGCGACAGCGAGTTCTCCGACAAGCTGGTTCACATCAACCGCGTTGCAAAGGTTGTTAAAGGCGGTAAGCGCTTTGGTTTTGCTGCGCTTGTCGTTGTTGGCGACCTAAAAGGCCGGGTTGGTTTTGGTCACGGCAAGGCCCGCGAGGTGCCCGAAGCCATCCGCAAGGCAACCGAGTCCGCGAAGCGCGATCTCGTTCGTGTACCGCTGCGCGATGGCCGTACGCTGCACCACGATAGCGTTGGCCGTCACGGTTCAGGCCGCGTGATCCTGCGTTCGGCACCTCCAGGTACCGGTATTATCGCAGGCGGTGCGATGCGTGCCGTGTTTGAGATGCTCGGTGTTCACGACGTTGTGGCGAAGTCGCTTGGTTCGACGAACCCATACAACGTTGTTCGCGCAACGATCGAAGCACTTAAAGAGCAAGAGAACCCGCGCACGATCGCTGCGCGTCGTGGCTTGAAAGTTTCCGATATCGTGGCACGCCGCCGCGATGCGTCGACCGCTGCCGAAGCACCCGTTGAAGCTTCGCAAGCTGGTTGATGTCAGGATTTCAATTGCACCGCGTGAGGCGAACATTCGCCCTGCAGGGTTTGCTGAGGAAAAAAGACGATGACCGATAATGCCAAGAAGACGATTACGGTTCAGCAGATCCGCAGTGCGATCCGCCGGCCGGAGGTTCAAACACAGACGCTGAAGGGGTTGGGGCTGAATAAGCTTCACCGCACCCGCACGCTGGAAGATACACCGGCCGTTCGCGGCATGATTGCTAAGGTTCAGCATCTCGTTCGAGTGGTGGAATAATTCTCACGCGGCAGCGATAACGCAGCTGGTGAAGGTAACGAACGATTTTGGAGCGCGGCGCAAGTCATCTGGCGCGGGTCGTCTCTGACACTTAAGGAGCTTGAAGTCCCATGCGGCTCAATGAGATCAAAGATAATGCTGGCGCTTCCAAGAAGCGTGTCCGCGTTGGCCGCGGCATCGGCTCGGGTGTCGGTAAGACCGGCGGTCGTGGTGTCAAGGGTCAGAAGTCCCGTACCGGCGTTGCGATCGGTGGGTTTGAAGGCGGCCAGATGCCGCTTTATCGCCGCTTGCCGAAGCGTGGTTTCAGCAAATGGCGTCGCAAGTCGTTCAACGAAGTGAGCTTAAAGCGCCTTCAGGAAGCCGTCGACGCGGGCAAACTGGACGCTGGTCAAGTGATCGATGTCGCTGCGCTGGTTGAAGCAGGCGTTGTTCGCCGCGCGCTTGACGGTGTGCGCGTGTTGGGCGTCGGTGAGCTGAAAGCTGGCTTGAAGCTGAAAGTCGACCATGCGTCGGCCTCGGCGAAGGCTGCGATTGAAAAAGCTGGCGGCCAAGTGACGCTGATCGAGAAGAAAGTTCTCGAAGCCGACGAGCAAAAGCGCGCAAAATCGGCAGCTAAGAAGGCCGCAAAGGCTGACGGCAAGTAAGTCACGCAAGGTCACATTGTTGCAACACTTCCAAGGTGGGGTGTTGCCTTAGCTTTCCATCGTGGCCACCTGACCGGCAGCGCGATATACAGGTCACCGAAACCGCAGCGCTGAAATTGGGCGAACTTGTCATCTGAGGTTTGCCCATCCGGTTTATGCGTTCGCGGACCACGGTTTCTGCAAACGAGGCCAATTCAGGCCGGGAGATACAACGTCATGGTATCCGCTGCCGAGCAGCTTGCCCAAAACATGAACCTTTCCGCATTTGGAAAGGCCGAAGACCTACAGCGGCGCATCTGGTTTACACTGGGTGCGCTGATTGTTTATCGGTTGGGTACGTTCATCCCTATCCCGGGTGTTAATCCGGAAGCTTTTGCAGAGACGTTCAACCGAGCGTCGACCGGCATCCTCGGACTGTTCAATACGTTTGCAGGTGGGGCTGTTGAGCGCATGGCGATCTTCGCGCTCAACATCATGCCCTACATCTCAGCCTCGATCATCATGCAGCTGATGACCAGCGTGAACAAACAGCTGGAACAGTTGAAGAAAGAAGGTGAGCAGGGCCGCAAGACCATCAACCAGTATACGCGCTACCTCACCGTGTTGTTGGCGACGGTCCAGGCCTATGGCATTGCCGTTGGCCTCGAAGGGATGCAGACGCAGGCAGGGGCTGTTGTTCAAAACCCAGGTCTGTTCTTCCGGCTTTCGACTGTGATCACACTTGTTGGCGGTACGGTCTTCCTGATGTGGCTGGGTGAACAGGTGACGCAGCGCGGTATTGGCAATGGTATCTCGCTGATCATCTTTGCGGGTATTGTTGCAGGCATGCCAGCAGCTCTTGCGGGACTGTTTGAGCTTTCGCGTCAGGGTTCGATCTCGATCTTCCTCGTGTTTGCCGTTCTCGCTTTGATGGCGATCGTTGTTTTGTGCATCGTGTTCATGGAGCGTGCGCAACGGCGCTTGTTAATTCAATATCCGAAGCGACAAGTGGGCAATCAGATGATGCAGGGGAATGCTTCGCACCTGCCGCTGAAGCTCAACTCTGCCGGCGTTATTCCGCCGATCTTCGCGTCGTCGCTCCTATTGTTGCCGACCACGGCAGCGCAATTCACGGCGTCGCCGGATCCCGATGCGGGGTCGCAATGGCTTAACTATGTTGTGGCGCTCTTGGGATACGGGCAGCCACTGCATATGGCGATTTACGCCGCTTTGATCATCTTCTTCGCCTTCTTCTACACGGCGGTTGTGTTCAACCCGCAGGAGACGGCCGATAACCTGCGAAAGTATGGTGGATACATCCCAGGCATCCGCCCAGGCGCGAAAACAGCGGAATATATCGACTATGTGCTGACGCGCATTACGGTCGTTGGCGCGGTATATCTAGCTCTGGTCTGTCTATTGCCAGAACTGATGATCGCCAATACTGCGGTGCCTACGACCTTTGCTGCTGTCCTTGGGGGGACATCTCTCCTCATCGCGGTCAGCGTCACCATGGATACGGTTGCCCAGGTCCAAAGTCATCTGTTGGCGCATCAGTACGAGGGACTGATCAAGAAAGCCCAACTCAAGGGCGCAACGCCTACTTCTAGGAGGGGAAGACGCAGATGAACTTAATTCTGCTGGGACCGCCCGGCGCGGGCAAGGGAACGCAAGCCGAGCAAATTACTGCAAAGCACGGTATCGTCCAGCTCTCTACCGGTGAGATGCTGCGCGCTGCGGTTAAGGCAGGAACAGAGATTGGTCTGAAAGCCAAAGCGGTGATGGAATCGGGCGGGCTTGTCTCGGATGAGATCGTCGTTGGCATCATTGCAGACCGGATCGACGAGCCAGATTGCGCAAACGGCTTTATCCTCGATGGCTTTCCGCGCACATTGCCGCAGGCTGCCGCTTTAGAGCAGCTGTTAGATAGCAAGGGCAAGACGCTCGATGCGGTCATTGAGATCAAGGTCGACGACGAGATCCTGGTCTCGCGCATTGAAAACCGCGCCAAGGAGACACTTGCTGCCGGAGGGGCCGTGCGTTCAGACGACAATGCCGAAGCGCTGAAGATCCGTCTTATGGCCTACTACCGCGAAACCGCGCCTCTGATTGGCTATTACTTCGCGAAAGATCGGCTCAAGACAGTGGATGGCATGGCCGATATTGCTGAGGTGACAAAGCAGATTGAAGCGATCCTTAGTTAAGGAAAGTCGAGAATCCGGTTTTCGGACCGGTCAGGTGCATTTCCTCGATTGACGAGGGGGGCACCCACGTATAGAACACTGGGATTTTCGGATCCCAGGAACTCGTTCAGATTCGCAGTTTAACTCCTGCGACGCTCGAGTTTTATTGAAGAACTCCCAAACCGTGCGTGGCGGTCGCCTGTGGCAGGCGATGCTGCGCATTTCGGCTTTGGGGATGGCACCAGGAGAACGACACGTGGCCCGCATTGCTGGCGTGAACATTCCAACCCAGAAGCGCGTACCTATTGCGCTTCAGTACATCCACGGTATCGGGGCAAAGTTTGCTCACGAGATCTGCGATAAAGTCGGTATTCCGACTGAGCGGCGCGTCAACCAGCTCACCGACGCGGAAGTTTTGCAGATCCGCGAAACTATCGACCGTGACTATCTGGTCGAAGGTGATCTGCGTCGTGAAACGGCGATGAACATCAAGCGTCTGATGGACCTTGGCTGCTATCGCGGTTTACGCCACCGCCGTGGTCTGCCGGTGAACGGTCAGCGCACGCATACCAACGCGCGCACCCGTAAGGGTCCGGCAAAGCCGATCGCAGGTAAGAAGAAGTAACGCCCAAAGGCTGGGCCTTGAACAGGCGTGGTTGTAACCGAGCCAGGTACTGCTCCTGGGTGAACAACCGGTCTTGATAGTTTTGCCGAACCCTGTCGGGGCGGTCTCGGCTTCAAACACTTAAGAGAGTAGCGACCAGATGGCCAAGGAACAACAACGCGGCAAGGTTCGTCGCCGCGAGAAAAAGAACATTTCGTCGGGTGTGGCGCATGTGAACGCCAGCTTCAACAACACGATGATCACCATCACGGATGCCCAGGGCAACGCGATTTCGTGGTCGTCTGCAGGTATGATGGGCTTTAAAGGCTCGCGCAAATCAACGCCGTTTGCCGCACAGATGGCTGCAGAAGATGCCGGTCGTAAAGCGCAAGACCACGGCATGAAAATCCTGGAAGTCGAAGTAACTGGTCCGGGTTCGGGTCGTGAGTCGGCGCTTCGGGCGTTGCAATCGCTTGGACTTCAGATCACTTCGATCCGCGACGTGACGCCGATCCCTCACAACGGGTGCCGTCCGCGCAAACGCCGCCGCGTGTGATCCTTGCTGGTGCCGCGCGCTTTGGAGCGTCTGGGCACAGTGAGATTTGCAGACTTCGAGCGAAGAGGTCTGTCGCGCCCGGTTGTTTCCACCGGGCTTTTCGACTCTACAGATGAGTGCGCGCTGAGCATCAGCGCAGCCCTTCTGCAAGCAAAGAGGCTGAACCTGTGTCAATGACAACAATTATGCAGAAGAACTGGCAGGACCTTATCAAGCCTGGCAAGCTCGACATTGCTCCTGGTCGCGATAGTGCGCGGACAGCGACGATGGTTGCAGAACCGCTTGAGCGCGGATTTGGCATGACGCTTGGTAATGCGCTGCGGCGCGTCTTGCTCTCTTCGCTACAAGGCTCTGCGATCAAGACCGTTCAGATCGACGGTGTGCAGCATGAGTTTACGTCGCTTGCAGGTGTTCGCGAAGACGTAACCCAGATGGTCCTCAACGTTAAGGAGATCGCACTGCGCCTTCATTCGGAAGGCCCGAAGCGGATGGTCTTGCGCAAAGAAGGCCCAGGTCCCGTTTTTGCCGGTGACATTGAGACGGGCTCGGAAGTCGACATCCTCAATCCAGACCATGTTATTTGTCACCTCGACCAGGGTGCCAACATTCGTATGGAGCTTACCGCTGATCTTGGCAAAGGCTATGTGCTTGCAGAGCGCAATCGTCCGGATGATGCTCCGATCGGGCTTATTCCAATCGACAGTCTTTACAGCCCTGTCAAGAAAGTGTCTTACAAGGTCGAGCACACCCGCGAAGGCCAGGATCTCGATAAAGACAAGCTGACGATGCAGGTCGAAACCGATGGTTCGATCTCGCCTGAAGATGCTGTCGCGTTTGCGGCTCGTATTCTGCAGGATCAGCTGTCTGTCTTCATCAACTTTGAAGAGCCGAAGAAAGCAGAAGAAGAGCCACGTCATCCGGAGCTGTCGTTCAACGCAGCGCTGCTCAAGAAGGTCGATGAGTTGGAACTCTCTGTTCGTTCGGCAAACTGCTTGAAGAACGACAACATTGTCTACATTGGCGACCTTATTCAGAAATCCGAAGCGGAGATGCTGCGGACGCCGAACTTCGGACGTAAGTCGCTAAACGAGATTAAGGAAGTTTTGGCCGCTATGGGGCTGCATTTGGGTATGGAAGTTCCTAACTGGCCGCCGGACAACATCGAAGAGCTGGCCAAGCGCTTCGAAGACCAGTACTAAGATTTCAAGATCCGGCAGGACGGCCTTGAAGCTATCGTGCCGGAAATCTGGAAACGGCCGCATTGTGTGGTCAACAAAACAAACGAGGTGAGGCCAAAGAACCTCCCCGTAACAACCGAAGAGAAAAAGGATTTTAGATTATGCGTCACAAGAAACTTGGACGACGTTTTTCGCGCGATTCCGCACACCGCCAGGCGATGCTTTCCAACATGGCGGCTTCTTTGATCCGGCACGAGCAGATCGTCACGACCCTGCCTAAGGCGAAAGACCTTAAGCGCGTCGTTGATAAATACATCACGCTTGCCAAGCGTGGCGATCTCAATTCCCGCCGTTTGGCTATCGCACGTCTGCGCGATGAAGACATGGTCAAGAAGCTTTTCGATGTTTTGGCCGAGCGCTACAAGGATCGTAACGGCGGTTATACGCGCGTTCTGAAAGCGGGTTTCCGCTACGGTGACAGTGCACCGCGTGCCGTCATCGAGCTTGTTGATCGCGATGAGAGCGTTAAGGGTCAGGAAGACCGTGAGCGCCATGAGGCCGAATTGGCCGAGATGGAAGCTGAAGGTGCAGGCGCACCAGCATAACCGACCGCCTTTTGGTGTCGGCGGGGATCGTATTTCCTGGCCTGAATGAAACAACAAAGCTCCTGCGGAATCCCGTGGGGGCTTTTTTGTTTCCGGATGAGGCCCTCTAGGACTGGTGCCGTTTTGTGAGCAGTCTCTTGGTGGTGGAGGGGCTTAGTCGCAATCCCGCCCTTGAGATTTGGTTGTTTCAATTCTAGCACTTAATGCAGCCTTGTCTCGTTCGAGCGGGTTTTACCAATCGAGAGACACTCGTTGATCAGGGATTTGGACACAATGCAGAAGGCGATTGTTTTTGCTGTAGCTGCGGTGAGCGTGGCGCTGATGGTCTTCAGTTTCGGTGGGGCTGAGGCGCAAAAACGTGTTCCACCCCCCTCCCGCGAAGCTGTTCAGTATTCGTTTGCCCCGATTGTTAAGCAGACTGCGCCAGCGGTTGTTAACGTCTACGTCTCCTCTCGCATCCGCCAGTCGCGTTCACCTTTCGCGGGCGATCCGTTTTTTGAAAGATTCTTCGGCGACGATTTTAATTTCGGAATGCCGCGCGAGCGGGTGCAATCGTCGCTTGGCTCCGGGGTCATTGTTTCAGCGGACGGCGTGATTGTTACGAACACGCATGTCGTCAAAGGCCGTGGGGAAACCGAGATCCGGGTGGCGCTTTCCGATCAACGCGAGTTCGATGCGAAAGTGATCGCGCAGGACAAGAAAACCGACATTGCGATTTTGAAGATCGATGGGGATGGTGAGAGCTTTCCGTTTATGCGGATTGCTAATTCTGACTCGTTGCAGGTCGGCGATTTGGTTTTGGCAATCGGTAACCCGTTCGGTGTTGGGCAGACCGTGACAAGTGGGATCGTATCCGCTTTGGCGCGCTCGCAGATTGCATCGGAGGCTGTCTTTATCCAAACAGATGCCGCGATTAACCCCGGCAACTCGGGTGGTGCGTTGGTTGATTTGCGCGGCCGTTTGGTCGGTATCAACACGGCAATCTTCTCGCGCTCTGGCGGCTCGAACGGGATCGGCTTCGCCATTCCATCCAATCTGGTGAAGCTGCATGTCGATAGCGCTCTTGAGGGGCGCAAGGTCCAGCGGCCGTGGCTGGGTGCACGCTTGCAATCGATGGACCGTGACCTGGCCGAGGCGTTGGGGGCTTCGCGTATTTCGGGTGCGGTCATCATGCGCGTCTATGACAAGGGACCGGCTGCGCGCGCCGGGTTGGAGCCGGGGGACATCATCATTGGCGTTGACGGCTTCGATGTGAATGATGCACGCTCGGTGAACTACAGGTTGACGACACGCGGTGTTGGGAAACGCTCGCGCTTGCGCATTCTTCGGGATGGCCAAGAGCAGGTCGTTCGAGTCCGGCTGACAAAACCGCCACGGGCGCGCAAGAGTGACTTCAGCAATCTCTCCGGTTCGCATCCGTTAGACGGTGCGCGGGTTGCCAATATCCTACCGACACTGGCCGAAAACATGCAGCTCGATGCCGAAGAAGGCGTCGTTGTCGTTTCGGTTCGGCGGCGTTCTGTTGCGGCGCGGTTGGGCTTTCGGGTTGGCGATGTCATCGTTAAAGTGGGCCGCCGAGATATCTCGAACCTTCGCGATTTGACACCATTGTTGGAGCGTCGCCGACGGGTCTGGGAAATGACCGTCAATCGCGGTGGCCGGAGCCTTGAGTTACGGGTTCCTGGTTAGGAAAACGGAACCGCTGGATTGGGCAAAGTCGCGCCCGGTTCCTTTTGGAGAAGACTACGATGAGCGATCTGTTCGCCGCAGCCGGTCTTGAGCAGGACGCCCCCCGGCCGCTGGCAGACAGGTTGCGCCCGACGAAACTTGCTGACGTGGTCGGGCAACCGCAAATCGTCGGGTCGGAAGGTACGCTGACGCGGATGCTGCGTTCCGGCCGTTTGTCCAGCATGATCCTCTGGGGTCCGCCTGGATGCGGTAAGACCACGGTGGCCCGTCTCATTGCCGATGAGACAGCGTTGGACTTCGAGCAGCTGTCGGCGATCTTCTCTGGCGTTCAGGATTTGCGAAAAGCATTTGATCGCGCCAAAGCGAAACGCGCACAAGGGCAGGGCACACTGCTGTTCGTCGACGAGATCCATAGGTTCAATCGGGCGCAGCAAGATTCGTTTTTGCCTCACATGGAAGACGGCACCATCACGCTGATCGGTGCAACGACAGAGAATCCATCCTTTGAGCTCAATGCGGCTGTGTTGTCCCGTGCTGTCGTTTTGACATTTGAGCGTTTGGATGACGATGCGCTTGAGCTTCTGCTTCAGCGCGCGGAGGACGTGGAAGGACGTCCGTTGCCTGTTGATTTAGAAGCGCGGGATGCGCTGAAAGCCATGGCAGATGGCGATGGGCGGACGATTATCAATCTCGCTGAAGAGGTTTACTCGGCGACAGAAGCAGGCAGCGAGGCTCTGACCCGCGACGCGTTGACGGCTCTCGTGCAACGCCGGGCTCCGCTGTACGACAAGGGGCGTGACGGACATTACAACCTGATCTCGGCTCTGCATAAGTCGGTGCGTGGGTCCGATCCGGATGCGGCGCTTTATTGGCTTTGCCGGATGCTCGATGGCGGGGAAGACCGCCTGTTTATCGCGCGGCGGCTGGTTCGCATGGCTGTCGAGGATATTGGTCTTGCCGACCCGCAAGCTGTGACGCAGGCTCTTGCCGCCAAAGATACGTTTGATTTTCTTGGTTCTCCGGAAGGTGAACTAGCATTGGCGCAGGCTACGATCTATCTAGCCACGGCTCCGAAATCGAATGGCGCTTACGTTGCTTACAAAGCTGCGATGCGGATGGCGAAAGCCGAGGGATCGCTGGCACCGCCCAAGCATATTTTGAATGCGCCGACCAAGTTGATGGAAGACGAAGGTTATGGTGCGGGCTACGCCTATGACCACGACGCGCCGGACGGGTTTTCTGGGCAGAATTACTTTCCCGACGAAATCGGAGCGCGGCCGACGTTTTATGATCCGCCCGAGCGTGGCTTTGAGCGGGAGCTGCGCAAGCGTTTGAGTTATTGGGATGGCTTGCGCAAAAAGCGCGGCAGCTGACTTGCGTGGTATTTACCCCAACACAGCAATGGCCCAGGCGACCAGCACCGCCACGGTGATGCAAGACGCTGTGTAGGGCACTAAGAGCTTAAGCGCGATATCCATATCTTGTTGCTGGGCGTTGGTGAGCGCTTTGCCCATGGCGAGGCGAACCGGCGAAATCGCCGTCAGGATGCTACCTGCAGCGATAGCGGCAGCGGATGACCAGTAGAGTTGGATGGGCGAGTAGGACAGTGCAGCTGCGACGGGCATGGAGAGACTGCCAGCACCAGCGTTACTGCCAGTCAGATATCCGCCGAGGGCACCAAGCAGCGGTATGATTGCTGGTGAAAGGCTCCCTAATCCCGATCTGAGGTCTTGCGCGATGGCCGTCGCGATGCCGCTTTGGACAAAGAGCCAGGCCAGGGCAACGAGCGTGAAGGTCAATAAGCTGGCGCGCCATCCCTTGGCGATGGCGTCAGTTATTGCGATCCCAGTCTGTCGGCGTTGCTGCAGCATCGAATTCGTAACAATGGCAATGAGGATCAGCGGTATTGCAGGGCTCAGCAGCGGAGCAAAACTCGGCGCGCCGTGTCCAGGTGTGTAGCTGGGGTTTGACAAGAAGTTTTCGATATCGGGGTGCAGGCGTGTGAGTGCTAGGATCGCGATTAGTGCACCATAGGGCGCTGCCTTTGAAAGCATCGTTGCTGTCATCAGCTCGCCGCCGTTTTGGAGCCAGAGCCGCAGGAGCACGATGATGGCAATTGCGAATAGCCCGGCCAGCTCCACAGGAAGGAAGCTGTTGGTGATGATGAGAACGCCAGCGAGAAGGGCGAATAGGCAAGCGTCTTCCAACTTCTGTCGTCTGGGGATGGGCGTTCCAGCGGCGCTTGCGCATTGCCAATAGAACCAAACGGTCAGAGCCAGTATCGGTGCCATGATGATCGCGGTTGGCTGGGTGATCTCCAACAACGGGGCGTCGATCAGTGCGGCGCTGATGCGGGTGCCGACGCCGAGTGCGCCCCATGGCACGAGGCATTGACTGAACGCAGCCAGCGCCATGGCAGGTCCGGGTTTGATGTTGAGTGCCAGGACACCGCGCAAGGCGAAAACGAACCCGATGCCAAAGCCTGTTGCGGTTTCGACGAAGGGTCCGATGAAGAGGCATTGTGTGCCGAGCTGTCGGGCCTTGTCCTTCTCGGCAGGTGCGGCGGGTGTTTCCGTCGCTGGCGAAACGAGTTCGACAAACACCAAGCCAGCAAGAATAACGACGACGGCAGGTAGCGCGATCCAAGCTCCGGCCACGAGGATACCGGTGATGTTTGTAAGACTGGTTGGTAGTGGGGCGGCGGCGTAGACAATGATGACAGCCGTAGTCAACGCCAGTATGGACGCGGGGAGTGCGGTCATGCGCTTCGAAGCAAGGAGCGCGACAAACAACAAGATTGGGGAGACCCAGAGGAAAGCCATAGGGGTCTATCCCTGATTATTTCAGTGCGTGCAACTCGGAGACAGTTTAGGCCCGTTGAGCTAACACACCGTCCTTGTCTGTTGCCCTAATCAGTCGAAGCGAAGGGATTGAAAGGTTCGGAACGCTTGGCTGTGCGGCGCTTGGCTTTCTTTTTCTTGGCGACACGGCGTTTTTTGGCCGTCTGCTTTTTCGGGCTCGCGAGCGGTACGCCGACGCGAACACGCCGGCCTTCGATCGCGGAAGCGACGCGGCGATCAAGGCCATAAAGATCGCGGCGAACCTGGGTTTGTCCATCATCGTCCACGTGTACGGTGAAGTAAGCGATGTGGACGGGGATTGGCTTTGTCAGCTTAATGCGTCGCCCTTTGCGCTTGTGGTTGCGCACTTGGGCTTTTGACCAGCCCTTATCGTGTTCCAACAGGACTTCTGCGAGCCGGACGGGGTTTTGCACGCGCATGCAGCCGTGGCTGAAGGACCGGTTGCTACCGCCAAACAGGTGCCGCTCAGGCGTGTCGTGCATGTAGACGTTGTGCTTGTTGGGGAAGCGGAACTTGACGACGCCAAGTACGTTTTTCGGACCCGGAGGTTGGGTGAAGTGATAGTTGGCGATGTTTACATTCGACCAGTTGATCGAATCTGGATTGACCGGCACACCGCCCCGCGTGACGTTGAGACGATGCGCTTTCAGCACGGATGATGCGAGGGGTTTGTTGGAGAACCAGCCCCCTCCGGTGTTGCGCAATTTTGGCCAGAGCTCGTTCTTTTTCATACCGGGGGGCACGCCCCATGACGGATGGAAAATGATCAGTTCCATCTCGTCGGAAAAGATCGGCGTTGGAGTTTTGGGTTTGCCAACGATGATCTTTTCTTTCAGCACAACTTTGCCGTTCTTGATGACGCTTGTGGTCTGTTCAGGCACGTCGTCCCAGACGTAGAAATCGCCGAGCTGACGTGGCATCCAGCGCCAGCGTTCCATGTTGGCGATGATCTGGCGAATGAATGCCTGTTGCCTAAATTTTTTCTTGGCGGCTTTCTTTTTCGTCTTGGATTGTTTTGCTGCTGAGGTGTCTTCGACAGTAGCGGTTGCGGCGTCTACTTTTTCTTGGCGTTCTTTTTGACGTTCGGCGAGCAGGGCCTGACGCAGTTTATGGAATTGCGGGTGAGTGGGATGCTGATCGCGCAGCAACTTGTCTGGGTCTGCGGTTGCGGCGATCTTCCAGAGGAAGGCGACGGGTTGCGGTGTCTCGGGTTTTTGATCGAATAGGCGGCTGACGGCGCGGGGTTTGAGCCGTCCGCCTGCAGCGTGGTTCGCATATCTTAGCGCGGCGAGAGACAGCTTCAGTTCGAATAGCGCGAGCGCGTTGTTGGTCGCCGGTGCTAGAGTGGCGGTTGGCAGGTCAAACGCAGATGCTTTTAATCCCCAATCGTCGGCGTTTTTGATTTCGTCGATTACTTGTTTGGCGTTGTCGGTGACTTTGTCATCTTCGAGCCAGATCGGTTCGCGGCCTGCTGCGGCGTAAAACCGTTTGAGCGCTTCGGCCTCTGCCTTCGACGCCTTCAGCGTTGTTTGCTCTTGCGATGTGAGGGTGGTTAGAAGCGCTTCGACGATTGGGTTTAGGGCCGGCGGCGCTGGATCAATGGCGCTCTGCGTGCCCTGATCTTCCGTTGTTACCGGCGAGGTTTGGTCCGCGTCTTCTACCGGGATCGGAGCTTTTGCCGAGGTGGCGTCATCGTTATCGCCAGTAGTTTGAGAGACGGCCTCAGATTGCATTGTATTGGCTGCGACGGCTTGGGCATGTGTGTCTGTAGAGGGAAGCGAAATAGTTCCCAAAAAGAGAGCCCACATCAGACACGGTGCGAAAAAGCGGAGCACTTGGCTTTGCATTGGCACTAGGACGTTCCCTGTTTGTCGAGCGATCCGAAACTGGAAATTGGCAGCTTAGGCCGATCCTCAGCGAGCGACCTTGTTGGCGCGCCCGTAAACCTGGGTTCGATGCTCGTAATTTCTTTTCAATAAACGTCGGCTGCCCAGTTACTCGAACTGAAAATGTGCCGCGGCCGCCTCGACGACGATTGTATCAAATTCGCAAAAGATATCGTTCCGAAGTCGCGATGGCGGAGTTACATCGCGCTCGCAGTGTGTCGATTTAGCGTCATTTGAGTTTAAGCGTATATGAAAACGCGAAAAATCAGCCAGTTAGCTGGCTGACTCGGGCCTTGATGGGAGCGTACGTAACTAGAAACCCGTCTCACGGGTACCGTTGCGCAGGGAAAAGTGATCACCCTCGCGCGCTCTGGATGCGTCGTTCAAATTCCTCAATTACGAACATGATCGAAGCGCGCTGTTCGTTGTTGTTCACGAGGCCGGGCGTTTCGAGCAGGAACTGGAGAGCATCGACGGATTGGCTTAGGCCCGAGATGTAGTCCGCCGCTGGGATTTTCTCGCGCTTTGCCTCCATCACGTAGGCTTGGCAGCTGGCAAAAACCTGGTGGGCCTGCCAGACCGTGTTGGGTTGCCGACGTGCCTTATCTGCAAGTTTGGCGCAGGTCACATGGTCGCCTTCTACTGCGGCAAGACGGGCTTTGGTCAGGTCATCGGGGCCATTTTGCGCAAACGTGGTGCCAGCGCTGATGAGTAGTGCCAGAACTACGGCTGCGGCATTTGTTAATGGTTTCATTTGTTTTCTCCCGGTCGGCGGTTTGCATTATTACGCCGGGGAGTGGGATTGAGATCATCTCTGGCTGTATTGCAAGTTGGCGGGTGAGATATCGCGTCGCCCTGGCGTGTTAGGGCCAATGTTGCGCTGCAAACTTGGATTTGTTTGCGAGGCATGGATGGGACCTGGAAAATGTTCACCATCGCCAGGGTCGTGATCATGGTGTAGGGTCCCGCTTGTTGCATTAACGGGTGAGGATTGAGGTGCAGCGATGACCGTTGAATTTCGCAAGCTCTGGTATGGGCATCCCATAAATGAAAGCATTATGGCGCCGTGTATCGCCTCCAAGGAGCTTGTGAACCTAGAGGGCAAGACGGTTCATAAGGGCTTTCCCGTCTATGCTAATCAGTGCGCAATCCGCATGAGTGTGGCGCTTAAGAGAGCTGGTGTAACGTCAAGCCAGATTGGCGGGATTGCGAGCTGTGGTGCGCATCCAGCTGAAGAGATGCATTACATCAACGCGACAGCGCTAGCCCGGGCAATTGACCGGGCGAACCTGCCAGGGTTTGGGCCTAAGGAGGTCATCAGCGGCGAGCAGGCTGAGCAGTTTTATCCGCTGTTGTTTGGACGTACGGGCGTCATGTTCATCAAAGACTACTGGCAGCGTTCATCTGACAGTGCGAACTTTCCAACGGGTGATCATATCGACGTGTGGAATGGTTACCGTTCGAGCGCGAAATGGTTGATGGAGTGGTTTTCCTGGCTTGGCTACTATTCGAACTACGCTGGTGCCAGAGAGATTTGGTTCTGGGAAGTGAAGTAGCTGCGGGCTGGAACCTCGATGGAGTGGGATAATGCGCTATCTGTTGGCGATGATTATTGGAGCGGCAGGCGCTTTAGCGGTTACGCTTATCTTTAGCGGTCCGGTCTCTTCGATGGTTGTTGGGATGTTTACTTTCGAAAGTCCCGATCAGGTTTCCAACTTGGAAGACGCCGTTTTTATGGGTACGAGCCTTATCGGCCTTTTGGTGGGCTGGACCATTGGTTGGGCGGTCGGCGGTAACTTCGAAGAAGACGACAAGGCAGTCTAGCATCAGATCGGCAGTTCCGTTCGTTCAGGATACTAGACGCCTACGATTGCTGCCTTTGCAAGAGTGAGCTATAGCTGCCCGCTTCCCGGCTTTTTTGATACAATCTTTGGGTTCGCAAATGAAGCTTTTCATGCTCGCATGCGCTGGAGGCGCGGTGGGCTCCGGCGCTCGTTATCTCGTTGGTGTCGGCGTTGCCCGTTGGCTCGGTGTGACGAGCGGTTTTCCGTGGGCGACGTTGTGCGTCAACGTTGTTGGCTCGTTCATTATGGGTGTGTTTATCGAGGCGCTGGCGCTTCGGTTTTCAGCCTCTGAAGAGCTGCGTGTTTTCTTTGCCGTTGGCGTTCTTGGTGGGTTCACGACCTTTTCGGCATTTTCGCTGGACTTCGTTTCGCTGATGTCGCGCAAACAGGAAATGGCGGCTGGAATTTATTTGGTCTCGTCGGTTGGGTTGTCGATCCTGGCGCTGTTTGCTGGCCTGATGCTTGCCCGGCAGGTGCTCGCATGACGAACCCGGTTGAGACAATCAAGGTCACCGACGATGAAGCGGGCATCCGGCTCGATCGTTGGTTCAAGATTCACTACCCGCATGTCACGTACGGTTATCTGCAGAAGCTCCTGCGATCTGGCCAGGTGCGTGTCGATTCCAAGAGGGTAACATCGAATTCGAGACTCGATCCTGGTTCGCAGGTTCGCGTGCCAAAAGTTGTGCGCGATCCGCCTCCGGCAGCTCCGTCGGTGAAGCCGCCGCCCGGGTTATCGAAGGCCGATCGCACGCTGATCGAGAATATGATCCTCTTCGAGGACGAGCATTTGTTCGTGCTCAACAAACAGTTCGGACTCGCGGTTCAAGGCGGCACCAACACGAAGAGGCATATTGATGGTTTGCTGGCCGGTATGGCGGACCGTTTTGGCGACCGACCGCGGTTGGTGCATCGGCTGGACAAAGATACGACTGGTGTTTTGCTCGTTGCCAAACACCGCAATGCGGCAGCCAAACTTGGCAATATCTTTCGGACGCGTTCGGCGGCCAAAACCTACTGGGCCTTGGTGCATGGGGTGCCGAAGCCGCCTCAGGGCAAAATTGAAGCTGCGTTGGTAAAGGCTGCAGGTCCGGATGGCGACCGCGTGCGCAAGTCGGGTCCGGGCGAGCAGAAAGAAGCGATGCATGCGACGACGCATTATTCAACGATTGATCATGCGGGTCGTAAAACATCGTGGATGTCGCTGAAGCCGGTGACCGGGCGACAGCATCAGCTGCGTGCGCACATGTCGATTATCAATCACCCGATTGTCGGTGACGACAAGTATGATGGGCATGTCAATCTGCCGGCAGAGAATATGGCCAACAAGCTTCACCTGCATTCACGGCGTCTTATTCTTCCGCACCCATTTGAACCCGGCCAGAAGCTTGATGTGACGGCACCCCTGCCGCCGCATATGCTGGAGACTTGGGACCTGTTGGGTTTTGATGCGGAGCGGTTTCGAAAAGACGGATAACGCTGGTGTTGGATGCCAAGTAGAGGCTCCAGCTGTCGCCGACAACGGCTCGCTTGATTAGTACAGGACCTGCAACGCGATGAAGCTGATTATTTTTGACTGCGACGGGACGATCGTCGACAGCCAGCATGCGATCGTTGCTGCCATGAATGAGGGATTTGCGGCGCACGGGTTTGACGCGCCGAAGCGGCAAGACGTTCTAGGTGTTGTCGGGCTGTCGTTGGTTGAGGCCGTTGATCGTTTGCTGCCCGACGAGCATCGGCTTGAGGCGGCGGTTCCTGTTGCGGAGAGTTACAAAGTTGCTTTCGCGGCGCTGCGTCGCCAACCCGGGCATAACGAACCGCTTTTTCAGGGTGCGCTTGAGACAATCTCGGAACTTCGCGCGCGCGACGATGTCTTGCTGGGTATTGCGACTGGCAAGTCCCGTCGTGGTGTAGATGCGCTCTTTGAGCGTGAAGGTTTGCACGATCACTTTGCAACGATCCAGACGGCTGATGATCATCCCTCTAAGCCGCATCCCTCTATGATTGAGCAGGCCATGATGGATTGTGGTGTCGAAGCCGACCAGACAGTTATGATCGGTGACACGACCTTCGATATGGATATGGCGCGTGCGGCTGGTGTTCCAGCACTTGGCGTGACGTGGGGTTACCATCCGCGCGAGTTCTTGCTCGAGGCTGGGGCCGATGAGCTTGTCGATGAATATGAGCATGTGCCTGCCGCATTGTGGCGGCTGCTGAAAGTCGACGGGGGGCAATGACGTGACCGACGGTGCACCGCCCCAGGGGCAACAACTGCCAAAGCGTTTCTACAAAGAGGCGAGCGTTGAGAAATCCGAAAGTGGCTCGGGTTATGAGCTGCGTCTCGACGGCCGGCAACTAAAGACGCCGGGCAAGAAGCTGTTGCTGGTGCCGAGTTCAGATTTGGCGCAGTTGATTGCGAGCGAGTGGACGGCGCAGGTTGAGGTCATCAACCCAGCAACGATGCCGGTGACGAAGATTATCAATTCTTCGCTTGATGGCGTGAGTGGTCGGGAAGCAGAAGTGGCTGCTGATATCGTATCGTTCGCAGGGTCAGATCTGCTGTGCTACCGCGCGGAAGGTCCCGTCGAGTTGGTGAAACGGCAGGCTGATGCGTGGAACCCAGTCTTGGCCTGGGCGCGTGAGGCTTTTGGCGCTCAGTTTGTTCTCGCTGAAGGTGTGATGCCGGTTGCTCAGCCCGAAGACGCGCTTGCTGCCTATGCAGAGCAGTTAAAACCTTTGTCTGCGATTGAGCTTGGGGCGATGCATGTTCTGACAACGCTCTCTGGTTCCGCACTCTTGGCGCTCGGCTTAATGCGTGGACATATTGATGCCGATGCGGCGTGGGCGGCTGCGCACATCGATGAGGACTACCAGATTGAGCAGTGGGGTCCCGACGAAGAAGCCGCCGAGCGCCGCCAAAAGCGCTGGGCGGAATTTGAGGCCGCGAGCCTGGTTATCGCCAACTGTCGTTAGACCACAACGTGAAAATCGTTTTCGCCTGTTGATTGCATTTTTTTGCATGCAGAAGGTGTATGTCGGTGTTGTGTTAGCTGTGGCGCGTGGCTGGTCGTTTGAAAATGCAGAAGAAATCCGGCATTCCCTCGCGTTAGCCGCGCTTGGCGTTCGTCGCCGAAGTCGCGCAAGACCTCCCTAAACGCTCTAAGTGCTTGCACGGGTTCGGGTTTGTCTTTGCGCTGATCGGTGTCGCCGATCAGGGATTGAAGCAACCCCCATTTGTTGCGTTTGCGAAGTTGGCGCGGCGTGCTATCACCTGATGCCTTTCCACGCCGCCTGAAATAACGGCACAGTCCACACAACTGAATAACTACGAAAAGTACGACAGGGACCCACATGAAAGCTGTGATCGAGGAACTTGAGAAGCGCCGCGCGAATGCTCGTCTTGGTGGTGGTGAAAAGCGGATTGATGCACAGCACAAACGAGGCAAGCTGACCGCGCGCGAACGGATTGATCTTCTCTTGGATGAAGGTTCGTTCGAAGAATTCGATATGTTCGTCGAGCACCGCTGCGCGGATTTTGGGATGGATGAGACCAAGATTTCCGGTGACGGAGTCGTGACCGGTTGGGGCACGATTAACGGCCGTGTTGTCTATGTGTTTGCCAAAGATTTCACCGTTTTCGGCGGGTCGTTGTCTGATGCGCACGCGAAAAAGATCACCAAGATCCAGGATATGGCGCTGAAGAACCGGGCGCCGATCATTGGTCTGTTTGATGCTGGTGGTGCGCGTATTCAGGAAGGCGTCGATGCGCTGGGCGGATACGGCGAAGTGTTCCAGCGCAATGTTCTTTCCTCAGGTGTCATTCCTCAGATCTCGGTGATCATGGGGCCATGTGCGGGTGGGGACGTCTATTCTCCAGCAATGACCGACTTCATCTTTATGGTTCGTGATACGAGCTACATGTTCGTCACGGGTCCGGACGTTGTGAAGACGGTGACGAACGAAACCGTCACGGCGGAAGAGCTGGGCGGGGCGAAAGTTCATACATCAAAATCTTCGGTGGCTGACCGAGCCTTTGACAATGATGTTGAGGCGCTGCTTCAGATCCGACGACTGCTGGACTTCCTGCCGTCTAACAACACAGACGGTGTGCCTGTCTTACCGACGCGGGATGCTGCAGAGCGGGTTGAAGAGTCGCTCGATACGCTTGTGCCGGACAATCCCAACACGCCGTATGACATGCACGAGCTCATCACGAAGATCGTCGATGAGGGCGATTTCTTCGAGCTTCAAGATTCGTTTGCAAAGAACATCCTGACTGGCTTTGCTCGCATGGAGGGACACACAGTTGGCATCATTGCGAACCAGCCGATGGTTCTTGCGGGCGTTCTCGACTCGGATGCTTCCCGGAAAGCTGCGCGATTTGTGCGGTTCTGCGACTGCTTTGAAATTCCGGTGCTGACGCTGGTTGACGTTCCAGGCTTCCTGCCCGGCACGGCTCAGGAATACGGTGGGCTAATCAAGCACGGTGCGAAGCTTCTGTTTGCCTACGCAGAAGCCACGGTTCCGAAAGTCACGGTCATCACGCGCAAGGCTTATGGTGGCGCTTATGTTGTGATGAGCGCGAAGCATATTCGTGGCGATGTGAACTACGCTTGGCCTTCAGCCGAGATCGCCGTTATGGGTGCAAAAGGTGCTGTTGAGATTATCTATCGCTCCGAGCTCGATGATGCCGAAAAAGTAGCTGGGCGGATCGCCGATTACGAAGAACGGTTTGCTAACCCGTTTGTTGCTGCGGAGCGTGGTTATATCGATGAGGTAATCTTGCCTCGAGCGACTCGGAAGCGGATCTGCCGGGCGCTTAACATGTTGCGCAACAAGACGCTTGAGAACCCTTGGAAGAAGCACGACAACATCCCGCTTTAATTCGGGTTAGGTCCGGGTGGTGCGGCTTGTGAACGTAGAGGCGCGCACTGCCTTTCGCTTCGGCACTGGTTCGATGCTTCGGGCGTTGACTTGATGATTTCCTCTCGGCTCCGAGACAGGTTTTTGCAGATCGGCGTGGCAGCGCTTCTTGTGGCTGCATTGATGGCCGTCATCGAATGGTCAAGCCCGGTTCCTGCCGAAAAAGACCTTAGGGTCGTGGCCGGCACGCTGATTGATGTTCCGATGGAACGGCTTGAGGTGCGACGGGGAACAATTAAGACCTACAAGGTTCTTGTCCGTGGGCCCACCGGATTTGTTCATGAGCTTGTCGCTCATGGGAACCTCGTTACCGCAGAAAAATACTACTCCTACATTCGCAGACCTGTAACAGCCAAAGTTTCTGAGACGAACTACATATATGTGCTGGAGGTGAATGGGCAGGAACTCATCTCATACGAGCAGATGAGCAAAATGAGCGCGCACCGCTTGGAGGAGGCGTATGATCTGCCCATCTACTTTGCGTTAGTTGGGCTGCTTTTCTTGGCACTGGGATATTTTCTGCCGCAGTCCCGAACGGCCTGATGCGCGCAGGTGAGTTTTCTATTTGGCGCAGGCTTCGTGATAAGCGATCTGGAACATCTTTGGCAGAGTCGGCTGTTCACCGGTTGCGAACGCGATGGCATCGTCGGCCATTTTGTGGGCGACGCCGAATGAGATTTTGAAGCCTCCGGTGGCCATGATGATGTTTGGTGCGATCGGTAGGGGACCGATCATAGGGTGGCGGCCGGTCGCGTTCGGGCGGACACCAGCCCAACGTTCGACAACCTCAGCGCCTTCAAGGGTTTGGCAGAGCTCAGTTGCTTTTTCGATCAAGTCATCAAGCTGGTGATCGGTGTCGGTTGGGCTTGTAAATCTTTTTTCGGACGTTGAACCGATCGCGATCAGGCCATTGTCGTGGGCGATGATGTAGACCCCGCCAAAATAGATAATGGGTTGATCTGCGGCCACTGAATGAAGTGGCTTCAAGAGTGCTGCTTGGCCTTTGACGCCGCGGCCGAGATTTTTCTGCGCGGTGTTTTCGATCAGTGGGAACGCGTGGTGACCAGCTGCCACAATTGTCTTCGCAGCTGCGATTTTTGAACCGTCCTGAAGTGTGATGAGCGTGCCGTCAGCAAGGTCGGTCACGGCTGTGTTTTCGAGGATCTTGACGTTTGGTGAGATGGTGGCTCTTAGGGCTTGCACGAGCTGACGTGGTGCGACCCGAGCTGTCATCGTGTCGAATTCATAACCTAAGGGCGCCATTTCGGAAGCTAGCCAATCGCCGGTCGGCGGCTCCTCTTCAACGCGCCATTGGAGCGGTTGATGCGAGTGTGTCTTTGCCGGCCAATTCAGCTTTGCTGCGTCGCGCCATGTCAAACGTTCGGCGCGTTTCTTTTCAGTTCGGGTCGGGATAACGCGGCCGCTGCGCAGGTAGCCGCAATTGATTCCGGTTTGTTCTTCCAGGCTTGCGACTTCGTTTTCTAAGGCAAGCAGGGCTTCGAGCTGGTATTGTTTTTCTTCGCTCCAGCGTACGGGTTGGTGAGGCATGAGCGCGCCCAGAAAGCCTCCGCTGGCGCCTTGGCCGATCTTGCCTTTGTCGATGAGCGTCGTCTTTAGACCTCGTTTGGCGGCGCGCTGGGCGCACCAAAGGCCGACGATGCCGCCGCCGACGATGAGCAGATCCGTGGTGTAGGAGGCTTCCAATTGTGGTGCGGATTTCTTATCGGTCATTAAGGGCGTGTTTTGACGAAGTGTTAGAGGGCGGAGAACCAGTTTGTCGAACCTCGAATACCATGAGTTGGCGTGGACGGAGGACAATATCCCGGTTTCGAAGGCGTTCGATGATCCGTTCTACTCGCGGCGTGATGGTCGTGCTGAAACTCAGTACGTATTCCTTGGCGGAAATGGACTGCCAGGGCGATGGTTAGATACCAACCGTTTCGACATTGCTGAGTTGGGCTTCGGTACGGGGCTCAATTTTCTTGAGACCTGGCAAACTTGGTGCGCTACGCGTCAAGACGGCCAGCATCTTTTTTACACGGCGTTTGAGAAGTATCCGTTATCAGCACACGACATTGAGCGCGCGTTGTCGGGCTGGAGAGATCTTATGCCACGCTGCAAGCAACTGATCGAAGTCTGGGATATCGAGACCCGGCTCGGGGAGATATGGCAGCTGGACCCGCAAACGAGCCTGCAAATTGTTCCCGGCGCTGCGGAAAGCAGCGTATCCGGTTGGAGTGGGCTTGCCGATGCGTGGTTTCTCGATGGGTTCTCGCCTGCGAAAAACCCTGAAATGTGGGGTGAGAGACTGCTGGCGGATGTGTTTAATCATACGCGCGCAGGTGGAACTTTTGCGACTTATACAGCTGCGGGATGGGTGCGCCGTAATCTCGAAGCGGCGGGGTTCCAGGTTGAGAAACGTCCTGGGCACGGCGGAAAGCGTGAAATGATGTTGGGCAAACGGGCGTCAGGCTGACCAGCGCACCTCTGACATCTTCGAAACGGAATAGACTTGGCCGATCCGGCAGAAGGCCCGCTCTGATGCCTCGATTGGGCAGGTGTCTTCAGACTGCCAGCAGAGGACTTTGTCAGCGAGCACTGCAATCACCTCTCCCTCATCATCAATGATGGGGGCGACGTCATCGATGAATGTTTCAACTGCGTAGAATGTCGAGGGGCTGCGCGGGCGTTCTGACCAATCTTGCAGTGTCATTTGTTTGTTGCGGTAATCGCCAACCCTGCTGACGAAATAGCCTAAATTCGTAAAGGTGTAATCAAGCTCCAAGAGCGTCATGTCGCGTATGCAAGATGGGGCTTCTTGGAGGTTTCGGACTTTGCGGATCGCGTCTTGAGCAGCGGTCAGGATTTCATCCGGTTTTTCGCCGCTGATCGCTAAGAGTACGGCCGGGGCAGGTGCCGACTTGAAGCTGAGATCTGAGAACTTTGAGAGCGGCGTGAGTGTGCTGACGTTTTTGTCGGTCATGTCCGGCCACCAAAATTGGGAGTGGTTGATCACCTCTCCCATATGGTCGGTTTTTATGACATTTAAAGCGTCATTCTCGCGCCTGCATGCATTTTATTACTTGGCGATGGCTTTTTCGATCTGACCGCCGACTTTGTCTGCAGCGGCAAATTTTTTGGCGAGGCAGTGGGCTTCCATTTTGCCAAGCATACCTTCGATTTTCTCGGCCTTTTTGCCCGAAACCTTCTTCGCTTCCGCTGCTTTCGCTTGTGCGAAGACGCTGTCCATGCAGCCTTTCACGTCTTTGGGGGCGGCGAAGGCCGTGCTGGTTGCTGCGAGACCCAGGGCAGTCGCGGTGAGAATGCGGATCAACATAGATTATGCTCCCTTTTGTGCGATGGGCGGTTTCTTGGACCGCCAAATCTGTGTGTGCGGATCATTGCGCGGTGAATATGGCTGATGTTCGGCCATGTTCATGTGTTGATCGGCAAACAGTTAGGTTAGCCCGAGTGCTTCAAGCGCTTCCAAGAGTTGATCGTAATGGTCGATTACGGCATTGGCGCCGAGTTTTGCTGCAGGGATGTCAGTGTAGCCGAATGAGACGGCTATGCTTGGGATTTCTGCATTTCGCGCGGTCGTAATGTCCGTGTTGCTGTCGCCTATCATGACGGCTTGTTGTGGGTTGCCACTCGCGAGACTTATGGCACCCCGCAGGTGTTCTGGGTCGGGTTTATAGACCGGGTACGTGTCGCGCCCTGCAAGTCCTGAAAACTTTTCGATGAGCTGTAGTTCAGTCAAGAGCTGACGGGCGAGGCGTTCGCGTTTGTTGGTGCAGATGGCCAGAGTTGCGCCGCGGCGTTTGAGATCGACTAAAGCGTTTTCGACACCCGGATAGGGTCGGCTGCGATTGGCGATGTTGGCCTCGTAGTAGGCCAGAAACGTATCGAGCAGCGCATCGACTTCTGTATCGCCGAGCGGGTAATTGTGCGCGTTCAGGGCCTCCACGATCATGCGGCGCGCGCCGAAGCTGATCCACTGCCGAAGCTCTGGTTCTGCGACGGGGGCCAATTTGTAGCGGTCTAGCGCATGGTTCGTTGCGTCGACCAAATCGGGTGCAGTGTCAACGAGCGTTCCGTCGAGATCAAAGACGATCGTCCAACCGTTCATATCTTGCCTTGTTGGAGCATTGGGGGCCTGAACTTTTACGCGCTTGAATGGCAGTTGGTGGAGGCTTACACAACTGTCGTGGCAGATTTTATGTCAGATCCAGTTTGCGTCAGAGTGTCGGTCTTATGTAAGAATGTAGGTCTTCAGGATGGCTGCGGTTCTTAGATCCGAATAGACCCTGGAGACGACAATCCGGGCAAGCCCGGGATACGAGAAGGAACAGTCGGATGGGAACGTCACTGGGTCGCCTGTTGAAAGAACAGGCTTACATCGATGGACAATGGGTGGGCACACCCGCAACTCCGGTGACGGATAAAGCGACCGGTGAGGTGTTGGCCAAGGTGCCTGATATTGGCCGTGACGAGGCAAAACGTGCCATTGAGGCTGCACATAGTGCGTTTGGGGACTGGTCAAAACGTACGGCGAAGGAACGCGGGCTGATACTCCGGCGCTGGTATGACCTCATTATCGAAAACACCGAGGAACTTGCCGTTCTCCTTAGCTGTGAGCAGGGTAAACCGCTTACCGAAGCGCGTGGCGAAATCGTTTATGGCGCCGGTTTTGTGGAGTTCTTTGCTGAGCAGGCCAAGCGCGTTTATGGGGAGACGCTGCCCACCTTCAAAGCTGATGCGCGCGTTATTGTGTTGAAGCAGCCCGTCGGTGTCATCACTGCTATTACGCCCTGGAACTTCCCGAATGCCATGATCACGCGGAAAGTCACACCTGCGCTGGCGGTTGGGTGTACCGCTGTGGTTAAGCCTGCCGAAGATACGCCTTTATCGGCGCTGGCCCTTGCGGCGTTGGGTGAGGAAGCAGGAATCCCACCAGGTGTTTTGAATATTGTGACGGCAGCAGATCCGATCCAGGTCGGCGAGGAGCTATCCACCAATCCGTCGGTGCGTGCGGTGACTTTCACTGGTTCAACCGAAGTCGGTCGGATCTTGATGCGCCAAGCCTCGGAGACGATCAAGAAGGTGTCGCTTGAGCTTGGTGGGAATGCGCCGTTCATTGTTTTCGATGATGCGGATCTTGATAAAGCCGTTGCTGGAGCGATGGCCTCGAAGTATCGAAATGCCGGGCAGACCTGTGTTTGCGCGAATAGGATCTATGTCCAGGCTGGTGTTTATGACGCTTTCGCCGAGAAGCTTGCGAAAGCCAGTGCGACGCTGATAGTCGGGCCGGGTCGGGAAGAAGGCGTGCAGATGGGCCCGCTGATCAATCCAGACGGACTTGCCAAAGTTGAAGACCATGTTCGGGATGCGGTCGAAAAAGGCGCGAAAGTGTTGGTTGGTGGTAAGCCGCATGAGTTGGGCGGCAACTTCTATGAACCGACGGTTCTGACAGGTGTCACCAAGGACATGAAAGTTGCCAACGAAGAGACGTTCGGTCCGGTTGCTCCGCTGTTCCGGTTCGAAGACGAAGACGACGTTGTTGCACAGGCCAATGACACTCAATTTGGATTGGCGGCTTACTTCTACGCGCGTGATATCGGTCGTGTCTGGCGGGTTGCTGAAGCGCTGGAATTCGGCATGGTCGGTGTCAACGAGGGCGTCATGTCCACGGAGCTGGCCCCGTTTGGTGGCGTCAAGCAGTCCGGACTCGGACGGGAAGGCTCACATCATGGGATCGAAGAGTTCCTGGAGCAAAAGTACGTGCTCATGGGTGGCCTCTAAAGGTAGGCTCTTTTGACGTGCGGCAGCCATTGTTGCCTTTTATCGTCGCGCACCCGGTCGGATTAGGCTAAAGCGATGGTCCAGATTTGCGAGGGGCTGTGTTAGCTCCGCCGTAGGGCAGGCTATGTCCATCGGTGCAATTTGTCTTACGGCGACTTATCGGCCCGCCAGGTTCCGTTGGCCGGAATATGCGAGGACTCAAATGTCGGCAGAAGAACAAAAGAGACGCGCTGCTCTCAGGGCAGTTGAGATGGTCGAACCGGGGATGCGGTTGGGGCTTGGTACGGGCTCGACTGCGGCCCAGTTTATCGCGCTTCTTGGGGAGCGGGTTAAAGCCGGGCTGTCTGTGGTCGGTGTGCCAACGTCGGAAGCTTCCCGGCAGCTTGCAGAGGCGCGCGGTATTCCGCTGACCACACTTGATGATCAGCCGGAGCTTGATATGGCCTTTGATGGGGCCGATGAGATTGACGCTGACTTGCGCCTTATCAAAGGTGGCGGCGGTGCGTTGCTGCGGGAAAAGATCGTTGCGATGGCTTCTGACAAGTTCATTGTAATGGCGGATCAAAGCAAAGTTGTTGATCAGCTCGGTGCCTTCAAACTGCCGGTCGAGGTTGTGCCATTCGGTTGGAAGTCCTCTTACGACATGATTGTTGCGCTCACTGATGAGGCTGGCTGCGAAGGGCCGGTTGAACAACGCATGTTGAACGATCGTGAGCCGTTCATTACTGACAACGGCAACTATATTCTCGATTGTCACTTCGGCCGAATTCCCGACCCAGAAGAGCTGGAAGACGTATTCCGTTTCATTCCTGGTGTCGTTGATTGTGGTTTGTTTCTTGATATCTGCGACCTCGCGATCATCGGCGAAGATGACGACGTGCGCCTGATCGAAGCCAAGAACGACGATGATGGGGAATTTGGCGTCTAACAACGTGATATCCGTAGCTTCGGATGCGGATCTCGTTATCAGGCATCACGCGAATTTCTGCGGCGGAATTCGAACTGCGCTGCACTATCAGGAGCCGGTTAGGTTTGAACTATGAGCGACTTTGATTTTGATCTCTTCGTTATCGGTGGTGGTTCGGGTGGCGTTCGTGCCGCGAGAATTGCGTCGGGCCATGGAGCAAAAGTTGGCATTGCCGAAGAGTATCGGTTTGGTGGCACCTGCGTCATTCGCGGGTGCGTCCCGAAGAAGCTGATGGTTTACGCGTCCCGGTTTAGCGAGGCTTTCGAGGATGCGCGGGGATTTGGCTGGAACGTTGATGAGCCTAACTTTGATTGGCCATCACTGATTGCGGCTAAGGACAAGGAAATCGCCAGGCTGGAAGGCCTCTACCGCCAGGGTCTCGAAAGCGCTGGTGTCGATATCTTCGCTGAGCGTGCGGAGATCCAGGATAGGCACACGATCCGGCTGACTTCGGGCAAAAAAATTACAGCAGACAAGATCCTCATCGCAACCGGTGGCAAGCCAAACAACGATGACAAACTCGAAGGGCGTCAGCATACGATTACGTCGAATGAAGTCTTTCATCTTGAGCGTATGCCTGAACGCGTCACAGTTGCTGGTGGCGGTTACATCGCGCTTGAGTTCGCCTGCATCTTCGCAGGTTTGGCTGCTGAAACGACGCTGATCTATCGCGGTGAAAAGATCCTCCGTGGCTTCGATGAGGATCTGCGAGATGCGGTTATGGAGTCTGTTGCCAAGCGCGGCGTTCGGCTGATCCTTGGGCACGTTTTCTCGAAGATCGAGAAGACGGACCGTGGGCTTATCGGGCATCTCGACAACGGTGCGCATATTGAAGCCGATGAGATCATGATGGCGATTGGCCGATCTCCGAATGTAGCGGGGCTGGGTCTTGAAGAGCTCGGCGTGAAGCAGGGCTGGAATGGGCATATCGTCGTGGATCGCGATGGGCGTTCGTCGGTCGATAACATCTTCGCTGTCGGGGATGTGACCGACCGCTTCAACCTTACTCCCGTTGCCATCCGGGAAGGTCATGCGTTTGCCGATACCCAATTTGGGAACAATCCCTGGCAGATTGATCATGCGCTCATCCCGACGGCGGTTTTTTCGACGCCGGAAATTGGAACGGTTGGGATGCCCGAGCACGAAGCCATTGAGAAGTGCAAGGTGCTCGACATTTACAAATCTACGTTCCGGCCGATGCGTGCAACGCTGTCTGGACGCGACGAGCGCATGCTGATGAAGCTGTTGGTCGACGGTGAGAGCGATAAGGTTGTTGGCTGCCATATCCTGGGTGATGATGCCGCAGAGATCGTGCAGATGGCGGCCATCGCGATGCGCATGGGTGCGACCAAGGCTGACTTTGATAAGACCATGGCGCTGCACCCTTCAGCCTCAGAAGAATTGGTCACCATGCGCAATAAGACCGAAACGCGACGGCAGGCCGCGGGCTAACTTCTTGTTTTAACCAGGAAGTTGGGCTTATGCCGAGGGCTTGCGGTAGCTTATCAATGATCGGCTGCCGTTTTGGGCTGTAAGCGATCGGAGGTCCCGTTGAGCCAGATGAAACGTCTTGAAGGCAAAGTTGCCGTTGTAACCGGTGGAGCCAAGGGCATTGGTAGCGCTATTGGCGCGCGGTTTGCCCACGAGGGTGCTCAAGTCTATTTGGCTGACATTGACGGGGACGGGGCAGAGGCTGCTGCGGGCGAACTGCGCACTGAGGGCTTTAACGTTTCTGCCATGACGGTTGACGTCTCTAAAGGGCAAGACGTCACGGCGCTCTTTCGCACCATCGAAACGGGACCTGGCAAAGTTGATGTTTTGGTGAACAACGCTGGGCTCAACGTTCGAGAGGATTTTCGTCACTTAAGTGATGCGGATTGGGTGAAGATCCGGGAAGTGAATCTTGATGGCGTTGTGCGCATTGCGCGTGACGGTTTCAACTTGCTCAAAGCTTCCGGCAACGGATCGCTGATCAACATTGCTTCGATTATGGGTCACCGTGGTTTGCGGCAGCTGGCGGGTTACTCGGCAACCAAGGGGGCTGTGTCGGCACTGACGCGTGCATTGGCGGTTGAATATGCGCCGTATGGAATTCGCGTTAATTCGCTCGCTCCGGGATTTATCGAGACGGCGTTGACGGAGCGGGTGTTGCGCAACCCGATCTTTAACAAAGCGCTCATTGATCAGACACCGATGAAACGTTTTGGAACGTGCGATGATATTGCCGCTGCCGCGTTGTTTTTTGCCAGCGATGACTCCGCGTTTGTTACCGGTGCTGAACTGGCGGTGGATGGCGGCATGTCGGCGGGCCTTTAAGGGTTGTTGGCAATCCCGGTTTGCATAGGGCTGTCTCAATCTTTCAATAGTTCAGTTGGTGAGGGCTGTTTGAGTGTGTGGCTTTGCTTGGTAATGCGGGCTTTGTCAGGGCTGATCATGTCTCGTTTGTTTTGTTTGAAGGACTTTGTGCCGGTTCTCGCGGTGCTCCTGGGTTACTTGCTTCTAGCTGGCCCCGTATCAGCGCAGCATTCGTTCGTTCTTGACCGCGATCACACAGAGGTCCGTTTTAGCTGGGATCATCTGGGGATGTCGCGTCAGTCTGGGCGCTTCCAGGATGTGATTGGGCGGCTCTATTTCGACCCAACGGACCCAAAGGCGTCTCAGGTCGAGGTGACGATTAAAGCTAAGAGCCTTTGGACAGGTGTTACGGCGCTTGATCGTGTCCTGACCGAGACCAGCGATTATCTCAATGTCCCGGCGCATCCTGAGATCCGGTTTCGCAGCACCTCGGTTGCGCCAACCAGTGCCAAGACCGCGAATGTCTCAGGGGATTTAACCATTAATGGTGTCACTAAACCGGCGACACTTGCGGTGGTTTGGAATTTTTTGGGCGACCATCCGCTCGCTGAAATCAACCCGGTTTATCAAGGTGTGATCGCCGCGGGGTTTTCGGCCAAAACCCAGATTTTACGGTCAGAATGGGGGATTATGCGTGGGATCCCGCTCATTTCTGATGAGATCCGGATCAGTATTGAGGTTGAACTCCATCGTGCGAAGTCCTGATGTTGTCGGGGTTGAGCTGGTTTTCGCGTGCCTATTGCATCCGGCACTTGGCCTTCAGCCTTTCGTTGGCCTATAAGGCTCACAAAACGCACCGTCGGGCGCTGCTCCAAATTCTGGAATAACCAAAGCGTGCAAGTGGTTTTGCAGCCGCCAGATGTCGTGGTGTTTGATGTATCTGCTTAACTATCGCGACGGGCCGGTAAAGGTTTGCCTTTGCCGGACGGTCTTTTGAGGAACGAGGAGTTTATAAATGTCGGCACAAAGCGCCGCTTGGTCACCAGATAGCTGGGCTGCTTTACCTATCAAGCAGGTTCCAGAGTATCCAGATCAGGCACAACTGCGGGAGGTCGAGGCCAAGCTCGCAAGTTTCCCGCCGCTTTTGTTTGCCGGCGAGGCGCGGGATCTGAAAAGCCGTTTGGCCGAGGTTGCAGAGGGGCGGCGGTTCCTGCTGCAGGGTGGTGACTGCGCCGAGAGCTTTGCTGAGCACGGTCCGGACCACATCCGCGACTTCTTGCGAGTTTTCCTGCAGATGGCTGTTGTTCTGACGTATGCGGGTGGCACTCCCGTTGTGAAAAT
The DNA here is from genome assembly GCA_040219445.1 of Filomicrobium sp. GTDB lineage: Bacteria > Pseudomonadota > Alphaproteobacteria > Rhizobiales > Hyphomicrobiaceae > Filomicrobium. The sequence continues at coordinate 923,452 of JAVJSM010000004.1, read as the reverse complement.
CGGTCGTCTAGCTGGGCAATTCGCGAAGCCGCGCTCGAAGCCGACTGAAACGCGCGACGGCGTGGAGCTGCCCAGCTACCGCGGAGACATCATCAACGGGATGGAGTTCACCGAAGAGGCTCGTATTCCTGATCCGAAGCGCATGCTGCAGGGGTATCGTCAGGCTGCAGCAACAGCGAACCTGATCCGCGCTTTTGTCCATGGCGGGTTTGCTGATCTGGAGCGCGTGCATCAGTGGAATATGAGCTTCGTGCAGGATTCACCGCGCGGGAACCGCTACGAGGAACTTGCGAACCGGATCACGGAATCGCTTGAGTTCATGAGTTCGATCGGCATCAATAGCTCGAATACGCCGCAGTTGCGTCAGACGAACTTCTTCACCAGCCACGAAGCGCTGCTGTTGGGTTATGAGCAGGCGTTGACGCGGCGCGACTCTACATCGGGCGAATGGTACGCGACGTCGGGCCATATGGTTTGGGTCGGCGACCGTACGCGTCAGCCAGATCATGCGCATATTGAGTACGTGCGTGGGATCAAGAACCCGATTGGCCTGAAGTGTGGTCCGAGCCTTAATCCAGATGAGCTTTTACAACTCATCGACATCATCAACCCAGAAAACGAGCCGGGTCGTTTGACGCTGATTAGCCGTTTCGGTGCCGGTAAGGTCGGGGATCACCTGCCTAAGCTCGTTTCTGCTGTGAAGCGGGAAGGTCGAAAAGTCGTTTGGGCGTGCGATCCAATGCACGGCAACACGATCACGGCCGACAGCGGTTACAAGACCCGGCCGTTCGAGCGGATCTTGAGCGAAGTCGAAGAGTTCTTTGCCGTGCATCGCGCCGAGGGAACGCATCCAGGTGGCATCCATGTCGAGATGACCGGCGATGATGTTACCGAGTGCACCGGTGGCGCTGTTGCGATCTCGGATGCTGATCTGTCGGATCGCTACCACACGCATTGTGACCCGCGTCTAAATGCGGATCAGTCTCTGGAACTGGCGTTCCTGGTTGCGGAGCTGATGAAGAAAGAGCGCGACGCGAAGCAGGATCAGGTGGCGGTTACCGCAAAAGCGTCCTAAACGGCGCGGACCTTTTAAGGTCCGTGCAACGCTTGCCTTGAAGAAGGCGTTGTTGCCTTCGATCATGGGTCTGCGAGTCGTGATGGCAATGGATGTGGCAGGCGGGATTGATGGAGAGCGTTACTCCTGGGCAATGGCAGGGGCTCGATACGACGAATGACGCCGAAGGTTGGCCTAAGCCGGTTGGTGAGTTCTTAAGTGGCCCCTACCTCAATCGTGCCGACATTGTTCTCACACGCAAGAACCGTGATTTTCGTTCCTGGCTGATCCAGTGGGCGACGCGTGGTTCTTTCTCTCACGCTGCGTTGGTGTTCCTGGTGCCGCATCAGGAGCAGGGCTTCAACAACACCTTCATTATCGAAAGCGCTTCAAAGGGCGTCGATCTCACGAACCTTGCCCATTACCTGACCGATAAGCGGCAGGTTGTCGGGATCCGGCGGTTGAAGGGAACGTGGTTTGACGAGCGTGCGCAGAAGCTTGTTCGTGGTCGCATGCTCAATTCGATTGAGTCGACCTACTCCTATGCGACGGTGTTTCGATTGGGGTTGGCGTTCTTCAATGAGATTGCATTTGGGATCAAGGCGCGGATCTGGGGGGCGCGGAGTGCCATCAAGGGGCGTCGCAGGGCAACGTTGCAGCCGCCGAACGAGTTTATCTGTTCGGGGCTCGTACAGCTTGGCTATCTGAACGCCATCGCGGAACAGGTAGCGATGGGATACTTGTTGCCGCAGCGTGTTGGCGATGTCGTTTTCCAGAACGACGTTGGCAAACTGCTGCCGCGCGACTGGTCTCAGTTTTCCGATGCAGAGCAATACGAGATCATGTGGGATTTCGTGTCGGGCTTCAGTGATGTTTTAGAAGCTGTGACGCCAGAGGATCTGGCGCGTTCTGAAAACCTGGATTGGGTCTATGTCATTCGCGATGGCCTCGCCCATAAGGTCCAGTCTCAAGCTCACGCTGAAGAGCTGTTGTCCTGGGAGCGCGCCGAGTTGCCGGAGTGATCTTAACTTCAGTTGGCGCAGACCGCCTTTCGGGGTGGCTTGCGGATGTTAGGGTGCCGGGGATAAACCATTGTTCCAGCATTTGACTATGCCTTGCGGTCTTGGGCTGACGGGCGAAAGAACAGGTCTTCACGTATATGAAAATCGCGATCGCGCAGCTCAATCCGACTGTCGGTGATATCAAAGGCAATGCGGCCAAGGCGCTTAAAGCGCGTGATGAGGCCGCGCAGCTTGGGGCTGATCTGGTCGTTTTTCCGGAGCTGTTTCTCGCTGGTTATCCGCCTGAAGACCTTGTGTTGAAGCCGTCGTTTCAGCAGGCATGTAAAGACGCCATTCTTGAATTGGCGCAGGAGACAAAGGGCGAGGGCCCCGGTTTACTCATCGGCACGGTCTGGCCTGATGAAGGTATGGTCTACAATGCGGTGGCGCTTCTTGAGGCGGGCGATGTTGCCGCGCTTCGTTACAAGGTCGAGCTTCCCAACTACGGCGTTTTTGATGAGAAGCGGGTTTTTGAACCAGGGCCGATGCCTGGGCCAATCAGCTTCCGTGGTTTGCGCCTCGGTGTCCCAATTTGTGAAGATATCTGGTCGGAAGATGTTGTGGAGTGCCTTGCAGAATGCGGGGCGGAACTTCTCATTGTGCCGAACGGGTCGCCGTTCGATTGGACCAAACCCGACTTGCGTACGAACATCGCTGTCGCGCGTGTGACGGAAAGTGATCTTCCGCTTGTCTACGTCAATCAGGTTGGTGGGCAGGACGAACTCGTGTTCGATGGGGCTTCGTTTGTTCTCAACGAGGATTGCCAGCTTGCCGTTCAGATGTCGGCGTGGCGGGAAGCGTTGCTCGTCACGGAATGGACCCGCGATGGTGACAGTTGGCGGTGCTCGCCAGGTGACCGGGTGTTGCTACCTGAACAAGACGCGGCCGCCTATGAGGCCTGCGTTCTGGGACTACGCGATTACGTCGAGAAGAATGGCTTCCCTAGTGTCGTGATGGGGTTATCTGGCGGAATTGATTCAGCTCTTGTTGCAGCTCTTGCCGTTGATGCGCTGGGTGCTGAGCGCGTGCACTGTGTGATGCTACCTTACCGATACACGTCTGAAGAGAGCCTGGGTGACGCTGCTGAATGTGCGAAGGCGCTGGGCGTTCGCTACGATGTCGTCCCGATTGCGCCAGCGGTTGAAGGGTTTTTGTCGTCGTTGTCGGAGTTGTTTGCCGGCCGCGAAGCTGACGTTAGCGAGGAGAACCTGCAGAGCCGCACGCGCGGAACGATCCTGATGGGGCTTTCCAACAAGTTTGGGTCCATGTTGCTGACGACGGGCAACAAGTCCGAAATGTCGGTTGGATACGCGACGCTCTATGGCGACATGAATGGCGGCTTTAACCCGATCAAGGATTTGTACAAAACCGAGGTGTACCGGATCGCGCGTTGGCGGAATTCCAATACTGTGCCGTCCGGCAAAGGGCCTGCGGGGGTCGTGATTCCCGAACGAATTTTGACCAAGGCACCGACGGCGGAGTTGAGAGAAAACCAAACGGACCAGGACAGCCTGCCGCCTTACGATGTTCTCGATGATATTCTCGCCAGTTTGGTTGAGAAAGAGCTGCCGGTGTCAGAGATCGTTTCGAAGGGGCATGATCTTGAGATCGTGAAGAAGGTCGAGCGACTGCTTTACATTTCAGAATATAAACGCCGACAGGCGGCCCCGGGGGTTAAGATTTCCTCTCGCAACTTTGGCCGGGACCGGCGTTATCCGATTACCAATGGGTATCGCGATGCGCATGAGCCCGGTGAAACGCTCGATGCGAGCGATGTGAGTATCCCGAAAATGACCTCGCCACGGGCCGATAGCGAAGTTGGATAAGTGCGCAGCCTTAGGAATTCAAAAAAGGGCAGGCATTAGCAGTTTACAAACCAATTTCCGACATTCTGGGCTCATTATGAGTGAGCCCTATTTTCTTGAAGAGCGGCCGCCCATGTGGTGGCTTGAATCGGCTGATGCCGATGGCGTGCAAGATGATGATGTCGTGAGTGGCGAAGATGTCTTGCGGCTGGGTTCGCATGCTGTGCGGCTGGACGACATTGCTTCCTATAAGCTTGAAGAGGTTGTGGAGCGCGACTGCGAGGGTCTGCTGATCAACGCGGCCGTCTTCTTTGTCGCCGGATTGGTTTTCCTGATCGGGGTTTTGCAGTTCGGCTGGCTTGAGCGGTTCCTCATCGGTTTCGTATTCTTGTTCATACTTGGTATGTCGAGCATAACCGAGGTCTTGGGTTTGAACCGGATCCGGTACATGCAGTTGACGGTGTTCACGCAGCAAGGCCGCCGTGTGAAATTTACCAGCACTGATAGCCGCGACATCGACCGCCTTATCGGCTTTTTGCGGCAGATCGTTTAGCTAGCTTCGGTTTTTTGACTGGCCGCTTTGCAGGCCAACCGTTGTGGACTTTCGTCTCCGGTGGTCGTTTCACGTTGCGATAATTGGTTTGATTGGCACTCGTTCCCATAGCCAGCTATCGATTGGTCGCACCTCGGGCTGAGAAAACCCCTCACACTTCGGGCCGACTTGCTCTAGGGTGCCGGCTTAATCGTCAACAACCCAAGCATTTAAAATGGCACCACTCGTTCGCTTCGCTCCAAGCCCGACGGGGCATATCCATATCGGAAACGTCAGAACGGCGATCCTCAACTGGCTTTATGCGCGCAAAGAAGGTGGGCGCTTTATTTTGCGCTTTGACGATACCGATACCGAGCGCTCGAAAGAGGCTTATGTCGAGGCTATTCGCGAAGACCTCACATGGCTTGGCCTGACTTGGGATGAGGAGGTGCGCCAATCGGACCGGTTGGCTCGCTATGATGCGCGGGCAGAGACGCTAAAAGAGAGCGGGTTGCTCTACCCATGCTACGAGACGGGCGATGAGTTGGAACGCCGCCGCCGCCGTCAGATGGCGCGCGGATTGCCGCCGATCTATGACCGCGGTGCGTTGAAGATGACAGACGAACAGCGTCAGGAATACGAGGCTGAGGGCCGAAAGCCGCATTGGCGTTTCCGTTTGCCCAACAGCGGCGATGATCTGGTTCCGAAATCAACGCACGTTGTGTGGGAGGATTTGATCCGCGGGCAGGTCACGGTTGATCTTGGCTCGCTTTCAGATCCGGTGCTGATCCGTGCGGACGGCAGCTACCTCTATACGTTCTGCAGCGTTGTTGATGATGCGGAACTCGGGATCACGCATATCCTTCGCGGCGAAGACCACGTGACGAACACCGGGGTTCAGGTAGCGTTGTTCGAAGCAATCGGCGCAGACGTTCCAGCATTCGGCCACCACAGCCTTCTGGTCGGGGCTGACGGTAAAGTCTTGTCGAAACGATTGGGGGATCTGTCTATCGGCGGCATGCGTGAAAGCGGGCTGGAACCGCTTGCGGTTGCCTGTCATGCGGCGTTGATCGGGACGTCAGATGCCATTGAACCGCATCGCGACATGATGGAGCTGGCAAAACTGTTCGATCCAGCGAAAATCTCGATGGCGCCAGGCCGCTTTGACCCGGCTGATCTGAACGGGTTGAACGCCAAGCTTCTCCATATGCTCGATTATGCCGATGTTTCAGAACGGCTAGAGGCGCTAGGTGTCAAAGGGGGCGAAGCGTTTTGGCTTGCTGTGCGTGGCAACCTTGAGAAGTTTTTGGATTCTGCTGATTGGTGGCGTATCGTTTCTGAGCCGATTGAGGTTCCTGAAGGTGAAAACCCTGCGTTTTTGGCTGCAGCTGCGGAAGCGCTGCCGGCAGAGCCGTGGGACGAGACGCTTTGGGATCAGTGGACGAAGGCTGTCAAAGCCGCGACCGGTGCCAAGGGCCGTGCATTGTTTCACCCGCTACGCTTGGCACTCACCGGTCGGGAGCGTGGCCCAGAGCTCAAGCCGCTACTCCCACTGATAGGTCGAGATGAAGTGCTGCGTCGACTCGGGTCATCTTGAGCGGGACATAGCGCCCATAGATCGAGAACCATCATGGTGTTTCAGTTTACGCAAACGGAGTAAGCCATCCTCGGCTTGGCCGGAATTGTCTTGCGCATAAAGACGATATCAATGGCGCGTGTGTCGAGCAGTGGGCTGGTGCCACGGCCCGAGATCTCATAGCCATTTGCGTAGAAGAAGAGTTGTGCGTTGAGCGGCGCGCGTACGCTGACTAGGCTACACTCAGAAGCTTCAGCCGATGCCTCAATGGCTTGCAGCATATAACTGCCAATTCCAGCTCGGGAGAACAGCGGCAGCACAAAGAGTGCGGAGATGCGGCCGACCCGGTCGTTGGATTGCGGTCGGTGCCATGCGGCGGTTGCCACAAGTTCGGTCCCGACCCAGCCGCCCAACAAAGCGTTGGACATTAATCGGTCGATGTACGACGGCGCGCGGACGAGCTTTTCAAATGCGTCAAGCTCTTCCGGCGCGTAATAGGTATAGGCCTGGCTGCGAAAGGCCGTAGCATGCAGATACCGGACGTCGTTGAAATCTTCGGGCTGGACCGGCCGAACCTTAATTGCCGAAGCCATTGAAACCTTGCTGGACATGTGCATTCGAATACGCGTTTGGGGGCCAACACTTGTCGAGCAGATGCAGGCCGGTTAATTCGCGGAACGCTTGGTTCGCGAAATTTTTGACCCCGCTCTTGATGAGTTAGCTAAAGAAAGTTAGGCGATTTTACTCGCTGCCCCAGCATAATCTAGTAATTCAACGCGTTAGTCACAGCTTTACGACAGTTGATTGAAAACTGTGCATTGGATTGCAAAGTTCATCTTATGCTTAATGCTAGACTTTGTGTGCAGGTGCGAAGTACTGCTTAGCGAAACGGCGAAAGCGTTTGCTCGGACTGAGCTCGGTCACCGGGTGGCTCTGCGGCACGCGGTTGGGGTGGTGTCGACAAATTAGGTGTTTGCGGCACGTACTCGGCTTGTTTGCACGAGCAGCCGTCGACGTATTGTTTGCGGTAGAGGAATGCTTCCTTCAGCTTCGTGTAAGGCTCTTTCGTCGAGAAAGATAGCATCTGGTCAACGCCTGCACCGGGGTTTTGGTGAAAATACAAGGCTGAGGGTGCGGCGCAGCGTGATTGGCAAACTTCCGCGTCCCGCTCAAAGTGGTTTGGCAGAGTCGAAAAACTGACCGGGAAATAGAAGCCATCGCACAGTCTGACGCATAGCGTGCGATAGGTCGCAAACGGCAGGGCCCGATAATTGTTGGCGTACCCTGATCCGGTGTCTTGGTCTTCCCAGAATGGCGAGAAGCTGTTGCGGTTGCGGCGGCGGGCTTCCTGAACGTAACCCGAGCCGCAATTGTTGCGGGCCAACTCGCGGATGATCTCATCTTTGTAGGATTGACCGGTTTGCGCGTTGAGCTGGCGCAGTTGGGCTTCCAGCCGGGCAAGCTGATCACGCTGGCGTTCACGTTGACGGGCAATCCGCAGACATTGGGGCGTGCGCCGAAGGCTGCGGCTAAACAGGAATTCTTCAAAGCAACCGGCACGATCGAGCCGGCGTTCGGCCTTGTTTACGGCCTTTCGCAGATCGCCGACCTGCTGGCGGAGTTCCGGGATGCGGCTGCGGGCGCTGCCGCTGTTGCCGGTTTCCTGAACAAGGCGGCGCTCAAGGTCGAGACAGATCGAGCTGCGTGCCGTCCATCCGTCGTTTTGGCTGCCGGGCTGCTGGTAATATTGGTTTGGGCCCTGGTCTTGATAACGGGGATCAGGCTGTCGCTGTGGTGGCGGGCGGCGTGGAGGCGGATCGTCGTCCGTTTCCCACGGCCATTGGAAACCTTGGGCCGCGGCCCTATCCACAACTAATGACGTTCCAGCAAGCGGAAGAGCTGAAAGCACTGCAACAGCAGCGGCCAGGGCAAGTGTCCGAATTGTCCAGTTCGTCGTCATCCCCTGCTCACTCAATCCCCGACTGAAATGAACGATTCTCCAGCGCTTTAGCGGCCCAACTCGTGCGGCAGCTCGACCCGATATGGGCATGCTTGGTGCAAAAAGGGCGAGGCAAACCCGCATCTTCCCGGCTAGCGTGGTAATGAAGCACAATCAAGGCATTCACGCTGCCCTACAAAGTGGTAGCGGCGTTTAAGTGCCCGCTGCTTGACGCCGTCGTCCCCGCAAACGCATAACACGAGCTTCTATCGCCAGCCAGTTGCCACGTTGTTTGGGCTTTTGCCCGTTGACGTTGAAAATGCTGGCGGTTTGCCAAGTTCGTTAACTTAGTTCTGCAGCCGGGGCTGCCTCGCAGATGTCGCTGACGCTCTACAATACTCTTGGTCGCCAGAAGCAGGCGTTCGAGCCGATCGACCCGAAAAACGTGCGCATGTACGTTTGCGGGCCAACGGTTTACGACTATGCGCATATCGGTAATGCGCGCCCGGTGATTGTATTTGACTTGCTGTTTCGGCTGTTGCGCCGGATCTATGGTGCTGAGCATGTCACTTATGTGCGCAACATCACGGATGTCGACGACAAGATCAATCAGAGGTCGGCGGATGAAGGCATCGGGATCCGGGAGCTTACGGAAAAGACAACGGCGCAGTTTCACTCAGATATCGCGGCGTTGGGGGTTCTGCCGCCGACCGTTGAACCGCGCGCAACTGACCACATCGCGGAGATGTGCAAGCTTTGCGAAATGCTTGTCGAGAAAGGTCACGCGTATACCGCTGAAGGGCACGTTCTTTTTAGCGTCGAGTCGATGGACGACTACGGCAAGCTATCGAACCGGAGCCTGGAAGAGATGGAGGCGGGCGCACGCGTCGATGTTGCGCCATACAAAAAAGGGCCGATGGATTTTGTGCTCTGGAAACCTTCGAAAGAGGGTGAGCCAGGTTGGCCGTCTCCGTGCGGGATTGAAGGTCCGGGGCGTCCTGGCTGGCACATTGAGTGCTCCGCCATGGCGGCACGGCATCTGGGGGAAGTTTTCGATATCCACGGCGGTGGTATCGACCTGACCTTCCCGCACCATGAAAACGAGATTGCGCAAAGTCGGTGTGCGCATGGGACCGACACGATGGCTCGCGTCTGGCTGCACAACGGCTTCTTGCAGGTTGAAGGTGAGAAGATGTCCAAATCTCTGGGCAACTTCATTACCATTCACCAGCTGCTCGATACCAAAGCCTTCGGAAGTTCTCAGTGGCATGGCCGGGTCATGCGCTGGGCGATGCTGAGCACTCATTACCGCCAGCCGATCGATTGGACGGTTGATCGGCTTATGCAAGCCCGTGCGGCGCTCTTTGAAGTGGCAGAGGTGCTGGCCGATTGCGATGAAGCTGGGGAGCCAAATGCTGAGGTTGTCGCGGCGCTCTCGGACGATCTTAACACGCCAAGTGCATTGTCCATCATTTTTGGCTTGATCAAGTCGGCAAAGCGCAATCCGGATAAACGGCCGGAGCTCAAAGCGACCCTTGAATTCATGGGCCTGTATGGTGGTGAAACGCGTGACGAACTTGATCCTGGCCGCGAAGCCGTAGAGATCGATAGTGCGAAGGTCGAAAAGCTGATTGCAGCCCGGCTTGAGGCGCGAGGTAACAAGGACTGGGCTGAGGCGGACCGGATTCGAGATGAACTCGCGGGCATGGGTGTGCAGTTGAAGGACGCTAAAAACAAAGAGACCGGAGAGATTGTCACGACATGGGAAATCGCCAGATGATCGGAGCGCGTTTCTTAGATTCGTCTCTGGCTTTGCCGATGTTCACTGCGTAGTTATCCTTACCAGAGCTTCTTTCGGCTTTTGGCGGCACCTTATGAGACTGTGCCAAGCCCTATGAACCACCAAGCGATACAATGAGTAACCAAGTTCCGCTGCGCCCGTTTTTGCCCAAAGATGTAATGGGTCTACGCGAACTCTTCGCACAGTCTATCGAAGAGCTGACGCAAGAAGACTATGATGAAGACCAACGTGCGGCCTGGGCGGCAAGGGCTGCCGACCCGCAGGCTTTTGGCAAACGACTCCTGGATGCAACAACGCTAGTTGTTGAAGTCGAAGGTGAGTTAGCAGGCTTTGGTTCATTAAAAGATAACCAAATGATCGACATGCTGTACGTTCACCCGTACTTCGTTGGCCAAGGGGTTGGAACGGCCATTGTCGAGGCGCTTGAAAGGTTGGCCAAAGGACGCGGTGCCGAAGAGGTGACGGCCGATGTTAGCGATGCAGCCTTAATCTTCTTTGAGGGGCGCGGATATGTGGCGCAGAGCCGTAACTCGGTGCCGCTTGAAGATCAGTGGTTGATGAACACAACGATGATGAAGAAGCTGATCGAAGAGTGATGGTGTAAGAGGGACCACCGCACGTGTTTGGAAAACGTATGTGGTCCTATTTTCCTTAACACTCGGAATCCAGCCGACAAGGATACCGCCTGATGGCTCGTGAACGTCTTTACCTGTTTGATACGACGCTGCGCGATGGAGCGCAGACGACTGGTGTAGATTTTAAGCTCGCGGATAAACGCCGTATTGCCGAGGTGCTCGATCAGCTTGGCGTCGATTATGTCGAAGGCGGGTATCCAGGTGCCAACCAGACCGATAGCGAGTTTTTTGCCAAGAAGCCTGAATTTTCCAGCGCAAAGTTCACAGCGTTTGGCATGACCAAAAGGGCGGGGCGTTCGGTTGCGAATGACCCTGGTTTTCAAGCGTTGTTGCAAGCCGATACCGACGCTGTTTGTCTTGTAGCGAAGTCTTGGGACTACCACGTCCGGGTCGCGCTTGGGATTTCGAACGAAGAAAATCTCGATGGCATTGCGCAATCAATCCGGGCCGTCGTAGAAGCTGGACGTGAAGCGATGCTCGACGCTGAGCACTTCTTTGACGGTTATAAGGCGAACCCAAAGTACGCGCTGGCTGTTTTGCGTGCAGCGTTTGATGCGGGCGCGCGCTGGGTTGTGTTGTGTGACACAAATGGGGGGACGTTGCCTCACGAAGTCGAAACAATCGTAAAGGCCGCGCAAGAGCAAGTTCCGGGCGACCATCTTGGTATTCACACCCATAACGATACGGAGAATGCTGTCGCCAATACGCTCGTTGCTGTGCGTGCCGGATGCCGGCAGATTCAAGGAACGCTTAACGGGTTGGGCGAGCGTTGTGGGAATGCGAACCTGACGTCGATCATTCCGACCTTGCTTCTGAAGAGTGAATTTGCCGAACGGTTCGAGACGCGTGTAACGCCTGAGCGTTTGCGCACGTTAACGCATGCGTCGCGTGTGCTTGATGAGGTTGTCAATCAGTCTCCTTATCGACACGCCCCTTACGTTGGCGAGAGCGCTTTTGCGACCAAGGCGGGCATTCACGCGTCAGCAATCCTGAAAGAGCCCGAAACCTACGAGCACGTCGTGCCAGAATCTGTTGGGAACCAGCGACGCGTTCTGATTTCTGATCAGGGCGGGCGCTCCAATATTATGGCTGAACTTGAGCGTCTCGGCATAGAAGTGACGAAAGACGATCCGCGTATTCCGCAGATGCTGGAAGCGGTGAAGCAGCGTGAAGCGCAGGGGTATTCCTACGAATCCGCAGATGCGTCGTTCGAACTACTGGCGCGCCGTGAGCTTGGCGAGGTTCCAAGCTATTTTTCGGTCGATTCATTCCGCGTCATGGTGGAACGACGTCACAACGCGAAAGGCGCGTTGGTGACCGTGTCTGAGGCGACTGTGAAAGTCTTCATCAATGGCGACAAAGAACCACTGTGGTCGGTTGCTGAAGGTAATGGTCCGGTGAACGCGCTCGACTCAGCGCTGCGCAAAGACCTTGGTCGTTACCAGAGCCATATCGCGAATGTTGAGTTGGTTGACTACAAGGTCCGGATACTTACGACGGGTGGCGGTACGCAGGCTGTGACGCGCGTGCTTGTCGAAAGCCTCGATCGCGAAAGTGGTGACCGCTGGCTCACGGTGGGTGTCTCGCCGAATATCATCGATGCAAGTTTCGAAGCGCTATTGGATTCCATCAACTACAAGCTGATGAAGGACGGTGCGAAAGAACATGCGCACGTTGCCTGATGCAGTTTGAGCTGTTTTTTGATTGTTCGAAACTCCTGACAAAAAAAGCCGCTCTATGGAGAGCGGCTTTTTCGTAATGTCTGCGAATGCGATCACCTAATCGGTGCCGCGCAGGCCGAACTTAAAGAAGCTCGATGTTGTTTACGGCAGATTTGCCGGAGCGGCGATCGATCTCAGTGTCGAAAGCAACTTTCTGGCCTTCAGCGAGGCCACGGATGCCGGCGCGCTCAAGGGCCGTAGCGTGGACGAATACGTCCTTCTCGCCGCCTTCAGGGGCGATGAAGCCATAGCCCTTTTGCTCGTTGTAAAACTTAACGGTGCCGTTCTGCATTTGTAGTGCCTTTTTCGATTGCGTTAGCTAAGGAACTTCGCGCGTCCAACGTGGCCGCGGGAAAGCCCGGGGATTCGAGTTTGGGTAGGTTCTGAATGCGCGCCTAGCAATTCCAAAAAGGCGTAGGGGCCCTATCGTCCGGCCAAATTCGATGCTGGTTACATAGACGTTCGGCTTATCGTCTGCAAGGTTCGAAGCCCCATTTTCATTTTTGTTTTCCGGTGAGGTGGTTTTGGCTTCGTGTCAGTTGTTTGTCGATTAGCAAGACAAAACAAATGGCTGCTACGATCCGGCGCGACGGCCTGCAGAGCAAACTTATGCGAGAAGTTTTTTCGCGGCTTCGCTCGGATTTGTTTTTCCTGACAAAACTTGATCGGCCAATCCGTTAATTTGATCGGTGCCTCCGATCCTGATGCGCTCTGCAACCAGGTCGGCTGCGGCTCGCGCGATCAGGTAACGGGCACGTTTGCGGCGTCGTTCGTTGGTGTCAGTGTTCAGGATTGGGTCAGCAAGCCGATCAATTGCAGCAATTAGTTCCTGAACGCCCGCGCCTGTCATGGCGCTCGTCTTGATGATTGGTACGTTTTTTAGCTGTCCGGATCTGATCGAGATCGCTCCCTTTAATTGTTGGAGCGTCCGTTCGGCACCTTCGCGGTCGCCTTTGTTGACGACAAGAATATCGGCAATCTCCAATAGCCCCGATTTCATGGCCTGGATATCGTCGCCGAGACCAGGGGCTGAAGCAACAATTCGGATATCGGCAACTTCGGCAACGTCTATTTCGTTTTGTCCCGTCCCGACGGTTTCGAGAAGGATGATGTCAAAGCTTGCGGCATCGAGCGCGTCGATGATGCGAACGGCTGCTGGCGATAGGCCGCCGAGGTAGCCGCGGCTGGCCAGAGAACGGACGTATACGCCATCGTCGTCGAGGGCGGCGGTCATGCGGATGCGGTCGCCCAGGATCGCGCCACCCGACACAGGGCTTGATGGGTCGACTGCAATTACGCCAACGGTGCGGTTTTGGCGGCGCAGGTCTTTGATCAAGGCATTGACCAGTGTCGACTTACCCGCTCCCGGCGGACCCGTAAGCCCCACGACGAGTGCGTGGCCGAGAAACGGTTGCAACGTCTGCAAAAGTTTTGGCGCGGTTGGCGACAGGGTTTCGAGCGTCGTCACCGTGGTGGCGATCGCACGGCGCTGACCAACGCGCAGGTTCTGCACCAGGTCATCGATGGTTTGCGGTGTCTGCGCAGCTTTGGCAGTCGTGTATGAGGGCGCTTGGGTCATCATCTGCGCGCTGATACGCGAGGCTCGGGGTGGTTGCAAGTCCTGGCCCGGATTAGCGAAGACAAAAAAGGCCGGATGAACTTGTCATCCGGCCCTTCGGTCATGACTTTAGGAAGCTTACTTTCCTGCTTCAGGCTTCTCAGTTGGTGCTGCCGCAGGCGTTTCTGCAGCCTTCTTTTCCTCAAGTTTGGCTTTGCGTGCAGCCTGTCTTTTTTGGCGCTCGGCCAGTTTTTCGCGGCGTTCCTTGAGTTTTGCTTGACGAGCTTTGAGCTTTTCCTGGCGGGCTTTGAGTGTTTTCTGGCGCTTTGCGAGCTTTTCCTGACGTGCTTTGAACGCGGCCAGTTCCTCCGGGGTTATTTCGGCGGCCGGCGCGGCGTCTTGCACCTTGACGATGAGCGTGGAGTCGCTCGCCGTTACGGATTTCGTGGAGAGTGGCGCTGCAGATGCGCTTGCTGCAAAGGCAAAGGCCATGCCGATTGCGATCAGGCCTGCCAGAATGGTGCTGCCGGTTGTTTTTGTCGTGGTGAACATGTGGTTCTCCTTAATCATTATTCATCGCCAAATCCGCGTGAGGGCTTGCTGCGATATCTGTCAGCAGCGGCCTTTCCTTGCAGTTACACATCCCTTAATTCGGCTTCCCGCGTGTTGAACCGGTAATGGGGCAATCGCATGGCAGATTTTGCGTTTTAAATTCATCCACAATTCAAAAGTACACGCCCGGAAACCGGTAGCGCGGGCGCATTTCAATTGGGCCATAGCCGAGCATTGAGACCATCGGCTCCTCGGTAATGACGATCTGCCGCAGCGGTTGATGGCCGGTTAGCTCATGCAGACGGGCGATCCGGTCCCGGGTGGGCGGATGGGTTCGTAACAGGGATGGATGCGGGACTTTCCTGGTCGGAACTGGATACGTTAGGTCCTCCCAGAATTGACCCTGACTTTCGTCAAGGCGTGTCAGCGCCGATGCCAGCCCCATCGGATCGCCAGTGAGGGCAGCCGCTTCGAGATCTGCGTCAAACTCGCGGGCTCGTGAAAGCCCCAACTGTAGCAAACTCGATATTGCCGGGGCAAAGTACAGCAGCAGCACGGCCCACCACGAAATCGGCTCCGCGCCGGTCATGAGCCCGAGAAGGTTGGTCAGGGCAATGAACAGGGCAATGTAAGACAGAGTTTGGACGAAGCGCGTGATGAGGTCGGCTAGGTTCATCAACCAAAGGTCATTGTTGATGATGTGGCTTGTTTCGTGCGCGAGTACGCCGGCGATTTCACGTAGGGTCAGACGCCGTAATAGCCCCTCGGTGATCGCGATCGTCGGCTTATCCTGTGTGCCCGTCGCGAATGCGTTCATGGTTGCGCTTGGAATGATGTAGAGGTCAGGCCGTTGTGGCAGGTTGGCGCGCGCGGTCAACTCATCGACGATGCGGTTTAGTTGGTCATCGCCTGGCGGCAGTTTGCGGGCTCGGTAGAGGCGCATTACCGCTGCTGGTGGAATGGCCGGTGCGGTGATGATCAAAAGGCCGATGGCGATCAGTGAGACGGCTACGCCTTTGAGGCCCCAAAGAAGCATTGAAGCAACTGCCAGTATCAGCCCGAGGCCGCCAACGAGCATGATGGAATGGATGATGTTGCGTTGGCGATGCTCTTTGAGTTGAGCTTTGTCGAGGACATAAGGCACGGAAAGCAGGCCCCCTGGTATGGTTAATTCCGGTGACCTGCTATGGAGCCTAGAACTTTGCCAATGTTGCGGCATCGGGTGGAGGTGCGCCCGAAGTTTTCCAAACTTGCATGATGGCCGGCACAATATCTTCGGCGTTTTCGACGACAGTGAAGCTGACTTCGAGGCCAGGTCGAATGAAGGCTTGATCACGCATGTGGCCGAGGAGTTCCATGAAGGGATCCCAGAAGCCGTCGATGTTGGCCACGATGATTGGCTTTTTGTGTTGGCCAAGTTGGGCCCACGTCAGCTGCTCAACGAGTTCCTCAAGTGTTCCGATGCCGCCTGGTAACGCGACGAAAGCGCTTGAACTCTCGAACATCAGCCTTTTGCGTTCGTGCATGTCGCCGGTGACGATAAGCTGATCGACGTCGCGGAGCATGTGTTCACGCTCGGACAGAAAATCTGGAATAATGCCGGTGACCTGGCCGCCAGCTTCGATTGTGGCGCGGGCGACTTCTCCCATCAGGCCCATGCCGCCACCGCCGTACACGAGGCGCAGCGATGCCTTGGCCAAGTCTTTGCCGAGCGTGCGCGCGGCGTTGGCATACACGGGGTTGGTGCCGTGGCCTGATCCGCAATATACGCAAACGGCAGGCGGGTGATCGCCTAGGTCTATCGCTTTTGCTGAATTGTTGGTTTTGGTTTCTGTTTTTGTTTGATCGTTCATTTGCTGTTCCAAGAAAGCACGCTGCTGTCGGTTGTCAGATTTGGTGCTCACGTTTTAGTTCTTTTATATCAATGTGTTGGCGCTTAGCCCCAGTGTTTGTGTTGAAGCTGATGCCCCGTCCTTTTTGACATTCCGTTTCACGAACTATGCCACTTGAGTAGGGCGGTTCGGGGTCCGGTTAACCCAAATCCATGGCAGTGGCATTTCTTGTCGCAGAATCATTGGTTTGCGCTTGAATTCATGGTTAAGTTCACCGGTCAGAGGACCTGCTTGAGGCTTCTGAGGGGGCTTCGGCCATCGTTCGGTCGGAATTGGTCTCCGGCCGAGGTTAATCGCGTCGCACTTCAGTTTCATGGCACTTGGTGCGAGGCGGTCTTGGCGTCTTTGTTGAGATCCAGGCGCTTTGAAGGTGTGCTGGTGTAGTGCGTAGGAGGCAGCAGATATGAGGGGGCGCTTATTGTGTTTGACGCTCCTACTCTGCGCCGTGCTGGGCGCATCCGTCAGCTTTATCATGGCCGGGCTATCACACGGTGTGCTGGACACTTGGCGCTCAGGGGCCCTTAAACGTCCAGCAGAGAGCAGTTTCACCCGAGACGTTATGCGCGATGCGCGAGTTTTGGCGGTTGCACCGTTGGACTTTGGCCAATGGGGGCGTTGGCAGGACTGGGCTGTTGTCAATCCTGCGGAGGCGCAGGATCGCGAAAGCGAACAAGAGATCAATATCGCGGTTCCGCGGCCGCCGAAGTTCGCACGGATTGTGATCAAGCCCGAACGATATTCTGTTTTTGAGGGTGTTGGTGAGCCGGGTCAACGGATCGAGGTTCTGGTCGATCAATCGGATGTGCGCCAGACGCGTGTGGGGGGTGATGGCCGCTGGCGTGTGACAGGGCCGGCACTCGGTCCAGGGGATCACCGGGTTGAAGTATCAGTTGGTACGCCAGGCCAAACGCGGCGCGTTATCGGGCAACGAGTTCGTATCGCTATTCCGAGGACATCGAATGCGCGCGAGATTGTTGCTTATGAGCAGTCTGAGGCGGAGCGCCAGGCAGAGTTACGTGCTCGGGCGGAACGGCTCGCGCGCGATGCGAGCCGCGAGTTTGATGAATTCGGCCGATCGTCAGAGCGTTCGCGGACAGCCAAAGCTGAAGATCGTGACGGGTCCGCGAGAAAACGCGTAGATGCGCGCAGGCGTCAGGTTGCGCGGGAGAATGGCGCTTCCAGTAATGGGTCCGATTGGTTGTCTCGTTCCGCACGCGATTATTTTGACTATGTCGTGCCAGAGCTAGCGCGAAAGGGTGGTGACGGTTCGGTTGCGCCACGAGGTGCGATCCCGCCTCCGGTTCGTCCTGGCGACGATGATGATCCACCGACACGCACGACAGACAACCTCCCAAGTATTGGTGATCTGGCCCAAGGTGCGCGTGATTGGTTGCAGCGAGCCAATCGGACTTATCAGGATCGCGTTGTTGAAGACCTCAGGGTGGGTTCAGTTGACGATAACGAACTGCGTCGGCGCGAAGAGCAGAAGGCTCGCGACCGAGAGCTGGCTGAGCGGCGCGCTGCTCGATTGCGGCGCGCGGAAGAAGCTGATCGTCAGCGGCTGGAAGCAGAAGAGCGTCGCCAGCGTGCCGAAGCAGAACGGCAACGTCGAGAAGACACCTTGCGGTTGCAGGCTGAAGAGCAACGCCGCATCGCCGAAGTTGCCAGGTTGCGTGCCGAAGAAGACCGCCGGGCCGCTGAAGCAGCGCGTGCGGCACGTTTGCGTTCTGAGGAACAGCAGCGTTTGGCACGATTGCAGGAAGCTGAAGATGAGAAGCGGCAGCTTGAGGAGATTTTGGCACGACGTAAAGCCGAACGAGAAGCCTTGGATGCCGAACGCCGAGTGACCGAAGCGCGTGAGAGAGAACGGCTTGAATCGGAGCGCCTTGAGCAGGAACGTCAGGAGCGCATTCGCTTGGAGCGGGAACGCCTGGCGCGAGAACAGAGTTTGCTGGAAGCCGAGCGTCAGCGCGCGGAAGCAGCGCGCCAAGAAGCGGAACGCTTGCGGATCGAGCAGGAGCGCCTGCAAGCTGAAGCCGAGGCGCGGGCGGAGCGAGAGCGGCGGATGGCCGAGATTGCTGCAGCCGAGCGTCAGAGGTTGGCTGAAGTTGAGGCGAACCGGTTGGCCCGAGAACAGCTTCTGGCAGAACGTGAGCGTGCGGCGTCAGTGCGTCAGCGTGATGAAGAACAGTTGCGTCGGAAGGAGCTCAGAGTCGCGCGCATTGCGGAACTCTCTGATGCTGCCGGGTTCGGCGCTAAGGAGGCTGCCGTTGAAAGAACTCCGTCGGACCGTGAGGACCTTGCAGAAAAGCTGGAACGTAAAGCCGAACGAACGTCGATAATAACACGGTTGATGGAGGACTTCCGGATCGCCGACTGGCGGGCTGTTGAGCCTCAGCTTTTGCGGGAAGATGGTGACCGTGAAACTGATGAGGTAGAGCGTCGTGCCGACGAAGAAGACCCACCGTCTAGTGAGACCGTTCGTCGACCGTCAACCGCACAGCAACGCCCGCGCGCGCAACACCGAACACAACCACCGCAGCCAGAGCCTAGGCCTCGGGTTGCGCGAAATGACGACGCCCGCGCTAGCCGTTCTTCACGGCCAAGACGACAAGCACAACCAGCCCCACCGACACAAAGCCCTGAGACATTCCGCACTTCCAGATCCAATGTGGGCGGGCCTGGTCGTTATTCGGTGAAAGACACCTGGGGGCATGACGGCAGCCGGACGGCTGGATGGGCGCGGCGCTTTCCGCCGATCAGCACCGGTTGTGCTGATGAGCGCGCGGGACGCAGTATTGTGCCGCCGGGGACCTATGTGGTCGCGCTTGGTGATACTCTGTGGCAAATATCTTGGAAGCACTATCAGCGCGGTGATCTTTATCGCAAGATCTACCGCGCCAATCGCCGGAAGATCAGGAGTATCAACCGCATCTATCCCTGCCAGAAGATTTTCGTACCCGCTCTGTCGCGTTGAGGGAGCGCTGATTGGGTGGTTGGCATGCGTGGTTGGCTTTCCGCGGCGAATGACGGGCTGGCTAAGCCATGGAGGTCTTGGCATTTAAGTATGGGATGGGCGCTGCACCCCGAAGTGATCTTGGCCGGTGGCCAGATCGTTTTTCAATTGCATTAGAACTCACCCGCAGATGCAAGCTATTGTGTTGTTTTAGGACGCGTGCGCGCGGGGCGAAGATGAAAAGGTATTTGTTTTGAGACCAGGACGCGGACAGGGCCAGCCTAGCGTCGATGCGCACCTCCTTGGGGCACGCGAAGATCATTGGACGGTTTTTAAGGGACTGTTGCCGTTCGTCTGGCCGGAAGGCCGGCCGGATCTTCGACGCAACGTTGTCTTTGCCTTTGGTTTGCTGCTGATTGCAAAGCTTGTGGGCATCTCGGTCCCGATTGTGTTCAAGTGGGTCACGGACGCGCTGACGACCGTATCAGGTGAGACCGAAGTCTCAGGTCCGGTCACGCTTGCGGCCGTCATTACGATGCTAGTGCTCGCGTATGGTCTCGGGCGGATGATGTCGGTTGTGCTCAACCAGATCCGCGATGTCTTTTTTACCAAGGTCGGGCAGAACGCTGTTAGGAAACTCAATACCCGGACCTTCGAGCATCTGCACAAGTTAAGTTTGCGGTTCCATCTGGAGCGACGCACGGGCGGCTTGTCCCGCGTTCTAGAGCGCAGTGCGCGCGCGATCGAACTTATTATTCGGATGGGCATCCTCAACGTCGTGCCGACGTTGATCGAGTTGGTGCTGATTTGTTGCGTGCTGTTTTACTTCTTTGATTTCACCTTCGTTCTGATCGTGCTTGCGACGGTCACCACCTACATGTGGTTTACGTTCAAAGCTTCCGAGTGGCGCATCGGCATCCGTCGCGAAATGAACGACAGCGACAACGAAGCCAACACCAAAGCCATCGATAGCCTGCTCAACTTTGAGACGGTCAAATATTTCGGGAACGAAGCGCTTGAAGGTCGCCGGTTTGATTCTGCGATGCGGCGTTATGAGGGCGCGGCCATTCGCACGTTTTCTTCGCTGGCCTATTTGAACTCCGGGCAAGTCATCATCTTCACGACCGGCATGATCTTGATGATGTGGATGGTGGCGAGCGGTATCGCTGCGGGCACGCATACCGTGGGTGATTTCGTCATGATCAACACCATGATGATCCAGCTGTGGATGCCGCTCAACTTCATGGGCATGGTCTACCGCGAGATCAAACAGGGCCTGGTAGATATCGAGGTGATGTTTGCACTGTTGAGCCAAAACCCGGAAGTTCAAGACAAGCCGGGTGCGGCTGCTCTCAAAGTTAAAGACGGACAGATCAAATTCGAGAATGTCTTCTTTTCGTATGATGCGGATCGGCCGATCCTGAAGGATGTTTCGTTTGAGGTTCCCGCTGGCAAGATGGTTGCGATTGTCGGGCCGTCGGGAGCGGGTAAGTCGACGATCTCGCGCATTCTCTTCCGGTTCTACGATATCAATACCGGGCGCGTGACGATTGACGGGCAGGACATCCGCGAGGTGACGCAGTTGTCGTTGCGCTCGGCCATCGGTGTGGTTCCGCAAGACACCGTGTTGTTCAATGATACCATCCGCTACAACATCAGCTATGGTCGGCCTGAGGCGACCGAAGAGGAAGTTGTTGCGGCGGCCAAGCTGGCGCAAATCGACAGCTTCATTCGCGCGATGCCGCAGGGTTACGACACCATGGTGGGTGAACGCGGTTTGAAGCTCTCAGGTGGTGAGAAGCAACGCGTCGCGATCGCGCGGACGATCCTCAAAGGCCCGCCGATTTTGATCCTCGATGAAGCGACCAGTGCGCTTGATAGCCATACCGAAAAAGAGATTCAGGATGCGCTCGACAAGGTCGCCGAGGACCGGACGACGCTGGTGATTGCGCACCGCTTGTCGACGATTGTTCATGCCGACAGCATTCTGGTTTTCGAGAACGGGCGCGTTGTGGAGCAGGGTACGCATGCTGAGCTGATTGCCAAGCAGGGGCTTTACGAGAGCCTCTGGAGCCGGCAGCGGCAGGCCGAAAAAGCGCGCGAAGAACTCGCCCACGCGCTGGAGGAAGCTGAGCGAACTGGTGCGCTTCCGATTGGTTGGAAAGACCCAGTCGAGAAGGTTCCCGGAGAGTGATCGGTCGCACCGCTTCGGCTAACGCACCGTGAGGGTGGCGTGATGGGTAAGGAAACTAAAGCCGCTTGTCAAAGGAGGAACTATGAGAGTTACACCTCGGTGGTTGGTCGGCTAAATCGAGAAAACCCTGAGTTCTAAACGTGTCGGAAGGTCAATCTCCAACAATAGGTGGATTTAGTTGTGATGGTGGTTTTGGCGTTTTGCGCTTTCACTTTCATAGCTTTGTTTAAGATATACAGCGCACTTCGATGGCGTTCGTATTTTCTGCAACAGCACGGAGAACGGTTATTTTTTTCTTGGAGCCAGTTTCGGCAGGCTCTTGATGGAACTCAAAGCGCTTCAAAGAAAGCCAAAGATGATGAAAAGCGTATGATCGAACAGAACGCAGTCGAGAACATCTTACTTGTGGTTGGCGCAGCGGTTTTGTTGGTCGTTGCGAGTTTCGCAGCCTCATATTTCGATTAGGTGATGATTGCTATCAGTCTAGTTGCCGCGAGTGATAGAGACCCGTTTCTTGATTTGCTTGCTCTTCCGATAGTCCTAGTTCCGTTTTTTCTCTACTTGGCGTGCGCCATTAAGTTACGCGCGAGGTTTAGAGCTCACGCAGCCGTGGTACTTCCGTACCGGAGACCAGGTGATGATGAACTTTGCTTGCGCTGGCCCATTGCAAGAAGGAGTGTTTGGCATAAGGGATTGAGGCGTAAACACCTCAAATATTGTTTCGTCTGCTACTTTGTTCTTGCCGCAGGATTTGCAACGCTTTTTGTTGGTGGTTTTGTGTTCGAATCCTATTTTGGCAGTTTTTGACGTCTCATATTTCAATCAGCTCCGACATGACGTTCGATTTCCGTATCGCTTTTTGGGGCGATTGCGGCGAGCAACCCTCCCCAACCTACTTCGGATAGAGCGAATAGAGGTAGGCCGCGTAGGCGGCGAGCATGACTCCGCCTTCAAGTCGACTGATACGTCCGCCTTGGGATGCGCAGACGACCAGCGCAATGGCGGAGGCCAACATGACGTAGTTGTCGTAGTGGATGATGGTTTCGGGAATGGCTGTCGGCGCCAGCAATCCGACAACGCCGCCGATCCCCAAAATATTATAGACGCATGACCCCAGCACGTTGCCGATGGCGACATCGGAGTGGCCGCGATAGGCAGCGATGAGCGACGTTACGAGTTCGGGTAACGAGGTGCCAATGGCGACGATGGTGAGGCCGATCACTGTTTCACTGACGCCAAGGCTCTGTGCGATAGATACGGCTGCGTCCACCAACAAACGACCACCGAAGATGATCGTGACCAGGCCTGCGATGGCCATGAAGAATGGAAGGAGGTTGCCGAAGCGTGCTGCCAATTTGTTGCTGGTTGGCAAGATCTCGTCTTGCGCTTCGGACACCTCGTAAGCGGCTGTGTGACCTTCTTCGGGGGCGAGGCGTTCCTGGCGGGCGGCGTAGTAGAGATAAGAAAACAGGCAGATGACGAAGAAGATGCCAACTTCACGCGACAACGGTGCAACAAGCGCCAGCAGCGTGAACGCCAGACACGATGCAATGACGACACCGCCGTCGCGTTTGAGTGCGCGGGAGGTGACAGTCATCGGTGCGATAAGTGCGGACACGCCGACGATGAGAAGAATGTTGGAGATGTTGGAGCCAACGAAGTTGCCGATTGCAATACCGGGCGAGCCCGCCATCGAGGCCTGCACGCTGATAACGAGTTCGGGCATCGAAGTTCCGAAGCCGACGAGTACGATGCCGATGATCAGAGGGGAGACACCAAGGCGTTCGGCAATCGCGACAGAGCCACGAACGAGGAGTTCTCCGCCGACAATTAGAAGTGCGAAGCCAGCGAAGAGTAGGACGATATCAAGCATTCAGGCTCCTGGATGCATTTGGTTCGGAGCCCTTAGCCCCATCGTTGACGCTAAGCATTCAATCGACGAATTCTTTGCGCTGGTAGCCCTGTAGATAGAGAAGTGTTTCTAAATTGCCATGGCGGATTGAGGCTTCGGCTGCTTCTGCGACAATCTGTTTGGCGCGATAAGCGACGCCGAGGCCGGCTGCGTTGATCATGGCGAGGTCGTTTGCGCCATCGCCGACAGCGAGCGTCAAAGTCAGCGGAATCCCGGCCTCAGAGGCGTAGGCATTAAGGGCGGCGAGTTTTGCTTCCTTGCCGAGAATTGGTTTTTTGACCGTTCCTGTGAGGTGATCGTCAGCGGTTTCAAGAACGTTGGCCTGGTTGGTTTCGAAGCCTACGATTTTTGAAATGCGCGAGGTGAAATCGGTAAATCCGCCGGAGACGAGTGCCGTTTTTGCACCATTCGCCTTCATGGTTGCGACCAGCGTTTGGGCACCCGGCATAATTGTCAGGCGGTTTTCGATGATTTCGTCGACGATCGAAATCGGCAGGCCTTCGAGGAGGGCGACTCGGGAGTTAATGGCTTCTTCGAAATCCAACTCGCCGCGCATGGCGCGTTCGGTGATTTCTGAGACCTCATCGCGGACGTTGGCGAAATCGGCGATCTCGTCGATGCATTCCTGCTCGATAATGGTGGAATCCATATCCGCCACCAGTAGGCGCTTGCGGCGAAGTTCGGCGTCACCTGGCAGGATGTTGATGTCTACGGGTAAACCAAGGAGTGCTGTTGCAGCCTGTTGGCGGATATGTTCTCCACCGTCGGCTTGATTGACGAACTCTACTTCCCAGGCTTCGCCCTGCGCCAGCCAGCGCCGCTCGATCACTGCGTCTTTAGCTAGAAAACGCGTAATGGTATCGGTCAACGTATCGTTCAGGCACGGTGCGTGCCCGGGAGCGGTGATGACCAGCACCTGGGATTTGAAAGCGGGCATGGGCCAGTACGATTCGCAATTTTGCTTCGCGTGAGCCCTGCCGCTGCCGCGAAAACGTTGGAATTAGCGCTCTTGGAAGAACACAGACCTCTCCTTATTGCAGGCCCGACGGCCAGCGGCAAGTCAGCCTTTGCGATGCAAAAGGCCCATGAGTCTGGAGGCGTTATCGTCAATGCGGACTCCATGCAGGTCTACAGCCAGCTGCGTGTTTTGACGGCGCGCCCCACCGAGGCAGATGAGATTGCGCTTCCGCATCGGCTCTATGGGCATGTCGATATCGCTCACAGCTATTCCGTCGCGCAGTGGTTGCGGGATGTTGAAGCGGAGCTGGTGAGTATTAGCGAGGCGGGGCAACGGCTAATTATTGTTGGCGGTACGGGGCTTTACTTCAATGCTCTGACGATGGGGTTGTCGCCGATCCCGGAAATTGATCCTGAGGTGAGAGTGCACTGGCGCGGGCAGGCGTTAGAGCTTACGCCCCAGGAGCTTTACGCAGAACTTTCACAGCGCGATCCGCTGACTGCAGCCACGTTGCGTGACAGTGATCCACAGAGGCTTGTGCGGGCGCTGGAAGTTATCGAGTCGACCGGACGACCGCTTGCACAATGGCAGACGGAGCCGGGTGTGCCATTACTTGCGCCAGGTACGTGGGATGGTTGTGTCGTGTGTCCAGAGCGTGACGAGATCTATGCGCGGGCGGACAATCGATTTGAGCAGATGCTGGATGAAGGCGCATTGGAGGAAGTCGAGGCTTTGAAGGAGTTGCAACTTTCTCCAGAGTTACCGGGGATGAGGGCGCTGGGCGTCAAACCGCTGATGGGTTATCTCGATGGGGTCGTGTCGCGGGAAGACGCTGTCGAGGCCGCGAAGACGCAAACGCGCCGCTACGTCAAAAGACAACTGACTTGGCTAAGAAGATATATGATTTCAGAAAACTGGCTGATTATCGAATAATATTAAAAAATACCCTCTGATTTCGTAATATTCATTGACATAGCCTGCCGTGTTCGTGCAACTCCCGCAGGCTGTGGTGGACGTTCCCTGACCGATTTGGCAGTGGTGGCTGGTTTGGTTTTTTCCAGCTCTCACTTGCGCTTGTTGTGTCTGGGACGAATGGAACTAGGGAAGAATAGCGATGGCACGGACGATGACAGGCGCAGAAATGGTTCTCAAAGCGCTGGCAGATCAGGGCGTCGAGCACGTCTTTGGTTATCCCGGCGGTGCCGTGTTGCCGATATATGATGAGTTTTTTCAGCAAGAAGAGATCGAACACATTCTGGTTCGCCAGGAAGGTGGTGCGGTTCACGCAGCTGAGGGCTATGCCCGTTCGACGGGTAAGGTTGGCGTTGTGCTTGTGACCTCAGGGCCCGGCGCGACGAATGCGGTGACTGGTCTGACCGATGCGCTCATGGATTCCATCCCCGTTGTTTGCATCACGGGACAGGTTCCCACGCATCTCATCGGCAATGATGCTTTCCAGGAGTGCGATACCGTCGGTATCACGCGGCCCTGCACCAAGCACAATTGGCTCGTCAAGGATGTGAACGACATCGCGCGCGTAATGCATGAAGCATTTTTTGTGGCGCGCTCGGGTCGTCCAGGGCCGGTTGTTGTCGATATTCCAAAAGATGTTCAGTTCGCGACCGGCAATTATGTCGGGCCCGCCAACATCCAGCACAAAACCTATCGCCCGAAACTGAAGCCAGAACAGCCGGCGATCCGTGAGGCGGTGGAGATGCTCGCTGGGGCCAAGAAACCGATTCTTTACACCGGCGGCGGCGTTATCAACTCGGGTCCCAAAGCCAGCAAACTGCTGCGGGAGCTTGGGCGTTTGACTGGGTTTCCAGTGACTTCGACGCTGATGGGTCTCGGCGCGTTTCCGGCATCAGACAAGCAATGGCTCGGTATGCTCGGCATGCACGGAACGTATGAAGCCAACATGGCGATGCACGATTGCGATGTGATGGTGTGCATCGGCGCCCGGTTTGACGACCGGATTACCGGTCGTCTCGACGCGTTCTCTCCGGGTTCAAAGAAGATCCATATCGACATTGACCCTTCGTCGATTAACAAGAACGTCCAGGTCGATCTCCCGATCGTTGGTGATGTTGCCTACGTGCTTGAAGATTTGTTGCGAGTTTGGAAGTCGAAGGCTCCGCAGATCGACAAATCTGCGTTGAAGAGCTGGTGGAAGGAGATCGATGGCTGGCGTGCGAAAAATTCGCTTGGCTATAAGAACTCCAACTCTGTGATCATGCCGCAATATGCGGTTGAGCGTCTTTATGAGCTGACAAAGGATCGTGATCCTTACATCACGACCGAAGTCGGTCAGCACCAGATGTGGGCTGCGCAGTTCTTCCACTTTGAGGATCCAAACCGCTGGATGACTTCGGGTGGTCTGGGGACGATGGGTTATGGATTGCCTGCTGCCATTGGTGCGCAAATGGCGCACCGGGATGCTCTTGTTATCGACATTGCAGGTGATGCGTCGATTTTGATGAATATCCAGGAAGCTTCTACGGCTGTGCAGTATCGCCTGCCGGTCAAGGTCTTCATCCTGAATAACCAGTACATGGGCATGGTGCGGCAGTGGCAGCAGCTGCTGCACGGCAACCGTTTGTCGGAGAGTTATACGGAAGCCCTGCCAGATTTCGTAAAGCTCGCAGAAGCTTACGGATGGAAAGGCATGATTTGCGATAATCCGGCAGATCTCGACGAGGCGATTCAGGAAATGATCGATACACCTGAGCCCGTCATTTTTGATTGCCGTGTCGCCAACTTGACAAACTGCTTCCCGATGATCCCATCAGGTAAAGCGCATAACGAAATGCTGTTGGGTTCCGACGTCTCAGACGATGACGTTGGCAGTGCAATCGGCAAGGAAGGCAAGGTCCTGGTTTGATGTCTTGGAATGCTTCGATCCGCCAAAGGGTCAAAACCGGATTGGTGTCGGTTTGTCTTTGCTGTTTGTTTGGTGTGACAGCTTGGGCTAGTGACGATGTGCTTGGTAAGTTGTGGTCTGAATTGTCGAGTGGCGATCGGACCGTGATTTCCACTGCTGCGAAGAAAGCCCATGCCGTGATCACGACCGTCAAAGGCAGCGCCAATGACAAGTTATGGTCCGAGCTTGCAAAACGCGGATTTCTGGAGCCCGCGTCGTTAGCCGAGCAATATGGAGAGAATGCCGTTGCTGCTATGGAGGCAGCAGGATTCAAAGCCTATTCGGTGACTTGGAAAGGGGCTAAAGAGCTGCCCAACATTCTAGAGGGTATCGACAAGAAGTAGGTTTTTGCGGTCATGGATCCTGACCGCAATGCCAAACATGCGATAAGCCGGCTCTGGTTCGTGTCGTTAGACACGCGTTGGTTAGGCGTTTGTCGCGAAATTTCGGTCTCTGCCAGGCATGTGCTAATGCAGCGCCGTTGCTGTGTTCTTCCTGAAACGAGATCTAACTACGCTCTGGTTCTTTATGCGAATCTTGCTTGTCAGCCCTGGAAACAATCGCAAATACGGCGGTGGCTTCTTTTATGCCTTTCACCGTCGGATGATTAACGGCTTCATCCGGAGCGGGCACTTTGTTTACGCTTACTCTGACCGTGATACTGCCGATAGCCTGATGGGTATCCGTTCGCTGGGAAAACGATTGGCCAACCGACGGCTGATTGAAATTGCAAGCGAGTTGCAGCCTGATTTTCTGGTTCTCCTGCAAAGCCATTTGATCAATGCCGAAACGATCCGGCAGATTCGGTCTTCGGTCCCGGGTCTCAAGGTTGCTGCGATATCGATCGACGATATTCATCATCCAAAGCCCGCGGGGCAATTTCGCGGTATGTTAGAAGAGGCCGACTTAGGGTTCGCCACAACAGGTGGTGCGACGTTGGCATCGTTCAGTGACACCAAGCCGCTTGCTTACATTCCGAACCCTGTCGATATGTCGGTCGACAATCACATAGCGTTTGAAGCGAAGGCTCCGGATATCGACGTGTTCTTCGCTTGTGATCAACCCGATACTGCAGATCGTTGGGTCTTTGCGGAAAGCGTGAAAGAGATGCTCGGGCCGAAGTACCGCGTAGAATACTTCGGGCGCAGAAAAGGGCGACCGCTTCGTGGTGATACCTATGTGCGCACGCTGGGGTCGTCTCGGATTGGGTTGAATCTGAACAGTCGAGAAGGGGAGCTTTATGCGTCAGATCGTATGGCGCAGCTTCTTGGTAATGGACTTCTCCTGGCAACGTATAGCAGTTCAGGTTTTGACAGCTATTTTTCTGACGACGAGATGCTGTTCTTTTCCGATGCATCATCGCTTGCTGTGCAGATCTCTTCTGCAATTGATGGAGACCAACGCTGGCGTCAGATGGCGAAGGCGGGGCGTGCGAAAGCGCTGAAGATTATGAACGAGGAACTGGTTGCGCGCTTCATTGTAGCGATCATGTCTGAGGATGAGATCCCGTCTGAATGGGTGTTTGGCGATCATGTGTTCAATCGTAGTGCCGTTCGTCAGCCGCGCGCTGTTTCTTGAAGGTGAGACTGATGCATCTGGTGATTGCCAATAAACTCTATTCGTCCTGGTCGATGCGGCCGTGGCTGGTGTTGAAAGAAAACGGCATCGACTTTGACGAGACCGTTATTCCGCTGCGGCAAGCTGATACGGACGAAAAGATCCGCGCTTATTCTCCAACGGGACTGGTACCGGTGTTGATCGATGGCGATACTGTCGTTTGGGAGAGCTTTGCAATTATCTCGCACCTTGCGGATCGGTTTCCAGATAAAGCTATCTGGCCAACGGGCGGAGGTGCAGCGCGGGCGCATGCTTTTGCGATTTCGGTGGAGATGCATTCCGGGTTCAAGGCGCTGCGTCAGATTTGTCCGATGAATCTCGGCAAACGTTTCAAAGCCCCAGAGCTAACTGACGAATTGCGTGCCGATCTCGAACGGCTTGAATTTCTTTGGGCTGATACGCGAAACAGGTTCGGTGGCGAAGGCGGTTATCTTTTCGGAGCGTTCTCTGCCGCTGATGCTATGTACGCGCCGGTGGTGACACGGCTTGATACCTACCAGCTTCCAGTCAATTCCGAGACACGCGCGTACATGGATACGGTCCTTGCTAATCCATCTTTCCTGGAGTGGAAACGGCAGGCCTTCGAAGAGACTTGGACGATTGAAGCTTATGAGGAAGGTCACGTTTTGGAAGAAGACCTGAGGTCTGGCTGAAGCGCAGGTCGTCTGTTCAAGAAAGAAATCAAACCGAAACTTCGAACACCAACAAACACAAGAAGAGAACGCGACAATGGCTCAACCGCAAAAACAGTCCCATTATCCAGGTCAGCTCAGAGAAGAACAAGTTGAGCAGCGGACGTTGTCGGTGATTGTCGATAACGAGCCCGGTGTTCTAGCGCGTGTCATCGGTTTGTTTTCTGGGCGCGGTTACAACATCGATTCGCTGACCGTGACGGAAACGGAGCACGAAGCGCATATCTCGCGCATTACGATCATCACGACCGGGACGCCGATGGTGATCGAGCAGATTAAGCACCAGCTGGAACGGTTAGTTCCTGTTCATCGCGTGCATGACCTGACTGAGGAGGGCGAACCGTTGGAGCGCGAGTTGGCGCTCGTTAAAGTGCAAGGTAAAGGAGAGAAACGCATCGAAGCACTGCGCATGGCTGAGATTTATCGCGCCAACGTTATCGATGCATCGATCGAGCACTTTGTGTTCGAGATGACGGGCCGCCAGCGCGAGGTCGAGCAGTTCATCGCAATCATGTCTGAACTTGGTATGGTTGAGATGGCCCGTACCGGTATTGCAGCGATTGCACGAGGGCGTGCGGACAGCTGATTTCAGCTTTCGAGATTGGCATTCAAAAACAAAAAACGGTGCGGGTTGAATTCAACCGGCACCGTTTTTGTTTCTAAGTGGTGATCTTAGGTTCCGAATGCGCCGCCAGGGTTGCCTCCGGAATGAGCCTGGTAGGCTGCCACTGCGTTGCGGGAGAATTCGATGCTCAGGTCAGTTTCCAGATAGATGGTGTTTGATGCATCGCGAAAGCCTTTTTCGCCCCGCACGGCTGCATAGAGTGGCTTGCCGACTGGCTCTGCCTTTTCATCTTCAACCGCTTCGACATAAAAGCCGATGAGGCGCGGTCGAAACTTGTTGTTGAGGGTGCGTTCGCAGGTGCGTTCCGTGGCTTGGCACACGCGCTTGCTGTTGTAGGTGGGGCTGCTGTCGTTGTGCGCTTTGATCGCTGCTTTGACGGCAGTTTGACATGTTTTGAAATCGAAATTCGCGTTGTCGGCACAGTCGATTGTCGACGTGAAGATGCCGCGCGGTCCGCCGCTGTAGGTTGAGGCGTCGCCGCCGCAGCCAGCCAAGGCGAGGGACATCAACACGATTGAGACTGCAGGTTTCAGCTTGATGCGGCTGATTTCAAACATCGGGGCAATCCTTCGGGGCACGGCTTCCTGGCGCTTTGGTCGGCAGCTTACTTAAAAGCCGTTTAGGGTCGGTTAACGCCTCGTTAGGGCTTTTGCGGCGTCGCTGGCATTGCCGTGCTTAGATCAAGTCCTGGCCCACGATGCTGATTGGGTGAGTATACAAGTCATCGGCATCTGTGTGGCGGACAACCGAGCAGTAATGGGTTTATCATTGTGCTCCCAACCAGGTTTAGGCTCGGGCGTTGAATGACAGGGTATGAAGATGCTGGCCCTGAGTGAGAGATATCCCAAGTTGCGGCAGCGCGCGTTCGAAGTTCTTGAACATGGGCGTCGGCGGGATGTTGTTGCGCGTGTTCTCGACAGCTTCCTCATCGTCCTGGTGCTTTTGAATGTCGGCATTGTCATCGTGGTGTCGGTGCCGGAATTGGCGGAGCGCTATGGCGGCTTTTTGTTGGTGCTCGATCGGCTTTGCGTTTTGGTATTCGCCCTAGAGTATGCAGCGAGAGTGTGGGTCGCGCCCGAGCATCCCCTTCTTAGTGGCCATAGTGAATGGCGTGCGCGGCTGCGCTTCATGGGCACGCCGATGATGATCGTCGATGCGTTGGCGCTGTTGCCCTGGCTGTTAGAGGTGCTGTTTCCCTCCAGCACGCTTGTTGTTCTGACGCGGCTTGTGCGGCTTTTGAAGCTTGGGCGTTATTCTCCTGCACTTGCGACGATGGGGCGTGTGGTTGTTTCAGAGTGGCGCGCGCTGTTGGCTTGCGTCTTCATACTTGGCAGCGTCTTGTTGCTGGCGGCGGCAATCATGTTCGCGCTGGAAGGCCACAAACAGCCGGAGCGTCTCGGTGATTTGCCGAAAGCAATCTGGTGGTCGGCGGCAATGCTGGCGAAGATTGGCGGTGGGGAAACTGAACCCGTCACAACACTGGGTCGGATTGTTGCGGCAATCACCGTGATGATGGGCATATTCTGTTTTGCTCTGCCGGTGGCGATTATCGGGCGCGGGTTTTATGAGGAAATTCGTCGCCGCGATTTTGTCGTGACGTTTGCAATGGTGGCGCGCGTGCCTTTGTTTTCGAGGCTAGATGCTCCGGCAATCGCCGATCTTGTCAGCATCCTTCGCGCGCGGACCGTTTCTGCCGGGACCGTGATAATTCGTAAGGGTGACCCGGGCGATGCGATGTTTTTTGTCGCCAGTGGTAAAGTCGAAGTGGCAACGGGCGCGGAGACAATACGCTTGA
Source organism: Filomicrobium sp. (assembly GCA_040219445.1). Classification (GTDB taxonomy): domain Bacteria; phylum Pseudomonadota; class Alphaproteobacteria; order Rhizobiales; family Hyphomicrobiaceae; genus Filomicrobium. The sequence goes on along the minus strand of JAVJSM010000004.1, from coordinate 891,657 downwards.
GCGAGGGCAGTTTTTTTGGGGAGATGGCGTTGCTATCGCGAGAACCCCGGTCCGCAACAGTAACGGCGCTGGCCTCGACCGATCTGCTTGTGCTCGATGTTGATGATTTCCTCCAACTGCTAGACCGGCTGCCGACTTTCAAAGAACAAATTGAGCTGATCGCGCAAGAACGTCGCGCTGCGAATGCGGGTTAGGGTCCGTATTTCACAATAAATTGCGTCTTCGTTGGCTTAAGTGAAATGCATTGGGGGCCGCGGAGCCTCCAACCCGCCTTACGAATCAGACATGCTTCCTGGAATTGGCGCAGATTGCGCAGTTCTTAATGAGCATCGGATGAAAGCTCGGCAACGCTTCACAATGATCGCCCTTTCGCTCTCCTGCATTTTGTGCGCGGGGACGACGTTTGCGCTTATTAGTCTCGAGCCGCCCACGGTAGAAGAGGTGGCTCATGATTCGCGCGCATCTGTTGAGTTGTTGCCAACGCTGACGGACCTGGAGGAACCGTTGCAGGTTCCGCAACCCGACCTCCTCGAGGTGCCAAGTCCTGAGCCAGTGGTTAGAGCATCTCGATTTGATTTTATGCATCCCGATGCGGATGTGATGGAACTGCCAGATGAAGTTGAGGTTGCCGCAGTCAATCCCGACAGTTGGTCGGTTGAAGTTTCGGAGCAGCCCGTCACCGCGCCACATGCGCGTCGTGCTCCTGCAAAGGCCCGGACAAAGCAAGCGAAGAAGCGCCGCAAGAAACGTTATACCCTGAAAGAGCGTTTGGCAGAGATTTCACCGACCGCCGTGCCGCGCCTCGTTGCAAAGTTTCAATCCTCTAAGGTGGCGTGGCCGCCAGCAGAAGTGGCATTCGTCGCACTCAAAGACGAGAAGGCGATTGAACTTTACGCGCGGCCCAAAGACGGCACCTGGAGCCATGTACATCGCTATAAGGTTCTCGCAGCCAGCGGCGGGCGTGGACCGAAGCTGAAGCGGGGCGACAAACAGGTTCCCGAAGGCGTTTATCGTATCTCCTATCTTAACCCGAACAGCGCCTTTCATGTTTCGTTGCGTGTGAATTATCCCAACCGGTTCGACCGCTCGATGGCCCGCAAAGATGGGCGTAAGGATTTGGGCGGCGATATCATGATCCACGGCAAAGCTGTCTCTGCTGGCTGCTTGGCTATTGGAGACCCGGCGGCCGAAGAGCTCTTCGTGCTGGCAGCCGAAGTCGGTATCCGCAATGTCAAGGTTGTGATCGCGCCTACGGACTTCCGGCGCGAGGAGGCGATTTCGGTCACCAAAGGGCCGAAATGGGTGCCCAAGCTCTATACGGAGATCGCCAGCGCCATGTCGCCTTACAAAGCGCCGGAAGAGCCAAGCCTTTTAACCTTGCTTGGGCTTTGATGCTGCGGTTCACTGCCCGAGCATGATTATGAGCCGGGTGGTATTAGGAGCAGTCACCGATGTTTTCAGTTCAAGGACTAAGCCAAGTATTTCGTGTCGGGGCTTTGGCGCTGGCAGTCGCCGCGTTTGGCGCAAGTGCGCAGGCTCAAACCCCGCAGCTTAAGGCAGGAACATTGACCTGCGAGGGCCAGGGGACGGTTGGTCTCGTGCTGGGCTCCACCGAGCAGCTCGATTGTACTTACTCATCGGCAGTTGGCGGTGCCCTTCATCGTTATCGTGGGACCATTACGCGGATCGGGATCGATATTGGCGTTCGCAGTGGCAGCGTCATGATCTGGACGGTTCTGGGCTCGACGACCGAACTTCCTTATGAATCGCTTGGTGGTAACTTCTCCGGTGTGTCAGCGGATGTTGCAGCAGGACTTGGCGTTGGGGCCAACGTGTTGATCGGGGGCAATGCCAAGTCTGTGGTGCTACAACCGTTGAGCGTCAAAGGCGGAACCGGTGTTTCGCTTGCTGCGGGAGTTGCTGGGCTTAATCTTGTGCCATTGCGTTAACTCACCGGCATTTCGAACCCAAATCAGAGCCAAAAAATAAGAGGGGCTATTTGGCCCCTATTTGCTGTGAATTCGTCGGTTCCTATTAGTCGAAAGTTGACGTCTATCAGCCCTTCCCGTCAAATACCGTAGTTTTGCAGTGCAAACGGATTTGATTGCAACATAGCGCCGTCCGTCCGGAATTGCCGTGGCGCTTGGAGAGGGAAGTCATGGAACAGATCACTAATGCAGTGAACTGGCTTAACGGGATCGTCTGGGGCGTTCCGATGCTGGTTCTTATTCTTGGCGTCGGCATTTACCTGACGATCGGATTGGAGCTCAGGTCGGTCCTCCGAATTCCGTTTGGTTTTCGGCTGTTATGGCTCGGACGCAGTGGTCGCGGCGAGGGTGAGATCTCGCCGTTCTCGGCTTTGATGACTTCACTTTCGGCGACCATTGGCACGGGTAACATCGCCGGCGTCGCAACGGCGATCTTTCTGGGTGGACCGGGCGCGTTGTTCTGGATGTGGATGACCGCGCTTGTTGGTATGGCGACGAAGTATGCCGAAGCGGTATGCGCCGTGAAGTATCGTGAAGTGGATTCGCGCGGCAAATACGTCGGCGGGCCGATGTACTACATCAAGAATGGCCTCGGTGCAGGCTGGGGTTGGCTTGCTGTGCTGTTTGCTCTGTTCGCTGGTATTGCCGGTTTTGGCATCGGTAACATGGTTCAGACCAACTCCATCGCTCAGGCGATGCAGACGAGCTTCGGCGTGCCTGAATGGATTACAGGTATGACGGTTGCTGTTTTGGTGGCCGCCGTCATTCTCGGCGGGATTGAGCGTATTGCTGCGGTTGCGGAGCGCCTCGTGCCTTTCATGGCCGTCGCCTACATTCTGGCTGGCCTTGTTGTTCTTGTCCTCAACGCAGACCAGATCCCTAATGCCTTCGGGCTGATCTTCACGCACGCCTTTACGCCGGTTGCGGCGACGGGTGGTTTCGCTGGAGCAGCAGTCTGGGCCGCAATCCGCTTTGGTGTCGCCCGTGGTATTTTCTCCAACGAGGCAGGGCTTGGTTCTGCACCAATCGCGCATGCGGCGGCCCAAACTCGAGGGCCTGTGAGCCAGGGTATGGTTGCAATGCTCGGCACGTTCATCGACACCATCATTGTGTGTACGATTACAGGTCTTGCGATCATCGCGAGCGGTGCTTGGACGAGTGGCGCGACGGGTGCCGAACTCACCTCGAAGGCGTTTGAGAGTGCGATGCCAGGCTATGGCGCATATGTGGTGGCAATTGCGCTGTCGATCTTCGCATTCACCACGGTTCTTGGTTGGAGCTATTACTGTGAGCGCTCACTGGAGTTCTTGTTCGGAACCAGCATCATCATGCCGTTCCGGATTGTGTGGTCGATCGCGGCGTTTGTTGGCGCAACGTTGAAACTGGGATTTGTCTGGTTGCTTGCCGACACGTTGAATGCGCTGATGGCGATCCCGAACCTGATCGCGTTGTTGTTGCTTAGCCCGGTGGTGTTTGCGGTGACGAAGGAGTTCTTCGCAAGCCGGGGCCAGTCGGAAAACAACCCGTTCTAGGGGTTCATTGCTGATCGAATAAAGACAACCGGCGTGTTCTTGTAATGGGCGCGCCGGTTGTTTCATATCTGGAATGGTGGGATTGGCTGCATCGCTTCGGCCATCGCCGTGATGATGTGGTAGGCATCACGTCGATGTGGCCGAAATCTTTACGTGGAGTCTACTTGTGAATGACGATTTGAAGCGGCTTCTTGCAGTTCCGATTATCCTCGTCGTTCTCTGGGCTTTGCTTTGGGTGGCTGAACAACTTTCCAAGGCCGGTATAATTTGAGAGGCGAGCGGGTGCATTTGGCCCGCAACGGGCACATCATCAGCTACGAAAGTTCGAAGGACTTCTACAAGATTGTTGGTTGGGGGAGAGAGGCATAGCCTCGAGCCGGAGCCAACGCGCGCAGGGTTGGTGTGGCGGCTGCGCGCAAAGGAAAATGGTGGGTGATCGGAGACTCGAACTCCGGACCGGCCGATTAAGAGTCGGCTGCTCTACCAACTGAGCTAATCACCCGAAATTTTGTTGGAGGGGCGCGGCGTGTTTGGTGTAACCGTCGACGCGGTTAAAGAATGCACGGATAAATGGCGGTTTTCTGACATTGTGCAAGTCGGGTCGCGGCAGGAATTGGCCTGGGGTTGCTTGGGGGGCGAATTCGACCCCGGCTACGTGTTGATCTGGGCGGTTCTCGCGAGCGTAATGTGGGCGAGGCAACGTGCGAGATGAACACCGATGACGAGTTTGGTCTGGTTCCGTCAAGACTTGAGGATTGAAGATAACCCGGCGTTGGCCCACGCGGCCGAGCGCGGAAAAGTTGTCGGTCTTTACGTGTTGGATGAAACGCCCGAACCCGAGGGGCGTCCAATTGGTGCCGCGTCGCGGTGGTGGCTGCATCATAGTCTGACGCAACTGGAGCGGTCGCTTGGAAGGCTCGTGTTGTTGCGAGGCAATCCGTTGGAGTTGGTTCCGAAGGTTGCTGAGCGGGTCGGTGCGGATGCGGTGTGCTGGAACCGTTGCTACGAGCCCTACGCGGTTAAGCGAGACACCGCTCTTAAAGCTAAATTATCCGACAGCGGGTTCGAGGTGGCGAGCTTCAATGGAAGTTTGTTGTTCGAGCCGTGGGAGGTCGAGACCCAGGGCGGGCTGCCGTACAAGGTCTATTCCGCGTTTTGGCGGGCTTGCCTGAAGCTGTCAATTGCTGCGCCGGTGTCGATGCCGACAGTCACTCTTGAGTCTCCAGACGGCATTGGCGATGCCATAGAAGATTGGGGTTTGTTACCTCAGCGACCAAATTGGGCAATGGGGTTCGAAGCTGAATGGCAGCCTGGAGAAGCTGGTGCAAGACAGCGTCTGGACTGGTTTCTTGAGCACGGCCTCAAGGGCTATGGCGAGTTGCGCAACCGTCCTGATCTTGAGAACGTTTCGCGGTTGTCTCCGCACTTGCATTTCGGGGAGATTTCTCCACGCCAGATTTGGTCTCAGGTAATGCACCATGTCGAGGCGCAAAGTGGTGTACGCAAAGATGCTGAGAAATTCTTGTCAGAAATCGGTTGGCGGGAGTTCGCTTATCACCTGCTCTATCATTTCCCAAAACTTGCGTCACAGAACTGGCGTCCTGAGTTTGACGAATTCCCATGGGCGAAAACGACGGAAGGATTGAAGGATTGGCAGCGCGGGCGGACGGGCTTCCCGATTGTTGATGCTGGGCTTCGAGAGCTATGGGCGACAGGTTACATGCATAACCGCGTGCGCATGATTGTCGCTAGCTTTCTCATCAAGGATTTGCGGATCCATTGGCGCGAAGGTGAGGCGTGGTTTTGGGACACGCTTGTTGATGCCGATCTTGCGAACAATGCTGCGAGTTGGCAGTGGGTTGCTGGCAGCGGTGCGGATGCAGCTCCTTACTTCAGGATATTCAATCCAATCACGCAGGGCCGGAAGTTTGACCCCAATGGTCACTATGTTCGCCGGTGGTGCCCTGAGCTGGCCGATCTTTCCGACAAATATCTACATGCTCCATTTGAGGCTCCTAGTGAAGAGCTGGAACGTGCCGGGGTTGTTTTGGGTGAGAGTTACCCATCGCCGATGGTTGATCATGCCGAGGCACGAACGGCTGCGATGGCGGGTTATGAGCGCATGAAATCGACAGCTGCTTAGTGCCTGGGGCGCGAAAGAAGTCGCCCTGTCCTGAGATACTTGACTGATGCGCAGTAACTCCATCTTGGCTAATGATTTGCCATTCTTGCCTGTGTGGCCTAGACCCATCACGGAATTGACACACCCCGTGCCTACCTAGTTCTCACCTGTTGGGACCGTTTTGATCTGGGGTGGTTTTTGCCTATTTTTGTCGACGGTGTCAGCGATTAGGCGGGCAAGTTGCCTTTGAGTGTTTTGCGTTGGGAGTAGGTCATGGGCGTTGCAAACGGCAAAAGTGTCTTGATGTCGGATTTGGTCATCGAAGGTGATTTGGTTTCCAAGGGGCAGGTTGAGGTCAACGGCCGCGTCCAGGGGAACGTCAACGCGGAAATGGTAACGATCAGCAAAACCGGCGAAGTTTACGGTGCGCTGAAAGCGCAGAACGCCGAGGTGCTCGGTTCGGTGCAAGGCGATATCCGTATCCGCGAGCTTATCCATATCGGAGACACGGGTTCCGTTACTGGCGATGTCGAGTATGGCCGCATTGCCATGGAGCAGGGCGGTATTCTGAGCGCAACGTTGCGCAACGTTCCGCCCCATCTGGCTGGCGATTTTAATCTCTCCGTCCAGCGCGGTGCGCGTGTTCGGATTACGACCGAGGATCTCAATGCACTTGATCCTGATGACGATGCGAAGGACTTGGCTTTCGCTGTCAGCAATCCTTTGAACGGATTTGTTTCGCTAATGTCGGCACCGGGCATCGCCGTCACCGCTTTCACGCAAGCTGATTTGGAAAACGGCCAGGTGATGTTTGTGCATGACGGCTCAAGCGCACCTGCTGCAGGGTTCGATACGAAGGTGACCGACGCGCAAGGCGCGACGTCGGGCGATGCGCAGCACGTGACAGTGACGGTGCTGGGTTAGTTGGCCGTCCAGATTTCTCTGGCGGAGCTTGAGCAGTAGTACTCCGGCCATATGGGTTGCCGGCCGTTTGATCATCGCGATCGTATGTTGCTTTGTGAAGACTAGTAACGTGCTGCGGTGATATGTATTCCGCCGTCCTTGGCGCATTTTTGGGTGTATGTCAGCCAGATAACTTTTTTGCGCCCCTTTAACCGCAAGAGGCCCGAATAGGGCTTGGGTAACCGCCGTACTCCTACTGGGTTGCCATACCAGGCTAATGTGAACCGGTCTGTTTTCGACTTCAGCCTGCCTCTGACCTTGCCGGTGAGTTTACTGCCGTCATTTGCAACGACGCTCATGCTACCCTCAAGCAAGCGGGCGGACTTGCCCGATAGGTCCAAATAGACCGTTCCTTGAGTGTCTGGACAATGGAATTGGGCTTTCCAACGTCCTGACAGCCACGCGAGTTGCTCTTGTTCTTTTGCGCGTGCGCGTTCACGTCTGTTTTTTGCTCGCTCAGCAGGCGATGGCCCGGGACGGCGAGGTTTCGTTTGCAGCTTTACGACCGGTTCTCCTGATTTGATCGTTGCTGTGAATTCCTGTTTCCACGTGCTCTTGCCGTCTAGAGATGCATGCCTCAGTCCGCAGACTTTGAACTCACTGCCAATTGGCTTGCTAGCGAGTATGCCCTGTAGCTGTTTCGCGCCGCCTCGGATTGGTTTGTTGTCGACCTCCAGGATGATCGAATACTCCGGGATTGATGACAGCCTGGAACTTGTGACCTGTACGCCTTGGCCCCGCGCCAGCCCGAATTTTCGTGATGCCGACGAGCGGTTTGACTCGTCATACGTTAAGCCGAACGCCAGGCGCGATGCCGTGTCTATGCCGTGACGATCTTGGTTTCTAGGCAGCGACGGCATGCGATAATTCGCGAGGATATGGCGATAGTATTTGTTTTGAGCGAGTAATTCACGCGTACCGAGTTTGCCGCGAGGCTGATTTTTTCGACAGAAGTCGGATACTGGTCGTTGGATTTCGAATGGGAACTCCAAGTGATCATATGTGCATTTCTGGTCGATGCGTTTTGCCTTTGGACTGGCTAACCATCTCGATAGTCGTGGGAGGCTAAATATGGTTGCGGCGAAGTCGTGCTGGGTCATGGCGTTTCTCATGCCAGACAATCGGCAGCCACAATAAGAGGTGCAGGCAGAACGAAGGCGCCTCGCAGCTTGCGCGGTTGAAACGTTTTGCTTTGTGGCGCGCATCTGTTTTACGACCCGGGCGCGAAGGTCGGACCTCTTTTCGCATCCGGGCATGCAGGTTTGGAAATAGGCTCTTTTGAAAGTCGATTGCGACCATGTGGCCGACGGCAAAGCGCACAAAAAAACAAACAGAAAAATTGCTCTCATGCCCAACAAGCTTCTCACTCCTGTTTGCGGTGGATGCTAGCCGAAATTGTCGTTGTTATTGCGCCGGTACTTTGCAGAAACTCGATCTGCAATTCTAGCGCGTTATGCTGAATATACTTGGGCTGAGCTTTTTTACGTTAATTCGGCGATGCAGCCGTCAGCCATTTTGTGGGCTGAAGCGGTCGGCTGATGTGTGCGGTTCAAATAACCGCATAAGGGCAGCGAACAGCGGATAGCCGGCGATCAGTATGGTTAGCGCGAGCAGGTGATCGATAAGTGTTCCTGGCGGGGCGCTGAGAGCTTCACCAAGTCCCGCCAGCACTACAATGCATCCGGTCATGGCAATCGCAAACATACCCCAACGGCTTAAGAGCCAGCTGTGTTCTGCGGATGGGCGCTGAAGTAGTCCGATCAGCCAAGCCGACGCGTAGACCGTCGTCCAAAGACCCATCGGTCCTGCAAAGACGATATCTATCGCTAGACCGCTGAAGAGAACGGCGAGGCCAGGTATCAGCTGGGGATGACGTAGCGCCCAAAAATGCAACGCCGCCGCCGGGAGCAGCGCTAGCGCGAGCGAAGACGGTGCATGCGAGAGCCATGTCGTAGCGGCAGTTGCCGTGAGGAGGCCAATAATTGCGATTGGCAGCAAGGCTGTGATGGCATTCCTGATCATGGGACGCGGGCCTTGGACGGCGTGGCTGCGTCGATGTTTCGTGCCGTACTTTCTGGTGACGTTTTGGCTTTTCCGCCAGTGGCGGTGATGAGCGGCCGGTCGCCTGAATAGCTGGCTGTAAGGGAGTTGTTGGTTTTGGCACGTGCAGCAGGGGAGCTTGGTGTGTCGGAGTCGTCTGGCACTAGGATGCTGACAAACTCGAGCCTGTTGAAGTCGACATAGGGTTCAATGCGCAGTCCGTCGCGTTTTTGCACGATGCGTCCAATGCGAAGGCCGCGCGGCAAACGGTTGGTCTCACCCGCGGTTATCACTTCGTCGCCGATGGCAAAGTCGTAGGTGACATCGTCAACTTGCAAGCTGAGATAGCGTGAGCCGTCTCCGAGTGCCATCGCCAATACGCGACGTGGACCGATGCTGACGAGATGCTGTGATTTGGGGTCCGTGATGTAGCGAACGCGGGACGTTCGATGGCCAACTTCATAAGTGACACCGACAACGCCCTGCGCGTTGATCACGGCTGCAGAGGCTTGTACGCCCGATGCTTGCCCTGCGCCAACTAATGCGGTGCGGTTCATGCGTCCCAGCGAACGCGAGCGCAGTTCAGAGCTGACAATTCCGAACTCGGCTTTGCCGACGACGCGGTTCAGTTTGCTCAGATCAGCGAGGCGTCGTTCGAGGTCGATTGCTCGCCACTTCCATGCGCGCAGTTCTTTGTTTTCTGCGCGTAGCGCTTTTAGCTCATCTTCGAGACCGACGAGGTTTTGATAATGTTTGCCAATCCCGTGTAGCCATGCGACTGGGACTTGCAGCGTATTCAAGATTGCGGAGACCGGTCCGGCGAGGCGCGTGCGCGCGTCCGCGACTTCGGCAGGATAGAGTTGATCTGCGGCGATTAACACGCCTCCGCACAGCAGTAGGCCTGTTGCACCCATCAAGAGCCGGTGCCGCGTTTGCTGTTGGCGTCGTGCCCTGCCAAGCAAGCGGCGCTTTGGAGCCCACAAACTCATATACCAGTAACGCATCCCGTCCAAAACGCTGGGTCTCATGCCGGGCAGTTGTTCAGCTGCAGTATTGTATTGCCGCTTCCTCTATCTTGTCCGCGAGCGGCAGTGGCTGGTGTCCGGCTGGACCCGTGAGAGCCAGTATAGAGCGCAATCGGCCGGGCGAAAAGGTTAATGTTTTCAAGGGGTCAATAGCAAGTGTTGACGCTTGTCCAACTGCTCTAAAATGGTCGCAGAGCCACGGATGACGCAGTGCATCGGGCGTTCGGGCACGGTGAATTTTACTCCGATGCGGCGTTCCAGCTCTTTGTCGAGGCCGTCGATTAGAGCACCGCCGCCCGTTAAGTATATGCCGCGTTCGCAAATGTCAGCCGAGATGTCGGGCGGCAGATCTTCGAGTGAGCGTTGGATGAAGTCGGCCATCAGATCGATCGGGCCATCGAGAGCTTCAGCGATGTCGCTGGGCGTTAGGACGATGCTCTTAGGGCGTCCTTGGCGCAGGTCGCGACCGCGGATGTGGATGTCGATATCGCGGCTGTCTGCCCCAACGATTGCGCTACCAGCATCGATTTTTATACGTTCGGCGTTGGCTTCGCCGATGAGTAATTGGTGGCGGCGGCGGATGTAGCGGATGATGGCTTCGTCGAACGCGTTGCCCGCGCAGCGCAAAGAGCGGGCCTGGAGGACGCCGCCGAGAGACAGGATTGCGATGTCTGTTGTGCCGCCTCCGATATCGATCACCATTGAGCCAAGTGGTTCATCGACCGGCATCCCTGCGCCAATAGCGGCAGCGACGGGTTCTTCAACGAGAAATACACGGCGCGAACCTGATGAGACGGCGGTCTCATAAACCGCACGGCGTTCGACGGGTGTGGCGCTTGCCGGGACGCAGATTAGGATTCTCGGTCTGAGAAAACCGAACTTCGATTTGGCGCGCTTGATGAATTGGCGCAGCATTTCTTCGGTGGCGATAAAGTCCGCGATGACGCCATCCCGCAATGGGCGGATCAGTTCCATGCTATCGGGTGTGCGTCCGAGCATGGCTTGCGCTTTTAGTCCGACGGCGATGACATCGCGTGATCCTGCAACGTTGCGGACGGCAACTGCAGAAGGTTCGTCCAGAATAATGCCGCGGCCGACAACATGCACGAGTGTGTTAACGGTGCCGAGGTCTATGGCGATGTCGTCAGAGAATACGCGGGCCACCCCAAGTCCTCGTCACGGTCGTTTCGAGCCACACGTGGTGGCGACATGTTTTGGCTGACCTTGCTTGCAGGTTTGCGAAGGAAGCTACACTGGCAGGAGGCGCCAGTGTAGCGATCGTGTGGGACAACGCCTTTGCTTATATGGCTGCTTGTGCTTGCGTCGTCTTTTCTTTTTTGACCATCAGTTTGTTGACGGCTGCCACATAGGCCCGCGCAGAGGCGACCAGGGTATCTGTATCAGCGCCTCGGCCAGTTACGGTGCGGCCAGCTTCATCCTCAAGCCGGACGGAGACTTCGGCCTGGGCATCCGTGCCCTGGGTTACGGCGTGGACCTGATAGAGCGCCAGGGTGCCGTTGTGGGGCATCAATTGCTTGATGGCGTTGAAGGTGGCATCGACCGGGCCGTTGCCGGAGGCTTGCACCGTGACGTGGTCGCCTTCCATATCGAGCGTCAGCGTTGCAGTTTGAGGGCCCATGGTGCCAGCAATCACCGTCAGCGCGACGACCTTGGTGCGGTCGTGCATGTGGGCGATGCCTTCGTCAACCAGGGCTTCGATGTCTTCATCGTAGACGTGCTTTTTGCGGTCAGCCAAAGCTTTGAAGCGGGTGAAAGCGTCTTCCAGCTGATTTTCACCCAGTTCGTAGCCCAGGTCTTTCAGCTTAGTGCGGAATGCTGCTCGGCCGGAATGTTTGCCCATCACGAGTGAGGTTTTACTGACGCCGACCGACTCTGGCGTCATGATCTCGTAGGTCTGGGTGTGCTTCAGCATACCGTCCTGGTGGATGCCACTCTCATGCGCGAACGCGTTTCGGCCGACGATTGCTTTGTTGTACTGCACTGGGAAGTTGGTGACGGCAGATACCAAACGCGAAGCGCGGGACAGCATCTTTGTGTTGACGCCGGTTTCGTAGGGCAGCACATCGCCGCGGGTTGAGATCGCCATGACGATCTCTTCGAGAGATGCGTTGCCGGCACGTTCGCCGATGCCGTTGATGGTGCATTCCACCTGACGAATGCCCGCGCGAATACCCGCCAGCGAGTTGGCGACCGCCATACCCAGGTCGTCGTGGCAGTGGGCGGAGAAGATTGCTTTGTCGGCGTTAGGGACGCGGTCTCGCAGAGTGGCGATCAACGCGAAGTACTCTTCTGGGACCGTATAGCCGACCGTGTCGGGTATGTTGATCGTTGTTGCGCCGGCGTTGATGGCGGCTTCCACGCACTGGCACAGGAAGTCGATTTCGGTACGTGTACCATCCTCGGCGGACCATTCGACATCATCCACCAGATTGCGAGCGCGTGACACCGACCGTGTAACCAGATCGAGGACCTCGGCCGGTTCCTTTTTCAGCTTGTACTTCATGTGGACGGGTGACGTCGAAATGAAGGTATGGATGCGCGGTTTGACAGCCTTACCGACAGCTTCGCCGGCGCGATCGATGTCTTTGTCTCCGGCTCGCGCCAGGCCTGCGACGGAGGCATTTTTTACGCGTTCAGCAATGGCCGAGACGGCGTCAAAATCACCATCAGATGCGATCGGAAAGCCCGCTTCGATGATGTCGACGCCCATTTGGTCGAGGAAGTCGGCGACTTCCATCTTTTCTTCGAACGTCATGGTTGCGCCCGGGCACTGCTCGCCGTCGCGCAGCGTCGTGTCGAAGATCAAGACGCGTTCTTTGGATTCGGATTTGGTTTCTGGTTGCGTGGTCATCTCTGTTTGCCCTTCGGGTCTCGGCTCCGGCTACACGTGAGCGGCAGAGCGGAAATCTGTTTGCTACCTTGGCGAATTGCGTCCCCTGAGCCTGGCTCTCGCGTCAACGGAGCCCCCTGAATGTGCTCAGGGGCAGCTAAGGAGCAGGGTGGGCAGTAGAGTATTGCCAGCGGTCATCGACCCGGTCGCCTGGATCGGCGCGGGTGCTTGTGAACCTTGAATTTCGAATGGCTGGCACATTTGCGGTGCAGCGCTCCTCGATGGGTCAACCGGCTGTGGGTCGATGTAAACAGTCCGACAATAAGGCAAAGGCGTGAAGAAATTGCAAGCGTTGGGGGTTAATCTCCTAGCGGAAAGCCGCAAGAACCGATGGAATAGCACTGATATGGGCCAAAACTGACGCTGAGTTGGCTCATACAGTGATGAAACGCTGCTGCGGCTCACCTGGATTAGACTTCGATCTTGCCTTCGCAGACCTGGACAGCATGACCGCCAATTCGGACGGTCTCTAACTCTCCGCCACGTACAACGCTGGTTACGACGATGTTGCTGGGGCGGTTCATGGCATAGCCCTGTTCCAACGTTCGTTTGTGATTGCCGTCGGGAAAATCGTCGAATTGGTGGATCGCGCCGGCCAGGCAAATCGCGGCAGCTCCAGTAGCGGGATCTTCCGGCACTCCCATGGAGGGTGCGAACATGCGCGTGTGGAAGGCTGATTTCGTGTGGACGCACTGGCGCGTATAAAGATATGCGCCGACGATGCCCTGCTCTTCGAAGGCAGCTTCCCAATGTGGTTGGACGATGCGTGCCTTTGTGATCGCCTCAAAGGTTGAGATTGGCAGCATCGCGAAAGCCGGCCCGGCTGCAAAGCAGCGGGGTCTGTGGTTCTCAAAACCAATTTCATTTGGGATGAGGCCAATTCCAGCTGCAAGCTTTTCAATTGGTGGTAGGGCACCAGCGTCTTTGGGAGGCTTAGGTGCATCGAATTCTGCAAAACCGGCTTCATCGGGGCGCAAGCGTACGCCTACACGGACCACGCCGATCTTCTGTTCCAGGGTGACAATGGCGTCCTGTTCGGTGGCGGCTTCGCCGACTTTTTTGCGTGCAAGCAGGATTGCTGTGCCGACGGTTGGATGTCCGGCGAAAGCGAGTTCTTCTGCAGGTGTGAAAATACGGACTGATGCTGAGTGCGCTGGGTTTGACGGAGCTTTTACGAACACCGTCTCCGACAAGTTGAATTCGCGCGCGATGGTCTGCATGCGCTGGGTGTCGAGGTCGTCAGCGTCCAGGACGACGGCGAGCGGGTTGCCGCCAAAACGCGTTGTTGTGAAGACGTCGAGGGTGTGGAAATCAAGCCGCATCTTAGAGGTGACACCTGAAAGCTTTGGGTTGCCGGGGACGATTAGACTGAACCGGCGCGCACTCTGCCTCTTTCTTCGGAGAGGTCAAGCAGGTTCGTTGGCGTGGGCACTCAATAACGTGCATGCCACTTATAAACCGCCCATTACGGCTTCAACAGCGCGGCGCGCAAAGGGAATTACATCTGGGTTTTGCTCAGCGCATGGCGGCGCATCGAAGATAACGAACTCGCTCAGTTCCGGATCGTCTTGTCTGGCCAGGTTTGCCATCAGCGTGTCTCTGAGGACATTGGCCGCTTTGTCCGAGCGATACTCGATTGCCATCGAAACCAATGGCCCCGATCGGGTGACGATGAAGCCGGGGACGCGCTCGAATTCCGAAGCTGGCAGACCCGTCTCTTCCTCAAGCTCTCTCGCGATGCTTGCTTCGATGTCGATCTGACCGTCACTTGTTATGTCGCGCAGATCGATGAAACCTCCAGGCATGTAGAGCTTGCCGGCGTTGACGTTGCCGGGTCTTTGCCGGGCCAGAAGTACTTCGCCGCCGGACGCGCGGATCATGGCCGAGCCGAAGCCGTCGTACATGCTGTCATCTGGGTATCCGGTTTCCTTCCACCACAACATGGATGCGAAATCGGTTTCGACAAATCTGGCAGTCAGCACCTTGTCGGTGATTGTTGGCGGCTCCATCACAAACAAACGGCCATTGAAGAAGGCAGGGTTTTCGGCATGCCGCTTCTTCCAGTGGGCGGAAATGTGCTCGCGATTATGCTCGGCGTATTGCCAAGTGTTTGGGGAGCGAGACAACTCGCAGCGACTTATTCGAACGACCGTTTCTTCGGACATGTTTTTTTGATTGGCTCTGGTCGGCTAGATCATCGGGTTGGGGTTTCTTGGGATGTCCACGCCCTACGCTGGTGGATTTTTCAATCGGTGCTTCGAAGAGAGTTTGGGCTGCTTGTCCAGGTCCTCAGAAAGGGTGTGTGTGTGAGAGGTCACAGCAAGGGGGCTTTCGAAGTTTGAGGCATTGCTGCGCGTGGTTTGTTGTGCCACAAAACTCTATATGAATTAACAGATGCTCGCTTGTAGATTTGTTCCAAGATGAGCATAATGTTTTTCCACGCAAAGCGTGAATTCTGTTTCAATTCCGTTTCGATATCTTACCGGATCCTGGCAGCCGCCATGGTTCCGACTCCTTCTCGTCTTGTTTTTGCCGCCGGTTGTTAATGATAATAGGCCCATCAGAACGAGCCAACGTCTCGAAAGAGTTTGGCAAGTTTCGCAAGGGATCAACTTCTAAGCGCTTTGCAGGGGGAAAAGCAAAGCGACAGAGAGCTTCCAAAACACCAGCGCCATTTCGCCATCCGGCCCCTCAGTACCGTCGTGCCCGAGCTGGATCGCGTCCTCCCAACATTATCCGTGAGTTCGGCCGAGGCTTGTAAGTCTGCGTTGTGTTAGCGCCGCTTTAGCCCGACTGAAAAGCGCAATCTAAAGGCATACGGCGTCATCGTTTTGATGCTGGGTGACACCGCTTGCCTTAGTGATGCCCGATCACGCCGGGCTTGGACGAGCTTCCAACGAAGCTCGTTCCTGACGAACGGTGAAGGTCCCCGCTCCTGATCCGTTCGTACCCACGGTCTGCCTCGCTTCTCCGAGCCGTTGAAGCGAGGCAGGCCTACCACTGAAAGGCTCGTGCTTTCGCACCGCCACACACCTCCCTCCCCGACGCGGGGGTGCGGGTCTTTCGGTGGGTTTTTAGAGCGAACCTTCCAAAATGTTTGATCGCCTATAGGCAGCCTGAGAACGTCGTGCCGCACTTGACGTAATTGCCGATGGCTTCCCACTCGCAGCATGGCACGGCCTTATCGCAAATCCACACGGTGCGCTCACCGTCGGAGAACTTATAGCGACAGAGCTTCTCGCCAGGACGCACCTTACGTGTTGGTTTGGGCCACGACTTTTTCGAGCGGGCTTCGCCTTCCGCGGCGGCAAATGCAGTTGGTGCTGCTAGCGAAAACGCAAGGCTGGTAGCGAGCGCGATGGCAATCGTCTTTTTCAGCATCGAAGTCACCCAGACTAATAATCACTGTAGGTTGTGACTTTGCGCCATTGCGCGTGGCAGCGCTAGGACCAGAAAGCCTCAGTGAATATGTTTCTGCAACCTGGGATGCGTCACACAGGTGGCAGCCGACTTCGAGTTCGGAATTGTATCCGCGAACCGTTTTTGGAGTTGCAAAAAAAAGCTGCCCGACGTTGTCGAACAGCTGTGCTTTCGTCGTGGATGGTGGCACACGCCGCCGGGGTGGCATTGCTAGCCGCGTGCTTCCGGATGGTTGCTCTTTCGCCTCAAGCTTCGAGGAGACGTTCAACCTCGTCGACCAGATCTTTGAGGTGGAATGGTTTGGAAAGAACACGTGCGTCGTTTGGAGCTTCAGATGCGTTGTTCAGTGTGACGGCGGCAAAGCCTGTAATGAACATGATTTTCAGTTCGGGATCGATTTCGCTGGCGCGACGGGCGAGCTCGATTCCGTCCATTTGCGGCATTACGATATCGGTCAGCAGCAGCGAAAATGGTTCTTCCTTCAGGCGATTAAAGGCCTCTACGCCATTGTTGAAGGAAACGACTTCGTAGCCTGCCCGCATCAATGCGCGTTCTAGGAAGCTACGCATCGATTCATCATCTTCGGCGAGTAGAATGCGGCGCATGGCGAGAAGCGTTTGCTTTGCTGTCATTTGTTTCGTCTGCTCTCGGGCGAAGTTGGCACAGCATACCTCAAAGTGACATTGGGTTTACTGCGTTGGATTAACCCCAGCCTAACCGGGGGCATAGTGCAACCGTTTTGGCGGTGCACGCGGCGGCACAGTCAATTGAAGACCAACATAGCTTTTCGAGAACAACTTGACGCCAGTTTGGTAAAGGTAAGGTTGAGATTGAGACAAGAGGAATTCGTTGAGGATAACTTAGGCTTACCAATCGTAGCGCTCTTCAACCTTTAGATGACGGCTCCTTCTGACGATGCGGGTTGCTTTTTGCGGTGCCGATTGGCCCTTGCATCTATACACGTCAGCGTTGCGCTCAATTATGGACAATGACCGGCTTGCTTGGCAGAGTGGCGGTCGTGAATTCGTCGAGAGCAGATCATCCAAGATCGCGTTATTGAAGGGGACCGGAGACTTATGCCCGCCAGGGAACGTGCTGCCATAAAGGCGGAGTTAACGCCCCCCTTCAGTATCTTCGAGCCGGAACGCCATTCGTCGCCTTTGGTGTTTTGTTCGCCGCATTCGGGCCGGATCTATCCAGGTTATTTCCTGGAATCTGCGCAGCTTGATGCGCACACGTTACGTCGCTCAGAAGACTGTTATGTCGACCATCTGTTCGGTTGCGTCCCAGCCTACGGCGCTCCACTGATTGCCGCGCTGTTTCCGAGGGCCTATCTCGACGTTAACCGAGAGCCTTATGAACTTGATCCGGTACTGTTTTGCGAACCTCTGCCGGAGTATGCGAATCCACACACCACCCGCGTAATCGGTGGCCTCGGGACAATTGCGCGAATTGTTGGGGATGGGACAGAGATCTATCGGGATGTTCCGACTCTTGATGCGGCCCTCGAACGGATAAAAGGTCTCTATCTGCCATTTCATGCTGCGTTAGACGGTCTCATACAGCGGACCCGTGACCGGTTTGGTTATGCAGTTTTGATCGACTGCCATTCGATGCCATCGAATAGCATGTCGTCCGAACGCCGGCAGCGGCCGGATATTGTCTTGGGTGACCGGTTCGGTACGGCTTGCGATAGCTTATTGACGGCGTTTGTGCAGCGGGCTTTCAGCGACCGAGGGTACGCGGTGCATGTTAATCGGCCCTACGCAGGTGGTTTTATCACTGAGCACTACGGGCGGCCGACTTCGGGGGTTGATGCGCTGCAGATTGAAATCAATCGTGGGCTGTATCTCAATGAAGATACGCTGGAACCCAACTCAGGTTATCAGCAAGTGCTCCACGACATTGAGCAGGTGGTAGCCGGTTTGGCTCAAGATCTTCCTGGACAGTTCGACCGGGCGGCAGCGGCTGAGTGAATTCCGGATTGCATCCTATTGCGCTGGTTCCGATTGCTTCACCCTGAATGCAGATATGCCAGCAACTCCGCGCGGATCAGCGCCGGTTTCTCGGTATCTGAATGCTGGAAAAGAAAAGGGGCCGTTCTGCGTACGAACGGCCCAAGTCTAGGGAGGAAACGCCCAAGGAGGGCTGCGACGAACAAGCAAGCTTGTCGATGTCGCAATGCAACATTAAGGGTTGCGCCGCACAAATTGCAAATGCGTTTTTTGCAGGGCTGCTCTGCAATTGGTGCTCAACCCGCCTAACCTTTTGATATTCAATAAAAATAAATATGAAATTTTTCTTGTGGGATGTGCATATTTTTGTCGGTCTCGCTCAAATCTGGAGCTTTTGGCTCGGAATTTTGCTGAATCTGGCTTGTATGGTGGCGCCCGATACAAGCACGGGCGCGGGTGCGCGGAACGTCTTACCGGGATTTGTGTCGGACACGCTGTTTCAACGGACGCTGCATCACGAAGTTGGCGCGCAGCGTCAGACCCGGTCCAGCCAAATTCGGCTTTTCAAGGGGAGTCGATTGGTTGGTTATCGAAAAAAGAGGGCCGTCCGCAAGGAACAGCCCAAGTCCAGGGAGGAAACGCCCGATCTATCAGGCCATGGCGCTGCAAACAGCTGTGCTGCACCACGAGAAATAATTTGATGTTATTCGCCGCTTTCTGCAATTGATGAAAAGTCGATTGTTGAGGATGAAATCCCGTGGAAAGCCCCATATCTGGGTGTACTTTAGGCCATGGGGTTTGCAATTTGCCTGAGGTTTACACAGGTCAGGGCGGGTTAGATTACTGCCATATAGTGCTTTAGGTCAGCCCGTTGTGCGATAGCGAAAAGTGATTAACTTGACAAAAATGTCACAAAGCATGTCACCCACCAGTCATGAATTAGAGCAATTGGAAGCCGTGGCGCAGGAGATGGCTGATTCGGCGGCTGTTAAAACGAGTCGGTGGTTTCGATCGGACTTTGGCGTTGAGAACAAGTGCGATGACGGGCAGGTGAGCGCTCAGGGCCCGTTTAATCCAGTGACGGTGGCAGACCGGGAGGCGGAGGAAGCCATCCGCGCCAAGCTGTCGGAGGTCTTTCCCGAGCATGGCGTATTTGGAGAAGAATACGGCGCAACAAATCCGCAATCGCAATATCAATGGATCATCGACCCAATTGATGGGACTGCCGCGTTCATCATGGGATGGCCGATGTGGGGCACGCTGATTGGCCTCACATATGAGGGTTCGCCTGTGCTGGGGCTGATGGATCAGCCGTTTACCCGCGAGCGGTTTTTCAGCAACCAGTCTGCAGCGATGTGGCGTGGGCCTGACGGTAACGTTCAGAGGCTCAAGACACGGCCATGCGCAGGTCTAGATGATGCAGTCGTATCGACGACCCATCCTGATTACTTTTCCGCTGAGCATCGGCCGTTGTTTGAGGATATCAAGGGCCGCGCAAAGACCACGCGATATGGTGGCGACTGTTATGCCTACGGGATGCTGGCTGCGGGATGCTCCGATCTTATCGTCGAAAGCGGATTGAATGCTTACGATATCGCGGCGCTCATCCCGATCGTTAAGAATGCAGGTGGGGTCATCACAACGTGGTCAGGGGGCTGTGCTGCAGGTGGTGGAGATATTGTTGCGGCAGGTGATGCGCGGGTGCATGAAGCCGCGGTCAAAGTCCTGTCGAGTTAGGGGCGCAAGAGGTGCCCACCTCGTGTTGTTTGTTTGCCGGGGCGGGCTTGTTACAGAGGATTGCGCATCAAGCGGTGTGGTTGGTGCATGAACGTTATGGATGAACTGATTTCTCTTGCCAAAAACCCCGTACCAAGCGGACCCGTTGTCGGAACTTTTCCGGGGTTCGACGGGAACCCTTTACGCTTCGCGATTTGGCAGGCAACGCGTGGTCCTCGCCGCGGAACGATCTGCCTTTTTCAAGGGCGTGGCGAATTCATTGAAAAGTATTTTGAGACGGTTGCCGATCTCAGACGGCGGGGGTTCGCTGTGGCGACTTTCGATTGGCGCGGACAGGGCGGCTCGTGGCGGGCCTTGTCGAACTACAAAAAAGGCCACATCACAGATTTCACGCAGTACGAAGATGACGTTCTGCGGTTCATGAAAGACATTGTGCTTGCTGATTGCCCGCCGCCGTTTTTTGCTTTGGGGCATTCGATGGGCGGAAACATCCTGCTGCGTCATGCCGCTAAGCCTGGGTCTTGGTTTGACCGGATTATCCTCACCGCACCGATGATTGCATTCGCAGATGAACGCATTGGCTTTCCGCAGCGTGTTGCAAACATCTATGCGGAAGTTGCCTCGGCGACGGGTTTTGGAACTACGTACGTTTATGGCGGAGGCGATGACCAGGAAGGAACCGACAGGTTTGATAAGAACCCGTTGACATCGGACCGTGAGCGCTGGTCGCGCAACAAAGCAGTTTTGGAAGTTGCGCCTGAACTCGGGCTTGGTGCGCCGACGGTGTCATGGCTGAAGGCTGCGTACCGGTCGAATGCCAAGATCCAGCATCCAGATTTTGCACCCGATGTGAAAGTGCCGATTATGCTGTTTGCAGCGGGAAAGGACAGTATCGTTGCGACGCGTGCCATCGAAGAGTTTGGCGTTCGTTTGAAGCTCGGCAACTTGATCCTCGTGCCGGGGTCTCAGCATGAGATCCTGCAAGAACGCGATGTGTTCCGGCAGCGTTTCTGGGCTGCCTTTGATGCGTATCTGGGTGTGACCAAGCTCGTTGCATAAACTGTTGCTGATCACGCTTTGACGGCTGGCCCGCCAGCGCGACCATCTAGGTCCTTTCGCGGTTGCCAATCGCCGTGGGACTTGAACCTCCCAATTTGCTTCCCACCTATCTAAAAGCGCTTGCCACGAAGTGGGAGCGCACTGAGCGCCTGGCCCGTTGGGCAGCCGCAATATCGCCCAAGGCAGGCATAAACCGCATATCGCTTCACTAGGAGGATGTGTACATGCGCCACATCGATTTTGCCCCCCTTTACCGTTCCACCGTCGGTTTTGACCGCCTCGTCAATATGCTCGATCATATTGCAGGCGATGATCATTCCTTTCCGCCCTACAATATTGAGCGTGTTGGAGAGAACGAATACCGCATCACAATGGCTGTTGCGGGTTTCTCCCGCGACGAACTAAGCGTCGAAATCAAAGAGCAGACTCTCACGGTCCGCGGCGAGAAAGCTGGCCAAGATGGTGATCGCGAATACCTGCATCGCGGGATTGCGACCCGTTCATTTGAGCGACGCTTCCAGCTTGCCGATCATGTCGAAGTGAAAGATTCGGCTTTGACGGATGGTCTGCTCAACATCGGCCTCGTTCGAAACGTTCCTGAGCGGATGAAACCGAGGATGGTTGAAATCTCGACGCCTCAAGGGTCTGCGCCGCAGATCGAGCAGGTTGTCGATAAGTCTTAACCTACTCAAACTCCTCCTTTTACTGCCTAGTCTCTAATCGACTTGCAGCCGCTGCCTTGTTCGGGTTTGCGGCTGCTTTTTCGTTTGTTTTGCCCTGGCTCAGGCTGAGTTTGGTAGGCTCTTGTGTCGCGGGTCGAAATCTGCAACATTGCAAGAAAGGTCAGCAACTCTGTCCTTTCTTCGACCAATTCGGTAGGACTGCAGCGTTTGCACCGCCCCGCTTTGCATGCAGGGCAAGGTTCGCTTTCAGCTGCAGTAGATACCATCCGCTTTTCTCGAAGTGCGGTGATTGGGCTGGTGCTCGCGTTGGTTATGGGAAGCCGATCAAGCGAACGCCCGCCTTCAAATGGGCGGAGCGAAAATAAGGTTTTGGTCTCATTGGTCTTGGTTCGCTTGAAAGCATCCAATTGATCGACGGGACGATGTTGCGTTCAGAACCGGTGGGGTTTTTGGGCCTTTGCGGGTTTTGGGTGCATATTGGTTTGAAAATTTGGCGCAAAGCCAGCGGCACAGGGTTCGGAAATGACAACGAACGGCAAGTCTCTCGATCTTGGTATTGTGGAACGTCCAGTTGGACGCCCAAACGCCCAGGGCTTGTTTGAGCCAGATCGCGAATATGATGCCTGCGGTGTCGGATTTATCGCCGACATGAAGGGGCGCAAATCGCACAAGATCGTGCAGAATGCGCTGCATATTCTGGAGAACCTTGAGCACCGCGGTGCCGTGGGCGCTGACCCGTTAGCGGGCGATGGTGCGGGTATCCTGATGCAGATCCCGCATGCTTTCCTGGCTCAGGAATGTCAGGTTGCTGGTTTTCCTTTGCCGCAAGAAGGGAATTATGCGGCTGGCTTTGTATTCATGCCGCGCGACCAGCGCTTGCGCGACAACTGTCAACAAATCTGGAAGCGTGTCACTGCTGAAGAAGGTTTACGTCTAATCGGCTGGCGGACGGTTCCGGTCGACAACTCATCGCTGTCAAAGATGGTGATCGAAACCGAGCCCGTGCATCAGCAGGTGTTCATTGGTCGCGGCGATTTCCAAGGCGATCAGGATGCCTTCGAGCGCAAACTGTTCGTTGTTCGCAAGCGCGTATCGAATGCCGTTCGGGCTGAGTATAAGGGCCGCAATATCGGTCATTACACCGTCTCGCTTTCGACGCGTACGATTGTCTATAAGGGCATGTTCCTGTCTTATCAGGTGAAGGCCTACTACAAGGACCTGAGTGATCCGCGCTTTACCAGCGCATTGGCGCTCGTCCACCAGCGCTTTTCAACAAACACATTCCCATCGTGGCCGTTGGCGCATCCGTTCCGCATGGTGGCGCATAACGGTGAAATCAATACGCTGCGTGGCAACGTCAACTGGATGGCGGCGCGGCAGGCCTCTGTTTCGACGCCGTTGTTTGGTGACGACCTCCCTAAGCTCTGGCCGATCTCTTATGACGGTCAGTCGGATACCGCATGCTTTGACAACGCGCTCGAGTTTTTGACCCTGGGTGGGTACTCTCTGTCGCATGCCGCGATGATGCTTATTCCTGAAGCGTGGGCAGGGAACCCGCTAATGGATCCAGAACGGCGCGCGTTTTATGCCTACCACGCCGCGATGATGGAGCCATGGGATGGCCCGGCAGCGGTTGCGTTTACCGATGGCCGGCAAATTGGCGCGACGCTTGACCGAAACGGTCTTCGCCCGGCGCGTTATCTCGTCACTAAAGATGACATCGTGATCATGTCGTCTGAGTCTGGCGTGCTTCCGGTTAAGGAAGAAGACATCATCCAGAAGTGGCGTTTGCAGCCTGGAAAAATGCTCCTTATCGACCTTGAGAAGGGTTGCATTATTTCGGACGAAGAGCTGAAGGCCGAGATCGCTGCAAGTAATCCTTACGACCGTTGGCTGCAAAGCTCACAAATCCATGTTGGCGAGTTGCCGCTGCCGCCTGTTTCCAAGCGTTCGGTGCGGGGTAATCTTCCGTTGTTGGATTTGCAGCAGGCGTTTGGCTACACGCAGGAGAGCCTTAAGTTTCTGATGTCGCCGATGGCGGAGACCGGTCAAGAAGCGATTGGATCGATGGGAACGGATACGCCGATTTCGGCGCTGTCTTCGCGCTCCAAGTTATTACACACCTACTTCAAGCAGAACTTTGCGCAGGTGACGAACCCACCAATCGATTCTATCCGCGAAGAGCTGGTGATGAGCCTGGTGTCGTTCATTGGTCCGCGGCCCAACATTCTCGACCTTGAGGGAACGTCGAAGCAGAAGCGTCTTGAAGTCGACCAGCCGATTTTGACCAATGGGGATCTGGAGCGCATCCGCTCAATCGGCGAGGTGGAAGACAACAACTTCGCATCCATCACCATCGACATCACGTACCCGGCTGAAGGTGGCATCGAGGGTATGGAGAATGCCGTCGATTGTGCTTGCGCGGAAGCTGAAGAAGCCGTTCTGTCGGGTGAATACAACATCATCATCCTTTCCGACCGTGCCACGGGTCCAGACCGCATTCCGGTACCGTCATTGTTGGCAACGTCTGCCGTGCACCATCACCTGATCCGCGAAGGACTGCGCACCCGCGTCGGTCTCGTCGTTGAGACGGGTGAGGCGCATGAGGTGAACCAGTTCTGTACGCTTGCTGGTTACGGTGCAGAGGCGATCAACCCTTATCTGGCGTTTGAGACGCTGGAAGCGATGTTGCCGGATCTCGCTGAAGGACTGACAGCGGAAACGGTCAAGGCGCATTACATCAAAGCGCTGGGTAAGGCGATGCTGAAGGTCATGGCCAAGATGGGCATCTCGACCTATCAGTCCTACTGCGGCGCTCAGATCTTTGATGCTGTCGGGTTGCGTTCGAGCTTCGTTGAGAAGTACTTCACCGGTACGCATTCGCAAATTGAAGGCGTTGGGCTTGAAGAAGTCGCGCGCGAGACGGTCGAACGTCATGTCGCGGCTTTCGGTGAATCGCCTGTTCTCAAAAACATGCTCGATGTGGGCGGCGAATATGCCTTCCGTATTCGCGGAGAAGCTCATACCTGGCGACCTGAAACGGTTGCCGACCTGCAGCACGCTGTGCGTGGAAACTTGCCGGAGAAGTATCGTGCCTTTGCGAAGGCGGTGAATGATCAGTCCGAGCAGTTGATGACCATGCGCGGCCTGTTCCGCATCAAGCCGGCAGAAGAAACCGGGCGCAAGCCGGTGCCGTTGGATGAAGTGGAACCAGCCTCTGAAATTGTTCAGCGCTTTGCGACCGGGGCCATGAGCTTTGGCTCGATTTCGCGAGAAGCGCACACGACCCTTGCCGTTGCCATGAATAAGATCGGCGGTAAGTCGAATACGGGCGAGGGTGGTGAGGAGCCAGACCGGTTCACACCGGAGCCTGATGGCACGTCGATGCGTTCGGCAATCAAGCAGGTTGCGTCAGGTCGCTTCGGCGTGACGACGGAGTATCTCGTCAACTCCGACATGATCCAGATTAAGATGGCGCAAGGTGCTAAGCCTGGTGAAGGCGGACAGCTGCCGGGCCATAAAGTGGATCAGGTGATTGCGAAGGTTCGCCACTCGACGCCGGGCGTTGGTCTCATCTCGCCGCCTCCGCACCATGATATCTACTCGATCGAAGACCTGGCGCAGCTGATCTTTGATTTGAAGAACACCAACCCGGCGGCCGACATCTCGGTCAAGCTGGTTTCAGAAGTTGGTGTTGGTACAGTTGCAGCTGGCGTTGCCAAGGCTCGCGCTGACCATGTGACGATTTCAGGTTTTGAAGGCGGTACGGGTGCCTCTCCGCTCACCTCGATCAAACATGCCGGTAGCCCTTGGGAAATCGGCCTCGCGGAAACGCATCAGACGCTTGTTGGGAACCGACTACGTAGCCGTATCGCTGTTCAGGTGGATGGTGGTTTGCGCACCGGACGGGATGTTGTCGTAGGAGCGTTGTTGGGGGCTGACGAATTTGGCTTCTCGACCGCGCCGTTGATTGCGGCTGGCTGCATCATGATGCGCAAGTGTCACCTCAATACCTGCCCAGTTGGCATTGCGACGCAGGATCCGCGTCTGCGTGCGAAATTCCAGGGTGCACCTGAGCACGTCATCAATTACTTCTTCTTCGTTGCTGAAGAAGTTCGTGAGTTGATGGCTGCGATGGGCTTCCGCACCTTCAATGAGATGGTCGGTCAGGCGGGTATGTTGGATAAGACCCAGGCGATCAGTCACTGGAAAGCCAACGGTCTCGACTTCACAAAGCTATTCCACAAACCAGACGTCCCAGAAGATGTCGGGATCTACCATTCCGAGACGCAAGACCACGGTCTTGAGAAAGTGCTCGACAACAAGTTGTTGGAGCTTGCCAAACCTGCTTTGGAGAATGGGACGCCGGTCAAACATGAGTTGGAGATTGGCAATACCGACCGGACCGCGGGTGCGATGATTTCTGGTGCGGTTGCCAAGAAGTACGGCCATGCCGGTCTGCCTGACGACACGATCTGGTTCACGTTCAATGGAACTGCCGGTCAGAGCTTTGGCGCTTGGGTTGCCAAGGGCGTGACCATGGATCTGGTCGGTGAAGGCAACGACTATGTTGGCAAAGGCTTGTCTGGCGGCAAGATCATCGTGCGACCCGACCCCGTCTCCGGTATCGTGCCGGAGGAAAGCATCATCGTCGGTAATACGCTGCTCTACGGTGCGATTTCTGGCGAGTGCTATTTTCGCGGCATCGCGGGTGAGCGCTTCGCGGTTCGCAATTCAGGCGCTTATGCTGTGATCGAAGGAACGGGCGACCACTGCTGCGAATACATGACCGGCGGTGTTGTCGTTGTGCTTGGCGAGACCGGTCGCAACTTTGCTGCCGGTATGTCAGGCGGTATCGCCTATGTGCTCGATGAGGCTGGCGATTTTGAAGCTAAGTGCAACATGGCGATGGTTGAGCTTGAAGCTATCGAGGCCGATGCGAGTGTTAGCGAGAAGCTGAAGGCTAACGGCAGCATGGATGCTTCAACACTCGAAGACGTGATGAGCGATATGCTGGCGCGGGACGCAGAGCGTCTGCATGCCCTGATCGTGCGTCATGCGCATTATGCGAACTCGAAGAAAGCCCAGGAGATTTTGGCGAACTGGGATGAGTATCTGCCGAAGTTCAAGAAGGTTATGCCGACTGAGTATCGCCGGGCGCTGACGGAAATGCGCAAAGAGACGGCTGAGGCGGGCGCTGAAGCGCGCGTCTAAAAGGACTGGGTCACAGGAAAGCACAGCTTCAGCGGAACAAGCGAATTTAGGGACGAAGCGAGACCATGGGTAAGCCAACCGGATTTTTGGAATTTGAGCGCGCCGAGCGCAAATACGAGCCGGTCGAAGCGCGCACGCAGAACTACAATGAGTTCGTTATTCCGCCGAGCGAGGATGAGAGTAAGACGCAGGCCGCGCGCTGCATGGATTGCGGTATTCCGTTTTGTCATACGGGCTGTCCGGTCAACAATCAGATCCCCGACTGGAATAACCTTGTTTATGAGGGGGACTGGAAAGAAGCCGTTCTCAATCTGCACTCCACAAACAACTTCCCAGAGGTGACCGGGCGCGTTTGTCCAGCACCATGCGAGGCTGCGTGCACGCTCAATATCGACGATACGCCGGTTACGATTAAGGGCATTGAGTGCGCGATTGCCGACCGCGGCTTTGAGGAAGGTTGGATTGTTCCGCAACCGCCTGAGAAGAAGAATGGCGGTAAGGTTGCCGTCGTTGGTTCCGGGCCTGCCGGATTAGCTGCTGCGCAACAGCTTGCGCGGGCTGGTCACGAGGTGCATGTCTATGAGAAGCATGCGCGTCCGGGCGGTTTGCTGGTTTATGGTATTCCGGACTTCAAGATGGAGAAGTCCATCATCGCGCGTCGTGTGAAACAGATGGAAGCGGAAGGCGTGAAGTTCCATTGCAACGTCAACGTCGGTGTCGATGTTGATGCGACGGAACTGCAAAACTCGCATGATGCGGTGTTGCTCGCGATTGGGTCCGAAACTCCGTTTGACTTCTTCGCAAATTCTCCTGGTCGCGAGTTCGATGGCATCCACTTCGCGATGGATTTCCTGCCGCAGCAGAACCGCCGCGTCGCCGGTGAGGCGATGGCCGATGGCACACACGAAATCTCCGCCAAGGACAAGCATGTCATTGTCATCGGTGGTGGTGACACAGGATCGGACTGCATTGGCACGTCGATCCGTCAGGGTGCGAAATCCGTTACTCAGCTCGAAATCATGCCGCAGCCGCCTGAGAAAGAGAACAAAGCGATGTCGTGGCCGCACTGGCCGATGAAGCTTCGTATCTCAACGAGCCAGGCGGAAGGTGCTGAGACGCTCTACTCAGTTTCGACGACTGGATTCAGCGGTGAAGACGGCAAGGTGACGAAGCTGAATTATGTGCAGGTCGACAACAAACTGCAGCCGATCGAAGGCACGGATGCTTCTATTGATGCGGATCTGGTGCTGTTGGCGATGGGCTTTTCTGGGCCGATCGAAGCTGGTGCTTTGAAGCAGCTAGGACTTGATGTCGTACCGCGCGGTCGTTTTAAGGGCGTTGATTCCAACGAAGACAATTACAAGCTTCCGGGCGACAACAATCTGTTTGCTGCTGGCGATGTGCGTCGCGGTCAGTCGCTCGTTGTTTGGGCGATCCGCGAAGGCCGCCAAGCTGCAAGCGCGATTGATGAGCATCTCATGGGCGCGACGGTTTTGCCGCGCTGACGCGTGTGCGAGGATCGCCGTGGTGATGTCGCCGCGCCTAGCCGACTCTGAAACATGCGAAACCCGGCTCTTTGTGGCCGGGTTTTTTGTTTGTTGCTGCGGTGAGTGAGGCGGTGTCGATCCTTAGCGCTCGTCACGCTGCGGAAGGGGTGGCAGTGTTTGGAGCTTCAAGGATTGCGGCGACGCCCATGCCGCCTGCGGTGCAGACAGAGATGAGCCCGCGTCCGCTACCTTTTTCGCTCAACAGTTTGGCAAGGTTTGCGGTGACGCGTGCGCCAGTTGCGGCAAAGGGGTGACCGACGGCGATCGACGATCCTTTGATGTTGAGCTTGGAGCGGTCAATGCTGCCGAGTGGAGCCTCACGGCCCAGGACGTTCTTGCAGTAATCGTCGTCTTCCCAGGCTTTGAGTGTGCACAGCACCTGTGCGGCAAAGGCTTCGTGGATTTCGTAAAGGTCGAAGTCCTGAAGTGCGAGATTGTTACGGGCCAGCAGCTTGGACACGGCGACGGTTGGTGCCATGAGTAGCCCGTCTCCGCCGACAAAGTCGTTGCCGATATGGATGGCATCGACGAGGTAGGCCTGGACAGGAAGGTTGTGTTCCTTTGCCCAGTCTTCAGAGGCGAGTAGGATACCTGCTGCGCCATCGGTCAGCGGAGTTGAGTTCGCAGCGGTGAGGGTGCCGCGGGCCGATTTGTCGAAGACGGTTTTGAGCTCGGCAAGTTTGCTGGTCTCGATATCGGCGCGCAGATTGTTATCGCGGAAGACCCCTGCGAACGGTACGAGGAGATCGTCCATGTAGCCGTCCGAGTAAGCGGCGGCGGCTTTCTTATGGCTCTGATAGGCCAACTCATCTTGGTCAGCCCGCGTGATTTGCCATTCCTTGGCCATGAGTTCGCAATGCTGACCCATCGACAAGCCTGTGCGAGGTTCGTTGGATGCGGGTGGTTGCGGGGCTAGCTCGCGCGGTTTTGTTCCCGCCAGAACCTTCAGCTTCTCGAACATCGTCTTCTTCTTGTTTGCTTCCAGCAGGCGCTGGGCGAACTTCTTGGTGAAGACGATGGGTGGGTCGGATGTTGTGTCTGCGCCTATGGCGATGCCGCTCTCGATTTGCCCAATGGCGATCTTGGCTGCAATGCCCATTGCGGCTTGCAGCGATGTGCCACAGGCCTGCATCATGGTGATGCCGGGCGTTGAGGTTGCCAGCTTGGTACCCAGTACAGCTTCGCGTGTGAGGTTCCAGTCCTTTGAATGTGTTACGACCGCGCCGCCGGTGACCTCGTCGATATGCTGGCCGGCAAGGCCATAGGCATCCACCATGCCGTTCAATACGGCTGTCATCATGTCGAGGTTTGAGGCATCAGCATACAAGGTGCCGGAGCGGCAGAAGGGAGTGCGTTTGCCGCCTATGATGGCAACCCTGCGCAGCGAATTCGTCAATGTTCTCTCCCGTGAGTTTGCCCGTCAGAATGTGTGGGCGGAGAAGCGTTCTTCAAGTTTGCGCAGGTCGCGCGTGTCTGCAGCTGGCTGAGGCTGGTGTCACTCAGCGGCCTTTTGCTCGTTCGCGTTTGATGTCTGGGACTCGTGGTAGTGGAGCGGCCCACCTCGGAAGGGTGCGAAACCGGTTCCGAAAATCACCCCTGCATCGGCGAGCTCTGCGGTTTCGACGACGCCTTCGTCAACAGCGCGCTGGGCTTCCTCAATGAGCGGTGCAACAAGTTCGCGCCCTAGTTTTTCCAGGTCGCCGTTGCCGTAGCGTGCGTCTTCGGATTTGACAGGTTTGCCGTCTTTCCAGGTGTAGTAACCCTCGCCTGTCTTTTTGCCGAGCTTTCCGGCTTTGACCAGATCGGCGGCACCGGAGACCTCGTTGCCAAGACCTAGGATCTGGCCGACGTGGGCGCAGACGTCGAGGCCGACGGTATCTGCCAATTCGATTGGGCCCATCGGCATGCCGAAGGTGCGGGCGGCTTCGTCGATCTTTTCTTTTTCTTCGCCGTCATCAACGCGGGCCATCGCGCCCATCATGTAGGGAGCGAGCACGCGGTTCACGAGGAAGCCTGGTACGGACTTTACCACCAGCGGGAACTTGTCGATTGCTGTGACGAAGGCTGCGCCCTTGTCCACTTCCTCCTGACGGCTCTGGTCACCTCGGACGACTTCAACCAACGGCATTTGCGCCACGGGATTGAAGAAGTGGATGCCAATCAGGCGGCCTGGGTCTTTGAGGGGTTCGGCGATATCTTCAATTTTTAAAGACGATGTGTTGGAAGCCATGACCGCGCCCGGCTTCATCTTGGTTTCGAGGTCCTTGAAGAGGGCCTGTTTGATTTCCAGTTTTTCGACAATGGCTTCGATGACGATGTCGGCGCGGGCGATTCCTTCGCCAGTCGGATCGGCAATGAGGCGGGCTTTCGCAGCTTCGTTGGCAGGCTTTTTGCGGAACTTCTTTTTGAAGAGTTTCGATTGTGCGCCGATGCCTTTTTCAATCTGCTCTGGCGAGAGATCCTGAAGCGTGACTTCCATACCGCTGGCAACACACCAACCGGCGATGTCCGCGCCCATTGTGCCCGCGCCGATGATGTGCGCGCGTAATGGTTTCCAGCCAAGGCCCTTTGGGGCTTGAGCCTTCAAGGCTTCCGATAGGAAGAAAACGCGGCGGAGGTTCTTTGAGGTGTCTGACACCATCAGGGGCGCGAAGGCTACGGTTTCCTCGCGCTTCATGTCTTCGTAGGAGCCGCCGTATTCCTCGAAGAGATCAATAAGTGCGAAGGGTGCTGGATAGTGATCGGGGCGGACGCGTTTTTTGGTTTCGTCGCGCATTTTGCCAGCCAGAAAACCGCGTGCTGGCCACCTTGCCATCAAAGAGGCAAAGCCGCGTTTTGGTTTCGATCTGCGTTTCTGCATGACGGCTTTACGCGCGGCCCACCTAAGTGCGCCTTTGCTGTCGACGAGCTGGTCGATGAAGCCTTGGCCTCGGGCGGCTGTCGCCCGGATCATGGAGCCTTTGAGCATTGCGGTCATGCCGGCCACAGCGCCCGCCTGTCGGATTGAGCGAGCAGTGCCGTTAAAGCCGGGGAAGATGCCGAGTTTGACCTCGGGGAAACCAATCTTAGTGGCGTCGTCCCGAGTCGCGATGCGGTAATGGCAGGCGAGGATCAGTTCGAGGCCGCCGCCGACGCAAACGCCATGGAACGCGGCCACGACCGGGATAGACATTTTTTCGATGCGGTCCAGCATGGCGTTGACTGGTTTGACCGCCTCAATCACTTGGGTTTCGGTTGCAAGGTTTGCGAACTCGCGAATGTCGGCGCCGACGATGAAGCCCTTCTCTTTACCGGACATGAAAATGAGGCCGCGGATGGATTTGTCTTTGGCGCATTTCTCGACGTGTTCGATAATCGTTGCGAGTTCTTCCAGCGGACGCTGTCCCAAAGAATTCGCGCTTTCGCCTTCCCGATCGAAAATAGCCCAGGCGATGTTCTCGACATCGACGCTGAAGCGCCAATCTTTCAAATCAGGCAGCGCGGGTGTTGAGGTGGTCGACACAGCAGATGGCTGTTTGTCGTCGGTCATGATTGAGGCGTCTCCCTTGGCGCAGATTGTGACACGCGCAGGTTATTTACTCGGCAGCTTCGGCGCTGAGGTCTTGTTTGGCCTCGGCGGGGTCTGCTTGATAATTCGGTTTGACCTCTTCAGGGCTGAAGTGGTCAACGGCGATGGTACGCGCCACGAGGCTCTCGGCCTCCTTGAGATCTTCGGCTTCTTTCGGTGTAATGACCCCAGCTTTGGCAGCATCGTCGAACCAATCGATACCGTGATAACGGCGGATTGTGCCTTGGCGGATTGCCTTATCGAGTTTTTTCTCAGCGGCTTCCGTCGCAACAACACGAGCGAGTGTTGCTTCGAGGAGGCCGGTTGGGTCTGCCGGATCGGTCGAGATGAAGATGTCGCGGGTAAGGCGGTCGCGGACGTCGCCGGGTTCGCTGACCGCTCGTGCGACTTTGCGGGTTAGAGCGTCTGAAGCTGGGCGGTAGGGAATGCCGAAGGGGAAGACCAGTCCACCGAGCAGTTTCCGGACAATCGGGTTAGGGAAGTTTTCGATGGCACCGTTCAACGCGTTTTGGAAACGGCATAGGCCATTACGCATGGCAAGTTCAACGATTGGAAGATCGCTCTTGTGATTGCCATCGTCTTCGAAACGTTTCAAGACGCAGGCGAGTAGATAGAGTTCTGACAGCGCGTCGGCCATGCGGCCGGTCAGCATTTGGCGGGTTTTCATGCCACCGCCTAGCGTAGCGACAGCCGTGTCGGCAACAAGGGCGAAGTTGCGCGACTGGCGCCAGAGTTGGCGGTAGTGGCGTGCGAGCGGACCGCTCTCCAATGGCGTCTTGCCGAACGCGCCGAAGGTCAGGTTATGGAACAACGCACCGGCGACGTTGGAGACCGAAAAGCTGATGTGGCCGGCAAAGGCGTCTTCAAAATCAGCTAGCCCGGCTTTTTTGTCTGGGTTCTGGGCGGCCTGGATCTCACGGTAGAGATATGGGTGCGCGCGCAGAGCTCCCTGGGTGAAGGTGATCAGTGAGCGCGTTAAGATGTTTGCGCCTTCGACGGTGATGGCCACTGGGACCATTTGATAGGCGGCTTGCAGGTAATTCGATGGTCCATCGCAAATTGCGCGTCCGCCGTGAATGTCCATCGCATCGTTGACTGCTTGGCGCATGCGTTCGGTTGTCTGGTACTTCATCAGCGCCGAGATGACAGAGGGTTTTTCACCTTCTGACACGCTGGTTGCAGTAACGCCGCGCGCAGCTTCATTGACGTACGCGTTTTCAGCGATGCGTGCGAGAGGGGCCGCGACGCCGTCCATGCGCGCAATAGGGATGCCGAACTGCTTGCGGATGCGAGCGTAGGCTGACGTGTGGCGCAACATGGCCTTTGCGCCTGCGGTTGCCGATGAGGGCAGCGAGATCGCACGACCGGCGGCTAAGCACTCCATTAACATGCGCCAGCCGTGGCCGACTCGGTCGCTACCGCCGATCACCCAATCGAGCGGGATGAAAACGTCTTTGCCCCAGTTGGGTCCGTTCGGGAATGCGGAGCCGGAGGGCAGGTGACGCCTGCCAATTTCGACGCCAGGATGGTCCGCAGGAATGAGTGCGAGTGTGATGCCGACATCTTCGCCCTTGCCGAGCAGGTTGTCTGGGTCAAACAGGCGGAAGGCAAGACCGACGAGTGTCGCTTTCGGGCCAAGCGTTATGTAGCGCTTCTCCCAGTTGAGGCGGATGCCTAAGGTTTCCTGACCATCGTGCATTGCGCGTTCGACACGGCCGATGTCGCGCATGGTCGCTGCATCCGACCCGGACGTTGGGCCGGTCAGCGAGAAGCAGGGGATTTCTTGCCCTTGTGCCAAGCGTGGCAGGTAGTGGGATTTTTGCTCGTCGGTTCCGTACTTCTCGATCAGTTCGCCCGGTCCCAGAGAGTTGGGTACCATGACGATCGTTGCGACATCGGGAGAGCGTGATGAGATTTTGCCTAGGATCAGAGATTGCGCCTGGGCGGAGAAACCAAGGCCGCCGTGCTCTTTTGAAATGAGCATGCCGAGGAAGCCCTTGTCGGCGACGAAATCCCAGATGTCTTGTGGAATTTCTTTTTCTTTGAAGCGGATCTGCCAATCATCGACCATGCGGCAGAGGTCTTCGGTCGGCCCCTCCAGGAAGGCACGTTCTTCGTCGGTGAGCGTTACGCGGGGCAGATCGTGCAGGCGGTCCCACTTGGGTGTGCCTGAAAAGAGCTGCGCGTCGAAGCCGACGGTACCGGCGTCTAGGGCTTGTTGTTCAGTTTCCGAAACGCGGGGGAGGATATTGCGGACGAGATTGAAGGCGGGCTCGATTACGACGGTTCGGCGCACAGAGGGGATTGCCAGGACGGCAAATGCCAGCGGAATGGTCCAGGCCAAGATGCCCAACAGAGTTGTTGGCGGATATTGCGAGGCCCCGCCAAAGAACCCAAGCTGGGTGGCCAGGACGACTGCCGCAAAGGCACCAGCCCATATAATCAGGGTCGCGCGCTTCATTGCGAGTGCAGTGACAAGGGCGATCAGAACGGCCAGATAGGCTAGCGTAGCCATGACTAAGATCCTCCTCGCATCCGAGCCGGGCGTGTTCCGGAGACGCGAATGATGCTGTTTCTGCCCAGGAAATGGACCTTAGCAAAGGTCATGGGCGCTGTCCGCTCAAGTTGCTACCAAGTATTTGTGTGCGGGTTTCGCTGGCGGCAAATAATCACGGAATAACAGTGCTTTTTCGGCGTTTGCTAAGCCTGAGTCGTGCCATTTTCGGACAAAACTACAAATGCGCCGTGAACAAAATTACGGATGTCGATGCAATCTTTGAATGCGATGGTTTGTATACAATGATTGGTTTAAGCAAGCATAGGGTGCTCTGACCTGCGGTTGGCCAGGTGGGGGCCGCGTGTCGCTTGATTTTCTTGGAATCCGGTGTCTTTGAGGTAGGGTGGCTGATGCAAGTTGCGCCTTTGGGCTGATGCTTGCCGGATGTGGACTTGTCGCTCCAGGGATAAGCCGCTAGAGCACACTCCCATGGAGATTTGGATCCATTCCAGGATGTTTGTGCACCTGGGATGGATCGGCGCGCTGGGTAATTGAGCTGGTGAGCACAAACAAAGACACACTCAACGGAGTTGACCATGGCAGACGATCCGATTGTTGCGCAGCCGGGGCCTTATCAGGTCGAATTAGAAGAAGGCAAAGCGTATTTTTACTGCCGCTGCGGACGTTCAAAAAACCAACCGTTCTGCGATGGCGCGCATCAGGGAACAGGTATCGACCCCCTCCGTTTCGTTGCCGAGCGTAGCGGCACGTTCAATCTTTGCGGCTGTAAAGACACCGATGACGAGCCTTACTGCGACGGCTCACACAACATTCTCTGATACTGCTCAACGGGCCTGCAATCCGCACGTTGCTTAGGCATGTGTAGCTTTTTTCCAACGCATACAGTTTGTGTTGAAAAGGCTACCCCGAGTCGGTCGTTTGTTGCTTAAGATCAACGATGCCGTAACTTTGACCCCAGCGAACGACAGGCCCTCATGGATTATTTTCTCCAGCAACTCATCAATGGACTGACACTTGGTTCGGTCTATGGCTTGATCGCCATTGGCTACACGATGGTCTACGGGATTATCGGCATGATCAACTTCGCCCATGGCGATGTGTTCATGGTGTCGGTGTTCATTGCGCTGATTGTTTTTCTGATGGTCAGCACGTTGCTGGGCGGGTTGGCGATTGCTTTGGCGTTGCTGATCGTTCTTGTTTGCGCAATGGCTCTGACGGCCTTGTGGAGTTGGGCGATTGAGCGAGTGGCTTACAAGCCGTTACGCGGATCGTTTCGATTGGCCCCGCTGATTTCAGCCATAGGCATGTCGATCTTCCTTATAAATTTCGTACAGCTCGTGCAGGGCCCGCGAAACAAGTCGGTGCCACCGATTTTGGATGGCGGGTTCGTTATTCCGGTTGGCACCGGCAACATCACGCTGGCTTACAAACAGATCCTTATCGTCGTGACGACTGCAGTATTGCTGGCGGCGTTTTGGTTTGTTGTGCAGAAGACCTCGTTGGGGCGAGCGCAACGGGCGTGTGAGCAAGACCGCAAGATGGCGTCGCTGTTGGGGATTGACGTCGACCGGACCATCTCGCTGACATTCGTGATGGGTGCTGCCTTGGCTGCTGTCGCGGGCGTGCTGTTCATGGTGCAATACGGTGTGGTGAATTTCTCGGACGGATTCGTGCCCGGCATCAAAGCATTCACCGCCGCGGTTCTCGGTGGGATCGGTTCTTTGCCCGGGGCCGTTATCGGCGGACTCCTGATCGGTTTGATCGAGGTGTTTTGGTCGGCCTATTTCTCCATCGATTATAAAGATGTTGCCGCCTTCTCGATCCTTGCAGTTGTCTTGATCTTCATGCCATCGGGCCTGCTTGGAAAACCAGACGTAGAGAAGGTCTGATTGATGGCGCAAGGCGAAGACACTCGGACCGCGGTGCAACCGCAGAACTCAGTTGATTGGTCCCATGCGCTTCGCGACGCCGGATTTTTGGCTCTCTTCACCTTCGGGCTTTCGTTTCCGATCATCGCTTTTCGAACGCGGCAGGATCTGACGCAGGGGCTTGTGCTCGACCCGCGTTGGGAGCTTGTGGTGACGCTTGTGGCAATTGCGTTTTTTGCGCGGCTTGGCTGGTTGGTTTTTGGTGGCGCGTTATCGAGGCAGACTGAAGCGGGGATTGCCTACATTGGCAATGCGCTATCTCCGCTTGCTGGGCACACGGCGCTCTTTCGATACGCGCTACTGGCTTTGCTGCTTGCCTATCCGTTTCTGGCGGTTCTCATTACAGGGCCGGGCGGTGCTTTGAAATGGATCGACAACTTCGGCATCCAGATCCTGATCTACGTGATGCTGGGATGGGGTCTCAACATAGTTGTAGGCCTGGCAGGCCTCCTGGATCTTGGCTATGTGGCCTTCTATGCAGTGGGCGCTTATTCGACGGCGCTGCTCTCAACGTATTTCGGATTTTCGTTTTGGATTTGCCTGCCTCTCGCAGGAATCTTTGCGGCGTTCTGGGGCATCCTTCTGGGCTTTCCGGTGCTGCGGCTGCGCGGTGATTATCTTGCGATCGTGACGTTGGCTTTCGGTGAGATTATTCGCCTTGTTCTCATCAACTGGGTCGAGCTTACGAACGGGGCGTCGGGGATTTCCGGCATCCCTCGGCCGAGCTTTTTTGGGTTGCCGTTTAATGCATCTGACGAAGGCTTCGCAGCGTTTTTCGGTCTTGAGTTCACGCCGCTGCATCGATTGTTCTTCCTCTTCTATCTGATCCTGGCTTTGGCGCTGGTGACGAACTACGTCACCATTCGATTGCGCCGGTTGCCGATTGGGCGGGCGTGGGAAGCGTTGCGGGAAGATGAGATTGCATGCCGTTCGCTCGGCATCGATACCGTGACGACCAAGCTGACAGCGTTTTCAATCGGGGCGATGTTTGGTGGATTTGCAGGTGCCTTCTTTGCTGCACGGCTTGGGTTCATTTCACCAAAGTCATTTGAATTTATGGAAAGCGCCGTCATCCTCTCGATCGTTGTGCTTGGGGGTATGGGAAGCCAAATCGGTGTTGCAATCGCAGCCGTTGTGATGATCGGGGGTACAGAGCTGCTGCGCGAACTCGTTTGGTTGAAGGCGATTTTCGGTTCTGGCTTTGATCCGACCCAGTACCGCATGCTGCTATTCGGGATGGCTATGGTGGCGATGATGGTCTGGCGTCCGCGCGGGCTCATCTCAAATCGTGAGCCGTCGATAGTCCTGCACGAAAAACGCGCCATTGGCGGAGATATGGTCAAGGAAGGGCACGGTTGATGGCAGCTCTTCCAGCTGATCCAACGTCGGCTGTGAAGGAGCCGATCCTCCGCGTCGAGCATTTGACGATGCGGTTTGGTGGTCTGGTTGCCGTCAACGATCTGAGCTTCGATGTGGACCGCGGTGATATCACTGCGCTGATTGGGCCCAACGGAGCTGGAAAGACGACCGTCTTCAACTGCATCACGGGGTTTTACAAACCAACCGCTGGCCGTATCGCGCTTCATGAAGGTGGCGTCCAACCCGATGACGTGGTGAACCGTTTGACGGCATCGTCGTTGCGGCATGCCACGAACGAAGATGGCGGTGTGTTCCTATTGGAGCGGATGGCGGATTCTGAAATTGCTGCGCAGGCAAAAGTTGCGCGGACGTTTCAGAACATCCGTTTGTTTACGGGCATGACGGTTTTGGAGAACCTGATTGTTGCGCAACACAATTGGCTCAACCGGGCATCTGGGTATTCGGTGCTTGGTCTGATCGGCGCGAAGAGTTTCCGGGATGCAGAAGCTCAGGCGATTGATGTTGCTGTGCAATGGCTGGAGAAGATTGGGCTGAAAGAGCGCGCCGATGATCCTGCCGGTGCCTTGCCTTATGGCGATCAACGGCGTTTGGAGATTGCGCGTGCCATGTGCACCGGTCCGGTGCTCTTGTGTCTTGATGAACCGGCTGCCGGTCTGAACCCCAAAGAGAGCGCCGAACTCAACGAGTTTTTGCTGTCAATCCGCGATGGCAATGGGACGACGTTACTGCTGATCGAGCATGACATGTCAGTGGTCATGGAGATCTCCGACCATATCGTTGTGCTTGAATATGGCACCAAGATCTCCGATGGCACACCGGACTTCATCAAGAACGATCCGAAAGTTATTGCCGCTTATCTCGGTGTTGAAGACGATGAGGTGGATGCGGCCGAAGCGGAGCTTGAAAAATGAGCGAACTGATGTTGCAGGTTCGCGGTGTGTGGACCTATTACGGCAGTATCGTTGCGCTGCGTGGCATCGACTTGGATGTCAACGTAGGTGAGATCGTCACGCTTATCGGCGCCAATGGGGCTGGCAAGTCGACGCTGATGATGACGATTTTTGGCTCGCCAAAGGCGCGGCAGGGTCAGATCCTGTATCGCAGCGAGGACATCACGCATCTTCCCACCCACAAGATTGCACGCCTTGGCATTGCGCAGTCGCCTGAAGGGCGGCGTATTTTTCCACGCATGACAGTTTTGGAAAATCTGCAGATGGGTGCGCATCTTGTCGATGATGAGCATTTTGACGCCGACTTAGCGCATGTCACCGGGTTGTTTCCGCGCTTGCGCGAGCGGCTCGATCAACGCGGTGGCACGTTGTCCGGCGGCGAGCAGCAAATGCTGGCCATTGCTCGGGCTATGATGAGTAGGCCTCAGTTGCTGCTCTTGGACGAGCCATCGCTGGGGCTTGCGCCATTGATCGTCAAGCAGATCTTTGAGGTAATTAAAGAGATCGCTAAGAGCGGGGTGACTGTGTTTCTCGTTGAGCAGAACGCCTATCACGCGCTGCAGTTGGCGGACCGAGGTTATGTGATGGTGAACGGTGAAATCACGATGAGTGGTTCCGGTCATGATTTGTTGAGCCGTCCAGAAATTCGTGCGGCCTACCTAGAAGGCGGTCGCGGGTGAACGTGTAATGTCGTGAGCGCTTGCGCGTGCTCAATAAGTTGGCGACGAATGGACTTCGCATTTGAAGCAATTTGGTCAATCTGAGACGGGGCTTGAAACAAGACGATGGAGCTAATTTATCCAACAGGTCCGAACGGATTGGTTGTGTTTGTTTTTGTGACGCTTGTTTTGGGCGGTGCTGCAAGCTGGGCTGCTGGGCGTGCGGTGGCGATGGTTTGGAAACCGCTGTGGCAGCTCGCACTTTACATTGCGCTGATGACGTTTGCCGTGCGGTTCGTACACTATGCCTTGTTCCACCAGCCGTTTTTGACGGTCGGTAATGTGCTTATCGATTATTTGGCTTTGTCTGCGATCGCGATGCTGGGGTACCGGATGATGCGGGCGTGGCAGATGGGGACGCAATATCCATGGGCCTTTAAGCAGACCAGCAGCGTTGGATGGCAGCGCAAAGATTGACCGTTTCGTGAAGGGCGGTTAGAGGGTCTCGGGAAATTCGACTGAAGTATTGGCTCCTAATCTCGAAGGGGAGATGACATGCGTAAGGTCTTGGTTGCGGGTATGAGCGCGCTGGCGATGTTGGCAGTTGCCGCGTGCGGAGATTCTGGTGATGGCGGCAAGCCTGCTGAAGAAACCATCAAGATGGGAGTTGCTGGTCCGCTGACGGGTCCGAATGCGGCCTTTGGAGCGCAGCTGAAAAACGGTGCGACACAAGCAGTGGCCGACATCAATGCGGCTGGCGGCATCAACGGCAAGAAGATCGAACTCGTTTACGAAGATGACGTGTCGGATCCCAAGCAAGGGGTTTCGGTTGCCAACAAGATGGCAGGCGAGGGCGTCAAGTTCATCGTTGGGCACTTCAACTCCGGCGTGACGATCCCCTCGTCCGACGTCTACCTCGAAAACGGCATGCTGATGGTGACACCGGCTTCGACCAATCCGAAGATTACCGAACGTGGGATGTGGAACGTGTTCCGCGTCTGTGGTCGTGATGATCAACAAGGTACCGTTGCGGGGCAATACATCACCACGAACCTGAAAGACAAAAAGGTGGCAGTCGTTCATGACAAGACGCCATACGGAAAAGGTCTCGCTGACGAAACCAAGAAGGCCTTGAATGCGGCGGGTATCACGGAAGTTGTCTACGAAGGCGTTAACATCGGCGAGAAGGACTTCTCGGCGTTGATTGCCAAGATGAAGGATGCTGGCGCGGAGCTTGTTTATTTCGGAGGTGTTCACACTGAGGGCGGTTTGATTGCACGCCAAATGCGTGACCAGGGTCTCAATGCGACGC
Organism: Filomicrobium sp.; assembly: GCA_040219445.1. Taxonomy (GTDB): domain Bacteria; phylum Pseudomonadota; class Alphaproteobacteria; order Rhizobiales; family Hyphomicrobiaceae; genus Filomicrobium. The sequence goes on along the minus strand of JAVJSM010000004.1, from coordinate 851,146 downwards.
TGATGTCGGGCGATGGAATCGCGACGGACGAGTTTGCCTCGATTGCTGGTGCAGAAGGTGCTGTTGGAACGCTGATGACGTTCGCTCCAGATCCACGCAAGCGTCCGGAGGCTGCTGATGCTTTGAAGAGCTTTGAAGAGAAAGGCATCTCGACAGAAGCCTATACGCTTTACTCGTATGCCGTCGTGCAGATCTTCAAGCAGGCAGCAGAAGCGATCAAATCGGTAGATCCGAAAAAGGTTGCTGAGCAAATGCGGTCCGGTCAGGAGTTCGACACCGTGATTGGTAAGATCGCTTTCAACAAGAAAGGTGATGTCAATCGTCTCGATTATACGATGTACACTTGGCAAAACACCGGTGACCGCGTCACCTACGTCGAAAACGAATGATTGTACTGTTGGCCTGATTACGCAGGCTGGTATTCCATGTAGAAAAGGCGTCCCGCTGCGGGCGCCTTTTTTGTTGCTGTTTTGGCGGTTTGGTCGCGGTTTGTGTGATGAAAAGTTGTGAGTATTGAGATGCGTGTCGTGAAACTGATTGGGTGTGTTGCTGCTGCTTTGCTGAGCGCGACGGCGGCGTTGGCCGCTGATGAAACTTCACCCAAGCTTGAACGCCCTGCTGAACTGATCGTCATTGGCGATGGCGAGATAGTCGATGCGCTAGAGCGTGCCGTTGACGAACAGGTTGCGATTATCAATGGCGACGGCGGGGTGATGGGGCAGCCCTTGAAGGTGATACGGTTAGCGTGTGAACCGGACAATGGCGAGGATCAGGTTGCGCGTGCGAAGCGGGTTGCGTCACAGAAGCCAATTGTTGTTTTTCAAGATGGTGGCTGCGCTGGCACCTCGAATGAAATGGTCCGGCCGTTTGTGGAGAGCAATACGCTTTTCATGGGTGTGGGCCGATGGGCATCTTGGTTAACGTCTTCAAGACTTGGCTCAACGATCTTCCGTCTTGGGCCACGCTATGATCGCGTCGCTCAAGAGGTTGCGTTCGAATTGGCCGCCGCAGGCCAAGACACGATCGGGTTTCTGCCCTCAGAAAACACCGGTCGCATCAGTGCGGTCAAAAGTGAGCTTGGAAAAGGATTCGTTGAGACTTCCAAGTGGGGCGCGCTGTTAGAAGACAAACCGAAGAAACTGATCTCGGGACCGGAGTTGTTCACGAAGCTCAGCGAAGAAGTTAACCCGCTCCTGTTTGTGGGCGGAGCAATGGAGTCTGGATCGGTGACGGTTCGCGACTTCGTTGAGGCTGGTTGGCGGGGGCGTGCCATTGTGATGAGTGAAGAGTTGTCGACCTCCAGCGTGGCATCTGGGTCAGAAAAGGGTCGGGAGGGTCAAATAGATGGAAATGGGTTTCCAGAAGGCGTTGTCATTGAGCAGGTGATGCGCCGGCCGACTTACATCGGCGAGCCACCAGCTGGCGCGAAGGCCTACACGGCTTTTCATCCCGATTGGGTTGCTGGTTTCTGGCAGGTTATGAAGGGGGTTAAGTATGCCCAGTCGCTTGATGGGCGCGAGATCGCTTCGAGTCTTGGTGGGGCACCGTTCTTTAAGCGCGCGCCGTGGCTGATGTTGCAGTCGCGCAGTCGGTACGTTCCGTTGGAACTGCGCCAACGCTTCAATGATAACGGCGATCTGAGAATGTCGGGGTATGAGCTGAAGAAAATCTGGCCGCAGTAAGCTTGGCCGTTGCCGCAGTTTTTGCTTGCAGAGAAAATCAGCTTTGCCGGTTTAACGATGTGTTTGATTTTCGCCCAAGCGGGGCGTTTTCCGTCACTACGGCTTTAGCGCCGAACGAAGCTGCCAGTCTCGGCGGAGCTGGCTCGATATGCGGGAGAAAGCGGTATTGAGCTACTGTGGCCGGCGCGGAACCGCGCCAGCCCGTCCTCCCGATCCGAAAGGGTCGCTTAGCGTCCCTGGCTTTCTGCGAGGCACTCAGTCAGCATGACTTTTTCGAGGCGCTGCAGATCTTCTGGAATGTCTTCGCCGGCTTCGCGGTGCTTCTGGATGCACTCACAAACCGCGGCGTAGCATTCGCGGGGGTCTTCGGTTTCGTCGATGAGGCCGTTCAATTCCTCGACCTCTTGGAGAACGTTAGCGGACATGTATTGATCCTTTTCGTTTCCTCATTGCCGGTTGGTCTGTCTTCCAAGCGCCAAACCCGACAAGCTCCTAACCGCACGGTCATGCGTCAGGCCTTTACAGCATGTACGCAACATAACGCAGGGTTCAAGGCATATCTGTTTCGTTAGTAACTGGAGTAATTGGTCGTGTCTCTTCTCCAACACTTGGAGATCCGACCCTCAGCAGATTGCCGATGCCCTCCCGCATCACCGCGATGGGGAGGTAGGCCTGGTACCGGGCCTGTTCAATACACCAATTGTTTCATGTCGGTGATTGATGTGTACGGGCCGCACGTTCTAGGGCGTTGGGTGGGTTGCCTTGACCGGCTGATGCTGAACAGTCAACGTGCGGAAAGTCCTTTTCGAGAAGCCTTTTAGGGGCTTTTGCTTGGAGCTAGGGTTTGCAAAATCTCATCACGGATGTTGTCGGTCTGACCGTCGGGCACGCGCATGATGCGACAATATGTTCGGGGGTGAGTGTGGTCTTGGCGGAGGCTGGGTGCACGGCTGCGGTTGATGTGCGTGGGGGAGGTCCGGGCACGCTTGAGACCGATGCATTAAGCGCTGACGGAACTGTCGATGTCATCCATGGGATTGTCCTATCAGGCGGTTCGGCCTTCGGCATGGCGGCCTCAAGTGGCGTTCGGGATTGGTTGAGCGGCAAAGGAATCGGTTTTGCGATTCGCGATGCGCGGGTTCCGATCGTGGCGCAGGCGATCTTGTTCGATCTTCTCAATGGGGGGACCAAGGATTCCCTATCAAAGGCCTATGCGGAGTTGGGAGCGGCGGCGTGCGCGAAGGCAGCCGGTGGGCCTTTTGAGATTGGAAGCGTCGGTGCCGGGTTCGGAGCAACGACTGCGGATCTGCGGGGTGGACTTGGGAGCGCGTCTGAGAAGCTGGCTAACGGCGTGACGGTCGGGGCAATGGTTGCGGCGAATCCGGTGGGGCAGGTGACGGTCGGCGATGGTCCGCATTTCTGGGCCGCGCCGTTTGAGCGTGGAAGTGAATTTGGCGGACATGGGCTGCCGGCTGACCCGTTGGGTTCCGGGCGGTTGCCACGATTGAAGGGTGGACCGGGGGAGGCGACAACCCTTGCGGTTGTTGCAACAGATGCGCATTTGAGCAAAGCGCAGGCGCGGCGCCTTGCGATCATGGCTCAGACTGGTCTGGCGCGGGCGATTCATCCGGTGCACACGCCGCTTGATGGGGACGTTGTGTTTGCTCTCGCAACGGGCGCAGTACCGCTTGGAGACCCGATCTACGATCTGGCCGTGCTTGGTAGCGCTGCGGCTGACGTCCTGACACGGGCTGTGGCTCGCGGGGTTTATGCGGCTGCTCCGGTGCCCGCGGGTTGGCAAGGCCCCCCATCTTACGCTGAGCGATTTGCGCCTCCTATCTCGAACGGCTGATTTCGGGGTCGATCGAGTGCGCTCGGTCGGTGCTAGAATTGGAGATGCAATTCATCCATGTGAATAAGGCTGCGCGCCCAGCTATTGGGGCATTGCGGTGCATGGCGCGGGGTGTTAGATCGCGAGCGCTTTGACGCTGAGGCACGGGCTCGTTTGATGGTTGGACCGTTGGACCCGCGCAATTCTCATCGTTTGATTGCTGCCAGAGCTTGTTGGGTGGAGGCCTTATTAAAAAGGTTCCCTGGCTTGCTTTATTGGCTTGGCTATCAGATCAGCACGTCACCCAGTTGCGCTTTCAATTGTTAGAAAAGAAGAAACTCAATGATCCCTCGCTACTCCCGTCCGGAAATGACTTCGATCTGGTCGCCGGAAAGCCGTTTTCGTATCTGGTTCGAGATCGAAGCTCATGCTGCGACCGCGATGGCTGACATCGGGGTCATTCCGAAAGAGGCCGCTGAGACGATTTGGGCGAAGGGCGGGGAAGCTGAGTTCGACATTGCCAAGATCGATGAGATCGAAGCGGTAACGAAGCATGATGTCATCGCCTTCCTCACACACCTGGCGGAATTCGTTGGGCCGGATGCACGGTTCATTCACCAGGGCATGACGTCTTCAGACGTTCTCGACACCTGCCTGAACGTGCAGCTGACGCGGGCAGCGGATCTTTTGCTTGCCGATCTTGACCGTTTGCTTGAAGCGCTAAAGACGCGGGCGCATGAGCACAAGATGACGCTGACGATCGGGCGCAGCCACGGTATTCATGCTGAGCCGACGACCTTTGGCGTTAAGCTCGCCCAAGCCTACGCTGAGTTCAGACGCAATAAGGAACGGCTTGTTGCAGCGCGCAAGGAGATCGCAACTTGCGCGATCTCCGGGGCCATCGGGACCTATGCCAATATCGATCCGCGCGTTGAAGCGCATGTGGCCAAGGCTATGGGGCTGGAGCCGGAACCTGTTTCCACGCAGGTTATCCCGCGCGACCGGCATGCGATGTTCTTTGCGACGCTTGGTGTGATTGCGTCATCCATGGAGCGGCTGGCGGTTGAGATCCGTCATTTGCAGCGCACCGAGGTTCTGGAAGCTGAAGAGTATTTCTCGCCGGGGCAAAAGGGCTCGTCGGCGATGCCGCATAAGCGTAATCCGGTTCTGACCGAGAACCTGACTGGATTGGCGCGGATGGTGCGGGCTTATGTTGTGCCAGCGATGGAAAACGTCGCGCTCTGGCACGAGCGGGATATCTCTCACTCCTCTGTTGAGCGGATGATTGGACCGGATGCGACGGTGACTCTTGATTTCGCTCTGAACCGATTGGCAGGCGTAATCGAGAAGCTCGTAGTTTACCCAGAGCGGATGCAAGCCAACCTCGATAAGCTGTCTGGCCTGCACAACTCGCAGCGCGTGCTTCTGGCGCTGACTCAAAAAGGTGCCTCGCGAGAAGACGCCTACGTTTATGTGCAGCGCAATGCGATGAAGACCTGGAACAACGGTGCCGATTTTCTGGCTGAGCTGAAGGGCGATGCCGACATTGGGAATTACCTTAGCGCTGGCGAACTCGATGAGATGTTCGACCTTGGCTATCACACCAAGCAGGTCGACACGATCTTCCAGAATGTGTTTGGCTGATGATCCGTTTTGGGTAGGCGCAGCGGTCCTGAGCCACGATGGGTGTCTGCCCTTTTCTGTCAGTCGCTGAAAACTGGAAGCCCTATGCGCACAGCTGATGTCGATGTTCTCATTATTCCTGGGTGGTCGGGTTCTGAGGAAGACCATTGGCAGAGCCGATGGGAACGCAGCTTGAAAACTGCGCGCCGCGTAGAGCAGGAAAACTGGTATGAGCCGGATTTGGCGGCCTGGACCAAGCGCATTGCGGCCGGCGTGCAAGAGGCGGAAAAGCCGGTTGTTTTGGTAGCGCATTCCCTCGGGGTGGTGACGGCCGTCCATGCGGTTGCCGACATGGACACGGCAAAGGTTGCCGGCGCGTTCTTTGTGGCACCTGCAGATGTCGATAATGCTGAGAAGTGGCCCGTTACGCGCGGGTATGATGCCTGCCAGACGATTACCGGGTTTTCGCCAATCCCTGTCTCGCGCCTGCCATTCCCGTCTGCGGTGGTGGCGTCTGTCAGCGACCCGTACTGCTCATTTGCAAGGGCGAAGGAGCTTGCTGAGGCTTGGGGTTCTCAGGTTATTGAGGCGGGAGATGTTGGGCATCTTAACGTCAACTCCGGCCACGGACCGTGGCCGGAGGGTTTGTTGCGCTTTGGATTGTTTTTGAAAGCGCTGGGCTGACCTGAGCGTTAAATGTTCGCCCAAATAGCTGGATGCAACGAACGGTCTCAGCCTTCCGCTTCGATGTCGGCGACGGCCTTTTCCATGTATTCGATCATCTGTGCGCGCAGCTCTTCGTCAGAGACGGATACGCCCTTGGCGTCAAAATCCGCGCGGATTTTTCGGAAGACGTCTTCGTCGCCGGCTTCTTCCAGGTCGGCGCGGCGGACTTCTTTCTTATATTCGGCGACCCCGTCTCCGGTGATTCCCATTTTTTCTGCAGCCCAAGCACCCAGCATGTTGTTGCGGCGGGCCTCGGCCTTGAATTTAAGGTCCTGATCGTGCGCGAATTTCTTCTCGTAAGCTTTTTCACGCTCATCGAATGTGGTCATCTTGGCCCTCTACTCCTGGCTGATTCTGTGCGCGTTAACGCACCCTCCGGTTGTTTCCCTATGCCATTTCCTGCTGTGCGCAGGCTCGACAGAAACGAAATTAATGCGAACCAATTCAGTCACTTACATGAAATGAAACGCTACTGACAAGTTGCACCATTGTTAACATTGTTTCGCTCTAGGCGTTCGGCTAGTCTCACCTGCCCGATTGATCCATGTCGGCGCGAATGCGTCTCATGTATACAACCGGGCCGGGTGTAACGTCACCCACGGCAGCGTGCGGCCATTTTGATGACCGACGGTATGCCGACATATAGTAATAACTATCGCATGTGTCATGAGCTCGATCATTCTAAAAGGACCAGGCATGAATAGGCGACGCCGGATCTATGAGGGCAAGGCCAAGATCCTCTATGAGGGTCCGGAGCCTGGCACCCTGATTCAGCATTTCAAGGACGACGCCACGGCATTCAACGCGGAGAAGCACGCGTTGTTTGAGGGAAAAGGCGTTCTCAACAACCGGATTTCAGAGCTGATTTTTACCAGGCTTGGTGAAATCGGGGTGGCGACGCATTTCATTCGCCGGCTCAATATGCGTGAGCAGTTGATCCGTGAAGTTGAGATCATTCCGATTGAAGTCGTTGTGCGCAACGTTGCGGCTGGCTCATTGGCAAAACGGCTCGGGCTCGAAGAGGGTGCCGCGTTACCCCGCTCGATCATTGAGTTCTACTATAAAGACGACAAGCTCGGCGATCCGATGGTCTCCGAAGAGCACATCACGGCTTTCGGGTGGGCTGCGCCTCAGGAAATCGACGAGATGATGCAGCTTGCGCTACGCATCAACGACTTCCTTGTCGGTCTGTTCCTTGGCATCGGCATTCGCCTTGTGGACTTCAAGGTCGAGTTTGGCCGCCAGTGGGAAAACGACATGATGCGGATCATTCTGGCTGATGAGATCAGCCCAGACTGTTGCCGTCTGTGGGATATCAAGACCAACGACAAGATGGACAAAGACCGCTTCCGGCAGGACCTCGGCGGGATGCTTGAGGCTTATCAGGAAGTGGCAAAGCGTCTTGGCATTTTGACGGAAAACCGCCCGGCGCTGGGCTCCACCCCGGTTCTTGTTTCTTCCAATGAGCCTGAGGGTGAAACTCAATAGGTTACTTCGGCTGGCAGGCTCCGCGTCGAAATATCTGTTTGGATTGAGGGTTTCCGATTGCGATTTGGTTTGCTGGACCGGCCGCGGGTGGTAAAGCTCGCGGCCATAGGCTGCTAAGTTGGGATGGCTATGAAAGCACTCGTCAAAATCACGTTGAAGAACGGTGTTCTTGATCCGCAAGGCAAGGCCATTGAGAACGCGCTGGGAGCGCTGGGTTTCTCGGGTGTGTCTGAGGTTCGCCAGGGCAAGCTGATTGAGCTTGATCTCGATGCTAACGACGAGGCTGCCGCGAAAGCAGAGGTTGAGCGCATGTGTGAAAACCTACTGGCGAATACCGTGATCGAGAACTACTCGGTCGAGCTCGTTAGTTGATGGAAAGAGGGGCTGCGGATGTCTGACGCCCCGGATGGGACCAAGACCCAGGCCAAGCCAGCGCGCGGCGATGCAGAGCAGGCCGTTCGCTACATGGCCATAAAGGCTGCGATTTTTATTCTGGTTCCGCTCGTTGTGGCTGTCGCTACGGCCATTTGGGTGCTGCAATGAGCGTTCTGTTTCATCGGCTTATCGGAATATGTGCTCGGATTTCGCGTGGTGCTGTGCGGCGTGTGAATGCCGGGGCGGCGGTTATTCTGGTTTGCACTGTGGTGCCTGCAGGGGCGGTAGATTTTTCAAAGCCGCTTGAAGTTATCTGCAACACGAGTGCGGTTCAGCTCGACACCAATCCCTTTCAATCGAGCCAGGGCGAGATCCGGTTAAAGCTACAGCCAGTTGCGGATGGTCAGGAGAAGTCCAACAAAACGGCCGGTGGTTGGGTTGTTGGTGCGGTTGAAGACGCGCATGCCTCTTCGTTTGCGATTGCTGCTTCCAAAGATTGCGCTCCGGATTGTCCGGTAACCCTTGGGAATGATGGCTATCAGCTTTGGTTGCCTGAACCCAAAGCGCTGACACAGCTGAATGACGATGAGACGCTGGTTCTCATTAGCCTGAACGCTAAGACGTTGGAGCTGAAAGCATCGTCCTTCCGCAAAAAGCAGCTTGCCGGGCTTGAACGCGGCGAATGCAAGCTTGTTGGGGCTGAGGTCGTACCGTCTCCGGAAACGTCTGATAAAAAGGCTGCAACAGATCAGCCGGCTGAGACCTCGGTGCCTGACAAAGGCAGCGCAAAACCAAATTCATCTGAAGAAGCGGAAACCAAACAATGATCAGAGCTTCAGTCATCGTTTTTCCCGGTTCGAATTGTGACCGTGATGTTCAGGTTGCGATCCAATCCGTGACGGGCTCTCAGGTTAACATGGTTTGGCATGGCGAGAGCGAGGTGCCGTCGAGCGAATTTATCGTTTTGCCCGGCGGTTTTTCTTACGGTGATTATCTGCGATGCGGGGCGATGGCGGCCCATTCGCCAATCATGCGGGATGTCGTGGCCAAGGTGAAAGCAGGGACGCCGGTAATCGGGATCTGCAACGGTTTTCAGGTGTTGCTTGAATCCGGATTGCTGCCGGGGGCATTAATGCGAAATGCGTCGCTGTTGTTCGTGTGCCGTGATGTTTATGTGAAATGTGAGAATCACAAGACGTTCTTTACGAACTGCTATCGTGAAAAAGAGGTGGCCCGTATTCCGATTGCGCATCATGACGGCAACTATTTTGCCGATGAGGATACGCTTGATCGGCTGGCAGGCGAGGGACGTGTCGCGTTCCGATATTGCGAGAAGTCAGGTGAAGTCACGGAAGCCGCCAATCCGAACGGGTCTCAGCGAAATATCGCAGGTATTACGGATGACTCGGGACGCATTGTCGGTTTGATGCCGCATCCTGAGCGGTTGTTTGAGACAGCGCTTGGGGGCACGGATGGCCGGCGGATTTTTGAAAGCGCGCTGGTTTCTGCGCTTGAGGCGACGGGATGAGCGTTTGATCCGGACGGTGTGAATACATGCAAAAAAGGGGAGCCAGCACCGGCTCCCCTTTTTTGTGCGTAGTGCCTGCTTTGTTTATCGGGTTGGCTGGAATTGTGCCACGCGCTGGAACGGCTTGATGGCAAGTGTTTTGGCGTCGGCTGCGCAGGTCAACTGCAGGGCTTCACCCTCAGCGGCTTCGAAAGCGCCGGTTGCACCAGGCTCCACGTCGAAGCGAACGCGGCTGCCAGCACCTTTGACGGTGTCGATTTCACCTGCTGGAGCGACCATGAGCGTGACGGCGCATTTGCCACCCTTTTCGAGGAAGTAGCCAACCGCTGTGTTAGCGCCGACTTTGAAGCTCTGGCCTTTGCCTGGCTTGAGGACGACGTTGTGGAGGTCGGCAGCGGAAGCTGGGGCTGAGAGGCTGATGGCGACAGCAGTGGCGGCGGCGAATACGATTGCACGCATGATAGTGTCTCCTTGTGTAACGTCTGGTCGATAACTGGGGAGCCCGACGTTCGCTTATCCAAGCGTTCTTGGCTCGACGAGCGATGGGATAAGCTGTTCGGATTCAGTGAGCTAGACGCTATCTTGCGGAGCAGTAATGCGGATTGTGCAGCGCACATTGGTCGCGCGACAGGTCGTTTCACCCGTCAAGGAATCGGAGCCTACCCGGGTGGGTAGGTATGTCATGCAAAAAGCCGCAGGATTGCTCCTGCGGCTTTCGATTTTGCTGAGTTTTTCTGGCCTTGTCGGCGCTGTTCGGGTCCGCCTCGCTTCGCCGAGCATTGACCCGCTGAAAACTCAGTTCCGTTCTTTATCGACGAGAGCCTTGTCTTTGATCCAAGGCATCATGCCGCGGAGCTGTTCACCGACGGCCTCGATTTGGTGAGCGTCGTTGACGCGGCGGATGCCCTTGAAGCGGGCTTGGCCGGCTTTGCATTCCTGCATCCACTCCGACGTGAACTGGCCGGTCTGGATCTCCTTCAGGATGCGTTTCATTTCCTGTTTGGTTTCAGGCGTGATAACGCGCGGGCCGGACCGATACTCGCCCCACTCGGCCGTGTTGGAGATCGAGTAGTTCATGTTGGCGATGCCGCCCTCGTAAATCAGGTCGACGATCAGCTTCACTTCGTGGAGGCATTCGAAGTAGGCCATCTCCGGGGCGTAACCGTCTTCGACGAGCGTTTCGAAGCCCGCACGGATCAGCTCAACGAGACCGCCGCAGAGGACAGCTTGTTCGCCGAAGAGGTCTGTTTCGCATTCTTCTTTAAAGGTCGTCTCGATCACGCCCGAGCGACCGCCGCCGACACCACATGCGTAAGAGAGCGCTAGGTCGTGCGCGTTGCCGGTTGCGTCGTGATGGACCGCGATGAGGCATGGAACCCCGCCGCCCTTTTCGTATTCGCCGCGTACCGTATGGCCTGGGCCTTTTGGCGCGATCATGACAACGTCGACTGAGTCTTTAGGTTCGATGAGGCTGAAGTGGACGTTGAGGCCGTGAGCAAAAGCGATCGCTGCGCCGTCGCGGATGTTGTCCTTGATGTGGTCGTTATAGATGTCGGCCTGGAGTTCGTCCGGGGTAGCCATCATCATAAGGTCAGCCCAGCCAGCTGCCTCAGCGACTGAGAGAACTTTGAGGCCGTCAGCTTCGACCTTCTTGGCCGTCGATGAGCCAGGGCGCAGGGCGATAGCGATTTCACCGACGCCGGAATCTTTCAGGTTGAGCGCGTGGGCACGGCCTTGCGATCCATAGCCGATGATCGCCACCTTTTTGGATTTGATGAGATTGAGATCGGCGTCGCGATCATAGAATACGCGCATGGGGCGCTTCCCCTCTTCGTCAGAATGTGTGGATGCCAGAAAATTCGGCGCAGCTCACGAGGCCAACGTTGGCACCCGGCAAACTGGCCGTCAGCGATTGGAACGCGCGAACCTACTACCCAATCCAGGCTGATTTCAATGTTTTCCAGCGGGAAGCTGGATTGGGCCTGTGTTAACGGCGTTTTGAATGCAAGTTGTGCCTGAGCGTGTAGGCTAGGAAGGCCCGCGAAGTGCCGGTTTTATTGCCGTCTTCAACGGCTGTGCATAAATATTGCGCACATTTTTTTCTGCATAATGTTTGGACAAGCGGTCAGTGTCGTGACATCCTGCGGCAACGCTATTGCGATCGGAACAAAGTGGTTTCCTTGATGTCTGAACTCAGAGCCTTCCGCGTGTCTTCCGAACCTGCCCTACTCGGCGATTACACGCCCGGCGGGTATTTTTGCGAGCTGATGGGGGAGGGCGGCGAAGATCGCCCAAGGCTCCTTCCCTTCTGGCAGAAACTCGAACAGTTGCCGTTTTCGGACCTGACCGCGCGAGCGGCGGATGCGCTTGATGAGCTTTACCAGCGCGGCGTCACTTTCACGGTTTATTCCGACCGGGATGCGATCGATAGGACCTTGCCGTTTGATGTTATCCCGCGTGTATTGATGGCGTCCGAATGGGCGAAAATTGAAGCGGGGGTGAAGCAGCGCGTTCGTGCGCTTAATCTGTTCCTCAAGGACATTTATACCAAGCAGCAGATACTGAAAGATGGTGTCGTTCCAAAAGACCTCGTTCTTGGCAACGCGAACTACCGCAAAGAGATGATCGACGTTGCGCTACCGCATGACACCTATGTGCACATTGCCGGTGTCGATCTAGTGCGTGGCGGCGATGGCGAGTTTTATGTCCTGGAAGACAATGCGCGGACGCCGTCTGGCGTTTCCTATGTCGTCGAGAACCGGCATTTGATGCAGCGCGCGTTCCCGGACCTGATCGACGGCTTCAGCGTTCGGGAAGTCTCCGATTATGGTCAGAAGCTCCGCGAAAAGTTGCTTGAGGTCGCGCCTGCAGGATGTGATGAGCCGTCCGTAGTTCTTTTGTCTCCAGGTGTATTCAACTCCGCTTATTACGAACACATCTTCCTAGCGCGCGAGATGGGTGTGCCGCTTGTCGAAGGGCGCGATCTCGTCGTGGTGGATCAGCGGCTTTACGCGAAGACGATCACCGGGTTGCAGTCGATCGATGTCGTGTATCGGCGGGTTGACGACGACTTCCTGGACCCGCGCGCGTTTAATCCTGACAGCATGCTTGGTGTGGCGGGCATCATAGATTGTCTCAAGGCGGGAACGGTCACGATTGCGAATGCGCCTGGTACCGGCGTTGCCGATGACAAAGCTGTCTACGCCTATATGCCTCGTATTATTCGTTACTACCTGGATGAGGAGCCGATCCTGTCCAACGTTGAGACCTACATTTGCCGTGAACCGAAAGACCTTGCCTACACGCTCGAACATCTTGAGGAGCTGGTCGTCAAACCTGTTGGGGAGTCTGGTGGTTATGGCATTGTCGTGGGTCCGAAGGCCTCACAAGAAGAGCTAGAAAAGTGCCGGGCGGAACTTAAGGCCGCGCCAGAGAAATTCATTGCTCAGCCGATGGTAAAGCTGTCGGTTTGTCCGACGTTGACCGATGAAGGTGTGCAGCCGCGCCATGTCGATTTGCGGCCGTTTGCGGTTACAGGTGAGGATACCTGGGTGCTTGCCGGTGGGTTGACGCGTGTGGCGTTGCGTAAAGGGTCTATCGTTGTCAACTCCTCACAAGGTGGCGGCACCAAAGATACCTGGGTTCTCACCAACGATGACGTGACGATTGCGGATAGTCTTCGAGCACAGGTGAGAACCGGTCTTCAATCGCAGGCCGGGGCTCTTGGCTAATGAATTTGTTATCCCGGCAGGCGGAATCGCTGTTCTGGCTTGGGCGTTACATTGAGCGGGCAACAAGTTTGGCGCGGGTCCTGCAAGTGCAAACGGCGTTTGACCGCGGGCGAACAGGTGGGTCGTCATGGGCTTGGTTGCTAGCACTCTACGATGAGAGCCAAGATTTTTACCGGCACTATGAGGATGCTTCGAACCAGAACGTGATCCGGTACTTCGTTGCGGATAAAGAGCATCCGGGTTCCGTGCTGAGAACTCTTGAAGCGTCCCGGTCGAATGCGCGTGCCCTGCGTGCGATGATTTCAACCGAGCTTTGGATGCACGCAAACCAAGCATACCGGCGCGTGCAGAATTTGCCAGAAGAAGCCCTGAGTGAAACCCGGTTGGCGGCAACGTGCCAGTCTGTTCAACTCGACTGCTACGCGTTGGAGGGGATTGCCAATGCGACGCTTTATCGGGATGCGGGATGGCGTTTTTACCAACTCGGTCTCGACACAGAACGCGCTGATCAGATGAGTCGGCTGCTCGATGTTAGATTTGCTCAGCTGATGGCGGGTGATGCAGCCGAAGAAGGTGGGATTGGTGACTTCACGCACTGGTCGATGCTCCTGCGAGCTTGCGGCGGGCATCATGCTTACCGGCGGTTGGTGTCAGGTCCTTTGCAGTCGCAGAATGTCGCGCGCTTTCTGATTTTCGAGCAGAGTTTTGCGCGATCGATCGCCTATTGTGTTGGTGGGTTGGAGCGTTCCGTCAACGAGCTACGTAGTATTTGCAGTGCGCCGCCATCGGGTCGAGTTGCTGACAGGATCAATCGCCTGATAACGATGTTGCAGGTTGCGCAAGGTGATCCAGGTCTCGTGAAGGGGTTGCACCAGTTTAACGACGCTGTGCAACGCCAGCTAATTGGACTGACGGATGATCTTGGTGCCTGTTACTTCGGTATAGATGCGGAAGAAATCTCCGTCGATGAGGCGCCAGCTTCCGCCGAGCCGGACTGGGTTGTCGTCGAAGACGATTCAGATGGTGCTGATGCATCCACGGCTAAGACCGCTGATGGCGCGCATGCTGAAGGGCCGGCGAATTCCGCGTCTTCAACTGCCCAATCCCAATCTCAATCCCAAGAAGTTTCCCCAACACAATCCCAATCACAAGATCAGACATAGCGACGTCTGGTTCGAAGCCGAACAGATGTGAGCCAATCTTCAGGAGATCTGCGACGTGTCGATCCAAGTCGCCCTTACCCATCGCACGAGCTATTCTTATGACAGGCAGGTGACGTTAAGTCCGCAAGTCATTCGTCTGCGTCCGGCACCGCATAGCCGTACGAAGGTTTTGAGCTACTCGCTTACCCTTCTGCCGGAAGACCACTTTTTGAATTGGCAGCAAGACCCGTTTGGAAACTTCCTGGCGCGGATGACGCCGAACGAAACAACAAGAGAGCTGTCGGTGACGGTCGATCTCGTTGCTGAGATGGCCGTGCTCAACCCGTTTGACTTCTTTATCGAGGAGCAGGCGCGGGAGTGGCCGTTTCGTTATGGGAACGCGCTGAAAGAAGACTTGCGGCCGTATTTGAAGGTGGCTACGCCTGGGCCGCGCTTGGAGGAATATTTGAGCAAGCTGACTTTTGCAAAAGGCGCAACAACCATTGATGTTGTTGTGGATCTCAATCAGCAGCTTGAGCAACACATCGACTATCTGATCCGTATGGAGCCGGGCGTACAAACGCCTGAGCAGACGCTTACCAAACGATCAGGTTCGTGCCGGGATACGAGTTGGCTGCTAGTGCACATTTTGCGTCACCTTGGTCTCGCGGCGCGCTTTGTGTCCGGCTATCTCATCCAGCTGAAGCCTGACGTTAAGCCGCTCGAAGGACCTGTGGGGGCGGAAGAAGATTTCACCGATCTACATGCCTGGGTGGAAGTTTATCTGCCGGGTGCAGGTTGGGTTGGGCTTGATCCGACGTCCGGGCTGTTGGCCAGCGAGGGACATATTCCGCTGGCGGCAACACCTAGCCCGCAATCAGCTGCGCCGATATCGGGAGCGCATTCCGAAGCCGAGGTCGAGTTCGACTTTGAGATGAGCATTAAGCGCATCGCGGAAACGCCACGTGTGACAAAGCCCTATACAGAGCCGCAGTGGAAGGCGATTCTCGATCTGGGTGACAAGGTTGATCAGCGGCTGAAAAAGAGTGACGTGCGGCTGACGATGGGGGGTGAGCCAACCTTTGTATCGGCGACCGATATGGAAGGCGGTGAATGGACAAACCAAGCCGTGGGTCCGACAAAGCGGCGTTACGCTGAGGATCTGGTGCGACGGCTGGCCGGGCAGTTTGCACCCGGTGGCTTAATGCACTTTGGGCAAGGCAAGTGGTATCCTGGTGAGCAGCTCCCACGATGGGCTTTTGCTTGCTACTGGCGCAGCGACGGCCAACCGTTATGGGAGCGGCCGGAACTTATCGATAAAGAACTGCCAGACAAGCTTGCTGATATTGAGACGACGAACAAGTTCATCACAACGCTGTGTGAGCAGTTGGGGCTACCATCGGACAGCCCGATTGAGGCTTATGAAGACGCAGCGCACTTTGCGCTTGTCGAGCAAAAGCTTCCGGTGAATTTGACTCCGGCTGACAACAAACTTGAGGACGAAGCAGAGCGCGCGCGTGTTGTTAAAGCGTTTGATCGCGGGCTGATGACACCAGCAGCTTACGTTTTGCCGCTTCAGGCGTGGCAGTCACAAGCAGGTCGAAGATGGGCGACCGAACGTTGGCAGTTCCGCCGCGGGAAGTTGTTTCTGGTGCCGGGTGATTCGCCGGTTGGTTTCCGATTGCCGCTTGGCGGTTTGCCCTACATTTCGCCCGTAAACTATCCGCATGTTGAACCCGATGATCCACTCATGCAGCGCGAACCGTTGCCGGACCGGCGCGCGTTGTTGCAGCAGCGGCGTATCGTAACGCTCGAAGCTCCGGCCATTACCTCGGTCAGTCCCAATGAGATTTCGGGTAGTGTACGCACGGCGATGGTGGTTGAGCCGCGCAACGGGCATCTTTGCGTCTTCATGCCACCTGCTGAAAACGCAGCAGACTATGCCGCGCTCGTTGCGGCCATTGAAGAGGCGGCGGCTGCGATCGAGCAACCGGTTCATATCGAAGGTTACGAACCGCCGTTTGATCCACGCTTGAATGTCATCAAAGTGACCCCTGACCCGGGTGTTATCGAGGTCAATATTCACCCGACGACGGATTGGCGGCACCAAGTTGAAATTACCGAAGACCTTTATGATGCGGCTTATCAATGCCGGCTTGGAACTGAGAAGTTCATGATCGATGGCCGCCATTCTGGCACAGGTGGTGGCAACCATATTGTTGTCGGTGGCGCGACGCCTGAGGATAGCCCGTTTTTGCGGCGGCCCGATCTATTGGGCAGTCTGATCACGTATTGGCAGCATCATCCCTCGTTGTCCTACTTGTTCTCGGGCATGTTTATCGGGCCGACGAGCCAAGCTCCGCGTGTTGATGAGGCGCGCCATGAGGGGCTCTATGAGCTTGAGATCGCGCTCTCGCAAGTGCCAGGGCCAGATCAACAACAGCTGCCGCTCTGGCTGGTGGACCGACTGTTCCGCAACCTCCTTATGGATGTCAGCGGCAACACGCACCGGGCGGAAATCTGTATCGATAAGCTTTACTCGCCCGACGGTCCGACCGGGCGGCTTGGGTTGGTGGAGTTTAGATCCTTCGAGATGCCTCCGCATGCACGCATGAGCTTGGCGCAACAATTGTTGCTGCGGGCCTTGATTGCGCGGTTCTGGGATAAACCCTACAGCGGGCGGCTTATTCGCTGGGGAACCGACCTGCATGATCGCTTTATGCTGCCTTATTATGTCTGGCAGGACTTCGTGTCGGTTCTCGATGACCTTGCGGAGCATGGATTTGCGTTCGAGCAAGAGTGGTTCGCGCCGCATTTTGAGTTTCGTTTTCCTCTGTTCGGTGCGGTCACGTATGATGGCATAACGATGGAGCTGCGGCAGGCTCTTGAGCCTTGGCATGTGATGGGTGAAGAAGGCGTCGTTGGTGGAACTGCGCGCTATGTCGATTCGTCCTTGGAGCGTTTGCAGGTCAAGCTTTCTGGGGCGACCGATGATCGACATGTTCTTGTTTGTTGGGGACAGCGCGTGATGCTGTCGAAAACGGGCCAGAATGGTGAGGGCGTCGCAGGGGTTCGTTATCGGGCCTGGCAGCCGCCCATGTGCTTGCATCCGACGATTGGCATTCATACGCCGTTGGTGTTCGATTTGATCGACACTTGGTCGGGGCGCTCAATCGGCGGATGCCGCTATCATGTCTCGCATCCAGGTGGTAAGTACTTCGATACGATGCCGGTGAATGCATTCGAGGCGGAAGGTCGGAGACATGCCCGGTTTGAACCGTTCGGTCATACACCGGGGCCAATGAGTGCGCCGGAGGGTTTAGTTAATCCAGACTATCCGGCGACGCTTGATTTGCGGCGCTTTAGTTGAAGTGTCGTTGCTTTGTTGCAAAAAAGTTACCTGATTGCATCATTCGGGATTTAGATTCACCACTACGAACGCTAGATCCCATTGTTCAGGCGCGAATTGATGTAGGTTGCACGTGGTAGCGTCTTGGTTGCGTAATTGGTTCAGACTGCCTCTTGGTCAATCCGATGCAGGAGCCGCTGACGCCGCAATGAACCAGGAACTCTTGGTTGCGCCAGATTATGCCGATCCTGAGCCTACGGTTTCGGATGGATTGGACACGGATGCGCCACAAAACGACTTCGCAACGGGGGCAGGCCCAGACATGAAACTCTCGGCTGCTTCTCGATCGCAGCCGCCTGCCGCGGCTGCCGAGGCGTTTTACAAGACCCAACCTAACGTCTTTGACGAGATGGTTTCTCCCGATGGACGGTTGCGGCCGGGTTGGGGGGCGTGTGCGGAGTGGTTCCAGAAGACGCCGATGTCGTTTCAGGTGGGGCTTGCGCAGAAAACCGAGCGGCTTGTCTACGAAAACTTCTCAAGTTCGATTCGCGGGGATCGGTCCTGGCGTCTCGATCTTATGCCGATCGTCTATTCTGCCGATGAATGGGCGGTAATTGAACGGGCAGCGGTTCAAAGGGCAAATCTCTACAACGCAATTCTTGCGGACCTTTATGGGCCGCAGGAGTCGTTTGCGCAGGGTCTTATTCCGCCCGCTCTTATTTTGAGCGACGAGAGCTTCTTGCGCCCTTTGCAAGGTGTCATGCCCGAGCGGGGGCATCTGACGTTCCTGGCGCTCGATTTTGCGCGTGATCCTCTGGGGAATTGGCGGGTCATCGATACGCACACTGAGACTCCCGCGGGACATGGTTTTGCGCTGGCGAATCGGACCGTCTTGGGTGAAGTCGGAGGCTCGCTATTCAGGCAGGCGCAAGTTCTCCGCATCGGTAATTTCTATCAGAGCCTGGTCGATGATTTGCTTTCCAGGGCCGGTGGCGATGATCCGCTCATCGCGATGCTTGCACCGCCTCCTGATGATTCGGCCTTCTTCGGCCATTCGTTCATGGCGCGCTATATGCGGCAAAAGCGTGTGCGCGGAACAGACCTGCGGGTGGTCGGTAACCGAGTCTATCTAAAGACGATTGCAGGCCTGAAGAAGATCGATCTTCTGATCCGGGCCATCGAGGGACACAAGGCTGACCCTCTTGAGTTGTCACCCGATGGTTTTGATGGTCCGGTTGGCCTTGTCGAAGCGTGTCGGCAGGATCCAAATTTAATGGTCAATGCGCTCGGCACCGCCGTTGTCGAGAACCGCGGGCTTTCTGGCTACTTGTCAGGGCTCTCCCAGAAGTTCCTTAACGAAGACCTTCATATTCCAGATACGCCGCGGTTGTGGTTGGGCGATGCGGTTGCGCGCGAACAGGTTCTTTCCGAACTCGATCGTCACATTATTCATGATGCGCAGGAAGGGACCGGTAGTCCTGGGGAGGCCGTCCAGGGGCGCAGCAGCGTTGGTATGTCACCGGAAGATCGTGCAGCGCTTGAAGCGGAAGTACGTTTCGGGGCGACGCGGCTTGTTGCGGAACAACCGGTGGGTTTTGCAACAGCTCCGGCCTGGACAACGGAAGGTCTTCGCCCGGAGGCTTATGCCCTCCGCGTTTACGTCAGTAACATTGACGGCGAGTTCCAGGTGATGCCCGGCGGCCTTGCGCTGTCTGTCGATGAAGGCGCAACGGTTGCTTTGAGTTCTGCAGAATCGCGGTCGCGTGATGTCTGGGTTGTTCGCCGCGAAACGGATGTGCCGAGCCTCAGCCTGAAGCGGATTGCCAGCCAGCACGCGACCATTCAGCGGCATTCCAAGGGGCTTGAAAGCCGCGCGGCAGATAACCTCTACTGGCTCGGGCGCTACTGCGAACGTGCAGACGGTACGCTTCGCATTATTCGCCAAACTCTGGAACGCAGCGCGGCAGATCTGCTGGCCCCGTTGTCGAGCCAGCGTCCGATCAAGGTTCTACGGGCGATTCTTGAGCGGGAAGAACCGTTCGATCCCGCATCAAAGACCGTCGATGCCGAAGCAGTATCGTTGTGGTCATCGCTGACAGACCTCTGTACCAGCGAGGAGCGCATGCAGAGCCTGCCGGCGACTATGGCGAGTATTCGCAACATTGCGGTTCAGTGTCGGGAAATGCTGTCGGAAGATAGCTGGCGAATTCTATCTGGCTTCTCTGCAGAAAACGTAACGTGCAAATTACCTGCACCTGCCGTCGACAATGATGCGTTACCAGGTGCCGCGATCTCCAACGCGCTGGATATTATCGAGGCGTCCGATGAGCTGCTTGATCGGTTGGCCGCGTTTAGTGGGATGTCGCATGAGAATATGACACGGCACAACGGCTGGCTGTTCCTTGATCTCGGACGTCGTGTCGAGCGGGCGCTTCAGCTTTCAACATTGCTGTTGTCATTGTTTGAGACGAGCGAGGGGCCGGATCTCGACAGTGACGATATGTTCTTTGCATTGCAGGCCGCTGATAGTTTCCTGACGTTCCGCTCGCGTTACCGGTTTGCGCCAGAGATGCATTTGGTGCTCGATTTGTTGGTCATTGATGAGCGCAACCCTAGAGGTCTTGCTTATCAACTTGCGCAAATCTCAGATCACATCGGCCGATTGCCTAAGTCGTCAGATGATGCTGTCCGGGCGCCGGACCAACGTCTTGCACTTGACCTGTTGACCAAGGTTCGGTTGGCAGATGTGGAGGAGATGGCCGCCGTTAATTCAGAAGGTCAGCGTGAAGAACTTCGCGCGGTGCTTGCCGAACTGATTAGAGAGCTGCCGCACCTGTCGGAGCTTATTTCACGCCAGTATTTCAGTCTTGCCGACGAGCAACCGCAGCGGCTCAATCTTAACAGTGCGCGGTGAACCTATGCCTCGGTACGAAGTCAGCCATCGCACAATTTACAACTACAGTGCGCCAGTCATCCAATCTAATCACCTGCTGCATTTGGAGCCTCGCGCAGTAACGGCTCAGAACGTGCTGCGCCACAGCCTTATCGTTGAACCCGCGCCTGCGTGGCGTGAGACACGCGTTGATTACTTTGGCAATCCGTCGACGTTGATCTCGCTGGAAGACGAGCATCAGGAATTGCTGGTTCATTCGCGCAGCGAGGTGGAAGTCGTTGAGGCTGCTCCGCCAGAGTTGATGTCGACTTCGAAATGGGAAGCGGTGGTGGCGTCGTTTGCTACGTTGCCTCCGGATATCGTCGATTTTGTTTGTCCGTCGCGTTTTGCGGCTGGCTCTCAGCCGCTTTATGACTTTGCACGGGTGTCTTTTGAGCCTGGTCTACCTGTTCTCGAGGGGGCGCGGCGCTTGATGGAGCGGATCTTCAAGGAATTCCGCTTTGATAACACGACGACCGACGTTTCGACGCCGGTTCACACCGTCTTGGAGCAGAAATCGGGGGTATGCCAGGACTTTGCTCATTTGCAGATTGCAGCACTGAGATCGTTGGGTCTGCCGTCGCGGTATGTCAGCGGGTACATCCTAACGCATCCGCCTGAGGGTCAGGAGAAGCTTGAAGGATCTGACGCGTCGCATGCCTGGGTGCAGGTTTGGTCGCCAGAAACGGGGTGGGTGGATTTCGATCCCACGAATAACCTAATCAACTCGACTGAGCATATCACCACCGGCTTTGGCCGCGACTTTGGTGATGTGAGTCCGATTAGCGGTGTGCTGCTTGGTGGTGGGCATCATTCGGTGGGTGTGGCTGTTGATGTACGGGGCATTAAATCGGGCGGGTGATTTGGTCGTTTGCTCGCGATCAGATGCGAACGTGATCGCAGGGTGAACGGGTACACGGCAGTGAGAAGCCCAGCCTTAGCACTACATGGCCTGCCCGCAAGCCCAACCGCTGGCCCAAGCCCATTGGAAATTGTAACCGCCAAGCCAGCCGGTAACGTCGACGGCTTCGCCGATGACATACAAGCCGGGTACTTTCTTCACCTGCATTGTTTTTGACGAAAGCTCAGCCGTTGAGATGCCGCCGACGGTGACTTCAGCTTTTGCAAATCCTTCGGTGCCCGTTGGATGAAAGATCCAGGTTCTCAGATCATTTTCTATTGTCGTGAGTTGGCGGTCGGGAATGTTTGCGAGTGTGTCAGGAAGTGCGTGCGTCTCGGTTAGTTTACCGCTGAGGATTTGCGCGAGCCGATTTGAGAAGGGTGCCGCGAGGGCTGTTGCCAGAGCCGTCTTCGGGCGTTTCTTTTTGGCTTTGATTAACCAGCCGTCGCGCCACTCCGGTATGAAGTTCACAGTGATTTCGTCGCCGTCAGTCCAATATGATGAAACCTGTAAAATGGACGGTCCGGATAATCCGCGATGGGTAAAAAGCGCTGCTTCGCGGAAGCTCGTCTTGGCTGTGGTGACGACGACATCTGCTGAGATGCCAGTCAGTTGGCCAAAGTCGCGTTCGTCTTCGCCAAGGGTCAGCGGCACCAATCCGGGACGTGGGTGCACAACTTCGAGGTTGAACTGTTCGGCGAGTTTGTAGGCGAAACCCGTGGCTCCAATCTTTGGGATCGATGGTCCTCCGGTGGCGACGACTAATCTGTTTCCCGTGAAGCAGCCTTGGGATGTGGCAACTACAAATGTCCCATCTCGGTGGTCTACAGAACTGATATTCGCGCCGAGCAAAGTTGTTACCCCGGCTTTGGCGCATTCTGTTTGAAGCATGTCCACGATCTGGCGGGCAGAGCCGTCACAGAAGAGTTGGCCGAGCGTCTTCTCGTGCCAGGCAATTTTGTAAGCGTCGACGAGATCGATAAAGTCTTGTGGCTGGTATTTGCCCAATGCCGATTTAGCAAAGTGCGGGTTCTGTGACAGGAAACGATCCGCGGAAGTTTCGACATTGGTGAAGTTACAGCGTCCGCCGCCTGAGATGAGGATCTTTTTGCCAGCGCGATCGGCGTGATCGATGAGCAAGACTGAGTGGCCCCGGCTGCCGGCAATCGCCGCACACATCATGCCGGCGGCGCCAGCGCCGAGGACGATGGCGTCAAATGTCTTTGTTGCGGCTGCTGGCATTGGTCGCTGAGTTGTCTGTTTTAGGAATTACAATGTGTCGGACGGTGCCTGCGTAAACGATTGATAACCTTGTGATAAGGTTTTCCTCGTGGTTGCCTTCTTTGGACCTGTTATTCTGGATTAGAGGCTTGGGTCGACCGTCAGAGGTTGGGTTTCAGTGGAGCTTGCGAGTTTGAGTGTGGCCATGCAAGGGCACAGATTGCAGCAGGTGGTTTTTCGAGCGGCCGTGGTCGCTGGATTGTTCTGGTGCGCGATTGGAGCATCGGCACAAGAACCGTTAAAGCAAGAAGAGCTATTGCAAACCACTGATTGGCAAGATGTCGCCTCGCTTGAAGCCGCCGACCCATTAAAGGCAACGATCCAAGAGATCTTGGCGGAGCCGGAGGCGCTTCCATTTCAGGTCCGTAAGCGGATCGAAGCTCTGCGCACCTACTATTCCGAACCAAACGCGAATTTGCTTTGGCAGGATCAAGATTTTTCCGCAGCGTTTTTGCAGCGGCTTGCCAACTCCCGTTATGACGGTCTTGGAGACCGCTCGAATCTGATTGAGCAGCTTCAGAACGTACGTCTGCAAAATCGCTTTGCTTTAAGCCGGCAAGGCGGGCTGAGACAGCAGGCCGTTGCGGAACTCTATTGGTCGGCCGGTTTGTTGAAATATGCGCGTGATATGAAGAAAGGCAGGTTCCTGCCGACCAAGATCGATCCGAAGCTGTTCTGGCAAAGTAAAAAGGTCGACATGGTGGCGGCCCTGAAACTGTTGGCGGAGCTCGGGCGGGTTGAAGCGTTCTTCGATCAATGGGAACCGCAGCTTCCCACTTACAAGGCTTTAAGAGCCGCACTCGCGGAGTATCTGGCTTTGGAGGAGGCTGGCGGTTGGCCAAGCGTTGGCGGCTTTTCGCTTCTTAAGCCGGGAGAAACGAATGAAGCCGTTGCGGCTTTGCGGCAGCGTCTTGCGGTGACGGACGGGGCATCGCCTGCGGTCGAAGCCGGCAATGAACTTGTTTATGACGAGGCGCTGGTTGCGGCGGTTAAGAGATTTCAGACACGGCATGGGCTCGATGCCGACGGCGTTGTTGGTAAGAAGACATTCTTCCAGCTCAACATTCCCGTCGATGCACGTATCCGGCAGATTGTTTTGTCGATGGAACGGTTGCGGTGGATGCCTGAGGACTTGGGTGCGCACTACATCAAGGTCAACATTGCAGCTTATGAGCTTAAGCATGTCGAAAACGGCCAGCTGCGAGATGTGATGCGGGTTGTTGTCGGCAAGCCTTATCACCAGACGCCTGTTTTTTCCGAGGCGATGACTTACGTTGAGATCAACCCTTATTGGAATGTGCCGCGCTCGATTGCGGTCAATGAGGAATTGCCAAAGCTAAAAAAAGCGCCTGGTGCGCGGGCGGCGAAAGGTTTTGAGGCCGTCGTCAACGACAAACCTGTGCCCGTCACCGCAATCAACTGGGCCCCTTACTCCAAGAACAACTTTCCGTTTCGGTTGCGTCAGAAGCCGGGCACGAACAATGCACTCGGGCGCGTGAAGTTCATGTTCCCAAATCGCTTCAACGTTTACATGCACGACACGCCTGCGCGGAGTTTATTCAGCCGCACAGGTCGTGCGTTTTCACACGGGTGTATTCGGTTGGCGCGTCCGATCGATATGACTGAGCAGGTGTTGGCGCAGGTCCCAGGTTGGACGCCGCAGCGCATTGATGAAGTGCTAGCCGGGAAAGAGCGCACCGTCGTTTCATTGAAGCGACCGATCAATGTACATTTGACGTACTCAACGGCATGGCGCGATCTCGACGGGGACGTTCAGTTCCGGGCCGATATCTATCGTCGCGATGCCAAACTTTATGCGGCTCTCTTTGGTAAGCCCTATCCTTATTGAGTCTCTCAGCGCAAATTGACCGTTTTTGTTGGAGTAGCCGCTTGGGTCTTTAGGACTAACTCTTTGTGCGGGGCGATGGCGCGTGGGTGCGCCAAGTTTTGGTTAATTCGTTCCCTGGGGTATTTTTTGGGCTTGCGAATTGCCGCAGGAGTTATTGAAAAGCCCGGCTTTTGCGCGACATTGAGGCTTAACCTTGTCGCGTTATTTCTTCGCGTCTGAGTTTCGGTACCAATTAATCCTGTGGTTTGTAATTGCTGCAGTGGGCACCTTGCGGCGAATTGCGGGTTGCAGGAAAGCTCAATGGGTACTTCTTTGGGCGCTGAATGACGGCTGCTGGGCAGGTCAAAGCCGTTTGGTGCGTGATCGATAGAGCGCCACTGTTGGCAAATCGTATGGTTAGGAACGTATGACTCGACCTCTCAACATTCTTGGTTTGATTTCCCGGACCCATGACACCGGGCTGGCGCTCTTAAGCGACGGAAAACCTGCCTATGTCTTCGAAGAAGAGCGCTTTAATCGCGAAAAGCACACCAAGGCCTTTCCGGATACGTGCGTTGAGGAATTGCTGAAGCGGGCGGAAATCAGCCTCGCCGATATCGATTACCTGACCATTCCGTGGAACACGAAAGAGCTGGCGAAGTCGTTCTACCAAATCGTGACAGCGCGTCCGCCAAAGACGTTCAATCTTTTGTGGCCTGCAGCTCATGCGACGCAGGACGCGCGGGTGGTCAATCTCTGGATGCGTTTGCAGATTGCTCTTCGGCGCAAATTTAAGACCATGAAGCTGCCGCCGATTGTGCAGGTTGGGCATCACGATGCGCATGCTGCGATCTATTTCGTCTCTCCATTCGAAGAGGCAAGCGTCGTTGTCATGGACGGCTATGGCGACATGGCAGCCACCAGCGTCTATTCCGGCACCGGCAACAAACTGGAGCAGCAGTGGCGGCTTGGGTTTTTCGATAGCCTTGGCATGCTTTACACCTGCGCGACCCAACACCTCGGCTTCAAGCCGTTCGAAGAAGGAACGGTGATGGCGCTGGCCGCCTGCGGCAGTGATCGGTTGGTCGACAAGTTTCGCGACGTGATAATCCTGGAGGATGAAGGGCGTTTTCGTCTCAACCGCGATTATGTCAGTGTCGATACCTATGGGCTTGTTCGGCCGTTTACTCAGAAGTTCATCGACACCTTTGGTCCTGCGCGGATCCCCGGTGAAGAGCTTACCGACCAGCAGCGCGATTTGGCGCATGCCGTCCAAGCGGTTACGGAAGAGGTCGTGCTGCACATCGTGCGGCATGTTGAGAAAACGCAAAAGTCGAAGAACCTTGTGATTTCCGGCGGCGTAGGGCTCAACTGCGTTGCCAATGCCCGTATTCTTCGCGACACGAGTTTTGAGCGCGTCTGGGTGCCGCCATGTGCTTCAGACACTGGTGCTCCGCTTGGTAGTGCGCTTTGGCATTATCACCAGACGCTCGGGCATGAGCGCGGATATGAGTTGACGCACCCATTCTTCGGCGCGGACTACGATGAAGCTTCGGTCATTAAGGCGCTCGATCAGTACGGTCTGAGCTATGAGCGCATTGAAGATGACGGTGACCTATTTGCGCGTGTTGCTAAGGACCTTGCCGATCAGAAAATCGTGGGCTGGTTCCAAGGACGATATGAGATCGGGCCTCGCGCACTGGGTAACCGCTCGATTCTAGCTGATCCGCGCAGCTTGAAGATCAAGGACTTGATCAACGCAAGGATCAAGTACCGCGAACCGTTCCGGCCGTTTGCGCCTGCGGTTTTGTTGGAGCGGGCGTCTGAGTTCTTCGAAGTCGAGCAGCCTGATCCTTACATGACGATGGCTCCGCGGGTGCGCCCCGATAAGGTCGACGTTATTCCGGCTGCGGTGCACGTCGATGGGACAGGTCGAATCCAGACTGTGCGCGAAGAAGACAATCCTCGTTACCATGCCATCATCAAAGCATTTGGTGAGTTGACCGGTGTTCCGGTTCTGATCAACACCAGCTTCAACCGCCACGAGCCCATCGTGACGACGCCTGAGGAAGCTGTGTCCTGCTATCTCAGGACGGAGATGGACCGTCTGGTGATGGGTAACATCTATGTGAAAGACCGGAACAGCAGCGCTGAAGACCGTGCTATGGCGGCATTCAATAAACGCTGACCGGGTCGCTGCCCCTGCCAATTTGAGACCGCTGGACGTTTTGCCATGTTCAGGATTGTTGCGCCTGCGCAATCAATGGGGCATGCATATCACCCGCTGTGTTAAGGCGCGCTGATGTTCCAGGCCGCAATCGAAAAGAATTGCTTTTAACGTTGGCTTGGCTTCTGGGCTTATCTTGCCTGACGCGCTGTGAATGTCGTGAGCACTAAGGCAGGTTCCTTGAATGTCGACCCGTGAAGATTCCGAACCCTCTGCGTTGATCGCTTCGCGTGCTGATCTTGTCGGCTGGATTGAATCCGGGGCCAAACCCCAATCTGAATGGCGCGTTGGCACGGAGCACGAGAAGTTCGTGTTTCGCCAGGACACTTTCGAGACCGTAGCGCACGAAGGTGAGCGTGGGATTTCGCAGTTGATGCGCGGTTTCATGGAGTGTTGTGGTTGGGAGCCAATTCGTGAGGGTGACCATATCATCGCTCTCAAGCGCGCGTTTGGTGAGCCGGGTGCGAATGTGAGTCTTGAGCCGGGTGGGCAGTTTGAGCTTTCTGGTGCACCGCTCGCGACGGTCCATGAGACGGCAGCGGAGACCGAGCAGCATCTCATTCAGTGCCACAAGGCTGGTGGGCCACTGGGATTGTCGTTCATGGCGATGGGCTTTGCCCCTTCATGGTCGCTCTCAGAAACGCCGCAGATGCCGAAGCAGCGCTACAAGATCATGACCGAGTACATGCCCAAGGTTGGGACGCGCGGCCTCGACATGATGTATCGGACGGCGACGATCCAGGCCAATCTCGACTTCGGCAGCGAAGCTGACATGACCGAGAAGCTGCGCATTGCTTTGGCGCTGCAACCCATCTGCACGGCGCTGTTTGCTTCGTCACCGTTTACTGATGGCAAGCCGAACGGTTTCAAGTCCATGCGCTCAGAGGTGTGGCGGCATACCGATGATGATCGGACCGGCATGCTTCCGTTCGTATTTGAAGATGGCATGGGCTACGAGCGTCTGGTCGACTATGCGCTCAATGTGCCGATGTATTTTGTCTACCGGAATGGTCGATACATCGATGCTTCCGGGGCGTGTTTCCAGGATTTCTTGAACGGCAAATTGCCTGCCTTGCCCGGTGAACGTCCGACGATGGACGATTGGTCGGATCACATGACGACCTTGTTTCCTGAGGTTCGGGTTAAGCGCTTCATTGAGATGCGCGGTGCGGATGGCGGTCGGGCGGAGATGATCAATGCCCTGCCGGCGATGTGGATCGGGCTTCTTTATGATGGTGCGGCTCGCGCGGCAGCCTGGGACATTGTGAAGGACTGGAGCGAGGAGGAGCGTCAGCGTTTGCGTGATGACGTCCCCCGGCTTGGGCTCCAGACTCCGTTTCGCGATGAGACGGTTCAGGAAATCGCCAAACGGGTTCTTGCAATCGCGGCAGGAGGGCTCAAAGCGCGCGGGTATTCAGACGCTGTGGGCGAAGACGAGCGGGTTTATCTTTCGCCGCTCGAAGAGATTGCGGCGAGCGGCCAATCAAATGCTGACCGATATCTGGAAAAATACCATGGCGAGTGGCAGGGCCGCATCGAGCCGGTTTTTGCCGAAACCTCTGTCTGAGCCTTTTGCGTCTGCCTGTGGCCCAGGCGGCTCATTACGTTAACCTATTGGGTTGACTTGGCAATTGCCGCCCCTTCTCTGCTCTATAGTGCTGCGGTTCAGGCCGTATTCATCTCAGCTGGTTTAGCTTTCCTTTGGGAGTGTGGTTTATTGCGTTATCGCTTGGCTGCGCAGGGTGGTGACCCATGGGTGCGTTGGCGGGAGCGCTGTGGTGCCTGTCGGATTGGAGGGAAGCTTGATACGCCGTTTTCTGATGTTGGCGGGATTGATGCTGGTTTTGCAGCCCGGTTTGGTTGAGGCCAAACAGAGCTTGGTCCGCGCGCCATACAAAGTTGCTGATAGCTGTGCTGCCGGATGTCGGGCTGCGCATAACCGTTGCCGGATCAATAAGCGCGGGAGTCGTTCCTGTGACCGTCAATTACAGCGCTGTTTGCGAGGGTGTTTGCGTCGCCGTTGACGATTGAGGGGGAAACTCGTGAGAGGTGTTCAGCGCCCTGACACGATGATCGCGAGAAGTCTGCGGGGGCCGTGAGCTCCAATGACGATACGTCCGCCGATATCGGCGGTTCGCGAAGGGCCTGAAATCAAATTCAAGGTGCG
The DNA here is from genome assembly GCA_040219445.1 of Filomicrobium sp. GTDB lineage: Bacteria > Pseudomonadota > Alphaproteobacteria > Rhizobiales > Hyphomicrobiaceae > Filomicrobium. Next base: position 822,335 of record JAVJSM010000004.1, on the reverse strand, counting down.
TGGCATTGTCCCCGCGCCTTTTTCATTTCTCAGTAGGGCAAAGACGACTTCGTAAGTGGCTTTGATGCGGCTTTGCGGGATAACGATGATATGGGTGTCTGGCAAGAAACCAAGCGTTACCGGGTTCTCTGGTCCTGACAGGAGCGCCATAGTTCCCGTTTCGGCTGCTGCGCCAAACGCGCCTGAGAGGCCAGCTCCGTCATGAGCTTCGGCTGGCCCAGATTGTGTGCTCAACCCGGCTGCGCTGAAATCAAGATTGGAAAAGATAGGCTCAGTGCCAACCCGGAGGCTGAGTGCTTGGTTTTCGCCGCGAAGATAATCCGCAATTGATGCTGGAACCTCGTCCAGGGTGGATACCGTTTTGACGGTTGCGAGTTGGCGTTCAAGTTCCGTTTTGAAGCACTCGATGAGGCTGACGCTTTTTGCGGCTACACGGTCCGGTGGCGTTGCGCATGGTGGTTTCGCGATGCGTGCGGCTGCTGTTTCTTGACGCTGGGTGTCTTGTTCGCTGGCGTTCAGAGATTTGCGAATGCGCGAGAGAATTTCTTGTCGGCTCATTGTATTTTGCCCGCGCTTTGTTGGTTACGTTGGCGGGCGGCCCAGAGTTGTTGGAATGTCTTGCCTTGCGGGGCCGGAAAGTCGCGGTGCTTGGTCCAGCCTGAGGCGAGTGGCAGCCAGGAGAATGCGCCTTTTCCGAAGGCGGCGATTTTCATCGCCCGGCTCATAATGCGGGAGAAGAGATGATAGGCCCAGGGTGTGCGTGCCATAGCCGCCCATCCGCGCAAGCTCAGTTTTGCAAGCCAGGGTGTGTTGCCCTTGTCGAATTCAACCTCGCGCCAGCTGCGCATGAGTTTGGGAAGTGGAATTCGCATCGGGCAAACAGATTCGCATCGCCCGCAGAAGGTCGAGGCGTTGGGGAGGTTGCCGGCTTCGTCGATGCCGATTAGCCCTGGGTTTAAGGCTGCTCCGATTGGGCCAGGGTAGACCCAGCCGTAAGCATGGCCGCCAACAGAGTTATAGACTGGGCAGTGGTTCATGCAGGCACCGCAGCGGATGCAGCGCAAGACCTCGCTGAACTGGGAGCCCAGGATTTCGCTACGGCCGTTATCAAGCAGGACGACGTGGTAGTTTTCCGGGCCATCGGGATCTTCAGACCGGCGCGGGCCGGTTGAGAATGTTGTGTAGGATGTGAATTCCTGCCCCGTCGCTGAGCGCGCAAGGAGGCGTAGCAATGCGGCTGCGTCGTTGAGTGTCGGGATGACCTTTTCAATGGACGTGATAACGATGTGGGTTTTGGCAAGCGATTGGGTTAAGTCGCCGTTCCCCTCGTTAGTTACGATAATCGACGAGCCGGTTTCGGCGATAAGAAAGTTGGCGCCGGTGATACCGACATCAGCGTTGATGAACTTTTCGCGCAGGATCTGCCGGGCTTCGTCCACGAGTTCAGCTGGTTCGACGAGCTTTCGGTCTTTTTCCAGATGGTCATGTTGCCTTCGGAAGTCCTGTTCCACCTGCTTCTGAGTGAGATGGATGGCTGGCGCGATAATGTGGCTTGGCGTTTCCTCGCGGATTTGCAGGATGTATTCGCCCAGGTCTGTTTCGACGACTTCGAGGCCGGCCTTTTCCAACTCGGCATTTAGCCCGATCTCTTCGGACACCATTGACTTGCCTTTGGTGACAAGTTTGGCGTCCGCATCTCTGCAGATGTCTAGGATAATGTCGCAGGCTTGGCTGGGTGTGCTTGCCCAATGGACGTGGCCGCCGGATTTTTGGACCTGCTCTTCGTAACGTTCCAGATAAACGTCGAGATGTTCGAGGGTGTGGTTGCGCAGATCGCGGCCGTAGTCGCGTAACGCGTCGAACTCAGGTAAGCGCGCGCGCGCGGTGGCTCGCTGGGCGACGAGGCCGGTCGGCAGGCCAGCCAAGGCTTCTTGGAGTTGCCCGTCCTGCAGTGCCGACCGTGCGTTCGATTTGAAGTCGTGGACTGTGATCTTCATGGGCTGAGGCTCGCCCAGATGGGCGGTCTCGGCAAGTCCATTCTTTGTATCTGATCGACCTTTTTTCCAGCGTTAGTCCGCCTGGAGCATCCCGAAAATCTCGTCCTTCAACGCAAGCCTCTTCTTTTTCAGATCTTCGAATGTGTCATCGCCGACGTTGATGCCAGCAGCCTCAACACGATGAATCTCCCGGTTAAGCTCATGATATTCGTCGGCGAGTTTGGCGAAATGGGCGTTCGATAGTTTGAGGTCGTGGATTTTGCCCTTCATGTCGGGGAATTCTTCGGCCAATTCGTGAGGCGTATGGGACATGTGTGCGTTTTCTCCGGCTCAAATTAAGTTCTTACGGCCAAAGCGGTTACTGATCATTCCCAGTTCAGTAATCGCTAGCCTTTAGGCGCGCCGATGGGTGGTTCGTCGAAATTGCCGGCCAGGACTTCGGCGACATGGCGGCAGGCGACGTTCTTTCCCTCTCGGCGTAGTTTCCCGGCCATGTTCATCAGGCAGCCAAGGTCGCCTGCAAGAAGCATGTCGGTTTCCGCGGCGGTGATGTTGGCGGTTTTCTTCTCGACCATGGCGTTAGAGATGTCGGGAAATTTGACGGAGAAAGTACCGCCAAAGCCGCAGCAGATTTCACAATCTGACATCTCTTTGAGCTGCAATCCCTTGATCGATGTCAATAATTCGCGTGGCTGGTTTTTGATGCCCAGTTCGCGCAGGCCCGAGCAGCTGTCATGGTAGGTGACGCTGCCTTCAAAGGTTCCTGGTGGCACGCGCATTCCGCGCACGTCGACAAGAAAGCTAACCAGTTCATGGACGCGGTCTGAGAAATCTTTTGCTGTCGCGAATTCAGGGGTGTCGGCGAACAAGCGCGGGTAATGCGACTTCAGCATTCCGGCGCAAGAGCCAGATGGAGCGACGATGTAATCGCAGTCCTCGAAGGCTTTGATGGTCTGTTGAGCGATTTTCTTGGTGTTTTCGCGGTCGCCTGAGTTGTACGCGGGTTGTCCGCAGCAGGTCTGGCCCGTGGGGACGACGACCTCGCAATCGGCGGCTTCAAGCAGTGTGACGGCTGCCATGCCGACGGACGGCCGAAACATGTCGACGAGGCAGGTGACAAAGAGTCCGACGCGGGGCTTTGTGGCGGCAGGTTGGGCCATGTGCGCTTTCTTGACGTTTTTCTTGCTGGCAACTCGAGGCTTACCCTAGTCGGTGTGGGTCGATTTTGAAACTCCTACGCGCGGGTCAGGCGCATCTGAGGTAGGCACAACTGTCTGGTTTCTTGTTTGTCGTGTTCTGCGATTCTCGTGGGCTTTCCTGGCGCATAGTGTGATTGTCGAAATAGCGGTGGCCCTCTAATTTGGGCCGTTGGTGCATGCTGCGCGAAAGAGGAAGACGGTAATGAGCGAGAAAGAGGGCGCAGATGTCGGTGCCAAACAACCAAAGGCACAGCCGGGGGCGCTTGGTTTCGCGGAGCATCCGCAACGCGCCAATGTGTTGGGTGAACTACATGCGCGGCCGTTTCTGCCGCTGACAATGCCCCGGCGCCTCTACCATTTTGCGTTCATGACGGATTCCAAGCAGGCCCGCGAAGAGCGCGAGGCTGTGGTGGCGCTTGCCGCACAACGGGGTGTCGCACCGCCGGCCCCAGATGCACGGTATCATTTCTTTGATTTTGGTCCGTGGGATTTGCGCTGGGAGCAGCATGCGGAGTTCACGACCTATACGTGGTCCACCTCGCTGGGGGCGGAAGAGCCGTTTTCTAATCCCAATCCGATGGCTGGCGGAGAGATCAGTTTTCGTGGCCCGGGAGAGCTCATTTCAGCGGTGCATCTATGCTGCATCGACCGAGAAGAATTGATTGAGGACCTTTCAGCGTATCTAAATCCACCGAGTTTATGTGTGATCAACGCGGCCGAGTCGAGTGCGCGGGTGGCGACTGACTTTCATGTCGATCCTGTCGGATTTACACGGATTCTCGTCGAATCGACCGGGCTAACCAAGACGCGCGCTGGGCGGCTGACGCAGCGGCTTCTTGAAATTGAAACATATCGGACGTTGTCGCTGTTGGGACTGCCAATGACACGCTCGATCCGTGCCGATCTCGACCGGATGGAAACCGATCTCGCGGGAATCACGAGTGAGATTGCGACGGTTGAAAGTTCGCACAAGAGCCAGGAGCTATTACGGCGCCTTTCTCGCCTAACGGCAGATCTAGAGGCACAGGCGGCACGGACTGCGTATCGGTTCTCGGCGACGCGGGCTTACTATTCCATTGTCAATAGCCGGCTTGAAGTCATCAAGGAGACGCCGAACAAGGAGCATCCGACAATTTTGGCGTTTTTCAATCGGCGTTTGCGGCCGGCGATTGAAACCTGCGATGCGACGGAAGCGCGACAGGGGCGATTGTCTGAACAGTTGGCGCGGACGACGGAACTCCTTAGCACTGGAATTCAATCAGATCTTGAGCAGCAAAACCGGGACCTCTTGCAGTCGATGAACCGCCGGGCGCGCATGCAACTTAGGTTGCAGCAAACGGTTGAAGGTTTGTCGGTTGCCGCGATCAGCTACTACGTCGTGGGCTTGGTCGGTTACATGGCCAAGGGTCTCAAAGACGGGGGGATTTTGCCGCCAGGCATCGGAACCGGTCTTGTGATGGGGCTGGCTGCGCCGATTGTGATTTTATGTGTGTGGTTGGCCATGCAGCAGATTAGGGCGCATGTCCACAAGTCGGATGAAGAGCCTGAGCAGAAGGACTGACGGGCGGCTATGTCGTGGCCGAGCTTGGTGGAAGGCCTATGGGAGCGCGTCTTGTTGCCTACGGCACCGCTGGTTTTTGCTCTGGTAGCGGAATGTCGACTTTGCCGAGATTGGCGAGCAGCCACGGGGCATCTTCTGGTGCTTCCAATGATCCGAGGTAGGCGATGATGTCTTCGCGGTCGTTTGCATCTTTGACGCCGATGAATGCCATTGCGCCGTCGGGCATAAATTTCGTCGGTGCTTCGAGATATTCATCGAGAAAGTCGTGCGTCCAGACGAGACCTTCTTTGCCTGCCTGCCGTAAAGCGGGCGAATAATTGTACTTCTTGTGAGCTGCGGCAGGCCGTTTCAGGATTCCTGCGAGGTTTGGGCCGATCTGGTGACCGTTTTCCGCTTTGGTCTGATGGCACGCCTGGCATTGCGCGTAGAGCTCTGCCCCGCGCGTTGGATCGCCGGTTAGAATGCGGCCTGATAACGCTTCGCTCTTCGAAACAGGGAGCGGCACCCATCGCGACGCTGCCATAGAGGGGGGCGCCAAGCTGCCAACGATGAAGAGTGTTGTCGTGATTACCGGTAGGATGATCCTGATCGACACGGGAGTTACCCTTAGTTTTGCGCCGCTGAACGTTTGAGCGCTATCAATTGCAGGCCCGATGCTATTCATCAAGTTGCAGAAAATAGTTAATTTTCGTCTCATTCCAAGAAATAGCTGCCAACGAAACAAGGAGGGCTGGTTTCCCAACCCTCCTTCCCGCTGTCCCCGCATCTAACTTGTTGCTGGATCTGTGCGTTTGTCGGGGTGTTCCGACAGGAGTTGCGCAGCCCAGCACTTGTTGGCTGTCTGGGTTAGTGAATGCCGCTCAGGCTATCGGACGGAGATGCCGCAGCTGTGACTTTTTTGGAGGATGCTCGCGTTGCTGTTTTCTTCTTTTTGGGGTTGCGTGGGGTGTCGTCTTTTTCAGGGATCTTGATGCCCTTGTTCCAATAGGGATCAGATCCATAAAGCTCGCTCAGGTAATCGATGAAGGCGTGAACTTTGGCAGGGAGGAATTCACGGCACGGGTAGACAGCATGCACTGCAAAGTTCGCCGAGCCGCAGTATTCCGGCATGATGATTTCGAGTTCGCCGCTTTCTAGCTCCGGTGCGATATCCCAGGTCGAACGAAAGCCAATACCCAGGCCCTGGCGCAGGCCTTCGCGGACGAAGTCTGAGGAGTTGGAGCGGAGGTTGCCTTCAACACGGACGTGATGTTCTTTGCCGTCTTTATCGCGCAACCGCCAAGTGTCTTGGCTTCCGGTCAGGAGGCAGTTGTGGCGTTGCAGGTCGGAGAGTTTTTTCGGTGCGGGATGGTTTGCTAGATATGCTGGCGATGCGCACAAGACTCGGTGGTCGGGAGCAACTTTGCGAGCGACGAGCGATGAATCGGCCAACTCGCCAATACGGATCGCAACATCAAAGCCTTCGCGGATGATGTCGACAATGTTGTCGGTCAGCTGGAAGTCGAGTTCGATCTCCGGAAACTTTTCCTGAAAGGCAGGTAAGTGCGGCGCGATGTGAAGGGTTGCAAAAGAAGATGGAGCGGCAACTTTCAGGAGCCCTCGTGGGTTGGTGTTCCGGCGAGAGACAAAGTCTTCAGCTTCTTCGTAAAGTGCGATGATGTCGATGACGCGCTTGAAGTATCCTTCGCCGGTTTCGGTCAAGGTTAACTGGCGGGTTGTACGCTGGAAGAGGCGCGCGCCGAGGCGTTCTTCCAAGAGGCTGATGCGCTTAGACACAACGGCGGGCGATAGGCCCATTTCGCGACCGGCTGCCGACATGTTTCCAGTGCGGGCAACGCGCGCGAAGATTTCCAAGTCCGTCATTGAGGTCATGTTACGTGCCTTCGTGTTTGCCATTGTCGGCTTTGGTTGTGCCGCCAGCTCACTGAAATCAATTGCGCCTCGGGCGGGCAGAAATTTGCCGCCGCCATGCCATAATGGCGTATGACTTTATAAAATACGTTGAAAATAGCTAGTGCGGGATTGGCTGCCGGTGAACGGCGGCTTATCTGCCGAGCTTGAGGCCCTAATGATGCGCCGCAAAATGTCGAGGATCCGACCGGTTCAGCTTGCAGCTGGTTCGGAAAGGTGGTGCATTCTTCTCAATCACCTGCCGTTTTGCAAAGGAGGCTCTGACGCCATGTCGCTTGCTATGCCGCTGCCTGATCACGGCACGATCGACCGCCGCGACGAGATCGTTCAGGAGCTCAGGCGAATTGCGGGCGAAGATGCCGTTATCGCTGATGTTGATGGACGTCGTGCCTTCGAAACAGATGGTTTGACGGCCTATCGTGCGATGCCTTTGGCCGTGGTTTTACCAACCACGACCGAGGGCGTGGCTGATGTGCTCAAGTATTGCCACCAACACAAACTGAAGGTTGTTGCGCGTGGTGCGGGGACTTCGTTGTGCGGCGGTGCCTTACCGCTTGAAGACGCGATAATCGTTGGTGTGTCGCGGATGAGCAAGGTGTTGGAAGTTGATTACAACAACCGGTTTGCGCGGGTTGAAGCCGGTATTACCAACCTGGCGATTTCAAAAGTCGTGGAAGACGAGGGTTTCTTCTATGCGCCGGATCCATCGAGTCAGCTTGCCTGTACGCTGGCTGGAAATCTTGCCATGAACTCAGGCGGTGCGCACTGTTTGAAATATGGTGTCACGACCAACAATGTCTTGGGCATGAAAGTCGTTTTAATGGACGGCGAGATCCTTGAGATCGGTGGCCCGGCGCTTGATGCCGAAGGCTATGACCTCCTTGGATTGATGATTGGGTCCGAAGGTCAGTTTGGGATTGTCACCGAAGCGACCGTGCGGATCATCAAGGCTGCCGAAGGCGCTCGACCGATGCTGTTGGGCTTTTCGTCTAGCGAGGCGGCTGGAGCATGCGTGTCGGGGATTATTGCATCGGGCATTATTCCAGTGGCCATCGAGTTTATGGACCGCCCGGCGATTGAAGTGTGTGAGAGCTTTGCGAAAGCCGGGTATCCAATGGATGCCGATGCGTTGCTTATCGTAGAGGTCGAAGGTTCCGAAGCTGAAATCAATGATCTGCTCGCACGGATCCAAGCCATCGCTGAACCTTTCGAGCCGACAACTGTTCAGATCAGTTCTGGGGCAGCGCAAAGCGCGAAAATCTGGAAAGGTCGTAAATCAGCCTTCGGGGCGATCGGGCGGATCTCTGACTATTACTGCATGGATGGTACGATTCCGCTGTCACGATTGCCTGAGGTTTTGCGCCGGATTAGCGAGATATGTGAAGCGCACCAGTTGCGGGTCGCTAATATCTTCCATGCTGGCGACGGAAATCTGCACCCGCTTATTCTCTATGATGCCAATGACGAGGCATCTGCAGAACGCGCTGAACTTGCCGGTGCAGAAATCTTGTCGCTCTGCGTTGAAGTCGGCGGATGCCTCACGGGTGAGCATGGTGTCGGGATCGAAAAACGCGATCTGATGACAAAGCAGTTTTCGGATACGGAGCTCGCGCTACAAATGCGCATCAAGACCGTCTTTGATCCCGATTGGTTATTGAATCCCGGAAAGGTGTTTCCGCTTCATCTCGCTCCTGACGGCGCGGCGTAGCAGGCTTGAGGAGAGCACATTGAGCGATTACTTGCGGGCTGCCACTTCATGGGAATTGCAATCCATGATGGTACCTTACATCGAGCGCAAGCAACCTATCGAGATTGCCGGGTCGGGCTCGAAAGCGAATATTGGTCGACCCATGCAAACAGCAGCCACGATCTCGACCAGTTCGATGCATGGCATTTGGATGTATGAGCCGACTGAGCTTGTCATGTCAGCACACGCGGGTACACCGCTTGTGCAGGTTGAAGCCGAGCTTGCCAGCAACAATCAGATGCTGGCCTTCGAGCCTATAGATCTTGGTCCGACGTGTGGTGGTCGTCAGGGGACGCAGACCATCGGTTCGGTTTATTCGAGCAACAGTTCGGGCAGCCGACGTATCATGGTCGGTGCTGCGCGCGATCACCTTTTGGGACTCGAAGCTGTTTCAGGCGGGGCTGAATTGTTCCGCGCAGGTGGGCGTGTGATGAAGAATGTCACGGGCTATGATTTGTGTCGGACGCTTACGGGCAGCTGGGGCACGTTGGCTGTTCTCACCGAGGTAACCTTCAAGGTGCTGCCGATGCCGGAGAAGACGGCGACGCTGGTTTATCTTGGGCTTCCCGATGACATTGGCGGAGAGTTGATGTGTGCTGCCATGCGCTTGCCGTATGAAGTCTCGGGCACAGCGCACCTGCCCCAGAATGTTGCGAGGCGGTTAGAAACAGCGGTGCTTGCCGAACAGGGGCAAGCGGTGACGGCAATCCGCGTTGAGAACTTTGAGAAGTCGGTCGATTATCGCGTGGAAGCAATGCGAAACGCGCTCAAGGTTTATGGAGACCCGATTGTATTGGGTTCGACCGCGTCGCTTGAATTCTGGAATGAGCTGCGTCGCTTGTCGGTGATGCCTTACAGCGAAGAAACCTGTTTGTGGCGCATCTCGACAGCGCCAACGATGGGTCCGAAGGTGGTGGCGGCCATTCAACGGCATATGCCTGCGGAAGTGCTCTATGATTGGTCCGGTGGTTTGATTTGGGTTGAGGTGCCGGCGAGCGCGGATGCAGGTGCGTCCGATATCCGTCGCGCTGTTGCAGTCAATGGCGGCTATGCGACGTTGATCCGAGCAGATCTGGCGGTCCGTTCGGCTGTGGAAGTCTTCCAGCCTCAGACACCCCTGGCGGAGCGGATCATGCGCGGGCTCAAGGCCACTTTTGATCCGCATGGACTGCTTAACCCCGGCCGAATGTACGCCAATTTTTGATAGCGATCGTGGTCACGGAATGCTTCCCACCGAACCGGGTGGGATGACTGCTCAACTTCAATGATGCGCTCGATCCTTCCGGGCACCATAAGGTTCAACGATGCAAACGAATTTTTCGCAAGAACAACTGGCCGATCCGAAGACGGCGGAGGCGGAGCGCATCCTGCGCCGGTGTGTTCACTGCGGGCTTTGTACGGCGGTTTGCTCGACCTATGTCGTCTTAGGCGATGAGCGGGATTCTCCGCGTGGCCGTATCTATCTCATCAAAGACATGCTGGAGAATGATCGTGATGCATCGCAAGAGGTGCAGCATCACGTGGATCGTTGCCTTACGTGTTTGTCTTGCATGACGACCTGCCCGGGTGGTGTCGATTATATGCACCTCGTTGATATCGCGCGTGTCCACATCAACGAAACGGGTAAGCGCTCGTTCGCAGACCGGTTCGTCCGCTCTCTCCTCGCGAAGATCGTGCCTTACCCTGATCGGTTCCGCTTGGCGTTGAAAGCAGCTCCGCTTGGGCGGCCTTTCGTTGGACTGTTTCGCAAGCTGAAGCTTGATCCACTTGCCGCAATGGTTGAGCTGGCTCCTGAGAAAATTCCTCGAACTCCAAGGTATGAAGGTCCAGGTACGGCACAAACGGACATGCGGCGTCGCGCGCGGGTTCTTCTATTGGCCGGTTGCGCGCAACAGGTTCTGCGGCCAGACATTAACGATGCGACCATCAGGCTTCTCGCGCGGCGCGGCGTTGATGTTGTCGTAGCTGCGGGCGCTGGGTGTTGCGGAGCGCTTGTGCACCACATGGGTCGTGAGAAGGATGCGCTCGATCAGGCCCGGCGAAACATTGACGCCTGGATGCGGGAGATCGAGCGGGAACCTGTCGATGCTCTCATCATCAACGCTTCGGGTTGTGGGACAACCGTCAAGGACTATGCGCACATGCTCCAGCATGACGAAGCGTATGCTGAAAAAGCCCGCAGGATCGTTGCTCTAACTAAAGACATTACCGAGTTTATTGCGGATTACGATCTTGGTCCGCCGAAGCGTTATTCGGCCTTGCGGGTGGCCTATCATTCGGCCTGCTCGATGCAACATGGCCAAGGAATTACCGAGGAGCCCAAGGAGCTCTTGAGCAAAGCTGGCTATACTGTCGCGGATGTACCAGAAGGTCATATCTGTTGCGGTTCGGCTGGGGTTTACAACATTCTCCAATCGGAAATCGCATCGACGCTACGCGAACGCAAAGTTGGCAATATCCGCAAAGTGAAACCGGATCTCGTTGCGACAGGTAACATTGGCTGTATTACGCAACTTGAAAAGGGTATGGACCTTCCCATTGCCCACACCGTTGAGTTGCTTGATTGGGCTTACGGCGGCCCGGTTCCGCGCGGATTGGAAAACCTAAAGAGCTTTATGTCTGATGTTCCCGAGCCCGAGCGTTTCGTTTCAGACGACTTTATTTACGATGCGGATGTTGACGCCCGCGGCGGCTAGCCATCTTGGGTTATCGTTTCGTGTTTGATTGCCTCGCTTTCTATTTGAAGCATGGCGGCGTTTCTTGTTCGGTAAAACGATGCTTCTGACAATCTCGACAACACATCAACCAGCGACAGATTTGGGGTTTCTTCTGCACAAGAACCCAGGTCGAGTTCATGAAATGGAGTTGTCGTTCGGCCGGGCTGTTATGTTCTACCCGGAGGTGAGCGAAACCGCAGCCACGTTTGTGCTCTTGCTGGATATCGATTCCGTGGCGCTTGTTCGCGGCAAGAGCCGCGAGGCGCAAGGGCTGTTTGATCAGTATGTCAGTGACCGGCCCTACGCGGCATCGTCTTTTTTATCGGTGGCGATTGCCAAGGCTTTGCGCAATGCGCTGGGCGGTTCTTCGAAAGAGCGGCAGTCGTTGGCCGAGACACCCATTCCATTGAAAGCGCGTGTTTTGCCTGTGCCTGTTCGCGGCGCTGAGGACCTCGTAACGAAGCTGTTTGAGCCGCTGGGCTATGATGTCGGGATCGAGCAGATCGCGCTGGATGAAAAGCTCGCCTACCTTGGCGAAGGCTGGGATCAGAGCCCTTACATCGCGCTAAATTTGTCCGGGACGGTCCGGTTAAAGGATTTGCTGTCGCATCTCTACGTTCTCATTCCGGTGCTCGACAAACGCAAACACTACTTCGTTGATCGTCACGAGTTGGAGAAGCTTGTTGCGAAAGGTGAAAGCTGGCTTGGGACACATCCGGCAAAGGAGTTTATCGCAAGCCGGTATCTGCGCTTCAAGAAGTCCTGGGCGCGCGAGGCGTTGTTGCGACTGGCCGTCGAAGACGGCATCGAAGAAGTTGAGACTGAAGCTGAGGCATCTGTATCAGCAGTTGAGAGTGGTGATCCCAATGCTGTCGTTGCCGACCCCGCGCCCGCGCCGAAGGATGCTGCCGAGGAAGCCTTAGAAGCACCCATCCGGCTACATGATTTGCGTCTTGATACGGTGACGGAGAAACTTCGCGATCTTGGTGTGCGGCGGGTTGTGGACCTTGGCTGTGGTTCGGGCAAACTATTGAAGCGGCTGATGGCAGAACGCCAATTCAGCGAGATCCTAGGTGTCGATGTTTCTTCAGGGGCTTTGGAGACCGCAGAACGGCGGCTGCGATTTGATACGCTGCCTGAGCGTCAAAAAGCGCGCATCAAGATCCTACAGGGGGCTTTGACCTACCGTGACCGGCGTGTTGAAGGATATGAAGCTGCGGCGCTCGTGGAAGTGATCGAGCATCTGGATCCGGAGCGGCTGGTCGCGCTTGAGAGAGTGGTATTTGACTGCGCCAAATTCGAAAATGTCATAATCACGACGCCAAACCGTGAATACAACGCCGTGTTTGAAGGTATGGCTCCGGGCCAGTTCCGGCATGCTGACCACAGATTCGAATGGACGCGTGAAGAATTCCGCGCTTGGGCTGAGCCTGTTGCAGAAAAGTACTCCTATCAGGTTCAGATCAGCGGAATCGGGGATGAAGCTGAGAATTATGGTTCGCCGTCGCAAATGGCGGTGTTTGAACGTCTCTGATCCGTAGTTCTCCGGGGTTGTCGATCAAGCCCCAGGTTTCCTTCCCGTTCAATCGCGTGATTTGAGGTTTCGCAGGACGTTATCAACGCATGAAGATTACAATCCCCGAGTTTTGCCTTGTCGCTCTTGTCGGCACGTCAGGGTCGGGAAAATCCACGTTTGCTCGCAAGCACTTCCTTTCGACCGAAGTGGTCTCGTCGGATGCCTGTCGTGGTGTCGTATCGGATGATGAGAACGACCTCGATGCGACCGAGGATGCGTTTCGTCTGGTCCACTTCATTGCCGAGACCCGTCTGCGTCGACGCAAACTCGTTGTCATCGATGCAACGAATGTGCGCAAGGAAGACCGCGCTCGGCTCGTGCGGCTTGCGAAAGAGAACCATGCGCTTGCCGTCGCCATTGTTATCAACCCGGGCGAAAGCATTTGTCACGAACGAAACCAGGATCGGCCAGACCGACAGTTTGGGCCGCATGTTGTGCGGAACCAGACGCGCAATCTAAAGCGTGATGTTCGGCGCATCGACAAGGAAGGCTTCCGCTACGTCCACGAATTCCGTTCGGTCGAAGAGATTGACGCCGTCGAAATTGAACGGACACGGGTATGGTCGGACAAGCGCCACGAAGCTGGGCCCTTCGACATCATCGGTGACGTTCATGGCTGTTGTGACGAGCTTTTGGCGTTGTGTGCCAAGCTTGGGTATGACATCCGACTGGAAGGTCAGGGTGAAGAGCGACGTGTAATGTCGTCGACGCCGGAAGGACGGCGCTTGGTTTTTGTCGGAGACCTTGCCGACCGCGGCCCGGCTTCACCAGATGTGTTCCGTATCGTTATGCATATGGTGGAGCAGGGCCAGGCGCTTTGCGTTCCAGGCAACCATGACGTCAAGCTGTTGCGCTATTTGAATGGGCGCAACGTCAAGCTCAATCATGGGCTTGATTTGACTGTTGATCAGTTGGACCGCGAGCCACCCGCTCTCAAACGGCAGATCAAACAATTCATCGATTCTCTTGTTAGCCATGCCTGGCTTGATGGTGGGCGGTTAGCTGTGGCTCATGCAGGCATCAAAGAAACGATGCTGGGTCGGGCTTCCGGAGCAATTCGCGAGTTTTGCCTTTACGGTGAAACGAGTGGGGAGACCGATGAGTTCGGCCTGCCGATCCGCTACAACTGGGCTGCAGAGTACCGCGGGGCCACCACCATCGTTTACGGTCATACGCCGGTTCCCGAAGCACAGTGGCTGAACAACACGCTGTGTGTTGATACGGGTTGCGTGTTTGGTGGCAAGCTAACGGCATTGCGTTGGCCGGAAAAAGAGATCGTTTCCGTACCCGCAGCTGACATGTACATGAAGCCGATCCGGCCTCTTGCGCATCCGCCTGCACGTCCTGGTGTCGAGTTATCGATGCAGGCGATCCATGATGATCTGCTTGATCTCGATGACGTTATTGGTAAGCGGATCGTGACGACGCAGGCGGGTCGGACTGTGCAGGTGCCGGAAGCAAACGCGGCAGCGGCGCTGGAAGTCATGGCCCGGTTTGCGATCAATCCAAAGTGGCTTATTCACCTGCCTCCGACGATGTCGCCTTGTGAGACCTCGGCGCGCGATGGGTTCTTGGAGCACCCTGACGAAGCGTTCGCCTATTATGAAAAAGAGGGCGTCGAGCGCGTTGTTGTTGAAGAAAAGCACATGGGTTCGCGTGTGCTTGTGGTGGTGTGTCGGGATACTGATACGGCTGCACGGCGATTTGGAGTCACCTCAGGTGAGGCGGGCGCGCTGTTTACCCGAACGGGCCGGGCGTTTTTCACCGACTCTATGCTGGCTTTCAAAATGCTGGGTCGGATCCGCACGGCGATGGACGGGGCCGATTTCTGGGATCGGTTTAATACGGACTGGGCGTTAATCGATGCCGAGCTGATGCCTTGGTCCGCAAAGGCGCAGTCGCTCATTCGAGAGCAATATGCGACGACAGGAGCGGCTGCGACTGCCGGGCTTGGAGAAGCCGTTGCGTTGCTCGATAAGGCGGCTCAGTCAGGCCTCGACACGCAAGCGTTGCGCGATGATTTTGCGTCTCGTCAGCAACGGGCCGACAAGTATGTCGATGCCTATCGCCGTTATTGCTGGCCGGTCGAGTCAATGGATGATTACCGCTTCGCGCCCTTCCATTTGCTTGCCACCGAGGCCTGTGTGCATATGGACAAAGACCATCTCTGGCACATGCAGGAGCTGAAACGCATCACCGATGGAGGTGATGAAACGCTGATGGCAACGGCGCACCGTGTCGTCGATCTTGCCAGTGAGAGCGAGCGGCTGGAGGCGACGCAATGGTGGCTGGACCAGACCGGTCACGGTGGCGAGGGGATGGTGGTTAAGCCGTTGGAGTTTATCCGGCAGGGTCCGCGTGGGATTATTCAGCCAGCGATCAAAGTCCGGGGTTCTGAATATCTGCGGATTATTTATGGGCCGGAGTACGACTTGGAAGGCAACCTTTCACGCTTGAAGCGTCGAGGTCTTGGATTGAAGCGGTCGCTAGCGATGCGTGAGTTTGCTCTCGGGGAAGAAGCGCTAAAGCGTTTTGTCGCGCGTGAGCCGTTACGGCGCGTCCACGAGTGCGTCTTTGCGATTCTGGCTATGGAATGCGAACCGGTCGACCCGCGCCTTTAATACCTTCGGACGGCGCAGCTACCAAAGCTAAGCGCCAAGGCGGGACATGATCTCGTTTTGAACTTCGCGTGTTTGCGGGGTCCAGTTAGCGACGTTGGATGCGATCAGGTTGGCTTGCGATTTTAAGATAATGCCGTCGTCGAGTATGCGCAGGCCATTGGCTTTGAGCGTTGTTCCGGTCGTTGTGATATCGACGATGAGATCAGCTGTGCCTGCGGCAGGCGTGCCTTCGGTTGCGCCCAGGCTTTCGACGATGCGGTAATCGTTAAAGCCCTTGGCGACAAAGTATTGGCGTGACAGGTTGATGTATTTGGTGGCGACCCTGAACCATCGTCCGTGAGTGGCTCGGAAACCGCCTGCCAACTCGTCGAGATTGCTTACGGTGCGCACATCGAGCCAACAGTTGGGGACAGCGATTACGACGTCGGCAAATCCGAAACCCAGGGGTTTCAGCATCTCAACCCGCGTTTCCCAGTCGGTCATGCGTTCTTGAATCAAGTCTGCGCCGGTGATGCCCAGATGCGCCTTGCCCGTCTTCAAATACCAAGCGATTTCGGAAGCGGACACGAACAGGATGTCGAGGTTTTTGAGCCCGACAATTTCGCCGCGGTAGCCGCGCTCATTGCCGGTTTTTCTGACTTCCAAGCCGGCCTTTGCAAGGACCTCGGTGGCTTGTTCCATCAAGCGGCCTTTGGAAGGCAGGGCAAACTGAAGCCGTTCGGTCATAACTCTTCTCTCTCCGGATTCAGCCACGGACTGCCTTGAGCAGGCGTTCGGTGTGGATAGCGCCGCCGACGGCCGGCACATCCTCAGGTGCCCCGCACATTTTCATCAGGCCGTCGTAGCGGCCTCCGCCAGCCACCGGGCTCTTATCTCCCAGGTCGGGTACGAGAACTTCAAAGACGAAGCCGGTGTAGTATTCTAGCGATCTACCAAACTCTGCGGAGAACTCGGCGCGTGCAATATCGACGCCCATGTCTGAGAGGTGTTGCAGTCGTTTCAGGTAGCAATCGAGTGCAGGCTGGATGTCAACGCCTGTATCGCGCATCAAATCTTTGACGCGTGCGCCCGCAGCACGAGCTGGGGCATTTACGCCGATATAGCCTTCGATAAGGTTGGCGGTTGCTTCGGGTAGACGTTCTGCACGTTGGTCGGCCGCGATGCGCGCTAGGTTGAGCGAGATTTCTTCGAGCGTGCGGATGCCGATCAGGTCGATGTTTTGTTCATCGAAGTACGCGCAGACTTTCTTGGCAGCTTCTTCAGGCTTACCTGGATCGAGGGCTGTTAAGAGGTCATCTGGTAGGTCTGCGGCGTTTTTGGCTGCGGCAGCATGCGTTAGATTTTCAAGTTCTTCGCGGAATGCTAACGGACGCCAGAACCTGTGACGGAGGCGCTCGCGCCAGCGTTGTGGCATGTCGATCGCTTCCAGGAGAGCGCGGAAGAGGCTGAGGTCACCGATCCGCAACTTCCACTCCTTAAGGCCTGCTGCTTCAAGGGCCTTCAAGATCCGTGCAAGGGTTTGCGCGTCAGTTTTTTCTGCGTCAGCTGACCCGATTGCCTCGATTCCGCATTGGCGGAACTCGCGCGGGTGCGCCGCATCTGCGCCTCGAGGTTGGAAGCGGAATGCGGAACCGTTGTAGCAGTAGTTGCCCTGCGTTGTGCCTTCAGGGTGGCGCTCAAGATGGAGGCGGCAGATCGGCACTGTAAGGTCGGGGCGTAGGCAGTACTCGTCGCCGTCCGGGTCGGTGAAGACGTAGCTGCGTGCCCGCAGGGCTTCTCCGATCACATCGAGATAAATGTCCGCAGGCTGGAGCACGGCAGGTGCGACCGCCTCGTGTCCCGCCTCGACAAAGGTGGATAGGAGCGTATGAGCCTGGGCCTCCAGGGCTTCGAATTCGCGTGCTGTTTCTGCGACCATGTCGTCTGCTGTTTCCGCTCGCTTCTTGCTTTTTGCGCGTCGGTTTAATCCTGATGACGTGCAATGATGTTTTTCACTTCCTGAACAAGGTTGGCTTCCGGCACAGAGACTTGCGCTGGCCGACTTTCCTTCCATTCCTTGTTATTGGCAATTGACTGGGCGGCTTTTGCGCCTTCGATCAGGTCCTTGATCTGGACGACACCTTCCTCGCGTTCGTTGGAGCCCTGGATGATAACGCAGGGAGCGCCGCGTTTGTCGGCGTATTTCATCTGTGCCTTCATCCCCGATGTGCCGAGGTACATTTCAGCGCGAATGCCAGCGTCGCGCAGGTCGTTTGCCATGCGTTGGTAGCGCGGCAGTTCCGTGCGGTCCATGACGAGTACGACGACTGGGCCTAATGCGGGTGCTGCGGATTGGCGATCAAGGCGGGCAAGGGCCGCTTGAAGGCGAGAAACGCCGATGGAAAAGCCAGTTGCTGGCACGGATTTGCCGGTAAAGCGCGCGACTAGATCGTCATAGCGTCCACCGCCACCAACAGAGCCAAATCGTACAGGCCGACCGTCTTCGTCGGTGACCTCAAATGTCAGTTCGGCTTCAAAGACAGGGCCGGTGTAGTAGTCGAGTCCGCGCACGATTGACGGATCGATGCGGATGCGTCCGTCATCGTAACCTGCTGCTGAAATCAGTGACTGCATTTCGCGCAGTTCGTCGAGCCCTTTGGTGCCGCTTTCGCTATTCTCGACGAGCGGTGCGATGGCATCAAGCGTTGCTTCTCCGGTCTCAGCACCAGCTTTCACGAAGGCAAGAACCTTTTGGATTGCTTCGTCGTCGAGGCCTGCGCCTGCGGTGAAGTCTCCCGACTCATCTTTTCGACCTTTGCCGAGCAGCAGCGCAACGCCTTCTTCGGCGAGGCGATCGAGTTTGTCGACCGCGCGTAGGATTGTGAGCCGTTTCTCGCCGGAGGGATCTGAAGGATCAACGCCGATGCCTTCTAAGACACCGTCGAGGACTTTGCGGTTATTTACGCGGATTTGGTATTCGCCGCGCTTGAAGCCGAGAGCTTCCATGGTATTGGCGGCGAGCATGCAGATTTCAGCATCGGCGGCCACGCTTTCGGTGCCGACTGTATCCGCGTCGAACTGCGTGAATTGTCGAAAACGGCCCGGGCCTGGTTTTTCGTTGCGCCAAACGGTTCCTGTGGCGTAGCGACGGAACGGTTTGGGGAGGCGGTCATAATTTTCAGCAACAAATCGGGCGAGAGGTGCCGTGAGGTCGTAGCGCAGCGACATCCACTGTTCGTCTTCGTCTTGCAGCGAGAAGACGCCCGCGTTGGGACGGTCGGCGTCGGGGAGAAATTTGCCGAGAGCATCTGAGAATTCGAAGGCGGGCGTTTCGAGCGGTTCGAAGCCGTAGCGCTCATAGGTTTCGCGAATAGCAGCGAGCATCGCCTGGGTGGCGCGCAATTCAGCTGCTTCGATATCGCGGAAGCCTTTGGGCAGTCGCGCGGAAGGCCGCACGGGCTTGTTCTTTTTTGCCATGATTTGAGGGGCCGATGCCGTTCTTGGTTCTACGCCGGTCAGCAGACTACGGAAAAACGGCTCAGGGTCGTTCCGTACTGCTGCGCGCCCATTACCACGCCTGACGGTATTGCGCAAAGCGAGGCTTTGTGCCGCGTGGTGGGCACATCTTTGGGCCTGCGGCGTCGTGGCGACCAGCCGGGCTGAAGCCTCGCGGCCCGGAGGATATTAGGTGGTTGCATGCGGGTTCTGAAGCTACCCCGGTTCAGCTGGCGGCTAGTGGTGTGCCTGCTTCGCCAATGACCGGTTCTGCATGCTTTTCTTGCTGACGGTCGAGGTAATGGTCTGTGACGACCGCTGCTAGGAAGATAGAGAGCAAGGCGGTCCAGCCGGTTAACGCGAAAACCGATGCGTTAGTTAGGCTACCGACTGCGCAGCCGCCTGCCAGCATGCCGCCAAAACCCATCATCGCTGAGCCAAAAAGGTAGCGCGTCATTGAGTGGCCACCGGAGAAGCCCTCAAGCTTCAGTTCGCGTGCCCAAGCTGCGGCGAGGAACGACCCGATTACCACGCCTGGGACGAGGGCGACATCGAAACGCCAGGTTCCCGTTGGTGGCGAGAGGAACAACATCAGCGTGTTTGCGGATGGGCCAGTGAATGTCAGGCTTTCGATTTTTACCGGGACGAAAAGCTGTCCATTAAGGAGGCCAGTCCAGGCCCAAGCCAGGGCGACCGCGATACCGACGCCAATGCCACCCAACCAGCCTTTGAGCGGAATTTTGCTTTGGATGGCGAAGTAGAGGGCGGCCGCAAGCCATATAACTCCGATAAGTACGCCGCCAAACCAGCTCAGTCCGAGGTGCCCAAGGACATCGAGGCTTTCGCCAGGAACGACCCACCAAGTGGCCATTTCATCGCGGACAGGGTGGAAAATGCCGCGAAGTGATGCCTGTGCGGCAACGGCAAAGACGAGGCCGTTGAGGACGGCGCGGAGGTTACCCTGACCCGCGAGGACCAACATGCGGCTTGAGCAGCCACGTGCCAGGATCATGCCTGCCCCGAACATGGCTCCACCGATGACGGCACCAGATAAGCTGCCGCGTAGCGTCAGTTGGCGAATCTCACTGTTGGCGAGGATTTCCCAACCAAATAGTAGCTGGGTGAGGATAACGCCCGTCGAGAATGCCAGCAGCCAGACGGCGAGTTTTGGGCCAAAGTCAGCCCGCGAAAATTCAACGGCAGCAGAGCGGAGGCAGAAGCGGCTGCGCTGGGCAGCGACACCAAAGAATATGCCGATCAGCAACCCGCCGAGGGCAAGTATGCCGTCTTCTCCAAGGGTGTCGCTAAAGGAAAGAATAAAGTCCATGCCAGCCACCGTCAGTTCGGGAGGTCAAGCATCCTGCATAATACTTCCCCGACACGACGGATTTGCCTTAGATCAATCTCATGCACTTATTCGTATGTTTCGATTCCACTACCATAGTCGCATCTGCAGGAACTTTCCGCCTACGGCCCAGATGCCACCGAAGACAATGATCGCAGATACGGCAAGGAGTACCGTTGCCCTCAGGAGTGGACGAGATGCGATCTGCGCTTCATTTGCATCCTCATATGTCTGTGCGGGCTTGCGCCCGGTGACCATGGCCTTGATCAGAGGTTCACGGCGGAAGATCGCATAGAAGACGTTTGCGGCGATGTGGATGGGGATCAGGATCAGCAGAACGTTTTCAAAAAGGAAGTCGTGCCAACTGGTCGCTAGTTTCTGGCCATCCTCGGACAGAAAGCGGTAAAGGGGCCCGGCGGTTAGGTCGTTGTGCTCAACGCTGAATAACCCAAGGACCGCTTGGCAGAGCAATAGGGTCAGCAGCGCAATGATCATAAGTGCGCCGACCGGGTTGTGGCCGAGAAACTTGCTCTCACGACCTTGCAACATGTCGCTAGCGTACGAACGCACCTTCGTTGGCGCGGGAATGAAGTTTCGAAACTGAGCCGTCGATGAGCCGAACACTCCCCACAGCAGCCGCCAAACGAGCAAGGTCAGGACGAGTAAGCCGGCCCAGCGGTGATACTTCAGGACAGGATCACCAAGTTCTTCGGAGAACTCGTAGCTCAGCCATGCTGCCAGCACCAGGAAGACAAGCGTCCAGTGAAAGAGGCGTGTAGGAAGATCCCATGCGGCCACCGAACGGGTCGTTTGGGATGACCCCTTATGTGAATTTTCTGAAGCCTGTTCGCTAGCTTGACCGTTGGTGGGCATAGGTCTTCACAGATGAGGTTTTTAGGGGGGCAGGCGAGGTGATGTCGAGGCAAAGCCGCCGACAAAATTGTCGGCGGCTTCGGCCTGAGCAATTCGATAAGCTTACTCGTCTTTCTTCTTGTACTTCTTATGGCAACTGCCGCAGTTGCCGACCACCTTCGGCCAGGTTTCCATGAACTCAAACTCATCGTTCACCGTGCCTTTCGCAGCCTTGGCATCAGCGATGAGCTTGGCGAAGCGGTCTGCAACATCCTTTTTGTTGTCCCAGATGGCAGGAAGAGCGTTTGTCTTTCCGCCGGTTTTGGAATCATCGGGGAACAAGTCAGGCAGCTTTGGTGCGTTTTTGATGAAGGTATCGAGCGCAGCTTCAACAACGGCTTTATCGAACGGGATTTCCTGCTTCATCATCTTGCCAGGAGATTTGGCGGCTTTGCCCATGGCTTCCAGCAGGTCTTTGCGCATCTTGATGACTTCGAGATTCTGGGCTTGGGCGACGGGAATTGTTGCGGCGAGGACGCCGAGCGCGAGGCAAAGTGTGCGGAGCATATAATGGTCCCTCATTTCAAATTTGTAGCATGCAGGACATGCCGGTCCATTCCCCTGCGCCGACGGATCTAGTGCCCTTGCGTAGGATCGGAACGTGGCTGCCAGTGTCCAACGCTGGCATACAACTTTGGTCTGAGTAAATGGCGAATTTGCGCACGATGTTTTTATTTCGAAGACGGTCTAAGCGTCACATTTGCCGTCACTAATCTGTCGTTGGACTGGTTTAGTCTGCGCGCCTGCGATGTTTGGCGGGAGAAAAGGCTTGGAACGGTGGCCAAAACAGACGTTGTTCATTTGCTGCCCGATGGCCGTCGGCTAGGATACTGTGAATACGGCGCCGAAGATGGTGTTCCGGTCTTTGCATTACACGGGACGCCCGGCTCCCGGTTCAAATTTGCGGTGGCAGATAAGGCTGCACGCGAAATTGGTTTGCGGCTGATTTCGCCCGATCGTTGGGGGTATGGTCTGACCGACGCCCCACCGCGTGATGTTTCAAGTCTTTCACACTATTCTGCCGATCTGACGGAACTCGCTGATGCGTTGGGCATTGATAAGTTCGGTGTGGTTGGAATTTCCGGGGGTGGACCGTTTGCAGTAGCTATCGCGGCCGGTGCGCCGGATCGTGTTCAAGCCTTGGCACTTGTTGCACCAGTTGCTCCGCTTGCGCGGGCGGATGAGCGCGTCGGGGTAAGCTTATTTCATCGGTTTGCTTTTCGCGGACTTCCGCGGTTGCCCGGTGCCGTGGCGTTTGTTTTCAGCTATTTCCGTCTGGCGCTGAAGTTTGTTCCGCCGCTGGCCATTCGTGCGATGGCGTCGCGCGCCTCCGTCCCGGATAGAAAAATCCTCGCGCGGCGTGAGGCAGCCGAGGATCTTGTTTCGACGTTTCGTGCCGGCCTTGCAAAAGGTGTCCAAGGCCCTGTGCTTGACATTCGCTGCTTTCGAGCAGATTGGGAACTTGATCTGTCTTCCATCAAGGCGCGCGCACGAATGTGGCTTGGCGGAGAGGACCGTAACGTTCCGGTGACAGCGGCGCGAAGGCTTGCGCGAGAGATCGGGTCAATGGAGCTCACCGATTTGCCAGGAGCGGGCCATTTCTGGGTCGTTGAAAGCTATGCCGATGTGCTGGGGTGGCTCAAAGATGAGTTGCAGGGTGCTCATCATGAGCCCTTGGCGTCAGATCGGACCAACGGTACCAGCGTTGCTGCAGGCGATCGGGATTACGAAGACCGTTACAAATCCGACGCGCATAGGGTCAGTGCGTGAGGAGGCTGGCAAATCAAAGGCAACTCGGCCGTGATCGCGTTGCACAGCCGTATTCAAACGGCACTAACTCCTGTGCCGATGATCCGGTGGGATTAGGTGATCAACTTTTTCAGCTTGCAGTTCAGGCTGGAGCGCGGCCTAGAAGCCAGCTGACGTCAAACATCGAGCGCCACGATGTCTGAGTGTTATCGCTCTTGGTGCTGGCCTGGATGAATTGCGCATCATAAGCAGAAGGTGGTGCTGCTTTTGACCGGCGGGTCTGCTTCGTCCGGCGAGCCGGAAGCTCGCTTCCGGGAAACTCTTCCGAAGGCGCAAATACGAGACCGGCTGCATAAACAGCAGATGGTTTGTCTGGGGTATTCATGCATAACTCCTTGGCGCGGTTTCCGCACCTCCCGGCTCGTGCGCAATTTTCTGGACGCAGCGTAATTCCCGCCTTCCGAACTCAGGAATGCCCAGTTTGCGCTTGCTCTAATCATGTGTTTTTCACGTGACTCGTCAAGACATTTATTTTTGATTTTCTTTTTGGGCTCAATTTTTCGCGAGTGCAGCGAAAATAGCCAATTTACGCTGCGCTGCAGCTGGTGCGCTGCAAAGTGTTTATTGCGATATCCGCCAACTTTTTAAACCTTGCAATTTTTCGAGGCTTTCTTCTTTCCGCAAATCTCGGCCCTTGCACTTTGCGTTCTGCAGCGCGAACATGAAATCGATATTGCGTCCTGCAACTACCTTCAGGCGTTCCGAGCTCAATCAATAATCGTCGTCATTTCAAACATCGGATTTGGAGGAAAACCATGGGTCAGCAAGGCCATTCGGGCGGAGATGGCAAGCAGCGTGGTCGCCATCGTACAATCGCGATTGTCGGGCCTTACATGTCGGGAAAGACAACGCTTCTTGAGGCAATTCTTGCGCGTACCGGTGTGATGCCGGAGCAAGGCAGTGTGGCCAGCGGCAGTGCAAAAGGAGATGGAAGCCCCGAAGCGCGCGCACACAAAATGGGTGTTTCCCTTAACTTGTTCGATACCGAGTATCTCGGGGACAGCTATACGTTTATCGATTGCCCGGGATCGGTGGAGTTTGCAGCTGACGGGTTGCCGGCCTTATCGATTTGCGATGCTGCGGTTGTTGTTTGTGAGCCTGATCCGAAACGGGTTCCAGCTTTACAGTTGGTCTTAAACGAACTTGAAGCGCAAAATATTCCTCATTTTCTCTTCTTGAATAAAATCGACACGTGCCAAATGCGCGTCCGCGATATTCTACCTATGTTGGAGCCCGCGACGGCTAAGCCTCTGGTTTTGAGGCAAATACCGATTTGGGAAAATGGGATTGCCACGGGCTTTATCGATCTGGTTTCTGAACGTGCTTTTGTCTATCGCGAGCATGCTGCATCACAGATTGTCTCTTTGCCCGAGTATATGAAGGAGCGTGAAGAAGAAGCGCGCTTCAGCATGCTTGAGCAGCTGGCCGATTATGACGATGAGCTCATGGAGCAGCTGTTATCCGATATGATCCCGCCGCAGGATAAGGTCTTCGACGACCTGACCGAAGAATTACGCCAAGGGCTGATCTGTCCGGTTTTGATTGGCAGTGCAGAGCATGGCAACGGCGTTGGGCGGCTCCTGAAAGCGTTGCGGCACGAGGCACCAGGCGTCGACAAAACGGCGGAACGCCTCGGGATTGCAGATGGGGAGCCCGTTGCCGTTATTCTCAAGACCGTTCATTCGCCGCATGGCGGAAAGCTATCCATGGCGCGCGTGTTCGGCGGTTCGATTAGCGATGGTTCGACACTTAGAGGGCCCGGTGGAAAAGAGGAGCGGGTTTCGGGAGTTTTCACGGTATCCGGCGAAGAAACGTCGAAACGTGGCAATGCCAATGCGGGTGAAGTCGTTGGGTTTGGCAGGCTTGAATCGTTCTCGACTGGCGAGACGGTTGGGAGCGGGAAGACATCGCCAGAACAGATAGTCGGGGGGACGACTCCAGCTGCGGTTTACACGACCGGGCTTGGTTTGAAGGACCGCAAAGACGAAGTGAAACTGACAGCGGCCCTTGCCAAGTTATCTGAAGAAGACCCTTCATTGTCTTTCGAAAATACCTCCGATACGCATCAGTTGCTCTTGAAGGGGCAGGGCGAGATGCATTTGAGGGTTTCGCTTGAGAGGTTGGCGCGCAAGCACGGTATTTCTGTTGAGCGCCAAGTTCGCCTGATCCCGTACCGCGAAACGATCCGCAAGAGCATTGAGGTGCGTGGGCGGCATAAGAAGCAGTCCGGGGGGCATGGCCAGTTTGGCGATGTGGTGATCGAGATCTCGCCGCAGCCGCGTGGGGCTGGGTTTGCGTTTTCGGAAAAGATTACGGGTGGGGTTGTTCCCAAGCAGTTCATTCCGTCGGTCGAGCATGGCGTCGAAGATTACTTGCAGAAAGGACCGCTCGGGTTTCCGGTCGTCGATGTCGCTGTGACGCTGAAAGATGGCTCTTACCATTCGGTGGATTCGTCAGACATGGCGTTCCGGCAGGCGGGCCGCTTGGCGATGAGCGAAGGAATGCCGAAATGCTCGCCTGTCCTGTTGGAGCCGGTTATGGCTGTGACAATTGTCGTGCCTGCTGAAGCAACTGCGCGGATCAACGGCATGATCCCGCAACGGCGCGGACAGATCCTTGGCTATGACGCGCGTCCTGGTTGGATGGGCTGGGATCAAATCGAAGCCCATATCCCAGCATCCGAGCTTGAGGACCTGATTATCGAGCTTAGGTCGGCGACCGCGGGTGTTGGGTCTTACACGGCGAAGTTTGACCACCTGTCCGAATTGACCGGACGCCTTGCGGACCAAGTGGTCTCGGGTCATGCGGAGGCGGCTGAGTAGCGTGCTCCAAAGCACGTTGGTTGGTCTACGGAGCTTGGGGACGGTTGAGCTGTTTTGAGCCGACCCTAGGTTGGAAAGGCGAGCGTATCGGTGTGCCCGATTAAGACACCGGTGCGCTTTAATGCTGACCAAGCTGCGAGCTGTTTTTCGCCAATCGCTTTGGTTTCGGAGACAGCTTTGGCGTGGCCCTCTTGCAGTTCGTCAATCAAGGCTTGGTCCGCGACATCCAACTCCCAGGGGCTATCGCCTTCCTGAACGCTGTACTCAGCGAGCTGGAATTGGTCGGCCAAATGGAGCGGTGCAGTCGGTCCTGCTGACGGGCCGAAGCCTTTGTCTGTCCGTTGGTGGCGATGAAATTCAGCTGCGATTTGGTTGTCGACAGGATGGTGCGGCGACCATCGCGTCACGCCATTGTAAGTCAGCACTGTGTAAAAGGCAGCTTTACGGGCACGCACGGCTTTCGCGAACTTCTTGATGAAATCCTCAGACGTGAGGTCGAAGAAGGCTGCGGCGGTGATGAGGTCGGCTTTGTCGCCCAGTGCTTTATCGAGATCGGCGGCGAGGTCGGCTTGCCGAAATTGGACAATGAGGTCGAAGCGGCCCTTGGTCAGCCGTAATGTGTTTTCTCCTTCGCTTCCCGCGGTGTCGGCCCATGAAGAGAGTTCTGCGCGGGCAGCAGCGAGGAGGTTGGTATCGTAATCAACCAGCGTCCAGGTTTGCGTGTGGGGTAGTAGCGAATACGTGCCGCGCAGATTAGAGCCAGTACCGCAGCCGATATCGGTGACGGTGATTGCATCGCGCAACGCGAAGCGGGCAGCTAGAGTTTCGGCGAGATGGGTATTACGGGAGCGATGATCGGCCGCCTCGCGCAGGCGCAGCCAGTCGCTGGAAAAACCGGTCATGAGGCGTCCTTCATCAATTGAGATTGTTAAGGCCAAAGCGTTGCGGGCGACGGTTGGTCTGTTGCTGCGTGTTTGTTAGGCTTGAAAACCCATAATTACGGCTGCAACCCGGCGTGCGGTTTCGTTCCACGTTGGCAGTTGCCGGCCGGCTTCCCAAGATGCATCGGCGAGTTTGGTTCGCAGCTTGCGATCTGCCAGGAGGTGGTCGATGTGGCGGGTCAGAGCGTCTTTGTCGCCGGGTGCCACCTTGATGGCTGCGCCTTCCGGCACGGTTTCAGCTGCGGCTCCGCCAGTCGTACAGACAATGGGGAGACCGCGTGCCATGGCTTCACCAAGCACCATTCCATAGCCTTCGAACAGTGAGGGCAGGATGAAGATATCGGCGCTCTCATAAAAGCGATTAAGGGTTGCTGGAACGACAACCCCTGACAATGTGACCTTCTCCTCAAGGCCAGCACGAGTGATTTGGCTGCGCAAGTCTTCCGCTGTATCGGGGGCTCGGTCATCGGCACCGGCAATGGTCAAGCGCCAATCCCGGTCTTTCAAAGGTTCGAGTGCGTCGATCAGGATGTCGTAGCCTTTACGTGGCAGAATCGTGCCGACGCATAAGAGCTGCATGGGTGTGCCCGTGCCGGTGGCGCGGTGTGCAGGATCGGTCCCTGGTTCTGCGACGGTGATCTTGTCACCTGGGACTGCGAAGTCGGCTTCGAGGATACGTTTGGTTGCTTCGCTTGTTGTCAGCACATGTTCGGCGACGGCGAGTGAGGCTTTTTCGCTTTTGGCAAGGAATGCGGCGCGGGCTTCGGAGAGGCCGGATTCAAGTGCGAGTGGGTGATGGATCACGGCGATAATGCGTTGCGTGATCATTTTGGCCAGGTCGCACGGGAAGGCTCCGTAGGCGAGACCATCGACTAGCAATGTTGCTTCTTTGGGAAGGTTGGCTGCGAGCTTGACGACCGTTTCGCAATCATCCTTCGATGGGCTGGGGAAGGATGCAGGTAACTCGACATGGTGCGCATTGATTCCGAAGGATGGGAGTTCCGCGATCAAGCGGCGGTCATAGCCATAACCGCCGGTTGGGGAGTCTATGTTGCCCGGTATTGCGAAATAGACTTCAGTCACCGAGTGGGCCCTCGTAGGTTGCGCGGGCAAGATCCGTCTCATGCAGCGTGACGCGGATCTTGGCGATGCCTTTGCCGTCGTCGCCAAGTTTTCCCGATGTCGCGGCAGCGGCGATTTCATCGAAGATATGCTTGGCCAGAAACTCTGTGGTTGTGAGTTTACCCTCAAACTGCGGCAACTCATCGAGATTCTTGTAAGAAAGCGGTTTTAAGGTTTCGCTCAGAATAGTGAGTGCGGCACCGATGTCGACGACGACATTTTTCGAAGTCAGCTTTGGGCGGAAGAAGGCGACATCGACCACAAAGGTTGCGCCGTGCATATGCTGAGCCGGGCCAAAGAACGGGTCAGGAAGCGAGTGGGCGATCATGATGCGGTCGCGGACTTCTACGGAATACATCGGAATGCTCCTAAGATTGCGGTTATGACGCGCGGGTGCCGACATCGCGTACCCGGCGCTCAAGGCAAAAGCTTGGTGGTCGTTTAGGGGTAGCGGATCACAGGTGCAAGGGAGGTAGAGCCGCTGTCTAGGATTTTGGGAAGTAGCTCTGGTGCGTCCTCGAAAGCGATTTCTTCGTCAACGAGTGCGTCAAGGCCGTCCCAATCCAACAATGAGATCGCCGCAGTCAGGCGCTTGCGGTAGTTCCATCTCGCTCTGTGTGTTGCTGCAACTTGGCCTACTTGTGAGGAAATAAGGTTAATGCGGCGGGCGTGAAAAGCTTCGCCGAGGGGGGCTGCGACCGGCTTGGTGCCATACCAGGAAAGTTCGACGACTCTCGCCTCTTGACCCGCACAGTTCAACGCCGTTGCAAGACCGGCCGAGGTCGCGCTGGCGTGGAACACAATATCGCGATCATCGGGCACATCATCGGGCGTTGAGAAGTGCGCCCCGAAGCTTTCGGCGATTCGCTGTCGTGCCGGGTTGGTGTCGATCACGAGGACTTCAGTTCCGGGAATACGAGATGCGATGTATGCGACTAATAGGCCGACGATGCCGGCTCCAATGACCGCAACTCTGTCGCAGGGGCTGCTTGCCGCATCCCAATGTGCGTTAAGAGCTGTCTCCATGTTGGCAGCCAACGTTGCCCGCTTTGCGGGGATGTTGGTTGGAATAGTTGCGATCGCATCCGTGGGTGCGACAAACAAATCCTGGTGTGGATGGAGGCAGAAAAAGGCTTTCCCGATCAGGTCTTTAGGTCCGTCCTCGGCAATTGCCGTCGTGCAATAGCCGTATTTGACTGGGAAAGGAAATTCGCCGCTTTGCATCGGTGCCTGCATCCGTTCGAACTCAGATTCTGGGACCGAGCCGGAGCAGACGAGGCGTTCGGTGCCGCGGCTGATACCACTATAGCTCGTCCTGAGCAGCACGCTGTTGGCGTTCAGGTCGGGCAGAGTTTCGGTGCGCAGAGCCACACTACCAGGTTCGACGTACCAAAGGGCACGGGCGGTTCTTTTCTTTGAAGATACACCTGTGGGATCCAGATCGGTCATAACGATCACCTTCTGCCGAAAGAGCTCAAAGAGCCGCGGGCAGTCTAGAGAGATGAGATAATGGGCCAGACGATTGATACAGCGGACAAGCTGCCGGTTCCGCCGAAGCGCCGCAAACTAACATTGCCAACTCGACTACAGTCGGTTGATGAAATTAGCCGCCGTCGCCTTATCGTGCTGACGCTCAATGTTGCAACCTATATCGTGTTTATGGCCGCTGCTGCATATTTGATGAGTGCGGGCGGTTGGACACTTACCGATGGCGTGATTTTCACGTGTCTGCTGTTCGGGCTGCCATGGCCAATTCTCGGGTTTTGGAATGCGGTGATCGGGCTTTGGCTTCTGCATGGCCACCGCAATGCTGCGCAATCGGTTGCTCCGTTTGCTGCTGCGGGTGACGTTGATACGCCATTGTTTGTGAAGACCGCGGTGTTGATGACGCTGCGCAACGAAGATCCGTCGCGCGCGATTGCTCGACTGCAGACGATCAAGCAAAGTCTCGATCATACTGGCCATGGGAAGGCCTACAGCTATTTCCTGCTAAGCGACACGAACGACCCTGAGGTGGCGGAGGCTGAAGAAAGCCTCGTTGCGGCCTGGAAAGCGTCAACGCCCGATGGTGCCCGCATCATCTATCGTCGCCGCCTCGACAACACGGGCTTTAAGGCTGGTAACGTGCGGGATTTCTGCGAGCGCTGGGGTGGCGACTACGACCTCATGCTGCCGCTTGATGCCGATAGTCTGATGTCGGGTGAAGCCATCGTAAAGCTCACGCGCATGATGCAGGCACATCCTCGATTGGGTATCCTGCAGAGCCTTGTTGTCGGTATGCCATCCAGCAGCGCTTTCGCTCGTGTTTTCCAGTTTGGTATGCGCCATGGCATGCGTTCCTACACGATGGGCCAGGCTTGGTGGGTTGCGGATTGTGGTCCGTTCTGGGGTCACAACGCGATGGTGCGGATCAGGCCATTTACCGTGCATTGCGAGTTGCCGCTGCTGCCAGGGAAGCCGCCACTTGGCGGACACATCCTGAGCCATGACCAGGTTGAAGCCGTGCTGATGCGCAAGGCGGGTTATGAGGTCCGCGTCCATCCCTATGAAATCGGCTCGTGGGAAGAAAACCCGCCAACCATGATCGACTTTGCCAAGCGCGAGGTTCGATGGTGCCAGGGCAACCTTCAATATGGTCCGTTGCTGCGGCACCCCGGTTTATTGCCACTGAGCCGCTTCCAGTTGGCATGGGCGATGTTGATGTTTATTGGCATCCCGGCCTGGGCGGTGATGATCGCTCTGTTGCCTGTTGCCGCTTTTGAAGCGCAATCCATTGCGGATTATCCGGTGACGCTGGCCATCGCGCTTTACGTCTCGTTTTTCCTCATGCATCTGGCACCGAAAATTGCGGGGCTGGCTGATGCTGCACTGACACGTGGCGGCATGAAGTCTTATGGCGGTGCGCTCAGGTTTATGGCCGGGGCTACCATCGAGCTCGTGTTCTCGTTCTTGCAAGGTGCGATTTCAGCGCTGCGTACGACCGTCTTTATGGCTGGTCTGCTGTTTGGCGTTTCGGTGACGTGGGGTGCGCAAGCGCGTGACGCACACGGTGTTTCCTGGGCAAGTGCCGTTCATAATTTCTGGCCGCAAACGTTGTTTGGTGTTGTGGTTTGCGCCGGGCTTTACTGGGTGTCGACAACCGTTCTGTTGTGGAGCTTGCCGTTGACGCTTGGGTATCTCGTGGCGATCCCGTTTGCGGTTCTGACATCTTCGCCGGTACTCGGTGAGAAGATGCAGGATGTTGGTCTCTGCGGCATTCCTGAAGACTTCGATCCGCCTGTGGAGTTTGCCGGGTTGAGCGGTCCGCGTGGGATCGATGGTACACCCGCCCCCACGCAGAGTGCGGCTTGATCGGACGGTGCCATGGGTGAGGTTGGTACTCCTGCGCCGGAGCTGCTGGTAAAGCTGAAAGAGCGCTATCCCAAACTCGCCCGTTCGCTTGAGGTTTATTACGGTGATCCGGGTCGCGACCGGGCAATGGATACGTTGAACGGTCGCTTCGTGAAGCCGGGTTCGTTGGCGTTCGATATCGGGAGTCATGTTGGCGACCGGGTAGGATCGTTCCGTCGGCTTGGCGCGAAAGTGGTGGCCCTTGAACCACAGCCGGATTGCGCGGCGATCATCCGCGACCTCTACGCAGGCGATGAAGAGGTGGCCCTTGAACAGGCGGCATGCGGGGCTACCCCCGGCCTTCTAACTCTGCAGGTCAATTCCGATAATCCAACCGTCACGACGGCTTCGCGTGACTTTGTTGCTGCTGCTGCCGATGCGGCGGGTTGGGAAGGTCAGAGCTGGGATCGTGAGATCGAGGTGCCATCTCTCACGCTCGACGGGCTTATTGCGAAACATGGCGTTCCGCACTTTATCAAGATTGATGTTGAAGGGTTTGAAGATGAGGTCCTAAAGGGGCTCAGCTCTTCGATTGCGGCGTTGTCGTTTGAGTTTACGACGATCGAGCGGGACGTTGCGTGCCGCTGTTTGGAGCGGTTGTCTGCGCTTGGGTCTTATGTGTTTGATATTGCGCTGGGCGAAAGCCAACAGTTGCGTTTTGGAGAAGGTTATGAGCTTGATGCCGAGCAGATGGCGCGACATGTTCGTGAGCTTCCGCACGAGGCAAACTCGGGTGATATCTATGCGATCCTGGGGGGCTGAGGGTCTTGGGTGGCTCGGCCTGACAGGTGCGTTGGCAACGCTCGCTGCGTCTGTGCTGCTATCGGTCTCTGTCGCTGCCGAGGGTACACCGGCTCAATCGGGTGAAAAGCAATTTGCGAAGGTCGGGGTCAGCGTCGAGAACCGCTCCGAGCCCGTGCTGTGTGCTGAAAAGGACAATGTCTCGTTGATGCTGTCACATTCGGGCGTGACGAGCTTCCGGATCGAAGCTGCGCATCCGGTTTACATCAACATGCTGCAAAAGGATTCTTTTGCACCCGACTGGACCAACTGTGATTTCGCTGGTGAAGCAAATGCGCAGCCGCCGCCTGAGAAGTTCACGCTCTATGAGGATGTGAGCGTATGGGTGGTTGGGTTTCGGTTTGCGGAATTCTGGCGTGACAGGAAGGTGCCCGTTCGCATCGGTGATGTTGTCCGGGACGATCTGCATCTGATCCAGGTCTGGGTGCGGCATGAAGAGCGCGCTGAAGAGGTGCTGGTTCTTTATCCGACTGATGGGTATTGGCGCGCTCGTCCCTTACCGCCCAAACATTTGGGATGGAGTGCGTATGGATCGTCGTTCTTGGTAGGGCCGGTTGAAGATGCCGGGCGGCCGGTTGTGAACTTCTCTGAAATCCGGTTTGATCCGAAGTCGCTGTCGTTCGATATGAAATTTGCTGGCGGTGGCGGGTCGGCGTCTTTGAAAATTGCAAAGCTCACCAGAGATGTTCAGGTGATTGATGTCGCCTTTGCCAAGCCAATTCAGGGGCCCCCGTTTGCCGCGTTGCGGTCGATGTACATTACACGCTTCAATAATGATGTTGCCGATGTCGCGGTGCAGCCTAAGGGTGCGAAGAGTTGGCAGGAAGCGCCTGTGATGAAGTTCGGCAAGGCTCAATCGGTGTTGGAACTATGGGCGGGTCGGATTTCACCATCACGCCACAACACGTCCTCGCCGGACCACGTGTTTCGCGATTTCAAAGTTCCTGCAGCGCCTGTGAAACCAGCCGAGGTTGAGCAACGCTGAACGGTGGAGTGTGCGGTCGGACTGGTTGACCTTGCTAGGCTGTTACCACGCGAGATGAGGCATGGCTGCGACAGCAGGAGGCGTGCCGGGCTTGAGGACTTCGCCAAGTCTGTCCGGCGCGATTGTAGCGCCGTGCATGACTTCTTCCCTATGAATTCCGCCCGCAATGAAGAGGGCGTCAACCTCAAAGTTTTGAGCGCCCTTGAGGTCGGTTCTTACTGAATCTCCCACGACCAGGATTTTGCTTGTGGTAACGGTTGCCTGTCTCAGGTTTTGGGCTTTGTTGTGCGCAGCTTCGTAAGCGATGCGAAACGGCTTGCCGGCCCAGAATACCTTGCCGCCGATTTGTTCGTAGAGGTCGGCGATGGCCCCCGCGCATAGATAAAGTGTACCGCCGACGTCGACCACGAGATCGGGGTTGGCGCATACGAATGGTGTGCCTTGTGCATGGGCCGCATCCAGAAGCGGGCGATAGGTTTCGGCGGTCTCGTTGATGTCGTCGTTGAGACCGGAGCAGAGGATTGCGTCGGCTTCGGAGAGAGATTCGGTGAGTGTCCTAACCTCGTCGAACAGGGCGGCATCGCGGTCCTGCGGGCCAATGGGAAACAGGGTTTTGAAGTGCTGATCAGTGATGTGCTCAAGCGCCAGATCGCCAGAGGAAACGATATCGTCCCAGGCTTCGCGCGGCAGGCGGCGTTCATCCAGCATGTTCGCGACCTGATGATTGGGCACAGGTGCGTTTGAGACCAGGATCACGGTGCCGCCGTTGTTGCGAAAGCGCGTGAGAGCGTCAGCAGCGTCAGGCAAGGCCCAATGACCGTCATGAACCACGCCCCAGACATCGCAAAACAGGACGTCGTACTGCATCAACAAGTCTGCTGCGCCTGTCAGGATCGGCGGGAGTTCGTGATTTGTCATTCTTGGGCTTTCTTTCGCTGCGGGCTGTGCCTTTGCGTTGCCTGCGCTCAGCTCGGTGTTCAAGGTTTGCGCGGTGAGGTTTTGCTGCGCGAGGTTTTTCGTGTCTTGGATACGTTTGTCCGTGGCTTGCGGACTTTTGGTTTCTTTGCGGGCTTTGCCTTATTGGCGCGCATTGCGGCGGCTAACCCGAGGCGGGCCCATTCGCTCATGCTGTCGGGGTCATCTAGTACGTCTTCGGGTGCACGTCGGTAGGACATTTCCATGACGCGGCCTTTGCCTTCATAGCGAAAGCGGTCAAGGCCGTGCGCTTCGAAGTGCGGATCTGTTTCTTCGTCAGATTTGAAATAGAGCGTGTCGTCGGCGACCAACGCGAACATCAGACCGTCATGAAAGACGCCGTGTCCGCCGAACATTCCGCGGATTGAGACGGGGCCGAACCCCGTTAGTTGTTCCTTGATGAGGTCGAGGATTGCTTTGCTATTGGACATCAGGTTCTTGTGCTTGCGACTTGGCACGTAGGATCGACTGATGTGCGCAATGCGTCATCGGCGGATGCGGCGGCGACGTTGAAAAGGTGCTGCTTCGCGTGGGGCCGGGACCTGGCCGACGTTCTCGCCGGTACCTTGGTTCGTTTGGTTGGCTGCCGCGCTGGGTGCGCCTTCTTTCGGTGTTTTACAGCCGGTCAGCCAGACGTCGAAAACCGGGTGTTCGAGCGCATTTAGCCCTGGGCTTTCAGCCAGCATCCAGCCTGTGAACAGGCGGTCGTTGGTGCCGTCGATCTTGGTTTCTTCAATTTCGACAAAGGTGGTCGTTTTCGGTTTCTCGGTTGGTGGCCGGGAATAGCAGATCCGCGGTGTCACCTGTATTGAGCCGAACGTGACGGTTTCGTCGATGGGAACTTCGAGTTCGGAGATGCGTGCTGTGACTTTGTCGAGAGCTGCGAAAACCGCGACACCATTCTCCATGCGGTCAGCTTGGCTCGGGGTGTTCAAGCCCACCAATACAAGGACCACAAGAAGGGCACGAGGCAGAAGGGTCACGGTGAAAACGTCCTCTTGAGACGTGGTGCGATGTTAATCGGTACTGAAACCGAGTTCGCACGGCTAACAGCTCGGCTTCCCAACTAAGCTGCGAATTCGATCAGAACATGACAACGCGGCGGACTATCCAAAGGTCTGTGGTCGTTGACCTTTGGAAGGCTTTGCAAGCTGCGAGCAGATTAGTCCGGTTTCCATGCCGAGTAATCGCCGGTCGCTTTGGGGCGTGATTCTGGCGTCAGAATCGATCCCTCCGGGCGATATGCTTTCGAGGTGCCCGTCATGTTCATTTCATGCGCCTTTTGCCATGGGCGTGGCTCGTAGTCTTCTTTGGTCGGCGGTGTGTCGACCGTGTGGTGCATCCACCCGTGCCAATCGGGTGAGATCTTGGATGCGTCCGCTAGGTCTTTATAGATCACAAAGCGACGTGGGAGGCCGATCGGGCCTACGCCTTTGCGCTGCTCGTAGTAGCGATTGCCGAATTCGTCATCGCCGACGAAATCGGCAGTTTTCCATATGGTGTAGCGCGTGCCCCAGGTGTTGCCGCCCCACCAGCTGAAGATTTCGCTGAAAATGCTCACGTTTTATCCCTGTGCCAGGCCATCTTTTGGAATTCGCGTACGTCGTACTCAGGTTGAGTTACAGCAAAGAGGAACGGTCTTGTCTATACGGCGGATGGGCGCGGCAAACCGGCAACACCTTCTGGGGCCGGAATCGCACTAGTCTGGGTGCGCTGTCAGTGAGCCTGAATTTCTGTTCCAGGTGGCTCCTGCCCCATAAACCGGTGCTTATGGCACGCGTTGTTCCAGGTTATGAGATTGCTCTCGACAGCCTGTGAACACCTTTTCCACACACCCCCAAGATCTAGTTGCGATATGTGTTGCGACAGCAAAATGACACAAGTTGTAGTGGGGCTACTTCCGTACGGTATTAGAATCACAATAGCGTTCTGGATGTAACGGCGGCGGGCCTGAAGCCGGAGTTTGACCCGGTCCTGCTGCGAAGTCCTGCGTAAGTCACTCCATCACATCTAACACAGTTCTGCTTCGCGCTCGTTTGGCGTGCGCGAGAACGAGGTCGGCTTGCCCGCATCCTTAGTTCTTCTGAATGAAGCCTGCCCGCGCGCACATCGCTAAATCGCTGAGCGATACCGACAACAACAACAATTGCAGAGCCCCTTGTCATTCGTAGGCGCTGCGACCTGAAAAAGACGCCGTCCTGTTTTGCGTGGCGTTCATGATCGACTGAGGGGACATTATGAAGATCACGCGACGTTTTACCGAGGCTGGCAAATCGCCTTACGCATCGATCCCATTTCGCCAGGCGACCTCGGAAATTCGCAACCCCGATGGATCTGTGGTCTTCCAGCTCGAAGGCTTCATGGTGCCGGAGCATTGGAGCCAGGTTGCCGCTGATATCTTGGCGCAAAAGTATTTCCGCAAGGCCGGCGTGCCATCGCGTTTGAAGCGCGTTGAAGAAAACAGCGTGCCGTCGTGGCTTTGGAAGTCGGTTGCTGACGATCGGGCTCTGGCGGAGCTGCCTGCAAGTGAGCGCACCGGTGGTGAAACAGACGCGCGGCAGGTTTTTGATCGTCTTGCAGGGACGTGGACTTACTGGGGCTGGCAGGGCGGCTACTTCTCCAGTGAAGAAGATGCCCGCGCGTTTTTCGATGAGCATCGTTACATGCTGGCCAATCAGATGGCCGCGCCGAACTCGCCGCAGTGGTTCAATACCGGTCTGCATTGGGCATATGGCATCGATGGTCCGGGGCAGGGTCACTACTATGCCGATCACAAGACCGGTGAGATTCGCCAATCGACATCGGCTTATGAGCGCCCGCAGCCGCATGCCTGCTTCATCCAGTCGGTTGCTGATGATCTCGTCAATGAAAACGGCATCATGGACTTGTGGGTGCGGGAAGCGCGCCTGTTCAAATATGGCTCAGGCACCGGTACCAACTTCTCCAGCTTGCGTGGCTGCGGTGAGAAGCTCTCCGGTGGTGGTAAGTCCTCTGGGCTAATGAGCTTCCTCAAGATCGGTGACCGGGCAGCCGGTGCCATCAAGTCGGGCGGTACGACACGCCGGGCGGCGAAGATGGTCGTTGTTGATGTCGACCACCCGGATATCGAAGAGTACATCAACTGGAAGGTGCTCGAAGAGCAGAAGGTTGCCGCGTTGGTGACCGGATCGAAGATTTGCGAAAAGCGTCTCAATGCAATTCTGAAAGCCTGCATCAATTGCGAGGCTGACGGCAATGATTGCTTTGAGCCGTCGAAAAACCCAGCGCTGAAGCGGGCTGTCAAAGAAGCGCGCCGGGATCAGGTTCCTGATAACTACATCCGCCGTGTGATCCAGTTTGCTCAGCAGGGTTTCACCGATCTGAAGTTTGAGACCTACAACACGGATTGGGATTCGGATGCGTATCTCACCGTATCGGGTCAGAACTCCAACAACTCGGTTCGTGTGCGGGACGAGTTCCTGCGTGCTGTTGAAAACGATGCCGAGTGGCATCTGACGCATCGCACTGGAGGCAAGGTTTCAAAGACGATCCAAGCACGGGATCTGTGGGATCAGATTGGGCATGCCGCCTGGGCTTCCGCCGACCCTGGAATTCAGTTCCACTCGACGATCAACGATTGGCATACGTGCCCGAACTCTGGTGAGATCCGTGCGTCGAACCCCTGTTCGGAATACATGTTCCTTGACGACACGGCGTGTAACCTCGCGTCGCTCAACCTGATGCGCTTCCGCCGCGACGATGCGAGCTTCGATACCGAGGCTTACGAGCATGCCTGCCGGTTGTGGACGGTCGTGCTTGAGATCTCGGTCTTGATGGCGCAGTTCCCGTCGCATCAGATTGCGGAACTCTCCTATCGTTACCGGACGCTGGGGCTCGGCTTCGCCAACATCGGCGGATTGCTGATGGCGTCGGGCATTCCTTACGATTCTGATGAAGGGCGTGCGATCGGCGGGGCTATCTCGGCGATCATGACCGGTGTCTCCTACGCAACCAGCGCTGAGATGGCCTCAGAGCTTGGAACGTTCCCAGGTTATGAAGACAACGCCCAGCACATGCTGCGTGTAATCCGTAACCACAAGCGCGCCGCGCATGGCGAAGCTTCCGGTTACGAAGACCTCGCAACAGTGCCAGTGCCGCTTGATCATGCCTCCTGCAAAGACAAGCGTCTGGTCGTTGCCGCGAAAGATGCGTGGGACAAAGCTTATGAGCTTGGCCGCCGCCATGGGTATCGCAACGCGCAAGCCTCGGTGATCGCGCCGACGGGTACGATTGGTCTCGTCATGGATTGCGATACAACGGGTATCGAGCCGGACTTTGCGCTGGTGAAGTTCAAAAAGCTTGCCGGTGGCGGGTACTTCAAGATCATCAACCAGTCGGTTCCTGAAGCGCTGACGACGCTCGGTTACTCGACCCAGCAAATCGCTGATATTGAGGCTTATGCGGTTGGGCATGGAACACTGGCGGATGCGCCGGTCGTCAACCACACGAGCCTCAAGGCGAAGGGTTTTGATGACGACGCCATTGCGCGCATCGAAGAGGGTCTCGACAGCGCTTTTGATATCAAGTTCGTCTTTAACAAGTGGACACTGGGCGAAGATTTCCTGACCACGAAGCTTGGGGTTCCTGCTGAGAAGCTCAACGATCCGTCTTTTGAACTTCTGGTTCATCTGGGCTTTGCCAAGGACGGCATTGAAGCAGCGAACACCTATGTTTGCGGAGCGATGACGCTGGAAGGTGCACCGCATCTGAAAGACGAGCATTTGGCCGTCTTCGATTGTGCCAACCCATGTGGCCGTACCGGCAAGCGTTATCTGTCGGTCAACAGCCACATCGACATGATGGCGGCGGCACAGCCGTTTATCTCCGGCGCGATCTCCAAGACCATCAACATGCCAAACGATGCGACCGTGGAAGACTGCGCGGAAGCCTACATGAGGTCGTGGAAGTTGGCACTGAAAGCTAATGCTCTCTACCGCGATGGCTCGAAGCTTTCGCAACCGCTCAACTCGCAGCTTCTGGGCGAGGATGACGAAGAGCAGGACGAAGCGCTTGAGCAGATGGCCAGCGATAAGCCACAGGTCGCGCGTGCTGCTGCCGCGGCTGAGAAGATCACCGAGCGCATTGTGGAGCGTTATGTCCCACGCGGTCGTGAGAAGCTGCCGGGCCGTCGTAAGGGCTACACTCAGAAGGCGGTCGTTGGAGGCCACAAGGTCTATCTGTCCACCGGTGAATACGAAGATGGGCGTCTGGGTGAGATCTTCATCGACATGCACAAGGAAGGCGCTGCGTTCCGCTCGTTGATGAACAACTTCGCCATCGCCATCTCTCTAGGTCTGCAGTACGGCGTGCCGCTTGATGAGTACGTGGACGCCTTCACGTTCACCCGGTTCGAGCCTGCTGGCTTGGTGACGGGGAACGAGACGATCCGTAACGCAACGAGTGTTCTCGATTACCTCTTCCGTGAGTTAGCTGTCTCTTACCTGGGTCGCAACGATCTGGCGCATGTTGAGCCTGATGAGATGTCTGCGACAGCTATCAGCGGCGGTGAAGCCGAGGGCGAAGGTGTCGATAAGGCTCCGGCGATGCCCGCGGCTCATGTGGTGAGCCACGGCTTTACGCGCGGCGCATTGGCTGGCCGGATTGGGCCGGGGGGCTCGTCCTCGCTCAATGAAGTTGCGTCCATCCAGCGTGATGTTGCAACGGCCTTCTCTGGCTCGACGCCTACGGGCGAGCCGCAGATGCTGGCTCAGCAAAAGACTGAGACCATCGTTATCGCAACGGAAGGCGCGCTGGCGTTGAAGCCCGATGCTCTTAGCGACCGCATCGCGGAAGCCAAGATCAAGGGCTATGAGGGCGAAGCATGTGGGTCTTGCGGTAACTTCACACTGGTGCGCAATGGTACCTGCCTGAAGTGCAACACCTGCGGTGGTACGAGCGGCTGCAGCTGATTTGGGATGAATGCCGGAAGAAGGCGCATCGTCTTCTTCCGGATCGTGTCGTTTTGGTCAGCAGGTGATCGGCCCGAATCAGCGCATAATTCGAACTCAGCCAAACTGTCGGAGAGCTTTCGACATGAGTGAATTCGATTCTGAAGAAAAGACGCGCCGGGTTCGGCCGCAATACCTGCCAGAAGAAGTGGTGACGCGCCGGCTCAATCAGTTGCGGACTGTGCGTCCGTTGCGGGCGACCGCTCAAATTCACGCGTTTCCGGATGTCATGCATCTGGCGGAACTTGTTCCGGTGGTGCGTGAGCGTCTTGAGGTGCCTGCTGATTTTTCCGACGACGCGATCCTCGGCAGTCTCAAGATGATTGCTGCACGGACTTCAGATCGGGATCGCTGGAGGGCTGCGTTCGATTCGAACTTGGCGCGGTATTTGTCGGTGACAGGCCAGGATATGGGAGAGGCCTTGCAGATCCTGATTGCCGTGTTGCCGTCGCCGCGTAGCTGAGAATTTGCATGAGATTGCCCACGAGCGGGGCTGACTGCTCGTCAGGGTGAACTTGAAATGAAGTTTGTGGGCCAAGAGCCCGTGAGTCCGAGCTTGGTTCGTTTTGCGTGTTCGGTTTTATTTGTTGGAGACCGGTATGCTTGAGAGCTGTAAGTCTGTTCCACCATGCGTTTATCAGATTGCCGATAACCTCGATGCTGCTCTGGCGTCGGGTGAGGACCTCGTCGCGGCAGGGGCCAACTGGGAAGTTGGTGATCCCTCCGATCCTGCTGTGGCAGGTGCGCAGCGTTGGGCTGTGTCGCGGTTCAAGGTCCATGAGTTAGGCCTCGTGGCGCGCATCGTTCAAGCGCGGCAGCACGTGCGCGACTTGGGTCAGGAGATTCAGCGCTTCCGTCCGCTATCGCAGTTGTTCGTCTCGGCGACGGGTGACTTGGCTGATGCCTTTGGGGAACTTAACGAGCAGGCAGATACAAGCTTTGAGACCGGTGGTGATTTGATCGCCTATCTGCGGTCGCGCGGGCTTATCGATGAGGAGGCCGCCGGTCTGGAAGACTTCAGGGCTCCTGAAATCGGTGATGAATTTCTCGTGGCTGGATTGGTGCCGCTCGGGGTCTGTATGGATCTTGTCGCCGAATTTCTCGATTCGCTGGATCTAACTTTCGACCTCTATCCGGAAGACGATGACGAGGTGAAAGCTCTGCCAGCACCGGCCGCAGTTGCGGTTCTGCAAAGGCTGCGCAATCCAGTTTAAGGTTGATGCCTTGAAACAAAACGCCCAATGGTTCAGCGAAACCATCGGGCGTTTTTTGTTGGGCGTTTGGTGCGCGATTATCCGGTCATGCCGTCGCGTGCCAACCCATTTGCAGGTGGCAAATAATCAAACGGTTTGCGACGTGGAGGTGGTGAGTATGGCAGGCGGCCGTAATCACCAACTCGATCCGAGATAAGCGAGTGCAGGCCAAGTCTTGGACTAAACAAATCCTGCCATGCGTCTTGGCGCGGGGCACCGACTTCAGCTGTTTTGAGGATCTTGACCGCCGCTTTGGTCACACGCTTTTTCAGATACTGCGTCTCTGGCGTGTTTTCGGAGAGGGCTACATTGGCAAGCTGTGTTGCCGGAGAGGAATCGCCAAAGACGCGCGATGGTGTAGCTTGGATGCTTTCTGTCACGTTGGCATTTGGTGTTGCCGTCTTGGCTTCCAAGCTGGCGATCATCTGCATGGACTTAACGATGGGCTCAAGCTTCTTGCGTGACTTCAAGCGCTTTTGACGCTGTGCTTTGCCCTCACGGCGCGCTGCTATTGCCAAAGCCGTGGCGCTCGATTGCGCGAGTACGCTGGCGGCGCTTGCGTCAAGCACCATCAATGCAACGGCGGTCTCTTCTGCTTTCTCGAGGTTTTTGTACTTTCCAATAAAGCCAGGGAGCGGGCGATACGCGCGCCGGCGGCTATAGCGAGATTCTTTTCTATTAGGCGCCTTCAGGATGCGGGTTTCGAGTTTGGCGACGCCCTGGCCAACAAAGCCAAGCTTCTTGGCAGCGGCGTAAGATACGTCGAGTTTGCGGTTGCCCCAGTAAGGTCCGGCGTTGTTGATGCGCAAAACCGCTGCAGCGTTGGTCTTTGGATTGCGGACCAGGAGGACTGTTCCGTCAGGGTAGATTGGGCTTGCTGCATTGTCAGGACGGTTGGGGTGAAAGCGTTCGCCAGATGAGGTCAAACCGCAGGGGTTGAACCGATCCTTGCGGCAATCGTTGTAATGTGAGGCAACGAGGTGGATGGTTTTACCGACGAGTTTTTGCGTCTCATTTAGGCTTTTGACCCGGTGGCATTTGCCGACAAAGCAATATGTGGAACCTGGGCGCTTTGCTTCAGCATCGGAACTGGTCGCGATTGCTGATCCGAAACCTGCAATCACTGTGAGTGCCGCAGCGATCATGTATGAGAAGACTGTCTGGCTCCTATTCGCCTGCGCCGGATGCTCTGTACTGCACGGACTAGATCCCAACATTGCTCATGTACTCCCGTCGGCCCCGGTACGAGCAACTTTGGAGTGCTCTTCTGCCGGGTGGCTTCCCAACTGCACGTCGCGCCTTCGACCTCTTCTCGGTGTCATCAGTCCACTGCGGTGCGTTGCAGCATGACTGTCGATTGACCGTGATCGGAGCGCAAATGCAGACGTCCGCATGTCCGCGGGCGGATTAACCTTGCGGGCATGGTCAGGAGCGAGAGAATGTTAAGAAACTAGGTTAATGCAAATCGGCGATGCGACGCAGCGTCAGGCTGCCGCATACGCTCGACTAAGCCTCTGGAATTGAATGAGGAATCCCAGCGCCCTCAAGTGTGTTTTGCAGCGCAGCAAGAGCTATCGTCAACTTTTCTGCCTCAATTGCGCGCAGCACGAGCTCGCAGCGCATCTTTCCATCACTGAAGGAAGGGTAGCTACCCATTGAAACATCGGGGTGTTTCTTGGCGTGCTCGGTGAAGAGATCTGCGATATCGCCCTCGGGTGCCGCGACCTTAATCGTTCGGCTAAGGATTTTCCGACCGGTTCGCAGATGCGGGAGGATGGCGTCGAGCATGACCTGCATGATGGAGGGGACGCCCGCCAGGACGAAGACGTTTTGCAGGCGAAATCCCGGAGCGGCAGTAATTCTGTTTTTGATCAACTCGCCACCGTGGGGGATGCGGGCCATGCGCAGCCGCGACGGAGTGAGTTCGACGCCGCGGGCTTCGTAATAGGGACGCATCATCGCGAGTGCGTCTTCGTTGACGTCAATGCCAACACCAAAAGCTTTAGCAACGCATTCTGCTGTGATGTCGTCGTGTGTTGGGCCAATGCCACCAGTTGTGAACACGTAGGTGTAGCGGGTTCGCAGGGCGTTGAGGGCACTCACGATGTCGTCTTCATCGTCGGCAACGACCCGCACCTCGCGCAGGCGGATGCCGATCGCTGTCATTATGTCGGCGATGTATCCGGCATTCGCTTCCTTGGTGCGCCCGGAGAGGATTTCGTCCCCGATAACAAGAATTGCGGCTGTGACGTCAGGGTCGGTCGAGGGTGCGTCGGGTGAGGTTTGCTGTTCGGACATGCCGGCTCCGCGGTTTCGGTTCAGAGCTTCTAGCACATCCTCAGTTGGGGCAAGCCCAGGGCATTTCAAGCGTTGGGTCTGGTGCGTTGCATTTAACCAGTGATGAGGCTAAGGAGCCAGCGGAAGGCGTTGCCGGTTTGAGGCTTGGAAGCGCTTTTGGTTGTTTCAGCTTGGCGGATCTGCTGTACGGCCGCGGCTACTTTTTGGGCGATGAGAGCTTTGCCCCATTTGGCTTTGGCGAGTCGCGCATCGCCCGTTGCGCCATTTGTATCCGCCTCTGCTCTATTAAGGTCGACAGCGTCCGGCGCAACGTAAAGCAGTTCGGACGTATCGCGGATGCCGGCATGTGTACCAATCTGTGCAGACGTCATGCCCTGTTGGGCGAGATAAGCGTCACCATTGTTGGCTGCATAATAATCTGATGCGGAGATTACCTTTACGCCGTCGCTTTGCCATTTTGCGGTTAACGCCCGCGCGATTTTTGCTTGTGCTGCTTGGTTGCCTCCTGAATCGCCGACAAAGACGACCGTTCGGAAGCCATGGGTCTTGAAGCTTAGGGCTGTGTTTTCCAGGACTTGTTCGAATACGTTTTGTGGTAGCGAAATCGTTCCGGGGTAAGCCATGTGCCCTGTTTTGCTGGATGGGTCCCCTTCTGGCACGTAGGCGAGCACGGGTGCGACGAGGGCGTTATCCAAGGCAAGCGCGATACGGCGGGCTGTTTCTTTTACGATGAAATTGTGTTTGCCGAGCGCCATGTGTGCACCGTTTTGCTCGGTCCCGCCCGTTGGCACAATGATCGTCGTTGTGCCGTTTTGTAGGCGGTCACGGACATCGGTCCAGGTCAGCTTTTCAATCTCGACTTCTTGTGCCGGGGATTTGGGTGCCGCAGTCGCTTCGCCCATCACCAAAATGGTGACGAAGAGAACACAGAGAAGGGAAGCCAAGGACGCGTGGAAAGCAATTTTTGCGGGCATGTTGGGTCCGTTACGCTGGAACACATATGCCGATGAGGGTACTCGTGGGACGTTAACGCCTCGTTGAGGTGTTTTGGAGCGGCAAGGTGCGGATGCTTGCCCGTCCAGATTA
Source organism: Filomicrobium sp. (assembly GCA_040219445.1). Lineage (GTDB taxonomy): Bacteria > Pseudomonadota > Alphaproteobacteria > Rhizobiales > Hyphomicrobiaceae > Filomicrobium. The sequence continues at coordinate 777,806 of JAVJSM010000004.1, read as the reverse complement.
GAGGGAGAGGGCCGATGCAGTTTTCTTCGCCGCTAAAGCGCGGGCGTTTGATTAAGCGGTACAAACGTTTTCTTGCGGATATAGAGCTTGAGGGCGGTGAGACGATTACCGCCAGTTGTCCAAACACCGGCTCGATGATGGGGTTGTGCAACCCAGGCTCGATGGTGTGGGTCTCGGAAAGCGATAGTCAGACTCGCAAGTATCGCCACACCTGGGAACTTGTTGAAGATGATGCGGGCAAAGGCGTTGCGCTGGTTGGGATCAACACCGGCCATCCTAATAAGATCGTGACCGAGGCAATCGAAGAAAATCGAATTGGGAAGCTCAAAGGTTATGCGTCGCTCAAACGCGAACAGAAGTACGGGAAAGCGAGCCGTATCGATATTCTGCTTGAGGACGACAAAAAAGGCAGGGCGTACGTCGAAATCAAGAATGTACATCTCATGCGCAAGGTTGGGCTTGCGGAGTTTCCTGACTCCGTCACAGCAAGGGGTGTGAAACATCTCAACGAGCTGGGCGATATGGTCGAAGAAGGCCATCGTGGGGTTATGCTGTTTTTGATCCAGCGACCGGATGCAACACGGATGGCCCCCGCTGGCGATATCGATCCTGCCTACTCAGAAGCTCTGGTGCGGGCGGTTGAGCGGGGTGTTGAGGTGATGGCTTACCGCTGCGATATCACACCGGAACGCATTGCACTTGCGAAATCGGTACCCGTTAAGATGCCCTGATTGCAGGGATTTCGAGCTGTTGACGCCTTGAGAACGTGGCTCCCCACAGTGTTGTGATTGGGAGTGAGCTGACAGTGGGGCGTAATCTCTCCAAACTATGGCCAAATAGCATTTACGGATTAGTGGCGGTGAACTGAGTTTTGGTGTGCTCAGGTACGTTAGCCTCGGAGGAAAGCGGAACGGTCATGAAGATAGATAGACGGACTTTTGGGTTTGGAGCGGTAACGGCTGGGCTAGGGCTCTCGGCGGGAGAGCTGTCAGCTGGCGAAGGTAAGAAAATGACATTCGAAGTGACCAAGACAGAAGCGGAGTGGCGTGAAATTCTAACACCCGAGCAGTTCTACGTACTTCGCAAACACGGAACGGAGCGTGCCCATACGAGCCCGCTCGATAAAGTCTACAACCCCGGAATTTATAAGTGTGCGGGCTGTGGCCAGGAGTTGTTTTCGTCCAAAACGAAGTTCAACAGCGGTACAGGTTGGCCAAGCTTCTATGCGCCGATTGATGGCAAGTTGGGGACTTCTACGGACCGTTCATTCTTCATGGTTCGCACTGAAGTTCACTGCGGTCGTTGCGGCGGTCATCAAGGCCATGTTTTCAACGACGGGCCTAAACCGACCGGGCTTCGCTATTGCATTAACGGTGTCGCGTTGACGTTCGTTCCAGACGAGGAAGAGGTTGCACCGGATAAGGTTGCTGCTGAATCGCAAACCTGAACTTTGCGTTTGGAAAGCTCGTAGCATGCAGCGAAGCGTCAGCTTGTCGGGGTTCCTGCTCCGGTGGCTGGCTTCGCACTTTCAGGAAGGAATGGAGCGATGTCTGCTAAGGCGATCGCAACTGCGCTGGGCGCTGTATTAATCGGAGCAATGATTGTCGCAACCAAATTGCTTGGTGGCGTGCCGACGAACCTCAATGCAGTTGCGGCCGAGCCTAAAGCGGCTTCTTCTGCAGATGGTTTGGAAGTCGCGACGTTTGGTTCGGGTTGCTTCTGGTGTGCGGAGTCAAACTTCGACAAGCTGCCGGGGGTCGTTTCAACCATATCTGGGTACATGGGTGGGAAGACGAAGAACCCGACTTACAAAACCGTTTCGACGGGCCGGACTGGGCATGTTGAAGTGTTGCAGGTGACCTACGATCCGAAGAAAGTGAAGTTCGAGAAGGTTCTCGATTACTTCTGGCGGACGACGGACATCCTGGATGGCGGCGGTCAGTTTTGCGACCGTGGGAACCACTATCGGCCTGTTGTTTTTGCTCACTCGGCTGAACAGCGGAAGCTAGCTGAAAAGGGTAAGGCAGAGTTTGACGCGAGTGGTCGTTTTGACCGCCCGGTCGCGGTTGATATTCTCGACGCTTCTGAATTCACGGCGGCGGAAGGCTATCACCAGGATTACTACAACAAAAACCCGTTGCGTTATAAGTCGTACCGCTGGGGTTGTGGTCGCGACCGTCGGATCATGGAGTTGTGGGGCGAAAACATCGTCAAGCACACCGGCGGGAAAACAGGTTAGTTGTTAAGTCTGCGTTTGGGCGCAGACGAACTGAGTGCGTTGGTTGCAACGGGGCTTCATTTAGCCCCGTTTTTTCGTTGCGTGTTTGTGATTGTTCTCAAAGCTCGTAAATCGCAAACCGTGCGATTTGTTTTAGCTTTACTTTTCTTTGCGCAGAGCGCTCGGGAGCATACGGCCAAGAACATTGTCCTTGCGGATCAGGTTGTGCTGCATGGCCGCTCCGATATGCATGACGATCAAACCACCCAGGATGAACGCACCCCAGGCGTGGAGGGCAAACACCTCTTTTGACATTGCTTTGTCAGGTCCGGTCAGCGCGGGAAGATTGAACGCCCCGAAGATGTTGAGCGCGGGGAACATCGAAACGCCGATGTAGCCCAGGATCGGAACGGCAAAGAGCAGCACGTAGATGGCCCAGTGCGTGATCTCGCTGACGACACGCTGCCAGGGCTCGAGGGTGGGCTCTGGAGATGGTGCGCCGGCCATCATCCGATAGGCAAAACGAAGGATCACGATGGCCAGGATGATGACGCCGAGGAGCTTGTGGCCCGAGTAGAGATTGTTCGTAACCGAGTCCCAGATGTTCAAATCGCTACCGCGATAGACCATGTAGAATCCGATCGGAAATTGGATCGCTAGCAATGCCACAACGATCCAATGGAAGGCGCGCGCCGTGGGCGAATAGACCTCTATCAAACCCGATGTTGTTTGGGCGGTGTCGTGTTTCGTTTTCGGCATTGGCAACCTCGTATCGCTACGCCAGCTTGACCTTGGTCAGGAGCTTGCACGGATTGCGGCCAGATCACAATCGAAAAGCACATCGCCATCTGGCAGGACGTACACGTCGGCGGGCGGACGCAATGCTGCCGTCAACTTGTCGATTGGCGCAAGCTCGACGCCTGTTTTGCCAGACCCGATTAACATTGGTGCGACAAGGACATGGAGGCGGTTGATTGCCTGAGCGTCGATGAAGCGCGAAACGGTCATGGCTCCGCCTTCAATGAGTAGGCGCTTGAAGCCGCGCTCAAAAAGGGTCGATACGATTGCGTTGGGGCACATCGAGCCGTCGTCGCATTTCAGCGGAATGGTTTCGCAAAGGGTACTTTGCGAGAACGTCTCATTGGTGATGCGGAGGCATGGTGAACCGTCGTTGTTTAGCACCTTTGCGTCGGCTGGAAGTCGGCCTGACGGGTCGATGATAACGCGAGCAGGTTGCTGTTGATCGGGCTCTATTGGGAAACGGCGGACCGTGAGCTGGGGATCGTCAGCGAGAACCGTACCGATGCCAACTACGACGGCATCAACAGCCATACGTAGTGCGTGCAAGTGATCGAGGGCTGCATCCTTGTTTATCCAGCGGCTTTCGCCGGTCGGTGTCGCGATACGCCCGTCGAGAGATTGACCCAGCTGGGCAACAACAAAGGGCGCGATATCCGGTGCGTTGCGGATCTTCTCGATTGACGCGTTTGTAGATATGCTCAAAGCGGTCGGTTCCGTCCATAGGTTTGGCTCTCGCGCCCTGTAACTCATAGTGGCTTCGTGGGGCAAGAGGGTGGAACGGGGTGATAATGCCGCTGGCGTTATTGCTGGAGAATGAGTCGGCCGTTTCGGATCTCGACGCGCTGCAGACGTCCGAGGAACGACATTCCCAATAGCGTGCCATTTAATTTACCTGGCTCTGAGACGACACCCTTCACGTTGCGGACGAGAATGTCGCCAATGCGGACACGCGGCAGCGTGACAGGTGCGACTTTGGCAATACCGTTGGCGGTACGGACGCGGCCGGTGTAATCGCTGTTTGAGATAAAGACGCCGCTGCGACGGGCGTCCTCATAGCTGAGCGCCACAACGGTGGCCCCGGTATCAACCATGGCATCGATGGTGCGACCGTTCACTTCGACGCGGGCATTGAAATGGCCATGACCGTCTGGATTGAGTTCGACGTAGCCGATGGGCTTTGGTCTTGCAGGATCGGAGCCTTTCGCCGGTTTTAGGCTGGCTGTTTCTCGGGAGTTTTCGTGCTGTGGAGCTGGCAGTAGTTGGTCGAGCCCGAGCTGATGTTTAACGGTGTCAAGGTTTGCCATGATCCAGACTGCAGCGACGGCAATAGCTGCGACCATAAAGACATCGTTGATTAAGCTGCGGGTGCCACTCGACATTACGACGCGCTCACTCATTTGGTGGTTGCGACGCTGGTGGCTGCATGGGGTCGGTTAGCTACGCAGCGTCAAGAAATCTCCTGAAAACTCATAAGAGCGCAGACGTCTTAAAAAACTCATACCCAGCAAGCTCTCGTTAAGATTTCCTGGCTTGGCGACGAGTGCTGGCACATCTTCAAGCACGATTCCCCCAACGGAAATCGAGCGGATTCTAACGGGTGCTGCGAAGGTCATGCCGTTGGCCGTGTTTACCGGTGTGGTGAACGAGAGCCCGGAGACGTTGATGCCTGCACGATCAGCGTCAGCAGGCTTCAGGACAACAGTTGAAGCGCCGGTATCAACCAACATCGTCATACGTGAGCCGTTAACCCGTGTCGTGGCAACGAAATGCCCATTAGGCCGTTTGCGGATACGGACAGCGACTTCACCGTTTGGACCGGCAACTTCAACGCCATCGCCGGGAGGTGACAGCTCGACCATCATGCGGTTGCCCAGGTCGGAGAATTCAGCTCGGTAGCTGTAGCCAGCGATAAGAACGAGGCCGAGCCCCGCCCACACGAAAAGATGTTTCACCGATGTTGAGAAACGGGTGCCAGAGCCGTAGGTGAGGAGAATGGCAAAGAGTGCCATGAATGTTGCGGAGGCAATGAACATCCAGCGCTCAAGGCCCTCCATATGGCCAACGGCGCTGTTTTCGCCAGTGAGCGCGTAAAATGCGGCGACAAGGACCGCCAGTATGATGACAAGCCAGCCGAGCATTTGCGGCCTCTAGTTAGTGTCGGAATGATTAGTCTCGAAAGTCGTAATGCTTGATATGGGCGATTTGGTGGGTGAAACCAGCCTCGTATCGGGTTAACGACGTCCCGAGCTTAATACCTCGCGTCTTTGGGATTGGTCTGTTTTGCAGCGTTAAGACGCGCGGGCGTGCGTTTGGGATCGTGGTGTTCCAGTGACCATGCGTGGTTGACGTGTTGAGGCTGAGATCCGGTGGCTCTCCTGGCCCAGTGGTTGGAGCGGGCCGACGGAATGCATAACGCGGCGGGCCGGTATGTAGACGATGCCCTCCGTGCCTTTGCGTAATTCAGAGCGTAACTCGAAGCGTCCGTCATGCAGTTCGATGAGATTTTTAACGATCGGTAGGCCTAGGCCGGTGCCACCTTCGGCGGTTTGGTGAGCAAGCGAGCCTTGGCCGAATGCCTGCAGGACCTTCGGGATCTCTTCCTTCGGAATACCAGGGCCAGTGTCGCGTACGGAGAGCAGCTGGCCGCCGTCAGGCGTTTGCTCAATCGTAACAATGATCCGCCCGCCGCTTGGTGTGAATTTCAAGGCGTTCGACATCAAGTTGAGGCAGATTTGGCGAATGGCTCGTGGGTCGGCCCAAACCTGGGGCAGGTCATCACCAAAGTTTTCGATAATTTCAAGGCTCTTGTTTTGCGCGCGCAAAGCCAAGAGCCTGTGACAATCATCGGCGATGTCTGAGATCCGCAGCGCTTCTTCGTGGAGCTTGTATTTGCCAGCTTCAATGCGCGACAGATCAAGGATTTCATTGATCAGGTGAAGCAAGTGGCTACCGCTGGAATGAATGTTTTCGGCGTAATCACGATAGGTTTCGTTGGGCATCGGGCCCATCAGTTCGCCTTTCATGACTTCGGAAAAGCCCATGATGGCGTTGAGCGGTGTGCGCAACTCGTGGCTCATCGTGGCCAAAAAGCGTGACTTGGCTTTGTTGGCAGCTTCGGCGCGGCGGCGCGCTTCGTCCGAGATCGATTTTTCTTCTTCGAGTTCGGAGATTAGGACGTCTTTTTGAGCTCGGAATTCGAGCATCGCGAGGGCGGTTGAGTTGAGGCCTGCGGCTAGGAAGACGAAATAAAGGTGAACTCCAATCGCCATTGAGGCGAGGGCAAAATACAATGGATCGTTAACCAGCGCACCAACCAGGATTAGGCGACCGACGACGGCGACCGTCATCGGAATTGTGCCGGCGTGCATGACAGGCAGAATTGTTGACGCAAATGTCATCCGGATCGCTAGGATCACGATCAGCATCGCGAAGATGAAGACATGCGACGAGAACAACAATGAGTCAGATGCCGCCGCATAGTTGGAGACGCCGACCAAAGCGAAACCAGCCCACGTCAATCCGTTCAGCAATTCGGCAAAAACGAATTTTCTGCGCCAGGCTGGGAGGTTGTTGTCAGATTGGCCGCGGGCCAGAAACCGCCGGCAGAGTTCGAGGAGATACACCTTCGACGAAATTACCAGGATGAGCCATAGTGCAGCTTCGAAGGGTGTGGCCCACAGCATCGATGCGATCGATAAAATTATCGAGAGCGCTGGCATCGTCGCCGCAGCTGCCATTTCGTTGCGCGCAAACATTGTGAGAAGTTCTTCTTCACACGCGGGTTTGGCGCAGGGACTGTTAGAAAGCTGGGAACGGATCGAGCGTAATTGGTCGCTGGAACGCCGGGCGGCTTCGCGACGGCCCTTGAGCCTTGCGATTTCTTCCGATTTTACCGACGTATTCATGCGGCTTCGTCGTCCCAAAGCTGCTATTGCAACTTAAGCTGGTCAGCGGTTAGTGGTAAATTTGAATATGCAGCGCGCCCATTCACAGAAGTTAACTTGGCGCAAATTCACTAACTTAACGTTTATCAAGTTGATATGGAGAAACGAAAGTCTGCGATGTTTAGGGCGTTTTCGAGGAAGTCGAAATTTTCTTTTTTAAATATTGCAGCTCTCGGGGCTTTTATTGTTTTGCTCATTCTGAACAATTATTTAACCAATGATCCAATTTCTGACGTTGAAGGCCGAGCGAAAGTAATTGATGGAGACAGTCTGGTTGTAAATGGCCGGGAAGTCCGCCTGCAGGGAATTGATGCTCCTGAGGGTCGTCAGATGTGTCGACGGAACAACCGCGAATGGGCTTGCGGTCGAGAATCCCGAAATGTTCTGCGTCGACTGATTGGTGGAAAAAGCGTGTCGTGTGAGGCGCTTGATATTGACAAGCACGATAGGTTGTTAGCGCTCTGCCGTGTGGGCGGTGTGGAACTCAATCGGGAAATGGTGGCGCTTGGCTTTGCGCTTTCTTATGGTCGGTTCCGCAACGAAGAGCGTGCAGCTAAAGCTTCCCGGCGAGGCATGTGGGCTGGAGAATTTGAACGTCCAAGAGATTGGCGACGTCAACGTAATATCGGTCGATAACGGGACTGCGTTGTTTGCTCGATCTTTCTACTTGTTTTTGTTGGGTTGCAAAAAAAAACGGGAGGACGAAGGATGAAAATAATAGAGACACGTTCTGCGCCAAATCCACGCCGCGTCCGTATCTTTTTGGCAGAGAAAGGCATCGATGTTCCGTTTGAAGAGTTTGAATTGAAGATTGAGAATATTCGATCGGATGAGCTGTTTGCATTGAACCCAATGCGGCAAGTTCCAATTCTGAAACTTGATGACGGTGAGCGCATATGTGAGACAATGGCAATTTGCCGATATTTCGAAGCGTTGTACCCAGACCCTAGTCTACTTGGGAAAACGGCTCTTGACGTCGGCCGTATCGAGATGTGGAACAGGCGCGTGGAGCTTGGCTTGTTCTTTTCCGTCGCGCAGGCGTTTAGACATTTGCATCCTGGGATGAAGGAGCGTGAAGTTCCGCAAGTGGCTGAGTGGGGTGAAGCCAACAAGGAGAAAGCGCGCCGTCATCTTGAGCTTCTTGATCGGCGGCTTGGGGAGACATCCTATTTGGCAGGAGATGGTTATTCCGTTGCGGATATCACAGCGCTGGTTGCGGTTGATTTCATGGCGATGGCGCGTATTGAGAGGCCTGCCGAACTGGTAAACCTTGCGCGATGGTATGAAGCAGTTTCTTCACGTTCCAGTGCAACAGCTTGATGCTTTTGCCTTGTTGACGGCGAAAGATGTAAGGTGCGGACGATCTTTTCGCGTTGTAGGGAACGTGGCCACAAACGTTGGCATGCTACGACTTGTTCCCCAGGTAACAGCCCAACTGGATTCTGTCGGTCGAAGGTGATGGACAAGGGCTGGAGCAGGATAGAAAAATGAAGCTGACCATAGTCGGCTCGGGCGATGCATTTGGTTCGGGTGGAAGACTGCAGACTTGTTTTCACGTTCGTGATGGTGATCGAACCTTTTTGGTCGATTGTGGCGCGACGTCTTTGATCGGGATGAACCGAGCCGGACTTGACCCGTCTGCAATCGACGCGATTTTCATTTCACACCTGCATGGCGATCACTTCTCTGGTCTCGTGTGGTGGGTGTTGCATGCCGAGCATGTGGTCAAACGGGATAGGCCATTGTTGGTGGTAGGGCCGGCTGGCATCGCTGAGCGCTACAAGACGACTGCCGAGGTATTGTTTCCTGGCAGTACGGATCGGGATCTAAGATTTGAGCTGCGTTTTGAAGAGCACGATCTTAACACTCCATTTGAATGGGGTGAGCTGACGTGTTCTTGCATTGAGGTTAGCCATCCTTCAGGTGCACCGTCGCATGGCCTACGTTTTGAGCTGCCAGGATGCTCCTTCAGTTTTTCTGGTGACACGGAGTGGGTCGATCAGTTGTTTGAGCTTGCCGATGGCGTGGACCTTCACATCAACGAATGCTTTGCGTTTGATTCCGTTCCAAAGTTCCATACATCGTGGGCAGTGCTGAAAGAGAAGCTGCCTGATTTGAATGCCAAACAGATACTGCTCACGCACATGAGCGGAGAGATGCTTGCGGAGACGGGTGGGCTGGATGAGCCTCGAGTGATCATTGGCGAGGACGGCTTGTGCCTCGAACTTTGACAGGATGTCTGAGGCTCTGACGGTCTGCTGAAACGAACTGCCAGGTTGGCAACGAACGATATGGCAAAATCGACGCGAAGCAGCCGGATATTGGCACGGGATCTCGATCAACTCGTTGCTGAGGTGCGCCATTGCCGAATCTGTGTTGATGCACCTGACGGCGCACAACTGGCGCACGATCCAAACCCGGTTTTTCAAGTCTCGACAAATGCGCGCCTTGCAATTTTTGGACAAGCTCCAGGGCTTCGTGCGCATGATGCGGGACGACCCTTCGCAGATCCGTCTGGGGATCGCTTGAGGGAATGGATGGGCATCGATGAAGCCCTGTTCTACGACCCGCAAAAGCTTGCAATCGTTCCGATGGGGTTCTGTTTCCCTGGCTATGACGCAAAAGGAAGCGATCTTCCGCCGCGCAAAGAGTGCGCCTCTGCGTGGCGTGACAAGCTACTGGCATGTTTGCCGGGATTGGAATTAGCGTTGTTGGTTGGCGGGTATGCCCAAAGCTGGCACTTGGGTCGAAAACTTCCAAATGGCAAGCCACGGACTTTAACCGGAACCGTTGCCGACTGGCGTTCGGTGTTGGTAGCAGACCGGCGCTTGCGGTACCTGCCGCTGCCGCATCCTTCCTGGCGCAACAATGCCTGGATTGCGCGCAACCCTTGGTTTCGGGATGAACTATTGCCGGAACTTAAGACCTTGGTCGCCCAAACAATGTGCGAGACTTGACGGTTATAGTTGTCTAGTATGCCCGGACCCTTTTGTGGGTAAAATTGCTGCGCGCAAATTGCGGCATCAGTTTTTGATGTGTGTAATGCTGCAGATGGGCTGCTCATGGCAGCGCCGCTTTGGCTGTTAAACTCGTGCTAGGCGTGGCTTTTATTTTCTATTGACATGTGGCCGATGACGGCGCGTATGCGGGTGTGCCGACGTGGCGGAGGGCAAGACGAATGCTTGATGAAATGGATATTAAAATACTCCGTGTTCTGCAGGAGGACGCGACGCGTGCTGTCGCAGATGTTGGCAAGGAAGTCGGGTTGTCGACGACGCCTTGCTGGAGACGCATTCAACGGCTTGAGGAAGCCGGTGTTATTAAAAGAAAAGTCGCCATTCTTGACCCTGAACGCGTCAACGCAGGTGTGACGGTTTTTGTTCAGGTGAAAACGGATAAGCATAGCAATGAGTGGCTGGAACGCTTTCACAAAGCGGTCGTCGATTTTCCGGAGGTGGTGGAGTTCTATCGCATGTCAGGGGATATCGATTACCTCTTGCGCGTTGTCGTTCCTGACATTGCTGCTTACGACAAGTTCTATAAGAAGTTAATTGAGCGTATCGAAATCGCGAAGGTGTCATCGGCTTTTGCGATCGAACAGATCAAGTATACAACAGCAGTGCCGCTTCATTTTGCGATGGCCCAAACGAAAGCGCATCAGGCCAACAAACGTTGAACCGATAGCCAGCATGCATACAGCAATCCCAAGCCGATGGCGTTGATGGTCAGGATCATGCCGTAGACTCGCATCTGGAGGACCTGCGGTGTTTGCGACATTCCATATGCGTGTAAAAAGCGGCCGAGGACGAGTGCGCAGCCGATGATATGCAAGGCGAGCGCTGGGGCATTCAAGCTTTCGGTCAATCCAAGAACGATGAGGCCCATTGGCGTGTACTCGGCGCAGTTGGCGTGCACTCGCATGCGTTTCAACATCGCTTTGTCCCCGGCATCGCCTAGGCTGATGCGGTTAGCGCGCCGATACCCGATGGTGCGGAAAGTAAGCGTAATAAAGATGAGGGCCAGCGGAAGCGCATAAAGCGTTGTGATCGGCATCTTTGCAGGTTCCTTTCAGCGTTCAGTGACGTCGTAGTATGGGAACACCCGAACTCCGGTTTTGATGGCTTGCTGGAGTGTTTTGCTTAGTTTGAATTATTTGATGTCCGGGTTTGGAAGTCGTTCTAGTAATTGTGCAAGCAGACCGTGTAGCGCATGCAAATCATCTTCACCCATGAGATCGCGGACTTCGGACTGCGCTTTCCGCCATGACCGCCGCGCTGTTTTGAGAAGTTGCTGTCCTTCATTTGTCAGTGATACGGACCGCACGCGTTTGTTTTTGCCTTCCTCAATTGTGACGAGGCGTGCGGTAACTAGTGGCCTCAGGTTACGCGTGAGCGTAGAGCGCTCCATGTCGATGCTGTCTGCGATCTCGCTAATTGACCCCTGCTTTGCAAATGCAATGGCTTGTAGGATTCCGAATTGGGCAATGCCGATGCCAAGTTTGGTGAAGTGTCGGTCGTAGACCCGGGTGGCTTTACGCGTCGAGCGGCGCAAGCGCATGACAGTGCAGATCGTGGGTTGGCGATTATCAGTCATTTGGTGTTTGGTTTCGTTTGGCACATGCGGCGCGCAGCTCGCCAGCGCTGTTTTCGTTTTAGTGTGTAATTGCACGAATGTAAATACACGCGTTTGTCGTTCGAGTAGGGACGTGGCGAAGGGTTGATCGCCTGTCCTGGACCCGTAATTCCTTGATGCCGACTTCAGGTTTACCCCGCGTCGATCACGGGGCCACCAAGGATACGCATGCGGCCATGCATTAGACCAACTGCGGTCTCAGGGTCATCTTCGACGCTTAACACCACTTTGTAGAAACCGTTGCGGCCGCTGATGGTGGTCTCTTGAACGTCGGCGATAAGGCGTGCTCCCAGCATGACCGGTCGCAGGAAGTCCATGCTGGCTGAGGCGGTGACCGATTTCTCACCGCGGGCGTTACATGTGAAGCCAAGTGCCAGATCCGCGAATGCGAAGATGATGCCGCCGTGACAGACGCCGAACGTGTTAGAGTGCTGCTCCTTCACCTCCATTGCAAACCGGCTATTTTTGGTGCCGGCCTTGAGGACCTCGATGCCGAGCCACTGGAACATCGGATTGATGTCAGCCATGGCTTGTTTTTTGTTCCGCGCGTCTTGATCGTCGAGCGGGTTCGTTTGCGGCATTGGAGGTCCTCTCGTTGGCCGGCACGGTTGCGTTGCGTCAGGATAACTTGCGGTCGGCTGCGTTAAGTCGGGCGATCAAGCTTGAAGTATCCCAACGACCGCCGCCGAGTTTTTGTACCTCGGAATAGAACTGGTCGACGAGTGCTGTAACGGGAAGGCTGGCGCCGTTGCGTCTTGCTTCATCGAGGCATCCGCTGAGGTCTTTGCGCATCCAGTCGACGGCGAACCCATAATCGAACTTGTTGTTCATCATGGTTTCCCAACGGTTTTCCATTTGCCAGGATTGGGCGGCGCCCTTCGAAATGGTGTCCATCACTTTGGGGATGTCGAGTTCGGCATTCTGCGCGAAGTGCAAGGCTTCCGATAGCCCTTGAACGAGACCTGCGATGGCAATCTGGTTGACCATCTTACAAAGCTGCCCGGAACCTGATGCTCCGATCAGATTGACCATTTTGGCAAAGGAGGCGATGACTGGTTCTGCGCGTTTGAACGGAGCTTCTTCTCCGCCGCACATTACCGTAAGAACACCGTTTTCGGCACCGGCCTGACCGCCCGAGACAGGCGCGTCGATGAAGTGAAAACCTTGCTGGCTGGCGATAGCGGAAAGCTCACGGGCAACGTCTGCTGTTGCTGTGGTGTTGTCGACGAAGACTGTGTCGGCCCCCATTTTCGAAAACGCACCATTTTCGCCGATGGTCACCTGGCGCAGATCGTCATCGTTACCAACGCAGGCGAAGATGAACTCCGCTCCATCCGCAGCCTCGGCTGGTGTCTTCGCGGCGCGGCCGCCACCGTATTCGGCAACCCATTTTTCTGCTTTGGCGAATGTGCGGTTGTAGACGGTGACGTCGTGGCCACCTTTTTTGAGGAGGTATCCAGCCATCGGGTAGCCCATAACTCCGAGGCCGATGAATGCAACTTTTGCCATGCTCTTCTCCCTGTGTTTTTGCGGTCGCGACGGCGAGCTTGTGGTTTGGATGGTTTGTAGCCAGTGTGTGCCGGGTTGGGCAAAAGAAAACGTGCATTGGGGGGCGTGCACAATAAAGTTATTATATAAGATGTATGATTGGAGATCTCGGTGGACAACGGTGAATGCGGCAATACGCCAAGTGAATTGGCGGTTTCGCTAGACGACGTCGTCGCAGCGCGGGAGAGAATTGGCGATGCCATTCTTGCGACTGAGTGCGACCGCAGCCGGACGCTCTCTGAGTTGTTTGGGGCGGACATCTGGCTGAAGCGCGAAAATTTGCAGTTCACCGGCGCGTTCAAAGAACGCGGTGCGCTCAACAAACTTTTGCAGCTTAGCGAAGATGAGCGAAAGCGTGGTGTGGTGGCCATGTCGGCGGGGAACCATGCTCAAGGCGTTGCTTATCATGCGCAGCGGTTGGGTGTTCCGGCTTACATCGTGATGCCAGAGCCTACTCCGACGGTGAAGGTTGAGAATACGCGTGGTCATGGTGCGGAGGTTCTTCTCAAGGGGACGCAATTGGAAGAGGCGGCTGCGTTTGCGCATCGATATGGCGAGGAGCATGGGCTTACCTTCGTTCACCCCTACGATGATCCTGCGGTGATTGCCGGGCAGGGCACAATCGGGTTGGAGATGATGGAGGCCGTGCCCGATCTTGATGTCATCATCGTGCCGATCGGTGGTGGGGGCTTGATTTCCGGTCTTGCGGTCGCGGCGAAAGCTTTGAAACCGGATATCAAGATTGTTGGCGTTCAAGCCCGGCTTTATCCCTCGATGTACAACGCTATTCGGGGCGATGTCCTGCCTATGCGGGGTGATACGTTGGCGGAAGGAATTGCGGTTAAGTCTCCAGGCGTTGTGACAACACCGATGGTGCAACGGCTGGTCGATGATGTGGTTCTGGTTAGTGAGGCGCAACTTGAGCAGGCGGTGAGTTTGTTCATCGGAATTGAGAAGACGGTGGTTGAGGGCGCGGGTGCTGCGGGTCTTGCTGCGCTGATTGCTGAGCCTGAGCGCTTCAAGGGAGAGAAGGTCGGACTTGTTCTGTGTGGTGGCAATATCGATACGCGGCTGTTGGCCAGTGTTTTGACGCGTGAGTTAGCGCGGCAGGGCTGCTTGACACAACTGACCATTGATATCCCGGATCGCCCCGGGCAACTCTCAACAGTTTCGAAAGCGATCGCAGAAGCTGAGGCCAATGTGGTTGAAGTTTATCACCAACGGGTCTTCACGGATTTGCCGGCCAAAGGTGCCGAGCTGCATGTCGTGATTGAGACGCGTGACAAAGCCCATTTGGAGCGCGTGATCGCAGGTTTGAACCGTTGCGGTTATGAGGTCTCAACAAAGGGTGCGCCGGATTAAGCGCTGAGCGGCGTGCCAGAGCCCGAACAGTTCGTGCCGTAAGCGTGGGCGTGCCTGTCGCTCTTTAAGTGTTCCCAGTGGTGCTGCCAGATCAAGTCGCGATGGGGTTATCTGAGTAAGGTAGCTGTTCGCGGGCACGCCAGTCGTTGGTGACGTAATTGACGATGATTGACTTGCGGACGCCGTTGATCTTGCGTGGTTCAAAGCCGTGGTAGGTGACATCGGATGGCACGAAGACCATGGCACCGTTGGATTGAAATGGTGAGCGGGACACGTGTTTTTTATTGGCATCGTAGATGTCGGTACCGAGATGCTCATGGCCTGGATCGTCTGAGACGTAGAGCAGCATGGTGAACAGTTTGACGCCGAGATCCGTGTGCGGTTCGAGCCAGAAGCCGTCGGTATCTTGCGCATACTCGACACGTAAGAAGCTCCCGTTGAGGTTGGTTTTGAAGTGTTGCGCGATTGCTTTCGTTAGCTTCGGAGCTTGGAAAGCTTCGTTGAACGCCTTGCAGACGGGAAAACGCTGCATGTTTTCGCCGTCAAAATACGTGCGGGTTTTGTTGTGCAGATCCCGTTTGCCAGAGACGCCGTCCAAGTCCGGTGCTGCAAATGGCAATTCCGCCATCGCTGAGATGGCATTGTCTGGAACGCAGTTGGTTAGAAACCAATGCGGGTATGGCTCGGCACCGTGATCTGACGTGTTGATGCTGGCAATCATGCTGTCGGTGATCGCTTCGGCGGTTATGGCCATGACTTTCGTTCCCATTTCCCATCTGCCGGAGAACCGATGTCGTCTGAGGCTTGGCTAGCGAGTATCGATCATTCGGCAGTGTGACAGTGTAGAAGCTGCACCTGGCAGGTTTCCGTCCCTTGGTACCGGCCTTCCAATCCTGGCTTGTGGCACGTCTTAACGACATCGTGTCAAGGCCGAAGCGGCGATGGATGATCGCGTGACGGTAATCTGGCGATGTTTCATGTGGGGAACCCGTGTGGAGGCACTGTTTTGGTGATGGATGTCAGAATGATGTGGACGCGACTGGCGGTCGAGCGTTGCCAGTTTGGTTTGACTGGTTGCAGCGCGTTTTGTGGCCGGAGTGGCGGCTGCAACCTGTGTTTTCTGATGGTTTTGAGCGATGGTTTTTGAATTTTCTGAGTTTTTCTATCCGAAAAACATCGTGCGAATTCGCCGACGTTGACGCGCTCTATGAGCGCCGTTCATGTTAATTGTTTCCGATGTTCTCCGTTGTTCGGAGCGGGTGGCCCTTGTCTAAGTATCTGATTTGCATTTGAAAAATAATATTTCAGCTCGCCAGGCGACTGCGACTGCGGATTTGTCTACCTCCTGCTCAATGCGCGACTGGGGATGCCTCTTTGTGCTGGTTGCAGATGCTCTTTTTGAGAAAAAGATGGCCCGGTTTCCCGGGGAACAGCCAGGTTTCAGGGTTTGAGGCAAATTCATTTCAACAAACGGGGCGGCCAACGAAGCCAACCCAAACATAACGCCTCCGGGCGGGCTCAAACAGACAACATTCGCGAGAAGGACTTGGAACCATGAAAAAGATTGCTCTCACCCTGGCAGCCCTGATCACCGCAGCCGCTGCATTCGTAACCGCCCCAGCCGAAGCTGGTGGTAAGCGCATGAAATTCGGAGGCCCACTGGGTTCTTTCCATGCATCGCCATTCTCGGGTGGTGCACATCATCACAAAGCGAAGCGCCGCAAGCAATTGGCAGCTCGCAAAGCTGCTCAGCGCCGCGCCGCAGCTCGTAAAGCAGCCCACCGGAAAGCAGCCGCTCGTAAGGCTGCAGCCCGCAAGGCAGCTGCTCGTAAGGCCCATGCACGTAAACTGGCAGCTCGCAAAGCTGCTGCACGGAAGGCTGCTGCTGCAAAGGCTCGTAAGGTTGCTCAGCTCCGCACGAAGAAGGCTTCAACGAAAACTGTAAATCGCGATTGGAATGCTCCGGTTCGGGCTTCTGCGATTGCTGGAACCAACACGCTGAAGTTCCGCAACGACAACGAAGCTCCAGCTAAGGAAGAAGTTGAACTGGAAGACACGACGCCGGAGATCGAAGTTGAGACGGCTGAAACTGAAACAACGGTTGAAGTTGCAGAGCTTGAGTGCAAGCGCTTCATCCCAAGTGCCGGTATGACCATCACGGTGCCTTGCCAGTAAGCAAAAGGCCTAAAAATTCTCGCGAACGGAGCGGCGTCGGTCATGATTTGACCGGCGCCGTTTCCGTTATTGTCAGTTGTTTGTGGTGAAGCAGCGTGAGTCGCGGTATCGTGCGGCGTAGTGATCAATCTAGGGGCGAGGCGCAGCTGACATATGGTTAAGAAGCTTTTTATTGCCGTTGCAGCAGCGGTGTTTCTTCTTTCTTTGGCCATTCCTTCTGCGCCCGTGGTCGCTGCGGACAAAAAGCTCCAGTTTGGTTACCCGCTTGGGTCATTTACGGCCAAGTCGAGCAATTCCAAGCGTAAATCCTCTTCGAAGAAGCGTCAGAAGTCCGCGTCACATAAATCCAAAAAACGCCGGGCCGCTGCGCGTCGTGCCGCGGCGCGGAAGGCGGCAGCTCGTAAAAAGGCGGCTGCACGTAAGGCGGCAAAGCGTAAAGCCGCTGCGAAGCGCGCAAAACAGAACAAGAAATCAAGCGTTGCGAGCCGGACGAGCAAACCAGCAGTCGCGGTTCAAGAGACAGACGCCCAGAAGAAAGCGCCAGTTCGTGCGTCGGCAATTGCGGGCACCAATACGCTCAATCTGCGTGACGATGACCTTGCTGGTGCCGATTCGGGCGTAGATGTCGTCGAGGCGGCCGTCGACGATGGTGCAAATGTCGTTGAGGACACCGCTCTTGCCGCGGATGACGGCAATACCTGCAAGAAGTATGTTCCTAGCGCTGGCATGACGATTACCGTGCCTTGTTAACTGGCTCACTTCATCACGTTGTTCGCTTGAGATCGTGTGCTCGCAGGTCTGAAGGCTGACGAGGCCGTTCGAATTTGCGCTGCGCAGATTAGGGCAATTGATAACAAGTCCGACGTGTCATCGTGTCGGTTGGCCATCATTTTTGTCGTCAGTCTACTCGTTAATTCACCGCGAGTTTCCCCGGTGACAGCGTGCTGCTTCGCGCTGCGGCATTCTCCTTCTCAACGATGAGGCGGACGACTTGATGTCCGGCTCCACAGGCTCAAAGCACCAGTGAGAAGGACGCGGGACCATGAAACAAGCAACTCGAATTCTGACGGCCGTTATCGCTAGCATCAGCGCGTTCGCGGCAATTGCTCCGGCAGAAGCTGGTGGTAAGCGTATGAACTTCGGCTACCCGCTGGGTTCCTTCGTCGCGAAGCCTCATTCTGGCAACTACGGTCATTCGGGTTCATCGCATTACGCGCGCAAGAAGGCAGCTCGTAAGGCTGCGGCTCGTCGTAAAGCGGCGGCTCGCAAAGCTGCTGCACGTAAAGCGGCTGCGAAAAAAGCCGCAGCGCGTAAGGCTCATGCTCGAAAGGTTGCGGCTCAGAAAGCCAAGGCCAAAAAGATCGCAGCTCAGAAGGCTGCTGCACGCCGCGCTTATGAGAAAAAGAAGCAGGCTAAGATTGCTGCCGCACGCAAGCGTGCCGCTCAGAAGAAACTGGCTGCTCGCCGGGCTGCCGCTGCAAAGAAGAAAGCTCAAGAAAAGCGGATCGCTGCACGTCAGCGCGCTGAAGAGGTCAAAAAATCTGAAGTTTCGGTCGCGGAGACCAAGACTGAGGACGCCGTAACGAAAGTCGCACCTGTTAAAGCTTCGGCAATCGCTGGGACCAACACCTTGGAACTTAAGAAGCCGACCGAAGTCGCTGCCCGCGCTGATGAGGCACCTGAGGCTGACGTCGAAGAGGTTGAGGTTGAAGAGGAAATTGCCGACGAAACGGCCGAACTGACCTGCAAGAAGTTCATTCCAAGTGCGGGTCTCACCATCACCGTTCCGTGCGGTTCGTAACTTAAAACTTGGGCAATCGCAGAAAGCCGCGCCAGTCTTGCTATGATTGGCGCGGCGGTTTTTCCAACGGTCGTGCCTGAGATGGCATAGACGCTCAGCTACCTGATATGTTCATTAAGGATATAGCAGTGGCGGTTGAGATCCACGAAGAGGTGAATTGACTATGCAAGCCAGCAGCGCAGCAACCAGTGATGGGGCCGCCGTAAAGGGCCTACGTCGCCAGCGGATGGCGCCGAAACTCGCCTACCGAAATTTGTTTCATGACCGCATCAGCTTGTTCGTGACGTTGGTTGGTATTGTTTTCTCGGTGGTCCTCTTGTCGTTCCAGTCGGGGATTTACCTGGGTATCGAGCGCACGATTGCTGCTGTGATCGACAAGACCACGGGTGAGCTTTGGGTGGTTCCAATCGGCACCAAGAGTGTCGATGATCCTTCGCTGCTTCCGGGTCGTGAGAAATACTCGGTTCTTTCGGTGCCAGGCGTTGCGAACGTTGAAACACTGGCCATGGGCTTCTCGCGCTGGCGCAAACAAAACGGTGGTGCGACGACCGTTCTGGTTGTGGGTTCGGATTGGAACTCGGGTGGTTTGAAACCCTGGAACGTCATCGAGGGTAGCGTCGACGAGTTGGCCGCTCCGAAAGCAGTGGCTGTCGACAGGACCTACTTTAAGGATCTCGATGTCGAAGGTCTCGGCGCTCCAGCTGAGATCAACGGTATGACCGTGAACGTTGGAGCTGTGACGAACAAGATTCGCTCGTTTACGACGATGCCCTATGTCTTCACTACGCTTCAGCGGGCCCAGATCATGTTGGGCGCTAATAAGGAGCAAGGCTCATATAATCTTGTGACCGTTGAGGATGGCGCGGATGTTGCCAAGGTTCAGCAGGATATTCAGGCGCGGTTGCCGGATGCTGAGGTCTTGACCCGTGAGACATTCAGAAGCCGCAGCATCAACTACTGGCTGTTCCATACAGCCGCAGGGTCCGGCCTTATCGCTGGTACGACACTGGCGATCATTGTCGGGATCGTGATCGTTGCGCAGACGCTTTATGCGAGCACCAAGGATCACTTGAACGAGTTTGCGACTTTGCGCGCGCTGGGCGCTTCAGCGGGCTACATCATTCAAGTCATTTTGTTGCAGGCGCTCTTTAGTGCGATTGCCGGTTATGCGCTCGGCATGGCATTGACGTTGGGAATATTCAAACTGGCCGAAAACACGACGTTGAACGTCGTCATGACCCCTGGTTTGGCCGGACTGTTGTTCCTGTTGACTATCGGGATGTGCATGCTGGCGGCCATTTCGGCGATCTTCAAAGTCATTCGGATCGATCCAGCCGGTGTGTTCAGCAGGTAATTGGGAAAAATGGGGTGACGAAAAGACGTTGTTTTTGTCCCCCATGTTCTGCCGGGAACTGCCGGCGATTTGAAATTCTTCTAGGTTGGCCAAAGAGTTAAATGGCTAACTAGAATGTGCAAGGAAGGACGACATGAGCAAATCCGAAGAGGGTAATGCGGCTGCTGAGCCGTTGCTTGTGGCCAAGGACATTATCAAGGTCTTTGGTACCGGTGCGGGCGAGGTGCAAGTTCTTAAAGGTGTGAACCTCGATTTGCGTCCAGGAGAATTGACGCTGCTGATGGGTCCGTCTGGAAGCGGCAAGACGACGTTGTTGTCGATCCTTGGGTGCATCCTGCGGGAGACTTCTGGGCAGCTGGAAATCGCCGGGCAAGTGACGCAGGGTCTGAGCCCGGAGGCTATGGCCAACCTGCGGCGTCACCACGTTGGATTTGTTTTCCAGTCCTACAACCTGTTTCCGACATTGACGGCGGTTGAGAATGTGATGCTTGCGCTTGATGTGCGTGGCCGAATGCCTGCCGATGCGCCGATGAAAGCAAAAAGTGCCTTGGATTCGGTCGGCCTTTCGCACCGCATCCATACGTACCCTTCGAAGTTGTCTGGCGGTGAGAAGCAGCGTGTTGCGATTGCGCGTGCGCTTGCTGGGTCGCCCTCAGTGATGCTCGCTGACGAACCAACTGCGGCGCTTGATAGTGAGAACGGTCAAGCCGTGATGCAGCTGATGTCTGACGTGTCGAAGGACAATAGCCGCGCGGTTCTTGCCGTGACGCACGACCATAGAATTCTGAAGTACGCCGATCGCATCATTCGTATCGAGGATGGTGTGATCTCAACCGACGAGCGGCCGAAGGCAGCTCAGGCAGTCACTGCGCTGGCTGACAAGCTTGCCGAGAGCGGCGCTGAATAACGTATTGAGATATCTGGAGCACTCGAGAATGAAACGTATCTTTTCCGTCCTCTTGGCGCTTGGCGTTGCCGCCGGTGGTGCCTTATTGCCAACTGCCGTCAGCGGCCCATCTGCGGTCATGGCTGATGATCATGACAGTGGTCCGGCGTGGGCCGTGGCAGCCCCTGGTCGCATCGAGCCGAAAAACGGCATGGTCAACATCGGCACTGCGATTATTGGTCGTGTTGCTGAGGTTTATGTCGCGCTCAACGATGAGGTTGAGGAAAACGAGCTCTTGCTCAAGCTTGACGATGCTGAAGCCCGCGCACGATTGGCAGCGGCTGAAACGCAGGCTGATGTTCGCGAAAAGGCACGCGATGACGGCCGGCTGAGTTCAGACCGCAAAGATGTTCGCGATGCTGAGGACGAAGTTTACCGCGCTGAGCGTTCCGCAACGGGTGCTCGCATTGAACTTGATTATGCGCTGTCCGGCCGTCGTTCTGGCACAGTTACCGAGCGTACGCTGCGCAATTCACGCCGTCGTCTCGAGCAAGCGCAGGAACGCGTCCAAAAGGCTCGCGTGAAAGTTGCTCGCGCTCAGGCGGACCCTGATCTTCCGGCTCCGACACCAGCAGAAGCGGCCGTGAGTGAAGCGCGTGCGCAGGTCGCCATTGCTGAAGCGCTGCTCGATAAAACTCGTGTTCGTGCGCCAGGTAGCGGTCGCGTGCTGATCCTTCGCGCCAAATCGGGTGAGATGGTCGCGCCTTCTCCAATGCAACCCCTCATCGTCATTGGTGACATGAGTGGGCTGCAGGTGACAGCGGAAGTCGATGAGGTCGATGTCGCGAAGGTTGAAGTCGGCCAGAAAGCTTACGTCAAATCGATCAGCTATCCGGACAAGGAATACGAAGGCAAAGTCGTGAAAGTAGCTCCGGCTCTTGCGCGTCCGCTGATCACGCAACGTGGGGCTCGCCGTCCAACGGATGTCGAGATCCTGGAAGTCACAATCGATCTTGAAGGGGATGTCCCGCTGTTGCCGGGTATGCGGGTAGACGCCTTTTTTCGTAAATAAGTCCGCCTCTCCAAACCCGATCGAACCGGTAATTGCGCCCGAACCCAAGCCGTTACCGAAACCGGTGCGCCGGATCATTCGAACGAAGATCGCGACGCTTGATCGGATACCAACCTAGACTTGTAAAGAGCCTCTTGCCGAATGGCGGGGGCTTTTTCTTTTTTGGCGGTTCTTTTGGGGGACCGCGATGTTTGGTTCTGAATGTGTGAAGAATTAGTTGGGTCGTTTCCTCGCGAGGTGGTGAAATTTCTTATTAACTTCAATTTATTGGATCGGTTTTCTTAACGGCCAACTTGTCGCGCATGGAACAGCGCAGCGACCTGTTTTCACGCACTCTCACAATTAGTCACAAACCGCAAAGCCTCAGGACAAGAAGATGCCGGGCTTGCTGACATGGAGAGTGTCAATGCATGGACGTATCGTCAAATTCCACGAGACCTTGAAGGTTGGCGTTATCAAAACCGCCGACGGTCGGAAGTACCGCTTCGCGCGTGATCAAGTCATTAATCCAAACGGCCGGCTTGTTGGTTATGAAGTTGATTTCGTCAAACCGGTGGCGGGTGCCCCTGCGGGTGACGTCATCTTGCTCACCGGGTCGATCTGGTCGGTGTTTTCGGAAGTACCTCACGGTGCGCAGAAACCATCGGCGCGGAGGGCTTCGTGATGGCGATTGCAGAGTTCAACCCGAAAGACGTGGCCCTCGCTGGCACGCCTGAAATGCGTATCGCGCTGCAATCCGTCTTGAAAGCAGGTCGCGCCAATGTCTTCATGCGTGGTGCGACCTCTGACGACCGCAGTGTGGTTGAAGAGGTTTTCTGGGATACGTTTGAAGGTAGCAACGCGCGCGGCGGCATTGCGCTTATCCGGCTTTGGAGCCTGGTTGATGCTTTGCAGACCCGTCGTCTTCAGGATCTGCTGCTGCAGGAAGGGTTCCGCTTTCTGGAAAATGCGGTAACGGCTTCGGCGTCGCTTCGGCTTAATCTGGATTGGGGGTTTGCGCCACAGCGGCTCATCTGGTCGATTGCAAATGTGAAAGCTGCTCGCGCTGTTGCGCGGCCGTATCGCCGTGTGCGTCTTGATCGTGTCGTGCATCAGAGTGTGGCGGCTTAGCCGTGCCATCGCTCCGACCGGTTTTGAAAAGTAACGTTGACTTGTTCATGTGATATGGGCGTGAGAAGGTCGCACTCGCGGTTCTTTTTGAGCAGGCCTCAAAGTCTTGGTTTCTGAGATTGGGAGAGGGAATTGGGCAACGTTACGGGTGGTGGACTGGAGCCTGAAGGCAGCAACCAGAAGCCGGGCGGTGGGTCTTCCGGCAAACTTATGATTTCGTTTGTCGTGGTTTTGTTGCTGCTTGGTGGTGCCTTTTTGCTGATGTCGCAAAACGGCTTGATCGAGTTCGCCGAGCTGGGTGGAGAGCCGAAAACCTCTGAGCCTGAAAAACGTGAAGAGTTAAACACGTCGGCCAGAGATTTCTTTAAGCAGAGCGCCAATCGTGAGGTTCTTCCTGGCGTAAAGTCCGTCGCACCTCAGACACCATGGCTGACGCTCGAGCCTGACAAGGTTTTGACACGGATTGGCGTTGGGTCCTGTCTTTCGCAGCTCCACCCGCAACCGATTTGGGAGGGCGTGCTCAGGTTGGAGCCCCGGCCTCAGCTCTTCATGATGATCGGTGACAACGTTTATGGCGATATCCGCAGTCCTGACGCTAAGGAGCTTGTGGAGGCCTACCGCGATCAGGCGTTTAATCCGGAGTTGGCGCGGGCACGACAGGCGATGCCGTTCCTTGCGATCTGGGATGACCATGATTACGGGGGCAACGATAAGGGTGGCACGTTTGCGCATAAACGGTCCTCGGCCAAGTTGTTCCATGACTTCTGGCAACTGGAACCGCAGCGGGATTTTGACAAAGGCATCTACTATTCACGGACCTTTGGGCCGGAAGGCAAAAGAGTTCAGATCATAATGCTCGATACGCGCTCTTTCCGTTCCAACTGGAAGAGGCGGCCGAAGAAACTCAATCAATGGGGCCGTTATGGTCCTGACGATGACCCAGAAAAGACAATTCTGGGCAAGGCGCAGTGGGCCTGGCTTGAAGAGAAACTCTCAGAGTCCGCCGATGTTCGGCTCATTATTTCATCTTACCAGTTTATGTCAGAAGGCCATGGCTTTGAGCGTTGGGGATTGATCCCGCACGAGCGGCAACGATTGATCGATCTCATTGACAGCACCGGTGCACGCGGCGTCATCATTCTGTCGGGCGACCGCCACTTCGGTGCATTTTATCAGTCGGTACTGAAGGGTGGCCAACGCCTGCCGGAAATGACTGCGAGTTCCTTGAACCGTTCGTATGGGCCATCGCGTGATGCAGAGTCGAATCTCAGAATGAGCGAGATGTACAATCAGGAGAATTTCGGTCTCGTTGATATCGATTGGCGCTTGCGGAGGGTTAACCTCATTTTGAAGGATATGAATGGGGAGACGCTCGACAGTCTGACGGTGAAATTTAAGGACCTCAAAATCGACTGAAGAACATACTAGGAGGAACGGTCCATGCGGATCTTTGTTGTCTTGTTGAGCCTTATTATGATGGCGACGACAGCTGCGGCGACGGATGTAAAAACCTACACAGTTTCAGGGACTATTGATGATGTCGCCTTCGAGGTTGAATCGGCCATCGTCAATCGTGGCCTGGTGATCGACATGAAAGGTGACGTGGCCGGCATGCTCAAGCGTACCGGCGAGGATGTCGGTGCTGCGAAAGACGTTTATGCCGGCGCGAAGTACTTCGCGTTTTGCTCAGCGGTCCACTCACGCAAGATGATGGAAGCAGATGCCGCGAACATGGGCTACTGCCCCTACATTGTTTTTGTGTATGAGGCGAAGGCAGCGCCGGGCAAGATTGTCGTCGGGTATCGCCGTTTGTCTGGCGGTGGCACCAGCGATGCGGGTAAGGCTGCATTGAACGATGTCGACAAGTGGCTTGATGGCATCGTACGTGAGGTTGCAGGCGGGTAACCGCTGCTTGAAGCTCGTCCGCTCAACTGGCAGCGACCGAAAGGTGATAAGCGGAGCAGGCGTTGGCCTGCTCTTTTTTGTTCAGGTCGCGCGTAGCAGCAGGCCAGTGGCATCGTCAGATCGTTTGATCCGTGGATGTTTGAGGCAATCGCCATCTTGTGTTTCAAGTTCGCGGAGTTCTTTGCACAGCGTTTCAAGGCCATGTGCGATTGCTGCGTCTAGCAACTCCTGGGGCGTGTATCGTGAGAAGACCTCGATCAGTCGTGTCAGGCCGTCGGTTGCCAGTAAGACATGGCTGCCAGGTTTCACTTCTATGCGACCATGCCCAATGAGGTTTGGTGGAGGCGGTGTGATCGACAGTACGGCATAGCCATCTTCTCGGTTAAGTCGGGCCCCACGTTTTTCGCGCAAGGTCGGCCACATTTGAGATTTCCGACCATTGTCGCCCATATTCTGGTTGGCTGCGTTAAGCTGTTTGAGATCACCGATAACACTTCGATCACCTGCATCAGGGCCGCCGATCCCGACTGAGTGGAGCCCCGTTGGCGTTTGTGCAATCAGAGCGCAATCGCCGACGCTGACCCAATCCATTACTTGACCGCCCAACCTGACAATCAACGCCGTAGCAGAGGGATGTTCCCAGCGATGTTGGGGCGTTCGGCGGCATTGAAGCTGGAAGAATTTTGCTAACTCTTCATTGAGTTGTTGAGGAAGGTGCGACAGATCGGCCGCCGCCGCCTCGATGTCCATTTGTTCCAGCAAGTTTTGCGCTTCGTTCGCGATCCAAGCGGCGTCGCTATGTTTGCCAACCAGCGGTTCATCGACCATGTCGGTTGCGCCGTCGATGACCCAGGCCATAATGCCGTTATGGCCGGTTTGGTCTTCGTTCTCGCTCCCAGAGGCGAGGCTGAATTGGTCGATGATTTGAAAAGGCATGGGGTTTCTGAGTTGTTCCGGTGATCGTCCGGTTATCCTGCATGGTGTCTGGCGTGGTATGGATGATGGCAGAATGCGATACCAGGGCTATGACACCTTCAGCATAAGAATGTGGATGCCGGTCTGGTGATGATGATGGGATTTTGGGGCTAGAATTCGCGTGGGATTGGGGCTTTTCAATAAGCGTGTCCGGCTAAATCTCGCTTTGCAGGGCGGTGGTGCGCACGGGGCTTTCACGTGGGGCGTATTGGACCGCTTGCTGGAAGAGGAGCGCATTGAGTTCGGCTGGGTGAGCGGGACCAGTGCCGGTGCGGTTAATGCTGTCGTGTTTGCTGCCGGGCTGTCGGAAGGCGGACGGCAAACTGCGCGGGATATGCTGAGCGGGATCTGGCATAGCGTTCACAAGGCTGGCGTGCCAGACCTGATGCGGCTGAACCCATTCCTGTATTCGATCTCGCGGCTGCCTGCGGTTGCGCAGATGGCGGGTCTGTTGTCGCCGTACGAATTCAATCCACTTGGTTTTGATCCGCTGCGGCGGTTGCTTTCCGAACACATCAATTTTGAACGGCTCCGCAAAGCCGACACGATGGAGCTGTTGGTTTCGGCGACTGACATCGCGACCGGGCGTGCACGGCATTTCCGTCGGCATGAGTTGACCGTTGATTGTGTGTTGGCTTCTGCTTGTTTGCCGACAATTCACCACGCCGTGGAGATCCAAGGTCGCGCCTATTGGGATGGCGGATTTTCGGCCAATCCGGACCTTGTGACGATGGGTAAAGAAAGCCCCGTTGAGGACACGCTGCTCGTGCAGATCAACCCGGTGGCTGCGGAGGTTGTTCCGACTGGCGTTCGTGAAATCAGCGACCGGGCCAATACGCTGACGTTCAATGCACCGCTTCTTCGTGACATCGAAGTCATTGAGACAGCGCGCAGCATGGATCGTGGGTGGTCGCTTCGGCCATCGACGCCCATGCAGAAGTTAGCGCGGCACCGGTTCCATCTGATTGAGGCCGGGCGTTACACAAGCGTGCTAAAGCCCGACACCAAGGCGCAGCCTGATTGGGGGATGTTGACCTATCTGCATGGGGCCGGCCGGTCGGAAGCCGGCAAGTGGATTGAGCAGCACCTTGGCTCTGTGGGCCGGCGTTCGAGCCTTGATCTGCGCGCGAGATATTTTTCCGAGATAAACACGAAGTGGTCACCACCAGATGCGGCCCCGCAAGGGGCGGGCACCTCGTCTGAAATAGAAGCGCATGGGGTGCCCGTGGCTCGTCAACGCGCCTGAGCGCGGGCCGGGCATTGGCGTGTTTTGTCGACCGGCGTTTTTGTGATTTTTCCAAATGCGAACTTTTCAATTTTTCGTATCAGTTTGGCGTTCGAATTTTTGAACGACGTGCTTGGTTGGCGCCGTTTTGGGATGATCATTGAATTGTCGTCGGATGCTTGGCGCGTCGGCGGAAAACAACTTCGGCTAAGCCCGCGCTGCAATTGAGCAATACATGCAAAGTGCCGCTATTGTAGCGTCTTTTCAGCAATCAGTTGAGAAGATGCATGTCCGCAAGCACTACATTCCGTAACTATGAAGAACGGCTGCAGCGTGTGCTGTCGCATATCTATGAGAACCTCGATGGCGAATTGAGCCTAGATGCTCTCGCCGATATCGCATGTATGTCGCGCTATCACTGGCATCGCGTATTCAAAGCGATGACAGGCGAAACGCTCGCGGAAGCTGTTCGCAGGTTACGGCTGCATAAGGCGGCGAATGCTCTGGTGCACGAAGAGACACCAGTCAGCGAAATTGCGAAACGGGTTGGCTATCCCAACCTGGCGAGTTTTTCACGCGCGTTTAGTAACGCTCACGGCATGTCTCCAAATGCATTTCGTGAGCAGGGCGTGGAAATCACCGAGTTACTTCAACGCAATTCTGGAGATCAAAAAATGTACCCTGTTGTCATCAAGGATATTGGTACTTTTCAAGCTGCTGGGATCGAGCATGTCGGGCCATATGAAGATATAGGCGGGGCGTTTCAGAAGTTAGGTGGAGTTATGGCGGCGCGCTCGCTTATGGAGCACATCACTGGTGCGTTTGGGATTTACTATGACGCTCCAGATTCAAAACCCGAGGCTGAGTTGCGTTCGTGTGCGGCCTTCATGACTGGTTATGGATTCCCGAAGGATGTCGAAGGGCTTGACTACTTTGAGGTTGCCGGTGGCAAGTACGCGGTTATGGAGCACAAAGGGCCGTACGCAACGCTTGGAGCAGCTTATGATTGGCTTTACGGCAAATGGCTGCCCGAGTCGGGTGAGGAACCACGGGATGCACCGCCGGTCGAGATTTATGTCAACGATCCCGCCACGACCGCGCCGGCAGACCTGCGTACAGATATTTGCCTGCCTATCGCCTAGCCAACGACTTTGGCGTAGCCGTCGCGGATTGTTTCATCGATGAGGGCTTTGTAGTTTTCAAAGCAGTGATGCTGGGCGGTGATTTCGCCCAGCACTTCGTTGGCTAGAGTGTCTGCCTTGGCGTAAACGATCGGTGCGGAGACGGGTACCAGCATAGCGCCTTGTTTGTTGAGTGTCGTGATCAGCCCGCGCATGTGATCGGTCTGGTCAATTTGAGAGAGCATGACCATGCGCATGGCACCTTTCGTCAACGAGACTAAGTGCAAAAACATCGAAGACGCCGGGACATAAATGCGCCCGCGATGTTGGAAAGCGACGTCGGGCCGATCGCTTTCTTCAAAGAGTAGGCTTGGCCATTCCGGGTCCCAGACAATGTCGGTTCGGTAGGCGATGAAGGTGTCTGGCTTGGAAAATGCTGGGCGCACCGTCAGATAGGTGCCGATGTAGTGATCTACGGCGGCCTTGGTGTAAGCACCCATGTAGACCGGGGCGGCAAGGCCGCCTTCGCCTTTCAGCTCCATTGGGCCGCTGACTGCTGCACCGCTCCACGCTTGCTTTATCACATCAAAATCGAGATCGAGGACGGTGCAAACGTCGAATAGGGTCTGGTCACGGACCTGTCGGCCGGACACAAGGTTCTGCACGGTCTTCTCGTGACAACAAGCTGCATCGGCAAGCTCAGCTTGCGTCATCTTTTTTTCGATCAAAGCCGTTCGGATTTTCTGAATGGCGGTGACGCGATCGTTGGGCGGATTGTGTTCAGGCATGCGGGCTCGCGGACGGTGCGGCGTGGCGCGTGAAAGCCACGGGTGCGGGGCGGCCCAAGTCGAGAGGCCGAGGTGCCCTTGAAAGTACTGGAAATTATCCTTGTCGTACAACCGGCAATATGGGTGTCGTTGAGATATCTGAAGATCCTGGGCGTTGCTTGCTGTTGGTGCTGGCAGAGCCGGTGGATTGCGATAGCTTCCGCTTAGAGCTTGGGAGGTGAATTTCACTCATGGTGGTGCGGAGTATGGGGCGTGAGCCGCGTGTGTTTCGCAAAGTTAGGCGCGTAGCAAAAGGATTTGCGGCGGAACAGTTTTCAAGCCTTAGGCCTGCGGGCGGTTTGAAAGGGCATTGTGACCCTGCCCTTTTCTACCGCTTGTAATGCAGCAGGCTTGCCAACCCATGTAATGGGGCTGGACGGGATGAGGATGCCAGCTGGTCTTGAGACCGCCAGCTGGCATCCGAATCTCGTTTGTGTTCGTAGTAATCGCGTCGCTGCGCATCAGTCGATGTCATCAAAAACGAAAAGGCCTCCGAGAAGAGATCCCGGAGGCCTTTTCAAATTATCGGTTTACCCGGCTGAGCCGAGAAGGCTGTCTTAGCTGCGGCCAAGAACCGTTACCGTCACTGGAACGACGCCGGCCTTTTGCATGCCGATTTTGTAAGCGGCAGCTTTCGAAAGGTCGATAATGCGGCCTTTGATGTAGGGACCGCGGTCGTTGATGCGTACGACAACCGAACGGCCGTTGCGCTTATTGGTGACGCGAACCCGGGTGCCGAATGGCAACGATTTGTGGGCAGCCGTCATGGCGTTCGGGTTGAACCAACCGCCGGAAGCAACGCGCTGTGGCTGCCAGTAGTAGGAAGCTTTGCCGTAAAGCTTACGACCGGTGTAGCGGCTCTTTTTGTAGGAACGCTTCGCGTACTTCCGCGAACGCTTCTTCGCGCGTTTCGTGTAGCGCTTCTTGTGCTTGCGATACGACTTCTTCGTGTAACGCTTTTTCTTTTTGTACGACTTTTTCGAAGCCGACTTCGAGCTGCGGTAAACGCGTTTTTTGTACTTCCGGACCGGTTTGGACGCTTTGTGAGCATTGCCGTTGCAGGCATAACCCGGGCCATTGCACTTCCATTTAGCGGAAGCTGGCTGAATTGCGAAAGCTGCGAATGAAAGCAGCGCGAAAAGTGCAACAAAAATCTTGCGCATGTAAATCTCCCTGCGATGGCACCAGTGCTGCGACGCAACAATAACCCGTCCCGACAAAGCGATGCTCTGTCGGCTGAGTAACGTACTCACGTCATGGAGATCCCACCCGTCCAGCGAGACCTACGAGTTAAAGTCGTGCCGCAACGAAACGCCAGAAACGTTTCTGTTGCCCTGCTAATCGGCAGAGCTTTCCCGCATCGCGCGGAGCTCCAAACCGTCTGGCCGCGGGAGGCAACACCCGTTAGCCATGATCGTCAAGGATCGTGTTTGTGAGATTTGTTTCAGACAGTCTTGCTAGGCATTGAAACTAATGGATTTTCTAGGATAAGGCGTGAGCTGACCGTGACTGCAAGTCGCACATTTGCTTCGCATTCAGCTAACTCGGTGGCGGATTTTATGTGCGGCGCAATATTTTTGACCTACTTTGACCGCGGCTCGCGTTTGGTCCGGCATTCGTGTAGCCCTAGCATCGCGTGCCGGGAGTTGGGCGCAATGGGCACGTTCTCGTTTTCTGAGTGAGATTTGGGGGCAGCTTTGGCGGTCGATCAGGAGGCAAACGAAGTTCGAAATGTGGGCTTCGCTGTCGCGTTAGGCGTGTGGCTCAAAATCGGGTTCTTGTCGTTTGGCGGCCCTGCAGCACAGATTGCGTTGATGCACAAAGTTCTCGTCGAGGAGCGCGGTTGGCTCAACGAGCGGCAGTATCTCAATGCGCTTAACTTCTGCATGCTGCTCCCGGGGCCTGAGGCGATGCAACTTGCCACGTATGCGGGCTGGCGCATGCATGGCGTCGCTGGCGGTTTGGCGGCTGGATTATCTTTTGTTTTGCCCGGTGCATTTCTGATGCTGGCGTTGGCGAGTGCCTACGCGTACTTCGGCCAATTGCCGGTGATGGAGACTTTGTTTCTCGGCATTAAAGCTGCTGTTTTGGCGATTGTTTTGCAGGCGCTTTTAAAAGTCTCTCGCAAGGCGCTGTTGAGGCCGGAACATTGGGCGATTGCAGGCGCGGCGTTTTTGGCGCTGTTTTTCTTCAACGTGCCCTTTCCGCTGGTAGTTATCGCTGCGGGTCTTGCAGGTGTGTTGTTTAGTGTTGCTGCGCCAGCAGAGAAATCAGCTGACGAGAGTGGAAGCGAAGAAGTCGAGGTTAGCCAGGCGCGACGACCATCGTTTCGCAAGACGATGACTGTGATAGCGATATGGCTGTCGGTTTGGTTGGGCCCGATTGCTTTGCTGTGGTTGTTTCTTGGTAGCGACCACGTGCTCGTGCAGATCAGCTTCTTTTTCTCAAAGCTCGCAGTTGTCACATTCGGTGGGGCTTACGCGGTTCTGGCCTACATGGCGCAGGAGGTTGTGCAGGGCTATGGATGGCTTTCAGCGCATGAAATGGTTGATGGGCTGGGTCTTGCTGAGACAACCCTTGGGCCGCTTATTCTTGTAACGGAGTTCGTAGGCTTTTTGGCAGCATTCCGTGACGGTGGCGGTGCTTCGTTCGGAATGGGATTGGCCGGTGCTGTCGTGACATTATGGGCGACATTTGCGCCCTGCTTTTTGTGGATCTTTGCTGGAGCGCCCTATGTCGAGCACCTCCAACATGCAAAGCGTTTGAGGTCCGCATTATCCGGCGTTACGGCGGCTGTCGTCGGCGTCATTTTGAACCTCAGTATCTGGTTTGCTCTCAAGGTTCTGTTTCACGACTTCTGGAGGGTCGAAGCGGGCCCTGTATCCTTTGAGTTGCCGCAGATCGCATCGATTGATTGGCCTGCGATTGGGTTATCCGTTGTTGCTGCTGTTGCCTTGTTCCGATTGAAAACAGGTGTCATGCTGACGTTGGTGATTTGCGCTGCGGCATCTTATGCGTTGGCGGCATTTCTATAACTGAAAAAACGCAGGCGCCTTAGGCGCCTCTCGGGAGGACGCATGAAACCCCTGGCATTTGCCTTTGCTCAATCTGTATTGATGCTAGGTAGCGTTGCAGCGGTCGCTGGTCTTACCGTTTTCAGCACACCGGTCGAGGCCAGGATCAAATGCAAAGAAGGCTATCAGATTATTGATGGCCGGTTGATCCCGACGCCCTATTGCTCAGACACCTACCTCGCCCAAGTCGCGCGTGAGTTCGGAACGCGGGTCTCAGCGCGAGAAATCCGTAATAACCCGAATAAAAAGCGGGAAGTCTGCGAATTCGTTGGGCAGGATATTCGGGTTCGGCATATTTGCGACGCAATCCTGCCGCGCCGTGGAATTTAGGACTGCTAAACCGACACGGGTATAGCGTGACAGCCAACACGCGCCGCTGTCACGTGGAAGTGGCGTGGTTGCCGCCGTGTTGAGATGGCTGCGAGACGTCTCGGCTGATTAGGCTTTTCGGGCCTATTTGAAGGCGTCGGCGTTGAGGTTCGGTGTGATCTCGGAGACGTCTTTTGGTCTGCGGACACTGCCGTCGAACTGCGCGCCTTCCGCGATCGACAGCTTGTGGTGACAGACATCGCCCTCGACCTGTGCGGTCGGTAGTAAAGAGATCGAATCGGCGCGCAATGCACCCTTCACGCGACCTTCCACTGTGATGATGTTCGCGGTGACAGTCCCCGTGACGTTGCCGGATGGTCCAACGATCACTTCCATACCGTTGATGTTGCCCTGAATGGTGCCATTCACGCGGACGCGGCTTTGGGTGACGATCGTGATTTCCTGGCCGACGATGGCGAGGTCGTCGCCAATTATGGATTCCGTGGCGTTTGCAGGCGTTGCCGCTTGTGCTGTCGCGCTGGGCTGTGGTGGAGGGGCTGGACTTGGAGGTGCAGAAGCGGGCATTGCGGCTGCTGCTGGCTGAATTGGAAGTTTCTGATCTTGATTGCTACGCCCGAACACTTGATCTCTCCCTAGAGAATACTCACCCGCTGCGGCGAACATGCCTTTTTGAGGAGATCTTGTCGAGCGAGCTGAACGGGGTGTAGGTCAGTTGGAGACTATTCTAGATGCAGTGCACCTGGGCTCGAGGAGCGTGGCTCGCCCATAAGCCCCTGAAATAAATATGGTATTCTGCGCTTTCTTGAAGGTTTGGTCGAGCGCATTTCGGCGCTCGATCTCAGGTGTTTTAGGATTCAGCCTTAACCTGGAAGTCAGATACAACCGGTGTCGCGTTTGCGATTGTCTGGTAGACGACGCAGTAGCGTTCGGTGAGCTTGGAGAGGGTCGCTTTTTGCTCGTCCGTGATCGGGCCTTGTAATTCAAAATTCAGCCGGACCGTTTTGAAGCCGACGGGAGCATCTCGGTCGACGCCGAGGGTGCCTTTGAAGTCCAGATCGCCTTCAGCTTTCACAGTGCCGCCGGTCAATGGCAGATCGAGGGCCGTCGCAACTGCTTTGAGTGTGACACCGGCACAGGCGACCAAAGCTTCCAGCAGCATGTCTCCCGAACAGGCCTGCATGCCATCGCCGCCGGTCGCAGGGTGGAGGCCTGCTTCAACGAGGGCTTTGTGCGTCTGCAAGGCGCAACTGACGCCTTCACCAAGCTGTCCTTCAGCTTTGAGCGTGATCACCGCTTGCTCAGGTGCGTCGCGATATTGGTCTTTCAAGGGGGCCTGTAGGGCTTTCAACTTTTCTGAATCCATGCCGCTAGAGGCCTCCCTTGAGTGTTTTTTGATGTTCGAAACGCGCGGGGCTGATTACCAGCGCGGGACGTAGATGTCGACGAACGGCGCACGGACATGAACGCCGCGGCGGCTTCTGCGGACATATGCGAATGGCGCATCGACTTCAACGCGGCCCCGATAGCTGTCGACGTGCGTGTATGGCGCGTCAACGCAACAACCGCGACGATAGCGGCGTGCGTAACGAGAGCGTTTGTAATGCCGACTGCGCTTGTACTTCCGGCGCGCGTAACGTCTTTTCTTGTAGCGCTTGTGGACTTTGACGACGAGGCCGTCTTCAGCGGCTGGAGCAGCTTTGGCTGCGGTCGCAAGAGCAGATGGACCTGCTACGGCAGTCGCCGTGCTGCCCATGATCATGGCCGCACCCAATAAGCCTGCGGCAAAGATGTTGGATTTCAGTGACATAGCACCTCCAAACTGTTGGTTTGTGCGGTTCAGAACCGCACGGCCGCGCAGTCTGATCTTGCGGCGAAGCAACGTCAACCTTTGGTCGGTGTCCGCAGCATTGCGCCGCGGGCGATAATCCAAGCTGAAAGGGCTGCAGCCAGTGCAAACACAGGCATTAGAACAGGCTCGAGCAGCGGCATCACAAAAGAGCGACCAGCAGCCAGGGTGAGGCCAGTTGAGCCTGAATTGAAGAAGGCATACCAGAAGCCAGCCTGAATAATCGCGCCTATGGCGACGATTATGAACCACATGATGACCGGCCAGCGCCGCAGTCCGAGTGCGCGGTAGCGCTTCAGGACGATTGTGCCTAGGCCAAATACCCCAAGCAGGACAGCGATCGCCCATCCATAATAGCTGAACCAACGGGCTCCAAAGCCGATAAACAGCGCTGCTGCGATCACCGCGATTACGATGGCTGTGATCGTGAGGCTTCTGAGATAGGTGGGCGTGTTCATCGTTGGGTCCTGTGTTTTGCAGGCAATTGGATTGGCCAGCGTGGGGTATGTTCAATAAGGCCGGTTAGGCTTTTCTGTGGGCCTGACCGTGCCGGGCGGGCAACAGGCGCTAATTGATTTGCTCCTTGAAGCTGGTTTCGTCCGTTCGCCTGCTTGATGGTGCTTGTCAGGAGCATGGCAACGCGCTTCGGTACCGCGCGATTATCACGGTGAGGGCATACCATGTCGATTGGTGCACGTACGTTTGTTGCCATCAATTTCATCATTCTGGGTTTGTCGTTTATCGCGACAACCGGGGTGCTATTTTACGAGTTCAGCGTCAAGTCAGACACCGACTGGACGGCGCTGGCGACCTACTACTCGCATCTCTTTTTGTTCTTTCCGACCTTCGGCCTTTTGGCACTGATCGCATTTTACGTTCCCGCCTCCGTTCTGGTTGATATGTACTGGAAGCATGTTCCCGGCGGGAAGGTGCGCTTTGTAACGGGTTATCTGGTTGCAGTTTTATTGGCGCTGATTGGTGGCAGCATTATTGGCGGTGGCGGTGGCTTAAAGTCGTTGTTCGAGATAACTCCTCAAGTACTCAAAGCCGATGTTGGTGCACCTGCAGGATGTGCTGACGACCCAAATGTGACATGTGCCCGAGTGCCGGCCCTTAATGCTCTTGCGGCCGTGCGTCGGGAGGCCAAGAAGCGGGCGGGAATGTCCAAATTCGTGCGCGATTGCGCACCGGATCCGTTAATTGGCGATCATCCCGAGAGAGCGACGCGGCGCTACTGTTTTGCAAGCCAATCACTGCTTGATGCGGAGAGTTGCTGTAAGGCGCAACAGGATTTCGGTGCGGCGGTGGCGGCGATGTACGTCGAGGAGGAGAACCGGGCAATAACGGGCAAGGTTCACCATTATCTGCTGCCGCTCAAAGTCTTTTTCCTTATCGTCCTGTTCATGATCGCGATGCTTTTGGTGTTCCGCCACCGTATGCTGGAGGCGAACTACGAGCCCTACTTGAGCAAACTGCAGCGTGGTGTGTTGATAGGTGCGGCGTCGATGGTGGTGTGGCCGCTCATGAACTTGGCGTTCCTGCAATCATCTGGATTGCTTTATGGGGCAGGGTACGAGAGCGTCTATCGGGACGTGTCACCCTTTATCCTGGCAGCGTTTGTCTTATGGGCGCTGTTGCTGGTGTTCTTCTTCTTCAAGTCCTACGACCGGGCGGATAAGGACATGGAGAACATGGGCCGCATGGCTGGTGTCGTTGGTTCGATTATTGCTGCCGCCAATATTGAAACGATTGTCGATTATGCCGTTCGGTTTGCAGGTTCGGGGGCGACATTCGTAAGCCTTGGCGGGCTATTCCTCGTCGTTGCGATCGCATTCGTTGCAATTGTTCTGCAACCTCGCCGCACGCCGGGCGGCAGCGTCCGGATTGATAAGTAGATCACTCGCAGGGAGCCACGGCGCTGGTTTGGCGCGGCGTCGGAGCGGCAGAGCCCAGACCGTCTAAGCTGCCTTGGCTGCTGTGCTTGCCGCATCGATCCAATTTTTCAGCTTTTCAATGTCTGGTGGATCGCCATTGCGGAGCATCCGTTGACCTGATGTTGTTGCGGCAAACGCCAAAATAGCTGCCGAGAGCTCCTCAGGCTTAGCCTCTGCAATGTCTTCGGTATAGCGATAACCCGCACCCACCAGCAGTTGGGACTGGGTCACCCGCAGGCCAGGTATTGTCATCATCAGGCGGGATTCATCCTGCCAGCGGGACACGGTTGGAGCGGTAATACGGTTTTCGCCGAGGCCTGCTGCCACCGTTTCGGGATCGGCGGCCAGGAGGTCCGAGACCTTGTAAAGGCCAACGGTTGCCAGACGCGTTGCGGTTTTGGGACCAATGGATGGTGCCGCTTCGATATCGTCTTCGGCTGCCAGGTAGATCCTAGGGCCTTTTGCGGGTTGGCGCGGTTGATAGCTGGAAAGTTGCCGATCGGCTGGTTCCGTCGCGGGCTTTGGAGGCGGCGAAAGCGTTTCGGCTGTTTCCGACTTTTTAGTCGTTGGGGTCGAGCGTTCTAGTTCGGTGGTTTTTTCCGGAGCTTTTGTTATGGCAGGTTTGGCTGCCGTTGCGGGAGCCGCCGTGCCTATTTTTGGGAGCGGTTTCTTCGAGCTCTTGTCATGGCCATTTGCGATGCGTTGGTCCCGTTCCTTTGCACGGGCTTTGCGGCGGGGTTCAAGAACCTCTTTCGCATGAAGGTCACGAATGGCACGGTCGTCTTCTGGAAGGTTCTTTTCAACTTTCCCGGTTGTCATGAGTTCATCGAACATCGCTTCGACTTCTTTTCGGATGTTCGCGTCGTCGATTTTGTTCAAGACCCATCGTGCCGGAATGGTCAACGAAGCGATGACCGATTGTGCCGTGAGGTTGACCTTGGGCGGGGCAACGTCGGCTTCCTTGATGGCGCGGGCGAGAAGGCAAGCAAATCCAGTGCGTGCAAAGACGAGCATGTCACCGACGATGCGACGGGCGACAGGGTCGAGACCTTTTTCAGGCGACACGACGCCGGTGGTGATGTCGTAATGGGCGATCAGCTTTTCATAATGCTGGTGGCTGGTATCAGCAGCCAGGCAGGCGTATTTTGCCAACCAGTTTTCGCCAGTTCCAGCAGGCGGGGCGATTGGTGCGTCGCGCTTTGTAGCTTCCTTGATGAGCGAGTCGTAGGATTTATTGATCGACCATT
Organism: Filomicrobium sp.; assembly: GCA_040219445.1. Classification (GTDB taxonomy): domain Bacteria; phylum Pseudomonadota; class Alphaproteobacteria; order Rhizobiales; family Hyphomicrobiaceae; genus Filomicrobium. The sequence continues at coordinate 740,419 of JAVJSM010000004.1, read as the reverse complement.
CGGTCGCCCGGTGGATGGCGGATTCAGCGTCGGATTGTCCGGTGTGGAATGGCATGACTGGATCGGTGTAGTAGTGCGAGAGGATGCCTGCGCAATATGCTGCCTCGCTCCAGTTTCCGGTTTTTAGAGCTTCGACGAGATGAAAGTACCAGTTGCGTACTTTTTCCGGTGCGCCGCCCCAGTACTCATCACCGGGATGCAGGACGTGGTTTTTGAAATCCTTGAATTCTTTGTCGGGGGCTTTGGAGCCTTCCAGAAACAGCTTACAGTGTTTGAGGAAAACTCGTTGCCAGTCTTGGGCGGCTTGGCCTTGCAGATCCTGCAATGCATCCAGGGCGAGCTTGTGGTGCGTGCCTGATGCGTGCGCTGCGCGAAGAATTTGAAAAGCCAGAGTCATGCAAATGTTTCCGCTGCAAGTTTGGATTGCGGCGAAGGTAAGCCGAGTCGGGCGATTCTTGGAATTTCAGCCGTGGAGAACTTGAGGGCCCTTAGCGGCCCTCGCGCCACCATGCGAGCGACATGAGCGCCAGTAGGGCTGCAAGTGCAGCAAAACCGGTGAACATCGGAGTGAGTTTGACACCGCGCGTTGTGTAGGCTTCGCGGTCTTTCATGCCGATCCAGCCGGAGCCGGCGAGGATGCGAGCATTCTTCAGCATCGATACACGCGGGACACTGACGGAAGCAGGGTCACTGCTAGCGAGGAGGCTCCCTGACTTTGTCCAAACGGAGCCACCGCCCGTCGCAGAGATGATCGATTTGAGCTTATCTGGTGTTGCCGTCACCTCGCTCATTTCGAGGGTGTCTTCGGTTCCGGCATAGGCGACCGCGGAGAGCTTTGAGACAGGGGCTTCGGTCTCTGTCTCGACCTTATAGAGACCGGGAAGGTCGACCTTGACCGTGCCGCGCCAGATGCCTGGTTTTGCAGCTTCCAAATCAATGTTGAATTCGTTGCCGCCAGGGGTGAGTACGCGGACCGGGCCGATGTTATCGGACATGGAATGGCGTTCGACGGACAGATTGAGACCGGTCGCATCCGCGATCAAACGTTCGTCTTCGAGGTCCGGCTCTTTCATCAGCCAGTGGGACAGTTTGCGCAACAGATCGGAATGCGGGCCGCCGCCTTCAAAGCCGCGCGCCCAGAGCCAGGCGTGATCGGACGTTAGCAACGCTATGCGGCCTTTGCCCCGCCGGTCGAGTACCAGTAGCGGTTTATCGTTGGCGCCATCCATGAGGATGCGGCCACGAGCCGGGCTGACGTTAACGTCGACTTGCCGGAACCAGCGGCCCCAGTCAGGGTCGCTGTCTGGTTGGTTGTTTGCGCCGGGAAGGTCGCGTGTCACAGGGTGGCGTGCACCGTCTTGGGAGAGTTTTGGTTTGAAAGGTTCCAGTAGCACGCGTCCGGATGGTGTTGCCGGGATCACCGGAGATAGTGGTGTCCGGAAGAGGCTGAAGCGTCCGGCGAAATCATCACCAGCAGCAATGAGCACTGCGCCACCGTGATCATTCACGTAGCGGGCAATGTTGTCGTAATAGCCCAGCCGCAGGATGCCGCGATGCTTGTAGCGATCGAAGATTATGAGATCGAAGTCGTTGATTTTGTCGGAGAACAGCTCGCGCGTTGGGAATGCAATCAGTGAGAGCTGGTTGATCGGCGTGCCGTCTTGCTTTTCGGGAGGGCGCAAAATCGTGAAGTGTACGAGGTCAACTGCGGCGTCGGATTTTAAGAGGTTGCGCCAGGTGCGTTCGCCCGCGTGAGGTTCGCCTGAGACCAAGAGCACACGTAGGTTCTCCCGCACACCTTGAGCGGCAACAACAATTCGGTTGTTCGCCGGTGTCAGCTCACCCTCGGCGGTTTCCAACTCGACTTCGAGGATGTTTGTTCCAGCATGAGGAAACGGCAGCTCGATCGTCTCTTTGCGCCCGATCGTCGTAAGGCGAGTCTCGTCCGGTTGACCTTCGCGGCGGATCTTCAGTTTAACGTTTGGTGACGCGGTTCCCTTTTTGCCGGTCTCCGTGACGCGCAACTCGATGTCGCGCGATTGGCCGACGATGCCGTAGCGGGGTGCTGTGATAATCTCGATACGGCGGTCGAATTCGTTTGGCCGGCCTGTCAGCAACGCGTGAACGGGTGCGTCGAAGCCTAGCATTTCCGCCTTTTCGGGGACGTCATGCACTTGCCCGTCGGTGATCATGATCGCGCCCGCGATGCGGTCTGGCGGGGTATTGGCAAGTGCTTTGTCAAGCGCCTGAAAAAGTTGCGTTCCTGTTGTGCGGCCATCGGTGGCGGATGCGGCCGTCACCCATTTCACTTCGAGGTTTTTGATGTTGCCGAGCCGTTGGCTTAGCTGTTCGCGGATGGCTTTGGTTTGATCAGGCCGGCCGGAAAGAGCCTGGCTTGTCGTTTCGTCAACGACGACGATGGCGATGTTCGAGAGGTAGTCGCGTTCTTCTTCGCGCAACGTCGGATTGGCAAGTGCCAGGAACATGGCGGCGACAGCAAGCATGCGTAGCGGAGCGCCGCGTGTGCCGCGCCAGAACATCAAGGCGATGAGAAGCCCAGCGATAGCCGCCGCCGTCCAAAACAGCGGTTCGGGGATCAGTGGGGCAAAATCAATCGACCAGTTCATAGGGGCTCTGTTTCTGGTTGTTGCTTTTGGTTCGGTTCAGCAGATTTGCGTTTTTCGCAGTAGGTTCCGGTCACGTTCCTTACTGGCCCAAGCGTTCTAGCAGTGCCGGGACGTGGACCTGGTCGGCTTTGTAGTTTCCAGTGAGTGCGTGCATGACGATATTGATGCCGGTGCGGAACGCCATCTCGCGTTGGATTTCGCCGCCGGGCACGGTTGGGTAAAGCGGTCGCCCGCGCGGATCGAGCGCCCATGCGGATGCGAAATCATTCGACGTGATTAGAATCGACGTCACACCGTCTGCGCGTCGTGCGGCTCTTGGCGCCGTCGCATCGGGAACGCCACCCGACTCGACCCACAGTTCGCCACCGTCCCAGCGACCTGGGAACTGCCGTAGGATGTAGAACGACTTTGTCAGTACGTGGCCTTCCGGGACAGGTTCGAGCCGCGGAATATCTAGTTTGCCAAGGATGCTCTGCAAGGGCGTTTCTTCGCGCCCGGCAGTCGGAATACCTGACGGCATGCCGGATCCCTGATCGCGGGTGTCGAAGATGATCATGCCGCCCTGTTTCATGTAAGCGTCGATCTTCGAAAGCGTTTTCTCCGGCAGCGGTTTCGCGTCCGGTTCGATCGGCCAGTAGAGGACGGGGAAAAATGAGATTTCGTCGGCGACGATGTCGACCGGCATCGGCTGCCCCGGAATGACAGCGGTGCGTAATTTCAAAACTCGCGAGAGGCCCGCCAGCCCGATACGGCTTGTTTCATCGATGCGGGAGTTACCAGTCGTGACGTAGCCAAACGTTACATCGCCCGTCGCTTTAAGGGCCCTCGCATCCAGACCTGCCGATGATTGCGCATTGGCTGAGGTCGGCAAGAGTGCCGCGGTCGTTGCAAGAGCCATGGCGGAGGCTAAGAGCACACCGATCAAGCTTGCCGCTGTTTTTGTTTGAGGACCTTTCTGACCGCCAAACAAGCGAGCACCACCTTGCATCAGCAGAACCGCCAGGATGTCGACCAGGATCAGTGCTACTGCGATTGCCAGAAGCGATGGTTTCAAGGGTTGGGCTTCCTGGCTTTCGTAGGCCATCAAGGTGGCGTTAGCTGGTAATTCGGTTAGCGGCTTCAAGGTGCTTTCGGGCGTCAGAACGTTAAGGGCGCGGGGGTTTCCTGGTGCGCCATAGTAGCCTGGCGGCGTTGAAGGTCCTGCTGTGACCGTTTCGAATTCTGAAATTGGTACAGCTCGCGCCGTTGGTGGTGGTGGTCCCAACCGGCCAAATCCGTCAAGGTTTTCGAATGGGCTTAGGGTGCCTGCGGTCGCGCTAGCGTCATTTGCGGATGCGCCGCCGCCCGATGTTACGGTTGGTGATGGTGCACCACCAAGCTGACCCAAGCTGACGATGCGGTTGAGCATGTCAACGAAGAGGCCGGAGATAGGCATGTTCGACCAGTCGGTATTGGCCGTGACGTGAAACAGCACGACGAGTCCGTCGCCGCGTTTGGCAGCCGTGACTAACGGTGTGCCGTCGGCAAGTCTCGCCCAAACGCTCACGTTGTTATCAATGCGTGCAGGGTCGGCAAGGACTTGGCGTCTAACGGTGACCTCGCCTGGGATGCTCAGTCCGGCAAATAAACTGTCGTCTGCAAATGGGCTGAGGTTTTGTGGGGTGGACCAGGACAGGGCGCCGCCGAGCGTGCGCCCGCCGATGCGTAGCGGTACGGGCAGCAGATCATCGCCGCCTTTCTCCAGGCGCGGTCCGGCAAAGCGAATGAGAAGCCCGCCTTTTTCGATCCAGTTGCTGACGTCTTCGCGCGACTGCGTGTTCAAGGTCCCGATATCTGCAAGAACGAGCACGCTGACGTTTTGTTGTAACGCGCCGTCGATGGCGGCAGTCAGGTTTTTGCCTTTCGGCTTGATCACTTCTGCGGTTGGGCCGAGTGCTTTCTCGATGTAGTAGAACGGCGCCAACAGTGGTTGTGCTTGCTCGCGGGATTCACCTGAAACGAGCCCAACACGTTGGCGGCGTGCGCGGGCATCTAGGAGGCTGATCGCACCTGCTGACTGTTGCCCGGAAATCGCGACACGGCTCACCTGGTTTCGTAGCTCTAGTGGCAGATCGAATTTGGCAGTCGCCTCTGTTTGGCCTGTCGAGAAATCAAAGGTTGTTGCGCCGAGAAGTTCGCTGTTGGCGGAATAGGCATCAAGCCGTCCGGCAATCGGTCCTCCGGTCGCGCGGAGAATACGTGCTTCCAATCCGCCATCGGCTGCGACTTTGGCGTCGAGGCCAAGTGGTTCGACTCCGGACGTATTACGAACGATGCCAAACGTTCCGGAACGGGCGCTGTTTGCTAGCGCATTGGCAAAGTCGTTTGCGCCGTTCGTGTGGTCGATGCCGTCTGTCAGCCATACGACGCTAACGCCTGCGCTGGTGTCGCCATCTTTGAGAAGCTTCTCGAGTGCAACAGCAGCGGCTGTTCTATTTGGCGCGAAGGGATGTGGCTCCAACGCGCGCGCAGTTGTGCGTGCTGCGTTCGGCGCTTCTATTTTCGGAGGTGTTTGTTTCAGGCCTGCGGTCGGGAGGATGAGGACAGGGCGTGATTGCAATTCGGCTGTGGTGATCAACCGTTCGACCATGTCTTTTCGTTCAGCCCAATTGGACGATGAAGACCATCCGTTATCGACAACGATAACCAAGGGTCCGTTACCGGAGATGTTGGTTTGTTTGTCTGGATTTAGGATCGGTTCAGCGAGTGCCAGGATCACCAACGCGGCGGCCAGCAGCCGGATCAACAGCAACCACCAGGGTGTCTTGGCGGGTGTTTTTTCGCGGTTATCCAGCTCCGACAGAATGCGCGTTGCTGGGAAGGTCTGTTGTTTTGGCCTCGGCGGCGTTGTGCGCAACAGCCAGTAGATTAGCGGTAATGTTGCCAGGCCGGTTAAGAGCCATGGGCTTAAGAATGCGAGCGCGCCAAAGGTCATGCGGGGTTCCTCCCGCCAGCGGTCTGCATTCGAGCGATCAGGTTCAACATGGGTTCGGAAGCGGGCCGATCGGTGTGATGCACCATAAAAGACCAGCCAAGCCGGTTGGCCAATTCACGAAGTCCGCGGCGATGGGCTTCGAGCTTTTCTTGATAGGCTTCGCGTAGGCTTTCTACGCGGTCGCCGATCCATCGTTCGCCGTGCTCTGGTTCGATGAATTCCATGCGGCCTTCAAACGCCAAACTCTCTTCAATTGGGTCTAGGATTTGCACGAGGTGACCGGAGATTTCGTCGCCTGCAAGGCGTCGCAGTGCGGCTTCGATTTTGTCCAACGGGTCAAGGAAGTCACTAATCAGAACCGTCCCGGAAAACCGGGAAATGCGCGCCGGTGGTGGGAGGCCTGTGGTTAGTGCGTCGGAGTCTTCATGAGTAATGAGCGTCTCGGCCAGCCTTGCAGTAGCGCGGCGGCTTGCTGTCGGGTTGGTCAGGCCAAGTAGCCCGACCCGTTCGCCACCTCGAACGAGGAGTTCAGCTACTGCCAATGTGAGAACGAGCGCGCGGTCGCGTTTTGAGGTCTGGGATAGCGTGCTTTGGAACGCCATCGATGGCGAGAGGTCAGGCCAGAGCCACACGGTGTGGGCGGCTTCCCACTCGCGTTCGCGAACGTAGACGTGATTGGCTGAAGCGGTGCGTCGCCAGTCGATCAACGTGGCCGAGTCGTTTTGTTCATATTGGCGGAACTGCCAGAAGGTTTCGCCAGGACCGGCACGCCGGCGGCCGTGTACTCCGTGCGTTACGGTATGCGAGATGCGTGCGGCTTCAAGCATGAGTTCAGGCATGCGTTCGGCGAGCGAATGCGCTGCCGATTCAAGCCGTAAGATTTGTCTGGCTTGGCCGCGAGGCCGATTTGATTGGCTGGCAACCATCTGCGGCTTACCCGACCGTTTCCGCTAGTCGGCCGATGATATGGTTGAGATCCTGGCCTTCTGCTCGGGCGGTGAAGTTGAGTGCCATGCGGTGCTTCAAGACGGGGCCTGCGAGCGCGATGACGTCATCGACCGAAGGCGCGAGGCGTCCATCGAGCAGAGCCTTGGCCCGTACGGCGAGCATGAGCGCCTGGCTGGCGCGTGGTCCTGGTCCCCAGGCTACGAAACGGTCGGTCTCGTCATTTTCGCCCTGACCTGGGCGGGCTGAGCGGACGAGCTGCAAAATTGCATCGACGATCCGGTCAGGCACGGGCATCTGCCGCACAAGTTGTTGGATTGTCATCAACTCCGGCCCAGACAGCACGGTGCTGAGTTTTGATTCCTCGGTTCCTGTTGTGGCCTGCAGCATGCGGCGCTCAGCTGCGAGATCGGGGTAATTGACGTCGATCTGGAGCAGGAACCGGTCGAGCTGGGCTTCCGGAAGCGGATAGGTCCCTTCCTGTTCGAGCGGGTTCTGAGTCGCCAGCACGTGGAAGGGTTCTGGAATATCGTGGCGGACGCCAGCGACGGAGACATGATGCTCCTGCATGGCCTGCAGGAGGGCCGACTGGGTTTTTGGCGATGCACGGTTGATTTCGTCGGCCATTAGGAGCTGGGTAAAAACGGGCCCTTTGATGAAGCGGAATGACCGCTGCTGGCCGGGTACTTCGTCGAGGACTTCTGACCCGATAATGTCAGATGGCATCAAGTCGGGTGTGAACTGGACGCGCTTTGCATCAAGGCCCAGCACCGTTCCTAGTGTCTCGACGAGGAGTGTCTTGGCGAGACCGGGGACGCCGATTAACAACGCATGTCCACCCGAAAGGATGGTAATGAGCGCGCGTTCGATAACTTCGTCTTGACCGAAAATTACGGTTGCGGCGCTTGCATGAGCGGCTCGGACGCGCTCGGAGGCCTCTTCCAGGCGCGGGACTATCGTTTCGTCGATTTCCATGGTTGTGCTCATGCGCTGGGCAATTCCCTCGGTTCTTCAGCCAGTCCGACCGGTTGAAACACGGGCTGCCTGATCGATATCATTCTAAAGTTTGGCGGGTACGATCAAGTGGTGGCGGGCCTTGGTCAAGTGAATGTTCGTTAAGGGCGCGGTGAAATCTGCATTTGGAGGTGGTTGCGATGGTGATGCAAGACAAGCCAGGTGAGGTTGCTGGGCGATTGTCCGGGCTAGAGGCGCTCTTGAAAAGCCATGCAGAACAGGGGCTTCCACCGATTGAGAAGTGGTCGCCACCTTATTGCGGCGATATCGGACTTTCCATTTCGAGCGATGGGCAGTGGAGTTACCGGGGCAGTCCAATAGGACGCCAGAGACTTGTAAAACTGTTTTCGAGAGTGTTGTGGCGGGAACCTGATGGTCGACATTACCTGATTACGCCTGCCGAGAAGGTCGATGTTGCCGTCTCGGATGCTGCATTTTTGGCTGTGGAGATGGAGGTTGTGGGGTCTGGCAAGGATCGCCGGTTGATTTTTCGAACCAACGTTGACGATGTCGTTGAGGTGAACGCCGATAATCCCTTGCGGTTTGCGGAAGAGAGCGAGACAGGTGGTCTTAAACCGTATGTTTTGGTGCGCGGTCGGTTGGAAGCGCTTGTCGTTCGCTCATTAACCTATGACCTGCTGGAATTTGCGGAAGTCTCTGACGATGGGCGGACGGGTATTTTTGCGGGCGGCGTTTTCTTTGAAATTGAATCTGGCGTCGCTTAGCGCGGTTGGAATGGCGTGATTTCTTGATCCGGCCAACGCCTAGAGTTTGCCCTGAGTGCTTAAACCTCAGAGCAATCGAACGGCTTCGGTGGCGAAGACGGATTTATGAGATCCGGGCTCAGTTGATGCGAAAATCACCGTCGAGCAAGCGAATTTCGGCCGGTGCGATGAGTTCTTTGTGGCAGACCGTCACTTTGTAAAGCGGTCCATCAAGGTTGGCTTCCCAGAAGTCTAGGAAGTTATGTAGCTTTGGGAATTTCGGATGGAGATCGAAGTCTTGCCAGATGAACGTTTGCAATAGTGTCTGGTGGTCGGGTAGGCGGTATAGGATTTCGGCCGTCGTGAGTGCATAGCCTTTCAATGCCTGTGCGAAATCTGTGTCTGCCATTCAAAGCTCCTAGCTCTTGCCAATTCCGTTGCGAAAGCGGGCCTCATCGGGTTTCACAAGTTTCCTGCCTGCGATTCTTTTTCTGCTTATGAACATGTAACCACGAAACTGGTCGTCGGTCTTGGTAAAAAGTGATTTTAAACAATGCGTTGGCAGCGCTTCCAGAGGAGTGCTAGCAGGTCTGTGTTGGTGTTTTGCGAGCGGGGCGGCTGGTGCGTTCAGCCGGGAAGTTGTTCTCGGTGAAGTATAAGTTCGTGCCGTCTGTTCTTCGCGGCGCGTGAAACAGAAAAATCGCCGAAGAAGAGTGGAGGTCCTCTTCGTTCGGCGGTTTCAAGTCTATGCAGGGGTTTTCTCGCTTCTTCTTGGGACTTTCCGCTGAAGCTTAGTCGCTGGACGTTTCGAAGACGTCGTGAGGGCTGACGATTTGGCTGGAAGAGGTGTTCTCTCCGTAGAGCTGCTGCTGCTCAAAGAATGACTTAGCGTCGAACGCGTTGGCGGTGCTGGCTGCTGCGAATACGGTTGCTGCTGCGATGATACTCAGGATCGTTTTCATCTCGTTTCTCCGTTTGCCTTCTAGAGGCAGTTGTTTTGTTTCGTTGTCAGTGTCGTAAGGTCAGGCTCAGTCGCTGGACGTTTCGAAGACGTCGTGTGGGCTGACGATTTGGCTGGTGGAAGTGTTCTCACCATAAAGCTGCTGCTGCTCGAAGAATGACTTGGCGTCGAATGCGTTGGCGGTGCTAGCTGCAGCGAAGACGGTTGCGGCGGCGACGAGGCTCAGGATCGTTTTCATTTTCGTTCTCCGTATCGTTTTCTAAAGGAAGTCAAATATGTTGTTTGTTGCGTTGTTGAGATCGACTTAGTCGCTGGATGTTTCGAAGACGTCGAGCGGGCTGACGATCTGGCTGGAAGAAGTGTTCTCTCCGTAGAGCTGCTGCTGCTCAAAGAACGACTTGGCGTCGAATGCGTTTGCGGTGCTGGCTGCTGCGAATACGGTTGCTGCTGCGATAAGGCTCAGGATCGTTTTCATCTCGTTTCTCCGATTATGTGTTTTGCGCTGTCTCTTTTTTGTTTGTTTAGCTCATGATGTTTTGTGGACTGTTTTGTTTCCGTCCGACACCAATGAAGTTAGTTGCCGAAATCGGAAAATGGAATTCACAAGCCGATCCTCGTTCCTCACTTGGATGCGAGGGTAGGGTGACGTTCTCATGACAGTTCTGTGAGGTCGGGCGTGATGTGGGCCAGCTCTGCAAAAAATTAATTAAAGCAAATAGTTATGAAATTTTTTGAGCGTGCTTGCGGTGATGGAGGCTTCATTTCTTAAGGCTGATGGCTGTTCGTTGTTATCGTTCGCCGCTCTTTTTTGTAATTGTGCTGGTAACGTCTTTGGCTTTTCAGATTTCTGGTTTTGACGTTTTTTCTCATTTCAATCACGGCGGCGTGAGCAGTCTTTGAATTGTTTTCGCGCTGCGGTGATTAAGCTGGCCTGGTTTGCCAGGATTTGTCGGAAACAGCCGAAGGCTCTTGCTTGTTGCGATCCGAATGCACTTATTCAGAACGTGCTTGCGGACTGTTTCTGTCAGGATTTGGAACAGCGGTTAGGTGGTTGTTAACGAGAGCCGTGGTTTGCTTTCCAGTGATTGGTTATGAGTTTGTTTCGGAGAGTTCGTCGTGAGTTTGTGTCAGTGTCGCTTTGACGGCTTGTCCGTTTGGCGAAAGCCTATCGTTGTTGCGGTTGCGACGGCGGCGGCTAGCGTTGTACTTGCTGGGTGTGCGTCCAAGAATACGCCAGCGCCGCAAGCCCGCGTTTACGCTCCACCGGCAAAGGTGGCGGCTTATCAACGTAAGATCCTGATTGAAGATGATGGTATCGAGGAGCAAACGCCGCCGCTTCGGCGCAAAAAGGTTGTTCCGGACGATCCGACCGAACCCTTCTCGCCCAACTATGGACGGTCGCGGACGTTAAAACGTTCGGACGCCAGCGCATCGCCAGTTTATGATGCCGATGGCTTGCCACGTGGCGCGCGTCATGCTCGCGCCTCTAGGGCTTCTGGCACATAGGACGTCCGTGCTTAGCAATGTCGATGTGTCCCTTGATGCCGCTCGTCTCGACATGGGAGCAGTACGCTGGTCTTTGATGATGGCATTGTTATTGGAACAGTGGCGTCGGTCGGCATAACGTCCGACGGGTTTACGCAGCTCGACGATATCTTTTTCGGCTCTAGCGCAACTCAGGAATTCGACAGTCCTGAAATGCGTGAGGCGTTCCGTGAGCGTTGGCTTGGCCGGTACCTCGAACATGATCCCGAGTGGTTCTATCTGGCAAGTGCAGACGGGGCTATCGTCGGCTATCTCGCCGGTTGCGTTGAGGATCCTGCGACGGCAGCCCGTTTTTCTGACATCGGTTACTTTCAAGTCTGGGCTGGTTACACCGCGCAGTATCCTGCGCATTTGCATGTCAACGTCTGTCCGACTGCGCGGGACCAAGGCCTTGGATCGCGTTTGGTCGATCGGTTCGTTGGTGACTTGTCGGCTGCGGGCGTAAAGGGTGTGCATCTCGTCACCGGTCTTCATTCGCGAAATGTTGCATTTTATCAGCGCAATGGTTTTGTGCGTGTCGCAGACATAGATTGGAATGGATCAGAAATAGTGATGCTGGGCCGGTTGCTTGGTTGATTCTGATCGGGGTCTTGTCAAATCCAGCTAAACTTCCATGTGCTTGTGCTTGGACCGGCTTCTACTATGAAGTGCCGTTCGACGGATTTGGCCTTTTACGTTGGCGTGCGTTAGGGTCTGAAGAGCGGCCGTGCCGGTAGAACGGGTCGGCCGTACTGGCGTTTCGAGAAGGGTTGTCTCTCAACAATGGTTCAGTCACCTGTTCAGTCCGCGTTTCCCGAGGACGGTGTTGATGACTTAGGTGTTGCCGCCGTTGAAATGACGGACGTGAACAAGTGGTACGGGACCTTTCACGTTCTGAAATCGATTAATCTGGAAGTTAAGCGGCGCGAGCGGATCGTCATCTGCGGGCCTTCTGGGTCGGGAAAGTCGACGCTCATTCGCTGTATCAATCGGTTGGAAGCGCACCAGCAAGGTCGCATCGTCGTGGACGGACATGAGCTGACCGAGGATCTGCGGCAGATTGACAAAATCCGCTCTGAAGTCGGGATGGTCTTCCAAAGCTTTAATCTGTTTCCGCATTTAAGTGTGCTCGACAACTTATGCCTGGCACCACAATGGGTGCGGAAGCTGCCGCGCGCGGATGCAGAGCGTGTTGCAATGGAATACCTTGAGAGGGTCAAGATTCCAGAGCAGGCTCATAAGTTCCCCGGGCAGTTGTCCGGCGGCCAGCAACAACGTGTGGCGATCGCGAGAGCCCTGTGTATGGCTCCGAAAATAATGCTTTTCGATGAGCCGACTTCGGCGCTTGACCCAGAAATGGTCAAAGAAGTGCTCGATGTCATGATTGAGTTGGCTGACCAGGGTATGACCATGTTGTGCGTGACGCACGAAATGGGGTTTGCCAAGGCTGTTGCTGACCGGGTCATCTTCATGGATGACGGTGAGATCGTTGAAGTTGCCCCGCCCTCGGAGTTTTTCACGGCTCCGAAATCACAGCGCACGAAGGAGTTCCTTGGCCAGATTTTGGCTCATTGATGGATGCTATTGCCTGCGGTGGGTTCACACCTTAACTGTGTCGGCGATTTGAACAGTGGGCTTTTTCTGACTAATCACGACAATAGGTTAGAGAAGACTTGGTTCTGCGCAGAAAACTGCGCTACTTCAAACGGGCCCGCAGGTTTGTTAAGTCATGCTGGCCAGGATAACTGACCCTTTCAGGGAGGAGACATCGCATGAGGTATTGGCTCGCAGCTGGGTTTGCGTTGATTGCCGGTTTCGGCCCAAGTGCTGGTGCTGCAATTGCCCAATCCAGCACGCTTGATGCCGTCAAGGCGCGAGGTCAGCTTCATTGTGGGGTCAACACCGGATTGGCTGGCTTCAGCGCGCCTGGCGAAGGTGGAGCTTGGAAGGGTCTCGATGTCGACGTTTGCCGAGCTGTTTCCGCAGCGATCTTTAAAGATCCCGATAAGGTTAAGTACGTTCCGCTGACGGCCAAAGAGCGCTTCACGGCATTGCAGTCGAAAGAAATCGACATGCTGTCGCGTAATACGACTTGGACCATGAGCCGCGATACGAGCGCGGGTCTGAACTTTGCTGGTGTTAATTACTATGACGGTCAGGGCTTCATGGTGAAGCGGACGCTCGATGTCGTCTCAGCAAAGGAACTGAGCGGTGCCAGTATCTGCGTACAAACTGGAACGACCACCGAACTCAACCTCGCCGACTACTTCCGCTCCAATAAGATCGACTACAACCCGGTTGTTTTTGAAAAGCTGCCGGAAGTCCTTGCGGCCTACAATTCTGGCCGCTGTGATGCGTTCACTACGGATGTTTCGCAGCTTTATTCGATCCGGCTTACGCTTGGCGATTCGAAAGAGCATGTCGTTTTGCCTGAGATTATTTCGAAAGAACCTCTAGGTCCGGCTGTCAGGCAAGGTGATCCGCAGTGGGCGAACATTGTCCGTTGGGTGCTCTTTGCCATGCTCAATGCCGAGGAGCTCAATGTCACGCAAGGCAATGTCGAAGAGCTGAAGGCATCGAAAGATCCGTCCATACGCCGTTTGCTTGGCGTTGAAGGAGAGTTTGGTGCAGCTCTTGGCCTGGAAAACGACTGGGCCTACCAGATCATCAAGCTTGTTGGGAATTACGGCGAATCTTTCGACCGCAATGTCGGTGCTGGGTCACCACTTGGTATTGCGCGTGGCCAGAACGCGCTTTGGAAAGATGGCGGCCTGCAGTACGCTCCACCGATCCGCTAAGGACAAGCCGGCTGTTGGTACGCTCCTTTCAAAACCGTGAGCGGGCGTACCAATATTCTTTGTAAGCTGCGCCGGTATGGGAGGAGAGGCTGTTGACGGGACGCTCCAAGCCCCTCACTGCAACGCGTAAACCGCGCAGTCTGGCAGACTACTTCTACGATCCCAAGATTCGTGGGTTAGGGCTTCAGATTCTTGTTGCCCTACTGCTCGTCTATTTTGTTTCTGCAATTATCGGAAATACGATCCGTAACCTTGAAGCGCAGGGAATTGCCTCCGGCTTCGGGTTCCTGGATCGTACGGCTGGTTTCGATATCTCGCAGACACTGATCTCCTATTCCAACACCATGACATACGCCCGGGCGTTCTGGGTCGGGTTGTTGAACACATTGCTTGTTGCGGTGATCGGCATTTTCCTGGCGACGATCATTGGTTTCGTGATCGGTATCGCGCGGCTTTCGAAAAACTGGCTGATCGCGACACTGGCCGGAGCCTACATCGAGATCATCCGCAACATTCCGCCTTTGTTGATGCTGTTTGCGGTTTACTTCGGTGTTCTGAAAAGCCTCCCCAATCCGCGTGATAGTTTGGAGCTACCGTTTTCCAGTTACCTGAATGTGCGTGGGCTCTATTTGCCTGCACCACAGTGGGAAGCGGGGATGTGGGTTGTCGTTGCTGCGCTGTTGCTGGCGATAACGTTCTCCATTTTCGTCTATTGGCGCGCTCGCCGAATCCGTATTGAGACGGGTGCGCAGAACCCTGTGCTCTGGCCGGTGCTGGGGTTGCTGTTTGGTCTGCCGACTTTGGCGTTTGTCGTGATGGGTTTTCCGCTGTCGTTTGATGTGCCGGAGTTAGGCCGGTTTAATCTCAGAGGCGGCGCGGTGATCTTGCCGGAGTTCATTGCGCTACTAACCGGTTTGACGCTTTACACGGCTGCGTTCATCGCGGAGATCGTCCGCAGTGGAATTCTGTCTGTCCCCAAAGGGCAAAGCGAAGCGGCGGCGGCTTTGGGTCTGAAAGACAATCACGCTATGCGTTTGGTGATTATTCCTCAGGCCCTTCGCGTGATCATTCCGCCTCTTACAAACCAGTATCTCAACCTGACAAAGAACTCTTCTCTCGCGGTTGCGATCGGCTATCCGGACCTCGTGTCGGTTTTTGCGGGGACTGTGCTCAATCAGACCAACCAGGCGGTTGAAGTTATCCTGATCACGATGGCCGTTTATCTGACGCTCAGTCTATTCACGTCGCTGCTTATGAACTGGTTTAACGCGCGCATGGCGCTTGTCGAAAGATGATGAGGCCGATGCAAGACGAGGCGCGAAAAACAGCGGTGGGCGGAATGGGGGGCCAAGCTCTCGATTGGGTTCGGTCGAATTTGTTTTCGTCTTGGGGCAATTCCCTTCTAACCGTTCTGGGGCTTTGGATTTGCTATCTCGTCATCTGGTCGACGATCGATTGGGCAATCATAAGGGCTGTTTACTCTGGCACCGACGGCTCCGCATGCCGGGTGCCTGGTGTTGGGGCCTGCTGGCCGTTTGTGGCCGATAAGCTGAAGCTCTTCATGTACGGGCGCTATCCAGAGGCTGAGCTTTGGCGGGTCAACCTGACTTATGCTTTGGCACTTGCCGGCATCGTGCCGCTGATGTGGCCAGGTGTGAAGGGTAAGATCTGGATTGCAGCTTATCTGTTCGTTGGCTTTCCAATCCTGGCGTATTTTCTGCTGACCGGTGCGGAATGGATGGGGCTCGACAACGTTCCGACCGAGCGATGGGGCGGACTGCTGGTCACGCTTGTTGTTGCTTGTGTCGGGATCGCTGCTTCGTTTCCGATAGGGGTGTTGCTGGCTCTGGCACGCCGCTCCGATCTGCCGCTTATTAAATGGCTCGCGATCATCTTCATCGAGTTCGTTCGCGGTGTGCCGCTGGTGACGGTTTTGTTTTTCGCATCCGTCATGCTGCCGCTGTTCCTTCCAGAGAACGTGACGTTCGATAAGCTGCTGCGGGCGCTTATCGGGGTCGCGCTGTTTTCTGCGGCTTATCTGGCCGAGGTTGTGCGTGGCGGCTTGCAAGCGATCCCGCGTGGGCAGTTTGAAGCTGCCGATGCGCTGGGCTTGAGCTACCCACAAAAAATGGGGCTGATTGTGTTGCCGCAGGCGCTGAAGCTTGTGATCCCAGGTATCGTCAATTCCTTTATCGCGCTGTTTAAAGATACGAGCTTGGTTCTCATTATTGGGTTGTTCGATCTTCTGGGAATTGTACAGCAGGCAATCTCATCAGACGCCAAGTGGTTTTCACCGCAGACAGCAGCTACGGGTTATGTGTTCGCTGCCTTTGTTTTCTGGATCTTCTGTTTTGGGATGAGCCAGTATTCGGGTTGGTTGGAACGGCGGCTGCATACCGGGCATCGCAATTAATCAATGGGCTTTGTTGGCCGGCCGAGTGTCGTGTTACTCGTCGGCCAATCGATCTGCAACGACTTCGGCTAGTGCAAGGGCTGATGTCAGGCCCGGGCTCTCAATTCCGTAAAGCGCTATGAGGTTGTCGACTCCATGGGTTTCTTTACCGTGGATTTGGAAGTCGGCAGCGGGTTGGCCCTCCGGATAGATTTTGGGTCGGATGCCGGTATAGCCCTTTTCCAGTTTGTCCGCTGGAAGGCCCGGCCAATAACGGCTGACCTCGCGTTGGAATATGCGTAAGCGTTCGCCGTCTGGATCATCAAAGGTGTAGTCGATGGTGTCGATCCACTGCATGTCCGGCCCGAATTTGGCTTGACCTGCGATATCTAGCGTCAGGTGGATTCCGAGCCATGTCCCGCTTGGTGCGGGGTAGATCAAGTGGGTGAAGGGGACACGCTGTGCCAGTGTGAAGTAGTGGCCTTTTGTAGGATATACCCGTGGCGGTTTGTAGCCGGGTTTCCAATCCGTTTTGAAGCGTCGCGCCAAATGGCCGGCACCGAGCCCAGCTGAGAGAATGAGCTGACGACATGTGAGCGTCATTGCTTCGGCGGTATCGGTGCTGGTGGTCGTCGACCGGGTTGCAACCTGGAACAGGCCATTCGGCAGCACATCGATTTCTGCAACATCCGTCGATAAGACGATTTGGCCACCGTGGGAAGTTAAGTGCCCGTCGAGTGCTGTCATGAGTTCGTGGCTATCGACGACACCTGTCGATGGCGAGTGGAGTGCTTTAATGCACTCGATTTCTGGTTCACGTGCCTTGGCGTTTTCCTCGTCGAGCATGACGAGGTCATTGACGCCGTTGGCGTTGGCGCGTGTCAGGATGGTGTCGAGTTGGGGAATGTCTTCAGGTGCGGTGGCGACAACGAGTTTGCCGGTTCGATTAACGTTCACACCGTTTTCTTCGGCGAAGCGGTACAACATGTTTCGCCCGGCAACACACATGCGCGCTTTAAGGCTGCCCGGGGGGTAATAGATTCCAGCGTGGATGACCTCAGAGTTGCGTGAGGAGGTTTCCGCGCCAATCCTGTCATTGCGTTCAATCAGGAGTGTGTCGCGGCCGCGCAGTGCTGTTGCCCGCGCGATTGCTAGGCCGACAACACCGGCGCCGACGATAATGGTTTCGATATCCGGCGTGACACTGGGAATGGTTGATGCCTCTTCTGGTTTCGGAGAGTTTTTTCTGCCGATAAGTGAGCATGCCGTAGCCATGTCGTTCAAGAGGGAACGTCAGCTCTCGCTCACGTCGTTTTGCGGGGTGGGCGGAATGTAACCGGCCATAAAAAAAGCGGCCCTTCGCAGAGCCGCTTCGCGTGAGATCTGTGAGTGCTAACCGACGAGGGCGTTTAGGAGGCCTCACTTGGTGTCGTCGCGCTTGGTAATGGAGCTGCCATTGGCGGCGTTTCAACCGGAGCTGGGCTTGCCAGCGGATCATCGCTGCGGCGCGATTTGCCCTCGAAGAATGCGCCCTGCTCGATTGCGAGAGCCTTGTGATAAATGTCACCTTCAACGTGGCTTTGGGCTTGAAGCATCACGCGTTTGCCGCGGATCGAACCCTCAACATGACCGCGGACGACGCATTCTTCTGCGATGATGCCGCCGGTGATGTGGGCGCGCTCACCAACGATGATGTGGGTGCCGCGGATGTCGCCTTCGACCTTGCCGTCAATCTGTACCTGACCCTGCGAAGACAGGTTGCCGTGGATTGTGAGGTCGGGACCGATGACGGAGGGTGGCATGCGTTCTGCTGGTCGTGCGGTGGCTGCGGCGGAGGTGACAGATGGTTGCGAGGGTGCCGGGCTTGCGGCAGCAGGCGGTGCTGGTGGTTTTGGTGCTTCGGCTTCGTTCTTCTTGAAATTCGGCAACATGACTTTACTCGGCCTCCAACTCACCGGCCTACTGGCCAGTCGTTTACTACGCCCCCGTGGCGGCATCTGTCCCGCGCGACGAGCCTTTTCCCTTCGCGCGACCTAGCATATTTGAAAAGCTAGGTCACGCGTTGTTGAACGACAATGTGGTGGGGGGAGGGCCGAGCCGTATTTCTGCATCAATATCAAGCGCCCGAGCATGATTTTCAGGCGCTTGTGCGAGAAAGGTTGGGCTGAGTTGCGACCTAAATTGCGGGTCTTGTTGGTATAGCTATGAGGATAGTTCTTGTGCTGCTTCCAGAACTTCCTGGGCGTGCCCGGGAACTTTAACCTTCCTCCAAATACGACTTACTTTCCCGGCCTTGTCGATCAGGAACGTCGACCGCTCAACACCCATGTACTTTCGTCCATACATCGACTTCTCTACCCAGACGCCATAAGCCTCGGCGGCAGCCTTTTCGGTATCGGCAAGCAGACGCACTTTTAAGTCGTGCTTGTCAATGAACTTCCGATGGCTTTTTTCGTCATTGGGGGACACGCCAAGGATCGTAGCGCCGGCCGCTTCAAATTCGCCAAGTAGCTCCGTAAAGGCGATGGCTTCTTTGGTGCAGCCGGAGGTGTCGTCTTTCGGGTAGAAATATAATACGACGGCAGACCCTTTCAGTTTTGAGAGTTGAACTGTCTCGCCATCAGTGTCTGGAAGCTTGAAATTTGGTGCTTTTTTGCCCTCTTCAACCATCTTTTTCCTACCTTGTCCCTGCTGCCTTGATGTATCCCAAATTCCGCTGTTGGTGTCTGCACCTAAACTCCTTACGCCAAAACGCCTTTTTCAGATTATTGGGCGTTGCCGTAATGCCGTTCACTCTGACTGATTGAGGTCAATTTGCTGGGCGTTGGAGAGTTGAGGGCGGATCCAACCGGAACGGTTGCACTTCGCAACTTGGTATTGTTGGGCTGGATGTCCAGGGTGTGGGCATAGCATTTAACGGGATTGGGGTGCATTCGGGTTAGAAGGCCCGAAGCTAGCGCCTAACGCCATTGAAGGTTGACACGATTGGTCTCAGATCACGACAGGCCCTCGTATCGGCATGAAGACGATGTGACCGCGGCCCGCCGAGCGCGCCGTGGCGCTGATATGCGCCCGGGCGAACGGCGCGCGATAAAACGCCAAAGGCATCATGGTGAACCCTCCATGTTTCGGCGTGTCTGCGTGAGCATGCTGGGCATGGTCGTCTTGCCGATTGTGCTGTTGGTGTCGTTAGCGGTGGGTGCTGGGTACTTTCGGCTGTCTCAGGGGCCGGTGTCGCTAAACTTTCTTGCGAAGCCTGTTAAGAGCGGAATCGATCAAGGTTTGCCCGGACTGTCGGCGACCTTCGATGACGTTATCGTCACGCTTGCTGAGACCGGCGGGCTTGAACTTCGACTTGCGAATTTGAAACTGACTGAAAGCTCTGGCGACGTTGTCGTCACGGCACCGCAGGCTGCTATTGAGCTTAGCGCGTCCGGGCTTTGGAGCTTGTCGGCTCAGCCAGAACGCGTCGAACTCATCGAGCCGCGAATTGCATTGCTTTATTCGCGCGCGTCGGGGTTCGCACTGAGCTTTGATGGTGGTTCAGTTCAAACAGAGCCCGATAGGATCCGATCGACGCTTGGCGTTGCTCCTTCAGCCGGTCGGAAGGAAAACTTAGACCTCGCGGAGATTTTCAACTCGGTTTCGGCATCTCAGAGTGGCGGCCAGACCAGCAGCCTAAGAGAGCTTGGACTTCGAAACGCTACACTTCTGCTTGATGCGGAAGGTCGCAAGACATCTTGGCAGATCCCGCAGTTCCTAATCGCCGCTGATCGCCAATGGGACCGCAGCGTCATCGATGGCTCGGCGCGCGTCTCGTCGGCTGGACGGATTTGGTCAGCGTCTTTTCGCGTGGAGAACGAGCTTGGGGCGGAGAGTTTTTCGCTCGTGACGTCGATCCAAGATTTCGTTCCGAAGAACCTCTCAGAGGCGGTTCCGGGCTTGGATATGTTTGCCCTGTTCGATAGGCCGGCTTCAGCCGATATCCGCGCCACCTTTGATCGTTCGGGCGCGTTGCAGGCGAGTACTCTTGCTGTCGATATCGCTGGTTCACGGCTTCAGCTGAAAGATATGGCCAGGCCGCTGTTGGAGGTCGAAGCCGGGGTCTTGAACTTCGCATATGTCCCTGCTGAGCGACGGATTAGACTAGAGCGTTCCACCTTGCGTGGCGGACGGAGCGTCTTTGCCGTCGATGGTGAATTCAGCCAAGTTGGGCAATCCGGCTCCGCGTACGGTGCTACGCTACTCGCAGCGATGGATGGCGATTGGGAATTTGCTATGCGGTTGGTGCCTGCCGCAGAGCGTGATGTAGCACCGGAAGAGATTGGCATCCAATCGGGTCGCTTGCGCGGTGTGTTCCGCTCGGCTGATGAAGTGGTTGAAGTCGGGACTGTCGAGATCGGGCTGCTTGGTGGCCAGATTAAGTTGGCCGGTGAATTTAGCGTTGGAGACGAGCAGGCGGCCAAATGGCAAGGCGACTTTTCTGGGATGCCCGTTGCGCAGCTAGCGGCAGTTTGGCCAGACGCGATTGCAGATGGCGGTCGGGAGTGGCTGGTTGAGAATGTACAACAAGGCCGTATCGATACCGGCAGTTTCTCCTATTTGAGCGGGCGGCATTTGCAAGGGGTTCAGCCAACTGTGTCGGTGGATGCTTCGCGTATGGTCGTGACCGCTGAAGTATCGTCGGTGCTCTTCAACCCGCTTGCTGGATTGCCCCCTGTGAGCGCGGAACGGGTTCTTGCTCAGTTTGAGAATGACCGCCTGGAGGTTTCTTTTCCTGAAGGTTTGATGGACGTCGGCAGCGGTCGTGTGATCGCGTTGAAGCAGAGTAGTTTTGTTGGCAGCGAGATGTTTGGCGCCGCGCCTTCGGGCGAGGTTGCGTTCAAGTTCGATGGGCCGGCTGGTGGCGTGCGATCGCTGTTTGACCTTCCCCCATTAGCTGCTGCCACTCAATCTACGGGAGAGATTCCGCAGCTGGAAGGTGCGATCACCGGCACCGCAAAAATCGGTTTCCCGCTTGACCGGGAGGTGCTTGCCGCTGATGTCGGCTATGAGGTCAAAGCGCGCTTGAAGGATGGAACAATCGCGGACGCTTTTGACGGTCAGGGCGTGAAGGGTGCCAGCCTTGATTTGCATGTGACGCCACAGGCGATCAACGCCAAAGGTGACATCCTGATCAAGGGTGTTGCGGCGAAACTGAATTGGCAGCGTATTCAGGGTGCGGATGGCGCTCGTCAGCCTCCTATGCGGGTGACGGCGACGCTCGATGCGTCAGACCGCAAGCAGTTGGGTGTGGACTTTGGAGATGCTGTCGTCGGCGATGTTCCAGTCGTTGTCTCGGTGAGCAATCCGGGGGCAGTAGACGAAAGCGTTCATTTCCGTGCGGACCTCACACCAGCGCGGCTTGCGATATCGAGCATCGGTTGGGAGAAGCCAGCCGGACGGCAGGCTTTCTTGGACTTCGATGTCGCCGGTGACGCCGATGGTGGTGCGAGCAAGGGCACCAAAACGCTCAAGAACGTTCAGATCACCGGTTCGGATATTGCGATTGAAGGATCGATTGAACTCGATTCTTCTGGACAAGCTGTTGCATTCGACTTTCCGCGCTTTTCGCTCAATCTGGTCAGCCGCATGAGCGCCAAAGGTCGTCGTGACCGCTCGAAGCGCTGGAAGGTCAACGTTAACGGTAAGACCTTTGCTGGCCAGAAATTCTTCCGCTCTCTGTTTTCGGTGGGTGATGCAAAAGCTTCGGGCAGAGCAAAGCAGTCGGGTGGTAGCGATTTCGACATCGCGGTGAAAATCGAGAACGTCATCGGTTTTCAGGATCTGTCTTTGCGCGGCCTCGATATGACGGTGGCGAGTCGGGCTGGACGCCTCACGCAGCTCAATGGTCGCGGAGTGTTGGATGGCGGGAAACCGCTTGCATTCGAGCTCCGTGGTGGCGGCGGCAAGTCTCGCCGACTTCTCGTAGATACGTCTGATGCAGGGACAGCATTTAAGCTCATCGGTTTCTATCCCAACATGGTCAATGGGCGCTTACGGCTCGAGATTGACCTTGAGGGGCGTGGTGCGGCAGAGAAAACCGGGACGCTTTGGGTTGAGAACTTCAAGGTGCTGGGCGACCAGGTGATTTCAGAAGTGGTTGGCAACCCGGATGAAGCTGTTCCCGCGATTGCCCGCCGGCGCAAAGTTGTCCGTCAGGAGTTCCAGTTTGAACGGTTGCGGGCCCCGTTCATGGTGGGGCACGGCCAGATTGTGATCGAAGATGCGTCCTTGCACGGACAGCTTCTAGGCGCGACGCTTCGTGGTAAGGCCGACTTCAATCGAAAGACTGTCGACCTTGGTGGGACGTATGTCTTGCTTCAGGGGCTCAACAACATGTTTGCGCCGATTCCGGTGTTCGGAGAGTTGTTGTCCGGGCCGCGCAAGGAAGGTTTGTTTGGAACAAACTTCGCTATTCGCGGAAGAATGGAAAACCCGCAGGTCTATGTGCATCCGCTATCGGCTCTTGCTCCGGGGATTTTC
Organism: Filomicrobium sp.; assembly: GCA_040219445.1. Taxonomy (GTDB): domain Bacteria; phylum Pseudomonadota; class Alphaproteobacteria; order Rhizobiales; family Hyphomicrobiaceae; genus Filomicrobium. The sequence goes on along the minus strand of JAVJSM010000004.1, from coordinate 717,955 downwards.
CGAGAAATCTTTCAAATGGCACCAGAGGCGCAGCAGGTTTCGCCAGGCGGTGGCTTAAACTACGGCAAAGGTTTGCAGATCCGATCGTCCAGCAGTCCGGCGACGGTCGGGAGAACGCCGACAAATGGCCTCACCGTGGATGGCTGGAACTCGACGACGCAAAAGAAGAAGTAGTCGGGTTGATAGACGGATCCGGGCAGGCGTTGCCGGGCTTTTGCTTAGTTGCCTGGCTTCAAAAGCACGTGGCGTTTCTTACCGAATGAAAGCTTGATCACGTTGTTGCTGTCGATGTCGGCAGCCGAAAGTGCTGCTTTCTCGTCGGTAACGGCCTTGTCGTTCACTTTCAGGGCACCGCCTTTAATCTGACGGCGCGCTTCACTGTTGGATTTGGCGAGACCACCTCTAACAAATGCTTCGAGAACTCCGAGGCCTGCTTCCAGATCACTTAATGGAACATCGATCGTCGGCAAGTCTGTTGCGAGCGTTCCGGCTTCGAAGGTCTTGCGGGCTGTTTCGGCGGCTTTGTTTGCGGCGTCGTCTCCGTGGAGGAGGGCGGTCGCTGCGGTTGCCAGAGTCTTTTTGGCTTCATTGATTTCTGCGCCATCGAGGGCTTCCAGACGCGCAATCTCGTCAAGCGGTAACGTCGTGAAGAGCTTAAGGAAACGGCCAACGTCCGCGTCCTCGGTGTTGCGCCAGTATTGCCAGTAATCGTAGGCCGACAGTTGCGCTTCGTTGAGCCAAACCGCGCCCTGCGCTGTCTTGCCCATCTTCGCACCAGACGACGTTGTCAGCAGTGGGCAGGTGAGGCCGAACAGCTGGTGCGTGCCCATGCGGCGTCCAAGATCCGCACCCATGACAATGTTGCCCCACTGGTCCGAGCCACCAAGCTGCGCATTGCAGTTATAGCGGCGGGCTAGCTCAACGAAGTCATAGGACTGCAGCAGCATGTAGTTAAATTCGATGAAGGAGAGTTCCTGCTCCCGGTCCAGCCGTAGGCGTACGGAATCCATCGTCATCATGCGATTGACAGAGAAGTGTCGGCCAACGTCGCGGAGGAATTCGATGTAGTTGAGCTGGGTCAGCCATTCGGCATTGTCGACCATCAACGCATCAGTCTTGCCGTCGCCGAATTTAAGAAAGCGGGCAAAAACCTGTTTGAGGCTTTCTTTGTTGGCATCGATTTCCTCAATGGTGCGCATTGCGCGGGTTTCATCTTTGCCTGAGGGGTCGCCGACGCGGGTCGTCCCGCCGCCGAGCAATGCAATTGGCTTGTTGCCAGTTTCCTGCAACCAGTGCAGCATCATGACCGATATCAAGTGGCCGACATGGAGTGAAGGAGCGGTGCAGTCATAGCCCGCGTAGGCGATGAGTTCGCCTGCTGCGGCTTTTGCATCCATACCTTCAAAATCTGAGCTTTGATGAACGTACCCGCGATCGGTCAGGATCTGGAGGAATTCTGATTTTGGACGTGCGGGCGTGGTCATAGGGTTTGCCTAGTATCGTAACTTAAACGGTTTCTGGGAGCCCGGACATTGCACAGGAAACCCTGCAGGAGCAAGCCGCAATGGCACAACTGACGCGGGCAATTGGAGTCTGTCGTGCCCTGACAACGGAACAAAATCGTATGGGAGGTGCTAATGGCCTTGGTTGCTGCCATTCCGATTCAGAATAGCAACTACGTGTACGACCCCTCCGAGCCATGGGCGCTTTTTGATGCTCTGGAGACGGCGGTAAAACACTTAGTGGACCATGGTGGTTTCTTACGGGAAGAGCTACCTAAGATAGTCGATTACGCCGATGCCATCCGAGATTACATCTACCAGGTCAATAATGGTGGTCACGCACAGTTTTTTGATAATAATTCGTCGAGAGAAAATGCGGCGGAAAGAGTATTAGATTCGTTGGATGTGCTTGGATTCTCGGATTTGCATGCAATTTTGTTCGACGCTGCGACGTACTTCAGTGCTGATGATGATAAGAGGTTGGAGATCGAAAAGGTTAATTCTTATGTTCGCTCGCGGGATTATCCTGACGTTACTTGGTTGAGCGATTTGGATGATAGATTTTATGGGTATGATGGTGCAGAAAACCGGATTTATAAAGAGTTAGATAAGTTGTTTAAGCAGACTGATCAATTGAAGGCTGTGGAAGATCTGGAATGGAAATTTTTTATGAGAGAGCTTATTGAAAGTAACCCGTCCAGAGTCGAACGGCTTTCTGCTAAAGGGGTGGAGCTGCAGGACTTTATCGAGTTTTATGTGTCTAATGCTCCCTTCAAGAAGCATCCCTTCAAGTACGCTACTGAGTTGGCAGAGAAGTTCGGTTTTCGGATTAAAATTTCCGCAGATCGAATCTTTGACATTGAAGGTGATGAGGGTCATTTGCATTTCTACGGTTATGATAATGCAGATCGCTCATTTTTTATAGTATACAAAAATTTGGAAGAGGTATTTCTTTGTGAGGTTGAGGGGTCAGTTAAAGACGAATCTGCATTTCCTAAGCTGCCTCCGCTTGGAGGAGTGAAGATGGAACGAAAAGAGGTTTAAAAGGTTTTGATTTCTAATACTGTGCTAGCAATTGGGTTGATGAGTGGAACGTCGATGGATGGGATCGATGTTGCCATGATCGAGACGGATGGTCGGGATGTCGTTCGGCGGGGTGCTAGCCGGACGTATGCTTATGACCCGGCCTCCCGACAACTCCTAGCAGAGGCGCTTCGAGAGGCCCTCAATCTCACAGATCGGTGCACGCGGCCGGGTGTGCTGGCGCGCGCTGAAGACGTGGTAACACAACGCCATGTGGAGGCCGTTGAGGAGTTTTTGCGCCAGGAACAGATTTCGCGCAGTGGCATCGATGTCATCGGTTTTCACGGGCAGACGGTTCTACATCGCCCGGAAGCACGGCTCACCGTTCAGATTGGTGATGGTGCTGCTTTGTCCCGGTCTTTGGGGATTCCGGTTGTTTATGACCTGCGCGGGCGTGATGTCGAACAGGGTGGAGAGGGGGCACCGCTGGCGCCGGTTTATCATCGGGCGATGGCGGCAGGAATACAGGGACGCCCACTGGTTATCCTCAACATCGGTGGCGTTTCGAATATCACGTGGATTGGCGGCAATGGTGCCTTGATTGCTTTTGATGCCGGGCCAGGCGGCGCATTGCTTGATGACTGGGTGCAGCGGCAATCCGGTGGTGCGCAGGCGTTTGATGCTGACGGCCAGATCTCGGCGGCAGGTCGCGTGCATGATGACGTGGTCAAAGCCTTCGCTCTAGATCCCTACCTCGGTTTGCCCGCTCCTAAGTCGCTCGATCGTAATGCGTTTTCGCTCGATCGCGTTTCCGGGCTTACGCTGGAGGACGGCGCGGCAACGTTGTGCGCGATGACTGCCGAGGGTATTGCCCTTGGGCTTCGACACGTTCCGCACCCTCCGAGCCGGATTGTTGCTTGTGGTGGTGGCCGCAAGAATTCGACGTTGCTGCGGATGATTGCCGACAGGACTGGCGTCGAAGTTGTTACGGCAGATGATGTTGGTTTCGACGGAGATAGTGTCGAAGCAGAGGCATGGGCCTATATGGCTGTGCGTTCCAGGCTGGGTCTGCCGATCACATTTCCAGGAACGACGGGTGCAAAGACAGAGTTGAGCGGCGGTGTACTCGCTCTGCCAACTGCAGCGTAAATTTCAGCGAGGGCCGCCCCAATTCCTGGTGGGGCGGTCATTCGCGTATCCTATTCTTCGTCACCCTCTTCGGTCGTATCCTCTTCAGGATCCGGTGCTGGGATCGACTTGGTATCTTCGCTGACTTCAGACTCTTTAGCTGCCATGCGGGCATCGATGTAGTCGCCAACGCGTTCTTGTAACTCGTCGATCTTGTCTTCGAAGAAGTGGTTTGCGCCGGGCACGATCTCATGGGCGATTTTAATGCCGCGCTGCGTTTTGAGTTTGGTTGTCAGTTCCGCAACGGAGTTGGACGGGACGACGCGGTCCATATCACCGTTAATCATAAGTCCGGACGACGGACAGGGTGCGAGGAATGAGAAGTCATAAAGATTTGATGGCGGTGCCACGCAGATAAACCCTTCGGCTTCCGGGCGTCGCATTAGGAGCTGCATGGCGATCCACGTGCCGAATGAAACGCCTGCGATCCAACAGCTTTTGGCGTCCGGTTTGACGAGTTGCAGCCAATCGAGGGCGCTGGCGGCATCGGATAGCTCGCCTGGCCCGCCGTCCCAATAGCCTTGCGAACGGCCAACGCCACGAAAATTGAAGCGGAGCACGGAAAATCCGCGCTCTGCGAACGTGTGGTAGAGCGAATAAACGACCTGGTTGTTCATGGTGCCGCCGAACTGCGGGTGCGGGTGCAGGATCAGTGCGATCGGCGAATCGGATGCTGGCTCGTGGTGGTAACGGGCTTCGAGGCGGCCGGCAGGACCGTTCATGATCAATTCGGGCATATAGCGTCTCTTAAGTTTTCTAATGGAGGCCGGTGCGCACAGGGTTCGCTACCTGCGCGGTCCGTCCCAACGATTTGGCGACCGACCGTCAAAGCGGCCAACATTTTCAGGCGCTTGTGCGAGTGGCCACCGGCGTACGTATACGCTGACGCACCGCAGGATTTGGCGCGCAGCTAATACTTGACTTCCTTGCTCGGAATTTACATATTCGAGGGCAAGTTTAGAATGGTTCGAAAAACGAGACTAGGCCCGTTTTGTTGATCCGGCGTTCTTAACACGAACAGCGGGTTCGAATGCAAGTCTGTCGGTCTTGGGGCCTTGATTTTGACGCGGACAAAATCCGCTCGTGTTGTTGGTACGGAGACAAGCTTCATGGAGCTTAACACCAAAGGCAGATACGCGGTCATGGCGCTCGCTGATATCGCCAAGCACGCCGACAATAATTCCGTGCCGCTCTCGGCGATCGCAGGACGCCAACAGATCTCGCTCGCATATTTGGAGCAGATTTTTCTGTTGCTCCGCCGTGCCGGACTTGTTCAAAGCGAGCGGGGGCGTTCTGGTGGCTATCGCCTTGCACGTCCGGCATCCGAAATAACTGTTGCTGAAATCATGAAGGCTGCCGAAGAGCCTACCCGGATGACCCGGTGCATGGAAGGTGGCGTTGGATGTCTGGGTGAAGAGCGCTGTCTCACGCACGGCTTGTGGGCCGCGCTTGGCCAGCATATCGCAATGTTTTTGAAGGATGTCACGCTGCAGGAAGTCATTGATGGCATCCCGCATGAAAAATCGCCATCTGGTGTGGAGTTCGCTGAAGGAGCTTCAGCCTCGCCATGACGGGTTTGCGGACTTATCTCGACCACAACGCAACGACGCCGCTCCGGCCTTCGGCACGCGATGCGATGATCGCCGCTCTTGACCGCGTCGGAAACCCTTCTTCTGTACATGGCGAAGGTCGACGTGCGCGGGCTGTGGTCGAAAAAGCCCGCGCTCAAGTTGCAGCGATGGTTGGGTGTTTGCCTCGCAACATTGTTTTTACGAGCGGTGCAACGGAAGCAAATGCCACCGTGATTGGACAAAGTCGCTGGGCCTCAGTTGCTGCTGCGGGTGTAGAGCATCCGTCCGTTATGGTGTCGGCGCGTCGGCACGGCGACCGGTTTACTGAGTTACCTGTCGATCATGACGGTCAGGTTGAACTGGCGGCTATCCGAGACTGGCTGGATGCGACCGTAGATGGCAATAAGCTTTTGTCAGTCCAGTGGGCCAACAACGAAACTGGCGTGTTGCAGCCGATTGTAGAAATCGCTGATCTCGTCGCCGAAGCGGGTGCATTTTTGCACGTCGATGCTGTGCAAGCGGTTGGCCGTGAAGCTGTCGATGTTTCCCAGATGCCGATTTCGTACCTGACGTTGTCGTCTCACAAAATCGGTGGGCCGATGGGTGCGGGTGCCATCGTTCAGGGTTGTGACGGCGAAATCAAAACGCCGCTTATTCCAGGCGGTGGTCAGGAGCACAACCTGCGTGCGGGTACGGAGAATGTCGCAGGGCTCGCCGGGTTTGGAGCAGCGGCCGTTGAGGCGTCGGTGGATTTGGCTCAAGTCGAACGGCTGCGATCCCTGCGTGACAGCTTGGAAAAACGGCTCCCCCAATTGTCGCCCGACTGTGTGGTGCTTGGGGCAAATGCGCCTCGGCTTCCTAATACAACCGCGATAGCGGTGCCGGGCATGAAAGCAGAAACCATGGTGATTGCGTTTGACCTTGCTGGATTTGCCGTCAGCTCAGGGTCTGCGTGTTCGTCCGGCAAGGTCGGCCGCAGCGCCGTTGTCGATGCGATGGGCCTCCCGCCCGAACTTGGTCAAGGGATGTTGCGGATCAGCCTTGGCTGGACAACGGACGAAACGGATATCGAGCGATTTCTGAAAGGCTGGACTTCGGTCGTGAAGAGTAAGTGTTCAGCCTAGCGCTCCTGAGGTTTGCAAGCCTCGGGCGTCATTGAATTAAGCGGTCAGAAGAACCGACCGAAATGAAACTGATGAATTGGCTGTCGGATCAAAGATCCCGAGTTCAGCCCATGAGTGAAAAAGGAGAGCGTCATGCCAGCCGTAGAAGCGACTATCGAGCAGGTCAAAGAAATCGACGTCGATAAGTACAAATATGGCTTCGAAACAGAGATCGAGTCGGTGAAGGCGCCGAAGGGCCTCGACGAGGGGACCATTCGCTATATCTCGGCGCGCAAAGAAGAGCCGGCATGGATGTTGGAATGGCGTCTCGATGCGTTTGAGCGTTGGCGTGCCATGCGCGAGCCAACCTGGGCGCGCGTTCACTATCCGAAGATCGACTTCCAGGATCTTTACTATTACTCGGCCCCCAAAAGCACGGAAGGCCCAAAGAGCCTGGATGAAGTCGATCCTGAGCTGCTTGAAACCTACAACAAGCTTGGCATTCCGCTGAAAGAGCAGGAAGTGCTTGCCGGTGTCGTTGGGGCCAAGGTGGCGGTGGATGCTGTCTTCGATAGCGTCTCGGTTGTGACGACGTTTAAGGACGAGTTGAAGAAAGCCGGCGTGATCTTCTGTTCGATGTCCGAGGCGGTGCGTGAACATCCAGAACTCGTGCAGAAGTATCTCGGCTCGGTGGTTCCCAAGTCTGACAATTTCTATGCCGCGCTGAACTCGGCAGTGTTTTCCGATGGCTCGTTTGTTTACATCCCAGAAGGCGTTCGTTGCCCGATGGAGCTGTCGACTTACTTCCGTATCAACGAGCGTGAAACGGGCCAGTTTGAACGTACGCTCATCGTTGCCGATAAGGGATCGTACGTTTCGTATCTGGAAGGCTGCACGGCCCCGATGCGGGATGAAAACCAGCTCCACGCAGCCGTCGTTGAACTAGTCGCGCTTGATGATGCCGAAATCAAATACTCGACTGTTCAGAACTGGTATCCGGGCGACAAAGAAGGCAAGGGCGGCATTTATAACTTCGTTACCAAGCGTGGTGATTGCCGCGGTAACAACTCCAAGATTTCTTGGACCCAGGTTGAGACCGGTTCTGCGATTACGTGGAAGTATCCGTCCTGCATCCTGCGTGGCGATAACTCGCGCGGTGAATTCTACTCGATCGCTGTTTCCAATGGTTATCAGCAAGTCGACAGCGGTACGAAGATGATCCACCTGGGCAAGAATACATCGAGCCGGATTGTCTCGAAGGGTATTGCTGCGGGTTTCTCGGATAACACGTATCGCGGTCTCGTTTCAGCGCATCGCAAGGCGACCAACGCCCGAAACTTCACGCAGTGCGATTCTTTGCTCATCGGCAATAAGTGCGGCGCGCACACGGTGCCTTACATCGAAGCGAAAACGTCAACGGCGCATTTCGAGCACGAAGCAACGACGTCGAAGATTTCCGATGACAAGCTGTTCTACTGCATGCAGCGCGGCTTGTCGGAGGAAGAAGCTGTGACGTTGATTGTCAATGGCTTCGTACGTGACGTCCTGCAGCAGCTGCCGATGGAGTTCATGGCGGAAACGCAAAAGCTGATCGGGATTTCTCTCGAAGGCTCGGTTGGGTAGGGAGCCCAGGACTGATGGTACAGCGTAGCGAGCGTAACAACGCTATCATTCGACAGCTGGAGATCGATGCCAATGCATCGGCGCGGGTCTACGAGACCGAGGTGCAGGAGTTCCAGGCGCTCTATCGTTTGGAACGGATGCAGGATGTCGTTGAGGCGATTGGTGATTGGCTTGAAGACGAAGGCGATCTCGACCGTCTCGATGTTCTCGGTGTTCTTGTCGATGGCGAGTCGGGCAAGCCTTTGAAGTTCGTTCAGGGGCGGCGGACCTTCACGATCCGCGCGCGGGATGACATGAGCGTCGTTGTCGGCGGCAAGATCATGCATCCGAACCGTGAGTGCCCAGTGTTGGATCAACGCTTCTACGACGAGGTGATGTCTCAGGTGTTTGAATGGGCCCAGGGTGAAGTCACTCGAGGTCCGAAGAGGTACTTCGGTTGATGAGCCAGGAACACGACGGCGATTACTGGTTTGTGCCGAAGCGCCATGGCTACGGAGCGACGCCGAGTAACTGGAAAGGCTTCGTGGCGACGGCCGCATTCGCAATCATGCTGCCGCTCGTATCGGTCCCTTGGATCTTGTCACTATCCGACGACACGAGGCTCGTTGGTATCGTGATCTGGGTTCTGGCCGTTCTTTATGCGGTTTGGCAGTTCACCAAGTTTGCCAAGCGGAAAACGGACGGTGAGTGGATGTGGCGGTGGAATGGCAAACCCTACCGCGAAATTATGGAAGAAAGCGGCAAGGACTGATCCTCGCGGCCCCCACGGAAACGAAGACGTCAATAAACCGACTGCAGAAAATCGACTGATCGGAGTTGAGAGAAATGCTCGAAATTAAAAACCTACACGCCAGAATTGTTGAGGAAGATAAGCCGATCCTGAAGGGTATCGATCTTGTTATTCCGAAGGGCGAAGTTCATGCCATCATGGGCCCGAACGGCTCTGGGAAGTCTACGCTGGCTTACATCCTTGCCGGTCGCGACGATTATGAAGTGACTGAGGGCGACATCCTTTGGAACGGCGAGTCCATCGTTGAAATGGACCCGGATGAGCGCGCTGCCTCGGGCGTATTCCTCGCGTTCCAATATCCAATGGAAATCCCCGGCGTTGCAGGTCTGACATTCCTGCGTACGGCTGTGAACTCGCTTCGCAAGAAACGTGATCAGGAAGAATTGACGACTCCGGAATTCATGAAGCTCGTGAAGCAGAAGGCGGCCGATCTCAACATTGACATCGAGATGCTGAAGCGTCCGGTCAACGTCGGATTCTCGGGCGGCGAGAAGAAGCGCTCCGAGATCTTGCAGATGGCGCTTCTTGAGCCAACGCTGTGTGTTCTGGATGAGACCGACTCTGGCCTTGATATCGATGCGCTGAAGGTGGTGTCCGATGGCGTTAATGCGCTTCGTTCCGCTGATCGTTCGATGCTTGTCATCACGCACTACCAGCGCCTGTTGAACCACATCGTTCCAGACAAGGTGCACGTTCTGGCGCATGGCAAGATCCAGCGCTCGGGCGGCAAAGATCTGGCGCTTGAGCTGGAGCAGTCGGGTTACGCAGAGTTTGGTGAGAAAGCCGCTTAAGGCATTTGGCTTGCGCCATGCTCCGCTTCTGCGATGGAGCGGAGCTTGGTGCGCCGATGGGATGCCTTGCCGATAGAAATGACAAAGCGCTCAGGAGGCGCGAATGAGTGTGGCTGTGATGAAAACGAAAGCGGAAACGTCGCTGGACCAGGACTTCCAGAACCAGCGTGACCGTCTGCCTGGTGGCGCTGATGTTCTTGAAATCCGTCAGGCCGCGCATGAGAAGTTTCGTGAGCGTGGTTTGCCGCATCGGCGTATTGAAGAATGGAAGTACACCGACCTGCGGAATGCCATCAAAGAGGCATTGCCAGTTCGCATCGGCGATGCAACTCCGGTGACGGTTGCGGACGTAATCGTTGCGCTTGGGCCGCTCGCCCATCTGGACGCTCAGCGGTGCGTGTTTGTGAACGGTGCCTACCGCCCAGAGCTTTCGAGTGTCGAGGCGCAAGCCGGCGTGACGGTTGAGAGCTTGGCTGGCAAACTTGATGCAGCTGGCGGTGAAAGCCACGGCTTGCTTTCAGACTTCGGCGAGAGTGCTGCGCGTGAGGATGTGATTGTTGCGCTCAACACGGCCTACACGACGGATGGCGCTGTTGTTCACGTGGAGGACGGCGCGAAAGTCTCGAAGCCGCTGCTCCTCGTTTACATGCGTGCAGGCGGTGATGCGATGTTCACAGCAGTGCGCAATGTTATTGAGGTCGGCAAAGGCGCGGAAGTTCAGATCATCGAAGCTTTTGTCAGTCTGCCGGGGAGTGCGTCTTCCGGGCAAGCAAATGCCGCTACGCGCATTAACGTCGCTGACGAAGCCAAAGTAACGCATGCCAAGTGTTCAGCAGATGACGGTCGTGATGTGACCCATCTTGGGAACTGGGCCGTACATCTGGGTGAGAAGTCTGAGTATGACGGCTTCCAGTTGACGCAGGGCGTAGGATTGGCCCGACAACAGATCTTTGTGACGTTTGGTGGAGAACACGCGCGGCTTGATTTGTCGGGCGTTTTCCTTGGCCGGAACCAGGATCACATCGATACGACGCTGGTCGTTGAGCATGCGGTTCCATCGTGTGAGAGCCGGGAGCTTTTCAAAGGCGTTCTAGACGATAACGCCCGTGGAATTTTCCAGGGAAAGATTATCGTCAAGCAGATTGCTCAGAAGACCGATGGCAAACAGATGTCTCAGGCTTTGCTGTTGTCGCCCGATGCAGAGTTCGATTCCAAACCGGAACTCGAAATCTTCGCTGATGACGTCGCGTGTGGACATGGTGCGACGTGCGTCGAGCTAGATCATGACTTGATGTTCTACTGCCGCTCTCGCGGTATTCCAGAAGACATCGCGCGCGTGCTTCTGATTGAATCGTTCATTGGCGAAGCCGTTGAGAAGATTGAGGATGAAGACATCCGCGAAGCGTTCATGGCGTTTGGCCGCTTGTGGCTACATGCGAATGACTAAGCTTACGGGTTTGGTGTAATGTCAGTGCTTAGCCTGGGAGCGTTTTGATTGAGATGCTCCCGGGTAACTGGGTTCAAGACCCTGTTCGCGTTTTGCGATAGACTGTGAGGATTAGAATGGGGTTGGGTTTAGACTCCGACATCAGCTTGAAACAGGACCGGAGCAAGTCGACGTACGATGTCGACCACATCCGCACGGATTTCCCAATTCTATTCCGTGAAGTCTATGGCAAGCCGCTTGTCTATCTCGACAACGGTGCGAGCGCCCAGAAGCCAAGATCCGTGCTCGATGCGATGGATCACAGCTATCGCTTCGACTACGCGAATGTGCACCGGGGTATGCATTACCTCTCGAATGCCGCAACGGAAAAATATGAGGAAGCGCGCGAAACCGTTTGCCGTTTTCTCAATGCGGGTTCGACGGATGAGATCATCTTCACGCGCAATGCGACGATGGCCATCAATCTGGTTGCTCAGTCGTGTGGTGGAATGATCATCGGCGAGGGTGACGAGATCGTTCTATCGATCATGGAGCACCATTCCAATATCGTACCCTGGAATTATCACCGGGAGCGTAATGGAGCTGTGCTCAAATGGGCGCCGGTTGCGGACAACGGTGAGTTCCTACTCGATGAGTTCATTTCGCTTTTGACGCCGCGCACGAAGATGGTGGCGATTACGCAGATGTCGAATGTGCTCGGCACCGTTGTGCCGATCCGCCAAGTGGTTCAGGCCGCACATGAGCGCGGGATCCTGGTGCTGGTTGATGGTAGTCAGGCGGCCGTGCATCAGCCGATTGATGTTCGCGAACTTGGCTGCGACTTCTACGTCTTCACCGGTCACAAAACCTACGGGCCGACAGGCATTGGCGTGCTTTACGCCAGGAAAGAGCATCTTGAACGCATGCCGCCCTACGAGGGCGGCGGCGAGATGATCGATACGGTGACCGTTGACAAGGTCACCTATGCGCAACCGCCACATAGGTTTGAAGCCGGGACGCCGCCGATCATAGAAGCGATCGGGCTAGGTGCTGCGCTCAACTACATGATGCAAGTGGGGCGAGACAACATCGCAAAGCACGAAGCGATGCTACAACGCTATGCGCATGAGCGCTTGAGTGAGTTCGATTGGCTGAAGATCTATGGTACGGCACCAGGGAAGGGCGCTATTGTATCCTTCTCAATCGATGGGCTGCACCCGCATGATATCGCAACCATCATCGACCGGTCGGGTGTCGCGGTGCGGGCCGGACATCATTGTGCGCAACCCTTAATGGAGCGTTTGGGTGTCACGGCGACGTGCCGTGCATCTTTCGCTATGTATAATACCCGGGCCGAGGTCGATGCGTTGGCAGACGCGTTGGTTCATGCCAAGGAGTTTTTTGGATGATCGATAGCAGCAGAGATTTGGGTGAAGCGACCGCCGTTTCTTTGGGGGATGATCCGTTGGTGGAGAAAGAAAGCAGCAGCGCTTCAGCAGGCACCGAGCCATCGGCTCAACCGGCTCCTGCTGCCGCGCCGCCAACTGTTGCTGAAGGTGGGACGCCGGTCCCGGGATCAGCACTTTCGGCTGAAGAAATCGACCAGCTGACATCCGATATCATCGCGGCGCTCAAGACGGTCTACGATCCTGAGATTCCTTGCGATATTTACGAATTGGGGCTCATCTACCGGATTGACATTGGCGATGAACGGCAGGTCGATGTCGACATGACACTAACGGCCCCAGGTTGCCCCGTTGCTGGCGAGATGCCGGGTTGGGTGGAAAATGCGGTTGGTTCCGTTGCAGGGGTCGGTGAGGTCAAAGTCAATTTGGTCTTCGACCCGCCTTGGGACATGAGCCGGATGTCTGATGAAGCGCGGCTTGCCATAGGCATGTTCTAGCCCGGCTGAAGCCTGTCAGACTGCTACTCATAGTGCGTATTTCTTGCGTGGTTGCGGGCCTATTCGCTTAGCCGCACCATCTCCTCGCGCACTTGCTCACCAATATCCGTGAACGTGGCCATCAAACCGCTGTTGACGTCGCTCGCGTCATAGAACTTGCCTGCATTGGCGCAGTCTTTCAGCAAATCCTTGGTGTGGGTGTCGCTTAGGTCATAGCCAATCGTGAACACCTTGACCTCTTTGGCTTTCATGCCGTTGCAGAGGTTGATCAGGTTTTTCTCGGCGTTGATAACTGATTTTGTACCGTCTGTGCCCCAGCCCGGCGCTGTCTGCATGCCATCGGTTAACAGGATCACGACCTTTATTGTCTTGTTGGTGTCGTATGCCTTTGCGCCACCGTAAACGCCTGTCGGCGATATCATTTGCCAGCCAAGCTCTGCGCCGAGTGCAATGTGCGTCCACTTGTATGGTTCCATCGCCGCGATCTTGTCTTTCACCCACTGGTGATTGTTGGTCAGCGGAATGACGTCGAGTCCCAGACTTCCCATGTCGCTGCACGAGTGACCGCTGGTCACTTCACCCCATTTGGTATCGTTGGTAACGGACGGTGCGGTTTCTTCCGCGTTGTAAGGTGCGCGGCGGTCCTGTGTGCATTCGGTAGAAGTTGCATCCGAACGTAGCGCCCACATGGGCAGGTTAGCCTTCACCATTGCGGCAAATGGTACAACAGCGAAGCTCGCACGGCTGTTTTCTCCGTTAAGGGAAACGCTATCGATCATTGCCAGAGCGGCATCACGCATGCGGACATACTTTGAGTTCGTGATCATCGAGTCGGAGTAATCAAGCACCATCGCGACTTCGACGTTCAACACTCTTGGGATTGGCGATCGCGACTGCGTTTTTAGATCGATGTTGGGCAGGCCGAAGAGCGGTAGGATGTGTGTTGGTAACGAGCGGTCTACGGTGGCGTTGACGAAGCGGTTATTGGGCTCTGTTCCTTCAATATCCAACGAGAGAAGCGCGCCAGCGGTCGTGTAGTTGGCTTCAAACACACGCTGTCCGCGGTCTTTGCGTTCGCTATCGGATGCATCCAGAAGTGTGGCCGCGGCGAGCGCTGCAGCGTCCGTTGCTCTTTGCAATTTGTCGCGCTGCGAATATGCGAGCCCGAAGTCGACCGCCAGCGCGCTTACGGCCAGAAGGATCATTGCCGACAATGCAAACAGTATGAGTACGCTGCCGTTTTTTCCGCGTTGGGCATATACGAACTCGTGCCACTTTTTTCGAACGAAGCGCTTCATCTTTCTGATCCTGACTTCTTCTTCTCGTTATTTGTTCCAGTATTTCAGAGCCGGTTGGCCGGTGCTTGCGCAGGCCTGGCTAACGGATGTTCAATTAAAATGATCAAATGCCCTGCAAAGTTGTTAACCCGCTCGTATTCCAGCAACTCGAAGTTCGGTCTTGGTAAATCTAGCCTTGGTCCGGCGCTCATTTTGAAACGTTGCAAAGCGTGGTGGCTGGTTACATCGCGCCGCCGTTTGGCGTAGTTTCTTCTTGGAAACGAAAATGATTGCTTGGGGAGAGGCAGATGGCGGAAACGCGTATCGCTTTGGTGACCGGGGGTAACCGGGGCATCGGGTTGGAGATCGTCAAGCAGTTGTCCAGACTTGGCGTGATGACGGCGCTTGGATCGCGGGACAAAGAAAAAGGTGAGGCTGCTGCGGCGAGTCTTGCTGCGGAGGGTTTAGAGCCGGTTATCGTTGAGCTTGATGTGACCGATCCAGATAGTGTCAAAGCTGCGGTCGATCATGTGCAGCATTTGTTTGGGCGCATCGATATTCTGATCAATAACGCCGGTGTTTTGCTTGACCGCTCCGACGATGGTTTGGCTCAGGGGATTTTGGCTGTAACGCCAGAACGTTTCCGCCAAACTTTTGAAGCCAATACGTTGGGGCCTTTCCTTACGATGCAGGAGGTCCTTCCGCTGATGCAGGAAGCGGGTTACGGGCGCATTGTGAATATGTCGTCGGGCCTCGGACAGTTGTCTGAAATGGGGGCTGGGTTTACCGGATACCGGGTTTCGAAGGCTGCCCTTAATGCACTGACCGTTACCGTTGCTGCTGATGTGGGTGAGGCCAACATCAAGATAAACACGATGTGCCCAGGTTGGGTTCGCACTGATATGGGCGGCGCGGATGCGATGCGTAGCGTTGAAGAAGGAGCTGAAACGGCCGTCTGGTTAGCGACGCTACCCGAGACTGGTCCCACAGCAGGCTTTTTCCGCGACAAGAAGCAGATTGAATGGTGATGCGCTTCTAAATTTGCTCATGTGTACTTGAGCGGGTTTGCGACTTGGTAGTGTGACGGTGAGGGCTTGCGGGAGTGGGACATTCGGTACGTGTTTTTGCCGGGGCGTTGATTTCTTTGAGACCGTTTCTGGAGGCTTCTAGGCACGCCAAGGTGTTTGCATTAGCGCCTAATGCCTCGGTCTTTATCGTCCCTTTTACAGACGATCTACAAGACGACTTGCATGCTCAGGTTGGCACTGGGGAGTGGGCGGAAACCGGCCCTAGGCTTTCAACCGGCGATATGACTTTTGCCGGGCGTGCATCTTCGCAGGCCAAGCTCGGTTACTTGGAAACTGAGTATTTTGGCGGGATGGGCGAGCAAAGCGGAGTGCTGTGGAGTGGCGGCCAACTTGTTCTTGGGCCTATGACGCTGGCGAATAGTGGTGATGGTGCTGGCAGGCCTAAAACACTCTGGCCGATAAATTCAGTGTTGCGCGAGCTTGGTATTTCTGTAGGAGGCCATTTCGACGAATTCGACGCTTTCGGCCTAGGCGGTTACCGTTCCAACGACAGCATTTTTGAGCGGGCGCAGCAAATCACCGTTTAGCACGTCCGCACGGTCGCGGGTGTAGAGCGAACTTTTATAGACCGCGGACGATGTTGCCTACCATCAGCGTCAAGTAGGCGGTCATCGCCAGCCAGTACTCTTGATGCGGCACATATCGGGGGATCGGAATGAAGCCCATTTTGGTGATTATTGCCAATCCCGCAAGGATCAACGAGATCAGGAAAATGACGATAGTTGGCGGGTTTAGACGCATGGCTGGCTCGCGTTCTACTTAGACTTGAAGTCCGTTTTTGGGTTTATCGGACCAGAAAACGCTTGTCCAGAAAACGGTTTAGCGCAGACGCGAGCTGAAGCCAGCCGTCGCACAGAAACCACATATGCGCGAAATGAGGTTTCGGCCCCTGAGCCGGGCAACACATCGGCCTTAAAGCGCGCGAGCCGCTTCGCTCAGTTTTGCCAATGGAGCAAGTTCGTCGTTCTCGTTTATCAGAATGTGCATATCAGAACGGTTGTCGCCGTTTTCTGGGCGCAGCGTAATTAGCATCAAGCGCGCTGATCCGGTGGTGCCGGTGACAGTCTCGGCATTGAGCGATTTGACTGCAATAACTTCCAGTATGCGTTTCGTGCCGTTTGCCGCCATGGTGACTTTGTCTCCAGGGGCAAGCGAGCGTGTGGTCTTCCAGGCAACTGGTGTTGTGTTGCGGTGGTGGGCATCGCCTAACCAAAAATCCTCACTGCCAGCGATGGGTGCCTCTTGGGCCACATGCGTAACAACGGTCGCATCAACCGATTTATGTTTGGAAAACGCCGTTTCGAACTGGGATTCAAGCGCACCATTGCCAATCCACAAGACCGAACCCGTGGCTGCCAGCAAAGCGAACGCAACACCGGCAAACTTCACGGATAACGCTTTCGCCTTGTGATGATGCGTTAAAGGCATGGTGTTCCCTCAAATCTGTTTTGTCGCATAATCAACACTACTATATGGGGTTGCTAATCAGATTCCCAAGGGTTTGGTGCAGTTGTTCTTATCGTCGTGGATATCTTGAAGTCCGAACGGCGCGCTGACGCACGAAAAACCGGCGAAACAGGGCCAAATTGAACGCGTAGAGCATGGCAAACATCATGGCCATCACTGCAAGTGCGGTCCAGCCGTGGGTGTTTCGGAACGTATCGGCTTCTGCGGGCTCAGCGGCTTTGGCTGTGATGCCCGGGTCGGGTAACCAAGATGTGGATGGGTCACGAGAGGGTTCTGCAGCGTTTGCGTCTATCGACAGCGCTCCGGTGAAGTGGTTGGGCAGGTCATTTGGACCTCGACCATCAAGGATGAAAAAAGCGACGGCTGAGAAAACCGCCAATCCAACGAGGAAGTCCCGGGCCATCCGCTGGATTTCCTGCGACGTCATCTGCGTCATCGTTTTCCCCTAAGTTCCCTGCTTTCGCCGTGCTTTTCAAACGCCTGGGCGTGTCGCGTGAATCACCACACCGTCAAAGGACATGCGCGATATGGCGATGCTTGGTCTGGATTGTGGCAACCCGGCGATGATTGTGGTCACGTAAACGCGAGCTTGATGGCGTGTGGCTTTGGGGTTTCAGACATATTAGATGTAACTGACGGTTGCAGCGCCGTCGTCGCGGCGGTAGCTTGCGGCGGTTTCCGCTCGATCTTAGCTGTTGAGTTTGATTGCCCAGCCATGATGCAGTGCGAACCATTTTCTAGGAACTTCATCCGCTCAGAAAGGCCAACGCTCATGGGCTTCCTTGCCGACAGCCTCAACCGTATTCAGCCATCCGCAACCATTGCAGTCGCCACCAAGGCGCGGGCTTTGAAAGCCGAGGGGCGGGACATTATCGCTTTGTCCGCAGGCGAGCCGGATTTCGATACACCTGACAACATCAAGGATGCTGCCAAACGGGCAATTGATGCGGGCAAGTCGGGCTATACGGATGTTGACGGTATCCCAGAGTTGAAAGATGCGATCATTGCCAAATTCAAGCGGGACAACTCGCTCGATTATGCGCGCAACCAGATCTCGGTTGGTACGGGTGGCAAACAGGTGTTGTTCAACGCCCTATTGGCGACGCTCAACCCTGGCGATGAAGTGATCATCCCGACCCCATGCTGGGTGTCTTATGCCGACATCGTTTTGCTGGGTGGCGGCACGCCGGTGTTTGTGCCGACAACGATGGAGAATGGCTTCCGGTTGCAGCCAGATGAGTTGCAAAAAGCAATCACGCCGAAAACCAAGTGGTTCTTGTTTAACTCGCCATCGAACCCATCGGGGGCGGCTTACTCGCGTGATGACTTGAAAAAGCTCACCGATGTGCTGGTGCAGAATGAGCATGTCTGGGTTCTGACCGACGATATCTACGAGCACCTTATCTATGATGGCCACGTTTTCTGTACGCCTGCACAGGTTGAGCCGAAGCTTTTCGAGCGGACGCTGACTCTGAACGGCTTGTCAAAGGCCTATTGTATGACGGGGTGGCGCCTTGGTTTTGCGGGAGGTCCTGAAAAGCTGATAGGTGCTATGCGCAAGCTGCAGTCGCAATCGACTTCCAACCCGACGTCGATCACGCAGTGGGCGGCTGTTGAAGCGCTGAACGGCCCGCAGGACTTCATTGACGAGCACAACAAGATTTTTGTCGAGCGTCGAGATCTGGTTGTGTCGATGCTGAACCAAGCTTCGGGCATTACGTGTCCGAAACCAGAAGGTGCCTTTTACGTTTACCCGTCTTGCGCTGGTGCGATTGGCAAAACCAGTTCAAGCGGCAAAAAGATCGAGAGTGACGAGGACTTCGTCACAACGCTGTTGGAAGAAGAAGGCGTGGCGTGTGTTCACGGGGCGGCATTTGAATCGTCGCCTGCGTTCCGGATCTCTTACGCGACTTCAACCGAGGCGCTTAAAGAAGCTTGCGAACGTATCCAGCGCTTCTGCGGTGGCTTGAAGGATTGATCGGCCAAGGCTGGCTCATTCCAGTGAGATGATAAGAAGGCATGGGCCGTGCATCCGGAAGGGGTGTGCGGCTCAAATCAATTCGGCCAGGACGCATTTTAAAACGCCGAGGTCGTAGCGGGCATCCAGAGCGGCGTGGGCAGCTTTTAGTTCGCCGGTTTCTAACGTCTCGCAGTCTTCGAATGCGGCGTGGATCTCGTCGATGGCTTCGGGTTCGATTTGGATTACATCTTCCGTAGTAATGAGGCCTGCTTCGATGGCTTCGGCAAAGTGTCCGTAAACCGTTGTCAGCTGCAGGTCGCGTTTGCGGGCGATGGTCTCGGCCTCGTATCCTTCGATGTGTAGCGCCAGCGTCGTATTAATTGTGGTCGAGAGATTGTTTTCGAGCAGCGGGTGTTTGGGCTTGCCGGATATTGCACCCAAAAATGCGTCGCCATAGCGTTTGATCTTCGTGGTGCCAAGTCCGCTGATATCTGCGAGTTGCATTTTATTTGCCGGGCGTTTTTCTGCCAATTCGGCAAGGGTGCGGTCATGGCAAATGACATAGGGCGGCACGCTTGCGTCTTCGGCAAGCTCGGCGCGCAAGGCACGCAAGTCTTCAAACAGGGCCGCGTTTTCCGGTGAGACGGGTGGCGTCTTCTTAGATTTGTCACCGCGCGTCCGTTTTGTGCTGCGGGAACCGATCGTCTTCTTGGCTTCGCGCATGCGGAAGGTTTCTTCGCCACGAAGCAGCGGCCGCGCGCTTTCGCTGAGCGACAGGGTGCCGTAGCCCTCGCAATCACCGACCAGCAGACCCGCGGCGACCAATTGCTGGAATAAGTAACGCCAGTCTTTTGGGTCAAGTTCCGTGCCGATGCCGTAGACGGCGAGTTGATCGTGTGCATTTCGAATGATGCGTTCGTTTGTTTGGCCGGTCAGGACGTCGACGACATAGCCGACGCCGTAACGCTGTCCTGTTCGGTAAACAGCCGAGAGCGCCTTTTGAGCTGGCACCGTTCCATCGATCGTGGTGGGAGGGTCGAGGCAGTTGTCACAGTTGCCACAAGGCTTTGGCTGATGTTCGCCGAAGTAGGCCAGCAGAGTTTGCCGTCGGCAGCCGACAACTTCTGCCATGCCGATTAGGGCGTCGAGTTTCTGTCGCTGGACGCGCTTATAGTCTTCTGAGCCTTCGCTTGCTTCGATCCACTGGCGCTGCTGGATGATGTCTTGCAGTCCATAGGCCATCCAGGCATTGGCGGGTTCGCCGTCGCGTCCGGCTCGTCCGGTTTCCTGATAATAAGCCTCAACGGATTTAGGCAGGCTCAGGTGGGCAACGAAGCGCACGTCGGGTTTGTCGATCCCCATGCCGAAGGCGATGGTGGCACAGATGATGAGGCCGTCCTCGGCGAGAAAGCGTGATTGGGTTGAAGCCCGCTCTTCAGCGGGCATGCCGGCATGATAGGGCAGGGCGGTGCGGCCTTTGCGGGTAAGCCAGGCGGCTGTCTCTTCAACGCTGCGGCGCGAGAGGCAGTAAACGATGCCAGCATCTTCAGCGTGTTCGGCGGAGATGAACTTCCAGAGCTTTTCGCGCGCGGACGAGCCGCCAAGTTCAGCCATTTTGTAGCGAATGTTGGGGCGGTCAAAGCTGGAGACGTAGTGCTGGGCATGTTCCAGATTTAGTTCACGGATGATTTCATCACGCGTCCGTTCGTCAGCGGTCGCTGTAAGTGCAATGCGTGGGATGCTCGGGAAGCGCTGGGCGAGTGTTTTTAGCTGGCGGTATTCGGGTCGGAAGTCATGGCCCCATTGTGAGACGCAGTGAGCCTCGTCGATGGCGAATAGTGAGATGTCGCAAGCCGAGATGAGATCAAGCATGCGGTCCTGAACGAGGCGCTCGGGTGCCACGTAGAGGAGATCGAGATCACCTCTGCGAAGCCGGTCAGCCACGTCGCGCTGTTCGTCATAGGATAGTGTTGAATTTAGAAATGCGGCCTTGAGCCCAAGCTGGTTGAGCGCGTCGACCTGATCCTGCATTAGCGCAATGAGCGGTGAGACGACGATACCGCAACCCCGGCGAAGCAAAGCCGGGATCTGGTAGCACAACGACTTCCCGCCGCCAGTTGGCATCAGCGCCAGGCAGTCCTCTCCTGCGAGGACAGCAGAGATGATTCCTTCCTGCTGCAGGCGGAAGGCCTTGTAGCCAAACACGGACTGGAGAACGCGCTTGGCGTCCTCCAGGGT
This sequence comes from Filomicrobium sp., assembly GCA_040219445.1. Classification (GTDB taxonomy): domain Bacteria; phylum Pseudomonadota; class Alphaproteobacteria; order Rhizobiales; family Hyphomicrobiaceae; genus Filomicrobium. Next base: position 697,005 of record JAVJSM010000004.1, on the reverse strand, counting down.
GGGTTGATTGTCGGTGAAAAGCTCGCTCGTTTCAGCGGCGACCATGGCATCTGTGGCTTGGATAAGGTTCGGGAACGACTCAACAAGGATGCTCTCCCGAATGTCAGCTGCGCTTCAAGGCGCACTTTGCCGATTTCTGTGTGCGGTGCGTTAGAAACACATCAAGTGAGGACGAGCAGTGCGCACAGTTTCACAAAAACAACGCAAGAAACGGGCTATAATCGTTGGTGATCCCGGTGGTTTGCATGGTCGTAACTCACTAGACAACTCGGGCGATGGCCAAAAAAGGAAAGTTGCGATGCATTTTCTCCTTGCGCCTTTCGAAACTCGTAATCTGCCTTTGACGCTTTCGATGGCGATGACGGTCGTCTGCGCTGTAGCGTTTGCGATATGGCCCGAATTCGCGTTGTTTATTGCTGTGCCTTTCGTGGTGTTTGCGGGACTTTCGCTGCTCGGGCTGCGCGATGTCATGCAGGCGCGGCACGCGATCCTGCGCAACTACCCGATCCTGGCGCATCTGCGATTTATTTCCGAGAAGATCCGCCCGGAGATGCGGCAGTACTTTTTTGAAGGCGAGAAGGACGGGCTTCCGTTCAGTCGTGACAAACGTGCGATTGTATATCAGCGCGCCAAAAAGCAGCTCGATAAGCGTCCATTCGGGACACAGTACGAAGTCTACCAGGACAGCTTTGAGTGGGTCACCCATTCAATGGCTCCGAAGTCTGTGAATGATGAGCCATTGCGTATTGAGGTGGGCGGGCCGGATTGCAAGCAGCCTTATTCGTCTTCGCTTCTCAACATTTCGGGGATGAGCTTTGGTGCTTTAAGCCCCAACGCTGTGCGGGCTCTTAACAAGGGCGCAAAGATTGGCGGGTTTTCGCATACGACCGGTGAAGGTTCTGTAAGCGAATATCATACGATGCATGGCGGCGATCTCGTTTGGCAGATCGGCTCGGGTTACTTCGGTTGCCGTGATGAGCACGGCCAGTTTTGTCCCGATAAGTTTGCTGAAGTAGCTCAGCTCGATCAGGTCAAGATGATCGAGATTAAGATGAGCCAGGGTGCTAAGCCCGGGCACGGTGGCGTTTTGCCAAAGGCAAAGATCAATGCGGAGATTGCCCGTGCGCGTGGCATTCCTCGCGACCGGGATTGCGTGTCACCTGCATTTCACAGTGCCTTTTCCACCCCTATGGAGATGATGCTCTTCATTGCGCGCTTGCGGCATCTTTCGGGCGGGAAGCCGGTTGGCTTCAAATTCTGTGTTGGGCATCCGTGGGAGTTCATGTCCATTGTCAAAGCGATGTTGGCGACGGGTGTGACGCCGGACTTTATCGTTGTTGATGGCAAGGAAGGTGGGACGGGCGCAGCGCCGCTTGAATTTGCCGATCACGTCGGCATGCCGCTGCGCGATGGTCTTTCGTTTGTGCACAATACGCTTGTCGGAGCTGGCGTACGTGATCGCATTAAGCTCGGTGCCAGTGGGAAGATCATCTCCGGCTTTGATATGGCTCGCGTGATGGCGCTGGGCGCAGATTATTGCAATGCAGCCCGTGGCTTCATGTTTGCGGTTGGGTGTATCCAGGCTCAAACCTGCCATACAGGCAAATGCCCGGTTGGTGTTACGACACAGGATCCATCACGGTGGCGGGCCATTGTGGTGCGTGACAAGGCAAAACGTGTGGCGAACTTCCACAAGGCAACGGTCGAAGCCTTGGCGGAATTGGTGGCTGCTGCAGGCTTATCGCGCCCGGGAGATCTGGCACCCGAACATCTTTATCGTCGGGTTTCGCAGCAGGAATATGTGACCTTTGCCCAGCTATACCCCTCGCTCAAGGAAGGTGAATTGCTGAGTGGGTCCAACGATAAACGGTTCCAGGACCCGTGGATGGCGGCCAGTGCGGAGACGTTCCAATATCTGCCTTCGCGCCGAGATGGTGGTGAAAAGACCCGTATTTTCGAGCAAATGCCGCCGAGTGGACTTTCTTCTGAAGCCATTCAGTGAGGGTTCATATCGCGCAAGCTAGATTGTCTGTATTGGTGGTGATGCTTTTTGGCATATGTGCCGAGAAAGTTTAGCAATCTTAACGTTCTAGCGTTGTTCTCTACGTAGATTTGCTAAGCTTACGGCCGATGTTGATCATCACTGGGGATCGACAACAGTGCTTGGGGGCTTTGTTCTGAACTTTTTTGCGTTTTTGGCGCGAAGTTTGGATGGAGCCGCGGAAGGAGAAAACACGGTGTTTGCGACCAAAACAGCCTATCTCGTCATGGCGGCGTTGGCCGCTCAGTTTGCGTTCGCGGCCGCCGCACAGGCACAATCTACATGTAAATGGTACGCCGCGACTGCGCTGAAACAGCAGCAGGAAAACGAGCGTCTGAAGTGTGGTTTCAACGGCGTTGCCTGGCACGCTGATCTTGGTCGTCACTTGCAGTGGTGCAAGGGTGTTGCGCCGGATGAGTGGAAGTCTGCTGCGCAAGAAAGACAGCAGCAGTTGACCGCGTGCGCTAAGCGCTAACCTTGGAGTGAGTTTTAATCCGAACGGGCGCTAAGCTGCCTCCTGGCTTGCCTGTTTGGAACCTGCCCTGCGTCCCTTGGGTGTTGCGAGGCCATATTGACGTCAGGTCTCGGTAAGGGACGCGGGATTTTTCAATAGTTGTCGGCGCTGGCCACCGAGATTGTCGGTGGCCTTGTTTGTTTCAAACGGTGTGGCTTTTCCCACTCTGTCTTTTGTAAAACACCCGTTAAGCAATTCTCTAGAGCTCAATTCACGCACGTGTGAGCCGATCTGATTTGCCTCTCGTTTGCAAACACGTTCATTGTGTCAGGGACGTCGGGCAACTTTCGAGGGCGCATGCGCCAGCTATTAACATTGTTGATTTTGATGTTGGCGATCCTTCCGCTGGCTTCCGCACAAGCGGGGGCTGAGCGAGAGCTTCTCGAACTGCGCGCGTCATCCGGTGTCACGAACGCCCTGGATGTTCGTGAGATTCGCAACTCCATAAAAAAGCACTGTGCCTGCTTGCGCTCATCGGTTTGTAGCGGTCAGAGTCTTCATGCTCTGGGTGGTACGACCGGTTTCGTATGTGAGGATTTTGCCGCTTCCAGGTTGCGCCCTGTGGCAATCGTTGAAGCATGGGATTCTCACGAGCCTGAGGTCGATCCGCCGCCCCCCCGATTGATTCCTTTGCACCGACTTTAATCGACTGAACTTCTCGGTTTTGCAGTCTTCTGCGGCGCGGGCTTTGCCTGCGCGCGTCGAGGCTGTGTGCAAAGGACGAACTTAAATCATGAGTACGAATGATGTGCGGCCTGATCAGCCGCTAGCAGCAGCCGGCGATCAGCTAGCTGCTTGGGTAACGACTGCCTCGACGGCGCTTATTCTGCGCGTTGGTCTTGGCTTGGTGTTCGTGATCGGTGGTTGGAGCAAGCTTTCCCAATTGCTCGACCCTGCCCGGTCCGATGCGATTGTTGCGCTCTATACGGGCCCAGCTGGTTACATCAACACGTTCTTCCTGGAGTATCTCTTCTCTGATGGGGCTTGGTTTACGCCTTGGGCGTTTTTGACGTTCTTGTCGACGTTCGAGCTTTTGTCTGGCGTTGCGTTTCTTGTTGGCTTTCTGGTGAGACCGCTGGCACTAATCTACGGCTTCCTGCTGTGGACGTTTGTGTTCTCGTTGCCGGTGGTCCTGACCCCGGGGGTCGCTGTTTCTGAGAAGACCTATCTCGCACCGGCGTTGTTGGTTCAGGTCCGGGATATCACGCTGTCGGGCATGATGTTTGTCTTGTTCAACCTTGGGGCCGGCGCGCGAAGTCTCGATGCCCGTCTCTTCGGGCAATCCGTGTTGAAGCCTACCGTTGAATGGCCGCAGCTTGGTCTCCTGCTCAGGTTATCGCTTGCTGTCACGCTGCTGGTTGGTGGTTTCTTTGCTGGAATGGCGAACATCAAGACGTTCGGCATGCCGGCACTTTTGATGATCGCAGCTGGTATCGCATTGCTTGTCGAGGGTCGTGCTGCACGTGTCGCAGGTGGTGTGGTCATCGTGATGATGCTGATCTACATGCTAGGCAAGCTATCGTTTGACAAATCGCTGATCGGTAATCTCAACGCGATCAAACGAGAGTTCGCTTTGATTGCTGCAGGTCTTGTCATCGCACTGCGAGGTGCCGGGGACTTCTACACGGTGCCTGCGCTTTGGGAGAAGATCTCAAAGGCCCTTAGCGATGCGCGTCAGGAACTTGGTGCGCGGCCGATTAAGTTGTCCTTGCGCAGCTTAATCATTCCGCTCGGCTTCGTTTTGTTGCTGCCTCTCAGCGATATTGCGAATGCCCAAAGCTTCGGTGGTTCGCAACTCGCTAAGGAGCATGTTTCGATCAAAACTTCGGAGCGTGCTGGGACGATTATCGTTAGCTTTGCCGATCGGCGTCTTTACAAGATTATCGGGCGCGGTAAGGCGATTTCATATCCGATCGGCGTGCCCAAGGATATCGCCCGTTGGGATGGCACTTTGCGGGTGACCCAGAAACGGAAGAACCCGCCGTGGCGTCCTACGCGTTCGATGCTGAAGCGGAACCCGAGGTTGCCGACATATGTGCCGGGTGGGCACAAGCATAATCCGATGGGTGTGCGTGCTCTATACCTCGGCCATACCTTCTATCGGATCCATGGCACAGATGCGCCGTGGACCATCGGCAAGGCGGCTTCGAGCGGATGCGTTCGGATGTATAACGACCACGTGGTTGATCTTTACAACCGCACCAGGGTTGGCGCCAAAGTCGTGGTGACGTGGAAGAAGTTCAAGACGTCATCGATGGTGGCGGGCATTTAAGCCTGCACTTCATGCGATGAAGTTTGCTGGCGGGCGAACGATTGATTTGCCTGCCAGCATGTTTCTTTCTCAGCATCCAAAAAAGAACCGGCCGCGGAGTTCCGCGGCCGGTTCATTCGTTTGAAAAGCTTTGTGAGCTGTTGGGCTTACATCATGCCCATGCCGCCCATTCCGCCCATGCCACCCATGTCTGGTGGGCCACCAGCAGGTGCATCTTTCTTCGGTGCGTCAGCGACGGCAGCTTCCGTCGTGATCATCAAGGACGCGATCGATGCAGCGTCCTGGAGTGCGGTGCGAACAACTTTGGCTGGGTCGATGATGCCCGACTTGACCATGTCGACGTACTCGTCGGACTGAGCGTCGTAGCCTTTGGCCAGGTCTTTGGTTTCAAGGACCTTACCGACGACGATCGAACCTTCGACACCGGCGTTGTCGGCGATCTGGCGGATTGGAGCCTGGAGCGCGCGGCGTACGATCTGAACGCCTGCTTCCTGGTCGGCATTGTCGCCTTCGACGTCGATTTTCTGCGTTGCTTTGAGAAGCATGACGCCGCCGCCTGGGACGATGCCTTCTTCAACAGCAGCACGGGTTGCGTTGAGCGCGTCATCGACGCGGTCTTTGCGCTCTTTCACTTCGACCTCGGTCGCACCACCGACGCGGATCACAGCGACGCCGCCAGCGAGTTTTGCAAGACGCTCTTGCAGTTTCTCACGGTCGTAGTCCGAGGTGGTTTCCTCGATTTGCGCTTTGATCTGAGCAGTGCGGGCGTTGATGTCTTTCTTGTCGCCGGAGCCATCAACGATCGTCGTGTCTTCCTTCGTGATGGTGACGCGCTTTGCGCGGCCCAGCATGTCGATGGAGACGTTCTCAAGCTTGATGCCGAGGTCTTCGGAGATCGTCTGGCCAGAGGTCAGAACGGCGATGTCCTCGAGCATGGCTTTACGACGGTCGCCGAAGCCTGGAGCCTTAACAGCAGCAACCTTGAGGCCGCCACGCAGCTTGTTGACGACGAGGGTTGCAAGAGCTTCGCCTTCGATGTCTTCAGCGATGATGAGGAGTGGTTTGCCGGTCTGGACGACAGCTTCGAGAACTGGAAGCAGCGGCTGAAGGCTGGAGAGTTTCTTCTCGTGAATGAGGATGTATGGGTCCTCAAGCTCAGCGATCATTTTGTCGGCGTTGGTGATGAAGTATGGCGACAGGTAACCGCGGTCGAACTGCATGCCTTCCACAACGTCGAGTTCGGTTTCGAGCGACTTGGCTTCTTCAACCGTGATGACGCCTTCGTTGCCGACTTTCTGCATGGCTTCCGAAATCATAGAACCGATTTCAGCTTCACCGTTTGCGGAGATGGTGCCGACCTGAGCGATTTCGCTTGAGTCTTTAACCTTCTTCGACGACTTGCCGATGTACTCAACGACCTGCGCGACGGCTTTGTCGACACCGCGCTTGAGGTCCATTGGGTTCATGCCGGCTGCTACCGACTTCATGCCTTCGCGGACGATGGCCTGAGCGAGAACGGTAGCAGTCGTGGTGCCGTCGCCGGCAACGTCGTTCGTTTTCGAAGCGACTTCGCGGACCATCTGAGCGCCCATGTTCTCGAACTTATCTTCAAGTTCGATTTCCTTGGCGACGGTAACGCCGTCCTTGGTGGTCCGTGGTGCGCCGAACGATTTTTCGATGACGACGTTGCGGCCCTTCGGACCGAGCGTCACTTTGACAGCGTTAGCGAGGGTATCGACACCGCGGAGCATGCGCTCGCGGGCGTCTGTCGAGAAGCGGACGTCCTTTGCAGACATATTGGATGTCTCCTACGTCTTGAGTTGGGAAGGGAATGGGGGAAGTCGCGGATCAGGGCCGAAGTGAAGGCTTAGCCTTCGAGGATGCCCATGATGTCGCTTTCCTTCATGATCAGCAGGTCGTCGCCGTCAATTTTGACTTCGGTGCCGGACCATTTGCCGAAGAGGACGCGGTCGCCGGCTTTGACGTCGAGCGCGACGATCTCGTTGTCGTCACCGCGGGCGCCTGGGCCAACAGCTACGACTTCACCCTGCTGCGGCTTCTCAGCGGCCGTGTCTGGGATGATGATGCCGCCAGCGGTTTTGGTTTCGCTGTCGACGCGTTTCACGACGACACGATCGTGGAGTGGACGAAATTTCATTACAAGTCAGCTCCGTTCAGATGGCTTGATCGGAATTGGTGTCGGGGTGCGGACGCCTTGAAATGCCTGGCCAGACCACCATTTCAGTGGCTTAATCCCGGCCCCGAAGCACATCTATTAGCACTCGCCCCTCGCGAGTGCTAATGTGCGTGAGCGGGTAGATAAGGCGGGCTGAGTCCGGCGTCAAGGCGGGGTGATGCGAAAATTTCTTGCTTTTTGCCTTCACTCGCGCCGTTAAGCTTTGCGCTGATGCAACTTAAAGATGTTTCACGTGAAGTGTTGGGGGTACTTAAGCGGCCCCTCGTTTCTCCGGGACGTTGGAACGTCACGGCGCACGAGTAACAGTGACGAAGGTTTTTCCTTCGACAGTAGTTCGCTCAGCTAGAAGACCGATACCGCACTGATCTCCATCCAGTTTGGTTTTCAGCCTGACTTTGTGATTTTGCACGAGATGTATGACGATATGCTTTTGTGTGTCATGGATCGCGGCGACGGACCAATAGAGTTCTTCTGGATTGTTGCCTCGATTTATCGTGTAGGTCGGAAACCGCTTTTTCAGATCAAAGAGCACGGTGTAGTCACTGGGTTGCATCACACATATCCGGTCTGCACCAACCACGTCTGATAGGCGGATCTGGTTCTCACTGAGCAGTTCGTTCGTAATGTCGGGGGTATGCCAGTTATCTAATACCTCGGTCATTATGCCGTGAGCGATTATGGCGACTGGCACAAGAGCAACAACGGTCAAAGTCAAAAATGCGGTTGTGATGAGTTGGTAGAACAGGCGCACAAGAGTACTTCTTTCTATTTCGCTGTTACTCATGCAGTTCAGCGTTGCCCGGATGCCGTGTCGGGTTGCCACACGTGACGTTTGGAATTGTGAGTATTGGCCCTGGACTGATTTGGATGTCACTGCAAAAACTTTCTACGGACCGCACGGCTAGTGGCAGCGATCTGTTAAGTACTCCAACGAAATAACACCGATAACAAACCCGCCCATAAAGATTATGACGCTTTCGAGCCCGAACAACCGGTACCGCCACTTCAGCGCACTGTCTGTTCGAGAGAAAATCTCACGATATCTGTTGAACTGTGCTGGCAAGTTCTTTTCCATCAGCTCCGGATTCCGCTTCTCTAGAAATTTCTCGAAACGGTTTTTCGATCGAAGGAAAACAAGAACTGTGAGGAATGGCACAACAATCATCAGTGGGGAAAGAAGGAGAAATTCGCACAGGTTTGGTGTTTTTAGCGGGATTGTTTGAAGCGTTAGCACGGCATCTCCATTATTAGGCGGGCAGTAGCGCTTCTACTCGTCGGCTAAAACGCGGCAGCGATAGAGGCTGAGGAAGCGGGTGAGTTTGGCTTCGCGGAGTGCGGTGGCGAGGCGTTTGCTCAGGAAGAACGCCCTGTAGAAGTCTTTCTCCAACCAAAGATCCGGGCCGGAGAGAGCAGAGCGGCCCAAGGCCACCTGGTCGTGCTGCCGGTTTTCAGTAAGTTCTAGTCGCCAGTGTTGTTCGCCGAATTTATATGTGCCGGTCGACAGATCTAGATTGATTGACTGCTTATGCTCGGAAAGCGTTAGGCAGTAATAGCTGCCCTCGATTGGCGTCTTTCTATTCGACTTGAGCAAATCAACTTTCGCGAGCTGATTGTTGCCCAAGTCGTGCTGCATGAGAATTTCAGCGAACGCTTCGCTGACAATCCACCAGTCGTTGGCCATAAAGATATCTGGTCTCTTTTTGTTGTCCTGGCTGGTCCTCGAATAAAACGTTTTCGGAAGCTCGTCTAAACTCAATGGTTTGCGTTCCGTCATTCTGTTTAGAACTTCAATGCCGCGCTCACCATCATTCTCGATGATGTCAACAGAGAACTGTCTTCTTCTCGTCGAGTCCATCGGTGCTGCGCTAACCCAGACGACGGGATTGTTTGATTCTGTCATCACAGCATCTCCACCTTCTTGGCCTTCGGTCGTTGTTGGGAGATAGCAGGCGTCGAGGTTTCTGAGAACTGTCATCCCGGCATTTATTGCCGGGCTCCAGGGTGCGGCACGGCGAGAAGCTTGTTTGTTCGCGCGGCGTTGGTGTGATGTTTCCGAAGCCGGACTCTTAGACGGAAACTGGGTCCCGGGGACAAGCCCCGGGATGACCGGGCATCCGAGGCCGCGCTGTGGAGTCTCAGGCGAGTGTTGGTTTGCTGCGGGCCCAAGAAACACCCGCCGCCGTCATCGCCGCGTAGGCGGGGATCTATCCATGCAAAATTAGTTTGGATCGGTTCGAAGTATTCTGAAACGTTGACAGATCCCGCCCTTCGGCGGGATGACGATTTTTTGGAATGCTAGCGGTTTGGTGCGGTTATCGCAGAGGATTACCAACGTGCGACCGAAACTAGTTCAATGGGCCTGCTGGCGGCTGTCGAAGAGGTGGCCGGAGAGTTGGCGGCCTTTTTCGGATGCTAGGTAAAGCGCCAGGGCGGCGATGTCGGGTTCGCCGATGAGGGCGGGTTCGAAGGTCTCGATGTCTGTCGCGGGCGCAATTGCGTTGATGCAGATGCCTTTATCGGCCCATTTCGCGGCTTCCTCGCGGACCATGGTGGCGAGCGTCATGCGAACGATCTCAAGCAGGATGAGCTGTTCGGCGTTTTGCGGATCGGGCGCGCGGACGACGTAAAGGATGGTGCCGGGCGTGAGCGTCAACTGCATGCGGTTGGCGATGACACGGGCGGACATCATCGGGGCGAGCAGTTTTTCCGAGACCAGCGTTTCAATTGCGTCCTGTGTTTCGCGTCCTGCCAGATCAGCCGGGTGGATCTCGATCAGGTTGATTGCGGCTTCAAGTCCGCCGAAAGCCTGCTGGGCTGAGCCTTGAGCAAAGGCGACAGCGGAGCGGTCATCTTCGATGTCTTCTGTCGTGAAGAGCTGAAGTTCTTGAGCGTTTTGTGCCAGGATTTCAGAAATCGCATCGATTTCGGTAGAGGATTCAGCAGCCCGGATGACAAGGCGCGTGGAACGCTCGGCAAATGCGCGGGCAATATCGACGCCGCAGCGGCTCGTAAGGCCGGACAGGAGGACACGCTTTGCGCTGAGCTCGGGATAAATCGCCGCCGATCTCAACTCTTCAACTATGCTCATCAACATTGGACAGGGTTCCTCCTCAAACGCCGGACCAAATCAAGGACGCCCGGATACGACTATACCACGCCGATTCGGCTAACGAGAGATAAATGCGCTTGAGATTCGGGATGGGCGGCGGCCCGGAGATGGCGGCAATGGGGCAACCCCCAACTTTGCGCATGTGGGTGCGTTATGGGCAGGGGGCTTGAGCGAGCAAGTGGTTGAGACGTATGGTTTTTTGCGGGGCTTTTAGGGTTTTGGCCGACGGTTGGGCATTTTGAGGGTATTTGTTTTGTTCTCGGTGTCGGCTCAATAGGAAATGGATTTCTCAATGGTGGATTCAGCAACAGACGGACGGCCGAATCGGCTTTCGAGCTACTGGATGCCGTACACGGCGAACCGCGCGTTTCAGCGTCAGCCGCGCATGATCGTTGGAGCTGAGGGGCTGCATTACATTACCGAGGACGGGCGCCGGGTTCTGGATGCAACTTCGGGGCTTTATTGCGTGAATGCGGGGCATGGGAACCCGGCTATTGTTTCGGCGATCCAAAAGGCGGCGGGTGAATTGGATTACGCGCCGGCTTTTCAGTTCGGGCATCCGCAGGCGTTTGAGCTGGCGTCACGGTTGGCGCTGCTTGCTCCTGATGGGTTGGAGCATGTGTTTTTTGCCAATTCCGGGAGCGAGGCCGTCGATACGGCGATGAAGATTGCGCTGGCCTATCACCGCGCGAATGGCGAGGGCCAGCGGACGCGGTTTATCGGGCGTGAGCGTGGATATCACGGTGTTGGGTTTGGCGGTATGGCTGTCGGCGGTATTCCGGGGAACCGCAAAGCGTTCGGGCAGATGTTGCCGGGTGTCGATCATTTGGCGTCGACGTATAACCGGGAGCGACAGGCGTTTTCGGTTGGTGAGCCGGAGTGGGGTGAAGAGCTTGCTGATGAGTTAGAGCGGGTCGTTGCGCTGCATGATGCCTCTAACATTGCTGCGGTGATTGTGGAGCCGGTCGCAGGTTCAACGGGGTGCCTGCCGCCGCCCAAGGGTTATTTGCAGCGGTTAGCTAAGATCACCGAGAAGCACGGCATCCTGCTGATCTTCGATGAGGTGATCACAGCCTTTGGACGGCTTGGCGGTGCGTTTGCGGCTGATCGGTTCGGGGTTCGGCCGAACCTGATTACGTTTGCAAAAGGGATCACCAACGGCTCGGTGCCGCTGTCTGGCGTGATGGTGGAGGACCGGATCTATGAAGCGCTGATGCAGGGGCCGGAGCATCTGCCTGAGCTTTATCACGGCTATACCTATTCGGCGCACCCGTTGGCGGTTGCTGCGGGATTGGCAGCGCTTGATGTGTATCGGGACAAGCAGTTGTTCGAACGCACAGGCCAGATGGAGGCTCAGTTTGCGGCGGCGATGATGCAGCTTCGCGATGCTCCTCATGTTGTCGATATTCGTCCCATTGGGCTCATGTGTGGATTTGACCTCGCGCCGGCGGATAAAGGCCCGGGCGCGCGCGGATATGAGGCTATGGCGCGGGCGTTTCATGAGCACGATCTCTACGTGCGCGTGGCTGCCGATACGCTGGTTGTTGCGCCGCCTCTGATTTCTTCGGTTGACGATGTGCAGGAGATCGTCGAGCGAATCGGTCGCCTTCTACAAACTTTGAATTAGCGGTGGCGCGAGGCGATGCGAGCGGGTCACACGTTGGTTTCTGGTTGCCCGGGAGTTTTCCAAAGCTGGTGACAGACGTGTTGCTGCCGTTGCCAAGTGATGTCGGTCAGCAGACTCTCGTTTCTAATTGATTCTTCCGAGTCGTTTGGGGACGTATCTGGGGGCCTGTTGTGGAATTTATGATTGGGGAAGAAGCTGCGGGTGTCGCGGCTGGTGCGGGTGCCGCGGCGAAGTCAGAGCGCGTTCCGCGGGCGAAGTCGACTGGACCCGGCGTGAAGGGCGTGCCGTTTTCACTCCGATTGACCGGTGAAATGGTCAGCATCGTTGCAATGGCTTTGACGACGCTTGCTCTTGGTACGGCGCTTAATGTGCATGCTGGGTTTTCGCCCTGGGCTGCAATTGCGACTGCGGTAGCCGCTTACATTTGTATGTTGGCGTTTCACGCGATTATGCCCCGGCACTATACGGTCGAACCTGATCTTGCATCGGATAGTGCCTCGGTTGGCGGTTCACACGGGCCGGTTGCTCCAGGTCAGCATGAAGCCGCAGGCAATCTTCCCTTTGGAGCTGTTGCTCAGCCGCGTCCGCGTGTTGATTGTCCGACCGTTGGGGCGATCCGCTCAGAACGTCAGCAGCCCGAGGCTGTACCTGGAATGCTGCCTCCCGGTCATGGACCGAGCGGCGTTCAGCCTGGCTACAAGCAGGCGGATGCGCCACCGCAGGGACGTCAACGAACTGCCACTCCTTCCCCTAATGCTGGCCCTAACGCTGGTATGGGCTATCCGCAGCATCCACCGGCTTCTGACCTTCCGACGCACAGTGGGCCAGCGAAGGATTTCGGGAATGAGCTTCCGGTCCAGTCCACCGTGAGGGCGCGCTATGTCGCGCCAGCCAGCAACCAATTGCAGCCGATGCAGGGGACGATGCAAGGAAATCCACCGCGCCCTGTTCAAAGAAGCGGCCCGCGTGAAGAAGACGTGGAAATGATTCAAGGGCTCATCAAGAAGCTGGCTGATGAGGTCAACACCGCGCAAGAGGCGCGCCCTGCTACGCCGAAAGCTGCAGCCGAGGTTGCAGAGCGGGCTACTGCGCAATCAGTTGATGCGCTCAACAAGGCGGCAGGTTCCATGCGCGAGCAGGAACACCGAGCTCAATCGAGGCCGTCGGCTTCGCCGCCATCTGCCGGTGCCAAAAAGGCGGTTTCGGAATCGGGGCGGCCGGTTGCCGTTAATGCGCGGTTGTCGTCGTTTGCCGAAGCGTTGACCATGGGTCGCGTTGAGGTGTTGCTCGACCCGATCGTTGATTTCGATGCGGGACGGGCGCGACATTTCGAAGTGTTCTTGCGCTTGCGTGATGAGTCCGGACGGGTTCTCGATACATCGGGTGATCTGCGCGGTTTGGGCGGAACCGGCATGCTGCCGCGGCTCGATGGGGCCCGTGTTTCACATGCCAGCGCGGTTGCGATGCGTTTTGAGGGGCGCGAAAGTGCCTTGTTTTCCGATGTTACCGGTGAGGCTCTTGGCGCGAATTCGTTCCTTGATGGCGTGGCTCAGGCGTATCAGCGCCGGAACAGTTTTGCTGGTCAGTTGATCATGACGTTCTCGCAAGCTGACGTGCGCCGCTTCGGGGTGCCCGAGTGGAGCGCGTTGCGTGATTTCCGTTCGCTCGGATTTAGATACTGCATTGCAGGTGTCAGCGATCTTGATATGGACTTTGAGGATTTGCGCAAGAAAGGGTTTGAGTTCGTCAAGCTCGACTCAGAAGTCTTCCTTCAAGGCTTGCCGGCCGCCAACGATACCTTCGTTCCAGCATCCGACATCTGTAAGTATTTTGCCGGTCTGCGCTTCGGTGTCATCGTTGGACGCATCGAGAATGAAGAAGATGCGGCTAAGATCTTCGGCTTTGGTGTTCTTCTCGGCCAAGGAACAATGTTCGGTGGGCCGAAGGCCGTGAAGCGTGAGGTTTTGTCGACGCCTGCTGGTGCTGTTGCCTAAGAACATTAAAAGCGATGGCCTGGAGACTTGAAGGGCCATCGTCTTCTTGGTGCTTGGGCACGCCAGCGTTGCCGATCTTGCTGCCGTGCTAGCTCTGCCAATAGCGGTGCAGATTGGCTACTGGCGCTCTTTGCGTTCTCAGGCTATGCCACGGGCGATTTCTTCTCTGATCGCCCAATGGACATCATGCCAGATAGCATTCCGGTTATTCGCTCGATCTCTCCTGTTGTTCCCTCCACTGACGCATGGCTCGTCGATATTTGGGGCGTCTTGCACAACGGAGTGGAGCCGTTCATTGACGCTGGCAACGCCTGTGCGCGTTTTCGCGAAGAGGGCGGAACAGTTCTGTTGTTGTCGAATTCACCTCGGCCTGGGGCTGGTGTGAAGGCTCAGCTCGATCAGATCGGCGTGCGCGAAGATGCCTACGACGCCATTTTATCCTCAGGGGATGCGACGCGAGAGTTGATCGGCGACTATGCAGGCCGTCGGGTATTTCATCTCGGCCCGGAACGGGATGTGCCGATCTTTGAAGGGATTGATGTTGTGCGTGTCGGGTCGGACGCGGTGGATGCAGCCGATGCCGTGATATGTACGGGTCTATTCGATGATACGAGTGAGACACCGGCTGACTACGCGGCGTTCCTTGGGCAGTTCAAAGCGCTGGGCTTGACGATGATTTGCGCCAATCCGGATATCAAAGTCGAGCGTGGCAACCAGGTGATCTACTGCGGCGGCGCGCTAGCCGAAGCTTATGGTGAAATCGGTGGTGATGTCCGTCTCGCCGGGAAACCGCATGCGCCGATTTACGAGATGGCGTTCGAGAAGCTTGCAGGCTTGCGTGGCCGGGCTGTTTCAAAGGCGCGTGTTCTTGCAATTGGCGATGGTGTGAAAACGGATATTGCCGGGGCCATCGGTGCAGGTGTGCGAGCCATCTACGTCGCGAGCCGTGTGCACATGGGCGATGGGGCTGCACTGGAGCCTGCCGTGTTAAAGGAGCTTTTTCCCAACACGGCTGAGCGGCCTATAGCAGCGATGCCTGAACTGGCCTGGTAAGCCTGCTTTGGTGACTACAGCTTGTATTGGAGTTCCTTAGCAAGGTCTAAGGTGTGGGCCTCCGATATCGGGGAGGCTGGCTCCGGGATCGGGACATCACCCCAACGTTGATCTGGAAATGAAATGCCTTGCCACTGCGGTGCTGACTGGTATCGGGGAATCGCATGGACGTGCACTTGGGGCCAGACGTTGCCCAGTTGCACGTAGTTGAACCTGTCCGGTGCGAAGGTTTCTGTCAGGACTGTTTCGAAGGTCTTCAGACAGGATTGAAGTTCCAGCCATTCGTTACCCGTCAGCGATGCAAGTGAGCCTTCGCATGGCCGCCGTAATGTCAGCTGCATCCGACCAAGATAACTCTGGTTCGGAAACAGGCTCCAAGTCCAGGCGGCCGTTTCTTTGAGGATGTATTTGGGATCGACCACGTTGACGGCTCTGCCTTTCTCATACTTGGGGTAGGTCTCAAACGGTCAGGACGATCTTGCCAATATGTGCGCCTTCATCCATGCGGGCGTGTGCTTTGCTGGCCTCTGCGATGGGGAAGGTCGAATCCATCACGACTTTGACGCGGCCCTCGGTGAGCATGGGCAAAACGTATTCTTCAAGATCGCGGGCGATGCGGCCTTTCACGTCAGTTGGGCGGATGCGCAGCGTAGACCCTGTAATGGTCAGCCGTTTCAGCATGACGCGGAGGAAGTCGATTTCCGCTTTTGAGCCCTTCTGGTAGGCGATGTTTACGAGACGGCCGTCGTCACCCAAGCACGTGATGTTTTTGGCGATGTAATCTCCGCCGACCATGTCGAGGATCACGTTGATGCCGCGCTTGCCGACATGCGCTTTGACGGCTTCGACGAAGTCTTGGGTTTTGTAGTTGATGGCAAGATCGGCACCCAGCTTGCGGCAGGCTTCGCATTTTTCGTCCGAGCCTGCGGTGGCGACAACATTGGCGCCAAATGCCTTCGCGAGTTGAATGGCAGTGACGCCGATGCCGGACGTTCCACCGTGGATCATGAACCACTCGCCTGTGGTGAGGTGCGCGCGGGAAAACACGTTGTGCCAGACAGTGAAAAACGTTTCGGGGATGCCGGCGGCTTCGGTCAGTGGGAGGGACTCTGGAACAGAAATGCAGCAGGGTTCTTCGGCGATCGTGTATTCGGCATAACCACCTCCGTTAACAAGCGCCATAACTTTGTCGCCAACCTTAAAGCGGGTGGTGTCCGCACCAAGGGATGCAACTTCGCCAGCTACCTCTAGGCCGGGAATTTCAGAATGTCCTTTTGGGGCTGGATAGGTGCCTTGGCGTTGCATGACGTCGGGGCGGTTGATGCCTGCGGCGGCAGTCTTGATCAACACTTGGCCCTGACCTGGTTGCGGGGTTTCGATGGTCGTGGGTTTTAGGACTTCGGGGCCGCCTTTGCCGTCGATTGCGATTGCCATCATGGAAGCTGGGATGTCGGCCATTCTGTCCGTCCTTGGGTGGTGTGTTGTGTGAAGTGTCGTTGGTGGCGCGTGCGTTGTTGTGAAGGCATCGCTTAGATGCATGGCATGCCAGTGGACGGCGGCTGACGCAACTGGGCATTTTTAACGTTTCGATCAACGGTGCTTGTTTGGTGGTCTGTCGCCGCCTTCGTTCGTAAACAGCTGACACGTCGAGCGGTCCGTCGTTGAGAGCTATTCTCCGGCGTGGCAAGCTTAAGTGGAGGAACAAGGGAGCTGCGCGATGGATTGGGACGAACCTCAAAAGCAGACGTCAGAAGCGAAACTGGGAGAAGATCTCTCAAATCTCGGTCTTGAGGAACTCGAAGCGCGTGTTTCGGCGCTTCGTGCAGAGATTGTGCGCGTTGAAGAAGAACTAGGTCGCAAGAAAGCGCAGAAAGAAGCAGCCGCAAGTTTATTTAAAGATTAGACAGAAGTTGCGGGGCGAGTTTCAATAACGTCTGTTCAGTAAGCCTTCTTTAATCATGGAAGGCTATGGTTAAGGCATCCAGTCTTCTGGATTTCGAAAGTGGTTACGCCACTTTCTTTTGACGCCTCCCTGTTGACTTTACGAGCCGCTGAGCAAATTCAGCGGCTCTTTTTTTTGGCCGCTGCTGGGGCTTGTCATAGCAACCTAGACGGTGTTCTGCAGGTCGGAGCTACCTGTTCCAGTTTGTCGGTGGCGATCAGGTGCCGTGCTCGTAATCGGGCCCGTTCGCTTTATTAGCGGGGTTTGTCTCGATGGCTTCGTTTTGGCTCCCTTGCGACTGACGCACGAACTTGCATTGAATTTGCATTGCTTCCAATCGAGGAGCGAGAGTGGCGCATTTTTCGGTTGAAAGATGTTAACAGCCGATAAGACGTCCCTTTTTGAGCCTTCTTGTTAACTATGCTTGCCTAGAGTTCGCGAGTAAGCTTAGTCAAGTTTTCGATAACTGAAGTAGCGTTGTGTGACATGAACGATTTTTTCCGGTCCGAGAAGTCTAGCTCGGAAGAGTCGATTACCGTTTCTTTCGGAGAGCGGTTTCAGGCATCAGGACAGTTCGATGCCGTGTTTCGTGAAGGTATGGCTCTTGTCGAAGAAGTCGCCGCCTACCTTGATGGGCAAGGACGCCGAGATTCAAAAGCACTCAAGCCTCCTGTTTCAGTTCTCTATGCAACCGAAAGCATGCGGTTAACGACGCGTTTGCTTGATTTGGCTTCATGGCTGTTGATCCGCCGCGCCTTGAAAGAAGGCGAAATCGGTGCGGAGGAAGCCGATCGCAAACGCAAGCGGGTGAAGCTGAAAGCGATGGGCCGTCCCGGGCACATCAAGCGTTTTGCGGAGCTGCCCGAAACCCTGCAGGATCTAATCGAACGGAGTTTCGCTCTTCATGACCGTATCGTGGTGCTTGATAGGGCAATTGCCCGCGGAGCTGATGTTGAGTCTGAAGCGCCAGGGCAAGTCGTGACTGAGCGGGACAATCCGGTCGCTCAGCAGATGAGCATGCTTCATAAAGCATTCGGTAACTAAGTCGTCTGTGGCCAAGTTCTGGACACACCGGGCCCAAAGTTGGAAAACCAGAATGCAAAAAAGGCCCTGAATTCTCAGGGCCTTTGTAATTTTGCGTCCCGAGTTTGTCGCGCAACGGTAAGCTTGGAATATCCAAGCGTCGGAATGCGGAGCTGCGACGGGACGTTGAGCCTTAAAAGAGGCCCTCGAATTTCTTTTTGAAGCGTGACAGACGTCCACCACGGTCCATCAGTTTTTGGTCGCCGCCAGTCCAGGCCGGGTGCGAGGATGGATCGATATCAAGCGTGATGGTGTCGCCTTCCTGGCCATAGGTCGAGTAGGTGATGAACTCGCTGCCATCGGTCATGACGACCTTGACCTGGTGGTAGTGCGGGTGGAAGTCAGGGTTCTTGTTCATCGTGCGATCCAATTCTCAATGCTTCTTCGCAGCGCAAGTCAGGCATGCGGAGCATATCTTGCCGACAATAATGGGAATTCAAGCCGGTGTGATAGTCTGAAACGGGCTGGAGGACAAGGGCTATGCGTCATGTTGTTGGATGGAAAATGCAGGCCGTGATCCCAATTGCGTCAACTTCGGCTTTTTGGGAAGGCGCTGGGCCTTGTCGCCGTGGTTAAGGTTGGGCATCTTGCAGACGTAATCACGAGTGTGCTGATCTGCTTTTCCAAAGCTGCGTCCACCCTCCAATTCTGGCGATGAGAGAGTTCCAGCCCTTTGAAACGTAAGAAAAAAAACGAAAGCTCTGCGGACGCCAAAGAGCGCCGTTCGTTGAAACCGCTTTTGGGTTTGAAGCCCTACGTCTTTCGCCATCCCTGGATTTTGGTTGGCGGCGGGGTGGCGCTTGTCGTTTCTGCGTTGGCGATGCTCAGTGTGCCAATGGCCGTGCGGAGAATGGTTGATCACGGTTTTGCGGGCACCGATGGGTCGTTGATCGGCCAGTACTTCGCGATGTTGATCGTGATCGGGTTGGTTTTGGCGCTGGCGAGTTCTTCTCGGTTTTACTTCGTCAACTGGCTCGGTGAGCGGGTTGTTGCAGATGTTCGCAGCGATGTTTTTGCTCACTTGGCGCGCCTTGGGCCGGCGTTCTACGAGCGTTCGCACTCGGGCGAGATGATGAGCCGGCTGACCGCTGATACAACGCAGGTCAAGGCAGCGGCTGGTACGGCTTTGAGCCAGCTCTTGCGCAACGCGATCATGTTGGTTGGCGCTCTCATCATGATGTTGGTGACGAGCTGGCAGTTGTCATTGATGGTGTTGATTGCGATCCCCGCAATCGTGTTGCCGCTGATGGCCTATGGCCGCGTGGTGCGGCAACGATCTCGCGAAGCGCAGGACAAACTCGCGGACGCGTCGGCTTTTGCAGCTGAGAACCTAGCTGCCGTTCGGACGATGCAGGCGTTCGGATATGAGCGCGTCGTCTCGGGCCGGTATGGTGATTCCGTTGAGGGGGCCTTTGTCGCGGCGAGATCGCGTTTGCTCGCGCGGGCAGGTCTGACAGCTCTGGCGATTGCTTTGGTCACGACGTCGATTGTTGGTGTGTTGTGGTATGGCGCGTCGTCTGTTGTTGCGGGTGAAATGACGGCAGGACGTCTGTCGCAGTTTATTCTCTATGCGCTGTTTGCAGCCGGTGCGCTGGCGGAGTTGTCGGAAGTTTGGGGTGAGATCAGCCAGGCTGCAGGCGCGTCAGAACGCTTGATGGAGTTGCTGGCCGTCGAGCCGGAGATCAAGTCACCTGCGATTGTTCAACCTCTACCGAAGCCGTCGGTCGGTGAAGTTGCCTTTGAGGCTGTTTCATTTGCGTATCCGACGCGGCCAGACTCCAAGGCCTTGGACCAGATCTCATTTGAGGTGAAAGCAGGCGAGACGGTTGCTCTAGTGGGTCCGTCCGGTTCGGGTAAATCGACGATTTTCAGTTTGCTACTGCGCTTCTTCGATCCGCAATCGGGCAGGGTTCTTATTGATGGCGTGGATATCTCACGCGCCGATCTCGATGCGGTGCGCGGCCGGTTTTCGTTGGTGCCTCAGGATGTCGCTTTGTTTGCAGACACCGTTGCTGAAAACATCCGCTACGGGACTACGGGTGTGTCGATAGATGAGGTGAAAGCAGCGGCTGTTGCGGCCCATGCCGACAGCTTCATCAGTGAATTGCCCAACGGATATGACACTCAGCTCGGTGAGCGTGGTGTGACGTTATCGGGGGGGCAACGCCAGCGCATTGCCCTTGCCAGAGCGATCCTGCGCGATGCTCCAATTCTGCTGCTTGATGAAGCAACCAGTGCGCTTGATGCAGAGAGCGAGCAAGACGTTCAAAAGGCGCTGGAGGGCGTTATGAAGGGGCGCACGACACTTGTTATCGCGCACCGGTTAGCAACGGTAAAACAAGCTGACCGTATCATTGTGGTCGAAGATGGACGGATTGTTGAAGTCGGCGACCACACGGCGTTGACCAAATCCGGTGGACTTTATTCGAGGCTGGCCGAACTGCAGTTTGGTTTGGAGGCTGCGGAGTAGTTTCATTGATTTTTGGGCGGCTTCGCGCGGGCCGCATAAACAAGAAAAGGCCGGGTACGAATACCCGGCCTTTTCGATCTGTAGCAGTTTCTTCGCCTCAGCCGTGTTTCATCGCAGAGATGTCGGCGCGATCCCATTCGGGGATATCATGGTCGTCATCTTGAAGGGACTGGTAGGCGGTGGCGTCGCCGTTGGTGGCGGTTTCTTTGAGGCTTGACCCGTTGACGAGCAACGAAGCGCCACGGTCGCGGCGGAACTCTGTCGTGCGGATGAAGTCGCGGATGCGTGGTTCGATCTCGGTGCGCCAACGACGGCCGTTGAAGACGCCATAGTGGCCAACACCGGGCTGGACGTAATGGAACTTGTCATCAAGCGACAGGTTGCTGCACAGGTCGTGGGCGGCTTCTGTCTGGCCGCGTCCGGAGATGTCATCGCGCTCCCCTTCGACGGTTAGCAGCGCGGTCCGGCGGATCTTCGAACAGTCAACGAGCTTGCCCCGGTGCATCATCTCACCTTTCGGAAGCGAGTGCTCCTGGAACACGGTGGTGATGGTCTGCAAATAGAATTCGGCTGTGAGGTCCATCACAGCGAGGTACTCTTCATAGAAGGTGCGATGTTGAGCAACGCTATCGCAGTCGCCTTTGACCAAGTTATCGAAGAGGTCCATGTGCGCTTTGGTGTGGCGCTCAAGGTTCATGGTCATGAACCCAGTCAGCTGCACGAAACCCGGATAGACGCGGCGCATGAAGCCTGGGTTCGGGAATGGAACGAGCGAGATAACGTTCTTTTCGAACCAGTCGGTCGATTTTTCTTCGGCCAGCTTGTTGACGACCGTTGGGTTGCGGCGCGTGTCAATCGGGCCGCCCATCAGGGTCATAGACATCGGCTGGTAGGGGCTGTCGTCGCCAGCCATGACCGCAGCAGCAGCGAGAACCGGTACCGCAGGCTGGCAGACGGCCAGAACGTGCGTGCGGTTGCCGAGATGGGTAATGAACTCGATCACGTAGTCGATGTAATCGTCGAGATCGAAACGTCCGTCGGTGACCGGAACGTCGCGTGCATCGATCCAGTCCGTGATGTAGACGTCGTGTTCAGGCAAGAGCGCTTCGACAGTGCCGCGCAGAAGCGTCGCGTAGTGGCCAGACATTGGAGCCACGATCAAAATCTTTGGGTCGTTGCGCTTTTGGTCTGACTCAACCTGTTTTTCGAAGTGGATCAGGTTGCAGAAGGGTTTGTGACGGGTTGTTTTGATCGAGACCGGCACCGCTACGCCGTCGATCTGGGTGCTGTCGATATCCCATTCTGGCTTCCCGTAGCGCCGTGTGATGCCCTCAAAGACGTCAATGGCTGCCGCGATGGACTTGCCCATTGGGGTGATTGCCAATGGGTTAAAGGGCATCTGCATCTGCATTTTGAGGCCCTGGGCCGCGATCCGCATCGGCGAAATCAAGGCGTGAGCAAACTCATAAGCATGATAGTTCATCGTGTGCCTTCCAAATTGCACAATGGTTTTTGTGCGCCGCAGCGTAACTTTGCATAGCGGCAGCCCGCACGTCAGATGTCAAGCCAGATGCGGATATTCGCGCACACCTAATGTGACCACAGGGATCAGATTAATCAAAATTCCTTACGGAACAACACAACAGAAGTAAAACGTTCGTAGCGAAAATTCCGTTCTGAAACACATCAGTAGTTTCTCGACCTCGAGAATGAGGTGGGGCTCTATATTTCGTACTACTTGTCGGAATTCTATATATGTTTGGATGGTTTTAGTATTCCAAGGTTTTAAACTTGGAGAGGCCGAACGGCTGGCGCTATCGGTTGGTAAGCTTTAGTTCAATACGGCGGTTCTTCCGGAAAGCTTCGATATCTGCTCCACGGTCAAGCGGTGCAAATTCGCCGTAGCCTGCGGCGACCAGTCGCTTGGGTGGGACACCACGTGAAATCAGATATCGCACAACCGACATCGCGCGGGCGGTTGAGAGTTCCCAGTTTGAGGGAAACTGTGGTGTGTTGATCGGCTGCGCATCGGTATGACCATCAACTTGCAACGCCCATTCAATTTCACCGGGGATCTGGTTTTCCAGTTCGATGATGGCTGAGGCCAGTTGGTCCATTGCCGCAAGCCCCTCGGGTGTCATCTGATCACTGCCGGAGGGAAACAAGACTTCAGATTGGAAGACGAAGCGGTCGCCGACAACGCGGATATCCTTGCGACCTGCCAGCAATTCGCGAAGGCGGCCGAAGAAGTCGGAGCGATAACGTTTGAGTTCCTGCACCTGGCGCGCCAATGCGGCGTTCAAACGTTCGCCAAGATCCTTGATGCGGTCCTGGGCTTGGCGGTCTTTTTGCTCGCTGGCTTCGAGCGCGTCGTTGAGGGCAGCGATCTGTCGGCGCAGCGCCAAAAGCTGCTGGTTTAAGAGGTCAACTTTGGCCAGCGCCTCGTTTGAGATTTCCTTTTGCGAATCCAGTTCCGCAGATAGGCCAGAGATGCGGGCTTCAGCCGATTTCTTTGCCTCGTTGCCGCTTAATGCGAAGCCTGAAAGTTTGGTGTTTTCGTCCTGAAGCGAGGCGAGTGTTGCTTGTAGGGCGGCCAGTTCGTCTTCAGCGGATTTGGTTTTGCCGCGCTCAAGGGAGAGGATGCTGGTGAGCTCGGCTATCTGCCGGTTCAGGCGCTTTAGCGCGGTGTCTTTGCCGGAGGCCTCCTGCGTGGCGAAGTATTGCGCCAGCATGAAGATCGACATCAAGAAGGTAACGACGAGTAGAAGCGTTGACAGGGCATCGACATAGCCCGGCCAAAACTCGCCGTAGTCGGCGCCGCGTCTGTTGCGCCCACGGGCCATCGATCAGCTCCCCCGGCGTTGAATGTTCTGGGCGAGTTCTCTCAGCGTATCGGTGACGATCGCTTGCTGGGAGGCTTGTTCGTCGACCCATTCGCGAACGATCTTTTGTTCGTTGCGCATCTGATTGATGAGTTGGCTTACGCCGCGCGCCAGGTCTTTGACGGGTTCACCTGCGGCCTCTCCGCCCGCTCCGCTCCCTGCGCCCGATTCGGCCATTCGAGCGTTGAGTTCCTCCAATGTGCGCTGGAGTTCATACATTGTCGTCGCAAGCTGTCGGTTGACGGCACCTTCGCTCGCGTCTGGCCCGAGGGAGATTTCGGTAATCCCGGACAGCCATTCCTCTAGCTCATTGTAAAAACGGTTGTGAGCATGGCTGGCTTGAAGCTCGAGGAAGCCGAGGATCAAGGAGCCTGCAAGACCGAGGAGCGATGACGAGAATGCCGTTCCCATGCCTTGCATCGGTGCTGAAAGACCTGCTTTCAGGTCGCCAAAGAGTTGCACCGTATCCGATGAGTTGGTGTCGATGGAACCTACGACTTCACCAACCGCTTTGATGGTTTCAAGCAAGCCCCAGAATGTTCCGAGCAGCCCTAGAAAGACCAATAGGCCAACCAGGTAGCGCCCTGTGTCGCGGGCTTCGTCGAGACGTGCGGCGAGCGAATCCATGATGGACGACATGGACGCAGTGGACAGCGAGATGGCTCCGGTTCGGTCGCGTAGCAGGGTCGCCATCGGGGCCAGCAACCTTGGTTGGTGGGCAATGGCTAAGCCC
Source organism: Filomicrobium sp. (assembly GCA_040219445.1). Classification (GTDB taxonomy): domain Bacteria; phylum Pseudomonadota; class Alphaproteobacteria; order Rhizobiales; family Hyphomicrobiaceae; genus Filomicrobium. The sequence continues at coordinate 673,088 of JAVJSM010000004.1, read as the reverse complement.
GGGTCGGCGATGCGAAATGCGTTGACCCAGCGAATCTCGGGATAGAGCCGTAAGACCTGGTTGAAGGAATAGAGGACACCAAAAAAGAGGACGGCGATGATAAGGCCGTTCAGAGCCGGGTTGTTTGCAATCGCCTCCAATAACGGCTTGTGCAGGATAGCTACAATAAACCCAACCAGGATCAGGAAGATCAGCATGCGCACGAGGAATAGTCCCGGCGCGGTCAGGGTCCGGTGCAGCGACCCACCGGTAGGTTCGCTTCTACGTCTTCTCGCCATTAAACGGCCTCCAGCGGTGTCGGCTACGCCTCAGCTGCGAATCTTCTAACTGAACCTTTATAAGCGGGAAACCGGCAACATCGTGCTCTTTGCGCACGTGTGGCTTGCGCGGTTCTTAGAATTCCGCCGTTTATGGCAATTTGAGGTGGTGTGAGGCTGTTTCGTGGGGAACACGCGCTGGGAGTGTGGCGTTAGTCGGCGTCAGGCGTCTTAACGTAGGGCAGCAGGCCCTTATGGATGTATGAATTGGCGGCTAGGATGTTGCCGCTTTGAAGTATGTTGTCTTCGCCTTCCAGGCCTGAAACGTGTCCACCTGCTTCGCGGACCAGGACCGTGCCTGCTGCCATGTCCCACGGTCCGAGATTGCGTTCCCAGAACGCATCAAAGCGGCCTGCGGCTGTCCAGGCGAGATCAATTGAGGCAGCACCGGTTCGTCGCAATCCGGCGACTTTACCCATCAGTGTATGGAGTTCTTTGCGGAAGAGGTCGTGCTGCGGACGCCCGCGGTGCGGGATGCCGGTGGCGACAACGCAGGCATCGATATCGCGGCGGCCAGCGACGCGCAGGCGACGGTCATTCAGGAATGCGCCTTTGCCTCGTTCGGCCGTATAGAGCTCGTCACTGACCGGATTATAGATCACGCCGGCAACGAGTTCCCCTTCGCGCTCCAACGCGATGGAGATGGCAAACAGTGGAATGGAGTGCATGAAGTTCGTCGTGCCATCGAGCGGGTCAACGATCCAGCGATGGGTTTTGTCAGCACCTTCAACTTCGCCGCGCTCCTCCATCAAGAAGCCATAACCTGCCCGAGCCTTTGAGAGCTCTTTGAAGAGGATTTCTTCTGCGCGCAGGTCTGCGGCGGTTACAAAATTTGCCGGACCTTTGATCGAGACCTGCAGGTTTTCGACTTCGCCGAAGTCACGGGCGAGACTGCGGCCAGCTTTGCGGGCGGCGGCGACCATGACGTTTATGAGTGGCGAAGCTGGCATCGGTTATTTGTCCGGAAATCTGGTGGAAGCGGTGTGGTTGGCGCGTGGCAACGGCAGCGCGCTGACGACAATTGGGAATGCGCCTAGACCGGATGCACGGTGTTGGCAAGTGTGTGGCCGGGTTTGCCGCGCTTCTCGTGTTTCAGGTGATAGCTTGGAGCCGCGGTCTGTGCCGGTTTTTGGGTGTTAACGCTAGCTCGATTGATGCGGTCCTGCCATCACGGACCAAGTGGGTTTACCAATCGCTTGTCCTGCCATTGGGCCGCGAGCTGCAAGCCCGTTAGGCGCTGGTCTTCGGGCATTCCCGCGATCCTTTTATCGAGCGCTTCGTCTTTGATGCCGCCCGCCTTGGCGATTGTGCGCCATTTGGCCATCTCGATTGGGTCTTTAGCGACACCCACGCCTTCGAGGTAGATGTGAGCTAGGCGGTTCTGGGCCCCGGCGACGCCTTTCTCGGCTGCTTCCCGAAGATATCCGAGCGCTTTGTGGACGTGTTTTTTCAGTCCCTTACCCTGCAGCAGCATGACGGCGTAATCGTACTGTGCTGCAGGCATCCCTTGCTCCGCGGCAAGGCTTATCCAGCGTGAGGCTTCATAAGCATCTGCGTCGACACCGACACCTTTTTGGTAAAGGGCTGACAGGTCGTATTGGGCGGCTGCGAGGCCTTGTTCGGCGGCGTACTGGATGTGTTGGGCGGCGCGATGTGGGTTTTCTGGTTTGCCCTCGCCGTGCAGAAAGAGGAGGCCGAGGTTGTAATTGGCTTCTGGGTGGCCTTTGCGGGCTGCTTGCTCGAAGAGTTGCGCTGCGGCGTCCCGATCTTTTTCGACGCCGCGCCCTTCGGCGGCGATAATGCCAAGTGCGAACATTGCGTTGAGGTCGCCGAGTTCTGCGGCGCGCGTGTACCACTTGGTGGCGACAGCCAAATCAATGGGAACGCCGAAACCTTCGCCGTAAATACGGCCGATGAGCGTGTGGGCAGCGGGATCGCCTGTCGCGGCAGCTTCTTCGGCAAGCTTCAGCGCCGTGAGATATTTGCCCTGATCGAAAGCCTGGTAAGCGGCATTGTTTCCCGGAGTGCTTTTTGACAATTTGTCGGTCGAGCCTTCGCGCCGTGCGGTACGCACTGCGTTTTTGTTTTTCGGCGCAGATTGATTTTGCTTGCTTGCCGGCGGATCAGCGCGCTTGAACCAACTGCTGGATTCAGCGGCAAGGTTCGATGGAGAAAGCTGAGCCGCTGTGAACAACGTCACTGCGATCAGGCCACGCAGAGGTGTGAGCGTTTTCAGCGGCATCGCGGAGTGCTCCTCAATCTCGAATGGTTGCCAAGGCAGCGTTGGCTTTGTTCAGCCAGTCCAGTTCATCGGCTGGGCTGAGGCCTGTGGGAAGTGTCAGTTCCACAAAATCTGCGCCAATGCTGGCCAGTTCGCAGGCTTCGTCGACATCGCTGACGCCTAATGCGACGACAGGTGGTTCGAATATCTCAGCCCACCAGGAGATGAGTTCTTGGGCCTCGTCGCCAGTTGCGTTGAAGGCAACATAGTCGGCGCCAGCTTCGCCGAGCGTCATTGCGTCGTGCCGTGAAGGGCCGGCTTCGACGCCAACGATTGCGTTTGGTCCCAAGGCTTCGCGGGCTTTTGAATAGCGCGCCAAGACCTCGTCTTCAGGATTAAGGCTTCGCGATAGGTGGACGCCGTCAGCCGAGACGTCGGTTGCCAGTTCGACATTGTCGCCGATCAGGACCGCGGTGTGATTGTGTTGGAGCACCGCGACCAGGGGTTTTAGGTCCGCAGCATTATGGTTGGCGCTGTCAGCCAGGGTTAGCAGTACCGACGGGATTTCGGTTTCTGCCACCAAGCGTCCAACATGCTCCGGAGACGGAAGTTCGCCCGTAAGCGGTAGGGCCAACAAAATCCTGGCCGGTTCTCCTGTGGTGGGAGTTTTTTTTGCTTTGGCGCTGCTCTTTGGGGTGCTGGTCATTCCGGGGCGCTGCCGATTTCAGATTTGGTTGAATTTTATCGCAGACTAATCGCGGCAGAAACGCGGCAAGTCTTTGGCGCAGGATGATTGGTCGCCAGATGTGGGCTATCAAGTCGAAAAATTCAGCTTAGTTTTGCTGCGTTAGAGAAGTTTACATTGCCGATTCACGTGAAACGCCCCGGCCATAAAACGTCAATCAGCGCGGACGTTATGTTGTCCGCGCTGAGTTGATCTTCGTCAGTAGAGTTCGAACCGGCCGTGATTAGTCGATCTTTGCCATGGCAACGGCGGTGTCTGACATACGGTTCGAGAAGCCCCATTCGTTGTCGTACCAGGACAAGATACGAACCAGTGTGCCGTCCATCACTTTGGTCTGGTCCATGTGGAAGACGCTGGAGTATGGGTTGTGGTTGAAGTCGGTGGAGACGTTCGGGTCGTCGGTATAGCCGAGGACACCTTTGAGCGGGCCATCTGCTGCTGCCTTGATGGCAGCGTTGACCTCATCAACTGTGGTTTCGCGCTTGGCGACGAACTTGAAGTCGATGACAGAAACGTTTGGCGTCGGAACGCGGATCGCGACACCGTCAAGGCGTCCGCTTAGCTCAGGCAGCACGAGACCTACGGCTTTTGCCGCGCCGGTCGATGTCGGGATCATCGACATCGCCGCTGCACGCGCCCGGTAGAGATCCTTGTGCATCGTGTCGAGCGTTGGCTGGTCGCCTGTGTAGGAGTGGATCGTCGTCATGAAACCTTTGTCGATGCCGACAAAGTCGTTGAGGACTTTTGCGACGGGAGCAAGACAGTTGGTCGTGCAGGAAGCGTTCGAGACAACCTGGTGAGCGGCGGTCAGCTTGTCGTTGTTGACGCCGTAAACAACGGTCAGGTCAGCGCCTTCGGCTGGAGCTGAGACAAGCACGCGTTTGGCACCGGCTTCTTGGTGGAGAGCTGCTTTTTCGCGCTTGGTGAAGATGCCGGTGCATTCGAGCGCAATATCTACGCCCAGCTCTTTATGTGGCAGCTCCTGCGGGTCGCGGATCGCGGTCACTTTGATTGGTCCAGTGCCGATGTCGATCATGTCGCCGGTGACTTTGACTTCGCCAGGAAAGCGGCCATGGATGGAATCATAACGCAGGAGGTGTGCGTTCGTTTCAACAGGACCCAGATCGTTGATGGCGACAACCTGGATGTCCTGACGGCCGCTTTCGGCAATGGCGCGAAGCACATTGCGCCCAATACGTCCAAATCCGTTGATCGCGACTTTCACTGACACGTTCGGTCTCCTTCCTGTTGATGGACCCTAAGGGCGGTCCATTCGGCATGCGGGCGAAGTTTTCGCCTTCTGGGTCTGTAGTATCGTGGTTGATACCTGTGCTTAGTGCCTGGAAAAGCTGCACTCACAGGTATTTTTCTGCCGTGGCAAATAGTGGGCTTGGATGGGGTGTGTCAATGTACCCGGCAGCCTGCGGCTGTTAGCGGACGACTTTCGCCGTGCGTCGATAGAGCCTAAATGGTGTCTTCAAGCTAAGATCAAATAGGCGGATAGTCTGGAGTTGACCGTGCTTTCGGCCGGCGTGTAGGGCATCGGAATATGTTTGGACCAACCTCGGTTTGAGCGCTTGAAAGTTGGTCGCGTCAATTGGCATCATGGCTGCCTGAGTTGGCCCGCGGATATTAACCCCTGCGCCAAAGTTATCGTTAACTGGCGCCAGCAGCATACTGGCAAATCACTGGAATTTGAAATGGCCCCCAGGCAACCACAAAAGGCCAAGCGTGCGGCACCTCGCAAGAAAGCGGCACCGGCGGAACTGTCTTCAGCAATGGGGCGGCTCGAAACCAAAGTGAAGCAGTTGCAAGGCGAGCGCGATCAGTTGAAGGCCGATTTGAAAGCGGCTGAGACGCGCATTAAGGAACTCGAAGCTCAGCAGAGCGATGCCGTCAACCGAATTGATTGGGTGATTGATTCCCTACATAATATCCTCGACGACAAAGGATGATTCGGGTCGCTAAAACAGAAGGCTCGCATGGGGCAAGTTACGGCGAGGATCAATGGCCGAAGCTACCGGCTTCAATGTCCTGACGGGCAAGAAGACCGGCTAGAAGTGGTTGCCCAGTACGTTTCAGAAAAAGTTGATGCGCTGATTGCCGAGTTTGGGCAGGTCGGGGAAGATCGCTTGCTGGCGATGGCGGCGTTACTTATCGCGGATGAACTCTTCGATGCGCGAGAGGCGGCGGGCGAATCCGGTCAGTAGGTCACTTGGTGCGCGAATTTCTGCGGTTGCTCCAGAAGCCGGTGTTTCTGGGGAGCATTCAGCTTTATTTGACCCATGCCTTTATTCCGGTGCACCGCATACCTAGATTGGTGTTCGCTGCGGGGTGCGTTTGGGGCAACGAATCTCCAGGGCCTATAAGTTTTGCCAGGGAGCTGTCCCTGTCCAGGGTCGTGGCCTTGGGCACACGGCGCCCACCTCATTTGTAGGTGCCCGGCGAGATCAATAAGCTCCGACGGCCTTCGCGGCACTTTTATCTGGATAGACTTCCTATGATGACGCCCGAGCTGGAAAAAAAGGCGCTGCGTGCGTCGGCGAAAGAGCGTCGTGCGTCTGCGCATGCAAAACATGGCGATGTTGCCGGTGAACAGCTCGCTTCGATTAGTTTGGATTTTTGTGGTGCGAAGCCAACGGTTGTCGTCTCTGGTTTTTCAGCAATCGGCGATGAGATCGATGTTCGCCCGCTGATGCTGGCGCTGCATTCTCAGGGGTTTCAACTCGCGTTACCGGTGATCGCCGGTAAGGGGCAGCCGCTTGTCATGCGGGCCTGGAAGCCTGGCGATTCGGTGGCGGAAAAGACGTGGGGGATTGCGGAGCCACTAGACTCCGCGCCCGAAGTTGAGCCGGACATCCTTCTCGTGCCGCTGTTGGCGTTTGATGGCGATGGATACCGATTAGGTTATGGCGGCGGTTTTTATGACCGGACGCTGGCCAAGCTCAAAGCCCGTAAGTCTGTGATCGCAGTTGGGGTTGCTTATGACGAACAGCGGGTCGACGTGGTGCCGCGAGAAGGTTATGACGAGCCCTGCGACTGGATCTTGACGCCATCCGGGCCCAAGCGCTGCAAGTCGTCGGAATAACTGAAAAGAACAATCAAACGATATGCGACTGTTGTTTCTTGGCGATGTGGTTGGGAAAGCTGGACGCAATGCTGTGCTCGAAACGCTGCCCGACCTGCGTACGCGGTGGGCGCTCGATTTCGTCGTAATCAACGGTGAGAACTCGGCCGGCGGTTTCGGGATCACCGAGAAGATCCTGAATGATTTGCTGGATGCAGGGGCGGATGCGGTCACGCTTGGCAATCATGCGTTCGACCAAAAAGACACCCTCGTTTACATCGATCGCCAGACTCGTCTTATCCGACCAGTCAATTTTCCACCTGGAACGCCCGGGCGTGGCGCTGGGCTCTATGAGGCCCGTAACGGCGCGCAGGTGTTAGTCATCAATGCGATGGGGCGGGTTTACATGCATGAGCTCGATTGTCCGTTTCGGGCTGTCGATCAAGAGCTTGCTGCTTGCCCCTTGGGTGCTGGAGCAGACGCGATTGTCGTTGACGTTCATGCGGAAGCAACGAGTGAAAAGCAGGCTTTCGGCTTTTTCGTCGATGGTCGGGCGAGTTTGGTGGTGGGCACACATACGCACACGCCAACCTCTGATGAGCGTGTTTTGCCCGGTGGCACGGCCTACATGTCGGATGCTGGCATGTGTGGCGACTACAACTCCGTTCTTGGGATGAACAAAGAAGAACCGCTGCACCGGTTCTTTACGCGGATTCCGAAGGATAGGTTCGAGCCCGCTCCAGGACCTGCAACTTTGTCTGGTGTCGCGGTTGATATCGATGATGCAACCGGGCTTGCGACGCAGGTTAAAGCGGTTCGGATAGGCGGGTGTTTATCGCACTCGGAACCGGACTTTTGGCAATAATTGGCTGTCTTTTTCTAGCCTCGTCGTCGAGCGGCGGCTTGACCTGCGGTGCTGCCGTCGCGCAAAAGGTGGCCGCATCCGCGAATTTCAACCGATGACGAGACTGAGAAGGCAGACGATATGGCCGGGCATTCAAAATTTAAGAACATCATGCATCGCAAGGGCAAGCAGGATAAAGCCCGCGCGAAGGTGTTCACAAAAATCGCCCGGGAGATCACCTTGGCGGCCAAGAGCGGTCTGCCTGATCCGGCTATGAACCCGAAGTTACGTTTGGCTTTGCAAGCTGCGCGCGCCGAGAACATGCCCAAAGACAATATTGAACGGGCGATCAAGAAGGCGACCGGTGGCGAAGCCGAAGATATCGAGCCGATCCGCTATGAAGGATATGCCCCAGGCGGCGTTGCTGTGATTGTTGAAACGCTTACCGACAACCGTAACCGGACGAGCGCGGCGGTTCGTGCTGCTTTCTCGAAACACGGCGGAAATCTCGGTGCGACAGGATCGGTTTCGCACATGTTCGATCATGTCGGCGAAATCGTTTATCCGGTGAGCGCTGGCGACGTTGATACGATCCTTGAAGCTGCCATTGAAGCTGGGGCGGACGATGCGCAGTCAGACGAAGACGGGCATCTGATCACAACCGGGTTCGATAACCTTGGTACCGTTGCGGGCGCGCTTGAAGAGGCGCTTGGCGAAGCACAGACGGTAAAAGATGTCTGGCGACCGAACATCACGACTGAGGTCGATGAGGAGAAGGCTTCCACAATTTTGAAGCTGATCGATGTGCTGGAAGATGACGACGATGTTCAGAATGTCTTTGCCAATTTTGATATCTCTGAAGAGGTCATGAGCAAGCTAGCCCAGGGCTAACGTTCGCAGTCCTATGGCGGTTTGATTGGTGCTTAAATTCGGCTTGCGCCTGCCCGGATCATCAGGGTGCGTCGCAAAAATATTGCGATTGATAAAATCGTCTGAAAATTCGCAACGATGCTTCATTAAGTCCCTGATAGTTTGTCCTGCATAGGAATTAACACTAATGCGGGGAAGGGAAGATGTTTATCGGAAGCAAGGGGTTTGTCGCCTACAGCCGTAATCTCAGTCGGCTCTATGCGCCTGTAAAAACAAGTGCTTATCTTCGCCAAGCTCCTGGGCGGCGTGGTAGGTATTCACTTATTGCTCCGCCCTGTGAGTTTGTTAATGCAGGGCAAATGCGTAGGCGCAATGAGGGTTGATTCTGTGAACTGGATCAGGGTGACGGGTTCGGCTTTACCTGCTTATCAGGCTCGAATCGCGTAACCCTTTCCCCATGGGGGAACAAAAGCTCGTTCGCATTATTGGAATTGACCCGGGGCTTCGGCGGACGGGTTGGGGGATCGTCGAGAGCGACGGTGTCCGGCTGTCTTATGTCGATTCAGGTCATGTTTCTTCCGATGCCGATGACGATCTTGCCTACCGTCTCCGAGCAATCTTCGAAGGTGTAACGAGTATCATCGCGAGCTTTACTCCTCGTGAAGCAGCCGTTGAAGAGACGTTCGTCAATGACAACGCGCGCGCAACGCTTAAGCTTGGTCAGGCACGTGGGATGGCCTTGCTGGCCCCTGCGATGAAGGGGCTGCGGGTTGCTGAGTACTCGCCCAACCTCATCAAAAAATCCGTTGTTGGAACCGGGCATGCGGACAAAACGCAGATACAGGCGATGGTGAAGCTGTTGTTGCCGCGGGCTTCCTTTGACAGTGCTGATGAAGCCGATGCGCTTGCCATTGCCATTTGCCACGCAAATCACCGCACAGGGCCACAGGCCGTCGCCGCTATAGAAACGTCTTCGCGAACCGCACGCCAACCAAGGCAGCGGCGTTCGCAAACCGTTCGCTTGGCGCGTCGTTAGGTTTTGCTGGACCCATTCGGCTTAGCTCTGTAGGGCGTCGATCAGCCGTGATGTTGCGACCGGTTTAGGAAGCCCTGGGGCCATCGCCAGCACTTCACCCTTTGATGAGGCGATCAGCAATAGCGGGTCCTCGGTTGTTGGGGTCGCAGAGGCTTCAATCCAGTCGCGGCGGCTTTGCCAGAGTATGGCTGTGTCCTCCAAAAGGTCGTCGTCTGCTATTTCGAGACGCAGAGCCCATTCTGTTAGCGGGCGCCGCCATTGGGGAAGATCATCGATCAGGATCAGTGTGTAAAAGCCCGCGCCGGGAACAGTGGCAACGTGTTGGCGCAAGACCGACTGCCAAGGCGGTAAGGCCAGCAGATGGCTTTTTTCAAAGACGACGAGGACCACATTTCTCCTGCCCGTGAAATCGTCTGGGACGCGGACGTTCAGTCCGGTCAGCGTATGAGCAGGGGTTGAGGGAAGTCGCATCCTTGTCGGTTTCTGGCGTTTTGGTTTCTTGCGTTGGGGTTTCTGGGGGTCGCTGTGCACCATAAGGCCGTTACTATAGCGCTGAAATGATTCTCGATTTTGGCAAACACGCAAAGGGTACGCGATGATCGGCAAGCTGCGCGGCAAAGTCGACGCGATGGGAGAGAGCGTCGTCATCCTTGATGTAGGGGGCGTTGGCTATGAGGTGCAAGCCTCGGCCAGGACTTTACGTGCGTTGCAGTTGGGTGAAGAGGCCAGTCTGACCATCGATACGCATGTCCGTGAAGACGCGATCCGGCTTTATGGCTTTGCGACCGAGGTGGAGCGCAGCTGGTTTCGGACGTTGCAGTCTGTACAGGGTGTCGGTGCGAAAGTTGCGCTCGCGGTGCTGGGGATCCTGTCGCCGAATGATCTGGCGAGCGCCATTGCGCTGGGCAATTGGCAGGCGGTGGAGCAGACGCCGGGGGTTGGTAAGAAGATTGCGCAGCGGATTGTGGCCGAGTTGAAGGATAAAGCGCCGGGGCTCGCGATCGCAGGTGTTGGTGCAGGTGATGCAACAGGTGGGAAGGCGGCAGACACAGGCGCTGGGGACGCCGCGGCGCCATCGAATGCGGCGGCAGAGGCGATCTCAGCATTGACCAACCTCGGTTATCAGCCAGTTGATGCGACGCGGGCTGTGGCGACCGCAGCGAAGGAGCTGGGGGACGATGCCGACACCGCGACGCTTATTCGGCGCGGGTTGAAAGCATTAAGCAGCTAGCGGCGTGTGGTCGGCCATGAGGCGCGGGGCCCGGATTTGCGCGGGTACGGTGCGGCGGCATTCAGACGCAACGTGGCTGACTTCGTGCGGTCACCCTGGTTCGCTAGGGATTAAGACCGAACAATCGGAATTGGGATCAGGGGAACGTTCAATATGGGTCAGCAACAAACGCCAGACGAAGAACCCAGCAATATGAGCCGAGCGATGTGGGTGTTTCTTGGCTATATGCTGGTGGGGCCGTTTTTTGCCGGGTTGGCTGTCGCGGCAGCCCTGTTGCTCGGGCCGGTTCTCGGCATGCAGGCGTGGTTACCCGATCCGCTTCCTGTGGCAGGTCCGGCGGCCATTGCGGCTTATGTGTGGGCGGCTGTTCCGGCGGCGTTGGCCGCGATTATTGTCCTGCCCCGGGTTTTTCGTCTTGGCCGGTTTGGATGGATTGAAGCAGCGGTGGCCGGGGTCGTGGCATATGCGGCCGCCAGTATTGTGACGGGTATGCCCTCGCGGGAATTACTGCCGGGGCTTTCATTTGTGGCTGGCATCGTTTCGGTGTGCGTTTGGCGCGCGATGGAGTCTGGCGGGATTATCAAACGGGCGGACTAGATCTCGTGCGTTTTGTTGCTGTCGTTTTGGTGTTCTTTCTGCTCGGCCCGCCGATCGGCGGTATCGCGCTGATGTCGCCGGTGTTTGCCAGCGCGTTGATGGACACCGGCGTATCTGGTTCGGACATTGCGGGCGACTTATTCACTTGGCTTGAAGAATTGGCTGCGCTGCTTTTGTTCGTTGGCTTGTTTTCATTTGCATTCGGCGGTTTGGCCGCGCTGTTGTGCGGACTTTGGATCGCCTGGCGATCACGCGCTGGGCGGGTCGTGACTTATGTTGAATGTTTGCTGGCTGGAGCTGCTGGCGGGTTTCTTGGCGATATCGTCTTGTCGCTCGCGATGCGCGCAACGGGGGGCGAAGCGTCACAGGCCGAAGTATACGTAACAATGATTATGTTTCTCGTGCCCTCCGGTGTCGTCGCCGCGCTCGTGTGCCTTTGGCTTTGCCGGCGGATGGGGTTGGTGGCACGGACACCGCTCTGTCGGGTTGATCGCGGCGATGCTGACATTCGAGCTGGATCAAGCTAGTTCAGCATCAGTGTCCCGTTCGCGGTGGCGCAGCGAGTTTTTGTGCGAAGGTTTTTGGAGGTTGTAAATCTTGTGACAGCTAATTCTGGCTCTCTTGTTTGGACTCTGGTTAAGTTTGCTGCTCTTCATCTTTTATTTTCGATGGTTTCCGCTGTTTTATTTATTGCGCTTATTTTTCAGGGGATTTCGAATGCCGCTATGTTCGTAGTGGTTATTGTTTTTGGATTTTTTTCTTCTGTTGTTGCTGCTGGTATTGCGGGCCAATCTTATCTTCCATCCGACAGGCCGCTGTTGACAAACAAAGACGTCGCACTGCTTGTCGGGTGTTCACTGGTCATTTCGTGGCTTGTTCATCTGGCCTTTGTCATCGCTAATCTACTTTATCTTGGGACAGATTTGCTCGATGTTGTGGCACTCATCATCCGGAATAACCCTTTAGACGCTGTTCTTTTTGTGAAGATAGCCATTCCACTTCTACTCAATGGGACAGCGTTTTGGTTTGGTTACGCTTGGTTGGCTCGACGGTTAAGGGAATTCTCGCGCGCAAAAGCCGCGAGGCCTGGCAGTTGATCAAATCGACCTCCGTGATCTCCCCCGACTTGACTGATTTCGCGAACACATGCACCACCAACTCATGGTGGAAGATGATCGGTTGGTGACATTTGAGCGACGGGAGACGGATGAGCTTGAAGGTTCGATCCGGCCGCAGGCGCTTGATGATTTTATCGGCCAGGAGCAGGCCCGCGCGAACCTCAAGGTATTCATTGAGGCGGCGAAGGCTCGCGGCGAGGCGCTTGATCATGTGCTGTTCGTGGGGCCTCCCGGGCTTGGCAAAACGACGCTGTCGCAGATAATGTCAAAAGAGCTGGGGGTTGGATTCCGCGCCACGTCCGGGCCGGTGATTTCGAAGGCGGGCGACTTAGCGGCGTTGCTGACGAATCTTGAAGATCGCGATGTGTTGTTCATCGATGAGATCCACCGGCTTAATCCGGCTGTGGAGGAAATCCTCTATCCGGCGATGGAGGACTTTCAGCTCGATCTCATTATCGGCGAAGGGCCGGCCGCGCGCTCGGTTCGGATTGATCTGGCGAAATTCACGCTCGTTGGCGCGACGACACGCGCCGGTTTGCTGACAACGCCGTTGCGGGACCGGTTTGGCATTCCCATTCGGCTGAACTTCTACAATGTTGATGAGCTGCAATTGGTGGTCGAGCGCGGGGCGCGGGTGCTTGGTGCGCCGATGGCGTCAGATGGTGCGCGCGAGATTGCGCGACGTGCGCGTGGGACGCCGAGGATCGCCGGGCGCTTGTTGCGGCGCGTGCGCGATTTTGCAGCCGTTGCGGATGCGCCGAGCATAACGGCGGAGGTGGCAGACAAAGCGCTGCGCATGCTGGAGGTGGATAACGAGGGTCTCGATTCACTCGACCACCGGTATCTCCAGTGCATTGCCAAGAATTACGATGGCGGCCCGGTGGGGATTGAGACGCTGGCGGCGGCGCTGTCCGAACCGCGAGATGCGCTCGAAGAAATCGTTGAGCCTTACCTTTTGCAGCAAGGTTTTATCGGGCGGACGCCGCGGGGGCGGGTGTTAACGTTGAAATCGTATCGCCATCTGGGATTGTCGGGTGGCCCCAAAAGCGCCCCAGAAGAGTTGCCCTTGTTCGACGACGAGCCTTAGGGCGGACCTGCGTTGTGCTTGCTTCGTCTGCGATGAGTTTCGTTGTTTCCCTGGAACAAAGGCGCTTTAAGCGTGATTTCACGGCGGACATTTCTGAAAGGCGTTCTTGCGCTGTCGGCGACAGGCGCGGCGTTTGGCGGTTATGCGCTGGCCGAGCCGTTTCGCTTGCGGGTTGTGCGTTATCATGTGACACCGCCCGGCTGGCCCGCTGGGCTTCGTGTGAAGCTGGCGGTGCTGGCCGATCTCCACGTCATCGAACCGTGGATGGGGTTGTTGCGGGTTGAGCAAATCGTGGCCCGCACAAACGCGTTGAAGCCAGATGCGTGTCTGCTGCTGGGCGATTACGTTCCCAGTGCCGGGATGCGCAAATGGGCGCGGCGCGTCGGCGGGAGCGTTGTAAAGCCTGATGATTGGGCCGCCGGACTTGCCAAGCTGGATGCGCCGATGGGTGTTCATGCGGTGCTTGGTAATCATGATTGGTGGGAGGACGATCAGGTCCAGATCCGGCAATCTGGCCCGACGGAGTCCGGCGTTGCGTTGGAGCGGGCGGGCATCACGCTGCACGAGAACACGGCTTTGCGGTTTGCCAAAGGAAACGATGCGTTCTGGATTGGCGGGCTTGGCGATCAATGGGCCTTCTACATGGTGGGCGATAAGCCCCGTCGCGGGTTTTACCGGGGCGTCGATGATCTGCCCAAGCTGCTCGATAGCGTGACGGACGAAGCGCCAGTGGTATTGATGGCGCACGAACCGGACGTCTTCGCGCAAATGGGGCCGCTCGCGGATCGCGTGGCCTTGACGGTCAGCGGGCATACGCACGGCGGTCAGGTGGCTTTCATGGGTTTTCGACCCATTGTTCCGTCGCGATATGGCTCGCGCTACGGCTACGGGCATATTGTCGAAGATGGGCGGCATTTGGTTGTGTCTGGCGGACTTGGCTGTTCGGGCATCCCGGTCCGCTTCGGTGTGCCGCCGGAGATTGTGTTGATTGAGCTTGGGGGAGGAGCAGGGGTTTGAGCGAAGAGACGTGGGGTGATGTTGCCGGGCGGCTTGGTGTCGATGAGCGCGGGCAATTCCATCGGTTGCCGGTTCGCGTCTACTTTGAGGACACTGACGCGGGTGGTGTTGTTTATCACGCGTCTTATGTGCGGTTTTGTGAGCGCGGGCGTACGGATTTTCTGCGGTTGCTGGGGGTGGAAGCGCGGCAGTTGATCTCCGGGGAAGCGTCCAATGAGCCTGCGGCTTTTGTCGTGCGGAGGATGTCCCTTGATTTCAAACGTCCAGCGCGGATGGATGACCTGTTGGTTGTTGAAACGCGGGTGAAGGAGCTTGGCGGGGCGTCCGTGACGCTCAATCAGGTTGTCAGCCGCGAAGGGCGGCCGGTTTTCGAAGCCGACGTCGTGGTGGTTCTGGTGTCCGTTGCGGGCAAGCCGCTGCGGCTCAGCGATGCGATCCGGGTGGCGTTTGAAGGCCAGGATTGAACTATTTTGCACCTGTGGTTCAGGCGCAGCCCGGCTCCTTTAATCCTATCGTCAAATTGAAGTTTGTTTTCTACCGCAAATGCAGAGCTGGCGGGGCTAAGCCCTTGTTTGGTCATATTGCCGGTCGACAAGCGCAGTGGTAGGGGAGCCGTGGTGCGGAGTCTTGAAACCTGGGACTGACGGGGATTTCGCCACTAACGGATGGGCATCGGTCGGGTTGTTTCTTTCAAGAAGCGGCCACCGGTGCTTTGTGCCTTTTTACGGTGATGTTCCTCGCAGCTGGTGAAGCTGGTCTGCGTATTGAACGGTCGAGGTGAGCGGACGACTTTATGAACCCAGATCTAGCGACAGAAAATCTCGGGACGCCGCATGCTGCTGGCTTTTCGTTCGTCGAGCTGTTCCTGCAGGCGCATATCGTCGTTCAGGTGGTGATGATTGGTCTGGTTCTGGCGTCCATTTGGTGCTGGGGCATCGTTTTTGAGAAATTCTATGCGTTCCGGCGGGCGCGGCGCGAAGCCGATAAATTTGAGCAGTTGTTCTGGTCCGGGCAATCTCTCGATGAACTCTACAACTCGCTGACGCGTGGCCGGCCGATTGCGATGGCGGCGTTGTTTGTGGCTGCTATGCGCGAATGGAAGCGCTCGGTGGAAGGCAATACGCGGGCGCTCGGTGGAATTCAGCTGCGCGTCGAGAAGGTCATGGACGTGACAATCGCGCGCGAGATGGAGCGGCTCGACCGGCGCTTGCTGTTTCTGGCAACGGTCGGTGCGACGGCACCCTTCATCGGGCTGTTTGGCACTGTCTGGGGCATCATGACGAGTTTCCAGGCCATTGCCGTTTCGAAGAACACGAGTTTGGCTGTTGTGGCGCCGGGTATCGCGGAAGCTTTGTTTGCGACCGCGCTTGGCCTTCTAGCTGCCATACCCGCGGTCATCTTTTACAATAAGTTCTCAGCTGATTCTGCGCGGATTGGTCAGCGCTTGGAAGCATTTGCCGATGAGTTCGCAGCCATTGTCTCGCGGCAGATCGATAGCGGGTCTTGATCGGTTCGCAGGGTCGCTGCGGGTCTAACGGGTTTGGAGAGTGCCGCCGATGGGCGCGAGCATCAAAGCGAATTCGCAAAACACCGGGCGACGGCGCAGGTCGCGGCGCATGGCACCGATGGCGGAGATTAACGTCACGCCATTTGTCGACGTGATGCTGGTTTTGCTGATTATCTTCATGGTTGCGGCACCGCTGTTGCAGGTTGGTGTGCCGCTTGAGCTGCCGCAGTCCCGGGGTAAGCAATTGCAAGCGAGCACTGAACCCTTGGCTGTCTCCGTGCGTGGCAATGGTGAGGTGTTCATCGGTGAGACCAAGGTCTCGCTGGAGGAGATCAAACCGAAGCTCGAGGCGATTGCGGCCAACGGCTATGACGAGACGATTTTCGTGCGTGGCGACAAAGGCGTTGCCTATGGCCTCATGGCCGACGTTATGGGCCGAATCAGCAATGCCGGATTTAAGAAAATTTCGCTCGTGACTGAAGCTGAGGAGGGATGATTGCAGGCGGTTGGGCTAATCATTTCGCTCATGCTGCACAGCGCGCTCTTGGGATGGGCTGCGTTTGAGATCCTTGGCACGCAAGAGCTGCCCGAGCCTGCCGCCCCGACAATCGAGGCTGAGCTTATTACGGTCGCGGAATTTACCCGTTTGAAGCAGGGCGATCCTGAGGGCAAGCAACTTCAAGCCAAGAAAACCCCGGAACAAGAAAAGCAGGTTTCAAAAAAAGAAGCCCCTAAGCCGAAGCCGGAACCGCCAAAGCCACCTCAGGCGACCGAACCTCCGCCACCGGAAACCCCGCCAGAGACCAAGGTCGCCAAGCTCGAAACGCCTGCTCCGCCGAAACCCGACGAGATCGCTGAGAAGATCGATTCGTCGGTTCCGCCTGTGCCAGCACCGCCAAGCGCGGATGAAGCTGCGCGTAAGAAAAAGGCGGAGATCCAACGCAAATACAAAGAGAAAAAACGCAAAGAAGCTGAGGCGCGTCGCAAGAAGGAAGCGGAGCGGAAGCGCAAGCTCGCTGAAAAGAAAAAGCGTGAAGCTGAGAAGCGGCGCAAGGCCAAGAAGAAGCAGGAAGACTTCACCAAGCGGATGTCGGCGTTGCTCGACAAAACACCTGAAGAGCGCGGCTCGAAACGCTCCGGCACGTCAGATGAGACGGATTACACGGGGCCTGAGGCTGGCGAGCGCCAAGGGCAGGGTGACCAGCTTACGGCGCGTGAAGAGGACCTTCTAAAAGGTCGCATCAGTTCGCAGATCCGAGATTGTTGGCGGCTGCCGGGCGGCGGCGGTGGTATCGATGTGGCGGTTGTGAAGGTCCGCTGGCGTTTGAAAAAGAACGGTGAACTCGACGGGACACCCCAAGTTGTGGGACAGCGCAGCGGTATCGTCTTTAAAGTTGCCGGAGAAGCGGCCATCCGCGCTGTCAAATGCGCAGCTCCGTTCCGACTTCCTTCCGATATGTATCGGTCTTGGAGCGAAATCACTTGGACGTTTGATCCGAAGGAAATGCTGTGAAAACGGACCTCGAAAGCATCGATGGTGACCTAATGTTTGCATCAAAAGTGAGCGGTTCTTACGCGCTACACAATTCGATCACGGCATTCGTGAAATCGTTTTTGCTATCAGCGTTGGCCTTCGTTCTGGTCGCTTTCACAACTGCTATGTTTGCGAATGCTCAGGGCCTGACCGGCACCCAACGGCAGGGTACGGTCGCGCCAATCCCCATCGCGATTCCGAATTTTTTGGGCGATGACCCGAAGTTGGCGGCTGATATTGCCGGCGTCATTGCTTCAGATCTGGAAGGTTCAGGGCTCTTTCGGTCGTTGAACCCGAATTCATTTCTGGAGCGAATCCGGGATGTGAACGTTGCGCCGCGGTTTCCCGATTGGCGGGCGATCCGCTCGGATGCGCTTGTCGTGGGCCGCGTGACCCGCGTCGGTGACGGCCGGGTCTCGACGGAGTTCCGCTTATGGGACGTCGCCCGAGGGGAGCAGCTTTCGGGGCAACGTTTCACGACGGTGGCGCAGAACTGGCGTCGCATCGGGCATATCATTGCCGATCAGGTCTACCAGCGTCTGACGGGCGAGAAGGGCTATTTCGATACGCGCGTTGTGTTCATTGATGAGACCGGTCCTAAGCGGCAGCGCGTGAAGCGGCTCGCGATTATGGACCACGATGGCCATAACATGCGGGTGCTGAGCAGCGGTAACGACCTTGTTCTGACGCCGCGCTTTTCGCCCTCAAGCCAGCAGATCGCCTATATGTCCTACGGGCAGGGTCAGCCGCGTGTATACATGATGAACCTGGAAACCGGTCAGCGGCAGGTCGTCGGAGACTTTCCAGGGATGACATTTGCTCCGCGATTCTCGCCGGATGGGCAGAAGATCGTCATGAGCCTGCAGGAGGGCGGCGGCTCTTCGATTTATGAGATGGACTTGAGGAGCCGGCAGACGCGTCGGTTGACGAACGTGTCCGAGGCGATTGATACGGGCCCCAGCTATTCGCCTGATGGGCGCAATATCGTGTTCGAATCTGATCGTGAGGGCACCCAACAGCTCTACGTGATGGGGTCCTCCGGTGGGCCTGCGCGCAGAATCAGTTTTGGTCGCGGTCGATATTCGACGCCGGTTTGGTCGCCACGAGGCGACTACATCGCCTTTACCAAGCAGTTGCTGGGGCGATTCCTGATCGGCGTTATGCGGCCTGACGGAAGTGGCGAGCGAATCCTAAGCGAAGGGTTTCACAACGAGGGGCCGACCTGGGCGCCAAATGGGCGTGTGTTGATGTTCTTCCGGGAAGAACGAGGGCAGAACACGGGGCCGCGTATCTATTCGGTCGATATTACGGGGTATAATGAGAAAGTCATCAAGACCCCGGCTTTCGCTTCAGACCCCGCGTGGTCACCGTTGCTCAACTGACCCCATTTGATACAGGCTTTAACCAGGTTTTAACTGCATCCAGAGTCTTATCATCGCAATGCCGGTTGTTGTGCGTGGGCAGGTCAGTAGGCGCTCCAAGCCACTTTTGGAACATTTGATTCGCATTGTTCCCGGGTGTTGAGGGGCATCATTCGCGCCGTGGCATAATCGCATCAAGACGCTTGGAAAACCGTGCTGAAGCGGTCTCATTGCTTGATACGGAGGTGCTGCACAGGTACCCAATTATCTGGCTAGTGCCGAACAAGCATCAGGAGATTGAACTATGCAGGGTGTTAAGGGGCTTATTGTTTTGTCGGCTGTCGTCGCGGCTGTGGCTCTTGGCGCATGTCGTCGCGAAGTTCCACACACGCCAATGAAACTTGGTGCCGACGTTCCGGCTACCGAAGTTGCTCGCTGATATCGGCCTTAGGCCATTAGAGACTCTAATTTCTAGGAGAATACCATCATGAAGGGCGCACTCGTTATCGCTGCTGTTGTAGCTGCTGTTGCTCTCGGCGCTTGCCGTCGCGAAGTACCGCACACCCCAATGAAGCTTGGTGCAGACGTACCAGCTACCGTTGAGGTTGCTCGCTAAGCTGCGACAACATCACCTGCTCTCTTGGGCAGGGGAAGTTAGAAAGCTGGACTGCCTGTGATCGACATGGGCAGTTCAGCTTTTTTCTTTTTGGGATTTCAATGCTTTCATGCGTGGTGTTTTTGCCGCGGCGGCTTGCCAGGTTTTCAACGGGTGTTTCGGCTAGATTGGCCGGATACGGCTTTTCATGTGGCAGCTAATCCGTCACAATTTCGGCTGATCCCATAGGTATCAGTCTTTTAAGCCCAGAATCGTGAGCTTTCAGTACGCGCTATTACTTCGTAGAGCGGGTATCCGCATTTTGAAGGGATGAAGCATGGATCGCCAGAATGTCCGAAGTGCCTGGACCATGGTGCTGTTCGTTGCATCCGTAAGCGTGCTGATCGCGGGCTGTGCGCAGAAGAATCTCGACCAGTCGGCGCAGCTTACAAATGGTGCGGCCGGTGGTCCGGTTGTTCCTGGTACAAAACGGGACTTTAGCGCCAACGTCGGCGATATCGTCTACTTCACGACAGACAGCTCGGATATCAGTCCAGAAGCGCGACAGACGCTGCTCAAACAAGCTCAGTGGTTGCGGCAGTACCCGCAGTTTACGATCACGATTGAAGGTCACGCCGATGAGCGCGGTACTCGCGAGTACAACATTGCTCTGGGTGGACGTCGTGCAACGGCGGTACGCAAGTTCCTTTCGCGCAGCGGTATCAATCCCTCGCGCATTCGTACGATCTCTTACGGTAAAGAGCGTCCAGTTGCGGTGTGCGACGACATTTCTTGTTGGTCGCAGAACCGCCGGGCTCAGACCGTGCTTAACAGCCGGGTTGCAGGCTGACCCGGGTTGGGCCAGGCCGAGCGCATGACGCTCGCCATTGGGCCGTCAGACGCCCCAGTAGTGGGTCATTTTCCAAAATTGGTGTGCTTGGCGCTGTGGCGATTGGTTTGATCGTTGCCAGCCCCGTAGTCGTTTCGGCGCAGACCAGCATCGAAGATGCCTTGCGTGCCGATGAGGCTGCTCGCGAGAATACCGCTCCGGCGAACATCGGTGACAAGGCGTTGACCTCTTATGATTCGGGACAGACACAGCGCTTCAGGTTGACGGTTGGGGATCGGGTCTTTTTCGCACAAAGCAGCGCGGATCTGGGGCTACGGGCAGGGCTGGCGCTAGAGGCGCAGGCAAAGTGGCTGATTGCGACCGGTTCTAAAGCCGTCGTTGTCGGCCATGCCGATGACGGAGGCTCGACTTCACAGGATCGAACGCTGGGCCAACAGCGCGCGGCGGCGGTCCGACAGCGATTGATCGATAATGGTGTGCCACCGCAGCGGCTCCAGGTTCTCAGCGTTGGCAACACGCAGCCAGTTGCGGTTTGTCCGGATACGATCTGTAGAATTCATAATCGGCGCGTTGAAACTGTCATCGTCAAGCGTTTGGAAGCATCGCAATAGTTTGATAGCTCCCTGTTTGAAGGGGTTAGTGGCCGTGATCGCGGTGGCGGCTTATCAGCAACAGTTGTGTGCTCCTCGCCCGCGAAGGCTGCAACTTGATGGGCAGCGATGATAAGTTGCTTGGAGTCGGGGCAGGATACGAAGCGCCCCAATTTGAATGACGCGAAACAACTCACAATGGGAAACATCATGGCATCGCTTGTCCGAAAGGTCGTTTGCGGTTTGGTGTTCGTCGGCCTGAGCGTGGTTTTTGTGGCCGGGGTTTCGCAGGCTCCCCGTGCTGATGAAACGGCGGCTCTGAAACAGCGTGTGCAACAGCTGGAGCAGCAGCTTGTCGATATGCAGGTCGCTGTTGGGACGCTCCAGTCCATGGGCGGGGCTGGACCACAAGCAACGGCTGGGTATGGCCCGCAGGGGTCTGCTGGCAGTTTTTCCGCGGGCGGTGCCGGCAGCAATGCGCGTCTTGATGGTATCGAAACTCAGATCCAGGCGCTGACGCTGCAGATGGAGCAACTCGCGCGCGATGTGCGTGCCCTGTCAGGGGGGCAGCGAGGCTCTTTGCCCACGCAAGGTCGCAACAACTACGCGGCTGGTCCGCAAACCGCGCCTCAAATTGGGGTTCAGCGGCAAAGCCTCAACGATTCAGTCGACTTTGGCGGATTTGGCTCGACGACGGTGAGCCGTAATGATGATGGGATTGGCGGGTTGCTGTCGAACGGCGCCGTAGACTTTTCCGGTAATGGGGGCGGTGCCAGCGCCAAGCAGGTTTATGAAACGGCTTATGGCTATTTGCTCCAGCAGGACTATGGGGCGGCGGAATCGGCGTTTCGCGATTTTTTACAGCGGTACCCGAGCGATGGACTTGCGGGTAATGCCCAGTATTGGCTGGGAGAGTCACTCTACCTCAGGGGGCAATACAAGTCGGCCGCCACGGCATTTTTGGAAGGCTATGAAAAGCACCGCCAGAATGGAAAAGCACCGGATAGCCTGTTGAAACTAGCCATGTCGCTGAACAAGCTAGGCAAGAGAGATGCCGCCTGCTCTTCGTTCACCGAATTGTCGGTCCAATTTCCGAATGCACCACAGCATGTACGGCAGCGGGCAGCCAGTGAACGGCGGCGCGCCGGCTGCTGAGTGCGGTCACGACGTCCGCGCAAGCGTTTGATGTTTCAAAAGAAAAGTGTTTGCTCTTGAGTGTCGCGGTGCTTCGCTTGGCGCGCTGATAAGTGTTGCCCTGGGGATGCCATGCGAATCAATTCAGCTGGTGTTCAGAAGTTCTTTGCGATGCTCCCAGACAGGCAATTTGGCCGTGGATAAGACTCTATTGCCACTCTCAGTTTGTTGGCTCTCCACAGCAAAATGCGCAGGTCGAAACTCGGAGATGAATGAACATGGCAGTTGAAGACACGAATTCGAAGGCTTCCGTGGATGTTGAACCGCAGACGACCGAGTCTGCTGATGATGTTAGTTTTCCAGGCGCGCCTGAGCTTGATGGTTCGATTGATGCGTTGGTCGCGAATTTACGTGCGGCGCGCGAGCAGTTTGCTGAGTTTTTGGAGCGTGCTGAGCCTGATGAAGAAGGCTCGACGAGTAAGGTGGCCTAAGCCCGGCCCGCGGCAGTCTGGCCCCGTTTGCCAATACCTGATTAAGCCGCTTGACTTGCTCACGGTTTACCCGTAGACCCAGCGGCCTACGAAGCGCGTAAGACGCGATCGCGCTTCGATTAGCGGGCGTAGCTCAGTTGGTTAGAGCGCCGGCCTGTCACGCCGGAGGCCGCGGGTTCAAGTCCCGTCGCTCGCGCCATCGATCATCACGCGATCGGTGGTTTTGCCTGGAAAAACAGGCTGATAAATCCTCAGAAAAACTATTACTTTTCAAGGCGGTGCAAACCGCTGCGCGCCTTTGGCGTGTTTTGGTGCCTTTAGCCCTCAAAGGATCGGACATGTCTCGGTGTGACCCCCGGCGGTCTATGGTCCGATTAGCTGTGTGCTCAAACGAAAGAGCGACACGGTGACTGTTTACGCGGTTGCGTTGCCGTGCTTTTTTCACCGCCAGTGAATACCGCCAGATTCGAGCCTTTTATGACAGTTTCGTCGTCGCCCATGCGAGGGCGCTTCGAGTTTCGGTGACAGCAGGCAGGAAACCGCAAAGTATGACCCAACTGCTTCTCGACTATCTTCCGATCGTTGTGTTTCTCGGGGTTGCGCTGGTGATCTCCGCAGCGCTGGTGATCGCCCCGTTTCTTGTGGCGATGCAGAACCCGGACCCGGAAAAAGTTTCGGCCTATGAATGCGGGTTTGAGGCTTTCGACGATGCGCGCATGAAGTTCGATGTGCGCTTCTATCTCGTCTGTCTGCTCTTCATCATTTTTGATTTGGAAATCGCGTTTCTGTTTCCATGGGCTGCTGCCTTCCGAGACATTGGCCTCTTTGGGTTCTGGTCGATGATGATCTTCCTGGCCGTGCTGACCATCGGCTTTATCTATGAGTGGAGAAAGGGAGCCCTCGAATGGGATTGATCCTGCCGCCGGATTTTCAGTTCGATAAGGCGCGAGAGGGTGCTGGGGCAGGTGGTGCCGCTGCCGCGGTCCGTCCTGATCCGTACTTCACGGAAATCAACAACGAGCTGGCTGATAAAGGATTCCTGGTCACCACAACGGATGATCTCATCAACTGGGCGCGCACTGGTTCGCTGATGTGGATGACCTTTGGCTTGGCATGCTGCGCTGTTGAGATGATGCAGGCGTCGATGCCGCGTTACGATGTCGAGCGATTTGGTTTTGCGCCGCGTGCTTCACCACGCCAGTCGGACGTGATGATTGTCGCGGGCACGCTGACCAACAAAATGGCTCCTGCGCTGCGCAAGGTCTACGACCAGATGCCTGAGCCGCGCTATGTCATTTCAATGGGCTCGTGCGCCAATGGTGGCGGGTACTACCATTACTCATATTCAGTGGTGCGTGGCTGTGATCGTGTTGTGCCCGTGGACGTCTACGTGCCGGGGTGCCCGCCGACTGCGGAAGCGCTCGTCTACGGCATTTTGCTGCTCCAGCGCAAAATCCGTCGCACAGGTACGATTGCTCGCTAGATCAGCACCTCTAACGCCCGCTGAGGTGTTGCAATGAATTGGCAGGTTAGAATGGACGATACGCTCGAGGATCTGGCCGACTATCTCTCCGGCAAGATGGGATCGGCTTATCTGGGTTCAAAAGTTGCGCATGGTGAGCTGACAGTTGACGTCAGCCGTGAGCAGATCAACCAGGTGTTGAAGTTTCTGCGCGACGACATGCGGTGCCGGTTTGAAGTTCTGATCGACATTTGCGGTGTTGATTGGCCGGCGCGTGAGCATCGTTTCGATGTCGTTTATCACTTGTTGAGCCCGCGTAACAATCTACGCATTCGGGTCAAGCTTCAGACAAACGAAGACACACCCGTTCCAAGCGCGATCGAGGTCTTTGCGGCTGCCAATTGGTTTGAGCGCGAAGCCTACGACATGTACGGCATCTTGTTCTCAGGCCATCCCGATTTGCGCCGTCTTCTCACCGACTACGGTTTCCAGGGCTATCCGCTGCGTAAGGACTTCCCACTGACCGGGTACGTGGAGGTTCGTTACGACGATGAGAAGAAGCGTGTCGTCTATGAGCCGGTGAAGCTCAACCAGGAATTCCGCTCGTTCGACTTCGAAAGCCCCTGGGAAGGCGTCGAATACGTTCTGCCGGGTGACGAAAAGGCTTCGGGTCCTAATGCGTGAGGTTGGGGCCTGATGAAAGACACGCTGCAACCGGGTATTCGCGCCGAGTTTGAGTTCTTAGTGTCTGAGGCGAAAACCGTTCCGGCGCTGTATCCAGAAGCGCCTGAGTTTGTGGTGATGCCGGGCGTGTTTGCGACGGGGTTTCATGTTGGCCTGATGGAATGGGCCGCGTTGAAAGCTCTGGCGCCACACATGGATGAGGGAGAAGGCTCGCTTGGCATCCATGTCGATGTTTCGCATTCGGCCGCAACGCTGCCTGGTCAGACGATTACAGTCACGGCGGAATGCACAACGGTGGAAGGGCGTCGGATTACGTTCGACGTAAAGGCGCATGACGGCGTTGAATCGATTGGGCGAGGAACGCATCAGCGCATGGTCGTGCCGTGGGATCGGTTTGTAGCTCGTGTGAATGGCAAAGCGAAGCAGGCCGGTGTGCCGCCGCTGAGCCATTCCGCCGGCGAGAAGGGGTGAGCGTTATGACCGCTGAAAGGACCGAGGTGGAAGGCCATTGCCTCTGCGGCGCGATTAGTTACTCCGCGACGCTCAAGGCTCCTGAGATGGCTGTTTGTCATTGCGACATGTGCTTGCGCTGGGCGGGTGGTCCGTTTTTCGGTGTCGATTGCGCTGAAGCTCCGAAGATCACTGGAGAGGAGAATCTCTCCGTCTACCAGTCATCTGACTGGGGTGAGCGCTGTTTTTGCGGCAAATGCGGAACGGTTCTGTTCTGGCGAATGCGCGATGGCAGCCATCACTCTGCAAACGCCGCTGCGCTCAAATCGACTGAGGGCTTGCGTTTTACGCATGAGATCTTCGTCGACGAAAAACCTGGCTATTACGACTTTGCGAATGAAACCAAGAAGCTGACCGCTGCAGAAGTGATTGCGATGTTCACAGGCAGTGCCGAGCAGAATTGAGACACTCTATGGCTGAAACAGATATTCGTCAGTTCAACATCAACTTCGGTCCTCAACACCCGGCGGCGCACGGCGTGTTGCGGCTTGTGCTTGAGCTTGACGGCGAGGTTGTTGAGCGGGTCGATCCGCACGTCGGGCTCCTGCATCGGGGCACTGAAAAGCTGATCGAACACAAGACCTATCTTCAGGCGATTGGTTATTTCGACCGTCTTGATTACGTCGCGCCGATGAACCAAGAGCACGCGTTCTGCATGGCGGCGGAACGGCTTTTGAAGCTGGAGATCCCGGCGCGTGGAAGCTACATCCGGGTGCTTTATTCTGAGATCGGCCGCATCCTTTCACACCTCCTCAACATCACGACGCAGGCCTTGGATGTGGGCGCGCTGACGCCGCCGCTGTGGGGCTTTGAAGAACGCGAAAAACTGATGGTGTTTTACGAGCGCGCATCAGGGTCACGGATGCACGCGAAGTATTTCCGCATCGGTGGCGTGCATCAGGATCTGCCGCCAGAACTCATCGACGATATCTACGACTGGTGTGACCCGTTCTTGAAGGTTTGCGACGACATTGAAGGCTTGTTGACCGATAACCGGATCTTCAAGCAGCGTAACGTCGACATCGGCGTTATCGGCCTGAAAGAAGGTTTCGACCATGGCTTCTCTGGCGTCATGGTGCGTGGCTCTGGGGCGGCTTGGGATTTGCGCAAGTCGCAGCCCTATGAGCGCTATGAAGAGTTCGACTTCGATATCCCGATTGGCAAGAACGGCGATTGTTACGACCGCTATCTCATTCGCATGGAAGAGATGCGCCAGTCGGTTCGCATCATGAAGCAAGCGTGCGAGAAATTGCGCTCTGCTGAAGGTGCTGGGCCGATTTCGTCGGATGATCGCAAGGCCGTGCCACCGAAACGTGGCGAGATGAAACGCTCTATGGAATCGCTCATCCACCATTTCAAGCTCTACACCGAGGGCGTCCATGTGCCGGAGGGTGAGGTTTATGCAGCTGTTGAGGCACCAAAGGGTGAATTTGGTGTCTATCTAGTCGCTGATGGTTCCAACAAGCCCTATCGCTGCAAGATCCGCGCACCAGGCTTCCCGCATCTTCAGGCAATGGACTACATGAACCGGGGCCACATGCTGGCCGATGTCTCGGCGATCCTCGGGTCACTTGATATCGTGTTCGGTGAGATTGACCGGTAGCACCACTTGAGATTTTCCCAGCTTCAATAAAGTGGTCGGAGGTGAAAAGCTTCCGACCTCTTTTTTCGTGCGAGTTGCAACACCCTAGGCAGGTCCTGTCGGGGTGGCGTGCCGTCGCTCGGCTCAATGAACGAAAGCTGACGTCGGCATTCAGCAGCGGTTCAATTCACGTAGCGCATTGTCGTTTCCGGGTCATGGGTTGGGTGGTGTCTTAGACCAGGAATTACGACAATGTTGAAACTGATGTTTGCGACGGTAATGGCAGGTAGCGTTCTCGCGGCCAGTATCGTTCCTGTGAGTGCGCACTATGACGGCATCGATGTGCGTCAAGCACGGCAGGCAGAATCGATCGAACGTGGCCGCGTATCTGGCAAGATTACTTGGCGTGAAGGCCGTAAGCTGCGACGCGAGCAGCGACGCATCAAAGCTTTGGAGCGCCGTTATCGCGATCACAAGGGGCGTTTAACACGCAAAGAGCGACGCATCTTACACCGTTTGCTTGATCAAGCGCGGCGCAATATTCGCCTCGAAAAGCATGACGGCTACCGCCGCTTGTCGGGTTTGCCGCGAATTGGTCGGTAAGGAGTTGTCGCTGGAATTTTGTTTTCAGCGATATGGCTTCGTGGAGGGAGCCAAGGTGCGGGAGCGGACGTCTGATCCGCTCTCGCGCAGTTTGGTTCTAATTGGAGGAAAAGTCTGCTGAGCGCCTTACGTCTATGTGGTGCGCTCGATCCTCTCAGGATTTAGCTGAAAAGACGGCTGAGCAGAGTTATTAGAAGGAATAACCCACCAAGAATGATGGCGATGTGCAAAGCGCGGCGGCTTCGACGGACGAGCTTTCCAAACTTCAATTGCTCTCTGCTTGCCTGAAAATGCTCGATCACGGGTTCAGGTCCGTTTGCATCGAAAATCTTTGAATAAGCCCGCGGTAGAGCGGTGAAGGAAATGCCCTCAAACTCGTTGAAAGCCGAATAGATCATGTCTTCATCGAGACCTAGTGGACCCACTTTGGGTTCCTGGCTTTGCCACGTTTCTGCGAAACGACGTCCGCCCGCTGTATTGCGGACATAGAGTGTGCCGGCAGCGATTGTGAGCGCGCGTTTGCCATCTCGCCTGACCGGCGTGAACAACAGCGTGACATCACTTGTCACGGTTTCAAAAAATTTGGGTTCGTTGCGAATGATGGCATCCGCATCGAGATACAGAACGTCATGATCGGGAAATTTTGTAAGGCAGTCGTTGAGAAACTGTGCCTTTAAGCGTGTCGTTGCTTCCCACGTCATACGGCGGGGGAGGCATTTCAGGTGATAGTTGATGCCAAACCGGTCGAGAGAAGCCTTCAGGCGAAGGACTTTGCTCAGGTAGTTTGAAGTATAGAAGGCGCATGCGACATAGCGCTGATTTCCGGAGAGATTTGTTACCTCTTCGGGCAGCGTGCCAGGTGCAATCGGCTCGGCGTTTTCTGCCGGGATCGCTTCGGCCGAAACCTCTTGTCGTTTTGCTGCTGGGATCATTCGCACCAATAATCTCCGATCCAGTGCGCTGGGCGAAAACGCCGCGTCGTGGGGCGGAAGTTGAGACCGGTTCCGACACGTTTATTGCGCTGGTGTTCACCTTTCAATGCGCTGTCAGGAGTAATTGATCCATAGAAGACGATGATCTTGCCCGTTTCTGGTTTTTTGGGGGTTGCGAAAAAACGGAAGATCCGGTTCCTCGGGAGGCACGCGATAGAGAAGGGTACAACCCACTCTTCGGGCCAGAATGTGACATTGTTGACGGCCTTTGTCAGGAAGTTTTGCTCTTTTGAGTCATATTTTTCAATGATTTCGTCGGCTGGAGTGTCGTAAAACCGCTCCAAGACATACTTCTCGTGGCCGATGAAGTAACGGACGATTGAGCTGTTTCCGTAACCGAGTTCAGGATCTTTCCACTCGCGGATAATGCAAAAGCGTCCGGGCAGTTCTAAGAAATCATCGATACTGTTGATAATCACAACATCGAGATCAAGGAACAGGGTCATGCCCGTGAGGCCACCCAAATTCTCCGACATCAGACCCAATTTGGGCCAGTATTTGCCAAGTTTTCGGTCAAACGAGACCTCTGGAAGAGGTTGGCATTCGACTTCGGCTCGGATGCCAGAGCGATCGTCGGTAAAGCATACAAACCGTACGTTCCACGTCGTGTTGCGCATGACCATGGCATAGAGCCGGTTGACCCAGTGCGAGCCATACCTGTCACCCCATTTCATGCATACTATGTTCACTGATCGATCGGCCTGTGCCTGATCGAATTCAGCTTGCCAACACGTTGTGGCCATTCAAGAATTGCCTTGCTTGTGTCCTTCGACCTGTGAGGCCGGCTTCCCAGTTGGCGATTTGCGCTCTAGTGCCAACAACCGCAAGCCACTATGAAAGCGGTTTTTGGTCGCTTAGCAGCTATCAGAAATAGATGATCTGCGCTGCATCGTGGCCAGGATCTGAACGGATGTTAGCTGTTTAGTAAGCGGTTGGTTGTTAACTGTTGCGCGAAGGTCACCATAGTATAGGCAAGCTGGACCATGAGCGTACTCAATTCATTTCAGTTCATCGAAATCCGTGAGCGCGGCAGCATCCATGAAGAGGACGTGGCTGAACTGCGTCGTGCGGTTTATAGCGACGGCGAAATCGACCGAGAAGAAGCTGAGCTTCTGATCGATCTCAATAGCGCGTGCCCAGTGCAAGATCCCGATTGGTCCGAAATCTATCATGAGGCGATTACGGACTATTTGGTCAATCAGGCAGAACCGTCAGGATATGTTACCCAACCTCAGGCTGAATGGCTGATCAGCCAACTTGCTCCGGAAGGTTTTCTTACGCGGCGTAAGGACATCGATCTTGTCATCGATGTTATGGATCAGGCGCGCTGGGTGCCAGAGATTCTGATCGCGTTTGGCTTGCAACAGGTGGCTGAGGCCATTGAAGGCGAGGGCAGCGTCTTGCGCCCAGCCGATGCACAAGCAGGGCAGATTGACGACAGCGAAGTCGAGATGGTGCGCCGGATGATCTATGCCTTCGGCGGTGATGGTTGCGTTGCGGTGACCCGTTCTGAAGCCGAGATGTTGGCGTTGGTCAATGATCAACTCGATCCTGAGAACATCAGCGATGCCTGGGTCGAGCTTTACGTGAAAGCCATGGCGAACTTTCTACTCGGCGCATCGGGGTATGCGGTTCCTACCCGAGAAGAGGCTTTGCGCAGCGAAGTTTGGTTAGAGGAGCGTGGAGGCCTGTCCCCGCTTGAAGTCCTCAGCTCGATTGCGAAACTCAGTCTGGATGACGTCATTGCCGCTTATCGTCCGCAAAGCATTGAAGAGACGACGATCGCCAAGCTCGATAAAGAGCGTCGGGTTATCGTCACGGAAGATGAACTCGATGCCGATGAGGCTGAGTGGCTGGTTGGGCGGCTTGGTGCCGATGCGGAACTAAACCCAGCTGATCTAGCGCTGTTGAGTTATATTCGCGAAAACGCAGTCGAAATCGATCCGAAGGTTGATGAGTTGATTGATCGGCACCTGCCTGAGGCGGCCTGAGTGACGGGTACGGCGTTTGCCTTCAACGGGCAGGTGTATGGGACGGGGCCCAATTTAGACTGTAAGACGAGGCGGTGCGGACGAGCATCGCCTTTCTTCGATTTGGCATAGCTTTGTCTGCGATGAAGCTGAAGATGATTGTTTTTGCCTAATTGAGTGTGCATCCTCCGCCGGTTCGCCGCTGACGGGCGTATACGTCTGTCGCTTTATCTGAGTTGTCGCCTGCAGCGCGTTGTTTGCGGAGGTCACGTACGGAATGGCAACCAAAGCACCCTCGACCTTTCAAGGGCGTGAGTTTCTTTTAGTTTTGGTGCCGCTTGTCTTGGCGGTGATCTTTGCGTTCTGGTTCACCTACCAGTTCGTGACACCCGCGCCGCCATCTCAGGTCGTGATTACGACCGGATCGGAGACCGGTGGCTATTACGCCTTTGCAAAGCGCTATAAAGCGACGCTGAAAGCCTCTGGGATTGATCTTGAGGTTCGTAGTTCCAAAGGATCTATCGATAACCTGGAACGGCTAAACGCGCCCAACAGTGATGTGTCACTGGCGTTGCTACAGGGTGGCATTTCAAATCACGAAAAGAACCCGGATCTCGTCTCTCTCGGCCGGGTGTTCCTTGAACCTGTGTGGGTCTTTTACAAAGGTGAGGAGGTCCTCGAGCGCGTTGCGCAGCTGGCCCATAAGCGAATTGCAATAGGAGCAGAAGGAAGCGGGACGCGGGCGCTTGCTCAGGAACTTTTAAAGGCTAACGACATTGGCCCTACACAGGTAACGCTGTTGTCGTTTGGCGGGACACGTGCCGTTGAAGCACTCAAGGCCAACGAAGCCGATGTGATCTTCCTGGTCGTTTCACCGAAGTCCAAAGTGATTGGCGAATTGCTTGATGAGCCAGACATAAAATTGATGAGTTTCAAGCAGGCTGATGCCTACAACCGGCTTTTTCCATACCTTGCCAAGGTGGTATTGCCAGCAGGTGTAATTGACCTGCGCAAACAGGTTCCCGAGCGCGACGTGACATTGTTGGCGGCTCAGGCGGTTTTGGTGGCAAAGAAAGACACCCACCCTGCGATTGTCGGATTGATGGTGGAAGCGGCTAAGAACGTTCACAAAGAAGGTGGGATCTTCCAGCGCGTTGAAGAGTTCCCGAAGCCGTATGACCCCGAATATCCGATGCAGGAGGATGCTGAGCGGCTGTACAAACAGGGGCCACCATTTTTGCAGCGCTTCTTGCCGTTCTGGCTGGCGAACTTTATTGAGCGCTCTTTGATCATGATCGTGCCCATCGCGACGATTTTGCTGCCCTTGGTCAAGGTTGTTCCGTGGCTTTACGAGTGGCGGATAAAACGCAGAATTCTCTACTGGTATGGCAAACTCAAAGCCTTAGAGCGCGACGTGAACGATGAAGAGACGAACGAAAAGCAGCGATATATGTCCGAAATCATGGAGATTCAGCGTGCTGTGGCTGTGATTCCCGTACCGCTGCATTATTCGGACAAGCTTTATGAATTGCGTGGCGCGGTCGATTTGGTGCGCCAGCGAATTGCGGAGCTTCCTTAAAAAACAGCCTCTCACTGATTATGTGCACCTTTCGTTGCGGTGCGGGATGGTTTACGAGCATTCTAGCGCCCGCTAGAACTATCCGGCTTCCTTTGGCGAAGAGCGAAAGGGTCGCGCGCCAATGATCTCTTGGTGTTGCTGACCGCGCTTTCGACTTCGCATACACGGAAATCTGATTTCGGCCGCCTTGGGTATGAAGCTCGCACCAGGGTCCAACGGTTGTGGGTGAGCTTCAAAGCTGCTTTCCGAATCCATGTGCGGTCTTGCATTGCACCTGGATGACACCGCACTGAATAAAAAACAGGAATGACGAGGGCGATGTTCAAGAAAATCCTTATTGCAAACCGTGGTGAAATCGCCTGCCGGGTTATCAAAACAGCCCGAAAGATGGGAATTGCGACAGTTGCTGTTTATTCGGATGCCGATGCCAATGCCATGCATGTTGAGATGGCGGATGAGGCGGTGCACATCGGACCGGCACCGGCTGCGGAATCCTATCTTGTAATCGATAAGATCATCGACGCCTGCAAGAAGACCGGTGCGGAAGCCGTTCACCCTGGTTATGGGTTCTTGTCAGAGCGCGTAGCTTTTGCTGATGCGCTTGCCGCGAACAAGATCGTATTCATTGGCCCTAATGCCAAAGCCATCGCGGCGATGGGTGACAAGATTGAGTCCAAGAAGGCTGCTGCGGCTGCGAACGTTTCGACGGTGCCGGGTTATCTTGGCGAAATTCCCGATGCAGAGAATGCGGTCAAGATCGCGGGTGAGATTGGTTATCCGGTGATGATCAAGGCTTCGGCTGGTGGTGGCGGAAAAGGCATGCGTATCGCCTGGAACGCTGATGAGTGCCGCGAAGGTTTTGAGCTGGCACGTTCGGAAGCGAAGTCGTCGTTTGGTGATGATCGGATCTTCATCGAGAAGTTCATTGTTAATCCGCGCCACATTGAGATTCAGGTTCTGGGTGACAAGCATGGCAATGTCATTCACCTCGGTGAACGTGAGTGCTCCATTCAGCGCCGCAACCAGAAAGTCATTGAAGAAGCCCCCTCGCCGCTGCTCGACGAAAAGACGCGTGCTGAAATGGGTGCGCAGGCCATCGCTTTGGCCAAAGCCGTCGATTACGACACTGCTGGAACGGTTGAGTTTGTTGCCGGTCAGGACAAGAGCTTTTTCTTCCTTGAGATGAATACGCGTTTGCAGGTTGAGCACCCGGTTACGGAGCTCATCACAGGGGTCGATCTCGTCGAACAGATGATCCGTGTTGCTGCGGGAGAAAAGCTCTCGCTTAAGCAATCGGATATCAAGCTCAATGGCTGGGCTGTTGAAAGCCGCATCTACGCGGAAGATCCGTTCCGTAACTTCCTTCCGTCGATCGGCCGTTTGGTGAAATACCGCCCGGCGCGTGAGGGCTCAGCTGGTGGGCTTACGGTGCGCAACGACACCGGCGTTTCTGAGGGTGGCGAGATCTCCATGTTCTACGACCCGATGATCGCTAAGCTAGTTACACATGGCCCAACACGTAATGCGGCAATCGAGCTGCAGTCAGAGGCGCTCGACGCCTTCTATATCGACGGTATTCAGCACAATATTCCGTTCCTTTCCGCGCTGATGCAGCATCCACGGTGGATTTCCGGTGAGCTATCAACCGGCTTTATTCCAGAGGAATATCCTGATGGGTTCCAGGCACGGAGCCCGGAAGGTGAGGATTTGAAGGTGCTCGCCTCGGTCGCTGCGGCGATCGACCATCTAAACAATGCGCGTCGTCGCGAGATCACGCATCAGATGGACGGCTCGCCAGTGGAGTTTGCGAATGATCGTGTTGTTCACCTCGATGAGGTCAGCCAGACGGTTAGGGTCGAAGGCGGCCTGGGTGGTTCGATTTCCGTGAAGTTGATGGACGAGAAGGGCGCTATTGAGGATGAGCTGGAGCTTGCTTCGAAATGGTGGCCGGGTGACGTGATCTGGTCTGGCGTTGTACGCAACCAAGATGTCTCGGTTCAGGTTCGGCCGATCCTTAATGGCTATGAGCTTTCCTATCGAGGGATGCGGGTCCCGGCGCGGGTTTATACCAAGCGAGAAGCTGAACTCGTGACGTTAATGCCGGTTAAGGAAGCAGCCGATACGTCGAAAATGCTGCTGTGTCCGATGCCTGGCCTCGTCAAGTCGATTAATGTGGCCGTGGGAGACGAAGTGAAGGTGGGTGATCCACTGGCTATCGTCGAAGCCATGAAGATGGAGAACATCCTTCGGGCAGAGAGAGATACAACGGTCACGAAACTGAATGCTGCGGCCGGTGACAGCTTGGCCGTTGATGACGTGATTATGGAATTCTCCTGATGTCTTGAGCTCTCCGATTTGGTGGGTCCTGTGCTCGCCAGACGTAGGTTGCTGCAGTTAATCCAGCCGGTCGTTTCGTAGTGGTACGGAACGACCGGCTTTTTTTACGGTGATGTTTCGTTTTTCAAGAGGCCTTACCGATCTTAAACGGGCGCTGGTGGACGTTGGGCGGGAGTCTCAATGTTTGGAGCCAGGAAAGTGTCGTTTCTTTCGCATGTTTGTCTGATGGCCGATCCGCGAGGCCGGGTGAATCGCAAGGCGCTGCTTTGGGTTGCGATTGCTTTGTTGAGTATCCAGGCTTTGGCTGTTGCAGCGGCGGTACTTACGTCGCCGCCGATCCTTCATTTTGCGCTTGCGGTCGTGAAGCTTGCTTCGCTTTGGATTGCGACGGCTGCTGCGATCAAGCGTTTACATGATCTGGGTCTTAGCGGGTGGTGGGTTCCTGGCGGCATACTCATTCAGTTTGTCTGGACGCTCGTTGCCTGTTTTGCGTCGTTCTTGGTGTTCGGGGAAGCGGTTGCTGACATTGGTTCTGGCGAATTCGTGGTTTATGCGGTTGCCGTTATGTCGTTGCCCCTCGCTGTGACCGTTTGGCTCCATTTTGCGCCTGGTACGGTTGGTCCAAACAAGTATGGTCCGGAGCCTGATGAAAGCGGCCTTTCGATGCCGGAACGGGCATCACGCGGTTCAGTTATGGCTGTGCCCGCGACTTAGTTGTTAAGCGTCTGGGGAGGCGTTGATCCAATAGAAAAAGGGCAGAGACAAAAGTCTCTGCCCTTTTTTGTTTGGTTGGTGCCTTGCGATTAGTTCGAGCAAGGAACCGAGATCGTCAGGCCGGCGCTTGGGATGAAGCGTTTGCAGTCAAGGCCTGCGCCGTTGTCGTTCGTTGATGCAACCGTCTGAAGGTCTTCGTCGTAGCTGGTGGTGTCTTCGTAGCTCGATGCGTCTTCAGTGTTGTCGTAGTCAACGGCGGCGGTTTCAACTGCTTCTGGCTTCTTGCCTGGAAGTTCGATCGTCTGAGCAAGCTCCTGCTGTTGCGCTTTTTCAGCAGCGCGAGCTTCCTGCTGAGCGGCGGCAACTGCTGCCAGGCGTGCCTGCTTCTGCTTGCGAGCATAAGCTGCTTGCTGGGCTGCTTTTTGCTTACGGGCATAAGCTGCTTTGGCTGCTGCCTTGCGGGAAGCTGCTTTGCGAGCGGCTGCCTTGCGTGCTGCGGCCTTACGAGCGGCTGCTTTACGTGCCGCTGCCTTGCGAGCTGCATGGCGGCGAGATGCTGCGCGGCGCTTGTTGGCGTGGTGAGATTTTTGCGCGCTGTGCATCAGCATGGCAGCGCCGAGGCCGAGGCCAACACCCAGGGCGACACCGCGGCCACCGGCTTGGGCTTCGTTTGGCTGCGCTGCAAGAACCAGGGCGGCGCTGAGGACAGTGGCTGTAACGAACTTGAACATTTTTGGTCTCCATCGAGTGTGTGTTTGTGTCTGGGCTGTTTCGTCTCGCCCGTTGTTGAGACCACAATGACCCCGATTGCTCCGGCGGGCTGTTCCCCACGCGACAGGTCACAAAATTTCTCAAAAATGATTGTTCGGCGGTGGTGGACCACTCAACCGGACCTGACTGCGATTCTTAATGCGCGCGGGTGAATGGAGCCGCGCATTCGCCGTGCATACATGGCCGAAGCCATGTCCATGGGTTGTTTAAAGGCTCTGTGTCCGTCAGACGGACCTGTCTGTTCCGCGGTTCGACAAGACCATGCTTGACGCCGGGTGTCACCTGCTTAACCTTCTGATATTGATTGTGTTTATTTGTATTTGTTGCCTTCCCAGCGTGCGGTTAACGATAAACGGCTACCGATAAGCGGAAAATCATCCCCTTGCTGTTTCCAATGGAACAGCAGGCGTTGGTTGTTTGGTTACAATGGTGACGGGCGACGAGTGCTATTTTGCCGTTATTGCTGTATAGTAACGGGTGTTATTCCTTGCCCGGGGTGTATCGATCGAATAGCCGAGGATTGGACATGAAATATTCGGCGCTATTTACGTTTTTTGCATTGGTCTTGATTGGATCCGGAAGTGCTTTTGCGGCACCTACGGAGCGAATTGGATCGGCTGTACAAGTCGTGAATGAGGTTTCCGCTGCATTTGATGAAGACCGCAGGGACTTGTCACGCGGTGATGAGATTCACCAAGACGAGATGATTGAGGTCGGGCCTGATTCAATCGGCGAGCTTGAGTTTGCTGATGAAACCAAGTTGGCCCTTGGGCCTGGGTCGCGGTTGTTGCTCGACAAGTTCGTCTACAATGGCGAGAAATCCAAAGGCGACATCATCGTCAATCTGGTGAAGGGCGCATTCCGCTTTGTCACTGGGGTTGCTTCCAAGCCGTCCTACCGTATTCAGACGCCTGGAGCTGCAATCACCGTACGTGGGACGATCTTTGACGTCTTCGTCGATCAGGACAACACGATTTGGCTGCTTCTGCTCGAGGGTGGCATTACAGCTTGTAACGATAGGGCGACCTGTAAGGACCTGTCACGGCCAGGGCGTATCTTGCGCGTGCGGCCGGATGGTGAGCTTGATGATCCGGTGCAATGGGCGAGTTTGCCGGGCCGGGACATAATCGGTTTCCGTCGTGCCTTCCCGTTCATGATGAAGGCGCCGTCCATCAACCCGAACCCTCCGCTAACGCGGGAAGCCGTTCTGCGTGGTGATACACCGGATCAGACGAAGCCGAAGAAGAAAGCGAAGCCAAAGAAGCAAAAGGCTAAGAAGAAAAAAGCTCGGCCGAAAAAGAAGGCCAAGAAAAAGACCTACAAAAAACGAGCCGCCAAGCCGCGCCCAAAAAAGAAAAAGCGCGTTGTTAAGCGGAAACGTAAGCGCAAGGTTCGTCAGGCGAAACGTCGGAACAGCGCTGCAGATGCTGCAGCAGCCGCGGCGATTGCCGGTGCTGTCTTCGGTGCTGCCAAATTGATTGGCAAGAAGAAGCACCGCAAGAAGAAGCCTCATTATGGAGGTGGTGGCCGTCACAATGACTACGGCCGGTACTGACGAAGACGCGGATTAGAGAAATCAAATTATCGGCTCGGGACTTTCATGTTCCGGGCCGATTGTTTTTGTGAGCATTAGTTAGCCGAGTTGCGCGCGGTAGTGGCCGAGCAGCGGTTTGTAGGCGTCAAACGGAATAGCTTCGCAAGCCTCTGCGGCCTGGAGTGCTTCTGGGGCTGATCCGGATTTCAATGCTGCCTGAAGCTCATCGTGGCATTTTGCTAGCGCTTTGAAGTTGCTTGTGGACGCAATGGTTTCATCACCGAAGAGCGCGTAGATCGCTTCGGGCCGTGTTTTGCCGCGGGGGATGACGTCGTCGATCTTGAGGAGGGCAAAATCATGTGCGGCTTTGGCTGTCGGCTCGCCAGCGATGATCGGGACGCCATAGGTTTTGGTGAGTTGTTCCAGGCGGGATGCGACGTTTACCGGGTCACCAAGGACTGAGTAGTCAAACCTGACAGGTGATCCGACGTTGCCGACGCAGCAGTCTCCAGTGTTAAGGCCGATGCCGATGCGGATGGGTGAGATGTCCTGGCCGATGGCTTTGGCGTTCTCTGCGAGCTCCTGGTTCAACGTTTCCAACTTCACCAGCATCTCTAGCGCCGCGCGGCAGGTCATGCGGGCATGGTCGGGGTTGAGAAGCGGTGCGTTCCAGAACGCCATGACGGCATCGCCCATGTATTTGTCGATGGTGCCACGCTGCTCGACGATGGCTTCGCTCAACGGCGTGAAGAGTTGGTTGATGAACGCGACGAGGCTTTCGGCGTCGCGGCCTTCTGCAAGGCGGGAGAAGCTGCGCACATCGGCAAATAGAAGCGAGACTTCGCGGATCTCGC
Source organism: Filomicrobium sp. (assembly GCA_040219445.1). GTDB lineage: Bacteria > Pseudomonadota > Alphaproteobacteria > Rhizobiales > Hyphomicrobiaceae > Filomicrobium. The sequence goes on along the minus strand of JAVJSM010000004.1, from coordinate 635,284 downwards.
CGCCCAAGCGAAGTTTCTCAGGGTTGTTGGCGAGTTCTTCGACGAGGTCGGGCGCGAGATAGCTGGCGAAGGCTTGGCGGACTTGTTGGCGGTCCTGTTCGGCGCGGACGAAGTTTGTCAGCGAGGCAGTGGCGTAAATGGCTGCGAGGGACAAGGAGGGATAGACCGGGTCGAACAGCAGGTGGAGATTGGTGTAGGCGGCATATCCGAATAGGGCGACGGCGAGGATCGCGAGGATGGCGATGCCTGCTGCGAGGAACGGGCCTGATCTTGTCAGCGCCCAGCCGATAAGTGCGCCGATTACGACGAGGAAGACTAATTCCATTCCGAGCGCATAAGCTGGGCGAACGACATGTTCCCCCATGAGCATTTGTTCCAGCGCTTGTGCGTGCATCTCGACGCCTGGCACAGAGCTGTTGAGGGCGGTGGCGCGAAGGTCGTGGAGGCCGATGGCGGTTGCGCCGATGAAAACGGTACGGCCTTCGATAAGCGTTTTGTCGAAGTTTGGATCGAGGACTTTATGGGCGGAAATCGTGCGCTTGGGATCGGGCGGCGCAAAGCGTAACCAAAGCTCACCTCGGGCTGTTGTCGGCAGAACGGTTTTAGCGACGCGGACGAACTCGATGCCGGTTTGTGCGCCGAATGCGTTGAGGCCGCTGGCTCCAGAAGACTTTACGAAGACGGTTGTTGCGTCGTTCGTGACTCGAAGTGCTTCGAGCGAAAGCGAAGGGTAGAGCGTTTCGCCGATGTGCATGAGGAGCGGCACACGTCGGACAATCTGGTCGTTTTCGGGAAACCAATTGGCGGCACCGAGACCGGTCGCCTTGTCCGTCAGGATGGAAAGGTTGGCGACGCTGGCGTCGTAACCTGGCGTGAATTTGACGGCCTTGTCGCCAGCCTGGGCGAAGCCTGCTTTTGGCGGGCCGGGCTGACCGGTGGCATCCAGCGCTCCGGCAAAGGCGAGGACCGTCGGTGTGTTGGCAATCGCGGTTGCCAGTCTCGTGTCGAGTGTGGGCAGTTTTTCGAGGGTCGGGGCGATGTTCTGGAACGTCGGATCGTTTTGATAGGCTTCAGCAAACGTCGCGGGCGACAGTCGGTCGGCTTCGGGCAGGATAAGGTCGAGCGCGATAGCTTTGGCACCGGCGTCGTGGAGCTTTTCGATCAGGCCTGCGAGAATGTTTCGTGGCCAGGGCCACTGACCAAACTTGGCGATGGAGGCTTCGTCGATGGCGACGATCTTGACGGGGAATTCTGGGTCTGCTGTGCGCGGGGCAAGGCGTTGGTAGATGTCGAACGCATTCAGCCGCAGGAGCTTGACCGGGTCGGGGTCGGCGATCCGCAACGCAATGATCGGAACCAACAGCCCGGTGATGACGAGGAGATGGGCCGGGCGCTTTTGCAGCCATGAAATGGTTTTCTGCCAAAGGCCCTTTTGGGCGTTGTCCTGCATGCGCACCGACTCCCGTGGTGTTCGATCGACGTTGTCGTCAATACATCGGCAGGAGGGGTGTCGGCAATGTTGCGTGAGCTTTGGCGTGTTGGTTCGGCGGGGTTAGGCGGCGTCTTGGCCATAGTAGAGCATGACGACGTGGCGGGCTTCGGCAAAAAAGAGCCAGCGCTCGGTTAACAAGCCTGCTGCCATCGAGAGCGTCGCGATGAGTGTCAGGACGGGAGCTATATAGCTGCCGAACAGTGCGATCAGCAGGATGCAGAGCGCGGGTATGGCAAAGAGGGTGAGCAAGGCCAGTCGGCGGAGCTTTTCGGCGTGCTTGCGGGCGACGGTGAAGCCCATCTCGCGCATGACAAAGTTTTCCTGGGTGTGGGGTGCTTCGATCTGACGAACGCGGCCTAGGTGTTCGAGACCGGTTGCCTTGTAGTCCTGCGGCGCGGCGCGGTCTTCATCGAGGCGTTGCCAATACGAGAACTTCGTCATGAAGGCTGCGGCGATGGTGAGTAAGCTCAAGATCTGCATCCATTCGCCGAGCTCGGCGTAAAACGAGGCGAGGAACAGATAAAGGATGCCACCACTGGCAAGCGCGAGCGTGATGTAGACAGGCACTGTGAGGGGTTGGTGCCAGGCTTTGATGGTTGGCAGCGATGCGTAGATCATGCCGGTCGAATAAACCGTCGCGATGGCCAAAGCGGCGGAGAGGAAAGCCATAACCGCCATGATGCCGCTTGTCGTCTCAAAGAAAACCCAGCCGATGCCGAAGATGCCGGCGGGGATGTAGGTGGCGATGGCGAGTACGCCTTCGCGTGACAGCCAGGACGAGCGCCATTGAGAAATCGCGCGCCATGCTCGTTCGGGGCGGCCGAGGTGAGCTGTTGACGATAGCAACCCGCCGGTGATGAGCAGAAATGCGATACCCAATCCGATTAGTCCGAAACTCCAATCGGATGGTCCCGCCCGCAGCATTGCCGCAAGTGCAATCCAGGTGAGAAGGCCATAGCCTGCGCCGGAGGCTGTGGTGAAGAAGATAACGGAATAGGCTGGATGCATGAGGAGTGATTGTCGTGGCTGTGAACGTGTTTGGCTGATGGATGTCGTTGGTCGTGTTAGTGGCGTCCTAGGTGGAGAGCATTTTGTCGGCCCAGGCAAAGAAGCCTTCGATGGTGTTTGTTGGGGGCTGCTGGGTGTTGGTTGCCTCGATGGGACCTGGCGGCTTTGCTGTTGTCGCATCGCGCCGAGGGCGTGGTGGCAGGTATTTGTTGACGGGCTTGTAACCCATCTCGGGCATGAGGTCGTAGCCCTCGCGTGCGGCGACAAGCTTTGAGACATCGCTATTGGGGTCGCCAAGATCGCCGTAGTGGCGCGCGCCTGTCGGGCAGGCTCTGACGCAAGCCGGGACGCGGTCTTCTTCCTCGAGATGCTCGTTATATATGCGGTCGACGCACAGCGTGCACTTTTTCATGACGCCGTGGTTGGTGTCGTATTCGCGTGCGCCATAAGGGCAGGCCCACGAGCACAATTTGCAGCCGATGCAGGTGTCAGGATTGACGAGGACGATGCCGTCTTCTTCGCGCTTGTAGGACGCGCCGGTTGGGCAGACGGTGACGCACGCAGGGGTTTCGCAATGCAGGCATGATCGGGGGAAGTGCACCGTGCGGCTCGTTTCGCCCTCGCCGACTTCATAGCCATGGATGCGGTTGAGCCATGCGCCGTTTGGATCTGAGCCATAGGGGTCGATATCCGACAATGGTGCGGAGTAACCGCCCGTGTTCCATTCCTTGCAGCTCGTCGCGCAGGCCTGGCAGCCGACGCAGATATCGAGATCGATCACCAGGCCGAGTTTTTTCTTGGTCGTCTCCGGCAATGAGGTCATCGGCGGGCCTCTTGGAATTCAACGCCAAACTCGCTGATGGATGGGGTGTCGACTTGCAACGGAGATTTGAAGGCTTCGAAGCGCGGGCTTGTTTCTCCGGCTTCGTCGGGTTTGGCTTTCTCGATGTTGACGCGCAGGTCGTACCAAGCGGCTTGGCCGGTAACGGGATCGGAATTTGAGAAGCGGTAGCCACCTTCGCGTTTGGGAAGCAATTCGCCGATCAGATGGTTGAGCAGGAAGCCTTCGGTTGCTTCCGGGGCATCGTCATCAAGCCCCCAAGTGCCGGAGCGCTTTCCGATGGCGTTCCATGTCCAGACTGTGTTGCGGTTGACGCCTTCGACCATGCGGATTTGGCATTTGACGCGGCCAATCTCTGACGACAGCCAGACCCAATCGTCATCCTTGAGGCCAAGCTCTTGAGCGCGGCCTGCGTGGATGTAGAGACGATTGCGTGCGGTGATTTGCCGGAGCCACGCATTCTGAGAACCCCAGGAGTGATACATGTGCATCGGGCGCTGGGTGATCGCGTAAAGCGGAAAGCGGTCGGCCTCGATCATCGCGCCTTCGAACGGCGGATACCAGAAAGGTAGGGGATCGAAGAATGTCTCGACACGCTTGCGATGAGATTCAGGCGGTGGGCAACTGCCTTTGCCTTTTGCGGCAAGGCGGAACTTTTGGAAGGTCTCGTTGTAGAGTTGGAAGGTCATCCGGCAGTCGGGCGGCAGCCAGCCTGACTTGGCGGCATAGTCGAGGTAACCGCGGTTGGCGTGTTTGAAGTAGCGGAGTTCGTCGGGGAAATGGTCGACGAAAAAGCCGCCGTTTTCGATGTAGCGGTTCAGCTGGTCTGGGTTGGGTTCACCGACGTGGCTGGCGTTGCCGTCGCTGCCGCGCCAACCCGCGAGCGGGCCAATGCCGGGTGTGCGTTCATGGTTGACGATATAGTCGGAATAGCCGCCTGGATATTTTGCGCTGCCATCCTCGTTGACGAAGCCGGGAAGTTGTAAACGCGCGGCGAGATCAATCAGCACGGACTGGAACCCGCGTACGTCGCGATCAGGCTCGACGACGGGTTGGCGGATGGCATCGGCTGCGCCGTCGGGATCAGAGATCGGGCGGTCCAGAAGAGAGATGCAGTCCCAGCGTTCCAGGTAAGTTGTGTCTGGCAGGATGAGGTCGGCATAGGGGACCATCTCGGAATAGTAGGCGTCCGAATAGATGATCTTGGGGATTTTGTAGTCGCCCGTTGTTGCATCTTTGGCAGTCAGATGATCCATGACGCCGGACGTGTTCATCGACGAATTCCAGCTCATGTTGGCCATGTACATAAACAGAAGGTCGATGGGGTAAGGGTCGGCGTTGGCTGCGTTGGTGATGACCATGTGCATCAAGCCGTGCGCGGCGAGCGGGGCATCCCAACTAAATGCTTTGTCGATGCGTGTTGGTTTGCAATCCGGTTCGATCAGAAGGTCTTCGGGTGATGTCGGGAAGCCGAGGTGTGGGCCGCCGAGAGGTTCGGAGGGGCGAACCTGATCGGGTTTTCCGTGAGGTTTCAGCGGCGGCGGAATGGGTTTGGGATAGGGTGGTTTATAGCGGAAGCCGCCGGGGCAATCGATCGTGCCGAGCAGGATCTGCAACACATGGATCATGCGGCAGGTGTGGAAGCCGTTTGAATGGGCGGAGATTCCGCGCATGGCATGCATGGAGATGGGGCGGCCAATCATTTTGTCATGGCGGCGTCCGGCCCAATCGGTCCAGGGGATGTCTAGGACAACTTCTTCTTTGAAGGCGATTTCGGCAAGTTCGGCAGCAATCCGTCGGATCGTATCGGCGCTGATGCCGGTCTCTTTAGCGGCGCGCTCGGGCGAGTATTCGGAAGAGAGATAACGAGTTGCGAGAAGTTCGAATGATGGGACGGCTTCGCGTCCGTCGGGCAGTGTGAATGATCCTGAAAGGGCCGGTTTGATTTCGGCTGTCTCAGCATCGACGAAGCTCTCGGTTGATTTGTCAAACGCCAGTGGACGGCCGTCCTCGTCGCGGGCAAACAGTCCATCGTCATCGCCGCCGGGGTTTTTGATAACGAGCCAGGGCGCATTCGTGTAGCGAACGAGATAGTCGAGATCAACTTGTTTGGTGCGTAGGAGTTCGTGGATCAGCGCGCCGACGAAGATGCCGTCGGTTCCTGGTGTCAGGCCGATCCATTCATCTGCGATTGCGCCATAGCCGGTTCGGACCGGATTGATGGCAAGCACTTTGGCGCCGCGCTTTTTGAGTTTGCCAAGTCCGATCTTGATGGGGTTCGAGGCGTGGTCCTCGGCAACGCCAAACAGCATAAGGTATTTGGTGTGTTCCCAATCGGGTTCGCCGAACTCCCAAAATGATCCGCCGAAGGTGTAGAGACCGGCTGCGGCCATGTTAACGGAACAAAAGCCGCCGTGGGCTGCGAAGTTTGGCGTGCCGTATTGGATGCACCACCATCCGGTGAGCGCCTGGCTTTGGTCGCGGCCGGTGAAGAAGGCGAGCTTTTTGGGATCGGTTTTGCGGATGTCTGAGAGCCACTCCGTTGCGGTGTCGAGGGCTTCTTCCCAAGAGATTTCGACGAACTCACCTGAGCCGCGCGGGCCGACGCGTTTCAATGGTGCGCGCAGCCTGGACGGCGCGTAATGTTGCATGATGCCGGCTGAACCTTTGCCGCATAGGACGCCCTTATTGACCGGATGATCGCGGTTGCCCTCAATATAACGGACCTTGCCGTTTTTTAGGTACACCTTAATTCCGCATCGGCACGCGCACATGTAGCAGGTGGTGCATTTGATCTCGTCCGCTGGATTATCGGACAGGTTGATTTCCCCATCCGCAGGTCCGCCATCGGATAATTGCGCCTGGTGATTTGCAACGCGCGCTTTCGACATTTCGGTGGTGTTTCCCCGTTCAATTGGTGGTTTGCGCTGTTGGCGGTGCAGGTCTGTCCTGCACTGGGTTCATAGCCGTCTGTGGCTAGCGGCCTGATTCTGAGCACTTTTTCGGAAGGCGTATTAGCCAGTCGTCGTTGTTCCTTCTAAAGACACATCATTTTGTTTTTGCTTGGTCTTTTTTGATTTGCGCGGGTTTTGTCTGTGGCGCTAGCAAGAAGTTTCCGCCAAGATCTGACTCCGGCGCAGGGTTCAACTTTCGGAGGCGTAATCGGGCGAAACATTCGAGCGCGATCCGATGGTTTATGTTGCATGCTGCGGCGGACGGTCACAGAACTGATGGACAAGGCGACACGGTTGATCTGGATGCCCCGCTTGGGTGCGAAGAACGGGTGTCGATAGTTGTATCTTATATCAGACTCGATTGCTTGCATACCTTAACTGGCGATCGGAAGTCGAAGAAAAAAGTGCTTTTGGCCCAGGAGGAAACATGGCCGGTCTTGATGATGTCGCAGAACGCCAGGAATGGATCGATGCGATCAATTCCGTGATTGCTTTCGAAGGTACTGGGCAGGCGGATGACGTGCTGGAAAGTGCGGTCGAAGCAGCGCGCAGGTCTGGCGCGAATCTGCCATTTGCGTCGAACACCGCTTACATGAACACGATCCCGCCTGATCAACAGCCGGTTTATCCGGGGGACCGTGAGCTTGAAGCGCGCGTCAGAGCTGCGATCCGTTGGAATGCTGCGGCGATTGTTCTGAAAGCCAACAAGGAAAGCTCAGAGCTTGGTGGGCATATTGCTTCGTTCCAATCGGCGTCGACGCTTTATGCGACAGGCTTCACACATTTTTGGAATGCTCCGCACGAGGGGCACGGTGGCGATCTCGTTTTTGTTCAAGGCCATTCGGCACCGGGCATTTATGCGCGGGCGTTTGTTGAGGGGCGTTTGAGCGAAGAGCAAATCCTCAACTTCCGGCAGGAGGTCGATGGCAAAGGCGTTTCCTCATATCCGCACCCGTGGCTGATGCCGGATTTCTGGCAGTTTCCGACTGTTTCCATGGGCCTTGGGCCGATCATGGCGATCTATCAGGCGCGGTTCCTGAAATACCTCCATGGGCGTGGCTTGGCAGATACCTCAAACCGGCATGTTTGGGTGTTCTGCGGCGATGGTGAGATGGATGAGCCCGAAAGCCTCGGGGCGATTAGTCTCGCGGGTCGGGAGAAGCTCGATAACCTGATTTTTGTGATCAACTGCAATCTGCAGCGTCTCGACGGACCAGTGCGAGGTAATAGTAAGATCATCCAGGAGCTGGAGGGTGACTTCAGGGGCTCTGGCTGGAACGTTCTGAAGGTTGTCTGGGGCACCGCGTGGGATGAGTTGATTGCGCGGGATACGACTGGCCGGTTGCGCCAGTTGATGGAAGAGTGCGTCGATGGCGAGTACCAGGACTTCAAGTCGAAGGATGGGTCTTACATTCGTCATAACTTCTTTGGGCGCTATCCCGAGACGGCTGCCATGGTCGCGGATTGGTCGGATGAGAAGATCTGGTCGCTGACGCGTGGCGGGCATGATGCCGTGAAGGTATATGCCGCTTATAAGTCCGCGGTTGATCATCAAGGTCAGCCGTCGGTCATTCTTGCGAAAACGGTCAAGGGTTTCGGTATGGGTGCTGCGGGCGAAGCCCAGATGATGTCGCACCAAGCCAAGAAGATGGGGCTCGATTCTCTGTTGCAGTTCCGGGACCGGTTCCGGATCCCGCTCAACGATGAGCAAGTTGAGAACCTTGAACTCATCAAGCTCGACGAAGATTCCGCTGAAATGAAGTACCTTCGTGCCAGTCGCGAAGCGCTGGGCGGCTATCTCCCGGCAAGACGCCGAAAGAGCGACGATGAGCTCAAGGTGCCAGCGCTTGATGCGTTCAAAGGGCAGCTCGAAGCGACCGGTGAGGGTCGAGAGATTTCGACGACGATGGCGTTCGTTCGCATCCTCAACACGCTGCTCCGCGACAAGTCTCTGGGTAAGCGTGTTGTCCCAATCGTGCCCGATGAAAGCCGGACGTTCGGCATGGAAGGGATGTTCCGACAGTACGGGATCTTCTCGCAGGTGGGGCAGCTGTACCGGCCGCAAGATGCCGATCAGCTGATGTACTATAAGGAGAGTAAATCCGGGCAGATGCTGCAGGAGGGCATCAACGAGTCTGGTGCGATGTCGAGTTGGATCGCAGCGGCGACGAGTTACTCGACGTCGAACTGCCAGATGATCCCGTTTTACATCTACTATTCGATGTTTGGCTTCCAACGCGTTGGCGATCTGGCCTGGGCGGCTGGCGATATGCGTGCGCGTGGCTTCCTGTTGGGTGGGACATCGGGGCGGACGACGCTCAACGGAGAAGGTCTGCAGCACGAAGATGGGCACAGCCATATCTTCTCAGCGACGATTCCAAACTGCATTTCTTATGACCCGACCTATGCCTTTGAGGTTGCCGTCATTGTTCGTGAAGGTTTGCGGCGGATGGTCGAGAACCAGGAGGACGTGTTCTATTACATCACGCTTCTGAATGAGAATTACGAGCACCCGGCGATGCCTGAAGGTGTCGAGGATGACATCCTCAAGGGCATGTATCTCTTGAAGGGGGCCGATGATGCTGCAACGGGCCACAAGGTGCACCTGATGGGATCGGGTGCGATTCTGCGGGAGATTATGGCAGGCGCTGAACTGCTCGAAAAAGATTTCGGTGTCATTGCCGATATCTGGGCGGTGCCGAGCTTTACCGAACTGGCCCGGGACGGTGCTGCGACGGAGCGCTGGAACATGCTGCATCCGGAAGAGGAAACGCGGCTGTCTCACGTCGAGAAGAAGCTCTCAGAGCGTGGGGAAGGTCCGGTCATCGCCTCGACGGACTACATCAAAATGTATGCCGAGCAGATCACGGCATTTGTGCCTGGCAAATACAAAATCCTCGGCACCGACGGGTTCGGCCGTTCTGATTACCGCAAGAAGCTCCGGCATCACTTTGAGGTCGACCGGCACTTTGTTGCGGTGGCCGCTTTGAAGGCTTTGGCTGAGGAAAACAAGATCCCGTCAAAGACTGTTGGCGAAGCGATCAAGAAGTATGGGATCGACCCAGAGAAGCCTAATCCGGCAACGGCCTGAGGCGACGCACCCCATCGCAATAGGAAATTGAAGTGGCTGGTGAACGTGCCGGCTGGACGATCAAACGAATAGAGCAGCGCTCAAGGAAATGCTCCTATGTCTACCATTGATGTGAAAGTACCCGATATTGGCGATTTCGAAGACGTTCCAGTCATTGAGATCCTTGTCAGTCCTGGCGATGCCGTCGAGCCCGAAGACCCGCTCATTACGCTTGAAAGTGACAAGGCGACAATGGAGGTGCCGTCGCCTGGTGCTGGCAAGGTCGTCGAAGTGTTGGTCAACATTGGAGACAAGGTTTCTGAGGGCGTTGCAATTTTGAAGCTCGAGGGTGAAGGAGCCGGTGCAGGTTCGGATGCTGCACCTGCTGAAGCTCCGGCGGCCGCGTCAGCGCCTGCTTCGGCTGCCCCAGCAAAAGCTGAAGCGCCAGCTGCTGCTGGTGCTGTTGAAGGCGTGTCCCGCGCGATTCCGGCGCCTATTTCGTTTGGCGATGCCCATGCCAGCCCTTCCGTGCGCAGGCTTGCCCGGGAACTTGAGATCGACCTGAAGAAGATTAAGGGAACGGGTGAAAAGGGACGGATCACTAAGGAAGATGTAAAGCGTGCTCTAGGCGGAGCAAGTGAGGGAGCAGCCCCAGGTGGTGGCGTCGGTATTCCTGAAATCCCGGCGCAGGATTTCTCCAAGTTTGGCCCGATCGAAGAGAAGCCGCTTAGCCGGTTGAAGAAGCTTTCCGGCCCGCACCTGCACCGCTCGTGGCTGAATATTCCGCACGTCACGCATAACGATGAAGCTGATATCACCGAACTTGATGCTTACCGCAAGGAGCTCGATCAGTCGGCCAAGGAGAAGGGCTACCGGGTCACGCTGTTGTCGTTCCTCCTGAAGGCGGCGGTTGCTTGCTTGAAGGAATATCCTGAATTCAACGCTTCGCTCGGTCCGGCGAAAGATACGTTGATCTACAAGCAGTATTACCACTTGGGCGTTGCGGTCGATACGCCTGACGGTCTGGTTGTTCCGGTTCTCAAAGACGTCAATGCCAAGGGCATCATCGACCTTTCCAAAGAGCTTGGTGATATCTCGCAAAAGATGCGCGATGGCAAAATTACGCCTGCGGATATTTCTGGTGGAACGTTCTCCATCTCATCGCTTGGCGGTATCGGCGGCACGGCTTTCACGCCCGTCGTCAACGCTCCTGAAGTTGCTATTTTGGGTGTCGTGCGCTCACAGTTAAAACCGGTGTGGGACGGCGAAGAGTTTAAGCCGCGCCTAATGCTGCCCTTGTGCGTCTCTTATGACCATCGGGTCATTGATGGAGCACTGGCTGCGCGATTCACGCGGCGCCTTGCTGAGATTCTTGGCGACGTTCGCCAACTCGTTCTTTGATCCCGGGGGACACGCAGATGGCTATTGAAGTTAAAGTTCCCGACATCGGGGATTTCGAAGACGTGCCGGTTATTGATGTGCTGGTTAGCCCTGGTGATACGGTTGAAGCAGAAGATCCGCTGATCACGCTTGAGAGCGACAAGGCGACAATGGAGGTTCCTGCTCCGCAAGCCGGGCGTGTTGCCGATGTACGTGTCAGTGTTGGCGACAAGGTTTCTGAAGGTTCGTTGATCTTGATGCTCGAAGCTGCCGACGCTTCGGCGGGGGCTGATGCGGGAAGTGCAGCTTCGGCGTCTGCATCGGCTGCGGCGGCCCCTGCCCCTGCGCCAGCGGCGGCGACCCATTCGGGCGGTGCTGATCTCTCCTGCGACGTGCTGGTGTTGGGCGCTGGTCCGGGTGGTTATTCGGCGGCCTTCCGTGCGGTTGATCTCGGCCTCAACACGGTTTTGGTTGAACGGTGGGATGTGCTTGGTGGCGTTTGTTTAAACGTCGGCTGTATCCCGTCCAAAGCGTTGTTGCACACTGCGGCGGTAATGGACGAAGTGAAGGCGATGGCCGCCCACGGCATCTCGTTCGGCGCGCCGGAAATTGACCTCGATGCGCTGCGCAAACACAAGGATAAAGTTGTCGGCAAGCTGACGGGCGGGCTCGCTGGCATGGCCAAGGCGCGCAAGGTCAATGTGGTCACGGGAACGGGTGCATTCCTTGATCCCAACCACATGGAAGTCGTGTTGAGCGATGGTTCAGGCACAAAGACGGTGCGGTTTGAGAAAGCCATCATCGCGGCGGGATCGGAAGCGGTGAAACTGCCGTTCATTCCAGAAGATCCACGCATTGTGGATTCGACCGGTGCTCTGGAGCTGAGGCAAATCCCGAAACGGATGCTTGTTATTGGCGGCGGGATCATCGGCCTTGAGATGGCGACCGTTTACTCGACGTTGGGCACGCGGCTCGACTGCGTAGAGATGCTCGACGGGTTGATGCCTGGAGCTGATCGGGATCTCGTCAAGGTTTGGGAGAAGGTCAACGCGCCGCGGTTTGATAACATCATGTTGAAGACCAAGACCGTCGCTGTAGAGGCCAAAGATGACGGCATCCACGTCAGCTTCGAAGGCGCGAAGGCTCCAGCCGAGCCGCAGGTCTATGATATGGTGCTGGTCGCGGTTGGACGTTCGCCGAACGGTAAACTGATCGGGGCCGATAAAGCGGGTGTTGCCACCGATGAGCGAGGCTTTGTTCCAACCGACGCTCAGATGCGGACGAATGTTCCGCATATCTTTGCGATTGGCGACATCGTCGGGCAGCCGATGTTGGCGCACAAAGCGGTCCATGAAGCACATGTGGCAGCAGAAGCCGCCGCCGGGCAGAAGTCAGCCTTTGATGCGCGACAGATACCTTCAGTTGCCTACACTGATCCGGAGATTGCCTGGGCTGGTCTGACGGAAATTGAGGCCAAAGCGAAGGGTATCAAGTTTGGCAAAGCGGTGTTCCCGTGGGCGGCTTCTGGTCGTGCCATTGCGAATGGCCGGGATGAAGGTTTTACGAAGCTCTTGTTCGATGAAGAGACGCATCGCTGTATTGGCGGTGGGATTGTCGGAACACATGCGGGTGATCTAATCGGTGAAGTCTGCCTCGCGGTCGAGATGGGGGTGGACCCTGTCGATATTGGCAAGACGATCCATCCGCACCCGACACTGGCTGAAACTGTCGGTATGTCTGCGGAAGTTTTTGAAGGCGTTTGTACGGACCTGCCGCCAGCCAAAAAGAAGAAATAGTAGGCCAGCGTACTTAAAGCGATTGTTCCCGGGAGACGAAGCGGCGCGCCATGCATAATGCAGGCGCGCCGTTACTCGTTTCAAGATGGGTTGCAGCTCAGGCTGCGGGAGCGAGCTCGCGTGCTGATATTTTGCCATCGCTGCCGCGGGCGAGGATTTTCACTGGCTGATTGTTGAGCCGCGTTTTTGAAAGCTGTGAAATGGTGGCATGGCATGCCTTATCCGTACCGATTGCCATGATGATCCACGGGATGTCGCCCGAGGTCCATTCATCAGGTTTGATCTGAGGCGGAACTGTTGCTTGTTCGGACAAACGTCTGTCGACTTCGGCGGAGACCTTTGCCCACACGATTCCAGCGGCGGGCCGGATTTTTCCAGTCGCGTCTCGAGCCTCTGCAATTGCGATTTGTTTTGTTTGGAGTGCCGGTGTGATGAGCCAAGTCAGATCTACAATTTTGACTTCGCGATATGTGGGCGACATGGCCATGAGGCTCGTGATCTCGCCAAGGACGTGAAGAGGATGCTTTCCAGCAGGTTTGGCGTTTTGCGCGGCTGCGACTGATTCGGGCTGGGAGCTTCGTAAGGGTGCAGTTGCCACGGGCTGCGCAGCGCCGTCGGTTTTTGGTGCAGGCTCGGGCTCTGCTTGAAGTTCGGGGTGGGACTGAGCTGCTGGCGCGGGATTATTGGTCGCTGCCTGCGAGGGTTCAGTTTTCTTTTTGCCAAAGAACATCGCGTCTACTCCTTGAGCCCGTATTTCTTGAGCCTCGACTTGATTGTGACACCTGGTGTTCGATATGACGAAACCGACAATCTAAGTGTTTCAAGGCTTTGAAACTTGGAAAAAGCGTCCCAGAAACTGCGACAATAAAATCTCGTGGAGTTGGGTTTTGCTGCAGCGTTAATGGGAGAAATCTCAAATTGGGATGACCACTTGATTTGCTTGGGCTTTAAGCAAATCACGTGCCTGTTTCAACGTGATGGTTGAAACAATATAATTTGGTTCTCGAAAATCATGTTTTGTCATCGAATTGCCTGCCGGATTATTTGCTTGGTAGAGCAGCCGATAGGCAGGAAAGCTGGTGCTTTCAATTTTGCTGTATAGCAGTTCGCGCGAGAAATTTCAATCAAAAGTAGTTGCCTTTCGATATCTGCAGCCAAATGTTGTGCTTCGGCATCAGCCGTTTACCCCCGGCCGTCTTTCGATTTGGCACGCGCCGCGCACCAAGTTTGATGGCACAGCTTGCGGCGTTGATTTTCTTGATGTCTCCTAGCGTTACGGGGACGGCTTGATTCTAAGCAAAGACCCTGGCTGATAAATCGCAGTTAAATGCAGTCAGGCTGTAATCAAAACATCGGAAAGCATACTCATGGCTCGCGTGTTGGTTGTTTACTTCTCAAAAGAGGGGCAGACCGAACATATTTCTCACCGGATGTGCCGGCGGCTTGAAGATCGTGGGCATGTTGTCCGGTTGATCAATTTGAGGACGGATGGCAGCGAGGCTGGCGCTGACGATTACGATGCAACGATCATGGCTGGATCGATTCATCGGGGAAATTTTGCGCCTGAGTTGGCTGGCTTTCTAATGCGACATGGTCCGGCCGTTCGCTCACACGTTTCCGCGTTTGTGACGGTCAGCCTATCTGCGGCTTCTCACGATGCGACCGAAATTTCAGCGCTGAATGAAATAGCGAACCGTTTTTTGTTCGAAGCAGGATGGCATCCTGACTTCACCGAGCATGTCGCGGGTGCGGTGCATGACGATCAGCTCAATGTTTTTGAAAAACTTGTCGTTCACCACGCTGTCGAGCAGCATGGGGCCCAGCTTGAACCGTCGGGCCATACCGAGTTCACCGATTGGACGAAGTTGAATCGGTTTGTGGACACGTTTTCTGGGCGGCTGTGATTGCTGGTCGGTGAGGCTTGGGCCAGCTTGCGCAGGTGCTTGAGCGTGCGTCTTCAAACCTACTTTTCGCTGAACTCCTGATCCTTACTTCTTCTGTGCGTTTTGGCCATAGCTTGCAAAGCGTGTCAGGACGTCGGCCATTGCTGCTTTGCCGAGGATCTTTGGTTTTCCGAGGGTAAGTACCTTGTAATACTGCTCCGCCAAAACTTCGATTTCGTGTGCCAACTCGAGTGCGGAGTCGAGGTCTTGCGCAACGGCCAGCTGGCCGTGATTGGCCATCAAAATGGCGTTGCGATTTTCCAATCCATTAGCGACGAGATCTGCGAGTTTTTCGGTGCCGAATGGAGCATAAGGGATCAGCGGGACGTCGGTGCCACCTGCCACAGCGACCATGTAGTGGAAGGCTGGGATCGGTTTGTGGGCACATGCCAATACCGTTGCATGCAGGGAATGTGTATGCACGACAGCGCCGATTGTGACCCGGGACCGGTAAGCTGATAAATGGAAGCGCCATTCGCTTGACGGTTTCAAAGACCTCGCTGCGACCGATCCATCATTATCGACATAGGCAATCTTTGCGGGTGTCAGGTCTTCGTATGGCACACCGCTCGGGGTGATGAGCATTCCGTTATGCCATCGGCAAGAGACGTTGCCGGAGCGTCCGGGTGACAAGCCGCTACGGCTCATTTCAAGGGCCGTCGCAATGACCTTTTTGCGTGCTGCCAGCTCAGCGGCTTTTGTTGGACGTGCAGTCGCCTTAAATTTTGCTGTACGCGTTTTTTTCGTTGCTCTTGCCATGACCGGGCCGGAAAAATTGGGGTGTGTTGAGTTTCGCGTCGGGGTTGGCGCAGTGCAACAACCATGCGGTCGGTATGGATAACAGGCCCTTAAAACACAAAAGAGCAGGAAATCCTGCTCTTTTGAACGCCGGCCGTGACCGAAACTAGTTGTGCTCTTCGTCCAAGTTCTGGGGAAGAGCTTTGTTTGAACCTTTTTCGGTTCGTTGCGTCCATCCCTAGACTTGGGCTACGTGCCGATACGTCATGCGGCTGCGACCCTTTTTGCTTTTTGCCCGCTCCTTATAGCGGACGTGTGTCTGGATGTCACGGGTAAATAGTGCAGTTCCCAATGATTTCTTGTTTAGCAGTTTGGTGAAGGCTGCGTCAGGAATTGTTCTGTGTTCGCTGCAGGTTAGGGGACCGGGCTGAAATCCCCTGGTGATGGGCTCCTTGAGCGGCATTGCGTCAACGCGCGTTCGCAGTTATGAGCCTCTAAAACGACTCGTCGGCTTACTTATTGGGCATATCCAATTGTCGTAATCCGAGGCATGGGGTTGGCTTTTAGGGAGCCTCACCTTTGCCTGAATCCAACTAAGGATCCTGAATGCTTCTTTCTCGTTATTTTCTACCCGTCCTTCGCGACACGCCAAAAGAAGCGGAGATCGTTTCGCATCAGTTGATGTTGCGGGCTGCCATGGTCAAGCAATCGGCAGCGGGCATCTACTCCTGGTTGCCGTTGGGTTTGAAGGTTCTGAAAAAGATCGAACAGATCGTTCGCGAGGAGCAAAACCGGGCGGGTGCAGTCGAGATCTTAATGCCCACGATCCAATCGGCGGATCTGTGGCGCGAATCCGGGCGCTACGAAGCCTACGGCAAGGAAATGTTGCGCATCGTCGATCGGCATGAGCGCGACATGCTGTACGGGCCGACAGCGGAAGAGGTCGTGACGGCGATCTTCCGCGATAGCGTGCGCAGCTATAAGGACCTGCCGAAGAATCTCTACAATATCCAATGGAAGTTTCGCGATGAAATCCGCCCGCGATTCGGTGTGATGCGTGGGCGCGAGTTTTTGATGAAGGACGCGTATTCCTTCGACCTCAGCAAAGAAGATGCGCGAGCGACCTATCAACGGATGTTCACCGCTTATTTGCGCACCTTCGCGCGGATGGGATTGAAGTCCGTGCCAATGAAAGCTGATACCGGGCCAATCGGCGGTGATCTGAGCCACGAATTTATCATTCTGGCGGAGACCGGCGAGAGTGAGGTGTTCCTGCACAAAGATTTGCTGGAAGAGACGGTGCCGGCTGCCGACACGGATTTCTTCGGCGACCTGTCAGGGATTGTGGACGCTTGGACGTCGCGATACGCGGCGACAGATGAAATCCACGATGCAGCGCGCTTTGAACAAGATGTGCCGGAAGACAAACGCGTAACAGCGCGGGGGATCGAGGTTGGGCACATCTTCTACTTCGGCACCAAGTATTCGGAAGCGATGGGTGCGAAGGTGCAGGGGCCGGAGGGCCAATTGGTTACGCCTGAGATGGGGTCTTACGGTGTGGGCGTTTCGCGCCTCGCCGGTGCAATTATTGAAGCCAGCCATGATGATGCCGGGATCATCTGGCCTGTCCCTGTCGCACCGTTTGAAGTTGGTTTGATTAACCTGAGAGCCGGAGATGCTGCGACCGATGCGGCTTGTGCGGATCTTTATGGAAAGTTGAACTTAGCGGGCATCGACGTTCTCTATGACGATACCGACGAGCGTGCGGGCGGCAAGTTCTCGACGATGGATCTGATCGGCGTTCCGATTCAGCTGATCGTTGGACCCAAAGGGGTCAAGAATGGCGAAGTTGAAGTGAAGCACCGAGCAACCGGTGAACGCGAGACGCTGAGCACGGAAGATGGGCTCAACAAAGTTGTCGACGCGATTCTATCGCAACGCGTATTGGTTTGAGGCGGCGTTTGAAACTTGGTGGCTTTGGCTGCCTGCTAAACTTGGGTCGTTAAAGGCCCGGAAGTTTTAGAAAGGTTCTTTGATGGCGGTAACACTGGATGAGCCCGTGAAAGCTCCCTCGCCATTTTCGCCGTTCGAATGGATGCTGGCGCTGCGCTATCTGCGTGCACGGCGGAAAGAAGGGTTCATCTCCGTTATTGCCGGGTTCTCATTCGTGGGGATCATGTTGGGTGTCGCGACACTCATCATTGTGATGGCCGTGATGAACGGGTTTCGCAGCGATCTGTTTTCCAAAATCCTCGGGCTCAACGGGCATATCGTGGTTTTGAAGATCGGTGAGCCGTTCAAAGACTATGAGGATGTGCGCAACAAGATTGTGCGGGTTCCAGGCGTGATCGATGCGATGCCTTTGATTGAAGGTCAGGTGATGGTGTCGTCGCGTATCCAGGCCACGGGTGGTCTGGTTCGTGGAATGTCTGAAGCATCGGTCAAGTCGCTGAAGCTTGTCTCGGAGAACGTCAAGTTCGGTACGCTTGATGGATTTGATAACGTCAGCACTATCGCGATTGGGACGCGGATGGCGAATGCCATGGGTGTCAGCCTCAATGACCCCCTGACATTGGTGTCGCCGCGCGGGGCGACAACCCCATTTGGAACAGCTCCGAGGACGAAGACCTATCGGATCGGTGCAATCTTCGAGATGGGCATGAGCGAGTACGACCGCACGGTCATCTTCATGCCGCTAGCGGAGGCGCAGAAGTTTTTCTCCAAACGCGATACCGTCGATTACGTCGAGGTGATGGTTGATGATCCAGAACGCGTGAAGGGCTATCAAAACGATATCAAGACCCAGATCGGGCGAACGTTTCAAACGACCGACTGGCAGCAGCGCAATGCGACGTTCTTCAACGTTCTGGAGGTTGAGCGGTTGGTGATGTTCATCATCCTATCGCTCATTATTCTGGTCGCTGCTCTCAACATCATCTCCGGCATGATGATGTTGGTGAAGGATAAGTCGCGCGACATTGCGATTCTGAGAACAATGGGTGCGACGCGCGGGGCGGTGATGCGGGTGTTTCTCATTACCGGCGCTGCAATTGGTATCGTTGGGACCTTGGCGGGGTTTGTGTTGGGTGTGATCTTTTGTTGGAACATCGACAGCATCAAAGACTTTGTTGCGTGGCTTACGAACACGCAGCTTTTCGATCCGTCGATCTACTACCTGACAAAGCTGCCAGCCGAGATAGATCCATACGAGACAGCGATGATTGTTGCGATGGGATTGGGGTTGTCGATTCTGGCGACGATTTATCCGTCGTGGCGGGCATCGACAATCGATCCTGTTGAAGCTCTACGGTACGAGTGAGGTATGATGGACGCTTCGAACAGGCCAACTCCGATTTTAAAGCTCTCTGGGCTGCAGCGAACGTTTCGCCAGGGGGCTCGTGAGATCCGCGTGCTTGATGGTGCTTCGGCCGAGATTTATCCGGGGCAGGCGGTCGCGCTCGTCGGGCCGTCGGGAGCTGGCAAATCGACCCTGCTTCATACGGCTGGATTGTTAGAGACAGCTGATGGCGGCAGCGTCGTTATTGATGGCCAGGAGTGTAACGAACTTGGCGACAAAGAGCGCACTCGCATCCGCCGGGCGCAGATGGGGTTTGTCTATCAGTTCCACCAATTGTTGCCGGAGTTCTCGGCGCTCGAAAACGTTGTGATTCCGCAGATGATCTTAGGGCGACGGAAAAAGGATGCCGAGGATCGGGCGAAGGATCTGCTCGGATCGGTGGGGCTGCAGGAAAGAATTCATCACAGGCCAGCCGAACTATCGGGTGGCGAGCAACAACGGACCGCGATTTGTCGAGCGTTGGCGAACCAGCCGCGATTACTCTTGGCTGATGAGCCGACAGGGAACCTTGACCCCAGGACTTCTGAGCGTGTGTTTGGAGCGTTGGTGGATTTGATCCATCGAACCGGAGTTGCGGCATTGATCGCAACGCATAACTTTGATCTAGCCGCGCGCATGGACCGTACCCTGCGGCTTGCTGACGGGCATTTGGTTGAGGTTACGTTGGGCCAAGCTTAGTCCAACTGCCGCTAAGTGTTTGCACACCAAGGCTATGGCGGGCCGATGTTTTCCGCCGTGTGGCACAGAGTTTCGCACATCCTATCCCCACTTGTCTCGGCGGCAAATGCTGCAGCGACTCGGTTGTGCCGTTAGATTGGCGCTATGAACGCCCCAACTGGAAATATCGACGCCGCCTCAAAGGCGAATACTTCGCTTGATGCCAAGGCCTCGCCCGGCTTTGTGCATTTGCGTGTGCATTCGGCCTATTCGTTGCTCGAAGGTGCGTTGCCAATCCCGCGTTTGCCGAAGCTGGCGGAAGCCCATGGGATGCCGGCGCTGGGTATCACGGATACGAATAATCTGTTTGGTGCGCTCGACTTCTCTGAGAAGATGGCCGGTGCTGGCGCGCAGCCGATTGTCGGTGTCACGCTGGCGTTAGATTTTGAAGGCGACGGCGAGAGTGATCCGCTGGCTATGGCGCGTCAGCCCCGGGTCGGGGAAACGCATCATCAGCGGTTGGCGCGCGATGGGTTTGTGGCGCTGTTGTCGGCTTCAGAAACCGGGTACGCGAACCTCATGAAGCTTGTCAGCTTCGCCCACCTTGGCGTTGCCGATGGCTTGCCGCCCCATATCACAATCAGCCAGCTTGCTGACCATGCCGATGGTGTGATCGCGTTGACGGGCGGTCCGGACGGGCCGGTTGATACGGCGCTGTTTGATCAGCGTCCGGCGGTCGCCGAAAAGCGGTTGCGGCAGTTGTCGGAAATTTTTGGGGATCGGCTTTATGTCGAGATCCAGCGGCACGGGTTTGAAAAAGAGCGGGTCGTCGAGCCGCAGCTTCTCGATCTGGCTTACGGGCTACAGCTCCCGATCGTTGCAACGAACGAGGTGTTCTTTGGTGAGCGCGGTGACTATGAAGCGCATGACGCGCTGATCTGCATTGCTGAAGGGCGTTATGTCGTTGAAGAAGACCGCCGCAAACTGACGGCGCAGCATTACTTCAAGTCGGTCGACGAAATGGCCGAGACCTTTGCTGATTTGCCGGAGGCGCTGGCGAATACAATCGAGATCGCGCGGCGGTGCCATTATCGGCCGCTTGGGCGGAAACCAATTCTGCCGCGGTTTGTGAAGAGCCTTGATGGTAAGAGCGAAGAGGAATTGCTTGCTGAAGAAGCGGCTGAATTGAAGCGTCAGGCAGAGGAAGGTCTGGCGCGGCGTTTGGCGGCGCATGGTCCGGCGGAAGGCTATACGGAAAAGGATTATCAGGAACGCCTCGCCTATGAGGTTGGCATCATCACCAACATGAAGTTTCCGGGCTACTTCCTCATCGTTGCCGACTTCATCAAGTGGTCCAAGGAGCAGGGCATTCCCGTTGGGCCGGGTCGCGGATCGGGTGCGGGCTCGTTGGTCGCTTATGCATTGACGATTACCGATCTTGATCCGTTGCGGTTTGGGTTGCTTTTTGAGCGGTTCCTTAATCCGGAGCGTGTATCGATGCCGGATTTCGATATCGACTTTTGCCAGGATCGCCGCGAAGAAACGATCCGTTATGTGCAGCAGAAGTACGGTGCGGATCGCGTGGCGCAGATTATCACGCACGGAAAGCTGCAGGCGCGCGCTGTGTTGCGCGACGTGGGCCGTGTTTTGCAGATGCCTTATGGCCAGGTTGATAAGCTCTGTAAGCTGGTGCCGAACAATCCGGCTAACCCGGTGACGTTGCCCGAAGCGATCGAAGGTGAGCCAAAGCTTCAGGAAGCGCAGAAATCAGAACCGATTGTCGCGCAGCTTTTGGAGACGTCGCAAAAACTCGAAGGCCTGTACCGGCATGCTTCGACGCACGCTGCGGGGATGGTGATCGGTGACCGACCGCTGAATGAGCTGGTGCCGCTTTATCGCGATCCGAAATCGGATATGCCGGTCACGCAATTCAACTGGAAGCTCGTTGAAGCAGCAGGTCTCGTCAAGTTCGACTTCCTCGGTCTGAAGACGCTGACGGTGCTGAAGAAGGCAGTTGATCTCGTCAAGGACGTGCGCGGGGTTGATCTCGATTTGGGCGGGCTCGATGTCTTCGACAAGAAGTCTTATGAGTTGCTGGCACGCGCTGATACGGTCGGTGTGTTCCAGTTGGAATCGACTGGCATGCGCGAAAGCTTGAAGCGGCTGAAGCCCGACCGTTTTGAAGACATCATCGCAATGGTAGCGCTCTATCGCCCGGGCCCGATGGACAATATCCCGACCTATATTCACCGCAAGCACGGCGAGGAGCCGGTCGACTGTTTGCACCCGATGCTGGAAGGTATTTTGTCGGAGACCTACGGCGTCATCATCTATCAGGAGCAGGTCATTCAGATCGCCCAGGTGATGGGGGGCTATACGCTGGGTCAGGCCGACATGTTGCGCCGCGCGATGGGTAAGAAGGACAAGGCCGAGATGGCGCGTCACGAAGCGCGCTTTATCGAAGGCGCTGTTGAGCGAGGCGTGAAGAAGAAGGACGCCGCTGATATCTTCGAACTCGTGAATAAGTTCGCGGGGTACGGCTTCAACAAATCGCACGCGGCAGCTTATGCGTTGGTCAGCTATCACACCGCCTATATGAAGGCGAACTACCGCGAGGAATTCATTGCCGCCTCGATGACGCTCGATATGGCGAACACCGAGAAGCTGGCGGGCTTCGTTGCGGAAGCCGGCAAGAGTGGCATTCCTGTTCTGCCCCCATGCGTCAACAATTCTGACGTTGATTTCACCGTTGAGAAAGTTGTGGCCGGTGGCGCTGGCAACAGTGCTGGTGCTGGTGCTGACAGCGATGGCGCTGTGGCCAAAGACAGCGGCGAGGTGTTGGCCATCCGTTACTCGATGGCGGCGCTCAAAAACGTTGGCGAGGGCGCGGTGCAGACGATTGTTGACGCCCGCGAAGAGGGTGGCGCTTTTTCCTCGCTTGGCGATTTCGCCTCCAGGTGCAATCCGAAAGCGATCAACAAACGTTCGATCGAGACGATGGCGCAGGCAGGTGCATTTGATGCTCTCGAAAGCAATCGCGCTACGGTCCGGGGAAATGCTGAGCAGATCATGGCGTTGGCGCAGCGGGTCAGCGCGGATGCTTCGGCGGGGACGTCTGATTTGTTTGCCGCACCCGGGTCCGCGCCCAGCCTTGTTTTGAAGAAGGCCAAGGCATGGACGCCGCTGGAGCAACTTGAAAACGAGTTTGGCGCGATCGGGTTTTACCTCTCGGGGCACCCGCTCGATCAGTATGAAAAGGTGCTCGGCAAGGTTGGGGCGACCACCTACGCCAAGCTCGCCAAGGTGACGGAGCAAAGCGGTTCGACGGCGGGCCGCGTTGGGGCCATTGTTGTTTCGGTCCGCGAGCGGCGTTCGCAGCGTGGCAATAAGTTCGCCTTTGCGATGTTCTCGGATGCGTCTGGGCAGTTCGAAGCTGTGATGTTTTCCGATACGCTTTCGGCTGCCGGCGATCTGCTGGAGGCTGGGACGCCCGTTGTTTTGACGCTGTCAGCGGAGCGTGACGAAGAAGGGCACGTGAAACTGCGGGTGCAGACTGTTGAAGCCCTCGACAAGGTGGCGGCGTCGGTTGAGCGGGGTTTGCGTATTGTCTGCGATGCTAAAATTGGCGAACAGAAGGGCGCGGCCTTCTTTGCCGAAGTGCAGGAAAATCTCAGTGCGCCAGCGCCGGGCACGCGTGGCGGCGAAGTGACGCTTGTTTTGCCGTTGCTTGGACCGGGTAAGGATGTGGACCTAAAGCTGCCGCAGAAATACGATGTCTCACCTAACGTCGCCGGATTGCTGTCGACGTTCGAAGGAGTTGTGAGCGTCGAGGAGGTTTAGTGCACACGTTCCGGTTTTGGCTTGTTGCGGTTCTTGCGGTTTTGTTGGGATTGGCGGTTTGGCGGGTCTTTGTTGATACGCAGGTGCCTGCGCCGCAGATAGATGCAAAGCGTGACAAGTCCGAGATCACCCGCCTGGTGCTTGTTGAAACTGATGGTTTTTCAGACCCCCAAGCGCAAATTCGTACTCTGGTGCGTGAAAGTCCTGGTGGCGCATGGAAAGCTGATGGGGCTCCAGCCAGCGCAATGATCGGGCGCGCTGGGCTTGGTTGGGCCTACACGCAGCGCGAATTTGCTAAAGGTGAAGAGCCGATCAAGCGTGAAGGAGACAAGCGTGCTCCTGCTGGGCTCTTTCGGTTTGGCTCAAGTTTCGGATCGGGGCCTTCGCAGTTAACTGGCTATATGCAACTTGAGGCTGGCCAGCAATTTTGCGTCGACGATACTGCGTCGGATAAATACGGACAGATTGTAAGGCAAGACGAGGTGCCTGCCGGGACCAGCGGTGAGAAGATGTGGGAGATTGGCATATACCGGCTTGGGTTGGTGGTTGATTACCCAACAGACCGTGTTGCCAAAGCCGGTTCTTGTATCTTCATCCATGTCTGGAAATCGCCTGAAACGCCGACCGTTGGCTGTGTTGCGGCTGATGAAGGTACGGTTGCGAGGCTTCAGGAATGGGTCAATGATGACCGCGGCGGCGCGGCGATTGCTATCGTTCCGCGCGAGGCGCGTGGTCGCCTGGGGTTGAACCTTCCAGAGTAGCCTTGCCAACCGGGCCAATCGCCTGTATACGGGCGCTTCATCCCACACGCGGACCGTTTCGGCCTGAGCGGATTAAAAGCCCCGTTCGGTGCCTCCGGTGAGTTTGGCCCTGCTTTAAGGGCTGTTCTTCATTGGTCCGCGGAGGTTTAACCGGAAACAAGGATATCTGACAAAGATGGCTCTTCCCGTCTTCAATATGCGTCAGCTGCTCGAAGCTGGCGTGCACTTCGGCCACCAGGCCCACCGCTGGAACCCGAAGATGGCTCCGTTTATTTTCGGCGCTCGTAACAACATCCACATTATCGACCTGACGCAGACCGTGCCGCTGTTGCACCAGGCGCTCGTCAAGGTTTCCGACACCGTTGCTGGCGGTGGCCGCGTTCTTTACGTCGCGACCAAGCGCCAGGCTCAGGAAGCTGTTGCTGATGCTGCGGGTCGTTCGGCGCAGTACTTCATGAATCACCGCTGGCTCGGCGGCACGCTGACCAACTGGAAAACGGTTTCTCAGTCGATCCGTCGTTTGCGCCAGCTTGACGACATCCTGGAAAACCCACATGGGCGGACCAAAAAAGAAATTCTCAACATCCAGCGCGAGCGCGAAAAGTTGCAGCTGTCGCTGGGTGGTATCCGCGAAATGGGCGGTGTTCCTGACCTCCTGTTTGTGATCGATACGAACAAAGAGCAAATCGCTATCAAGGAAGCGCGTAAGCTGGGTATTCCGATCATCGCGATCGTTGATACCAACTGCGATCCAGATGGCATTGACTTCCCGATCCCAGGTAACGATGACGCGGGCCGTGCCATTACGCTCTACGCCGATCTGATTGCGCGTGCTGCGATTGATGGGATCGAGCGTTCAAGCGCGGCTGCTGGTGTTGACCTTGGTGCGGCTGAGACGCCTGCTGCTGAAGCGTTGCCTGCAGCAACGGCCGAATTTAAGGGTATCGAAGCGCCGCGCGGTGACCCTGACGATTTGAAAAACATCACGGGCATCGACCTTAAGACCGAGCAAAAGCTCAATGATATCGGCGTTTTCCATTACTGGCAGATTGCTGATTTGGGCGCGGATGACGTAACGGCGTTGGAAGTGGCGCTTAAGGCCGCGGGTCGTTTGGCTGAAGAGAACTGGATTGAGCAGGCCAAGAAGCTGGTGGCTCAGTCGGCGGCCTAAACACGGTCGCCCAGAAACAACGTTTGCTTGTTAACTCGTAAACTCAGAGGCCGGTGATCCACCGGTCCCTGTTTTGCCTGGTCGGGCGAGCGTCACATAATTTTCAAGCTGCGGGCTTAGGCACTGGGCCACGGCCTTAATGTAAAGAGAGCATGACATGACTGCGATTTCCGCTTCGCTTGTGAAAGAGCTGCGCGACAAGACCGGCGCCGGAATGATGGACTGCAAAAAGGCGCTGACGGAGAACGATGGCGATATGGAAGCGGCCATCGATTGGCTGCGTAAGAAGGGCCTGTCGAAGGCTGCCAAGAAGGCCGATCGTGTCGCGGCTGAAGGTCTTGTCGGCGTTTCGGCTGACGGTAAGACTGGCGCTGTCGTTGAGATCAACTCCGAAACGGACTTTGTTGCACGCAACGACCAGTTCCAGGGCATGGTTCGCGAGATTACCAGCCTGGCGATGGGCGTTGACGGTGACCTCGAGAAGCTTCTTGCCGCGAAGGTTGAAAGCTCCGGTAAGGCAGTAGTTGACCATGTGAAAGACATGGTTGCGACGATTGGCGAGAACATGAACGTCCGCCGTACCGGTGCGCTGTCGGTCGAAGATGGTGTTGTGTCCGGTTACGTGCACAACAAGAGCGCCGACGGCATGGGCAAGATCGGCGTGCTCGTTGCGCTGGAAAGCTCCGGCGACAAAGACAAGCTGGGCGAGCTTGGTCGTCAAATCGCGATGCATGTCGCGGCTGCCAGCCCGCTGGCGCTGACTGAAGAAGAGCTGGATTCCGCCGTGATTGAGCGTGAGCGCGCCATCTTTACCGAGCAGGCGCTTGCTGCCGGCACAAAGCCTGAGTTTGTCGAAAAGCAGGTGGAAGGTAAGCTGCGTAAACAGTTCTTCCAGCAGGTTCTGCTGCCGAAACAGACCTTTGTGATCGATGGCAAGGCAACCGTTGAGCAGGCCGTCAAAGATGCGGCTAAGACGGTCGGTGCGCCAGTCACTATCAAAGGCTTCCTGCGCTATGGCCTCGGTGAAGGCATCGAGAAAGAAGAAGATGACTTCGCTGCTGAAGTTGCGGCGGCTGCGGGCTCGAAATAAGGCGATCCGGGCCTGGTTGGAATAGAAGCGGTCGGTTCCCAGCCCGGGGACCGGCCGTTTTCACGTTTTGATATGGGTAAATCGCCGCTGGTATTGCGTTTGCGCCGCCAGAGACCTAAGCATCGGCGGAACGTTTGCACCTGAATAAGAGAGCGACATGAAGGATACTTCGAACCCATCGTTGAAGTACAAACGCCTGCTTTTGAAGCTATCGGGCGAAGCTTTGATGGGTCAGCGCGGCTATGGGATCGATACTGAGGTAGTCGCGCGCCTTGCAGGTGATATCAAGCTGGCTTCGGAGACGGGTTGTGAGATTGCCGTCGTTGTTGGCGGTGGAAACATCTTTCGCGGCTTGCAGGGGGCTGCCTCCGGGATGGAGCGGGCGATTGCCGACTATATGGGGATGCTTGCTACCGTTATGAACGCGTTGGCGCTTCAGGGCGGTTTGAAGCAGGCCGGAGTTGACAGCCGGGTGCTATCAGCGATCCCGATGCCGACGGTTTGTGAGTCCTATGTCCGCCCGAAGGCCCTGCATCATCTTGAACTGGGGCGCGTTGTGATCTTTGCTGCGGGTACGGGTAATCCGTTTTTTACGACCGATACCGCAGCGACGCTGCGGGCGGTTGAAATGGGCTGCGATGCGGTGGTCAAAGCGACGCAGGTTGATGGTGTCTACTCTGCTGATCCCAAAAAGGTACCTGATGCGGAGCGCTACGACCGGTTATCGTACAAAGACGTGTTGGCGCGTGATCTTCGTGTGATGGATGGGGCGGCTATCGCTCTTGCTCGAGACAATGCTCTTCCGGTAATTGTCTGCTCAATCGACGAACCGGGCAATCTACTGAAGCTTCTAAAAGGGGATGCACTGGCAACGGTCATTTCTGGCGACTAACAGCATTTGTGGCACGGCTGTCGCGCTCTTGGTGAATGGTGTTGCGCCCTCACGTTGAAATACAGACGTTGTCCCAGAAGATGGTTAGGTCCATGTTCTTGGCGCCGAATAACGGAGAAAACGAATGGCGGATGGTTTTGATCTAAGTGGACTGGAAACCAGCATGAAAGCCTCGATCGAGGCGTTGCGCCGTGAATTCAGCGGTTTGAGAACTGGCCGCGCGAGCCCGCATCTGCTCGATGCGCTACAGGTTTCGGTGTACGGCTCGAAAATGCCGGTGACTCAGGTTGGCAACGTGTCGGTACCAGAGCCGCGGACCATTTCGATCCAGGTTTGGGATCGTGCCAATGTGACCGCTGTCGAGAAAGCGATCCGCGAGTCGAACCTAGGTCTCAACCCGGTGATCGATGGGCAGTTGATCCGACTTCCCATCCCGCCGCTAACGGCTGAGCGGCGCAAGGAACTTGTTAAAATCGCGCATGACTACGGGGAAAAGTGCAAGGTCGCTGTTCGGAATGTCCGCCGAGAAGGCATGGACACGCTGAAAAAGCTCGAAAAAGACGGCGATATGAGTGAGGACGAGCACCGGAAAGAGTCCACACGCGTGCAAGAGCTTACGGATAAGTACGTAAAAGAAGTGGACAATCTGCTGGCGGTGAAGGAGCAGGAAATCCAGACTGTTTGACGTTTGGCATTCGAATTTGCTTTTGGGGGTTCGAATCGTCATCGTCTATTACTTCAAGCAGCAATCAACGGCTTTGGTTTCTTGGCTCACGCATCGCACATCGTAACTGAGACAGACGATGAGGCTCAGTCCCTGCAGCACGTCGCCATAATCATGGATGGCAACGGGCGCTGGGCAAACCAACGCGGCATGCTCCGGACGCTGGGACATAGAGAGGGCGTTGAAGCGGTTCGAAGAACTGTGCGGGCGACTATTGAACTCGGCATCCCTTATTTGACGATCTACAGCTTTTCCTCGGAAAACTGGTCTCGACCCGTCGAAGAGGTTGAGTTCCTCATGGGCTTGATGAAGCGCTTTATCAGGCGTGATCTGGCTGAGCTGCATGAGGCGAATGTCAAAATCGTCACCATTGGCGAAAGCGACCGGGTTGATCCTGAGCTGATAAATTTAATTGATGAAGCCAAGGAACTGACCAAGCACAATGACACTTTGACGCTGGTCATTGCTTTTAACTACGGCTCGCGAAACGAAATTGCGTCGGCAGCCAGAAAAATTGCCGAAGAGGTCGCGGCCGGGCGTTTGGATCCTTCAGACATCACCGTCGACAGGTTTGAGAGCGCCCTTGAGACCCAAGGTATTCCCGATCCAGACCTTTTAATCCGCACCAGCGGTGAAATGCGGCTGTCGAACTTTCTGCTATGGCAAGCGGCCTATTCGGAGTTCGTGTTTCTTGATATCTTCTGGCCGGACTTTGGGCGCGAACACCTTGAGCAGGCTATTGCTCAGTATTATGCGCGGGAGCGCAGATATGGCGGGTTGACGCGTCGTTCCATGGCATGAGCGGAGTGGCTGACAGCGCGTGAGCACAGGAAGTTCCAACGCGACCGGAGCGTTTGGCTCGATGGATGAGCTCAGACGCCGCATCGTCTCGGCCGTTGCGCTGAGCGTTGGCGCATTGGCGATGCTGTTTGCCGGGCGGGAGGCCTTTGCCGCTCTCGTTTTGCTGGTCGGGTTGGTGATGAGCTGGGAGTGGGGACGCATTGTACGATCCCGCGATGGCATGGATTTGACGTTTTGCGTCCATGCATTGGTTGTCGCGCTTGTCGTCGCGTCGGCTGCTTTCTCGCAATACTGGTTGGCGCTCGGTTGTTTGCTTGCTGGGGCTTTGGTCTTGTTCGCGATGAATGCCAACGAGGAAGCCGGCGTATCCGTGCTTGGAGCGATCTACGTTGGCGTGCCAGCCTTGTCCCTGATTTTATTACGAAATGACGAGCCCTGGGGGCTCATAGCGGTGCTTTTTGTTTTTGCCGTTGTTTGGGCAAGCGATGTTGCGGCGTTTGTTGGCGGGCGCTCAATTGGCGGTGTCAGGCTTTACCCAAGTATTTCCCCAAACAAGACCTGGGCCGGTTTGATATCCGGGGTTGCAGCTGCGTTGTCTGTGGGTCTGCTGTTCGGGTTGTTGTTGGAGAATGCCTCGCTTTTCTACATGCTCTTGTGTGCAGGCGGCTTGGGCATTGTTGCGCAGCTGGGGGACTTGGCAGAATCGGCGCTAAAGCGGCTTTTTCGGGTTAAGGATGCAAGTGACCTCATCCCAGGCCATGGTGGATTTATGGATCGTATGGATGGTGTTGTCGCGGCAGGCACTATTGCGGTCGTCTTAGGCCTCATGATCAATTCCGGGGCTCCCGCACAGGCACTACTTTACGGGATGTGATCCCAACCGGAGGGCTTGATGCGGCAGGCAGATTTTCTGGATCCAGTTGCAGCTGATGGCGTTGAGCCACGTGCCGGTGTCGATGGTGTTCGACGCCTAACGGTTCTAGGTGCGACAGGCTCTATTGGTTCCAGCACGCTTGATCTTGTTCGGCGCAACCCTGAGGCCTTCGATGTCGTTGCGCTAACCGCGCAGACAAACGTTGACAAGCTTGCCGAAAGTGCTCGTGCAGTATCTGCAAAGCGCGCGGTCATTGCAGATGAGGGCCAGTATGAGGCGCTGAAACAAGCGTTGTCGGGCAGCGGAATTGAGGTTGCTGCAGGTGCTGAGGCTCTTGTTGAAGCTGCTGAAGTTCCTGTCGATTGCACGATTGCTGCAATTGTTGGAGCCGCCGGGTTGAGACCTTCGTTAGCGGCTGTTCGTGGCGGTGGCCGTTTGGCACTGGCCAATAAGGAATGCCTGGTTTCGGCTGGTGATGTGTTCATGCGCGAGGTGGCCGAGGCAGGGTGCGAATTGTTGCCGGTTGATAGTGAGCATTCGGCGGCTTTTCAGGTTCTGCGCGATAGCGACCGTGGCGCGGTTGAGAAGATTGTTTTGACCGCGTCTGGTGGGCCGTTTCGAGATTGGCCCGCAGAAAAAATTGCGTCAGCCACGCGCGAGCAAGCGTTGAAGCATCCGAATTGGTCAATGGGCGCTAAGATCACTGTCGATTCTGCGACTATGATGAACAAGGGCCTGGAGCTTATTGAAGCGCTGCACTTGTTTCCGGTGCAAGCAGATCAGCTCGGTATGGTGGTTCATCCGCAATCGATTGTGCATTGCCTGGTGTCATTCGTTGATGGATCCGTCCTGGCACAGATGGCACATCCGGATATGCGAACGCCGATTGCTCTGGCGTTATCCTGGCCGCAGCGGATGGATGCGCCGACCAGGCGTCTTGATTTGAGTGAGATCGGCCAACTTACCTTCGAGGCAGCGGATGAAGTGCGTTTTCCAGCTATCCGAGTTTCACGGGCAGCGATGGAGCGCGGAGGTACGGCACCGGCGATTCTAAATGCGGCCAACGAGGTTGCGGTTGCATCGTTCCTGGAAGGCAGAATTAAAGTGCCTGAGATTGCTGCGGTGGTCGAAGATACTCTGGACATGAGTGAACAGCGTGGGGAGATTTGCTGCGCGAATGTGCTGGATGATGTTCTGAGTTGCGATACCAATGCGCGCGCCTTCGCCACCGAGTGTTTAGAGCGTCGATTTGCGCAGTGATCCGCCCAATTGAGCTCACTTCGACCGCAATAAAGATGGTCGCATTCCCTTTTGGGTATCGGTTCGGTAATTCAGCGGTTTAGGTGGTCGGACTTAGGAAATAACCGTTTTGACACCATTTGACTGGTGGGGCGGTTGCCCAATTTGTCGGCTTTCGTCACATTTACGGTTGATTCTCAATAGCCGGCCTCAAACAAGAAGCAGGAAGCGGAACTTATGGATTTGCTCTCGTTGATCGGCGACAACCTGTTGTTTGCGGTCATTACCTTTATGGGTTTTTTGTTCGCACTGACGGTTGTCGTTTTTGTTCATGAGATGGGGCATTTTCTGGTCGCTCGCTGGTGTGGTGTGACCGTGACCACCTTCTCAATCGGATTTGGCAGGGAGCTGTGGGCGTTTGTCGACAAGCAAGGGACGCGCTGGCGGATTGCCGCGATCCCTGCGGGTGGCTACGTCAAGTTCATGGACGACGAAAACGCAGCCAGTATGCCTGACCGGTCGGCGTTGGACAGCATGTCGGAAGAGCAAAAACAGGGCTCGTTCCAGCTGAAACCGGTGTGGCAGCGGGCGGCTGTGGTTGCGGCTGGTCCAATCGCGAACTTCATCCTGGCAATTGTGATATTCGCCGGATTCTTCTTGGCAATGGGTGTCAATCGGATCGAGCCGCGGGTTGATTACATCGTGCCGGCCAGTCCAGCCGAGGAGGCTGGATTTAAGTCTGGTGATAAGATTATCAGCATCAACGGAAGCACGGTTTCCGATTTCTCGAAGGTTAGCGAAACGGTTTGGACCAGCCCTGGCAGGACGCTTGAGTTTGTCGTTGACCGCGGCGGTCGCCAGGAGACCTTGCAGGTCGTGCCTAAGCTGATGGAGCGCAACGACTTTATCGCGGGTCGGCATCAACGCCCGACAATTGGTATCCGCTACGCCATAGAGCCTGTGGTCGCAGGTGTTGTAATTGGCGGTCCAGCCGATAAAGCGGGCTTCAAGGCTGGCGATCTTGTGATCCAGATGGATGGGCAAGAGATCAATGATTTCAACCAGCTGCAGGGAATTGTTCGGGGTAGCGAGGGTCGCGAACTGGACGTTGTTGTGCGGCGGGACGGGCAAGAGGTTTCGCTCAAAGTCGCGCCAAAAATGACGGACCCTGGAAAGAATGCGACTGATCCGACGCGCAGGCCGCTTATCGGCGTTCAGAGTTCCGGCCGTCCAATGTATTCACGGCATGACTACGTCGGCATTGGAGAATCGGTGACGCTTGGTGCTGATCGGACCTGGGGCATCATCACGGGAACGCTGTCTTATATCGGCGATATCTTTATGGGCCGTCAGAGTGCGGAGCAAATTGGTGGTGCGGTTCGTATTGCCGATGCTGCGGGCAAATTCGCGACTTTGGGCTTTGCGCAGCTCGTCCTGTTTACGGCTTTCATCTCGGTCAGTATCGGTCTGATCAACCTGTTTCCGATCCCTGTTCTCGATGGTGGTCACCTTATGTTCTATGCCTACGAGGCAGTTGTTGGGAAACCGGTTAACGAGGACGTCCAGGAATTTGGTTTCAGGGTCGGTTTGGCTTTGATCCTGATGCTGATGATGCTCGGGTTTTACAATGATCTCGGCATCCTGGCGCGATGGTTCTCATGGCTCGTCTAGCGTTGATTGGGCTGTTTTTTTCACGATTTGGCGAGATGAGTGGTGATCTTTGCTCTGGCAAGGTCGAATCAGGCCGGGTGACGCATTCTTGCCACTTCCCCAGAGCTTGCTGAATCGTTAATAACTGCAGGGTGCGAATTGTGGCTCGAGGGATTCGTCTGCCTGGACGAACGAGCCTTAAATTCAGCACGGTAGACCAGACGGCACGCAGTCAACTTCTCTGCCGATAGTTGATTGGGTGAATTTTGGGGGATCGGCAGTACGAGGGCAGATCCGCGTATGTGGAAGCTTCGGGTCAAATTTTTGGGGGGCTTGCGAGCCGCACTGCTGCTGATGGTCACCGCGCTTGGTGCCGTGGCGGTGGATGCTGGCGCAGTTTCCAATCCGGCCTATGCGCAGGTGGTGGTTCGCGACATTCAAGTCGTTGGTAACCGCCGGGTGGAGCCTGCGACGGTCCGTACCTATCTCAAATTCACGATCGGCGACGTTTACGATGCCGGTTTGGCTGATGCTTCGCTGCGAGCGCTATTCTCGACGGGGCTGTTTGCTGACGTGGGCATCGATCTGCAGGGCTCCACGGTAACGGTCTTCGTTGAAGAAAACCCCGTGATCAACCAGATCGCGTTTGAAGGGAACTACGAAGTCGATACAGCGACTCTGGCTGGCGAAGTCCGGCTGAAGCCGCGGTCTGTCTTCACGCGGGCCCGAGCGCAAGCTGATGTTCAGCGCATTCTCGACGTCTATCGCCGTCAGGGGCGCTTTGCAGCTCTGGTCGAGCCAAAGATCATTGAGCTGGAACAGAACCGTGTGAACCTTGTCTTTGAGATCACCGAGGGGACGGCGACCAAAGTCAAGGGCATCAATTTCATCGGCAACCGCGCGTTCAGCGACTCGCAGTTGCGCGACATCATTACGACGACGCAGTCTGGCTGGTTCGACTTCCTTAAGGGCACGGCGATCTACGATCCGGATCGTATGAACCTCGACCGTGAGTTGCTGCGCCAGTACTACCTCAAGAACGGTTATGCGGATGCTCGTGTCATTAGCGCGAACGCAGAGCTTGATCGTGACGGTTCCGGGTTCTTCCTGACGTTTACAATTGAAGAAGGTGAGCTCTACAAGTTTGGCGAGATGCGTATCGAGAGCGCTCTGGCGGAACTTGATGGTGAGTCTCTTCGCGGAGAGTTGCTGACTAAGTCAGGTGCCACATACGATGCGTCCCGCATCGATAAGACGGTTGAGCGGTTAACGTTGTCGGTTGCTGAGCGCGGGTTTGCCTTCGCTCGTGTGCGTCCACGCGCGACGCCGGACTTCTACAGCCGGACCATTGGCATCAACTATGTGGTTGATGAAGGTCCCCGGATTTACATCGAACGCATCAACATCAGCGGTAACGAGCGCACGAAGGATTACGTGATCCGTCGGGAGTTCCGTCTCGCTGAAGGGGATGCTTTCAACCCACTCTTGGTGGACCGTGCTGAGAAGCGTCTCAAGGCGCTAGGCTTCTTCAAGTCGGTGCGGATCAAGAAGCGTCCTGGTTCGGCGCAAGACCGTGTCGTTCTTGATGTGGACCTCGTTGAGCAGTCGACCGGTGAGCTTTCCTTCGGTGCGGGTTACTCGACCAGTGAAGGCGTGATCGGTGACGTTTCGATCACGGAGCGTAACCTGCTGGGTAACGGCCAGTTCCTGCGCTTGCGTGTGGGTGGTTCGTTCGAGCGCGCGCAGATCGACTTGAGCTTTACTGAGCCGCGCTTCCTCGACCGGAACCTGTCTGCTGGTTTTGATCTGTTCCACAAAGAGCTCGATCAACGCGATACGTCTGGTTTCCGCAGCCGTAAGTCGGGTGGTTCGCTCCGCCTAGGCTTCCCGCTTGCTGAGAACCTCTGGGCGACGACAAATTATACACTGTCTCGAGACGAGCTGTTTGATGTCAATAACAACGCATCCATTGCTATCCGTGATGCGTGCGGCGACACTAACCTTAATCCTCGCGATGCACGTGGGCGTCCTGTGAATTCACCTGACTGCCAGGACACCGAATATTGGACGTCATCGGTTGGCGGCGCGCTGACCTATGATAAGAGGAATCACCCACGTAACCCATCAAGCGGTTACTATGTGCAGCTTTCTTCGGACTTTGCTGGCGTTGGTGGTGATGTGAACTATGTCCGGGTTCAGGGTGAGGCTCGCGGCTACTATCCGGTTGCCGAAGGGGTGGTTTTGGTTGGCCGTGTGATTGGTGGTCACATTGAGGGTTGGGGCGGTGATGATGTCCGGATCCTTGATCTCTTCTTCCGCGGCGGCGAGACGGTTCGTGGCTTCGATCGTGCTGGATATGGTCCGCGAGATACGCGGACTGGTGACGCGCTCGGTGGTCAGACTTACTGGGCGGCAACTGCAGAACTTCGCTTCCCAATTCCGATTATTCCAGATGAGTTAGGAATTTCGGGTGCTGTCTTTGCGGATGCGGGTTCGCTGTTTGGTGCCTCGGATCGGGCAGAGGCCGTGGTTGATGCTGCTGACTTCCGTGATGACGCAAGCGTCCGCTCCTCGGTTGGTGGCAGTATCTTGTGGCAGTCGCCTGTTGGACCGCTTCGTGTCGACTTCGCTCACGCTCTGTCGAAAGAAGACTACGACGATGAGCAGTTCTTCCGCTTCGGTGCGTCGACGAAGTTCTAACCGACTTGGCTAAGGTTGTCGGACGGTAGATTTTGAAGCTACTGAAAAGGGCTGGCCATGTGTCGGCCCTTTTCGTTTTTTGATCAGCTTTAGCTGGCTCTTAGAGATTTGATTGGGAAGAATGTATTCATCAATCCGGCTTGGTTGACTGATGACCATCCATTGCTACTTGTTGGGTAATGCTGACCGCAATCTGTTTGCGGTTGAAAGTTGGTCGCAACCGGTTGCGATGGGCGGTTCATTTTCCGCATTTCTTCGCGCTGCTGCGACCCTTGGTTATCAGGGAAGTTTTTAGATGGATCACCCGGGTTTCTTCGAGCTTGCAGGTCCGTTTTCCCTCGGCGAGGTCGCCGAAGCGACGGGGGCTGAAACTCCGGATGGGACTGATCGTGACCAACTGGCGTTGAAAAACGTCCGCACACTGGCAGATGCTGGGCCTGAGGACGTGGCGTTTCTCGATAACCGGAAGTACTTGCCGCAGCTGGCGACCACGAAGGCTGGGGCGTGCCTAGTACTGCCAGCCTTTGCCGATAAGGTGCCCGAGGGCACGATTGCGCTTTTAACGCCTCAGCCTTATCGCGGCTTCGCTAAAGCTCTGGCCAAATTCTATCCAGGTTCGTCGTGGCCGCAGCTTGCTGATGCTGACGGCCCTGCAGGCGTTCATCCAACTGCAATGCTTGAAGATGGTGTGATCGTCGAACCGGGCGCTGTGGTGGGGTCGGAAGCGCATATTGGCGCAGGTAGCCGGATTGCGGCTGGTGCGGTGATTGGCCGTCGCGTCTATATCGGACGGAACTGCTATATCGGCGGAAACGTGACATTGCAGCACACGCTGATTGGAGACCGGGTGATCATTCATGCCGGGTCGCGGCTTGGGCAGGATGGTTTTGGTTTTGCGATGGGACGCGAAGGGCACTTGAAAGTGCCGCAGATCGGTCGCGTCGTTGTCCAGAACGATGTTGAGATCGGAGCCAATTCGGCCATCGACCGGGGGGCTCTTAAGGATACGATTATCGGTGAAGGGACGAAAATTGATAATCTTGTCCAGATCGGGCACAACGTGGTGATCGGGCGCCATTGCGTCATCGTTGCTCAGACCGGGATCTCAGGATCCACCGAGCTTGGAGATTTTGTTGTAATGGGCGGCCAATCTGGCGCGGTTGGTCACATCAAATTGGGTATGGGGGCACAGATTGCTGGTGCTTCCCACGCGAAAGAAGATGTTCCTGCGGGTGCTCGCATGGGTGGGACTCCCGCGAGGCCGCTGCGGCAATGGGCGCGAGAGTTGGCGTCGTTAGCGAAACTTGCACGTGTCAGTGCAGGCCGAAAGGATGATTGAGAGAGACGCTGCCAGAAGGTACGCGTCCTGTTGGTAGAAAGATCGAATGGGCCGGTCACCGACCGCACATCGAATTGGAGACAATAAAAACATGGACGATGTGAGTTCCAAATCAGAGCTCGGAACGGCAGATATCGTGCGGGTGATGAAGCTGCTGCCGCACCGCTATCCATTTTTGCTAGTCGACAGTATGTACGATATGGACGGTGACACGAGTGCCGTCGGTCTGAAAAATGTGACGATCAACGAGCCTTTTTTCCAGGGGCACTTTCCGCAGTATCCAGTGATGCCGGGCGTGTTGATTATCGAAGGTCTGGCGCAGACAGCAGGTGCCCTTTGCGTGCACAGCTTGGGCGAAGACTACAAAGCCGAACTCGTCTATTTCATGGGGATTGATAAGGCGAAGTTCCGCAGACCTGTCGTGCCCGGCGACGTAATCCATTATCACGTAAAGAAGATCCGCAATCGCGGCCGGGTTTGGAAGTTCTACGGCGAAGCCAAGGTGAACGATCAAGTCTGTGCCGAAGCTGAGATCAGCGCGATGCTGGCGGATACGGCTGAAGCTAGGGCATTTGCGAGCGGTAATGGCTGATCAGAAGATCCACGCGTCGGCGGTCATCGAAGACGGCGCTCAACTTGGCGATGGCGTCGTGATCGGCCCGTACTGTCACGTTGGATCTGATGTTGTACTCGGCGCTGGCGTTGAGCTCCTAAGTCATGTCGTGGTCGCCGGTCGTACGACCGTTGGTGACCGCTGCAAAGTATTTCCATTCGCTTCTCTTGGGCATCAACCGCAAGACCTCAAGTATAAAGGCGAGCCCTCTACGCTTGTCATCGGCTCGGATTGTCAGATCCGCGAAGGTGTGACGATGAACCCGGGCACCGAAGGCGGCGTTATGACAACGACCGTTGGAGATGGTTGCGCGTTCCTTGCGAACTCTCACGTGGGCCATGACTGCGTGGTGGGGAACAACGTCGTATTTTCCAATAACGTTATGCTGGCTGGGCACTGCGAGGTTGGCGATTACGCCATTATCGGTGGCGGAGCAGCTGTGATCCAATTCGCGCGCGTTGGGCCGCATGCGTTTGTGGGTGGCATGTCAGGGTTGGAGAACGATCTCATCCCGTACGGAA
This sequence comes from Filomicrobium sp., assembly GCA_040219445.1. Classification (GTDB taxonomy): domain Bacteria; phylum Pseudomonadota; class Alphaproteobacteria; order Rhizobiales; family Hyphomicrobiaceae; genus Filomicrobium. The sequence goes on along the minus strand of JAVJSM010000004.1, from coordinate 597,832 downwards.
TGGCTCTTGGCAACCGGGCCTACTTGTCAGGGCTCAACATAATTGGATTGCAGCGCCGCGGGTTTACGCGCGAAGAAATCCATGATCTTCGCCGGGCTTACCGACTTTTGTTTGCGGCAGAAGGCACGCTGGCTGAGCGGGTTGAAGATGTGGGCGATGAGTTTGGTGAGCACCAAAGCGTTCAAGAGATCGTCGCCTTCATCAAAGCTGGCGGCAAGCGTTCGCTGTGCACGCCGCGCGGTCAGTCTAGCAACTAGGGTCGTTGCCGTATGCGTAGACCTCCGGCAAGGCGGATCGGACTCCTTGCGGGTGGCAAGAGCCTTCCAATCGAAATTGCTGACAGCCTAATCGCGCGTGGTGTGCCGGTGCATGTCGTTGCGCTGGAGGGTGAAGCGGGCGAGGACATCGAACGGTTTTCGCCGACCTGGGTGAATTGGGGACAGATCGGCAAGATCATCGCTTCGTTCAAAAAGGCGCAGTGCGAGAAAATCGTCATTGCTGGGAGCGTCAATCGGCCGGACCTCTCAGCGATCAAACCCGATTTCGGTTTACTGCGCGCGATCCCAACCGTACTGCGTCTTATGCGGGTGGGTGGCGATGATGCAATCCTGCGCGGTGTTGTTGCTTACCTGAAATCCTTCGGTCTTGAAATCATAGGTGTTTCGGAAATTGCACCGGAACTCCTTGTCGCGCCTGGTGTGTTCGCGGGGCCATCAGAGAGTTTGATGGACCATGGCGATATTGGTTTGGGGTTTGAAGTTTTGGAAGCACTTGCCCGGTTTGATGTCGGGCAGGCGGTCGTGACGTCGGCCGGGCAGGTTGTGGCGATCGAGGCAGCGGAAGGCACAGATCGGATGCTGGAGCGGTTGACCGCGCGACGTCACCTGCTGTTGCGTGATGGCAAGACGGTCGCGCGCGGGTTCCTCATCAAGGCTCCCAAGGCTGGGCAGGATCTTCGTGTCGACCTGCCGGCGATTGGCCCTCAGACTGTTCGTGCTGTCGCTGCTGCTGATCTCAATGGTATCGCCGTTGAAGGGAAGCGCGTATTGGCCTTGGAGCGGTCGTCTCTCTCGGCAATGGCTGAGACGCATCGTGTTTCGGTGGTTGGGTTTGAGAAAGATGATCAAAGGGTAACACGCGGGAAACGCACGGTTGCTGATCGGGCGAGTGGGGAGGATGCGCAATCTATTCGGCTTGAGGGAATACGACGACTGGGCCGCTGTAGGATGCCGAAAGCGGCATGGAATGACGTCATGCGCGGGGCTGGTGTGATTACGGCGCTTGAGACTTACGGCGTTGGGCAGGCTGTGATTGTTGCTCGCCGTCATGTCTTGGCAGTTGAAGCCGGTGAAGGCGTGGCGGATGCGGTTGCGCGTGCCTCATCGTTGCGGCAGTGGGGTAAAGGATTCTGGAGCAGGCGCATTGGCGTCGCGGTCTTCTCTGCTGGACGTGATTTGACGCCTGAGATTGTCTCACAAGTAGCTGATGCCGGGATGGCGGGTATCTGTGTCGTGTTACGCAAATTTTCTGCCAGCGTTCGTTCGGACATTATTGAAGAAGCCGACCGCCGAAAGCTTTTCATTGTTGGATTGGAGTGAAGCGTGCGCATGTTAGGCGACGAAGCCGGGTTCATTGATGATATGGGGGCGCGGTTGTGAGCGAGGGGCGCAAAAGCCTGGTCGTCGACGCGGACGGGCGAAGCTATCGGGTCTTCATTGTAGCGGGTGAGCATTCTGGAGATGCGCTTGGCGGCAAGCTAATGGAAGCGCTCAACCAGTGTTTGACCGGACGCATTCGGTATTTGGGTGTCGGCGGAGAAAACATGGCTCGCCATGGGCTTGAATCTCAGTTTCCGCTCGAGGACGTGGCCGTCATGGGTTTGGCATCTATCGTGCCCAAACTGCCAACGATTGTAAGGCGCGTTTATCAGACGGTTGATGCAGCGCTCAGCGCTGAACCTGATCTGGTTGTTATTGTCGATAGTCCTGAGTTCACGCACGCTATCGCCAAGCGTATTAAGCGTCGCCGGCCGGATATCCCGGTGATTGATTATGTGTCACCGACGGTTTGGGCGTGGCGGCCTGGGCGTGCAAAGAAGATGGCTCGGTATGTTGATCATCTTTTGGCGTTGTTGCCGTTTGAGCCGTCAGCGCACGCACGGTTGGGTGGACCCGAGACGACCTATGTCGGGCATCCGATGATTGAGAAGCTTGACTGGCTCAATGCGTTAGATCCAGCTGAGCTTGGCAACAGACTTGGAATTCCTGACGGCGAGCCCACTGTGGTTGTGTTGCCGGGAAGCCGTGGCACGGAAGTCAGCCGGTTGATGGAACCCTTTCGCGATACCATGTGCGAGCTCGCCAAGCGTGGGCAAACGCCGCATGTCATTATTCCTGTTGTAGAAACGGTTAGGGGCCTGGTGGAAGCGGGTTGTGAAGGTTGGCCGCGCAAACCCTTTTTGGTGTCGGGCGATGAAGACAAGTTCAAGGCCTTCAAGTTGGCGCGTGCGGCGCTGGCTGCGTCGGGTACCGTGACACTCGAACTAGCGCTTGCTGGTACGCCTATGGTGGTGGGGTATCGCGTAGATGCGGTTGCATCGCGGCTTAGGTTCCTGGTCAAGGTGCATTCGGTTGTGCTTGCTAATCTCGTGCTTGATGAGAAGGTCTTCCCGGAGTTCATTCAGGAAGCTTGTGAACCTGTGACGCTTGCCGATGCCATGCAGCTGTTACTGGGTGACACTGCGGAACGAACAGCGCAGTTGGAAGCTCTTGCGCGCGTGCCTGAGAAGATGCTGATTGGGGATCGAAGCCCGAGTGAAGCTGCCAGCGACGTAGTCTTGAAATACCTGAAGAGCTGAGACACAGAATTCATCATCGCAAATAGACAACGCCGCCAGGGGTCCCTGGCGGCGTTTGTTGGTTTGTAGTGTGCAGCGTGCCGTATCAGCTGCGCTGGTCGCGAGGTACGAACGCTCGTGCGTCTTCGCCAACGTACAGCTGGCGAGGACGACCAATGCGCTGCTCTGGATCCTCGATCATTTCTTTCCACTGCGCGACCCAGCCGACGGTGCGGGCAACAGCAAACAGAACGGTGAACATCTCGACGGGGAAGTTCATCGCGCGCAGCGTAATGCCGGAATAGAAGTCGATGTTCGGATAGAGTTTCTTCTCGACGAAGTATTCGTCTTCAAGAGCGATGCGCTCCAACTCCATCGCGACTTTCAAGAGCGGTTCGTCGCGAATGCCGAGGGCGTCTAGAACCTCGTGGCAGGTCTTCTGCATGACCTTTGCGCGTGGGTCGTAGTTTTTGTAGACGCGGTGACCAAAGCCCATCAGGCGGAAGCCGGAGGACTTGTCTTTGGCTTTCTTGACGTACTCTGGAATGCGGTCGACGCTGCCGATTTCCTGGAGCATGTTAAGCGCTGCTTCGTTTGCACCGCCGTGTGCTGGTCCCCACAGACAGGCGATGCCGGCTGCGATGCAGGCAAACGGGTTTGCACCGGAGGAGCCTGCCAAACGCACGGTCGACGTTGACGCGTTTTGTTCGTGGTCGGCGTGCAGGATGAAGATGCGATCCAGAGCACGTGCGATCACGGGATCGACGACGTAAGGTTCGCATGGAACTGCGAAGCACATCTGCAGGAAGTTCGACGTGTAGTCGAGGTCGTTGCGCGGGTAAATGAATGGCTGGCCGACGGAATATTTGTACGCCATTGCAGCAATCGTCGGCATCTTTGCGATAAGGCGGCGGGCAGCGATGGTGCGCTGTTCGGGATCGTTGATGTCTGTTGAGTCGTGATAGAACGCTGACAGGGCACCAACGACACCGCACATGATGGCCATCGGGTGAGCGTCACGACGGAAACCGGTGAAGAACCGGGTCATCTGCTCGTGCACCATCGTATGGCGGGTGATGGCGTTTTCGAAGTCTTCGTATTCGGCGTGATTAGGCAGCTCGCCGTTGAGGAGCAGGTAGCAGACTTCAAGGAAGTTGGATTGTTCTGCAAGCTCGTCGATGGGGTATCCGCCGTGCAGCAGGACGCCTTTGTCGCCATCGATATAGGTGATTTTGGAAGAGCAGTTTGCGGTCGATGTGAAGCCTGGATCGTAGTTGAAGCAATCGGTTTCTTTGTAGAGTTTACCGACATCAATAACGTCTGGCCCGAGCGTGCCTGACCGCATTGGCATCTCAACGGATAGGTCTCTGACCTTAAGAGTTGCCGCTGAGGATGTGCCTGTGCTTTTGGAGTCCATCGGGCGATTTCCTTATCACTGGAATTGATTGGAAAGTACGCGTGACCCCGGCTGCGCGCCAGGCACGAAGCGGGTCGTCACAAGGTGTTGGGCAATTTCGTAGACGACATTCGCAACTGCGGCAAGATAACCCTTGGCAGGGGTGCCATAGGCAACATTTTGCATGCCATGCAGCTCACCTGATGAACCGGATGGTCCGTGGAAGGTGGTTTGTAAGGCACTGATAACTATCAACTTTATTTGTCGATTTGTGAGGCGTTTTGGCAGATGCTCAGTGGGAAAGATCCTTCAGTCTTCCAAATGTCTCTTCTTCACCCAAAACAGCCATAACGTCAAAGATTGGTGGTGAGACCGTAGTGCCTGTGAGTGCGGCGCGAAGTGGTTGTGCGACCTTGCCAAGCTTCAAGCCCTCGGCTTCGGTGAATTCGCGCACCTTGGCTTCGACAGATGCCGTCGTCCACTCAGGTTGATGCTCCAGGCTGGTTAGCAGGCGCTGCAACATCTGCCGCGTATCGGCGTCGAGAAGTTTGTTTGCTTTTTCGTCGAACGAAAGTGGACGTTCTGCCCAAAGAAACTGAGCACCGTCAATGAGATCCAGAATTGTTTTGGAGCGTTCCTGCATCGCCGGGATCAATGCGCGCAACTTCGCTGCGGCTCCTGTAGCGAATGCTGCACTTACCTCCTCGCCGTGGGGGAGATGGGGAAGCAGGTGCGTAATGCGCTCAAAGAGGTCCGTGTCGGAAGAGGATCTGATCCAGTGAGCATTGATTGCTTCGAGTTTTTGAATGTCGAAGCGTGCCGGAGCTTTATTGATGGCGTCGATGTCGAACCATTCGAGTAGCTGTTCAGTAGAAAAAATCTCGTCATCGCCATGGCTCCAGCCGAGGCGAACGAGATAGTTGCGCAGGGCGACCGGGAGGTAGCCCATTTCGCGATAGACTTCGGCTCCCAATGCGCCATGGCGTTTGGAAAGCTTTGCGCCATCTGGACCATGAATTAGCGGGACGTGGACCCACTCGGGTTCCTGCCAACCAAGCAAATTGTAGATCTGAGATTGGCGGGCTGCGTTTGTCAGGTGATCAACGCCCCGAATGACGTGCGTGATGCCCATGTCGTGATCGTCGACGACAACGGCGAGATTGTAGGTCGGTGACCCGTCGGAGCGCAGGATGATCAGGTCATCGAGATCTTTGTTTGCGAACGTTACAGTACCTTGGACGTGATCGTTGATGATGGTTTCGCCATCCTGGGGTGAGCGCAGACGGATCGCATAGGGTGCGTCTTTTGGAGCGTCGCTTGGATCTTTGTCGCGCCATGGGGAGACAACACGGAACGGCTTCTTCTCCTTCTCGGCAGCTTCGCGCATCGCTGCGAGTTCATCCTGGGTCAGGTAGCAGCGGTAAGCGTTGCCGTCTGCGAGAAGCGCATTGGCGACTTCTTTGTGGCGGTCCGCGCGGGCGAATTGGGAAACTGGTTCGTCATCCCAATCCAGTTCCAGCCATTTCAAACCATCGAGGATGGCGTCGACGGCTTCTTGGGAGTTGCGTTCCCGGTCTGTGTCTTCGATCCGTAGGACGAATTTGCCGCCGTTGGAGCGAGCGTAAAGCCAATTGAACAGTGCGGTGCGGGCACCGCCGATGTGCAGGAAACCAGTCGGCGATGGCGCGAAACGGACGACAGGGGCGGGAGAAGCGTTGGCGTTGGACATTGGGCTCGCGGATCTAGCTGTTGCAACTCTCATTCATCTGGACGCACGCAAGGGCGCGGGTTAGGTCGCAGCCGTCAAGCGTGTTCATGCTCGTGTTGGGCGTGTAGCATGGCATGGGCTGGGGTGTCATGGTTTAGGTCAAACGATGCTGGGGTGGTTCAGCGACAGTCGGACGCAGGAAGAGCGGGCTCTGCCAGGGATGCCCGGCGAGCAGGGGGCCGACGGTACTTTGGTGGCCATCGCAGAGCGGTTTGAAGCGGAACGTCCCTATTGGTTTTATTGGGTACCTGTTTTCGTTGGAGTTGGAGCGCTTTGTTACTTTGCGCTCGATTTTGAACCTTCCTGGTTGAGCGTCGGCTTATTGTGTTGTTTGGCAGTGCTGCTGCGCTTGTTGGGTCCGAGAGGCACCTACGTCAGCGTTCTCACAGGTATCGTTTTTTGCGGTGCGCTTGGCGTTCTGGCAGCTAAGGTGCGCACCGAGATTGTTTTGGCACCCATTCTTGAGTCGCAAGTGCGGGATGTGCGCATTGAGGGCTTCGTCGAGCTTGTTGAGGCCCGCTCGCGCGGCGGATTGAGGCTAACAATTCAGCCGACGTTATTTGAGGGTCTGCTTGCTGAGAATGTACCTGCCCGCGTCAGGGTGGTGTTTCGCTCGAAGAAGGGCGAGGCATTGGAGAAGCCCTTGGCAGGAGACCATGTAGCTTTTACTGCCGTACTCTCACCGCCCCCGCGCGCCTCTATTCCCGGTGGGTTCGACTTTGCGCGCTACGCGTATTTCCGAGGTATCGGTGCGGTTGGTTATGCGGTGAGTGGGCCGGTCGTTGTGCCGTCACCGGAGAGTTCTGGATTCTTAAATCAAGCATCGCACGCGATTGGTCGGTTTCGTCAGGAGATCGGCGATCGCGTGACGGCCGCGTTGCCCGGTCAGACGGGAGCCATTGCCAAGGCACTCATCAACGGTGATCGCAGTGGCATTTCGGAAGAGACGAACGAGGCTTACCGCGCGTCCGGCTTGTTTCATATCCTGTCGATTTCGGGACTTCACATGGCAATTATGGGCGGCTCGATTTTTGTTGTCCTGCGGTTTCTGTTTGCGTTGTCGCCGTGGTTGGCGTTGCAGTTTCCGATCAAGAAATGGGCGGCGTTCGGTGCCATTGCAGGGTCGCTTGGCTATTTGACAATCTCAGGTGGATCGTTTGCGACTGAGCGGTCATTCATCATGATCGTCGTGTTCTTTCTATCGATCCTGGTGGACCGTCCGGCTATCGCGTTGCGCAATGTGGCGCTGGCGGCCCTGATCATTTTGTTGATCTTCCCCGAGAGCGTCGTCGATCCTGGATTTCAAATGTCATTCGCCGCGGTGGTGGGGCTGGTCTCTTCTTATGAGTTTGTCGCGCGGCGTACTCGCGTCGAGGGCGATAGGTTGTTTTCACCCGTATGGCGTTTGTTGATGTTCTTTGGCGCGATTGTCGGCTCAACGTTGGTGGCTAGTCTTGCTGTTTCTCCGTTCAGTGTTTTTCATTTTCAACAAGCGCAGCATTACGCTGTTTTGGCCAACCTCATCGCAGTGCCGATCTGTAACTTGATTGTCATGCCGGCGGCTCTTGCGACGCTCGTCTTGATGCCCTTTGGCGGTGAAGGGATTGCCCTTTGGATCATGAGTTATGGCTTGGAAGGGATGGCGGCGACGGCTCGTTTCGTTGCGGGGTTGGAGGGTGCCGTCAGCCAGGTATCGGCCATTCCTGCTGTTTCGATGCTTTTGATGGTTTTTGGCGGGTTATGGCTTTGTCTTTGGCGACAGCGATGGAGGTTGGTGGGTTTGCCTGTGATTGCTGCGGGGCTCGTTGCGACGCAGTTTTACGCGCCGCCGGACTTGCTGGTTGGCGACGGTGGGCGGTTAGTTATGGTGCGCGATGGGGCTGGTTGGCTTACCGGACTTCAGGGGAAGCGCTCTGAGTTTATTTTATCGCGTTGGCTGGCTCGCAGTGGTGATGCGAGGGAACCCAAGGAAGTTGAAACCAGCGCGATCTTTTCGTGCGATGACGTGGGATGCGTTGCGACGATCAAGGGGCGCCGTGTTGCGGTTTCGAAGTCGCCTGCATCGCTGCGTGATGATTGCCGGCGCGCCGATGTTGTGATTGCTGCCCGCCGCGTGCGGCAGCCTTGTGCGGCGGATCTCGTTATCGACCGTGCAGCGCTTGATCGTTTGGGAACGCATGCCGTTTACATGGGGACAGAAGACGGTTGGTCGGTCGAGACGGTGGCGCAACAGCAGGGGCAACGTCCCTGGTCACGACAATAGTGAGCGTTCTGTTCGCAGCGGCACGTGGCCGTTGCCGCGCCGGTCAGTAGCGGCGGATCAGTCCGACGAGGCGACCCTGGATGTCGACCTGGTCCGGACTGAATATCCGGGTTTCGTAGGCCGGGTTTGCGGCTTCGAGCGCGATTGCAGACCCCTTCTTGCGCAGGCGCTTGAGGGTGGCTTCTTCTTTCTCGACCAAGGCAACGATGATGTCGCCATTGCTTGCGGTGTTTGTTGTGCGGATGATGACGGTGTCGCCATCGTGAATGCCCGCTTCGATCATCGAATCTCCGCGCACTTCGAGGGCGTAATGTTCACCAGCGGAGAGCAGGTCTGGAGGGCAGTCGATGTCGTGCGTATGGTCTTGGATGGCGCTAATCGGCGTACCGGCTGCGATGCGCCCCATGACCGGGACAGAGACCGATTGGCTGCTCATGAGGCTTGGAGGCGGTGGCGGGGCCGGTTGGCGCATGGCGCTCATGCCGCCTTCAATGGATTGCAGGTTTGGCGGGCTCGATGTGTTGCCATCGACAGCACCGAGTTCCATGCCGTCAGGAAGCTTGATGACTTCGATGGCGCGGGCGCGATGGGGGAGGCGGCGAATGAAGCCGCGTTCGACAAGAGCCGTGATGAGACGGTGGATACCCGATTTTGATTTCAAATCGAGCGCGTCTTTCATTTCATCGAATGAGGGCGGGACGCCTTCCTTTTGCAGCCGCTCATGAATAAAGAGCAGTAAGTCCTTTTGCTTTTGGGTCAGCATGTCGGTTCGGTCTCCCGGATATCTCGCAACGCCCTTGGCACGGTGTGTTGGACCTTGCCATGCTTTGCACAAATCATGAACGTACCCTACATGTTCATGCAGCGTTCTGCAAGACTGATACAACCCAATTAGAAATCAATCGGCATAACTGTGACTAAATCGCCCGTCTTTAGGGCTTCGTGGTGCGGTGGGCGTATGAGCAGCCCGTTTGCACGGGCGAGGATTGAGAGAAGAGAGCTGTCCTGATTCTCTAATGCGTGCACGATTAATCCATTCCCATCATTAGCCGGATGGAGCACAGCGCGCATGTAGTGCTGGCGTGGGCCGTTTGGGCCTAACGGAGCCGCGAGCTGGGCGGTTTGGGTGGCTGGCCTATCGGTTGCGCGGCCGCACATAAGCGTAACCAGCGGCTCGACAAATATCTTCGTGCAGATGATGGACGAAACCGGGTTGCCAGGAAGGCCAACGGCGCGTTGATCGTTGCGTTGGGCAAACATCAAAGGTTTGCCGGGGCGCATGGCGATTTTCCAGAAGTCCATTTCGAAGCCTGCATCTTTTAGAGCCGGGGCGACGAGGTCGTGATCACCGACCGATGCGCCACCGATGGTGATGAGGATATCGGCATCCATAGCGGCGGTAATCTTCTGTTGGAGGCTTTCTTTGGTGTCTCGCGCAATTCCCAGTAGGCGTGGTTCGCCTCCGGCAGCCGTGACCATTGCGGCGATGGCAAAAGCGTTTGACGCAACGATCTGACCTTCGCCGGGTGTGGTTCCTGGTTCGACCAATTCGTCGCCGGTTGCAAGGATGGCTACGCACGGTTTGCGGTGGACGGGGAGTGTGTCATGACCCATAGCTGCGGCGAGGGCGATATGGCGGGCTTCGAGTTTGGTGCCGTCTTTGAGTGCGTCGTCACCGGCTTTGAAGTCGCCGCCAGCGGGCCTGATATGGGCCGGGTCTGGGGTTCCGTCGACGATGCGGACGGTGTCGCCGTCGCGTTCAGTGTTTTCCTGGATGACGATGGCGTCTGCGCCCCGCGGAAGAGGCGCGCCGGTGAAAATGCGAACGGCTTGGCCTGGTGAAAGCGTTCTTGAAAACGGGTGTCCGGCTGCGGCCTCGCCAATGATTTCGAGCGTCGCAGGGAAAGTTGCCACGTCTTCCGTGCGCACAGCATAACCGTCCATCGCAGTAGCGTCGAAAGGTGGCTGGGTTAGTTTTGCTGCTAGCGGGGCTGCGAGGGTGCGGCCAGCGGCGTCTGTCAGTTTAACGTCTTCTTTTGGCGTTGGTGTAGCGCCTGCCAATACGCGGGAGATGGCGTCTTCAACGGAGAGCGGAGCGGGCTTGGCCATGGCGCGTACGGTTTGATCAGTTGGTTAGGGCGTGGATTTGAGCGCTGGGTTTTCGTCGTCGGCGAGGAAGTGACCGGACCGCCCGCCTTCTTTCTCGACAAGCCGAATGCCTTCGAAACGCATGGCTTTGTCTGCGGCTTTGAGCATATCGTAGATCGTCAGACAGGCGACTGAGACGGCTGTCAGGGCCTCCATCTCAACGCCTGTCTTGCCCGTGACGCGGACTTCTCCAGTGACGTGTATGCCAGGCTGAGGTTCGCGGACTGTTTTGAATTCGACAACGGCCTTTGTGATCGGCAACGGGTGGCAGAGCGGAATGAGGTCATGGGTGCGTTTGGCTGCCATGATGCCGGCGATACGTGCGGTTGCTAGAACGTCACCTTTTTTGGCTTCACCCTTTTCGACAAGCTCTAATGTTTCGGGTGCCATGAAGACATAGCCCTCGGCAATGGCCGAGCGGGACGTCACGTCTTTTTCGGCGACGTCAACCATGCGGGCTTCGCCGCGTTCGTTGAGATGGGTGAGCTTGTCCATAGCCATCAGGCTCCTAGCAGCGTTTTGGTCGCGGCTTCGACGTTGTCCTGGCGCATCAGGCTTTCACCGACGAGGAATGTTTCGATTTTGGAGCCTTGCAGGCGTTTGATCTCTTCGTTGGTGAAGATACCGCTTTCGGCAACGACGATGCGGTCGTCGGGGATCATGGCTGCGAGTCGCTCGCTGGTTTTAAGGTGGACCTCAAAGGTGCGCAGGTCGCGGTTGTTGATGCCGATGAGCGGGCTGTCGAGTTTGAGGGCGCGTTCGAGTTCTTCCTCGTTGTGGACTTCGATCAGTGCGTTCATGCCCCAATCGGTAGCGGAGGCGACAAGGGATTTGGCGGTGGCGTCATCGATCTGTGCCATGATGACGAGGATGCAGTCGGCTCCCCAAGCGCGCGATTCGACGACCTGGTAGGGGTCGAGCATGAAGTCTTTGCGAAGGGCTGGCAGGCCACATGCGGCGCGCGCGTTGGTGAGGAATTCTGGTGCGCCTTGGAAGGATGGTGTGTCGGTGAGTACGGAGAGGCAAGCCGCACCGCCGCGTTCATAAGCTTTGGCGAGAGCTGGTGGGTCGAAGTCCTCGCGGATGAGGCCTTTCGATGGGCTGGCTTTTTTGATCTCGGCGATAAGGGCCGGAATGCCGCCTTTATGTTTGGCGCGCAAAGCATCTGCGAAGGGGCGCACGCGGGGTGCACTGCGGGCGTATTCAGCGACGATCTGGAGAGGCTGGCGCTGTTTGGCGGCTGTGATCTCTTCCAGTTTGTATTTGGTGATTTTGTCGAGGATGTCTGCCATGGGAACCAGTTATCGGCCAAATGCTGGAAGTGCGCTCTGCGCCAATCGACCGGTTGCGATGGGTGGCGCGGCGGAAGGTGTTGTTGTTTTGATGGGGCGGATCATTTTTTACGCCCCGATCTTGTTTGATGCGGTGATGAGTTTTTCCAGCGCGGCTTTGGCGCGGCCATCATCAATTGCGGCTGCGGCGGCTTCGATGCCATCACTGATGCTGGCGGCGCGTTCGCCGACAACGAGGGCGGCTCCTGCGTTTAACAGAACGATATCGCGGAAAGCGTTCTTCGCTCCATCGAGCACGCCGCGAATGGCTTTCGCATTTACGTCAGCGTCGCCGCCGCGAATGTCATCAAGGGTTGCGGGTTGAAGCCCGGCTTCTTGCGGCGAGATTTCGAAAACGGCGACTTGGCCGTTGTTGAGTTCGGCAACCGTTGAAGGTCCGGTTGTCGTCAACTCATCCATTCCATCTGAGCCGTGGACGACCCAAACGCGCTCGGCTCCGAGATTGTTCAGCGCATCGGCAATGGGTTCGACCCATTGCTTGTCAAAGACGCCGACGACCTGGCGTGTGACACGGGCGGGATTGCAGATTGGGCCAAGCAGATTGAAGAGTGTGCGGATCTTCATTGCGCCGCGCGCTGGGGCCCAGGTTTTCATCGCCGGGTGATGCATGGGCGCCCACATGAAGGCCAGGCCTGCTTCGGTGATGACGTTGGTGACCTGATCGGGTGACAGATCTATTTTTACGCCAAGCGCCTGCAGAACATCTGATGCGCCGGATTTGGATGAAACCGAGCGGTTGCCGTGTTTGGCAATCGTGAGCCCAGCACCAGCCGCGACAATCGCTGCGCATGTTGAGACATTGTAAGTGCCGTGGCTGTCGCCTCCGGTGCCGACAATATCGACTGCCCCATCGGGTACATCGACGGTGAGCATACGGCTGCGTAGCAGGCGTGCCGCGCCGGTGATTTCGGGGATGCGTTCGCCGCGTACACGCAGGGCCATCAAGAAGGCCGCGCGTTGGATGTCGTCGGCGTCTTCCGACATCAAGGCGTCGAGCGCGCTGGCAATCTCATCTTCGTTGAAGATGTCGGCGCTCGCGGCGCGATCAAGGACCGATTTTATGTCTGTAGCACTCATCGGGTTCACGCTGCTTTTGATGCAAGTTTGGGGGGCTTCTTTAAATCGGAAAAGCCGCTCAGTTTGAGGAAGTTTTCAAGGATGCCGTGGCCGTTCTGCGAGGCGATGCTCTCAGGGTGGAATTGGACGCCATGCACGGGGTGCTCGTTATGCTGCAATCCCATGATGAGGCCGTCGTCAGTTTCTGCCGTGACTTTGAAACAGTCGGGCAGCGATTTTCGCTCGACGATGAGGGAATGATAGCGCGTCACTTCGAAGTTCTTAGGTAGCCCTTCAAAGATGCCCTCGCCGTTGTGCCGGACGGTTGAGAGTTTGCCATGCATGGGGATGGGTGCGCGGATGACCTTGCCGCCGTAGGTCTGGCCGATGGATTGATGGCCCAGACAGACGCCGAGGATTGGGACTGTTCCGTTGACTTCTTTGATGAGGTCGAGGCAGATGCCTGCTTCATTTGGTGTGCAGGGACCTGGCGATAGAACGATGGCCTGTGGGTTCAGGGCCAGCGCATCGGTGGCTGTGATCTGGTCGTTGCGCACGACTTTGCTCTCAACGCCCAATTCGCCGATGTAGTGGACGAGATTGTAGGTAAAGCTGTCGTAGTTATCGATGAGCAGAAGCATCGGTTGTTCCGTTGTTGTGGTGCGCTTGGCAAGTTTCGTTGGGACAATAGCCCGAGCGTGGGGCTGAGGCCAGTAGGGGCTTTTGCTGGCTTCATTCAGACCACGCGAGTTCCTGGCTTAGTCCAGGTGTTTTGGCACGACAAAGGCTTCCAGATGGCCTTTAGCCGGTTTGATGTCCTGCCAGCTTTCGGCTTCGAATTTTAAGACGGCAAGGGCTGCCGTTGGGTATTTCATTGCCATCTGCGTAATGCCGGATGTATCGCCCTCGCCGGTAAGCGTTAACGCCAGGGCATGCAATCCGGGATTATGGCCGATGACCATCAGACGCTTGTCAGTTTCGCGGGCGTGATTGCGAACGGATGCGAGGATGGTTTCAGCGCTGGCGAGGTAGAGGTCAGCATCTATTGTGACGTGGGGCGGCGGGGTACCAAGCTCGGGCAGGATTAGCGCTAACGTGGCACGCGTGCGGACGGCATCGGAGCAGATGATCTGGTCGGGCTTAAGGTGGTGTTGGGCTATGTAGTGTCCCATTTGTGGGGCGGCTCGCGTGCCGCGCTTATTCAAGGGACGTTCGTGATCGCTGAGCTCTGGTGCGTTCCAGTCGGACTTTGCGTGGCGGAAGAGCAGGAGCGTTAACATGGCGGTTTCTCGCGGGTTGCAGGAAGGCTGGCCGGCAAGTCGTAGAACTGAGTCAGATCACGCAAAGGGGCTGTTGTTGCCCGATTTTGCGGGATTACCCGAGCCGCCTGCAAATGTCACGGCTGCTTCAGCTGCGCGAACAACGGCTTTTGCTTTGTTGATGCACTCTTGCTGTTCGCTTTCAGGGACCGAGTCATGAACGATGCCCGCTCCAGCTTGGACATGCACGACGCCATCTTTGACGAGTGCGGTCCGTAAGACAATGCAGGTATCCATGTTGCCATCGGCGGAGAAATACCCAACGCAGCCGGCGTAGGGTCCGCGTTTGCTTTTCTCCAATTCGTCGATGATCTCCATCGCGCGCACCTTAGGTGCGCCTGAGACGGTACCGGCAGGGAAACCCGCCATGAGGGCATCTACGGCATCGTGGCGGTTTTGGTCGAGCTGGCCGATAACGTTGGAGACGATGTGCATCACGTGGCTATAGCGTTCGATAACGAATTGCGATGTGACGTTGACGGTGCCGACCTCGCTAACGCGACCAACATCGTTGCGGCCGAGGTCGAGCAGCATGAGGTGTTCTGCGCGCTCTTTCGGGTCGGCGAGGAGGTCTTCTTCGAGCTGGCGATCGATTGCTTCATCGTCATCGCGGCGGCGCGTGCCTGCGATTGGGCGGATGGTGACTTCCCCATCGCGGACCCGAACAAGAATTTCTGGCGATGATCCAACAAGTGCGAAATCGCCGAAGTCGAGGTGGAAGAGGAAGGGGGCCGGATTGATGCGTCTAAGTGCGCGGTAAAGTGACAGGGCGGACAGCTCAAACGGAGCCGAAAATCGCTGTGACAGGACAACCTGGAAGATGTCTCCGGCGACGATGTAATCTTTGGCGCGCTGAACCATTTCCAAGTACTCGCTCTCGCTCGTATTGGAGGTTGGTTCCGGCGCTGGCATTGCGGCGGCATCTGAGAGCTTGCCGGGATGTTTGATCGGCGCTTCAAGCGCATCGACGATATCGCTCAAACGGTTCAGGGCGGCTTCGTATGCTTCCTCTGCACTCTGCTTGTCGTCGGTTGGGCGTACTGGCGTGACGATGGTCATTTCATCTTTGATGTCGTCAAAGATCACCATCACGGTGGGGCGCATTAACACGGCATCTGGGACGCCGAGGTCGTCGGGTGGGACATTCGGGAGATGCTCGATCAGGCGAACGGTGTCGTAACCCATGTAGCCGAATACTCCGGCAGCCATTGGCGGCAGTCCTGCGGGTACGTCGATTTTGCTTTCGTCGAGCAGGGCGCGTAGGGCGTCCAACGTTTGGGCTTCTTCGGGCGTGAAGCCTTTGTCGCCAGTTTCTGGTGTGCGGTTGATTTCTGCGCGGGTTCCGAAAGCCCGCCAGGTGATATCGGGTTTAATTCCGATGATCGAATAACGCCCACGTTGAGCCCCGCCCTCGACCGATTCAAGCAGTAGGCCGTTGCCATGCTCGGCGGCTAACTTAAGGTAGGCGGAAACCGGAGTTTCAAGGTCAGCAACGAGCTTGGTGAAAACGAGTTGAGGGGTTCGGCGATCGAAGCCCGCCTTGAACTGATCGAACGATGGGCTGGCTTCGACATTGTCGCCGGGGCGATCGGTTTTGTTCAACAGGTCCTCTTCATCGCGCTCGGCTAGTGCTGCTGGTAGGGTTCCGCACCGGTTATATTGCGGAATAAGCGTTGGTTGATTTCGACCGGGTAGATCTCTTGTAGCGCTGTTACGTAAGCTGCAATGCTGTCTGTACGCAACTGCTGGAGGAGTTCGTCCTTCAATTGGCCTTTCAGTTCGGCGCTGGGTGCTGGCGCCTCAACGATTTTATCGAGGCGGAAGATGATGCGCGAGCGGCCGTCCGAGGTGTTCGTGTTGCCGATCTCGTTCGGCTTCATTGCGAAGGCCTGGGTCATGACGGCCTGTGTCAAGCCATCAGGAAGCGTCGTTCTGCCGAGGTTGCCGGTCGCCTCCAGCTTGCCGCCGGCGCTTTCAGCAACGGTTGCCATGTCTTCACCGGCTTTTATGCGATCTGACAGCTTTTTGGCCGTATCAGAGAGTGCATCGCGTCTTTTGTTGCCGCGCCATAGGGCCCGGACTCTGTCTTTGACGTCTTCAAAGGCTTCTTGCTTCGAGTCAGTCGTCTCTAGAACATCAACCCAGGCGTAGCCGTCGCGCAATTGCAGAGCTTCAGATTCCAGGCCGATTTCTCCGCGGAAGCCTGCTGAAATGATGCTGTTCGCATTTGGTGAAGCGAGTGCCATTTGTCCGGCTTCGTTGACGTTCCCGCGGGTCACACCTTTCAGATCGTGGAAAGGCAGGTCCAGCTCAGCGGCGATGTCTTTCAGCGCCTTTCCTTCGCCACGGCCGTCGTCGACCTTACCGTAGAACTTGCGCAACTGAGCAGACGCCCATTCGCGGCCGAGTTCCTCTTTGACCTTCTCTTTGTTGTCTTCGAAGGTGGCTGCCTTGCCTTCTTGAATTTCAATGACGCGCAAAATGACGTTGGTGAAAGCACCCTCAACGATCTCGGACACTTCGTCTTTGGCGAGTTTGAAGGCCGCCTCAGCGATCTTTTTGTCGATCAAGTCGGATTTGACCATGAGGCCCAGTTTGGCGTCTGATTCAGCAATGCCATTTGCCTTGCCGATTTCCAGGAAATCCTTGCCTGACTTGATTTCCGCCAGAGCTTTTTCCGCTTTGGCTTTGTCGTTGAAGGAGAGTTGTTCGAGACGCCGCTTTTCGGCGACTTCGTAGCGGTCTTTCGTCTGTTCGAAAGCGCTTTTTAGTTCTTCGTCGCTGAATGTCGCCTTCTTGCGCAGGTCGTCGACCGTCATGCTGAGCACGGCGAGATGACGGCGTGGTTCGGTCATAAACCGGCTTTTGTTGTTGTCGTAGGTTTCTTGCAGATCCTTATCGGTCGGCTCGCCGACTTTCTCTAACTTGTCTGGGTCGATGCGGAAGTAAGAGATCGATCGCGTTTCACCGCGCCATGAGCTGAGCGAGTCGATCATCGCGTCAGGCACGACGGTGGCGCGCAGGAAGGCTGTGGTGATCTGTTCCCTCAGTTCGTCTTTTCGGCGTAGCTCGATGAGGCCGCGTTCGTTGACGTTTAGATTGTAGGCCGCATTTAGCACCATGTTGCGGTCGAAGTTGCCTGAGGCATCCTGGAAGGCTGGGTCGGATTTTAGCCCGTTTGCAACGGCTTCGTCTGAGAGCGCTAAGCCGAGGGATTCTGCATGAGCTTCAACAGCTGCCGATCCGATCAACTGTGACAACACACGCTGATCGAGTCCCACGGCGCGCGCCTGATCGTACGTGATGCGACGGCCTGCTTGTTGGGAGACGGCGTTGAGCTCGTTGCCAAAGGCGCGCTGAAACTCGTTTGGCATGATCTGCTGACTGCCAACGGTTGCCAAGGCGCGGCCAGAAATGCCGCCGGTGACATAGTCGGCGATGCCCCAGACCGCGAAGGATAAGATCAGGAGCGAGATCATAACGAACGCGACCCAGCCTGATGCCCATTTTCTAATGCTTTCAAGCATATCGTATCCTCGCTACCCTGATGCGTGCCTGCTTTTTTGCCGAGCTGTTTTAAGTTGGTCGACTGAGCTGGCCGGGCACGGCAAGTCTTTTGGTGGCCTTGGCGACCTCATCTGACGTGATATGAAGCGCAATCAGTTTGAACGCAAGAGCGAGCCAATAGCGCAGATGCAACTTTTGATTTTGTTGAGGAGCTGGGCGGTCGGGCTCGAAGAGGCTGAAACTTGGGAGTTTTGCTGATGTCGTCGAATGCCCCCGGGGCTGCTCCGTTGAAATCCATGGTTGTTGGTAACTGGAAAATGAACGGTCTGAAGGCGGCATTGAGTGAGGCTTTGGCGGTTGATGAGGCGTTGGCGGAGGCCCAAGGGACGGTTTCGGCCGAGGTCATGATCTGCCCTCCAGCGACGCTAGTAATGGTGATGTCGGAGCTTTCTGGAAAAGGTGGGTTGCAGGTCGGGGCGCAGGATTGCCACGTGGCCGCATCGGGTGCGCATACCGGTGATGTCGCAGCTGAGATGTTGTCGGATGCTGGTGCACAGGCAGTGATCTTAGGCCATTCGGAGCGTCGTGCCGATCATGGTGAGACAGATATGCTCGTTCGCGAGAAAGCGAGCGCAGCCTATCGGGCTGGTCTGACGGCGATCATCTGCGTCGGAGAGACGATCGGTCAGCGTAATGCCGGCCTAACCCTCGATGTGATTTCCCGGCAGTTGGCCGGCTCGGTGCCCGATGCAGCGAAACAGGCGAACACGGTGATCGCCTATGAGCCCGTCTGGGCAATCGGTACGGGATTGACGCCGCAAGTGACAGATGTTGCTGAGGTGCATGCCATGATCCGCAGTCGGCTCCGCGAGCGGTTTGGGGCTGACGGTGAAGGTATGCGTTTGCTTTATGGTGGGTCGGTCAAAGCTGCGAACGCGGCTGAGTTGATGTCGGTTGCCGACGTCAACGGAGCTCTGGTTGGCGGTGCTAGTCTGACGGCAAAGGATTTCCTGGGTATCGTCGACGTCTATAGGCTATAGCGACGCGAGATTGGGCTCAGCGTTCACTTTGGCCGCGGATCTCGCGGGGAGTGAGGAGTTTCTGCTACTGCGGATCGGCTGACGAACGCTTATGGTCGGGCCGGCCAAATCGATGATGCTCTTGCGGTGCTAGTGCTTTTGCGGGCAAATGCAGGCGTTGTGCTGCAGCACTTCGGGTGGCGGCAGACGCGTGGTTGTTGTTTGTTTTTGTTTTGTCTGTCGATGATGGTGGTTGCGGTCAGGTCGTTGTGGGGCTCGTTTAGATGTCTTTGAGACGTGGTTTTTTGCCAGCCTTGGGTGCGATTTGTGCGCTCGCGACCGCGTGTAACGTTCTCGGCGCTGGGCACGCAGCTGCCGAACGCATTTCGGTCGATGACTGCAAGCAATACGCCACGGAGCGTGAGAAGCTCTCCAAGAGCGATCTTCCAAAAGATATGGAAAAAGGTCCGCAATGGGCCAAAGCTAATCTTTCGCCTGATCGGATTCGGTTGATTGGCCGCTATATTTACCTGGAAGAGCAGCTTGAGTTCCGCTGCCCGGATTTGCTGGCGGCGGCGGCGGTGCGGCAAATGGAGGAACAGGCCCGCTTGCGGGCGCTTGCGAAAGTTGAGCGAGAGCGCAAATGGCTTGAAAAGCTGAAAAAGGTTGTTCCTCCGGTGCGTAAGCCCAAGACTAAGTTGGCGCGCGCGAAACCTTCTCTAAAGCCTGGAATTCCGCCGCTGCCGGAGCGGAAATCTCGTTAATCCTGCAATAGCCCAGCGATATCGTGGCCAATTGGAGGCGGTTTGCGCGGATATGCCCGATTTTTCGGGGGTGGCGCTTGGCTGCGAGCTGATGTAGAAGCGCGGATCTCATTTAAATTTCGCAACTTCATCTGGCTCAGGTCCGACCCCCATGGAAACCGTTCTCCTCGTCGTTCATATCATGATCGTTATCGCGCTGATCGTTGTTGTGTTGATGCAGCGTTCAGAAGGCGGTGCGCTGGGCATGGGCGGCGGCGGCTCGGGTGGAGGAGGGTTTCTGACCGGTCGCGGCACTGCGAACCTGTTGACACGCACTACGGCAATCCTCGCCGTTTGCTTTTTCGCAACCAGTATTCTCTCGACGATGCTTGCAAAGCGCCAGGACACGGGTGGTTCGCTGTTTGACACATCCGCTCCAGCGCAACCAGGGCAGTCGGGTTCTTCGGGCAGTGGCGAGGCAACACCGTCGACAGGCGGTGGCGGTATTCTTGATGACCTGCAGCGTGGTGGCCAGGCTCCAATTAGTGTTCCCGGCGGCCGTTAATTCCCATTTTGGGGTCGATATGGGCGTTGCCGAACGGTTGGTGAAATTGGTCGACCGTGCCTACCCGGCTTGATTGGCGTCAGTCTTTTTCTATGCGGGACGTGGGGCTGCGGGCCGGCGTGTCTTTCCGTCAACACACCGTAACTTCTCCTTTGTTTTGACGGTACTTTTGCGTCTTCATCGCAATGCGACTTAACCAAACGGTGGATGTGGCTTTATTGCCGCTTCGAATCGAGTCCAATCCATGCAAAACGAAAAGCCCATGCAACGGTACATCTTCATAACCGGCGGCGTGGTCTCTTCCCTCGGCAAAGGTCTCACATCAGCGGCGCTTGGTGCGCTCTTGCAGGCGCGTGGGTACACGGTTCGCCTACGGAAACTCGACCCGTATCTCAACGTCGACCCTGGGACGATGAGTCCTTATCAACACGGCGAAGTTTTCGTCACCGACGATGGTGCGGAAACGGATCTTGATCTTGGCCACTATGAGCGCTTTACCGGCGTGCCGGCGCGAAAGTCAGATAACATCACGACGGGCCGGATTTATCAGGACATTCTGGCTAAGGAGCGTCGAGGCGATTATCTCGGCGGAACCGTGCAGGTCATCCCGCACGTGACGGATGCGATCAAGAATTTTGTGTTGTCGGGAAACGAGGGCATCGATTTTGTATTGGTCGAGATCGGCGGCACAGTCGGCGATATCGAGGCACTGCCGTTTTTCGAAGCGATCCGCCAACTCGGCAACGATCTGCCTCGGGGTGCCTCTATCTATATGCACCTCACGCTGGTGCCCTACATCCCTTCTGCAGGTGAATTGAAGACGAAACCGACACAGCACTCGGTCAAAGAGCTGCGCGGGATCGGTATTCAGCCCGACATTTTGCTTTGTCGTGCGGATCGGGAAATCCCAGAATCTGAGCGACGCAAGATTGCACTCTTCTGCAATGTGCGTGAGGAGGCGGTGATCCAGGGGCTTGATGTCGGGTCGATTTACGACGTTCCGCTAGCTTATCACCGTGAAGGCCTAGACCGGCAGGTGCTCTCGGCATTTGGACTTGAAGACCGGCCTGCTCCGGACCTTACGCGGTGGGACGGTATTTCGAATTCGATCGCTACGCCGGAAGGCGAAGTCACAATCGCGATTGTGGGCAAGTACACCGGTCTGCTTGATGCCTATAAATCGCTGATGGAAGCGCTGGTTCACGGCGGCATTGCCAACCGGGTTCGGGTCAAACTTCAGTGGATCGAATCTGAGGTTTTCGAAAGTGAAGACCCAGCACCCCATTTGGAAGGTGTCCATGGCATTCTGGTGCCCGGCGGTTTTGGGGAGCGCGGTGCCGAAGGTAAAATCCTAGCGGCGCGTTTCGCCCGGCTGCGCAAGGTGCCGTATTTTGGCATCTGTTTTGGTATGCAGATGGCTACCATCGAGTTTGCGCGCTCTGCGGGGCTAGAGGGGGCTGGCTCAACGGAGTTTGGATCTCCAGCCGAACCTGTCGTCGGTTTGATGACCGAGTGGATGCGTGGGGATGAGCTTGAACAGCGTGGAGCTGGCCAGGATCTTGGGGGCACCATGAGGCTCGGTGCGTATCCAGCGCGGCTCGCTGCGGGCTCTCGGGTTTCTGAGATTTACGGCGGCGCTGAAATTTCCGAGCGGCACCGGCACCGTTACGAAGTCAACATGGGATATCGGGAGCGCCTTGAGGGTGCCGGCATGGTGATTTCAGGCGTTTCACCCGACGGCTTGTTGCCGGAGATTGTTGAGATTCCAGAGCATCCCTGGTTTATCGGCGTCCAGTTTCACCCTGAGCTGAAATCGCGGCCGTTCGATCCGCATCCGTTGTTTGCGAGCTTCATCGATGCTGCGGTGCAGCAGAGCCGCTTGGTTTAATTGGCGGTTCTCGCTTCGCAATCAATGGCATGAGAAAAAAGCCGCTCCTAAGATAAGGAGCGGCCTTTTTTGTTGCTTGAGCAAATCGCGAAAATTATCGCGTTCATTAGCCCGAAGTGCGTTTGCTGGTTGAGTTTTTCGAGTAGCGCTTTTTGGTGCTCTTTTTCGAATAACGCTTTTTGTAGCTTTTGCGCGTGTATTTCTTTTTCGAATAACGTTTTTTCGAACGGTAGTTCTTCGTGTAGCGTTTGGCGCTGCGGCGTTTGCTGTAGCGACGCTTGGAATAACGCTTGGCGTACTTTTTCTTGTACCGGCGTTTGGACGCGTAGCGGCGCTTCTTGCCTACTGGGCGGCCGCGGGCGTTGACACAGTGGTGGAACCGAACGCGGGGGCCATTATCGATGTGGATATGGTGCATCCCGCACGAGTACGTGCCAACGCCACCGCTGTGGTTTTTCTTCAGCCATGCGACAACTTGGCGGTATTTGCCGCGAGGTGGATGGAAGTCGACGGCACGGCAGGAGGCGTGGAAGCTCCGCTTGCCGCTACCGGCGATGCGAGCGCCGGGGCGGTGTGTCGAGATAACCCGAACTGGGCCAAATTTGGCGCGGATCTGATTAAGTTTTGCCTTAACCGAGGCTGGAAGACAGCCGGTGCTTGCCGCGTTTGCAGTGTTGTTTGTGGCCATCAAGCCAGAGAAGGCCAGAAACAGCGCTGCCAATACAGGCAGGCTGCCTTTAATGCTCATTTTCATTTTGCCCCGTCCTATTTTTGATATTGGGAAAAGCGTTTTTATTTTTTGGAAGCTTTTCGTGCTTCGGGCTGGAGCGAAAATGTTTTGAATTATGGCAAGAAAAAGGCATTGTGGAGTAGGCGCGTCAAATTGGCTAATTGCGTCAATGGGTCGCCGAAATGAGTTGAAATGTATTGTGAAGTTTTGAATTTAATCTGGAATTTCACACGCTTATCGTTGTGCAGTGCAGCATCGATGGTGGTGAAGTCGGGGTTTTGCGGGGCGCAAATGGTGCCGTTCGTGATCGGGTCGTGCAGGGGTGCGGCATTGGTGATTACGCCCTAGGTCCGCTCGTCAGCGGCCTGTGATTTGGTTATAAGATGGCGCTTCGTTGAGTGGCTCCGCCGAGGCGCCTCGGTATCTTGTGATGCTGGGGAGGCTGCGTGGTCGGGGCTTGGTTCAGACGCTCAGCTTTGGCTTTCCAAAGCGACCGTGTTTGCCACGTATTAGATGAGGAACATGATGATGAGCGCGCAGCGCACAGTTCGAGTTGGGAACATTGAGCTTTCGAACACTGCGCCCATCTCTGTTTTTGCTGGTCCGTGTCAGATGGAGAGCCGCGCACACGCTCTAGAGATGGCGACTGCGCTGAAAGAGATCTCAGAACGGTTGGGCTTGGGGCTCGTTTTTAAGGCGTCTTACGATAAGGCCAACCGGACGTCTCTGTCTGGCAAACGAGGGATCGGGCTTGAGAAGGCGCTCGATGTTTTTGCCGAGATCCGCGAAAGCTTCGGTTTGGGTGTGGTGACCGATGTGCACGAACCCGGTCACTGTGCCGTCGTTTCTGAAGTGGTTGATGTCCTGCAGATTCCCGCCTTCTTGTGCCGCCAAACCGACCTCCTTGTCGCGGCAGCGAATACGGGTCGTGTGGTCAAGATCAAGAAAGGACAGTTTCTATCGCCGTGGGACATGAAAAATGTCGTCGACAAGGTGCTGAAGTCCGGCAACGAAAATGTTCTGGTGACCGAGCGTGGGGCATCATTTGGGTACAATACGCTCGTCAGTGATATGCGAGGGCTGCCGATCATGGCTCAGACGGGCTGTCCGGTTATCTTCGATGCGACGCATTCGGTGCAGCAACCGGGTGGGCAAGGGGCATCTTCAGGGGGGGATCGCCGGTTTGTCCCGGTTCTTGCGCGGGCTGCTGTTGCGGTGGGTGTTGCCGGCCTCTTTATAGAAACGCACCAAGATCCCGATAACGCGCCGTCAGACGGCCCGAACATGGTGCCACTTCATCAATTCGAAGGACTGATGCGGGAGCTGATGGAGTTTGATGCGGTTGCCAAGCGCCAAGCACAAACGCGCGCAGGTTAAGTGCGCGCGTCTGAATTCATCTGAGCTGGGTTGTTCTGGCTTGTTTTAGTAGCTGGAAGCTAGCGTGATGCACGTGTGATACGTGCAGGTATCTGGGCTGAAACTTGCCGCATTAAACGCGGCAAGGCTCGTCATCGTGACAAAGAAACCGGCTGCAATAAGCACTGCGACACTGGCGACAGTGCCCAAGATATTTTCGCCCGACATTAATAACCCCCAATCCGTTCGGGTTTGGCGCTGGGTGATGGCTGACCGCGTAAGGACTGCCCGCGTTAACCTTGCGATTGCCAAGGTAAATGAATCGTAAACGATCCGCGACCTTTTGACACGAATAAAATTGCCTGAGTGGCGCATTCGAGACGTTTTTTTGTGAGCGCAGGTGGGCATAAGTCGGAGCGGAGTTGCCGAACTTGTTATTGTTGCTAGGGAAAGCGATGTGGCAGAACAAATAGGCTCGATGGACCATGCCGAATTTGGCGGGTCGCGCGTTCCTTTCTCCTCCAATCAGGGTCTCGAAGAAATCCATGCTGATTGACGCGCATATCTATTTTGGAGTGGCTCTGGCGGGGCTGGCGAGTTTTCTGTCGCCTTGTGTTTTGCCTCTTGTGCCGCCGTATCTGGGTTACCTGGGCGGGACGACCATGGACCAGATGACCGACGAAGAAGGCATGGACAATCAGGTGTGGCTGCGTGTCGTGCTGATGTCGGTGGTTTTCGTGCTCGGCTTTACGACGGTGTTCGTTGGCTTTGGAGCTAGCGCATCAGCATTTGGTCAGCTCATCCAAACGTATAAAGCAGAACTGGCGATGGTGGCTGGTGTCGTCATTATCCTGTTCGGCTTGCATTTCATGGGCGTCTTCAAGATCGCGCTTCTTTATAGCGAGGCGCGCTACCACACGCAGATGGAAGGCGCGAGCCTGATCGGCGCTTACATCATCGGGTTGGCATTTGCTTTTGGTTGGACACCGTGTGTCGGGCCGGTCCTTGCTGCGGTCCTTGCTGTTGCGGCTCGGGAAGAGAGCATGAGCGCTGGTGCTTCTTTGCTTCTCGCATATTCGTTAGGTTTGGGTGTTCCGTTTATTTTGGCTGCGGTGGCCATTCGTCCGTTCATGTCGTTCATGGACAAATTCAAGCGCCATTTGGGGACGATGGAAAAGGTCATGGGCGTGTTGCTCGTGATCACCGGCATCATGTTCCTGACAGGGTCTATGAACTGGCTTGGGCAGTGGATGCTTGAAACCTTCCCATTACTCGCTGAAGTCGAAGCCTGGGTTACGCCGGACGACCTTCAACAAGACATCATGCGTAAGAGCCTGGGCAACTAACCGACGACAGGCCGCTGATGGTTGAAGATCCAGGTGAGGTGCGGACAGCAGGCGGGGCGGTGGATGAGCAATCGCGTCAACGGCCGGTTGCCCTGACTGTCGCGGGATCCGATCCATCTGGAGGCGCCGGAATTCAGGCCGACCTGAAGACCTTCACGGTTCACGGGGTCTATGGGGCTAGCGTTGTGACCGCGCTTACGGCTCAGAATTCTGTCGGTGTGCGAGGGGTGCACGACGTCCCAAGCGAATTTGTGAGTGATCAACTTGCTGCCGTTCGCGACGATCTACCGGTTGCGGCGATGAAGACAGGCATGCTTGCCCGCGCGGAGGTCATTGAAGCTGTGGCCGATGGTTTGCGAGGCGAAGCTTGGATTGGTGGTCGGCCTAAGCTTGTCGTCGATCCAGTCATGGTTGCGACGAGTGGTGACGTCCTCCTTGAAGCAGATGCCGTCGCGCTCTTGAAGGCGGATCTGTTTCCGCTTGCGGATTTGGTAACTCCTAATCTCCATGAAGCGGCGCATCTTTGTGGTTGTGCTCCAGCGACATCTCTGGCGGAGATGGTGGAGCAGGGACAGCGGCTGCTGGCGGAGGGTGCGGCTGCTGTTCTCATTAAAGGCGGGCATCTACAAGTTGGCGATGGGGCTGCAAGTTCGGTTGACGTGCTCGTGGAGGCGGATGGGTCGCGCGAATTCGGGTCTCCGCGGGTTGTGAGCCGTCATACACATGGATCCGGTTGCACGTTGTCGGCTGCGATTGCCGCAAATCTTGCTTGCGGGCACTCGCTCGTTGATGCAATTGCGCGCGCAAAGGCTTTTGTCACGGCTGCCATTCAGTCCGCAGCTGCAGCACCAGTGGGCTCAGGGCGCGCGCCTTTGGACCATTTTGCTAAGTCTGGCGGTACTCATTAAGCTTGGTGCCAAATGAATTTGTTTGCGGACCCGGTTAGTGGTTCACATTTAGGTTGCAAATTCAGCCCATTATCGAAGCCGTTTAATGTGAGTGAGGAGTAAAAGATGACACTGCGCAAAGCTTGGCGGGCCGTTTTTGGTTTAGCGGCAGGTAGCTTTGGCGTGCTGCTCCTTGCGGCTACCGTTCTTGGGCCAGCTCCAGCAAGCGCTGGTGTTGTGGAGAAGCTTAAAGGGCGTTGGTCGGGTTGGGGCGCGATCCGGCTCACCAATGGTACGACTGAGCAGGTGAAGTGTGTTGCGACCTATTTCCTTAAGAACTCTCGCCGTCGGGTTGATCAAAATCTACGCTGTGCCAGCGCCAGCTATAAGATAGACGCGAAGGCAGTCTATCAAATCAATGGTCGAGCCGTGACTGGAACGTGGGAGGAGTTATCCCATTCGGCCAAAGGTGATGTCTTTGGCACGGTTTCAGGGACGGGGTTTCAGCTGACTGTGCGCGGCGATACCTTTTCGGCGAAGATGGTTTTGAGCTCCACGGCGTGCAAGCAGTCGATCAACATCTCGCCGCGCGGCCTTAACATCAGCAATATCTCAATCGGTTTGAAGAAGTGCTGACGCAAGTTATCAACCGCTGAGGTTGTGGACTTGTTTTCCCTTACTGTTGCCATGTCGTTCTATGCCACAGCCCGAAACATGCTTGAAATCGCTGCCTTTGTTCGATTTGCAATGGGTTCACAACGCGGTTTGTGCGTGACGGAAACGACACTGGTGTCGCTGTAATCTACACAACGTTTATTTCCCGAGATTGATTGGTTCTCCTGCCTTTGTAATTCTCAACCTTGGATTGCTTAGATCAATTAGTTCGTTGGAACGACGAGACCACTGAGCGAAGGCGATGTGGAGGGGACTTATCGTAATGTGTCGCGCGTCTAGGCTAGCCAATGGTCTGGCAGCTATTCTTGCATTTGGTGCCGTAGCGGTTGTCGGCGTGAATTCAGCCCACGCTGGTGGGTTTGGAATCCGAGAACAATCGGCTTCCGGCCAGGGAGCTTCGTTTGCGGGAGCAGCTGCCGGGAACGATTTGAGTTCCATGTTTTGGAACCCCGCAGCTGTCAGCGTTAAGGGCAAGGGTCTTAATTTTGAAAGTCACTATTCGCTGATCGTTCCGCGCGCAGACATCTCGGTCCACACTCTGGATGGTGTTGATGTTTCAGCTTCACCGCTGTCGGAGAGTGGGAACTTTCCTGCTCCTGCAATCGTTGGGGCGTCTTACGGCGCTTATCAATTGTCTGACAAACTGTATGTCGGTGTCAGCATCAACTCCCCTTTCGGGTTGACGACAAAACCAGACAACTCCCAATATCTGGGCTCCGTCTTGGCCCGGATGTCGAAATTGCTAACGCTTAATGCGAGCCCGACCGTTGGTTACAAGATCGCGCCCGGGTTGACCGTGGCTGCAGGCTTCCAGGTGCAGTATGCAGATGGTGAATTCAAGTTTGCGACAGGCGCGCCGTCTGGAACGTCATCTGGTTTTGAGGGTGACGACTGGGCGTTCGGTGCGACGGCGGGCATTCTCTATCAGCCTTCTCCGACTACGAGTATCGGCCTTGGATATCGTTCGCGGTTAAGCCATACGCTTGAGGGTGATTTTTACACCAACGCCTCTTCACTGACGGGTGGGCGGGCGCTCGTTAGTAATGCCGAAGCGGATATCAATTTGCCCGACATCGTCACGCTTTCGGTGAAGCAAGCAATTTCGCCGAAGGTTCGATTGATGGGGACCGTGGAATGGTCGAACTGGTCCCGCTTCGAAGATCTCACGGTGACCGCGGCGGACGACACAGTCACTGTGTTCAATCTGGGCCCAACGGGTCCGATCTCGACAACTGCTGCAGGCTCAGAGATTGCCTCGATCTCTGCTGGTTGGGGGGATGGGTGGTATCTGTCAGCTGGCGGTGAGTACGACGCGTCGAAGTTCGTCACCATGCGCGCAGGCGTGGGTTATGAGATCTCTCCGGTTAAGTCTCCGAAACAACGTGTGTTGGGGATCCCCGACAGCAACCGCCTTTGGCTAAGTGCTGGCGCGTCGCTTGCGCTGAGTGAGTCGATGGAGGTTGATATTGGTTATACGCACGTTGCGATTGGTAGTGCTGACTTTGATCGCAATACGTTTTCCGGAACGAACATGACCGGTGAGATTCACGCAGTCATTGACATCTTGGCGGTGAGTTTGAAAACGCGCTGGTAAAGCACCAGCCAGGGGCTTAGACGGGTTTAATCGGTTCGAGGCTTTGGCTTCGGGCCGATTTCGTTTTTGGGACTTACCTGCAGTTGGGAAAAATTTGGTTGGGACGCACGCACGCGATGGCGCTGGGCTATTCACACAGAGTGTCGCTTTTTTTTGGCGCGCTGTTTCTGATTTACGGGGTGCATTTGCCGTTCCTGCCTCTTTGGCTTGAGGCGCGTGGACTGACCGCGACAGAGATTGCTGTTGTCGTTGCAATGCCCTACTTCCTTCGGCTTGGTGTCTCACCTGGTTTTGCTTTTTTTGCCGACCGACGGGGCGCGCATCGAGAGTTCATTATCGGTTTGGCAGGTGTCGCGACGCTTGTTGTTTTGATCTTGAGTCAGGGGCGAAGCTTTGCCGGTATCCTGCCGGCAGCTGTTGTCTTGTCATTGACGATGACAACGATCATGCCGCTGAGTGAAGTGATCGCGGTGCGTGGTGTTCGCCATCATGGCAATAGCTATGGGCGCATGCGGTTATGGGGGTCCGTGACGTTCATTCTCGCTAGTACCGGTTCGGCCTGGGTGATCGGCTACACGGGTGTGGAAGCGGTGATCTGGCTCGTGTTTGTTGCTTGTGCCGCGACGCTTGCAGCCGCGTTCGTTTTACCCAGGCGCGATGCCGTGGACACGGGTTCCGCCACAGCGAAAGAGGTTGTGTCACAGCTTAGCGTCGGCGAGGCACTTTCATTGCTCCGGCATCCGGTATTCTTGTTGTTTCTCGTCGCTTGTGGTTTCACCCAGGCAGCGCACGCGACTTACTATTCGTTTGGATCAATTCACTGGGCGCGGCAGGGGTTGTCCGCTGAATTCATCGGCTTCTTATGGGCGCTGGGCGTGGTTGCAGAAATTGCGCTTTTTAACTGGTCTGCCGACGTCCTGCGCCGCGTGCCGACAAAGCATTTGATTTTGGTTGCAGCTGGGGCTTCCGTCTTGCGCTGGGGTTTGATGGCGTTTGACCCTGAGGTTGGGCTGCTCGTTCTACTGCAGCTTCTCCACGCATTGACGTTTGGGGCTTCGCATTTGGCTGCCATTCATTTCATTTCGGAAGCTGTCGGAGAGCGCCTTGCGGGAACGGCTCAGGCCCTCTATGCGACGACGGCAATGGGTGTTGCTATGGGTGCCGCGACGCTATTATCGGGTGGTTTTTATGAGAGCTGGGCGGGGCAGACGTATCTGTTGATGGCTGGCTTTTCGGTTTGTGCCCTCGTTGCTGCGGTATGGCTCAACAGGGTTTGGCCGGGTGGTTTGATAACTCAACCACAAGGTATGGGTGGCAGGCCCGCATAGCATCGACGGCCGTCCGAACGTTACCCCCAGAGCTGAGATGCTGGTGGGGAAATCACTCCGTTCACAATCTCGATTGCGTGATCTCGATCGCGTGCGAGTAGTAGCGGGCTGTCCAAGTCGACCCATTCGGCGTCGGCGGCGAGCAGCAGCGCTGGTGCGATGGCAAGCGATGTTGCAACCATAGAGCCGACCATGATCTTGAAGCCCAGCGCTTTTGCTTTTTCTGTCATGAGAAGGGCTTCGGTCAGGCCACCGGCTTTGTCGAGTTTGATGTTGACGGCGTCATAGCGGTCTTGGAGGGACACGAGGTCAGAAGTTGTGTGAGCGCTTTCGTCCGCGCAAACCGGAATGCATCGCGTGATCGTGGCGAGGCTCGCGTCGTCATCAGCCGGGAGTGGTTGCTCGATGGTTTCGAAACCTAGTTCCGCTGCGATGTTTAGGAGGCGTTCGAGATTATCAGTTGACCAAGCTTCGTTGGCGTCTGCAATGAGGCGGGCATCCGGGCGCGCTGCTCGAACTGCACGCATGCGATCGGCATCACCCTCACCGCCGAGTTTCAGTTTTAACAGCGGGAGGTTTCGGTGCTTTGAGGCCTGCTCGGCCATCGCTCCGGGTGTCGCAAGATTGAGCGTGTAGAACGTCGGCGTGTGGCGCGGTGGAGGAAGCTTGGCGATTTCGTACGCGCGTTGATGCTTGGATTTGGATTCAAGATCCCAAAGGGCGCAGTCAAGTGCATTGCGTGCAGCACCAGCGGGGGCGGTTTGCTGTAGGTCTTCTCGGTTCTGTAGCGCTATTTTTCGTACTTGTTCGAGCGCCGATTGGGGTGTCTCTCCGTAGCGCGCGTAGGGCACTGCTTCGCCTCGACCGATAACTCCGTCTTGGGAAACCTCAACGACGAGAACATGTGCTTCGGTTTTGCTGCCTCGTGAGATGATGAAGGGCTGGGCGAGTGGCCAGGCTTCGATCCTGGCGTCAATTAGCTCTATCGGATTGTTTGGTCGACTGGTGGCCATTGGGTTCTGGCTTCAGGACGCTGTGCCTGCGCTGCTTTACTTATCCAGGCGTCCGCTCACGTGTGCCAAGAAGAGGTAAGCCCGGCCCATGTCAGATAGCAGATGCGACTGGATCAGCTGGCCAGATGGGTCCGTCTTTTCGGCGTTCCGGATCGTGTTTTCGAAGTCGGCCAGGAAGCGAGAGATTGCTTCGCGCAGCGGTGGTTCGTTGGCGTAGCGGCGGCTGAGTTCATCAAACGAGGCGCGGATTGCCGGTGGATAGAGGCTTGGGACGAGGATACCGCGTTGTCCGGCGCGCAAGCGGGCCCAGATTTCTTTTGCGGTCGATGGCTCGATGGCTTTCACCATCAAGCTCACGTCTGGCAACGAAGACTGCGGCGCCGGCGTTGGGCGAGCCTGGTTTGGAGATTGATGCGACGGGGCGATCTGGGAGGGGCCGCCGTGATCCGGTGTGCTCGGTTTGGGCCCGGCAGCGTCATCTTCGGACGCGCGCTTGAGGAGATCTCCGACGGACCAGTTGTGGCCTTTCGCTGCTGCTAGATCCTGCGGCGACGGCGTATTGCCGGGCCCGGCTGGGTTCACGGAGCCGGTGTTTGGCGCGGTCGGGTTCGCAGCCTGCGTAACATCGGGAGATGCGGGCTTTTGCGATGATGGCTCAGGACGGTTGCTGCCGCGCAAGGGCCTGGCGTGCAACTCGCGGGCAAGTGACGATGACAGGCTCGACAATTGCCGTTCCGTCTCAGCACGATTGGCCGCGTTATTCTGCGCGTAGCTTGTGCTTAACGAGCCTGATGGCGATGGCCTTGACGGGCGTCCGATGCCCGGCCCTCCGGCCGAAGTCGCATCTGGCGAGGAGACATCGCGGCTGCGGCCTTCGCGGGTGGCAATCTCGGAGAGTTGGTCGAGTGCTTTGAGCTGATCTTGCAGCGAGCGGCGCATAGCCTCCGCGCTTTCGCGGGTGTTGTTCGGGATGAGTTCGAGCTTTTCGCGCAGGCGTGCCTGTTCTTCTTCAATCGCCTTGCTTGCTTGTTGCGCGCGCTCGCGGACTTCGTTTGTCGTTTCATCGAAACGATTAGAGAGCGAGCCGAACTGAGTCTGCATTTCCTTCGACACGCTTGAGAAACGCTCGCGCAGGTCAGACAACGCACGCTGGCTTTCCTGTCCTGCTTCAGACTTGAATCGCTCAAGGTCTTCGAGGGCCTGGCGCTGATGCAGATGTGTTCCCTGGCGGAGTTCTTCGGCTGCTGCTTTGGCACGCTGCTCTGCTTCGGAAATCTGGCCGGCGATGTTGGTAGAGTAGCCTTCGACGAATTCTGAGAACTCGTCGGCCTTGTCGTTCAGCTGATGGAGTGTTCCTGATAGCTCGTTGTGGCGCTGTTTGAGCGTGGAGTCGATCTTGTAATTGGCGCTTTCGAGTGCGTTGGCGGCCTGCATGATGAGCTGGCCTTGGTTTTCGAAGCGGTTTGTGACGGAGTTGATCTGTCCCAACAGGTTTTCCGAAACCCGTTTGAGCATGTCCGACTGACTTGCGAGACCTTCAATTGCTTTCAACGACTGACGGGTGACGTTCTCACTGGAACGGCGGACCGCGCTAATGCCGTTCGAAAGCGTGTCGTCGATGTCAGCGGTTTGGCGCGTGATGGTGTCTTGGAAATTGCGCGCGTGGTCATCAAGCGCGGATGTCAGCGCGATTGCCTTCTCACCGACAGCCTCGTCGATTGCGGAAGTGGTGCGGACGATCGTTTCGTCGAACAGGCGCAGACGGTCTGAGAATGCGTCATCCAGGGCGCGCGTGCGGGCCACCAACTGTTGATCAAGCGCTTCGGCGCGGTTGGCCAAAGTGGTGTCCAGGGCCTGCGCATATTCTTCGAATACCGACTGCAGGTTTTCGGTTCGGTTGCTGATGGAGGTGTCGAGCGTCAGCATGTAGCCTTCGAAGGCTTCCTGCATTTCCTCGGTGCGTGAGGACAACGCTTCGGCAAGCGCCGACGTATAGACGCCGAGCATATCCTGCATTTCGGTGGTGGTACCACCAAGCGCTTCGCCCATACGGCTCGAGTGGTCCGTTAGCATCGTGCGCAGCTCGGTGCTGTGCGTTTCGAGCGTTTGGTCCAGACCCTCGGTCGTCGTTGACAGTGCATGCCCCAGCGACTTTGTGTGGTCGGACAACATCGTCTGCATTTGCTCGGTGCGGGCCGAGAGTGCACCGTCAACCGCGCCGGTATAACTATCAAGAACGATTTCGAGCTGTTCGGTGCGGCCGACGAGGGCAGACTCGATCTGCTTCGTAGATGAATCAACCGTCGTTTCGAGCTGTCGGGCACCCTGGCTCAACGATGTTTCAAGCATCGTGAGATTGGCTCCGGCGCCTTCAATAATCTGCGCCAGCTTCAGCTGCTGATTGGAGAGCTTTTCGATTAGGGCCGGGACTTCAGAGCCAATGGACTTAAGAGTCGTGTGAACGTCGTCGCCGGTCCTTTGAAGTGCGTTCCGCTCGTTTGAGAGCTCTTTTATCAGGCCTTGGATCTTACGTTCGTTTTCGTCGTACGACCGCTC
This sequence comes from Filomicrobium sp., assembly GCA_040219445.1. Classification (GTDB taxonomy): domain Bacteria; phylum Pseudomonadota; class Alphaproteobacteria; order Rhizobiales; family Hyphomicrobiaceae; genus Filomicrobium. The sequence goes on along the minus strand of JAVJSM010000004.1, from coordinate 564,487 downwards.
AAGGATTGAGACCTCGTTATGCACCAGTGCTTCAAGCTCGCCAGCACGTCCGATTGCCCGGCTGACGGCGTCATTCATGAATGAGACTTGACGACGGACGGCCTGGCCAAGAGATGCGGTGGACTGTTCGGCCATCCGGTCCGGTTCAGCTAGGCGGATTGCAACCTCGGCCATTGTCGAGGAACGCAAACGCAATTCTTCGGAGCGCCACGCAAGCAGTGCCAGGAACCAAATGACGATGATGGGCACAATCACGGCGGTGATTGTCAGGAATGTCATCGGATCGGAGACGAGTGCGGCGTACGGATCAGGTTTGGCTGACAGGTTCAACCACAACGCAAACGCACCCAGCATCGCCCATACGGTGCTGCCAATCGCAGCATACTGGAAGGGTTTGCTCGATGGCTTCTGCTGGAGGGCGTAGATCAAACCGCCGATTGTTGGCGCGTCATCGTTTGCTGCGAAGCGCTCGCGGACGGGACCTGCGGGACGACGGCGGGCCTCGCGGCGAGACGGTGCAGGTGTTTCTTCTTCCTCGGCGGCGTCCCCTATCAAGTCGTCGAGTTGCGGCTCGGTTTTGGGCTTTGCGTCCGCTTTTGTGTCGGCTTTTGCTATTTCGGGTTCGGGTTTCTTGTCGGGTGTTGGCTCGGCCTCAGGCTCTTCGTCAGGTTCAGGCGGGGCAACGGCGGCTGCAAGTGCAGTTGCTCCAGCCTGCGCTGGAATCTGCGTGATGGTCGCCATCGCCGATACGTCGAGCGTGGGGTTTTCGGGCTTAGTCGTCTGCTCGGACTTCACCGGTTCCTGATTTCTGCTCATATCAGGGAATGCCGCTGTCGCGGGCTTTGGCTCCGGTTTGGCCGGAATCGGAGGCGGTACGTCGGTTGTCGACGACTTGGGACTTGGGATCGGCGGCGGAAGCGTTCCAGGCGCCGACGTGGGTGTGATTTTAGCCTCGAGTTTTCCACCGGGAATCGAGGGTGGCTTAGGCACATCGGCTGGCGCATCGCCCAGATCGGGCGTTCCCGACTGCGATTTTATGTCTGCTAAGCGTGCGGCGAGGCTATCTGCGCGCACGTCCGCGGCCTCCGTCGAGGCGGAAGCTTCGCCAGATTTCTCTTTAATTTCTTTGTCTTGAGCCATTAACCCGCCCGTTCAGCACCGATTCCCCATGTGGCGCATGGTGATGTTAGTCCAATGTTCGTTCGGGGCTCAAATAGTTGTTGCGGTTATTTCGTTGGTAATTGGCTGTAATCACTGCCTTGATGCCCCCCAGGCAAGATCAGCGCTAGTCGCCGTTGAAGGCAAAACCGTGGCCTCCGTCGTGTTGTGCTGAGCATAAGTATGGTTAACCGGAAGTTTCGGTAAGAGTTCGTTTTTTGAATAGTGCGTTCACCAGAACTTTCTTCTGACGTGCGATCATCGTGTTCTTGTGACGCAGATCTCAGGTGTTGGAGGTTCAATGAGCGTGGAAGCGGTTGCGGCTGACTTTGCTCGTATCGGCAACTTAGAGCCGGTTGCTATCGAGGGTGAAGTGCTCGATCTTGCGCACTTGGGCAATTACACGCTTGGCGATGAAGCCTTGAAGCGTGAGATTCTGGATTTGTTCCGGGAGCAGATCAAAAACTCATTGCATCGCTTGCAGGAAGCCGCCGATACGGGTGATGAATCCGCGTGGCAGATGGCGGCCCATACCCTTAAGGGCTCGGCGAGGGCGGTTGGCGCATTCCGGCTCGGATCTGCCGCTGCTGCAGGTGAGAGGTACGCCGATAGTTGTGATGGCCGCCTGATGGCGCTTGGGACGATTGCCCTAGTCGCGCAAGAGACCTATTCAGCCGTTGGTTAAGCCCGCTGGGGCCGAGTCTTCTTCGAGAAAACTGATCAGCCTTTTGGCGTGCGCTTGCTACGAGGGGTTGGCGAGCATCTGGATTTGTCATGCCGTGAGCCCAATTCCTTAGGTGATTTGCTAGGGCGGTTTGTCCCACTTCACCCAGGTGTGCTTTCTGCAGGCTTGATGCGAGCCTCTCTGGCGTCTAATTGACTGCATTCCAGTGCCAAATATCGTCGCTTGCGCCCTGTTTGAGGTTTGCTAGCGCTTGAAAGTTTCTCATTTGCCAGAGGAAAGCTCCACTGATGGCCAAAATCACATTCATCCAGCCTGATGGGTCAAGCCAGATTGTCGAGGCACAAGCCGGACAGACCGTGATGGAGGCTGCGAAACTTGCCGAGGTTGCAGGGATTGAAGCCGAGTGCGGTGGTGCCTGCGCATGTGCGACTTGCCATGTCTACGTTAAGGATGACTGGCGCGATAAAACGGGTTCGCCATCCGAAATGGAAGAAGACATGTTGGATTTTGCCTTCGACGTGCGTGAGGAAAGCCGCTTGTCTTGCCAGATCAAGGTTACCGATGACCTTGATGGGTTGGTGCTGACCGTTCCAGCCAAACAGTTCTGATCTGCCCGCGAATACGCGCTTGATACAGTTGCAGAATTGATTTCGCGCGTGGCGCGGGGACAAACGTTGCGTTAGGCGAGTTCAGATCGCTCAAAACCACAAGGAAAGATTGTTCGCATGGATACCCCGGTCGTTCCCACCGATGGATCTTTGATTGAAACCGATGTCGTCATCATCGGTGCTGGTCCGGTTGGGCTATTTGCGGTTTTTGAACTTGGCTTGCTCGATATCAAGGCACATTTGATTGATATTCTCGACCGACCGGGCGGCCAATGCGCCGAGCTTTATCCTGAAAAGCCGATCTATGACATTCCAGGCCTTCCTGTTGTCACAGGCCAGGGTTTGACGGATCAGCTGCTTGAACAAATCAAGCCGTTCGATCCGACATTCCATTTCAACGAGCGGGTCGATGAACTGCAGAAACAGCCAGATGGTCGGTACCTGTTAAAGACCGATGTCGGCACGGGTTTCCTTTGTAAGGTCGTCGTGATTGCTGCTGGTGGTGGGTCGTTTACGCCTAAGCGTCCACCGCTCGAAGGGATTGAAGCCTATGAGACGACGTCGGTGCACTATTCGGTTCGCCGGATGGATGACTTCCGCGGCAAGGATATCTTGATTGTTGGTGGTGGCGACTCTGCGCTCGACTGGACTTTGAGCCTGCAGCCAATTGCGAACAGTCTAACCTTGCTTCACCGTAGGGATGATTTCCGCGCGGCGCCGCACTCAGTCGAGCAGATGCGTGCTCTTGTTGCCGAAGGGAAGATGCGCTTGATGATTGGTCAGATGGCTGGTTTGGAAGGTGAGAACGGCAATCTGCAATCGGTAACGATCAAGTCCAAGACTGGCGAAGAAAAGCTTCCCATCAATACAGTGTTGCCGTTCTTCGGTTTGACGATGAAGCTGGGTCCCATCGCTGATTGGGGTTTGAATCTCGAAGAAAATCTGATCCCGGTGGATACGGAGAAGTTCGAGACGAGCGAGAAGGGGATCTTCGCAATCGGCGACATCAACGTCTATCCAGGAAAGCTCAAGCTCATTTTGTCGGGTTTCCACGAAGGCGCGTTGATGGCGCAACAGGCGCACCGCTACATCTATCCTGACAAGAAGCTGCTCTTCCAATACACGACATCGTCTTCGAACCTGCAGAAGAAGCTTGGAGTGAAGTAGGCCTTGTTGCCGCGCAGCTGAGAATGTCTCGCTTGAACAGTTGAGCCGAGGACCGACTTGGATTGGTTCTCGGCTTTTTCGTGCGTGGGCTCGGTGTGTATAGGACGGAGCTTAGCTTTGTTGGGGCTGGGCTAGAACATCCCGATCGCCAGAACATAACTGCCCGACAGCGTCTTCTTCAGGCTTTTCGGTAAATGACTGAAGAGCTTTTTCAGATGATCTCGCGCGAATGCCAAGTAAACTTGGCTCCACAGTCTGCCCTTTAGAGATAGCGGCACCGCCCAATCGTTCACACCTATCACGCCATCAGACCACTCTCGTTTGAACGACGAATCCGGACCCATAAAGTCGAAAACCTGGGTGCCGTGTTGCTTGAAGTGCTCAAGATTGAGCATCGTCATCAGGTTGCCTGGGCTCAATTTTTCGAACTTTAGATTGTACGTGATGACATGCGCAACAGATTGGTTTTTTGCTGTGAATTTGAGGTCAGCGGCGAGCAATTCGTTGCCGCTTCTTAAGAGGGTCAACTCGCAACCGGTTGGACGGGTTGGGTCGCTGACAGCGTCCAAAAAGAACTGGTGTGTGCGTTGATCCTGTAGGGCTTGCGAGATGAGTGACTTTTCTTTTAGCCATGCCATCTTCATTGCGAGGAGTTGCTTTGTGGCGTGCCTGGCGTCAGCGCCTTCTTTTATGAAGTCAGTCTCCAGCTCGCCGTCGACCTGGCAACGTCGAAGGTTGCGGCGCAGGCTCGTTCTTCGTTTTGCCGAGTAACGCGCCTTCGCGTAGTCGGAGAACGTTTCATGCTGGGACATGTCAGCGTAGGGGGCTGCATCCCGGTGGGTCGTGATTGCGCCAATTTCAGACAGCAACGGTGTGATGGAGGCATCGCCGCGGACTTTGCAAAGCTCAATCACATCGGCCTTGGCGTGCGCTTTCAGAAAGCGCCATCCGGCACGCAGATCGTTGATCGGATTGCAACTGTCGATCAGCACATCGCCGTATTGCGTTACGGGGCGTCCAATCCAGGTTAGCTGGGTCAGGCCTGCGGTGCGTTGGCGGACCAGGGGCCAGATCATGATCAAACGCCCGTTTCGCCGTCCGGAGATGATGAAGAACGTGTCGTTAGGCTCGTTTTTTAGGAAGCTATTGGCCCAGTGCCAGCACCAATTGAAAGATTGGAAGGGATTTCCGGGTTTTCCCGCCTTCTGAAAGAGGGCGTTCCACTCTGCTTCGAGTTCATTGAATGCAGATCGCGTCGTGATCAGGCTTAACCGTAAGGCATTCGGCCCAAAATTAGTCGTGGAAATGCGCTCGTGGAGCAGCTTGTCGGCTACTGCATCGGATTTGTCTGCACGCATCGGCCTTGTGGCCATGCTGGAAATCGAAAGAGGCAGCATAAACCGGGTACTCACGTTTTGCCGGGCGAGTTCAACTCTTGATCACGTTTTCGCTAGGCTTCAATAAGCAACGGCCATGCCAGCTCATCGGTTCCGGAGGTCATTCGGTCGTTGTGTCGTTGGCCGACATTCGTTTGAGGCGCCGCTTTTTGTTCCGCTCTTGTTCCATTGGAACAAATGAGGTACATTGCTGTCGCAAGTCTCGTAGACTTGATGTGCAACTCATGAGAAATTGGGAATCGCGGTATGAGCAAGCCAGATCTTCACGTCGTCGAAGGGGGTATCATGGACAAGCAGCGGGCGCTGGAAGCGGCTCTTGCCCAAATTGACAAGAATTTCGGTAAGGGCTCGATTATGCGCTTGGGTGAGAGTGCCCAGGGCCATGATATCGAGGCGATCCCGACAGGGTCTTTGGGACTTGACCTCGCGTTGGGTATCGGTGGACTGCCGCGCGGACGGGTTATCGAGATCTATGGGCCTGAGAGTTCAGGTAAAACGACGCTGGCGTTGCACGTGGCTGCAGAAGCCCAGAAAAAGGGCGGGACCTGTGCCTTCGTCGATGCGGAACACGCTCTGGATCCCGTTTATGCCAAAAAGCTAGGTGTGAAGGTGGAAGACCTCCTGGTGTCCCAGCCGGATACAGGAGAGCAGGCGCTTGAGATCGCCGATACGCTTGTTCGTTCTGGAGCAGTCGATGTTCTTGTTGTCGACTCGGTTGCGGCATTGACGCCAAAGGCTGAGCTAGAAGGCGATATGGGCGACAGCTTGCCAGGATTGCAGGCGCGTTTGATGAGCCAAGCTCTGCGGAAGCTGACGGGTTCGATCTCCAAGTCGCACTGCATGGTTGTTTTCATCAACCAGATCCGTATGAAAATTGGCGTCATGTTCGGAAATCCAGAAACGACGACAGGCGGTAACGCTCTGAAGTTCTACTCGTCGGTTCGACTGGACATCCGCCGGATCGGTGCGATCAAAGACCGTGACGAGATTATCGGCAACCAGACCCGTGTGAAGGTGGTGAAGAACAAGGTCGCTCCACCATTCAAGCAGGTTGAATTCGATATTATGTACGGCGAAGGTATTTCTAAGCTCGGTGAACTCATCGATCTCGGGGTTAAGGCTAATATCGTTGATAAATCAGGCGCTTGGTTCTCGTATGATGGGCAACGTATCGGCCAGGGGCGAGAGAATGCCAAAGGCTTCTTGCGTGATAATCCCAAGATCGCAATTTCGATTGAACGGGCAATCCGCGAGAACGCAGGCCTCGTTTCGGATCATTTGTTGGTAGAGCCAGAGGATGATGAAGACTCGGCGGGTGAAGATGCCGAAAGCCCTGCTGCGACGGAAAGCGGTGCAAAGCCTGAACGAGCTGCTGGTGGGAAACGTATGCGCCGGTAGCGTTTGAGCTATGAGGCCTTGCATGTGCCGCCCGTTGCCATTCGCTGTGTATGTTTGCTTGTGATGCTCTGCTGGGTGCTGTGATCTATAGGCGCAACATTGAGTCTATGGGCTTGGGTTTCTGGACAGGTGTTTGTCGCCTCGCTAATAGTGGCGCCTGTTTTGGACGGCTCTGCTAGTAGCACTGCCGTCAGGGGTTCTTACCAGTTCGCTTTTGGAGGCGTCTGGTTATTTCGGGTGCTGTGATCCTGTCTGGACTTGCTTCGGCTTGTGGTTCGATCTCTATGGCCTAAGCAAAGCAAGTTTATAGGTCGCGGCTTGTTGCGCGAGGCTACGAATGACCGGCGTCAATGAGATCCGTAGAGGGTTTCTGGACTACTTTGTAAAAGAGGGACATGCAGAGGTTGCGTCGTCCCCGCTGGTTCCGCGCAATGATCCGACATTGTTGTTCACCAATGCCGGGATGGTGCAGTTCAAGTCGGTCTTTACCGGACAGGAAGCGCGCGACTATTCCCGCGCGGTGACGTCTCAGAAATGCGTACGTGCCGGTGGCAAGCACAACGATCTCGATAACGTAGGTTACACAGCCAGGCACCACACATTCTTTGAGATGCTGGGCAATTTTTCGTTCGGTGATTATTTTAAGGCCGACGCGATTGAATTGGCGTGGCGGCTTATCACCAAAGAGTTCGGGCTCGATGCCAAACGGCTGCTTGTCACCGTTTATCACGACGATGAAGAAGCGCTTGGGCTTTGGAAGAAGATTGCTGGTTTCTCTGACGAAAAGATCATCCGGATCTCAACGTCGGACAACTTTTGGCAGATGGGTGATACCGGCCCGTGTGGTCCGTGTTCTGAGATCTTCTTCGATCACGGTGATCATATTCCCGGTGGTCCGCCAGGTTCGCCTGACGAAGATGGCGATCGGTTTATTGAAATCTGGAATCTGGTCTTCATGCAATTCGATCAGATTGAGCCAGGCAACAGGGTCGCGCTTCCGAAGCCGTCAATTGATACCGGGATGGGATTGGAGCGAATTGCGGCCGTTCTTCAAGGGACGCACGACAACTATGAGACGGATCTGTTTCGTGCGCTGATTGCGGCTTCTGTTGATCTCACGAGCGTTGATGCGGAGGGACAGCACAAAGCGAGCCACCGGGTCATCGCGGATCACCTGCGTTCTAGCGCCTTTCTCATTGCCGACGGTGTGTTGCCGGGGAATGAAGGTCGCGGATATGTCTTGCGTCGAATTATGCGGCGGGCCATGCGTCATGCGCATTTGCTTGGTGCCGAGGAACCTTTGATGCACCGGTTGGTTCCGGCGTTGTTACGGCAGATGGGCGAATCTTACTCTGAGCTTGGCCGGGCATCTGCTTTGATCACTGAAACCCTTCAGCTTGAAGAGACGAAGTTCCGCAAAACGCTTGAAAAGGGATTGGTTCTTCTGGGTGATGCGACAGAAGGGCTGTCGCAGGGTGAAGTGCTATCGGGCGACGTTGCCTTCAAGCTTTATGACACCTACGGGTTCCCACTCGACCTCACCGAAGATGCGCTGCGTGCGCGTGGCGTCGGTGTTGATACCGATGGCTTCCGTGCGGCTATGGAAAAACAAAAGGCTGAAGCGAGGAAGGCTTGGAAGGGTTCGGGTGATGCCGCGCAGGAAACCGTTTGGTTTGATGTTCGCGAAAGCGCCGGCGCGACGGATTTCCTGGGCTACGACACCGAAGCTGCGGAAGCAGAAATTCTTGCGATCGTCCGAGATGGCAAGGTCGTGAAATCACTCAAGGCGGGTGATGAAGCGCAACTCGTTTTCAACCAAACGCCTTTTTATGCAGAGTCGGGTGGTCAGGTTGGTGACCGGGGTGTTGTCCGTCTCGGATCCAAAACGGAATTCGTAGTTACGGATACCTTGAAAAAGGTTGGCGATTTATTCGTCCATTTCGGACGGCTGGAGAGCGGCAAGCTTAAGGTTGGCGACGCAGTCGAACTGGTCGTTGATCACTCGCGACGGACTGCGACGCGCGCAAACCATTCTGCGACCCACCTTGTGCACGAAGCGTTGCGTGAAGTACTCGGATCACACGTTGCGCAGAAGGGTTCGATGGTTGCGCCTGATCGCCTACGCTTCGACTTTTCGCATCCCAAGCCAATGTCATCGGATGAGGTTTCTAAAGTCGAACAGCTCGCGAATGAAATCGTGACGGAAAACGCTGAGGTTACCACGCGACTGATGGCTGTCGATGACGCGATGGACTCGGGCGCGATGGCGCTGTTTGGCGAAAAGTACGGCGATGAAGTCCGTGTTGTCTCAATGGGAGCCGCGCGGGAGAACAGCGTCAGCGCTGAAGGTAAGCCGAAGGCTGCCTGGTCGCTGGAATTGTGTGGCGGAACGCATGTTCAGCGCACGGGGGATATTGGCGTCGTTCATATCGTTGCTGAGAGCGCGAGTGCGAGTGGTGTTCGGCGGATCGAAGCTCTGACGGCCGAGGCAGCACGTTCCTATCTTGCCGAACAGGATAGCCGTGTGCGGGAAGTCGCTTCGTTGTTGCGGACGCGTTCGGAAGATGTGGTTGAGCGCGTCAAATCGCTGCTTGATGAAAAGAAGACGCTCGAGCGGCAGGTTCAGGAAGCTAAGCGCGCGGCGGCCATGGGTGGTGGTTCGTCTGGCGACGCCGGCGATGCGATCAAGTCGGTTGGCGAAATCAAAGTGTTTGCTCGTAAAGTCGAGGGTTTGAATCCAAAAGATCTGCGCGGGCTTGTTGATGAAGGCAAGAAGCAGGTTGGCTCCGGTGTTGTTGCTATCGTTGGCGTGACCGAGGATGGAAAAGCTGGGCTTGCTGTCGGTGTGACCGAAGACCTCGTCGGCAGCTACAGCGCGGTGGAACTTGTGCGTGCCGGATCCGCGGCATTGGGCGGCAAGGGTGGTGGTGGCCGGCCTGATATGGCGCAGGCTGGAGGGCCTGACGGTGCGAAAGCAGATGATGCCCTTGCGGCAATTGAAGCCGCGGTTGCTGGCTGACTTTCACGCTTTAACTGAATTCAGTTCTGACAGTTCCTTGATCGGAGCGTTTGCTTTTGCGCGCCCTCCTGTGTTTTGCCTCAGCGACGCCGCATTTGCCCGGCTTTCGTCCGGGCGGTAAGTGCGTTGGGTTGCAAAGGGTTGCTTTAGATGGTTGGGGCGAAGCGTCGGGCTGAAGTTATCTCTCAAGAGACGGGTGACATCGTACAAACGACGGCGACGGCGGATGCCGGCCGGTCGTCGGGTGGCGGAATCGGCTCGATCATGACAGCGCTTGCGTCGGTTGTTGCATTGTTGTTTTCAGCGGTGAGCCTCTACCATAGTGTTTTGAAGCAGCCGGAATTGCAGGCTCACGTCTCTCCAGTCGTACATTACACGCGCGATAAAGGTGGCAACGACGAAGTTTTCGCTGTGCCTTTGACGATCGCCAATCATGGCGCACGCGACGGGACGGTGCTCGATTTGGAGCTAGAGGTCAGTCCGGTCGACGGTCAGGGTCGCAAAGTTTTCTATTCGGCTTATGTCGTAAAAGGCGATTACTTTGTGCCGCCAGCGAGGTTCAATGTGCAACAGCGGTCGTTTGAGCGTGTTGATCGGCCAAAGGAGCCTTTTGCACCGATCGCGGTAGCGGGGCGCAGCAGCTACTCGGGCACCGTGTTGTTTTACCGGAAGGGTTCAGCGTTTCCGAAGATTGTTCCCGATAAAGGGGACTACCGGTTACGGCTGAAGCTTAACACTGAGCTCGACAATAGTCTGGGCTGGCTTGACCAGATGCTCGTCAAACCGGTTTCGCCGTCTGAGATTGTGGTACGGCTCCCCTACTTGTCGCAGCAATCCGTCAATCGCGGGGCAACGGTGGTTATGAAAACGACCGCCTGGGCGAACGCGGAAAAGAAGGACGACGCGTCGGCCAAGTAAGTGGCGTCCTCCTCAAGGGATGGCAGCTTGGAATCGCCAAACCGTTAGCTGTTTAATTTTCGTCGATTCCTGTTTGAGCTGCGCGTTTACAGGGTTTCATTGAGGCACGTTTACGGAACGCGAAAAAGGGTCCCGTTGGGGACCCTTTTTTGGAACGTCGATTTAAACACCGTCTCAGCGATTCAGCGCCACGATCAATGCTTTAGCGTTGCCGCCATTTTCGTTGATGTAGCCTTCGAACAAACGCTTGAGCTGTTCGCGACCCCAAAAGCCCAAAACTGAAACATCGCCGACTTTGTATGTTCCGCCACGGCGGATCAGCCACCAGCGGACGTCATAACCGGTGCCATCTGTCATGGTGACGACGCTGTCGACATAGACGCCCGTGCGAGTTTCCTTCGTTTGGGAGACCATGACGGCGTTTCGGACTTTGTATTTGGGCGCTTGCGATGCGCCGTAACGGGCGAGGAAGCCAATCATGCCGGAATAATAAGGTTGGCGGTCGCTCCGTGAGAGAGTTTTGACATAACTGCCAAGCGAGTAGAGACCGATGCTCGGCAGATCTGCGTGTTTGTTAAGGACACGGGCAAAATCGGCAGCTGTGCCGGAGCGGGCAGCGGCGATCAGTTCATTCGCGGCGCGCTGCATAAACTGGACCGGACGCTCGCGGGCGTCCGCGGTATTTGGCATTGCTGCAGCTGCGGTGAGGGTCACGAGGAATGCCGCGACCAGGGAACGGGATAGGCCGGCTTTGATCATCTCAAACTCCGAGGCGGAAAGAATGCATCGCGTCTTCGTCGGACGGACGGCATTCGCTATTGAATCCACTTTCACCACGACACGGACGTTTCGTCAAAGGCGGAAACAGTCCTTCAAGGGATTGTGTGTGCCGGGTGTGTTCTCAAAGCCGGTTTAAGGTCGATCAATGGCAAGTTATGGGCAGGATCTAAAAAGCTGGTTTGTAATGTTTGTTATCCGGCCCGGTGCTGGATTTGAAGGCCTTTGGGCTAGGCACTGAATGCTGCTGATGCGTTCGCTGGTATAGCGCTTTCAGTCTCGCGTGCCTTGCATCGGCGATGCAGGACCCCGGCGGGAAGAACCGGTAGTTTTAGGGTGTTGGCGAGTTTTTCCGCGTCGTTATGGCTGATGCTCGCACCCATCTCTATCAACAGAGATTTCGACGTTTGCGGATGAACGAGGATCAGTTCCTGGCGCGTTCCGGAAAGATTGGTCCGGACGTGGTGGGAGATCCCGGTGAATTCGGCCAGCGGAATGGTCCATGCGTGCCGCCCGATAATTGTTTTTTCGGCAACTTCGACGATGCCATTGGAAATTATGATCGTTTGGCTGCGGCCGAGGCGCGCAAACGCGCGACAGGCTGGGACGCCGAACATTATGAGCCAAGTTGCAACACCAGTCAGGGCGACGACGGCTTGTAACGGTGCACCTGAAAGACGGCTGAAGGCAGCAGGCTCGGAAAACGCTTCGGCGGCGACCACCGAGAACGGCAGCATGATTGTGATTACACTGGCCAGGAGGATGGTTGTTTGGGCAAGCGTGCTCATCAAACAAGACTGTTGCCGGCAGGCGAAGCTGGCGTTTTCTAGTGTAGTGAGCGTCGTGTGGCTGGCAATGGCTTGAATGCGCATAGGGACGGTTGGCCTGCGTGTTTGGAATGTGTTTGCGCCAAGATATTGCCCTCGAGGTTAACAAGTTATTGGCTTTGTTTATCTTTTTGGCACATTCGACGTGTGCGGGAGATTTGGGCCGCATCTCTTTTTGGGTTTTTGAGCTAAAAACCACTTGACGCATAAAGATATCTTTATATCTATTCTGGACATGAGTGATGATGTCAAAGACGTCCAACTGTTTTCCAGCGGTGAGCTTGTCAGTGCTCTTAAGGCTGCTGCTGAGCCAACGCGGCTGCGCATCCTCTTGTTGCTGCGTGGCGGAGAGCTCAACGTCAAAGACCTCACGCAGATCCTTCGTCAAAGCCAGCCGCGTCTAAGCCGTCATTTGAAGCTCATGTTTGAAGCAGGGCTGCTTGAGCGGTTTAGGGAAGGGAGTTGGGTCTACTTCCGGTTATCGGAGCGCGTCGGGTTCGGACGTTTGGCGCAGGTATTGAGTGATTTTGCGGATCTGAACGATCCGTTATTCGCGCGAGATGCGGAACGCTTGCAGGCCGTCAAGCAGGAACGCGAAGGCGCGGCCCAGGCCTATTTTGAAGCCCACGCTGGGGAATGGGATCAGATCCGGGCGCTGCATGTCGCCGAAGACAATGTTGAAGCTTCCATGGTTGAAGCGTTGGGTTCGAAACCTTTCGATCTGATGGTCGATCTTGGAACTGGGACCGGGCGGACACTGGAGCTTTTTGCCAATCTTTACAGCAGGGCAATCGGTTTTGACGTCAACCAGTCGATGCTTGCTTATGCGCGGGCGAAGCTCTCGCAAGCGGGTGTTGATCATGCACAAGTGCGCCATGGCGATATCTACAACTTGAGCCTGGGTGCGGGTGAGGCGGACGTCGTCGTGATGCATCAGGTGATGCACTTTTTGGTTGATCCGTCGCCAGTCCTGGCAGAAGCCGCGCGATGTTTGAAGCCTGGAGGTCGATTGTTGATCGTCGACTTCGCACCGCACGAAATGGAATTTCTGCGCGATGTTTATGCGCATGAGCGGCTTGGTTTTGCCGACGAACAAGTTGGCGAATGGTTGCGGAAGGCGGGTCTGGAATTGGCGGATGCCAAACGTTTGGCGCCTACAGAAGAATGTGAAGATCGACTGACGGTGATGGTCTGGCTCGCGGCGAAGCCGGACGATGCATTGCCGTCGGAAGCGGCTACTCATCGGCCCGCTTCCAACTCGCAAGTTCTTGAGGAGATTTAATTTATGGAACGCAAAAGCAGGCTTTTGGCCACTGGCGAGATTGAAGTCTCGTTTGAATTTTTTCCGCCCAAGACTGCAGCGATGGAAGACACGCTTTGGTCGTCAATCCGGCGGTTGGAACCGATGGCTCCGGGCTTTGTTTCCGTGACTTACGGCGCTGGTGGTTCAACGCGCGAGCGCACCCACAACACGGTGTCCCGAATTGTGAATGAGACATCGCTCAATCCGGCGGCGCACCTCACCTGTGTTGATGCCACGAAGGATGAAGTCGATGAGGTTGCGCGCGCTTACTATGATGCGGGTGTGAAGCACATCGTGGCGCTGCGTGGTGATCCGGCTGCGGGCGTCGGTGAGCGCTACCAGCCAACGCCCGGTGGATATTCGAATGCCGCTGAATTGACCGAGGGCCTGAAGAAGATCGCACCGTTTGAGATTTCGGTTGCTGGCTATCCGGAGATGCATCCAGAAAGCGGTTCCGAGCAGGCTGATCTGGATAATCTCAAAGCTAAGATCGATTCGGGCGCTGACCGGATCATTACCCAGTTTGTTTTCGATCAGGATCTTTACTTGCGTTACCTGGAAAAAGTGCGCGCGGCGGGGATCTGGGTTCCGGTTATGCCGGGTATCATTCCGATCCATAACTTCCCGCAGGTGGCAAACTTCTCGCGCAAGACGGGGGCGACAATCCCGGCATGGTTGGAGCGTCGCTTTGAAGGCCTGGAGAAAGATTCCGGTACGACACATCTGGTGGCTGCTGCGATGGCTACCGAGCAGGTGATGCACCTCGCAGACAACGGTGTGAAGCAGTTCCACTTCTACACGCTGAACCGGGCCGATCTCGTTTACGCCATCTGCCACATGCTTGGCATTCGGCCAGCGCCGAACGGGAACCAACACGCAGACGCTGCTTAAGAACAATGAGGTGTCCGTGTTGAAACGCGGCACACAAATAACAGACTGTGAGTGCTATGAAGAGATTACCAAGTTGGGATCAGCTGCATGCCGTTGCTAAGGATCGCATCCTCATCATCGATGGTGCGATGGGGACGATGATCCAGAAGCGCAAGCCGACAGAAGCCGATTATCGCGGTGAGCGGTTCGCCGACTGGAAGTCTGATGTTCAAGGCAACAACGATCTGTTGTGTCTGACGCAGCCAGAGATGATCCAGGAAATCCATGAGGAATATCTGGAGGCGGGTGCGGATCTTATTGAGACCAACACGTTTAACGCTCAGCGCATTTCCATGGCCGACTATCACATGGAAGAGCTGTCGTATGAGATCAACGTTGAGGCGGCAAAGTTAGCGCGGGCGGCTGCGGATAAGTACAACGCCAAGACGCCGGACAAGCCGCGTTTCGTTTGCGGTGCCGTTGGGCCGACGAACCGTACGGCGTCGATCTCTCCAGATGTGAACAATCCTGGTTTCCGCAATACGGATTTCGAGGAGTTGCGCTCGGCTTATGCTGAACAGGTTCGCGGTTTGATGAAGGGCGGTGTCGACATCATCATGATTGAGACGGTGTTCGATACTTTGAATGCGAAGGCAGCAGGCTATGCGACGCTCGAAGTGTTCGAAGAGTTGGACACCGAATTGCCGATTATGATTTCGGGCACGATTACCGATCGGTCTGGACGGACGCTGTCGGGGCAGACCTCTGAAGCCTTCTGGTATTCGATGCGGCACCTCAAACCGTTCTCCATTGGACTGAACTGCGCGCTTGGAGCTGAGCTGATGCGTCCACACGTTGCCGACCTGGCGCATGTGTCGGATGCTTATGTCTCCGCCTATCCGAACGCGGGTCTGCCCAACGAGATGGGTGAATACGATGAGACACCACATGATATGGCGGTGCAGATCGAGCCTTGGGCGGAAGACGGGCTATTGAACCTCGTTGGTGGGTGCTGTGGCTCAACGCCTGGACACATCGGGCAAATCCGCGAGCATGTCGAGAAATACAAACCGCGTCAGAAGCCTGTCATCGAGCCTAAGATGCGGTTGTCGGGTCTTGAACCTTTCGTGGCTGGATGAGTATGGATGAAGAACGGGAGGCCAAATTAAAGAAGGCGCTGGCGGACCTGTTTGCGGCTTTGAAAGAATTATCGGAACTGTTTCCCGGTCGGCCATTTAAGCCAGATGGGCACCCAGTCGGATCTCTTGGGGAGGCCTATGCAGAAAATGATTATTTTTTGAAGCTTGAAAAGCCAAGCAATGATGGATTTGACGCAAAAAATGACGAAAGGAAGACTGTGGAGATCAAAGCGACCTTTCGGAACAAAGAGGTCAATTTTAGAGATAAGAAGCCAGAGCTATTGTTGGTTTTGCAGCTATATGAAACAGGGGGATACGATGAGGTCTACAACGGTCCCTTTGCCCCGGTCCGGGAGCTGATCGAAAGCCGCGTTGGTGGTCCCACATGGTCCGGACAACAGCCAGTTTCGTTGAGCAAACTAAGAGAATTGCAGCGCCCGGATGGTCCCTGCGTGAAAAGAAGAAATGAGAATTGAAATGTCAACGACCTCAGCAGCAACTTCATTTATCAATGTCGGCGAGCGAACCAACGTCACGGGGTCGGCGAAGTTTCGCAAACTGATTGAGGCCGACGACTATGATGCGGCGCTTGATGTTGCGCGTCAGCAGGTCGAGAACGGTGCGCAAATCATCGACGTCAACATGGATGAGGGCCTGCTCGACTCTGAAAACGCGATGCGGACCTTCCTCAATCTGATCGCCGCTGAGCCTGATATTGCGCGCGTGCCGATTATGATCGACTCCTCAAAGTGGTCGGTCATCGAAGAAGGGTTGAAGTGCGTTCAGGGTAAGGCTGTCGTCAACTCGATTTCGCTTAAAGAAGGCGAAGGGCCGTTTCTTGAGCAGGCGCGGAAAGTGCGCCGCTATGGCGCTGCCGTTGTCGTGATGGCGTTCAACGAAGAGGGTCAAGCGGAGACGGCGGATCAGAAGTTTGAGATCTGCCACCGCGCGTACAAGTTGCTGACGGAAAAAGTTGGTTTTCCGCCTGAAGACATCATCTTCGATCCGAACATCTTTGCGGTTGCGACGGGTATCGAAGAACACAACAACTATGGTGTTGCGTTTATTGAAGCGACGCGGCGCATCAAAGAGGTGATGCCGCTGACGCACATTTCCGGTGGTGTGTCGAACCTGTCGTTCTCCTTCCGCGGTAACGAGCCGGTGCGCGAGGCGATGCATTCGGTGTTCCTCTATCATGCCATCAAAGCGGGCATGGATATGGGGATTGTCAATGCCGGTCAGCTGACGGTTTATGACGATATCCCGACCGATCTGCGGGAACTCGTTGAGGACGTTATTCTTAACCGGCGGGATGATGCGACCGACCGGTTGTTGGAAGAGGCACCACGTTTCAAAGGCGAGGGTGGTTCGAAGGCCAAGGCGAAGGATTTGTCGTGGCGTGAAAACGATGTGCAGGAGCGCCTGACGTACTCGCTGGTTCACGGCATCACCGACTTCATTGAAGAAGACACCGAAGAGGCGCGCCAAAGTGCCGAGCGTCCGTTGCACGTCATCGAAGGTCCTCTGATGACGGGTATGAATGTTGTCGGCGACTTGTTCGGTGCAGGCAAAATGTTCCTGCCGCAGGTTGTGAAGTCTGCACGTGTGATGAAGCAGGCCGTTGCTTATCTGCAGCCGTTCCTGGAGCAGGAAAAGAAAGAGCTGGGCATCGAGAACCAGCCGGCGGCGGGCAAGATCCTGATGGCAACGGTTAAGGGCGATGTGCACGACATCGGCAAAAACATCGTCGGCGTCGTCTTGCAGTGTAACAACTACGAGGTGATTGACCTTGGCGTGATGGTTCCTGCGGCAAAGATCCTTGAGACAGCGAAAAAAGAGAAGGTCGATGTGATCGGCCTTTCAGGTCTCATTACGCCGTCGCTTGATGAGATGTGCTTTGTCGCGGCCGAGATGGATCGTGAAGGATTTGATGTTCCGCTGCTGATTGGTGGGGCAACGACGAGCCGCGTGCACACTGCGGTTAAGATCGCGCCGAACTACTCAAACAACCAGGCCATCTATGTGCTCGATGCGAGCCGTGCGGTTGGCGTGGTGTCGAACCTGTTGTCTGAACGTGAAAGCGAAGGGTACCTCGCGTCCATTCGTGAGGAGTATGAGAAAGTTCGTGAAGCGCACCTTGCTGGAGATGCCAAGAAGAAGCGCATCACCGTGGCTGCGGCACGCGACAATAAATTCGACATCGAGTGGGATAACTATAAGCCGGTAAAGCCTGAGTTTTTCGGGCCGCGGGCCTTTGAAACCTACGATCTGGCTGAGCTGGTTCCCTACATCGATTGGACGCCGTTCTTTCAGACCTGGGAGTTGCGTGGACGTTATCCGGCGATCCTGGATGACAACACAGTCGGTCCAGAGGCGCGCAAGTTGTTTGCCGATGCCAAGGAACTGCTGGAGAAGATGGTTGCGGGCAAATGGTTATCGGCGAAAGCGGTCATCGGTTTCTGGCCTGCCAACTCGGTTGGCGATGACATCGAGCTTTATACGGGCGAACCGCGACACTCCAAATTGGCGACGCTTTACACCCTTCGCCAGCAGATTGCTCGCGACCATAACCGTGGCCGCGCGCACACAGCTCTCGCTGACTTCATCGCGCCGAAGGACACAGGTGTTGACGATTACATCGGTGCCTTTGCGGTGACGACCGGCCTTGGTGAAGACGAGGCGATCGAAGAACACTTCGCGAAGACGGACGACTATGGGCGCATCATGTTTAAGGCGCTGGCAGATCGTTTGGCTGAAGCGTTTGCCGAGCGGATGCATGAGCGCGTGCGTAAGGAGTTCTGGGGATACGCTAAAGGCGAGGCGCTCGACTGCCAGGCTCTCATTGAAGAGAAGTATGACGGCATTCGCCCAGCGCCGGGATATCCGGCGCAACCTGATCATACGGAAAAAGCGACGCTATGGAAGCTGATGGATGTGAAGTCCAAGACCGGCATTGAGCTCACTGAGAGCTATGCCATGTGGCCAGGGTCATCGGTTTCCGGGATTTATTTCTCGCATCCGGAAAGCCATTACTTCGGTGTTGGAAAGATCGAGCGGGATCAGGTGGAGGACTACGCTGAGCGCAAAGGTTGGACCGTTGAAGAGGCGGAGCGTTGGTTGGCTCCGGTTCTCAACTATGACCCTCGAAATCTATCGAGCCAGAAAGTCGCCTGAGGGTTGGGCTGCACTGGTTGGGTTAGGGTTTGTTGCGGGCAATTTTCAGGGTTTAAGGGGAGCGCATTACTCCCCTTTTTTGTTTTGGCTCAGGCGAGGCCGTTGGGGCTCATCAGTGTCGATATTCACTTCGATCGAAAGTCTCGGTGTTCGACATAAAACGTCGATTGACTCATTTCAATAATTCTTGAATTAATGATCCATGGAGCAGGAAGAAGCCATATCTGCGCTTGGTGCGCTCGCACATGACACACGGCTGACCATCTATCGGGCGCTCATGCGCTCAGAGCCTGTCGGGTTGTCGGCTGGAGAGATTGCGAAGGTGGCGCATGCCAGTGCGACCGCTGTTTCGTTTCATCTCAAGGAGTTGGTGCGGGCCGGTCTGATCCGGTCGTGGCGTGACGGGCGCTTCGTCCGCTATCGCATCGAGCTAGATGGCATGCGTCAGCTCTTAGGTTTTCTCATGGATGACTGCTGCGGCGGACATCCAGAGATCTGCTCCGCTCAAGTAAACGGGTCAGGGAAGGCCCGCTGTAGCCCATTACGGGAGGATCAAATGGAAAACGATGAAGCTTATCACGTCCTTTTTCTATGCACGCACAACTCGGCTCGCTCGGTGATCGGGGAAGCTTTAATGAATTCGTTGGGGCAGGGAGCGTTCGTTGCCTATAGCGCCGGTAGCACGCCGCGCGGAACGATCAATCCGTTTGCTCTGAAAATCCTCTCCAACCATGGACACAAAACATCGGGCCTTCGCTCGAAATCTTGGGATGAGTTCACTGGCGAAGGCGCACCGGAGATCGACTTCGTCTTCACGCTTTGCGACGATGCAGCCGCTGAAACCTGTCCCGTTTGGCCAGGTAACCCAATCACCGAGCATTGGGGTATGCCGGACCCGTCAGCGGCAGAAGGGACCGACAGCAACAAGCTTGCGGCTTTCGCGAACACCTACTCACTGTTGCACTACCACGTGAGCAAGTTCGTCAATCTGGCCAAGCAAGAGCTTGATGAGAAGAGCATGCGGCGTCAGGTGAAGGACTTCTCTGCTGAGGTTCGGCGTCGCAATGTGATGGGTGCGGATGCACTGACAGAAGTGGAGAAGGGGTGATGGGAGAGGCCACTCGAAGCCAACGGCTTGCAGCCGAGTTTCTTGGAACTGCATTCTTGCTGGCGGCCATTGTTGGATCGGGGATCATGGCGGAGACACTGCCGGGCGACAATGTCGCCCTGCATCTCCTGTGTAACTCGACGGCAATCGGAGCCATCCTGTTTGTCCTGATTACGATGCTGGGCCCGATTTCGGGTGCGCATTTCAATCCTGCGGTGACGATCGCGTTTGGGATGCGGGGCGAGATAGATTGGTCGGAAGGCGCGCAGTTCATTGTTGCGCAAATTGCTGGCGGCATCTTCGGCGTGTTGGTGACGCACGCGATGTTTGATCAATCGCTCCTGCAGGTTGCGGTCAAACTTCGCGACGGACCTGCTTTGTGGTTTGCAGAGGTTGTTGCGACGTTCGGATTGGTGGCGACAATTTTCCTGACGATAAAGGCCAACCCATCGGCTGTGCCAGCTTCTGTTGGGCTTTATGTTGCTTCGGCGATCTGGTTTACGGCTTCGACCTCGTTTGCCAATCCGGCGGTTTCGATTGCACGCGCATTCACAGATACCTTTACCGGTATTTATCCAGCGCATGTTCCGGCATTTGTCGTTGCTCAGATTGTTGGGGCAGTCCTTGCAGTGTTTGTTTGCCGGTTCCTGCTTAGTTCACCTGTAGAGCTTGGTGAGCAGAAGACGCCAGCAGCGGTCGAGTGATGTGAGCTTATCGCGCTTGTGGGCTGCCTAGGTTTGCTATGTCGGTCTTCGTGCAGGTCACGGGCGTCAGTTTTCCCGTTTATGAATAGTTGTCCAGCGAGGGGCTCTGCCTCTTCGCTGGATTTCGTGCACACCTGTACCAAAGAGGCGAGATATGAACGTTACGATCTACCACAACCCGAAGTGCGGCACGTCGCGGAACACCCTTGCGATGTTGCAGCAGGGTGGCGTCGAACCTGAGGTCATCGAGTATCTCAAAACCCCTCCATCACGTGAGCGGATCGTTGAGCTGATTTCTTTGATGGGGATTAGCGTTCGCGATGTTCTTCGCCAAAAGGGTACGCCCTATGACGAACTTGGGCTTGGTGACGACAAGTGGAGCGATGATCAATTGATTGATTTCATGGTTGAGCATCCGATCCTGATGAACCGACCTATCGTGGTTGCTGATGGCAAAGCCAAACTGTGCCGCCCGTCCGAGGCTGTTCTTGATCTGCTGCCAGAGCTGGATGTTGGCGCTTTCTCGAAGGAAGACGGGCAGGTGGTGACAGACAAAGACGGTCGGCGTGTTTCCTAGAAATAGGTGCCGAAACGTTACGTCCGAGCCAAAGAGCGTGGCCGATACCCAGGTTTCTGAGACTTTAGACTCGCCAGTCGTGGGTATTTTATGCCAGGGGAGCCCCTAGGAGACGTGTGGTAAGTCCAATATCTGGGGGATCAAAATGCTCGGTTATCTGGTTTTGATTGTGTTGCAGATCATCGCGGGATGGTTTGGCAAAGACATGATCACAGCGAAAATTCCCAATCTTGGGACAATCGTCGACGCTGCGATTGAGGCCGCGGTGATCTCCGTCATCGTGTGGGTTGTGGGCGTGATTTCGTCGTTCATTTTGAAAGACGTGCGCATGCCAACGTCGTCGACGTTGGTCACAACGCTCATAGGTGCGTTGATTGGAGCGGCGATAGTCCTGTTCCTGCCAAGCTTCGGCGTTGCGTTGCCACGCGGGGTCAATCCTGAATTCATTCCGCTGGGTGGAGCTATTTTGGGATACCTAGTCCGCCGGTAGTTTGGCGATTTGGCTCGCCTGGAATAGCTTTGGGCTGTTTCAGGTGCGGAGTTGAGGTCCAAAAATGAAAACAGCGCGTAAGCTGATCGCTTACGCGCTGTTTTTGCTATCTGCCGGGGGGCTCTATGGGGGGTGTCGACTGAGGGGGATCGGCAGACAGAATTCCTTATCAGACGGCTCCAACTATGATCGCGACGAGGAAACCAAAAGATACTATCGCAGCTAATGCGTTAATCTGCATTTTAAGGGTCATTTTCTACTCCTGGGGTCGGCCTGTATGGCTTGTTATTTCGCCGTCGTCGCGGCTTGAGATGAGACTAGATTCGACGTTGGTCGAGGAACAAGAAAAAAAGTTTTTGCGTTGCAATGAGGTTGTTGGTTTGCGGCGTGATGGATCGGCATCATCGACGCTGTGGCCTAAAGTCTGAGGTTGGCTCGTTTTGATGCAATTGTAACAGTCTCATTAACCTGAGGCGGTTAGAGCCCGCCCCGGTAAGCCCTTGGTTGGCCGTGTTTTGCGTCGATTGGTGAAAAGTACCATTTCCTAGTTTTTCACATTTTTCCCAATAGACCCCGCCGGTGTTGCTATGGGGCCGCCACTGTCGAACAGGGTCGACGTACTGCAATTGCGAACCTACTTTTGTGCATACCAGAGATGCTGCGGACAGATGGCTGACTTGTCTGCTAATACCCAACCTGTAAGGGTCAAATTTCCCTTTCTATGTAGTTTTGACGTGATTGATTCGCGTCAGTTTTGGCAGTGAGGAATAGGATGGATAGCTTCAAGGCTTTGCAGATCAAGAAGTCGGAGAATGGCCAGGTTGCAGAGTGGTCTGACATCCGTCTTGGGGATCTTTCAGAAGGGGACGTTGTGGTTCGGGTCTCCCATTCGACGATCAACTACAAGGACGGCTTGGCGCTGACCGGCAAAGCACCGATCGTTCGAAAATGGCCGCTGGTTCCCGGCATCGATTTTACCGGCACGGTCGAATCTTCATCTCACCCAGAATTCTCAGCTGGGGATGATGTTATTCTCAACGGTTGGGGTGTTGGTGAGGGTCACGATGGCGGTTACTCGCAAGTTGCGCGTGTAAAGGGCGATTGGCTCATCAAGCGTCCGGATGGCTTTACGCCTGCGGAAACGATGGCGATTGGGACAGCTGGTTACACCGCCATGCTTTGCGTCCTTGCATTGGAGCAGCATGACGTTAAAGCCTCTGATGGTCCCGTGCTGGTGACGGGAGCAGCAGGTGGCGTTGGAAGTGTCGCTGTCGCTGTTTTGGCGAAGCTCGGGTACGAAGTCGTCGCTTCGACCGGTCGTTCAAGTGAAGAAGAATTCCTGAAGGGTCTTGGCGCTTCATCGATCATTGATCGTGCGGAACTTTCTTCTCCTGGAAAGCCGCTCGGTAAGGAGCGCTGGGCGGGCGTGATCGATGTGGCGGGAAGTCATACACTTGCGAATGCGATTGCGACGACGCGCTACGGTGGTTGTGTGGCGGCTTGCGGCTTGGCGCAAGGTTTCGATCTTCCTTCGACAGTTATGCCGTTTATTCTGCGTGGCGTTACGTTGGCGGGGATCGACAGCGTCATGGCACCGAAGCAGAAGCGCAATGATGCGTGGAGGCGTTTGGCGCAGGATCTGGATAAAACGAAGCTAGCCGGTTTGACTGTGACGAAGCCTTGGACCGAAGTGGTGGACCTCGCTCCGCAGATCATTGCCGGCCAAGTGCGTGGACGTGTGGTGTTGGAAGTCTCCTAACGACTCGGAGCTTTGCGAGCACTTAGCTTCTTGCGCAGGAGCAGTTCGTCAAAACCGTCGGCGATCAAGTCTGGCAGGGCTGCGAGTGTTTCGTATCCCTGCCGATCATAAAACCGGCGCGCGGGTTCGTTGAAGCTTGAAACTGTGATCCATACTTGGCGGGCACCGTCGTAAGCAGCGGCGGCCTCAAACCACTTTAGGATTTGAGTGCCGATGCCTTGGCCCTGGGCATCGGGCAAAACAAAGAGAGTTTGTAGGAACGGTCCGCGTAGCCAGTTCAACCTGATGCAGATGCCACCTATGTGCTGGCCGTTTGCTGAAATGCTGTAGCGCGGTGCACCTGCTTCGCTTTTCGCTAGCAGTGCCGTCATATTGTCCGAGGATACTTGGTATCGTTTCCATGGGTCGATGGCTGCTGCCAATGGGCCAAGATGTTGTGCGGCTTGTGCTGTAAACGGTACAAGGGTGATCTGTGGTGTCTGCGGGGCGTTAACAAGCGAAACAGGTTTTTCGAAATCCAAGGTTTGTTTGAGAGGCACGGCAACGTTCCGGGTCAAATCTGGGTTTGGCTTTGAGGCGTGTCCCAATTATAGAACCTTTGTTTTTCTATGGGTTCGACCCTAAATTGTTCAGAAGATAGCGTGCGTACTCCATGACGTTATGGCTTGTGCGGCTCGTAATTGGGTTAACGGCCGGTTCGGGCCGGTCAACGGTCATCCGGATATGGCCGGGAAAGTGAAAGGTGCATCATGGCACAGCAGCGCCAGCAAGTTACCGGTGGTGGGCAAATTCATGCTCATGATCCGATTTGGCAAACCGTTCGCGAGGAAGCTGAAGCCGTCCTGCATTCCGAACCGGCGCTTGGCTCGTTTGTTTATTCCGCCGTCCTGGGTCTCGATACTCTGGAAGAGGCGATTGTCTATCGCCTGACACAGCGGCTCAATCACAACGATGTCGATGCCGGTCTTTTGACGAAGCAGTTTTCGGGAGTGTTGAAATCGAAGCCTGAACTTGGCTTGACACTGCGTGCGGATATGGCAGCCGTTGTCGACCGCGATCCAGCCTGCAACCGCTTCATCGAACCGATGCTTTACTTCAAAGGGTTCCATGCGCTTGCGACCTATCGCTTCGCGCACGAGCTTTGGAATGTTGGGCGAAAGGATTTTGCGCTCTATTTGCAGAGTCAGGCTTCAAAACTCTTTGGGACCGACATCCATCCCGCGGCGGAATTCGGCAAGGGGATCATGCTGGACCATGCGACTGGATTTGTTGTCGGTGAAACGGCGCGCGTTGGTGACAACTGCTCTTTCCTGCACGGTGTCACACTTGGCGGTAGCGGCAAGGAAACCGGAGATCGCCATCCAAAGATTGGCAACAGTGTTCTGATCGGTGCGGGTGCCAAGGTCTTGGGCAATATCCAAGTTGGTTGCTGCTCGCGGATTGCTGCGGGATCGGTGGTTTTGAAGGATATTCCTTCGGAAGTGACAGTAGCAGGTGTGCCCGCGCGCATTGTTGGACCTGCCGGTTGCCCTGAACCGAGTAGCTCGATGGATCAGCAACTCAATCTACCAACCCTGGACAGCGAAGGGGAATGACGGCCATAAGGTCGGGAAATTGTTTGTGGCACCCCTGAGGAGGTTCATGGTGGATAAGGCTGAACTCGCCAAAGTCGAAAACTATCTGCGTAAAACGTTCGGGCTGAAAAACATCGGTCTTCGTCCGCAGCCGAAAAAAACGGATATGGCTGAAGTTTTCATCGGTGACGAATTCATCGCCACACTTTACCGGATCGATGAAGACGGTGAAGTCGAATATCAGATGCAGATGGCGATCCTGGAAATGGATCTCGAAGAGGCCTGACGGTTGAGCATTGAGAGCCTTTGATGCCGCTTTATTCTCTTGATGAAGAGGTTCGCACACCTGCCAACGGTCGGTATTGGGTTGCACCCACTGCGACCGTGATTGGCAATGTGGACATTCGCGAAGATGCGAGTATCTGGTTCAACACGGTCATTCGCGGCGACAATGAGCCAATCATTATTGGTGAAGCGAGCAATATCCAGGAAGGCTGTGTGCTCCACACAGACCCGGGATATCCAATGACCATCGGGCGTGAGTGTACGGTCGGTCATATGGTGATGCTGCATGGGTGCACGATTGGTGACGGTGCGCTTGTTGGAATTGGATCGATTGTTCTGAACGGTGCGGTGATCGGTGAAGGCAGCTTGATCGGTGCCAATTCGCTGATTCCGGAAGGCAAGGTTATTCCGCCGGGTTCATTGGTCATGGGGTCGCCGGGTCGCGTTGTGCGCGAGTTGACGCCAGACGCCATCGAAAATGTTCGTGCGACGGCCGGACGATACGTTCAAAACTGGCAGAGATTTGCTGAAAAGCTCAAGCCGCAGGGTTCGTAAAATATCTGAGCCGTATCTCGTTGCTGACAAGCAAAAAGCGGCAGGCGTTTGAGGTAACGCCTGCCGCTTTTTGTTTATGGGATTGCAAGGAGCGATCAAGCAATCATCGCGCCGCCGAGCTTCCTGCCATGACGACTGGGCGGTGTGAGGTTGTCTCTTCGAGTGACACCCATGCTCTCGGGTTCACGAACGATTGGCGCATGATGTAGTGATAAGGCGTCGAGTTCCAGATGCGGACGTCACTGATTTTGTTGTCTAGAACGAAATCGCCGTATGCGGTGCGCGCGGTGAGCACTGCGTGGCCGTCACCTTGTTCGTCACGAACAACCGTCAACAACAGTGAGCTTTCTGGCCAGCCGCGTTCGATCAGCAGCTTACGTTTTAGGAGCGCGTAATCTTCGCAATCACCGACGTTGGTAGGCAGCGTCCAGAACTCTTCAACACCGTAAGCTTCGATGTCGGTGACGGGTGCGACGCGGGTATTGACGAGGCGGTTGATCTCATCAAGTTCGCTTAGGTGAGCTGGCGTTGCCTGGAAGCGATCGCCACCACGCCAAGTGCCGGAGCAATGGCTGGGTTGTGCTTCACAGAATTGGACAAAACCGTATGGAGGTTGGGCGGCGCCAAAGGCGCGCATGAAGGCTGATTGCCGGCCAGCTTCGTTTGGTGATGGCAGCGGTCCGGCGTTGGCCGGTAGAAGTCCCAATCCCAAGAGACTTGCCGCGAGCGCGCAAATTACCCCGATACGCATCTCAACAAAACACTCCGCATTGAACGACACTAGTTTGGTACGACTGAGGCGCGGATCCAAACGAAGATTTGCGCCAGACTTTGGTCTTCAAAAGCCGGGTCGGAATCGTTGGTGGAAGAACGAAACTTTCCTGGTGGGCTATCGACATACTGGCATCAGCTCAACAGTGTCTGCAGCTTGTGGGCCTCCTGAACCTGCAGGAACTGCACACCAATGCCTTTATCGTGATGACGGCGAACAACAGCCCTCTGTTTGCCGACGATAACTTCTGTTCCCACCTCCGGTCTTACGAGCGTGTTCAGCGATGCGCCGGACTTTGACACATCAAGCAATCTGCACTCGATCGGTGGTTGATCTGCGATCCGCAGTTTTACGATCTTGTTTTGGACCGGCACGCGTTCGTGAAGGCGTTCTTCGAGACCTTCGAACTGCGAGCGGTTGATTAACCACGTCAACTGAGCTGCGAGTTTTTCGCGTTTGCGCGTGGTGATATTGAGGCACATTTCAAAACTGCGTTCAAAAACCTTTGAAACCGTGCCTTCAAGTCGCCCGAGGTGTTCAACGTAAGCGATGACACGCTCGTCAGGCGGCAGGCTCACAGGTGACGACAGCGTCACGTGTGAGACGGAAATATCGATGATTGATGTCGGGTATTCCGTTTTGTCAGGTCGCATAAAGCGGCATTCGAGAGAAAGCCGGACTCTGCGGTGACGTTCCGTAATTGGAGTACGGACGGGCTTCGCTCGGCGCAATCCCTGGGGCGCATCTTTAGCGGCGAGCAACGGCATTAAT
Organism: Filomicrobium sp.; assembly: GCA_040219445.1. Classification (GTDB taxonomy): domain Bacteria; phylum Pseudomonadota; class Alphaproteobacteria; order Rhizobiales; family Hyphomicrobiaceae; genus Filomicrobium. The sequence goes on along the minus strand of JAVJSM010000004.1, from coordinate 537,452 downwards.
TCTACCTCATACGCATCAGCAAAACGGAAACATAGGGGTTACCCTACGTCGTTCGACCCCATTTGATGGAGGGTCGAACCTGGGTGTGCTCTTAAGTATGGGTAGTGGAATTTAATGATTGCCTAACGGGATGGCTGTTTTTGGGACAGTTCGATCCCAGTCGTTTCTAATTGGTTGTGATGGTTCAGTTATCTTTCGGGGTCGTGTCCGCGATGCCGCCGTCGTAAACCCGGAATTGGCGGCGATCTTGGCGAACAATTCGTGAATTGCGGAAGTTTGCCAAAATGGGTGGTGCCGGCGGGTCTTGCCTCTCAGGTGGCGATGGCTGGGGTAGTGCGGCGCTGATGTCGGATTTTTCATCGAAGCCGCTTGCGGGGTAAGTCAGTTCAGTTTCGATAATCTGGAGATTGCCGACAGGTTTGTTGAGAACGCTGGTGCGTTCATCGAGCGGGGAGATCGCGCCAAGAAAGCGCTCGATAGATGGGCTATTCTGGGTGACGGGTAGGATCAGTAGCTCGAAGTGCCTCGTGGTGCCGTGTCTTGTTGTGCCTTGCAGTAGAATGCGGACGACCGCGCCAAGTTTGCGGATTGAGGCAAAGTGTCGGCGCAGCGTAAAGCGATCATTTTCTTGCCAGTCACTAATGAATGCGGAGCCCCTTAAGTCATGACCTAGGTATTCTCCCAACTTGGTGCCGGCCAGGCGATAGATGTAACTATTCGTCGGGCGAAACTCGAGAATGAAAGTTTCTGACAAAATTTCTGCGATCCGCGACGGTTCGATTTCGAAGCGTTGTGGAGCCTTCCGGTCGCCGCGGACCGAATTCCAATAGGCATACAACTTTGCGTTGGTTTTTGTTCTCATGGACGCGAACGGCTCCGTATCTTAGCTCAAAGTCCGTCTTGCGGCGGCGCGGACGTGTTTCGTTTTGGGACGAAGAGGTAGGCGCTCTCCTCGTTTGCCCGTTTATCCAGCACGCGGCATGCCAAGAATTGTTCATCGTCGTTTGTAGGATGTTTGCCTTACTGCTTGCGGGGCGCAGCGGCTTGAGGTGTTCGGGGTGGCGTGCCATAGCGTTGACGAGACGGGTTTGCCTGGGGAGCGCATTTAGATGGTTGGGCTAATGCGTTGGAATGGCAGAGGCTAGGGCTGGGCAAAGGAGTAGATCGTGCAATCCTACAGGGAACCGATATTCAACGTGCCAGGAAGCGTTGTGGCGCTGATTGGCGTTTTTGTTGCTGTGCACGTGGTTCGCCAGCTGTTGCCGGTTGCCCAGGACGATTGGCTCACCGTTGCAATGGCGTTTGTTCCAGCCCGCTACGCTGGATACGCCGACCAGATACCCGGGGGTGAGATTGCTTCTGTAACATCCTTCATCACGCATATGCTGGTGCATGGCGATGTCATGCACTTGATGTTCAATTCGGCTTGGTTTTTGGCTTTCGGTGGCGCGATTGCGCTTCGGGTCGGTTCTATCCGCTTTTTGGTGTTTACCGCATTCACGGGAATTTTCGGAGCGCTTGTTTTTCTAGCATTTCATGTTGGCGAACCGGTTCCCGTTGTTGGAGCTTCAGGCGCGGTGTCTGGCATGATGGGTGCCGTAATGCGCTTCATGTTCAGTGCGATTGATCAAGGGAATTTTGCCCTCTTGCGCGAAGCGCCAAGGTCGGTACGGTTAATGCCTCTGGGCGAGGCGTTGATGGATAAGCGGGTGCTCGCTGTGACCGCGATCTGGCTTTTGCTCAACTTCGTTACCGGCTTTGGTATACCGGGGTTTTCTTCTGGCGGAGGTGTCGCTTGGGAAGCTCATTTGGGTGGGTATTTGGCTGGTTTGCTCGGTTTTGGGTTTTTCGATTTTCGTAAGCCGCCTGCTCGAAAGACCTTTCGACCACATGTTGTACAATGATTTTTGAAGGCCATTACATACTGGGTGAGGCTTGCCATTTGTGTTATTCTGCCGCACCATCTCGTTTGTCTTCATCCGTGACGTGTCGCGGCGATCAAGGCGTGTATACGCTAAGAAAAAAACAAAAAATGGATCGGACTGACGACGGGAAAATTTCGCGGCAGTTCGATGTCGGCCAAGGAGGAATTTAGATGAATATTGCTTCGTTGCTTAAGGCGAAAGGACGGGCCGTAGCGACTGCGCGTCAAGACGCTACCCTTTTGGATATTGCCTCTCAGCTTTCAAGTAAGGGTATTGGCGCGATTGTTGTCGTCAACGAGCGTGACGAAGTTATTGGGATTGTGTCGGAACGAGATTTGGTCAAAACCATCGGTGCGCGTGGTGCTGGCTCGCTCAGCCTTCCCGTCGGTGAAGTCATGACGCAGAACGTCATCACCTGTACGGAAGACCGTACCATTGAGGACTTGATGGGTATCATGACATCAGGTCGTTTCCGTCACGTGCCGGTGGTCGAAGGCGGGCGGCTTGTCGGGATTATCTCGATCGGTGACGTGGTCAAAAACCACATCGCTGCGGTTGAGATGGAAGTTTCAGCGATGCGCGATTACCTGTCGACGGGCTAACACGCTGGCTCGTTTTGGCGATGGACTTTTGGTTGGCGGGTTCGAATTGTTCGACCCGCCTTTCGCGTTTTAATTCGCAGATGTTCGGGTGTTGTCTCTGCGCCGAATATGGCTGCGATGCCGTTGGCGAGGTTTTGCGACTGGCACCGTTAGACATTATGCCTTTGCCATGATCCGGTTCTGGCTGATTTGTTTGCGGATCGCGATTTCCTGTTTGATGGTTTCGATTTCCCGCTCGGCTGCGATCCGTCCAAGTTCAATCAATTCTTCAGCGCGGTGGAAATCGAAGAGGTTGATGCCATGTAGGCGCGGGCTGATCATGGCATCCGGTGGGTCGCCGGCAAGGCGGGATCGGGCAATGCGATCTTGGACGATGTTAAAGGCTTCAACCATGACGGTTGAGATGCCTGGAACATTTTCCCCACGACCGAAAAGCTGACGCTGGATCAGCCGCCTAGCGTTGAAGCCGCTTTGTTCTTTTGATGGAGTTTGCAGAGCTTCAGGTTCGGGATCATCGCCTGCGTGTTCGATATCGTACTCCACCTGCGGAGCGAGTGTGCCGCGGGAGGAGAGATCGAAGTTCAAGTTGACGGCGATGACATAGCGCGCACCCATGGCTCGGCAGACTGAGATTGGTACGGGGTTGACGAGTGCGCCATCGAATAGCCAGCGGCCACGGATTTTCACGGGTTTGAAAATTCCCGGCAGTGCATAAGAGGCGCGGATTGAGTTTGCCAACCCGCCTTTAGAAAGCCAGATCTCGTGACCCGTTCCGATTTCGGTGGCGACTGCTGTGAACTTAAGGCCGAGGTCTTCGATGCGTTTGCCGCCGACGGTCTGGATCAGGCGTTCGGTTAGTCGTCCACCCGTAATCAGTCCGGTACCTGCAAGGTTGAAATCAAGGAAGCTGAAGACGCGGCGCAGAGTTAGCTCGCGCGCGAAGGCCTCGATGTCGTCCATGTGGTCGGCGGCATAGCAACCTCCGACAACTGCGCCGATTGAAGTACCCGCAATGACGTCAGGTTTAATCCCGGCGGCGGTAAGAGCGCGCAGGACGCCAATATGGGACCATCCTCGGGCGGCTCCGCCTCCAAGCGCCAAGCCAATCTTCATCTCGGACATGGGCTAATTCCTGACGTTGCGATTTTCTTGCAAGCGTTCCTACTCAAATTACGATTGTATCTGAGCTAACTTGCGTGCGGCATGATCCTTTCGAATCTCAAACCTAACTCTACAGGATATCGGTACAGGGTTAATCAAGTTCTAGGCACTTTGACTTGACTGGGGCTTGATGTCGGTTCCGGAAGTTACAACGAAATGGGTATTTTCTACTTTTTGTAGACGTCAGCTGGCGAAAAAGCGCGGTCGGATACGACTTCCTTTAGTTTATATCGCGTTTCCGAGTCCGGGTCTTGGGAAATTGACCTGTAGAAGCAAGTCTTTCGTCCCGTGTGGCAGGCCGCGCCATGTCCCGCAATCGAAGCTGAGAGCCAGACAACGTCCTGGTCGCAATCGGTCCGGATGTCGGAGACGGCGAGGGTGTTGCCGCTGTCTTCGCCCTTTTTCCAGAGTTTGCCGCGAGAGCGGCTGTAAAAGTGGGCAAAGCGTGTTTGGAGGGTGAGGTCCAGAGCTTCGGCGTTCATGAAGGCGAACATCAGGACTTCGCCGGACGCGTCATCTGTGACGATCGCTGGAATAAGCCCATCGGCGTCAAACTTAGGTGTGAAGGTCTGGCCTTCTTCAAGTTCCTGCTTTTCGGCCGGTTTGGGGAAGAGATTGCGGTTTTGCGTCATTCGAGGTGCCTTGTGAGCGGGCTTGTTGGGTCTTTAGGGTGGCTTGATAATGTGCGTGAGCTCGCCATCTGTTGGGCCAATTCGCGTTGGCGGTTCGTATATAGCGATGAATTGGCCTATATTAGGCTGTCTGGTGTGCGTGCTGGTCCGGGCACGCAAGTCTAAGGTGAATAACGCATGAGCGATCTCGACGATATCTATTCGAACCGCATTCTTGAGTTATCGGCTGCGATCGGGCGAACCGAGCGGCTGACAACGCCAGACGCTACGGCCAGGGCGCACTCGAAGCTTTGCGGATCGACGGTGATTGTCGATCTTAACATGCAAGATGGTGTTGTGAGTGACTACGGCCAATCGGTAAAGGCGTGCCTGCTTGGCCAGGCGGCGGCGTCGGTGATGGGGCGCGAGATCGTTGGAAGCAGATCAGATGAGTTGCGTGAGGTTGCGGCGCAAGTGCGGGCCATGTTGAAAGAGAATGGTGCACCGCCAAAGGGACGATGGGAAGACTTGGCTGTTCTCGAGCCGATCCGCGATTACAAAGCCCGTCACCCTTCGACGCTGTTGGTTTTCGATGCCGTGCTTGATGCGCTTGGGCAGCTCGAAAATCGCGGTGCTGAAGCTGAAGGGCAAAAGGCAGCGGTTTGATGCCTGTGGGGCGCGTTGTCAGTAAAGCGCTGGGTGCAACACTTAAGGCACCGATCTATTTCTATCGCTGGACGCTTAAACCCTATGTGGGTTGGCAATGCCGACACTTGCCCACCTGTTCGGAATACTCGCTTGAAGCTATCGACAAAAACGGTCCGTGGCGCGGGTTCTGGTTGACGGTTTCTCGCCTATCGCGCTGCCGTCCTTGGGGGACGTCTGGGTACGATGCTGTCCCCGATATCCGGTCGGAGCGGCATTGGATTAAGCCGTGGCGCTACGGTCGCTGGACCCGGCGCAGTGTTGAGCGCGACAACGGTAAAAAAAACGACAGCATCTGATCTTGGTCAGCAGAGCTCGGACTTACCTTTGCGTTGTGTCAAAGGGTGGGCGTTGCGACAGGTCTAACGTCACATCCGAAATTTCATTGCGGAAACGCGAAGGAGGATGCGATGCGCTTTCTGGTTATGCTGCTCGTCTTCGTCATGGCGGCACCGACGGTCATGGGGGCGATGATTATTCCGTTGACCGATCCGGCCTGGGGCTTTGATGGCTGGAAGTACTTCCCATATGCCGCGGCTGCAGGTGCCGTGGTCGCTTTGCCAGTTAGCTATGTGATTTCAGGTATCATTATGAAGCGCGTTGAGGCAGCTGCAGCGAAGTAGGTTGCCCGGCGCGAGTTCCCGTTCAATCGAGTTACCAAGGCGGCGCTCTCCAGAGAGCGCCGTTTTTGCTGTTTGGGTGCGGAGAATTCGCGCCGCGGCCCCCTTCCATCTTCCATCGAAATCTGCCAGAAGACCGTCCACATGGCGTCCTGGTATTAGGGCGTCGGCTCGACACGACTTGAGGGCGTGTTAGCTAGCGAACATATCAACCCGTCTTACCTGCGCGGTATGCAGCGATTGAGAGGAGGGCCTTACACATGGCTGAAGTCAATCTGCGTTTTCCTGATGGTGCAATTCGTCCGGTCGAAAAAGGAACGACCGGTGTTGAACTTGCCCAGGGCATTTCCAAATCACTCGCCAAAAAAGCCGTCGCCTTGATGGTCGATGGCGAGCTTGTCGATCTGGCTGATCCCATCGAAGCCGATGCCGATATTCGCATCATCACCCGTTCCGATCCTGAAGCGCTTGAATTGATCCGGCACGATGCCGCGCACGTGATGGCGGAAGCGGTGCAGGAGTTATGGCCCGGCACGCAGGTGACCATCGGTCCCGTCATCGAGAACGGCTTCTACTACGACTTCGCCAAGAACGAGCCCTTCCAGCCGGATGACTTGCCCAGAATTGAAAAGAAGATGGCGGAGATCATCCAGCGCAACGCGCCCTTCACGAAAGAAGTTTGGTCGCGGGATGAAGCCAAGAAGCATTTCTCGGATGCGGGTGAGAATTTTAAGGTCGAGCTTGTCGATGCCATTCCCGAAGATCAGAGCCTGAAGATTTATAAGCAAGGCGAATGGCTTGATTTGTGCCGCGGCCCGCACATGGTTTCGACGGGGCAGGTTGGGAAAGCCTTCAAGCTGATGAGCGTTGCGGGTGCTTACTGGCGCGGCGATTCCAACAATCCCATGCTGCAGCGGATTTACGGAACGGCTTGGGCCGAGGACAAAGACCTCAAAGCGCATCTGCATCGCATTGAAGAAGCTGAGAAGCGCGACCACCGTAAGCTTGGCCGCGAAATGGATCTCTTCCATTTCCAGGAAGAGGCTCCGGGTTCGGTGTTCTGGCATCCGAAGGGCTGGACGTTGTTCCAGGAGCTCATCGGGTACATGCGCCGCCGCCAGACGGCTGCCGGGTTTGTCGAGGTGAACTCGCCCGACATGATGGAGAAGCACTTCTGGGAGACTTCGGGCCACTGGGAAAACTACGGTGAGAACATGTTCACCACCGAGCTTCCCGATGAGCGCGTGTTCTGCTGCAAGCCGATGAACTGCCCGGGGCATGTGCAGATCTATAAGAACGGCTTGAAGAGCTACCGTGAGTTGCCTGTGCGCATGGCGGAGTTTGGCAAGGTTCACCGTTATGAGCCGTCTGGTGCTCTGCACGGCCTCTTACGCGTGCGCCACTTCACGCAAGATGATGCCCACGTGTTCCTGACCGAGGAGCAGCTTGAAGCCGAGTGCATGGCGATCAACGATCTGATGCTGTCGATCTATGAAGACTTCGGCTTTGAAGACGTTGTCGTGAAGCTATCAACGCGGCCTGAAAAACGCATCGGGGATGATGCGCTGTGGGATCGCGCGGAAGCTGTCATGGGCGATGTGTTGAAGCGTATTGAAGAGCAGGGCAATGGGCGCATCACGACGTCCATCTTCCCTGGCGAAGGTGCGTTTTACGGTCCGAAGTTCGAGTACGTTTTGCGCGATGCGATCGGGCGCGATTGGCAATGCGGGACAACGCAGGTCGACTTCAACCTGCCCGGCCGCTTGGGTGCGATCTACATCGACCAGAACTCCGAAAAGCAGACACCGGTGATGATCCACCGCGCCATGTTTGGATCGCTGGAGCGCTTCACGGGTATCCTGATTGAGAACTACGCTGGGCATTTCCCGTTGTGGCTTGCGCCCGTGCAGGCGGTTGTCGCGACCATCGTGTCGGATGCCGATGACTATGGCCGCATGATCCACCAAAAGCTTTTGGATGCCGGCATTCGCGCGGGTATCGATCTGCGCAATGAGAAGATCAACTTCAAGGTTCGCGAGCACTCGCTGCAGAAGGTACCGGTGATGTTGGTGGCTGGCATGCGTGAGGCGGAGCAAGGGACGGTTTCGATCCGTCGGCTTGGTTCGCAGAAGCAGGAAGTCATGAGCTTTGAGGATGCGCTGGCCGTGCTCATAGATGACGCCGTTGCACCCGATCAGCGGCGCGCGCGGGAGGCTGCGAAAGTGGCGGCGGAGTAAGTCGCCTGCTGCCTCTTGCGTAATCTGCCTGGTTGGCTCATCCGTAGAGCGGGTAGCCTTCAAACAACGGATCAGCGTGCATCTCCATGTCGAAAAAGACGGTTCTTGGCCTGCAGAGTATTTTCCTAGGGTGGCTTGTCGCTATGGGGATCGGGCTCGTGTTTTTTTCGAGCGCCGGGGCCGGGCTTGGTATTGGAACGATCATCGCTGTGGCTCTGGCTGCCTTCACGGCGTTTCGTTGGGTGACGTTGACCAAAGCGGAAATGGCCGGTGCGGGTGAAGCTGGTGGCGGGATTGCGCGCAATGCTATCGATCATTCTTTGGCGCTGGTGGCTGCCGGTGCAATTCTGGGGCTGCCCTTGACGGCGCTGGGTCTCTATCTGTTTCCCTCCCTTACGGAAGCTCTCGGGCTTGGGGGAGAAGGCGCAGTGACTGTTTCGATTGCCTTGCTCGGGCTTCTATTGAGCTGGCTTCTGGCAGGCGGCTGGTCTTATAACTGCGCGCCGGATTGGATCGATCCTGCCGAGTGATTTCATCTAGGATTTTGGAGGCGAGATGGCTGCCCCTAAGCCGCTGCGGGTCTATCTTGCCGGGCCGGATGTCTTTTTACCCGACGCCAAGGCGTTTGCGGAAAAGAAGAAGGCGCTTTGTGCGAAGTACGGCTTTGAGGGTGTGTTTCCGCTTGATGCCGAGATCAAAGAGGCAGCTTCGCTAAAGCCTCACGAGTTGGCCGCCAAAATTGCCTCCAACAACGAAGAGCTGATGCGTTCGTGCGATCTTTTGGTCGCGAACTGTACCCCGTTTCGCAGCGTCAGTATGGATGCGGGTACGGCTTACGAGGTTGGTTTCATGCGCGCGCTGGGCCGGCCTGTTTTTGGATATTCGAACATCGCGACCCCGTTCGGGGAGCGTTCGCGGAAGTATCGCGCGTCAGGTGTGGTCGTTCCCGATGACGGTGATTTTCCTCAGACGGAGATTGAAAATTTCGGCTTGTCTGAGAACCTGATGATCGATTGCGCGATGACTTTCAGTGGTGGGCGGCTTATCACGGCGACGGTTGCAGCCGGTGCGGAATTGACCGATCTTGCAGCCTTCGAAGCGTGTCTTGAGCTGGCGGCCGAGGCTATCCAAAACGGAGCTTAAACCCATGAAACTCTATTGGTGCGAACAGAGCCGGGCGTTCCGGATTGTGTGGATGCTCGAAGAGTTGGGGCGGCCTTATGAGCGCGTCCGTGTCGACATCCGCGGCGGAGACATGAAAGACGATCCGGAGTTTCGTTCTGCTTCTCCGATGGGCAAGGTTCCGGCTCTCATCGATGGGACGACCAAGCTTTGGGATTCGGGTGCCATCTGTCTTTATCTTTGTGATCAGTATTCTGAGGCCGGACTGGGCGTTGCATTAGATGATCCGCAGCGTGGAACGTTCCTGCAGTGGCTGATGTACACCAATGCGGTGATTGAGCCGGCGATGGTCGAGAAGTTCATGGGCGTACCAGCTAAGGCGGCTTCCTATGGGCACGGAAGTTTTGACTCGATGGTGGAGACTTTAGCTGCCGGGATCGCGCCGGGTCCGTGGGTGATGGGTGAAAGGTTCACAGCAGCCGACGTGTTGTTGGGCTCCAGCGTCTACGTGATGGACAAGTTCAACATCCTGCCCGACCAGCCTGAGCTCAAAGCCTATGTTGCACGGTGTCTGGAGCGCCCCGCTTTTCAGACGGCGTTGGCTCTCGATAATCCGGAAAGCTGATGATGAAGGACCCTGCCTTGATGACATCTGCGCAGAAGTACCGGCCGGAGGATTTTCCCGGTTATTTTGCGACCGTGATGTGGGTCGGGATCGGCGTGTGGTTATTTTGGATAACGCCGGAAGCTAGTTTTTTCACGTGGCAAGCTGTCGTCTATTTTCTGGTTGGGACGTTCGCAGCCGGGCTCGTGTTTGGCGTCCTTGGGCTGACGCTGCAGCGTTTGATCCCGGTCCTGAAGCCGTCGTCTGAGGCGGCGAAAAAGTCTGATGGAATGGCGCAAACGATAGGGACGCTGGTCGGTGCGGCGCAGTTCATCCTGGTTTATTTTATCGCCAAGTCGATTATCATCGGCCTCCTGTTTCCTGCGGCAGGGTCTGGGTAGTTTCATCTGGCTCTGGGCTGGTCGACAGAAGGTGCAGACGATCGTGCATACATGAATCTACTTATTCGAATGTTTGAATTGATGGGCCGACGGTTTCTCTCTATGCATTATATTTGGGCAGGTTTTCCGCCCGAACCTTGCGGAGGAAACGATGAAGAATCTGATTATTGCAGCATTCGCGCTCGTGCTCGCTGCGGCACCGGCTTACGCGGCTGAGGGCGACAATCTTCGAATTATCGATAAAGACACGACCTACACGGTGACGACCCCAGAGGGCGATGTCATCATTACGCGCAAGATGACTTCGTGCGCGAAGAACAAAGGCTGGTTGCAGCCGTTGATCCCGGCCAAAGGCATTAATCCGGTGACGGAGATCGAGGTGCTGAAGGCGCTCAACGACAAGTCGTTTATGGTCGTCGATATGCGCGAGATCGATTGGTACATCAAGGGAACGATCCCTGGTGCGATCAACATCCCTTACACAGAGATGTCGCAGCGCATGGATGAGTTCGGTTGTAAGAAGGCCGACGGTAAGTGGGACTGTGGTGCAGCGAAGAAGGTTCTAGGTTTCTGCAACGGTCCGGTTTGTCCGCAGAGCCCTCAGGGGATGCGTGCGATGGTTCGCGAAGGCTTCCCGGCCAACAAGATCTACTATTACCGCGGTGGCATGCTTGATTGGGATGCGCTTGGGTTCACGACCGTCGAAGGCACGATGTGATGTGCAAAGTTTCGGGCTCGTGACGGCAATAAGCCCAAGAGCGCCGCAGAAGCTAAATGGCCGGGCCCAGCGCCCGGCTTTTTTGTTTTGTTTGGTTGTTTTGGCGGAGTGATGGGGTCGAGACCTAATGATCGCAGCTTAGCCGCGACCGCGATACGTCGGGACGCCCTGTTCCGGAAGCCAAACACCGTCTGGACATTTCCCTGATTGCCAGAAGATGTCGATTGGAATGCCGCCGCGCGGGTACCAGTAGCCGCCGATGCGCAGGAAGTGAGGCTCTAAGAGGTCGACGAGGCGTTTGCCGATCGCGACGGTGCAATCTTCATGGAAGGCACCGTGGTTGCGAAACGATGACAGGTAGAGCTTGAGCGACTTTGACTCGACAAGCCAGTTTTGCGGTACGTAGTCGATGACCAGATGCGCGAAGTCAGGCTGGCCGGTAACCGGGCAGATCGACGTGAACTCGGGAGCGGTAAAACGAGCGACATAGAGGCTGTCGGGGTGCGGATTTGGTACGCGCTCAAGAACAGCGGTCTCAGGGCTGTCCGGCATCGCGACTTGCTGGCCAAGTTGCGAGACGTCTGGTGTTTGCTTTTTCGGTTCGTCCGTCATGCGTGGTGCTTTGTTTGCCCGAGCGGAGGTTATTCTGCGGCGAGCCGGTGTGCCGTGGTCTGAGGGCCGTCGTAGACGCAACCCTCGTTGCAGCTCTCGCGCATGATCTCGATGCGGGCGAGGCCGGGTACGTGATTAGAAAGCCGGTTCCACAGCCACATTGAAATGCGCTCAAGGGTTGGGACTTCGAGGCCTTCGACTTCGTTGAGGAAGCGGTGGTCGAGTGCATCGCGAGCGTCGTCGATGGCTTTCGAGAGCTCGTTGAAATGGACAATGAGGCCTGTTTCAGGATGCGGTTCGCCATTGACCCAGATCCGTGCGCGGAACGAGTGGCCGTGGATGCGTGAGTTCGGGTGCCCGGGCGGAGCGCTGGGCAGGTAATGGGCGGCTTCGAAGAGGAAGTCTTTGTAAATTCTCATGAGCGGTATTTATGCGGTTTTGGCTGTTGGGGCCAGTCCTCGCGGGAAATCTTGGTTGCTGCAGATCGTCATGGGGTTGCCCGTCTTACGGGATGCCGATCAGTTTGTGAGTTTGGATCGATAACCTCCACTCGGGATTGTCACGGCAGAATGCGACGGCGTTCGTGGTGTTCTGTTCCAAGTCCGGGCCGTCCATGGGCTGCAGATAGCGATGTTTGAACTCTAGATCCGCGATGTCGTTGGGCATAAGCGTTGGCTGCGGAAAGACGAGTTTCAATTCGTCGCCATGTCTTTGGACAAGCTCGCTCCCAGCCTTCGGGCTAACGCATATCCAATCGATCGCGCGTGGGACTTCGAGGGTGCCGTTGGTCTCAATAGCGATTTCGAAATGCTCTCGGTGTAAAGCGTCGATTAAGTTGCGATCCACTTGAAGCATCGGTTCGCCACCGGTCAGCACAACGAATTGGTTTCGTTTGTCGGCGGGCCATTGCTTGGCAATGGCTGTTGCGAGGTCTGCAGCGGTGTCAAACTTTCCCCCGCCGGGGCCATCGACGCCGACAAAGTCCGTATCGCAAAACTGGCAGATTGCTTCGGTGCGATCTTCCTCACGGCCTGACCAAAGATTGCAGCCTGCAAAGCGGCAAAAGACAGCGGTGCGGCCGCTTTGTGCGCCTTCGCCTTGAAGGGTCAGGAAGATTTCTTTGACTTGGTACATGGATCGCCGCGGTGTTCCGTGTTGATCCGCGGTGTGCGGTATCCACAGCGGATGCTTAGTGCCTCAGTACTGGTGGTTCAGCTTGTCGCGTAAACGCAAGAGTTGGCCATCGGGATCTGTGTTCGGCCACTCCGAAAAGCCAGCCTGTCGATACCAGTACATGGCGTTGTCTTTGTCGCCTTCCTGGCGATGCAGGATGGCGTGGATATGGTTGGCGTTGGCGTCGTTTTCATGCTTCTGCACGATTTTGTGCGCCTCATCCCACCGCCCAGAGAGCGCAAGGTCGATCGCTTGGATTAGTTCGCGCCGGCTTGCCATGTCTCAAATCCTTTCTGACGCAGAACGCATGCGGGGCATTTGCCGCAGCCGTAGCCCCACGGATGCTTGCGAGTTCTGTCACCAAGATAGCAGGTGTGTGTCTCGTCGATAATGAGATCGACCAAGCCGTGACCGCCTAGTTCTTCCGCCAATGCCCAGGTGGCAGCTTTGTCGAGATACATCAATGGCGTTTGGATGTTGAATTGGCGGTCCATGCCTAAGCTGAGCGTTTGCGCCTGGCTTTGAAGGGTTGCGGACCGGCAGTCGGGATAGCCAGAGTAATCTGTCTCGCACATCCCGCCAACGAGGTCGGTGATGCCGCGGCGATAGGCAATTGCGGCTGCGTATGTGAAAAAGATCAGGTTGCGTCCAGGTACGAACGTAGTCGGCAGTCCGTTCTCTGCCATTTCGATTTGTTGGTCGCGGGTTAGTGCTGTTTCGCTGACTTTCCCGAGTTCCGGTAGCGCTAGCGTGTGATCATCGCCGAGACGGTCGACCCAAGCCGGTTTGATAGTCGTTATGGAATTGAGCACACGTTCACGTGCTTCGAGCTCGACCCGGTGGCGCTGGCCATAATCGAAACCAAGCGTTTCTACTTGGTCATAGCGTTCCAATGCCCAAGCAAGGCAAACGGTTGAATCCTGGCCGCCAGAGAACAAGACGAGGGCTTTGTCGGTCATTGCGATTGAGATCGGTTCAGCTGCGTTTGCAGCGACAATAACAAAAAAGGCTGCGCAGGTGTGCGCAGCCGGATTTGGGGTGTTCGGGTGCCCTAGGGTGAGGGCATCAGGATGGCGAGTGCGAACGGTGTGTGCTGATCCGTCCGGTCATCATTGTGTGGGAGATGCGACCGGTTTCCACTCTGCCGAAGGCTTTCTTATGACATTTTATTGACAAGGGGCAAGCCGAAAGTTCAGCGGTCCGCGGAATGTGAACTGGCATATTGTGGGCCGAATTTGCGGGTCGAGAAAGTGCCCATTCGAGCTTTGCGGCATGCTGCAGTGCGACACGGATGAGCCCATTTTCTAAGCATCCAGCAACCTGAGGCAGATTGTCCATCGGATCAGCCGGTTCATGCGGTTGCAGCCTCTAGCATCGCTGCGCGGTCTCCGTTATGACGGGCCAAACAGACATAAATCGCTTTTCGCGCAGAAAAAGGACCTCAGGGAATGACCGCGATCGTTGATATTATTGGACGTGAAATCCTCGATAGCCGTGGCAACCCGACTGTAGAGGTCGATGTTCTTCTGGAGGATGGTTCGTCAGGCCGGGCCGGAGTTCCGTCGGGCGCGTCAACTGGGGCTTATGAGGCGGTCGAACTGCGTGATGGCGATGCCGAGCGGTATCTCGGTAAGGGTGTGATGCGCGCCGTCGAGGGTATTGACGGTGAGATTTACGATGCTCTCATCGGTATGGATGCGGAGGATCAGCGTGGTATCGACGCGGCTCTGATTGGCCTAGACGGCACACCAAACAAATCGCGGCTCGGGGCGAACGCAATCCTTGGTGTTTCGCTTGCGTGTGCGAAAGCGGCGGCGCAGTCATCAGCACTTCCGCTCTATCGGTATCTGGGCGGAGCTGGCGCGCATGTTCTCCCCGTTCCGATGATGAACATTGTCAATGGTGGCGCGCATGCGGATAACCCCATCGACATCCAGGAATTCATGATCATGCCGGTGTCGGCGGACAGCTGCGCGGATGCGATCCGGATGGGTGCGGAAGTCTTCCATGCGCTGAAGAAGTCGCTGAAAGCTGCCGGCCATAACACAAACGTCGGAGATGAAGGTGGGTTTGCCCCAGGCTTGAAGTCTGCCGATGAGGCGCTGGGCTTTGTTATGAAGGCGATCGAGCAGGCCGGATACAAACCCGGCGATGACATCATGCTGGCGCTGGATTGTGCAGCAACAGAGTTTTACAAGGATGGTAAGTACAACCTGGAGGGCGAGGGGAAATCGCTCGATAGCGCTGGGATGGCTAAATACCTTGAAGATCTCGTCACACGTTTTCCGATCATCTCGATCGAAGACGGAATGTCAGAGGACGATTGGGAGGGTTGGAAGATTCTGACCGAGACAATTGGTGGACGTTGCCAGCTTGTCGGTGATGATTTGTTTGTAACGAACACGGAGCGTCTTGCTCGCGGGATCAACGATGGTATCGCCAACTCTATTTTGGTGAAGGTGAACCAGATCGGGTCGCTGTCTGAGACGCTGGAAGCCGTCAGTATGGCGCAACACGCGGCCTACACTGCGGTGATTTCGCACCGTTCGGGTGAAACGGAAGATTCAACGATCGCTGACCTGTCGGTTGCGACGAACGCCGGACAGATCAAGACGGGGTCGTTGTCGCGTTCGGATCGACTCGCAAAATACAACCAGCTCATCAGAATTGAAGAAGAACTGGGTGATGTTGCGAAATATGCTGGACGTGGCGTGGTTCGGGGCTCGGCATCCGTATAATCCTTTTGAATCAGGTGCTTGCCTGAATTTTCTTATGTTGGCGAAGGCTCCGAGTGTTTCATTTCGGAATCTTCGCCAATTTATTTAAGTCCATGTTAAGCCTACTAATTCACGCGTATTTAAGTTGCATTGCCGATGATGACGGTTAGTTGTTTGCGTTTAAGAAGACCGTCAAGTGTCCAACTGGCCTCGAAGAAAAAAACGCGCTCTGGGATGGCAGATTTTTGCTTTGACAGTTTCGCTCTGTCTTAGCGGTTACTTTGCTTATCACACCGTATCTGGACGTTACGGACTTGAGGTTCGTGACAAGTTGGTTTTGCGTGTTTCAATTCTCGAATTTGAGACGGCGAGCCTAGAGAAGATCAAGTCGCGTCTTTCCAAAGACATCGCTCTTCTTTCGCCTGAAAAACCTGATGCGGATTTGGTTCAGGAAATTGCTCGCGATCATCTGGGTTATGTTCATCCAAACGAACGTGTCATTCAATTGCACTGATTGTGTTCCAGATTGGCTCTGCCAGTTATCGCTACCTTGTCTCCCTAAAAAATCGCCATCGGTTTGTCGCTCTTAGCCGTTAAGTCTGCTAACGGTCTGGCGGTGACGAATGTGTGGAGGCGACGGTCAGAATGCATGACGACGACGAAGAAGATGACGATCTTCTGCCAGAGGAGCTGGAGCTTCCTGAAGGGATCATGGATGCCGAACAGGCTGTCGAGGTTTTGCGGGCCTGGGTGGCTGATGGCGCGTTGCACGTCATTTTCGATCCAGAAACATTTCGCCACGATGTCGGGGAATGGGGACGGATGCTGGCCGACATCGCCCAACACGTTGCGAATGCCGTTGAGATGGATGGTCAGATGACGCAACGCGAGGCTCTGTCAAAGATCCACGATGCGTTCGATCTCAATATGCAATCAGGTGAGATCAGTGTTGCTGGCAAAATCAAAGGCCGGACCGAGCACTAATTTGATGGTGTTTTGAACGTTTTTGTTGGCCAAGTTTTTCGCTGGAATGCCGAAAAGCCTGGGTCTTGTTGACAAGTTTTCTTATTGCGTGTGCGAAAAGCCTGACCGAACTCTGCTACTTTTGGCAATTGCATCGCTTAATGTGTGTCTTTGCGGGCACGGCTGTTTTGATTCGCTTGAATTCTGAGGCGAATTGTCTGTTTGCCATTGCGGTCGACTTATTGCTGCCTGCTCAATCAAATGCTTTCAAGTTGCGTAGGTATAGCGAACCTTATTGGGGGATTCGCTGACGGGTATTCAGCAACGGGGACCATCATGATTAAGCAAGTAGTTTTCGCGGGGGCGGCATTACTAACGCTGGCAGCGCTTGGCGGTTGCGCAAACGACGGCAGCCTGGCTTTGAGCACGGGTTCCATCGATCAGGCTGAGAAGGCCAAGATCCAGCGCGTTGATCCAGCCTGTGTTTCGCTGATGGCTCGAATTGATGCTCTGCGCAAAGAAGGAACGCCTGAGCGCATCGCGAAAGTCGCGACGGGTAAAACCAAGACGGCAAGCGTCAAACGCGAAGCACTGGCGCGCATGACCGAGCTTGACGTTGCGAACCGCGAATTCCAGCAGAAGTGTTCGACGCTGGCGACACCAACACCGCCAAAGTCAACAGCGGCTGCGAAAACTGCGGCTGCAGCACAAGCCGCAACAACAGCTGCTAGTCAGGTGGCCAAACCGGTTGCTGCAGCAGCGACCACCGCTGCGAAAGCAGAAGCTGGCAAACAAGCCGCTGCAGTGCAGAAGAAAGCCGAAGCCAAAGCGACTGCAGCAGTTGCATCAGCTGCAGCTTCGGCTGCCCGCTAATCAGGCATTTTTCCTGAATTTAAGGCTTATTGTGTAAACGGTGCCGCGCGAAATTGTTGCGTTGCGGCTTCGTTGCCACAGAGGTGCCACCAGAGCTTGCGAAGACTCATGAGTTGTGGTGTTTGACGGACTTATCTCGCTTCGAATCTGGAGGGCAACGTGTCACGTCCACGTCCATCGGCAATCAAGGTGCTAGCAGGCTGCGCAGGTGTTGCGGCGATGTCGGTTTTGGCAGGATGTGCATCTGACGGCGGTCCTGGAGCTACGTCGTTGCCGATGGGGTCTTCGTGCAAATCGATTCGTGCAGAACTTCGTCGCCTCGATAATCGTGGCGTGCCCTCAAAGGTTGAAGCCGTAAATGCCGGCCGTCGCGTTTCATCGAAAGATCGACAACTCGCTGCCCGATACAACGAGCTCTTGAACCAGTATTTGGGTGCCCGCTGTCATACCTAACCGCTGGCAGCGGCACTGAGAGTTTTTAGGAAGATACAATGGACGCGCAGACCAAAAAAATCGTTCTCTTCCTTGTTATCGGTATCGTTGCGGGTTGGTTGGCTTCCTTCATTGTTGGCGGTGGTGGTCTCATTCGATACCTTGTTTCGGGTGTGCTCGGCGCCTATGTCGGTGGGTATCTGCTCGATCTGCTCGGCGTGAAGCTGGGTATTAGCAATCCGCTTCTGGCGCAGATCGCAACCTCCACAATTGGTGCGATCGTGGTCGTTATTGTTGCGAACCTGATCGTTTGAGGCTCGACGTTTGAGCCTCGCTTTTCGAGACGCTTCCTTTCGTTTTCAATGCCTGTGAACGGTTAGCGGCCATGGTTTTTGTGCCAATCTGAACCCGCCGGTTCGCGCGAAGCCGGCGCCCGTCGCGAGATGCTTTAGCCGCCGGGGCCTGCGAACGTTGGGTTGAATGGCGCGCGCGCCTATGGTCCAACAGCTTTCTGGATAGTGGTGCGCGGACTTTGACCCGCCCCGAAATGCGCGAGGCGTACTTTTTGCACCCAACACTCAATCACTTGAAGCTCAATGGTTACGATCCTAGACACGCGCAATAAGGGGCAAGGGCCCCGGCATCCTGAAAAAGCTCATCGACCTGATACGCCGGTTCAGTCGAAGCCGGCTTGGATCCGGGTGAAGGCTGCGGGGTCTGCGGAATACAGCAAGACGCGTCAAATTGTGAAAGAGCACAAGCTTGATACGGTTTGCGAGGAAGCGGGTTGTCCGAACATCGGTGAGTGCTGGGAGAAGCGGCACGCGACCATGATGATCATGGGCGATACCTGCACGAGGGCGTGTGCGTTCTGTAATGTCCGGACGGGAATTCCGGCACCGCTCGATCTAGACGAGCCTGGACGGGTTGGAGATGCGGTCGCCAAGCTGGGACTTGAGCACGTGGTGATCACATCGGTTGATCGCGATGATTTGGATGATGGTGGTGCCCAGCATTTCGCTAATGTCATCCGCGCAATCCGAAACGCGGCTCAGCAAACTACGATCGAGATCCTGACGCCTGATTTTCTTCGCAAGGATGGCGCGCTTGAAGTGGTGGTTGAGGCCAAACCTGATGTGTTCAATCACAATCTTGAAACGGTGCCGGGGCTTTATTTGAAGATCCGACCGGGTGCGCGGTATTTTCACTCACTTCGTTTGCTCCAAAGGGTGAAAGAGCTTGATCCTTCCATGTTCACGAAGTCAGGGATCATGGTCGGACTTGGCGAGAGCCGTGAAGAAGTCCTGCAGTTGATGGACGATCTTCGGACCGCGGACGTCGACTTTTTGACGATAGGTCAATATCTGCAGCCGACGCGCAAGCATGCGGAAGTCAAGCGATACGTAACGCCTGAAGAGTTTGAGGCGTATAAGACGACGGCGCAGGTCAAAGGGTTCCTGCTTGTAGCTTCGAGTCCTCTCACACGGTCGAGTTATCACGCAGGCGAGGACTTTGCGCGTTTGCGTGAGGCGCGTCAGAAACAGCTTGGGGCAAATTGAAGCTGGGCATAATTGCTAGGTAGCAGTGCGCGACTAATGAATTATGTTTTTAGTCAGAATTGCGAATCGGAAGCTGAGATCACTGCAATCTGATGCCTAAGTTCTCCAATCGCCGGAAGGTCGACTTCACGCCGAGCCAGATGTTCGATTTGGTCGCTGACGTTGAACGCTATCCTGAGTTCGTGCCGATGTGCGAAACCCTGACGGTTCGCTCGCGCCAGGAGCAGGTGCAGGGTGAGCTGTTGGTGGCGACCATGGGCGTCGGCTACAAGGCCATCCGCGAAAGCTTCACGACGCAAGTGAAGCTTATGCCGGAGAAGCAGCAGATCATTGTTGCTTATCTCGACGGCCCTTTTCGGCGGTTAGAAAACCGGTGGCGTTTTTTGCCCGCGCACGCTGGCCAGCCGGGATGTGTGGTCGACTTTTATCTCGATTACGAGTTTCGTTCGCGGATGCTGGCGGTCTTGATGGGCGCTGTTTTTGATAAGGCGTTCCGCAAGTTTTCAGCGGCTTTCGAAGATCGCGCTAAGCAGGTCTATGGATTGGCGCGGGTGCCTGTTGGGGCGGTTCCGACACTTGGCTGAGGTCAAGGCTTCCAGTTGCATGATGCGCTCGATTGACCGCAATGTTGGAGCATGAATTGCGCTTACTCGCCTTCCAGGATTTCTGACAACATCTCGAACGCGGTCATGACGGTGGCCATCCTGACTTCTTGCCGTCCGATATCGCCATAACGGGCTTCGCGGTGTCGGACGTTGATTTCGTTCGCCTGGCTTGGGTTGCGATGTGCAGCTGCCAAGTGAACCAAACCAACTGGCTTGTCGTCCGAGCCACCGCCTGGTCCGGCAATGCCGGTTACGGCGATCGAGACGTTTGCGGTCGGTGTGTTGATGAGTGCGCCTTGCGCCATCG
This sequence comes from Filomicrobium sp., assembly GCA_040219445.1. Taxonomy (GTDB): domain Bacteria; phylum Pseudomonadota; class Alphaproteobacteria; order Rhizobiales; family Hyphomicrobiaceae; genus Filomicrobium. The sequence continues at coordinate 517,505 of JAVJSM010000004.1, read as the reverse complement.
CAATCGCGGTTTGCTGGCTAACTGCGCCGTAAGCCTCCAGCGTTTCGGTTGTAACACCGAGGAGTTGTTGCTTGGCGATGTTCGAATAGGTGACGAGGCCGCGATCAACGACGTCAGATGAGCCAGCCACGGATGTCAGGCAGGCTGCGATTAATCCGCCAGTACAGCTTTCCGCCGTCGTGAGCATTGCGCCTTGGCGGCGCAATTTCTCAATTATGCGTTCGGCTGCTTCTAAGTGTGTTTGGGTAATCAATGACGCACCCGATGTTGAGGTGGCCGCAGCTTCGTGGCCAACTCAAATCATGATAGCTGGGATTGGTGCGTCTTGGAATGTTCTGAGGGTTATGGCGTTACGAGCTTTTCGGCTTGGCCTAACATGTCGTCCAACATCCCACGCGTTTGGTTCCCCAGAACGTCAGTTGCGCGGGACTGTGCGTCTCTCCAAACTGGAAAGGCTTCGAGAAGTATGGTTTGGCCTTTGGGTGTGAGATGGAGGCCCCGTCCGCGACGACCGGCTGGCGGGTCCATAACGATGTGGCCCAGCGCGAGAAGGCGCTTCAGGTTTCGCGACAGGGTCGATTTTTCGATGTCGAGCTCATGACCGATTTCGACGGCCGTAATGCCATCGCGGGACGCGAGTTGGGCGAGCAGAGTGTACTGGCTGGCCGTGATCCCCAATGGGCGTAAAGCGTCGTCGTAGAGCCGGGTTACAATACGTGACAGCTGGCGAATTCGCGTCGCCAGACAAGCTGAAGACGTTGCTTCAGCGATTTCTCGCATCGATGGATGACTGACGGCGTCATTGGTGATGCTCTCGTTGCGCTCAAGCGTGCCTGTCCCGAGGTCCATGCCAGTGTCTCCCACAGCGTCAGTCCCTTATGTTCATACAACCGCTACTTGAGGGATGCCGCGATTCTGCTTGGAGCGTCAACGATTGGCGCTTTAAGTGGGGAGAGTCTCCACCGGCAATAGGATTGATGCACTAGCCATTGCCGCGATGCCCTCGCGTCTGCCAGTGAAGCCGAGGCCCTCGGTGGTGGTGGCTTTGACGCCGACACGGGCGATTTCGATCCCGAGGATTTCGGCAACCGCTGCCCTCATCGCATCTCGATGCGGACCGATTTTGGGCGCTTCGCATAGCAAAGTGATATCGGTATTGACGATGCGGCCGTTACGGTCGGCAACGCGACGGCTTGCATCACGTAAAAACAAGTGAGAGGCGGCACCTTTCCATTGCGGGTCCGTTGGCGGGAAGTGCTGGCCAATGTCGCCATCGCCAATGGCACCGAGGATGGCATCCGTTAGTGCGTGAAGACCGACGTCTGCATCTGAGTGACCGTCGAGCCGTTGGTCATGTGGGATTTCAACACCGCAGAGCCATACCGAAGACCCCGCCGCGAACTTGTGAACGTCAAAGCCGGTGCCGACGCGCGTTTCGAAAGCTGGCTCGTTGACGTTTGTGAGCTTAGACAAGGCGAGATCCTCTGCGGTTGTGATCTTTTCGTTATCGCGGGAGCCGGGCGTCACGACCACTTTCATACCAGCCCACTCAGCAATTGCCGCATCATCGGTGAACTCTTGAGCTGTCTGTTCTGCTGCTTTGCGGTGGGCGTCGAGGATTTGGATCAGCTGGAATCCTTGCGGCGTTTGCGCTCGCCACAAATCTGCTCGCGGCAATGTTTCGGTGATTAATCCTTTTGGGTTGGTGCGTTTCAGGGTGTCCGCGAGCGGCAGTGCAGGTAACGCGCCATCGTTTTTCTTAAGCGCGTTGATTACGCCGTCGATGACAGCTGTTGAAACGAAGGGTCTGGCGGCATCGTGGATTAATACACGATCTGTTTTTGTTTGGGCCTCGGAGATTGCTTCAAGGCCACAAAGGACACTTGCTTGTCTCGTGGCTCCTCCAGCAACTGGCGCGGTGAGTTTTTCGGTCGGGGCTGAGGCGATCGCCTGCTCATAAGCGGCCTGATCGTCGGGGTGGATGACGACCGTGACTGTGTTGATTTCTGGATGTGCGGAGAGGCTCTTGATTGCATATGCCAGCATTGGTTTGCCGCCGATGACTGTGTACTGTTTCGGCTGGCTGTTGGCGGTGGCAGCGCGTGTGCCGCGTCCTGCTGCGACGATCAGTGCGGCGATTGTCATCGATCACTCCGAGGCACTGCGAAAAAGGTCTATGGTGGGGCTTTTCCTTAACTCGTTAAGGTTTTCCCCTGCAATGGCACTGATTGAGATCAGCGCTTGCGCAAATCTCGCTCAATCGATAATGTGCACAAGTGATGGTCACTTTTTTGGGTTGCACAAAACTTCAGCAGCGAATGACAAAGCACCATTTGGCAACGCCCCTCAAGATTGGTCCGTACACACTGCGAAACCGTGCGATTCTGGCGCCTATGTCGGGCGTCAGTGATCTGCCGTTTCGTCAGCTGGTCGATCGCCTTGGCGCTGGGTTGGTGGTGTCAGAGATGGTGGCCAGTGCCGAATTGGTGGCGGCTCGTCGGGATGTGTTGAAGCGTGCTGAAGGGCGGCAGTTGCGGCCCTTCGTTATACAACTTGCGGGTCGTGAGGCTCACTGGATGGCTGAAGGTGCTCGGGTTTCGGCGGATCTTGGGGCCGACATCATCGACATCAATATGGGTTGTCCGGCGCGCGAAGTGACGGGTCGGCTGTCGGGCAGCGCCTTGATGCGTGACCTCGATCATGCATTGACGTTGATTGATGCCGTTGTCGACGCGGTTGATTTACCCGTGACCTTAAAAATGCGGCTTGGCTGGGATCGTGGGAGCGTGAATGCTCCGGAGTTGGCGCGGCGTGCAGAGGCTGCCGGCGTGCAGTTGGTAACGGTTCATGGGCGCACGCGATGCCAGTTCTACAAAGGCGACGCTGACTGGGAAGCGGTACGCGCAGTCAAAGAAGCTGTGGATATTCCGGTTATCGTTAATGGCGATATCCTTAGTCCGGCTGATGCCCGCAAAGCCCTTTCGTTGTCAGGTGCCGATGGTGTGATGGTCGGTCGAGGTGCTTACGGTGCGCCGTGGCAGGTTGGCCGGATTGGGGCCTTTCTGGATAGCGGGCAAGATCAAGGTGAGCCGGATCTTTCGGCGCAATACGACATAGCCCGCGAGCACGTCGAAGCGATGTTTGCACACTACGGTGAGTTTTTGGGTGTCCGTAACGCGCGCAAGCATATTGGTTGGTATCTGGAGACCGCTGGTGTTGGTGCGTCTGCGGTGAAGTCCTGGCGGAGGCGCCTCTGTACCGAAATCGTTCCATTTCGCGTGCTTGATGGTTTGCGTGAATTCTACAGCTTTGCATCTGATGGTGCGCAAGGTGCTGCGGCATGACGCAAAAACAAGGCGGTGACACCATCGCGCCACCCAAAGCTAAAGCCAAGGCTACCCGTACGGCGAGCAAATCGAAGTCGCGGAAAAAGACTGCAAAAGCGCCTGAAAGTACTGCTGCGACAGCAGCGAAACCAAAGGCGTCGGGGCGGGGAAAAAAGGCTGTGCGCTCAAGCAGTGCGACGAAGCCGCCCTCAAAATCCGCAAACGAGAACGTGCCGACCGGCGAACCGCTGAACGATGCCGTATCGTCTGGCGCAAAAGGTGCGAAGAGCGCCGGGGTTGCTTTGGCCAACAACTCTGCCTTTTTGCATGAGCATCTGCTTAACGCGCTGCCGCACCCAGTCGTCGTGTTAGGGCCCAGCAACAAATTCGTTTACGCAAACGGTGCTGCTGAAGCATTCCTTTCGACATCTGTCTCCATACTTAAGCGCGTCGCGCTTGATGATGTTCTGGCGTTTGGTTGTCCATTGCTGGCGTTGGTTAAGCAATTGCGTCGCAACCGCACAACGGTCAACGAGTACGGGGTCGAGATCGTCACGCCCCGGTTTACCGCTCCACGACTTGTTGACGTTTATGGCGGACCGTTTCCGGACGTGCCTGATCATGTCGTGCTGATGCTGCAGCAGCGCACAATGGCTCAGATGATCGAGCGTCAGTTGACGCACCGTGCGGCTGCCCGGTCTGTGTCTGGAATGGCGGGAATTCTCGCCCATGAGATTAAGAACCCATTGTCTGGAATTCGCGGTGCGGCACAACTTCTTGAGCCGAGTTTGAGCGATGAAGATCGAGGGCTATCCCAGCTCATCTGCGCTGAGACTGAACGCATCCGTGCGTTGCTGGATCGGATGGAAGTATTCGGCGACGAGCGGCCACTTACCACGACGGCTGTGAACATTCATGACGTGCTTGATCATGTGCAGCAGCTTGCGATGGCTGGGTTTGCACGTGAGATCACATTCGTTGCTGATTATGACCCGTCGCTTCCTGCGGTTCCCGCAAATCGCGATAAGCTGGTTCAAGCCTTTTTAAACCTTGTGAAAAATGCTGCGGAAGCCATTGGCGACCGTGAGAATGGCCGGATCGTAATGACGACATCGTTCCGGCCTGGAGTTCGGCTGTCTGTGCCGGGCTCAGGCGTTCGAATTGCCCTGCCCCTAATGATTGAAATCCAAGACAACGGGCCGGGCGTTCCAGAAGAGATCCGTGAACATATGTTCGATCCGTTCGTCACATCGAAATCTAACGGTACCGGGCTGGGTTTGGCGCTTGTTGCAAAGCTGATCGCGGACCATGGCGGGACCATTGAATGCGATAGCGAGCCGGAACGGACGATCTTTCGCGTGTTGCTGCCGATGCAGGATGTCACCTCAGGAAAGAGTGACCCGTCATTGGCGTTATGACCCTCTGAGCGTAACAGATAAGGACCAGTTTAATGGGCCGTGGAACTGTTTTGATCGCTGATGATGATACGGCAATCCGGACCGTATTGAACCAGGCTTTGGCGCGTGCAGGCTATGCACCGCGGGCCACTGGGAATGCGTCGACGCTTTGGCGCTGGGCCAGCCAGGGTGAGGGGGACGTCATCATTACGGATGTGGTGATGCCCGACGAGAATGCGTTCGATCTTATTCCGCGTTTGAAGAAGGTGCGTCCCGATCTGCCTATCATTGTGATGAGTGCGCAAAACACGTTGATGACGGCTTTGACGGCAGCTGAACGCGGCGCCTTTGAGTATTTGCCCAAGCCCTTCGACATCAAGGAGGTCGTGGCGGTTGTCGGGCGGGCGCTGCAGGACCCTGTTCGCAAGCCAAACGCTCGGCCGTCGGCCGAAGCAGAGAGCGATGACCTGCCGCTTATTGGTCGGTCGCCGGCGATGCAGGAAATCTACCGGACGCTGGCGCGGCTTACGCAAAGCGACCTCACGGTGCTGATTACAGGTGAGAGCGGTACGGGTAAGGAACTTGTCGCAAAAGTTCTACATGAGCACGGGAAGCGACGAAACGGTGCGTTCGTTGCGCTCAATATGGCGGCCATCCCGCGGGAGCTGATCGAAAGCGAGCTGTTCGGCCACGAAAAAGGGGCCTTTACAGGGGCCCAGATGCGAACGCAGGGCCGCTTCGAGCAGGCTGAGGGCGGAACGCTTTTTCTCGATGAGATCGGGGACATGCCGCTTGAAGCACAAACGCGCTTGTTGAGGGTTCTGCAGCAGGGCGAATACACGACCGTTGGCGGCAGGACGCCGATCAAGTCGAATGTCCGGATCATTGCTGCGACCCACAGGGATCTACGCTCTCAGATCCAGCAGGGTTTCTTCCGCGAGGATCTTTATTATCGGCTCAATGTAGTGCCTTTGCGTTTGCCGCCGTTGCGCGAGCGGTTGGAAGATATCGGCGATTTGGTAAGGCACTTTCTGCGTCGATGTGCAGCCGAGGGGCTTGGGCAGAGATCCGTGGAAAGCGGTGCAATTGATAGGCTTCGGCAACACCGGTGGCCTGGTAACGTCCGCGAGCTTGAAAATCTCGTTCGGCGAATGGTGGCGCTGAGCAGTGAGGAGACGCTCACAATCGATTCCGTGGAACGCGAGCTCCAAGATACGACCCCGCCACCTGCGACCGAAGCGTTGGAAGATAGCGGCAGTCTCGGCGAATTGGTCGAGCGGCATCTGGCAGAGTATTTCGCATCGTTCGGCAATGAACTTCCGCCTCAGGGCCTCTATGAGCGAGTGATCCGTGAGGTTGAAAAGCCGTTGCTAACTGCGGCGCTTACTGCAACGCGCGGAAATCAGATTAGGGCGGCAGAGCTGCTCGGTCTAAACCGCAATACACTTCGGTCGCGGATCAAGTTGTTGGACATTCAGGTCTTCAGATCGCCCGCAAGCTGAACCTGTGGACCCGACCAATTGGCGTCATTTTAGTCACGCTTTGCCTCCAACTTGCCACAGTTGCAGGGTGAAACAGTCCTCGTAAGGGCAAATTCGTCGCGGAAATGTCACGTTCCGTAGCGGTCTGTTGTGGTTTCGACGCAGTTTGCGCGCGAGCCGCAAAAGGCGAACTGAGTTCCGCTTGGCGCCCATTTCTTATGAACACCCGGCGTAATAAGTGCGCCGCTCTCGGAGAGCTTGGATGCAAGGCGTCGCTGGTACAACTCGATCCGGGATAGAGATCGACGAAGACCAACCGTTGTTGGAGCCAAGCGACCGGATGTTTTTTGTCGGGTTGTGGACGGTTGGGCTGTCGCTATTGTCGGCGCTTGTCACGTTCCTGATCCTCACCGGACTGACCCCAATTGTCCCGAGCAACAGCGTCGTGCTGACAGCATTGTTCGTGAACGTCATCCTAATCGTTGCGGTGATCGCGATTATCGCCACGCAGGTGTCAGGCCTCGTGCGGGCGTGGAAAGACAAGGTCGCCGGTGCGCGGTTTCACATTCGTATTGTCGCACTGTTTTCGATCATCGCAGCGTTGCCTGCTTTGTTGGTTGCAATCGGTGCAACGGTGAGTTTCTCTCGTTCGCTCGACAACTGGTTTTCGGACCGCGTGCGGTCCATCATCGATAACTCTTCGGTGGTGGCGCGGACCTATTTGGAAGAGCATGGGCGGGTTATTCGAACTGACGTCGTCAACATGGCGCGAGATCTTAACGCCGCTGCTTCACTGGTTGGAGATCGCAATGGTCAGCTTAAGCAGCTGATTGTTTCACAGGCGGGGCTGCGAGATCTGCCTGCGGCTTATCTGGTCGACATCAGCGGTCGGCCGGTCATGAACGCCGTTGAAAGTTCAGCTCTTCCATTTGCTCAACCGACACGGGCGGCGTTGAACGAGGCGGAAGCCGGTCTTGTGCCGTTGTCTGTTTCGACGCGCGATAATCGAATTTCCGCGATCTCAAAGCTTGAGGCGTTTCCAGGAAAATACCTCTACGTCAGTCGCCGTGTTAGCCCCTCGGTCATCCGCCACATGCAGCAGACCGAGCAGAATGCTGCAGAATACACTGCATTGCGCCGCGCGCGCGGGGGGCTGAAATGGGCTCACGGCCTCATGTATCTGACGATCTCTATGACGGGTCTGCTGGCCGCGATCTGGGCGGGTATGTGGTTTGGCGGTCGTTTTGTTGCGCCGATCCGGAGATTGATTGGGGCGGCGCAGGAGATCTCAACGGGTAATCTCTCTGTTGCGCTACCCGAAAAACGGGGTGAGGGTGATCTGCGGCGGTTGTCCCATACCTTCAATACCATGGCGCGGGAGCTCAAAAGCCAGCGGGATGAGTTGGTGCGGGCGAACGAGCAACTCGAAGTGCGGCGTCGTTTTATGTCCGCAGTGCTATCTGGTGTTTCAGCCGGTGTGATCGGTCTTAGCGGCGATGGGCGCATTACGCTCGTCTCACGTTCGGCCGAAGATTTGTTGGGCCGCAGTTCGGATGACCTCATTGGCAAGACGCTGATCGAAGCGGTTCCCGAATTCGAGGAAATCCACCAGAAGCTGCTTGATCCTGTCATCAAGTCTCGTGCGCAAGAGCAGGTGACCATCGATGTCGATGGCGACGAGCGGACGTTTGCCGTGCAGGTGACGTCTGAAATGGCTGGCGAAGACGATGTCGGCTCGGTCATGACATTCGACGACATCACGGAGTTGGTGACTGCTCAAAGAACATCTGCATGGGCGGATGTTGCTCGCCGTATCGCGCATGAGATCAAGAACCCGCTGACACCGATCCAGCTCTCGGCCGAACGCATCCGGCGCAAATACGGGAAGGTCATCACGGATGATCGCGACACGTTTGATAAGCTGACAGCAACAATTGAGCGGCAGGCCTCGCATATCAAAGGTATGGTCGATGAGTTCGCGGCGTTTGCTAGAATTCCGAAGCCCGAGATGGCGCTTGCCGATCTGCGCGATGCCGTTCTCGATTCCGTAGTGCTGTTCCGGGAAGCGCATCCCCAGCTTGCCTACGACCTGCAGATGCCCGAGGGAAAGGTGCTTTCTTCGATTGATCGACGGCTGATTACGCAAGCGGTTACGAACCTCGTGAAAAACGCGACGGAATCCGTTGAGAGCGTCTGCGAAAATGAGGAAGATAAAAGCGCGCGCGGTGAGGATTGGACAGGACGTGTCGTCACCCGTGTGCGAACAGATGACCAAACCGTTGTTGTCGAGGTGATCGACAACGGTCTTGGCCTGCCAAAGCAGCAGCGCTCGCGATTGCTCGAACCGTATGTGACCACTAAGGGGCACAAGGGGACGGGTCTTGGACTTGCCATGGTTCTCAAGATTACAGAGCAGCATGGTGGGACGTTAGGTTTGGAAGACGCACCCGCGGATGTTGTTGGGACAAGTCCTGGTGCATTGGTGAGACTGACGCTGCCGTTGCAAAAGGCAGCAACAACTGCTGGCGGATCAGCTGGCAACAACGAAACGTCTGGCAGCGCGGAGACGACTGCTAGTGGCAGCATTCCTGTCGACAACTTATCTTGATGATTTTGGGCTCGAGGAGCAGACGATGGCCGCTGATATTCTGATCGTTGATGATGAAGCCGACATTCGCGATCTGATTTCTGGAATTCTCGAAGATGAGGGTCATGCAACTCGGCTGGCCCGGGATTCAGACGAAGCGTTACGGTCGATCGAAGAGCGCCGTCCGCAACTGGTTATTCTCGATATTTGGTTGCAGGGGAGCCGGCTCGATGGGCTGGAAGTGCTCTCCATCATTAAGAAGGCCTATCCTGAGCTGCCCGTTGTCATCATCTCCGGTCACGGCAACATCGAAACTGCAGTGACGGCGATCCGGCGCGGTGCTTACGATTACATCGAGAAACCGTTCAAGGCGGACCGGCTTATTCTGGTGACGCTGCGAGCTCTTGAAGCGTCGCAATTGAAGCGGGAAGTCAAAGAGCTGCGTGAACGCTCAAACGTGTCTGTCGATATGATCGGCAAGTCGGTTGCTATGAACCAGTTGCGTGGTCAGGTGGAGCGTGTGGCTCCGACAAACAGCCGTATTTTGATCCGAGGTGCGTCTGGCACGGGTAAAGAGCTTGCCGCGCGTATGATCCATTTGAAATCGCATCGGTGTGATGGTCCGTTCGTGGTTTTGAACGCGGCGGCGATGGCTCCAGACCGGGTTGAAGAAGAGCTGTTCGGGACAGAAGACCATACGGGTGGCGCGCGCAAAGTCGGGGCCCTCGAAGAGTCGCACGGCGGCACGCTTTACATCGATGAAATCGCGGACATGCCGCTTGAAACGCAGGGTAAAGTCTTGCGGGTTCTGGTTGAGCAGAAGTTCCTGCGTATCGGTGGTGCGCAGAAGGTTGCCGTCGATGTCCGGATTATTTCATCGACAAGCCGGGACCTTGAAACGGAAATGCGTGAAGGCCGCTTCCGTGAAGACCTCTATCACCGGCTCAACGTGGTGCCGTTGCGAGTCCCAAGTTTGGCGGAGCGGCGCGACGATATTCCAGCTCTGATTGAGTTCTTCGTTGGTCAGCTCGCGCAATCTTCCGGGTTGTCACCGCGTGTTATTGGAGAAGATGCGGTTGCCGTTTTGCAGGCACATGACTGGCCGGGCAATGTTCGCGAACTGCGCAACAACATCGAACGTTTGATGATCCTGACTGGTGGCGAAAGTGGCGGTGCGATTACGGCCGAAATGCTGCCAGATGAAATTGGCTCGAACGTTCCGCTTCCGGTGAACGGTGGTGCGGAACACCTGATGTCGTTGCCGTTGCGCGAAGCTCGTGAGATTTTTGAGCGGGAGTATTTGCTGGCGCAGATTAACCGGTTTGGTGGGAACATCTCTCGCACCGCGGAATTTGTCGGAATGGAACGGTCTGCGCTCCACCGTAAGCTGCGGGCGTTGGGCGTTTCATCAGAGCACCGAAATGCTGAGAGTCGTCAAGCTGGTTAAGGTTTCCCGGTGTTTGTTGTGCAAAGTGGGCGGACGGTGCTAAGGCTCGTTGGTTTCCAGCCAGGTCGGTGACGGGTTGCCGGTGGCGCGCAGCAATAAAGAGTTGCCATGAAAATCATCGTTTGCGGTGCTGGCCAGGTAGGCTCCGGGATCGCTGAAAGGCTGTCTGCGGAAGGCAATGACGTTTCCATCATTGATGCCAGTGAAGCGTTGGTTGAGCGGGCCAATGAAGTGCTGGAGGTGCGCGCGATCCACGGCAACGCGGCGCATCCAGATATCTTAGCTACTGCGGGCGCTGATGATGCGGATATGTTGGTTGCCGTAACGCTTCACGATGAAGTCAATATGGTCGCCTGTCAGGTGGCCCATACGCTTTTCAATGTGCCAACGCGAATCGCGCGTGTTCGTGCACAGAGCTATCTCGACAAGAAGTACGGCGAGCTCTTCTCACGTGAAGCTATGGCGATTGACCACATCATCTCACCAGAGATCGAGGTTGGCACGAATGTGCTGCGGCGTTTGGAGCTGCCAGGCGCTTTTGATACCGCGGGTTTTGCCGATCAAGAAGTCATGGCAATTGGCATTTTCTGTGGTGCGGATTGTCCTGTACTGAACACGCCACTTGTCCAGCTTTCGGAGCTGTTTCCGGATTTGCCGGCTGTTGTGGTTGCGGTTGTGCGCAATGGTGAAATCCGCATTCCGCACGGCGACGATGCACTCGAAGAAGGTGATGATGCGTATCTGGTTCTGCCGTCGTCACAGGTCGGGCGGACGCTACAGATCTTTGGTCATGAGGAGCAACAGGCCCGTCGCATCGTTTTGGTTGGCGGTGGCAACATCGGCCTCTATCTTGCTAAGTCGTTGGAGCGTCTACAACCCAACGCGCGCGTCAAAGTCATTGAGAATTCTCGTTCCAGGGCCGTCCAGATTGCGGAACAACTTGAAAAGGTCATTGTGCTGCACGGTTCGGGGTTGAGCGAAGACATGCTGCGTGAAGCGGAAATCGCATCGGCAGATACGCTCGTTGCAGTGACCAATGATGAGCAGGTGAACTTGCTGACCTCGGCCCTTGCCAAGCAGCTTGGTTGTAAGTCGAGCTTGGCGTTGATCAACTCGGCGAACTACTCAGGGCTGATCCGCTCCCTCAACATCGATGCGCAGATCAACCCCCGCTCGGTTACCGTTAGCCGGGTCTTGCAGCATGTGCGCCGGGGCCGGATCCGCGGAGTGCATTCTATACATAATGGTGCTGGTGAGATCATCGAAGCTGAAGTTCTGGAGACCGCGCCGATCCTGGACAAGCCGCTGCGGGAAATCACACTTAGCGATGGTGTGCGGTTGGGTATCGTTATACGGGACGGAAAGTTCATCCAGCCCACCGGCGGTATGGAGCTTGAGGCAAAGGATCGGGTGGTGTTCTTTGCTTTGGCGGATCACATTCGTGAAGTTGAGCAGATGCTGCGTGTGCGGCCAGATTACTTCTGATTTTTTCCTGAACCGATCTGTTAGAATGACTCAGGCGTAATTCAATAAACGCGGATCCTTATTCGTTGTTGTGGCGCTCGCAAATCGGTTCTGCCGGGATGCCCATGCGTTATCAATTCAAGGACTGTTATGACGCGCTTCGTTTACGTGAACGGGACATATCATCGGTATCGGGAGGCTGGCGTTCATGTTGAGGATCGCGGCTTCCAGTTTGCCGATTCCGTCTATGAAGTGATCGAAATCGCGAGTTCTGCGCTTGTCGATAGCGAACGCCATCTGGCGCGACTTGAAAGGTCGTTAGCCGAGCTTGAGATACCGCCACCGATGGCTCGCGGGCCACTCCTCCATGTTATTGGCGAAACCGTCCGTCGAAACAGGGTGCGGGAAGGCATGGTCTACCTTCAGGTCTCCAGAGGGGTGGGGGTTCGTGACTTTCTCTTCACTGGTAAGCCGCTGCAACCGACCCTTGTTTGTTTAGCGCGTCATGTCGGGAAAGCTGCGCGCGACGCGGCAGGGGTGAAAGGCATGAGGGTTGTTTCGGTACCGGATATCCGTTGGGGACGGTGCGATATCAAGACAGTGATGTTGCTGCCGGCGGTTCTTGCCAAACACGAAGCTTTAAAATCCGGCGCAGCGGAGGCTTGGTTTGTCGACAGCGAGGGGTATGTGACCGAAGGCGGTTCGACGAACGCGTGGATTGTGAACGCGGAGGGAGAACTTCAAACTCGAAAGCTATCGAACGCGTTACTTCCCGGTGTAACGCGCCGGACGCTGTTTGATGTTGCAGATGAGCTTGGGCTGCCTGTCAAAGAGGCTGCTTTTAGCATCGAAGCCGCGCAGGGTGCTCGTGAGGCATTTGTCACCTCAGCAAGCAATACGGTGATGCCGGTCATCAACATCGATGGTGTAGATATTGGCAATGGCCAACCTGGGCCGATTTCCGTCAAGTTAAGGCACGCGTTTCATGGAATAGCTGAGCACATGGCCCTTGGAACCGGAGGTATAAGTTCTACATCATGATCAGTGTTCTGCAGTGCAGTACGCCTCTGCCTAGTCCATTGGGACAGTTTTAATTAAGCGAAGGTGGAATTTTGTAACAGGTTGAGTAGACTGCATCTCGCATGAGCGAAATGGGCCGCAAAAACAAGCGGTGATACAACTAAAAGAGCGGACAAAACCAAATGCCGTCAGAAAAAACTCCAAGTCTTCAAGATACTTTTCTCAATCACGTGCGCCGCCAAAAGACCCCGTTGACGATCTTTCTCATCAACGGTGTTAAACTGCAGGGCATTGTGACCTGGTTCGATAATTTCTGCGTGCTTTTGCGTCGAGACGGGCATTCTCAGCTCGTTTACAAACACGCAATCTCGACAATTATGCCGGGGCAGCCCGTCAATCTGATGGATAACGAGGCGCCGGAAGAAGCAAACGGATAGGTTCGCCATCGACAAGCGAACACCTGATTTCGAAGGCCTTCAAGAGCGTGGCGGTGCGCTCGACATCTCTTTGCAGAATAAGCGCAAGGAGAGCGTCTCGCGTGCGCTTGTTTTTGTCCCGGTTTTGGGGCGGACAGGCAGCGGCGATACTGCAGCGCAATCGGCAAACCAGCATTCGCCTGAGGAACGTCAGGCCGAAGCCGTTGGCTTGGCTGAAGCCATAAGCCTCAATGTTCTTGAAGCGCGCACCATCTCCGTTCTGCGGCCCAAGCCTGCGACATTGTTTGGAACAGGGAAGGTTGATGAGCTTGGCGCGCTCGTCGCCGAACACGACGCTGAATTGGTCGTGGTGGACCATTCGATCAGTCCGGTTCAGCAGCGTAATCTGGAAAAGGCTTGGAACTGCAAAGTTTTGGACCGGACCGGGCTAATTCTGGAGATTTTCGGCAAGCGTGCGCGGACGCGCGAAGGCCGCTTGCAAGTTGAGCTTGCGCATCTGTCTTACCAGAAGGGCCGGCTGGTTCGGGCGTGGACCCACCTTGAGCGTCAACGTGGCGGTGGAGGAGGTGGTGCGAGCTTTGTTGGCGGCCCTGGTGAAGCGCAGATCGAGCTTGACCGGCGCATGATTCAAGCCCGCATCGATGCGATCCGAAAAGAGCTGACACAGGTCGTTAAAACGCGCGAATTGCATCGCGCTGGGCGGCGCAAAGTGCCTTACCCTGTGGTGGCGATTGTCGGTTACACCAACGCTGGGAAATCGACACTCTTTAATCGTGTGACCGGCGCAGGTGTGCTGGCGCAAGATCAGGTTTTTGCAACGCTTGATCCGACAATGCGGGAGGTCAAGCTTCCCTCTGGCCGCCAGATCATTTTGTCCGATACGGTGGGGTTTATCTCGGACTTGCCGACCATGCTGGTGGCAGCGTTTCGGGCAACGTTGGAAGAGGTCGTTGAAGCTGATCTCATCCTGCATGTGCGTGATATCTCTCACGCCGAAACCGAGGCCCAGCGCCGTGATGTCGAGCAGGTTTTGACCGGCCTTGAGATCGACATGTCACCTGCAGAGCGTCGCGTCTTGGAGGTCTGGAACAAGATTGATTTGTTGTCGCCGGTGACGCGCGAAGAGGCGTTGCATGCGGCGCAATTCAATGAGCAGGCACCCAAGTGCGTTTCGGCGGTGACGGGCGATGGGGTTGATGAGTTGCTTGCCGCAATCGATGAGCGGTTGGGCGGGGACGACACCTATCTCACGTTGGTCTTGCCGGCGCATGAAGGCAAGCTGTTGGCATGGATGCATGAGAACGCGGAGATTCTTGAGCGGTCAGTTTCGGACGCTGGAGAAACCCGCCTGCATGTTCGGATCGCTGCGGAGAAACGCGGGCGGCTGTTGGCGCAACTGCAATCAAAAGCGCTGCGTGTGGAGTAGCGCTGGGCCAGGCGGCTAGTCTTGCGTCGTTCTTGTCTTGTCCGCGGCGCGGGCCTCATCCCATAGAGCGTCCATCTCCTGCAGATCACTATCGGCCGGCGTACGACCGCTTTTTGCGAGGCGGGCTTCAATATGCGCGAAGCGGCGCAGGAACTTTTCATTGGCACCCCGCAGGGCATTCTCCGGATCGATTTCCAGATGCCGAGCCACGTTGGCCATGACGAATAACAGGTCTCCGAACTCCTCTTCGATGCCTGCCGCATTCGGAGGTTGAGCGCTCTTTGTCGTGTCGCTTTTGAGCGCCTCTTCGAGTTCGCTGAGTTCTTCACGCATCTTGTCGAAGACCGGTGCGAGAGAGGGCCAGTCGAAACCAACCTTTGCAGCTTTGTGCTGCAGTTTGACGGCGCGGGAGAGTGCTGGCATCGCGGCCGGGATGCCGCTGAGTGTCTTAGGGGCCTTGTCCGTCGTGTCTTCAGTGGGAAGTCCGGCAGCTTTTCGCTGAGCGATTTTTTCAGCTTTTTCTTCCGCTTTGATCCGATCCCAGGATCCCTTTTGGGGACCGGCGGTGCGTTCCTCCGCCGTGCCGAAGACGTGAGGATGTCGGCGCAGCATTTTGCGGGTGATCGCGTCTGTGACGTCTTCAAAGGCAAAGTTGTTTTGTTCTTCTGCCATGCGTGCGTGATAGACGACCTGGAGAAGGAGATCGCCCAGTTCGTCTTTCAGGTCGATCATGTCGTTGCGCTGGATGGCGTCGGCAACCTCGTAGGCCTCCTCGATGGTGTATGGCACGATGGTCGCGAACGTCTGCTCCAGATCCCAGGGGCAACCGGTGACGGGTGTCCTTAAAGCTGCCATCACTTGCAGCAGATCATCGATGGTTTTTTTGGGTGGGGCGGTATTGGTCACGGGAGCTCAATTCCGTTATGGTTCGCAACGAGTTGAAGCGCGTAGGTCTCATGCCACCTGGAGCGCATAGGGTACGGGGGCCGGTATGATCGTCCTGCGCGTTGTCGTCAACGCTCTCATCATGGCTATCGAGTTTGCTGCTGTCGCCGGGATCGCCTGGCTTGGGTGGAAGTATCCGTTTGAGTTTGCCGGAGCGACGGCCGTCATCGCATTTTTACTCGGGGCTTACCTTCACTACGAGCATCTCAAGTTTGAGTATCCGTTCTACTTCGAGGGCAGGCGGACGCCGTATCTGATCGTGCTGCGTCTTATTTCACTGGGCGAGTCGATTGTCGGTGGTCTGGTGGCGGGCTTGGTTGCGCTGATCACCTTCTCCGGGGCTGATGATGAGCGGCGGATGGCCGTTGCTGTTTGTTTCGCTGTGGCGGTGTTTGCGGGATCGAGCCTGCTACGGCGCATGTCGATTTCACTCGGGGCCATACCGGCACGCTGGGGGTTCTTCCGGCTTGCTGTACCGCTGGGGCTTGTCTTCTCGTGCGGGATCGCGTTTGCGGCGTCGCTGGGATACATCCGCAATGTCACGCTGAGTGATATCGGACGGCAGCTCGTTTTTGAAATTCCAACCAAGCCGAATATCGACCAGGTGAGCGATCTCCTCTTTAACCTGAAGCTTTATATCGATGGGGTGGTGGCGTCTCTGCTTGCCAATCTGATGACATTGGAGTGGGCGCAGATCCTGAGCCTGATCATCTCCGTCAACGTGCTGACAGGTTTCATCGTGGCGGTTTACACGGTGCTGATTGCGGAAGCGGTTCGCTGGCTGGAACGGCGCAGTCAGTTCTGAACCCGTTGTGTTGAGACTGGCTGGATGCGTCCGCTGAGCCTTTTGCCGTCTAGCGGTTCCATTCTACCGGCGTTTTCAATCTCGTGGTGCGATTTGCCAGATACTCGGTTACGCCACACTGAGTTCGCATAATATATATTATGGAAAATATAAGAGTTTAGCTATTCCTAAAACAGTGTTTTATTTTGGGGTATTTGGCGGAGGCTGTGGAGCCTGTTCGGTAGTTCTCTCGCCAGATTACGGGTGGAAACCTGAGAGGGGATTAGGCAGGCCAGCCGTCGATTGCAAACGGTTGGCCTGCCTACACCGTGTGCTTATTCGTATTGATCGGCGACGAGGCGATCGAGCAGGCGTACGCCCCAGCCTGAACCCCAGCTTGGGTTGATGTCATTGCGTGGGGCGTCCATGGCGGTGCCTGCCAAGTCGATGTGCGCCCAAGGCGTGTCGCTATCCTTGACGAAGCGCTCCAGAAACGCTGCTGCGGTGCAGGCGCCGCCCCAGCGGCCACCGAGGTTTTTGACGTCGGCGTTCTTGGAGTCGATCATCTTCTGGTAGGACTTATCGAGCGGCATGCGCCAGGTTTTCTCACCGGTCGCCTCAGAGGCTGCGGCGATGTTTTCGGCCAGTTCGTCGTTGTTGCAGAAAACGCCTGCGAAGGACTTGCCCAGCGCTACCATGATGGCCCCTGTGAGGGTGGCTAGGTCGACCATCATCTGCGGTTTATAGCGGTCCTGCACGTACCACATGATGTCTGCCAGAACGAGGCGACCTTCAGCGTCTGTGTTCAGGATCTCGACCGTTTGGCCTGACATGGATTCCACGATGTCGCCGGGGCGTGTTGCCTCGCCCGATGGCATGTTTTCAACGCAGCCGATGATACCGATGGCGTTCACCTTGGCTTTGCGGGCGGCAAGGGCATGCATGAGGCCGGTGACGCATGCAGCGCCGCCCATATCGCCCTTCATGTCTTCCATACCGGAGGATGGCTTAATGGAAATGCCGCCGGTGTCGAAGACAACGCCTTTGCCGACAAATGCCAACGGGGCATCGTTCTTTTTCCCGCCGTTCCACTTCATGATGGCGACGCGGGCAGGGCGGACGCTGCCTTGTGCGACGGCCATCAGAGCGCCCATCTTCAGCTTCTTGATGTCCTTTGGCTCAAGGATTTCGACTTCGACGCCTAGGTCTGAAAGGCCTTCGGCGACCTTGGCGAATTCGACGGGCCCAAGTTCGTTGGCGGGTTCGTTGACAAGATCACGGGCTAGGAGAACACCGTCGGCGACGCCTTTGTGGCGGGCGAAAGCTTTCTCGGCTTTCTTTGGCTCAGGGCAATGAATGACGAGTTTGGCAAGCCCTTTGTCGTCCTTGTCAGAGCCATCCTTTTCTTTGCTGGCGTCTTTGGACTTCTTGGATTTGTATTTGTCGAATTTGTAGCTGCGAAGGTACGCGCCGGCGGCGATCATCGCAGCGAGCTCGTAGGCGGGGTACTCGCAGCCTTCAGGGGCTTCAATCGCGAAGCTGGCGCTCGTTGCCTTATGGGCAGTGAGTTTAGCGTAGGTGGCACCGCCTAATTCGACCCACTCGTTTTCCTCGACATCTTCAGCATTGCCGGCCCCCACAAGGAGGATGCGGTTTTCATCGAGTCCGGCAGGTGCCAGGACGTCTATGGTGCTTTTCTTTTTGCCTTTGAAGCTTGCAGCTTCTGCTGCTCTTGTCAGCGTGCCGTCGGCAGCTTCATCCAGATCGCTTGCCAAATCGGTGAGTGTTGGGCCGTCGCCGACAAGGATGGCAAGGACGCCTTCGCGTTTGGCGCTAAGGGGGGCAAATGTCACGTTCAATGGTTCTGCCGGCGAGGCTGGCATAAAATGTCTCCTGGCTGATGCGCTAGGGCAGGGCGTGAATGGCAATGCGGGGAGTTTGTTGCGTTGCCGCGTGCGATTGGCTGTCCGTGTGAGGGATCCCTGACACACTGGCCTGTGGTTCAGTTATGATGGTTTAGCAATAATCCAAGATCAAGTTTCTCAAAAGAGCTGGATTTGCCAGTATTTTCGCAGCTCACGCAGTGTTGAGCGCAGGACGTGCCTGGACTGCCACAAATCTCTACGAGTGTGTTTGACATGCAGATTTGCAGTGGACGGCGGCCAAGGTAGCCGAATTTCCGCCATTGTGCTGTGGGAGTTGCCGTACGGTACGTCGTCACGACTATGGGCAGGTCTCGAGGGGGTAGTGAGGCCAAGACGTTGCGAAAGGTTGCTGTTAGAGGCTGCCGCGACTTTTCTAGAGTTCTTACGGGGAAACGGTCTTAGACCGGTTGTGGGAGCCGTTCATTTCATATGAGCATCTTCTTCCGATACGTGTTCCGGCAGACGTCGTCGGCGCTTCTGCTGATTCTGGCGTCCCTTGGCGGGATCGTCTGGATTGCGCTGGCGCTGAAGCAGCTCAACGTCGTGACCTCGCAAGGTCAGGACGCGTGGATGCTGATCAAGATGACGACGCTGGCGCTGCCCAATTTGCTGGCGATTATCGCGCCCTTCGCGTTGCTCATTTCCGCGTTGCATATCCTCAATAGGCTGAACGGAGATAGCGAGCTGATCGTGATGACAGCGGCTGGCGCGACGGTTTGGAATGTTGCCCGCCCGCTGTTGGTTCTTGCGCTGCTAGTGACAATAGCCGTGAGCTTCGTCAATCACGTCGGTATGCCCTGGAGCCTCAAGCTTCTACGTGAATACATTGTGCAGATGCGCACCGATCTGCTGACCCAGGTCATGCAGCCGGGCAAATTCTCGACGCCTGAGAAGGGGCTGACGTTTCATATCCGGGAACGTGAATTTAACGGAGACCTGTTGGGCCTTGTCGTCAACGACACCCGTAACCCCAAGGATTTGCAGACGTTTTTGGCTGAGCGGGGGACGATCGTCAAACAACCGCCAACGGCGTACCTGGTCATGAAGAACGGCCATATTTTGCGTCGCGAAGACTTCAAGGCACCGGCGCAGATCATCGTTTTCGACCAGTACATCATCGATCTGGATCAGCTCGATCAATCGAAGGGGCAGAGTTTCGATCTGAAGCCCAGGGAGCGGTATTTTAGCGAACTCGTTAATCCCGGGCCCGATGATCGATTGTTCAAGCATAAGCCGGGAATGTTCCGTGCCGAGTTGCATGAGCGCTTTTCTAATCCGCTCTATCCCATTGCGTTTATTCTCATCGCGCTTGCAGCAGCTGGGCAGGCGCAATCGACTCGCCAGGCTCGGACGGAACGGATGGTGATCGGTTTCGTGGCGGCTGTAGGCTGTCGCATGGCCGGGCTTGCTGTGAATAACCTGGTGGTAACGTCGGCGGCGCTGGTTCCGCTGATGTACATCATTCCGGTTGGCGCTAGCGGAATTGCGCTGTTCTACATCGTGCAAAATGCCAAACCACGGCGCGGGGCACTCCTAAGCGAACGAATTGGAGACCTAATGGCGCCTGTACTGGCGCGGCTCCCAGGACGGCGGGCGTCTTCAGCTCCCGAAAACGGGGTTGCCGCGAGCGGGGCAGGGCAGTTGAGTGGAGCGCGGCCGCTGAGATGATGGGTTCTACGCTCAACTGGTATCTCGGGCGCAAGTTCCTGGTGTCGATCCTGGGGACGTTCTTCTTGTGTTCTGTTCTGATTTTTATGATCGATTTCGTCGAATTGTTGCGCCAAGCAGGCAAGTACGAAGATAAGAACCCGGTGCCGGCCTACCTTTTGGTCTGGATGACGCTTTTGCGGTTGCCGGCCTATACAGAGTTTCTGCTCGCGTTCGCGGTCCAGGTGGGATCCATTCAGACGCTTCTTTTCTTAAGTCGAAAGAGTGAGTTAGCTGTGATGCGGGCAGGGGGCATGTCGGTTTGGCAGTTCCTCCGTCCTGCTTTTGTTCTTGCTATTATTTTGGGCGTGTTCACCACGACGCTTTACAACCCGATGGCAGCCGCGGCGCGAGAAGAAGCCGAGCAGCTGTTTGCGGAAGCATTCGGGCGTGAAGCCAATCTCTTGCGGGCAAAATCGGGAGAGTCCTGGCTTCGGCAAAACGGTGTCGATGGGCAGTCAGTGCTGACCGCGGCGCACGCCTCCAACAAGGGTCTAAAGCTGACGGTTGTAAGTGCTCTTGTTTACAATCAAGAGGGTATTTTTGTTGAGCGGATTGATGCCAAATCCGCAGAGCTCAAAGAGGGCTATTGGGAGCTCGAAGACGCATGGGTTGCGGCCCCTGGTCAACAGCCTGTGAAGTACCAAACTTATCTGTTGTCGACGTACCTTTCACCCGAGCGTGTGCAGGACGCCTTAGGTACTGTTATTTCAGTATCTTTTTGGGATTTGCCGGGCCTCATAGAGGTGGCTGAAAAGGCCAACTTATCAGCGTCCCGACTGCACATTCAGTACATGCTTTTGTTGTCTCGTCCGATTCTCTGTGTGGCCATGGTCCTTTTAGCGGCGACTGTGTCGTTACGGTCATTCCGGTCGGGCGGTATCCAGACTATGGTCATCACCGGAATGGTAGGGGGATTGGGTTTCTTTCTACTTGCCGAGGTATCGCGACAGATTGGGGTGGCCGGACTTGTCCCGCCTTGGGCTGCGGTTTGGTTGCCCATTTTGCTTGTGATCCTGGTTTCGTTAACGGTGCTCTTGCACCAGGAGGACGGCTGAGTGACGCGTTTGGCGCGAAATCCGCAGAGCGGCTGCGGCAGGGGGCGCGCTAAAATGCCCAACCTAAGCGAAGCGTCGGTGTCCAAAGGGCAGCGAGCCTTCGTGCGTGGTGTGGGCGTTACGGCCCTTGCCCTGGCTAGCGTTGCGCTATTTGGCGTGGCGGGCTCTGTCGCACCCGCATTCGCGCAAGACCCCAGCATCACGAACTCCAGTGGTCGTGGTGACGGCACAACGTTCAAAAAGCCCAGCGCCGATCTGCTGCCATCGACGGATATTGACCGTTCGCAGCCTCTGTTCCTCCAGGGCGACCAACTCGTCTACGACAACTCCGGCGACAGCGTCACGGCGCGTGGCAACGTCGAGATCTACTACAACAACTTTGTGCTCACGGCCGACGAGGTGGTTTACGACCAGTCGGCTAATACGCTGACTGCGGTCGGAAACGTTGTTTTGCGCGAGCCAAACGGTAACGTGATCCGGGCGGACCGCTATACTCTGACTGATGATTTCAGAGACGGATTTGTGCAGTCTCTAAGTGTCGTTGCCAAGGATGACACGCGCATTGCCGCGCGCCGGGCAACGCGCCGTGAGGGCAATACGACAGAGTTTTCGGACGCGAAGTTTACACCGTGTAAGACCGAGGGCGGGATGCCGCCGCTTTGGTGTATCTCGGCGCGCCGCATCGTGCACGATCAGCAAGGTGCCACAATCACCTATCAAGACGCGCAGTTCGAAGTGTTCGGGCAACCGATTGTTTATCTACCCTACTTCCAGCACCCCGATCCGTCGGTTAAGCGCCGTTCCGGTTTTCTCGCGCCTTCGTTTGGAACCTCCTCTGACCTCGGGTTCTCGACGACCATTCCGTACTATTTCGCTCTGGCTCCGAACTATGATTTCACGTTCGCGCCGCGCTACATGACGAAGCAAGGGGTGCTTTACCAGGGCGAGTGGCGGCACCGGCTGGCGAATGGTGAGTACAAAATCCAACTCGCGGGCATTGATCAGCGTTCGGGTTCGCTACCGGATCAGGTCTCTGACGAGGATCGGGATGATCTTGAAGGTTTCCGTGGAAGCCTGAAGACCCAAGGTAAATTCTCGCTCTCAAGCTGGTGGGAGCTTGGCTGGGACGTCACGCTCGAAAGTGATGATACGTTCCGCCGCTTTTATGGTCTTGATGGTCGCCTGATTACTGACCGTGTGAACCGCGTTTATGTCGAGGGTCTTTCTGACCGGAACTACTTCGGTGCATCCCTTTACCATTTTGGCGGGCTGTTGCTCGACGATAGTCAGCGTTCTGAGAGCCTTGCTCACCCGGTCATCGATTACAACTACGTGTTTGCTGATCCAGTGTTAGGTGGCGAACTCAAGTGGAACTCGAACGCTTACAGTCTGTCACGCGACGACGTGATTGTTACCCGTGACACTTCATCGGCGACTCGTTTCAGTCAGAGCGAATTTAGCCAGGACACGACCCGTGTTGTTACAGAGTTGACGTGGCGGCGGAAGCTTATCGACCAGATTGGTATTACCTATACGCCGTTTGCT
The DNA here is from genome assembly GCA_040219445.1 of Filomicrobium sp. Classification (GTDB taxonomy): domain Bacteria; phylum Pseudomonadota; class Alphaproteobacteria; order Rhizobiales; family Hyphomicrobiaceae; genus Filomicrobium. Next base: position 494,956 of record JAVJSM010000004.1, on the reverse strand, counting down.
AATTTGCGCGGGGACGTGACGCAGTTTAACAACTATCGCGACCCTCAAGCCACGGACATTCTCTCCGGCAATGAGCTGCTGCAGGACGAGACAACCGTCAACGGTGTCGCGTCTGGCGGTGTGACGATCTCCTATCCTTGGATCGCTTCGACCGCACATGCGTCGCATACCATTGAACCGATTGGACAGATTATTGCGCGGACAGAGAATGTTCCGAAGCGCGATGCACCAAACGAAGATGCTCAGAGCTTGGTTTTTGACGACACCAACCTGTTCGATATCGACAAGTTCTCTGGCTACGACCGCCACGAGACCGGTACGCGGGCGAATGTCGGTGTGCAATACACTTTCCAGATGAATACCGGCGGATACGCAAGGTTGCTGGCCGGACAGAGCTTCCAGATCTCGGGGGATAACCCGTTTGCAGATCCGGGCCGTACTGCCTTTGTGAACCGCAACGGGCGTCTGTTTGAACAGTTCGTGTTTAACCCCGCAAGTGGCTTGGAGACGACACGCTCGGATTACATTCTCGGTGCCTATTTTGCGCCAACTGACAATGTGCGGTTGTTGTCGCAAAGCCGGTTTGATGAAGACGATCTGGGGCTTCGTCGCGAGGATCTCTACGTTCAAGCGAGCTTGGGTCCAGTGGTTGCTGGGGCGACATATAGTTACGTCGCCGCTGATCCTGAGCTCGGTATCGATTCATCGCAGCAGGACATTTCCGGCAACCTCGGCATCCGGTTAACTGACCACTGGAGCCTGACAGGTGCGATCCGCTATGACATCGACGACGACACGCTGTTGTCGGATTCGCTCAGGCTTCGCTATGCTGACGAGTGCTTCGTCCTGACAGCGACGTTCTCTGAGCGTTTTTATGAGAACGAAGATATCGACACGGACCGGACGGTTTACTTCTCGTTCGAGTTTAAGCATCTGGGTCTTGTGGATTACAAAACAGATATCTTTGCTGCTGATCCGGCCAACGACAACTGACGGCGATTGCCTGGCGCTTGGGGTGGTGGTTCGTTACGTGTTCGTTTTGGTAAAGCTGACACTGTGTGGGCTGGTTTATCGGGTTTGAAGGTCTAGAAGTGGCTGGCGACTGTGTTTTGGCGGTTGTGGGCCATCTCTGTGCCAAGGTTGACGTGTCTAAGGCGCGATGAAACCTTTTATGCTCGTCGGAGACAGATTCGCGATCTCTGTGGTTGCGGCTTATACCTGCCTCTTTAGATGGCCCATAACGAGATCTGATCCGAAATAGAGCCGGGTTTTGGATAAGATCATTTTGCGCGTTTGCTGCGCTGACGGTCAGGGTGAAACACGCTCACTTAGTGCTGAGGACTCCATATGATGGCTGGCAGAACCGTTTCTCGTCTTCGAATTGGATTGTTCGGCCTAGTGGCCGGATTGGTCACTTTTGGTATCGGTAGTTTCGGTTGGGCGGACCAGGTTGCTGCTGCAGGTCCGGGTGCGGGCGTATCTGCTATTGCGGCTGACGATTTTCAGCGGACCTTGCCAGTTGTGAAGATCCGCTCCAAGCGGGCGCAGGGTATTGCGGTGCTTGTCAATGACGAGCCGATTACCAATTACGAAATCGAACAGCGTCAACGTTACTTGGGCTTGAGTGCCGGAGGCATGCAGGACAAAGCGCGCGCCAAGTTCAAGAGTATGATTGCTGCTAAGAGCACAACAGAAAAGCTGCGCGGTATCCTGCGGGAGACAATCAAAGCCAATCCCGGGAAGTCGAAAGAGCAGATACTTGCGATTTTCGAGAAGAAGAAAAAGCAATTTGCGCAGCGGTTGCAAAAGAGGGCTGTGGCCAGTGCTCGGGCGAGCATCATGCCGGGCCTGCGCAAAAAAGCGCTTAACGAATTGATTGAGGAACGGCTGAAAGTTCAGGAAGCAAAGCGGCTCAACGTTGTGGCCAGCGAAGACGAGATCAACAAGGTCGTTTCTGGAATCGCCCAGCGCAACAAAATGAATCTGAAGCAGTTTGCGCAGTACATGAAAAAAGCGGGCGGCGACATTAACTCGATGAAGTCGCGCTTCAAGGCGATGATTTCATGGAAGAACGTCATTCGCCGTCAATTCGGTCATAGGGTTGCCATCACCAGCCGTGATCTCGATCGTATGGTTGCCCAGACCCAAGGTGACGCGGAAACGCAGCTCAATGTGCAACGCATCACCTTGTTGTTTGCGAAGAACCTGGGCCAATCCGAGCTGGCGCGACGGTTGCAGGAAGCAAGCACTCTGCGAAGCCAGTTCACAGGTTGTTCGACAACGGGCAGTCTCGCTAAGAAGGCTGGCGGCGCTCGGTTCTCAAACATGGGTCCGACGAAGGCGGGGCGAATTCCGGAACCGACGCGTACGATGTTGATCAACGCGAGCGATGGGGAAATGCTACCGCCGTCGGTTGGTTCTAATGGCGTTGAGCTTTGGGTTTTGTGTGGACGCAACACCGTTGAAGCTGACAAGACCAAGCGAGATGCGGCAAAGGAAGAGCTGCGTCAGAAGGAGTTTCAGGTTCTGGCTGCCCGGCACCTCAACGACCTTCGTCAGGACGCTCATATTGAGTATCGCTGAGTGACTGCACCGCCGTCGAAGCAGACCGAGGTTGAGCCTGAGGCTGGCGGATTTGGTTCCGCTCGTTTGCCGCTCGCGGTGACGATGGGAGATCCTGCGGGGATCGGTCCTGAACTCATACTTGAAGCGTGGCACGTGCGCGGTTTGCGCGAACTTCCATCGTTCTGTGTCTATGCGAATCTGGACATGTTGCGCGACCGTGCGTCAGCTTTTGCAGGCGGCGATACCCTCATTGAGGTCTCAGACCCTCGTGATGCCATTAGTTGGTTTGATCGTGCGTTGCCGGTGGTGGATATTCCGTTGCGGACGAAAAGCGTTCCCGGGCAACCGGATACGTCCAATGCAAGTGCGGTGCTGACCTCTATCGAAGCTTGTGTTGAAGCAGTCTTCAAAGGCCAAGCCTGTGCCGTGGTGACCAACCCCATTGCGAAGTCTGTACTCTATGGAGCGGGGTTTCGGCATCCCGGTCATACCGAATATCTTGCGGCTCTATCAGAGTTGCATAGTCCTGAGTTCAAAGGGCGGCCCGTGATGATGCTGGCGTGTGACGAGCTGATGGTTGTTCCCGCGACGATCCATATACCGTTGCATCAAGTTGCATCGACGCTGAATGCTAAGTTGCTTGAGGAGACGATTGAGGTCACTTGCCGGGAACTGCAGGAGAGATTTGGGATTGAGAAGCCGCGCATATCAGTATGCGGGCTTAATCCACATGCGGGTGAAGATGGCGCGTTAGGCCGTGAAGAAATCGACGTGATTGCGCCTGCATTGCAGAGGCTTCGTGATCGCGGGCTAGACGTGGCCGGACCGTTACCAGCGGATACGATGTTCCATGCCGAAGCGCGGTCACGGTACGATGTGGCGGTTGCGATGTATCACGACCAGGCGCTGATCCCCATCAAGACGCTTGCATTCGACAAAGGGGTCAATGTCACGCTCGGGCTGCCGTTTGTGCGGACATCTCCCGACCACGGGACAGCATTCGACATTGCTGGTCACGGTAAGGCTTCGCCAGAGAGTTTCATCCAAGCGTTGTTGATGGCAGAGCGCATGGCGATACGCCCTATCGCTAAGGGTCCGGTGACATGACCGGTGATGCAAACGATGGCCCGGGCCCACGCGATCGTGGGCCACAGACGTCTCAGCGGGACGTCGGTGACCCGCGACCAAAATTCGGTGTTAGTTCAGATGATCCATTGCCGCCTTTGCGGGAGGTCATCAAACAGCATGGGCTATCGGCGAAGAAAACGCTAAGCCAGAACTTCATTCTCGACCTTAATCTCACACGGCGTATTGCTCGGGTTGCAGGTCCGCTTGATGGCCGGTTGGTTGTTGAAGTCGGCCCTGGGCCAGGCGGTTTGACCCGCGGGTTGCTGATGGAAGGTGCCGGTGAGGTTGTTGCGATTGAACGGGACGAGCGTTGCCAACTCGCGTTGACGCAGATTTCCGATGCGTATCCAGGAAGATTGCGGATTGAATTGGGGGATGCGTTGGATGTGGATTGGGTTGATCTGACAGGTCCACATTCGGGGGAGGCTATCGTTGTTGCGAACCTTCCCTATGCCATCGCGACGAGTTTGCTTGTTGGCTGGCTAGAGGCGGAGCCTTGGCCACCCTGGTACACGCGCATGGCCCTCATGTTCCAACAAGAAGTCGCCGAACGCATTGTCGCGCAGCCTGGCAGCAAGGCGTACGGGCGGCTTGCCGTATTGGCGCAATGGCGGACTAAGCCTGAAATCGCGCTTCGGCTTCGACCGGAAGCGTTTATACCGCCGCCGAAAGTGAGTTCAGCCGTGGTGCTGTTTCATCCGATTGACGTGCCACAACCTTCTGCGTCGGTCAAAACGTTGGCGAAGGTGACGGCGGCAGCTTTTGGGCAACGCAGAAAGATGCTTCGGCAAAGTCTGAAGGCGTTGATGCCGATGCCTGAACTTTTGCTCGACAAGTGTGGGATCGAGCCAACCCAGCGTGCGGAAGAGCTGAGCGTTGATGATTTTGCCCGGCTCGCTGCAGCGTTTGACGGGACCGACGAATAACGCGGTTTGCCGCGGATGGATTGGCGCTTAGCGATGCCCAGATGGGTGACCGTGTTGTGCTATTCGCCTGCGTCTTTGTTCCAAACCGATTTGCCGAGGTCGCTTTGTAGCTTTTCAACGAAACCTTCAAGGCCGGTGCGGCGCGTTCGTTTGAGGCGCTCGGCTGCGAGGATGGATTGCAGCTGAGCAAATGACGCATCAACCTTTTCGTTGATGATGACGTAATCGTACTCGTTCCAGTGGCTGATTTCGCCAGAGGCCTGGGCCATGCGTAAGGCGACGACTTCAGCTGAATCTTGATTGCGTGTCGTGAGGCGGCTTTCTAGCGTTTCGCCACTCGGTGGTAGGATGAAGACGCGTACGACATCTGCTGACATCGCCTCGGAGATCTGACGCGCGCCTTGCCAATCGACGTCGAAGAGTACGTCCTCGCCTCTTTCGATCGCGGCCTCGACTTTGGCGCGTGGCGTGGCGTAATAGTTCCCGAACACCTGCGCCCACTCCAGAAGCTCGCCGGCGTCACGCATTTCCATGAAGCGGTCTTGCGAAACAAACCAGTAATCCTTGCCATCGACTTCGCCGGGTCGCGCTGGGCGTGTCGTCAAAGAGACTGACATCTTCAGCGATTGGGCTTCCGTTTCGAGGATCTTTTTGGCGAGCGTTGTCTTGCCAGCACCGGAGGGCGAAGACAGCACGAGGAGAAGACCACGACGATCAGGCTCTTGTGTTGTTGTTTCAGGCATGGCGATCACTCGAGATTTTGGACCTGCTCGCGCAGCTGGTCGATTTTGACCTTTAGAGCGAGCCCTGCTTCGGTCACCGTCGTGTCACTCGACTTTGAACACAGCGTATTGGCTTCACGTTGGAGTTCTTGCGCGAGGAAGTCGAAGCGACGGCCGAGCGGCTTGCCTGATTGTAAAAGATCGTTGGCTGATTCGATGTGCGCCTTTAGCCGCTTGATCTCTTCTTCGATATCGGAGCGGGTTGCGATCAAGACGGCTTCTTGATGCAGGCGGTCAGGGTCGAGTTGCTGATCGGCTTCAATTAGGCGCGCAATAGATGCTGAGAGCTTTGCACGTATGGCCTCGGGTGCGCGGGCTGGTGCGGTTTCCGCGATCTGGGTTTGATGACTGATTTCAGCGAGGATGTCGTCGATGACCTTTTGTAAGCGCTGCCCTTCCTCAGAGCGTGCTGTCACAAGGTCGTCGAGTGCCGTTGAAAACGTCGACAGGATCGCTTCGTTGTCTTCTGAGGTCGACATGGAGTCGAGGTCGTCGATGTCGAGAACGCCGCGGAGTGCGAGTAGATTTGCGGTTGTTGGAAGCTCGCCGCCGGTCAACTCGCGGGCGCGTTTGGCGGCTTCAACCACTTGCCCAAGTACGGCTTCATTGAGCGTGACTTTGATTGCACTTGCCGTGCGCTGCAGATTGAGCGTTGCGTGCAGCGTTCCGCGTGTCAGTTTTGTTTGCGCGATTTGGCGTAGTTTTGGTTCTAGATTTTCGAAACCGTTCGGTAGCCTGAGACGCATGTCAAGGCCTTTGCCATTGACGCTTCGTAGCTCCCAATACCAGCTCGCCGACGCACTTGAACCTTCGACACGGGCAAAGCCGGTCATGCTAAAAATAGGCATCCTGCCGTCCTCCCGGCGCTCTTTTTATCTGGCGCCTTCATTGAATATGAGCCGTTCACGACCGTGTACTTCATAACGCGGCGCGGTGGCAAACGGAGTTTCCCGAAATGACTTAGCACGCTCTCTATAGATTTTTTTTGTCTTCAAGCTCAGGCTGAACTTTTGGACAATTCAATTTCGGGAATTGTCAGCGGCATCTTGAAAACTTGCCTATTGGGGCTTGCGGTCCGGCAATGGCATGCCGCCGGGTGGCACCACCAAGCCGCTGACAGTCGCCTCTTGTGCGGAACTGGTTTCCGGAGGTGGCGTGGCGACAGGCGGTGCGTCAGCAGTTGTTGTGACGGGTGCTGGTTCAGCCTGAGGCGGATTCGCGTTGGTTGGGGCTACGGTTGTTACTGGCGAAGCAGGTTTGGATTGCGCCTGTTTCTTTTGCTCGCGCTCGATCCGCCGCCACTCTGCAACGGCTTTCCTGTGCTCTGCGTAAGTCTCGGAGAACTTATGGCCGCCTGTTCCGTCCGCGACGAAGAAAAGGGCATTGGTTGCCGCCGGATTGAGGACAGCGAGAATTGCTTCGCGGCCGGGATTGCAGATTGGCGTCGGTGGCAGGCCATTGATCGTATAGGTGTTGTAGATCGTCTTGGTCTGGATGTCCGATTTGGTGATTGAACGGCCCAGCGATCCTTTACCTCCGACGATGCCGTAGATGATTGTCGGGTCTGACTGGAGGCGCATACCTTTGCGCAACCGGTTCATGAATACGGCTGCGGTCATTGCTCGCTCTTCGGCGACGGCTGTTTCCTTTTCAACGATGGACGCAAGGATGAGGGCTTCTTCCATGCTGTTGATGGGTAGGCCTTCTTGGCGTTTTTCCCAAAGTCCTTCGACGAATTTTGTTTGCGCGTTGGCCATTCGATCGAGGATAGCCTGGCGATCGGCGCCGCGTTCGTAAGGATAAGTGTCTGGGAGCAGCGAGCCTTCTAACGGAATTGCGGTCACATCGCCTGTCAGATTTTCATCTGCCAAGACACGGCCGACAATCTGTTGGCTGGTCAGTCCCTCAGGAAGCGTGATCCGATATTGTACCGATTTGCCGTGAACGATCGTCTTGAGGACCTGCTCCATGCTGGCGTTCTGAGCGATTTTGAATTCGCCCGCCTTCATGTCCAAACGTTCGTTCAAGAGATAAGAGTGCACGAGATGGTTGACGATGAAGGACCATCGATTGGTGATGATGCCCTCATTTTCGAGACGCTTGGCAATCTCCAGGCGGCCTTCACCACGCGGAATGATAATGGTGCGTTCTTCAGCGAGTGGTCCCGGGGTCGTGTATTGGTGCTGCAGAACAAAGAAAGCCATGCTGAAGGCCAGCAGCATTATTACGAGAACGGTCAAAATTGAGCTGGTGAAGCGGACCCACTTGCCAAAGCTTCCGGATTCACGGCGTTTGCGACGGCCCTTCGGACGGGCAGGTGCGCGGGAAGGCTCCAGCATTTCTGCGGGGCTGCGCGGACGAATGCCGCGTTGCGGATCTGGAAGTTCCGGCCCGAGGTGGCGCACGCTCATTGTTCGTCCCCGAAGTTGAATTCAGCATCTTGGTTGACGCTGGTCCGGCTTAAGGCGGTTTTGTTTAAGCCCGTTAAGCGGTCGGTTTGTGCCATACTCGACCCCTGTTTTTCACGGTTGCGACCAGTAAAGAGGTGCGCGCTAGGGCTTGATCAGCTGGCCTAGCGAATCGTGTCTCGCGCGCAGCGCATCATACATTTGATTCTGAATTGCCTACGCCCCAATAAACCAGGCGTTGTGCCGGTTTTCGTTTTAAAGCGGGGCAAAACCGAGTCGCTGATTTCGCCCTATAGTCGTCTCAGAATCGTTTTCCGGGAGGATTGGAGCGGGAGAATTCCGGCATCAAAATGGCGGGTGGGCAGCGCCCGGATAAACCGGGCGTTTTATGCGTCGACGCGGCGCAATACGAGCGAAGCATTGGTTCCGCCAAACCCGAAGGAGTTGGAGAGAACCGTGTTGATTTCCGTCTTGCGGGCTTCGTGCGCCACGAGGTCTATTGGCGTCTCGACTGAAGGATTGTCGAGGTTCAGGGTCGGTGGCGCGATATTGTCGCGGATCGCCAAGGTGGAGAAGATTGCTTCGACCGCTCCGGCAGCACCGAGAAGGTGTCCGATTGCCGATTTGGTCGAAGACATGCAGAGCTTGGCTGCGGTATTACCAAACAGACGCTCGACAGCCCCGAGTTCGATTTCATCGCCCATCGGGGTCGATGTGCCGTGAGCATTGACGTAGTCAATTTCGCCCGCATCGATTTCAGCGCGCTTCAATGCCGACTTCATACAACGGTGGGCACCGTCGCCGTCTTCGGCGGGTGCCGTGATGTGATAGGCATCGCCAGAGAGGCCATAGCCGATGACTTCGGCGTAGATACGTGCGCCGCGAGCTTTGGCGTGCTCATAGTCTTCCAGAACGACAATGCCGGCACCTTCGCCGATCACAAACCCGTCGCGATCTTTGTCGTACGGGCGTGATGCGCGTTGTGGATCGTCGTTGAAGTTTGTCGATAAAGCACGGCAGGCCGCAAAACCAGCAAGTGCGATCCGACAAATGGGGCTTTCGGTACCGCCAGCAACCATCACATCAGCATCGCCTAGCTGGATCAGGCGCGCTGCATCCCCGATTGCGTGGGCCCCGGTCGAGCAGGCTGTAACGACTGCGTGGTTAGGACCTTTGAGCTGGTGGCGGATTGAGACATAACCGGACGCAAGGTTGATAAGGCGTCCGGGGATGAAGAACGGACTAATACGCCGTGGGCCTTTTTCCTTCAGCAGGATCGAGGTGTCTGCGATTCCGCTCAGGCCACCGATGCCAGAGCCAATGAGGACTCCGGTGCGTTCCTGCTTGTTTTGGGTATCGGCTTTGTAGCCCGAATCTTCCATCGCCTGATCGGCGGCAGCCAAGGCGTAGGTGATGAACGCGTCGACCTTGCGCTGCTCTTTGGGCTCCATCCAGTCATCTGGGTTGAAGAGACCGTCGGATGTTGCGCCGCGTGGAACGAAGCATGCGATCTGGGATGCGATGTCGTTGACTTCGAATTCTTCGACGCGGCGAGCACCGTTTTTGCCAGCCAGTAGGCGGCTCCAGCTTGCATCCACACCGCAGCCGAGTGGAGTAACGAGGCCCAAACCGGTTATGACGACGCGCCGCATGGCTTCCTTTCCCAATCAGACGGGATCGGGCGCCCGCATTTTGGCTGATGCGCCCGAAGCCGGTCTCAAGTCTATCTGCACGACTGTTCGTCAGGTGCAGCATAACGACCAAAGTACGAGGTGGCCCTTCCCAAAATGATATCGCAGTGGCGATGCCGGGAGAGGTTTGGTGCAGATGTTAGGCTGCGTTTTTCTCGAGGAACTTGACTGCGTCGCCAACAGTCAGGATGTGCTCTGCAGCGTCGTCAGGAATTTCGCAGCCGAATTCTTCCTCAAAAGCCATGACCAGTTCGACTGTATCGAGGCTGTCTGCGCCCAGATCGTCGATGAAGCTGGCCGATTCAGTGACCTTTTCTGCTTCGACACCAAGGTGCTCGACCACAATTTTCTTCACGCGCTCTGCGACTTCGCTCATTTGTTTCTCGTCCTCTTTCGTTTGCTTGACGGTTCTGATGGAACCGGACGGCTCCGACAAACTCTCAAATTCCCCCGGTCAGCCGACCTGCAGAGCGCAACCCGTTTCTAAGGTGGCCGTGAGTCTGTGGGCTTGCCGGCAGCTTCATCATCCTCGTTTTTTGCCCGCTTCGGGGCAAGTTGTTTTGAAGATAAAGCGATGGCTCGTTAACACACTTCATAAAGCTTGGCCAGTTGGTGCGCAAATGGGCCGAAATGCCGCGAAACCCGCTTGTGCAGGGCGTCATTAGGCTGATTACGGTGCTTTTTGTGTCCTCTTAGACCATTGCCATGCCGCCGTTGACGTGCAGGGTTTGGCCGGTCAGATACCCACCTGAGGCGCTTGCGAGATAAAGAGCTGCAGCGGCGATATCGTCGGCTTCGCCAAAGCGCTGGGCTGGGATCATTTTGGATATCTCTTCGGTTTGTTTCTCATTCAGCGCTGCAGTCATCTCAGTCTTGATGAAGCCCGGGGCGATGCAGTTGGCTGTGATGCCGCGTGAAGCAACTTCGCGAGCGAGCGACTTTGTCATGCCGATCATACCTGATTTGGATGCGGCATAGTTGCCCTGACCGGGGTTGCCGAAGACGCCGGATACCGACGAAATGTTAATGACGCGACCAAATCCGCTGCGGTTGCGCATCATGTGGCGGGATGCGGCGCGCATCAGCATGAAAGTGGCAGTCAGGTTGACGGCAATAACGTCGTCCCACTCGTCATCTTTCATCACCATGAAGAGGTTGTCGCGGGTGAGACCGGCGTTGTTCACGATGATGTCGAGGCGGCTCATCGCGGAGACCGCTTCGTCGACCAACTTGCCAACGGCTTCACGGTCTGCGAGATCACAGGGCAAGATGTGGACGCGTTCGCCGAGCTCGGCGGCCAGTTCTTCAAGTTTGTCTTGGCGGCGTCCGGAAATCGCAACCGTCGCGCCAGCGGCATGGAAGGCTTTGGCGATGGCGCCGCCGATGCCACCGGTGGCTCCGGTGACAAGGGCGTTTTTTCCGGTCAGATCAAACATCTGGTTCATCGTAGTCCCTTATCTGGCCGGCCATACGGGCTGGCTGGCCTGGTCAAAATCATGCGGTGAATGCGGCCGCGTGTGTCGCGATGTCCGCTGGTGTACCGATGCTGGCGGAGTTCAGGGTTTTGGCCGTGCGTTTTACCAGTCCGGCCAGCACTTTACCTGAACCGATCTCGTAGACGTCTGTGATGCCGTTTTCTGCCATGTAGAGAACGCTTTCGCGCCAGCGGACAGTTCCGGTGACCTGTTCCACGAGACGCTTGGCAATGTCTGTTGCTTCGGTGACAGGGCTGGCGAGTACGTTGCTGACAACAGGAACGGCTGGAGCTTTGATCTCGGTGTTGGCAAGTGCCTCGGCCATTGCATCTGCGGCAGGTTGCATCAGCGCACAGTGGAAAGGCGCGGAAACAGGCAGTGGCACCGCGCGGCGGACGCCGTGGGCTTTGCCCACTTCAGCGACACGGTCGATTGCGGTTTTGTGGCCGGACAGGACGATCTGGGTCGGGTCGTTGTCATTAGCAACCTGGCAGACATCGCCCTGGGCTGCTTCTTCAGCGACTTTAAGTGCGGTTTCGTAGTTCACGCCGAGCAGAGCGGCCATTGCGCCTTCGCCGACCGGTACGGCTTTTTGCATGGCTTGTCCGCGTAATTTCAGAAGTTTAGCCGCATCTGTGAGGCTTAATGCTCCGGCCGCTGCGAGAGCTGAGTATTCCCCAAGAGAATGGCCTGCAACCAATTTGACCCGCTCGGATAGTTTCAAGCCGTGTTCAGCTTCCAGAACGCGCATAACGGCCAATGAGACAGCCATCAGTGCTGGTTGGGCGTTCTCAGTAAGGGTTAAGGTCTCTTTTGGACCTTCCCACATGATTGCCGAGAGCTTCTGGCCCAAAGCTTCGTCGACTTCTTCAAACACCTGGCGTGCGCAAGCAAACTCCTTTGCGAGTTCGGCGCCCATGCCGACGTCCTGACTGCCTTGTCCTGGAAATACAAATGCCGTGCTCATTTCGCCCTTTGGGTTGCCATAAAAACGTCATTGCGGGGGGTGTTGGGAGCGGCAAGAGCACAGCTTGGCGCTTCAAGTCAAGCAGCTGGAACCGTTTTGCGGTTGGTACACTCGTCTTGTTAGACACAAGGCGGACGGCGAATTGCTTATGCGCTCGTGGGGACGCTGAGCTGTAATTCCTGCTTGCTTCCAAGAAAAATCAGGGTATAAGACCGGCTTCCCGTCCGGTTGAAGGCTGAACGGAAGGACTTTTAGTTGTGTCTACTGCTGTCGATTGGCCGCAGGCAACTATAGGTAGAGCATCCAGCTCGGCTTCCGGTGTCTTCGCTCTCGTGGGTATCCTGGTGGGCCTTTCTTCACCCCTTACGGCTTTGTGGCCGGTTTGGGTGCCGGGTCCGCAAGGGGCTATGCGCCGGGCGACAATTTGAACGAAGAGAAAGGCAAGCACACATGCCGCTTTATGAGCATGTCTTCCTTGCGCGTCAGGACGCGTCGGGAGCTCAGGTCGAGCAATTGACCAAAGAATTTTCCGGTATCCTTGAAGAAGCTGGCGGCAAAGTCGTTCGCTCCGAGTACTGGGGCCTCAAGTCGATCGCCTATAAGATCAAGAAATCCCGCAAAGCGCACTACACGATGCTCAACATCGATGCGTCTCCGGCTGCTGTCGATGAGATGGAGCGTCGGATGCGTATTTCTACCGATATCATCCGCTTCATGACGATCCGTGTTGATGAGCATGAGACCGAGCCTTCGGTCATGATGCGTAAGCCTGACCGCGACGAGCGTGGTGGTCGTGGTGGTCCGCGCGGCGGTGATCGTGGCGATCGCCGTGGTGGTGGTCCACGTGGCCCGCGTGGTCCGCGTCCCGACCGCGAAAATCGCGACAGCCAGCCAGCGGGAGAATAATCGATGTCAGCAGCACCACGCCGCCCATTCAACCGTCGTCGCAAGACCTGTCCGTTTTCTGGCGATAACGCTCCGAAGATTGACTACAAGGACGTACGCCTGCTGGGTCGTTACGTTTCTGAGCGGGGCAAGATCGTTCCAAGCCGCATCACGGCGGTTTCGGCTAAGAAACAACGTGAACTGGCTCGCGCAATTAAGCGTGCCCGCTTCCTTGGTTTTCTGCCATACGTGATTAAGTAATTCCAAGACCTTCACCGGCGGCGGGCCAACTGTTCTGCTGCCGGTTACGAGATCATCAATGGTTGGGTTGAAGCCGTCTTAGATGGCGAGTGTCAGCTCTAACCGCGCAAACCGCGGGACAGCTCCAGGCTATGAACAAGCCTTTCCTATTTGGCATCGGTGCCGGTCTCATTGCCTTTGTTGCATTGATGTCTGTGACCAACGGTCCTCCAGCGATCCAGTTCATCATGCTGTTGCTGGCGCCGCTTCCGGTTTATCTGGCCGGGCTGCGTTACGGCTGGCCTGCGGCGGCTATTGCGGCGCTGACGGGTGGGATTGCCATCACGCTTCTTGGCGGCGCCGTTGTGGGGCTTCTGCTTGCTGGCAGCCAGTTTGGTCCGCCTGTTCTCCTCACCTATTTCGCGCTTATGAACCGCACGGGCCCAGCGCAAAGCGGGGGCGCTGCCGTAACGCAATGGTATCCGGTCGGCCGGATTGTTTTATGGGCTGCAGGGCTCGGTACAGTCTTATCAGTTCTATTGCTTCTCATGCTCGGATCTGACGCTGCGACGGTGCAGGCCAATCTAGAGAAGATTTTGGGCGAGGCCCTTAAGCAGGCGTTTTCGCAGCAAGGTAGCGGCGAAGAGGTTCCAGCAGAACATCTGGAGGCGATGACGAAAGTTGCGATCGCCCTCATGCCTGCGGCGTCTGGCATGATGCTTACAGGCTTTATGCTGTTTCAGCTTTGGCTGGCTGGGCGGATTATCCGGTCGACAGGATTTTTGGAGCGACCCTGGCCTGACTTGGCAGCACTTACCTACCCGCCGATTACGCCGCTTTTACTCGCCGGTTGCATTGGTCTAACGGCCGTTTTGAGCGGATTTGCAGGGATGGTGGCCTCAGCTGCCTCCGGGGCGCTGTTCTTTATGTACGTGCTGCTTGGACTTGCCATCATCCACTACGTGACGCGCGGCAGTGCCTGGCGGTTTGGGATTTTGTGGGCTCTCTATTTCGGATTGATCGTGTTCAATACGGGCCTTTCGATGGTCCTGGCGATGGTCGGCTTGGCTGAACCCTTTTCCCCGCTAAAGCGCGATTTTATGCGCCAGGAGGATGAAAGGAGGCCGGATGACGAGGATTGATCATCTCACCTCTACACCAAGTCCCAGTTCTTCCAATTTGAGCGCCGCTTAGACCGGCGCGGTCTTTCAGACAACCAAGAGAAAAAACAAGGAGTAATCCCATGCAGGTCATTCTTCTCGAACGTATCGGTCACCTCGGTCAGATGGGTGATGTCGTCAACGTCAAAAACGGCTACGCGCGCAACTATCTGCTGCCGCAGAAAAAAGCGATGCGAGCAACGGAAGCCAACATAGCGCACTTTGAAACGCAGCGCGTTCAGCTCGAAGCCAATAACCTTGAGAAAAAGAACGAAGCCGAAGCTGTCGGCGAGAAGCTGAACGAACAGACGTTTGTTGCGATCCGTCAAGCTGGCGATACTGGCCAACTCTACGGTTCGGTTTCCACCCGCGATATTGCCGATGCGATTTCCGAAGGCGGTTTCTCGATTGAGCGTCGTCAGGTTGTCCTGAATTCGCCGATCAAGGAACTCGGCCTGCATGACGTGGAAATTAACCTGCACCCGGAAGTTTCCGTCAAAGTCGTGATGAACGTTGCGCGTACCGATGACGAAGCCGAGCGTCAGGCGCGTGGTGAGGATGTGACGGTTATCAAGGACGAGGAACTCGACCTGGAAACCTTCGACCCTGACGCGGAAGAAGACGGTGATGCCGAATCGGTTGAAGGCGGCGAAGCCGAAGAGGCAACTGCTGAGGGCGAAGAGAAGGCTGATTAAGCTTTTCTGTTCCGATCCGTTGCAACTGGTTTGAGTTGCATCGGAATCTCTCAAGCCTCTGTTTTGGGAGAATTTTTCGACCTCATGGCCCAGCGCCTGTGGGATCTATCCCTGTCGGGCGATTGTGCATAGCTTGGATAAGCTTTGCTTGACGCCGATGGGGACGATGATTCTCGAATGAGAGAGGTCGTGAAATCGCGTACGAGGAGGGCATGACACAGCAACATGCCCTTCTTCCGACCGAACAGCTGAAAGCCGCCTCGCAAGCCGAGGAGCCTGTAAGCTTCCGCCAAGTGCCGCATAACATTGAGGCGGAGCAAGCCCTGATTGGGGCGATCCTCGTGAATAACGAGGTCATGGACCGGATCTCCGACTTCCTGCGGGCGGAGCACTTCTACGATCCTCTGCACGCCAACATTTTCGAAACGATCCAGCAGCTCATCTTTGCAAGCAAAACGGTGACGCCGACAACGCTCAGAACGTTTTTTGAGAACGCTGAGCCAATCGACGATGACCTCACCGTGCCGGAGTATCTTTGGCGGTTGGCTGAGAATGCGACGACCATCATCAACGCCCGTGACTATGCGCGCACGATCCATGACCTGGCGACGCGGCGAAGGCTTATTCTGATCGGTGAGGATATGGTCAACACGGCTTATGACAGCCCGGTTGACCAGCCGCCGAAGGTTCAGGTCGAAGAGGCTGAGAAGCTTCTTTATCAGATCGCTGAGCAGGACAAGTACGGGCAGGGTTTCCTCGACTTCCCGACCGCAATGGATCAGGCGATTGAGGTTGCTAACAATGCGCGGATGCGCGGGTCTGACTTGTCTGGTTTGCCGAGTGGCCTGATTGACCTTGATGGCATGATGGGTGGTTTGCAGCCGTCGGATTTGATCATCCTTGCGGGTCGTCCATCGATGGGTAAGACGGCGCTCGCAACAAACATCGCGGTTAATGTCGCGTCGCAGAAGCGGCTGCAGCGTTTTCAAGAAAACCCGGACGGACCTGCAGAACCGGCTGTGGTTGGCTTCTTCTCGCTTGAGATGTCGGCTGAGCAGCTGGCCTCGCGTATCCTTTCCGAGCAGGCCGAGATTGCGTCGAACAAAATCCGACGCGGTAAGATCGACGAAGAAGAAATGCGCCGCTTGGTGCTGGCATCACAAAGTCTGTCGCAGGCGCATCTGTTCATCGACCAGACTGGTGGTATTTCGATTGCGCAGTTGGCAGCTCGAGCGCGCAAACTGAAGCGTCAGCGTGGGCTTGATCTGCTCATTGTCGACTATATCCAGCTGTTGTCAGGGTCTGCTGCGAAGGCGAGTGCCGGGCGTGTCCAGGAGATTACGGAGATCACCACCGGCCTGAAGGCGCTGGCGAAAGAGCTGGAAGTTCCGCTGATCGCGCTGTCCCAGCTGTCGCGTCAGGTCGAGCAACGCGACGACAAACGCCCGCAGCTCTCTGACCTGCGTGAATCGGGCTCGATCGAGCAAGATGCCGATGTTGTCTTGTTTGTGTTCCGGGAAGAATATTACGTTTCGAGGCGCGAGCCCTCAATCAACGAGGTCGAGGCGCATCAGAAATGGCAAGCGGAGCTCGAAGCTGTGCAGGGTATTGGTGAAGTCATTATCGGCAAGCAACGTCATGGTCCGACAGGGAGCGTGCGTTTGCAGTTTACTGGCGAGTTTACTCGGTTTGACAATCTTGACCGTGACCACCCGCTCGCGGGTCAGGGACAATCATGACCTCGCGCGCAACAGCGCCTGAGACGTTGATAGCTGGTCCGCGCGATGGGGTGATGGTTCCCTCTGAAGCTTGTGGCGCGATTATCATCGATCTCGACTTCCTGGGGCGCAACTGGCAATGCCTTCGTGACCGGGTCGCGCCGGCTGAATGTGCCGCGGTTGTGAAAGCGGATTGCTATGGGCTAGGTGCGAGCGCCTGCGTACCTGCATTGGTGAATGCCGGGGCGAAGACGCTGTTTGTCGCGACGGTGCAGGAGGCGCGCGAGGTGCGCAAGCTGGCACCAGACGCGCAGGTTTTTGTTCTCGATGGTGTGCTGCCTGGGTCGGCACCAGCGTTCTTGGAGTGTGGGGCGCTTCCCGTTCTGTCGAGCCTTCCGGAAATGATTGAGTGGGGGCAGATGGCCCCCTCGCGTAATGAGCCTGTAGGGTGCGCGCTTCACGTTGATAGCGGTTTGAATAGGCTGGGTCTCAGTACGGCGGAAATCCGCGAATTTGCCGCCAACATGCATTTGCTTGACCGCCTCGACGTTAAGTTGGTGATGAGCCACCTTGCGTGTGCCGATGAACCGGACCACCCAAAGAACCAGCAGCAATTGTCAGTGTTTCACGGTCTGCAGCCGTTGTTGCCGTCAGTTGCGCTCAGCCTGGCTGCGTCTGACGGCTTGATGCTCGGGCCTGAGTTTCATTTTCAGCTCGTGCGGCCCGGATATGCGCTTTATGGCGGCCAGACCCATCCCAACCGCAATTGCCCGGTCTCCCCGGTGGTGAGCGTTTACTCGCGAGTTTTGCAGGTTCGCGAGTTGGCTCCGACGCAGTCGGTCGGCTATAGCGCGACGTTTGTTGCGGATCGCGTAACCAAATTGGCTGTGTTGGCTGCCGGTTATGCTGATGGAGTTCCGCGCCACTTGAGCGCCGGGACGAATGAACTTGGCGGTCATGTCGCGATCAACGGTCGGTTGGCACCGATTGTGGGGCGCGTGTCGATGGATCTCATCACCGTTGATATCACCGACCTTGAAGACATCACTGTTGAGCGCGGCGATTGGGTCGAGTTGATCGGGCCGACGATTACGCTTGAAGATGTTGGAATTGCTGCGGGCACCATTGGGTACGAGATTCTAACTCGCCTCAGTCCGAGGCTAACGCGCGTCTATGTTGGCGGCGAACAGAGCGGTGCCGGGGAAAGCTAGCGCGATGGCAAAGGCGGCAAAGGTTCAGTTTGTCTGTCAGAGCTGTGGCGGAGTTTCGCCGCGCTGGGCGGGCAAATGTCCGCACTGCGGAGAGTGGAATTCGCTGGTCGAGGAACAGAATGCTGCCGCTGCTCCCGGCAGCGGGTTGGGTGGAGGCAAGAAGGGTCGGGCTGTTACGCTTGAAAGCCTCAAGGGTGAGACCAAAGAAACCCCGCGCTTCACTTCCGGGATCGACGAACTGGATCGCGTTACGGGCGGCGGGTTTGTCCCTGGCTCAGCGCTTTTGATTGGCGGTGAGCCGGGTATTGGAAAGTCCACCCTTCTTCTGCAGGTGGCCGCATCCATCTCAAAGAACGGCGGACGTGCTGTCTATTTTTCAGGAGAGGAAGCCGTTGCGCAGGTCCGGTTGCGGGCAGAGCGGTTGGGCCTTGCAGATGCGCCCGTTGAGCTGGCGGCCGAAACGAACCTCGCGAACATTCTCGCGACGCTCTCGGGCGGGTCGCGGGCCGACCTCATTATTATCGATTCCATCCAAACGCTTTGGGCAGACGCATTGGAAGCTGCACCAGGGACTGTTTCTCAGGTGCGTGCGGCAACGCAAAGCCTTATTCGCTATGCCAAGCAGGCAGGTTCCTCTCTCATATTAGTCGGGCACGTCACTAAGGAAGGAAGCATCGCCGGGCCGAAAGTCATCGAGCACATGGTCGATGCGGTGTTGTACTTCGAAGGTGAACAGGGGCATGCCTTTCGTATTCTGCGGACGGTGAAAAATCGTTTTGGTCCGACCAATGAGATCGGTGTGTTCGAAATGGTTTCGGAGGGCTTGCGGGAGGTTGCCAATCCGTCGGAACTGTTTCTCGGCGATCGCGATGAAGATGCGCCTGGGGCGGCAGTCTTTGCGGGTATGGAAGGGACCCGACCTCTACTCGTGGAGTTTCAGGCTCTGGTTGCACCCTCTTCGCTTGGGACGCCGAGGCGTGCGGTTTTGGGATGGGATGCCAACCGGTTGTCGATGGTTTTGGCGGTTCTTGATGCGCGTTGCGGCGTGTCGCTGGCGCAGTGCGACGTTTATCTCAACGTTGCTGGCGGCCTGAAAATCTCAGAGCCTGCGGCGGATCTTGCCGCTGCGGCAGCCCTGTTGTCGTCATTTTCAGGTGTTCCGCTTTCGACAGACCGGGTTTATTTCGGCGAAATCTCGCTGTCTGGGGCCGTTCGTGCGGCGTCTCATGCGCCGGCAAGGCTGAGAGAAGCCCAAAAACTTGGGTTTTCAAAGGCTGTCGTGCCGGCGGCCGGAGATTTGGACGAAAAACGCCTGGGTCTGGAGATTGACCGCTATAAACACCTCAAACAGCTTGCAGAGACTATAGCGCCGTGCCAGTGAAAACACCGGGAAAAACTGGGGGAAGCCCGACGGGCGCTTTGGAGATCAGAAGGTTATGATCGGTCCATTGACCTATTTGGATATCGGCGTAATTGCCATTGCGTTGATTTCGGGCCTGTTGGCACTTTACCGTGGTTTAACAAGGGAACTCCTAGCGATCCTATCCTGGATTATCGCTGGTTTGGCGGTCCTTTATTTTGTCCTCAATCACCGCAAGTTCGCTGCCGAGGTGGCGGTTCAAATGGGGCTTGAGCCTGAAGGTAGCGGGCTATATGTTGCGCAAGGGGTTATTGGCGGCCTTCTATTTTTGATCGTGCTGATCATCGTCCATCTGATTACGGCGCGGATCTCGGATACAATTCTTGATAGCCAAGTGGGCATGGTGGATCGGATTCTCGGGTTTGGCTTTGGCCTGATCCGCGGGTTCATCATCGTCGTCATCCCGTACATGTTGGCGATGAACTTTGTTCCGGAAGAAGAGCAGCAATACCCCTGGTTTCGCGACGCTATAACCCGCCCCTACATCGTTTCGACCGGTGAATCTCTGCGTGGCTTCTTGATCGCGTACGTCGTGCCGCTGATCGATCGGGCAACCGATAAACCAGATCCCGTTGCGGCCGATCAGACCTGATGCGACCAATGGTCAATAAATGCGGGTACTAACAGACGTCGCCGTCTGACATATATCTGTCACGTCGGGAATTTGCGGTCTGTCGTTTGGCCGCCGTGCGCCTGCGCAATGCACTGTGATGAAACCGGGGTTTGGCGACCCGGTTGGAGGCTATCATGGCAAATGAAGTGGCGGGATACATGAACAAACTGGGCATGGGTGCTGATGGCGTTTTGTCCATCGATGTCGATGATGATGACAAGCTGCGCGAAGAGTGCGGTGTCTTCGGTATCTTTCGGCATGAAGAAGCCGCGACGCTGACCGCGCTCGGGCTTCACGCGCTTCAACACCGTGGTGAGGAAGCCTGCGGGATCGCGACGACGGAAGGACCGCTCTTTCACCTTGAGCGTCACATGGGTCTTGTCGGAGATAACTTTAACAAGCGGAAAGTGCTGGAGCGCCTGAAGGGTGATGCTGCGATTGGGCATAACCGCTACTCGACGACCGGTGAGACGGCCCTGCGAAATGTGCAACCGCTTTACGCGGATCTTTCGACGGGCGGGTTTTCGATTGCCCACAATGGCAATCTGACAAACCAGGCCATCCTGCGGCGCAACCTTGTCGAACAGGGTGCCATCTTCCAGTCGACGTCCGATACCGAAGTTGTTTTGCACCTTGTGTCGCGATCTCGAGAACGCGGCGTTGTTGACCGGTTCATTGATGCTTTGAAGCAGATTGAAGGCGCTTATGCGTTTGTTGCGCTAACCGAGGACATGTTGATTGGCGCACGTGATCCGGTTGGCATTCGTCCGTTGGTGCTCGGCAAACTGGAAGGCAGTTATGTCTTGGCATCCGAAACCTGTGCACTCGACATGATCGGTGCGGCGTTCGTTCGTGAGATTGAGAATGGCGAAGTCGTTATCATCTCTCGCGACGGCATAGATTCAATCCGGCCGTTTGAGCAGCGCCCAGCGCAACCT
Source organism: Filomicrobium sp. (assembly GCA_040219445.1). Lineage (GTDB taxonomy): Bacteria > Pseudomonadota > Alphaproteobacteria > Rhizobiales > Hyphomicrobiaceae > Filomicrobium. The sequence goes on along the minus strand of JAVJSM010000004.1, from coordinate 474,134 downwards.
TGCGTTTTTGAGTACATCTATTTTGCGCGACCGGATTCATTTGTGTCAGGTCAGTCCGTTTATGATGTGCGTAAGGGCATGGGCTGGCAGTTGGCTGCCGAAAGCCCTGCGGATGTGGATGTTGTTGTCCCGATCCCCGACTCAGGCGTGCCGGCGGCGTTGGGTTATGCGGAGCAAGCTGGACTGATGTTTGGCTTCGGAATTATCCGCAACCACTATATCGGACGTACCTTCATCCAGCCTGAGCAACGCATTCGCGAGCTTGGTGTTCGGCGCAAGCATGCGGCGAATGCGGGCGTCTTGAAAGGTAAGCGTATTGTGCTGATTGATGACAGCGTGGTGCGCGGGACGACATCGCGGAAAATCGTGCAGCTGGTTCGCGATGCGGGGGCCACAGAGGTTCATATGCGCATCGCATCGCCGCCAATCATGCATTCCGACTACTATGGAATTGATACGCCCGAACCTGGCGATCTGCTTGCCGCGCGAAACACTTTGGAGCAGATGTGCAAATGCATGGGGGCCGACAGCCTAGCGTTTCTCAGCGTCGATGGCATTTATCGATCGATTGGGATTGAGGGCGGACGGGATAACACTAACCCGCAACTGTCGGATCATTGCTTTACAGGCGAATATCCAACCACCCTTTCGGACCTCGCTGAATTCGGCAGTATGCGATCGTGTTGTTGACATCAGCGGCTTCCGGTTGACTATTGGCGCGGCTTAGATGGCCGCAGTCTGGGATTTATTGTGAAGCTCCCAGGGTTGCGACGCTCAACCGGGAGGTTAGGATCATGCGTCAGGGTCTTTCGTTTTTTGTGGTTTCGGTAGCGGGGGCCATGGCGTTCTCTGCTTCGACTGCGTTGGCGCAGGAATTCGTCATCAACACTGGTGGAGAGACCGGGGCTTATCATTCCCAGTTTTGCCCGACGCTGAAAGAGAAGATGAAAGCCAACGGCTTATCGGCACGTTGCCAGACCAGTGCGGGTACGGTTTCGAATATGGAGCGGGTGGCCGGTGATCCTATGCAATTGGGGTACGGTCAGCTTGATGTATTTGCGCTTAAGGCACCCGAGTTTGGCGGGGCTTCGAGCTTCGTCCGGTTGCGCCGCGATGATGTTCGTGAGTGCCTTTTTGCCGTTGCAAAGGACAAGTCACTCGATAACTACGGCGAGGTTGCCGTGCAGGCCGATGAGTTGCGGGTCATACTTCCTCCGCGTGGTTCCGGGAGTGCTGCGACCTTCCGTTATCTCCAAGAGATTGACCCTTACGGTGTGGGGCGGATACGGGATGTCATCTTTGCAGCCAACACCGATGAAGCAATCAAGATTGCACTGAGTTCTGATAAGACGCTCGCACTGTTTGTTCAGTTTCCCGATCCAAGCAATGAACGCTTCAAGCTGGTGCGTGACCGAGGTGGCCACATTATTCCTGTCATCGACCGCACGATCCTTCGGCAGAAGGTTGATGGGGTTGAGGTCTACTTTGCGCAGGAAACTCAGGTTGCGAATGCAGGCTGGTTGTCGAGCGGAAAGAAGGTCGTCACAGCATGCACGCCACTGGTCGTCTTTACAGGTGAGACCGAGAACCTATCTGACGATGCGGCGCGTCAAAGCCATCGCAAAATGGACGATGTTGTTAGCGGTTTGCGGGGGCAGGAGTTACTGCCAAAGGCAAGCATATTCGCCCGGGTTTTAAAGCGGACACGCGAGTTGACAGCCACGGGTGCGGAACGGTTCGTCGAGATATCTGAGACCGCTCGTGAAAAAGCGACGCCACTGTTTGAGAAAGCTCGTGAGGCTGCGCGCAAGGCGGTTCAAGGCGAGCAGGGCAATGAGGCTGAGCTCGATGGTGCGCGCTGATGGTCGTGGTGCCTTCTTATCCCTCTGATTTCTATGTGGTGGCAGATCTTTGAACACGACGGAAGCTTCGAATGAAAAGAAGACTGCGGGCGGTGCGCTCGCGGGTAAGGTTGCTCTTGTGACGGGCGCGAGCCGTGGCATCGGTCGGGCTGTCGCTGTCGCGCTTGCCAAAGAAGGCGCGCATGTTGTCATCCAGGGGCGCGTCGCCGGTGCTTTGGAAGAGACCGACGACGTCATTCGTGCGGTTAGCGGATCTTCGGCGACAATCATTCCACTCAATCTCTCGCAGACCGACCGCGTTGATGGTTTAGGCCCAACGCTTTACCAGCGCTTTGGCAAGCTCGATATCTTTGTCGCTAACGCGGGTATTTTGGGTTCGTTGTCGCCGCTCGGCCATGTGACTGAGAAGGTTTGGAACGACGTGATCGCGATTAATCTGAGTGCCAATTGGCGGCTTGTTCGCACACTCGATCCGTTGCTTCAGAAAGCGGACGCGGCGCGCGTCATTTTCGTCAGTTCGCGCGCGGCGTCGGGCAAGAAAGCTTTCTGGGGGCCGTACGCCGTTTCGAAAGCGGGGATTGAAGCGCTGGGGCGGACTTATGCCGCCGAAGTGGCCAATTCCGCTATGCGGGTCAATATCGTTTCCCCAGGCGGGGTGGCGACAGGGATGCGGGCGAAGGCGTTTCCTGGTGAAGATCCCGAAACGTTGCCGCAGCCGGAAGATGTTGCGCCGCTATTTGTGGATCTCTGTTTGCCCTCAGTCGAGGCCAATGGTGAGACCTTCAGTGTTCCTGACTACCTTGCTGCAAAACAAGCTGAGGGTTGAGGTGGGCGCAGGTCGCACATGAGAGTTTGGGTTTCACGGCAGCCGGCGTTACTGCGGAAACTTGCCGTCGAATTCGATAGTCATACCGTCGTAGGCGGGCTCTACGCCTTTAGGCAGCGAGCGGCGTAACGCGTCGTAATCGAGGTCGGTCGTCATGTGTGTGAGAATGGCGCGTTTGGGCTTGAGGCGGTCGATCCATTCCAGCGCACGGTTCAAGTGGAAATGACTGACGTGCGGGGTGTGCCTGAGCGCGTCGACAATCCAGACATCCAGATCTTTAAGTAACTCTGGCGCGCCATCAGGGAATGCGGAGACATCAGGCGAGTAAGCGAGCTTGCCAAAGCGGAATCCGAGGGACGGGATTTCGCCGTGGATCTGCGGAATGATATGCGCTTTGACCGGTCCGGCGTTGCCCTCGATGGTCACGTAGTCCCCGGCTTCAATCAGGTGAGGGCGTAGGATTGGCTGATAGCCGCTCCCCTCTCTTGTCTGGAAGCAATAATCGAAACGCGAGATCAGGCTGTCTTGAGTTGGTGTGTCGAAATAGACATCGACGCGCTTTCTCATGGCGTAGCAGACCATGCGCAGGTCATCGATCCCATGGGTGTGATCCGCATGATCATGCGTAAAGAGGACCCCATCGAGTTTCGTTACGCGCGCATCGATTAGTTGTTCGCGGATGTCAGGCGGGGTGTCGATGAGAACACTCGTGCGGCCAGACTTTTCGAACCGGTCGACCAATACCGAGCAACGCCGACGCCGGTTCTTTGGGTTTGATGGCTCGCACTTGCCCCAGTCCGGTCCCAGTCGGGGCACACCTCCTGAGGGGCCGCAGCCCAAAATCGTCAACCGATAGGTCATGCGGCTCCTGTCGCGGCATCGGCCAACTGTGGTGGGTTGGCGGGACGTTTGGCTTTGGTGTAAGCGCGGAAGAAGTTTTCGGTGGTTGCTTTGGCGAGTGCTTCCAGCGATATGCCGCGTGCGTCTGCGATTGCCTTGGCGGTGTGGGCAACGTAGGCGGGTTCATTCTGTTTGCCGCGGAAGGGAACCGGTGCGAGATAAGGCGCGTCTGTTTCGACGAGGATGCGCTCTAATGGCAATTCGGCAGCGAGTTCGCGCAGGTTCTCAGCTTTTTTGAACGTGGCGACGCCTGAAAATGAAACGTAGAGGCCGAGGTCTACCGCGCGCATAGCAAGTTCTCTGCCTCCAGTGAAGCAATGCAGGACGGCAGGGAAGGCTCCTTTGGCATGCTCCTCTGTCAGGATTGCAGCCGTATCATCGTCAGCATCACGCGCGTGGATTTCGAGCGGTAGGCCGGTTTCTCTGGCGGCTGCGATGTGACGGCGGAAACCTTCGGCTTGAGCTTCGCGCGGGGCGTGCTGGTAGAAGTAATCCAAGCCTGCTTCGCCAACGGCTACGCACTTTGGGTGCTGTGAGAGGCGGATGATTTCTTCCAGCGGGATGTCGAGTTCCTGGTCGGCATTGTGAGGATGCGTGCCGACGGAAAAGTATATGTTGTCGTAGGCTTCGGCGATGGCTTTGTAGGTCTCGAAGCGGCGGATGTGGGTGGAGATCGTGACCATGGTGCCGACGCCCGCTGCGCGCGCGCGGGCAACAACGCCGTCCATGTCTTCGGCGAATTGCGGGAAGTCGAGATGGCAATGATGATCGACTAGCATATTCGGATCTCTTGCAAGCTGCTGCAGGTTGAATAGCGCATTCAGGCTTCAGACCAAGCGGTCCGAGAGATTATGCCGCGCTGAGCACAGGTGGCATTCGTGCGCGCAACGGGTTGTAGCTCTCATTCTGGGCCGTTCAGCCTTTCTACTTCTTGCCTTTGCCGTTCTTTTCCTGCTGGGCCCGCCGCTCTTGCTCTTCAGGTTCGATGTAGCGTGGAAATACGCCGCTTGGGGCCGGGAGCTCCGTTCCAGGTTGCAGGCGGCCTGCTTCACCCAGGTGCGTGAAGTCGCGCGCATCTTCAGAGACGGCAAGAAGGTCAAGCAGCTTGCCGCATGAGGTTGGCATGACAGGTTGCGCCAAAAGCGTGACCTGGCGCACGACTTCTGCGGTCACATAGAGGATCGTCTCCATGCGCTGGAAGTCGGTCTTCTTTTTCGTCCAAGGCTCTTCGCCGGCGAAGTAGCGATTGGCTTCGGCGACAACCTCCCATACCGCATCGAGGTATTTGTTGAGCGCCTGGGTGTCCATTGCCGCTCTAGCGTGTTGGTAAATCGCGTCGGTTTGGGTAAGGATCGCTTTATCAGTGTCCGTAAAGTCACCAGGTTGCGGAACCTTGCCTTCGCAGTTCTTGCCGATCATCGACAATGAGCGCTGGGCGAGATTGCCAAGGTCATTGGCAAGGTCGGCGTTCGTGCGGTTCTTGATCGCGTCATGTGAGTAGCTGCCATCGGAACCGAAAGCGACTTCGCGCAGGAAGAAGTATCGGACCTGGTCGACACCATAGGCATCAATCAGGTTGAAAGGGTCGACCACGTTGCCGACCGACTTGGACATCTTCTCACCCTTGTTGAACAAGAAGCCGTGGGCAAAAACCCGCTTTGGAAGTACCACACCTGCTGACATCAGGAACGCTGGCCAATAGACGGCATGGAAGCGCACGATATCTTTGCCGATGACGTGAACGTTGGCGGGCCAATAGCGGCTCAAGAGGCCATCGGTATCATCGGGAAAGCCGACGCCGGTGAGGTAGTTTGTTAGCGCATCGACCCAGACGTACATGACATGGTCTGGGTGATCGGGAACCTTGACGCCCCAATCGAAAGTGGTGCGGGAAATTGACAAATCCTGCAGGCCGCCTTTGACGAAGCTGACGACTTCGTTGCGACGTTCAGGCGGCAGGATGAAATCCGGGTTGGCATCATAATGGGCGAGCAGTTTGTCTTGATATGCTGAGAGCTTGAAGAAGAAGGTTTCTTCTTCGACCCATTCGACGGGTGTGTTCTGCGGCGATAGGTTGGTGCCGTCCTCGCCTTCGATTAGTTCGCTTTCATCGTAGTAGGCTTCGTCGCGGACAGAATACCAGCCGGCATATTTACTCGCGTAGACGTCGCCGTTCTTTTCCATGCGTTGCCAGATGGTTTTGCTGGCGTTGTGATGGCGTTCCTCGCTGGTGCGAATGAAGTCGTCATTGGCGCAGCCCAGCGCTTCCACCATCGCTTGAAAGCGTGGTGTGTTGCGGTCTGCGAGCTCGGGTGCCGTCAGCCCCTCCTTGCGCGCCGTTTGTAGCATCTTGATGCCGTGCTCATCGGTGCCGGTCAGGAAGTAGACATCTTTGCCGTCGAGCTTTTCGAAGCGGGCGATGGCGTCTGTGGCGATGGCCTCATAGGCATGTCCGATATGCGGAACGCCGTTGGGGTATGAAATCGCCGTGGTGATGTAAAAGGGCTGTTTGGTTTGCGGCATGCGTGCGGCCAGTTCTGGTGTATGGATAAGAGCGGAGCGGGGCTGACAACCGAGAAGGCTCACGCCTTGGCTGTTGCTTCAATCCGCTGAATGGTTCCCAGGATAAAGGCCTTGCGGTCAAGGTTGAGCGCACGGGTCTCGGCCTCTTCTCGGGCGAGTGTTTCCCACAAGGCTGCCCAGGACGCAAGCTGATGCGGTTTTATCAAACGTGCTGCAATTTCCCCGTCGCTGCCGGTAGCATCTCCGAGTGCCGCTTTGCGCACGATTTTTGCCAGGAAATCAAATAGTAGCTGATGATAAAGCGTATATTTTTCTTCTGCTGCTGCCGGCCCCAATTGTTCTGCCAGTTGATGGACTTTTGACCAGGGCGTCGAAGGGATCGCGCTTAGGACGTCGATGATCTTTTTATTGAGATCGAGTCCGCCGGCGAAGTGCAGCGAAGCAAGTCTTCGGACGCTGCCTTGGGAAAGCGACACGAGGGTTTGGTAGGCTTTCTCAGAAGGTTCTTGTTGCCCGCTTGTGGCAAAGGCTTGATGGGCGGCCTGTTGGAGATCTTCTGGAGACAAGGCGTCGAGATCGAGGCTACGGCACCGCGAACGGATCGTTTTTAACAAGCGGCCCGGTTCGGAGGAAAGTAGCAAGAATACCAGGCGTTCGGGAGGTTCTTCGAGAGACTTCAAAAGGGCGTTCGCTGCGTTGACGTTGAGGTCGTCGGCGGTGTCGACCACGACGACGCGCCAAGCTGCGTCGGATGCGCGGTGGCTGAGGAAGGACCGCAGACGCCGTACTTCATCAACCGGGATTGCCGATAGGAATCGTTTGGTTTTGCGCTCGTAGGGGCGTCGGAGCACGAGAAGGCCGGGGTGTGAGAGCGCTTCGACCTGCCGGTTTGCTTGTGACCCTTGAGGAACTTCCAGGCGCCCGTTGTGCACTTGACGTTCATCAGACGTTGCGAGGAGGCATTTGGCGAATTTGTAAGCCAGGGTGGCTTTGCCGATTCCTGGTGGTCCTGTCATTAGCCAAGCGTGGTGGATTTTGTTTTTCGCAATACCCGATGCGAATTCGGTTTGGGCGGTGCGATGGCCGAACAGCTGACTGGTCGCGCGCGGGTGAGGAAACCCCTCAAGAACGTCGGATTCGGGATCCGGTTCGATCTCCTGGGTTGCGGGTGCGCGGGCCATACAGCAACTCCAAGCGACTAAGGGACGAGTCCGAAACGGCGGTCGATGATTGCAGCAATCTTGCTGGCAATATCGTTCTCGCTTTCGGATGCGTCGATGACAACGCAGCGGTCGGGTTCATGGCCGGCGATGCCGAGGAAGCCCTGACGAATTTGCTCGTGGATCGATGCGTTGGCTCGATCGTATCGGTTGGTGTCTCCTCGCATCATCGTGCGATGGCTACCAGTCTCCGGATCAATATCTAGGATCAAAGTGAGATCTGGGAAGTAAGGCGCTACGGTATGGTTCTCGATGGTTGCAATGAGTTGCATATCGATGTTCGAGAGCATGCCCTGGTAGACACGCGTTGAATCGATATACCGGTCGCAGACGATCCACTGTCCGAGCTCCAGAACGGGTTGAATAAGCTCAGCGATATGTTCGCTACGGGCGGCGGCGAACAACAGGAACTCGGCCTCGCTGGACGCTGGCGGCGTTTGTAAGATCAGGTCGCGCAGACGCTCTGCAAACGGTACGCCGCCAGGCTCACGCGTGAGCACGGCTTCGATACCGCGAGCGCGCAGGTGATCGATGATGTGGGAGGCCTGCGTTGACTTTCCGCTGCCCTCTCCGCCTTCCAGGGTGATGAGTTTGCCCTGATTCATGGGGATGCCCCGGGTCGTTGCAGGCGTTGCATCGGCTAGATCTTTTCCAACAGGTCGCTAGCCTGATCAGCGACCCAGCGCCAAGCCATAACTGCAAGGGAATCCAGCCCGCGGCGTACGAGCGAACCCTGTTCCACATCCTCGGCAGCATAGAGCGGCACGTTGTTGATGGTATTGGTCGCACTCGTCACGCGCAAGATTGCGATCTGTTGGCCTTTTTTGATGGGTGGTTTTAGCGGCGCGTTATAGACGATTTCAGCGGTGAGCCGTTGTTTGAGAGGTTTCTTGGGCAAAAGGACTTTGATTGCGCCTTGACCCACCAGAGGCACGTAAAACTTCTCTGCACCCCAGACGCGCGCATTTCCCACCACTTCGTTCGGTGCGTAAATCTCAAACTCAGTGAAGTTGTTGAAGCCCCACTGAAACATCCGGACGGCTTCTGTCTTTCGTTGAGATCGGTTGGCGAGCCCATGGACCACACCGATGAGCCGTCTGCCGTCGCGGATCGCAGAGCCTACGAGCCCGTAGCCAGATTCTTTGACGTAGCCGGTCTTAAGGCCATCGGCGCCAATGCCGGCGGAGAGAAGCGGGTTGCGGTTAAAAAATGCGTATGGCTTGCGGCGCCCTTCGGGTTGATAGGGGAACCTTCTCGCTCCGAAGTAGTGGTAGTACTCGGGAAAGTCGCGGATTAGGTGGTCGGCAAGTTGTGCAATTTCCCGCGCTGTCATCTGTTGGTCTGGATGGGGTAGGCCGGTCGGATTGCCAAACGTTGATTTCTTTAGACCGATGCTGCGCGCATATTCGGTCATCACCTTGGCAAAAGCGCCTTCGCTTCCGGACATTCCTTCGGCAACAACGATCGCAGCGTCGTTGCCTGATTGGATCGCGATGCCTTTGACAAGGTCTTCAATGGAGATGTCTTTGCCCAGACCAGCAAACATTGCTGACGTTCCAGAAGGTGCCCCCCCGGTACGCCATGCGTGCTCGCTTACGTTGTAGGTATCTTCGAGTGTCAACTCGCCTTTCTTGAGGCGGTCGAAAATCACACCGAGCGTGACGAGTTTGCTCATACTCGCTGGCGGCACAAGATCGTCGGCATTCTTCTGATAGAGGATGGCGCCTGTGTCGTAGTCGATCAGGATCGCTTGACGGGCTTTGGTCTGCAACGCGTATGCTTGACCTAGCGGTGCGGTCGCGAGGACGAAGATCAAACCCAGCAAAAGGATGGATGCAGAGATAGCGGTGATCGATCGTTTTCGATCCACGGCTTTGATTTCAACTCGCTTCCGCATCAACTGTGTTCCGCTCCCTTCAAATGCCTGAGGCCTACGGACTATCGGAATTCTGCCCGCAGCGGTCAATGTCGCCAGCGTCACGCACAGAGATTTACAGGGCTGAAATAACGTAAGCGTGATGGTTCTTTAGTGTCTAATTTTGCTTGCGCGAGAGGAATGCTTGTTCGCGTGCGTCGTTACCATCAAGAGGTGCAGGACCAAGGTAGCGGACTTCGACCCGGGCGGTCCCATCATTTACAAAACCCAGTTCCTTGGCGACCCGGTGCGAGACGTCGATGATGCGGTTCTTCTTGAATGGTCCGCGATCGTTAAGGCGCACCATTACCTTGCGGCCGTTTTCAAGGTTCTTGACCGAGGCATATGATGGAAGCGGCAAGGTGCGGTGCGCCGCTGTTAATGCCGTCATGTCATACGTTTCGCCATTGGCGGTCTTTTTGCCGTGAAAATCATCGCCGTACCAGGAGGCATCACCAGTCTCGACGTAGTTGGGCTCATGGCGCGGGACGTAACGAATACCCTTGATGGTGTAAGGTTTGCCGAGTTTACGGTATCCGCCACCTTTGGGTATGCGAGCTGTTGGTTTGAAGACGGATGCAGCAGGTTTTGGTTTGAGGGTCCGCGATGGTGGGATTGGGCTGGCAAGCAGGTGGCTGCGATTGCCTTGATTCTGGTCTGGCGTAGCTCTTAGGACCGATGTTTGCCATGGCTCAGCAGGGGTGGGTGGTTCTGGCACCATACTGCAGGCAGAGATGAGCACCGTGACGGTCGTGATGGCTGCGAGCGAAAGGATATGCAGCCTGCGCTTCTCGTCTTCATTGCCTGGGCCCAGAATTGTCCGAATCTGGGTGATGGTCCGCAATCTTTGCATGAGTCCGATAAAGAATATTGGACCTGAAGATGCAAGAGCGTGAGAGCAACATGTGTTGATCAATCCACCGATAGCTTGAAGCTTCTGTGCGTTGCCGTTAGGTTCGCGGGCTCGTCGCGATAAAAGGAGGGTTTGACAGACAGGGCGCTGTCTGGAACACCGCCTTTGCGATGAAGAGGAAGGGTGGCCGAGTGGTTTAAGGCACTGGTCTTGAAAACCAGCGTGGGTTTGCGCTCACCGTGGGTTCGAATCCCACCCCTTCCGCCACTATTATGTCCACACGCGCCGGTCGCGCTCCGGACGGGGCGGCACTCGCTCTGAGTCGCGTTGCTCTCGAGCCCTTTGGGCTTGCTGTCGCGTTTGAACTTTACACCTGTCCCTCCGTCATATCCGGTTCGTAACTCCAATGTCACGGGCCGTTGATTGCGCACTGGGGGTTCAGTTCTTCAGATCGAAGAACGGGCGCAACTTGATGCCGATGAGTGATCCTGCAAAGGCTGATACGAACCACACCCAACCGTGTACTGAGCCAGATGCGATTCCGCCCAGGAATGCGCCGATGTTGCAGCCAAATGAAAGCCTGGCACCATAACCCATCAGCAGCCCGCCGATGAGTGCGGCTATGATGGCGCGCCAAGTTGGCCATGGGGCTGCGAAAAAGTTTCCGGCCAACCCGGCAGCAAGCATTGCCCCCAGAATCAAGCCAACGTTCATGACCGATTGTTGGTTAGTGACCAACGCCCCCTGGAGATTTTCTGTCGTTTTGGCCCAACTCCAGAAGTCATACGAGAGCACATCCACTCCGGCCAAGGCGGCGATGTTCGCGCCCCACAATGCGAAACCATAAGTCACGGCCCACGGGTATTGACCGATCAGCAGCGTGGCGATGTTTAGCACGACCAGTGCGGCTGCCGCCCAAGCTAAGTTCCATGGTCCTTGCCACAGACGTTTTGGCCAGGTTTGGTGATGTGCATTGGCCGACGCAGTTAGTAGTGCGTTGTCGGAGCCCATCTTGTTTTCGCGCCAGGAGACGAGAAACCATGCGATCGCAAGTCCGGCTAGGCTGACTGCAATTCCACCAAGAACCCCGAACTCTTTGCCAAGGTTGATGGCTGGCACGCCCGGTAGCGCCCAGTACGACCAGTGCATCGTTGCGAGAAGCGAGCCAAAGATAAAGGCTGGGAGGGTGAACAGCATGCGTTTGGAACCACCGCCCAAGGTGAACAAGGTGCCGGAGCCGCAGCCGTTGCTGAGTTGCATGCCAATGCCGAACATGAATGCACCGATTAGCAATGTGATGCTGATTGGTGCGATGAGCCCGCCATATTGACGTTCGCCCGGCAGGTAGCCCTGAAGGATTGGGATGAAGGCAACCATTGTTGCGGCAATGACGACTAGTTGCATCTTGAGGCTGCGGCCGTCACCCCGGGTGACGATTGCGCGCCATCCAGCCGTGAAGCCGAAACCGCCATGTAATAGCGCGAAGCCGAAGCCCGAGCCGATCAGGAATAGGAGCGCCTTTTGCCATGATACGGCATAAGCCAGGGCTATGAAGCCGATGACGAGTAAGCCGGCCGCGATGGCGATCGGTACGACGTTCGCCGGTGGTAATTCCTGTTTTCCGCCTAAGGTGTCGGTCAACTTGGCAGCGTTCGTCATTGTTGCGTTGACTTTCCGGTTTTCTGTTTAGGTCGTGCCACCGTTTAAAAATTCCGGCGGTTCGTTGACGATGGTTGACGTTGGCAGGGCAAAGCCGCCTTCGGCAAATCAAGATTTTCTGAGCTTCTGCGCGTGACGTAATTGCAGGTGGAGGCTACAGATACGCCGAGTTTTTAATGCGTGGGGTTTGTGAGGGCGTATGACGAAGCAGAAGACAGCGGACACGCAGAACGAATACGTGTTGAACACAGCTGATCGCGCACGAGAGGCCGGGGGGCTGTCCACCGCAACCGTGATTACCGCTTTGGCCTCGTTTGTTGCGTTGGTGTTTTCCGGGATTAGTCTTTACCAGACCGTACTCAAGCAAGCCGACGTGCGCGTTTATGTTCCCGAGACGATTTCCTATGCGCGGGATCCGAATGGATCATTTGAGGTCGTGGCATTGCCGGTGACTGTTGTGAATAGCGGTGCGCGCGACGGTGTGATGACGTCGATGAAGTTGAAGGTTCGAAATGCGGAGGGTGTTGAGCGGGTGTTCAACGCGAGCTTCGTTGCTGAGCCGGGATATTTCTCAACCAAAGAAGACTTCAGAACTGGTCAGACACGGCCCAAGCGTCCGTTCGCACCGATTACAATTGCGGGCCGCAGCGGACAAACTTCGACAGTCCTGTTCTATCCTCGGACCTACAGTGAGAAACGCGTGATCAAGGGGGAGGGCACGTTCAGTTTCGAACTGAGCTGGCAGGACATTGCCGTTGATCCTATCGTCGCGTTTGCGGGTGAACGTGCAGATCAACAGCCGTTGCATTTTGAAGCCACGCTGCCGAAGGTAAGCCGATTTTTTGAAGGTCAGCTCAACACGGGTGTTTCGTTTCGGTTGTTCGTCAAGGAATGACGCGCCGGTCTTGCGGTGGGCCATACTGACGAGGGGTGTTTTTGTCGGCTCTGTTGCGAGCCATAGAAAAAGCCCACACGAAATCCGGTGGGCTTTTGGTGACGGATCGGATCGGCGTTGTGTTTGGAAGCGCCTATCGAACTGAAGCAATCAGAAACGGTGTTTGACGGTTCCGCGTATCTTTAGATCATCATCGTCGTAGCTCAGCGATGGTTCAGAGCCGTCAGGCGACGTTGCAGGGGTTTCTGTTGCCCCATAGAGAAGCTCTAAGCCAAAATCCATCTTTGGAAGCACGCCCAGGCTACCAAGGCCCGGAATGAAAACTTCTGTGCCCGTTTTAGAGTCGGTCGGTGGGGCTCTAAATTCGAGGCTGGCGGCATCGTCCGATACTGAGGCTGTGCCAGAGTTATCGATTACGATACCTGGTGTTTGTGCCGGTGAGGCCGGCACGGCATTCGTTCTTTGTTCATCAAACGCATACGCTGGGAGGGCAGCGATAATAATCGCGCTCAACAGCCCCAACATTCCTAAGCGTCTCATTTCTCTATTCGCCTCGCGATCAACAACTTCACTGAGCAACATGATGTATTGCACTTGCGAAAACAAGAATGTTTCCACACCGGTTAAGCTTGGATGAACGTTTCTTGTCTGCAGTGTGTTCGTGGGGTCATGTTGCGCCATTCACACAGTCGGGATTTAGCCTTGAGGGCATACAAAAACGGGGCAGCACCAAACTGCCCCGTTTCAATTTTTGCCTGACCTTAGTCTAAGTCAGATCAGAACTTGATGCGACCACCTGCGACGACAGCGTCAAAGTCGATGTCTTCGCCTGGGTTGGCAGCGTCATGGATGTCGTAGCTGCGGTAGGAGATGTAGAGATCCATTGCAGCAGCGTCGATTTTCTGAACGGCGCCGAGACCCCAGTAAGTAGCAGAGTCATCGTCGTCGTCGTTGAATTCACCGCCCATACCAAACAGTGTGGTTTTGCCGAGAGCGAAGAATTTGCGCTCAAGACCACCGCTGACGAACCAGAAGTCTTCGTCGTCGATCCAGCTGGCGCGTTCACGGTGACCAGCCGAAGCTGTCACGAAGACACCCGATGGCATGTGTTTGATCGAAATACCGCCGTTGACGGTTTCGATTGTTGGGTCACCAATTTGTCCGAAGACGTTGCTGGAGTCGGTGTTTTCCGAGTAGGCGATACCAGCGGCGATTTTGAAGCCGCGGATTTCACCAGCGTAACGGAGCGCAACGTCCCAGATGTCATCTTCACCCCAAGCAGCGGAGAAGATGAAGCCTGCGAATGTTGGTGAGTCGTAGCGGACCGTGTTGCGACGGTTGTTCTCGAAGTTGGTCAGACCTGGGCCGCCAAGATCACTTGAAATGATCGAACCGCCAGCCTGCGAAGACGACATGCCGTCTGCGAGGTTGGAGTTGGCAACGTTGATCTCAGCGATACCGGAGTTAGCCATATCGGCCTGACCGACGCGGATTTTACCGAGACGCTTCGATTTGATCCACCAGTGTGCCTGGCGGAATTCAGGAATGTCCTGGCCTTCATCGTTGTCGACGCGAACGCGGGTTGCGTCGGCTTGCTGATACTGCAGTTCGATGTGATAACCGGCGCTCCACTCGGAGTTGATCGAAGCCTTACCCTTGAAGCCGAAGCGCGTACCAGAGGTCTGCGGGTCGACAACGTAGGTGTTGCTTTCATCAACGCCGTTACCCTGGGCGTCCCAGAACATAACAGCGGAGGTGACCTGACCGTAGATCGTCAGGCTAACTTTGCGGTTACCCTTGCGGGCGGTGGTAGCTTCGAGTTCTGCAATGCGCTCTTCGAGATCCGCACAGCAGTCGCCGCCAAGGTCAGCAGCGAGCACGTTCGTCGAGAACAGCCCGGCTACTGCCGTCATGGCGACCAGAGAGATTCTCTTCATAAGTCCCCCAAATCCATGGTCAGTTTGACATTTTACGAGCCGGAAGCACCGCACAGCGCGTACAGCCGGTCACGGGGCGCTCAACGTCGTCATTGCACATGCAGAAACACGCGCAACAGCGGGGCTGAAGGCACCTACGCCGGACACAACAAACACAACTAAGGAAACGAAACTGGAACTGATGCCGCGACCTCAAGAAGAAGCAGAAGTCGCATCACGAGCCTTTTGACGACTCGTTGGCGTTGGGGAGAAGCTAGCTCTAGCGATGGCTCTCGCAAATAGCCGAACGGAGATTCACCCAGGTTTGAGGCCCTTGCGTTGCCTCACCGCCACAAATTTGGGCCGTAAGGCGACGTTTGTGCATCATTTTTCTATGTTTGAGGCCGTTTGATTGAGAGTGAGAGCCGTGAAACGGCGGAACCTGAGGTTCGGGAGCTGGCAAAATGCGAATCAACTGCGGGGCGTGCGCTGTTGGTTCGGTCAATTGGAGCTGGTTCGAAATCTTAGAAGCTGCACCGGCGCCGGAGTTGTATAGAGGCCTGCTGATCGGACCATACCGCGTTTTTCATATCCGATTGTGAGGCGCCAAAAAGCAAAAGGGCCGCTCAATCGAGCGGCCCTTCGAATTTTGATATTGGTCGTCAAGCTTTAGAACTTGATGCGGCCACCACCGACAACGACGTCAAAGTCGCTGTCGATACCAGGATTAGCTGCATCCTGGATGTCGTAGTGACGGTAAGAGACGAACAGGTCCATCGCTGCCGCGTCGATTTTCTGGACAACACCACCACCGTAGTACTGTGCGGAGTCGTTGTCGTCGTCGTTGAATTCACCGCCCATACCGAAGAGGGAGGTTTTACCAAGCGAGGACCACTTCTGCTCGATACCAGCGTTGACGAACCAGAAATCTTCGTCGTCGACCCAGCTGTCACGTGAACGGTGACCGGCGGATGCCGTTGCGAAGAGACCTGTTGCGACGTGCTTGATCGAGAGACCGCCGTTTACGGTTTCGATCGTTGGGTCACCAATCTGGCCCTGCGTGTTGCTGCTGTCGGTGTTCTCAGAGTAAGCGACACCTGCAGCGATTTTGAAGCCGCCAAGCTCACCTGCATAACGGAGAGCAACGTCCCAGATGTCGTCTTCACCCCATGCAGCCGAAAGGATGAAGCCAGCCATTGTTGGTGTGTCGTAGCGGACCGTGTTCTGTCGGTTGTTCTCGAAGTTTGATAGCGCTGGGCCGCCAAGATCAGTCGAGATGATGGTCCCGCCAGCCTGCGAAGACGACATGCCGTCAGCAATGTTTGTGTTGGCAACGTTGATTTCAGCGATGCCTGAGCTGGACATATCTGCCTGACCAACGCGGATTTTACCGTAGGTCTTGGACTTGATCCACCAATGAGCCTGACGGAATTCAGGAAGGTCCTGGCCTTCGTCGTTGTCAACGGTAACGCGTGTTGCGTCAGCTTGCTGATACTGCAGCTCGATACGGTAACCGGCGGAGAGGTCAGGCGTAATCTTTGCCTTACCTTTGAAGCCGAAACGCGTACCAGAGGTCTGTGGGTCAACAACGTAAGTGTTGCTTTCGTCAACGCCGTTGCCGTCTGCGTCCCAGAACATTACGGCTGAGGTGACCTGACCATAGATGGTGAGAGAAACTTTGCGGTTGCCTTTACGAGCCGTGGTGGCTTCGAGTTCTGCAACGCGCTCTTCCAGATCTGCGCAGCAGTCGCCGCCCAAATCAGCTGCCGAGGCGGAGGTGCCGCCGAACGCCAGTCCTGCAACCGCGGCAAGCGCGATCAAGCTGGACGTTTTGAAGAGTCCCCCGAACATATTGAACTTCTCCTGTCTACTTACCCTTAGGTACCCAACCGAACTATTAAGTTACCCAACCCAACTTCGGACTGAACACCGTGCTCAGTTTAACCGCTAGCCTGATACACAGTGGCAATACGCCTTGGCCAGTCCGGCATGAGGACAGTTAGCCCAAGGCATTTGCTGGCGTAAACCTCAAAAGGCGTTATGCACGTAATACCGAATCAAGCCGTGACCACGTTGCAACAGGATGTTGTCAAGCCCGACGCGGTGGGGACTTGCGTGGAATCGGTGGCATTTCAAAAAACGGCATGTATACAGTTGCTTAGCGCGCAATCGACTGCTTTCCGTGTGTGGCTAACGATCTGTGCCCGGACCATGCCCCGGCTTCGTGATCTGGCCGGGTGGAGGCGTCGAAAATGTGGCGTGCGCTGCAACTTAAAACCAATATGCAGTGGAAATCGCGGGCTTTTTTAGGTGGGGCGGGAACGTGGACTTTTTGCTTCGAGTGAGCATAGGAGGATACTAAAGTGCCCGATATAGCGGCGATCGGTGCTGGTCCGGCGGGTCTTTGCGTTGCGCTGGCGTTGGCGAAGATGGGTGTGGCAAGCACAATTATTGCTGCGCCGCACAAACCAGCTGGTAATCGACCTGACACGAGGACTGCGGCGCTCTTTAATCCGTCCATCGCGTTGCTGCAAAATATCGGGGTTTTTGATAGCTGCCGGGCGGATTGCGCTGAGCTGAAGGCCATTCGGCTCGTTGATGACACCGAAGGATTGTTCAAAGCGCCAGCGGTTCTTTTCGAAGCCCGCGAGATAGGTGTCCCGCGCTTTGGCTATAATGTCCCGCAGGAGCCACTGATGTTGGCGCTTAACGAGGCAGCACGGGTCTCAGGGCTGATTGAAGTCATTGAAAGCCAAGGTGTTAGAAAGGTGATACCGGAGCACGACTTCGCGCATCTTGAATTGGCTGAAGGTGGTCGGATATCAGCGAAGCTGGTGATTGCTGCAGATGGTCGGCGCTCGGTTGCGCGCGAAAGCGTCAATATAGCGGTTAAAGAGACCCCCTGCCCACAAGCTGCTCTAACATGCGTTTTTATGCATGCCCGTCCTCACCATGGTGTTTCAACCGAGTTGCATCGCAAAGCAGGCCCGCTGACGGTGGTGCCGATGCCGGGCAATGCATCGAGTCTCGTGTGGGTTGAGCGTCCAGATGTTGCCGAGCGTCTCAAAGGGCTGAGTGATGAAGCGTTCCAACGGGTGTTGGAAGAGAACCTCCAAGGTCTCTTGGGAGACATTCACCAGCCAGGGCCACGGGCATTGTTTCCGCTTTCGCATCTTGGCGCTGAGACAATGGGTAAAGACCGGGTCGCGTTGTTGGGTGAATCTGGACATGCAATGCCACCGATCGGGGCGCAGGGGCTAAACCTATCGCTGCGAGATGTAGCGTGTCTGGTGGAACTTGTCGTCGAGGCTGTTGAGGCCGGTCGCGATGTGGGCGGTGCTGATCTCCTTCAACGCTACAGCACCCTTAGGCTTGCTGATGCGAAAAACCGGGACTTTGCTGTCTGGTCTATGAATCAAGCACTTTTGACAGAGTTGTTGCCTCTTCGGGCCGCGCGCGGAGCAGCGTTGCATGTCATAAGGGCAGTTGGGCCACTACGGAGGCAGTTGATGCAGTTGGGGATGGCGCCTCCGGGTGATTTGCCGGCACTGATGCGGCCGCAAAGCGCATAGGCTGACGTTTTTGTGTAGTGGGCCGACGCATTTTCCCGCTTCGCGTCAATGAGCGACATTTGCTGTCACGGGCGTGAGGCGCTAAACGTCCGAACAGTTCAGAGGTGGCGTTGATTCTGTAGCCGTCTGACCTGTCGTATTCCTTATTACCTCGCAACACCTTACCCACACACACCGATCCGATGTCGTCGAACTCGCGTCTTAGCGATCTCCAATTCCGGCTGGAATACTACGCTCTTCGCAGTGTGATTGCGGTCGTGCGCGCGGTGCCGCTGGAGACGGCGACATCCATCTCGGCCAAAACGTGGGCGTTTCTCGCTCCGATTATCAATCCGAAGCGGCACCAACGGGCGCTCGACAATCTTCGTGTCGCGTTCCCTGAGAAAACGGATGCCGAACTCGACATAATTCGACGCCGGCATTGGGAAAACCTCGGTCGGGTCATGGCTGAAACGATGCAGATCGACCGCATCACGTCGGACCCGTCGCGTATGACGATCAAGCCGGTGACGATGTTCGATCGCTATAAAAACAAGCTCGGCTCGGCGATTGGCATCTCTCTGCATATGGGGAATTGGGAGCTGGCGATCTGGCCGCTTGCCTCATCTGGTGCTAACCCCGCTGCGATCTATCGTTCGGTGACAAATCCGTACGTCGATAAGTACCTGCGGGACCAGCGTAAGGATCTCTATCCTGCCGGGCTGTTCGGACGGGGTAAGGTTGGTGATCATGGCGATGATCGCAAAACCGCTCGTGTGATTACCGATTTTGTTCGTCGCGGCGGACGGTTGGGGATGGTGTGCGATCTTTATGATCGAACTGGCATTCCCGTTGAGTTCTTCGGTAAGCCCGCCAAAACGCAGGCTATTGGTGCCATGATCGCGCGGCGCGTTGGCGCTCGCATTTGGCTTTCACGCTGTAAGCGCATCGGCACGAGCAGCCGGTTCGAGATCGAATTGCGGGAGCTCCGAGTGCCACGTTCGTCTAACCAATCCGCAGATATCCAGTGGATCATGATCGAGATGCAAAAGCAGTTCGAGGAATGGATCCGGGAAGCTCCTGAGCAATGGATGTGGTCTAATCGCCGTTGGAGCTGATGCTAGAATTGAGCGGCTGCGGCGTCTGAATTGAGCCGCCAATTAACTGAATCCTTACCCTACTCCATCTTTATAAACCCTACTGCCGCAGGTGTTTCCGGCAGCGTGTTTGTGCGTTGTTCACAGGGTAAGTAAAGATATGCGTACGTTGATTGCCGCTCTCGCGGTTTGCGCCGTTGTTGCCGCGCTCCCATACCACGTCAAAGCCAACATCATGCGTTCCGAACATGGCCTTGCCGGCATTCACAAGCTGGGCATGGAAGACGGTTTGCTGTGCATGAGCGATCATGAACACTTCGGTGAATCTGGTGCCTGGGCTACGCGCGAAGAAGCAGAGAAGTCTGCGATCCAATCCTGGGCGGGCTTTACGCGGCTTGAGTATGGGGAAGTCTGGGCGCAGTTTGAACTTGCTGCAGCCAAAGATCTCCAGTGTGGGCCAGCGATAACGTCCCGGGGTGAGGGTTGGGCGTGTGAGGTCAAAGCACGACCATGCAGGAGATGAACTGCGAGGGCGCCACTTCGGAACATCTGGGACGTAGAAAGCCGCTCAAAGCCCAAGCGTGTGCTCATCCCTATTTCCACTGTCTGGATTTATAATGAAATCTGAGCGTTGTTCTGCTGCCTAAAGCCGACGGCGATCAAATTTCTGTGTCGATTTTGCAGCGCTGTGAGCAGAAACCAGACGCGCGGTGCATTAACACATGAGGGCAGGTGCTCGATCTGGCATGGTCTGATTCCGCGAAACAGATTTACCATTTTGGGGACTAAGGCGATGGCTTTTCAGCGCACCGTTGTTCTTGTCGCGGCATTGGCCGCCAGTTTTTGCGCGTTTTCGTATTCAGCTTCTGCAGATGAAACTGGATTTGCGACGATCCACCCATGGAAGAAGGTCGGCCGCAAGACCTGCTTTTCTGATGGTCACCTCCATTACGGGAACTCAGATGGGCACCGCTCTAAGAAACGGGCAATGAGAGCCGCCATTAAAGACTGGCAGGAGTTCACGGCCTTCGAATACGGGACCGATTGGGCCTACTTTAAGAATGCCATTGCAAAAACCCGAGGTTGTAGCAACGGCTCAGGCAGCTGGGGTTGCTCGGTTGAAGGCACGCCATGTAAACGGACGCGCCGTCGCCGCTGAGGCACGCGTAAAAGAGAAATCTCGCACACGATAAGTTGGTTCTTTTCGTTGTGTCGGGATTTAGAAGAACTCAAAAGAAGGGTGGCAAATGCCGCCCTTTTGTTTTTTGTCATGTTACTTCGACTATCCACGAACTTCGACTGAAGTTCGAGGTTTTCGATAAGCTCTTTGATTGCCTTTACTTATTCAATTTGGCATGGTCCGCGCGCACTTATGCCAACGAGGCTAAAAGGCGCGCTTGCGTGTCGGGTCAATCGATAAAAAGACCACGCCCGCGAAACCGCCAAAGGCTCCTTTTGGAGGGACTAGATTCATGACTGAGATCCTTTGGGGGATCATCGCTTGCGGTGCTCTCTCGATTCTCTACGCCGCTTACACAATTCAAAGCGTTATGGCGTCCGACGCCGGTAACGAACGCATGCAGGAGATCGCTGGCGCTATTCGCGAAGGTGCGCAAGCCTACCTGGGACGCCAATATACGACCATTGCAATCGTTGGCGCTGTTATCTTTGTTGTTGCCTGGCTATTGCTGGGCGGACTTGTTGCGCTTGGCTTTTTGATCGGTGCCGTACTGTCGGGTGCCGCAGGTTACATCGGCATGCTGGTTTCGGTTCGCGCAAACGTTCGAACGGCACAAGCTGCTTCGCAATCGCTGGCCGCCGGTCTCGACATCGCGTTCAAGTCGGGTGCTGTGACGGGAATGCTGGTTGCGGGTCTCGCCCTCATCGGTGTTGCTCTCTATTACACAATTCTCACCAGCATGCTGGGGCATGAGCCTGCGTCGCGGACGGTGATCGATGCTTTGGTTGCGCTGGGCTTCGGCGCATCGCTGATTTCGATCTTTGCGCGTCTGGGTGGTGGCATCTTCACAAAGGGTGCGGACGTCGGGGGCGACCTCGTTGGTAAGGTTGAAGCTGGTATCCCTGAAGATGATCCGCGCAACCCCGCAACGATTGCCGACAACGTCGGTGACAACGTCGGTGACTGTGCGGGCATGGCGGCTGACTTGTTTGAAACCTACGCGGTGACTGTCGTTGCGACGATGGTTCTGGCGGGTATCTTCTTTGTCAATTCGCCTGAGCTTCCGGCCCTGATGATATATCCGCTCGCCATTGGCGCAGTCTGCTTGGTGACGTCGATCATCGGTACGTTCTTCGTCAAGCTTGGGTCGAACAACTCGATCATGGGCGCGCTTTATCGCGGTTTCATCGCGACGGCGGTTCTGTCGATTGCCGGTTTGGCGATCGCCAACTACTTGGTGTTCCCTGACAAAGGCAGCGGCTTCGGTTTGATCACAACGACGGCCGAAGGTCTCGAGATTACCGGCATGAACTTGTTCTTGTGCGGTGTTGTCGGCCTTGCGGTTACGGGTGCCATTGTCTGGATTACCGAATACTACACCGGCATTGGTTTCCGCCCGGTCCGTTCGGTTTCTCAGGCTTCGGTTACGGGTCACGGTACGAACGTTATTCAAGGCCTTGCTGTTTCTCTTGAAGCAACCGCTCTGCCGACGCTGGTTATCGTTGCCGGTATTATCTTCACGTTTAATCTCGCCGGCTTGTTCGGTACTGCGATTGCGACGACGACGATGCTCGGCCTCGCCGGTATGGTGGTCGCCCTCGATGCGTTTGGTCCGGTGACGGATAACGCGGGTGGTATTGCGGAGATGGCGGGTCTGCCGGCTGAAGTTCGCAAATCAACAGATGCACTTGATGCGGTTGGTAACACCACGAAAGCGGTCACCAAGGGTTACGCTATCGGCTCTGCAGGTCTTGGTGCGTTGGTCTTGTTTGCGGCCTACAACTACGACCTGAAGTACTTTGCAGCAAACCCCGATAAATACCCCTTCTTTGAGGGTGTTGAAGTGAACTTCGGGCTCGACAATCCTTACGTTGTTGTCGGTCTACTGCTTGGCGGTCTTATTCCGTATCTGTTTAGCGGTATCGCAATGACAGCTGTTGGCCGTGCCGGCGGTCAGATCGTTGAAGAAGTCCGCCGTCAGTTCCGTGAAAAGCCTGGCATCATGGAAGGCAAGGATCGTCCCGACTACGCGGCGGCTGTTGATCTTCTTACCCGCGCAGCGATCAAGGAAATGATTGTTCCATCGCTTCTGCCGGTTCTGTCTCCAATCGTCCTGTTCTTCGTGATCAGCATGATTGGCGGTAAGGGTGCAGCGTTCTCGGCTGTCGGCGCGATGCTTCTAGGTGTGATCGTAACAGGTCTCTTCGTTGCCATCTCGATGACGTCGGGCGGCGGAGCCTGGGATAACGCCAAGAAGTCTTTTGAAGACGGTTTCGTCGATAAAGACGGTGAGAAGCACGTCAAAGGCAGTGAAGCTCACAAAGCTTCGGTAACCGGCGATACGGTTGGCGATCCATACAAGGACACGGCAGGTCCCGCTGTGAACCCGGCGATTAAGATCACCAACATTGTTGCGCTGTTGTTGCTGGCTGTGCTGGCCCACTAAACGGCGAACAAGGCCAACACTTCGACAAATAGAAAGGCCCCGCGAAAACGGGGCCTTTTTTGGTTTCCAGATGCTGAGATGATCTGGCGGAGCCGGCATCGAACTACGCGCAGCGTCAGGTGTTAGCTTGCCGTTGCTGCGAGCTCGTCAAAGGCGGATAGCGCCTCGGCTCCGTAAATCATGGACGGGCCTCCACCCATATACATCGCCATGCCAATCGTCTCGATAATCTCTTCGCGCGTTGCGCCGTATCTTGCGCAAGCGCGCGCATGGTAGGCGATGCAGCCATCGCAACGAGCGGCAATGCCAATACCGAGGGCGATTAGCTCTTTGGTTTTCGGATCTAACGTTCCCTGAGCGGTGGCTGCCCCGGCCAGCCGGCCAAAGGCCTTCGTCACGTCAGGCAACGCCTCGCGTAGCGCGTTGGTTCGGGCATCCGTTTGGTTGATGAACTCATGCCAATTGTGCGTGCTCATGTATTTCACCTCTTGGAGACAGCTGATCTGTGCGCCTGGGGCCTAAGCGCCCATCACTGCAGTGGTTTCAGGCGGTGTGCCTTGCTGTTTCCATCACGCGCGTCCAGCCAATGCACTGCGCGAGATCAATACTGTGAGATTGGTCGTGGTTAATTATTCACGGAAGTGTCACACTGGGAACTTTCTGATGTGATGTCCAAGGGCATGATCACCGCAGATGCTTCGCGTGAAGCACTGTTAAACGCATGTT
The DNA here is from genome assembly GCA_040219445.1 of Filomicrobium sp. Lineage (GTDB taxonomy): Bacteria > Pseudomonadota > Alphaproteobacteria > Rhizobiales > Hyphomicrobiaceae > Filomicrobium. Next base: position 450,565 of record JAVJSM010000004.1, on the reverse strand, counting down.
TTTTAGGGAGATCTCTTTATGCAAGGACATATGATTGCATTCCAGTCGGCGATGACGCGCACAGGCGAAATGACGAAAAGCAACACGGAGGTTGTTTCCTCGATCGCGGCGATCAAGGCTGCCGTTGGCGACTGGATGGGTCGCAAATCTTGAGCGGTTTGGAAACTTAGGAACACGCCAAAACGAAAAAGAGCGGTTCAGCTTTTGGACCGCTTTTTTGTTGGAGGCTCGACTTATTACTCACCGAAGATTTGGCGCGTACCGAGGTTGCGGAACAGCTGTTTGAGGATGCCGTCTTCGTTGCCGCCCGGCGCAGGTGTCGTGCGCGAGATAAAGTCAAAGACCTTGCCATCCTTGAGTCCATAATTGGCGACGCGTTCGACCGAACCTAGCGGATTGAAGTAGACGGCCACGACTTGGCGGTCGACTTCCTTTGGTTTGAAGAATGCGGCCTGTTTGGCAAGGCTTGAGATGTAGTAGTAGACGTCGCCGCCAGTGTTGCTTGCCGTTGTGGTGGTTGATGGAGTTCCAAGCGTCAAGCGAACCTGCTCCCGGCTCATTCCAGGTTGTATTTGCTGCAAGTCACCCTGGCTGAAGTGTTGGCCGTGCTTCAGGACTTGCTCGCTGCAACCGGCGAGCAAGACAACGCCGACCGAGGCCAATAGTATGGTTCCAATGTGGGATAGCCGGTTCACGCGGCGTCGCGTGGCCGATGTCTTGTTTTTACGGGAGTTGTCGTGCAGTTTCGCCAACTCACTCTGGTTTTTGCCTATCATCAGGGTCTACCTGCTCGAATCGCGTTGATTGGCCGCTATTGAGTCCGCTTAAACCTCTTGAGAGCAAACAACAATCCGCCGTGCCCATCAGAACTGGGGACGAAAGTTCTTATTCGGCCTCGGAGGCAAGAAGATGTTCGCGTGGCTCAATAATCGGAAGATTGTCAAACGCCGTGCGGCGGAGTTGTACGATTGCATCGTTTTGCAGGGCCGCTCACCAGCCTTTTATTCCAAGATCGGCGTTGCTGATACTTTGGAGGGCCGATTTGAGATGATTGTTCTCCACATGTTCCTGGTGCTCAACCGTTTGGCGAAAGACCAGCCCGAAACGGATGAGTTGCGACGCGTTCTCTCAGAGATATTCGTGACAGACATGGATGATTGCATGCGCGAGCTGGGTGTTGGCGATACGAGCGTACCCAAGAAGGTGAAAAAAGCGGCCATCGCCTTGCGCGAGCGTTACAGCGCCCTGCAGGTTGCCTTGTCTGAAGGGCCGGCCGAGCTCGCTGATGTGCTCAAGCCGCTATCGGGCCGTGAAGGCGAGCAGGACTTAAGCGATGAGGCGGCGGGTCGACTGGCCGCATACATTATAGCGTCGGAGCAAAAACTCGCTGGACAGGATTTGGCGAAAGCCTCCGGGCAAGCCAGTTTTGGTGATCCCTCAGAGCTTTGATCGATTTCAATAGGCGCGACATGACAATTCTCGAACGTTGGCGGCATCAAGTGCATGAAGTTCCACGTGCGGGGATCAGCCAAAGACGCGAAGCGAATGAGGACCTTCGCAAGGCCGTCTCGGACGAACTGGGTGAACTGGGCTGTCCGAAGCTCGTGGCGGACTACAAAATCAGGAATCTGGGCAAAGGCCGGTTTGGTTTAGGGGGTCGCGTCGAGGCAGTTGTAACCAGGGCGTGTGTTGTGACGCTCGAGCCGCTTGAAGAAACTGTGTCAGAGGCCCTGGATTGCATATTTGTTCCGCCTGAGCAGATGCCCGGACAGCAAGCCGAAGAGGAAGAAGTCTCTTCAGCTGACGAGTACGAACCGATTGAGAATGATGTGATCGCAGTCGGTCGGGTTGTTTTTGAGGTCCTAGCTGCCGGGCTTAACCCTTACCCGCGAAAAGACGGAGTTGAGTACGTAGGTGATGCCGACGCGCTGCCTTCGGGAAAGGAAGCCGAAAGCAGCCATCCCTTCGCAGCATTGGCACAGCTTAAGAAAGACCGCGACAACTCGGCTTGATAAAGCGGTTGTCTCTATTTGCCAAATAGGTATCTTCCGACCCGCTCGGGAGTAATGGTATCGGTTGGACCAAGTAATTTTCTTGGGTGGCAACCGGTTTTTCTTACCAGTAGACGATGAGGCCAGATAGCGCATGCTAGCGCAGCGGACGATCGCGCTTGATGCCATGGGTGGCGACCATGGACCAAAAGTCGTTGTTGAGGGGGCTTCCATCTCTCTGACGCGCCATCCCGGCATGGACTTCTTGCTCGTCGGCGATGAGACGGCAATTGAAGCCGAGCTTGAAAAATTCCCCGCACTGGCCGAACGCAGCAAGGTTATCCACACAGATACTGTCATCGCGATGGATGCAAAGCCGAGCCAGGCCTTACGCCGTGGCAAGGGCAGCAGCATGTGGACGGCCATTGATGCGGTCAAAAACGATCAGGCTCATGTTGCTGTATCCGCAGGAAACACCGGCGCGCTTATGGCGATGTCGAAGCTGATCCTGAGGCCGATGGCAGCGATTGAACGTCCGGCGATCGCTGCGTTATGGCCAACCGTGCGCTCCGAGTGCATCGTTTTGGATGTTGGGGCGAATATTGGCGCTGATGATCGTCAACTGGCCGATTTTGCGCTGATGGGCGCGGCGATGGCGCGGGCGCTATTTCATATTGAGCGGCCTAGTGTTGGGCTGCTGAATGTCGGGGTTGAAGATGTCAAAGGCAACGAAGACGTCAAACAAGCCCATGCTTGGTTAAAAGAGACGAGCGGATTGCCGCTCGATTACCGTGGGTTTATCGAGGGCGACCAAATCGGGCAGGGGTCTGTCGATGTCGTTGTTGTCGAGGGATTTGCCGGGAATATCGCGCTAAAAACTGCGGAAGGTACGGCCAAACAGATTGGTCAGTACTTGAAAGATGCGATGGGGCGGACGTTATTGTCGAAGATCGGTGCGTTGCTGGCGCGAGGCGGCTTTAAGGTTCTAAAGCACAAGATGGATCCTCGGCGCGTCAATGGCGGCACGTTTCTTGGTCTTAACGGCGTGGTTATCAAGAGCCATGGGGGGACGGATGCATTGGGTTTTGCCAGCGCCGTCGACCTTGGTTACGAAATGGCGCAATCAGGACTATTGGAGCGGCTTGCGGATGACCTCGACACGTTCCATCATCGAATTGGGCAAAACGCCGCAGAATAGTGCGTGATCTTGGACGGGGACACTTGGCGCGGTAGACCGTCAGTCTAGCTTGTGGCAGCTAAAGCGCTGAAATACTGCTTAAATTCCGCGACGCTCGTTTGTGAAACAAAAAAGAGGCGGGGCCGCCGCTGGTGACATGCCAGACCGCCGGTCCGAAGACCACAGCCAAGTGAGGATAGAGTGGCTACCATTCGCTCGGTAATCAGGGGTGTTGGTGCATACGTACCGGCTAAAGTTGTTACCAACGAGGATCTTGCTCGAAAGGTCGATACCAGCGACGAGTGGATCGTCGAGCGAACGGGAATTCGACAGCGCCATATTGCCGAGGACGGCGAGACAACAGCCGATCTTGGCGCAGCAGCAGCGCGTAAGGCCTTGGTGCGCTCCGGGATTGATCCGACTGAGATCGACCTTATCATCGTTGCTACCGCGACACCTGACCGGACGTTTCCCTCCACCGCTGTGCGAATCCAAAACATGTTGGGGATTACGCGTGGGGCGGCTTTCGACGTGCAGGCCGTCTGTTCCGGTTTCGTCTATGGGATGGTCTGCGCGGACAACTTTCTGAAGGCGGGCCAATCGCGCCGGGCGATTGTCATCGGCTCAGAGACTTTTTCGCGCATTCTCGATTGGGAAGACCGTTCGACGTGCGTGTTGTTCGGAGACGGAGCTGGCGCGGTTGTCCTCGAAGCGCAGCCGCAAGTTGGTGATCGAAACGATCGCGGTATTATCGCGTCTCGTCTTCGCTCCGACGGACGCTTTGAAGATCTGCTTTACGTCGACGGTGGCCCAAGCAGCACGAAAACCGTTGGCCATTTGCGGATGAATGGGCGCGAGGTTTTCCGGCATGCCGTGCAGAAGATCTCAGGGGTAATTGAAGAAACCCTGCTTGCGGCTGGTTATGCTGTTGATGAGATTAATCTATTCGTACCACACCAAGCCAATAAACGAATTCTGGATGGGATTGCGCGCAAGCTTGATGTGCCGCCGGACCGGATTGTGATCACCCTTGATAAACATGGGAACACCTCGGCTGCGTCAATTCCGTTGGCGCTCAACCACGCGTTTGAGCAGCGGAAATTGCATGAAGGTGATTTGGTTTTGCTGGAAGCTATGGGTGGCGGCTTCACCTGGGGCGCGTTGCTGGCGCGCTGGTAGTGAAGTGTAATCCGGTTTCGCTCTGCAGCCTGAGCAAAAGAACGCTTCATAAACGCCATATCTTGTTGGGTTGGATGTTCGTGGAAGTTCTTTGCTCCTGCAGAATTCGCGCGCAATTTCAGGTGCTTGCTTGAATTGTTGCGTTGACCAACGCAGCTAACCTCTCTAGCATCGGGAAAAAGTGATGCAGGGGGAGGCCCACCCATGGCAGTGAAGACTTTGACGCGAGCTGATTTGGCGGAAGCGGTTGTCCGTCAGGTTGGTTTGCCCAGGAACGAGTCGCAAGAGCTCGTTGAACTTGTATTGAAAGAAATATCCGGTTGCCTTGCGAATGGAGAGCCTGTGAAGCTCTCCTCTTTTGGCTCGTTTGGAATTCGTGAAAAGGGCGAGCGCGTCGGCCGTAATCCGAAGACCGGTGAAGAGGTGCCTATCACGCCACGCCGCGTGTTGGTGTTCCGACCCAGCACCATTATGAAAGATCGCATTAACGCGGGGAACCAACGTCCGAAGGCTGCGGAGTAACGTTGGTGTTTGGTGCCCGTGGTTGTTCGTGCGTTACGCCGTTTATGGCTGATGGTTTCGTCGGTTCTATGCCCCTCTCTTGATTGCGAGTTGTGTAATCGTGCCGTTGCGCGAGGACGACTGCTGGCCTTGTGATCTCCGCTAATTCAATCTTCTTTGTTTGGCTTTGATGCGGACTTTTTTCTGCCGCTCCGGTCGGCTTCAAAATAGATGGTGATATGTCTTCGCAACCGGCTGCAACTATTTGACCCGGCTTTTGAATCGTAAAACACTCATTCACAATCTGAGCGGCCAAGGTCGGAACTTTTCCGAGCCGTAAGACGCTCAATAAAAAACTGTCTAGGGAGCCCATATTGCTTTGCTTTTCTAGCAGTTTTGCCGACACCCATTTGTCACTGCGAGACCTCAGATGAGCAAGGCTGCCACGGCATTCCGGACGATCAGTGAAGTATCTGACGAGCTCAAAGTTCCCAAGCATGTCTTACGCTTTTGGGAAGCCAAGTTTCCGCAGATCAAACCCATGAAACGCGGCGGCGGACGGCGCTATTACCGGCCTGAGGATATGTCTCTTCTGAAGGGCATTTGCCATTTGCTGCACGCGGAAGCCTACACGATCAAAGGCGTCCAGAAAATTCTGCGGGAACGCGGCGTAGATGCCGTTAAGGCTCTGTCGGACGATGATGCGGACGCTCAGAAACCGGCTAAGAAAGCACCAGCAAAGACGGCGGCTAAATCCGTAACTTCGAAAGCTGGTCGGAAACCCGCCAAGGCGAGCGCGGCGAAAGCCTCAAAGAAACCTGCGGCACGGCGTCGGGCGGAAGATGTCGAAGCCCAATCTATTGATCCCGATATCCTGACGGCTCTCAACAATGCCATCTCTGAGTTGCAGGCTTGCAGGAGCGCGCTTCTTGGCACTCCGCCGGCAAGAAAAGCCAAAGGACGCTCGACGCGGGCGGTGCGGTCATAGGGATCGGGCTTCATGGCGTTGCTCTTTGCGGCGCACCAAACGGCAGTTGACCCGGAACAGCTAACGGGGCACAAACGTTGGCTCAGTCGGAGCGTAGCGCAGCCTGGTTAGCGCACCAGTCTGGGGGACTGGGGGTCGGGAGTTCAAATCTCCCCGCTCCGACCATTTCTCTCGAAAACCTGGCGATTTTTTCCTTAGCAATTGCGCTGTGTGGCGCTTTGCGTTGCGATGGTTGTGCTGTCAGGCCGAAGGGTCTCGATAGGCGTCAAGCCACTTTAGACCTGCGGTCGTTTCGCCTCGCGGGCGGTATTCGCATCCGATCCATCCCGCATAGCCGCTTTGGTCTATTTTTGTGATGAGCGTTTTGAAATCGAGTTCACCTTCGTCAGGTTCGCCGCGATCAGGTGGGCTGGCAATTTGATAGTGATTGGCTCGGTTGCCGAATTCATCGATCGCCTCGGCGACACTGCCTTCTTCTTTGTGACGGTGATAGAGGTCGAATTGCAGGCCGACGTTCGGTTTGTTGACGCGAGCGATAATACCGGTTGCCTGGGCTGTTTTAGTTACGAGATAGCCGGGCATGTCTTTGGTGTTGATCGGCTCGGTGAGCAAAGTCACGCCATCTCGGATGGCAATGTCTGCTGCGCTTTTTAGGTTATCGACGAACGTGTCTTCGTTAGCGCCGTGAGCTGTCAGACCGGCCATGGCGTGGAGTTGTTTGCAGTTGAGTATTCGCGCATATGAGAGGGCTTGGTTGAGGCGTTCAAAGAACTCAGTTTCATTTCCGCCAATACCTGCCAGGCCTCGTGAGCCGGCGTCCCAATCGCCGGGCCAGATGTTGAACAACACGATTTCGACGCCCGCTTCTTTTGCAAGCCTTGCAAGTTTGTCAGCGGGTTCGTCGTAAGGAAACAGGAATTCGACACCTTTGAAACCAGCTTCTGCCGCAGCTTGGAAACGCGCTGTGAAAGGTAATTCCGTGAAAAGGAAGCTGATGTTGGCACAGAAGCGCGGCATGAGGTTTCCTCGTTATTGTTGTTGGCGCGGCGTGGTCGGCTGGGTCAGGAAGAACGCGGCGCGGAGATTAGCTGAAATCAGGTTTGCCTTGGCGCAGCTTCTTAATGCCGGAGCGTTGAGATTTGGCTTTGAGCCGGCGTTCTTTGGCAGCCCGCGATGGCTTGGTCGGGATGCGACGCTTGGGTTCGACGAGGGCTTTGCGGATCATAGCGGAGAGGCGTTCGCGTGCGTCGGCGCGATTGCGTTCCTGAGTACGGAACCGTTCGGCGCGCAAGATGATGACACCCTCATCCGTCAATCGGGAGCCTGCCAAGCGCTTTAGGCGTGTGCGAGCACTCATGTTGATCGCATCGCAGGCTTCAAGGTCGAAACGCAGTTCGACAGCCGTGGAGACCTTATTGACGTTTTGTCCACCAGGTCCCGAGGCGCGGACAAAACGTTCCTGGAGCAAGTCTTCATCAATGGCGAGGTGATGGTTGATGCGCAGCATGGGTTTAGTGGTCCGTGCTGTCTGAGGCGAGGTTACGATACGCGCCGTCGAAATAGATGAGAGGTTGCGCCGAGGCATCTCGCTGGCCATCGACCACGCGTCCGATGAAGATGGAATGGGTGGTGAATGTGTGGCTTTCCATGAGTTGGCAGTCGAGACTGGTAATCGCTCCACCAAGAACCGGAGCGCCGGTTTTCATAACCTCCCACGTTCCATGGGCGAAGCGGTCTTCGTTGTTGATGCCGCGTTTGCCTGAGAAAATTTCAGCCAAATCGCGTTGGTTTAGTGCGAGGAAGTTGATCGAGAAACTGCCTTCATCGACGACAACATTGTGGGCTCGGTTTTTGCGCCCAATACACACGAGCACCTTTGGGGGCGCATCGGACAGCGAAGCGACCGATGTTGCTGTCAGACCAACGCGCGCGCCAACGGCGCCGGTCGCTACAATTGCAACTCCGGCGGCCTGGTGGCGCATCAGCTGTCGATAATCGGCACTTTCCAGACCTGGCAGGGTCTCATCGGGGCCGCTGGCAATGTTCAAATGATCGGTTCCTTTGGTCTCGTCATGATGTGTCGTCGGGCTTCCGGCAACAGTTATATAGGGCGATGCGGTCCGAGAAGCGATGGGTATTAATTGCCGAGCTGTGATGCGAGGTTTCAGCGTTAGGCGAGCTTGCCACGTTTGAAGTCTTTGAGAACTTCGCGGGCCGCGTTCCGTCCGGGAAGTCCTGTGACACCACCGCCGGGATGGGCGCCCGATCCGCACAAGTACAAGCGCTTAACCGGCATGCGGTAGGCGGCATAACCTATAGCAGGGCGGGCTGAAAACAGTTGGTCCAAACCCATCTGGCCGTGGAAGATGTCGCCGTCAACGAGGCCGAATTTTTGCTCCAAGTCGAATGGCGAATGGATCTGACGAGCAAGTATGCTCGACTTGAAGTTCGGCGCGTACCTGGTGACCGTGTCGATGACAAGATTGGCGAACGTTTCGCTTTCTGTTGGATCTTCCCAACTTCTTCCATGAGGCAGATGCGGTGCGACATGCTGGATAAAAAGGCTGGCAACGTGTTTGCCGGGCGGTGCGAGGGTATCATCCAAGGTGGAAGGGATTAGCATTTCGACAATGGGGGCTTTTGACCAACCGTGCTGGCGGGCATCCAGGTAGGCTTGCTCAAGATAGTCAAGGGATGGACCGATGATGATACCAGCGCCGTGATGCTGTGCGGCCTCTCCTGTTTTGGATGGGTGGCAAGTGAAGTTCGGCAAATCGCTTAGCGCGACGTTCATGCGAAATGTGCCGGAACCGGTCTTGATGCGTGTGAAAAGATTTCTGTTCGTATCATCGATGCTTCCTGGTGGGAGCAATTTGCTAAAGAGCAATTTGGGTCCGACATTGGCGACGATGGCATGGGCTCGAAACTCTCGACCGTCCGTCAGGGTGACACCTTTGGCGGTGCCATCAAAGACTTCGACTTCGGCGACGGATGCGTCTGTTAGGATGGTTGCGCCTGATGCGGTTGCCGACTTGGCCATAGCTTGAGTGATTGCACCCATGCCGCCAATGGCATGACCCCAAACACCTTTCTTGCCCTTCACCTCGCCGAAGCAATGGTGAAGGAGAACGTAGGCTGTTCCGGGAGTCGATGGGGCTGCATAAGCGCCAACAATTCCATCAAAAGCGAAGGCCGCTTTGACCGTTTCGTTTTCAAACCAACCATTGAGGAAGTCTGCGGCGCTTTTGGTGAAGAGGTCGACCAAGAGGCGTTTGTCATCAACCGAGAGTGAGGCCATGCGCTGACCGAACTGAGCATTGCGGATGACTTCAAGCCAACCGTCGCCGGCATTGGGTGGCGTTTGTTTGGCCATGTCGACGAGGAGGGCGGCTGCGCGATCAAGGGCAGCATTGAAAGCTGGGAAGCGCTGGGCGTCTTCTTTTGAAAAGTTTGAGATCGCTTCGATGCGAGCAGCTTCGTCGTAAGGGAAGCTCAGGTATCGTGTGTCGTTGACGGGCCAGAAATTCGCCATTGGCCGTTCGACAATGCGCAGCCCATGCTTCCTGAGCTGTAAATCATCAATCACTTCGGGATTGAGAAGGCTCACTGTGTAGGAGGCGGTAGAGTTGCGGAAACCCGGGTGGAATTCCTCAGTGACGGCAGCGCCACCGACGACAGATCGCCGTTCCAGGACGAGGACGTCTAGCCCGGCTTGTGCCAAGTAGGTTGCCGTGGTCAGGCCGTTGTGGCCGCCGCCAATGATGATGGCGTCATAGGTTCGATTATCCGGTGACTGGTTGTTTGAGGCTGACATCGTGATTGCTGGTATCGGGCTGGTTTCTTCGGGTCAGTTTGAGCCAGCTTTTAATGCAATGGTGGGGTTTTCGTCTTTTTTGGTAACAACTTTCTCGTGCTTTAAACCGCATTAACTCTGTGGGTTGCAGAATTTGTCGTTCGGCCAATGTGGGCTGTCACGTCCAGAGAGTTTTTGCTGTGAAGCCATCTACGACAATTGCGATTGAATCTACTCTGCAGCTGCCGGCTCAGCTGAAGTCTGTTGCAGGTGCAGTGTTGGGTTGGAGCATTGTGGTGATGTTCCCAGCCGTGTTTTGGACTGTGCTCGTTTCTTTTATCGGCCCGGCCGTCGGAGTTTCGATTTCGACCGGTGGGTTGGTCTTGTTCGCCGGTTCTATCGCGTTGTTTCTCACATTGGTTTATGGGGCGGTGGTTAAGAGCGGAACGCAGGACCACTGAAGTCAAGTCTGGCTAAATTTCAGGTTCTCGCATGCGGGCGATAGAACTCTAGCTCCCCCAAGAGCAGCGCAGGCGCCGGCATTTACCACTCTTCGCGCCAATCTTGCAGCGCGACGTCACAAATCGGCAAACTCGGCAGCTAAAGGACGAAACACAACCGCGGAAGCGGCCGCCTTTGGCAAAACGACAATTGGTGACGGTTTGACAGTCGCGGCCAGGGTTAATGAGGCCGCCGGGACCTTCCTGCGCCATAACGGGCGCTGCGCTCGTCACCATTAATGCGGTTGCCAACGTGATGGTGAATGCCTTGATGCGCATGTCAGCCTCCATAACCCCGATGCACCGGCATGATGTTGGGACAGGGCGCAGCCGTGCGCAACAGTTCAACGCTGTTATGGTGGACTGATGCTGGTCTTGTGTTGCTAGGGCAACGGAGTTTTTTGGGCAGCGGCTTTGGTGCGAGCGTTGCTGGCGTAATGCAGCGCTACTCCGCCAGCTGTTTTACTCCGCTGCGGCTTGGGCGCTTGGATTCACGAGTGCCATGTAGTCTGTCAGCAAGGTCTCTGAAATCTGGCCTGGCGTGAAGCGGTTGTCGCCGATTTCAGATACAGGCGTTACTTCTGCAGCTGTCCCTGTGATGAAGCATTCGGAGAACGTCGCAAGTTCGTCCGGCATGATCACACGTTCAATGACTTCGTACCCGCGTTTCTTTGCCAGGTCGATGACTGTGCGGCGCGTGATACCGTCTAGGAAGCAATCTGGAATTGGCGTGTGGATGACGCCGTCCTTGATGAAGAAGATGTTCGCACCCGTGCATTCGGCAACATAACCGCGATAGTCGAGCATCAATGCATCGGCGTATCCAGCGCGTTCGGCGCGATGTTTTTCGATGGTGCAGATCATGTAGAGGCCGGCAGCCTTTGCCTTGCACGGCGCAGTCGCTGGATCAGGACGGCGATAGGTTGCATGGGTCAGGCGGAGGCCTTTGAGGCGTTCTTCCATTGGGAAGTAGGAGCCCCAATCCCACGCTGCGATGGCAAGATGGATGGTGTTGCCTTGCGCCGAGACACCCATTTGTTCGCTGCCGCGCCAGGCGATCGGGCGAACGTATGCGTCAACTAAGTTGTTCTCACGGATTACCGCTCGGCAAGCTTCGTCGATTTCGTCAACCGTGTAGGGAATTTCAAAGTCGATAATACGCGCGCCTTCGATGAGGCGTTCGGAATGTTCGGTGAGCTTAAAGATTTCACCGCCATAGCAGCGTTCGCCTTCGAAGACAGCACTTCCGTAGTGTAGGGCATGGGTCAGCAAATGTAATTGTGCATCCCGCCAGGGCACCATCTTCCCATCGAGCCAGATCGATCCGTCGCGGTCATCGAAAGGAACCAAACTGGCCATGATGCAGTCCTTTGCTTCGGCGCCTGTATCGCACGGCGCTCAGCTTAATAATGGGCGGCCAATCGCCTGCACTTGGCGGCTTTGGCGTCGTTGCTTTGCGAGGGTCTCGTCGATGCTGTCGGGCCCTGATTTCTGCAAAAAAACACGAAGCAAAGCGCGACAAAAAGACTTGTCGAGAGTTACCAACGGGCGCAGAATATGTCAATAAGGCTGACGTAAATTGGAAGGGTCTCGTCTGTCCTATGACAACTGAGCGTTCTGGTCGCCGGACAAATGGTGAAGCTATTGAATCCGCAAAGCCAATTGATGCGGATGTAGATTGTGTTGACGGTGAGCCTTCATCGCACGCTGGGGGCCCGGGTGCAGCAAATTCCGATCGAGATGGCGCTTTGAGGCAATCTGATTCTTCGGAAGAGCGTGAATCTCTTTTCGCCTGTATGGAACTCTTGTTTTTTGCCTATCGCGATTTCACCAGCGAGCCGGACGAAATCTTGGAAAAGTACGGTTTTGGCCGCGCACATCACCGAGTTTTGCATTTTGTCAGCCGTAATCCCGGACTTCGCGTTGCCGACCTTCTGGAAATACTTAAAATTACTAAGCAGTCTCTGGCCCGCGTGCTAAAACAACTGGTGGATGAAGGGTTTATCATCCAGAAAGCGGGCGAGAATGACCGACGTGAACGCCATCTTCATGTGACGGAACTTGGCAAGTCGCTGGCAGGTCAACTGGCCGACTTGCAAATGGAACGGTTGTCCCGGGCGATTTCTGCTGCTGGGCCGAATGTCCAAGACGAACTGCGCAGCTTTCTTTTCGCCATGATTGGAGACGACCAGAGACGGCTTGTTTCGCACTTGATCAACAAAACTGGGGGCGAGAAGACCCCGGATTAACTAAACACTCAGGGAGGCTGGCTGACATGGCCGAGAGCGCATCAGCGGACGCGTTAGGTGGATTGCCTGACGACGCACAGCACATCCTGGTTGTCGACGACGACCAACGCATCCGTGACTTGCTGGCCCGCTACCTGTTTCAGAACGGCTATCGGGTTACGACGGCAGCCGATGCTGCTTCCGCGCGGGCTTCAATGCGGGGTCTGGCTTTCGATCTTATTCTTCTCGATTGGATGATGCCGGGAGAGAGCGGGATCTCCCTCGCGCGCGATCTAACAGGCCAGTACGACGTTCCGGTTTGCATGCTTACGGCACGGACCGATCCAGATGAGCGCGTTGCGGGTTTGGAAGCCGGTGTCGAAGATTTCATTCACAAGCCGTTCGAGCCGCGAGAATTGTTGCTGCGAATTCGCAACATTCTGCGACGCGGCCAGGCCGCGAACGGAAACTGCGAAGAAATTCGCATGGGTGCTTTCCAGTTCCACATCACGCGGGGTGAGTTGAAACGCGGCGATGAAGCAATCCGGTTGACGGAGCGGGAACGGGAATTGTTGCGTCAGTTCGCGGGGAAGCCTGGTCAGCCAATCCCGCGGCATGAGCTTTCGAGCGACGATTCCACTGGCAGCGAACGTGCGATCGATGTGCAGATCAACCGTCTACGTCGAAAAATCGAGACCGACCCCTCAAACCCTGTTTATCTTCAAACCGTTCGCGGCAAAGGATACATCCTTTACGTGGATTGATGGTGACGCCCTGCCCGATTGATCCCAGCAGGCCTCGTCAGGACACTTGATGAATGGCGTTGATTAGCGAACAAGGCGAGCCTGAGAATTCCTGGCGCAGCAGCCTTCGGGCCATTCTTTCGCGCGTGGGGGGCTTTTTCAACGCCGTTCATAATGGTGGCTTGCGGGTGTTGGCAGACCTCCTGCCAAAAGGCCTTTATGCCCGAGCGCTCATCATCATCATCGCCCCGATTGTTGTGCTTGAAGGTGTGGTTGCGTTTGTCTTCATGGAACGCCACTGGCAGGCGGTGACGTCACGCCTTTCTGAAGCGACGGCGCGTGAAGTTGCGGCGCTAATTTCCGTTTACGAAGACTATCCCTACGACGACAATCACAGCCGTCTTATTGAGATGGCGCGCGACAAGCTTAATTTGCAGATGTCGATCCTACCGCAGGCGGATCTGCCTCCGGCGCGACCGAAACCCTTTTTCGATTTGCTGGATCGGGAGCTCTCGCGTCAAGTTAGCCGGCAGATCAACAGGCCCTATTGGATAGATACGGTGGGGCAGTCGCGATTGGTGGAAATCCGCGTCAAGCATGACGATGCGATTTTGAGGTTTGTGGCTCGGCGCTCACAGACCTATGCGTCGAACTCGGAGATCTTCCTCGCATGGATGGTGGGGTCGTCGGTGATTTTGCTGACGGTTGCGATCATGTTTTTGCGCAACCAGATCCGGCCGATTTTGAGGTTGGCACAGGCAGCCGATGCGTTTGGTAAGGGGCGCCCTGAGCCGCCTGACTTTAGGCCGCGGGGTGCCCGCGAAGTTCGACAGGCTGCGCAAGCCTTTTTGGAAATGCGCGAACGCATTACAACGCACGTGGATCAGCGCACGACGATGTTGGCTGGGGTCAGCCACGATTTGCGGACCATCCTGACGCGCTTCAAGCTGCAGGTGGCTCTTCTAGAAGACACACCGGAAGCCCGTTCGCTGCGAGTCGATGTCGACGAAATGCAGCACATGTTGGAAGACTACCTGGCCTTTGCACGCGGGCATGGAGGTGAAGAGGCCCGGCCTGTGAAATTGCGTGAGCTGCTCAACGAGATTGTCGAAGAGACGAGCGTTCTCGGCGTCGATGTTGAGCTAAAGATCCGAAAGAAGCGGCGGGATATCGTCGTGCCGTTGAAGCGTCATGCCATCAAACGAGCGGTCTCTAACCTCGTGTCGAACGCGGCGCGATTTGGTGAGAACGTGGTGATACGCGCGGCGACGGAACGACGCTGGTTGCGCATTGAGGTTGATGACGACGGTCCCGGCATTCCGGAAGCGGAACGTGATCACGTGTTTCAACCATTCTATAGGCTTGATGTCGCGCGCAACCAAGACAAAGGCAATACGGGTTTGGGGCTTGCCATCGCGCGGGATATCGCGCGCAGCCACGGGGGTGATATCACCTTGGGCGAGAGTTCGATGGGCGGCCTGAGGGCGATTATTTCTGTGCCGCTTTAACCGACCCGGCAATGCTCGCTACAGTGTGCTTTTTGATGCTAGGTGGCTGGTTGCGCGGAAGTATCAGGACCATTGCTATTGGCGGTTGAGGCAACATCGTCGGTTTGCGCACTCTCGGCATCGGTCGTGCTCCGAGGGCGGACAAGGACGGATTTCAACATCGACTTCACGCGCTGAACGCCTTCGAATGCGCTCTCCATTCCTGACACCGCTTGCTCACCACGTCGGAGTCGGCGATCGAGCACGGCCATGGTACGCGCCATACCAGGATCGTCATCATCGAGCCAGGTGCGGAAAGCAGACATATAAACGGATGCCAACCCAGCGGCTTTGATCGGGCCCATCGGTCCATCCGAACCGATGCCAGCTGCTTCCAGCATCCATACTTGCGATTTCAGGAGCGGACGGATCAGGCTGAGTTCTGTTTCCGGAGAGTTTGCAATCGAACGCAATGAAGTCTTGTAGGGCGTCAGGGCATCAAACCTCGCCATGATGACTTCGAACAGAGCATCACGGCGGGTTTCGCCATCGCGCGGCGGCGGTGCAGTTGCGAGCACTTCTTTGTCGACTTGCGCGAGGAACCCTTTGAGGATGTCGGATTTGCTGGAGAATGTTTCGCTGAGGTCCGCAAGTGTGAGGCTGGCGGAACTGGCAATCTGACGGAGTGTTACGTCCTGCCAGGGTGTTTCCGCGGCAAGACGCAGGGCCGAAGAGATGATTTTTCCTTCTTTGGTCGCCAGATCCAGCATCACGATAAGTCTCCTTGCAAGAAGCTCACATAGACATAATTACGCGAGCTCGGCGATGCTAGATCGCCAATCCGAGTTGTCTTAACGCAAGTGCAGATTGTTGGTGGCGTTAACTGGTCAAAATACGGCCTGCAACGGCATCCAGTTTTGCAACAAGCGCGGGATCACGGGCGTCCGGCGGCGTGATGATCGCGACTTCCAAAGCTTTGTCAGAACCGATCGGGCATTCTGGGTGCTGTTTTGGAAAGTTACGCGCGAGATTGGCGACCAGTTTTTGGGCTTTTTCCGTATTTGATTTCATGATCGCGATCACGGAGGCGACATCGACGTTGTCGTGCTCGGTGTGCCAGCAGTCGTAGTCCGTCACCATTGCGAGCGTGGCATAGCAGATCTCTGATTCACGGGCGAGTTTGGCCTCGGGCATGTTGGTCATGCCAATCACTGCGCAGCCCCAGGATCTGTATAGTTCGCTTTCGGCGCGCGTGGAAAACTGGGGTCCCTCCATAACGAGGTAGGTTCCGCCTTTAGAAACTGAGATGCCCTCGGCTTTGGCGGCTGTTTCCAGTGCGTTTGCCAGAAGTGGACTAACTGGCTCGGCAACTGAAACGTGGGCAACGCATCCAGCGCCGAAGAAGCTTTTCTCGCGAGCAAAAGTGCGATCGATGAACTGGTCAACGACGACGAAGTGCCCTGGTGGGAGTTCTTCCTTCAAAGAGCCACATGCGGAGATTGACAACAGGTCCGTAACGCCAGCGCGCTTCAGGCAATCGATGTTGGCGCGGTAGTTGATGCCAGACGGCGGGACTTTGTGACCACGCCCATGGCGCGGCAGAAAGCGGATGGGCAAACCGTCGATGTCAGCAAACAGGATATCGTCGGAAGGGCGACCCCAAGGGCTCTCAATGTGTTTCCACTCAGCGTTTTGGAGCCCTGGCAGGTCATAGAAGCCGCTGCCGCCAATGATACCCAGAACCGTATCGGTCATCGTTCGTCTTCCCATAGTTTTGCGTTGCGAACTGGATAAACACAAAAGGCCCCGCTTGCGAGGCCTTTTGGTCATTCATTCTGGCTGTTGGGATCAAGTGTCAGTGTTTGACGCGGGCCCAGATGCGTTTTTTCGCCAACCATAGCAGGAGCGTGGTGATCAAGAGGTAGAGCATGGCGGTCCAACCAAGCTGCTTGCGCTCGTTGAGGGTTGGATCGGCAGCCCACGCTAGAAATGCGGTGACGTCTGCAGCGTTCTGTTTCATCGATGTTTTCGCACCGGCATTTTCCTGATACTCCACCGCGCCCTCTTCAGGGATCGGCTGGATCATGGCGATCTGATTGCCAGCGAAGTACTTGTTGTAGTTCATCCCTTCAGAGAGCTCGAAGCCCTCGGGAGGATCGGTGTAGCCAATCATCAAGGCGTACATGTAATCCGAACCGCCCTCTGAGTAGCCGGTTGCGACGTCACTTAGCATCAATGGAATGTGGATGTACCAAGGTGCATCGGTGTGAAGACCGCGTGCGCGGGTGATCAAAGAAAGATCCGGTGGAAGTGCGCCGTTCTGAGCGGCGCGGGCTTCCTTATCGTTTTTGAACGGACCAAGGATCGGATCGGGCAGCAGTGGTGGCCGCTCGAACATTTCGCCTTCGTCGTTTGGACCGTCAACGATTTGGTTTGGCCAGTCGGCGGCCAGTGCCTTTACCGCTTCCTCGTCGAATTCCGGGCCACCCGGCTGAACGAGGTTGCGGAACTTGACGCGTTTCAGGCCGTGGCAGGACGCACAGACTTCCTTGAAAACCTGGAAGCCACGACGCAGCTGGTTTTTGTCGTACTGGCCCGCGATGCCACCGTAGCTCCAGTTCTGACGTTCTGGATGGTGGGTTTCACCGTGACCGCCACCTGCAGCCACGGCAGCGCTGGAGGCCAAGCCAAGTGCCGCTAGGGCGACAACGGCTTGGCGGAGAGGGGCTTTGAAGTTCTTAGACATGATCATTTTCCCTTCTCACTCAGCGGTTTTCAGGAGCCGCTGCGGCCCCCGCAGGAGTTCCGCCTGAGCCGCTCGATGCGTCATCTTTGCCAAGGACGGCTTCGGTAATGGAACCAGGCGTCTTGTTTGGCGTTTCGATGGAGCTCAAGACCGGCATGACGATCAGGAAGTGAGCGAAGTAGTAGAGCGTGAACACCCGTGCCCAGAAGACATAGACGCCTTCAGCTGGTTTGGAGCCGAGGTAGCCCAGCGCCAAGCAGGAGATGACGAACAGCCAGAAGAACCACTTGTAGATTGGGCGATACTTGGTTGAACGAACCGGCGAACGGTCAAGCCACGGGATGAATGCCAGAATTGCAATCGAAGCAAACATCGCGATAACGCCGCCGAGTTTGTCAGGGATCGCGCGCAAAATGGCGTAGAACGGAAGGAAGTACCATTCCGGCACGATGTGTGGTGGCGTCACCAGTGGGTCGGCTTCGATGAAGTTATCGGCGTGACCAAGATAGTCAGGCAGGAACAGCACGAACCAGACGAAGATGATCAAGAATGCGAACATTCCGACAGCGTCTTTGGCAACCGCGTATGGATACATCGGAACCGAGTCGGACTTCGTCTTGATCTCGATGCCAGTCGGGTTGTTTTGACCTGCGACGTGCAACGCCCAGATGTGCAGGATTACCAAGCCGAAGATGACGAATGGCAGGAGGTAGTGAAGCGAGAAGAAGCGGTTGAGCGTGGTGCCCGTGACCGCATAGCCGCCCCATAGCCATTCGACGATGGCCGTGCCAAGGCCTGGGATCACCTGATCAAGAGACGAGAACAGGTTGGTGATCACCGTGACGCCCCAGAAGCTCATCTGGCCCCATGGCAGCGCGTAACCCATGAAAGCGGTTGCCATCATCGCAAGGAAGATGAAGACACCGAGGATCCAGAGGATCTCGCGCGGTGCTCTGTACGATCCGTAGTAGAGCCCACGGAAGATGTGGATGTAAACGGCGATGAAGAACATCGAAGCGCCGACGGCGTGCATCGACTGAATAAGCCAGCCGTAGTTGACGTCGCGGCGGATGTGGTCGACCGAGTTGAAGGCTTCAGCCGCGCTTGGCTGGTAGTGCATAGCGAGCACGATGCCGGTGACGATCTGTGCGACAAGGCAGAATGTCAGGATGCCGCCGAACGTCCACCAGTAGTTCAAGTTGCGCGGTGTTGGAAAATCGATGAACTGATCGTGCATCAAGCGTGGCAGCGGTAGGCGCTCGTCCCACCATTTGGCCGTCGCCGACTTCGCCTCAAAGGTTGATTCGTGATTGGACATGGTTGGTTTCTCTCAGTCCTCAGCCGATGCGGATTTTGGTGTCCGAGACAAAGGTGTAAGGTGGAACATCTAGGTTGCGCGGTGCCGGGCCTTTGCGGATACGTCCGGACGTATCGTAGTGCGAGCCGTGGCAGGGGCAGAACCAGCCGCCGTATTCACCTTTGGAATCCGACAGTGCCTGACCTTTCGGGATGCAGCCCAAGTGGGTGCAGATGCCGACCATGACGAGCCATTTCTCTTGGCCTGAGATGGTGCGGTTTTCATCCGTGGCTGGCACGCCTGGATTGTTCTCGTTACGGGCTAATGGGTCAGGCAGATTGTCGACTGCGACTTTTTTAGCTTCCTCAATTTCTTCCGCCTTGCGGTGTCGGATGAAAACGGGTTTGCCGCGCCACATGACTGTGATCGCTTGGCCTTCTTGGACTGGCGCAATGTCGATCTCAATGGTTGCGAGCGCCTTTGCACCGGCGTCCGGGTTCATTTGATCGATAAACGGCCAGATGAGTGATGCGGCACCGACAGCGGCAAACGCGCTGGCAGCAACAACAAGCACATCACGGCGTTCTGGATCTTCGACGTCTGCGGTCATCTTTGGACCTCCCTCACGTACCTGAATTTCCTATGGTCGGGTGCCTAACGCATCTCGCGGGTGCCGAAACTAGAGGCCGGTATGCGAGGTAGAGGCACGCGGTAACGGACGAAAATCCTTTGTCGAGCACGGGTTGCCTTTGCGTAAGGAAACGGGTGGTAGTTTTCCGACTCCGGATCTCTGTGAGATTTGCTTCTGGTTTGACACCGTTTGAGCCAGCTCTCAAGGCGGCTGATAGTATGTATCGTCGGGGCAATTTGGCGCACATGTTGAGAGATTCGGACCGTCAATTGGAGCCAGAACAATGCGGCTTGCACTTTTTCAGCCCGACATTCCACAAAACACCGGAACAATTCTGCGCATGGGGGCCTGTTTAGGCGTTCCGATCGATGTGATCGGGCCCGCGGGTTTCGATATGAGCGAGCGGGCGTTAAAAAGGGCAGGGCTCGACTATTTGGAAACAGTCGAGTTGTGTCGGCATGTTGGGTTCGATTCATTTGATGACTGGCGCCGGTCAACTGGGCATCGATTGGTGTTGGCATCTACGCGTGGTTATAGCGCCTATTGTGATTTTGGCTTTTCAAACAACGACATCTTGATGATGGGGCGGGAGAGTGTTGGTGTTCCTGACGATGTTCGTGCGCGGGTCGATGCGGCGGTCTTCATCCCGATTCGTTCAGGCACGCGTTCGCTTAACGTCGCTATGGCGTCAGCGATGATCTTGGGAGAAGCTTTGCGCCAAACGGGTGGCATTCAAGATAAGTGACCGGAGGCAAAAGAGCCCCCGATCATAAGTTTCGTTATGTGTGGCCGTTGCGCACACGTGGCGATGAGCTAGTTGGGCTTATTCAGCGGCTTCGCGCGCCAGGAATCCACCAGATTGCCGAGCCCACAAATCGGCATAGAGACCACCGCGGTTGATGAGGTCGGCGTGGCTGCCGTCCTCCACAATTTCTCCGTGGTCCATGATCACCAATCGGTCCATCGCGGCGATTGTTGAAAGGCGGTGGGCGATAGCGATGACCGTCTTGCCCTCCATCAATTGTGTAAGACTCTCCTGGATCGCGGCTTCCACCTCAGAATCGAGCGCGCTTGTGGCTTCGTCGAGGACAAGTATCGGCGCGTTCTTGAGTAGAACCCGTGCGATTGCAATGCGCTGGCGCTGCCCGCCAGAGAGTTTGACACCACGTTCGCCGACATGTGCTTCATACCCTTTGCGCCCGTTCATATCCTCTAGGTCGAGAATGAAGTCATGCGCGTGCGCTTTCTTTGCAGCTTCGACCACCTCGTCCATGGTTGCGCTGGGCCGGCCATAGGCAATGTTTTCGAAGACGGAGCGGTGCAAGAGCGAGGTGTCCTGTGTGACCATTCCGATCTGTGCGCGGAGCGTTTCCTGAGTGACTTTGGAAATGTCCTGTCCATCGATTTCGATACGTCCGCTCTCAAGGTCGTAGAAACGAAGGAGCAGGTTGACCAGGGTCGACTTGCCGGCACCGGAGCGACCGACAAGACCGACCTTTTCACCTGGGTTGATCGATAAGTCGAGGTTATCGATCACACCGCCATCTTTGCCGTAGTGGAAGCGAATGTTTTTGAGGTTGACGCGGCCGTCTGTGACCTTGAGCGGTTGAGCTCGCTGAGCGTTTAGGACCGTTTGCTCTTTGGACAGCGTTGCGATGCCGTCCTGAACGACGCCGATATGTTCGAACAGACCAGCAACCTCCCACATGATCCAATGCGACATGCCTTGCAATCGCAGGATCAGTCCAACGGTGAGCGCGAGTGCACCAGCTGTCACTGAACCAGTGGACCATAGCCAGATGCCGAGGCCGGTTACAGATGTCAGGAGCAACGCGTTTAGCGTGTTGAGTGTTACGGTCAGCCAGGTCACGAGCCGCATTTGGCGATAGACGGTTTGCAAGAACCCATCCATGCTTTCGCGGGCGTAGACGTCCTCGTGCTCAGCGTGCGCGAACATCTTGACCGTCTGGATGTTGGTGTAGCTGTCAACGATCCGGCCCGTCATCATAGAGCGCGCATCTGCTTGTTCTTTAGAGATGGCACCAAGACGCGGGATGAAGTAGCGCATGGCCAGCAAATAACCGCTGAGCCAAAGCAACATCGGGATCGCGAGACGCCAATCGGTTGCGGCGAACGCGATGAGTGCGCCGGTGAAGTAGACCGAAACGTAAAGTAGGACTTCTGCGAGCGTGAGCACGAACTCACGCACCGAAAGGGACGTCTGCATGACCTTCGTTGCGATGCGGCCTGCAAAGTCATCTTGAAAGAATCCGAGTGACTGCCGCAGGACGTAACGATGCGCCTGCCAACGCGTGCGCATGGCCATGTTTCCGGCCAGCGCTTGGTGGACAACCGACTCGTAGAGGAACTTCAGGATTGGCAGGATGATGAGGACCAGCCCGGCCATCAGCATCAGGAACGTGCTGTGCTCAGACCAGAAGGTTTGCGGATTGGTTGTGGCAAGCCAGTCGACCAGTCGACCAAGAACTGTAAAAAGCGAGACTTCCAGAATTGCGACGATTGCTGCGAGGGTCGACGTCAGCAGCAGCAATTTCCAAAACGGCCGGACATAGTGCACGACGAATGGGAAGAACTTTGCGGGCGGCTGAGTGGCGGCTTCTTCTGGAAAAGGTTCGCAGGCTGTTTCCAGCCGGTCGAACAGGCGATTTGCTGCTGTAGATAGCATTTGGGGTCTCTGATCTTTTATCTATGCTTGCTAGGTCTAACGCCGTTCAAAAGAGGGCGTGCCGTAGCACGTAACTAGGCTTGTTTCAGTCTTGGTTGCTTCATTCCTAAGGCTCTATTGCTTTGGAATGACGACGGAAATGAGCAAAAGACCCAGCGCGAACGCTATCTGCGTCGCGACAGGGTTGGGCTTGATATCGCCTGCACGGGTTTGTGTGCTAAGCCCCCACACATAGGAACGGGTTTCGTCAAGAACAAGGGAAAGCGATTGATGCAGATCGGAAGCTCAGAACTCGAAGAGGCCAAAGGCAAAGCACGCGCATGGTTTGAAGATTTGCGCGACCAGATTTGTGCGGCATTCGAGACTTTGGAAGACGATCTGCCGAGAGGAATGCCATTTTCGTTGCGTCCCGCTGGGCGCTTTGAGCGGACCCCTTGGGACCGGACGGATCATACGACCGGGAAGCCCGGCGGCGGTGGCGTTATGAGCCTGATGCACGGTCGCGTGTTTGAGAAGGTCGGGGTTCACACATCCACTGTGCATGGAGAGTTTGCCCCTGAGTTCCGAAAGCAGATACCCGGAGCTGAAGAAGATCCCAATTTCTGGGCTTCGGGTATTTCTCTCATCGCGCATATGCAGAACCCGAATGTTCCGGCTGTTCATATGAATACGCGGATGGTGGTGACGTCAAAATGGTGGTTTGGGGGCGGGGCGGATCTGACGCCAGTTCTTGAAAAACGCCGCACGCAAGAAGATCCCGACACCGTCTCATTCCATGCGGCGATGCAACAGGCGTGTGAAGGGCATCAGATTGCGGATTATCAGCATTACAAGAAATGGTGCGATGAGTACTTCTACCTGCCACACCGCAAAGAGATGCGCGGCATCGGTGGCATCTTTTACGATTACCTGACGCCGTCAGCTGATGAAGGTGGTTTCGACGCCGCTCTGGGTTTTACGCAGGACGTCGGCAAAGCCTTTTTGCAGATTTACCCCGAACTGGTGCGCCGGAATTTCGCGCGTGAATGGACGGAAGCGTCGCGCGAGGAGCAACTGATCCGCCGCGGGCGCTATGTGGAATTCAATTTGCTCTATGATCGCGGCACGGTGTTCGGCTTGAAGACGGGTGGCAACGTAGATTCAATCCTGTCGTCCATGCCGCCGGTAGTGCACTGGCCTTGATATGGGCCGAATAAGCTTGGCCAGTCAGCGTTAGTGGCGGCGCCGGACAGCGACCGCTGCGGGCCAGCTTGTGATTCGTCGTCTTTGGTCACAACAGTTTGACTCCAAAGCGACAAAGTTCCCTGCCTGATTTTAACCCAACCTTAACCTTAGAGGTTCGGAATCAGAGTGGGCCTCTAAATGTCATATTGATGCCATCGGGCAGGCCCAGGTGGGTGATACAGTACAGTGATTGTTCGGCGGTATATCCGCTGGGGCAGTTGCAGCACCGATTGGAATAAGCGCGGCCTTCGAGCTTTTTCCTTTCGGACAGGACGGGACGATTGAAGTGAACGCCTCCGCTCAGATGCTTCGGTTTGGCTTGGTTTCTGGACTAGCCCTGGCCTTGACGGCTGGAATTCTGGCCGGCCCCTCGGAGGCCCGTTCGAAATCCTCTCCGCATGGAATTTGGATGGATGCGCGTGGACGCGGTGCCATTGAGATCGCTCCGTGCGGTCGCAACAAAGTTTGTGGACGGATTATCTGGGTTAGCAATAAGAAGGAGCGTCATGGCTGCGGTCAGATGCTTCTCGGCGATGTCCGTGCGATGGGCGGAGGACAGTGGGACAACGGGTGGATCATCGATCCGGATACACGTAGTAAATACGACGTGGCCCTCACACGGATCAGCCGCACCCGTCTGAAAGTGACCGGCTACATGGGTAGC
Source organism: Filomicrobium sp. (assembly GCA_040219445.1). Classification (GTDB taxonomy): domain Bacteria; phylum Pseudomonadota; class Alphaproteobacteria; order Rhizobiales; family Hyphomicrobiaceae; genus Filomicrobium. The sequence goes on along the minus strand of JAVJSM010000004.1, from coordinate 426,730 downwards.
AAGATGTTCAGCCGTGACATCATCTGGAAGCTCGCACCAAAAGGGCTCCAAAGATGCGATGGCAAGAAGCCCCAAGTGATTGAGGCGAAAGCTAAGGCTCCGGTTGTTATCGCTGCGGCGGGGCCGAAAAAGGCGCCAGCGCCTGTCAGAAATCCGATGATGTTGGGTGCATCGGCCATCAAAGTGCCGGTTCCCGTCCTTGTTTCGCCACCACGCATGGTTAGCCGACACTCAGAGTCGGTTATTGCGCAGAAGTCGCCGGATGCGCCTCTTTCGGAAGCAGCACGGGAAGCTCTGGATCTTCTAGCGGTACCAGCAGACTCTCAGGATGGGGGTATTCCGGTGCTTACGCATCGTCGGCTGGCCTCCAACAAAACCTGCCACATACATGCGCCGTTTGCGACCGTGACGTTCAGGTGTCGTCGATAGACTTCCGCACGATCGGCCGTAAAGTCTGTGTTGTCGGAAAACTCTGGCAAGGCCGAATTTGCGCGGCAATCCCGGTTCGGCACGTTTGTGCAAACCAAACCAACGCAAGCGAAATTCGTGTTCGAACAGAATTTGCCGCGCCGGTCAGGTTTAGCTTCAGTTGAAACGGTTCAGTTAATTCGCGCCACGCGCCTGCTTGGCCTCGCGGAACACTTCGTAGAACACCTTCGCACCAGAGTTTTTGACATTCACGTCCATGCGTTTGGTGAGCTTGCGTAAGAGGTCTTTCGAGGTTCCGTCACGGACGATGGTGTTTCGCTCATAGCCGCGGCGAGAGAAGAAATTGACCGTGGGCATGCTAAGGCCAACGGATGTCATCATTTCGAGCCCTGTGCCGGGCCCGGCTAGGTTCATCAACTCCAGCTCGGTTGGCCCAATGTTGGGCCGTCCGGCTCGCGTGGCGATATCGTGGATGCCTTTTAGTTTGATGACCTGCAGCCAGGGGCCGATATCGCCGTCGATGTTGATGGGGTGTATGCCCATGCCGGGTCCCGTCTTGGCGAATTTCTGGTGTGCCGACCAGCGCTTAGGGACGCGATTTACGCGTGCAATCATGCGTTTCAACGAGCTTATCTTGCTTTTCAATCGGCTGCGGCGTGCGTCAGAAATGGAGGGTGATTTGGCCAGACCTTCCAGGCGCTTGAGAAATGTCCGGCCGTGCTTCTGTAACTCGTTGACGGAATTGGCGGCGAGGAGCTGAGCGTACCCAAGCGCGGATGATATAGGCCGACCGGTGCGGCGGATCGGATGGATGCCTGCCTGCATGTCAGCTGTTCCAAGGCCGCTGGTCTCTAGCGCGTAGACCCTCACGACTTGATCCGCATTCATTCCCAGGCGCAAGGCTTCGCGGGCGTAGCGTTTTTTGAATTCGCGTTCGGAAATGCGCTCGGGAACGAAATCGTAGTGTTTTTTGGCGGCACTCAGATAGGCTTTCAAGCCGGGGATTTCAGAGCGCTTTTTCTTACCCGATTTCTTCCCCGCGTTCAGGTAGGTGCGCCACGCTTTCGCCAGGGATTTTGGTAGGTATGGGCCGTCGTATTTGGGCGGGTACCCAGCGACGTAGTCGCGTTCGGTGAGGACCTTGCCTTTCCGCTTCTTGGCGCGGCGGTTCTTGCGTTTTTTCTCGACCTTTGCCCAGAAGGCATCCGCTTCGGCTTCGTGGAACGTGCGGGCTTTGAGGTAGTCCTGGAAGATCTGTTTGTTCTTGCTGGACAATGTGGCCATGAAGCCGCTCGCATCGCGGCGTGCTTCCGCCGATGAAACCGATATGGCGAGGACGCACAAGACTACTGAAAGCCCGACTGTGGTGGTTTTCAATATCGATGAATAAGCGTTTGTAATCATTGGCCCCGTCGGTTCTGCGTCGGAAATCCAGGCGGTCATAGCGCGACCTGTAATTTGCAAAGGTATCGCCGACTCATATTCTCAGACTTCGCACAAATACCTGGAGATGTGCGGAAATTTTGACGGCATGTACGGGTAGGTCGACTTGCGCGAGGCATTGCTGGACATGGCATGCTAGGTTGCGCAGGAAACGTCCCCTATTCTAAGACGCTCAAAGGCCCTTATTGTCTTGAATCCAATGTTCACTAACGCACAGACAGACTCAGAGCGCTCGCGGCTTGGTGAGGCGGAGCTTCGTGTCATGGCTGAACAAAGATTGCACAGAGATCCACCTTCGGTAGCTACGCCGGGCGGGAGTGACTTTGATCTTAATCCGGGAATGGAGGAAGAAGCTGGTCAGACCGCGAAGCGCCCGGCAGCTGTTTTGGTGCCGGTGGTGGCCCGAGAAGAGCTTAGTGTTCTGTTGACGTTGAGGACCGCGCATTTGTCTTCCCACGCCGGTCAGATCGCTTTTCCCGGCGGAAAGCTCGACCAGGGCGAGGCCGTTCTTGAGACAGCGCTGCGGGAAGCGCAAGAAGAGATCGGATTAGCAGCCCAGTTTGTAGAGCCAATCGGATATCTAGATTGGTATCGGACACGTTCTGGATACGTGGTTTGCCCAATCCTAGCCATTGTTCGTCCAGGCTTCCAGATTTCGCGCAATCCTGGTGAAGTTGAGGACGTTTTTGAGGTGCCTCTGGCATTTATGCTCGACAAAGCCAACATCTCTAAGCATGTGCATCGTGGGAGTGGGACGCCCCGTTCCTATTACGCTTTGAGTTATAGAGAGCGGTTCATTTGGGGGGCGACTGCTGGAATGATCAAGAACCTTGCCGATAGAATGGGCCGAGAATGATCCGTATTATCTTAGAAAATCTGCTGCTCATATTGACCCCTACGCTGATCTATATTGCCTATGTCTATCTCACTACGGACCCGAATAAATCCCGCCAGCAATCACTAAACGAAGCGCCCTTGTTGTGGCTGTTTCTGACCGGAGTGGTCTTGGCCGTTGGCGTCTTATTCACGTTCGGGTCTACGTCTGGCGGAAAACCAGGTCAGGCTTATCATCCACCTGTATTTCGCGATGGAAAGATCGTTCCGGGCAAAGTGGAGCCCGAGCGCGCACCAGGTCATGACGGATAAGAGTAAGTCTCGGATTACAAGAGAGAACCCACCGAAGACATTACCACTCGGTGATGCCGATTGGTTGCGTCAGCGATCGTGCCAAGTTGTGTTTGAGGCGCTCGAGGCTGGGGGATACGAAGCTCGGGCTGTTGGTGGTGCTGTCCGCAACACGTTGATGCGTCTGCCCGTGGCAGATGTCGATATCGCTACGCCTGCGCGACCTGGAGAGGTTTCGGAGTTGGCCAAGTCTGCTGGGCTCGACGTGCACGAAACCGGTATAGCGCATGGCACGTTGACGATTGTTTCCTTGGGCGTGGCTTATGAAGTCACGACGCTGCGTAGGGATGTTTCGACGGATGGTCGGCGTGCGACCGTGGCCTTTACGGACGATTGGCTGGAGGACGCCAAGAGGCGCGACTTCACGATCAATGCGATCTATTGCGATAGAGACGGTAAGTTGTATGACCCGCTACGCGGTTGCGAAGATATTGCGCAACGGCGGGTGCGCTTTATCGGGTCTGCAGAACAGAGAATTCGGGAAGACTATCTGAGAATCCTGCGTTTCTTCCGTTTTTTTGCCGTCTATTCGGATAGCGCCATCGACGCGACTGGGGCTGCGGCGTGCGAAAAAGAACGAGATGGTATTACTCAGCTTTCCGGTGAGCGTATTCGTGCAGAGTTGCTGAAACTGTTGGTTGCACCACGTGCTGTCGATGCCCTGAAGGTGATGGAACAAACGAGCATATTAATGCGGTCCCTCGAACAGGTTGCGGCGGTTTCGACGCTCGAGAAACTGGTTGAGATTGAACGCGAAAATGGGCTTTGGCCTGATTCAATTCGGCGGCTTGCAGCTTTGATTGCGCCGAAAGCAGGTTGCATTCAAAAACTGGCGCACCGTCTTCGTCTTTCGAATGCTGAAGGAAAACAGCTTTCAAATGCCTGCCGCGGCCAAGGGCCCGACTACAAGACGTCCGTATTGGGTGCCAAAACGGGGCTGTACAAATACGGGCTGACGGCCTATCGCGACGACTGTTTGATTTCTTGGGCGCGAAGTAACGCTCGACCCAATGATCCGGATTGGATGCGGGCATTGCAAATTGCCGAGGATTGGCAGGTGCCGGAAATGCCGCTGAAAGGCTCGGATTTGTTGGCTTTGGGTGTTCCTGCGGGCCCAGATGTTGGATCGATCCTTGCGGAGTTCGAGCAGTGGTGGATCGATAGCGGTTTTGTGGCGGATACCGAGCTGCAGCGAAACAAGCTGAATGGCCTTGTTGCCAAGTTTGGGCGGGCCAAAGAATAGCAAGGCGAGCTGGGCTAAACTCAGCTTTACTCAACAATCGCCGTCTAATGGGAAAAACGCCGACAGTTTACACCGTCGGCGTTTGTTCATTTGCGGGTTCGTGTGCGGCAGATTAGTGCGATGCTAGTGGTGTCTCAAGATCATCGCATTGGGCTGCGCTTAGATCGCGAAGTCTTCGACGCTCGCGCCTTTTTTCAACTTCTCGACCAACCAATTTGGCTTACGGCCACGGCCAGTCCAGGTTTCCGCGCGATTGTCTGGATTAGCGTACTTGGCGGCAGAAACTGTCGTTTTGCCTTTGCCGCGACCTTTTCCGCCGACGAGGTCAGACATTGAAAAACCCGCTTCCTGCGCCAATTCTTCCATTTTGGAAAGAACTTCATTGCGTTCCCGGGCACGCGCGTTTGCAATTTCCTGCTCGAGTTCATCCTGAAGGTTCAGGAGCTCCTTGAGAGACATTTTGCTCAGATTGATTCTAGCAGCCATCCTGGCGGTCTTTCCTTTCCTAGTCATGGGAAATTCTCTTGGGCCTGTGTTTATGTTAGGGCGAGAAGGTGATGTTGCGTATTAAGCTATCTCAACGTGAAGCAAACGCTAACAATATGGAAAAATCAATCCATCCTTTGAAGAAATGTGCATTTTTTTTGAGTTAAGCCTACTTAGGCCGGCGATGTTGAAAATGTTGTTGTTTCGTGAATAGGCAATTGATGCCTTTTCGTCGCAGGCTTTCCAGTTGATCCGATTAGGGTCAGTTTTATTGTTGGGCACTCTTAGTCGCTGAGTTTCATTGAGCGGCTTGAATTGGCGCTTTGCTGCAATGAATAAACAAGCCGAAAAATAGAATAAGACATCTTCTTGGTGCAGAGGATCGCGGGTTTTTGATTTGGAGTGTGAGCTTCGCATTCTGGCGGTGGCCCGGGGAAGGCGCGTTCATCTTGCGTTCAAGTGGTGTCGTGACAATAGGCATATCCCTGGTAGGACTTCCCCCGGCGTGATCCGACGGACGCGGTGTCCAGGGCACCGCGTCTTTTCTTTTTATCGTTGAAACTAAAGCGAGAATCCCGATGGTGGCGGTCGTGGAGACCGTTTTCTGGCCGGGCCGAGGTGCCAGCCGGGTTGTTCCCACTTCACAAAGATATTAAATGCAGAGCTGTGGGGCCTGGAGCGCGTTGAGTTCCGGGCTATCCGTCTACGCCAACTGCTGCTGATCGCTTGAATTCCGGCACCGTGCTTTGCGCGGATCCGCCAATTGGCACTCTTGGCCTGCCATCGGCTCAAAGCGGCCTAACTTTGAAACAGAGAGTCCCCTTCTATGACATTTAAGCTCCCAGATCTTCCTTACGCTTACGATGCTTTGCAGCCGTATATGTCCGCTGAAACATTGGAATTTCACCACGACAAGCACCATAAAGCGTACGTCGATAAGGGCAACGAGATTGCTGGTGATGGTTCCGCTTATGCCGGTATGTCAATCGAAGACATCTGCAAGAAAGCATTCGCCGACGGAGATCAGGCCGTTGTCAATCAAATTGGACAGCACTTCAACCATATCCATTTTTGGCAATGGATGAAGTCCAGCGGCGGTGGGACCAGCATTCCAGGCAAACTCGAACCGTTAGTTTCAGCTTATGGTGGGCTGGATAAAGTTCGCGCCGATTTCATTGCCGCTGGTATGGGGCAGTTTGGCTCCGGTTGGTGCTGGCTTGCAACTCGCGACGGCAAGCTGGAGGTGATGAAAACGCCGAATGGCGAAAACCCGCTTATGCATGGTGCTAAGCCAATTCTTGGCTGTGATGTTTGGGAGCACAGCTATTACATCGATTACCGAAATGCCCGGCCCAAATATCTCGAAGCATTCTTCGACAATCTGGTGAATTGGGAATATGTCGAGTCGTTGATCGACTAACAGCGCTTCGCAGGGCGTTGTGAAACATCAGACAGACCTTATCATAGGGGCGTAGATACTTGTATCTGCGCCCTTTGTTGTGAGAGTGCCTGTTTGATCGCTGAATTCGGTAGCTTCGTTCAACCTTGCGCATCATTATGTAGGTGCGGGACTGAGCGTTGCGAACTGTTAGGCATTTTCGTTTAGACTTTGGCTTTGGTTCAAAGTTTGTTCTTGTTGTTGGTCGATGGCAGTGGGTCGCGAGTTGCGTTTTTCAACTCTGAGTCGTGTGCTGGTAGTCGTGTTCGCCGCGGTCTGCCTTGGCGCATGCGCGACTGTTACGCCCCGCAATGGCATCGCTGACCCTCATTTCGCTCAGATGGCACATGTGGCTGGTGCGCCGGGCATCAGGTTCTGGGGGGACGAGGTTCCAACCGACGTTCACAAGGAAATCAGGCGCAGGTTGCCCAATCTGCCGGGCCTCGCGCAGGCTACTCGAGGGGCTCGAACGAAGGTTGAAATCCTGGCATTGTCTGGCGGCGGCGGGGATGGGGCCTTTGGAGCGGGTCTACTAGCCGGTTGGACCGCACGCGGTGACCGACCTCAGTTCGAAGTCGTCACAGGTGTGAGTGCCGGCGCGATTATCGCACCGTTCGCCTTCCTCGGACCATCCTACGATGACGAGCTGCGTGAAATCTGGACGCAGTATCGGACATCGCAAATCATTACAGCGCAAATCCTTCCGGGATTGCTCGGTGGGTCATCGCTGGCTGATTCAACGCCGATGCAGGAGTTGATCGCGCGGTACGTGGACCGGAGATTGATGCGGGCTGTGGCGCGTGAATATGGGAAAGGTCGGATCCTACTTGTCGGGACGACAAACCTTGATGCGCAGCGTCCGGTCGTCTGGAACATGGGAGAGATCGCACGCAGCGGTCACAAGGATGCGTTGGCGCTTTTCCGGAAGGTTATTTTAGCGTCTGCGGCAATCCCGGGCGTGTTTCCACCTGTCGAGATCCCTGTCAGGGTCGGGTACAAAACCTTCACTGAAATGCATGTCGACGGTGGGACTACGCGTGAGCTCTTTGTACTGCCCGTTGACGTACCCTTTCGGGCGTTCGATGCGTTTTATCGCCGTCCGCCGCGCCGCAAAGTTTACATCGTTTCAAACATGAAGATCGGGGCGGAACAGGAAGTCGTTGAGCCGAAGACGCTTGAAATTGCCGGGCGCTCCATTTCGACCCTGATCAAGATGCAAAGCCGCGCCAACGTTTATCGCATCTATCGCATGGCGAAGGATGATGGGGTCGACTTCAACTACATTTCCGTACCGCTGAACTTCGATCTCAAGGCGGAAGAGTTTTTCGATCCTGAGTACCAGCGGGCGCTTTATGATGTCGGCTACCAGCTTGGAAAAAAGGGCAACGGCTGGAAGAAGGGGCCCTATCATCGGCCGCCGACCTAGCGATTTTCTGCTTCGGTGAAGTGGAAGGGGGTTGCTGGTGAAGACCTTAAACCGGTGAATGGACTTCGAGCTGCATGAAGTCGAGGTCGATCCAGTTGTAAACGATGATTGACCACACGAGCGCGAACACTGCCGTTGCAACAACAGTATTGATGAGAAAAATTCTTATTAGTCCAGGTTTGGCTGGTGCGCTCTCTGGCGAGCCCGGTACGATCTCGCCAGCCTCCTCCTGTGTCCTCACATTGAAGGGTAGAACGGCAAAGAGCATCATCCACCAGATGATAAAGTAGATCGCAACTGCGAATGTGACGCTCATTGGGTGTCCTGCCTATCTGGTTCGGTTGTCTTTGCCGCGCGCCCGTTCTTCAGGCTTGTTCAAGTTCGGTGAGCGTTCCGCAGAAATCTTTTGGGTGGAGGAACAAGACAGGTTTGCCGTGGGCTCCGATCTTGGGTTCGCCGTCACCAAGGACACGCGCGCCGGTCGCCTTCAGCTTATCTCTTGCGGCGATGATATCTTCGACCTCGTAGCAAACGTGGTGAATTCCGCCATTCGGATTTTTCTCAAGAAATTTCGCGATTGGAGAATTTTCGCCAAGCGGCTCGAGAAACTCGATCTTGGTGTTAGGCAGTTCCACGAAGACTACGGTGACGCCGTGATCCGGCTCCGCTTGGGGTTCAGAGACCTTAGCACCGAGAGTGTCGCGATAATTGGCGACTGCAGCGTCTAAATCGCTGACGGCAATAGCAACGTGGTTCAAGCGACCTATCATGAATAACTCCAAGCGTTTGTTCGGTCAGATTGATGTGGCGCGTACCTGGCGTTATTCAACGACATGAAGCATCACTTTGACGACGGGCTTTTTGCCCCACTCCTCGTTGAAAGCCGCGCGCACGGCGCGCCGTACGGCATCGCAAACCATGTCGAGGTTCTTGCGGCGTCCTTTGGGAATGCTTTCCAACGTGCCATCGATCGTGTCAAGGATGACATCTTCCATCAAGTCGTCGTCACGGGTATCGACGGGCACACCGTCCAAAACAACCAGAGGGTCTGCGACGACTTCGCCACGGCGGGTCATCGCCAGAGAGACGACGGCAATACCAACGTGCGAGAGTTTGCGGCGTTCGCGCACGGGGCTGTCGTCACCGGAGATGATAAGTTTGCCGTCACGATAGCGTCGCCCGACAGGCGCTTCGTCGATGAGGGCGAGCTTTCCGGGAAGCAGCTTTACGACTTCACCGTCTTCTGGCACGAGAGCTGATTTGATGCCGCAGCTTCTGGCAAAGTCGGCGTGCGCGCGCAGGTGTCTGGCTTCTCCGTGCATTGGGATTAATGCTCTTGGCTGCAGCCACTCGTACATCTGGCGCAATTCGTCTTGGCGAGGGTGTCCGGTGACATGGACGAGGTCTTCACGGTCTGTGAGGATTCGGCAGCCGAGGCGGCATAACGCGTTTTGGACGCGGCTAATCGCTTTCTCGTTGCCGGGAATATCCCGCGAAGAATAGATGACGAGGTCGCCTTTCGAGAACTTGATTTCTGGATGTTCGCCTTCTGCTACCCTAGACAATGCGGCACGAGGCTCACCTTGGCTGCCGGTCAACAAGACGACGATGTCCTTGCGATCAAAATTGCTGAACTCGTCTTGCTCGAAATAGCGGAAATCGTCTGGCAGATAACCGGTATCTATTGCAACGTCGATCACCCGATGCAGCGCACGGCCTGCGACCACGAGATGGCGACCTGCGGCGTGTGCGGCGTTGGCAACAGCAAGCACGCGACCGACATTTGATGCAAACGTGGTGACAGCGACGCGCTTCGGGGCGGTCTTGATGATCTCGGTTAGGGAGTCGGCGACATCGGTTTCTGACGGTGAGATCCCGTCGCGCAAAACGTTAGTTGAATCGCAGACCAACACATCCACGCCTTCGTCGCCGATGGCTTTCATTTTGACTGGATCGATAGGTTTTCCAACCATCGGACCGGGGTCAATTTTCCAATCGCTGGAATGGACAACAAGACCCTGCTCGGTGCGTATAGCGAGACCTGATGTTTCCGGAATGGAGTGGGTCATGCTGACGAATTCGATGTTGAATGGTCCGCAGTCGAAGCGTCCGCCCAACGGGATTTCATGGAGCTGTGGGCGCAGGTGGCTGCCGTATTCGGACAGCTTCGCCTTGAGCATGCCCATCGTGAATGGCGTGGCGTAGATCGGAACTTCAAGATCCGGCCAACACTCGACGATTGCGCCGATGTGGTCTTCGTGAGCATGCGTCAGAACGAGACCGGCCAGGTTTTGTTTCTCGGCTGTGATGAAGCGTAAATCTGGGAGGACGACATCGACGCCAGGTTCATGTGGGCCGGGAAATGTTATGCCGAGGTCGACCATCAGCCACTGCCGGTTCTTGGGTGGCCCAAGCCCGTACAAATAGACGTTCATGCCGATCTCACCGAGACCTCCGAGAGCGAGGAAGACGAGTTCTTCTTTATTGTCGTTAGTCGTCTGCGCCATTCGCTTCCTTTCGAGGGCGTCCAGTTTCTAGTGGGTTGGTCGTAGCCTGCCAAATCTTTACTGCTGTCGTTCGGCTCAGTGTCGCGACGGTTCGGTGGGCTAAACCAATCTCAGCGGGAATTCGTCGGAGATGAAATGTTGATGTCCTTTATATCACCCGGTGAGGATCTGACACATCTCCATAGCTTATCGACGTTCGTTGACCCTTCTGATCGAGGAGAAGGGCTCCGTCATCGGCTAATCCTGCAAATTCGCCTTCGATAGTTGTGTCGCCGGATTTCACCGAAATTGGTGTTCCGATGGGATGGGCATAGGTCATCCAGGTTTGCGTGATCTGGGAGAAACCGCCCTCGCGGGCCATGGTTGCAAGGCCTGCACGGATTTGGAGATCCAGGTGCTGAATTAAGATATCGGGTGTCACGCCCGAATATCCAGTCTCAGCGAGTGACGTTACGGGCCGGTCGGCGACTTCTGGGGACGATGCGACGTTGATGCCGATACCGATGATGCAGGCGAGTGCGCCTGATGTTTGTTGTTGTGTTTCGACGAGGATGCCAGCGGCTTTCGCTGTCCCAAACATCAGGTCGTTTGGCCACTTGAGTGAGGGGGGTGGTTGCCCCGTTTGGTTCTCGCTGTTGAGCCCCGCAGTTTCCACGGCTTTGGCAAGTGCGATGCCGGCCAGAATAGAAAGGCGGGAAGCTTCTTTGGGTTCGCACCACAAAGATACAAGAAGGCTTGCGAACAGATTTCCGGATGCTTCCTGCCAGCTGCGACCGCTACGACCACGGCCAGCGGTCTGGCGCTCGGCTATGATCCAGAGTGGTCCCTGTTCACCGCGGCTTGCCAGTCGTTGCGCTTCGGCGTTGGTGGAACCGAGCTCCGCGTGGCGAATGATCGGTGTTGGGTCCTGGCAGCTGACGAAAGGGTCCTGCATTGACCGATCAGAGGCGCAGCGATTTTGCTGCTGCGCCTGCGGCCTCAACAATCGGACCACCGAGCTGCGGTAAAGCGAATGCAAAGATGAAGATCGTCGCTGCGACCATGACAACCCCGAGATTTACGGAGATTGGAACAAACTTTTCCTGAGGTTCGTCGAAGAACATGATCTTGACGATGCGCAGGTAATAGTAAGCGCCGATTACGCTGGCGATGACGCCGATGATTGCGAGGGGATAAAGACCGGCCTGGATCGCTGGCCAGAACACATAGACCTTTGCCCAGAAGCCTGCGAGGGGCGGAATGCCCGCAAGAGAGAACATCAGCATGGCGAGCGCGAAAGCCATCGGCAGGTTGTTTTGAGCCAAACCGGCAAGTTGGTCGATCTCTTCGATCATGTCATCGCCGCGCTGCATGGCGAGGATGCATGCAAAGGTGCCGAGCGTCATAACGAGGTAAATGGCGAGATAGACCAAGACACCTTGGGCGCCTTCGGGTGTTCCAGCTGCAAGGCCAACGAGAGCGAATCCAACGTGACCAATAGAGGAATAGGCCATCAGGCGCTTGATGTTGTTCTGGCCGATGGCCGCAAAAGCACCGAGCAGCATAGAGCCGATGGCAACGAACCAAATGATCTGCTGCCATTGTGGCTCCAGACCTGGGAATGCACCGCCAAGGACGCGCATCATGAGGCCCATCGCTGCCATTTTGGGAGCAGCCGCAAAGAACGCTGTCACTGGGGTGGGTGCGCCTTGATACACGTCGGGGGTCCACATGTGGAATGGCACAGCGGAAATTTTGAATGCCAAACCGACCAGCATGAAAACAAGCCCGACGATGAGGCCGATGTTCTCAGCTGCCGAACCCTGCTGGGCGACGTTGGCTATGACGCTGAATTCCGTGGAGCCGGTGAAGCCGTAAACGAGCGAAGCGCCGTACAGCAACATGCCGGACGACAACGCGCCAAGGACGAAATATTTCAAGCCGGATTCACTGGAGCGGACATTGTCGCGCTTCATCGCGGCCATGACGTAAAGTGACAAGCTCTGGAGTTCGAGGCCCATATAGAGTGCGATGAGATCGCCCGCTGACACCATCATCATCATGCCGACGCAAGAAAGCAGCATCAGGATGGGGTACTCGAACTTCATCAGGCCTTTGTTGGTCAGGTAATCGAATGACAACAGCATTGCTACGGCTGCGCCGCCCAGAATGAGCAGTTTCATGAAGCGGGCGAACTGGTCGACGACAAAGGCGTCATTGAAAAGCGTTTTGGTGTCGGCGGGCTGCATAATGATCAACGCGCCTGCGGCGACCATGGCGGCGATCGATAACCAGCCAACAAATGCGCCGGTCTTTTCATTGTCATCGTTGAAGGCCCCGACCATCAGGAACAGCATGGCGGCGATCGCGAGAAGGATCTCGGGAAAGGCCGGGGCGTAGGTCATGAAAGTCGACATATTGAATTCGCCTATTCAGCTCATTGGGTCGCAAGCGCAGTGGATTGCGCGAGGGCGGCCTCGAAGTTCGTGACAAGTTGCTTCACTGAGACGGCCATCACATCGAGGAGGAAGGCCGGGTAGAAGCCAAACAGTATGGTTAGGATGACCAGCGGTGCCATGATCGCGATTTCCCGGGCGTTCATATCTGGGATCGCTTTGAGGCTCGCCTTTTCAAGCGCGCCGAACACGACGCGGCGGTAGAGGTAGAGCGCATAGCCGGCTGACAAGATCACACCTGTGGTGGCTAGTAAGGCGACCCAAGTGTTGGCCTTGAACGCGCCAAGCAGCGTGAGGAATTCACCCACGAACCCTGAAGTGCCCGGTAGGCCAACGTTGGCCATGGTGAAGATCATGAAGACGACGGCGTAAATCGGCATGCGATCGGCCAATCCACCATAAGCGGCGATCTCACGGGTGTGCATGCGGTCATAAACAATGCCGACGCACAAGAAGAGCGCTGCGGAGACAAGGCCGTGCGAGAGCATTTGGAAGATCGCGCCATCAATGCCCTGCTGGTTGAAGGTGAAGATCCCCATCGTGACAAAGCCCATGTGGGCCACCGAGGAATACGCGATCAGCTTCTTGATATCTTCCTGAGCCAGGGCGACGAGCGATGTGTAAATGACGGCGACGACCGATAGAACAAAGACAACGTTCGCCAGCTCCATGCTTGCCACCGGGAACATCGGCAGTGAGAAGCGCAAGAAGCCATAGCCACCCATCTTCAGCAGGATGCCTGCAAGGATCACGGACCCAGCCGTTGGGGCTTCAACGTGGGCGTCCGGCAGCCAGGTGTGGACTGGCCACATCGGCATCTTCACGGCAAAGGACGCGAAGAATGCAAGCCATAGCCACCACTGCAAATCTGCTGAGAACTTCGTCGGGCCGATCTGCATCAACGTTGGGATATCGGCGGTGCCAGCGACTGCGATCATGGTGAACATCGCGAGCAGCATCAGCACGGAGCCGAGCAGGGTATAGAGGAAGAACTTGAAGCTCGCATAGACGCGGCGCTTGCCACCCCAGACGCCGATGATAAGGAACATCGGGATCAGACCTGCTTCGAAGAACAGGTAGAACAGCATAAGATCAAGCGCGCAGAATACACCGATCATCAGCGTTTCCAGGACCAGGAACGCGATCATGTATTCCTTGACCCGGTGCTGGACGGATTCCCAACTCGCGAGGATGCATAGCGGCATCAAGAAGGTCGTCAGGATGACGAACAACATCGAAATGCCGTCGACGCCCATCTTGTAGTTGAACGGGCCGATCCAGGCCATTTCCTCTACGAACTGGAAGTCGGCGGTGCGTGGATCGAAGTTGATCCAGATGATGAGCGAGATCGCGAACGTGAAGAGCGTGGTGTAGAGCGCGGTATGGCGAGCGTTGCGATCACCGCCGGCATTGCGCGGCAGGAAGGCGATAAAGGCCGCGCCGAGTAGCGGTAGGAACGTGATGATCGATAGGATTGGAGCAGATTCTACATTCATTGGCCTGCTCCTCCCATGAGAAGCGATCGCAGGAAGAAGGTCAGGAGGGCCGCAACGCCGATCAGCATCGCGAAGGCGTAGTGGTAGACGTATCCGGTTTGTAGTTTCACGGCGCGGCCGGTCGTCCATTTGACGCTGGAGGCCGTGCCATCAATGGCACCGTCGATGACAGCGCCGTCGCCGCCTTTCCAGAGGAAGCGCCCAAGAGCCATGGACGGCTTGACGAAAAGCCAGTCATAAAGCTCGTCGAAGTACCATTTGTTGAGCAGGAATAGATACACTGGGCGGAAGGCTCGGGCTGTCGCTTCCGGCAACCAAGGGGCGGCCATGTAGTAGAGCCAGGACAGTCCGAAACCTGAAGCCATGGCGACGAACGGTGCCCAGTAGACCCATTCTTCGGTGATGGCATGCATGTCATGCATGATGTGGTTCTTGGGGCCTTCGTAAATGGCGTGTCCCCAGAACTCTTTGTAGTGATGCCCGATAAACTCCGGTGCGAACACAAAGCCGGAAGCAACCGCGCCGAGCGACAGGACGCCGAGCGGGATCAGCATCGTGTAAGGGCTTTCATGGGCGTGCTTGTAGACGTCGGGTGCCGCGCGGGTCTTCCCGTGGAATGTCATGAAGATCAGGCGCCATGAGTAGAATGCAGTCAGGAAGGCGGCGAACGTCAGCACCCAGAAGACGACGTTGTGCGGGGTGTGTCCGGCAAACGCGGCTTCGATGATCGCGTCTTTGGAGTGGAAGCCTGCGAAACCTATGAGGTGGGGAATACCCACGCCCGTCAGCGCCAACGTTCCGACCAACATGGCGGCATAGGTAAGGCGGATCTTCGGAGCAAGCCCACCCATGTTTCGCATGTCTTGTTCGTGGTGCATGGCATGGATTACGGAACCGGCACCAAGGAACAACAACGCTTTAAAGAAGGCGTGCGTGAAGAGGTGGAAGATGGCGACGCCGTAAGCGCCCAAGCCGCAAGCGGCGAACATGTAGCCGAGCTGCGAACACGTTGAATAAGCGACGACGCGTTTGATGTCGTTTTGGACGAGGCCGACGGTGGCGGCGAAGAATGCGGTCAGTGTCCCGACGTAAAGGACGACATCACGGGCCAATGGTGCGTGTTCGAACAGCGGTGACAGGCGGGCGACCATGAAGACGCCGGCTGTGACCATGGTGGCCGCGTGGATGAGCGCGGAAACCGGAGTTGGACCTTCCATCGCGTCAGGCAGCCAGGTGTGCAGCAGGAACTGAGCCGACTTACCCATCGCGCCCATGAAGAGCAGCAAGCAAAGCGTCGTCAAGATATCGACGTCATAGCCGAGGAAGTTGAAGGTCTTGCCCTCAAAGTTCTCAACGGACTCGAAGATGACGTCGTAGCTGATCGAGTTGAAGACGAAGAAAACGCCGAAGATGCCAAGTGCGAAACCGAAGTCGCCGACGCGGTTGACGATGAAGGCTTTCATTGCGGCGGCATTCGCTTCAGGCTTGTGGTACCAGAAGCCGATCAGCAGGTAGGAGGCGAGGCCAACGCCCTCCCAGCCGAAGAACATCTGCAAGAGGTTGTCGCTGGTGACCAGCATCAACATCGCGAAGGTAAATAGCGACAGGTAGCAGAAGAACCGGTAGCGGGCGGGGTCTTCGTGCATGTAGCCGATCGAGTACAGGTGGACGAGGGCCGAAACCGTCGTCACGACGATCAGCATCACGGACGTTAGCGTGTCGATGCGTAGCGACCAGGATGCGTCGAGTTCGCCGGATGTGATCCAGCGCATCACAGGGACGCGAGCGGTCTCATGGTCGAAGCCGACCTGAATAAAGACGATCCAAGAAAGGACGGCGGAGATCATCAGTAATGCGGTGGTGACGATCTCGGTTGGTCGCTCGCCCATAACACGGCCGAACAATCCGGCAATGAGTGCGCCGAGCAGCGGCAGGAAGACAATTGCGAGATAGATCATTGGAGTCTGCCTACCCTCAGCCCTTCATCATGTTGATATCATCAACGTCGATCGAGCCGCGGTTACGGTAGTAGACGACGATGATTGCGAGGCCGATGGCCGCCTCGGCGGCGGCAACGGTGAGAATGAATAGCGCGAAGACCTGACCGGTGAGGTCCTGCAGGAAGTACGAGAACGCAACGAGGTTGATGTTGACGGCGAGCAGCATCAGTTCGACCGACATCAAGATGACGATGACGTTCTTGCGGTTGAGGAAGATGCCGAAGATGCCAAGCGTGAAAAGGCACGCGGCGACTGTCAGGTAATGTCCGAGCCCGATTTCCATTTATTGGTTCCCCTGCAGTCCGAATGCCGCGCCGTGTTGCCCCGTTGGTCCAATCATCCCTTGCCCTCCGCGGATGGGAGGATGGCACCACCGGTCGGCACTTCGACGACTTCGATCGCAGTTTTTGGATTGCGTGCGACCTGTGCGGCGATCGACTGACGCTTGACGCCTTCCTTATGGCGCAAAGTCAAAACGATGGCTCCGATCATCGCGACCAGTAGGATGAGACCGGCAGCTTGGAAGAAATAGACGTACTTGGTGTAGATGACGCGGCCGAGTGCTGTCGTGTTGTCTATGCCAGATCCGGTTGAGGGGATCGCAGATTGGACAGAGCCGGCTGCACCGATGTCAAAGCCGTATGCGACGTAGAGGGCGATCAACTCGATCAAGACGACGCCGCCGATCAATGCGCCGACGGGGGCGTTTTTGATGAAGCCCGCCTTCAATTCCGCGAAATCGACGTCCAACATCATGACGACGAAGAGGAACAGAACTGCGACTGCGCCGACGTAGACGATGATCAAAAGAAGCGCGAGGAATTCGGCACTCAACAGGATGAACAGTCCGGCTGCGTTGAAGAACGTCAGGATGAGAAACAGGACGGCGTGCACAGGGTTGCGCGCCGAGATGACCATCACCGCGGAGATCACGCTCAGGATGGCGAAGAGATAGAAGAAGATTGCAGCGATCATTCCATCCTCATGCGTGGTTGTCGTCGCCTGTTTGGCGCCGGTCCAGCTCCTGTTTGACCCGCTCGTAGTGACCAAGCCAAAGTTTCTTCGTTTTGACGCTGCGCCAGGGCATGTAGACGAATAGCCCTGCGGTTGCGAGCGCAAGATAGACGAGCCAACCAGACTCGCCGACGTAATAAATAGTCCAGCTTGCCCAGGCGATGAGCGCGACGGCTGCGAGTAGCATCAAGACGTTGAGCAGTGTCCGGCTCGTTTCGCGGCGGACCTGATCCAACGCCATCGACCCGTACTGTTTGAGTTCTTCGTCTGTCAGAACTCCGAGCAGCCCCCTCCAGCTCTCACCGGTATTTAGCATCGAGTTCAATGTTCTTCGCGATCTCCCTCTCCCAGCGGTCGCCGTTTTCCAGCAGTCTGTCCTTGTTGTAGAACAGCTCTTCGCGGGTCTCGGTGGCGAACTCGAAGTTCGGCCCCTCGACGATGGCGTCAACCGGGCAGGCCTCCTGACAGAGGCCGCAATAAATGCATTTCGTCATGTCGATATCGTAGCGGGTCGTGCGGCGTGTGCCGTCGTTGCGGCGCGGACCTGCTTCGATGGTGATGGCTTGTGCCGGGCAAATTGCTTCGCAAAGTTTGCAGGCGATGCAGCGTTCTTCGCCATTGGGATAGCGGCGCAGTGCGTGCTCACCACGAAAGCGCGGCGACAACGGCCCTTTTTCGAAGGGATAGTTGATCGTTGATTTCTGTTTGAAGAAGTACCGCATCGTCAGGAAGAATGCCGATACGAACTCAGTCAGGAATAGCGATTTAATTCCTTGGGCGATGCCCATATTCGACTCCCTAATTCAGTACGACAGGACCTACGAAGTATCCGGCGATGGGGAAGGCGAGCAAGTCTGCTAACGCCACCATGCGGAATAGGTCTGCGGTGCGTTTCTTTTCTGGCGATCCGTCCTGATCGAGCTTTGCGGCAACGCTTCGGATGGCTCCGTAGGCGACAAGTCCAAGGACCGCACCGACCAAAGCTCCGATCATCGCGTTGCTCATGCGAAGCCTCCGAACTGGAGGACGCCGGCGACAACAACAACCATGATCAGCGACAGCGGCAGGAACACTTTCCAACCGAGCCGCATCAACTGGTCGTAGCGATAGCGCGGCACCATCGCTTTGACCATGGCGAACATGAAAAAGACGAAGACCACTTTGAGCAGGAACCAGAAGATGCCTGGAACCCAGTTCAGCGGTGCAATATCAAGCGGTGGCAACCAGCCGCCCAGAAACAGGATGGTGGTCAGCGCGCACATGCCCACGATTGCGACGTACTCACCCAGCATGAAGAGGAGGTACGGCGTCGAGGAATACTCAACCATGAAGCCTGCGACGAGTTCGGATTCGGCTTCTGGGAGATCAAATGGTGGGCGGTTGGTTTCTGCGAGTGCCGAGATGAAGAAGACGACAAACATCGGGAAGAGCGGTAGCCAGTACCAATCGAGCATCGAATTGGGCAGGCCCGCGCTGGTGCCAAGACCGCTTTGTTGGGCGTTGACGATTTCGGTCAGGTTTAACGAGCCTGCGCAAAGGAGAACGGTGATGATAACGAGGCCGATAGAAACCTCATACGACACCATCTGCGCGGCGGAGCGCAGCGATCCCATAAACGGATATTTGGAGTTGGACGCCCAGCCACCCATGATGATCCCGTAGACGCCCAGAGACGAGATGGCGAGGACGTAAAGCACGCCGACGTTGAGGTCTGAGATCACCCAGCGGCCTTCGGTCAAGCCGAAGAAACTGCCTTCGGAGACCGGGATCACGGCCCAAGCTGCGAGGGCAAGCGTTGCTGTTGCGACCGGGGCGAGGATGAAGACGACCTTGTCAGCGCCTGCTGGAATAACCGGCTCCTTGAAGACGAACTTCAGAAGGTCGGCAAATGACTGGAGCAGGCCGAATGGGCCAACGACGTTCGGGCCCTTACGCATCTGCACGGCAGCCCAAACCTTGCGGTCCATCAAGAGTAGGAACGCGATGATCAGCAGCAAGCCGACCATCAGGAGGGCACTCATGGCTGCGTAGTACAAGAACCACAAGAGGTAATCGAGCAGTAGGTTTTGCGTGTCCTGGCCCATTGTTCGCTCTGTTTCCCGTTCTCGTTCTTACTCGGCTGCGTGAAGCTGGCCTGTCGCCTGCTTCTGCGCCTTCAGAGCGCTCAATTCGGCCATGATGGCAGAGGCGCGCGCGATTGGATTGGTGAGGTAGAAATCTTTGATGCTGTTGACGAACGGTGCGTCCGTTGGTGTGCCGTCGAGTTTAACGAGGGCCTCCAGGCAGTCATCGCCATGCGGACCAATGTCGTCGATACGCTGTAGGTGCGGAACGGCCTTGAAAAGCTCCGTGCGCAGTTGGGGCAGAGAATCGTAGGGTAGTGTTTTCCCTAGACGCTGCGAGAGGGCCCGCAAGATGGTCCAATCTTCCTTCGCCTGTCCTGGCGGAAAGATTGCCTTTTGCGTCATCTGAACGCGGCCTTCGGTATTGGCGTAGATCGCACTCTTCTCGGTATAGGTTGCGCCTGGCAAGATGACATCAGCGCGGTGAGCACCGGCATCTCCGTGGGTGCCCTGATAGATCACAAAGGCATTGCCGAGTTTCGACATGTCGATTTCGTCGGCACCGAGGAGATAGACGACATCCAAGCCGCCAGTTGCAGCGGCGTCGATGATGCTGGATGTTGGCATTCCGCCTTCGCCTGGCAAGAACGCCATATCGAGGCCTGCGACGCGTGCTGCTGCGGTGTGAAGGACGTTAAAGACCGCGCGGCCCGGATCGTTGCCTTCGCTGGCGGCCTGTGCTGCTTTGGCAGCCAGGGCCATAAGCGCTGGGCCGTCTTCACGAGCATAGAGGCCGGAACCGACAATAATCATCGGTGATTTGGCTTGGCGCAGGATGCCAGCAAACATGTGCTGGCCATTGGCTACGGAGCTTAACGCATCAGCGCCGGCTCCGATGTATTCGTGCGCATAGCCGAGGTCGGCGGCTTCGCCGATCACGCCGACCGACAATCCACCAGCACGCCAGCGTTTGCGGATACGCGAATTGAGGACGGGAGCTTCGAGGCGCGGATTGGTTCCGACCAGTAGGATCGCGTCCGCGTACTCAATGCCTTCGATCAATGAGTTGAAGAGGTAGCTCGAACGACCGTTTGCCGGGTCCAGCACCTCACCGGGAGCGCGGCAGTCGATGTTTTTGACGCCAAGGCCTTCCATAAGCTGCTTGAGCGCGAACATCTCTTCGGCACCTGCGAGGTCACCGGCAATCGCGCCGATTTTTTCTGCTGGGGCGCTGGCGAGGTGTTCTGCAACTGCGCCTAGGGCTTCATCCCAGGACACGGGCGTCAGGCGTCCGTCTTTGCGCAGATATGGCTGGTCAAGGCGTTGCGTTTTGAGGCCGTCGCAAACGTGTCGGGTTTTGTCGGAGATCCACTCTTCATTTACCGCGTCGTTGTTGCGCGGCAGGATGCGCATCACTTCTGAACCGCGGGTGTCGACGCGGATGTTGGAGCCGACGGCATCCATGACGTCGATCGATTCAGTATTCTTGAGTTCCCATGGCCGAGCGTGGTGCGCCCAAGGGCGGTGTGTGAGTGCTCCGACCGGACAGAGGTCGATGACATTCGCACTCATCTCGGAGAGTATGCCGTTCTCGAGGTACGTCGTGATTTCAGCGTCCTCACCGCGGCCTGCCAGACCCAGTTCCTCGACGCCTGCGATTTCCGTCATGTAACGGACGCATCGAGTGCAATGGATGCAGCGAGTCATAATCGTCTTAATGAGCGGCCCGATGTACTTGTCTTCGACGGCGCGCTTATTTTCCTGGTAGCGCGAGCCGCCGATGCCGTAGGCCATGGCCTGATCCTGCAAATCGCACTCGCCACCCTGATCGCAAATTGGGCAATCCAGTGGGTGGTTGATAAGCAGGAACTCCATCACACCTTCGCGGGCCTTTTTGACGGTCGGCGATTTGGTGTGAATGACGTTGGGGCTGCCGTCGCGGTTTGGACGTAGATCGTTGACGGTCTGCGCGCAGGAGGCGACCGGCTTTGGCGCACCTTCAACTTCGATCAGGCACATCCGGCAATTGCCTGCGATCGATAAGCGCTCGTGATAGCAGAAGCGTGGAATTTCCGCGCCAGCCATTTCGCAGGCCTGCAGCAGGGTGATTCCGTCTTCGACTTCAATTTCCTGGCCGTCGACGATCAGCTTCTTCGGCATTGCCGCTCCTTAACAGAGAAAACCCGTTCGGCTTGGTCCCGTCGGGTGGGCGCATCGGTCTGCTGGGCAGCAGATGTTTTCTTTTGGGCTTAACTGAAGCCTTGCGCCACAACCGATGTTCTCCTAGCGCGTTGGCCGCCGTTAGAAAAGGGCGACATTTGGACTGGATGGGGGATATTTCAGCTTCTTTCGATGTTGTGGCCGGCAGGTGCGTCAATGCGCTTTAATAAGGGTCAAGGTTGGATCTCTAAGTCGTTGGTTTTGCGCGTCTGTCGGGAACCACCACCAGGTGCGCCGGATACGCACTTGAGCTTGTCGACCGACTGAAATAGCGCAGCAGATACCCGCGACGTGCCCTAACCCGGGACCGGAAACCTTCACACAACTTTGTCGATCAGCGACGTTGTCTATTCCGCAGCCTCGACGTGGGCCGCATTGTAGGCGTCGATTCGGGCTTCGAGTTCGGGGCGGTAGTGGCGGATAAGGCCCTGAATCGGCCAGGCTGCCGCGTCGCCCAGCGCACAGATGGTATGACCTTCGACTTGCTTGGTGACGTCCCAGAGCATGTCGATTTCTTTCTTGTCGGCTTCACCTTTTACAAGGCGCTCCATAACGCGCCACATCCAGCCCGTCCCTTCGCGACAAGGTGTGCACTGACCGCAGCTTTCATGCTTATAGAAATAGGCGATGCGCGAAATGGCTTTGATGATGTCGGTTGACTGATCCATGACGATGACGGCTGCCGTGCCAAGGCCGGATTTGGCCTTACTGAGCGTATCGAAATCCATCGTCAGCTCGTCGCACTCGCTGCCGGGTATGCAAGGCACCGACGATCCGCCGGGGATCACAGCCTTCAGATTGCTCCAGCCACCGCGTACGCCGCCTGCGTGCTTTTCAATGAGTTCTCGAAGCGGAATGCCCATTTCTTCTTCGACGACGCATGGTTTTTCAACGTGGCCGGAGATCTGGAAGAGCTTGGTGCCGGTGTTGTTGGGCTTGCCCAATGCGGCAAACCATGTCGCACCACGCCGCAGAATGTCTGGAACAACGGCAATCGATTCGACGTTGTTGACGGTGGTTGGGGCGCCGTAAAGGCCGCATCCTGCCGGGAATGGCGGCTTCAGGCGCGGTTGGCCTTTCTTGCCTTCCAAGCTTTCGAGAAGGGCGGTCTCTTCACCGCAGATGTAGGCGCCTGCACCATGATGCACGTAGAGATCGAAATCCCAGCCGTGGACATTGTTTTTACCGATCAGGTTGGCGTCGTAAGCCTGCTGGACGGCGGCCTGGAAGCGTTCACGCTCTCGGATGAATTCGCCGCGGAAATAGATGTAGCAGGTGTGCGCACGCATCGCGAAGGATGCGAGAAGCGCACCTTCGATCAGCAGGTGAGGATCGTGTCGGGTGATCTCCCGGTCTTTACAGGAACCGGGTTCAGATTCATCCGCGTTGATGACGAGGTATGATGGCCGAGGATCTTCCTTGGGCATGAACGACCACTTGAGCCCTGTTGGGAAGCCTGCGCCGCCGCGTCCGCGCAAACCCGAAGCTTTGACCTGCTCGATGATCCAGTCGTGGCCTTGATCAATCAGCGACTTGGTGTTGTCCCATGCGCCCCGCGCGCGGGCTCCCTCCAGGCCCCAATCCTGGAAGCCATAAACGTTCTTGAAGATGCGGTCCTGGTCAGCGAGCATTTCGCGTCAACTCCCAAAGGTCTGGCGGGCGAGGTAACCGGCTGCGATGGCAAGGAGTGCCGCGTAAACCAGCCACATCGGATCTTTTGTATTCACCGCCATGTAAATGCCTATCACCATGACTGTGAGGGGCACGAGGATTATGGCGAGGAATGCGTTCATGTAGCTTACGTCTCGGATGCCAATTGTTTGGCTTGAGTTATCCAGTTTTCCCGGTCGATCCGGCCTTTGAAACTCAAGAAATTGTCGACCCAGGCCACTGTTTCAGGCGTCCAGGCGGCAATCTGGTCGAAGTGGTAGATTCCCAACCCGTTGAGCGTTTCTTCGAGCTTTGGCCCGACGCCGCTGATGCGTTTGAGATCGTCGGCTTTTCCTTCGCGCGGACCTGTGAGTGCTTCGGGCTTAGCTGCGTCGCTAATGACGACTTCTGGCTCCAGCTCGGCGACGGCGGCGGTTGCTGTGGCGGGGGCTGACGCAGCTGCCGAAAGCGGTTTGGCGTAATCGTGCAGGGTCGTTGGGCCACCGTCTGGACACGAGGCTTGCCGACCCGATTGAGATCCTGGTGGCGGCGGGTTCCCAGAGGCAAAACCATCCAGCACTTTTTCAAAGCTGGCGGGCGTCAGATCCTCGTAGGTGTCTTTCCAGATCTGTACCATGGGTGCGTTGGCGCAAGAGCCAAGGCATTCGACCTCTTCCCAGGAGAAGTTTCCGTCGCGGGAAAGTTCGTGCGGGTTCTGGGCGATCCGACGCTTGCAAACTGAGATGAGGTCTTCAGATCCGCGCAACATGCAGGGTGTTGTGCCGCAAACCTGAATGTGGGCGACTTTGCCGACGGGCGCCAACTGGAACATCGTGTAGAAGGTCGCAACCTCGTAAACGCGGATGTAGGCCATATCCAGCATTTCAGCGATGTAGCGAATTGCAGGTTCAGGCAACCAACCGTCGTGCTGTTCTTGTGCGCGCCATAGCAGTGGGATGACCGCGGAGGCCTGATGGCCCGCTGGGTAGTCTTTGATTTTGGTCTGAGCCCAGGCGAGATTTTCAGCTGTGAATTCGAAGCTGGCGGGCTGCTCGGGATGCAGGCGACGGACGGCCATCGTGGCTCCTTCGTTCTTGAAAGCTTGGCTCGCTCTGGCGAATAGCGCGCGCCTTACGAGGATAGCCTAGTGCTTCATCCCCGCTGGAGTATGCACTTCAGGCATCGCGCAGTTGGCGCACACGGCAAGCCACGCACAGACATGCATTCTCAACTACGGCGAACATAGCTCAGAGGCAAGCCTTCCAACGATGGAGCATTGGTAGCAGATAGTCGATTTAGGGGGCCAGATTGACGCAACCTATCGGGCAGCCGGAGGTGGCTTCAGCGCACGTAATCGCGCTCGTAGCCGGTGTCTTCTTTCTTGAGAAGCTCGCCCGGGGTTTTGTTTTGCCAGCCTTCGATGCCGAAACCCAGAGGAATTGCGAACCAACCGATGATCAGCATGAAGGCCGCGAGGGGCGCGAGGAAGATGGAGATCTGCGATCCGACACGCAGAAAGCCGGTCCAGAAAATGGCTAGGAGAAATCCACAGCCAATGATGATCCAACCGCCCAGGTCCGCGCCAATTGCGACGGCAAAGCCCAGCCCGCTGAGGAACGAAACAATGCCGATGAGGACCGGGATCACGGGAAGATCGGCATGCAGGGCGCCCATTGGCCAGTTGTATTGGCGTGCAAAGAGCCGGTAGGTGGCTAGGCTCAAGCCCCAGCCAAACGCGGCAATCGCAAGCAAAAACAAGTTGTTGATCATCATGGCGGGGCCTCTTGTGGCTGCCGCGGGCGTTACTTTTCGCTGCGCGGTTCAATCGCTATGCCGAATACATGCCATTCCTGGCAGTCTTGGGCCAGAGGCTAAACATGTAAGCGGTTAAACTCGTTAATATTTTGCCCGCCGACGCCAAGTTGCAAAACCTACGATCAGGCAAAACACTCCTGACACGGTGTGAAAAGCTATCGCCCAACTGGGCCCGTTGTGCGTTGCCACGACAATTGCGTCGGCCCAACAAACGGCGGCAGCCATTAACAGCCATAAGCCAAGAGCCCGCCAATCCCGTAACAGGGCAAACGCCACTGCGAGAGCGCCGAGCCAAAGGTCGCGGAGGCCAATGACATAATGGAGGGCGACGGTTTCGGCTTCTGCGGAGCCCAATCCAAACGTGAATTGGGCGCTGGCTGGAATGAGCAGAAAACGGATGCCAATCAGGAACAGCAGGGCGCCGGCGAAAACTCCGAACCAGAAAACGGGTCTGTGTTTGGGGCGATCTGCAGTTTCTGACACGTGCGCTTCTCGGGCCACTTCAGGTGAAAAGGGCCCGCAGTGTGCGCTATTTCAAAGCCCAAGTCACCGTAACAGAGGTTGTTAAGGTTTGTTCTCCAGGCTCAATTGGGGCGGCCATGCGTGCTGCTGACGCCTCCATTATTGGGGCCCGGCCTACGCTCGGGCTGCCGCCTTCACGAATTTCAAGGACCTCGCCGACTTCGGCGTCCGCGGCTGTTGCAAAAAGCTGCGCGCGTCGGCGGGCGTTCGCGATGGCTTCTCGACGGGCGGTGTCAGCCAATTCTTCCGCGTTGGACACTTCAAACGACAATCCGTTGATCTGGTTCGCACCCAGGCTAATGACCTTGTCCAAGACTGAGCCTAGGGACTTTAGGTCGCGCATCAAAATCGCGACTTCGTTGGTCACCTGGTAGCCGGTGATCTGAGGCGGGCGGCCATCTCGGCTGTGCGTGTATTGCGGGTTGACGTTGAAGTTTGAGGTCTGGATATCGCGAGCTTCAATTCCCAGAGCCTTCAGGCCGTCAACGACGTTGGCCATCTTTTGTGTGTTGGCCTTCAGGGCTTCGGCGGCCGTCTCTGCTTTGGTGTGCACTCCGCCGCGGATGCGCGCCATGTCTGGGGCCGCGTTTACGGAGGCTGAAGCTTGAACGGTGACACTTCGTTGCAATTTATGATCTCCCGCTGAGGCAGGTTGGATTGTCAGCGCACAGGCGGCGGCGAGGCTCGCGAGCGCAGCAAGGGTGTGTTTTAGTTGCATGGACTTTGTTTTCTGACGGTCTGTTATCGACAAGCTGCGTTGGAGGCTGGCAGAACATCCGGGCGACTTTGTCACCATCGGGTGTTCTTTCCTTAGCGATCCTCTGGTATAGCCTTGCCTCTTCGTTGAAATGGGGGCCCGTAGCTCAATGGTTAGAGCTGACGGCTCATAACCGTCTGGTTGCAGGTTCGAGTCCTGCCGGGCCCACCATTTTCCTTGAGCGCTTCGGATGCCCACCGCTCGGCTCTCCTTTGCCCACACTTCCCAAGGTCGTGTGGGGTTGTTCGCGGCATCCGCGCTTTATGGCTATGGTTCGAAGCTGCACTTTTACCTCCACCAATGCTTTTACTCGGCGCTTTACTCGTCAACACTGCTCAAGCTTGTGTTGAGCTAGAATGCCATTCAATTGACGATCTTTGTTCTGAATATTGGCGCAGTTGAGGGGAGCGTCGAGGGCTGCAATCATGAATCGCGAAGAAACGCTCGCGCTTTGGCGTCAAGGCAAAGGCGCTTGGAACGCGTGGGCGCAAAAGATTCTCGCGGAAAAGAAGCCGCTTGAAGAGAAGGCCGATACTGAGGGTTTGGCTAAGTGGGAAGAGGCAGCGTTGGCTGATTTTTCTTCCGTTGAGCATCCCTCGGAATTCAATGAGGCTGCAGACTTTGGCAACTGGGTGTTTCCATCACACGCTAATTTTGATGCCGCACGGTTTTCTGGGGATGCATGGTTTGAGAGTGCAAAGTTCTGTGGGAATGCGTGGTTCGAGGAGGCGGTGTTTTCTAATGACGCAAACTTCCAGAAGTCAACTTTCTCCGGTGCAGCAATGTTCGGCGAAACAAACTTCCGTGGGGATGCACGGTTCGTCGAAGCAACCTTTCTCGATGATGCTGAGTTCGGGGGGGTAAAGTTCTCGGGGCACCGGCTTTACAGGAAACGCGTGGTTCCTCGGGGCAGTGTTCTCAAAGGATGCAGACTTCCAAGAGGCATCGTTCGCTGGGGCTGCGGCATTCAGGTTAGCAGAGTTCTCCGGGGAGGCGGGTTTTCGGGACGTAGAATTCTCTGGGCTTTCGTTATTTGAAGAGGCGACGTTTTCCGGGGAGGCGTCGTTTCGGAGTGTAGCGTTTTCCGGGGAGGCATGGTTCCTGGGAGCAGTGTTCCGTAAATTGGCAAATTTCGAGGCGGCAACGTTTTCTGGGAATGCACGGTTTCAGGAGGCAGCGTTCTCTGGAGATGCGTGGTTCGATACCGGGAGTTTTCAGGCTGCCGCCAGTTTCGAAAAATGTGTGTTTTCAGAGCGCGCAGATTTTTCCGCGATCAGAGTAGAACGGGCATTCTCTCTCGCTGATGTCTCTTTCAGCCGCGTGCCGGATTTTATTCAAGCCAATTTCGCAGAAGCGCCACGGCTGGATAATCTGCGCATTCGCCCGGGCTTTATCGAGTCTGGGCGCTTTTGGACAAGCTTAGTCATGCGGTTTTCTGGCGGCGACCGCGATGTTCCGGCGCGCTGGCGGGCGCTAAAACGGATCGCGATCCAGGGCCATGACCACGAGCGTGAACAGGTTTTCTTTCCGATGGAGATCCGCTCTGCGCGCTTCGTGACAGACTGGCCGCTGCACTGGCGCTTGTGGGAACGAACCTATTTTGCAGGCATGCTTCGCTTTTGGTTTGGCTGTGCTTACCAACTGGTTTCAGAGTTTGGTCGCTCGGTGCTGAAGCCTGCCTTTTTCTGGTGCGTGGCGATTTTGCTGTTTGCTGCTCTTTATCTCGGTGAGAGCCAACGACTTGGTCCCGAAAACGAGCAGAGCTATTGGACCAACCTGAAGGGTGTTGCCGTTTCAGCCCAGCCCTTCGTGACCGGGTCGGAAGTTGCAGATCAGAATGCCTGCACGAAGCGACGTGATGGGGCTATTCAGCCACTTGAAGCAGAGCTAGCGAAGGGCACAAGCGCCGTTGCCGAAGCACTGCATCTGGCCTTGTCGAACGGGTCCGTGTTGGGGGGGATCGGGGGGCCGGACGCGGCACGTAGGACTTATGGGTGCCTCTACGGTTTTGTTCGCGATGATGCGGGCAACCTGTCGCCGATCGTACCAGCGAGCGTCTCAAATTGGTCGCTGATCCAAAAGACGATTTCGGTGATCCTGATCTTCTTATTCGGTTTGGCGATTAGGAATATGTTGAAGGTTCGGTAGCATAAGCCATCGCGTATTAGCCTTCGGATGTGTAAGTGCTCCGACAATTGCTGCACACGCCGTAAGCGACGCGCATGACGCCCTGTTCGATTGTAAGACCCTGCTGCGTTGCGGTTTCTAGCTCAACCCACTCTTTGCCCATGCGGACGCTGTTACACATGCTGCATCGAATAACGATCGATTGGCCGGTGCGTCCGGGGACAACCGCGTCGACCACGGCCCACGATGCAATCGGTTCGCTTTTGAGCAGTCGGTGCCGCAGGTTTAGGAAACCATAGGTGTCAGGCTCAATGGTCATTTCCATGAACCTCTTAAGTGTGGGCGAGTCGCAACGATAAGGGTGGGTGACTGGGTTTTGGTGTCTGCGAACTTTAGCCAGCAGTACATCCATCAACATCTGCGTGGAGTCGCCGGTGATATGCGAAAAAAGGTTCTGGCCCTCTATCTGACCGGCAAGAATACGGAATCCGTTGTTGCGCTTGGCGAAGTCGTCCCACGGGCCGCCAACCTCGATGATTAGGTCTTTGGGGTCGAGCCGGTAATAGAGCTCTTGCTTTGGCTTCATGGGTTCGATCAACCAGTTGCTTGTGTCTGTGCCCGGACTGGTGGTGATGATGTGGTTGTTAGCGCCGTTGCCCAGGCGCGTTTGGATCGTTCGCAAATCGATCACGGAACGTTAGCATTGCTGGCAAAATGTCGGCAATGGGGCGACAATTATGGTGGAATTGCTGTTCTAGGCTTCGCTGCCGGTACGATTCAGTTCGGGGACGCTTGGCAGAGCCTGTTTAGTCGTGGTGCCAGTCGCAGGGCTGTTTGGAAATTACCCGCCTTCAACGCTGCGGTCATGTTTCGGCGTCGGTTGATTGACTCCAGGTCCTGTCGCCTTGGTAGCGGGTCGTCATCAATGGTTACGTTGAGCGCTTTATGAGTGGCTAGGGCTTGCAGGTACTGCACCTCTTCAATAGAAAACAGACTGCCGCCGAAGCGCTGGTTTAATGACGCGGCTTTGCTGATGGCCGTTGGGTTTTCGTTGCAGGCCGCATGAAACACAAGGCTGCGTAGATTTCGTGAGAAAGGACCGTCGACGAGTTTCCGCCAGAGCACCCAATCGACTTCCGGGAAATTGGGATTGTTAGATAACAGCGGGCCGCTGCCGTTTGGAAAGATAGACTTGGCTTCGCGCTCTTTCAGCAAGCGATCCAGGTTTTGGATGGTGGTTTCGAGATTGCTGGATCGGCTGGCAAGCTGTTGTGAAAAGACTGGTGGAGCGGTGGTCAGAAGAAGTAGGCCCCAGATCATCCAGTAACTTGTCAGTCTTGTTGCCATCGCAATGCTGCCCGACCTAAAAAGGCTTCAACCACTATCTTTCTTCTTTCGAGGTAGGCGCTCTTTGACGACTCCGTCGACGAGGATCTTGTGCAGGCTGGGCCTTATGTCTTCTGATGCGCGGGCGAGTGTGGCTAACTCATTGGATCGGTCCGCGCCGAATTCTTTTTCGAGTTCATGTAGTCTCGATTGATGGGCTTCACAGTTTACGGACACGACGCAGACCCTCTGCAGGAGATAATATTCGACCTCTGCGCCTGCATGAAACACATCGCCGCGTCGAATTAGCTCGACGATTTTTAAGAGTGCCGGGACGTAGTCGTATTGCGCCTGACCGACGATGATAGAAAGTGATAAATCCCGGGCGGCAACCCGGCGGTCATCGTAGTTGGGTTCTTCACGCACGTTGCTCCTTGAGAACTTTGGTGGGCTGCTGTTTTCGCGCAGAAGTTCCTGTTCGCTTTTTTTGAAATCTTCTGAAGCAACGCAAAATCCATAAGGTTTAAAAAAACGACGAGAAAATACGCCCCAGTTCAGGCAGTCTTCTAACTCGCACTTTTTTAGCTTTAGATGGCTGTATTCCGGGAATGTCCGGATAAATGCCTTGTTTAATATTTCCTCTGCGTTGCTGCACGCTTTTCGCTCCAGCGCCCCCTGGTAACCCTGATACTCGTCATCGGCCATCAATTCTTGAGCCGATTTGCTCTCGTACTTGCGGATCTCATCATCTGTACCAAACAGCAGAATGCTTGAATCCTTGCGCTCTTGTGCTGTGGCAGGTGTTCCGAGCACTGCGACCAAAGCCAGAAGTCGTCCGAAGCTTCCAAATATATTCAACTTACCCCCGGCTGGTTGTGGTCAACGCAAAATAGCAGGGCAACAGTGATGACTGAACTTGAGACCCTACTACCTTTTCGGTCGCGGCGGACGCTCTTTGACTTGGCCGCCAAGTAGGAGCTTATGGATGTTAGGTCTCTTTTCATCTGATGCGCGGGAGAGCTTGGTGAGCTCTTTGGCTCTATCCGTGCCAAATTCCTTCTCCAGTTCACGCAGTCTGGATTGATGGGCGTCGCAGTTTCCAGACACACCGCAGGCACGCTGGAGGAGATAGTACTCAACCTCTGTGCCTGCATCAAAAACATCACCACGACGGAGAAGTTTAATGACTTTCAGTATCGCAGGTACATGATCGTTTCGTGCCTTTCTGATGATAAGGACAAGCGACAAATCTCGCCCCGCAACCAACCGGTCGTCATAGTGCTGTTCGTCTGGGGAATCTTGCCTGGAAAACTTTGGAGGGTTTTTGTTGGTTTTGAGAAGTTTTCGCTCGCTTATTTTGAACCGTTTTAAGGCTTCACAATACCCGTAAGATAAAAAGACACGCCTAGAATAAAGGTTCCAATGGAGACAATCTTGGACCGTGCACGTTTTGAGACTGATGCGGCTGAATTCAGGAAAACTGCGAATGAAGGCTGTGTTTAGGATAGCTCCAGCTTTGGTGCATGTAGCAGTGTCAAGCGCCTGTTGATAGACCTTAAACTCTTCTGCTGTCATTAGCTCAGCGGCCGTTATCTGCTCATACTTTGAAACTTTTCCGTCGTTGCCAAAGGATAGGACCTCTGGGTTCTGTGTCTGCTGGGCGGCGATAGGTGTCGGTATCAAAAGAAGTAGGAACAATACTCGTCGTATAACTTTATGCATTGGCAATTTACCCCCGTCCGGCTGTGGTCAACGCAAAATAGCGAAGCAGCAGTCATTGGGGATTACCATGTTGGAAACCAAAGGAATTTGTCAACTTGCGTCGGAGAATCTTGAAGCACTCCGTGAACAGCGCCATGCTCAGCAAGATGAGATTGGTGAACTTGAGGGTCAGCTTCGGCTTCAGCAGGGGAAGATACGAGAATCGGAAAACAGACTGTCCAGAATTGTTAATGCCATTTCAAGCATCAGCATTTCAGCAGTTGGTTGCGGGTTGAGTGTTGGCATGCGCGACCTGGCCGGCTCTGCTCGAGATTGTACTGCGGTAGCCATAAATCTAGCCAATCATCAGGCTGAGGAAGAGCAGCGTGTCCGAGAGCTGCATCGGGGGCTGCAGGACATTCAATGGAACTGGCTGCCAAGCGCCAATTGGCTATCTCGGAGGCCAACATTGCGAGAGCGCATCATGACCTCGATGCGAATGATTGCCGATAAGGACGAAGGCCGTTTTTCAGGGCCTTTCGTGGCCTTTGATTACAAACCGCGGATCGCGGTTGTGAGGTAGGTGCGAAACACTTCGCCGATGGATGCGACGCGAATGTTGTCGGTTGCTTCTGACACGAGCGCCGCCACTTCGCGTTCCTCGCGTTCTAGCTCGGCGTCGCTAATCTCAACCGCGCGTTTCTCCTGGCTACGCTCGTTTTCTCGATTGCCAATCTGCTTAAGCAGACGGGTTTGGCTGGCTTCGTTGATAGGGATATTGAGTTGGTCGCACAATGCGTTGATGCCGTCCCAAGTGTTGAGATCTTCAATATCGACACTTGCGACCTTTAGCATCTTCTGGGCTGCAACGTCCATGTAGTGCGAGATACGCGCTTGGGTTTCTAAGGCGTGCCAGTAACACAGCTGGTAATCGGAGAGCCTGTCTATTTCAGCCGGCGGGATATGTGCGCAAGTAACATCCTCAGGAGACAGATACCATTTAAGTGCGCGGTTGGTACGGCCCGGAATATCGTTGAGGCGGTACATTGAGATCGCGGTTTTACGTGGATCGCGCGAAAGGAAAGTAAGTGCGGGCTTTAGACCTATGTCCAGCAGCGGCTCGATAAACCCTTTGCAAACCAGGTGGCTTGTCTCGACGTAGATTGGTTCTTTGTCACGTTCGATCGCCGGCAGCTTGTCTTGGAGCCAGAATTTACGCGCGAGGTTTGGCCTCCCCTGCGCCCAACGCATGATCAAATGAAATGACGGAGCCGGTTCGTGAAGGCCTGCTACACCGTCGATCTGGTCGAGAAGACGGGCCAATGTGAGAGAGCCAGATCTGCCATTCGTGACCGTGAAGATGAGGCGCTTTTCTTTTTTGATCCTGGCAACGAGAGCGGAATTGGCGCTGTCGCGTGCCGATGCTTTGCGGACCAGGGTCTTAAGTTCATAGGCTGCCGCTCGGAGAGTGTTACGCATCTTGCCCCCTGGATCGCTTTCCCGGCCTGTCTCTGTCACTCCTCCGTGATAGTCGATGCTGCGCTTATTGCAAGGCTCGGCCGGGCCCGTATCAATGCCACTGGCCAGCTTCATTCGGCTGCAACGGCAGCGCCCTCTTCCACCAAGGCTGCGATTTCGTCTTCGCTGAATCCTGCCTCAGCCAGGACTTCGCAAGTGTGTTGCCCCTTTATCGGTGCTGGTCGTTCGACACCACCGGGTGTCTCGGAGAACTTCACCGGGAGCCCAATTGTTTGGACGTCGCCGGCGATTGGATGCGATGTGCTGACGATCATGTCGCGAGCTTGGGCTTGTGGGTCTTCGTGCATTTCTGTGATTGACAGGACGGGGCCGGCAGGCAGCCCTCCCTTCTCAAAGACCGCTATCCACTCATCCGTTGTTTTGGTGATTGTGACCTCGGTTAGGAGTTCTGCGAGCGTTTCGCGATTTTGGATACGATCGAAGTTGCTGGCGAACCTTGTGTCTTCATTGAGGTGTTCCGCGCCGATTAGGGAGAGCATTCGTTCCCAGTTGGTTTGGTTGGCGGCACCGATGTTGATCCAGCCATCCTTTGTTTTGAACGACTGGTAGGGTGCGTTTAGAGGATGAGCCGATCCCATGGCTTGCGGGGCGACGCCTGTTGCGAACGCTATTGCCGATTGCCAGTAGGTTTGTGTGATGGCAGCTTCGAAAAGCGATGTGTCGACTTTCTGCCCGACGCCGGTTTGCAATCGATGTGCGTAAGCGGCAGCGATGCCCATCGCCGCTACGATGCCGGAGGTAATGTCGGATACGGGAGCACCGACCTTTACGGGTTCGCGGCCATGGCCTTCGCCGGTAATCGACATTAACCCGGACATACCCTGGGCGATTAGGTCGAAGCCGCCGCGATGCGCATAAGGGCCGGTGCGGCCAAAGCCTGAAACTTCGCAATAAATGAGGCCGGGGTTGATCGATTTGAGAACATCGTAGCCGAGGCCAAGTTTTTCCATCGTGCCCTTGCGGTAGTTCTCAATCAAGACGTCAGCATCTTTGACGAGCTTCAATAACGCCTGTTTGCCGCCTTTTGATTTGAGGTCGAGCACGATGCCCCGCTTATTGCGGTTCATCATCATGAATGCCGCGCTCTCACCGTTGATCGTCGGGGGTACGAAACGGCGCGTGTCGTCGCCGTTTTGTTTCTCGACCTTGATGACATCAGCGCCCATGTCGGCGAGCATCAAACCTGCAACTGGTCCGGCCATGATGTGAGCCAGTTCGATGACGCGGCAGCCGGTAAGTGGTCCGGGCATTTCAGGTCCTCATTCGTCCGTGGCTTTGCCTGCTCATGTTGCTTGGCTCATGCTGTCCGCGCGGCGACCTAACGATAGAAGTATTCAACAAGGAACATCGGGACGGCTGGGACGTAGGTGCACAGCATCAGCACGACGAACAATACGGCGACGAAGTAGACGTTGACCTTCGAGACTTCCCAAATGTTCGCCCGGGCAACGGCGCACGACGTAATCAATACGCTTGCGACAGGGGGCGTCTGCTGACCGATTGCAAGATTTAGAGTGACGACCAGGCCGAAATGCACAGGATCGATTCCTGCAGCATTGATGAGTGGGATGACAATCGGAATGACGAGGATGATCGCGGCTGCCGAGTGTAGGAAGAACCCGATAATCAGGAAGAAGACGTTGAGGATTGCGAGGATGACATACTGGTTGGTGGTGAAGTCCAGGATGCCTTGCGCCAATTGCTGAGGCACCTGCGCCCGGGTTAGGAAGCCGCCCATGAGCACACTGGCTGCGACCAGCAACATCACCACTGCGGTTTGCATGCCACCGTCCAACATGGCGCGACGCAAATGGCGGATGTTAAATTCTCCGTACCAAAGGCCAACCAGGAGAGCTGCAATGACGGCGAGGCCTGCGGCTTCTGTTGCAGTGACCCAGCCGCCAAAAATGCCACCGAGGATAATGACCGGGAGTGAGAACGCGGGCAGAGCGTCCATGAACGTGTCAAAGACGCGGCGCGTGTTGAAAGCTTCTTCGACCGGCAGGTTGTATCTCACGGCGAACATGTACGCGACGAACATCAGGCCGAATGCGCCGATCAGGCCCGGCACGATCCCTGCGACGAAGAGCTGTTCAACCGATGTCCCGGCTGACGTCGCGTAGAGGATCATCGGGATCGAAGGCGGGATGATGATCGCAAGGGATGCGGATGATGAGGTGACCGCTGCGGCGAGCGGGGCGGAATAGCCGCGCTTTTTCATTTGCGGAATGAGGATCGATCCGAGGGCAGCAACGTCGGCGACGGCGGAGCCTGAGATTTCGGCAAAGAACAGCGACACGCCGATGTTGACCATGGCGAGGCCGCCGCGCACGAAGCCGATGAGTGCGGAGACGAAGTTGATCAGACGATCGGTAATGCCGCCCGCGTTCATCAGCGCTCCGGCCAACACAAACATCGGGATGGCGATGAGCGAGAACTTGGTCGAACCGTCGTACATATCGAGCGCGACGGTGACGAGGCTTCCGGGTCCTTCGGTGGCAAGCAGGCCGATGATCGCCGATACGGCCAATGCGACGGCAATCGGCACATTGATGCAAATGAGAATGAGCAGCACGACGAAGCAAAGCAGGATCAGCATTTTAGTTGGCTCCAGCTTTCTTCATTTCGGCTTCAACTTCTTCTTCGATTTCGGCGTGTTCGAGCGACTTACCGGCGAGCGTCATGCGCCAGTATTCGGGAAGGCTTAGGAGCTCGCATATGATGAAAAGGGTTGCGCCGATCGGGATAACCGACTGGGTGAATTGCACCGGCACCCAGGTCAGGGACACGAGGTAATCGCCCTCTAATACGTCGAGGACTTCCATTCCCGCCCAGGCCATGATGACAAAAAAGCCAAGGACAATAATCTCGGCAATGATTAGTGCGGCCATGCGGATTGGAACGGGGAATGCGAGAAGGACGGAGTCGAAGCCGATGTGTCTTCGCTTCAAAGCGGCGAGCGCGGCCCCGTAGTAGGTAATCCAAGACAGGCAGATCGCGGCCACTTCATCGTACCACGACAGAGAGTCGCCAAATATTCGAAACAGTACGGCAACGATGACGATTACGGTTAGTAGAACCATCAAAAGTATCGTGACCCATTCGAGTACGGCTTCGAGAAAGTTCCTCAACGTGGCGAGCATATCGTAGGACCAACGGTATCGGGAATTTGCAGATGCGGGTGTGCTGTCGTTGCCGATAGCAGAGACGGATCAGGCCGGTTGTCGGACCGGCCTGTCCTCTCGTGTTATTGGAAACGAACGTTCTGTGTCGGCGCGTTACTTCGCGAGCGACTGCACGGTGTCGATGAGTGCTTTGCCGCCTTTAACGGAAGAAGCAAAATCATCGTAGATCGGCTTGGATGCGGTGATGAAGGCATCTTTATCAGCCGTGTTTACGGTGATGCCGCCATTTTTCAAGTTCTCAAGGAGTTCCTTTTCAAGGCGTGCAGCTTCCTTGTAGACGAAGTCTTGGCCGGACTTGCCGCACTCTTTCAACGCTGATTTGACATCTGCAGGGAGTTTGGCGAAGTGCTTTTTGGAGACCAGAACGTAAGCTGGTGTGTAAACGTGTCCGGTGATCGAGAGGTACTTCTGGACTTCCTGGAACTTGGCTGACCAGATTTGCGCGTATGGGTTTTCCTGGCCGTCGATGACGCCTGTTTTTAGCGCGGTGAAGACTTCGGAGAATGCCATCGGGGTTGGGTTTGCGCCGTAAAGCTTGAACATCTTCACGCGCCAAGCGCCTTTTGGCGTGCGCAGCTTAATGCCTGCAAGGTCTTCTGGCTTGTTGATCGGACGCGTGTTGTTGGTGATGTTGCGGAAGCCGTTTTCGAAAAGACCGATGATCTCGTATCCCTTAGCACCAACAGCAGGCTGCAGGACCTTTTCCATCAATGCCCCCTGGACGCGGCGCATGTGGTCGCGATCCTTGATGATGTAGGGCATTTCAAAGACGCCGAACTCATCGGCGACCGATGACATCACTGACGATGGCAGCGAGAAGGTGATCTGGCCGAGCTTTAGCTTCTGAAGAAGTTCTTTGTCTTTGCCGAGCTGCGAAGAGCCGAACGTCTGGACTTCTGCTTTATCGCCAAGAGCCGCATTCGCACAGCGGGCAAACTCGTTGACGCTCGTTTCAAACAATGATCCAGGTTTGCCGACATGGCCGAATTTCAAGGTCAGTTTGTCGGCGAGGGCCGGAGTTGCAAGCGTTGCCACTACGGCAGCGGTCGCTAGCAGTGTCGTGAGTTTCATCGATTTCCTCCCGATGTTTAGGGCAGACCTTTTGGTCTTTTTATTCTGCTGCAACCGCTGCGCCCGCACCGTTGCCGGTGAGCACATCAATTGCTGCCTGCGTCCCGCCTGCCCGGTGCGGAACGCCTCCTTTTCTCAGTCCCATTTCGACGCCCGACAATGTCCCCATCAACATGAGGTCGTTGAAGTCGCCGAGGTGACCGATACGAAACACGCGGCCGGCGAGCTTTGATAGCCCGTTGCCCAGCGACATGTTGTAGTGATCCAAAACCGTTTTTCGGAATTCGTCCGCGTTATGGCCGTCCGGCATGAGCACAGCCGTGAGGGAGCCGGAATAGTGTCTCGGGTCTTGGCATAGGACTTCCAGGCCCCATGCATTAACGGCCGCACGCGTTGCTGCGCCATGCAGAGCGTGACGCGCGAAGACGTTGTCCAGGCCTTCTTCGTGGAGCATGTCAATTGCTTCAACGAGGCCGTAAAGAAGATTGGTTGCCGGGGTATAGGGGAAGATTGCGTTTTCGTTTGCTGCAATCATTTCGTCCCAAGCCCAGTAGGATCTTGGAAGCTTGGCTGTCTTGGATGCTTCGATTGCTTTTTCACTGACAGCATTGAAGGACAAACCTGGCGGCAGCAGCAAACCCTTTTGCGAGCCGCCGACCGTTACGTCCACGCCCCACTCGTCATGGCGGTAGTCGATCGAGCCCAGAGAAGAGATCGTATCGACCATCAGCAGCGCGGGATGCCCAGCTGCGTCGATGGCTCTACGAACCTCATCGATGCGGGTGGCGCATCCCGTTGAGGTTTCGTTGTGCACGACACAAACGGCTTTGATTTCTTTTGCGGTGTCTGCGCGCAAGCGTGCTTCGATCTGCTCAGGATCTGCACCGCTACGCCAATCGCCTTGGATAAACTCGGGCTCGATTCCGATACGTTGGGCTAGCGACTTCCACAGCGTTGAGAAGTGACCGGTCTCAAACATCAGGACGCGGTCGCCCGGCGATAACGTATTGACGAGAGCAGCTTCCCACGCGCCCGTTCCAGAAGCTGGAAAGATTACGACAGGCTGTTTTGTTTTGAAAATCGTCTTGATGCCGTCGAGTGCCTTTCGGCTCATCTCCGCGAAGGCGGGGCCGCGGTGGTCAATCGTCGGCATATCCATCGCGCGTAGTACGCGGTCGGGGACGTTGGTGGGGCCGGGGATCTGAAGGAAGTGACGACCGGGCTTGTGCATGAGCTCGTCTCCCATTCCTGCAACTGATTTAGCCGCTGCAGATTTTTGGAACTGACGAAGAGCCGTATTTCCGCCTCTTGCCAGTTCGGCGTATTCGTAATTATGTATTTTGAATACATTTATAAGAGGCTTGTCAATGGCTGGGACATCGGTGGCATCAAATCCCGTGATCGCGAGACGCCTGGAACGCGAAGTTTCAGGCGAGGTGCACACAGATGCGTTTTCGCGCGCGCGATATGCGACGGATGCGTCGGTCTACCAGATGATGCCGTTGGGGGTGGTGATCCCCAAGACGTTCGAGGATGTTGAAGCTGTTCTAACGATCGCCCGGGAAGAGGGCGTGCCTGTTCTCCCGCGCGGAGGGGGTACGTCGCAATGCGGGCAGACCGTCAACGAGGCGCTCGTCATAGATTTCTCACGCCACCTCAACAAGATTGTTGACGTTGATGCTGCGGCGCAAACGGCTGTTGTTGAACCGGGGCTTGTTCTTGATCATCTTAACGCGGCTCTCAAGACACACGGGCTTTGGTATCCGGTTGACGTTTCGACCGGATCGCGGGCGACGCTCGGTGGAATGACAGCCAACAACTCGTGTGGGTCGCGGTCTATTCGCTACGGGACATCGCGTGACAACGTTTTGGCTATTGATGCGCTGCTGGCAGATGGATCGCGCGGCCGGTTTGCAGCGCTGGAGAGTGGCAACGCGCCGGCTGGTGTCGACCCGGACTTGGTGAATGACCTTCTTGGCCTGGGTTCACGGGAAGCCGATGAAATCCGCGCGAAGTTTCCAGACATCATTCGGCGTGTCGGGGGTTACAATATCGATGCGCTTGTGCCCGGGCAAAACATCATCAATCTGGCGCATCTGTTGGTTGGTTCGGAAGGCACGTTGGCGATCAGCGAGAAGATCAGGCTGAAGCTCTCGCCGGTTCTGAATAACAAAGTTCTGGGCGTCTGCCATTTCCCGACGTTTTACGAGGCGATGGCTGCAACACAGCATATCGTCAAACTCGATCCGACCGCGGTTGAGCTGGTTGACAGCAACATCATCCGGCTGGGCCGTGAAATTGCGATATTCCGGCCGGTGGTGGATGCCTTTGTGAAAGGTGATCCGGCAGCTCTACTGATCGTCGAATTTGCCGAACCGGACCGGAATGAAAACTTGCGAAGGTTGGATGCCCTTGATGACTTGATGGCGGATCTTGGGTTCCGCTGGGGCGATGCCCGGAAAAAAGATGGTGGCGTCGTCAAGGCGATTGACCCTGCATTCCAAGCGATGATCATCGAAGTGCGCAAACAAGGCCTCAACATCGTCATGTCGATGAAGTCCGAAGGCAAGCCTGTTTCGTTTGTCGAAGACTGCGCGGTCGAGCTGAAAGACTTGGCGGAATATACCGACCGACTCACGGGCATCTTTCGTAAGCACGGGACGGACGGCACCTGGTATGCGCATGCGTCGGTCGGGACTTTGCACGTACGGCCTGTTCTCAACTTGAAACTCGATAGCGATCTCAAAGCTATGCGGGCGATTGCCGAAGAAGCCTTTGAGATGGTCCGGGAGTATCGCGGATCGCACTCCGGCGAACATGGTGATGGAATTGTTCGTTCTGAGTTTCACCGGCCCATGTTTGGCCAGCGGATGGTCGAAAATTTTGAATGGGTGAAGGATCGCTTCGATGCCATGGGCGTCTTGAACCCTGGGAAGATTGTGCGGCCGCCGAAGATGGATGACCGATCCCTATTGCGCTATGGGGCGGCGTACGAAGTGCGCGAGTTTGATAACGCCTTTGAGTGGTCTGGCCATTATGGCGCCGGGCGCGGTTTTCAAGGCGCTGTTGAGATGTGCAACAATAACGGGGCCTGCCGCAAAACATCGGGCGGCGTGATGTGCCCATCCTATCGCGTTACGCGCAACGAGCGTGACAGCGTTCGTGGACGTGCCAACTCGCTCCGATTTGCGATGTCAGGTCAGCTTGGTCCGCATGCCTTTGCCTCTGATCAGATGGCAGAGAGTCTGTCGCTTTGTGTCTCGTGTAAGGCCTGCCGGCGTGAATGTCCGACAGGCGTTGACATGGCCAAAATGAAGGTCGAGGTGCTGGCCCAGCGTGCGCAGAAAATTGGCCTCTCGCTGCGCGACAAGCTCGTCGCATACCTACCGCACTATGCGCCTTTTGCCTCGCGTATTCCTTGGCTTATGAATTCTCGTGACGTGATCCCTGGTTTGCCGAGCCTGTCTTCTCTTGCCGTTGGCTTGAGTTCCAAACGGTCCTTGCCGAAATGGTCACATAGACCCTATCGCGGTCAGATGGCCGGTTGCGCAACTGGTTCCGCTGACGTGTTGTTGTTTGCCGATACGTTCAATCGGTACTTCGACCCAGAAATCCTGACCGCGGCGAGCACAGTCTTGGACCGTGCCGGGATCAACTTTGGCGATGCTGTGCCAGCGCCCGACGACGGCAAACGGCCGCTGTGTTGTGGGCGCACTCTGCTTTCAGCTGGTCTTGTAGAAGAGGCTCGCGACGAGATGGAGCGCTTTGCAAAGGCGGTTCGTCCCACCCTCGATTCCGGCGGTTATGTCGTGGGTCTTGAACCGTCCTGCGTGCTGACGTTCCGTGATGAAGCCGTTGGTCTACTGGGTGATGACTGGAACGAAGAAATGGGCAGCAAGGTTTTGCTGTTCGAAGAATATCTCGCGCTTCGCTCAGATGCCGGCACGCTCGATCTACCGCTCGGTCCTATGGATGGCGTGGATGGTGCGCTGTTGCATGGTCACTGCCATCAGAAGTCCTTCAATGCGGTTGGCCCGGTTGAAAAGCTTCTAGGTCTTATTCCAGGGCTTGAAACTGAGCTGATCGAGTCCAGTTGTTGTGGCATGGCGGGCGCGTTCGGCTATCAAGCGGAGACCTATGACGTGTCTGTTGCGATGGGTGAGCTCTCGCTGCTTCCGCGCGTGAGAGAGGCTTCTCCCTCAACACTTATCGTTGCCGACGGAACGTCTTGCCGTCACCAAATCGCCGATGGCGCGATGCGTGATGCCATTCACGTCGCGCAAGTGCTCCTGCAGTCGTCCAATGCCGCCCTTGGCCAATCTTGATGAAGGATTATTCGATGGCAATGCCGACCATGGCTCCGATTGAACGCCGCGCTCTTCACGAAGAGTTAGCAGACAAGCTGCGCCATGCGATCATCCATGGTGAGCTGAAACCCGGAGCGAAGATTTCCGAAAAGGTGCTGTGCGAACAGTTTGGCGTGTCGCGCACTCCTGTTCGGGAGGCGCTCAAGATATTGTCGACTGAAGGCCTCGTGCAGCTCATGCAAAACCGCGGGGCCTCTGTCACGGAAGTTACGTGGGAAGACCTGCAAGACGCTTTTCCAATCATGGGAGCGTTGGAAGCCTTGGCAGGGGAATTGGCAGCAAAAAATGCGACAGACGATCAAATCGACCGGGCGAAGGCGCTCCAAAGCCGTATGGTTTCACGGTTCAAGAAGGGCGATCGGAAGGGCTATTTCCAGGTCAACGAAGAAATCCACCAGTTGATCCTCGAAGCATCGGGCAATTCTGCTTTGCCACGTATGATGCGGACGGTGTCGCTGCAAATCCGGCGCGCGCGTTACATGGCCAATCTCTCCAAATCGCGGTGGGCGCAGGCGATTGATGAACACGAAGAAATCCTGGACGCGTGGGTGGACCGAGACAGCCAACGTTTAGGCCAACTGCTGAAACAGCACCTTGCTAACAAACTTACAGCGTTAGAAAAGAAGTTCGCCTGAAGCACGGGTCTTCAGTGGGGTGAGGCTGACCTAGCGTGCTGCTTGTCGAAGCTTGTGGAGTTAAGAAGGCTGGCGCTGTACCGGTCCGCATGGCAGTAGTTGGACCATGTCTCATCCAGGAACCCAAGCCTTAGCCATTTTACTGCTGTCTGATGGACGACCGGGTCACTTCGTCCTGTCAGAAGGGATCGTGGCGGCGCTCGGGCGGCTCAAGAAGCCGCAAGTCAAACGGCTCGATGTCAAACGGCCAGCTTGGATGCCCGCTCGTGTTTTGTCGTGGCTCGTTAACGTCGGGCTACCGCCGACCGTAGTGTTGCGGTTTATTTATGGGATCTCGCCATCCGCATTGGGTAATCCTGATATTGTTGTGTCGGCTGGAGGCAACACGCTTGCAGCGAATATCGCAGCGGCACGGATCGCTGGCGCCCCGAACATTTTTTATGGCTCGCTGCGGCGTTATCGTGCTTCGGACTTTGCGCTGGTGATGACATCTTACGCGCGGGACGCAGATGCGCCTAATCGCATGATGTGGCTAAAGCCGACACGTCTTGATCCGGATGCTTTTGCGCCGGATGATTCACATGAAACAAAATTGAATGATGAAATGCCGCTGGGGCTCATCATCGGCGGGGACAGCGGCACCATCTCTTATTCTGGCCGGGACTGGGATCGTTTACTCGGGTTCGTCGAAGCTCACCATACTGCTACGGGGCAGACTTGGTTCGTCGCGAACGCGCCTCGCACGCCTGACGTAGTCTCAGACCGGATTGCTGCGTTAGCTGGACCTGCGAGCGGTGCCATTCAAAGGTTTATCGATGTGCGGACTGCTGGTCCGGGGACACTTGGAATCTTGTTAGGCAACTGTCAGGCCGTGCTGTGTACAGCCGATTCAAGCACCATGTTGTCTGAGACGGTGTGGATGCGTCGGCGCGTTATTGCGATTGAGCCTCTGTCCTTCGCTTTGCCGTCAAACGAAGCGAGCTACCGCGACTGGTTGGAAGAGAGCGGTTGGGTCCGAAGGATGGCAATTGCGGACCTTACGCCTGACGCCGTCACCGATGCGCTGGCGGGTCTGTCGCCGCTTGAAGCTAACCCACTTGATGCGCTCGCCGACGAGCTTAGGCGAAGGTTTCCGGACTTATTGCGGTAATGTCAGCTATCGGCTTCTAGAACCGCGACTTCATCTCCATCCTGGACACTCGCAAAGGCGCGAACGTCATCGAGCGCTCTCGCCCAGACGTTGCACGGGCTTACCAAGCGGATTTCGTCCCCACGGGATGCGGGGGTTCGCCCGAAGCCAATGGCGATTGCGTTTCCTCCTGGCCAGAATGCGATCTCGCCCAGCTCCATCACGTCTTTGGCAGCTGGCTCTTCTGAAGCAGATACGTCGACCGAAAAGTAGATCTCTTCGCCCCAGGTTTTTGCGGAGGCATAAATCGGCAATGCGGCGAGCACCTTTTCAGCGGTTGGCGTGTCAAATAGTTCGGCACGGACGGCCACGTCGCCAGCACGGATCAGGATTGCGGTCATCTGTTTGGTCTCTGATGGGGAATGGCGAATGAAACAGGCAGATACTGATCCAGCATCGCGCCGTACCCGGCCGTTGGCAAGTCCTTGTCACGGGTCCTTGAGTGGCTTGCCTTATTCCTTTTTAAGCTCGACCTTCTGGCCTGGGTGCACCTGTCGCAACATGGCAAGATCACCTCCGACATGACCAATGACGTTGCACGGTCGCGGTAATCTAATCGGGCCGTTGCCGGAAATTGGTGTCGGGCCGAAGACCAGTAGAATTCGGTTTTCCTCTGCCCAGTAGTAAAGGCCGCCAGGTTCGGCATTGAGCCGAGCCGTGCGATCGCGACCGCTGGGGATCGGGATCTCAAAATGGATGCTATCGCCCCAAGTTTCGATGTTCGAAAAGAACGGCAGCGCCTGGTGGATGCGTGTAGCGGATTGCGTGGGGTGGAACTCTACGTGCAGTGGATGACCTGCAATCGTCAACACTGCGGGCTGAGGCTGCAACGGCTCAGCATGACGGGGCTTAGAAACAGAACGCGGCGAAGCTTCTTTCGAGCCCCGCCGCAAAAAATTTGTTGGCATTAGACACCTGGGTGTTTGTTGCCTCAGGCCGGAGCTGGCCCGAAGACAAGCACGGTGTTCAGCCCGCCAAAGGCGAACGAGTTTGACATTGTGTATGTGACGTCATGATCGCGGCCTTGGTTAGGCACGTAGTCGAGGTCGCAGTCTGGGTCGGGTTCGTGCAGGCCGATCGTTGGCGGAACCCAGTTGTCTTCCATTGCCTTTAGGCACAACGTTGCCTCAATTCCGCCGCCGGCACCAAGCGGGTGACCATGCATCGACTTGGTCGAGGAGATTGCCAGCTTGCGGGCGTGATCGCCGAAGACTTCCTTGATCGC
This sequence comes from Filomicrobium sp., assembly GCA_040219445.1. Taxonomy (GTDB): domain Bacteria; phylum Pseudomonadota; class Alphaproteobacteria; order Rhizobiales; family Hyphomicrobiaceae; genus Filomicrobium. The sequence goes on along the minus strand of JAVJSM010000004.1, from coordinate 382,236 downwards.
GTTCGTTTCGTTCTTGTCGTTAATCGCCGTCGCGGTGCCGTGAGCGTTGAGATAATCGATTTTCTCAGGTTCGATGCCGGCATCTGCGAGTGCCATCTTCATGGCTTCGCGCGGTCCTTCGACGCCTGGGTTGACCATGTCTTTGGCATCAGACGTCTGACCGTAACCGATCAACTCAGCAATGATGTTTGCGCCGCGTTTTTGCGCGTGCTCCAGCTCTTCAAGAACGAGGATGCCAGCGCCCTCGCCAAGCACAGTTCCGTTGCGATTTTTAGCGAACGGGAAGCACCCTTCCGGCGATAGCACGTGGAGAGCCTGCCAGGCTTTCATTGTGCCGTAGTTGATAACCGACTCGGATGCGCCGGAGATGGCGGTGTCGACCATGCCGTGGCGGATGTAATCGTAGGCGAGGCCAATGGCGTGGGTTGCTGTCGAGCATGCCGAGCAGGTCGCGAAGGTTGGGCCTTTGACGCCAAACTCGATGCCGACGTGGGCGGCGGCTGAGGAACCGATGATCCGGAGCAGCGTCAGCGGGTGGGTTGCGCGTTTGTTGTGAATGAAGAGGTCGCGGTATGCGGTTTCATAAGTAACGAGACCGCCAGCACCTGATCCGACGATACATGCGGTGCGGTATGGGTCGGCGACAGGAATTTCGAGACCGGATTGGCGCATTGCTTCATCAGCAGCCGCAGCGGCGAACCATGAAAAGCGGTCGGCGTGGATGACGATCTTGTCACGCTGGAAGTGTTTCAGGCGAGCTTTGTGATCGAAGCCCTTGATCTGTGCTGCGATTAGGACTTTAAGGTCTTCGACAGGGAAGCCTTCGAGCTCGCTTACGCCGCATTTTGCTTCGCGGACGCCGTTCCAGAGCTCTGGTACTGTCTCGCCGATGGGCGTGACGGCGCCCATGCCGGTGACAACAACCCGGCGCAATCCATCTCGTTTCGTCATTATATTTTTCTTCCACGTATGGGTTCAGCAAATCGTCCCTGGTCCCACGTGAGACCAGGCGATTTGCGGTACGGGCACCAAGGCCGTTTGCAGCGGAATGACTGCGGCTACGCGCGACGTGGCTTAATTTATCGCGGGTGTTAGGCGCCGGCTGCGGCTGCGGAACCGTCTTTCGCCTCGATCAGCTCGCGAACTTTGTCGACAACCGATCCGACCGTCTTGAAGTCTTCGACTTCTTCGTTGGCGTTGTATGGGATCTCGATGCCGAAGCTGTCCTCGATGTCGAAGACGATCATAGCCAGGTCCAACGACTCGATCGAGAGATCCTGAAGCTCCGTTGAAAGCGCGATATCATCGCGTGGCTCTTTCATGTGCTTTTTCAGGATCTCAACAATCTTGGTTGCGACTTCGTCCATTTCGTTCTCCTCTCCTTGCTCTGCACGGCAAAGAGGCCTCAGCTAAATCGCTCATAATGCAAACAACGGCTATCAGATTGTGGCTCACATATCGTTAAACCACAGTCGTGTCTAGCCGCAGGGCATTAGGGATTTGGGCCAACGCCGATCGCCTCGCGCAGACGTGATGCGGTATTACGGCAAGAAGCGTGCCGTTTCTGTTACGAGGGTAACCTCTCACATGCGCCGTCAGGCTGTGTACCAGCACAAAATTCACCATTACTTATGGATCGAACAGGCCATAAGGTGTTGAATAGTCGCAGGCCTGCAAATTGCAAGTCGACGCCTGTGTTGTTCGCACTGAAAAAAAGAATTGGTCAATACGGCCTTGGGCCATGTGACAACTTTCCCAGCATGGCCCTTCCTTCAAGGGAGGATGCGGCATGACTTCGCACAGCGCAATCGATCCGGAAACCAGCGACTTGGTGCAGCCGTGGATCGACATATATCCTGACAACATCGATTGGGCCGAACCAATCGAAAAACGCCCGCTTTTCAAGCTTATCGACGATGCCGTCGAAGCCTATCCCGATAACGTCTGTACGAACTTCCTCGGCCGCACGCTGAGCTATCGCGATATGAGCGATAAAATTAATGAAGCTGCTGCTGCGCTGCAAAAGAATGGCATCCAAAAAGGCGCGCGGGTTGGCCTCTTTCTCCCGAATTCTCCAACCTACATTGTGTATTACTTTGCCATTCTAAAAGTCGGCGGGATCGTTGTTAACTTCAATCCTCTTTATACAAATGAAGAACTCGCCTACCAAGTGCGCGATAGTGGGGTTGAGCTTATGGTCACGCTCGATCTCAAGACACTTTTTGACAAAGTGGAACAACTCGTCGCTGACAATGTCCTACAACGGGCCTTGATCTGTTCCTTTACGGGGCTGTTGACGGGAACAAAGGCCGCACTGTTCAAACTGTTTAAGGCCAAGGAATTGGCGCGACCACTTGCCTCTCCGGTGACGGATAAGTTGCTGATCGAAGCAGACGTTCTTATTGCAGGCGAGCAGCCAGAAGCGGTGGAGATCGATCCAACGCACGACTTGGCAGTGCTTCAATATACGGGTGGGACAACGGGCACGCCAAAGGGTGCCATGCTGACGCATTACAACGTTTACGCCAATGCTGAGCAGGTCTCACGCTGGTCACCGGAGTTGGAGTACGGCAACGAACGGTTTCTTGGTGTCCTTCCGTTCTTTCATGTGTTCGCCATGACGGTCGTGATGAACTTTGCGATCCGAAAGGCATCGAGCATTGTCATCCTGCCCCGGTTCGATCTGATGGCGACGCTCAAACTTATCCATTCTGCGAAACCGACGGTGATGCCGGCTGTTCCGACCCTCTTTAATGCGATGTTGAATGAACCCAAGATCGGCAAATTCGATCTCTCTTCGCTCAAGTATTGCATTTCAGGGGGCGCACCGCTGCCCATCTCCGTTAAGCGCGGTTTTGAAGCCGTCAGCGGCTGCACGGTGGTTGAAGGTTATGGTCTTTCCGAAGCTGCACCTGTGGTGACGTGCAATCCGATTGCGGGGCCGGTACGGGAGGGTTCGATCGGTATCCCACTGCCGCAAACACTCGTGAGCCTGCGGGCGCTTGATGACCCGGGCCGTGCCGTCGAGGTTGGCGAGAAAGGTGAGATTTGCGTCAGTGGTCCGCAAGTTATGCCGGGGTACTGGCAGCGGCCTGATGAGACAGAGTTGGTCTTCACGCCGGATCGCTGGCTGCGGACAGGCGATGTCGCCAGGATGGACCCAGATGGCATGCTTCGGATTGAAGACCGTATCAAGGACTTGATTATATGCTCGGGTTACAACGTTTACCCGCGCCAGATTGAAGATGCCATTTATGCTCACGATGCGGTTGAAGAAGTTACCGTGATTGGTGTCGAAGATAATTATCGCGGGGAAGTTCCAAAAGCATTTATCAAGCTCAAGAGCGATGCTTCTGTAACGGCGGATGATATCCTGGCGCACCTGGAAACCAAGCTCTCCAAGATTGAATTGCCTGCGCATATTGAGTTTCGCGATGAGCTTCCGAAAACGATGATCGGCAAGCTCTCTAAGAAGGAACTGCGTGAGGCTGAAGAGCATGCGGCACAGCGTGCGCGGCAATCTGAAGGCGCGCAGCAGCCACAAGCGTAGTTTCCGGATTAGGCGCGTGGGCGAAATGGGCTGGGCTGCGGCAGAAGAATGCCGCCCGCTTCCGTTTCGATTTCTTCGATGAGTTCTTCTTCGACGGTTTCTTCCGGCAGCGTTGGTAGTGGAGGCGGTGGCCATGAAAAATCGTCGGCACGGCCAGACCTTGCCGGGAGACGCTCGCCCTTTACCAGGACCCTGAAGAATGGCGTCCGCGCAAGCGAAAGCTTGCGTTCTGTCCCGATTGCGGCGGCTGCGCTCGGCGGCGTGACAGTGCTCATGATATTGAGCCCGTTCGTTGTTTCGTCGACCAACGTATCACCAAGGCGCGCGGCGCGCGAACGTGTCTTTTTTCGAGTGACCAGCGCGACCACCGAGGCGGGGATGGCCGGGCGTAAAATCTCGAGCGAAATGATCTTTTCTTGGCCAGAAAGATCGACGGATTTGAGATTGATGCGCCCGTGTTCGGCTTTCTGCTCACCGCCAGCCGCATTCAAGAAGAACTGTTGCGGGGCTTGGCGTTCGGTGACTTTCTGTTTGGCTTCATCAACGGAGGCCTTCCAGCCGGTTAGGGCTTGTTCCTTTTTCTTGGTTTCCTCTTTAACTGCCGCGCGAATAGCTGCTTGAGCGGATTCGCCACCAGCGAGGGGAACATTCCGTTCAGCTTTGGCCTGCTTGAGATCGCGTTTGATCTCGCGTGTCACGTAGTGGGCGACCTTGCCATACCCAGCACCGGTGAAGTGAATACCATCGCGCCAACGTAAGCGTTTCACGTTGCCGCCCATGTCGGGACCGAATGCGCTGTAGGCACCTTGCTCATCGACGAACGAGTTGTAGATGTCGATGAAGCGGATGCTGTTGAGATAGGCGCGCTCGCGAATAATCTCATTGATGATTTGAGCTCCCGCATCGGCATCGCGTGATCGCATCTTCGGCAAACCAACCCAATAAACAGCGATTCCGGATCCCTTGAGAGACTTCATCATCTCGTCGATCCTGCGCGCATACTCCGCTCGCCATTCTGGTGTGCCGATCCAGTAGCGGCGTCCGTTTTTGGCGCGGATGCGTCGTCGATCCTGAGTGCCTAGTACGACAATTGCGATGTGAGACCCCGAGGTCAGAAGGGAGGACTTAATGTTCTTGAACTTCGTGTCGAAGGTGTTGAACGTGGCCCTCGTCAGTTTTGAGACGTTGGGTGCAAGCGATATCCGAGGCTCGGTCTTCATGGTCGCGCGCAGACCATAGATGAGGCCTTCGGCGAGCGAATCGCCCACCACCTGCACTTTGTAGGTGTCGCCCTGCGGAAATGGCGTGACGTAGCTCGCACCACCGACTTGGGCGGCGGCCGTGCCTAATCCTATTAGAAACACTGCAACTGCAGTGATTGCGCTCAACGCATGTCGAAAGAAGCCAAGCATTGACGTCGTCCGTTCTCTCAAGCGTCCAGGTCCACCAATTGCCGCGATTGGCCTTCGCGAAGCACTCTTACAGAAGTTCTATCATAGCATCTACGGCACCAGGTCCAAACTTGCGCATGGGACAGAGGTTTCTAGGTATTGCGAAAAGGCTTCAGGCGTATTCGGTCTCAGCGTGACTTGAGGTTGTTGACAAGCTTTTGGGTTGGCCAGCAATCCACGTTCAGGCCTGCAGCTCTTTGGTATTGGCCCGCTTCACGCCGGGTATTAGAGCCAATGAAGCCATCGACGATGGTGATTGGATGGCCGGCATCCTTCAAACCTTGTTGAACGGCACGGATGATCGCCGTGCGTTGTGGGCCGATATCCTGCCAGCGGGTGACGAAATTGCCGCCACCACGGATGCGATCTGCGAGGTTTCCAACGAATGTCGCGTAAAGATCTGAGGTGTTGTATTTGCGGATCGCTTTGAAATTGTCGGTTACCAGAAATGATGGGCCGTACGCCCCAGCCGGCGACATGAGATAGGCGTTGTAGGCAGCAATTTCAGCTGGCCATTGACGGTTGCCCGTGCGTTTAAAGCCTAGTGCTTTCCATTCGACAAATGGTCGTTCGCCCACTGGTCCTTCTTCGGCACAATCGGCGGATTTTGGAATTTTGACTTCATACCCCCATTCCAGACCGCGGACCCAGCCGTGATTTTTCAGCTGACGGGCTGCCGAAGCGAGAGCATCCGGCACCGAATTGAACAAGTCGGCGTAGCCATCACCGCCCATATCGTGGACGTGGGTGAAAAACTCCGAAGGCAGGAACTGCGTGAGACCCATAGCTCCAGCCCATGAGGCGCGCATCTTCTTGCGCGGAACACCTTTTTCAAGAAGCTTCAAGGCGTAAAGGAACTCTTCGCGGAATTGTTCCTTGCGACGCCCGGTCCAAGCCTGTGTGGCGAGGACTCGGATCGCATCGTGTTTGGGTGTGTAAGCGCCGAATGCTGTTTCGCGTCCGAATATCGCAAGCGCAATTGCGCCATCGACGCCGAAACGTTGTTCGATGTCTTTCAACTCGCTGGCGTACTTTCGGGCGAGCTTCCGGCCCGTCTTGGCGAGGCGTCCGAGATAGGCGGGATCTAGATACCCCGAGGGGGCACGGGTGAATTCGGCCTGGCGGACTTTGCGGCGGCGTCCTTCGATTTGAAGGTCCGGCAGGGTCAGGTCGGGCTTAAGACCCTTGATCGCTTTATCGAAAGTGGCTCTTGAGACGCCGAAGCGAGCACGGGCCTCGGGCCACAGGCTTTCAATATAAGCTTTGAAGTCAGGCTTGGCGGAAGCGGGCGAGGGTCCTGCGATTGAAATGGCGAGAGCCATCATTAGCAAGATGGATGCGACGTTTGCCACCAGCTTCGGTAGGCGGGGCTTGGTTGGTCTTACGCGTTTAGGTTGACCGCTACAAATCGCAGACGCCTTGAAAGTCACGAAGCACACGCTCCTTCAATCCCATTTCACCGTTATGGACATAACGGGAGGATTCAGGGCCTTTTTGGGGCATCTGCATTGATGGCGTGTAGAATGGGTTGCTTCTCAAGCGACGCGGGCGCGTCTTAGCAGGCTTCTTTCAGCAATTCGGCGAGCCGCTCTTCCCAAGCCAGAGCGCTGGCGACGATGCCATCAAGGTCGTCAAGTTGGGGTTCCCAGCCGAGCGTGGCGCGGATTTTCTCGTTGGCCGCCACAATTGATGCTGGATCTCCGGCGCGGCGATCTCCCATCACAACGTCGAAGTCAACGTTAGAAACACGCTTTACGGCGTCGATCACTTCCTTGACGGAAAAGCCTTTGGAGTAGCCGCAGTTGAAGACGTCGGACTTACCGCCGTCTCGCAAATAGTCGTATGCGGCGATGTGAGCGCGCGCCAGATCTTTGACGTGGATGAAGTCTCTGACACAGGTGCCGTCCGGGGTTTCATAATCCTCACCGAAGACCTGCATGGAGGGACGTCGGCCGAGCGCCGTTTCGCAAGCTACCTTGATGAGGTGGGTGGCTTTGGGCGTGGATTGGCCGGAGCGGCCTTTTGGATCTGCACCTGCGACGTTGAAATAGCGCAGCGCGACATAATTAAAATCGTGCGCGACAGACGTGTCGGCAAGCATCAGTTCGCTCATCAGCTTGGAGGTCCCATAGGGAGACATCGGCTGAAGCGTGGCAGATTCTGAAACCGGCATCTGGTCCGGGTTGCCGTAGACGGCTGCGGTTGAAGAAAAGATGAAGTGTGGAACCCCGTTTTCGACGGCTGTTTCCATTAGGTCGCGTGTATTTGCCGTGTTGTTGCGATAGTACAGGAGCGGCTTTTCGACAGATTCCGGGACAATGATCGACCCGGCAAAATGGAAAATTGCTTCGATTTGGTATTGGCGGAGAACGCGACTGACCAATTCGGAATCGCCTACATCTCCTATGATTAGTGGGACATCATCAGGCACGGCCCAGGCAAAACCTGTTGATAGGTTATCGAGTACAACGACCTCGATGCCGGAATCGCGCAATTCCAGCACCATATGGCTCCCGATGTAGCCTGCGCCCCCTGTGACCAGCACCGTCATGTTAAGCCCTCTCCTTGATGGCGCCGCCGCACGCCCATGGTTCAATTGGTCTATTGGCCAGTTTGGCTCAAATCGGCAATTACGCTTGTATTGCCGGGACCATTCATAGTTCGTGCCATAAAATAACTTGCGCGAGCTCTTATCAAGTTTGGCGTGTTTCCTGCGTAAATCAAAAGCAAACTTGAAGTTCAATGCAGGTCAATGCGTTAACACTTGATCAACACATTTGGGAACCTGATTTAGTCAGAAGCTCGCTTCTCTTGATGGAACCCTAATCGACCCAACAAAGAGAATTTGATGTCGACAAAACCTGTTCGAATTCGAAAAGCGGTATTCCCAGTTGCAGGACTCGGGACGCGTTTCCTACCCGCCACAAAGGCCATGCCGAAAGAAATGCTGACGGTGGTGGATCGGCCGGTAATCCAACACGTCGTGGATGAAGCCCGCGCTGCTGGGATTGAGCATTTTGTTTTCGTAACCGGTCGCAATAAAGGCGTGATTGAAGACCATTTCGACAAGCAGTTTGAGTTGGAACGGACGCTTAGCGAGCGGGGCAAAAGCAAAGAACTCGATTCGCTGCGTCGGGATCTTCCAGGCGCTGGGCAAACCAGCTTCACGCGTCAGCAATCGGCAAACGGGTTGGGGCATGCTGTGTGGTGCGCACGTGATCTTGTCGGTAACGAACCTTTTGCGTTGCTTCTACCTGACATGCTGCACTTCTCCGAGCAGCCCTGCTTGGCCGACATGATGGCAGCTTATAATGAAACGGGCGGGAACATGGTCGCGGTGAAGGGCGTCCCCGACGATAAAACTCAGAACTACGGCATCGTGGGTGTTGAGAATGCTGATGATGCTGTCAGTAAAATCACCACGATGGTTGAAAAGCCAAAGCCTGGAACGGCCCCGTCCAACCTTCACATCACCGGCCGCTATATCCTACAGCCTGAGATCTTCGACCTTCTGGAGAAACAAGAGCCGGGTGCCGGCAATGAGATCCAGCTAACCGATGCCATGCTGTCAATGTTGCAGGGTCCTGGTAGTGATTTCCACGCTGTGCGCTTTGACGGTGAGCTTTATGATTGCGGATCGAAGCTGGGTTTCTTGATGGCAAACGTCGCCTATGGTCTGACGCGGGAAGAATTTGGCGATGATTTCCGGCGGGAGGTTTCCGCGTTGCTTGCGCGCGACGCGTGACGACAGATTGATCGTCCGGCCTTAAGCGCGAAACAGTAGCGAACTATCCCCGTAGGAATAGAAGCGGTAATTGTTCGCGATTGCGTGCGCATAAGCGCGTTGCATCGTTGGGAGGCCAGCCAGGGCTGAGACCAGCATGAAGAGTGTCGATCGCGGCAGGTGAAAGTTGGTCATCAAAGCGTCGATGGCTTTGAAACGATAACCCGGCGTGATGAAAATGTCGGTTTCGCCGGTCCATGCCGGGATGCGCCCGTCATTTTCCGCCGCACTCTCCAGAAGACGAAGCGAGGTGGTTCCAACCGCAATAATGCGGTTGCCAGCAGACTTGGCTTCATTGATGTTGCGAGCCGTTTCGTCTGAGATCGTGCCCCACTCGGCATGCATAACGTGCTCGTTGGTGTCTTCTGCCTTGACTGGCAGGAATGTTCCTGCCCCGACGTGTAGTGTCACAAACAAGCGCTTCACACCTCGGGCATCAAGCGCTTGCATCAACCGATCTGTAAAATGAAGGCCTGCTGTTGGAGCAGCCACAGCACCGTCCTTGTCGGCGTAGACAGTCTGGTACGTGCTCGCATCCTGGGCATCTGCTGGACGGCGGGCGGCGATGTAAGGCGGGAGCGGCATGGTTCCGACTTGCGCAATCGCCGCATCCAGATCGGGGCCTGCGAGATCAAACTGCAACGTGACTTCACCGCCCTGTTTGTCCCTCACGGTGGCATCCAGTTTCCCCAATAAGCAGGTCGATGAGCCTGACCTGCCAAACTGGATGCGTTCGCCGTCTTTCAACCGTTTTGCCGGTCTTACAAACGCCCGCCAGCTTGAGGCGTCGAGGCGTCGGTGCAAATTGCATTCGATTGTTGCGATGTTTCCATCACGCTCACGCTGACCTTGCAGAGCTGCTGGAATGACGCGGGTATCGTTGAAAACTAAGCAGTCTCCAGGTTGTAGAAGATTTGGCAACTGGAGGACGGAGCGATCGGTTAACTCCGGTGCACCTCCTGGCTGGACGACAAGCATTTTAGCGTTGTCACGCGGTTCGCAGGGCCGGAGCGCTATGCGGTCTTCGGGAAGATCGAAATCGAAAAGATCGGTCTTCATGTGTGCCTGATCAGGAGTTCGCGAAGTCCAGCCACTGAGACCGCCAGCCAGGACAAGATCGTCAAAGTGCCACCGATTGGGGCAAGTGCTGGGACCGGGCGAAAATCGGCTAACACACCAAGAGCAACAGTTGCGCTAAACAGCGTCGCACCCAATACCATCACGGCAGCCGGAATTGTCCAACTCGCTGGCGTTTGGGAGTGACGGCCCAGCACGAGCAGTCCGATCGTAGCGGCTGCGTGAACCACCGCGATTTCTGCGGCGGCGCGCAGGGCCGTGCTGTCAGCGACATGTGCTGCAATGGCTGCTAACGAGACGCCGCCAGCCCCGAGGAGGCCGGCGACGATTATAAGTGCCAGGGCGAAAGTCGACATCGCGCGATCAGAGGTCGGCTGCGACTTTAACCGATGTCATTTTGTCGGGATCCTGGACGGGCTCGCCGCGTTTGATCTTATCGACGTTCTCCATACCGGAGATGACCTTGCCCCAGGCCGTATACTGGCGGTCGAGGAATGTTGCGTCATCGAAGCAGATGAAGAACTGGGAATTGGCCGAGTTTGGCGGCGTCGCACGCGCCATGGAGCAGACGCCACGGACGTGCGGCTCACTATTGAATTCGGCTGGCAGGTTTGGGTAATCCGATCCGCCGGTTCCCGTACCTCTTGGGCAACCCGTCTGAGCCATGAACCCGTCGATGACGCGGTGGAAGACGATGCCATCGTAGAAGCCTTCACGGACGAGCTTTTTGATGCGCTCGACGTGCTGGGGTGCAAGGTCGGGGCGCATTTGGATGACGACCTGACCTTTGGTGGTTTCCATGACCAGGGTGTTTTCTGGATCTTCGTAGTCGGCCATCGGAGTGTCTCCTGTTGTGTGTCTCGTTGGCTTATGAGCGTCTGGAACGATGTATCTGGCACAGATGGTTATCGGCCAGGGCGGGTTCAAAGCTTGGCGGGTGCCTATGGACGCTTACTTGGCGTCGGCGAGGACGTAGACCTTCAGCATCTTGTCGGGATTGTCGACTTTGCCGTTTTGGCCCGGATCGCCTTTTTTCACAGCGTCGATGTGGGTCATGCCTTCAATGACCTTGCCGAACACGGTGTACTGGCCATTGAGATGCGGGACGCGGGTGAAGGTAATGAAGAACTGAGAGTTTGCAGAATCCGGGCTTGCGCTGCGCGCTGCTCCCAACGTGCCGCGTTCAAAGGGAGTTTGCGTGAATTCGGCTCTCAGGTCCGGGTACTTGGAACCACCGGCACCCGTGCCCGTTGGGTCTCCGGTTTGCGCCATAAAACCTGCGATCACGCGATGAAAGACGATGTCATTGTAGAAACCTTCGCGTGCAAGTTTCTTGATGCGCTCAACGTGGTTTGGCGCAATGTCCGGGCGCAACCCGATGAGTACCTTGCCGGTCTTGGTTTCAATAACGAGCGTGTTTTCAGGATCTTTTTTCGCAGCTTCGCCGAGAGGGGGAGCATTTGCGGCCTGGCCGTTCTGGCCGGAGCTGATTTGTGGCTCGTTGGCGCAACCAACAAGCGCAAGGGAAAACGCGAATAGTAATGACGTTAGGGCGGTGCGCAGCAAGGCTTAGCTCCTTTTGGTCGGCGCTTCTGTCAGGTTGATTACCTATCAGAGCGCAAGCAGGGGCCGTCGTGCGAGCGCGGCCAGCGGAATGATGCAGCGCCTTATGGCGGGAATCTGACCCGGCGGCAACCTTGGGCGCTGAAGTGGCGGGATCAGTTGGCGAAGCGGAAGTGCATGACATCGCCGTCTTTTACGACGTAGTCCTTACCCTCCAGGCGCATTTTTCCAGCTTCTTTGGAGGGTGTTTCGCCGCCCAGTTCAACGTAGTCGGCATAAGCGATGGTTTCGGCGCGGATAAAGCCCTTTTCAAAATCGGTATGGATGACGCCTGCGGCTTGGGGGGCTTTGGTTCCTTTTTCGATTGTCCAAGCGCGGGCCTCTTTTGGGCCGACGGTGAAGTAAGTTGCAAGGTCCAACAGCGTGTAACCGGCGCGGATCAGGCGGTTTAGGCCTGGTTCGTCAAGGCCCATCTCTTCCAAAAAGGCGTCACGCTCTTCGTCATCGAGGCCCGACAGCTCGGATTCGATTTTGGCGGAGATGATGACGTGCTGAGCGTTTTCGCTGGCAGCGCGCTGTGCAACGGTATTGGAGAATTCGTTACCCTCACCAGCGGAAGCTTCATCGACGTTGCAGACGTAAAGGACGGGCTTAGCCGTCAACAGTTGCAGCATGTCGAAGGTCTTGCGCTCATCGTCCGTGATTTCGACCGTGCGGGCCGGCTTGCCATCGCGCAGGAGCGGCAAGACCTTATCGATAACGGCGATGGTGGCTTTGGCTTCTTTTTCGCCGGTCTTGGACTTTTTTTCGAGGGGCGTGCGGCGGCGTTCTAGCGACTCCAGATCCGCAAGCATCAACTCGGTCTCAACCGTGTCAGCATCGGCGACCGGGTCGATCCGCCCTTCCACGTGGGTGATGTCGCCATCTTCAAAACAGCGCAGGACGTATGCGATGGCGTCGACTTCGCGGATGTGGGAGAGAAACTGGTTGCCAAGGCCCTCACCTTTGGATGCACCCCGCACCAGACCGGCGATATCGACGAAGGTCAGACGCGTGGGGATGATCTGTTGCGACTTGGCGATTGCCGCCAGTTTATCCAGGCGGTCATCAGGCACGCCGACTTCCCCGACGTTGGGCTCGATGGTGCAGAAGGGGTAGTTGGCCGCCTCGGCCGCGGCTGTTTGCGTCAGCGCGTTAAAGAGCGTGGATTTGCCGACGTTTGGAAGGCCGACGATGCCGCATTTGAAACCCATGGGGATGAGTGTCCTTGTCGCTTTTTTGAGTTGGGGTTTGAGCTACACCGGCCCGGCGCAGGGGGCAATCGGCAAACCGGCGCACCTCGTTGTTGTCTCTTATGATTTTCAGGCGGGTTTGCGCCCTTCAGCTTTCGTCTTTGCTTTCGCGTTTGGCGAGCCATTTCTGGAGGTTTTCGGCAATCGCGTTTTGGGCTTTGGCCTGGCGCTCACCGGCGGGATGGGCAGACGCCCGCTGGGGTTTGGCTTTCTTCGCTGGCTTCGGCTTATCTGGCGGCTCTTCCTCTTGGCCTAATCTGCGGGCCACCTCAGCGGTGAACTTTGCCAGATCACCAGCAACCATAGGTTCTGCAGCCCGGGCTATGGCATCGAGAAGTGGATCGAGCCAGTCGTACTCTGCCTTGGCGAAGTCATGCAGGACGTAGTTCGCCACCAAGTCCTTGCGGCCTGGATGGCCGACACCGATGCGGATGCGGTGGTAATCATTGCCGAGGTGTGCGGAAATTGAACGCAGACCGTTATGGCCGGCGTTACCGCCGCCAAGCTTAGCCTTCAGCTTGCCGGGGGCGAGGTCGATTTCATCATACAAGACGATGACGTCCTCCTCAGCGATTTTCAGAAAGCGCGTCGCTTCGCCAACAGACTGGCCGGACTCGTTCATATAGGTCTGGGGCTTGATAATTAGCGCGCGTTGGGATCCAACGCGGCCCTCGGCGACCAGACCTTTGAACCGGTTCCGGTAAGGCTGGAAGCCGAACTCATCGGCGATCTTGTCGACAGCCATAAAGCCGACGTTGTGGCGGTTTCTTTCGTACTTCTGGCCGGGGTTTCCCAGACCGACGATGAGCTTCATGGTGCTCCCCATAGTACGACGGCCGCCGGTCAAATCGCTTTGTCCGGGCGGCCGCTTATCGAGGATTGGTATTCAATCCGGCTTACTTCTCTTCTTCTTCAGCCGCTTCTTCGGTTGTCTCTTCTTCAGCGCCACCAGCTGGTCCGCGGCCGGCGATTGTCGCGATGGTGAAGTCGCGATCCTGAATGGTCGGCTTGCAGCCTTCCGGCATGGTTACTGCCGAGACGTGGATCGACTGACCGATCTGGACCTTGGCAAGGTCGATCTGGAAGTTGTCAGGGATCTTGTCGTATGGGCACCAGACTTCGATCTGGTGGCGGACGATGTTGAGAACGCCGCCGCGCTTCAAACCGGGGCAAGTCGCTTCATTGAGGAACTTCACCGGGATCTCAACGCGGATCAGACCATCGGCACCAATGCGAAGGAAATCGATGTGGACTGGCGTGTCACGTACAGGATGGAGCTGCAGATCGCGGGAGACGACCAAATGCTCTTCCTTACCGACTTTCACCTTGAATACGCGGGCCATGAACTGACCCTTGAGGTACATTTTCCAGACTTCGTTGTAGTCCAGCGTCACGCTTTGGGGTGGTTTCTTGTCGCCGTAGATCACGGCTGGAACTCGGCCTTCGCGGCGTGCTTGTCGTGCGGCCCCCTTACCGACACGGTCACGCGCAGCGGCTTCGATCTCGATGGTCTCGACTGCCATTGTGCTTCTCCATAAACAGCAATTGGGACCCGCAGTGATATGAGGGCCCCAAATATCAATCGCTCCGTGGCCTCCAAGGGTGCCCACGGCGCGCTCACTCTAAATTTGGGTGAGGTGCCGTGCTTATAACGGCCCAATCCTGGATTGGCAACGGTCCCTTCCGGCAGAAACTAGTCTGAATCGAAAAGGCCCGAGACGCTTTGTTCGCGTGATGTTCTCAAGATCGCCTTTGCGATGAGCGGGGCAATCGATAGCACCTGAAGGTTCCGAGATGCTTTCACGGCTTCGGTTGGAAGGATCGTGTCGGTGATTTTCAAGGACGAGATCTTCGAATGGCGAATTTTCGATACAGCCCCGCCTGAGAGCACGCCGTGCGTAATGTAAGCGTGAACCTCGGTTGCTCCGTCTTTGATGAGTTCTTCAGCCGCGCTGACGAGCGTGCCACCGGAATCGACGATGTCGTCGATCAGTATACAGCGCTTTCCAGAGACATCGCCGATGACGCTCATGATGCTCGCTTTGCCGGGAGCCTCGCGCCACTTGTTACAGATTGCGATGGGGACTTGAAGCCGGTTAGCCAGTTCTCTGGCGCGGACAACACCGCCGGCATCAGGCGAGACAACCATCAGATCTTCGGTTGAGAATCTGCTGCGGATATCCCGGACGATCACAGGTGCCGCATAGAGGTTGTCGGTGGGGATGTCGAAAAACCCCTGAATCTGACCTGCGTGAAGATCGAGGGTCAAAACACGGTCGGCCCCCGCACGCTCGATGAGGTTGGCAACCAGTTTCGATGTGATTGGCGTACGCGGTTTAGGTTTACGATCCTGGCGCGCGTAGCCGAAGTAAGGGATGACAGCCGTGATACGCTGGGCAGAGGCGCGTTTCAGACAGTCGATGAGGACCAGGAGCTCCATCAGATTGTCGTTGGCCGGAAAGGACGTCGATTGCAGGATAAAGCAGTCCTGACCGCGGACGTTTTCGTGAATCTCGACGAAGATTTCCTTGTCCGCAAACGTCTCAACGTGGGCGCGAGTCAACGGAACATTGAGCAGTTTGCTGATGGCGTCGGCTAGCGGCGGATTGGAGTTGCCGGCAACCAGCTTGAGGTTCGGTTGCGGATTAACCGAATCCTCACCTTCAAACGCATCAAATGTCATACGCACATCCCCTTCGCGACAGCCGCATGACAGCTCTGTAACAAGGTGTTGCGCGCGATGTAAACCGCGACTGATTGACGGGGCTGAGATAGTTGTCGTTCAACTAACGAAAAAGACGTTTCCGGCCTAATCAAAAAACAGCGCCCGGCTGATGCAAGATCAGGCCGGGCGCTGTTCTGTTTGGCTGTGCCGCGTCCGTGGTTCTTAACCTTCGGCCGCTGCTTGAAGTGAGCCAGCTAGCTTATTTGTCTTTCAGCAGCTTCAAGATGCCCTGTGCAGCGGCTGCAGCGGCGGCATCTGCGGTCCGCCCCCATGCGCCGTCCAATGAACCCGCAGGAATTGCGTTTTTCTGGGAGACTGTCCCAACGTTCTTGCCCTGAGGATTGTAGACAGCCCAGTCGATGCTGATTTCCTGCTTCTGGGCGCTGGCCTGCTTCATGCTCACTTTGCCCTGCACGCGGTAGGACTGAGGCGAGGCGGTTGAAGCCAGTGTCACGCCGTTACGGGAAAGTTCTGAGCGGATCGCACGTGTTAGCGAGACCGAACCGTCACCAGGAGCACCGGTCACGTTTGGTACGATGGCATTCGTCGCACCGCGTCCGATGCTGCCCGTGGTTGTCTTGCGGACAGCCTGGTTCGCCGTTGCCCTGGCCTGTTGCACCGTGCTGCTCGCAGTCTGTCGCGCGGCGGTTGCAGCACCGGCTGGAGCGGTTTGGATCGCACCAGCCACAGCGGGCGCCTTCGGTGCCTGACTTGGCAACCAGGATGCAAGAGACGTTGCCGTCTTATCGGAGATCGTTGTCATCACAGCTGGTGTGACCGAAGCCCACGGATCGCGTCCAGACGATGCAGGCGTAATTTCCTCGCCGCTGATGCGATTGACGCGTTTGCCCGTCGGGTCGGTGACATCCCAGATGTATGAGATCTTTGTGCCAGTGCCTTCGCGTGCGGAGACGACATAGCCACGCAGAGTATACTTGGCGGCCGCTCCACTCGCGACGCCGATTCCGCGCTTCTGCATCGAGTTGGTTAACTGCGCCTGCAGCTGTTTAGCGACCTGCTCAGGCGCGCCGATGACCGGAGCGATGGCAATCTGATTTGCATTCGCTTGAGCTGCGTTTTGCGTCAGCTGCTGCGTTGCGCTCCCGTCCCCGCTAAGGATGGACGGCCCGGTGGTGCTGCACCCGGCGAGCGCAAATCCTAAGAAAACTGCGAAGCTCATAAGCGTCACGGATTTCCGTACGCTCCACGCCGCAGCGGTAATATTGGTCGTCACAACGACGTCCCCCTGTCATGACCCGCTGATCATCCGGCGGCCGGCGTACTTACATTGCGGCCTTCACAATCCCTACGACCGGTACTCGTTGTTCTACCAGTAACTTGGTGTCCTCAACAACGTCTAGCCACTTTAGATTGCAACGCAACCGAAGCTTAACGATTGCGGCGACCACCAGCCGGGCAGCTGTGGATATTGCATTTATGCCACGGAAATTGCGGAGATTTGACGGCCATAATCGGGTTCATCTCGATGTGTGGAGCGCCTGAAACTGAAAAATCTCGATTCGTCGGCGTAGGTGCAGGCGGCGTGATTAGAGATTGAGCGGATGTCGAGTTTGGTTAATTCCGCCTCGATAAAGCCGGGCAGGTCGAAATGTTCCTTCTTCTGGCCAGAAGGGATTTGGAAGAACTTTTCGTAAACCTGCGACTTTGCTGTGAAGTTTGAAAAGAACTCCGGACCGACCTCGTAGTTCAGTTGGTTAATGCAGGGGCCAATCGCACAATCGATGCGATCGCGCTGTGCACCCAGGGTTTCCATTGCCGCCACAGTCGATTGGAGAATTCCGCCAATGGCACCCCGCCAGCCCGCATGAGCCGCGCCAACGACACCGGCATCCGTGTCTGCAAAAAGGACCGGCCCACAATCTGCGGTCAGGATGCCAATGATGAGGTTAGGTGTTTTGGTGACAAGGGCGTCGGCCTTTGGTGGAGGTTCGTTTTCTGGAAACGGGCCATCGACGATAAGCGCTGTGTCGCTGTGGATCTGGTAGGGCGTAAGAATGTTTGGGCTTTTGGATTTGAGATGCAGCGCGACACGAACCCGGTTTTCGATAACCTTCGCTTTGTCGTCTCTGGAACCCATTCCGCAGTTTAGCCCAGCGTATATACCATCTGAGACTCCGCCTTGCCGGGTGAAGAACCCGTGCTCAATGCCGGGCAACTCGCTGAGGTTTGCGGCGGTGATCGGACTTAGCATTGTGGCGGGTCCTACGGTTCATCCTAGCTTTGCAGCTGTGGCGGAGGGGCCAAGAATTCAAGGGGTTATTCGAAGGCTGGAAGTGTCGGCAGGGTCTTTGAGCGAACGCCGATTGCTTTAAAGCGCGCACCCATGCCCTGAGGAGTTATGAGGCGGGCTACGTCGGCTTCGACGCGGGCAGCGTGGTCAGGGTTCTTTGACATCAGCATGGAGGCACGTTCAACAATGCCTAGCCGGCCCAAAAATTCCGCCTGAGTGATAGGGCCGTCGGTCGTGAGCTCTGGATTGCGTAGGCGGACATCGCCAGCAAACTGCGAGAAATCGACCTGGATTGTCAGGTCGGCCTCGCCCGGAGATGTTAGCGGATGTTCATGGGCATGCTCTCGGACGGCTTGAAGGGTATTGCCGATTGTCGGTTCGACGTGGCCATAGTCAGCGAACAGAGCAGCACACATGGAATGGTCGAGCAGATCGCATGGGATGTAGGCAAACGGTGTACGCTCGACGATGTCGCCGTCTGTAGCAGTGGGATAGAGCTTGTCGAGCATACGGTTTTCGAGCGGCTCTGTTGACGCGTAGCTGTCGCCATATGCAGTGAAGGTCAGGTTCTCCGCGTCGTCTAGCGTGACGCCACGGCGTAACCATCCCTCGCCTTTCCGGACGTATTGCTCAGGCGGGAAGGTATCGAGGAATTCGTTGGCGAGCACGATGGTCGGTATATCGCCCAAGCTTGCGGCGCTGACTTCGGCAGCCTCGTCGTGCCAGTGCAGCCCGCCGAGTTGATCTTCAAAAGCCGATAGGGCCTCTTCCTGCTGATGCTTCAGTAATGGGTTTACCTCGATGACGCGGACGTCGGCGGCCTTTTGGAAGTCGGGCACCATGCGGGATGCTCTAAGGGCGTCCTGCAGAAGAGTGCCGCGCCCGGCCCCAAGTTCCACGAGGTTGAATTTGTCCGGTTCGCCCATCTGCTTCCAGACGACGACTGCCCACAGTCCGATTAATTCGCCAAAGAGTTGGCTTATCTCGGGCGCGGTGATGAAATCACCTGCTGCGCCGATTGCTGTCTTGCTGCGGTAATAGCCGTAATCCAGATCCTGCAGGCAGTAGTCCATATACTCTGAGACGCTGATAATTCGGTCTTTACGTAGCTTATCTTTGAGCCTGGCAAGGAGTGGTGTGGCGCGTCTTAATTCTGGATCGTAAGTTGTCAAACGGGTTGCTCCGAGCGGGCCGCGGCTGCGCGTGCGCGCATGATGAACCAAACGCCCAAGATGAGCATCGGGACCGAATAGGCCATGCCCTTTGTGATTGGCCAGCCCTCAATGATGAGGCGGTAGTCAACGATCTTGAAGAGTTCGCAAAAGATCCGCGCAACCGCATAGCCAGCGAGGAAGACGCCTGTTGTGAGGCCGGGGGATTTCAACGACTGCAGTGAATGGGTGAAAACCCTCAGCACAATAAAGAGCGCTATCCCTTCGAGGGCGGCTTCATAGAGCATTGCGGGATGACGGGGTTCGCTCCCCCACCCCGGAAACACCATTCCCCAGGGCATTTGGGTTGCCGAGCCAACGACCTCAGCGTTTATGAAGTTTGCGACGCGGCCAAAGAAGAGCCCGATCGGAACGGCAGCGGAGACTATATCCATAACCGGCCAGACCGAGATGCCTTGTCGACGGGCAAACAGCAGCATCGCGAGGCCCGTGCCTAGCAAGCCGCCATGGAAAGACATGCCGCCCTGCCAAATGGCGAAGACCTCCCAGGGATGGGAGAAGTAATACCCCGATTGATAAAACAGCACGTGGCCCAGGCGTCCGCCCAAGATAACACCCGCAGTCACCCAGACGAGCAGTTCATCGACATCGTCGGCAGCCATCGGGGCCTTGCCGCCTTGCCAGAGTTCAGCTGAGCTAAGCAACCTGCGAATGTAGAGCCAGCCGAGGATTAGACCTGCGGCATAAGCTAACCCATACCAACGGATTGCCACGGGCCCGAGCTGCAAGGCAACGGGATCTATCTCTGGGAATGGAATTGCCAAAAAGGTCATGGCTTGCCGGTATCTCGATGTCTCTGGCGCGGCCTGGTGGTGAAAGCACCAACCAAGGTTGCAGGAGCGACGTTTTTGAAGACGTTGGCGAAAGTGTCAAGGCGTTATGCTTGCCGCTACGATGCGGCGGACGCATATTCAGTTCAGCTATATCAGGCCGCGCGCTAGCGACGCCACACACGTCTACAAGGATCAAGCGACGATGACACAAACTTCGAACAAACTGTTTGATGAATTGGCGAAAGTCATGACGGATGCTGCTGGTGCTGCGCAGGGAGCCCAGCGCGAGATGCAAACCGTCTTTCGCGCGCAAGGTGAAAAGATCCTGCGCGAGATGGATGTCGTGACGCGTGAGGATTTTGAAGCCGTAAAAGCCATGGCGGAAAAAGCTCGCGAACAGAACGAAGCGTTGGAAGCGCGCATCGTCGCACTTGAGGCGCAGATCCAAGCGCTCAAGGGCTGATCCCGTCGATTTTGGTTCACTCCGTCGCAACATGTGCGGTGGCTTCATCGTTGAACTCTGCGCCAGCACATGAAGTTGTTGCGACCAGTGAAACCGCCTGAATCGACCCACGTTCCCGACGATTTTATTGTCGAGTGCACGCACGCCTCGCCCACGTCCAATCCTCGCCTTTTCAACAGATAACCCCCAATTGGCAGCCTTTGACCGCAATCGGCCACACTGACGGTGGACACTTCGGTAGCATTGGTTGCGACTCATGAAGCGCAGATGGTTTGTTGCCTGCGCAGGCGGATGAGGCTGCTCATTCGCTTTTTTGTTTGTGAGAGCATGCGCGCCAAGGGCCGGGCAAATGGCCCAACAAGAACGAGGATAACGAATGGCATCAGCTGGCACAGGTTATGACCGCCTCAGTAACCCGATTGAACTCATCGAGCAGCTGGCCCATCGGCAAGACTGGCAATGCGACCGTAATGGGGATGACGAACTCACGATCATTGTTGCGGGCACCTGGACCGACTATCACGTGTCGCTCAACTGGCGCGAAGATTTGCAGGCGCTACACGTGGCGAGCGCTTTTGATTTCCGCGTTCCTGAGCAGCGCCTCAATGAGATGTATCGCCTGGTGGCGCAGATCAATGAGCAGCTGTGGCTGGGGCATTTCGATCTTTGGACCGAGGAGGGGCTGGTGATGTATCGTCATGCGCTGCTGCTGGGTGGCTCGGTGGCCAGTGTTGAGCAGTGCGAAGCGATGCTTCAGGCAGCGCTTGAATCTTGCGAACGCTACTATCAGGCATTCCAATTTGTCGTCTGGGCAGGTAAGCCCAGTCGCGAAGCACTCGTCTCGACGATGTTTGAGACAGAAGGTCAGGCTTAAGCGCTCCTCTCGCGCGTCATGTTGCCTGGCGCGCGTATGAGGTTTGAAGGTATGTCTGACACGTCAAAATCCACCGGTAATCCGGTGGTTTCTCTTTCAGGATCAATTTTGGTTGTTGGCGCCGGAAAGATGGGCGGCGCAATTGTCACCGGATTGCTGGAGCGCGGCCTTCAGCCCTCACAGCTGCTGATCCAAGACCCGTCTCCGCCGCCAGAAAGCGCGGCGCTTATTTCCAAGCACCAATTGCTGCGCCAGGATCGTTTTGAGGATTTGGCTGAGCCGCCTGCTGTCATTCTGGCAGCGGTAAAGCCCCAGCTGATGGATGATGTCTTCTCCGATGCTGCTCGTCTTTCCGGGCCAGAGACGGTAACGATTTCGATCGCTGCGGGACGCACGCTAGCGAGTTTCGAAAAGCTATTGCCGGACGGTTCTGCTGTCGTCCGCGCGATGCCAAATACGCCAGCTGCCATTGGGCATGGTATGACGGTTTGCTGCGCGAACGGTGCAGCATCCGAGGACCAAAAGGAAATTGCTACAGCGCTTTTGTCTGCGGTGGGCAAAGTTGCCTGGGTCGCTGATGAAGGGTTGATGGATGCTGTGACGGCGGTTTCAGGGTCGGGTCCGGCTTATGTGTTTCATCTGGTTGAGTGCATGGCGGAAGCGGGTGTCAAAGCCGGACTTGCACCAGAACTCGCGGCAGAATTGGCGCGGCAGACGGTCTCGGGCTCTGGGGCGCTGTTGGCTCAATCTGACCTACCGGCCGATCAACTTCGGCGCAACGTGACGTCTCCGGGCGGAACCACCGCGGCTGCACTTTCGGTGCTGATGGATGAGCAAGCCATGCAGGCACTATTCGAGCGCGCTATCGCGGCCGCCAAAAAACGAGGCGAGGGTTTGGCGGGGGCCTGATGTTTGACGTTGGTCAGTGCTTAGGTCTCGGGAAACAAGATCACGATCTGCATCTTGATCAGCCATGGGAAGAAGCTCTGCAAGATTTCACCGATGCCCCAGATTATTGCGCCAAGGAGGATCAATGCTGGGATGCCCGCCAGCACAGCCTTCAAAAAGAACGCCATCATGTGAAAAAACGGCACGTCGAAGCGCTGGACGACAGCTGGGTAGGCGTCGTCTTCGATGTAACCTTGCGGGGCGTAGCCTGGATCGACCGGGTTAGAAAGCTCAGGCGCTGGTGCGGCTCGGGCTGTATCACCTTCGGCTTCGCGCTCACGGGCTTGACGTTCGCGCGCCGCGCGCTCGCGCCTTAGAGTGCGCGGCAGATCGTCGATGTCCTCGTCCGCCGTCAACGGGAAGTTCTGGTCCGCCATTTCATGATCCTCCTCTACCCCCGTCGCACATCAAACACCTCGCCCGGGTCAGACCTATCGCCTGGAATCATTCCCCTTCTATCTTCTCAAAGCTGAACTTGCTATGAAACGCCCCGAATTTGTCGATTACGCGATCAGGATGTGAGGTGTTTCGCCTTGTAGGTGCCGGTCAAAGCTGGTCGTGCCTGCCGTTTCCGTTGGCAAAGCCTTGGTAATGCGCTGGTTTCACATCCACCTGCCTGCTTTCAAGCTCTCGTCTGGAGGAACCCTTGTCAGATCTGAAGTCTCTTATCCGTACCATTCCTGATTATCCGAAGCCCGGAATTATGTTTCGTGACGTGACGACTTTGTTTGGCGATGCGCAGGGGTTCAAAGCTGCAATTGCGCAATTGGCTGAGCCCTACCGCACGGAGCCAATCGACGCTGTGGCGGGAATTGAGGCACGCGGCTTCATTCTTGGTGGTGCCGTAGCTGACAGATTGGGCTGCGGGTTCATCCCTATCCGGAAGAAAGGTAAGCTACCGCATAAGACCATCGGCCAGGACTACACCCTGGAGTATGGTGTCGACACCATCGAAATCCACGAGGACGCCATAACCAAGGGCGAGCGGATTTTGATCGTTGACGATCTCATCGCAACCGGTGGTACAGCAGAAGCAGCCGTGAAGCTGGTTCAGCGGACTGGTGGCGAGGTCGTGGGTGCTGCCTTCGTGATCGACCTGCCGGATCTGGGTGGCCGCAAAAAGATCGAAGATCTGAACGTCGCGTGCCATGTGTTGACAGCTTTTGAGGGGCATTGATGGCAGGCGAAACTCGGAAACTCTCATCACCGGAGCTTGCCAGGGCTGCTATGGAAAGTGTCCGGGCCTGGGAACAAAACGGAAAGAGCGGTGCGAACTGCCCGGTCTGCGGTGCCAGTGATGTGCAAATCGTCGACCGCTCGGCGCGGCCTCACATGCTGTGGTATGCGTTTTCTTGCGGGTCGTGCGGGCTAGACGAAGCTGTCGCTCTTCCGTTGGTCGCGCATAGCGCGGACCACGACTAGTCGATGACGTGATGTCGGCTGCCAGCTTCGGTTGACGGCGGCGTAGGTTGGTGATGGGGATGAGAGATGAAGATCAATGGTCAAGCTTACCGCACGATTTGGATGGCTGAGGATGGCTGGACAGTGGAGATCATCGATCAAACGCTGTTGCCGCATCAGTTTGTCATCGCACAGCTAAAAACCATGGATGAGGCTGCTGTCGCCATTAAGACGATGCAGGTTCGTGGTGCGCCTCTGATCGGAGCTACCGCAGCTTATGGGGTGTGCCTCGCGCTACGGGTGGATCCGAGTGATGCAAGCTTGGCACACGCGATAGAACATCTCGCCAAACAACGTCCCACAGCGGTGAACCTGCGCTGGGCGCTTGAGCAGATGCGACGCGCTCTGGAAGGTCTCGCACCGGAGGATCGAGTCGCGGCGGCTTATCAAAAAGCAGCGACGCTGTGTGACGAAGATGTTGAGACTTGCCGCTTGATTGGGCAGCACGGCTTAGCACTCATCGAAGAGATTGCCGCACGCAAAGGGCCTGGGGAGCCTGTCAACGTTCTCACCCACTGCAATGCTGGGTGGATTGCCTGCGTCGATTGGGGGACGGCAACTTCGCCGATCTATCAGGCGCATGACAAAGGCATCGCGGTCCATGTCTGGGTGGATGAGACGCGCCCGCGCAACCAAGGGGCGTCGCTGACGGCCTATGAGCTTGGCGCACATGGTGTACCGCACACGATCGTGGTCGATAATGCGGGTGGGCATTTGATGCAGCACGGGCAAGTTGATCTTGTCATTGTCGGCACCGACCGGGTTACCGCGGCGGGTGATGTTTGCAACAAAATTGGCACTTATCTCAAAGCGCTTGCGGCGCATGACAGCAACGTGCCGTTTTATGTGGCGCTTCCGCATTCAACAATCGATTGGTCGTTGGAGGATGGGTTCAGCATTCCAATCGAAGAGCGCTCAGCTGATGAAGTTCTCAAAATGACCGGGCGGATGGCTGACGGCTCGGTCGCGACCGTCGACATTGCGGCGCCAGGATCACCAGCAGCTAATCCGGCTTTTGATGTCACGCCAGCGCGCTTGGTTACAGGGCTCATCACCGAGCGTGGAATATGTGCTGCGTCTAAGGCCGGTTTGCAGGGCCTTTATGCAGACGTCGCCTAATGGTGATGGCTATTGCTGAGCGCTTTTTTTCTCACTACCAGGGCAGCTACTTAGTCAGGTAGCAAGCTTCCCAGGTATGTGAGGAAAGCATTTATCTCGTCTTCTCTCAGCGCGACGACGGGCATGTCGGGATGCCCGGTCAAGATTCCTTCGGCGAGTGACTCGGCCAAATCCTCCAGCTTGTATCGCTTAGCGACCACGCGGAACGGTGGCGCATCTTTGTGAGGAGACTTATCGGCGACGCCCAGCGCATGGCAGCGGCCACATTTTGCTTCGGCAATCGACTCGCCGATGGCGACGATGGCGGTCATGGATTGGCTGCTGAGGTCTTCTTCCTGGGCGTGCGCTGATGTAACTAGTGAAAGGGCCAGAATTAGCGCCAGAAAAATGCGGCTCGTCACGGTCGTCCTCACCGTTTGATGTGTTGCTGTCTTTGGGCCGGACTTAGTTTATCCAATTGTCGGGCGGATAAAACAATGATCGCCGTCAACTTAGATTTGCGAGCGACCTCAGTTCGTCATCAGCCAAGGCGCAGGCTTTTGAGGACCGATCGGACCGCGCTGCCCACGATGCGACGCATGATTGAGCGGCCTGCATAACGGGCAACCTGTTCGCCAAGCGATGCGCCACCGCGGGGCCCGCGGCCAAACACGACTTGGCCCGCGTCTTTCATCCAGCCGCCAGAGTTTGCTTCCGCCTGTAGCTCGGCTTCTTTCTTGGCCAATTCTTCGGCGCGTTTTGCAAGCAGTTCATGGGCGCTTTCGCGATCGACGGCTGTATCGTATTTGCCAGCGACAGGGCTACGGCGCATGAGGTCACCGCGTTCATCTACCGTCAGGGGGCCGATTTGGCCTTCAGGAGGGCGGATCAGGGTCCGTTGGACGATTGATGGTTCACCTTTGTTCTCCAGCGTCGAGACGAGCGCTTCACCAATACCGAGATCGAGGATGACACGCTCCGTGTCGATATCCGGGTTGGGGCGGAAGGTCTCGGCGGCTGCTTTCACAGCCTTGCGCTCCTTCGGCGTAAACGCGCGCAACTGGTGCTGGATACGGTTGCCAAGCTGGGACGAGACCGTATCGGGCACATCGAGCGGGTTTTGCGTGATGAAGTAGACACCGACGCCTTTGGAACGGATGAGGCGGGCAACCTGCTCAATGCGTTGTAGCAAGGCTTTGGGGGCCTCATCGAAAAGCAAATGCGCTTCGTCGAAGAAGAAGACCAGCTTTGGCTTGGGTTGATCGCCAACTTCTGGAAGCTTTTGCCATAGGGCTGAAAGCAACCAGAGCAGGAACGTCGAATAAAGCCGTGGGCTCTGCATCAGGCGGTCAGCAGCCAGAAGGTTTACGATGCCGCGGCCATCCATAGCCACGCGCATCAAGTCATCCACGTCAAGGGCCGGTTCGCCGAAGAACTGATCTGCGCCTTGTTCTTCTAGCACCAGAAGGCGGCGCTGGATCGCGCCAACCGAGGCACTGGCAACGTTGCCGTACTGGTTGGACAGCTCTTTGGAGCGCTCTCCGACGTTTGCGAGGGCCGACCGCAGATCCTTGAGGTCGAGGAGAAGGAATTCCTTGTGTCCGGCGGCAACTTCATCGGCGGCAACGCGGAATACTATGTTGAGGACGCCTTCCTGGACCTCGTTGAGCTCCATCAGCCGTGACAGGAGCAACGGTCCCATATCGGCAACCGTCGCGCGCACGGGGTGGCCCTGTTCGCCGAATACGTCCCAGAACACCGTCGGATAGGATGTGTTGTTGTAGTCCTCAAGACCGATGGTTTTGAGCCGCTTGTCGATGAAGTCCTTGCGCGTGCCAGCTTTTCCGATGCCGGATAAATCACCTTTGATGTCGGCGGCAAACACGGGAACGCCAGCTTTTGCGAAGCCTTCGGCAAGGATTTGCAGTGAAACCGTCTTACCGGTTCCGGTCGCGCCGGTGATGAGCCCATGGCGGTTTGCCAACGCAAGATCCAGATATTCCGGTTTCACGCTGGTGCCGAGATAGATCTTGCCGTCCTGAAGCACGGATTGGCTCATTGCTTGATCACCCCTTCATCATCTCAGGTTTTGCGCTGGGCCGGTCTTTGCGACGCGGTCCCGAATGGCGCGAATCTCCGATGTTCTCCTGCCTAATGGCACAGTTGGGCGCTGCTTGAAATACCAGTTGCATGAACGACCAACAGCTTTTCCTTGAAACAGTTGTTCAGCTTGTCGGCATGTCTGCCACAGTGTTGCTTGAAGTGGCTCCAGACCGCATTTTGGTCGGTGGCTGCCGGCGGCCCTCATCCCATTGCCTGAATTCCCCAAACGTCCGTGATCGCCTAGTTTGAGCGCGAATTCACCCTCCCTGCTTGTGCTCGTGTTCGGCTCGGTGCATCAATGGTTTGCGCCTCGCGGGCGCCTGTTCCACAAGACACACGACTAAGAAGAGGCCGGCGTTTATGACTGCGGACACCCTGAAACTCACCTCCGGATTCGATACGGTCAGCGAAGAGGCCTGGCGGGCTTTGGTCGACAAAGCACTTAAGGGTGGTGATTTTGAAAAACGGCTGGTTTCGAAGACTGCGGATGGCTTGCGGATCGACCCGCTTTACGACCGACAGGCGGATGCTGGGAAAATCTCGCGTGCAGACGCTGGGCATCCGTGGCGTTTGTCCGCCCGTGTCGACCATCCAGATCGGAAGGTTGCCAACGAGTTTGCCCTCGACGATCTCACCAATGGTGCTGATTCCCTAACTCTTGTGTTTCCAGGCAGTCTGTCCGCGCGTGGGTATGGACTTGATTGCGAAACGGTCGCCGATCTTGATGCCGTGCTGGCTGACGTTGGGCTCGACATGATTACGTTGCGCCTTGATCCAGCGCCTGCGGCGAGGGTCAACGCGGCGCTTGTTGCTGCGCTAGTTGATAAGCGCGGGCTGGACCCCAACGTGTGCAAGGTCGACTTTGGCATCGATCCGATTGGCAATCTCGCTTCGCGCGGAGTTATGGCTGGCGATTGGACAACGATCGCGGGTCGCGCAGCGGACGCAGCCTCCACATTGAAGGCGAAGGGCTTCGCGGGGCCGTTTCTCTCCTGCGATATTCGTCCTTATCACGAGGCGGGTGCGTCTGAAGTTCAGGAACTCGCGATTGCCCTGTCAACAGGCGTGGCGTACCTGCGGGCCCTTGTCGACCGTGGGTTCTCCGGCGAAGACGCAGCCCGTGCGTTGTCCTTCACCGTCGCCGTGGACGCAGACCAATTTGCGGGGCTTGCCAAGCTTCGTGCTTTCCGCCGCCTTTGGGCGCGGGTCGAGGACGCGAGCGGGATCACATCGGCACCTATGCGCATTAATGTCGAGAGTGCTTGGCGCATGATGTCCCGCGTCGACCCCTGGGTGAATATGTTGCGCGGGACAATGGCGACGTTTACGGCGGGCATTGGTGGTGCCGATAGCATGACCGTTCTGCCGCACACTATGGCTCTGGGTCTTCCAGATGGATTTGCGCGCCGGATCGCGCGTAATACGCAGAGTGTTCTTCTCGAAGAGTCGAGCTTGTTCAAGGTGGCCGATCCTGCTGCAGGGGCCGGTGGTTATGAGGCCCTGACGGATGAGATCTCAGCAGCGGCTTGGTCGCTGTTCCAGGACATTGAAGGCAACGGTGGCATCGTTGAGTGCCTGAAATCCGGGTCGATCCAAAAGGATGTTTCTGAGATGGCTGCGGCGCGTGCGAAAGACGTCGCCCGGCGCAAGGTTCAGATTACGGGGACGAGCGAATTCCCGCTTTTAGGCGAGGGCGCTCTCGAAGTGCTCGACGTCGCCGCTAACCCTGATCGTGGCACACCCAAGGGCGGTGAAGCTGCTGATACGGCCTTTGGCGATGTTGTGGCGGCACTGACCGCCGGAAAGTCTCGGAGCGACGTCCTGCCCGGTCCAGGCGCAACACAACAGGCCGAGCCGCTCCAGTCCCACCGCATTGGTGAGCCGTTCGAGGCACTGAGAGACAAGGCTGAACGCTACAAGGCCGCGCATGGTTCTTACCCGCAAATCTTTCTGGCTAGCCTTGGGCCGATTGCGGCTCATACAGCTCGTTCTACGTGGATCAAGAACCTCCTAGCGGCGGGCGGCATCGAAGCGTTAACGAGTGACGGATTTGCTGGTCCTGAAGAAGCCGTGTCGGCGTTCCAGAAGTCTGAAGCAAAAATCGCCTGTATCTGTTCTTCTGATGAGCTCTATGGGGAGATGGCTGCCAACGCGGCAACCGCCCTCAAAGACCAGGGTGCTAAGCGCGTCCTGCTTGCCGGGCGTCCCGGCGATCTCGAAGCAGCGCTAACGGCGGCCGGCGTTGATCAGTTTGTATTCGCGGGTCAGGACATGATTGACCTTCTAACCGGGTTGCAGGAGCAGCTGGGCGTTGGCTGAAATCCCGACATTCGACGCCGCTTTTCAAGACCAGCTTGAAGCGCTGTTTGTCTGGCGGCGTGATGTCCGGCGGTTCAAGACCGAACCGGTCCCGCCCAACCTGATTGAGGATCTTCTGCGAATAGCGAACCTGTCACCTTCAGTCGGTAATTCACAGCCGTGGCGTTGGGTTGAAGTTACGACACCGGAACGTCGCCAGCTGATCCAAAAGAACTTCAAGGCTGCGAACGAAGAGGCCGCGGCCAACTATGATGATGCATCGACGCGGGCGCACTATCTTAGTTTGAAACTGGCGGGTCTGAAGGAATCCCCTGTGCAGTTCGCTGTGTTTTGCGATGTGGCGACATCGCAGGGACGTGGTCTTGGCGCGCAAACCATGCCTGAGACGCTGGCCTATTCAACGGTGGCATCTATCCAGACGTTTTGGCTTGCAGCGCGCGCTAAGGGGCTAGGTCTCGGGTGGGTCTCCATTATCGATGCGGATACGGTTAAGCGCGGGCTAGATGTGCCGGAAAGCTGGCAGCTGATTGCCTATTTGTGCGTCGGCTGGCCGGAAGAGGAGCATTCCGATCCGGAACTTGTGCGTGCGGGCTGGCAATCCCGGACCGCTATGCAGATTATTCGTCGGTAACTGCGACGTTTAAGCCTTGGGTTCGCTTCGGATAAAAGACGGCGGCTCATCCCGGATTGAAGACATCTGGCGACAACGCGTTTATAAGCAGGCGCCAGACTTCCAGTTTTCCGTCTCGACTACTCAGCCAGGATTGCAATGACTGACGCGCAGCACCTAAAAATCACGCCTGAAATCGTTGCCGAACACGGTTTGAAGCCCGATGAGTATGAGCGTCTGTTGGAGATCATGGGGCGCGAGCCGTCGCTCACGGAGCTCGGCATCTTCTCAGTCATGTGGTCGGAGCATTGCTCGTATAAGTCGTCGCGCTACTGGCTAAAGACCCTGCCGACATCTGGCCCGCAGGTTATCCAGGGGCCCGGTGAGAATGCTGGTATTGTGGATCTGGGAGATGGGTGGGCTGCCGTTTTCAAGATGGAAAGCCACAACCACCCCAGCTACATCGAACCCTATCAGGGCGCTGCGACCGGCGTCGGCGGCATTATGCGCGATGTGTTCACGATGGGTGCGCGGCCTGTTGCCAACCTCAATGCACTCCGTTTTGGCGCGCCGGAACACCCAAAGACCCGGCATCTTGTGTCTGGCGTCGTGGCGGGAATTGGCGGCTATGGAAATTGCGTCGGCGTTCCCACTGTGGGCGGTGAAACGAATTTTGATGGCGGTTACGACAACAACATTCTCGTCAATGCGATGTGCGTCGGCCTCGCCCGTTCCGACAAGATCTTCTACTCGGCAGCTAAAGGGGTCGGTCTACCCGTTGTTTACGTTGGGTCCAAAACCGGGCGCGACGGCATTCACGGCGCGACAATGGCGTCGGCTGAATTTGACGAGAACTCAGATGAGAAGCGGCCCACGGTTCAGGTCGGGGATCCGTTTACTGAAAAGTTGTTGATCGAAGCGTGCCTGGAATTGATGGCCTCAGATGCCATCATTGCGATCCAGGATATGGGAGCTGCAGGTCTGACATCGTCCACGGCCGAGATGGCCGATAAGGGCGGTGTTGGCATTGAACTCGACCTCGATCACGTGCCACAACGCGAAACCGGCATGACAGCTTATGAGATGATGTTGTCGGAAAGCCAGGAGCGCATGTTGATGGTGTTGCGGCCGGGTTCTGAGTCAGCTGCGGAAGCCGTCTTCAAGAAGTGGGGGCTTGATTTTGCGGTCATTGGCCAGACGACGGATAGCGGTCGGATGATCGTCAAGCACAAGGGTGTCGTGGAAGCCGATATCCCCGTTGCTACGCTTGCCGATTCAGCGCCCATCTATCAGCGGCCCTATGAGCCGACACCGGAGAAACGAGCACTTCTGCCTGAGTGGTTTGCTGCTCCATCAGATGGCATCTTGAACACTCTAAGCCGCATGATGTCGACGCCGCAGTTGTGTTCGCGCCGCTGGATCTATGAACAATACGATCACATGGTTATGGGTGACACCGTGCAACGTCCGGGGGGGGATGCTGCCGTCGTTCGTATCCATGGGACGCAGAAGGGCATTGCCGCAACCTGTGATGTCACGCCACGCTACGTTGCCGCTGACCCTGCCATGGGCACCAAGCAGGCCGTGGTCGAGACGTGGCGGAACCTTGTGGCCGTTGGTGCAAAACCGCTCGCCATCACGGATAACCTGAACTTCGCATCGCCTGAGCGCCCCGAGATCATGGGGCAGTTTGTCGGCTCGATTGAGGGTATGGGCGAAGCCTGCCGTGCTCTTGAGTATCCGGTCGTCTCAGGCAATGTCTCACTTTACAACGAGACGAACGGCGTTGGCATTCCGCCAACACCTGCAATCGGCGGTGTTGGGCTCGTAACAGATATCGAGAAAATGGCATCTGCTTCGTTTAAGCGTGATGGAGATCTTGTTTTGGTGATTGGCCGCGAACAGGGCTGGCTTGGACAATCGCTCTACCAGAAGCTTGAACTCTATACGCTGGAGGGCGCGCCGCCTCCGGTGGACCTCGCAGACGAGATTAAAGCCGGGCGGCTGATTGGTGCGCTGATTTCTGAGGGTGTCACTGATAGCGTGCATGACTGTGCGGACGGTGGCCTTGCGGTTGCGGTCGCTGAAATGGCGTTGGCTGGTGATGTTGGCGTTGAACTCTTCGGCTACGAGGGACGTCTGCCGGAACATGCCATGTGGTTCGGTGAGGACCAGGGACGTTATGTTGTCGCCTTAGCACCGTCGGCTGCGGAACAGGTAATCGAGCGGGCGAAACTGCTGGCAATCGACGGTCGTATCGTCGGCCGGACGGGCGGTGATGCTATTTCAAAACCTGGGGAAGGACCGCTGGCGCTAACGGACCTACGGAGCTCCCATGAACAGTGGCTGCCGGAGTATATGGGTTAGTCGGGCGGTCACCGAGGGTTCTGTCATGTGCTGGGACATGGTTTGGCGCAGATAACGCAGCACGGTCATATTGGATCGGATGACCGGTCGGATTGCACGCCACGGACCTCACGAATTCTTTTTTGGTCTCGATTGGAATGTGATTTCACGCAAATGCGTCCCTGGTCGACTGAACCAAACAGGGACGGTTTGAAACCAATCCTTAACGTTAACTCACTGCAGTTTGATGAAATAGTGCGCTCTCCTTGCGTGACGCTACCTCTTGGTAGTGCTTTTGCCTACATGCTGTGTACTGAGACAAATTTTCAGATCTGACTGGATTCGACACGACAATGGGCCGACTTCTGGACGAGCCAAACGCTTTTCCATTACCTGCACCGGAGCTGAGGGCAACGCAGCCTGACAGCCATAGCCATCTGTTTTTTGAAGTCGTCGATAGCGTGGAGCGCTTTGGCGAACTCAAAGAGCAGTGGGACGCGTTGCTGGAAGAACATGGCAAGGCCCATCACGTTTTTTATCAGCACAGTTGGCTGATGTACTGGAACGAAGTCTTCCTCGCCGCTGAGCGGCAGTCTCTGGCAGTCCTTATAGGTTGGCGCAAGGGACGTTTGCGCTTCGCCATGCCTCTCGTTCACGAACAGCGGCTAGGCTGCCGGATTGCCCGCTTTATGGGTGTGCCCGTTAACCAATACAGCGATGTGTTGATCAGCAGGGACGAGAACATCTCTGAAGTGTTGCCAGTTGCACTGGATATTCTCACCCGTGAGCTCAAGTGCGACCTGCTGCTGGCACCACAGGTCCGTTCAGATGCTTGCCTCAAGCCTGGGCTTGAAGATGGCCGTGCACGTCCGGTATCGACGGATGCAGCACCTGTAATAGGGCTTGTCGATTGCAAAGGACCGGAAGATCTTGCTGCGCGTCTTAGCGCGTCTGCCCGCAAGAGCCGGAAGCGTCGCCGGAAGCGTCTGAACAGCAAGGGAGCGGTGGGTCTGGTCGCCGCGTCTGATGGGCCTCAAGGTCGTGAGCTGGTTGACCTTGGTCTCAAATTCAAAGCCGACTGGTTTACGAAGCACTCTATCGTGTCGAGTGCCTTCACCGATCCGCGCTTTGCGACCTTCTGGCATGACGTCGTTAGCGGTCGGCATGGACCATGCGGGTTGCATGTCACCGCGTTGACGCTGGAAGAGCGCCCGATTGCTGTCGAGTTCGGTTTGCGTTTCAAACAAGCGCACTTTGCGCATGTGGGTGCGTTTGACCTAACGATGGAAGACTGCAGCCCGGGCCAGGCGCATCTCGATATGGTTGTTCAAGACTGTATCGATCACGGTCTTGAGGAATACGACTTGTTGCCGCCGGTGTCTTCCTACAAGGAACGTCTCGCGAACCAGACGCTGCCCGTCTGCGATTATGTTCTACCGCTGAGTCGACTAGGCGCAGCTGTGGATGGGACGCGATTGACGGAGGCTCCTCGCATGGCGAAAGCAATGATTTCCAGCCTGCCCTCTGGTGCGCGCTCCGTCTTGAGCTCGTCTGTGCAGAAATTCCGCGGCTATTTCACGACCTGATCAGGCCTGCCGGGAAGCACTCTCGCGGTGACGCTTTACGGTTAACCGAGTTTCGAGGCGAAACGGCGGAGGCTTGCCAGCAGAGGTTCATAGGCGTCCTCGTCACGGCTTTCGGGATATACGGCAAATACCGGGTAGACGAACTTCCGCGCTCTTGGGGGCTGGCGCAGCCGTCCCTTGGTGATGTGGTGGCGCACCAGGCGGCGAGGGCAGTAGCAAGACGCCTCGTTGTTCAATAGGTAGTCGACAACTCCCGCACCGACATCGAGATGCAGTCCACTTGCTTCCAGCTGCGGAAATGCTGACGCATGGTCACGCAAAAACTCTCCACCCCAATCTGTCGATACGTACTCAGCGCTGCGTCGGCGACCAGCTGGCGCTGATGTGACAAGGACGAACGTCTCGTCGAAGAGATGCTCGACCACAAGCCCTGGCGGCTGGGTTGGCTGATACACGACAGCGAGATCGAGGCTGCCTTCCATAAGGCGTTGGATCAGAATGTTTGCGCCATTCGCAGTTGCGGAGACAGCAATATCTGGGACCTCGTTACGCAGCCAACCGATCCAGTCGATCAGGAAGTCACGCCAAAAGCTGAGCTGCGCGCCGACAGCAAGGTGGTCCTGGTGTTCGCCGGAGAGTTTGACCTCAAGTTGCGCGTGTTGCCAGACCCTCACCAATGCCAATGCATGTTTGCGAAACTGTTCGCCCGCAGATGTGAGATCCGCGCCTGTATGTGAACGCTCAAAAAGAGGACGACCGAGCAGTTGTTCTAGACCTCGTATCCTCGCAGAAATCGTCGACTGCGTGACATTCATCTCGCGTGCTGCGTCGATGAAGCTCCCTGTCTCGGAGACGGTCAGGAACGTACGCGCGAGTGTGATATCCATTCGCTTCCTTCCTGGTGGCAAAAACGACGAAAGGAGTATCTATCGAAAATATCGATAGCCTCAACCGGAAAATTCCGTTTGAGACCACGCGCTTTTACTTCCAGAGTGATTTCATCAACGTGCGCGATGTTGCTTCATACATCGCCGGTCTCAGTTCGATTGAGTTCAGTTAAGAGGACCTCACCCTCATGAAGGCGAAAAGTTCCAAAGCGCCAGCTCGCAAACCGGCAGCCAAAAAGACTGCCGCAGCGAAGAAACCAGCGGCAGCGAAAAAGACCGCCGCTGCCAAGAAGCCAGCCGTGAAGAAGGCTGCGGCTAAGAAGCCCGTCGCGAAGAAGCCTGCCGCGAAAAAAGCTGTCGCTAAAAAGGCAGTGGCTAAGAAGCCGGCTGCGAAAAAAGCCGCAGCTAAGAAAGTTGCCGCTAAGAAGGCTCCAGCTCGGAAGCCCGCCGCGAAGAAGCCAGTGGCTAAAAAAGCTGCAGCGAAGAAACCAGCTGCGCGCAAGGCAGCGGCGAAGAAACCTGCAGCAAAGAAAGCAGCCGCTAAGAAGCCAGCTGCCAGGAAGGCGACAAAGACTGCCGCAGCCGCGAAGTCAGCGTCTGCTCGCAAGGTATCATCGGCATCGGGTGCCAAGAAGAAACCTGCGCGCAAGACAGCTCGTAAGTCCTGATGCGGTCTTGGGATTGGGCGCGTGCCTTGGCTTGTCGTCATGCTAGTGTGGTCGTGGCGTTTCTTGTCTTGTTGGGAGGGTTGTTTCCTTCAAGCGCGAATGCGGTGCGGCTGACGAACAAAGACAGCCGTACCTATGCGATCTCGATTAAGGAACAGGCGGGCTCGTCAACAAAAGAGCTCGGTGCCAACGAGACTCTCGACAAATTCTGTGAACTTGGTTGCACGATTGTCATCGATGGCGTGACCGATGGCGCTTATCACCTTCCTGAGGGCACCGAGATCGTCACGATCGAGTCTGGTGTGCTCTATTATGACGGTGCGATTGAATCTCCGCCGGCGAAGGAGCAGTGACCGGCGACGCAACCGACAGTCTTGACGCTGCAATCACGTGAATCCCGGGGCCTCTCGCCTCGGGGTTTTCTTTGTTGCAACGTGTTTCAGCGACGTGAGCCTGGACCACGGCCAATTAGCGCGCGGACGCGATGGAACGCCGGAACATCAGCAGGCTGGCTGCAAAAAACAGAAAACCCAACCCAAGCATCGCCAGAAGTTGGGGCCACACAGTCCCTAATCCCGCACCTCGGAACACGATAGCCTGGCTGTAGGCCATGAAGTGGCGCGACGGTAGTAGCTGGGTAATCGGTTGCAGCCAGTCAGGCTGGCTTTCGATCGGCGTCATGCCGCCTGAGAGCATAATCATGGGCATGATGACAAGCAGCATCAGGAGTGCGAATTGCGCCATGGTCCTCGTTATTGTGCCAAGCAGTATTCCAATGGCTGCCGCTGAAAAGAGATAAACGAAGGCACCCAGCAACAGCAGAAGCCTTGAGCCTGCGATCTGGACGCCCAGCGCCAATTCAACAACAAACACCATCGAAATGGTAAAGGCCAAGAGGATCGCAAGGCCGTTTGCGAGCACCTTCGACATGGCGATTTCGAAAGCTGTTAGTGGCATTACCAGCAAGTGCTCGATGGTGCCATGCTCGCGTTCGCGCAAAAGGGCCGCCCCCGTCAGGGCTATGGTTAAGGTCGAGATCTGATCAAGTAGCGCGACCACCGCTTCAAACCACGATTGGACCCCATTGGGGTTGAAAGCTCGACGCGAAACCATCTCAACTGGCGATATGCTGGCAGCGTCCGCGCGACTGGCGAACTCCGCGATCTTCTGCATCAACATCTGATTGATGTAACCGGCCCCCGTCCCCGCGAGCATTACAGCGGTGGCATCGACGTTGAGCTGGATCTCTGGTTTATCGCCGCGGCGGATGTCAGATTCAAACTTTGGTGGAATGACAACCACAAACGTATAGCGGCTTTTGTCGATCGCCTCGTCGAGTTCGTGGGCTTCAATTAGGTCAGCTTCTCGGAAGTAAGGCGGGGTGAGCGCATTGCGCAGGGCGCGAGACAGAGCGGAGTGATCTTCATCGACGAATGCAACCGAGGCGTTATTGACGGGCTCTGAGTTTCCGGTTGCGCGCATAACCAGGCTTGGGCCGAACGCCCAAATAATCAAGGCAATCATTACGACATCGCGAAGCAGACTGCGCGCTTCCTTCGTGCCAAGCCAGAAGATATTGGAAAGACGACGCATGGTGTCACTTTTCCTGTTTGCGCAAGAAGAAAGCCGAAATCGCGATGAAGACCGGGACAAAGAGCGTTAGCGCAAGTATGTCTGTCGCGAGGTCGGTGAACTGCAACCCTTTGGTGAAGGCACCGACGCTCAGGTGCATGTAGTACGTTGTCGGCCACAAGGTTCCGATCACCCGGGCCCCACCCTCCAGCGATGAAACCGGTTGCAGAAAACCGGAGAACAGAAACGTCGGCATCAGGGAAAGTATGGCTGTCGCGAACACGGCTGCGACCTGGCTTGAAGTGAAGGTCGCAATCAACAACCCGTAACCGGTTGTTGCAGCAGCGTATGCCAACGCTCCCAAACTTAGTGCGAAGAGACTTCCTTTAAGTGGGACGCCGAATAGATACACGACGATGAGTGCCATAATGGCGAAGTTGACCATCGTGATCCCAATGTAGGGAAGCTGCTTCCCGACCAAGAACTCGATGCGGTGGCTCGGCGTCACGTAAAAATTCGTGATGGTGCCGATTTCTTTCTCGCGAACGACGCTAATGGCCATCAGAATTGCAGGGAACAAGATGAGCAACATCGCCGGCACCGAAGGACCGATGGCGTAAATGCTCTCGAAAGTGGGGTTGTAGAGGGATCTTGTTGAGATCTCTGCCGGACCGCTGATTTGTGGGTATCCTGATAGCTTGGCGTGCTGTTCGATGAACCTATTGTGGACACCCGAAACGTATCCTTCGATCGTCGCAGCCCGCTGCGGGTTCGCGCCATCGATCCACGCTGAGACTTCGGGAGATGTGCCCTGGGCGAGCTGTCGTCCAAACTTGGGCGGAATCTCGAGAGCCACTGTGACGTCGTTGGAGCGTAGTCGCTCCTCGAAGTCGGCCTTGGTTCTAAAGGCTTCTAACTCTTTGAAATAGCGGGATCCGTCGTACTGCTGGATATAGGCGCGGCTTGCTGGTGTCCGATCATTATCGAGCACGGCGAATGCAACTTCGTTGACATCCGTTGTGATCCCGTAGCTGAAGATGAAGAGCAAAATCGTGCTGCCGATGAAGGCGAAGCCAAGCCGGATGGGATCACGAAGGATCTCCATCGTCTCGCGCAGCGAATAGGCCCATAGCCGTGTCAGACTTAACCCGCTTGCATGGTGACTCATATGAGTTTTTGGCGTTGTCAGGTTTGGATTGGTCTTTGCGCGAGCGGGGCTTGCCTCAGTGGTATCTGAGGTTACGGTCTCCGGCACTACGAGTTTCGGTTCGGGCTGATCGTCGTGCGAAATCTCCTCGTCGTCCGGCCCAATCGCCTCTTCCATGTATGAGATAAAGGCTGACTCCAGGGATGGGGCCTGCTTTCGCTCGACCAACTCATCGGGCGTACCAACGGCCAACACACAACCGGCATGCATTAATGAGATGCGATCGCACCGCAAGGCTTCGTTCATGAAGTGGGTTGAGACGAAGATCGTAACGTTGCTGTCGCGGGATAGCTCCACCAGCACGCGCCAGAAGTCATCACGCGCGACGGGGTCGACGCCGGATGTCGGTTCATCCAGGATAAGCATTTCTGGTTCATGGAGGATCGCGACTGCGAGCGATAGCCGCTGCCT
This sequence comes from Filomicrobium sp., assembly GCA_040219445.1. Lineage (GTDB taxonomy): Bacteria > Pseudomonadota > Alphaproteobacteria > Rhizobiales > Hyphomicrobiaceae > Filomicrobium. The sequence goes on along the minus strand of JAVJSM010000004.1, from coordinate 343,985 downwards.
GACGCCAAGCGGTAGCCCGCCTGCGAGTTCGTTTTCATAACGCTCAAGACCAAAACGCTTGGTGAGATGCTCAATGCGAGCATCTGCGTATTCTTCCTCCAGATGAAACAGCCGAGAGTGAAGCGTGAAGTTCTGACGCACCGTTAGCTCGCCATAAAGCGAGAAGGCCTGTGACATGTACCCAACGCGGCGGCGTATCGCGATACTGCCTGCGTCAACCGCTTGACCGAAGAGGAAGGCTTTCCCTGCCGACGGCGGCAAAAGGCCGGTCAGCATCTTCATGGTCGTTGACTTGCCGCACCCGTTTGATCCCAAGAATCCGAAGATTTCGCCGCGTTCGATGGTCAGGTCGACGTTGTCGACGGCCGTAAAGCTTCCGAAGCGTCTCGTGAGGCCGTTTGCGACGATTGCGGCTTCTCCGTCCTGTTTTTGGCGAGGTGGAATAATGAGTTCCGGGCGCTGGCCCGAGCCGTTGCTTGGCAGCATCGCGACATAGGCGGCTTCTAAATCTTTGACGCCTGCTTGATCCTTCAGTTCTTGCGGCGAGCCTGTGCCGATAATCTTGCCGGCATTCATAGCTAGCAACCAATCGAACTGATTGGCTTCGTCCATGTACGCCGTTGAGACCAAGAGCGTCATGTCCGAGCGCTCATCTTTGATCTCGTCGATCAACTCCCAGAACTGACGCCGCGATAACGGGTCGACGCCAGTCGTTGGCTCATCGAGGACCAAGAGGTCCGGCTCATGAATGAGTGAGCAGCACAGCCCCAACTTCTGTTTCATACCGCCAGAGAGTTTCCCTGCCGGGCGATCGAGGAACGGTCGCAGGCCAGTGGCGCGGGTGAGGTTGTCTATTCTTTCGGTGCGTTCGCTTGCAGATTGTCCAAAAAGCCGGCCAAAGAAATGTAGGTTTTCGGCAATGCTCAGGTCCGCGTAGAGGTTTTTACCTAGGCCTTGTGGCATGTAGGCGATGCGTGGGCCGACAGCGTTGCGGTCTTTGGACTTCGACAGGTCAGCTCCGAGGACTTCGAGTTTACCTATCTGGAGTTGGCGCGCGCCTGCGATCAACCCAATGAGTGTGGACTTGCCCACTCCGTCCGGGCCAATGATGCCGATTTTTCTGTTCGCAGGTAGCTCAAAGCCGAGTTTCTCAATCGCTTGGGTTTTGCCGTAACGATGTGTGAGGTTCTCGGCCCTTGCTGCAACATTCAATTCCTGATCCATACTGCCGGCCTCAGGACTCTGTCGCACTCTTGTCGTCTGGTTGCTCGGGCGGCTCAAAGCGCTTTTCGAGCCACTCGGGCCACGCCGGCGCGTTCATGCCGGGGCGCACGTACGCAACGCCGCGAATGCCGGTTTTTACGAATTGTATGTGGCGCTTGACGAGTTCGGTGGGCACGCGAACCTTGATGCGAAACAGCAGCTTTTCGCGCTCCGATTCCGTCTCGACCTGCTTGGGCGTGAACTGCGCTTGCGGCGATACGAAGATAACGGTTGCAGGTATTGCGAAGTCTGCTCCGTCAATAACGATCCGCGCATCCGATCCGATCGCCAGTCGGTGCGCATCGGCTGCAGGCAGGAAGATCTCCATATAGACTTCATCGAGGTTGATGAGAGTCATCACTTTCCCGCCGGACGGCAAGACTTCGCCGGGTTCCGAGAGCCGATACAGGACACGGCCAAGGGTCGGCGCAATGAGTTTGCAATCCTCGATCTGGGTTTCGACTTCTTTGCGTGCTGCGATAGCGGCGTCTACGTTGCGTTCGCGAGACACAAGCGTGGCTTTGGTCGCTTCCAACGTGGCTTTGGCAACATCGCGTTGGCTGAGGCGCGTGTCGTAACTCTCCTGGCTGGTGTGGCCGCGCTTGACGAGCACACTTGCGCGCTGCAACTCTCGTTCCGCAAGTCGCAGTTGTGCTTCGGTTTGGGCGATCTGCGCTTGGGCCTGAGCGACCAGGCTCTTGGCGCTGGCGACTTCTGCTTCTGTCCGCAAGTGCTGGGCGCGCAGTTGGGCTGAGTCGATGAGCGCGACTGCGTCCTTAGGCTGGACGAGGTCACCTTCTCGGACCATTACTTTCTCGACGCGTCCGGGGATTTTGGTTTCGATGTCGACTTCAACGGCTTCCAACCGGCCGTTGCCGTAAGCGATTCCATCGGGCACCGGATGAGTGTCGTCGCTGTTGGCAATGACGTATGCGGCACCGGCAGCGATGACGGCCAGAACGGCGAACAATCTGAATGAAAACTGCATATGTGCACGTCTCAAGTTGGCAGCGGGTGCAAAGTCGTGCTGCCGATGTTGAAAGGCTGCGATCGTGCTTTTCGCATATGGGTCACGTGTCGTAACTGATTTTGATCAATCGTCGAATGAGACGTTGACCCGGATTAGCATGCCCGATTTGCAAGGTTGAACTGCGACGTCGCCTGGAAGCGCAAGTTCTGGCCCAGGGTTTAACTCAAATCCAAAAGCTCACAGGCCATTCACCGGCACTTTCAAGACCGGATTGCCGTCTTTGTCTTTGGGGATCTCGCCAGCACGCATGTTCACCTGCAACGACGGGATAATCAGCTTGGGCATGTCGAGTTGGCTATCACGGTCTGTTCGGAACTTGACGAACTCTTCCTTCGTTTTGCCGGCTCCGACATGAATGTTGTGGGCTTTCTCATCGCCGACGGTCGTCTCCCAACGTATTTCGCGACCGTTGGGACCGTAGTCATGGCACATAAAGAGCCGCATCTCATCGGGTAGCGCCAAGAGCTTTTGGATGGAGTCAAACAAAATGCCTGCATCGCCTCCGGGGAAGTCGGCGCGGGCGCTGCCGCTATCGGGCATGAAGAGCGTATCGCCGACGAAAGCTGAGTCTCCGATGATGTGGGTCATGCAGGCTGGCGTATGCCCGGGCGTGTGGAGCGTTTGGGCTGTCATGCTCCCGATCTGATAGGTGTCGCCGTCGTCGAACAAGCAATCGAATTGGCTACCGTCCCGCTGGAATTCGGTGCCTTCGTTGAAGACCTTTCCGAAGGTATCCTGGATGATCGTAATGTTGCGGCCGATGCCAATTTTGCCGCCCAACTTCTCTTGGATGTAAGGTGCCGCGGAAAGATGATCCGCGTGGACGTGCGTTTCGATCAGCCACTCCAGCTTCAAGCCTCGCTCGGTGATGTCGGCGATCATCTGATCGGCGTGATCGAATGTAATTCGACCGGCGGCATAGTCGATGTCCATCACGGTATCGATCACGGCGCATGCAGTCGAAGCCGGGTCTTTGACGATGTAGCTAATTGTATTGGTTGCCTCGTCGAAGAAGCCTTTGACGTCGGGCTTGACCGTCATATCGACTGGGAAAGCTGGCATCTCGATCCTCCTCGCCTTGTCGTTGGCTTCGTTGATGAGCGCAGGGACACTTAGAGGTTAGGATCGCGAAGCGATGTATTCAAGAAAATGAATTCCTATTGCCTGTTGAAAGGTGTGTGATGCCAAGCGCAGCCCGGCAATTACCGACCGCAGATCGACATCATAAGATGTGCTTGATCGCTTTTGCCTGGCTTTAGTGCTGAAATTGGCACCTTCGCTGCGACCTTCGCGATGCAGCGCTGTAGGTCTGGATCGCGCAGGATCGCTGCAACACGGCGCAGCTGTTCCCCGATACCGACCCAGATTACTGCTTCCCTCCCGCGTTTGCGCGCCAAGGGTCCGGCGATGTGGTCGGCCATGGCCGTGATGCGATCGACTGACATGGGGTGCGTCGCAACCGTCATCAGGTAGTTGTCGTAGTCTTCATCGCTCTTGAAGTTGCCGCGGTGGTCGAAGAGGTAGACCTGGGCTTGGAAAAATAAAACCGCGCCCAGTGGCGGCGTGGCGCTGCGGGCAAGGACATCCAGCGCAAAGAGGTCGCTTTGTATTTCGTCGGCACGTGCCTGGGCTTTCGTGATGTCTCGATACCCTTTGTGGCGGAATAGTATGTGGCCAAACTCGTGCACGAGAATGAATGCGAATGCTTCGTTGCGTAGCGAAAGTGAGAGTGTATCGACGCCCTTTTGCTCATAAGCATTGTCGGGAATGCCCAGCGCTCTGAGAATAGGAGGATACTTGCCGCCAGGAAATGCTTTAGGGGAGCGATACCGCTGCATCGCGTAATAGAGGTCGATGGTAGAGTGGCGATGGCCTTTTTCCTGGACCCATGCGTAAGCCGTTGTCATGTCCTCAAGGGCCTTGAGTGACAAGATCGGCATCACGACGACGGAGCGACCATCGTTGTCGCGATAGGCATAAAAGTTGAGGAGCGGATCGCCGGCCTGAGGCATCGGGAACTCAAACGTTACATTGCCGAGCCCCCTGATCTCCGTCTTGGTGAGCGTCGGAACAATGCCGATGCTGTAAATCTTGCGGACCGCCGTTGCCAACCTTTTTGCGTCCGCGCGCAATTCCTTGGCTGTGTACATTTTTTCGACCGCGGCGTCAGCCGGCGTAAGCGTTGCAAATGTCAAAGCCAAGACGACGGGCAACAGGACCAGGAACTGCTTCAAGTGCTGCATGGGACGTTCCTATTTGCAAATTACGCGAAAATGCTCCAGCGCATCTCAACTTGGATACTAGGGCAACATGACGGCTACACCTCTGATCCGGTGGAGTTGCCAACGGGTTGTGGTTTAAGGACAGCTCGAGCGCAGCCTTGACTTGTGTCGTGGCGCGCATGGCATATTGGCGTGAGCGTTTTGGCTCAATCGAGCAATTGGTGCGTGACACCCATAACGAAGACCTACCTGCAAGGACCGATCCTGTATGTTGATTAGATCTGCACTTGGCGCATGTTTCTTGCTATGTGCTGCAACGCTTCCAGCACAAGCGGAGACCTGCCGCGCGACATTCGTGCGCCTGTTCACCGAGCGTTATGGCAAGGGGCCGTTGAAGATCCATGTCACTCAGGAAGTCAAAGGCGGGATGACGACGAAGAACTATAACTATCAGACCGGCGACGGCGACTGGATGAGCGAGATGATCGAACCAGCTGCGATGCAATGGACGCTGGTCCGCGACAACGTGATGTACACGTCGTCAACCAAGGGCAAGAGCTGGAAGAAGGTCCGGAAGCTTGACGATGTTCAGAGCCCTGCGGATGTGAAGAAAAACCTGGAGAAGCTTGTCAGCACCGTGGAGAATGAGGTTTGCGGTGTGGAGGAAATTGACGGCATTGCACATGACACCATCGCGGCTGATTACGCCAACACCACGCACAAATCGACTCACAAAGAAAAGTTCTGGGTAAACAAGAAGACGGGTTGGGTTTCCAAAGCAACCTCACATACCGAGCACAGCGCTTATGAAATGTTAGTCACGCAGGTGATTGAACCGGCGCCAGGGCTTACGCTGCCTTCGCCTTAGTAATCAGTGCCGAGGTGAACGTAAGGCGCTCTCGGCCACAACGCTTGCGCTGGCGGCGCTCAAAGCTTGCTGAAGATTGAAAGTAAATGGTGCGGTCGAGAGGACTCGAACCTCCACGGTGTTACCCACTACCACCTCAAGGTAGCGCGTCTACCAATTCCGCCACGACCGCATCGACCTTGAGATATCTCAAGGTGCGCCCGGTGCCATCGCTTCAGACGCATGACGACCGAGACGGAAGCTGCTATCAGATGGTGCAGCGCATGGCAAGTCCTGATCGCAACAGTTGACCGAATATCGCAGCTTTGGTCCTCCTAGAGGATCGCGCCGCAACGATGGGTGCAGTGAACCAGATAACTCGACATATCTCGGCTGAAGCCGGACGGCCGTTGGATTGGTCCGTTTCTACCGGACAAGTCGACTATTTGAAGGCTGTCGCTGCCATGGAAGCGCGGGTGGCGGCTATTTCCGCAGGATCGGCGAATGAGCTGATCTGGCTCGTCGAGCATCCGCCGCTTTACACAGCCGGGACAAGCGCAAATCCTCGCGACCTAATCACCCCCGATCGTTTTCCCGTTTATCAGACTGGGCGCGGCGGACAGTACACGTATCATGGCCCGGGTCAGAGGGTCGTCTATGTGATGGTCGATGTTCGGCGGCGGTTTGGGGGGGACGTGCGCCGCTTCGTGCAGTTTCTGGAGCAAATCATCATTGGCACTTTGGCGCGTTTTGGCGTCCGTGGGGAAGTGCGGCAGGGACGGGTCGGCGTGTGGGTTGCACGGCCTGAACGTGGGCCTGGATGTGAAGACAAGATTGCTGCTCTAGGCATCAGGATCCGCAGAGGTGTCAGCTTTCATGGTCTCGCGATAAATGTCTGTCCAGAGCTCAGCCATTTTTCCGGGATCGTTCCGTGCGGCATCTCCGAACATGGGGTCACGAGCCTCAAAGATCTTAGCGTGGGTGCGACAATCGCCGATATCGATGCGGAACTGGAGCAGAATTTTTCAGAGAACCTCGGTGCGCTGAAGCGAGTGCCAGCATTCGATATCGCGTGAAACGAAATTGTCCTGATGGGCCATATACAAAACGCCAGCGGCGAACCGCTGGCGTTCTAGGTGACAACTTTGTTTCTATCTTATCTTTGCTTGGCACTGGTAACTGGTGAGTCGTAGCGATGCTTCAGAACAGAGTTGGCTTGCTCATGCGTCAGGCCACGATTTGTGCTGGCTCATTCTCTTCAGCGCCCGGTGCATCCGAGGTACCGGCGTCGACTGCGTCCAGCTTGGCCAGCTCTTCCTCGATGCCTGAGGTTGTGAGGAGCTTGAGGGTCTCGTCGAATTTCACCGGACGTGAGATCAAGTAGCCCTGCATTGCTGCGCAGTTCATTTCCGCGAGCGCGGCAGCTTGTACTTCGGTCTCGACACCCTCAGCGATGGTGTGTTTGCCAAGGTTTGACCCAAGGTCCACGACGGCGCGGACAATCTCTTTCGAACTGTTATCGCTGAAGAAGGACTGGATGAAGGTCCGGTCGATCTTGACGTTGTCGAACGGGAACTTATGCAGATACGTCAGCGATGAATACCCCGTGCCGAAGTCGTCAATGGCAAGGCGAACACCCAAGCTGTGGAGCTTGTCCAGCACCTCAAGTGCACGGTCGGCATCTTCAAGGACTGCGCTTTCGGTAACTTCGATCGCAAGGCGCTTGCCGCTCATGCCGTGTTTCTTCAGCGCGTCTTTGACCGTGTCATAGACCCTGAAGCAACGCATCTGGTGTGCTGAAACGTTCACCGACACGACGACATTGTCCGGCCACTGGCTCGCGTCGGCGACAGACGTGCGAATGACCCAATCGCCGATGTCTTCGATGAGACCCGTTTCCTCAGCAAGTGGAATGAATTCCAGTGGGGATACGAGGCCGCGACGTGGTGAATTCCAACGGATCAGCGCTTCGAAAGCTTTGATCGTGCGCGTCTCGCAATCGACGATTGGCTGGTAATTCAGCTCAAACTCGTTGTTCTGGAGCGCAAGCTTGAGGTCGGCCTCAATTTCGCGCTTGCGCTCATATTCTTCGTTCAGCTTTTCACGATAGAAGACGGCGCGTGTGCGACCCAGCGACTTGGCCCGGTAAAGGGCGACATCGGAGCGCTTCATAGCGTCTTCGATGTGGCTTGCATCTTCTGGCAGCATGATCATGCCAACGCTGCCGCCCATGGGAAGCATCAGGCCATTTACTTCGAACGGTTTGGAGAGCTCCTTGACAATCCGACGGCCGATACGGCCAAGTTGCAGGCGCGATGGGAGCACGGTCACGATGACGGCGAATTCGTCTCCGCCGACGCGGGCCACCGATTCACAATCACGGACGCAATTCTTTAGTCGGTTTGCTATTTCAATCAGGACTTTGTCGCCAACGTCATGACCATGGCTGTCATTGATCGACTTAAACTTGTCGAGGTCGATCCGGATCAGGCCCGCTGGGTTTATGATGCTTGCTTTGTCAATCGCTGTTGTTAACTGCTTGTCGAAGGTTGCGCGGTTGACCAATCCGGTCATCGCGTCGTGGCATGCAAGATACTTAAGGTCCTCGGTTACCTCTGCACTGCGTACCGCGTGATGATAGAGCGCTAGTCCGGGCAGTGCGAAAGCAATAACGGCAAACAGACCCGTTACGACTGCTATCGATACAGCGTATTTTTCCAGGAACTGCAAACGCTTGGTGTCGTCGATGTAGACCTCGAGTACAGCGATGACTTTGCCACCTTCTCGGATCGGGCTCAAAACATGCGTATAACGATCCGGGTGGCCAAGTTTGTCTGTGTTTTTAAAAGACGTGACTTTCACTGAGTTGCTTGTCGCAACCTGCTTTGCGGCAGCATCAAAACTTGGCCAGAACATTGAGCCGGTCTGAACACCGAACTTGGCGCCCGTTGTTACAATACGGCGGCCGTCTGGAGCAAAGATGCTGAAGCGGTATGCATCGCCGAACTTCTTGAACAGATGAAGGACTTTGCTTTCGGCTTCAGTCAGATCCCGACCCCGCGCTAAGTCGGCGATACCTGGGAACTGCTCGGTGAGAACCTTGACCCATTCTTTGCTGACTGTTTCAGCTTCGCGTTCTCCTAAAACGGCAATGGAGTGTCGGGCTGCCGAGTATCCGACGCTAGCAATCACCACAACGGATAGGAGAAGCAACGCAAAAAGGCGCGCTTGGCGGAAGCGAATATCACAATTGATGAAATTCTGCAGACCCGGCACCGCTTTGGCAAACCGGTTCATTGAATCTGAAACCGCTGCGACATATGCAGACATTACGACCTACCACTTAGCAATGGACTTGGTACAGGCCGCTTTATGCGGCAGTTCGGGGCTGCTTCATGCACAGTCACATTCGAAACTGACCGCCCCGTCGTAGCGAATATGGGGGATAGAGCATTTGAAATGGTAAACACTCATTCTTCGAATTTGAAATTCATTTGCGTGGTAAATTTAGGTTTTCGCTTACCTTTAGAGAAGCGCTCTCAAACTCTTCTTATTTGCTGAATTTGTTGGAGTTTGGGATTTCAAGCTTGGCCCACAAAAGCAACTGTGAACCTATCGTCAAACTATATCCACTAGATTATACGAGTAGATCGTTTATAGATTTTGAATGGATTCTGGCTACGGATTTAATCTTGAAACCAGACGGCGGGTTTCTGATTGGCGCATTTCATCTGAACGCGCAATGAGTGAAGCCAAACGTCCGCGCTCCTCTTTACTCTGGCCGACATCATATAATTTGACGGCGAGTGCCAGAGCCTCAAGCTGCTTTTGTGTTATGTTCTTCTCCTGACGGTCATCCTGGCCCCAGCGCCGTGGGTGGAAAGCCGGCGTCAATTTCGGCTGATCATTGGCGATATGAAACAACAGGCTGGCTGGCGCTGAGACGTTCTTTATTGTTGTATCAGGCACTTTGTGCAGCCAGTCTTGGTGCTGTTGCCATCGCCATGTATTTGGACTGTTATGTGTTTTCACTCGCAATCCGATGATTTTGAGGCGTCGCTGAACAGCATTCCAATCGACTCTATCTTGTTTGGCTTGTAGCTGCAGGATCTCGACAAAGTTCTGCATTGTGCCGCCATAAGCAATAAAATCTACGAGGGCCAATGGGCGCGTGTTGGTACTGATGGTAATTGCATCAACGCCTTCTTCGCGAAGATAGTCGAAAAACGCTGATAGCTTGTCTTGGCCAATAGCTTTCAGTCCGCCGGGACCTGCCCAGCGCATTGAGAACTGAACAAGGTGTAAATTTGGTGTCTCTTCGATACCGTCAAAAACGCCGCTGAGATAATCGAAAAAATTCTCCGGTGTGCGCCCTATGAATGCAAGATCGGCATCATCGGCGAAAGCTATAACCCTAGCTGCCGCCGTTCGGAGATCTTCCAAGAGTTGCCGCGTCCGCTGAGGCTGAGGTGCGTTTTCAAGTAGTCTTCCCAGCTGTTCTCGTTTTGCGATGCTCCAGCGAAATGGTTTCATCGAACTGCCCCAGGTGCGAACCTTCAGTGCGTTAGCCCTCGATCAACCAACAGGACTCGAGAGCCGCAACATGTGGTTATCAAAAGCGAGGCCATTGAGGCGATAGGGCTCCTTCTGGCCGCTCGTTTTATGTGAAGAATGAAGTTCGCCTGTCCCCGACGAGATCAAGAACGTGTTTTGGGACAATGCGGCAACGCCACACCCATCGAGTACACTTTTTCGGCCAACAACCTGGCCGCTGCCGGCGTCAATGAAAACCGTGGCGCCAGCGCGCGGGGCTGAGGCGGCAATCATTGTGCTGTCACCGCTGGCGGCGATTGAACCGATATAGCCCTTCATATCTATTCCGAAGGTTTCCTCTGCCTTGCAGAAGGTTAGCGCGGTGTCGCGGCCAACATGTCCGACCAAAATAGGCGCTTCGTCAACCGAGCCTTCCCATTGCGCAGCGAACCAGATGCGGTCGTCTGAACTCCGGCACATATGACGGAGCGATAGGCGGTGTAGCGCGGTCGTTGGTTCGTGCTTGGAAAGTAAGTCGCCTGTTTGCGTGTCGATAAATGCAATCGAAGGCTTCATACTGTGGAGATTGAGTTTGGCTCGCCCAGCCGCAGGGTGTGTTTCGATACCACCGTTAGCGACGCAAAGCGTCTTTCCCCCTTCGGTCAACAAGACGTCATGCGGGCCGATGCCATGCGTGGCGAATTCGCCTTTGCGCGAGAATCCACTTTCGACGTCATAGATCCCGATGATGCCGCGCGCATTTTCGAAGTCGTTTTCAGTTGCATACAGCAAGCGGCCATCCGACGAAAACGCGCCATGTCCGTAGAAGTGGCGATCATGCGGAGCTGTAAAGAGAACGGGTGGCCGCCGGTTCTTCAAATCTACGGCAACCGCAAAGGTGCCGGGGCGTCGGGCGAACACAACCATTTGGGCACCGTTTGGCGAGCACGTAACGTCGTGGCCGCGACCCGAGAGCGGTATCGTGTCAATGAGATGCCCTTTAGCCGTAACAATCACGGCGGCGAACTGACCATTGTCGAGCCGGGCGCAAGCGGCAAAGAGAGCTTCTCCTTGCTGTCCCGCATAACCCGCGCCGCTTGGTGTGGCGCTGAGTCCAGCCAGCGCTGCAGGTCCAAGGCTCAGAAACTTCCGGCGATCAATCTCCATCGAGCTCATTAAACCCCAAGAACAAGCCAGCCATGGGCACGATTTCACGGCCGACGATCTGGCGTAATCCACTGGTGTAGAATTTTAGCTGGCGTAGCGGTGCTAACTGGACCTTACTTTCAGCGTCGTTACTCGCCGCCACCGCAGGGAGCTCCAGCTTGCTTGTCTGGCGAAGCATGGTTTTGAACGCAATACGGAGCCAATTTGCCATCCACGCTTTCTTCTCATTCTTCGCGGCTAGCGCGTCGGCGAATGCGACGAGGCCGATTGCTTCATGAAGTTCGGCAACGGAGGCGTACTGGCTGGCGAGATATTGCCTGGACAAGCCTGTTCGTTCGAACGGAAGGCGTGCAGAATTTCTGGATTTTTCTATCGCCTTTATCCACGGCAGTATCTGGCTATCGCGGATGATCTGCATCGCGGTCATGTATGACCGGATGACTTCGTTGGCAGCATCAAGTTCAGTCTTGTAGATGAGGTTGTCGGGCCCCGGTGTCAGCATCAACTGCCGCCAACCGTTTTCACCAAGCCATCCAGCTTTCAGTTCAACTGCCTGGACGGAGACATTTTCGGCAACTCTTATCGCCAAATCACATCGGTACTTGGCGAGTTTTGGTGTCTCTTTCGGGCGCGCGTTGAAGAGCAAATTTTCAAGGGCGGGTAATCCTTGGATTGCCACGGATCGCTTTGCGATGGCCCCTGGCTGAAGCAATTCAGGGTCACGCTTTTTCAAGACGACACGCAGCTGTCGCTTCACGATGCCGCGCGGATCTGGCCAGAACGATATGCGTGTTGAGCGGTCGCGTTTGCGAGCTGGGCCAATACGATCTGTTGCTACGGCAGCCCATGAAATCACAGCGTCTTTGAATGCCGCCATAATCGCTGTGTCGTCTCGCGGTGCTGGGGCTTGGCAGTATTCTGCTACGGCACCAGACAAGGCTTTCGCCTTTGCAGAGAAAATGTCAATGCGCGGAAGGATATGCTGGTCGATCGCGGCTAAGACAATTTCGCGATGGGTCGGGAGATTGGCTTGCACATCATCCTTGGCCTGCGCCACCTCGGGACGCAGCACAAACAAAAAAGCCATGGCAAACAGGATCGAATGCCATGGCCAGAACTTGTTCCGCAATTGGGTCATTCAACGTCGTTTGCAGACTCGGAGTTCAGTGCACCATAGTTTTCGACGCCGATCTTATCGAGAAGTTCGAGCTGGGTCTCCAAGAAATCGATGTGACCTTCTTCGTCTTTCAACAACTCTTCAAACAAGGCCATGGAGACGTAGTCTTCTTTCTCACGGCATAGCGCACGGCCCTTCATGTAGTGCTCCTTGGCGATGAACTCACCTTTCAGGTCGCACTCAAGCACTTCTTTGATGTTCTGGCCGATCATGAGCGGCGCAACATGCTGCAGGTTGGGATGGCCTTCTAGGAAAATGATGCGCTCGATGATGTTATCGGCGTGCTGCATTTCCTCGATGGATTCGGCCCGCTCCTTCTTGGCAAGCTTGGTGAACCCCCAGTCTTCCAGCAACCGGTAGTGTAGCCAGTACTGGTTGACGGCGCCCAGCTCAAGCTTCAGAGCTTCATTGAGGGCGTCAATGACTTCAGTATCGCCTTTCATGGCCTCATATCCTTCCTAACAACAACATGCCGTCTCTTCGTGGCCGTTCTTGATATTTCAAGTCGGCTATAGAGCGCGCGCCATCAATTGCATAGCTTGGCGGTGTTGTCAGGTCTTGTTTATGAGGTCACGCCTTGTCCGCGGTAGCTTTGGTCTCTTCGCGTTCCAGGGCTCGCTGCCGACGATCAAGCGCGTTCTGGCACGCGCTCGGACTGATCAGCCCTTTCTCCTGCAGTTTCAATAGCTTTTCATAGATCACATCGACAGCGAAAGGCGCGCAGCCGCAACAATTCATCTTTTGTTGCATGTGCCGCCAAACGATGCCTGGTGTCGGGATTGGTGCATCGTCCTCGATCATGATCTCGAGGAGTGCCAGTTCGATGTCGTAATCAGAAATCGTCGTGCAGGAACAAATAATCACTGATCACTCTCCACTTAATGCACGAGTTCGGGATTGGAATCGATGAATGAGTTCGCATTAACAATCCAACGCGGTGAAACAACCTGTTGCTGGCTGCGCAAAGTAACAGCAAAGGTTTCAGCATGATGTAGAACGTCATCCATCATCGCCGTATCGACCAATGCGAATGCACAGGCCCGCATTGCAGGGCAGGTGTTGTGTTGGCTTGCCGCTATCATGGAGATGGCCAGGCACTCATCCCGGCAGAAGTTGCATCCGTCATCAGAAGCGTTGATCTCGACCTGTCGGATTGAAGCGCTGTTCACAGACTTGACCCATGAGGACAGACAGCCAACGACGTGGCGCGCTGCGCATGGCTTCATCACATTGGAATAAAGGCGCCAGACCCGTTCCCAGTGGCGGACATCGCCCGTCTGGTAGCCGCCGATCCAGCCACGAAAGCCGTAGCCGACAAGCAAACCTGGTGCGTCATTAAGAAGTGGTGTTTGCGCCCCACAGGCTGCTTCGCCGCTCGAGAGCCGGCTTGAGTATGCGCTCATTTTTCTTCTCCAATCGAAGGGGTTCAAGGCCCCGACATCGGACAAACTCAGAATTCTATATCCGTACCATCAAGAAACATTTTTGAGGCGGTCACGTCAATCAACAAAAAGGCCAAAGTCGAAATAGTCGCAACTATTTATTGGAATGAATCAAAAGTAGATTCAGTCTAATTTAGAATGCTTCTTAGTTGTTACTTGGATAACTGGCCCCTGGACATTGAAGACGCCTTTTCTGCTTTGCTGGGCTGATACGCTTGCAGTGTCGATGCACGCTTGCGCGCCGCAGGTGTCTTGTCGCTCCGCTTTGGCTTTTTGGAACTGTTGGCTGCTGCAAGATCAGCGATGCTGTTTTGGTTGAGGACTTCGAGAAACGCTGAGACGGCCTCATTTATGAGCGGGACGTTCTGTGCGTGTATCGTCTTGTCCGCCGTTGACGGGCTGAGCTTGGCCTCTGGATACTCCATTGCGGCGACGACTTCGCCAACCCGGATGTCTGTTGCGGCTCTGGCTAACGCCACGCCACCATTGCGGCCCCGCATAGCTGACACGAGGCCGGCACGGGACAGTAAGTGGACGATCTTGAAAGTATTCTGCTGCGTTAGATCCAGAGTTGTTGCAAGGTCTGCAACCTTTACCATATCGGCTTCTGCCTGGGCACAAGCTACCAGAAGCCGTATTGCGTGGGTCGTCGTCTTATTCAGATGCATTCCTGCGGCCTATCTTTGTCGAGTCCAGAAGCGAACAAACGTGTTTGCTCGCCTAGCGTTACCACCTGCAAAGGTTCTGGCTGGCTCTAAAAGCAAGTCCGAGGGCCGATACCAAAATCTTCTACGAGGCTTGATTAGCATACTTGACGATGTGTGTCAGCAATGTGCGGTTGCATCGCTGTTCACAGATTTGGTAAGCGCTTGGGTGATCGTTTGGGATAGGTTGGCGCGCCTCTCGTATTGCGTCACTCAAATAGCAGGAAGAGTAGGGACTGCGTTATTGACGGCGGGACATAGGGCACAACGCATACTTGCTGGAAGCTTTGCGTCTAATCTGGCGGTGAAATTTGGGCTTCGAAGGGAATGGATGTGAGGAAGCTTAATAGAGCTGCGGCATCGCGGTCTGAAATCAGGTTTTTCGCGCTGCTTTGCATCGGTTGTTTTACAGCTTGCACATTCGTAGCTCTTGCAACGGCGTCGGACCGGGAAGTTGCGCTCAACAAGTCGTCACTCCTGCCGGGCGGCGCTGCGACGACGACGCGCGGCCTCACCACACGCAATGCATTTTCGCAAAGCTCAGCCAATATCGGCTTTCAAGGCGAAGCGCGTTTCAAGATTGGCAACGCGTTCTTTCGCAAGATTTGGGTTTCGTCTCCGGCCTCAACCAAATCGTCCGATGGGTTGGGTCCGCTTTACAATGCACGCGCCTGTCAGCATTGCCATCTGAAAGACGGACGTGGGCATCCGCCAGAAAGCAACTGGCCGGATGACGACACCGTATCCATGTTTCTACGACTGTCGATACCGCCCCAGACTGAAGAGCAACGTAGGCACTTATCCGAACGACGCATCGCGGTTGTTCCTGAACCGACCTATGGCGGCCAACTGCAAGATCTTGCGGTCCAAGGTCATGCCGGCGAAGGCCGGATGCACATCACCTATGAACCATTGCCGGTGGCTCTCAAAGACGGCACGGTCGTCGAATTGCGCAAGCCATCATACAAGATCACCAACTTGGGATATGGACCGCTACATCCAGAAACAATGATTTCCCCCCGTGTCGCCCCGACGATGTTGGGGCTGGGTTTGCTTGAGGCTATTCCAGAACAGGCCATCCGGGCGCAAGCTGATCCAGACGATGAAAATGGTGATGGGATTTCTGGTCGGGTGAGCGAGGTTTGGTCTGTCGCGCAGAAGAGCGTCACGCTTGGTCGCTTTGGTTGGAAAGCCGGCAACCCAACGGTGCGTCAGCAAAGTGCTGGGGCGTTTGCCGGGGACATGGGTCTTTCAACGCCAATGGTTCGCAAGCCTTCAGGGGATTGCACCGCACGGCAGCAGTTCTGTCTTGGTGCACCCAACGGTGAGAACAAAGAAAAGGACACGCCTGAGATCACCGCGAAGATGATGGATTTCCTCACCTTCTACGCGCTCAATCTCGCTGTGCCTGCGCGGCGCAACGCAGATGCCCCGGAGGTTCGACAAGGGCAGAAGCTTTTTAACGATCTGGGCTGCGCGTGGTGTCACACGCCAACACATGTCACCGGAGAGTTTCCAGAGAGCCCCAACCTGAGCAATCAGCGCATCTGGCCCTATACCGACCTGTTGTTGCATGACATGGGCGAAGGCTTGGCTGACAACCGGCCCGAGGGCGTTGCGAGTGGGCGCGAGTGGCGGACCGCGCCACTATGGGGCATTGGGCTCACCAAGACCGTAAGTGGCCATACCTACTTCCTGCATGACGGACGGGCGCGCTCCATTGAAGAAGCTATCCTCTGGCATGGCGGGGAAGCGCAAGCGGCGCGTGATGGATATGCGACGCTTTCAAAGAAGGAGCGGGATGCCTTGCTGGCATTTGTCAATTCGCTCTAGAGTGCCGGGATGCGTGCAGCTGTCTTCTGGTTGGCACGCTGGCTTGCTCCTTGTTTGATGCGCCGGTGTAGCGCTTGCCGCCGCGCCTACTAATGAGGGTGGCTTCGATTATGCCGATTTGCCCGCAGCCGTCGTGAGCCGATACCCCAAACCACGCACGGTCTCGATTTGAACATTCGCGTTGCCGAGTTTTTTGCGAAGCCGATGGACGTAGAGCTCTATCGATTTTGGATTGGCATCGCCGTCGAGCGAGAAAACACGAGACGCAATCGTCGGCTTGTCAACAATGGAGCCGCGAGAGCGAATTAACACCTGCAAAACGTTACGTTCTCGGGGTGTTAGGTCCATGCGTTGACCGTTCTCCCAAATATCGCCGCTGCCAACGTCCAATTGCAACGTTCCAAACTGCGCCATCGACGGGCCCGCTGTTTTTTCTCGGGCATTGCCCTGCATCGCCGCGCGCATAATGCGAAGTTTGAATTCGGACGGCCTGAGCGGCAGCATGATAAAATCGCTCGCTCCGCCATCCAAGGCTGCGACAAGTTTTCCTGGATCATCCTGGCTGGCGCAGGCAAGAACGTGAGGGGCCTCACGATTAGCGCAAAACTCTGCCAGTGCCGTCAGATCCTGGCTCGCAACCGAGTCCAGATCGACGACCGTGACGTCATAAACATTGGTCGCGACAATCTCGGAGGCCTCGTTGAAACAAGCCGCTCTATCGATTGAAAACACGGTGTTTTTCAACAACGCGGCAATCTCTGACGCATGCTGACCTGAGCCGTGTATATGAAGAATTCGCATGCAGGATGATTGCCATGCGCTGCACTACAAGCGCAGCGGGATCCCCGTTTCAAATGAAAGTTCCGCCCACGCTTTATGCGGCACCTGCATGACGGTTTCTTGAAACTGGTTCGTGTTTCTTTGGTCACGCCAATGAAAGCGCACTGAAAGCTTATCCACATAGTTTCCACTGCGAGGTCAAGCCATGGTGTGTGTGCCACGGGGCTTCAATCGTTGTGAGGCAAGCGGCTGGTGGAACCCCGGCGCTGCCTAGTATCAAGTATCTGGGGGTAGCTTAGTATGAGCTTTCGTTTCGGTGGTCTTGCCGCGCTGATGGCAAGCGTCGCGTTCATCTCTACGAACGCTGTTGCAGCAGATCTCGGCGGCGACTGCTGCGCGGATCTCGAAGAGCGTGTTGCTGAACTAGAAGCAACCACGGCTCGCAAAGGTAACCGCAAGGTTTCCCTGAAAATTTACGGTCAGGTCAACACCGCCGTCATGTTCTGGGACAACGGCGAAGAAAACAATGTCTACGTTGTCGACAACGACATTTCTTCGACCCGCTTCGGCTTCAAAGGCAAAGCGAAAATCACATCTGATTGGTCTGCTGGTTTCAAAATCGAAATCGAAGCCCAATCGGCTGACTCGAACGTTGTTGATGAAGACAACGACGACAACTCTGCCATCAACCTGCGTAAGGCCGAGTGGTACATCAAGTCGAAAACCTACGGTAAGGTTTCTGTCGGTCAGGGCAGCTTCTCGAACGATGGCACAGCTACGGTCGACCTATCGGGAACGAACGTAATCGCTCAGTTCGACGACCTGAAGTTCGGTGAGCGCATCGACCCACGCCAGCCTGGTTCTGGCGGTCGCGGCGACTACGACGACTACACCCGTGGTGGTAGCTTCGAATTCAACCGCGGCAACCGCGTTCGCTATGACTCTCCAACGATGGCAGGCTTCCGCGCTTCTGCTGCTTGGGGTGAAGATGACGCTTGGGACGTTGCTCTGCGTTACGCTGGTGAATTCGGCGACATCCGCCTTGCCGGTGCTGTCGGCTACGGCGTTTCGACCGACTCTTCCAGCCTCTCCAACGACAACTCCTGCTCGGCTCCTGGTCGTGGCGGTGTTTGCGATGAGAACCAAGTTGTGACGGGTTCTGTCTCCGTCATCCACGCTCCAACGGGTCTCTTTGTGACTGCTGCTGGTGCCTACCGTGAATTCGACAACATCGAAGCTCTCGGTGCGGCCGATGAAGAGAACACCTACTACGCTGTTCGCGCAGGTATCTCGAAGAAGTTCAACTCGCTCGGTAAAACCGCATTCTACGGTGAGTATCAGCGCACTGAAAATGAGAACTTCCGCGGCACGCTCGACCTTGACTCGGAAGTCGACATCTACGGCGCCGGCATCGTTCAGAAGATCGATGCAGCAGCTATGGAACTTTACCTCGGCTACCGTCACGTCGAAGTTGACGACAACGACGTTGCCAACTCCTTCAACGATCTGGATGTTGTCACCGCAGGTGCCCGCATCAAGTTCTAAGGTGCTCTACTAAAAGGTTCTGGGCACAACGGAAAAATCCCCCGAACAGGACTTCTCCGTCGCCTAGTAGGATAGGTCGGTCGAGCACCCAACCTCGACCGGCCTATCTGCGTTTTCGGCGCTCGCCTAGAAGCGGACGTGATAGACAATTGTCGGGCGGACTTTACGATCGACATTACCGGCACAACATTCCTAACCGCTGGCGATATTTTTCTTTAGGGCTTCTTAGACGCGCGTGGACGCGACTCCGCAAAGAGACTGCGTCCTGCTATGCCTCCAATTTATCCAAACTGTTGCATGCTTGGGCGAACAGCAACAGGTCGCGCCTATTCGATCATTTGCGCTTGATCAATGAATGAGTGTTGCGATATCGGCGTAGTAGCCGATCATGGATTGACTGATCTGCGTTGCCCTTACCCGACTGCAAGGACATGCCCTATGTGCTTTAAACGCGTCTTTTTGACTGTAGCCGCCGTTTTTGTATTTGGCATGGCGTTAGCTGTTCCGGCATCTCATGCCGTGGAGCAGCCGACGCAGGACGACCGCTTCCAGTCGCTTCTTGGCTGGTGGCAGGGGCAGGGTCGGCTGTTGATGCGTGAAGGGAAGCCGGAAACAGTCAAATGTCGCGCGACCTATCGTTTCGGCGAAACCAAAACTCAGCTTCTGCAGGCTGTGAGATGTGCCACCTCAGGCGGGAAGGTCGAAGTTAAGAGCGAGATCTCCAACACCGGTGGAGAACTCAAAGGCACCTGGACAGAGACTGTTTATGAATTGGCTGGCGAACTTACCGGCGAGTTCACGCCAAAGGGTTTCAGGGTGAAGGTCTCTGGAAGCGATCTCAAAGCCAGAATGGATGTCCGGGTGCGAGACGACCAACAGATTGTTGAGATCCAGTTTCACGACAGCACGCTGATTGGCATGACGATGGTTTTTAACCGGGGTCGGTCGCGCTGAGAACCATCCAGGGTTTTTAGTTGGCTTTGCGGATTGCTTGCTTACCCGCGTGGTGTTTGTCTGCCATGCCGTTTGTTGACTTTTTTTGTATTCTTTTGTAATTAGATGGTCCTGGCGCATTCCCGTCGCCAGGCCTATCTCCGAGGTGAGCGCTGCTTGAGACAAGTGGTGCTCGCCCTTGGAATACGTCCGTTGCGCAAGTGTCGCCAGACGTTCGCACTCCACCACCTCGCCTGGATTTGTGGAGGGTCGCGTCTGGCGTCATTTCTAGCGCAAATTGGCTTGATGTTTCATCAAGTCTGGGGCTGAGGGGGACGGCGCCCGTTAAGACTATATCCCCGCGGCGGGCGTTGTCCCTCTTGCCTTATTAGAGCTTATGCACTGCGATGCAAGACCATCTGAGGGAATGGAATAGTCCAGTTGTTGAGGTTGCAGGCCTCCACCAACAGCCGCGCCATTTCGCGTTCGATATCTTCATAAAGGTGTGCAAAGTCTCCGTCGATATCGGCTTCGACCTCATAGTCGATTGACGAGTCGCCGGCTCCGGCCAACTCGACCTGTACGTTGCGCAACCCTTTTCCTTTCAGCATTTTTCTCAAACCTGCTTCGACATGCGCGGAAATTTTGTCGGGAATCTCTCGGGTGGCCTCAGCCTGGTGCCGGTAATCAAGACCGAAGGTCACTTCCACGCGGTAACCGGTTGACAGATTGCGAGGTGTGTTGGCTACAAAATCCGCCGTTGCGTAAGTGATGCGCGATCCGCCCAGCTCGACCAACTGCACCAACTCCGGTGTTTGGATGACGACCTTTCCGGTGCGGCCGTCTGCGAGTTGCGCCCAATCGCCCTTACGGGTTGGAAACCAGGCTTCGTCGTTTGCTGCAGGCCGTGAGTGAAGACCGACAAGTTCGCGGACGGGCAGCGTAAATGTGCCACCTTCGAGATCTGGGTTGACGAGGTCGGTATAGAGATCCAAGCGGTCAACACGCCAGGGCACACCGTTCAATAGAACGCGTTCGCCTTCCTGGACTGCGCCGAGATTTAGGAGGAGCGTGGTTTGTTCCACAATCGCCGGCAGCATCTTCAATCCAATCCACGCAATAGCCACAGCGAAGATCGATGTGATGCCGAGTAGGATCCAATCGTTCAACATGTTGAGGACGAACAGCATCGCGAACAGCGACACGACAACGGTGAGAACCTGGTAGATGAGGCCGCCGACCCGCATGGCAAAGTTTCGCTGGATGCCATGTCGGCTTTGTACGAATAGGAGAGCGCGGGCTCCGAGGCGGAAGAGCGCGAAGACTCCAAAGAAGGCCGCAAAAGCCAAGATGAGATTGAGACCTCGGGTGCGCAAGAAGTCGGTTGCAAACTGGCCAATACCGCTTGGCGAATTAAGTTGCTGATCCATTCGGATCTGCAATTGTTGATCGGCGGTTTCGGTGAGGTCCTCGGCCTCTTGTAAACGTTTGCGCCACTCTTTCTGTTTTGCTTCCAGATGCGCAGCTTCAATCAGATCCTCGGCTTTTGCCTTTTCGTCTTTGTCACCTGTTGGTTGGGGCAAAGCGCTGCGCAACTGGTAGATGCGCAGAAGCGCTTTGCGCGAGAGTTCGACCTGGCGTTCGGCCTCGCTCTTTGTTGCATTCAGCTTGTCGATTTCGCGCGCGGTCGCTGTTGCGTCTTTCATCATCTTGACGAAGGGCTCGGCGAGGCTGACGATTTCTTTTTGAAGGTCGAAGGGCTCGCCCTGGCGTGTAGAAAAGGTGTCGTCGGCAACACCAGTTGAGATCGCGGTCAGCTGAGCCTCGGTTTGCGCTAGTTTGTTCTGGGCTTCGGCGATCTTGGCCTCGAGTTCTTTTCTGGTGGCGTCTTCTTTGGCCTCGCGAAGATTCTCCTTCTGCTCTTTGATCGCCTGTTGCTGCTCGCTTCTGGACGCCAACAGATTGCGAAGGGTCGTCAGTGCTTCACGTGCCTCAGCTGCGCGTTTGGCTTCTTCTTCCTGCTGCTCTTTGGTCAACTGGGGGGCTTCTTGAGCGGTGGTCGGCGAAGGCGTTGTCATCGGCAGCCAGAAACCGGCTAGGCACAAAGCGAGGATCGAACGAAGTCTAATTGGCATGTTTTTCCTGAGGCAAAGCGCGTTCTGGCATAAGTGCGGATTGAAGCCCTCACTCTGGCGGCCTCTGACCTAGCCTGCTGGTGGCGCTGTTAGCAAGATGAGGCGCGTTTCTTTTCACGGTATTTGCGATGATGTCTTAGGCAGTTCGGCTGGTGCCCCAAATCATCTTTTCCTGTTGGTTGAAAGGATGGAGATCAAGGATGTGCGCAATGGCGTCGTGCGCGTTCAGGCTTTTGTGCTGGAAAAGCTGGCGTTCATGCGCGCGTTTTCACCTTTTTGGCCAATCCTGGACGTTGGTGTTTGGTGCACCCACAGCGCTTCCGTGAACAAGTCGTTGCAAATTCACTTTGTCGGAACAGATGAAAACGCATCGCAATTCCGACGTCGTTGGGTCATCGACCACCAAGGCTCGATGGAGCGCCATCATGGCCGATAACGCACTGCTCTCATTTCGTTCACAAAGTGGTGTAGCTCACCTCGCCCAACGGTGATCCGTTGTTATTTCTATTTCTAATCTGAAAAATTTAGAAATCTAATCGATCAGCGGTTCCAAACCAGGGATCGGAATTGCTGAGCCTACGCAGGCAGTGTCCTGTGAATTCACTTGAGCCTAATTTTTATGGAGAAGCGAAATGATCCGTAAGACTCTTGCTGCAGCTGTTGTTAGCCTGATGGCAATCGCTCCAGCACACGCTGCTGACTGCATCACCAACTACCAGGATTTCTGGGAGAAGATCAGCGGCGACGCTAAAGTTTCGACTGAGACGCTCGTTTCTATTAACCGTACCGCACTTCGCGCATTCGACGCCTGCCAATCTGGCGACGAAGGCAACTTCGGTGCTGGCTTCTGGACTAAGATGTCTCAGTACGGTGAAGTTAAAGATGCTGCAAAATTCTGGGAAGAACTTTCCCAGTATGGCGAAGCTAAGAAGTAATTCGCTGTTTCGGCCGGCGGTTGGAGTGCTCCAGCCGCCGGTTCTGCTGCCAGCTTTCCAATAACAAGTCTTTTATACTAGAGCCCTTTGTTCCGAACTGACTTGATGTTTGCGGAACACAACGCACAGGTGCGCCATGAGTCTCTCTGGTGATAAAGCAGGTACGACGCGGCTTAGAACTATCGCAGCCCGAATTGGTTCAGCTGCTGTTGTCGCTCTGCTCGCTGCTGCCCCCCTTCTTCAATCGTCTGCGTTAGCGGAGGAGCCGCGCCAGAGTGAAACGAATGTTTCCTCTGACGACCAAGCTCGTTTTGACGTTGTGTTGTCGAACCTGCCGCCGCGAGACAGCATGGCCTATCGCTATCTGCAAGATATCGCTGGGGCCATTCGCGGAGAAAAACTGACGATGAGTAAGTCGGAGATGTGGTCGATTGATCCGTCTCGGGCGGACATGTTGATGCATGCAGCAAATGAGCAAGGCATCGAGATGACGGAGGTCGGCGCGCAATCAACGAAGATCCTGTCGCTTGGTTCGCAGGACGGTGCCACACCCAACAAAGAAATGCTGGATCGGCTTCAATCGGAAGCGGTGATGTCAGTCACCATGATGGATGTGAAACGTCCTGCGATGTTGGAGTACGCGCTATCACGCGGCGACAAGCCGGTTATTGGAAACCGTCCCACATACTTGGATGATAGATTTGAAATTCAGATTCCGTTGCCAAACGGCCAGACCATCAAGGCCGAGAGATACTATGTCGAGAGCACGAAAGAAGGGTGTTTCTGGCATGGAAAAATTCAAGGTTCTAAGCTGCCGGTTAGTTTGATGTGGTGGCCTGAAGGTGGGATGGCTGGCTCTTTTCAGCATGATGGGCGCAACTACGTTATCCGTCGGATGAAAGACAAGACACACGCTGTTATTGAGATGGCGCCGGAAAAAATGCCACCGGAACATCCCCAGGCCCCGCGCGACTTCCTCAAACAGCAAGGCGAGATGTTGCGCAACCTTGCCGACGCTAAAGAGACGTCGAACGAGCTTCCGGCGGGCCTTGCAGATCTGCCATTATTCAAGAATGAAAAGAAAAAGAAGGCTGAGGTTGCGAAGGAGAAATCTGAGGCCAAGGCCGGCGACACCGTCATATCCGTTCTATTTCTGACGACGAAAAAAGTTGCAGAGGCTTATTCCAATGTGCGTCAGGACTTGGTGGCGCTCGCCGTCGAACAGACCAATCAGAGCTTCCGCGCGAGTAAGATTGATGGCGTCCGTGTCGAAGTCGCCGATGTCTTGACCGTCGATTATGACGAGACTGGCGGGAACCACTTTAATCATCTCTGGCGGATGGCGGATCGCGGCGACGCCCATCTGGAAGACGTCCACGAGCTCCGGAACAAGCACCGTGCGGATATCGTGATGCTGATCGTCGACAGTCCAACAGGTTGCGGTCTCGCCACACGCGTCGCTGCGGATGCCCATGAAGCTTTTGCCGTCGTTCATCATGAGTGTGCAACCACCACATTTTCGGTCGCGCACGAGATCGGTCACTTGATTGGAGCGCGCCATGACCGGGCGCTCGATAAGTCAACTCGACCGTTCCCGTTTGGTCATGGCTACGTCAACGCTACGAAGTGGCGGACAATGATGAGCTACAAAGCCAGCTGCGAAGGCTGTCCGCGACTTCCGGTGTGGTCCAACCCAAATGTCGAAATCGATGGCGATCTGGCCGGAGATCCTGATACACACAATGCCCGTGTTATCGCCGAACAGGCTGCGCGTGTATCAAGGTTCCGGTGATCTCGACATGGCTCTAATTGCAAAACCAATGTCCTGGACGAGTTACTTTTCGCATGTCGTCACGGCAGTGCTCGCCTCTTCGTTATTCATCCTGCCGGCCGCAGCCCAATCTGCTGCTGTCGGCACGACCAGCGAGTTCCGGCTCGAAAACGGTCTACAGGTCGTTTTGATTGCAGATCATCGCCTGCCGGTCGTGACGCATATGGTTTGGTACAAAGCCGGTTCGATTGACGACCCGCAAGGAGCCTCAGGGTTGGCTCATCTGCTCGAACACCTGATGTTTAAGTCTTATGACGCGCAGTCGCCGGAACCTTATGCTGAAACGATTTCCCGGCTTGGCGGTGTTGATAACGCGCGCACCACGCATGACTCGACCTACTACTTCCAACGCGTCGCGCGTGAAAACCTAAAAGATGTTATGCAAATCGAGGCGACACGAATGAGCGGTCTCGTGTTGAACGAAGGTGAAGTGAAGACCGAACGGTTGGTGGTTCGTGAAGAACGCCGCTCGAACGTTGAAGGCGATCCGGTCAAGCTGCTGACCGAACAACTCTACGCAACGCTTTATCAGAACCACAGTTACTCCCGCCCACCGATTGGTTGGCCGGATGAAATCGTAACGCTCACTCCAGAACAGGCGGATGCGTTCTATCGGCGCTACTACAGCCCGCAAAACGCATTCGTGATCGTTGCGGGAGATGTGACTCCGGCGGAGTTGCGAGAGCTGGCCGAAACAACCTATGGGAAGGTTCCTAAGTCCGACGCTGTTGCCGAACGAGTACGTACGACGATCCCGCAGCCACTGGCTGCACGCAGGATTGTGTTTAATGATCCTCGCACGCCTCGAGCTACGCTCTTTCGCTACTATCTTACGCCGAGCTACTCGACGGCCGATGCCAAAGAAGCTGCCAGCCTTGAAGTTCTTGCGACGATCCTTGGCGAAGGCGAAGCAAGCCGCATGCATCAGGAGCTCGTTTCGGAGCGTAAAGCTGCGTTGGCAGTCGGAGCCCGGTACTTTGGCAATGGACGTGACGCGGGCCATCTGGCTCTCTTTGGGCTGGTGGCAAAGCCAGAACAGCGCCAGGCTTTTGAGGAAGCGCTCGACGCGGTGTTGGCCGAAATCGCGAAGACGGGTGTGACGGAAGAAGAGTTGAGCCGTGCCAAGTCTCAAATTGAAGCTAAACTTGTGTTTGAGCGTGACAATCAAATGAAAACCGCGGTCCGTTACGGAGAGGGTTTGTCGGCGGGCCTAACGGTTGAAGCAATTTCCAAGCGGCCCGAGCTGCTTCAGTCGGTAACACTCGATGATGTGAAAGTTGCCGCTGAACGTTACTTGCAGGCACGGCGGTCGGTAACAGGCTTGCTTTTGCCCGCGGCGCGAGGAGAGTGATTGATGATTTTCCAATCTATTTCCCGCGCGAATTTTAGCTGGTTTGCCGCTTTGGTAGTCGTCGCCATTATCGTCGTGGCGTCAGCGGGATCGGTTCACGCACGGTCTGTTCAAGCCTTGCAAACACCGTCGGGCATCACAGTGTGGTTGGCCGAGGATCATGGTGTACCGCTTGTGGCACTCGGCTTTGCCATCCGCGGTGGCAGCGTACTCGACCCGGATGGGAAAGATGGGCTTGGCAGTATGCTCGCCGAAATGGTGGGCGAGGGTGCTGGAGAGCTTGATGCAGGGGGCTTCAAAAAAGCGCTTGCAAATGTCGGCACGCAGTTGACGTTCTCCGTTTCTCAACGCGCCTTTACCGGTGGCCTGGTTACGCTTCGAAAAGCTCTGCCCAGAAGTACTGAACTTCTTAAACTCGCGTTGCATAGCCCGCAGCTTGACGCGGATGACTTTGAACGGGTTCGACGTGAAGAGTTGGCGGCTCTCGCGTTTAAGGATCGGAGCCCCCAGCGGATTGCGATCCGCAGGTTCTACAAACGGGCGTTTAAGGGACATCCGCTCGCCCGGCAGGTTGAGGGCACGCCCGAAACTCTGGGATCGTTGACGCATGGCGATCTTCTAAGTCATCGCTCCCGATTGATTCATCGCGGGGGCCTGCATGTTGTTGTCGTGGGCGCAATTAGTGCTGAAGATACCGTGGCGCTGGTGGACGACGTTTTTGGTAATCTGCCGGCCAGCAGTGACCCGGCGGCTGTGGCACGGACTAAGCCTATAGCGTTTGTCGAGACGCAAGCTGCTCCGAAAGGTCACGCCGTCGAGACCGCGATTTTCGCACTGCCACTACCGCCATTGGGGCACGCTGACTTTTTCCCTGCGATGGTGCTTAATCAAATCCTGGGAAGCGGCAACTTCGATGCGCGCCTCACCCGTGAAGTGCGAGTGAAGCGGGGGCTGACCTACGCCATCTCGAGCCAGCTCCTATCCGATCCCGTTGCTTCGTTTTCTCTTGGGCTTTTGACGACACAACCAGGCAACATGGATGAAGCCATAGAAGCAGTCCGAGAAATTTATGACGCTCTGGCGGAACGCGGTCCAAGCGAGAAGGAGCTGTCGAACGCAAAATCAAGCTTGCATGGCTCCTACCTGTTGGGGATCGACACGAGCGCCCGACTGGCTAACCAGCTTTTGGGGCTTTGGATCGATGAACTGCCGAGAGATTACACCCGGGTTCGGAAAAAAGGCCTGGAGGATGTCTCCCTTGAGGATGTCCGGCGGGTCGCTCGCGACTACTTCAGTCCAGGAAACTTGCGTGTTTTGACACTGGAAGCGACCAAGAGGGCGCAATAGTTTGCTGAGCTTTCGTTGATGGTTGAGTATCGCAGCAGGGTGCCCGGATCGACGGTTAGCGGTCACCTTTAGTGGCTCCCCAACCCCACGGGGATCCACCCATGGTTAATGCATTCAATGCTGCATTTGCTATGCCCGAAACATTGATTGTGTCTTTGATTGTGAAGCTTTTTTAAATTCTGGCACGGTGCTTGCGGATCCTCCTTACGTTTTAATGCAGGTAATGAGAGTGTCCGATGTTGATGGTGAGTTCGCCCCGCTTTGAACCAATCCTGACGGTTAACGGCCATGCCGCAGAACAAACACGGATGACGAGTTTTCTTGTCTATCTGCTTGCGTTTGTCCCAGTCGGCGCTCTCCTTGCCATTGCCGCTACGCAAACTGTGACACCGCTGGCTTATCTCACCAAAGACCCGTTAACCGTTGCCGAGATGGCCTCTGCTGGGTGTTGCCGGATTTATTACGGCGCTCTGTCCAACGTTGGGATCTTGCTGTGGTGTGCGACAGCGTCCATCTGTTTGTTCTCAGCGATGGTCTTGTGGCTTGGTCGCGGTTTTTCCGCGCAAGCTCAGCAGATGGCGGCGGTTTTCCTGGCTTCCGGCCTCTTCAGCGGTTGGATGGCGCTGGATGATCTCTTCCTGATCCATGAAAACGTTCTGCCAGCCCTCGGCGTTCCGCAAAAACTTGTCTACGGAATCTATGGTGCGCTGACCCTGGGCTACCTTTGGTTTGCGCGGGACCTTCTGTTTGCCGGGCGTAAAACGATGTTTGTTGTGGCACTCGGGTTGCTCACGCTCAGCGTCGGCGTTGACGTCGTCGCGACCTCCGAAGGTTACATGCATGTCTTGATTGAAGATGGTGCGAAAATTCTCGGCATCTCCGCTTGGGCTGCATTTCATATCGAAGCGGCGGTGGTCGCTGTCCATCGCGCATCGGTTGATGATGCTGTTTTGTAATCCCCCAGACCGCTCCGTTGGGTCTTGATGCTCGTATGGGGAGTCCTGTGATCCGACTACGCTCCACGCCGACGCATCTCAGGCCGAAGCTTCGCACCGCGTCGCACGGCGGCTCCTGAACAGTTGTATGAGCCCCCCCATTAAGCAGACGAAGATGTCCATCGACGTGTCGATTAGACGATCGTTTTTGAGAGCTTGCGGCTCTTTCTCCCGACCTACTTCAGTCGTGGTTTACCGGTGCGATATCGGTGTCATTTCGAAATGAAATTGGTTTTTTCTGATGAAATACGAAACTCACGCACCGGCTTAAACTAAAGTCAAAAACAACTACATTTATTTCTTCTCGTTTACTTTCTGCATTATGATGCCGAACGATGAACAAACAATCAGTTTGCATTAATTTTTGATTATCTCTTTTGCACCGCACAATTATTGTGCGCACCCTCTAGCACCCTCAAGCCTCTGTTTTTACTGCGCTAAATGGAAAACATTCACTTGGCATGAATTTGGCTTTTGTGCTTCTGAAGGTCGGCAACGCATCTGTGTTGAATTGACCTTCATGATCCAACGTCGGGTCTCTACTTTCGGCAACGTCGCCAATTAGCGCCGGCACATTTTTGTGCCTGGCATTCGAGATTGTTTGTCTTCGTTGGGCGGGCAATCACCGAGAAAGCTATGGAGGCGAGATGTTGAATGCGTGGGCTCGGTTCATCCTCGTCGTTTCGTGGGGGCGCGAAACAGGATGAACGTTATTCTCAACAACAAATCGATTTCGGGAGCCATTCCCTTCGGTTCGTCGAAGGGTGACGTTCGCGCTGCCAGCCAGACCACAGGGCCAATTGTTGTTATTGGTGGCGGCCCCTCAGGCATTCGCGTTTCGCAAGAACTCAGTCGTCTTGGATGCCAAGTCACGCTGTTTAACTCCGAACGCTGGAAGCCTTACAACAGGGTCAAACTGACACCTCTTTTGAGCGGGGATGTCCAACTCGGCCAAGTTGAGCAAGCGCTCGATTTTCAAGGCCCCGGGACTGTTGCGCTCTACTCTGATAACAGCATTGTTGAGATTGATCGTGAAGCGAAATCGGTCACTACGAAACACGGCCGCGTCTTTCCCTACGACAAACTCGTGGTTTGCACCGGATCTCGCGCGCATGTGCCTCCAATTCCGGGCATCGACCTGCCAGGCATCTACACGTTCCGCAATTTCGACGATGTCGAAAAACTAATCGCACGTACGTTCCGCTCCCGCCGCTGCCTAGTCGTTGGCGGTGGACTTCTGGGGCTCGAAGCAGCCCGCGGCATGCTTGACCGCGGTGTTGAAACTTGGGTTGTTGAGCATGAGACGCACCTGATGTCGCGCCAGCTCGACCGGCGCGGTGGTGATCTACTCAAAAGCGCCGTCGAACGTATGGGGCTCAACGTCCTGACCGGCGTGCGCGTCGCTGCGTTTCATGGTGACAGCCGCTTAGAGTCGGTCGAGTTGTCTGGCCGAGAAGCTCTGGAATGCGATACGGCGATTATCTGCACCGGCATCCGACCGAACATGGAACTGGCGCGTGATGTTGGCTTGGTTGTTGGTCGTGGCATCAAAGTCGGTGCCACCATGCAAACCAGCGATCCCAACATTTACGCCGTGGGGGAATGTGCTGAATTCAACGGTCACATCTACGGATTGGTGGGACCGGGATTTGAGCAAGCAACGACTGCTGCAAACCATATCGCTACGGGGCGGGGGGCTTATTCTGGCTCCCTCCCTGCCAGCAAACTGAAGATTATCGGGACTGATGTCTTCAGCATGGGAGACGTTGAGCAACTTGAACAGCGGCGAGACGTCACGACGCTTGAATTCGAAAACGATGACGGCACCGTTTATAGGCGACTCGTCCTCAGCCGGAACCGGCTTGTTGGCGCTGTTGCGCTCGGCGACTGGACAGAGCTGGGCCGATTGCAAGAAGCACTGAAGGCGCGCGCGTATCTGTTTCCGTGGCAGATCAGACGGTTTCGCAGCACCGGATTGCTTTGGCCGAAAACCGAACCGAAAAGCGTCAAGGAATGGCCGCGGGCGGCGACTGTTTGCAACTGTACCGGTGTCACGCGCGGCCAGATCGGAGATTCTATTGCGCTTGGTGCGGTAACGCTTGATGACGTCAAGCGCGATACAGGCGCATCAACGGTTTGTGGAAGCTGCAAAGTCCATATCGGTGAGTTGCTCGATGCTCCGGCACCGCGAGAACCGGTGGCAGCGTCAACAACGATTGCGGCCTTCTCGGTTGTTGCTGCGGTCGTAGCCGTTCTGACGTTGCTTCTGCCAATAGTTCCAACAGCAGGCGAAATAGCTGATCGCGGGCTCGCAGACCTCTTGTATCTCGACAGCTATACGAAACAAGTGAGTGGTTACACGTTGCTCGCGCTGTCAGCTCTTGCGGCCATTCTATCGCTGAGGAAACGTGTGCCGTTCCTTCGCATCGGTGGGTTCTCTGGTTGGCGTATCTTCCACTTGGTGATCGGCGTTGCGGCACTTGTTGCCCTATTCGCGCACACCGGTTTCCGACTCGGGGCAAATCTCAACATGTGGCTGATGCTGACCTTCCTTGGGTTAGCTGTCGCCGGTGGTATCGCGGGCCTCGCGACCGCACTAGAACACCGCGTTTTCAGCAACGCCCAAAGTGCTGCGCGTTTGCGATCGGCTTCATTCTGGATGCACCTCATCGCGTTCTGGCCGTTCCCACTACTGCTCGGCATCCACATCCTTACAGTCTATTTCTACTGACGGGCGGACATGGGAAAGACAGCGAAACTCTGGATCATCTGGCTACTTTCGACAGCCGTCGGCGGCGCCATCCTGGTGTCTGGGATGTATTTTGGTGGGGCAACTCGTGCCAACCTCTTGATTGGCAAAACAACGAGCGGTCACCACCAGATTGAACTGGCGTGCGGGGCTTGCCACACCAGCGCATTCTCTGGGCGGGATGAAATCGAAAAGACCTGCAAGGGTTGCCACGCCGCGGAGCTCGACGCCGCGAAAGATTCCCACCCGATCAAAAAGTTTCGCGATCCAAGAAATGCGGATCGGCTAGAGAAGCTCGCGGCCAATAAGTGCATTACCTGTCATACCGAGCACCGACCAAATGAAACCCGGCCGATGGGCGTTACGCTGCCAACCGACTACTGCGCCTTGTGCCACGAGGACGTTGGGAAGAACAGGCCAAGTCATAAGGATCTGGCGTTCGATACCTGCGCTACTGCCGGGTGTCACAACTATCACGACAACACCGCGCTTTATGAAGATTTTCTAGAAAAGCATGCGACCAAGCCGGAGCTGAAAGAGCGTCCGATCGTTCGTTACAACAAACAGAAAATCGAGATTGCTGCGGTTGGCGACCCACTGACGAGTGCTGAGCAGGCAAACGCTCCTAAGGCGCATGCTGGAGACGCGGAAGTCATGTCTCAGTGGCTCGCAACTTCGCATGCCAAAGCGGGCGTCAATTGCGGGGGCTGCCACGCCCCAGAACAGAAAACAGCAGAGACCATCAAAGCGAACTGGGTTGAGAAACCAAACCACAAAGTCTGTGCGACCTGCCATAGCCTGGAAACCGCGACGTGGTTGCAGGGCAAGCATGGAATGCGTCTCGCCGACAAGATGTTGAGTGAGACAGCTGGGCTTTTCGGTCTCTTCCGCGACAAGCCGCTGACGCCTATGCGACCGGAACTCGCACGCATTCCGATGCAATCGAAAGTCGCTCACACCGAGCTGACGTGCACGAGCTGTCACGGGGCGCACGAGTTCAACACCAAAACAGCACAAGTTTCTTCTTGCACCTCATGTCATGCCGACGAACACACCAAAGCCTACGAAGGCTCGCCGCACCACAAACTTTGGCAAGCCGAAGTTTCCGGCACCGGAGCGAAGGGCAGTGGTGTCAGTTGTGCCACCTGCCACATGCCGCGTCAGTGGATGGAAGATGAAGGCGGTTTTGACGAGGTGCTTCTGGCCAACCACAACCAGAACGCCAACCTTCGACCAAATGAAAAGATGATCCGCTCGGTCTGCATGAATTGCCATGGGCTCGGCTTCTCGATCGATGCCCTCGCAGATCCGGATCTCGTCAAACGCAATTTCGATGGGCGCCCCTCTGCCCATGTCGAAAGCATCGATTGGGTCATGAAGCGCGTGAAAGAGCGAGGGGCAAAGTAGGTGGCACGTGCACTTGGACCAATCACACAAACCATGGAGTTATGATCATGCTCAAGATCTCAAAGACGCTGATGGCATCTGCTATTGCAGCTGGTGCGATTCTCAGCGGTGGCGCCGCGGCAACCGTCACGGCTAAGGGCGTCGAGTACAAGGACGTTGCCGATATGCTGATCGCGGTGATGGTGGCTGACCGCACCGTCTACACCAAAAAGGTTGTCCAACGTCTCGCCGCGAAAGAAAAAGTCATCAAGGCTTCCGAGCACTTTGAGGATGATCAGGCACTGCCCCTGCCTGCGCAGATGTTCCGCTTCGGTGCTGAGCATGTTGCCGACAAGACAGACAAATTCAGCTACTCGCTGCTGTCGCTTTGGCCGATCAACAAGCAGAACGCACCACGTACTGAAGTCGAAAAAACCGGCCTGAAATACATCGAGGAAAACAAGGGCAAGAACTTCTACGGCGAAGAAACGCTTGGCGGCAAAAAGTACTTCACCGCCGTCTACGCCGACGTTGCGGTCGCCAAGGTTTGCGCCAGCTGCCACAACAATCACAAGGATACGCCTCGGACCGACTTCAAGGTTGGCGATGTGATGGGCGGCGTCGTTATCCGCATCCCGATGACGAACTGATTTTTCGGCGGGGCATCATTTTGATGTCCCGCGCATAGTATCTAACCTCACACATTGAAAAAAGGAGCGCGCAATGACGCCTGAAAAGATCAAACTTGTGCAGGAAAGCTTTAAGAAGGTCGAACCAATTGCCTCTCAAGCTGCTGACATCTTCTATGCCCGCCTGTTCGAAATCGCCCCACAAGTCCGTTCAATGTTCCCAGAACAAATGGGCGATCAGAAAATGAAGCTGATGGGCATGCTTGGGACAGCTGTCAACAACCTGCATCAGGTTGAAACGATCATACCTGCTGTTCAGGACCTCGGACGCAAGCACGTTGCTTACGGCGTGACCGCAGATCATTACAAGCCTGTCGGTGAGGCGCTGATCTACACGCTTGAAAAAGGTCTTGGCGATGATTTCACGGCGGAGGTCAAAGACGCGTGGCTGACAACCTACACAACGTTGCAAGACGTCATGGTGGCTGCAGCAGCAGAGGTGGAGCCGCCGCAGAAGAAAGGTTTCTTCGCGCGCATGTTCGGGTAATGCAGCGATTGCTCAGGGGCCGGTGAAACTTGCACCTGAGCAACCTTTTTGGGAGATGCGGAACGTGTCGTTTTTTGCTCTTAGCCGGTTGTTTGATGTAATGTGGATGCGCGGCGTCGCAGGTGTGCTCGCGGTTGTCGTTGCGTTCGTGGTCCCTGCGAATGCCGGTGGCAAGAAAGTGGATGCAGCGGTCGTCACCCGGCCAGCGGATGTCGGGCCTTACACGGCACCCGACGGCGACAAGCTTCTTGCAGAGGGCAAGAAGCTCTTTGACAGTTTAAAGATCAGCGAAAACGGCCTTACCTGTAAGTCGTGCCACTTCAAGTATGAGGCCTACGAAGAGTCGTTCTTACTTCCCTACCCTCATGCTGTCGGCATGGCCAAAAAGCGTGCTGGGATGGATGCAGTTGAGGCCGACGAGATGGTGCAACTCTGCCTCGTCATAACCATGGACTCCAAGCCGTTGCCATGGGAGTCGCGCGAGTTGGCAGCCCTCACGGCTTATGTCCTAGACCAACAACGTGGCTTTATTGCTCACAAGGGCAATTAGCTATCTTAGTGGTACGTTTTCTACTTTCTAAGCGGCCGCCACGCGTTCCAGGAAGTTGTCGACGACAAGAGAAAGGTTGTCGGCTTGCTGGCCAACTTCTTTGGATGACGACAGCATCTGCTGTGCTGATTCAAATGTAACGTCGGCCGAGGCGCGTACAGATGCTATTCGAGAATTCGCATCGCTCGCGCCAAGCGCAACGCTTTGTGTGTTACGTGATATCTCGGTTGTTGAAGCACCCTGTTGTTCGACAGCCGCTGCGATCGAGGTCGTATTTGCTGAGACATCTTGCATAATGGCTGCGATCTCGCGGATCGATTCCACCGCGCTGTTTGTTTCGGTCTGGATGCTTGCCACTTGGGCTGTGATTCCCTCGGTAGCTTTTCCAGTTTGATTGGCCAGTTCTTTCACTTCCGCAGCAACGACAGCAAAGCCACTTCCCGCCTCACCTGCGCGTGCTGCTTCAATGGTGGCATTCAGCGCCAGGAGATTGGTTTGTTCAGCAATATCCTGGATGAGCCTAATCACGTTGCTGATGTTTTGCGCAGCATCCGAGAGGCTTGTCACTTTCTCATCTGAGGCCTGCGCTGCATCTGCAGCACGCGATACGATTTGAGTTGTCTCAATGACACGTGCAGAGATTTCGTTGACGGACGATGAGAGTTGCTCGGAAGCGGCTGCGACCGTTTGAACGTTTCGCTCGGCTTCGGCAGAAGCAGATGTTGCGCTTTCCGCATTGTTGTTCGTATCTAACGCGGAATCTGACAGAGAACTTGCAGATTGCTCCATCTGGCCGACATTATCTCGGACGGATGTGAGTTTCGTTGAAACCTCGGCCCTGAATTCAGCAATCATCTTGTCGATTTTCCGCTGGCGTTTTGCGTCTTCCTGCTGTGCTAGCAGTTGCTTTTCTTGCAACGCTTCTCGCTCAATCGCGCTCTTGCGGAAGACATCAACAGCCTGCGCCATTGATCCTATTTCGTCAGTTCGGCTCAGCTGCGGAATTCCTGTGTCGTATTGACCGCCGGCAATTGAGGCCATGGTGGCTTGAAGGGATGCGAGTGGTCTGACGATGCTCAGGCTGATTGCGACAGCCAAGGATGATCCGAGCAAAAGGCCGGCGAACACCAGTGCCAGCGCGAAAAACGCCGCGTTCGAGATGTCAGACTGGATCGCCTTATCTAATAGCTGGGCGTCCGTCAGCGTTGCTTCAACAAGCGCGTCCAGGTCTTGTGAGATTGATCGGGCTACACTTGCCATATAGTGAGGCGCTGGAATTGATTGAGCCGGTTCTTTGCCCAGCAAGATCTCGGCGTTCTTCTTCCAGAATGCACTGTTCTTCTTTGTAACAGCCAAAAGCTTTTTGGCGTTGTCTGAATGAACGGCCTTATCGAGTTTTAGGAGGTGCGCGTTGAATGTGTTGAAGCGTTTCTCAAACTCTTGCAGTGATTTCCAGCTTGGTACGGCACTGGTCATCGCCATGATGCTATCAACATGGTCCTGCACATGTCGGAAATCGCCCCAAGCATCACGGGCCTGATCAACGGCAGTGAACGGTCCTTCAAAAACGGTTTGGACCGAAACTGATAACTGATCAATGCTGCGGTAGAGATAAAGACCCTGAATCATGCCGATCAGAACGACAATGCCGAAACCCAAGGCTATTTTCCGTCGAATTGACATATCCAGCACCCTAGTTTGGAAGAATTGGAAGTGGGACGATATCTTTTTGACCCGTCAAGGTTTGCAAGAATGCCACGAGATCTTTGACTTCCTGGTCATTCATATCGAGGGGTTTCATCTGTGGGGACAACGAAGGCCTTTGAATTCCACCTGAAACGTAATGGACAACGACGTCCTCGAGTGTCGCGAGTGAGCCATCGTGCATGAATGGCATACGCTGCGTGAGATCCCTCAGCCCTGGCGTCTTGAATGCAAATTGCGCTTTTTGATTGTGCGGCTCTAACTTTCCGCGGCCGATGTCTTCGCTGGCCAGGCCAATGTCGTGGAACTTATCATCCGTGAAATTCCATCCCGAATGGCAATCGGCGCAACGTGCCTTGCCGTTAAACAGCGTGAAGCCTCTTTTGGCAGCGGCGGAAATGGCGACCTCGTCTCCATCGAGCCAACGATCAAATGGCGAGTAAGTGGCAACAACAGTTCGTTCGTACGTAGCAATGGCTTTGGCGATCGTGTCTCCCGTGATTCCGTCTTCTGGAAAGACCCGATTGAACCACTGTGCATATTCTTCGACGCGGTTCAGGCGCTCCACCAGCATGTGGAGCGGCATGTTCATTTCGACATCAGCCTCAATTGGGCCCTTTGCCTGCTCTTCCAACGTTGTCGCGCGGCCATCCCAGAAAAACTTCTTACCCCAAGCTTGGTTTAAGATCGTCGGTGAATGGCGTCCGAGTTCGGTGTTTTGTGCTCCAATTGCTTTTGAGACCGGGGCCTCCCAGCCAAAAGAGGGGTTGTGGCAACTGGCGCAGTTCATGTTTTGGGCGCGGCTTACTCTCGGATCGAAATAAAGCATTTTGCCCAATGCAGCCTTTTCTGGCGTATAAGGGTTCTCTGCAGGAAAGGGTATTGTTTCCGGGCGCTTGTAACTTTTCTTCAGTTCATGGCTGATTTGAGCTCCAATTACATTGTAGGGCTGGACCAGCAATGCGGAACCAACAGCGAATGCTAGCGCCGCCTTCAAGAGCAGACTCCGGCTAGAACAGAATTTTTGCTTCATTATCTTGAACTCGTTTCTTCGGTTTAATCTGATAATCCGCTTGCCGGTTTTTGCTTTTTTTTGGATTCGTTTGTTTAGTTGGTAGGCATAATAATTGCGCGCAATATAGTTAATCGGCGGTATAAGTTTTGCCCATTCTGATCATCACGTTTTTTGAGACCGCATCCTTCATTCAACGCAGGTTGATTCTTCGCAGGACTTTCGTTTTTCTCTATTTGTGATCATGCGCTTTTGATTGCTTTCGATATATGGTGGACTTCAAAATCGCCGAAGCAACCATTTTAAAAAGCCATTCGAGTTTTTCCTTTGTTGTAAGAGTTCGGTTTCGGTTTCTTGGCTTTGGGCGAACTCGCGGTGGGCACCCAGCTCATGATGGGATGCTGTGCTGTTCCCTAGGTAATCCTAATTGGCGTCAGACTTTGGCAAGTTGCTTCCAACGAGGCTTTCGCACGTAAGGGGCAACAGACATGGCGCTTTTGGACGAGACGCACGAGAACCGGAGCTTTAATTCGATACTGAGTGCATCAGTGGACGCGGCAGGAGATCTCGCCTACGAACGCTTCTGCACGCCACATCTGTCTGATCGTCGGGCATCGGACCACGAGGCACAGGTCTCGCGAACCCGCAAACATCTCCGGCACGCAACCCAACGCATGGTGGAAACCAGAGACGGCAAGGTCTGCACCTATATTCTTGAGCCTGAGAAAGCGGCTTCCAATTCTGGCCCGGTTGAAACCGTTCTTGTAATCCACGGTTGGACTTGCGAAGCGTCTTTTATGGCAATGATTGCCGAAAGCCTTCGCCGGGCTGGCTTTCGTGTTCTACTTGTCGACCTGCCCGCTCACGGATTGAGCCCCGGTGTGACAACCAGCATCGTTTCTTGCGCGCGTGCAGTCACGGATGTCATTGACCACTATGGCTCCGTCGACTTCACAGTCTCGCACTCGTTGGGTGGACTAGTTTCGCTACTCGCATCTGCCGGAGGTAAAGCCGTTGGCAAAGCGCGACCTATGCGCGGTTATGTGTTTATCTCGATGCCGAATGATTTCTGCGATATCATGACGGAGTTTGCCGACAGCTTGCGACTCTCGGGCACGGCTGTGCTTGAGTTTGAGAAGCGTCTGGAACATACGGCGCAATATCCGCTCCATGAACTCAATGCGGCAAGGTTCATTCGCCGTATCAACCGCCCAGCGCTTCTGATCCATTGCGCAGACGACAATGAGGTCACTATTGAGAACGCGCATGACGTTGCTGCTGCGGGCAAAAATGTGCAGGTTGAAGAGGTCCGCGGACTTGGGCATCGCAAAATTCTGTTCGCGTCAAACGTGGCCCGAAATACGGCACGTTTTCTGAAGCAATTGTCGAGTGAGACATGTAAAACTTCGGCCGCTCCATTGAATGTGTCGGCCTTCAAGAACGCGGAGCGCATCGTTTCACAGCCTAGCGGAGATTACCGTCAGCAGGGCGTCTCGGCCCAGGCGTAATCGACAACGGCGTTCATGATGCCAGACTAGGCAAATAGATCTTATTGAAATTGGGGCTGGGGCATCGCGGTCTGGCAAGTCGGCATAGGTGCTGATTGTTCTACAGCTCCCCTCGACGCTGACTTGACGGCTTTGTCCGTGGCTGATTAGCCTGATTCAATAAGAACATGTGAGGGACGGACCCGTGCGTATCATCATGCCGCTGCTGCGGGTTCTTTGCTATTTGGCGCTGGCTGTTATGCTGTTCGGTGCCATTGCGTTGTTTGGCCCGTTCTTACTTGGCGTGTGCGAGGATGCCTCCAGCGGGACCGTAAAATGCACTGACCCGACCTATCGGTGGTTCTTCGAAACCGGGTTTATGATCGTCATGATGGGGATCTTTACCGGGCTTCCGAGCCTGCTAGCACTTGGTGGAATTGTTTTCTCCGTTATTGACCTGCGGCGATGGTTGCGGCGCTGATCCTGTAGCGACCGCTGAGCCATGTGTTCTCGACCCGCGGCGAGCCTGATCAGCGCCATTCAGGTCCGGTGTATTGTGCATCGCTCGTCATATTCGCGTTCTGCTCTGACAAAAGGCACTAAACGGCCTCTGGTACGTTGTGGCGCGTTGCGTCGCGCGGCACCATTCCTGTAGGCTTTTGTCTTAGGCAAAATGACGTTTCAGTTTGGGGTGTGTCCTGTGATTAGAGATCCGGCGAACTGAACGCAGTTTCATCCTGGCTCGGATATGCATGGTGGTGGCGCATGGTTGATCAGCACGATCCAAAACATAACGCGCGGCGGAAGCGCGAGCCGATGCCGATGTTGCTTTTCTTCCTTGCCGTTCATTGCGGAATGGGCGTGGCTCTGGGTGTGGCGTTTGCTGCGCTGCTTGTTCTGTTCAACGTCGCCGGTCTAAAGGATTTGCTGTCGGAGAGCAGCGAGCCGGTGGTTCCACTGTTGATGCTCTTCACGTTTTGCGGCCTGACGTTTGGAAGCATGAAGATGGGCGCGGCGATCATGACGCTGCCTTACGACGACCGGAGAGGCAGCGACGGTGACGAACCGCCGGAGCCACCGTACTGGCATTGAGTTGTCGGTGCCGAGCCACTGTGGTTGCCCCGAGCGCTGCAAATAACGGCCAAGCCTCAATACCATCGGTATAGACTGTGGGATTTAGACAGCCGAATACTCACTGGAACTTGGGCATGCCAAAGCGGCTCGTTTAGCGTAACTTCATCGGCTACAGCTTCGATATCGCAGGGTGGATTCTCGGGAGCTCAAAACGTGACAGGCAGCATGCAAGATTTCATCACGCCCAAAACGCCTAATGGCGATGACCTCTTTGCGTTCACAAACACCTATGCCCGGCTTCCAGAGCGGTTCTTTGTCAAACTCAGTCCGAGCCCAGTAGCCGAGCCCACACTCGTTTATCTCAACACTACGTTGGCGGACGAATTGGGATTGGATGTGTCTCGGCTTGCTTCGCCCGAGGGTGTTGCTGCTTTGAGTGGTAATCGTGTGCCCAACGGTTCGGAGCCGATTTCTCAGGTCTACGCCGGCCACCAGTTTGGTTTTTTTACGCCGCAACTGGGCGACGGTCGTGCCCACCTTCTTGGCGAGATAATCGACCGTTTAGGCGCGCGAAGTGACATCCAGCTCAAGGGCTCAGGTCGCACCCCGTATTCACGTCGAGGAGATGGCCGTGCGGCACTCGGCCCCATGCTCCGCGAACTCGTGATCGGTGAGGCTATGCACTCCTTTGGCATACGCACAACTCGTGCACTTGCTGTCGTGGCAACCGGAGAACGCGTGCGACGCGAGTGCCTACTGCCCGGTGCCGTTATGACACGTGTTGCGGCGAGCCACATCCGCGTGGGAACGTTCCAGTACTTCGCGGCACGACAGGACACGGAGGCGGTTCGCGTCCTCGCAGACTATTCGATTGCTAGGCATTACCCAGACTGCCTCAAAGCTGAAAACCGCTACCTGTCGTTTCTAGATCAAGTCATCTCGAGTCAGGCCGAACTTGTAGCTCAGTGGCTGCTCGTCGGCTTTATTCACGGCGTGATGAATACAGACAACATGGCGATTTCAGGTGAGACGATCGACTTCGGCCCCTGTGCGTTCATGGATACGTATGATCCAGCGACGGTTTTCAGTTCAGTTGATGAGATGGGTCGCTACGCCTACACCAATCAGCCGTCCATCGCGCACTGGAACCTGACGCGATTTGCCGAATGCTTGCTGCCGTTATTGGACGCTGATGTAACTCGAGCGGTCGAGCTGGCGAAGGAGGCTTTGGCAACATTCGCACCGCGTTTCGAAGCCGCGCACCTGGCCGGTCAACGTCGCAAACTTGGCTTGCTCAGCGCCAGAGACGACGATCGATCTTTGATCGGCGAACTTCTTGGTCTGATGATTGATGCCAAAACTGACTATACCGTGACCTTCCGAGCGTTGGCGTACTTGGCTGGACCGGAGTGCGACGACCGCGACTTCATGATGTTGTTTGAGGATCAGGCGGCGATTGAACGCTGGTTGAAGGCCTGGCGAGCACGGCTCGCGGAAGAGCCAGCCGGAGACCCGGCCAATCGGCAGGCCATGATGCTCGCAGCCAATCCAATATACATCCCGCGCAATCACCTTGTCGAGGAGGTGCTGTCGGCGGCGGAGCGCGAAAACGATTTCGAACCGCTTCAGAAGTTGCTTGGCGTGCTTGCGACGCCATTCGACGAACAGCCGGGAGCCGAACGTTATGCCATGCCTCCACGCCCAGAAGAGGTCGTGCATCAAACATTCTGCGGGACCTAGTCTGGCGTTTGATGCCGCAAAGTATGTTTTGATTTGGCGATGGATCTAAGGCGCGCAACGTCTTATTGGTCAGAATGCACCCGGGCTTTTCTGGTAATGCGTTCACCATCGAGCGCATCATGTTCGCGACCGAACAAGCCAGCAAGGTCAATTGTTGATCGCTTGCCGATGTCGGCGAGGTTCTCATTGAGCCAGCCGTCAGCTGCGGCACGCCCTTTTTCGAAGAGCAATTCGAAGAAGGATGCGCTTGCGTTTAGTTTGGA
Organism: Filomicrobium sp.; assembly: GCA_040219445.1. Classification (GTDB taxonomy): domain Bacteria; phylum Pseudomonadota; class Alphaproteobacteria; order Rhizobiales; family Hyphomicrobiaceae; genus Filomicrobium. Next base: position 302,774 of record JAVJSM010000004.1, on the reverse strand, counting down.
TGACGCACCAAGTGTCGAGAGGAACTCTTCGTCTTCGACAACATGGATCCTAATGTTCCGATAACCCGTTCCATCCAGACGACCCGATGCTATTAGCCTGGCAACAAAATCAACGGCACGAAGTTCGCGAACAAGCGACGCATTGAATGTGATTTCGTTCAGCCGGTCGGAAATATCTTGAGCCGATTTTGGGGTTTCCTCTCTAGAGAACGGATTGATTTGGACGATGATCACATCCGAGCTGGGTGCATTCTCAAACAGCGGCCAGAGCGGCGGATTTCCCATAAAGCCACCGTCCCAATAGGGTACGCCATCGATCTCGACGGCCTTATAAAGCTGCGGCAGGCACGCTGACGCCATAACGTGTTTCGCGGTCAGCTCTGCTGCCTCAAACACGCGCCCACGTCCCGTATGGACATTTGTCGCCGTGATATAGACGCCCACGGGACTGCGTCGAACGCGATCGAAATCGATCAATTTGCAAATCGACTCCAAGAGCGGATTGTAATTGAAGGGATTGGTATCGTAGGGGCTGACGACCTGGGACACCATTTGATACCACAAGAACATCGGCGACTGATTGAGATTCCAATTTCCCATGGCGGAATCCCAAAGCGTCGGCTGGAACGGACTACTTTGCGCAAGCTTCGCAATCTGCCCCCAGAATGCGGCCAAGCGTTCTCTCGCTTCTGTCCGACAGCCATCAGCGAGACCATCGGCTAGCGCCACTGCATTCATTGCTCCGGCTGATGCTCCCGTTACCGCGTCGAAGCTGAGCACTGGGCATTCGAGTAATCTATCAAGCACGCCCCATGTAAACGCGCCGTGGGCGCCGCCGCCTTGAAGCGCTAAGTTCACAGCTTTTGTTTCAGGCGGGTTTTGGTCCAAGATCGGTTTCCTCACATTGTGAACGCAGCTGCGATTGGGCGCCTAGGCTTTACGTTTAGCAGCGTCACCGTGAGCGCTGCCGAGCCTACGCGTATTATTGCGCCGTCCATCCACCATCCACCGGCAAGGAAGCACCATTGATCGACGAAGCTGCGTCACGGCAAAGAAATACGGCAAGCCGACCGATCTGTTCGGTGGTTACGAACTCTTTTGTTGGCTGTGCTGCGAGGATCACGTCACGAACGACTTGCTCTTCTGTCATGCCTCGCGCCTTCGCGGTTTCCGGAATCTGTTTCTCGACCAGCGGCGTGCGAACATAACCTGGACAGATCGCATTCGCGGTGATGCCATGTTCGGCACCTTCTAGAGCGACCGTTTTGGTTAACCCGAGAATGCCGTGTTTTGCGGCCACGTAGGCTGATTTGTAGGGTGAAGCAACGAGCCCGTGAGCCGAAGCAACATTGATAATCCGGCCAAAACCCTGAGCCTTCATGAAAGGCAATGCGGTTGCGATCGTGTGAAATGCGGAAGATAGATTGATTGCAAGAATTGCATCCCATTTCTCTTGCGGGAAGTTTTCAATTTCTTCCACGTGCTGGATGCCGGCGTTGTTCACGATGATGTCGAGCCTTCCAAACTCATCATGCGCCCGTCTTACCATGTCGCGCACTTCGTTCGGTTTGCTCATGTCGGCACGCGAATAGACGGCTTTGACGCCGCAGATGCGTTTTAGCTCGTCGCAGGATGCCAGAACCTTGGGGCAAATTTCCTCAAGATCTTGTCGAGTTTGTTCGATCTCATCGAGTTCACCAAAACCGTTGATCATGACATTGATGCCGGCTTCGGCGAAGGCTTGTGCAATTCCCAACCCAATACCGCTTGTCGAACCAGTGACGATTGCAGATCGCCCCTTCAGCTCTTGCGTTATTCTCAGACCTTCAATGGTGACATTGTCGTTATCTGTCATGCTCATGCCTCGTGTAGCGAACCGCTGCGAAATCAAGGAGCTATCAACCCAAGCGTTGGGTACTGATCATCCCAAAATAGCTAAAATTGCTGCAATGCACAATCTCGTGATCTTAACGCAATAGTGCTGCCGCAGAGGTGAGCGAAGTTCGGACGTGGAGAATGAGTTTTAACGGATTGCTTTTGTCAGCGCGGAAACGCCGGCGCTTGCAAGCTGACAGGACGAAGACAACTCGCGGGATCTTTATGCCGAGAGCTCACGCGGTGTTCTTGGGTATTCGGAGCGGCCGCGCCTGTTATTGCAAATTGGCTTTCCAACGCCGGTTGAGCCCATGAAGGGTGTGTTGCTGGCAAAGGGGCGTGGATAGCCTCGACCCGCTTTGTTCTGCGCACGCTACCGCGTCGTGTAGCCACCATTGGCGAAGATGCACTGACCAGTTATCTAACAGCCGTCACCCACTAGGAGTCGGACAAGTGGCGGAATGTCAGCGATATCTGTAAGGCCGTTGTTCTTCCACTTAGAAAGAGCCGCGGCGGTCGGGTTTTAGGCGGCTGACTCGTCAGCTTCCTGAGCATAGAAGAACGGGGTTTCCATAGGACCTGAACCAATCGCATTTACGGAAATACCGCGATTGTTCGTAACTCATTGAAAATATTGGTGCCCCCGGAGAGACTTGAACTCCCGACCCCCTGATTACAAATCAGGTGCTCTACCAGCTGAGCTACAAGGGCATTAGCGACGCTTTTGCTGTCGAAGCGCGTACTGTCGGTGCGCTTATTTTTGGACGCCAACACTTAGCGATGCCCAGATGACTTTGCAAGCATCCCGCCTGACTATATTGGGCACATCCCGCCATTTCTAAGAAGTATGCTCCCAATCCTCGGGCAGTAACCCCGCATGGGCCAGGTATGCGCGATGCGCAACTCAGCCCCGTCTTTTTGTGCATTGCAATACATTATATTGCGGTGCATATTTCTGGTATACCAAATGCCACGAAAGTGTGGTGCTACACCAGAGGGGTGATGATCATGGCTCAGTCCCTACCTAATCGCGTTCCATTAGACGACGTAATTCTTAGCACAGTCAGCTCTGTGTTTTCCGCGGTTGGCGCGTTCTTCTGCGCGCTGCAGCAGGCAAATTTGGCCTCGCGCGATTATGAGCGTCTAAACCACCTGTCCGACGACGAACTTGCCAATCAGGGCTTAACCCGCGAGGCGATTCCACAGCACATATGCAAGACGTATCTAACTCAGTGATGGGTCCGCTTGTTACAACGCACGCCGCCTATAGCCCAACATTTGGGCCTGAGGGTCAGGGCTTAGGGCGGTAATGGGGTCTAAGCCCTTTCGGGGCGATAACTGGAATGCGGGCTGCGTCCGCTGGAGTTGCGACAATGCTCAGTGCTGCGTTCTGTGATGCCGATGTACGAATGCCGTCAACTGCAGTCCCGCATCACTCTTGGGTGCCGCAACGGTCGCGCAGGCACGCTTCGATCTCTGGCGACACAAAGGCGCTGACGTCGCCACCCATTTTGGCAACCTGACGAACAAGGTTTGCGGCGATGTGCCGGACCTGCGGAGAGGCTGCAACGAATACGGTTTGAATGTCCGGAGCCATCGCCCCGTTCATGCCGGCCATCTGCATCTCGTAATCAAAGTCTGTACCGTCGCGCAATCCTCGAAAAATGACGGTCGCACCTTCGGCGCGTGCGGCATCGACTGCCAAGTTATCGAAGGTCGTTATATCGATCTCAGTCCCGCTCTTGTCCGCAATCAGCACGGTTTCCTTGCGTAGCATTTCAACGCGTTCCTGTGCCGTGAAGAGAGGTGCCTTGCTCGGGTGCAGGCCAACACCAATGACAAGCCTGTCGACAAGCTCTGCGGCTCTGGCGATCACATCGGTATGTCCGAAGGTAACGGGATCGAAGGAGCCGGAGTAAAAGCCAATACGGGCCATGTGTGTCCTCAGGTTTGCGCCGTTTCGTGCTGCGGCGTCGGTATTTTTTGTCCAAAGCTTGGTTGTGTGGTGGTGTCAGCAATAGCAACTTGCAGCGTATTTTCGAACCCCTGGAGTCGGTTATGGCTCTAAGCGTTATCTGACGCACTCTAACGTTGCCGTTTCACGGCCGGCAACTAACCAGGCCGTTGTTGACGCCCACCCCGCTTTTGAGGCTCTACGCAGGGTCGGCACGTCAGCGCGCTTTTTGTGCCCGATCCCGCCCAAAATGACATACGCTGGGATCAAGGCCTGCACTGTCCAATTGCTTTCAAAACAAAAAATGTAATGGGAGACGCCAATGAAGATTACACGCCGCCAAACAATGCTGCTGAGCGCAGCGGCTGCTGGATCCGCGGTTTTACCTGCTGGATCGGTCACGGCTGATGAGCTGCAGGTCAATGATGATGGACTGCATACACAGCCCTGGTTTCATGAGTCCTTTCTTGAGCTGAGCGATGATGTTGCCGAAGCTCATGAGGCGGGAAAATCGCTCGTGATCTTATGGGAACAAAATGGCTGTCCGTACTGCCGCGAGATGCATGCGGTAAACCTCAAGCAACCCGACATCCTGAAATACATCCAGGAGAAGTTCGTTGTTGTGCAGCTCAACCTTTATGGCGCGCGCTCAGTGACCGATTTCGACGGCACGGAGATGGAAGAGCGTCAACTCGCTAGGAAGATGCGGGTGAACTTCACGCCGACGATCAGTTTTTTCCCGGCTGATCCAGCCGAAGTGAAGGGCAAGACAGCGCTCGATGCTGAGGCCTGGCGGTTAAGCGGCTATTGGAAACCGTTCCACTTCATGGGCACGCTCGTATACGTGGCTTCGGGTGGCTACAAGAGCGAACCGAACTTCCAGCGGTGGCTTTCCGAATGGCGGGAGAAACGCCGGGCGGCGGGAGAGAATGTCGATATATGGTGAGATTGACACCGCATTCAAAAAACAAAAAAGCCCAGCAGATCTTGCTGGGCTTTTTCTAATTCCGAGAGGGTTCGTAAGCTAAACCCTGGAACTGTCGGATTACTTCAGTGGTTCCATTGCTGGCTGTCTGCGTGAGAACAGGTTGAAGCGGTAACCAACGTGCGCACTGACGATCAGCGGATCAAGGTCGAAGTCGGTAGTCAGACGGTCGCCACCAGCAGTGGTGATCGTAGCTTCGGATTCCAGCCAAGTGTAGCGGACGTCCGCGCCAGCATACCAACCCTTGCCAAGCTCAACATCAACACCGGCCTGAAGGCTGAAGCCAAATGCAGAGTCGATTTCGAGGTCAGTGCCAATATCTTCAGGCTCTTCGTCGAAGAAGTGGATGAACTGAACACCGGCGCCAACATATGGTTTGATGCCGTTGATCGGGTTGAAGTGATACTGCAGCGAAAGGATCGGCGGGAAGATCATTGTTTCGCCGAGCTCGACGCCGTTCAGCGGGCCCTTACCTTCGATGCCGTGCTGTGCGAAGCAGCAGAACAGTTCTGCAGCAATGTTCTTCGTGATGAAGTAGCTGAGCGTGAGCGATGGGACCCATGAGTCATCGACTTCAGCAATGTCACCAGACAGGTTTGGCGCGCCATTCACGAACAAACCGTCAAATTCCGAGTTTGGAAGAACGCCAGAGACGCCTGCCTTGATCATGAAGTCGCCGCTATAGTCGCCGGCGGAGCTGGCCTGAATGGTTCCGAGCGTAGCGCCGACGGAAACAACAGCAGCAAGTACAAAGCCCTTAATTGATTTCATTTGCCTATTCCCCTCAATACCGTCGAGTACTGCATGGAACTCCGACTCGATTGGTTGATGAGAAGAAAGCAGAGAATCTCAGTGATTTACGAGTGAGGAATGGCCACTTTCACTGACTCTAGTCAGCTAGGCTGCCGGTTACACTGCCTTGTTGCAGCCCTGCAACTGATCTGTTGATTTGGATCAAATCGCGCCGTTGCGCCGTACTCATCCTTTAGCCAAAAGTGCGACGAATTTGACTCACCATTACTTGATAAGTGTCAATGCTTCGCGCTTGCGAAGCGCTCAATTTGCTTTTCTCAATCGACCCCCCCTTTGTGGGGATGGGGAAGGCATAGATGAAAACTCGAAAAAGCAGTCCAACAAATGGTTTCGAATCGGCTCCGGTCGGTGCTGCGGAAGCATTTACCAATGGTCCGGTAGCGAGTGACACCGGTTCTGAACAGGCGCTTGAGGAGGTGCTGGCAACGTATGGCGTTGCTGTGAAGGCACGCCGTCGCCAGCGGCTTCCGGTCGACTTTAAAAATCCAGACACGCTTTATTTCGTTAAGTCGGGCCTCTTAATCTTAAACTCGGTGTGCGCAGGCGAACGTCAGCAGCCGCTGTCGATCTTCTATCCCGGCGATTTCTTTATGGTCGACCTTGTACCTCCGTTTGCGTCGGCAGATCTGATCGCGATGACGGAAGCCGACCTTGTTCGAATTCGTCAGAGCTCAGTTGCAAACTCTCCTGAAGACTTGCGCATGCTCGACAAGGCTGTGGGTAAGCAGACCGCAGATATGTTTGCGCGTAGCAACCTGCATATCGCCAGACTTTCCGCTTTATCGAGTGAATCGCGAGTAGCCGCATTCATTCTCGAACTGGGTTTGCGGACGGGTCAGGTTGTAAATGATACGGTGACGTGTGACCTGCCGTTATCCCGCAATGATATCGCTGACTACCTCTCGCTAAACGCTGATACGCTGAGCCGGATCATGACCCGGCTGAAGGCTCGTGGTGTTGTGGCGACGATTGGTCGAAGCAGGGCTATCGTGAAAAGCATCAAGAAGCTTTGCCGGGAAAGCCCGATTTGCAACGCAACCATGGTTCTGCACGGAGGGACTTTGCCGCAAGAGTGAGGCAGTTGCCCAGGGGGGTGGGCGACCGGTCCTAATTGGTAGAACCAGAAAACGCTGCGCAGAACTGCGCAGCGTTTTTTATTTCACGGGTGGTGCGGCCCTGCGCGTTAATCTACGCGTCGCCTTCGCTGTCTGAGGTGTCCTCTGTGTCGCCATCGCCAAAGTTAGCCTCAGTGGCTTTGTCGCTACCCGGTGCTGTGTCGCCATCGGGCGCAGCTTCGGACGTTGTTGCATCCCCTGTGCCTTCAGCGGCGTCGTCTTCGGATGGCTCATCACCGACATCGGTAATCCGCTCTACGGAAACAACCTTTTCTTCCTCGTCGGTTCGGAAGATGCGAACGCCTTGCGTATTGCGTCCGGCGATCCTGACTTCTTCCACCGTCGTTCGAATAATCTGCCCGGCATTGGTAACGAGCATGATTTGGTCGGTGTCTTCGATTGGGAAGGAGGCCGCGAGTTTGCCGTTTCGATCGTTGGCGACCATAGCGACAATGCCTTTACCGCCTCGACCGGAGGTGCGGTATTCGTAGGACGAACTTCGTTTGCCGAAACCGCGCTCCGAGACCGTGAAGACAAACTGCTCGCGCGCGGCCATTGCAGCGAAGCGGTCGTCAGAAAGCTCCGTCGACTCGCTGGTGCCCTCCTCGTCAGTATCGACAGGCGGCGCTACCTCTTCCTCCTCATCATGCCCGTTTTGGGCTCGCCTAAGAGCTGCAGACATCTTGAGGTACGCCGCACGCTCCTCCGGCGTCGCGTCCATCGGCAACAGGATCGCCATGGAGATCAGCTGATCTTCGTCTGACAACCTGATCCCTCTAACGCCGATTGAGTCGCGTCCCTTGAAGATGCGCACGTCTTCGACAGGGAAACGGATGCATTGGCCTTTGGCCGTCGTGAGGAGGACATTCTCGTCAGGGCGGCAGATGCGGACGTCGACGATACGGTCGCCCTCTTCCAGCTTCATGGCGATCTTGCCATTGCGGTTGATGTTTTCGAAGTCGCCCAGGGCGTTGCGGCGAACATTTCCGGACTGAGTGGCAAACATCAGCTGCAGTTCGGAATAGGTCTCGGTGTCTTCTGGTAGTGGCAGGATCGAAGTGATCCATTCGCCCTGCTCAAGCGGCAGGAGATTGACCAGCGCCTTGCCCTGCGACTGCGGCGTGCCGGCTGGCAAGCGCCAGACCTTCATGCGGTAGCACATACCTCGGGAGGAGAAGAACAAGACCGGCGTGTGGGTCGAGCCGATAAAGATCTGAGTAACAAAATCTTCGTCGCGCGTATTCAGGCCCGAGCGACCCTTGCCGCCGCGCCGCTGCGCGCGGTACGTCGCCAACGGGACGCGCTTGATGTAGCCCTTGTGTGTAACAGTGACGACGACGTCTTCGCGCTGGATGAGGTCTTCGTCGTCAACTTCACCCTCGATATCGACGATCTCGGTGCGACGCGGAACAGCGAACTGCTCGCGGATTTCGGTGAGTTCGCCTTTGATGATGTCGATGATACGAAGGCGCGAAGACAAGATGTCGAGGTAATCCTTGATCTCCTCGCCAATCTTTTTTAGCTCATCGCCGATCTCATCACGGCCGAGCGCGGTAAGGCGGGACAGGCGCAATTCCAGTATTGCCTTGGCCTGCTCTTCGGAAAGCTTGTAGGTCCCGTCGGCCTGCACCTTGTGGCGTGGATCAGCGATCAGTTCGACAAGCGGTGCAATATCGCGGGCGGGCCAGTCTCGTTCCATGAGCTGATCTTTTGCGACAGCGGGGGAGGCCGCGCGCCGGATCAGGTTGATAACTTCATCGATGTTGGCAACTGCAATTGCCAAGCCGACGAGAACGTGGGCGCGATCACGGGCTTTGTTGAGAAGGTATTTCGTGCGGCGCGTCACGACTTCCTGACGGAAGGCTGTGAAGGCCTGCAGCATATCCTTCAGATTGAGCTGCTCGGGCCGGCCTCCGTTGATAGCCAGCATGTTTGCGCCGAAGGATGTCTGTAGGTCCGAGAAGCGCCACAGCTGGTTCAATACGACGTCAGGTACCGCATCCCGCTTCAACTCGATGACGACGCGCATGCCATCGCGGTTCGATTCGTCCCAGATATCTGAAATGCCTTCGACGCGCTTTTCGCGTACGAGGTCGGCGATTTTCTCAATGAGAACGCGCTTGTTGACCTGGTAGGGAATGGCCGTCACGACGAGTGCGTTTCGGTCTTTGCGGATTTCCTCAACGTCAACCTTGGACCGCATGACAACGGATCCGCGGCCTTTGTGGTAGGCGGCGTTGATGCCGGAACGTCCAAGGATCAAGCCACCGGTTGGGAAGTCGGGGCCGGGAATGATCTCGATTAGCTCATCAATGCCAACGGCTGGATTGTCGAGCACGGCAAGACAGCCATCGATCACTTCGCCAAGGTTGTGTGGTGGAATATTGGTCGCCATACCGACGGCGATACCGCCAGCACCATTGACCAAAAGGTTGGGATACTTCGCCGGTAGAACCGTCGGTTCCGTTTCCGACCCGTCGTAGTTTTCCTGGAAATCGACGGTATCCTTGTCGAGATCGTCGAGCAGCGTTTCGGCGACCTTCTCAAGTCGGCATTCGGTGTACCGCATTGCGGCCGGTGGATCGCCGTCGACGGAGCCGAAGTTGCCCTGCCCATCGATTAGCGGCAGGCTCATTGAGAAGTCCTGCGCCAGGCGCACCAAGGCGTCGTAAATAGCGGAATCGCCGTGTGGATGGAGCTTACCCATCACATCGCCAACGACGCGTGCCGATTTCTTGTAGGGCTTGTTCCAGCTCAGCCCCATCTCACCCATGGTGTAGAGGATGCGGCGGTGCACCGGCTTTAGTCCGTCGCGCACATCAGGTAGCGCACGCGACACGATCACGCTCATCGCATACTCAAGGTATGAGCGCTTCATCTCGTCGGTGATCGAGACGGGCCGGATGTCGTGCGGGCCGCCGGCACCGTCGCCGGGCGTATTTGAATTGTCTGCCACTATGTCGGTTTTCCACGAAGGCTAACGGAAGGCGCGAGGCAGGCTTCAAAGGGGCCAACTAGGCTAAATCCCGACCGCCTGGCTCGATTCACCGTCTATTTAGCGCATCGAGCGGGCATGCCGCAATCTCGCCTCACTCCAAGCGGTTAGGTCCCCACCGAAAAAGTGGATTTTAAAGTGTTTTTCTTGTCTGGAGCAGCATGAACAGACCCCCGTCTGACTTGCTGGCGTCACATCTGATAACTAGATCGAACTGTAGGTTTTCGACCGGGGTGAACAGGTGCGGTGGTACGCGTGGTTCTTTTTGGCCCCTCACTGAAGTGGATGGAGGAATAAATTCCTATGAATACCCTGAAATCGCTCGTTGCTGCGGCCTTTGTCGCGACCCTCGCGCTGCCAGCGTTGGCGGAGGAGCCTGCGAGCGGCGCTGCCTCATTGCCCGCCAATACCTTTATCGAGGCGCAACCTGAAGACCACTACCTCGCCAAAGATGTTCTCATCGGTGCCAAGGTGCAGGGGTCAGATGGCAAGATCATCGGGGATATTGAGGACGTGATCCTCAACGACTGGAACCGTGTCCAGGGCGTTATCATGGGCACCGGTGGGTTCCTCGGCGTCGCTGAGAAGCGTGTCGGCGTCAGCTTGGGTGCGCTTGAATTCCGCGAGGACAACGGCAAGCGGGTTGTGGTGCTGCCGAATGTGGATCAGGAAATGCTCAAATCGGTCGCTGAGTTTAAGCGGGCGGAGCCTAAGAAGTCCCTACTTGAGCGGGCAATGGAAAAAGCACGCGAACTAACCGACAAAACGACTGAGACGACAAAAGACGCTTACAACAAAGCCAAGGAGCAAGCTGGCCCAGCTTTGGAGAAAGCGAAAGAAGCAGCTGGCGAGGCCTATGAGAAAACCAAGCAGGTGGCCGGGGAAGCTTACGAAAAAACGAAGGAAGCTGCTGGCGACGCCTACAACAAAGCCAAAGAAGCCGCAGAAGGTACAATGAAGAAAGACGAGGGTGCAGACGCACCTGCTCAATAAATTCTCCCGAGGCCATGGAGCTGTGGAATTCAGCGTGGGAGCTGACGTCTAACGGCTCCGTGGCCTCGGTTTGCTAAGGCGATGTTTCGCTACCGGCTAAGTTTCCTGACACCAAATCTCGCGTTCCGATGATGTGCGGGCATTGACGAGTGTGAAGGGCTTGTTGGTGTTGTTCGCGACATCCGCAAGGCGCACCTTGGTGGCTATGCCAATCCCGATGCACCATTAGCTTCCTAAGATCGGACCGCGGCTGCGGCTGTCCAACCTTTCGAATTGCACATTCGTGTTTCATGTGAAACGCGGGCTGCGGAGGTCGAACACGAAACAGAACTTGCAAGCGTTGAGGCCGAAGACATTATGGAGCAGAGCGCACCGTCGAAAAGGTCACCTGAGGTTGCACAACGGCAAACAGCGGTGATTGCCGCGCGTCCGCAGAGCCGCAAAGGGCGAACAGGCTCAGAGATGTGAGACCTGAAAAGGGGTCCTCCGCCAATGGCCGAGAACCCCTTTGAAGTTGCACTAGGATTTACGTGGGCGCAGTACGATCCGGTCCCCAAACCGGCATATTTGCGGCGCAGGGTTTTGATGTGGAAGGTCCACGCAGCGACCTCAGATCAGAACGGAATTTCATCGTCCAGGGTTTTATCAAAACCACCGCTCGGCCCTGAACCGCCGCCAGACCCGCCACGTGGCTCGTCATAACCGCCGCGGTCATCATAGCCGGACTGGCCACCGTCGCTCATGCCGGCACCGCCGCCACCGCCACGTGCATCCAACATGTGAAGCGTTCCGCCAAACCCCTGAAGCACAACCTCGGTTGAATAGCGATCTTGGCCGTCCTGACCCTGCCACTTGCGCGTTTGCAGCTGCCCCTCGACGTAAACCTTGGAACCTTTGCGCAGGTATTGTTCCGCAACCTTGCAAAGGCCTTCGTTGAAAATCACGACAGAGTGCCATTCGGTGCGCTCGCGGCGCTCGCCGCTGTTCTTGTCGCGCCACGTTTCGGATGTCGCGATGCGCAGGTTGGCAATCGGACGGCCGTCCTGCGTGCGGCGGATCTCGGGGTCGCGGCCGAGATTTCCGACGAGGATGACTTTGTTCACTGATCCAGCCATTTCAGGCTCCTTTGCTTTATTCGTGTGCCGCCGGGGCCGTCTTCACGTTCGTCGCCAAGCTTGGATGGCGGGTTTGCCGATCAACAGATCCACCAATAAATCCACCGACTCTGGGGCCCTATTTTGAAGCACAACCGGGTAGTGCTTGCCTGTTGGGCACCGACGCGGGCTGCTCAACGGTTTGTTGCTACGATAGCCGAGACGCGGCTGATTCTAGGGGCCACAGTAACGTGTTGTGCAGACCACCGAAGTGGCAGTGTGTTTTTGTCCACGATTTTCGAACCTTTACGTGGATTTGTTGCGGCCTCAGGTGATGAATTCGGCCACGCATAGTGTTCTTTCTTTGTTCTAGATTAAGTGCGAGGCGGAAAAAGGGCAAGGGGCGGCTGAGCAAGTAGGGGCTGTTCGGCCTTGAACGCAACCTAGGCCACTACTGCCCGCCAAGCCAGCCTGCTTCTAATAGGGCTCGTGCCTCAATCGCCGCGGGCGCGGTCGGCTGTCGATTGCAATTCCCGGACAACGCGGCTTGGGACGCCTTGGGCTGCAACGCACTCTTCATCAGAGATGCGCTCATCGATGGCAGCAAGGTCTCCACGGAACTGTGGTGAAATCGCGCGCAGGGCGACACCGGTCGCAACCGCGCCATTGATCCAGCGAACGCGGCAAACCATCGTTTCAAGGTGCTCGGTCAGTTGTTGGCCATAATAGCTGCTGGCAGCAGACGGTGCAGGTGCGTCGAAGCTATCCCGATCTGGCGATGCAAAGGGCGACTCTGGATCGACCGGCACAGGCCTTGGCGGTCTTGGCGCAGACGTTCTGGCTCCGCTACCTGCAATTGACAACCAGTTCTGACGCTCAGGAGACCCTTGCCACTCCGTCATCTTTTGTTCGTCCAACAATTTGGTCAGAGCCTCGCGGACATGAGCCTGCAGCCGCGAACTGCTGATCCGCGAAAGCATGTCCTCAAGCCTTTGGGTCGCTGCCTCATCGAGCGGCTTTATCGAGACATTTTCCAGGTCGATAAGATCTGACTTCGAGAGGTCGGGCGGCGTTGTCTGCCAGATGCGAGCTCCGCGCAAATCAGCTGCGCGCATCTTGGCGGATTTGAAATCGGTGCCCTGGAGGTACGCCTTATAGAGGCTGGCTGCTTCGAGATCAGAACCTTCTACCAGCGCGCCCTCCAGGCGGGCATAGTCCAAGATGGCAGCCTGCATCGAGGCCCAGCGGAAGTCAGCGCCGAATAGTCTGGCACCGTTTAAGTTCGTGCCCTGCAGTGATGCGATCGCGAAGTTCGCGCCTTGGGCTTCAACACCACCGGTTAGGTTGGCTTTGTCCAGCCGGGCTTGGGAAAAGTTGGCGCCCGAAAGCAAAGCTTCCACAACGTCTGCATCTTCAAGAATTGCTTCTTCAAAGATTGCTCCGCGGGCATCAATGCCGGTCATCAACGCGCCTGAGAGTTCGGCGCGAGCAAAATTCGTCCCGACAGCGCGTACACACTTGGCTTTCTCGCGGTCGTTCTTTAGGCGTAGCGCGTTCAGTTCCGCGCACTGCATGGTTGCGTTGCGCAGGTCAGTGCCATCGAGACTTGCTTGCGAAAGATCAGCCCCCGTCAGATCAGCCTGATGCATGTCTGAGCGGTCGAGACGTGCGTGGCGCAGGTCGCGATTACGCAGCTTGAGCGTTGGCTCACCCTCTGTGACGGCGCGATCTGAAACGAGATCGGCGTCAGTAACCTTCAAGTTGCGGCGGAAAATCCCAAATAGCGCGCCTTCGGAATCGACTGGGATGAGAGGTATCGCCGTTGAGCTCGTGAAGTACTTTGGTCCGGAGGTGCTTTTGTCTTCGTCCATCTGCCAGAAGAAATGCTTGCTGATGGAGTCCATTGCTTCGCCTGGGATCGTCGCCACAAAGAACGAGAACACGGTCACGAAACCCAGCACGATTGTCGTCATCAAGAAACTGACGGGGTGGGACGCGCTGGTGCGCGCGAAGGCTTTGAAGAAAGAGGTTTCGGCCCGCATCAGGAAGACGCCGATCAGCACCAGCATCATGACATCAACAACAAGTGCGATGCGGTTCGTCCAGGTGATAACGGGATCGTGGTACGGCAAGAACACAACTTGCATGTACAGAAGCAACACAACCGGCAGGATGACGAGCGACAGCCAGCTCATGATGTGTAGAAAGCTGCCCATCACCTTGGAGCGCGAAGGGCCGGCGATGGCTTGCACGAAAAACAGGTTATGAAGTTCCAGGCGCAACGGATGGGTGCGGCGGTGGCTTGTTTCCAAGAGCCTGATGGCGTGGTCGAATTCCAAAGCCTTGCGGGCGAGAAGTACGAGCTGGGAAATCACGCCCAGGTGGAACAACACCAAGACAACGGGCGCGAATTGGAAAAACTGGGTCAGCGGAATGTCGACCTGCAAAATTGGCAGGGCAACCGGTGTTTCGAGCAGCAAGTTGGTGTGTGTTACCCCGGCGACCGCAATCATGAGATAGGTCATGATGCCCATAAAGATCAGCCATGCCGTATGCGCCGTATCACTTGAGCGGTTGACGGCTTCTAACAGGCTGTAGGGATTGACGGGCGTTTCACCGTCAGGTGATACGCGGGCCACATCAGACATACGGGTTCGCCCCCAGGAACTAAAACACACACACCGATAGTATCTTTAGAGGTCAGACCATAGCGGAGAAAGTGTGGCGCTGGCATCTGGCTGATTCGTCCCATGGTTTCCAGCGGCGGCTAAGTGTGGCCGCTTGGTATCACATTTGGCGATCCGGGCTGACTAAAGGCGTGTGTGTCGTTTTCTCAGGACAACCCCAAAATCACCTGTTTGGGACCTGGTTCGCGCGTTGACAGCAGGCCTTCATAGGTGATGTCTGATGTCCAATACCGGAGAGATTCATGGGGGCCGATAATGGCGAAGGGCTACGACTGTCTGAACTGTCCAGGGTACTGCTGTTCTTATCCGCTCATCCAGCTCAAGAAACGCGATGTCGAGCGACTTGCCAGCCATCATGATATGAGCTTCGACGATGCGCGCGAGAAGTTCACCAAGGAAGAGTATGGCAAGAAGTACGTCATGAAGCGCAAGAAGGACCCGCATTACGGCAAAATCTGCCGGTTCTTCGATACGACTGAGCGGCGCTGCACAATCTATGAAGCAAGACCGGCTGTGTGTCGCGACTTTCCCAATAAAGACAACTGCGGCTACTACGACTTCCTACAGTTCGAGCGCGAAGCGCAGGATGATCCTGACTATGTGGCGATCACCAATCATGGCTGATGCCGCTAATAGGCGCGCTGGCCGACGCATGGATGGCTGACGAGGTTGAGTAATGCGTACACTTTATGTCTTTGGACCGAACTTCGGCCTACCGGACCCGAGCCCGTTTTGCATGAAGGCCATGGTGCTCATGAAGATGGCGGGACTCGATTATGAGTCCGGCATCTGCGATCCGCGCAAAGCTCCGAAGAAGAAGGGGCCCTTTCTGGATGACGATGGGCTGCAGGTGGCGGACTCTACCTTTATTCGGTGGCATCTCGAAGAGAAGTACGGCGTCGACTTGGAGGCTGGCCTAACGGACGAACAAAGGGCAATAGGCTGGTCTGTCGAGAAGCTGTGCGAAGACAACATCTACTGGGCGATCGTATATGAGCGCTGGCTTATCGACGCGAACTTCGATGCTGGACCCCGGGTGTTTTTTGATGTCGTCCCTGGCCCAATGCGTCCGCTTGTCATTGCAATGGTGCGACGGCAGGTAAAGCGGGATATCTGGGGCCAAGGCTTTGGACGGCACTCCCGCGATGAGGTTGTGAAACTTGGCAATCGCGGTGTCGATGCGATCGCCGGTGTGCTTGGTGATAAGCCTTATCTTCTCGGTGCGGAACCAACGGCATTTGATGCGTCTGTGTTTTCGACCGTGGCAGGTGCGTTGTGCGAAACGTTTGACTCTCCGATGCTGGCGCACGCCAAGAGCAAAGCCAATCTTGTGGCCTATCGTGACCGCTGTATGCAGCGATGGTTCCCTGAATTTGCTTAGGCGATAGAGAGCCAGTCGTCACCTCGGCTCTGGACAACACCCTCTCTAAGTTATGTTGCCTGTCTCGTTCAGTTGCCCGACTTGTTGGGCAACTTAGAGGAGCAGCATGACGGGCCGTGTCTCTTGGCCCGTCACGTTTTCTGCGTGGCGATCCGTCGACCTCAGCCGACTTGCGCCAAAGCCTGTTCCAAGTCGGCGATGATGTCGGCTTTATCTTCAATGCCGACCGACAGGCGGACAACATCTGGACCCGCTCCGGCCGCAACGCGTTGTTCATCGGTGAGCTGGCGGTGCGTTGTCGAAGCGGGATGGATTACAAGGCTTCGTGTGTCGCCGATGTTGGCAAGATGCGAGAACAGGTTCAGGCTGGAGACGAAGTTGACGCCCGCGTCATATCCACCTTTCAAGCCGAACGTGAAGACGGCACCTGCACCTTTCGGGCAGATCTTCTGCTGCATTGCGTGGTTGGCATTGCTCGGCAGGCCTGCGTAATTGACCCAAGCGACGGCCGGATGCTTTTCGAGCCACTCGGCCACAGCAAGTGCGTTCTGACAATGGCGTTCCATCCTGAGCGGCAGGGTCTCGATACCGTTCATAATGAGGAAAGCGTTCATGGGAGCAATGGCCGGGCCGATGTCGCGCAGGCCCATGACACGGCAAGCGATGGCGAAGGCAAAGTCACCAAACGTCTCGGCTAACTTCATGCCGCCGTAGGACGGATTGGGCTCAACCATTGTGGCGTAGCGGTGTTTGGCATTGAGCCAGTCGAAGGTTCCGCAATCGACGATGACACCGCCAACCGAGTTGCCTTGGCCGCCCATGAATTTGGTCAGCGAGTGAAGTACGATGTCCGCACCAAAATCTTTTGGCTGGCACAAGAATGGCGAAGCGAGTGTGTTGTCGACAATCAATGGGATGCCGGCTTCCTTGGCGATTTTGCCGATGGCCTCCAGGTCCATGACAACGCCGCCAGGGTTGGCAATGGATTCGCAGAAGATGGCTTTCGTTTTGTCGGTGATGGCAGCTTTGATGGATTCGGGGTCAGTGCCGTCGGCCCACTTGACGTGCCAGTCGAATTTTTTGAACGCGTGATTGAATTGGTTCACGGACCCGCCATAGAGCTGGCGAGCAGCGACGAACTCATCTCCGGGTTCCAACAACGTGTGAAAGGTAAGGAATTGCGCGGCGTGGCCTGATGCTACTGCAAGCGCCGCGGTCCCATTTTCGAGGGCTGCGACGCGTGATTCCAGAACCGCCTGCGTCGGGTTCATGATGCGGGTGTAGATGTTGCCGAAGACTTCGAGGTTGAAGAGCGCAGCAGCGTGGTCGGCGTCATTAAAGACGTACGACGTCGTTTGGTAGATTGGGGTCGCGCGGGAGCCGGTAGCCGGATCCGGGGCTGCTCCGGCATGGATTGCGAGCGTTGAGAAGCTTGGTTTGTCTGGCGTGCCGTTGTCGGACATTGGGCCCTCCTGCGCGTGATGGCGACTATCCGATCGCCTCTTGAAATGAGCGCGGCAAGATAGGGCAGGTGGGCGTATTCTGAAATACTCTGAGGAGAGTATTTTTTGCCTAAGCCGGAAAAGCGTGCCAGGACTTGGCGCGGTGGCGATGTGCGCTCTGCCTACCTTCGCCCGCCACAAACACGGCGGGCAGGGCAAGCGACGCCAAACCGGATTATCGGCGCCACCGGATAAGCGAGGTCAAAGCTTGGCGAACTCACGAGCTTCTTGGCACTTCCATTTTGCGATTTTGTATTTGGGGTGGCCTTCCGCCCAGCGCATCGCTGCGACCTGGCCACGGAACATGCACATGTATGGCGTCACTTTTTCCGCCATCTGGAGCATCTTGACGTCTTTACAATCAGCAGGATTTGCCAAGAGGCATACTGACAAAACAATCTCGATCATGATCTATCTCCAAGTATCAGTTAGTAACCGCTTTATCGGCGGCCTGATTTCACTTGGGCGACCCTGGCTCTTTTCTTGTCGTTGTCTTCAGCTTAGGTGACTCAGTTTGAAGAACTCAAGATTGGAAATTTGCCAAAACCTGCAGAGAAATTGTGCAACGCACGTCGTCGGTGACATCTTCGATTTGGCTCACAGCGCGCAGAGCTGTGCGTTTCACAGGCTAGCGTCCGCTCGCGCGTGCAGCGAAGTCGGGCGATATTGCGATGATTTTGTGCAGCGCGGCACGCTGTCGCCTTTTTAATCAGGCAAGTTCGGGCAACAGTGTGTTAGAAAGAGCTCACACTAACGTTCAAGACGCGGGTGTTTTGGCGGTTTTATGGGGCCTTTCGTCGTGCTGCTTTTGGGCAACGCTCCTAGTCGACCTCGACAACAGACATAACTTTGAACGTCCGCAGGACACCGTCGTGCTCCATGATCGAGACATACTCGCCGGGCTTGAAGGCATGCTCGGCAAAGCGATAGCCCGTCTCATCGCTTTCGGCATCTCCGTGGATGTCATAGTGGAAGGCCCAGCGCCCACCGCGCTTTCTGACGATGTGTCCAACCTCGTCGGGCTCACCTTCCCAGAACCGTTTGACTCGACACTGCTCCTTTGATGCACGCCAATCCGCATCGATGATGTTGCCGCCCTCGTCGAGCGGAGCGATGAAGTCATAGCCTCGTGACCGGCTGCCTTCTGGGTGGTCGTGGTCGCGGGCGAGTTCCAACCTGACACGGCGCATTGATGGCAGGAATTTGGGCGTGGGCATTTGGTGTCCTCTTAGTTGTGTATGTGTTGATTGCTTTGTCGGGCCTGAGCGGGGCATACGGGATATGGGTGCCGGATCGTGGACCTAGTGGCTTAGGAGAAGCGGCACCTGCGCGTCGTTGGTGAGGTCACGGGTGACGCCTCCGAAGACAAACTCGCGGAGACGAGAGTGCCCGTAGGCTCCGAGAACCAACAAGTCGGCGTTTATGCGCGTAGCCTCATCGCGCACTGTTTTGGAGACCCCTGCATCATCGGTCTTGAGATACGTGATGGTGGTCGTGATGCCGTGACGCGCGAGTGTCGCGGCCAGTGCTGTTGCCGGTGAGCGATCGGCAGGTGGTTCGCCGTCATCTGTCACCGTTAAAATGACGACTTGCTCAGCTGCATTTAGAAATGTCAAAGCGTCGAAGACAGCCCGCGTTGCTTCGCGGCTTCCGTTCCAAGCAATAGCTACGGTTTTAGTCTGTTGCGGCAGCCGTCCTTCTCGCGGAACGAGATACACAGGGCGACCACTTTCAAGCGCGAGCTGTTCAGGAAAATCTAGAACCGCGCCGAGTTCCCAATCAGGATCGCGTTGTGCGGCAACGATCAAATCCGCGGTGCGTGCTTGATCGAGGACTGCGGCCACGAGATCGCTGGTCAAGCCTTTGACGCGAACCCATTCGGAAACAAACGGGGCTTCGTGTGTGGCTCTGTCGAAGGCGTCTTTGAGGTCCTTTTCGGCTTGCTCGGCTGCATCCAACATTTCGCGGACAACTGCGCCGCTGAAGGGGATCATCATCGGTGGGATCGCTGGCACGCCGGAAAAGGCTGCCATGCCAATTAGGTGCGCGTTATTCATCCGCGCCAACGCGCAAGCCGATTCCAAAATCCGGCCGACGTCATGTCGACGCGTTAGGTGAACGAGGATTGTCTTGATCTGCATTGTCGCGTCTCCTCAGCCAGCCTTTTGGGACGGCTCTGTTCGTTTTTAAATTGTTGACGCGATCTGTGATCGAATTCTTTGACAAACATCAACGTCTTCCTGAAAGCGAGCAGTCAGACTTGGAGCAACGATCAAACGAAAACAATTCCAATCATTCTCGGAGGATTCATGGCTCTTAATTTTGACTCGTTGAAACGTTCGGTCTTGGCTGTTGCTTGCAGCTTGCTTGCTGGATCAGCGATGCTCACCGCTATCTCAAACAGCGCGGTCGCGGAAGGAGACTTTAAGCTTCAACAAGCGCAAGAGACGCTGCTTCGCACGCAGCTTCTCGATAGCTATAAGTGCGACCTCGATCGTGTGTTGTTCGTGCGCCGTTTTGAGTTGGGCGAAGGCACCAAAACGGAAGGTCGGATTATCTGTACGGACCAGCGCGAGATCGATTTCGTGCAGCAGAATTCCAACGAGAGATTCCAATTGGAACTCTGCCAGCCGACGGTCTGCTAACTGCAAGTCGGCACTTAGAACCGATAACATTTTCACTGCAAACACTTGCGCCCCAGTGGACTTCAGACTTGCCCCGCTGGGGCGCAATTGTGCGTGAAGCTGATTACCATTCTCCGCATGTACCTTCGCGCGCAGACTTGAGTCTTTGTTGTAATGCGGTCGGGCCGTGAAAACCGCTGGAGGACTTGCCCCTTGCACGGGGCTAGGTGGGCTGCGCATATATGTGGAACTGGCCAGGCCGCTCAAGTTCGAGGCGGGCAGGCTGGTCCTACTTGTTGCCATCCCCAAACCCGGCCATTGCGACCCCATGGAATTCGATCCCAAATCCTGCGAAACGACGGTATTCGACGCCTTACTCGACGCGCGCCGCCGACATGGTGGTCAGAAGGTCATCGTCGAAGATTCTGAGAAACAAGCACTCACGTACGACCGGCTCGTATTGGGCAGTCTTGTTTTGGGATCAAAAGTCGTCGCCGGAACGACGCATGGCGAAACCGTTGGCGTGCTGTTGCCGAACGTCTCCGGTCTGGTTGTTACGTTTTTTGCGTTGCACGCTTTTGGACGCGTGCCAGCGATGCTGAACTTTTCGGCCGGTCAGCGGAACATCGTCTCATCAGCCAAGACGGCGCTGCTTCATACGGTTGTGACATCGCGCCGGTTTGTCGATGCGGCCAAGCTTGAAGGTGTCATTGCGGCCCTTGAAAAAACGGAAGTAACGCCGGGGAATACCGTCCGCATCGTCTATCTGGAAGACATCCGTAAAAAAATTGGAACGCTTGATAAGGTCCTCGGTGTCATGCGCTCAAAGATGGCGCGCGGGTTCCACCGCAAACACGGCAACAAGCCCGGCAGTCCAGCTGTGGTGTTGTTCACGTCCGGCACGGAAGGTGACCCCAAGGGTGTCGTGCTGACGAACCGTAATTTGATTGCGAACTCCAATCAGATGTTTGCACATGCGAATGGCGAGTTCACCTCTAAGGATATCGTGATGAACCCGCTGCCGATGTTCCATTCGTTTGGCCTCACGGCGGGTACGGTGATGCCCATCGTCAACGGCATGCGGGTGCAGCTTTATCCGACGCCTCTGCATTACAGGCAGATCCCGCAGCTCATAAAAGAGAAAGGGGCCACCGTCCTGTTTGCGACCGATACGTTCCTCTTGGGTTATGCGCGTGCGGCCGATGAGGGTGATCTGGCGACGATGCGGTTCGTCGTTGCCGGAGCCGAGCGGGTGAAAGAACAAACGCGCAAGCTCTGGACCAAAATCGGCACAGATATCCTTGAAGGATATGGGGCAACTGAATGCGCGCCCGTCATTGCCTGCAACCTTCCCGGTGAAAACCGCCCTGGCACCGTTGGGCGCGCCTTGCCCGGCATGGACCTTAAGCTTGAACCCGTTGAAGGTATCGAGACCGGTGGGCGGCTCATGATCAAAGGGCCGAACGTAATGGCTGGCTATGTCTACTCAGATCCGCCAGGAGTCGTCGTGCCACCAACCGACGGCTGGCATGACACTGGAGATATCGTCGAGATTGATGATGAAGGGTACATCGCGATCAAGGGCCGCGCGAAACGATTTGCCAAAATCGGTGGCGAGATGGTTTCTCTGGCAGCCGTCGAAACGCTTGCGGCCAACACTTGGCCTGAAGGTCAGCACGTTGTTGTCAATCTGCCGGATCCTCGTAAGGGCGAGCAGCTCATCTTGGTGACTGATACGGCTGATGCGGACAAAGATGTCCTTCTGCAGCATGCGCGGGAGCACGGTTTCCCGGAATTGTGGGTGCCGAAACACATTATGGTTGTGGCCAACATACCGGTGATGGGGTCAGGTAAGGTCGATTTGCCGGCGACGACGGCTCTCGCCCGCCAGACACGGCCGCTGCTCTAGACTGTAGCGACTCGCTAAACCCTGTGGTCCTGCATGATCCGCTTATAACCTGGAGAATCTGGCCGGTTCTGCTGTAGCGCTGGCTGCGGCGTTGTGTACCGGACACGGTTCGTCATCCGAAAACTGTTTGTTCCCTAGGGAACCTTGACCGCCTTCAATTCCTGCTACATTCAGACTGTACATCATCACAACCCGGACAGCAGCGGCTTCGCGGCCGGTCTTTAATCGTTCCGATTTGACGGGGAGCAGGAGTTAGAATGTCGGTTGCAGATCGCGAAGCTACGGTTGATACAGCCGCTCCGGCCACGCAGTTCAATGCGATGTGGTTTTTGAAGCGCTTTGCTCTTGGCACAGCCATTTTGGCTTTCTCATTCGGCGGCCTTGCCTGGTTAACGCATGCCGCAATCGATCCGACAGTTGCAAACAATGAGAGCCTGATCGAAGCGATTGGCCGTTTGGCGTCGCAGTTCTGACGCTTCTTAAATGCGAATACCGCTGTAGAACGAATAAAGGGCTGTCTGGTGCAGCCCTTTTTTAGTTTCGTGTTTGATATTGCTTCAACGGTGCCGCGGTCTTGGCTAAGGCGCTAGGTTCCTAACAGCACGATGGCGTCGCGACATTCATTGCTGAAGCTTCTGCATCTTTCTGGCGCTCGATGGTTGCGAATGGGTTGCTGGTGCCGCAGCCCGGGTAGATTCCGTAGTGCCGGCCGAAGTCGCCGATCAATTCGAAATATAGCTTGAGGCGTGTGTCGCTCAGCATCCGTTGGGTATTGCCGCAGATCGGGATAACCTGGCCTCGCGGGAACGGATGATGTGCATCGAGATGGAAGACATCTTCGTGATGCGGAATGCCACCTTTGTAGATCGCGGTCTGGCCGTAGTTCTCGCAGCCCGCATCCATCTCATCGAGCTTGAAGAGACGATAGGTTGCCGAGACAAACCGTGACGATCCAAGCTTTTCAATGATTTCAGGATCATGAATTTCGAGTGGGCGGGCCGAAACGAGGCGCGGATCTTCGAAGCCAGAGGATTTTGCTGTGTCGAGGAAGTCGTTCCAGTAGAGCGCACCGCCAAGGCACTCGCCTACCAATACCGGGTGGTTCTTGATTTCGTCATCCAGTCGGCGATCCGCGTAGACGTCGGCGAAGTACATCTCACCGCCGGGCTTTAGGAGCTCATAAGCCCCGCGAAGGACAGCTGCTTTGTCCGGGGAAAGGTTGACGACACAATTGGATACAACGAGGTCGAAACTTGCAGGCTTAAGGCCAAGCTCGCCGAGCTTTTCAATGTATCCTTTGACAAACCGTGTGTTGGGTTTTGCATAACCGAACTTAGCCTGATGCCAATCGACATGCTCGCTGGCCACAGTAAGCTGCTCGTCTGTCATGTCGACGCCGACAACTTCGCCGCGGGCGCCGACCATTTGCGCGAGGGCATAAACATCGCGTCCCGTACCACATCCCAAATCAAGGACGCGAGCCCCTTCGAGCGCTTCGGGGAGGACCAAACCACACCCGTAATACTTGGCCAAAACCTCGTCATGGACGTTGGCCAAAGCGGATTTGAGGTAATCCGGCATGCCGGCGGTGGTACAGCAGGCGTCCGTCTTAAGGTCCGCGCTCGTCTGCAAGACTTTTCCGTAGTAGTCACGGACGACTTCAATATTCATCCAATTCCCCATGTAAAGTGCTGGTTTACATGAGCTAATGGCAGCAATCAGCCGGCCGGACAATTCAAGTTCTCGCAAACTTCTGACGGCGGCTCATAACATAAATGTGCACGGACGATGTGAGGCGCTAGCGTGCCTTGCTCCCATCAGGCACAATAGTGATGTCGGGTTGATTCAGCTCTTTTGGGTGCAATATAATAATGCCAAGGTTCGTGGTCGGAATTAACCTCTAACGGCGAAGGTCCAGACACATACATGACCGTCCCTCAGAGCAACTTTCCGGAGTTTTACATCACGGCGCCGCAGCCGTGTCCGTACCTTGATGATCGGCAGGAGCGAAAGCTCTTCACCCACCTCAGCAACGATAGACCTGCCGCGCTCATCGATAATCTGCTTAGAGGCGGCTTCAGACGCAGCCAAAATATTGCCTACACGCCGCACTGCGAAAACTGCAACGCGTGTGTTTCCGTTCGGGTGCCCGTGGATCAATTCCAGCCATCAAAATCTTCACGCCGGATCCTGGCGCGTAACAGATCTTTGGTTGGGCGCGCTGTGCCTCCATTGGCCACGTCTGAACAGTATGCTTTGTTTCGCGACTATATCGACAGGCGCCATGGTGATGGCGGCATGGCGAATATGACCGTGCTCGACTACACGGTGATGATTGAAGACAGCCCGATCGAGACGTTTCTGATCGAATATCGCGAAAAGCCCAAAACGCTGCTGGACGAACCCTCATGTAAAGACAAGCTTATGGCGGTGGCGCTTTGCGATGAACTGTCAGATGGGTTGTCGATGGTCTACAGCTTCTTCGACCCAACAGAAGATGCGCGTAGTCTGGGTAGCTATATGATCTATGAAGCCATCGAGAGAACGCGGCAGATGGGATTACCGTATCTCTACCTTGGCTATTGGGTCGAAGGCTCGCGGAAGATGGCATACAAAACGCGTTTCCAGCCGCAAGAACATTTGACGCCTGAAGGCTGGCTCGTCGCCGAAACACCCGACAACGAGTGAGCGTCACGGTCAGATCAGGCAGCAGTATCTCAAACATTTGTGAAACATTGATTTCGAGCCAAGCGCTTTGAAGTCGGCATCGGAGTGTGCAATGTTTCGGCACATTGATGCTCGCACTGGCATTCGACCGGTGCAGTTATTGATCGATCGCTGCCGGGTCAATCATGTTTTGATCTCAATGTCCCGTTAGCGGAACCCGTGGATAGACCCACCACCCCGTCTGAAACCTTCCTGGTGAAATCGGTCGGCGTAACTCATCGAGAGGTTGAGACATGGCAAGCCCTGATAAGCTCAGTGGAGCGCAGCAGCTTGCGCCCGACATCCATGCTCCTCTGACAGAGCGCCTTTTTGACAGCCGCATGGTTTCGCTGGAACTGGCAGCCCCATTGTCGGACGAGGACCAAGTGGTCCAGGCGATGGACGATGCGAGCCCGACGAAATGGCATTTAGCGCATACGACTTGGTTCTACGAAGCCTTTATTCTGAAAAGTCATCTGCAGGGCTACCAGGAATTCTCTGAACGCTTTGAGTACTGCTTTAACTCTTACTACGAGACCAAAGGCGATCGGCATCCCAGAGCATCGCGAGGTTTGCTGACGCGACCGTCGGCGCAAGAAGTTCGCGACTACCGAGCCCATGTCGATGAAGCTCTCGCCCGGCTGATGTCGAGTGACGCTGGACAAAGCGACGACGTGAGCACGTTGATCGAGCTAGGTATCAATCATGAGCAGCAGCACCAGGAGTTATTGCTGACAGACATCTTAAGTCTGTTTGCATTGCAGCCGTTGCGGCCAGCTTATGTCAACTCTGGCTTACGGTCGATTTCCAATGCTGCCGTGGCGAACCCAGCATTCTTGGAATTCAAAGGCGGCATCCATGAGGTCGGGCATGATGGCACTGGCTTCAGCTATGACAATGAAGGTCCCAGGCACGAGGTGCTCCTGCGGGACTTCAAGTTGGCGCAACGTCTTGTCACTAATCGCGAGTACCTTGAATTCATTGAGGCGGGTTCGTATGACGACCCTCTTGCTTGGCTGGCCGATGGTTGGGCTACGGTGAAACAGTGCGGTTGGCGTGCCCCGGAATACTGGGAGCAGCGCGACGGGACTTGGTATCAGATGACCCTCAACGGGCTATTGCCGGTCGAGCCTTACGCCCCTGTTTCTCACGTCAGCTACTATGAGGCAGACGCATTCGCGCGCTGGGCGGGCAAGCGGTTACCAAGCGAATTTGAATGGGAAGTCGCGGCTCGGGATGTCGAGATCTCTGGTAATACGATGGGATCGCACGCGTTCCGACCGTTGCCAGTTTCAGAGCATAGCTCGTCCGGTCTACAGCAGATGTTTGGCGATGTTTGGGAATGGACCGGCAGTTCCTATCTTCCCTATCCAGGGTATCGCCCGCCTGCAGGTGCGGTGGGCGAATACAACGGCAAGTTTATGTGCTCACAACACGTGCTGCGAGGAGCCTCGTGCGCAACAGCAGATGGGCATAGTCGCAGGACCTATCGTAACTTCTTTTATCCCGGCCAACGCTGGCAATTCATGGGCTTCAGGCTCGCGGAGGACGTATGAGTTTAGTAAAAAAAGCCTCTTTGCAGAGCACCGAAATCGCAATCGAAACAGATGGCGAAACGGCGGAACTTGGTTTTGCCAGAGCGATGCTGGCGGGTCTGCGACAAGAGCCAAAATCGGTCCCGTGCCGCTTTCTTTACGACCGGCGCGGCAGCGAGCTGTTTGAAGAAATCACGCGCTTGCCGGAGTACTATCCAACGCGTACCGAGACGGCGATCCTACAAGACTGTGCTGAGGACATCCGACAGAAAACTCCCGCGGGTAGTTTGCTGGTTGAATTCGGATCCGGGTCGAGCACCAAGACGGAAATCCTTCTCGATAAACTTGACCGGCTCGCTGGCTATGTTGCTGTCGACATTTCGCCTGCGGCACTGGATGACGCGTCAGAACGACTGTCGCGACGCTTTCCGGATTTGCCAATCTATGCGGTTGTCGGAAACTTCTCCTCGCCAATGACCCTGCCAGACGAGTTTTCCTCGAAACCAAAACTGGGGTTCTTCCCGGGATCAACCATTGGCAACCTGGAGCGCGACGAAGCGGTGCGCCTGCTGTCCAACATGCGTGCGATCCTTGGGCCTGGTAGCCAACTCATTGTCGGAGCGGATCTGAAAAAGGACGCCAAGGTATTGGTTCAGGCGTACGACGACTCGCAGGGCGTCACGGCGGAGTTCAATCTCAATTTGCTCACCCGCGCGAACCGCGAACTGCGCGCTGACTTTGACGTCGCCTCTTTTGAGCACTTGGCTCGTTACGATGAAGCCGAGGGCCGAATGGAATCTTACCTCGTTAGCAAAACGGACCAACGCGTGCAGGTGCTTGGACATACCTTTGAATTTGCAGCAGGCGAAAAGGTTCACACTGAGAACTCACACAAATACGACATCAGTGAATTTGCCGAATTGTGCCGTGCAGCAAACTGGGAGCCGCTCGAGGTCTATACCGACTCAGCGGAGCTTTTCAGTGTGCACCTGATGAAAAATAGTGCTGACTGACCGCGTTTTTCTTCTCAGAAACTAGCTGTTGAGCGGCTTCCGAGGGCGCGCGCAATGCCCGATGTGCGTTTGCGGATGAGAGGTGGTGACGAAATGAGCAAAATGACGCTAGGGTGTGCGACAAACTGCCCAACCACCATGTCTGGACCAAGCGCGCATGAAACCTGGGTCAGCACGCGAAGTGCACTTATCGGATTACCGCCCTCCTGAATTTCTGATCGATTCTGTTGATCTCGATGTGTCGCTGCACCCCACCGACACGATCGTGCGGTCGCGCTTGAAGGTGCGACCAAACTCCGCCGCGAAGTCACGCGGCAAGAGACAACTGCGCTTGGATGGTGAGCAGGTCGGGTTGGAGAGTCTCAAGCTCGATGGGACCGAGTTAGATCGGGGGACGTTTCGTGCGACCAAGACTGGCCTGATAATTTCCGATCCGCCCACAAAGCCCTTCCGACTCGACATCACCACTCGCATTAACCCCGAAGCCAACAAAGCGCTCCAAGGCCTTTATCGATCGCGCGGCGTTTACTGCACGCAATGCGAAGCCGAGGGCTTTCGCAGGATTACTTATTTTCTTGATCGACCCGACGTGCTGGCGACCTACCGCGTGCGGCTGGAAGCTGATCGCGAAGACGTGCCGGTGCTGCTCGCGAATGGCAATCTCATTGAGCGCGGGACACTTGATGGCGGGGCGCGCCATTATGCGGTTTGGCATGATCCGTTTCCTAAACCGAGCTATCTCTTCGCGATGGTCGGAGGTGATCTCGGCTCCATTGCTGGCGACTTCAAAACCAAGAGCGGGCGCAATGTTGCTCTGACAATCTACGTTGAGCATGGGAAAGAAGATCGTGCTGCGTGGGCGATGGATGCCCTTAAGCGATCAATGCGCTGGGATGAAAAGGCCTTCGGTCGGGAGTACGACCTAGAGGGTTTCAACATCGTCGCAGTCTCTGACTTCAATATGGGAGCGATGGAGAACAAAGGGCTCAACATCTTCAACGACCGGCTCATCCTGGCGTCTCCACAGACTGCGTCGGACACCATGTACCTTGCGATCGAAAGTGTTGTCGCGCATGAGTACTTCCATAACTGGACAGGCAATCGCATCACCTGCAGAGACTGGTTCCAACTTTGCCTGAAGGAAGGGCTGACGGTCTTTCGGGATCAGGAATTTTCAGCTGATGAACGCTCACGCGTGGTGCAGCGGATCAGCGACGTGCGCCAGCTTAAGGCCGTTCAGTTTGCCGAAGATGCCGGGCCGTTAGCGCATGCCGTAAGACCACGAAGCTATGTCGAGATCAATAACTTCTATACCGCGACTGTTTACGAAAAAGGTGCTGAAGTCGTTCGCATGCTGCAGACGATTTTGGGTGACGAGGACTTCCGCCGCGGCATGGATCTTTATTTTGATCGTCACGATGGTGAGGCTGCGACAATTGAAGAGTTTCTAGCCTGTTTTGCAGAGGTTTCCGACCGCGACCTCGAGCAGTTTCATTTGTGGTATGAGCAGGCCGGAACGCCACATGTTTCCGCTTCGCTTTCGCATGATCGCAAGACAGGGACCGCTAAACTCACGCTACAACAATCTGTGCCGGCAACGCCCGGCCAGGCGAAAAAGCTGCCGATGCATGTCCCCGTTCGCATTGGTCTGATTTCCAAGTCTGGCAAGGAACTACCGCTCGTGCTTGTAGACGGGAGAGAACTCGAAGACGGCTTGGTGCATCTTACGCGGAAGCGTCAGACGCTCACCTTCAAAGATGTGTCAGAGCGTCCGGTTCCATCAGTCTTGCGGAACTTCTCGGCGCCGGTGACGCTTGATCTCGATCTCAGCGACAGAGACCTGCAGTTTCTTCTTGCTCACGACAGCGATGCGTTTAACCGCTGGCAGGCAGCCAACACGTACGCGATCCGTCTCATCGTTAACCGGACCAAAGCGCTGGCTCAAGGCAAGCAATCGCGCGGTGGCGAAGGGCTTGCGCAGGCCCTCTCAACGGCATTGAATGACGATACGCTCGATTGGGCATTTCGCGCCGAACTGATGCAGTTGCCGAGCGAGGCGGATATCGCCCGAGAGATCGGCAGTCAGGTCAACCCTGACCATATTCACGCTGCACATCGCGGATTGTCCTCTCTGATCGCGCGGCGTCTTGAGAGCCAGCTTCTGGAGCTTTATCAAAAGCTGAAACCGCGGGGGCGTTTTTCACCGGATGCTGAGAACACAGGGCGCAGAGCGGCGCGAAATAGTGTCTTGAGCCTATTCGCACGTCGGGGCACAACGGCCGACTGGGCCCTTGCGGCAGAGCACTACTTTGCCGCTAAGACCATGACGGAGACCGCGCACGCTCTAACCCTTCTGGCGGGTTCAAATGCTCCCCAGCGTAAAGACGTGCTGGCCGATTTTCATGATCGCTGGAAAGATGATCATGTGGTCATCGACGCTTGGTTTGCTGCGCAAGCGACTTCACCGCGCGCCCAAGTTATTGACCAAATTCGTGGGCTGCTTGAACATGAGTTGTATGATCCAACAGCGCCAAACAAAGTCCGCGCTCTCATTGGGAGTTTCGTGCTGCGCAACCCAGTGCAATTCAATCGGGTCGATGGTGAGGGCTATCGTTTGCTAACTGAACAAGTATTGGCCGTCGATACCTTTAACCCGCAGATTGCAGCTCGGCTGCTCAATGGATTGCGTAGCTGGCAAACACTTGAGCCCAAGCGGCGCAAAGCTGCAAAAGCGGCCCTACAAGAGGTGTCGAACGCCCGGCGGCTGTCGCGAGACGTAACTGAAATTGTGTCCCGGATTCTTCAGGGCTGAGCGTTTCTTCGGTTAACAGAATTTTCTGATTTAATATCCTCGACACGATTCCGCGAAGCACCGAAAGTGTGATTCAGGGTTGGCCGTGGGGCGTTTTGTTGGCCGATTCTCGAGGGTGGTGACTACAAGAAATCGGGGGAACTGTGGAATGGATGGGACTTTGTCCGCCAATCCTGAGCGGCTGACTGCGTCTAATCGAACGAACCGCAGAGGTGTTTTGTTGTCGGCGGCGAACCTGTTTGCAGCGCGCACTTTCTTTTCTTCAGCGAACTTAACATCCTTTGCTTTTTGCACATTAGTCGGTGTGGCTTGTGTGCTGCTTGTGGTCTGGATCAGTACGACTGCTTCGGTCGCGCTATTGTCTGTTGCAGTCGGGATGCTTCTTGCTCAAGTGTTGCAGGCTTATTCGGCGCAGACTCGTCAAGCACTCGGTGATGGTTCGAACGCGATTGGTCCCGTGGCGGGCGCCGTTAACACGCACGATGCTAGCAGCTCCAATACGAGCTCGGTTTCATCTGTAGCGCCGCTTGCGGCAAATGAGCAGACGGAAGCTCTGGCTGAGTTGACAGCGCGTATCAGCCACGATCTTCGCACACCGCTAAATGCCGTGATCGGCTTTTCCGAACTCATGTCGCGTGAAACATTCGGACCGTTGGGTTCATCGGAGTATCAGGATTACGCCAATCATATTCGCGAGAGTGGACAGTCGCTTTTGAGATCTGCCGAAGACACTCTCGCTATAACGTCCGCGCTTGCGGGACCTGTTGCCGAAGGAGAGCGCGACTTCGATGTGATCTTCTTGCACGAACTGATTTCGGAAGCTTGGGAGCGCGTTGAGCTGCAAACCGACGTGCGGGACATTGAGCTGCAGTGCAACGCGTTTGCCGGTGTCGAGGTGGCTGGCGACCGACGGTCGTTGCGCCAAGCTCTGGTCAATCTTTTGCTAGAGGCGCTTCGTCAGAGCCAGGATACCGGACTCATTTTGGTGGACGCCGTAACACAGGATAGACGTATCGATCTAAGCGTGAGAGTTGAGCGATCCAGTGGTCCAAGCGGATGCTCCGTTAGCCTTCAAATTAGCATCGCGCGGGCATTGCTTGAATTCCAAGGTGCGTCCATCGATCTTGAGACGCGCTCCTGCGGTGCCTGGGTCGCACGCGTGGAGCTTGAACAAGTAGCACAACAGCAGCTCTTCGCCGCCTGAACTAACCACCAACACCAAACACATCGGCGTAGACGCCGGATACGTCCGCAAGGGTCGCTTTCAATCGCTCGGCAGTAACGTCAAAGGTTGGGTCGCCGGCGGCGCGCGCCAGCAATTCCCTGAGGCCGAGCGGTGCTGTCTCTGGATCGAACGGGCCCTCACTACATATGCGCAGAACCTGGGTGAGGTTGTGCAGCAACTGTGCTGCCGGTAGCAAGACATCGGCGTGTGCGGTACTGAGGAGGTGCAGATCGTGCAACTTGCGCAGTGCTTCAATGGTGTTGGTTTGCAGGACGTCGGGATGGGTTTCAGCATTGATAAGCTGCAGATATTGAGCGATGAACTCAACGTCGATGAGCCCCCCGCGCACGTTCTTGATATCCCAGATTTTGTCGGTGCCTTTTTCCTTGGCGATCCGCGTGCGCATTTCGTGAACGTCGTCAGCTGTCTTGGTCGCGTCGCGCGGGCGGCAGAGCGCTTCCTTGATTGCGGCTTCCACTTTTTGCGCGATTTCTGGAGGGCCGGAGACGACGCGTGCACGGGTCAGTGCCATCTGCTCCCAGGTCCAGGCTTCCTCGGCCTGATAGTTACGGAAGCTTGGTAGGCTCGTTGCAACGGGTCCTTGTTGGCCGGACGGGCGCAGGCGCATATCCACTTCATAGAGCGAACCTTCTGCCGTCGGCGCGCTCAAGGCGGCGATGAGGCGTTGGGTCAGGCGGGCGAAATACTGTGCAGGTGCCAATGGACGACGGCCGTCTGATTCAACCAACCCGGCCTTATGATCATAAATGACGATGAGGTCCAGGTCGGACCCGGCCGTCATTTCGCGGCTACCGAGTTTACCCATCGCAAGGACGCAGGCGGCACCCTCAGGGATCTGGCCATGGGTTGCAGCCAATTCGTTTTGAACCGATGCATGCAGGGCATCGATCAAGCTTTCAGAAATCCGGGCGTACGCTTCACCGGCCTGGCTTGCACCTATTGTTCCTGAGAGCACACGAATGCCAATTAGGAAGAGTTGTTCGCTGCCGACAACACGCGCTTGGTTGAGAAGGTCTTCGAAGTTCTCAGTGCGAGAAAGTTCAGTTCGGATGACGCAGTCGAGCTCTTTAGCATCGGGGATCGTCTGAAACGTGCGGGGATCAATCACTGCGTCAAGCAACCTGCGGCGGCGTGACAGTGTGCGGGCAAGACGAGGTGCTGTCCCCATGATGGAGGCAACCAAACTTAGCAGCCGCGGATTCGCTCGCAGCAGCGAAAACAGTTGGATGCCGCTTGGCAATTCAGAGACAAACCTGTCGAAAGCAGCGATCGCTGCGTCGGGATCAGATGTATCGGACAGTGCTTCGATCAGCGCGAACTGGACTTCTGTGAGGCGCTCCCGGGAACGGGCTGAACGAACCGCCGGATAGCGACCGTGGTGCCAGCTGCGAACGAAGTCTATTACCTTTCTGGGTTCGCTAAAGCCAAGCTCCAACAACGCGTCGAGCGTGTCGGGGTCATAGTCCGTGCCGGCGAAGACCAATTCAGCTTTTGGCTCTTCAAGGCTTGGTTGGTCTTCGAACAAAGCTGCGTAATGGCTTTGGACTGTGCGCAGAACTGGAAGAAACGTCTCGGAAAACTCTTTGGTGCCGGCATAACCTGCAAACTTGGCGAACCGTTCAAGGCGGTCTTCGTCTTTGGGCAGGCAGTGGGTTTGCTCATCCGCGACCATCTGCGTGCGATGCTCAATCTCGCGAAGGAACAAGTATGCGTCGGTAAGCTCGTCTCGGACAGATTCAGTGATCCACGTCATCTCTTCAAGGATGCGCAGAGCTTTCAGCGTTTCGCGTTCTCGCATACCCGGCTGACGGCCGCCTGCAATGAGCTGCTGAGTTTGGGCAAAGAACTCGATTTCTCGGATTCCCCCGCGCCCGAGCTTGACGTTATGCCCAGCAACACCGATTTCGCCCAATTGCTTGAAGGCGTGAACCTGACGCTTCATCGCGTGCACGTCGGCAATGGCAGCAAAGTCGAGGTAGCGCCGCCAAATGAAGGGTTCCAACTCTTGCAAGATTCCTTCACCGGCGGGTATGTCACCGCATACGGCTCGCGCCTTGATTAGTGCCGCGCGCTCCCAGTTCTGGCCGAAACTCTCGTAATAGTGGAGGGCGGAATCGGTGGACATTGCGAGCTGCGTTGCGCCAGCATCCGGGCGTAGCCGCAGATCAACGCGGAACACGTATCCGTCAGAGGTTCGTTCGTCGATGAGTTTGACCAGATCGCGGGTTAAGCGAACGAAGAACGTCTGGTGTTCGAGGCCCTCGCGCAGCTTGGCCTTTTCGCGTTCGTAAAAGATGATGAGATCAATGTCGCTGGAGTAGTTGAGTTCGCCGGCACCATATTTTCCCATTCCGAGGACAATGTAACCGGAGTCCAATTCCGGCGTCTCAGGGGTTTTTGTCAGCCAATCGCCTTTGTCGACGGCTTTACCGAAAAGGTAGCGAACAGCTTGGCTAAGCGCGGCATCGGCGCAGCGCGTCAGGTATTCGGTCACCTTCATCACGGGCCAGACCCTGCCGATGTCGGCCAAGGCTGTGAGTAATGCTACGTCTGACTTGTAGTTCCGCAGAGCGGCCATGACCTCCTGGTCATTGGCTGCAGTTGCGACCTGCTCTGCCAACCCAGCAGTTACCTGCTCGAAATAATCCTCCGGATTGCTGGTCATGACCTCCAGACAACGCTCTGGAGATCGACGGATGAGGCCCGTGAGATAAGGAGACCCAGCGATGATGCCGGAGAGCAGATTTCTTGCGGATTTTAATGTCGGTGCGGCGGGGTCGATGCCGAAGAGCTGAGGGCTCGCGATGGCTTCGCTGAGGATGCTATTTGCTTCTTCCGCAGCTAGCGCGTCACCGTAGCTTGGGTCAACTTTCAGCCGTGCAATGAAAGGACCATCGGAAGTAGGCTGTTGTGTTGTCGGTGATGTCATTTTTGTAAGGCCTTTGTGGTCGGACCTTAACGAAAGATAGCTGAGGCGCATCTCATGCGTTGCGGACCTTCGGCCTTACTTCTAATGGCACAGGCAGTTGTGGGGCAACTCAATCGTTTCTACTCACACCAGCGGTAAGGCGAGGATAGCTTTAAGCCCCGGTCCATTGTCTTCCAGACGCAATTCTCCATCATGCATTCGAGCCACTGCAGCGACCAAGCTCAGCCCAAGCCCCGTGCCCGGCGATGTGCGGCTCTTATCGAGGCGGACGAACCGTTCCGTCGCCCGGGCTCGGTCTTGGGATGAAATGCCTGGACCGTTATCAGCGATGGTAATCTCCGCCAGCCCACTCGGTGTGATGTTTAAGCTGACGTTGATCAGTCCAGCGACTGTTGACGTGCCGTTTGTTGGTGCGGTCTTGCGGCTATACTTGATGGCATTGTCGATGAGATTGATTACGGCCTGACCGATCAGATGACGATTTGCTGAGATCGTAGCGTTCGCAAATTCATCTTGTATCAGTGTCAGGCCCGCTTCTTCGGCAACCGGTTCGTAAAGTTCGGCAGCATCAGACAGCAATGCGGGTAAATCCACCGGTGCCTTTGTTTCTTCGATGGCGCCCGCTTCCAACCTGGCAATCAACAACAACGCGTTGAAGGTTTTGATGATCTCATCGGCCGCTTCGATTGTTTCGCCAAGTCCCGCTGCAAGTTCATCCTGCGTGCGGGCTGAGCGCAGCGCTGTTTCAGCGCGATTGCGCAGACGATTGAGCGGTGTCTTGAGATCGTGCGCGATGTTATCGGAGACTTCTTTTAGGCCATGCATCAGGAGCTCGATTCTACCGAGCATCTCGTTGACCCGTTGGGAGAGGCGGTCAAGTTCGTCGCCGTTGCCTTCTACAGGAAGGCGACCGGTGAAATCGCCTGCCATGATGGCACGCGTTGCGTCTGACATCTCGTCAACGCGCGCCAGCACAGTGCGGCTGGCGATGACGCCGAGGGCTAGGCCGCCAACGACGATTGTTACAAACGCAACGAGAGCCAAGAGCTGAAACCAACGGATCAATGCACGTTGGTCTTCGATGTCCCGCGCAACGACAAGGCGTGCGCCAGATGAAAGAGTGACTGGCAATCCGGCCGCTGTTCTCTTTTCAGATGAAGTTGCATTCGGCGGCTGGTATTCAAAAAGGCCACCTTCTGGAGAGTTACGAAGCTCGTCAGGAACAGCCTTTAGTTGCCCGGCAAGACTTCGACCGTCTTTTGCAACGAGGACGTAGAGACGCTTTGATTGAGCATTACTAAGTTTCGTGACGATCGAGACGAGTTCGGCTTCTGTGCTGGCCTCAGACGCGGCAACCAGTGTTTTTAATTCCGCCGATAGTGTTTCCAATACGTCGGAAACAAAAAAGCGGTTGGCCTGCCACGTGACAGCTGCAAACACGACGGCGGCCAAAACAATGAATGCCGCTACCCCTATCGCGGTGGTTCCAAAAACCGTGGTCGATAGGGTCGCGGCTCTTGGCAGCCAATTAGGCGTCTTCACGGACGACGTATCCAGCGCCGCGGACGGTATGGAGGAGGGGTTTGTCAAAGGCCTTGTCGATTTTGGAACGCAGTCGGGAGATGTGGACGTCAATGACGTTGGTCTGAGGATCGAAGTGGTAATCCCAAACGTTTTCCAAGAGCATGGTTCGGGTCACGACCTGCCCGGCATGCTTCATTAGGTATTCCAACAGCCGGTACTCGCGGGGCTGCAGGATGATTGGTTCTCCTGCGCGGGATACAGCATGCGAGAGGCGGTCGAGGACCAGATCTCCCACAACGAGGCGGGTTGATTGTTCCCCCGGGATCATGCGTCGCGAAAGAGCTTCAACGCGCGCGAGGAGCTCAGCATAGGCATAGGGTTTGGTGAGGTAATCGTCTCCGCCGGCCTTCAAACCTTTGACGCGGTCATCGACTTCGCCAAGCGCAGACAAGACGAGCACTGGCGTTTGATTGCCTTCTTTGCGCAAGGTTTGGATGAGGGTGAGGCCGTCCATTTCCGGCAGCATCCGGTCGATGAGCAAGACATCAAAAGCGCCTTCGCGAGCCGTCTCAAGGCCTGTCACGCCGTCAGCTGACCACTCCGCCGTGTGACCGCTTTCCTTCAAAGCCTTGATGAGGAACGTTGCGGTCTCGCTATCGTCCTCGACTATGAGCATCCGCATGGCAGCGCCTTGTTTGGTCTTCAGCCGTTGGTTCGGAGCGTGTGGCCTATGGGCGTTTACGGCTGTGGGGCCATAGCCCGGAAGGCGGCAATTCCGAGTGCATTTGTTTTTAGGGCAAACTGGGCGGCCTGTCTTTAACTCCAGGCCGCCCAGCACTGTTATTCAAGTCTTGCGGTTAAGGCGCCAGTCAGAATGATCTGACGCAATGCCCAGCTTACTTTTCCTTTTGCAAGCGAACGGCAACGAAACGTTTCGCGGCTCCGGACTTGATGTGCATGAGGACTGCACCGCGGTTGCGCTTACGTGCCTTTTTCACGCCCGCCACAACATCCTTAGCCTCTTTGACGTCGACACCCTGGATCTCAAGGATGATATCGCCATTCTTCAGGCCTTTGCGAGCTGCGTCGGAGTCTGGGTCGACGTCCGCAATGACGACGCCACCTTCTTCATCCGATGCCGCCGGCTTAAGCGACAGGCCTAGCTGGTCAAGCTCGGTAACTGTAGGCTCGACTGGCTTTCCTTGCTGGAGCGCCGCGATCTCCTCTGAAGAGGATGGGAAGCGGCCGAGCTCTACGTTGATCACCTTCTTTGCATTGTCGCGCCAAACGGTGACGTCAACTTTTGAACCTGGCGAGTATCCGGCAATTGTACGGGCCAGATCTCGACTATCTTTGATTTGAGATCCGTCGACCGAGATGATCGCGTCTTGGGCAGTAAGGCCGGCACCTTCGGCTGGGCCTTTCGGCGTTACGTCAGAGACCAGCGCGCCTTGTGCATCATCGAGACCGATACTCGCAGCGGTGTCCTCATCGATGTTCTGGATCTTAACGCCAAGCCAGCCACGGCTCACCGTTCCGTCCTTTTTCAGTTGTTCGACGACCTCTTTGGCAGTGGCTGCGGGAACAGCAAACGCGATGCCGACGTTGCCGCCTGAAGGACTGTAGATCGCGGTGTTCACACCAACGACTTCTCCCGCGAGGTTGAAGGTCGGGCCACCGGAGTTACCGCGGTTCACAGCAGCATCGATTTGTAGATAGTCGTACGGGCCAGAGCCAATGTCGCGGCCATGTGCCGACACGATACCTGCCGTCACCGTACCACCGAGACCGAATGGGTTTCCAACCGCAACGACCCAATCGCCGACACGGGTTTTCCCAGCCGCGAACTTGACGAACTTAAATTTCTCGTCGCCGGCACCTTTGATTTTAAGGAGCGCCAAGTCCGTGCGCGGGTCTGTTCCGACGAGATCCGCTTCGTATTTGCGGTCTTTGTCGAAGCGGACTTCAATCTCAGACGCGTCATCAATAACGTGGTTGTTGGTGACGATGTAACCATCTTCGGAAATTACAAAGCCCGAACCTTGCGCAGCACTTGGACGTGCCGGACCGCGCCCTTGTGGGCCACCGAAGTTCTTCGGAAGATTGTCGAAGAAACGCTTCAGAGGATGATCGTCAGGAAGGTCTGGCAAACCTGGAATTGGAGTGTTGTTGTTGTTTCGGCTTGCGGTGCGGCGCTTCTTACCGTTGGTGACTGCAATACTGACAACGGCCGGTTTCGTCTCCTCGACAATGTCAGCGAAACTCAAAGGTGCGCGCCCTACCTGGGCTGTACCGGCAGTATCTGGGGCGAGCTGAGCAACAGCTGGGTTCTGCGTCGTGTCGAGCGTGAGGAACGCCGCCGACATCGTTAGTGCTGCCGCGGCGGCAGTGAAACGACCGAAGCGGCTTCTCAAGAGTTTGTCGTGACCGTTAAAATCGGTCGGAGATTTGGTGATAGCTCGCATTAACGCTCGCCTCCAGTTGGGAAAAGAATCTTGCAACTGGAGTTATGAGTAGCGGAGCGCCACTTACGACAGTCTTTCGGGGGGATTAAAGATTGTTAATGGAGCGTAGAATCTGCGTTTGCGGCCCTACGCTTTTGCGGCCAGCGGGCGTTGCCGGATGGCTTAACCTTGCTTGGTCTCGTCCAGGATTTGTTTGAGCCGGGCTTCCTCGGCTTCGGAAAGCTCTTTCTCAGCTCCCGATGGTACGCCTGCAACCGCTGGCCGGGAACGGTGCATGACCGAGCGGGCCAGGAAGATTGCACCAATTAATACGAGGCCTGGGGCCAACCACAAAATCAGCGTGTGCCAACCGAATGGCGGCCTCAACAGGACAAACTCGCCATAGCGGCTGACCACGAAATCGATGACTTCGGTATTGCTATCGCCCTCTTTCAGGCGCTCGCGAACAAGAAGGCGCAAGTCTCGCGCTAGTGGTGCATCGCTATCGTCAATGGACTGATTCTGGCAGACAAGACACCGAAGCTCCAACGAGATCTCGCGAGCGCGTTTTTCGAGTTTCGGATCTTTCAGAATTTCGTTTGGCTGTAAAGCATATGCGTGCTGCGGCGCTGGCAAAGACAGTAGCAACGCCGCGGCAATCGACAAGATGACGCCGTAGTTGACGAGAGACTTCAGACGCATTGTTTCAGCCTCATTCGGCAGGTGTCGGGGACATCTGTTCAATCTGGCGGCGGCTTCGCCGAGGCGCACCCACTCTAAGTCGCCGGTCCGATAGCGATATGCCGCCTGCGATGAACATCAACAACGCCCCGAGCCAGATAAAGCGGACGAGCGGGTTGAAGTAAATGCGCAGCGCATAGCCGCCGTCTTCGATCTGTGCATCGCCTAGGATGGTGTAGAGGTCGCCTTTCCATGATGCATGTATCCCAGCCTCTGACGTTGGTTGCGGCGGCTGGTCGTAGATACGTTTCGAGGGGTAAAGCGTCGTCAGGTACTCGCCGTCGTGAGACACATCCAACGTCCCGACTTGTTCCTGGTAGTTGGGCCCGCGGCGGGGGGCGACGCCTTTGAACGTCAATGAGTAACCCGCGGCTTCAACCGTGTCGCCAGGCTTCATGACGAGCACTTTTTCTGTTTGGTATGCAGACGTCCCGACGATGCCGATGACCATCAAGCCAACACCGAAGTGGGCTAATGCGGTGCCATACATCGAGCGTGGCAGATTCCACAGCCGGCGCCTGACTTCATCCCAACCGGCCGATCCGACCTTGACGCGGTAAGCCAGCTCCTGGATGGCACCGGCCATGACGAAGACGCCGATAGCCATCATGATGGGCGCGAGCCAGGGTCCGCGCGAGGTCATTGCCATGGTGGCCACGATCGCTGCAAGTGCGAGCAAGCATGACACCAGCAGGCGTTGCGCAACGGCTGGAATGTCAGCGCGCTTCCATGGCATGAAGGGGCCGAACGGCAATGCCAGCAACAGTGGGATCATTAGCGGGATGAAGGTCATGTTGAAGAATGGCGGGCCGACCGAAATCTTTGCACCCGTCAATCCTTCAAGAACAAGCGGGTAAAGTGTTCCAACCAAGACCGTTGCGGTCGCCGTTGTCAGAATAACGTTGTTTAGGACCAAGCCGCCCTCACGACTGATCGGCGCAAACAAGCCGCCCTGGCGCAGTTCCCCGGCACGCAAAGCAAAGAGCGCCAGACTTCCGCCCACGAAGATCGTGAGGATCAAAAGGATGGCCACACCGCGTTCTGGATCGACGGCAAACGCGTGGACCGACGTTAAGACGCCGGAACGGACAAGGAATGCCCCCATCAGAGAGAGCGAGAACGTGAGGATCGCGAGCAGGATCGTCCAAACCTTCAACGTCTCACGCTTTTCCATAACTAGCGCGGAATGGAGTAGTGCCGTTCCAGCCAGCCAGGGCATGAAGGAAGCGTTTTCGACTGGGTCCCAGAACCACCAGCCACCCCAGCCCAGTTCGTAGTAGGCCCACCACGAACCCATGGCGATGCCCATAGTGAGGAACATCCAAGCTGCCAAAGTCCATGGGCGGACCCACCGCGCCCAGGCACCATCCGTGCGCCCTTCGATTAAGGCTGCGATGGCGAATGAAAACGCGATCGAGAAGCCAACATAACCGACGTAGAGAAATGGTGGGTGCAGGGCGAGCGCTGGATCTTGCAGGATCGGGTTGAGGCCCTGGCCGTCTATTGGTGGGTTCTCTAGGCGCAGGAACGGATTGGAGGTTGCGAGCAGGAAGATACCGAACGCCAACGCGACGGAAGCCTGCACAGAGAGTACGTTCGCCTGCAATGTGCGAGGAAGGTTTTCACCAAAGACCGCAACTGCTGCGCCGAACAAAGCAAGGATCAATATCCACAGCAGCATCGAGCCTTCGTGGTTCCCCCAAACGCCTGAGATCAAGTAAATGAGCGGTTTGGCTGAGTGCGAATTGGCAGCAACGTTGGCGACCGAAAAGTCCGAGACAACGTACGCGTACGTCAGCGCTGCGAACGACACCGAAATCAAAATGAACTGAAAGATCGCAGCCGGTTTGGCCGTCGCCATCAATCGCGGTTCGTTGATCTGGGCTCCCCAGAACGGGACGACGGTTTGGAACAGCGCCACAACAACTGCGAGAACAAGTGCGAAGTGTCCGAATTCAACAACCATTTGACGCCGGGCCTTTCGGTCTAAGTGATCAGTTGCTCGTACTTCCTGGGTGCTTTGCCCCGTCACCCAGCTTCACGCCTTTTGCTTCAAGCGCGGCGGCGACTTCCGGGGGCATGTAGTTTTCGTCGTGTTTTGCAAGAACTGTGTCGGCGACGAAGTTCCCATTGTCGTCGAGCTTGCCTTCGGTGACAACACCTTGGCCTTCGCGGAACAAGTCGGGCAAGATGCCATTGTATGAAACGGGTACAGTGCCAACGGTGTCGGTCACTTTGAATTTAATCTTAGTGCCTTGGCCGCGCTCAACGGATCCATCAGCAACAAGTCCACCCAAGCGGAACCGTTGCCCTTTTTCGACTTTACCCTCGGCGACTTCCGAAGGTGTCTTGAAGAAGACGATCGTATCACGGAGGGCGAAAGCCACCATGATTGCGGCAACGGCAAGAATTGCCACGCCAGTCCCGATTAACACGCCCCGTTTCTGCTTCCGTGTCATGTTTCTCTCGAGTTTATGCCCATACTTCGAACGATAACTTTACGACTTCAGACCCAGTTCGGATGCTAACCTGTCAAGCTGAGAGCGCTTTGTGTTGTCTTCTCCAACACTTTTTCTAGCATCTTCGAGCGCGCGTTGCGCGTCAGCCGATCGACCAAGAACAGAGTAAGCTCTGACCAAGCGCAGCCAACCTTCGAAGTCTTCAGGGTTTTTTGCCAGCTTATCGGCAAGGCGGGACACCATCGAATTGATGAAATCCTGCCGTTCAACTTGGCTCATCTGGCCTGCAGCTGCGACATCAGCTGCGGTCGGTCCAGGCGGGCGGGCAGAAGGTTGTCCCGCCCCTGTCTGAGCAACATCTGTTGATGATTTTTCTGTTGGGCCGCTGGAGGGTTTCGCCTGCGGCGATGATGTCTGATTTCCATCAGAACCAGGAAGCTGGGCCAGCCGGCTCTCGACGACCTTGCGCCAGGGTGCGTTTTCCGGCGCTTCTTTCAGGAGGCCTTGATAACCTGCTCGGGCTTTCTCGACCTTGCCTTCTTGTTCGTCCGATAGGGAGATCCAAAAACGTGCTTCTCGATCTCCAGATTCCAGCGATAAGACGCGTTCGTAAGCCCGGCGAGAGGCTTCAGTCACGATGCCATTGTTTGCCAGCACCGTAGCCTCTCCGAATCCTTTTAAACGCTTGGTCGTTTCACCCAACAGACGGATCGCTTTTGCGTATGCATTCGCTGCATCATTGAACCGGCGCTGACGCAGATAAACGGGGGCCAACACGTCCCAGCCGACCCCATCTTCAGGAGTTTTGCGCAGTTGGGCTTCGACTTTGGCGATGAGTTGATCGACAGTCGAGTCGGATGCGTCGGCTTGCATGCGTGATACAAGCGGCATACCCGGCAACCACGGCGAGCCAACACTGACGTAAACGGCCAATGCCAGAAGCGGGATGACCCCAGCCACGCCATAAGCCATTTTATCTGGAGCGATGGAGGGAAGCCACGATGCCCCCGGACCGTTCGCATCGTCGCGTTCAGCACGACCAATAACCCGTCGACCGAGCTCGGCCCGTGCGTTCTTAGCTTCGGATTCGCTTATCAGCCCACGGTCGAGATCGGCATCGATCTCGTTGAGCTGATCACGGTATACAGCAAGATCAGCTTCCCTCGCAGATTCTGCTTCAGTTTTTTCAGCCATCAATGGCCGCGCGATGGCAGCAATGACGACGGCGGCCAGTATTGCGAAGGCGATCCAGAGAATCATCGGGTTTCTTGAGCAGCTCCCTAGTGTTTAGGGAACACTATGGAACCCGGCGCGCAAATATCAAGGGATGGTGGGTAACTGCGTTGCTTGGCCGCTTTCGGTCGCCCGTATCCCGCCGCTCACGAGATATAGTCCTTTTGTCGGACGCGAGCGGGCTGAGCTATCCGGATTGCCTGCAGGGTTTTCAGCGTCACTACGTGACGCTGGACCAAGTCCCATCTGGGTTGCGGCACGCCGTGCCGGCAATCGTTTCAGGACGCCCGCCAATGTAGACCGTGTGGGTATAATCACGGCAGTGGCGGGTTCCTCGGCGATAAGGGCGCTGTGGTACAACTTCACCATATCGGCCGCTATCGGGGTTACGCCAGGGACGCCCTACGCCGGAACGGCCATCTTCCAAAGCTGCCAGCTCCGCTTGCCGCGCGAGTTGGCGATCCTGATCATCCAGCGATTTACCGATCGCATGGCCGGCGACCCCGCCGATGAACGCGCCTGCAACCGTTGCCAGAACTTTGCCTGTTCCGTTGCCAACCTGGTTGCCGATAATGCCACCGGCAACGGCTCCAATTGCGGTGCCGCCATCGGCTTTGGAGACCCCACCTGGGCCACAGCCAGCCAGAAGAACCGTCGAAAGTATTGCTATTGTTGTGGTCGCGCGTTTCATCGCAACTTCCCTCGTGCTCTGGTCTCGGCAGCACATGCTACAACTTCGTTGCAGCTCCCACCACCATCCGACTGGTAGAATTGTGGAAACAATGCTGCGCCCAGCGATAAGCCGAGCTTTCTAAGTGCTGGAGGAAGGCGGCTTGATTCGGGCGAAAGATCGGCATTTGTGGTGCGGAAGGCGCGAAATTGCTTCGTTTCTTGAGCTTTCAAGCGGCCGGAAGGTCGAGAATGGCCTTCAGGCCGCCGATCTCGGCCGCGTCCAGCGTCAGGTTGCCGCGATAGGATTGGGCGAGGTCGATCACAATCGACAAACCAAGACCCGTGCCGGGTTTTGTTTCATCAAGGCGTAACCCTCGCCGGCCGATCCGTGAGCGCTGCTCTTTGGTCAATCCGGGCCCATCGTCCGATACAATGATCTTCAACCGCTTCCGGCCTGTGCTGCTCATTAACGGTGATGGTTTGACCTCCAGTGTCACGCGACCTGACGACCATTTACAGGCATTGTCGAGCAGATTGCCTAGCATCTCTTCCAGATCCTGTTTCTCTCCCTGAAAGGCGGCATCTGTCGGACATGTGACGTCGATCTTTACACCCTTTGAGGCGTTGATTTTCTCAAGAGCTCGCGCCAGAGGTTCGATTACCTCTCGGACCGGTGTAACCCGGCCAATCACACCCACTCGTGCGGCCATTCGGGCTCGCTCCAGATAATGCTGGACCTGATCGGTCATGATCTTGGATTGCTCAATAACCTTCTCACCGAGAGGGCCGGGGCTTTCTCTGGCCTCGTTTGTGATCACAGCAAGTGGGGTCTTTAGGCCGTGCGCCAGGTTCCCGACCTGAGTC
This sequence comes from Filomicrobium sp., assembly GCA_040219445.1. GTDB lineage: Bacteria > Pseudomonadota > Alphaproteobacteria > Rhizobiales > Hyphomicrobiaceae > Filomicrobium. Next base: position 258,669 of record JAVJSM010000004.1, on the reverse strand, counting down.
CGCGCCCTTTCGATGATATCTTCGTTGGATTGGATGAGGGCGTTGAGTTCCTCCCGCATGGGTTCAATTTCAGCCGGCACCGCCCCATCGAGCCGATTTGCCTTGCCAGATCTGATTTCGGCGAGTGCTTCTTCAACCCGCTGCAGCGGTGCCAATCCGAAGCGCACCTGCAAAACCATCAGGACCAGCAACGCAGCGCCTGCGACCGTCAGCGCAAGGGCTAATCTGTTTCGGAACGTGGCAACGGAATACTCCAACCACTCAGACGGACCAGCGACAACTATGGAAAACCTCGGGCCTTCTTCGGCGTGCTGCAGGCGTCCGATCACTTCGACGATACGGACCGGTTTCCCATCCGGCCCCGTATCGTCACGCCAACGCATGTTGGTTTCTGGGTCAGCGGGATAGCGTAGCTCAAAAGGTGAAGGTAACGTCGCAGTAGCTAGTGAGGCTGATCGCAACGTTACGACCTGCTGCTTGTCGACCGGTGCGATTTGCCAATACCAGCCTGAGTGCGTGACTTCGAAAAGCGGCTCATACCGGTTTGTCGGCGCGACCGGAACCTGATCGACAGTCTGCATGCTATCGATCGTCAGCGCCGTTACGAGCTTTTCGAGTTGCGCATCGAAGCTCTTTTGGACGTCGGTTCGGTACAGCGCATAAATCAGAAAACCCGCGAGCGGCAGCACTAGGAAAACCCAGGCCATCGACGCGACGATCAGGCGAAAGGCAATCGAATCAAGTCGCATCGTCTTCCGCGATTATCCGATAGCCCAGGCCGCGAACAGTTTCGATGATGTCTGCAGGGATCTTTTTGCGGAGCCGTCCGATGAAAACTTCGATCGTGTTTGAGTCTCGATCGAAGTCCTGGTCATAGAGGTGCTCGACCAACTCTGTGCGAGAGACAACGCGGCCGCGGTGATGCATCAAATATGCTAGTAGCCGGAACTCATGCGAGGTCAGTTTAATCGGCTCGCCGTCGCATGTGACCCGCGCTGAATTGGTATCGAGTCGGACCGAACCGCACTCTATTTCGCTTTTGGCGTGGCCTGCCGCGCGCCGGAGCTGGGCGCGAGCCCGCGCCAGCAATTCCTCCATATGGAAGGGTTTGGCGAGATAGTCATCTGCGCCCGCGTCGATGCCTTGAACCTTATCGCTCCAGCGGTCACGCGCCGTCAAAATAATGACCGGCATTTTCTTATCGGAACGACGCCATTGTTCCAGGATTGAAATGCCGTCCATCTTCGGCAGCCCAATGTCGAGGATGATCAAGTCATAGGGCTCGGTATCGCCGAGGTAGTAACCTTCCTCACCGTCGAGAGCGCTATCGACGGCGTAGCCAGCATCGCTCAAGGCTCCTACGAGCTGACGGTTTAAATCCGTATCGTCTTCGACAACCAGTACGCGCAAATTTCCAGCCTCGCGAATGTCTGCTTTGCTGGATCATATACGGCAATGAGGCCAATGTGGCGAGGTATTGCGCCGTTTCGGGCCAAAAAATCGCTATTGCTGCCGCTCTAAGACCGCCGCGATCATTACCGCGCCTCGATCGCGATTCCGATCTCGATGCCTCTACGGGCATCATAGGTTGCAGAGGAAAAGCGGCCTTTTGCTTTGCGAATGACAAGGCGGTAGACGTAATCGTTTCCAATGCGACAAAGTTCGGTTTTGACGATCTTGCCGATTTTCTGGCGCTTAAACTGGCGGCTTAGTTTCTCAACGCTCACGAGATTTTGCTGCGAAACGACCTGTGCCGCTTCGCTCCAGTCCTTATAGCAGTTATGGCGGCTTGCCCTCTCACCCGTATGGGCTGGCTGCAACACTGCGATGAGCATAAGCGCCACAGCACCCGAGAAGACGGTCAATAACTTAAACATCGGCACCTTTCATGAGGCAGCGCGGGTGGCCCCCACGGCGTCCCAGATCATGGTTAACCGAAGTGCGCTGAACCGATCATGAATGGCATTTTTCGTTCACGCTCGGAAACTCCTGGAACGGGCTGCACTTGGCGGATGCCTAGAGCTTCAAGACTACATCGCGGCGCCCGATGGGTTGGACAGCGCGCGCGCGGCCATAAATTGTCAGGATGGTTCCCACCAACGCTACGACAGCCTGCCCAACAGCGACGATCTGATCACCCAGCTCGCGCACGATGTCAGCGCTTAAATCCAGGCCGAAGATTCGGCCAAGGATCGGAAGCACCGTCACGGCGGCGGTCATAAGCGCGCCCCAGATCGTCAGGGATTCCCCCCACCACTTTGGCTCATCATTCATCTTCTGTGTCGTCATATTCTGCGTGGTCATGGACTTGCTTCCTTGCTGCTTTGCACGTGTTGGTTGGGCGGGTTCTTCAGGTTGACGCGCGAGCTTTTTCGCGCGCTCTAGTGTGCGGTTGACACGCCGCAGCCAACCGCGCCCGAAACGCCAGAAATGGGGAAGGCTTCGGTATTTTCGGCGGCGCACGTCGGCGTATCTTTCGAGGACCTTTTCAAGCAGCATGGCGTGCGCCTTCCCTTTAGTTTCTGGTCCGATTTGGCCATCGATAGCAGCACCAACGGCTTCCTGCAGGAGGCGTGCGGCTCCCGTCACACCGTGATTGACGGACGCATCGAAGTGGAAAAGCGCAAGCGCCGGTGGAAACTCTTCACAACGGGCCAAGCGCCAATAACGCTGACGGTAAATTTCTTGGACTTCGCTCGTGGCGATGTTTCGGAGTTCGGCCAGCAAGTCGTGGCGGGTTGCGCTGGTCAGGTCGACGCGCCGCCAGGCCGCAAACACCTTGAGTGTGATCCCTTTGTTTGTCGGGCCGCCGGGGTCGTGTGGATCATCGGTAAATCCGCCCTCCATTTCCAACACGTGGTCAAGGGCGGTTTTGAAGACGGCGTCTCCGGTTTGTCGGTTTGAATTTCCAGCGTCGGCGCCGATGAGTTTTTCAGTAGGCCACCTGAACGTCACCAGCCGTCGGCGGTCAAAGGGCGCGACGGAGACCTTGTCTCCTTGGTTGCCGCCGAGCAACCAAATCCGCTCTTCCGTCGCCCCTATAAGAAACCCGACGTGGCCCAGCGCTGGGTTGCTGCCCCGGCTGAGCACCGCTAGGCAACCGACGCGTTCGTTCTCATCGGGCTCACCCAACTTAGCGTATGATCTCGCCATCAAAGAGCGCGTGCTTTTGTAACCTGCGCGCTCCAGGCAGGCTCCAACAAAAGCTGCGCACCATGGCACTTCATCACGCGCATGCTCTTCGTGTTGCAGCTCCTTAAAAAACGCCGTGATGTTCGGGTTATGCCGGGGTCCGCGGATTTCGCTTTGCCCGTACTCGCGCCAAGCCTCCGTCAACCAAGGGGGCTGTCGGGTCATCGTTCATGCCTCAAGTTCTAATTCGGGGAATTTCAGAGGGCGGCTTCAGCGGGCGCGCCACGTCCATATTGCGCGCTAAGTTGGAACACCTCCACGTTCAGCTCTGCTTGCAGCGCGCCGAAATCCGCGATCTGCTCAGCGGCCGTATAACTCACGGAGGGTATTTGCGAAGCTAGGGTTCGCACCACTGATTGGTCGGCGGCCAAAATGTCGACTTCATAACGCTCGTCGTCTTCGGATACTGGCGGCTCACTTATTTCCCAGTTGTCGCCACCAATCCTGGTTCTGCGGATCCAGTTTATTTCCAAGTCCCCGGACGACGCTCGCGTACCGCTCAGATGAACCGGCGCATAAGGCCGCAAGCCGATGCCGCCATAGGCATGTTGCGCTTCAGCAAAGCTTGCCCCAGCCAGGTCATCAGCCGCCCGGCCATAACGCCATGTATAAGGAAGACGCAGTTCATCGAGGCTCAGGTCGATATTCGTCACTGCACCATCCAACAGGACAAAATCGGCACCTGCCGCGATCGGGCTGGCCTCATCTGCAATGGCCAGTTCGCTTCCTGCTTGTCCACGCAGCAAGCTGGTCAGCTCATAGGCGTTTTCGTAAAGCAGCTCCGCTGTTTCGAACTGGATCACTTCCCACACGCCGTTTGCCCCCCGAATAGCGGCGACGTTGGCCCCTGCAAGCAACTGCGTGCGCGTGACAGAGGAGAGTTCGCCGCCGCCCAGCTCAACGTGCAGCCGGGTTGCGTAATCGATGCGCGAAGGCGGACCGCTTGGCACCGGCGTTGTCGTCACGCCCATTACTGCGGGCGCGGGCAACAATCCTCTGAGTCGGAAGCCGCTTGCTTCTGGTGAGCCATAGACGGCCACGACGCCTGGCCATGGGTCTTGAACCGCCGCCACATAACCAGATGCGGGTGGCTCGTTCCCCGTTAAAAGCGGCAGATCTAGAAAGACCAACCGAGGCGCACCATTGACGACAATTGTGCCCGTGTTTGTTTCGCGTGTGGGCGTATTCGCGAAATGATAGACATCAGGATCAATACTTAGCGCGTCCAGTCGCCGCGCGCCTGCATCACCGACTTCTGTTATGCGATAGGACCTTGAGGCCTCCCCGGACTCGAGGTTGATAACGTCGCCTGGCTCCAGCTCCAGCAGACTTGGCGGCAGCTCGCAACGCGCCCTCTCTCTTGAGGCCCAACTTTCGAAAAGCCAACTCTCGGATATCCCGGCGGCCTGATCGGCTTCCATCACAATCGGCAATTCGGCTTTCGCCAGACGACCACTCGCGCCAACCAATCGCCGTGCTTCCGCAACGGCCTGGGCATAGCTGGTCGAGCCACCGATATAGCTGATCTTGGCTGAAGCTGGCAGGTCTGTTTCCTGCGCCCGGGTCAATGTCAGCAAAGGCGCTTCCGGTTTTGTTTCCACCAACTCATCGCGGGTTAAGCTGACGACGGACGGCTCTGCGCCGCGATGGCGGAATGCGATCTCAGCCCCAGATTCTATCGCGTCAAAAAAGTAGGCGAGCCCCAGAGGCTGCAGTGCATCGCGCGCGGTCATCGGACGATCAACGACGTAGCCGGGCACGGTTCCGGCCAGACCCTGGGTGTCGGCCTGGGTGAAGTCAAAGTCATCGAGCATTGCGGTGACAAGATCGGCAAGCGGCACGCCCGACAACCGTCCGTTCAACCAGTGGCCAAGCCGCCAATTCTCGCCATCGCCCCAGACATCGAGATTGTATGGAAATGCTGGATAGGGCCGAGCATCCCAGCAGTAGACGAACATCTTGGTGAAATCGATCATCCGGCCGGCGTAGACCGAAGATACAGGATTGCTACCGCTGTAGCCCTCCGCGATCGGGTCGAACTCGTGGATCAGCGCCTGGATGTATCTGCGCTGCATCAGATCATCGCGTCGCCCCGTCGAGTAATAGGGAAGCGCATTTTCGGAGCTTTTCGGATCGACAAAAACGTTGGGTTGGTTGGCCCCCTTATCTGTCGCAGGACACCCGATTTCCATCAACCAGATCGGCTTCGACTCGGGCACCCATGCCGTAGGCGTTCCAACTTCGGTGCCTCCTGGACGATTGAAATGCTGGTTGAGCCACCAGCTGCGTACATCCTTGAACCGGAACACCCATGGCTTACCCGTCCCATCAGTGATTGGCGTGCGCAGTTGCGCATTGCGTTCCGGGTCGCCGGCGTAATACCAGTCGTAGCCTTCGCCGCCTTCGATGTTGGAGCGCAGGTAATCCAAGTCATAGGTCGAGCGAGCGCCAGCTAGGTAATCCAGGTGCGAGCGTCCGTCACGCCAGTCTGCCAGCGGCCAATAGCAATCGATCCCGACCGCATCGATGTTTGGAGAAGCCCACAACGGGTCGAGATGAAAATAGACATCGCCCGAGCCATCTTGCGGTTGGTGGCCAAAGTACTCCGTCCAATCGGCAGCGTAGGTCACCTGCGTGCCGTTACCGAGGATCGCCTTAACGTCTGCCGCCAGGCCGATCAACGCATCGACAAAGGGGTAGCTGTCCGCGCTATCTCGAACCCAGCTAAGACCGCGCAGTTCGGTCCCCAGCAAGAACGCATCAACACCACCTGCAGCTTTGGCAAGGAACGCTTGGTGGAGGACCATCCGCCGGTAGCTCCACTCATTCGGACCGGAATAGGTCACCGTCTCGCCATTAAGCGCAAAGTCCGTGCGCTGTGCCTGCCCGACGAATGCATCAATTTGGGTTGCCGCCGCAGCCGTCTTGTCGGGACTACCGACCTCGCCGGGTGCCGGATCGCAGGTGATCCGCCCGCGCCAGGGATAGGCGGGTTGGCTGGAGGCTGCGCTATAAGGATCAGGCAGCGTATTGTCAGCGGCGACATCCATGAGGATGAACGGCGTCAGCGTCACGCTCAATCCACGCTCTTTGAGGTCCTGGATCGAGTCGACAACGCTTTGGTCCGAGGGTGTGCCACCGTAGGCCGGGCGGCCTTGCCGACGGCTTACCAAGTGTGCGCCTTGCCGGTTTACGCCGCCAGCACGCCAGTTTTCTGGAAGCGTTGTTTTGGTCGAGACCTCAACGCCAGGCCGGACTTCACACGACCCTGCCCGCAGATCCGTCCCAAACCAGCTCACGACCAGCGAAATGTTTTTGACGTTGGGGAGCTCTTCTTGGAGCTGGTCGATCGCGACTTTCCAGTCCGTTCCAGCTTGGACCGTATGAACGTTCTCAGCCGTCGAGCCGCCAATACCGAAGGTATGGGTCACGGGCTCCGGCGCATAAACGAATTCGCCCGATCCTGGAATCAAGACAACGCTTCGGACTTCCTCATGGAAGCGGTCAATCGCGCGGTGTACTTCAAACGAAAGCTGGGGAATGCGGTTGCCGAACTCGGCCAGTGGCATGCGTTCGAATACGATGTAGGCCAAGCCTCGGTAAGCAGGCGTGTCCTCTGCGCCCTCGGTGCTGACGATGAGGCCATCGGGCTCCTGGCCTTCGCTGCCTTTGTGCAGGCGATAAACATAGGCCGACAGGTCCAGCTCCGCGCCATCTGCCCAGACCCGGCCTAACCCTGTGATTTCCCCCTCGCAGATCGCCACCGCGAAGTTAGCGTAATATCGGTACTCGACGGTTTCGACACCGGATGCGCCCGCACCGACACCGCCAATTCCTTTGCCGACGCCGCCACCTTCATTCGAGCGCACGATCTCTTCGATATGGTCAGTGGCCCAGATCATCTGGCCGCCCAAACGCACGCGACCGAACACGCGCGGGATCGCCGCTCCCTCCGAGGACGCGGTGACGTGCAAGTCGCTTAAGCGCGGTCCTTCGACGGAACGCGGTTCGCCTGAAGTTCCAAACAGTGCCTGGTCGACGTAGCTGCCAGCCAGAGCGCCAACCTGGGCACCGATCGCTGCTCCTGAGAGCGTGGCCCCGAGGACTGACACACCCGCAGGCAATAGGGAGCTTCCGACCGCGGCCCCAGCCACAGACAGCGCAAGAGTTGCCATTAGCGGCCCTCATTTGGAAAACGAAAGACGCCCGCCACGCGACGGCGCCACCAATTTGAAAACGGCACTTCAGAGACCGCGGCCCCTTCGGTTGCGTGAATGAAACGCGTTGGCGTGACCAGCACACCGCAATGCTTTGCTGGCAGGTTTGGGCGATAGCGGAAAACCAACACATCGCCAGGCGTGGCTTCGGTCGCTGGCACCTCGTCGAAGTGATGACGTGCAGCGGCCAACAGCGTCTCGCCGCCAACGGTCCAATCGCGACTATAGGGGGGCGGCGCTTGCGGCTCGTCTCCGCAAACGTCACGCCAGACACCCCGCACCAGCCCAAGGCAATCGGTGCCGATACCCTTGCGGCTTGCCTGATGGTGGTACGGCGTGCCGATCCATTCTCGCGCGGCACGCACAACGGTGTCCGCGCGCGTCGACACGGCCGACCGCAAAGCGGTTTGCCCCACATCGATCTCCAAATTTTGTTTCGTTTGCGTTTATCGACGCGTGCCTGGTCTCGTTGCGTGGGACGCGACAAAGTCGTTGCCCGGCATATGCGGGAAGCCGCGAAAGTTCTCGGCGTTGTTGAACTTCGCCTTACATGTTGCCAGTGTCTTATCGCAGCCCGCCCTCACGTCGAATTGAGCACCCGAATCCAGAGGCTCGCGCACGGGCTCCCAACACTCGATTGTTACGGTGCCGGCACGTTTGACATGGGCCTTGACCTCAAGCTCTTGACCCATTGCCGGACCACTGGTGAACCGCACAAGCCCGCGTGTGAAAAACTCATTCGGGAACGCCCCTAACAAAAGCGCCTTAAATTTGCGGCTCGTCTCGAATTCCAGCACCTGGCCATTCCCCAAATATGCGGACTGGTTGAGGTTGACGGTGCAGCGCGCATCTCCAACATCCGCATCGCATGTGTATTGATAAAGGCGGCCTTTGGGTTGCTGGAGATAGTGCGCCAGTCCACGAACTTCTGCCTGAAAAGCCAACCCTGACCGGCTCACCTCGCCGATACTGCCGGTCCGCATCAGAATACGGTTTTCGGGCGCCTGCCAATCGACCCGATAGAGCTCAACTGCCGCATCGTCGTAAAACCCTGCGCTCAAATCAGCTTCGGTCAGGCGGTCAGATTTCAGCGCACCGTTGACTTCCAAGTTGTCGACACTCAACCCGACACTCTCGTTGATCTCGCTAGCGGAAAAACCGCTATCGGCCTCGAAAGTGGTGCCGTCGAATTCGACATCCCGGTCATGGTCGGTAAAGCCCATCTCGATGCCGTCGCGACGCCGGATGCGCCAACACCAGCACAACGTGGTGACGCCACTCTCCAGGCTCGCTTTCAGAGCTGCGGGGAGCTGTTTCATAGTCTGATCTCGACGATAGGTATTGCGGGGATCGCACCGGCTTTGAAACCTTGCAAGTTGATCTGCAATTGGTCGGTGTCAAAGCGAACCGGAACATCGAAGGCGTAACCTGCGGTGATGTTGGCCCCATTAGATGGAATGCTGCTGGGCTGGAACACGACCACGCCGGTCGCCGCATCCAAGAGGTAATCTGTCGTTTCCTGTTGTACGGTCCCGTCGACAGCGACAATGACGGTTCCTGTAACCGGTTTGCTGATCGTCCTCGTCCAAGGCGCAAATGCCGAACCGTATGTCTTGACCAAGGCAAACGTTGCTTCTGCGCCGTCACCCGTGCCGATCTGCTGGTCTGTTGCCGAGATCGTTTCACCAGGTGCGCATGACTTCCAATCGCCGTGATCGCGCCATCGAAAACCGTAAAGCCGCCCGCGCCGTTCTTCGAAAAACGCGATGACCTCGTGCAGCTCATCGAGTGAACGCACGCCGTAGCCTGCGTTGTAGCTGCGTCGGGAATCCGCCCAGCGGCTGTTGCGCTCTTCGTAACCAGAGCCCAACACAACCACGTCGGTTCGTCGCTCCGGTCCGCCTTCGGCTCCCCGCGAGATGCCGGTTGGAAAGAGCACTTCGTGGAAGCTCATCGACTAGTCTCCGTCATACGGCGTGCCTTGCCATTCGCATTGGCGTTCCCGCCTGCATTACATGTTGCGGCCGCCAAGCGACATTGCGCGCGTCAACATGGCCGCCACCTGTGTTTCCGATCTCCTGAAGCTTTCGACGTCAGGGCTTGTCACATTGAAACTGATGTTGATGCCGCCGCCTGCACCCCCGTGTGCCGCAACGCCCAGCGCACCGTCGGGACCACGTGCCAATGGCAAAATCGCCTCCGCGCCACGCTCGCCTGCGAGGCCCAACCCGCTGCCGAGTGGAAACGTTGTCGGCGCTGCAATCACGCCGCCCTTTGCAAAGGGTAACGGCAACGGCGCTGCTCCGCCTGCCCCGCTCACAGCACCTTGGAAGAGCCCGGAGAATAGATTGCCGACGCCCTGCTCCAGTGGCTTCAATGCCGCCTTCAGAACCATGTTCGAAAGGTCCAAAGCCAATCCGCGCAGAACGTCACCCAGCTTTTTGCCCTTGATAGCGACACCTTCGAATGCGCTGGTCAGAGATCGGGCGAATTGTCTGCCAACGTTGGCGAGCCCCTGCAGCTCTTTACTTAGTTCGCCTACGTTACTCTCAATACGAAATCTCTGTGGTTTTCGTTGCTCAGGAAACTCTTCCATTACTTACACCTCGTCAGGAAAGCGCTGCATCAAGCGCATCAAATCATTGCGGGCCGGGACCCCACCGGACCCCTGATCCCCCAGCTTTGCGCGCAAGGCGGCCGCCAGTTCCTTGGGCGTCGTTTGCCAAAACACGTCAGGCGAAAGGCCCAGTATTCCCAAGCCTGCTGCCATTACGTCTTGCCAGGGAAAGGGCCGGGCGCTGTTTCAACCTCGTGAGGTTCAGCGCTGTCACGAGGCGCATCAGCCTCCTCGCCATCGGCAAAGGTTGCGCGCAGCAACCTTGCGACGATGTCAATGTAGCCACCCGCACCGCCGTCGGCCTGCATGCTGCGCACATCCTCATCGCGGATATCGTTGCCAGCGCCTCTCAGGCCTGCGCCGATAATCCTGACAGCATCGTTGGCCCGCATGCGTCCCTGCTCGAAACGCTGGGCAAGCGCGACCATATCGTCGGCACCGAAAGCATCTTCCAGTTCGGCCAATGCGCCGAGTGTCAAACACAGCCGATACTCCTTGCCATTCAGGCTTGCATTGATTTCGCCGCGATGCCGGTTGGCCATACGGTCATAACTCCTATGCGTGGGGGACGTCTTAGGCCGCGGCAAACGAAAGTTCGCCTGCGCTTTCCAACGTCATGTCGAATGTGAGTTCGCTGTCGTGTCGGCCGGAGAACTCAAGCGCCGTGATTTGGAAGGCCCCTGTTACCGTTCCGAAATCCGGGATTACGACCTGCCAGTTGCGGATCGTGCCATCGAAGATATACCCGCGCACCACTTCATCTGATGCCGCATCCTTGAAGATGCCCGCGCCTGACAACCGTGCGCTACGAACCCCCGCACCTTCCAATAACTCGCGCCACTGCCCCGCCGACTCTTGGTGTGTGACATCAACCGTCTCGGCGTTAAAGGCCAGCGTCCGTGTTCTGAGGCCCGCGACCGTCGTGTAGGTTGCCAAGCCGTCGCTATCGACCTTCAGCAACAGGTCTTTGCCCTTTTGTGCCGCCATGAGTGCATTCCTTCAATGTTGCGTGATTGTAGGCCGCCGCTGGGTAAGCGGGGACAGGTTTGGACTAAACAGCCTGTGGTTCGGTCGTCGCGCGGAACCGCACGAGACCGCGGTAGGTTTCGCCGTCTGGTTCGCGGCGTGCTTCGGAGAACTCATGCCGCAAGTTGATGAGCTGATGCCCTTCAAGCGTTAGGGCTTCATCGTGCAAAGCCTGCTCCATATGCTGCATCGCTTCATGCACTTCCTTGCGTCCGTTTTCGCGCGACCAGACATGCAACGAGAAGACATGTTCGTGCCCCTCCTCTGTCCCGGTTGCCCAATCGCGCACCTGGCTCAGCCCAAAGGTCACGTACGGGTAATCAGCATCGCGTGGCACATCATCGAAGACCTTTCCCGCACCGACTGTCGCGGTTAGTCCAGCATTGGATGACAAAGTCTGGTAGACGGCCTTTTGCAGCGCCCAGCCTGCACTTGGCATGCCGTTGCCTCCTCGTTGCTTTCAATTCAAAAAAGTTTTCAGCGGATCACTTGCCGGCGCCGGGAACGAGATACGTCATCGTCGGGGGAGGATTGGCGTCGTGTCCGACGCACAGCGGTCCGGTCCAATAACGTTTTCCTCAACCGGTCTTCACTGCTCTTCTCAAAGCGACGGCCGATCCCCTCAACGCGCACACTCAGGTTCACAGGTCCCACTCCTCGACAAAGCAGCGCAGGAACCGTCGGCGCTCTTCGAGATCGAGCACCGCGCGAATATCAAAAACGCGCCCCTGATAGACAAAGCGCATGTCGGGCCGCAGACCGCTGCGATAACGCAAGATAATCTCGTGGGTGACTTTGCCAGCCAGTCCGTCCGCTTCGGCGCGCTCGCTGCCATTGAGTGGGCGGATCTGTGCCCAGACTTCAGCGACCAAGCCCCAGGTTTCTTCCGCCCCGCCGCCGCCATCGCTGGTTCGCACGGGCTCTTCGATCGCAATCCGCTGTCGCAAATTGCCGATCTTGATATCGTCTGTATCTGTCATATGCGCGCCAACCTATAAGGCTTGAGAAGGCGCGAAACCGCAGCGGGTATCGCAACGTTCGCGCCTCCGATTTCGACCGGGTCGCGGTGCTCATACCAATGCGCCACCAACAGCAGCAACGCCTGGCGAATTGGGGCCGGAACATCGACCGCCTCGCTGCCGTAACCAGATGCAAAAGCGATTTCGATACCTGCTGCTTTCTGCCCAGGCAGGGGCCAACCAACTCCCGTAGGCACGATGCGTCCGGGTTGCCCGGCGGCGTCTACGATGTAGTCCGTTGTTGGTACGACAGCCGATCCGCCCTTGCCATCATGGACGCGAACTTCTGAAACGCTTTGCAGGGGCCGCAAGGGCAGTTTGACTTCTCCGTCCTTCGGCCATCGATCCAAGGTCTGCCGCCAGGTTTGCGTGATGAGCGCCAACCCGAGAGCTGCCTCGATATGCAATCGCGACGTCATGATAAGGCTCGATATCAGCGTGTCCTCGCTCGTTCCATCGACGCGCAGATGTTCTTTGGCTTCCTCAACAGAGAGGGGTTCTAGCGCTGGCGCGGCGAGCATCGTCAGGGACATCGCGTTGTCTCTCTCGTTTTATTTGTCATGGACCCGCAAGCAGCAGCGCGGGCGAATTGAAAAGGCTGAACCGGCCCAGGCCTCAACGAACAAAAGGCTAGGTGCCGGTTCAGCAGGTGCGTGCACGGGGAGGAGGAAACGCGCACGGGAAATGAAAAAGGCGGACGCCTGAAGCACCCGCCTTCAATGTCTTGTGTTTTCCATCTTGATCGCGGCGTTGGCCGAAGGCAGATCCCGCCACTTCAACTGAAGACGGTTTAGGCCGCGAACTCCAACAGCTTGATCGCCTCGAAGTCCTGGATGCCGCCGCCAACGCGCTTGGTCGTGTAGAACAGCACGTAAGGCTTTGCCGAATATGGATCGCGAAGGACCCGGATGCCGACACGGTCGACGATGAGGTATCCGCGACGGAAGTCCCCAAACGCGACCGAGTGGCTGGAGGCTGCGATATCCGGCATGTCTTCGGATTCAACGACCGGAAAGCCCATCAGGGTCGAAGGTTCCCCAGGTCGCGCTGCTGGCTGCCACAGGTAGGTTCCGTCCTGATCCTTCATCTTGCGGATCTCGGCCTGGGTCGAGCGGTTCATGACGAAGTGCGCGTTGGCGCGATAACCGGACCGGACCGAGTAGATGAGATCGATCAGCACATCGCTTGGATTGCTGGCTGGAAACGCGCCGGCAGCACCTGTCGAGATTGTGCCAACGTTACCCCAGGTCCAGGATGCGTTATCCACCGTCGTGTAGTCGAGGAAGCCCTTCGGTTTGTTGCTACCATCGCCAGTCACAAACGCTGTGCCTTCTTGTTCGGCAAAGGCGATGCGGACTTCTTCAGCCAACCACTCATCGATGTTGACGGCGCTGTCCTCCAACAGGCTCGGCGTTGCCGCCGGCATGGCGTAGAGCTCCATCGTCGGGAAAGACAATTCGGCCAGCGTCGGTGAATTCGTCTGAGGTCGTGCTGCGGTCTCACCCACCCAGCCGGTGTCCGGTCCGGTGATCGCAAACGGACGCTTGTAAACCGATGACGAGACCTGGCGGACCCCAGCGATTGAGCGGATTGGCGAGATTTCCCTCAAGGCGCGGTTGACCGTCGTTTCGGTTTCGTCCGGAACCAGGTACCCACCGTCGGGATCAGAGCCGACCGACAACGCCTTAGCTTCCATGTCTCGTAGAGTGTCTGCATCGCCTTTGCGAACATAGCGGTGGAACGCCGCCTTATGTTCGGTCAGGATTGCTGAGAGATGTTTCGCATCCGCATTGCCACCAAGCGGTGTGCGAACGCTCTTGAGCGCCAATTCATCGACCCGCTGCTTGTTGGCATCAAGTGCGCGATTCAGTCGGTCGAGTTTGTCGTTTGTCACGACATCGACAGACATGCGCTTTTCCATTTGCGCCATGCGATCGTCGTTCTCGGACTTATAAGCTTCGAACGCTTGCATAAACTCATCGAACGCCATCGCGACATCGTCGCTGGTGGCTTTGGTTTCCAAACCAGTGCCTTCCATCATCAATTCGGTCCTTTGTGTTGCGGTCAGTTGCGTCTTAGAAAACGGGCGGCTTCGCTAAATTGTTCCGCCAATTGCGCCGCTTTCTGATTGCCCCCGCCCGCGTCCCGCAAGGACCGGAGACCTGTGAGGCCATTGCGTGCAACGGCACGCGCCTCTACCCGCGTCAGCCCGGCATCCCGCGTGAGCCAACGTTCAAACTCCCGTTCGCTCGGGGCCTGCCCCGCAAACGGCCATGACTTGATGCGCTCGACGCGCGCTCCTGGCAGCATCGGAAACGTCACCACCGAAATTTCCCAAAGATCGAGCTTCGCGATCCGCCGCACACCGCGTTGGCGTTCCTTATGCGCCACCAGTGTGCGGAACCCGATCGACAGGCCATCCAGCGCGCCCGCACGCATTAACGCCAACACCTCTCGTGCACGGGCCACATCTTGCGTAAGCCGACCGCGTGCTTTCAGGCCACGCCGGTCTTCTTCCAAGTGTGTCCAGGCCCCAATCGGCTCGGCTGGATTGTGCTGGAACAGCATGCGGACACCGCGCGCCCCGCGTTGGCGCAAGCTCTCAGCAAAAGCCCCACGAGCGATGATATCGCGGCCTAGATCGATCCTTTCGAAAAGGCTCGCGTAGCCTTCAAAGGTTCCGTCCGCATCAACCGCTTTGAGGTCGATAGGAAAGAACTTCGATTCAATCTTTGTCTCGCGCATTTTGTGCTGACGCTGTGTCATAGACTGTCGCCCCCCTCGACTGGGCCATACCCAACGGCGGCGCGCTTTTCGTTGACGGTCAGGAAACCTGCTTTATCAACCCTGGACCAGACGGCTTCGCGCTCCACAGACAACGCTTCGATCTGATCGAGATCCGGTTTCAGGTTGAGCGGCGTTTCGCTAAAGGCTGGCGACAACCAATTCGACCATGCCTTCGCCGTGCGTATGACAAGTGGCAACACCGTCTGACGCCAGAAGGCGCGGTTTGCTTCGCGATAGTTGGCGTAAGTGTTGTCCCCAGGGATACCGAGCAACATCGGCGGTACACCCAGCGCCAATGCAATCTCGCGACCGGCCGCATGCTTGGCCTCTATGAAATCCATCTCGCGCGGTGACAGGCTCAACTGCTTCCAGTCCAGACCGCCCTCCAACAGCATCGGACGCCCTGCGTGTTTCGCGCCTTGGAAGCCTGCTTCCAGTTCGGTTTTCAATCGCTCGAATTGCTCGCCGGTCAGGTGACCATCGCGCGCCGAATAGACAAGGGCTCCTGACGGACGCGCCGCGTTGTCGAGCAGAGCCTTATTCCACCGCGCGGCTTCGTTATGGATATCGACTGCAGCAGCCGCAGCCTCAATCGGGCTCATCCCGTAATGATCGTCGGCGGGATGAAAAAGCTTCATGTGCAGGATCGGGCGGACACCTGTCGCAACTTCACCTGTAAATCGAACCGAGCGGCCCGCAACCGAATATTCGTAACCGTTTGGCCAACCGTCGCGATCAGCCAAGACCTTCATCCTGTCCGGCCGTAGCACATAGACTTCGCGGACCGCGTCATCGACAGCAACGGCTTCGGCATAGGCGTTGCCAGCCACCAGCAAATAGCCATACCAGCTTTCGAGCAGGTCGGTTGCCGTTTGGTCGTGGCTTGGCCGCGTTAACAGTTCGAGGAGTGGGTGCTCATCGATCTCTTCGTCACCCCGATAAAGCAACAGCGGGATCGAAGCAGCGGCCTCGGCGATCATCCTCACCGAGCGATAAACAACCGCATTCTGCGCAAATCCCTCGCGCGCAAAAGCAGCGTAATCGCGCGGGCTCCACACCGCATGACCCGGGCCGTCAAACGCGACCAGCCCAGCGGTTTTGCTTGCCTTTTCCTCGGCACGCGCGATGGGCCAGCCAGGGCTCAAGCCCGCCAGCTTATCCAGAATGCTTGGCATTCATCGTCCTTTGATTTTGCGGTTCAAATTACTGCCAATGGGATCGCGACGCTTACAGCATGCGCAGGCCCGGTCGCGGCGGCTCAGGGGTCGTTAGGTCGCTCAAGGCCCATACGAGTGCGTCCATACGGTCCGGGCTCTTACCTTTCGCGCGGCCATCAGCGCCAAATGCCAACATCTCGTCTTCTAACGCTTCATGCCGTCCGACATGCGTAACGCGGCCCTGGGCATAAAGTGCTGCGATGGGTTCGGCGCGCACCCATTTGCCTCGCGTTGCCCGCACCTGCCGGATTACCACCGTCGGATCGATCTGGCGCAACACGGCGCTGACCAAATCACCGCCTTGGTTGACTTCGGCAACGATCCTTTGTGCTCGGTAGTCTTTATGTGCCGCGATCGCAGCTTTCGCCCACACGGTTGGTTCGCGTCCCTGCACGCTTCGGTCATCGAGTACGTAAAAGCGGTGGTCTTTGCCTTTTGCCGCAACGACAATCCCGCAGGCATCTGAATTCTGCGTCGCCGTCACTGGCGGATCAACAGCCACTACAATCTGCGCCAAAGCGCTTGGTCGCTCTGAAACCCGGTGGGCTTCAATCCAATCGCGCCGCCAAAGGCTTCCGCTGAAATCTTCAATAAGCTCGCCAAGTAACTCCTGTCGGCCCAGCGCTGTTCCCGCGTAGCGCCGTGTCAGCTCCGCCACAAACGACGGTGCCAAGTTGTCCGCATTTGCAGCCGTCGAGCAGCGCGCGGTGACCGTTGCTTCGTCTTGAATCAACCGCTTGAGCAATGGAACAGGACGCGGTGTGGTTGTTGCCACGATCTGCGGTTGCTCCCCTAAGCGCATGGCAAACTGAAGCATGTCCCAGGTTTCCTCTCCGTTGCGCCACTTGGCGATTTCATCGCACCACGCGATCGCGAATTGCGGACCGCGCAGGCTTTCAGAATTCTCTGCCGAAAACATTTGCGCGATCGTTCCGTTGGGCCATGTGAGCTGCATTTTTGACGGCTCGAACAGCGGACGTTCCTCTGGCCGATGAACTGCGAGCAAGCCTGAAACGCCTTCCACCATGACGCTGCGCACATCAGCAATCGTTTCACCGACAAGCGCGATGCGGCCGGCTGGCTTATTTGCAAACGGGCTTAAGCCCAGCGCCTGCGCTTTGATCCACTCCGCGCCCGCTCTGGTTTTGCCCGCCCCACGACCGCCAAGCACCAGCCAGACTGACCATGGCATGCCATCAGGTGTCGCAACCGGTGGGAGCTGATCGTCGCGCGCCCATATCTGCCAATCGGCGTCGATGGATTCGATTTCTTCATCACTCAGTTGCGCCAGGGCTTTCCGGATCGTCGCTTGTCCAGAGCCTTTCAAGGCGGCGCGCAATTTCTTCGCGCATTCGCTCCGCATCACCTTGACCGGTGGTTTCTCTTGCAGGTTTGGCTGAGCTGCCGGATTGCTCTTGGTCTTGTCCTGCAAGGGCGGCCACCTTCTCAAAACTCCGGATCATGGTGCTCAGTTCGCGGGTTTCGCGCTCGCTGTCGGCGGCGCTCAGATCGTGATCGGTTTGCATTCGCTGCTCCAATCGGCTGAGTTTCGCATCAATTGCGTTGTAGAGACGTTCAATCAACCGGTTGCGGCTGACCTTCCGGCGTGGCTTTGGTTTCGTCGTTTTGCGTCGTGCGTCCGGCTGCTTCCCTGGTGATAACCTGGCCGAACCATCGGACATTGAAGGCGATGCTTCATCGGTCTGTTTTCGTTCTCGGGACGCGGTCCCGGACTGCTATGACCGGCTGGCCCAGCCACACTTGCGGGCGTGCCGATAGATAGTCCCGGCAGAGACTCCAAAGCGCTTTGCCAGCGCGGAGACGGTCTCGTCCCCGGCTTCATAAGCGCGACGGATCTCGGCCCAGGTTGCCTCGTCTTTCGACATGCCCCCGGCTGCATCCTTCTGGCAGATGCCAACTGATTGAATTGTTTGGAATTGCGAATTCGGCCTGGAGGATTTATCCGGCGTCTCCGCCTGTCCCTCTTCCGGCCATACAAAAACATTACTGGATCAGCGGTGCGGTGTCAACGATTTTTGTAATTAATTTCAATGGGTTATGCGG
This sequence comes from Filomicrobium sp., assembly GCA_040219445.1. Taxonomy (GTDB): domain Bacteria; phylum Pseudomonadota; class Alphaproteobacteria; order Rhizobiales; family Hyphomicrobiaceae; genus Filomicrobium. The sequence goes on along the minus strand of JAVJSM010000004.1, from coordinate 240,530 downwards.
CTCCCCGATAGAAAAACAAACCAGTCTAGAGCAATCCCTCCATACGCGGATAACTTTGAAATCTGATGGGATGGCGCGCCATCGGCTAGAAATCAGAATTCGATCGACTCAACGACAATAACGCTCAATCATCATCGAAATCGTCGATGATGTAGCGTTCGAGTTCTGTCGGCCGCGCGGTTGTTTCAAGTCTGGCCCACCCGCGCACCGAGATACCTGCCTGATGCACCGTTTCAGGATCGCCTGACACCAACGGATGCCACCAAGCCAGCCCGCGCCCTTCGGAAATCCGTCGATAAGCGCAGGTTGAGGGTAGCCAAGACAGGGTTTTGACCTTCTCAGGGTCAATGGTCAGGCAGTCCTCGACGATCTCATGGCGCCGTTCATACTGTCGGCACTTGCATTTGCCCAGATCCAGCATCTGGCAAGCCAGCCGCGTCAGGTAGACTTCGCCGGTGTCCTCATCTTCAAGCTTCAAAAGGCAACACCGCCCGCAGCCATCGCACAGCGATTCCCATTCCTCGGCAGACATGTCGCCAAGTTGCTTGGTCTCCCAGAACGGTTTTTGGATCAGGTCATCCATCAGTTTCGCCTAAATTCGCTCAAAGTCGTTGTCGGTTTGGTCCAAAACATGCCGGATAGGGCATTGATTCGCCGTATAGGTGCCACAGAAGCATTTTTTTTGGGAAGTAAGTTCGCCTTTGAACTTACGACACTGGCATCAGGCCGGTCGCTGGAGTACTAAATCGGTCTGACTTTTTGCAAGGCATCATAGCGACAGAACCGTGACCAAGCGGGGCAGCAGCAATTGAGCGACTGGTTCTTTAAACAAGGTGGCCGCGACCGCATCATCGACTGGCTGAGCCTGGATTCCAAGATCGATTCCTTGATCTCGGAAACCTGGGGTCGGATTCGCGACACTTGGAATTCGCTGACCAGCTTTTTCGCACGCTTTAAGCTGACGGGATGGAAGCGGCTGGCAAATGAACTTGCCTGCGAAGCGCTGACGATTGGCGCGGGCGGCCTAATCCTGCTCTATGCGTTGGCGCTGCCGGCCTTCCAGGAATTTGATGAAAGCAAGTATCAAACCGGCCAATTTGCTGTCACGTTTCTTGATGTCAACGGAAACGAGATCGGCAAGCGTGGCATTCTGCATGATGATGCTGTGCCGCTCGAAGATATTCCTGACACGCTCATAAAGGCCGCGCTTGCTACAGAAGACCGCCGCTTTTTCGAACACTACGGCGTTGACTTCATCGGCACGCTTCGCGCGCTTATTGAGAACGTTCGCGCGTCGGGCGTTGTCCAAGGCGGTTCGACGTTGACGCAGCAGCTTGCCAAAAACCTGTTCCTCTCTCCGGAACGCTCGATCCAACGTAAGATCAAAGAAGTGTTTCTCGCCTTCTTGCTGGAATCGCGGCACTCGAAACGCGAGATCCTGAAGATGTATCTCGACCGCGCCTACATGGGCGGTGGTGCTTTCGGGGTTGAGGCGGCAGCCCAGTTCTACTTTGGGAAGTCCGTCAAAGACATCGACATGGCAGAAGCTGCCCTGATGGCGGGACTTTTCAAAGCACCAACGAAGTATGCGCCGCACGTCGACCTGGCTGCGTCTCGCGCGCGAACCAACGAAGTTTTGTCTAACCTGGTTGAGGCTGGTTTTTTCACCGCCGGACAAGTCCATAACGCTCGCTTGTTCCCTGCCAAGATCATCGAACAAATCGATCCGGATAGCCCGGACTGGTTCCTGGACTGGGCGTTTGAGGAAGTTCAACGTATCGCGCGTGGCAAGGGTGAGTACATTCTGACCGCGCGTACCACCGTTGACCTCAGGTTGCAGCGCGTCGCAGAAGAGGCACTTGTTTCGACTGTCAGGAACCAAGGACGTTACAAGCGCACTCGCTCCGGTGCTCTTGTCTCCATGGAAACCAACGGCGCCGTTCGTGCCGTCGTGGGCGGTACCGATTACGGACGCAGCCAGTTCAACCGTGCGACGTCTGCGCGGCGGCAGCCCGGATCGTCATTCAAACCTTATGTTTATGCGCTCGCTCTCGAGTCGGGCATGAAGCCGACGACAACAGTTCGCGACAGGTCGCGGCGCTGCGGCCGTTGGTCTCCAAAAAACTATAACGGAAGCTATGGCAGTGGTCGGCGCATCCCGCTGCAGTACGCCTTGGCGAAATCGCTCAATACGACAGCGGTAGAGCTTTCATTGTCGCTCGGGCGCGACAAGGTGCTTGAGATGGTCAAGCGGCTCGGCGTCAGCGGCATTCGTAAAACCTGCTCCATGGCGCTTGGTGATGGCGGCGTTACGGTTCTTGAACACACCGGGGGATACGCAACATTCGCCAACGGCGGAAAGCTTGCCAAACCCTACGGTATTCTTGAACTCGTCAACTCGCGGGGTGAACTCATCTATTCTCGTGAGCGCGACGAGAAACCCGCACCTCAGGTTGTCACGCGGCGCGTTGCAGGCAACCTCAACAAGATGCTGTTCCAAGTCGTTCATGCTGGCACAGGCGGCCGGGCTAAGCTGCCGTTTACGCATGCCGTCGGTAAAACCGGCACCAGTTCGAGTTACCGTGACGCTTGGTTCGTTGGCTATACCGGCAAGTACGTCACAGGCGTATGGTTTGGCAACGATGACTTCCGTCCCACAAGTCGCGTAACCGGTGGCAGCCTACCCGCTCAGACCTGGCAGGCCTTCATGTCGGTGGCGCATACGGACATGAACATTCCGACGCTTCCCGGTCTCACACCACACCCAACGCAAATCGAAGAGCAGCAGAGACTTGCTTACCTGCGGCGTACCGATCCAAACTTTCGCGATCAACCTGGCGCAACTGGCGTCACGGCAAGCTTACTTCCTCCCGCGACGCGCAAGGCTTTGACAAAGCTCGCTGCGGCGATGCGAAAGGCAAATGGGAAGGCACCGGCTGCTGGGGAAGGGGCAGACAAAGCGAAAGAGCAGAGTTCGAAACCCGACCAACGGGCGCAACTCCGCCGAAACACTCGTGGTGGCGGGAGTTCGGTTCCACAGTGATGCTCTCGCCTGCTCTGTATCACCCCTGTCTCTGGGTGCCTCAGTGGCTGTCTAGCCTTCATTTTGAATTCCAAAACGTGAGACTTTCCTAGCGATGCATTTCGCCGTCCACAAAATCAAAAAGAGGCTCCAGGCCGCGGTCATCAGAATATCCGATGTCGCGATCTTCCTGGGCATTGTTCTGATCGGTGGACTGGGGTCGAGCTACTACATGGTGAGCGCTGGCAGTACGCTCACAACACGCACGATCGGACCATGGACGACTTGGAAGAACGAAGGCCGAAGCGACGCCGACCCCTACACACGGGCCCATCTGGCACGCTCCGGGAAGCTAAATCTAACAACTGAAATCGCGCAGACGTTTCTAGCCAGCAAGGACACAGAGGGTAAGGCGCTTCACTCCTCGTGCGAATATCAGATCAGCGGCGACCAACTAGACGCTGGGTGGTGGAGCATTACAGTCTTCGATGACAACGGCAGATTGATTGCTAATCCGTCGGATCGTTACACATTTACCAGCGACACGGTCGCGATCTCTCCTAACGGCAAATTCGTTGTCACACTGGCGCGCGATGCACGGCCTGGCAATTGGCTGCCAACGGCTGGCGCAGGTAATCTGACACTCGCCATGACCCTTCTGGAAGGCGACACAACGATTGCCGGTGACACGGAAGCGGAAGAGAATCTGATCGGTTTGCCGACCATTAAACGAGTGGACTGCAGATGATGGAACGCATTCCACAAATCGCTCTAAGTTGGCTCAAATCGGTTGCAGCTTGCCGTCCTGATATCAGGCTTATCCTAACTGCTTTATGTGCAGTCGGCATTCTGCACATTTGTGCGACGCTTGCTGCGCCGATGCTGATGGGTCGTTCGGCCTTTGATCGTCTCTCACCGCTTCTCCCGCTTAACGAACGGATCATTTTGCCGGCTGTAACGCCGCAAGCACAACCTATTCCGTTTCTCACGCCAGATGTGCGCTATGCCATGTGCCGCTATAACACCAACTACGCACCTGTCGCGATCACCGTTGAATTACCGGGTCGCGGCTGGTCGCTAGCGCTGCACACACCTAACGGTGACAACGTCTACGCAGCTACCGGCGAAGACACGCGGACGACAGCGATACGCCTTCGCCTGCTACCTGAAAGTGAGCGCTTTATGGGGCTGACACCGGAAGCTCTGGGTGTCGCAGATACCTCAGACAAGCCGCAGGTCGTGCGCTCCGACCAAGGTATCGCGGTGCTCAGGGCGCCTGAGAAGGGCCGGGCTTTTCAAGTCGAGACGGAACTAGCCATGCGTAAGTTCCGATGCTCTTCCGAGACCGTTCAGTAGCGCCTTTAAACCAATAACAAATGGCGGCTGCCATTACCCCGACGAACCGCCATTTTGGAATGTTCTTGTTTTCTGAAGCCGCTAACGCTTCAGTCCTGCCGCTCATCAGATGCGGAAAATTGCGCCTTTCACGGAACGTGCACGCTCACGGACGCGGCCACCGTCGTTGCCAGACTTCACGATCCAACGACCATTTGCAGTCCGCCCGGTGATGATACCGACGTGATGGCGCCAAATAACGACAGCACCGATCTGAGCGCTGGTCGGGCGGCCATACTTACGCCAATTCCAAGCTACGTTGAACTCAGGGCCACCACCGAGCTGTGTGCGCATCCACCAGCCGCACCACTTCCGCGGACGTTTTCCGACGCCGCGTTTGGCTGGGTAGTAGGCTTGACGCGTTGCCTTGGGTTTGTAGGTCTGTTGGGTGTAGCTGCCCGCGCCGAGGTTGCTGCGGCGGGTCGACTTCTGCTCATAAAAAGCGCCGTTGCGCTCCTCGAACATCCCGCCGGCCTTCAGAGCGAGAGACGGTGCGGCAAACGCGCAGACAAAGAATGAGGTCGCCAGCACAAGAGCTTTGTACTTCATTGCTAATCTCCTATTATTGTGCGGCGCAGCAACAGCTCTTGAAATGTGGCGGAAATGTGCAAATGGCTATGTATGGCGTCAGGATGCCGCGAATAGGTCGGCGTGGAGGATAAGCTTGCGCTGGTGCTGTTTGACGGATCGGTGCATGACTTTCGCGTTGCCCTTTGAACCCGGCGTCACACCGCGCCATATTGGGCTTCATGGCAGAAACTCCCACATCGAAAAACGGCAAGGGCTCGAAGACATCGGCGTCCAAGAAAGCACCTGCCGCCAACAAAACTCCGGCCAAAAAGCCTGTAAGCAAGTCCCCCGTAGCAAAGAAGCCGCGGGCCGCGCGTGGCCGCTCGGGCAAGCCGACACCGCCACCGGCTGAGACTGCTGCTCAGACTCCCGGACTGGCAGGCGGTTTGGGTGAATCTGCGCAAACGGGTTTCGATCATGGACCAGATGCGCTGCCGGCATTACGTAATCAAGCGCTCACGCCAACATCGGGCAACATGAGCCTGACGGCGTATCTCGACGCCCTGTTAGCAAAACCCGAAGAGCGTGCGCCTCAACAACGCGAACTCCTGAAATCGCAGCCGCTTATGGCCGCGCACCCGGTTGTCGCCGGGGCCGAGATCAACTTCACACCGCATCGCCCTGAGCGCCCGGACAAGAGCGAAGGCGGGGTGCAGTTCAATCTTGTCTCGGACTTCGAACCCAAGGGCGATCAACCCGCTGCCATCAAAGAACTGGTCAAAGGGGTTGGCGATGCGGAACAAGATCAGGTTCTGTTGGGTGTCACCGGTTCGGGCAAGACGTTCACCATGGCGCATGTGATCTCCGAGACGAAGCGTCCCGCACTTATCCTGGCGCATAACAAGACGCTGGCCGCTCAGCTCTACGGTGAGTTCAAGAGCTTCTTTCCGGACAACGCGGTCGAGTATTTCGTCTCCTACTACGACTACTACCAACCGGAGGCCTATGTCCCGCGCACAGACACCTACATCGAAAAAGAAAGCTCGATTAACGAGCAGATCGACCGCATGCGTCACGCAGCCACGCGTGCACTTCTCGAACGTGATGACGTCATCATCGTTGCGTCGGTGAGTTGCATTTACGGCATCGGTTCGGTTGAGACCTATACGGCCATGACCTTTGCCTTGAAGGTCGGCGATAGCATTTCTCGCCAGCAGCTTCTCGCCGATCTTGTCGCGCTTCAATACAAGCGTAACGACCAAGCCTTCCAGCGCGGCACGTTCCGCGTGCGGGGCGATACGGTTGAGATTTTCCCAGCCCACTTGGAAGACCGCGCTTGGCGTGTGTCGATGTTCGGCGATGAAATTGAACAGATCACGGAATTCGATCCGCTGACTGGCCAGAAGGCTGATGATCTTGAGCTCGTCAAAATCTACGCCAACTCGCACTACGTCACGCCACGTCCGACGTTGCAGCAGGCCATTGCCTCCATCAAGAAAGAGATGAAGCAGCGTCTGGAAGAGCTCTATGCGGTTGGCAAACTGCTTGAAGCCCAGCGCCTCGAACAGCGCACCATGTTCGATATGGAGATGATGGAAGCGACGGGCTCATGCGCAGGCATTGAGAACTACTCGCGCTATCTAACTGGCCGCCGCCCCGGTGACCCTCCTCCGACGCTGTTTGAATATCTGCCAGACAATGCGCTCGTCTTCGTTGACGAGAGCCACGTCACGGTGCCGCAGATCGGCGGTATGTTCCGCGGCGACTTCCGGCGTAAGGCAACGCTTGCCGAATACGGCTTCCGCCTCCCCTCATGCATGGATAACCGCCCGCTTCGGTTTGAAGAGTGGAACGCGATGCGGCCACAAACCGTACACGTCTCAGCGACGCCGCAGAAGTGGGAGCTGGAACAAACCGGCGGTGTGTTCGTTGAGCAAGTGATCCGGCCGACAGGGTTGACCGATCCGGTTATCGATGTGCGTCCTGCCAAGACGCAGGTAGACGACCTGCTCGATGAAGTTCGGCAAACATCCGAGAAGGGCTACCGGACGTTGGTGACAACACTCACCAAGCGGATGGCTGAAGACCTGACTGAGTACATGCATGAGGCGGGTATTCGAGTGCGCTATATGCATTCCGATATCGACACCGTTGAGCGCATCAAGATCATTCAGGACCTCCGGCTGGGTGCATTTGATGTGCTGATTGGCATCAACCTGCTGCGTGAAGGTCTCGACATCCCCGAGTGTGCACTGGTGGCCATTCTTGATGCTGACAAGGAAGGCTTCCTGCGTTCGGAGACCTCGCTCATTCAGACCATTGGCCGTGCGGCTCGAAACGTCGATGGGCGCGTGTTGCTTTATGCCGACAAGATGACGGGTTCGCTGGAGCGAGCCATGGCCGAAACGGAACGCCGCCGTGAGAAACAGCTTGCTTACAACAAAGAGCATGGCATCACACCGCAGAGCGTTCGCAAGAATATCGCTGATGTTCTGGAGTCGGTTTACGAGCAGGATCACGTCACAGTCGATAGCGGCCTAGCGGAAGCACCCGAGACCTACGGTCATAACCTCGCGAAGGTTATCGAGGACATGGAAGCGCGCATGAAAGCTGCCGCCGCCGATCTCGAATTTGAGGAAGCCGCGCGCCTGCGTGATGAACTCAAACGGCTGCGCGATACCGAACTTGCCATTGCTGATGACCCTATGGCGCGTCAGGATGAGGTCGAAGCGAAGGCGGGGAAATTCAAAGGCCCCAAGAAATATGGTGCACAGGCCAACCTGCCGCCGCGCAAATCCGGCAGCCGCGTCAGCAAACCCAAACTGGGGGAAATGGGTCCCGGCACCGACATGGCCGTGCCGCGCAGAGATATCGATCCGCGCACCAAAGGCGGGGCCTTCGGCGAGAACATTAAAGGCGCCCACAAACCAACGCTCGATGAAATGGGCCCGCATGCGATGAGCGCAATTCCAAAAGGTGGCGATCAAAAGCCCAAGCGCTCAGCTCGTACCATTGAATTCGACGATCCTGCTCAGAAGAAACCGCGTAAGGGCTCGCGGCGTCCCAAGAAGACCGGCCGGCCGGGCGGGTGATGCACAATATCCCTCTTCAAAACGATGTGAGCGGCTGCCTCCTACTCTTCAGTTGTTGGCTGTGGCACACCTGCGCTCGTCAACGCTGTTCAGGCACCGTAAACTCCGCGTTCATCAATGGCTGTCTGCTCCAACATGAAAGTCTCTTCCATGCGCTTTTTGCCAATTGTTGCCACTGCGATTGCTGCAGTTCTTGTTTCAACCTTTTCAGCCACGCCGAGCCACGCCGCGAACGTGTTCAAGCAACTTGCTGGCACTTGGTCAGGCAGCGGCAACGTTCGCTTTTCTAATGGCAAACGCGAGCGTCTGAAGTGCCGCGCTTACTACACAAAGAAAGGGGCTTCGGGCCTCGGCCTTGCCATCCGCTGTGCCAGTTCATCGAACAAGATCCACATGCGCGGCGTTCTGCGCGGTGGCGGATCTGTGGTTTCAGGCACGTGGGAAGAACGGACTTTTAATGCAGGTGGCAGCGTTTCCGGCAAAGCGACGGGATCGTCTTTGCGGCTTGCGATCCGCGGGACGATCTCCGGTTCGTTGTCCATCTCCGTTAAAGGCAAGCGGCATTCGGTGCATATCTCTACTGGAGCTTCGGATCTGAAAGGCGTGTCGCTGAGTTTCCGTCGCCGCTGATGTGCTAATGCCACTGTAGTTGGTGTATGCTGCAGCCAGAATTGCATTGCGCAGGGAGCTTGTTATGAGCCCGAACTACGACAAATACTGCATACCGGCTTTGCTTAGCTTGGCTGCTACACTTGTTATGCTCACGGTTGGCGTATTGTCGCCAGCTGAGGCTGGTTGGCGGCGACAGCCTGAGGATCTTTCTCGTGGCTATGTCGTTGCCGAGAGCCGGTATGGCAATGGCACTGTTTCGGGCCCTGTACGCATGCGCCGCTTGGGTCCGCAAGTTCGGCTTCCTGGTGGAACTTGGCAGTGGTGCCGCCGGACTTGTGCAGAAACACTGCGCGTCGAATCGATCGATTTCTGGGACAGCCGCCAGGATGGTGTCTTGACCGACGAGTGCGGCATCTTCGGCTGCCTTGAGATTCGAGGCCGTTACTAAGCGTCGGTTTGCTTAGAGACGCATAGCTAAACACGACATCGGCCACGGTTTGCTTTCTGCAACGTGGCCGTTTTCGTTGTATGGCATTTGCAGTAGCGGCTACGCCCCTCTTAAGAAGGGGTTCGACTGGCGCTCCATGCCAATCGAGCTGCCTGGGCCATGCCCGGGAATAAACGCGTAGGCGTCATCCAAAACCAGCAACTTGGTTTTAATCGCGTTGATCAAAGCTGCGTGATCGCCGTACGGGAAATCGGTGCGACCGATAGAGCCTTGGAAGACCACATCTCCCATCAAGATGAACTTGTGCGCGTGGTTGATGTAAACCAGTGAACCAGGCGAATGGCCCGGGCAATGTTTTATCTCAAAACTATGCGGGCCGATGGTCAAAGTATCTGCTTCTGTGAGCCACTTATCCGGCTTAACGTTGCGGGCTTCGATGCCATACTGCTGGCTTTGCTCTTCCAAGCCGCTGAGCAAAAACTTGTCAGCTTCGTGCGGGCCCTCGATCGGAACCTCTAGCTTTTCCTTTAGCTCCGCCGCGCCGCCAGCATGGTCGATGTGTCCATGGGTCAGCACAATCTTCTCCGGCTTCATACCAACCTCGGCAATGACGCCAAGAATTGTCTCAACATCGCCGCCCGGATCGACCACCGCGCCAACCTTGGTCGCGTCATCCCAAATTACTGAGCAATTTTGTTGAAGCGGAGTGACGGGAATGACCGCGGCTCTCATGGATGGCTTTTTTGATTCGGTCATTCCATTGGTCCTGTTTCTGTTTGAGTCATTTTCGTTCTGATGCGCTCGAACGTTTTTTGCTGCACCTGATAGCTCGGCCGAATCTCAAGTTGTATGCGCTCAGCGCAGACGCCTTTCCCGTTACTCCTCCCACAACTTCGCGATGACCTGCAAGCCTGGGTGGGTCGTTCTGTGACACCACGAAACGGAAAAGGCTCCCGGGGTGCATCGGGAGCCTTTCGATAACGAAACGTCTTTATTGGTCGGGACAGTCTGGACAGACCGATTAGGCTGCCGCGTTTTCATCGTCGGGATCGCGCAGCACATAGCCACGGCCCCAGACCGTTTCGATGTAATGCTGTCCGCCGGTCGCAGCCTGCAGCTTTTTGCGAAGCTTACAGATAAAGACGTCGATGATTTTTAGTTCCGGCTCGTCCATTCCACCATAAAGATGGTTGAGGAACATTTCTTTGGTGAGCGTCGTACCTTTGCGGAGGCTCAGGAGCTCCAGCATCTGGTATTCTTTGCCCGTTAGGTGCACGCGCGATCCGCCAACTTCAACGGTCTTCGTGTCGAGGTTCACTTTCAGCGCGCCAGTGGAAATCACCGACTGGGCATGTCCTTTGGAACGACGCACAATGGCGTGGATGCGGGCAACCAGCTCGTCCTTATGGAACGGCTTGGTCATGTAATCGTCTGCGCCAAATCCAAGGCCACGAACCTTGTCTTCAATCCCGGCGAGGCCGGACAGAATGAGAATTGGCGTTGAAACCTTGCTCACACGCAGGGCTTTCAGGACTTCGTAACCGGAAATATCCGGCAAATTCAGATCCAACAGGATGATGTCATTGTCGTAGAGCTTGCCAATTTCGACACCGTCTTCGCCAAGCTCAGTTGTAAAGACATTAAATCCTTCCGACCGCAACATGAGCTCGATGCTCTGTGCAGTGGCGCTATCATCCTCAATGAGAAGCACCCGCATGCTAAAATTCCTCTTCTTAGATCGGCCTGATGTCCGCAGGCCGCTGCCCCGATCGTAATGAGACTCCGAGAGTCCCCTTCACAAACGCTTCGTTAGTAAATTAGCCCCCAGAGGTTAACAAAACCTAATAACCCCTTGCAGACAACGCACCTTTCGAAACACTTATTTACGCTTGAGACACGACAAACCGCCTCGAGTCACGTTTTCGAGCCGTGAATGTCTTTCAAATTTTCAGGATTTACACGGAACTGCTTGCCATCAACCAGCGCAACTGCGGCTTTCTACGAATGATCGAACACCCCTTGGTCGATCTTTCGGAAAAACATCTTCCCAAGTCATCCGACTCAGGATTTGCACCGCATGCTTATTATCGATGTCACTCTACTTTTGCGATGTTTCAACAGATATCATTATTCGCGCTTTGACCCTAGGGCCTGGACGATAAAAAACGCTAACGGAATGTCTTGAGGGCAGCTGAGCTGCTGCACCGTTGCTTTAGCGCCACGTTAAGCTCGCCCGCCTATGATGCAGTTTCTGAGATGTAGCGAACGGTCAACTTGACGTTTGGCTTATGGTTTCACAAGTTAACGAGACGTGTGCATACGAAACCTGAGCTAAAATCGTTGTTGGCACGGAACTTGATTAAGTGACATCGGTGATTTGGTCGAAGAAGTTAGGGGTATCGAGCCATGAAGTCCCGGGACAATTTTGTTCGGACAAAGCGTTTTGAACTTGACGAAAAAGCCCGGCGGGTCGCCGAGCTGCAGTACATGATCCGAGATTTTGAGCAGCTTGCTGATGATCTGGATCGACAAATTGCTGCTGAAGAGGATCGCACCGGCGTCAAGGACATGGGCCACTTTGCCTATTCAACGTTCGCAAAAGCCGCAATGCAGCGCCGCGATAACCTGATGTCATCGGCGGCTGAGCTTCGTGCCAAGCTTGAATCTGCTGAAAAAGACCACGATGAAGCCCGCGCTCAGCTCGCTCGTTACGACAACGAAGAGAGCAGCCTTGCGGGCGTTCACAGCGCGCCTGCTGAAACACTAAGCATTCGCTGACGCCTGGTGACTGCCGGCAGCCGCCCAACGGCTGCCGCAATTGCTCTGGATTTGTGGCGCAGTGTCCGGCGTTCAGCACGGGCGCTGCGTTTTCGTTTGGGCACTGCCTCTTTAACATCGAAGAGTGGCAAAAGACTTCTCACTCGCTATGGGCAGCACCTCTGAGGTTCGATTGGCATGTGCAGGTTTCGCAGCTCATCTTATTGCCTGACAGTGGTCAGCTGCACGACCCTCTTTGCCGGCTGCGCGAACGATCTTAAACTTGAAGACCTCCAGGCCGGCGCAACAGGTACGCTCGCTGCGCTTCCAGCGGCTGCCAGTTCTCTGATTCCCACGGGCGTAAAGCAACCAGTTGGATCAGCCACCGAGGTTTACACGCGGATTGCTCGCGGTGCGCTCACCTGCTGGATGGGCGCTCATAGCGGGCTTAAGAAGACCCACTTGTTCCAGGCGCGCGCGCAGCCACGCTCGGCGGGCGGCGCTGCCCAAATTGCTATTCACGAGCGCATTAAAGGAAAACCCAATCAGCCCGGCCGTAAAGTTTTCTCGGTTTCGATAACTCCAATCGGCAGTTCTGCCACGGTTTCTTCGACGAACGATGGCCTACCTGAAGCTAAGGGCGAAGCCATGCGCGCCGACGTGGACCGTTGGGCAGCTGCGGAAGAGGGCTGCTTGAAGGAGCCTATTGATGAGGGATGGGCGGCCACGAGCGATGCCGGCAAAAGCTCAAAAGGCAAAGCGCGGAAATCCAAGCGCCAAACAGCAAAGAGATAGCCGCGCGGAACATAACGTTGCCCAGCTAACTTCCTCTAAATGGCAAGCTTCGATTAGGCTGCTCGCGTGTTATCTCGTGACGACACGGACGACGCCGCAGGCTCTGAACTTAGCCACTGCTCGCAGACGCATAACGCAACGATGTGCGCAGACTGCCCTGCTGTGAACCAAGTCGCGCTTTGGCCGGTCGAAACGACGTGGCAGCAAGCAGGGCACGCTGGCCCCGCTAATTTCTGCAACAACACCGGGTGCGCTTTACTCGCGATAGTCCTGCAAGCGCGTCGCGCGCAAGCCGGGAAGACCGTGCTTCTCGATCGAACGCTGCCAGGATAGTAGCTCATCAACCGTCAGGCGGTAGCGATCGCAAGCTTCCTCAATACTCAGAAGCCCTCCCCGCACGGCTGCAACAACTTCAGCCTTGCGACGGATGACCCAACGCTTGGTGTTGGTTGGTGGAAGATCCGCAACGGTCAGCGGGCTGCCGTCGGGTCCGATTACGTAGCGCACGCGTGCGCGCATCTGATGTTCGTTCATGGTACGCATTACACTCTTTTTGACGCCTGCTACTTGAATACCCGAACGCCGTTAATGATGCCCTAAAATGCACAAGTAAATTTTGCGTTTTCACTTGTCTCATAAAGTATTTTACAGCCTCATCCTAAGTATTTTTCCATTTTTTACTTCAGGATAAACATGCGTAACACTTTGAGACTGGGACACCTCTTCACGACTGCTCAAGGAATCTGGCCAATCACCCAAATCTGCGCAGTTTCTCGATCAAACTGAGACACCGACCAGGGGATGGTTTGATTAACGGAAGCATCAGCAAATGCCATGCCAGCTCCCAGCCGGGTCTTTTCCGACCTATCCGCTCTGCTTTGTCTTGCGGACTTGCACCAACCCGTGGCAAACACCTAATCTTCGCAAGGAGCTTTTGCTTCGGGCTACCTTCTTCACATGACACACAACATCGCGCCAAATACTGGCAGTTATTTGGCGACTTGAGACCCGATCTTAATTTTTTGCTTGAGCAAGCGACATGCAAGCTATGGGTAACACAACAATAAATCAAATATACTCAGCCAATGGCGAGCCTCGGCGCGTGGTTGTAGCAATGTCAGGCGGCGTCGATTCTTCGGTGGTTGCTGCACTTCTTAAGAAAGCCGGCCACGATGTCATCGGCATTACGCTGCAGCTTTACGATCACGGTGAAGCCACTGCGCGGAAGGGCGCTTGCTGCGCTGGGCAGGACATCCATGATGCACGCCGCGTCGCCGAAGCGCTGGACATCCCGCACTACGTTCTGGACTACGAGGAAAAGTTCAAGAACGCGGTGATCGACGCCTTTGCCGACAGCTATGTGTCTGGCGAGACGCCGATCCCCTGCGTTACCTGCAACACTCAGATCAAGTTCAAGGATCTGCTGGATACCGCGACTGAGTTAGGTGCGGACTATCTGGCCACCGGGCATTACATCCGCCGTCAGGAAGGCGATGGCGGGCCAATTCTTGCGCGGGCCGAAGATGCCGACCGCGATCAGAGCTATTTCCTGTTCTCAACCACCAAAGAGCAACTCGCAAAGCTCTGGTTCCCGTTGGGCGATTTGCCCAAGTCCGATGTGCGCGATATGGCGCGGGATCTCGGCCTCGGCGTTGCTGACAAGCCGGACAGCCAGGACATTTGCTTTGTTCCCCAGGGCCGCTATGCCGGTGTCATCGAACGCCTTAAGCCCGAAGCTTTGACGCCAGGCAGCATCATCCACGTTGATGGACGCGTGCTTGGTCAGCACAACGGTATAATCCATTATACCGTCGGTCAGCGCCGCGGCCTTGGCATTGCGTGCGGTGAACCCCTCTTCGTCATCAAGCTTGATGCGGTCAAAAACGAAGTCATCGTCGGGCCTCGGGAAGCCCTCGCGACTCGGCAGATCACGCTTCGCAACGTGAATTGGCTCGGAGATGTTCCCATAAAAGTCGCAGCTGCTGGCGATGGGTTGGAGATATTTGCGCGCGTCCGCTCCACTCAACGGCCGGAACCTGCCGTGCTCAAGATCGGCGGTGATGGAGCGCTGACCGTTGAACTTGCGGATGCCGCAAGTGGCATCGCGACGGGTCAGGCCTGCGTATTTTACACCGACGGCAGCAACCAGGCACGCATCCTGGGTGGCGGTTGGATCGCCGCCACGAGGAGCGATCTGGATCTGCCACTGGCAGGCTGACGCGGATTGTGCCGCGGGCATGTTGTCGCCCAGCGTCAACTATGGGCTGCTCGCGGGTTTCGGCGCTTGACATGCGCGGCCCGCAGTTTCTATAGACACCCTCTCGCGTTTGCGGCCATGCGGCTGAAACGTTGCGGCGGAGTAGCTCAGGTGGTTAGAGCAGCGGAATCATAATCCGCGTGTCGGGGGTTCAAGTCCCTCCTCCGCTACCAATGTTTTCGGTGGTTCAGACTTTCCTTCGTTCGGTTGCCGACCGATTTTCGTTGTTTGTGAACGGTTGAAGGCCGACCGTGATAAGGGTCAGGCCACTGGCGGCCATCAGGCTACCGATATCAGGAAGAGAGTGTGTTCTGAACGATATCGTTGTGAACCGACTGATTTAGCCTCAGCACGACAGATAGTCGTGTCCCCAAAGCTCATTTGGCTTGCTGCATTTCTGGGTTCGAGACTGCCGTACGCACGACATGCCGGAAGATTGCTTCCTGTTCGCCATCTAGGAGGCTTGCAAGCAATGGATTCAAATCGTTTTCGAGGGAGAGGCCTACCGACCCACAACGCAACCTCGACGCCAAACTGATCGCGACAAGCTGGTCCAACCAAGCGTCTAATAAACCTCTACCGTTCCCCACAGCCGTTTCACGTCGTCAAAATTGTCCAACGTCAAGCAACGTTTGATGATGTTGTAGTTCCGTCCCTTATTGTGGAGGAACACGTGCCCGTCTTTGAACCCGAATTTCACAGACGTCCCGGTATCCATGTCCTCGGCTTTGTAAATCACCACACGACCATGCCCCTTGAAGTTCCCGCGTTCTGTCGACAGCATCTGCCATCGATTGAACTTTCTGGAGTGAAGCAAGCTTGAGCTATAGAGCGTTTTGCCTTCGGTCCAATACACCCATGAGGTGCTTAAGTTCAGAGTGGAAATGAGTGAGTCCGCAACGCCGAAACCGCCTCCGGAAACCGAGGGCTCGTCATTTTTGTTAGGCGTGTCGCAACTTCCATATATTCCGTGGTGGCGCCACAAATCTCCAACGGCGTCTTTTGCCCGCGTAAGAACCGCTTGAAACCCGTTCCAGGATTTCATGGCGGTCTTACATATCTCAGGGGTCAGGCCGTTCGCGTTTTCCCGCAGACTTGGATCGCCACAGGCATCTACGACGAGCGCGATATTCCGTTTCACTTGAGTTTTAGAAGCCGGGCCTTGGTCGGCAGCAACTTCTATAAGGCGCTCGATTAAATGAGCAGATATGAGCTTTTTGTCCTTGTCGATGTAATGGTTCTTGTTTCCAAACTCGATGATCGCATTTTTTGTTTTTGGCCCCACTGCGCCATCAATGGTGCCGACATCAAAGCCAAGGCTGCTTAGCAATTGTTGAATTTTCTTCAAATCGTATTGGATCTTGTGACCGATACCGTTCAGTTCATCTTCTGCAAGCGAGCTTCCAGAATTCACAGCGCGTTCGTAAAACGCGATCGCTTTTGGGTTTTTGTTTTTCTTGAGATCGAACTCGCTGAAATGATGGCCGAGCGCCATGAGAGAATCTATGTGACCCGCATCAGCGGCCTTCTCTAACCAACTCAATTTCTCTGCTTCAGAAAATTTACCGTCAAAATCACCATCACCCAAACTGTGCTGGGCCAGCGGATCTCCTTGCACGGCAGCAGCATGGACATGCGGATAGGCTTGCTCGATGAGTTCTTTACTGCGTGCTTGGTCGTCTTCCTCAATGGCCATGCCGTATAGCATTCGCCCCAACTCGCGCTGCGACTGGCGATGCCCGTTTTTGGCACCAAGCTCCAATATCGGTAGCGCTTCTTTGTCCTGGTCTTCATCCAGATATGCCCGGGCGAGTTGAAAGACGAACCGCATCTCTTGCGGATACTCTTTCATTGCCGCCTTGCAGGTCTTGATGGCCGCGTCAGCGTTTCGAAGGCCTGGGTAGTAATCGTTCATGAGAAGGTAGACTTCATCACGGTTGTCGCGGCCCCATCTATCGCACGCATGTGGGGGCGCTTCGGCGGTTGCGACCTGAGGCAGTGCGAAACTTGAAATTGCCCCAAGCGCGAGGGTTGCAGCGATGAGATGAGCACATTGAAGTTTCATTATGCGGCCCTGCGTTCAATTTTTTGCTGCGGCCAGACGGGAGGCTGCAGACATTAGTGATACCCATCACTCGCGATCGTTCGTGAACTTGGTGAATGCCGCAAGCGTTTCCTCGCTTGCATAGTGTTCCATGCCTTCTGCATCGTTTCGCGCGGTTTCGGGGCTCACCCCTAACGACAGTAAAAACACCTCGACCACACGATGGCGTTCGCGACTGGCTTCGGCCAAGCGACGTCCCTTTTTGGTGAGAAAGATAGAACGGTAGGGTTGCTGGCTGATAAGCCCATCGTCCTTGAGGCGTTTCAGCTTGTTGTTGACCGTCGGCATAGTCACGCCAAGCCGAGCGGCGATATCGACGGCGCGGGCTTCGCCAATGTTGTCGATTAAGTCAGCAATCAGCTCAACGTAGTCGTCCACCACCTGGCTCGCGCGAGCTTCTCGCATAAGGCGAAAACTTTCAGCTTGCACCTCCACCGTTGCCAGCGACCCGTCGTTTTGCTGCGGCTTTGGCTCGCGAGACTTTGCAGTTGAACCACGCCGACGTTGTCCGCTCATCGTCATGAAACCTTTGTCACAAGCTAAAGAAAGTTAGATGCTTCTAATTCAATTCGACGCGTTTCGCAACGATATGGATCGCTTATTGGTCCGATAAGCCTTTGGGCGTGGACCCGGGCGCGATGCGACATTGCAGGACCTTGAAGCATCAGCTTTGACGCAATAAATTAGTATGTGCTAACTTATTGTGCAGGGGCTTGATGCAGATGGCGTGCCTGGTCTCTCAAAGGGAATCGAAGTTGCCGGAGTTGCGGACAAATGCCGATATTGAATCCTGTTGAGCCGACCCGCAGAGCACTAATTGCCGTCTTTGCTGCGGTGGCATTGGCCGTTCTGCCAACCTCAATCCAGGCGCAGGGTTCAGCCAAGCAGAACGACAAAGCGGCCGGCGTACTGAATATCGTGGCCTCCACTGGAATGATTGCCGATGCGGCGCGTCAGATCGGGGGCGATAAGGTTCGTATCAAAACGCTGATGGGGCCGGGCGTCGATCCTCACGCTTACCGACAAACACGCACCGACATTGTCGCGACCGCCAAAGCCGATCTCGTTTTGTGGAACGGGCTTTATCTGGAAGCACAGATGGAGGGCTTCTTTCTCGAACTCGGCAAAGCAAAAAAAGTCGTCGCTGTGGCTGAAGCCGTACCGCGCAACCTGCTCATTGGTTCGGAGGATTATGAGGGCCGCTTCGATCCCCACTTATGGATGAACCCAAATTTGTGGGCTCGCGTCGTCGTCAACATTCGCGATGCCATGATCAAGGCGCGTCCGGAGGATGCGGAAATTTTCACCACGAACGCTGCGGCATACCTGGATAAAATTCGCGATCTTGCCCGCTACACCACGGAAGTGTTGTCCTCAGTGCCAACCGCGAGTCGAGTCGTTTTGTCTTCACACGATGCCTTCAACTATTTCGGCAATGCCTACGGCTTCGAAGTGGTTGGCATTCAAGGCATCTCTACGGAAAGCGAAGCAGGTCTAAAGCGAATTGCAGATCTTGTTGATATGCTCGTCGAGCGTGATATCCGCGCCGTTTTCGTTGAAACTTCCGTGTCTGATCGAAACGTTCGAGCGCTGATCGAGGGGGCTGCCGCTCGAGGCCATCAGGTCAAGATCGGGGGTGAGCTGTTCTCAGACGCGATGGGTGAACCCGGCACCTATGAGGGCACCTACATCGGCATGATCGACCACAACGCAACGACAATCACACGTGCTCTGGGAGGGCAGGCGCCTGACAAGGGTATGCAGGGGAAGCTGTCCTGATATGGAAACGACGAGCAACACTGCAGGGTCCATCGTTGCACGTTGAGAAAACATCAAAGCGCACTACGTGGCGTGCTCTTAGGGAATACGAACTGTTATGACTGCCGTTCTTGATCTAGCGACATCCGACGGACAACCCGTCCCAAGTGCCGAGCAGGTGGCAAGTCCTCTCCAACTCCGCGGCTTAACCGTCTCATACGGTGACAAGCCGGCAGTTTTCTCGGTCGACGCGACATTCCCAGTCGAAGCGATGTCCGCGATTATTGGGCCCAATGGTGCGGGCAAATCCACGCTCTTGAAGGCGTCGCTCGGCATAATTCCGCGGCTTTCCGGTGAAATCACCGCGTTTGGGCGTCCGATCGATGAGGCGCGCAACCGGATCGCCTACGTCCCGCAGCGCGCGAGCGTAGACTGGGACTTCCCAACCACCGTTATGGACGTCGTCCTTATGGGCTTGTACCGCCAGGTCGGGCTTTTGAGTCGGATCACCGGCAAACACCGGGAAGCTGCCAGAGCGTGTCTTGACCGTGTTGCTATGGCGGACTTTGCAAACCGCCAGATTGGGCAATTGTC
This sequence comes from Filomicrobium sp., assembly GCA_040219445.1. Taxonomy (GTDB): domain Bacteria; phylum Pseudomonadota; class Alphaproteobacteria; order Rhizobiales; family Hyphomicrobiaceae; genus Filomicrobium. The sequence continues at coordinate 221,186 of JAVJSM010000004.1, read as the reverse complement.
AGGTGGCCAACAGCAGCGCGTTTTTATCGCGCGCGCGCTGGCTCAGAATGCCGATCTCTATCTGCTCGACGAACCTCTAGCTGGGGTCGACGCTGCGACTGAGCGGGCTATTATCGATGTGCTGAAAGATCTTAAGGCAGAAAACAAAGCGGTGGTTGCGGTCCACCATGATCTGGCGACCGTCGGCATCTACTTCGACCATGTCTTCTTGATCAACGTGCGTAAGATTGCCGAAGGTCCGGTTGCAACGACGTTTACCAGCGAGAACTTGCAGGCCACCTATGGCGGCCGCCTGGCGACGACGCACATTGAGCAGCTTGATGTGGACGGACGTCAGCCGGTTGGACCTGACATGACATGAATACGCTGCTTGATGCACTACTATTGAATGCCGGGTACAATGCTGCGCTGGTTGGTATCGGTGCGGCGCTCCTTGGATTTGCGGCGGGCGCTGCGGGCACATTCCTGTTCCTTCGCAAGCGGGCACTCGTCTCTGATGCCCTCGCCCATGCGACGCTCCCGGGCGTTGCTGCGGCGTTCATCATCATGGTGGCTTTTGGTGGAGACGGGCGCAGTCTGATTGGACTCTTGGTTGGTTCAGCTGTGAGCGCCTGGATCGGACTTGTGGTTGTTGAATGGATGTCGCGCACCACCCGCTTGTCTGAAGATGCAGCAATTGGCGCTGTACTCTCGGTGTTCTTTGGCGTCGGTATCGTGCTCCTGACAATCGTGCAGACGATGTCTTCAGGGCGCCAAGCGGGCCTAGAGAGTTTTCTACTCGGCTCCACTGCTGGGATGCTGTTTCAGGATGCAGTTATTATCGCGCTCGGCGGAGCAATTGCTGTCGCACTCACCTTCGTCTTCCGCCGACCGATGACGCTGGTTGCTTTTGACGCCGAGTATGCGGCGGCTTCTGGCATCAACGTTCGCCAGATAGATCTCATCATGATGGGGCTCGTCATGGCCGTGACTGTGATCGGCATAAAGATTGTCGGGCTCATTTTGATTGTCGCCTTGCTGATCATCCCCCCGGTGACGGCTCGGTTCTGGACCAACCAGAGCGAGCGGGTTGTTTGGATCGCCAGCGTTATCGGGGGCATTGCGGGGTATGTCGGAGCTGCGATCTCGGCTTCTGCCCCCTCCTTGCCAACCGGGCCAATCATAGTTCTTGTCTGCGCGGCACTCTTCGTCCTGTCACTTTTTCTTGCGCCTGCCCGCGGCGTTGCGGCTTCAGCCTGGCAACATTGGCAGTTCCAGAAACGGGTCCATTTGCGGCAGGGATTGCTGGCTCTGTCGCGCTCTGAGCCGATCCATGATCAGCTTACACTCAACACATTGCGCCGCGCCGGCCTGATCCGCGCTGATGGGATAGCGACCGAGGCGGGTCGCGTCCAAGCTGCAAAAGCCGCGCGAGATGAACACCGTTGGGAGGTTGCCCGGCAGATGCACCATGATACGGCGTTGACCGGGCGGTATGATGGGCTAACCCCAATCGAGACCGTTTTGACGAGAGACGAGATCGCAGAGATCGATAAGGTCATTGGTGGCCCTCGCGCCGTTGGGGCTGGGTAAGAGACGCGTCGCATGTCAGAGATTTTTCGCCCCGAGTTTGTGCAGTTCAGCCTGACCCCGATTCTCATCGGCGTCCTGGCTTCGATTGCCTGCGCATTACCAGGCAACTTTCTGGTGCTTCGTCGCCAAGCTCTCATTGGTGATGCGATTTCTCATGTCGTTCTGCCTGGCATTGTTGCTGCCTTTCTGATCACCGGCGTCATTACGGCGATACCCATGTTGTTGGGCGCAGCCGGTGCTGCAGTTGTTGCTGTTGTCCTCATCGAAGCCATCAAACGCATCGGTCGCATAGAACCGGGCGCTGCGATGGGTGTTGTCTTCACGACCATGTTCGCGGGCGGCGTCCTTATCCTTGAGCAGACCGATACCTCCAAGGTGCACTTGGACGTTACTCATGCGCTTATGGGAAATTTGGAGAGCCTGATCTGGCTTCGGGCGGAAGGTTGGCATTCGCTTCTCGACCCGCAGGCGCTTGCAACGCTGCCAGATGAGCTAACGCGGATCGCGCTCGCCTGTGGACTGATTGTTGTTTTGACAATCTTGTTCTGGCGCTGGCTCAAGATCGCGACCTTTGATGAAGGGTTTGCGCAGGCGGTAGGGATGCCAACTGCGGCGATTGGATTTGGGCTGGTTGTTGTTTCGGCGATCGCTGCCGTTGCGGCATTCGACGCCGTTGGCTCGATTATCGTGATCGCTATGTTCATCTGTCCACCAGCTACGGCGCGGTTGATGACAAACAGCTTACACATCCAAGTTTGGTGGAGCGTCACCATCGCGAGTCTGTCGGCTGTACTGGGCTACGTGTTTGCCGGATATGGCCCGCTCTGGTTCGGGGCGGAGAATGCGGTTAGTGCGGCCGGCATGATCGCGGCTGTATCAGGGGTTTTTTTAGGGCTTGCATGTCTGTTTGGCCCGTACCGATCGCGAATTGGTGTCGCGCGCGAAGCAGCAATTTGAGGCGTCTCGCATAGGCTCGGACAAATCCGGCCCTGCCCGGCGCTAACGCGTCGTTGCACCAACCCACCACTAATTGAGTCACAGTGTTACCCGACGTCCATAATGGACAAGGCAATTTTACTGCATTGCCTTCCAGGGGTTCTCCAAAGGATCAACCGTCGCCCCAGTCGCCCGAGCGGGGAGGAACGTGCTAGCTTTTCGGCTAGCAACTCCAAACTTTGCTGACTGGGCTTCGGACAATGAACAAAACTAACTTTGGCGCGATTGGTGGCGCCCTATCCAGCTTCTTCAAATCACGTGTCTATGAATTCGGCATCATCGCACTCATCGCCTTCAATGCAGTTCTTCTTGCCGCCGAAACGGTGCCCACAATTAAAAGCTCGTCGGGCGAGACGCTTGAGTTTCTCAACCAGTTGATCGTGTTTGCCTTTGTGGTCGAGATTACGCTTAAGATCCTGACGTTCAGGGGTGACTTTTGGCGGGATCCTTGGAACTCGTTCGATCTGGCCGTAGTGGCCATTTCTATCATGCCAGCGAGCGGTGCCTTTGCTTCACTGCGCGCGCTGCGCGCCTTACGGTTGTTGCGCTTGATAGCGGTTCTGCCATCGTTGCGCCGGGTGGTTGAGAGCTTCCTGAAAGCGCTCCCCAGTCTGGGTTCGATCATGCTGTTGCTGATGTTGTTGGTCTTTGTGTTTTCCGTCATGGGCACCAACTTGTTCGGCGCAGATCACCCAGAGGCTTTCGGCTGGTTCGGTGCAAGCGCTTTTTCGTTGTTCACCGTCATGACGCTGGAGGGATGGCCCGACCTAGCCCGTGAAGTGATGCAATCGCACCCCATGGCATGGATGTTTTTCATCACCTTCATCATCCTCTCCAGCTGGGTCGTCCTTAATCTGGTTATCGGTGTCGTCGTCGATTCAATGCAGTCCTACACGCACGAACAGGAAATGGAGTTGGAGATTGAAATCTTGCGTAATCAGAAGATGATGATGGAAGAGATCGCTGCGCTGCGCGGCGAGCTTGCCAAACTGCGTTCCGATAGTTCGTCGGGAGACGGTTAGCGTCAGGACCCCTCACCCTCCTTAACGCGGCGCATATCCGTCACGCGAATCTCAGCGGGCCAAAGGGAGCCATGGCCAAATCCGAAGTTGGGATCAGCTGCAACGTAGAGATCACCCTCAACAACAACCCGTTTGCCGGCGAAGCGTTCCAAGGCACGCTCATCAAATGCGAAAGGACCGGCAGCAGGCGTTAGCCAGATGCTTGGATCGTCGAGATGCTCAAGCGTTTCCGAGCGCGGCCAATGAACAAGGCAGACCCGTTCGAGGTCATATGAGAAAATTCCGGCGACTTCGACAGGTTTGAGATCGAATCGCTGCAGATCGGTCAGGACTTCATTTACGGTTAAAGCCATATTTGCAAGCCTTTCCTCACAGTTCGAGTAAAGCCAAGCAGGCCTACTCACAACTCTCGCAGGCCGCTAAGATGCACGTTTACATTGGGCGACCTGACCTCGTCTTTTTCCAATTGCGTCATTGGGCCCATGGACAAATTTGATATGAGCATTCTCTATGCGCAGCGAACACAATTATAGAGCCCTTTCTGCAATGCAATAGGAACTCCAGCGTCAGTAATGGCCGGCACGCTTATAATTTTCAGCGACCTTGATGGCACGCTCCTCGACCATAAAAGCTATAGCTTTGATGCCGCCCGTCCTGCTTTATCGCGCGCGAAAGCTGCGGGTGTGCCTGTGATCCTTGCAACCAGCAAGACGGCGGCTGAAGTCTCTGAGATCGCCGATGCGATGGGGCTCGGCACGCCTGCCATTGTCGAAAATGGCGGTGGAATTTGGTTTCCGGATCACGCAGATGAGGGCCTGCGAGAGGCTTTGGATCCAGCTGGGCTTACATATGAAGAGATCCTTAGATCACTTGTAGACCTGGGTGATAAGTGGCGGAGCTGTTTCACCGGCTTCAGCGCTATGAGCGTCAATGACGTTATGAGGGCGACTGGGCTGGAGCGACCAGCCGCAGAAAAGGCAATGCTAAGGCAGCACTCTGAACCAGGTCTATGGACCGGGACTGAACAGGAGCTTACCGTGTTTTCGGAAGCAGTTCGGGAGTCAGGCTTGCAGGTGCTCCAAGGCGGAAGATTCTTGCATGTCATGGGTCAAACAAACAAAGCTGCGCGGATGCTAGAGCTGAAGGCAGCCTATGAGCGGCTGTGGCGCGGGGACAAAGTTATGACCGCCGCTTTAGGGGATGCACCGAACGATCAAGAGATGCTGGAGACGGCAAACTTTGGCTTCATCATCGCGAATCCAAACGGCAAGCAGATACCAATATTGGCTGGAGAGGCTGATGGCCGAATCGTGCGAACTCAGGAAGCTGGTCCAAGCGGCTGGAATAGTGCTGTGAATGGTCTTCTCGACCGCCTCGGAATTGGCGCGGCAAAGGAGGAATAAGTGGGCGACTTTCACCAGAATGCATCAATTGCAACGCTGCACGATCTGACCGACATGCCGGTCGAGAGGCTGGAGATGCAGCTCGCTGAGTTTGCCGCTTCTCGGCCAATCGCATTATTGCTGCCATCACTTTATTCCGAACTGAAAAGCGCTGCGCTTGAGGGCATTGTCGAGCAGCTTAAATCGGTCAACTACATTTCCGATATCGTAATCGGGCTGGACCGGGCCAACGCCGAGGAATTTGCGCATGCTAAGGAGTACTTTTCGCGACTACCGCAACGCCATCACATTCTCTGGAACGACGGACCGCGACTGAAGGCGCTCCATGCAGAGCTGGAAAGGCACGACCTTGCGCCGCGCGAACCGGGGAAGGGACGCAATGTCTGGTACTGCACCGGCTACATCCTTTCCCTGCGCAGGATCGATGTCGTCGCGCTGCACGACTGCGATATTCTCACCTACGACCGTAGAATGCTGGCGCGCCTAATCTATCCGGTGGCCAATCCGCATTTCTCCTACATCTTTTCGAAAGGCTATTATGCCCGTGTGGCTGGCGGCTCGATGAATGGCCGGGTGACGAGGCTGCTCATTACACCGCTCCTTTGGTCTCTCAGGCGGGTGATCGGTCCGCATGAGTTTATCGACTATCTGGAGGGGTTCCGCTATCCGCTGGCCGGTGAATTTGCCATGCGCGCAAGCGTGCTTCCGGACCTTAGAATACCATCCGACTGGGGCCTAGAGATTGGTGTGTTGTCGGAGGTGCGCCGCAATCTCAATCCACGCGTCATATGCCAAGTCGATATTGCCGACAACTACGACCACAAGCATCAGCCCCTGTCCGAAGATAATCCAGAGGCCGGGCTTTCGCGCATGTCAAAAGATATTGCTAAGGCGATCTATCGAAAGTTGGCTGCGGACGGGACAACATTTTCTTCTGAAACTTTCCGCACGCTCAAAGCAACTTACTACCGGGCTGCGCTCGACCTCATTGAGACTTACTATCACGACGCGGCATTGAACGGCTTGGAGTTCGACCGGCATGCCGAAGAGCAAGCTGTAGAGCTTTTTGCAAAAAACATCGTCGAAGCAGGTCACGTGTTCCTGGAAAATCCGATGGAGATTCCCTTCATCCCGAGTTGGAACCGGATTCACAATGCCGTGCCTGACTTTGTTGAGAAACTCAACAAGGCTGTCGCAGCCGATGCGGCCGACAAGACCTAATCAAGACCCTGGCCGATTGGTTAACCAGAGACACTGGTAGGGCCGCAAGCGGACCTCTTCGTATAGGTCGCTTGCCGTCCAACCGGTTAGCAGGTCGGTCCATCCTTCTCCACTGATCAGGTTCAACTCAGTCAACGAGATCGCCTGTTCTTCCGCAGTCATGTTTGCGATGACAAAGATCGACTGCTGTCGGTCCCGGCTTTGCCGCCAGAAGCCGAACAGTGCCGAACCTAACTGCAAGGTGAATTGCGTAGCGTTTGGATGGAACGCCGTTTGGCTCGCCCGGATGCGGATCTGGCGGGTGAGTTCTTTGAAGACAGTTGCGTGCGTGCTTTCAGGATTGCTCAGATGGGTGCGGATCTCATCGTAAGCCCATGCATGTCGATTGATTGAGCGATTGTGGTTGCGCTTCTCGCGAAGCTCGTAATCGTTTTCCGTCGCCAGAAGCGAGTGAATGTAAAACGCCGGAATGCCTTCTAGTGACATCATGATGGTCTGAGAACACAAGAAGCGTTCAAGTTGAAACTCGTCAGGGCCTTCAAGCGTTCCCTTTAGAGCATCAAAGAGCGCGATGTTGAGTTCGTAAGGGCGGACATTTCCCTTGCGGCCAGGACGAGTGCTTATGAGCCCGCCGAAGGATTTTATGGCGTCCACCATTTTGACGCGCTCTTCTTCCGGCAGCAGCCCGTCAGAAGGGCGCATGCCGATACCGTCGTGCCCTGCGATGAAATTGAGATAGGCACATCCCTCCGGGGCAGGCGGCATGCGCATCATCCAACCTTTGAGATAGTCGGACGTACCGGCAAGCAGCCCATGAACCATCAGCGGCGGCAGAGAGAAGTTGTAGATCGCATGTGCTTCGTTCTGATTGCCAAAATAGGTGAGGTTTTCTTCGTTGGGGACGTTGGTCTCCGTGAGCAACACGACTTCTTCGGAGTCGAAATTCACGAGCGTCCGCAAGAGGCGGATCAGCTCATGCGTTTGCGGCAGATGAAGACAACTGGATTGCGGCTCCTTCCATAAGAACGCGACGGCGTCGAGTCGGACGATCCGCACGCCTTTATCAATGTAGAGGCGTAAGATGCGAACGAATTCACACAATACTTCCGGGTTCGAAAAATTGAGATCGACTTGGTCATGTCCGAAAGTGCACCAGACGTGTTTGAGGCCGTCGACGGTCTCAACTGGCTTGAGCAATTCCGAAGGACGGGGACGAACGACCAACGAATGATCGGATTCAGGGTCTGCGGTCACAAAGTAATCGCGTCCCGGGGCCTGACCTGAGCGGAACTGATCAAACCATGCACAACGCGAGGACGCATGGTTCAGGACCAAATCCGCCATCAGCTTGAAGTCGGAGGCGATGGTCTCGATCTGGTCCCACTCCCCAAGTGTGGAATTGACTTTGGTGTAGTCGATAACTGCGAAGCCGTCATCGGAGCTGAACGGGTAAAATGGCAGGATGTGCACGCCGGTAATGGTGCCGTCGAGATGGTTCTCGAGAAACTCATGCAATAGGTCGAGCGGGGGCCGCTTGCCATCACGAAAGGTATCGCCGTACGTGATGACAATGCTATCTCGTTCACTCCAAAGCGCGTTGCTCGGCGCCCGCGGGCTGTTCGCAGGCAAGGTACCGTTGGGCCAGAATGCTTCAATCAGGCGCCCGGTCAGCTGAACTGGATCGTGTTCTGGGTAGATCGTGAGGAGGTGAGCTTTGAGGCTTTCTTCGACCGTCTCTTTCATACTTGTCAGCCTTCGCTCCTTTGGCGTCGAACCATTTCTGTTTGACGCTTCAGTTGCCACAACTCTCCGTTCGACACCAGGGTGAAGCGACATCATTATGTAGGCAGAGTGTAGCGGAATTGGGCAATCAGAGCTGTACTCGCACCTCCAGGCCTTGAGACACCACGTTTTAACCGTAATCCACTCAACTCCGGCGGCTTGTGTTACGGGGGTATCCGCGACTACTGCCACCAAACGCCATGTGGTGGCGCTCAAAACGTGCCAACTCAGGTCATGCACTGAGTTGTGTTGCAACCTGGATGGCTGGCACCCAAAGAGCAGGTGCGTTTGATCTAATCATGCAAACCGACGTAGTTTAATCCAACAGCCCTATTGTCTGGATCAAATGCCTTGGCCGATTTTGATGTCATATTCGCAGGTGGCGGTCTGTCGACCGGACTGAGCGCGCTTGCGCTGAGGCGGGCAAAACCTCATTTGCGCTTGGCAATCATTGAGAAGGGCCCGAAACTTGGCGGCAATCACACATGGTCCTTCCACGGCAGCGACGTAAGTTCCGCAAACCTGAAAGACCTTCTGCCAATGGTGCGTGGTCAATGGTCTGCCCAAGACGTCAGATTTCCGAACCTCAAACGCACCCTGCAGACCCCCTACTACTCGATCGTCTCTGACGATTTCGACCGTCAAATCGGCGACAGCATCTCTCAAGGTGTTCTGTTGAACCAGGCCATCCAAAACGTAGATGCTGGGTCCGTCACGCTCCAAGGCGGTCAGGTCTTGACTGCGCCTTGTGTTATTGATGGCCGCGGGTGGAGCAAAGGACACGGCGAGCACCTTGCCCTGGCCTACCAAAAATTCTTTGGGCTTGAGGTTGAACTTAATGAACCTCACCGGCTTGACCGCCCGATAATAATGGAAGCAACCGTTCCCCAAACAGATGGGTATCGCTTCTTCTACTGCCTTCCGTTTTCAGACACGGGTCTGCTGATCGAAGACACGTACTACTCCGAAACGATGGAGTTGGACCATGAGCAGGCATCGGCGGATATCTACCGGTTTGCTGAGGACCGCGGTTGGTCAATTTCTACGATCTTAAGGGAAGAGGCTGGCTGCCTTCCAATCGTGCTCGCAGGCGATGCAAATGCCTTTGAAGGAAAAGCAGAGGGTGCGGCCACATGCGGTTTGCGAGCAGGCCTCTTTCACCCCACGACAGGGTACTCTTTGCCCGACGCTGTCAGGCTGGCAAACGTCGTTTCTTCGATTGACAATCTAACAACACAAGCCGTCCGGCGAGCCACGACAAGATTGTGCTTTCGGCTCTGGGAGGATCGGAAGTTTTACAGGCTTCTCAATCGGCTGCTTTTTGTTGCGGCCCGAGGCGACGAGAAACGCCAAATCATGGAGCGGTTCTACCGTTTTCCGCAGGCCCTCATTGAGCGTTTCTACGCTGGCCAGTCGACGACAGTCGACAAGTTTCGTGTCTTAAGTGGCAAACCGCCAATCGCGGTTTCTGAAGCCGCTCAGGCCTTGTCTTCGAGATCGGCTTGGCAATTCGTATCTTATGAGAAAACCGCTGTAGCCACGCACGCAAGCTCTGAAGGTGATAGCCAGGTCGGTGATGACATCTCCAGACAGTCTCGTTGAATTCAGCCGTCAGCGTATCGAAAAGGGATCGAAGAGCTTTGCTTTAGCGGCCAAGCTCTTCGCACCTGAAACGCGATCTAGTGCCTACATGCTCTATGCTTGGTGTCGACACTGCGATGATGTGATCGATGGGCAAACATTGGGGTTCGCAGACGACCAAGATGCGGGCCCAACGGGTGCGGATGCTGAAAACGCGGTTAGGCTTCTCGAAGAAAAAACGCGGAATGCTTGCGCTGGGATTGCTGACGAACCGGTGTTCCAGGCTCTTAGTCATGTCTGTGCCAAGCACGCGATCCCAGAACGGTATCCGTTAGACCTCATAGCTGGTTTCAGAATGGACGCGGAGGCAAAGACCTACCGCTCAATCGATGATACGCTACTCTATTGCTACCATGTCGCCGGTGTCGTTGGCGTTATGATGGCGATGGTTATGGGCGTTAGAGACCGCGCCGTCCTTGATCGCGCGTGCGATCTTGGCATTGGGTTTCAACTGACAAACATTGCTCGTGATGTTGTAACCGACCACCAGGTTGGGCGCATTTATTTGCCCACTGATTGGCTAGAAGACGAAGGACTATCAGCTGACAATCTCGCGGACTTTTCGCAACGAGATCGCCTGGCAAAAGTGACAGCACGTTTGCTCGATACGGCAGAGCCTTATTATCACTCGGCGAGGGCGGGCTTGCCTCATTTGCCGCTCCGTTCGGCCTGGGCCATTGCGACTGCGCTCAAGGTTTACCGCGGTATTGGGCTTGAGGTGCGTGTGCGCGGTGCGGGCGCGTGGGACACACGAACCAGCACAAGTACGTTTTCGAAACTTGGCGGCGTCGCCTCCGGTTTATCCATGGCTTTGACAAATCGGTTGAAGACAGACAGCGCGAACGCTGTCGATCGATCGGGTCTGTGGACCATGCCGGATTAGCTACGGAGTCTCAGCAGCAGCTTTGGCTTTTTGGTTTCGTACGTTCGGCAATCGCCACCAGGGAACGCCTGGATGGAGGTGGTGCTCATGGTGATACCCGAAATGGAAACAGGTCATTAGCGACACCAGCCAGTTCCACTCGTTGCTACGGGCACGGTGGGAATCGGTAAAGGGCGGCCGGCCAGGGCGGTGGGGGAGATAAGTGCCGAAGTAGAATAGCTGAACAGATGAAAGAATCGCTGGCAGCGCCCAAAATACAATCAGGTTGCTGTAACTCACGCCCAGCGCAAACAGGTAAATCGCGCTTACGACGGAAAGAAACACAAACTGCTTCCAACCGAAGTACTCGGTAAAGAAGCTCCAGTACCACCGGGAAAAGGCGTGCGGGGCGCGTGGATCAAAATCTGGATCGCCCTCAGTTCCCGAATAGCGATGGTGGAGATGGTGCTTACGGTTGAGCGCGTCGAACTCGAAACCTGCATAAAGCATGAGGCAGAACTGTCCGATCCGCTGGTTCCACTTCGGGGCAAAGGGGATCAGTGAGCCGTGCATGCAGTCATGGGCCACGATGAATAAGCCGACGTAGAGCCAGCATGACAGGGCGACCAATATCGGTGCGGTTATGAACGAGTGGGTTCCCCACTGGTAAAAGAACACGCCGAACACATGCGCCGCGGCCCACGTACCGAGGATGCAAACGGCTAGCGCAACGCCGACAACCGCCTGGCGAGACCTAACTGCTTCTTGGCTACTGCTCATTGCCACTCTTCCATTTCAGCTTGCCGCGGCATCTTACTTTCCGACGGTGCGGCGCATGGCTCGGGTCAGTTCCAGAGTAAAGCGGTGCAGCTCCTTAGATTGGATGCAGGAGGCCTCTAGGCATTCTAGCGACATGGCCACCTGTCGAAGCGCACGTTTGGCGGCAACCTCCCGTCCCACGATACTCACCACCGTCGGTTTGTCCTTATCTTTTTGCGCGTCTTTCCCGCTCGCCTGGGTAGGTGCCGCCACGTCTATTAGGTCATCGAATTCCTGGAAGGCCTTGCCCAGCAGCATGCCATAGTCGCTTAGCATCCACTTCCTTGGACCATCGATTCCAGCTGCGATGCAACCAAGCTCCGCAGCGGCCGCAAACAGGCTGCCTGTCTTCAAAGCGTGAGTGAATTCGACGTCTTCAACGGCACTGGCTACAGGGTAGATATCTCGCATCTGGCCTGCTGCCATACCGACGGGGCCGATTGCGCTGGTCAAGCACGCCACGGCGTCGTTTCGCTGGCCGGGGCTGAGCTCTTTGCTCGAAGCGAGCAACCGGAGGGCCTCGCTCAGGAGCGAAATGCCAGCCAATACTGCGGTGGGTTCACCAAACTTTTCGTGGTTCGATGGCTCGCCCCGTCTGAGAGATGCGTTATCCATTGAGGGTAGGTCATCGACGATAAGCGACGATGTATGGACCATCTCAACAGCGTGAGCGCAATCTAATGCAGATTGCCACGGTGCGTTCCAGCCTTCCGCAATTAGCAAAACAAGCAAGCCACGTGCTCTTTTTCCACGTAGCTCCAGGCTGTAGTGCATCGATTTGCGCAACAATTCGGCCGATGCACCATCTTCAATTCCCGGGATGGCGGGGGCATGCGCCAAGGCCACGATGAGATCGCTCAACAGTGCCGATGGTTGCGCCGCACCTGAAGATGGGCACGTCAGCACGTTGATGTCGACGGTATCTCCGTTCATGAAAGCAGCCTTTGGAGCCAATCGCGCGGTTCGTTTCTACGCAGGAGGTGTGAACTGTTTTTGTGTCCACGTCGTTACGTTGGTTGGTGACTTTTGGATTTTGGCCCACGCATTAACCCCCAACGAGGTTGCATATCGATGTCCGATATTGAGCGGAGAAAGGATGAGCACCTCGATATCGTCTTGCGTGATGAGCCGTTTCACGCTCGGCGTTTGAGTGGTTTTGAGGATATCCGTTTTGCTCATTGTGCTTTGCCCGAACTTGCCTTGAACGACGTTGATCTCGGCGTCAGATTTCTCGGCAAGCGGATGCAAGCCCCAATCCTCATCAGTTCAATGACCGGTGGTCCGGCACGATCAGCTGAGTTGAATAGGCACATCGCTGAAGCATGTGACGAGCTCGGGCTAGGGTTTGGAGTTGGTTCACAACGAATTGCTCTGGAGGGAAGGAGCCAAGTCGGATTCGGAAAGGATCTCCGCAAGCTCGCGCCTAATGCTCCAATTTTTGCTAACTTTGGGGCTGCACAGTTGAACGAATGGAATGGCCCAGACATGGCGCGCCAGGCCGTCGACATGATCGAGGCCGATGGACTCATCATTCATCTCAATCCGTTGCAGGAAGCAGTTCAGCCGGACGGCGATACGAACTGGTCAAACATTCTTGCGAGGATTGAGGAGGTCTGTAGAACCTCTGATTTCCCCGTGATCTGCAAGGAAGTCGGTGCTGGAATTTCTGGCCGTGTCGCGGAGCAGCTTACCAATGCCGGGGTGTCGGTTATCGATGTGGCAGGTGCTGGCGGAACCAGCTGGGTCGCTGTGGAGGCAGCAAGATCCACTAGCGCGGCCCAGCGCCAAATTGCAGAACCCTTTATCGACTGGGGTATTCCGACTGGCCAGGCCATTGTTGATGTCCGCGCGCACTGCCCTAATATCCCGATCATCGCGTCTGGCGGCATCCGTAACGGTCTCGATGCGGCGAAAGCCGTGCGTCTGGGGGCCGATCTTACGGGGCTGGCAGCAGGTGTTTTGCGCTCAGCACTAACGGACACCGATGCGATCATCTCGCAGCTTGACCAAATGATCTCGCAACTACGGATTGCCTGCTTCTGTACCGGCAGCAGAAATCTGCTTCAGCTACGCAACGTTCCACTCGTCGCCGCACCAACTTACGTCAACCAATGCTGAGTTTGAATTCACTGAGGATCAAAAGTGACCGTGGCCGTATCTGATAGGGAAGCTCGATCAAGCACAGCCCCTGTGGTTTCTCGAAGCGCCAAGAGTGCTGTTGTGATTGGCGCAGGGTTCGGCGGGCTCGCTGCCGCGCTTAGATTGCGCGCAAAGGGCTATGGCGTGACTGTCGTTGAACGGGCGTCGGCTCCGGGCGGGCGGGCACAGGTGTTTGAAGTTGATGGCTATCGGCATGATGCCGGTCCGACGGTAATCACGGCACCGTTTCTTTTTTCGGAGCTGTTCGAACTATTTGACAAACGGCTGGAAGACTACGTTACGCTGGTACCGCTCAAGCCCTGGTACAGGTTTCAGTATCCCGACGGCGATACGTTCGACTATGGCGGAACGCTTGATGACACGCTCGCTGAGATCAGGCGCATGGAGCCTGATGATGAAGCGGGATACCTGGCGCTGCTTGAGCACTCCAAGAAGCTTTTCGACGTTGGCTTCACAGAGCTTGCAGATCAGCCGTTCCACAACGTCTCGTCGATGATACGCCAGATCCCAAGTCTCATTCAGTTGCGGAGCGACCGCACCGTCTGGCAGCTGGTCTGTAAACACCTGAAGAGCGACAAGTTGCGCCAAGCCTTCTCGATACAGCCGCTTCTCGTTGGCGGTAGTCCATTCGAGACGACCAGCATTTATGGGCTAATCCACTATCTGGAGAGAGAGTGGGGCGTCTACTTTGCGATGGGTGGCACGGGCAAGCTCGTTGAAGCGTTAACTCAACTGATGAACGAACAAGGGGTAGAACTTCAATGCGGGCAGACGGTGAGCGAGCTTGTTTTCGACGGCCGGCGTGCAACGGGTGTGAAGCTTGCCTCCGGTGAAACTCTCGACGCCGATATCATCGTTTCGAACGCCGACCCGCTTCATCTCTATTCCAACATGGTTGCGCCCGAGAAACTTCGGCTCTTGCCGCGCATGAAGTTGAAGTCTCGAAAATCGATGGGCCTCTTTGTGCTCTATTTCGGTACCGCGCAGACCTATCCCGACGTAGCGCATCACACAATTTGGCTCGGCACACGCTACAAAGAGCTTCTTAAAGACATCTTCCGGCGCAAGATTCTTCCCGACGACTTTTCGCTCTACGTGCATCGCCCAACGGCTACCGACCCCTCTTTTGCGCCGCCTGGCCACGATTCCTTCTACGTCTTGTGCCCGGTTCCGAACCTCGATGGCGATTTGGACTGGGAGGTTGAAGGGCCACGTCTGCAGTCTCGAATTGTTGACGCTCTCGAACGCACAATGCTGCCAGACCTCTCTAAAACGATGAGGTCTCCTTTTTACATGACCCCGCAAGACTTCAAGGCGGACTATCTGAGCGTCGCGGGTGCGGGTTTTTCCATCGCGCCGCACTTCACCCAGTCTGCTTGGTTTCGTTTTCACAATCGGGCTGAGGGGATTGAGAACTTATACCTCGTAGGTGCTGGCACGCATCCTGGTGCAGGTTTGCCCGGTGTTATCTCTTCAGCAAAAGTGATCGAGAAGCTCGTGCCAGATGCTGTAACGCCTTAAATCTGCATGCACGGTGGTCCAACCAAGCCGTGGCTTCCTTCCCAGCCGATACTCGTCGCTTGTAATTCGCGGGCGCGTTACCAGAACTTCGTTGCCGCCTTTTGCAATGGGCCTAGCACTCCTATCTAATGACGAACAGCAACCGTGCGAAAATCATATGCCGACCAAACTTGTGGGTTAGACGTCGGCAACGCATCCACGAACGCTTTCGGAGGATTTGGATATGACAACCGTGAAGCTTAACCGCCGCACCGTCCTCGCCGCTGGAGGATCCGTTCTTGCAACCGGCTTTTCGGGTCTCCTGTTGCCAGCGCAAGCCCAGGACGTTGCGCCGACCCTCACGATGCCCGGCGGCGCCAACAACTATCGCCCCGGTGCACCCATCGTAGACCGAATCGGCGGCGGCGGTTTCTGGATGAGCGGGACCGTGCGCCGCGCAGGTGACGGCGCGCCGCTTGCGGGTCAACGTATTCAAATCTGGGCACACACAACCGAAGGACATGAGCGCGATCCGCAGAGCCATGGTGCAACGCTGACCGATGCCAACGGGGTGTTCCGCCTTGAGATGCCGCAGATCGTCCCCGCGTTTGGCCAACCCCATGGCCATCTCGCTTATGACAGCGGTGATTTTGAAACCGTATTTTTGCGCCCCATCATGTCGAGCTCCAAAGACACCAGCCTTGAAGCGCACTTTGTGCTTCAACCGGTCTAAGTAGGTTAGGCCCATAGGGGGCAAGTATGGGCCGGACGTTTCTGATCTGGACCGCGCTTTTCTGTGCGATTGTCGTTCCAATCGCCGCTTCGGCTATGAGCCCGCTGCTTGCATGGCGCGAGCCAATTTATATTGCTGCTGGTTTTGCAGGTGTTTTCGGACTGGCGCTCATGCTTGTTCAGCCGATGTTGGTGGGCGGATACTTACCGGGTATCTCGCGTTATCGCGCGCGACGCGTGCATCGCTGGATCGGAGCGGCGCTTGTTAGTGCAGTAATCGTCCATGTCGTCGGGCTTTGGATTACCAGTCCACCTGATGTTGTTGACGCACTCCTCTTTAGATCCCCAACGCCATTCTCAGTCTGGGGTGTGATTGCCATGTGGGCGATCTTTGCAGTTGCGCTGCTCGCCCTATTCCGTCGACACCTGCGCCTTCGAATATGGCGCATCAGTCATACGCTTCTTGCAGTTGTGATCGTTTCGGGAACCGTGATCCATAGCCTGCTGATTGAAGGGACGATGGAGATTTTGTCCAAGGTTGCATTGTGCGGGCTGGTGCTTGTCGCGACCGCCAAAGCGATGCTTGACCTTCGTGTATGGGCGAAACGAAGAACATCGCGCGAGGGTGCATCAGCCGACTAGGTTAGGATGTTTGCTCCAGAACTACCCGGTCACGCGCGTTGGCTCATTGGACGAGCCTAATCGTCAATTCGCAGCCGCCATTTTGTGGGCTGCCGGGTTGAACGATTTGTCATACGCCCAATACGTCTTGCCCTTTGATCCTTTTTGGGGGCGAAACTCCTGCGTGCGCTTGTCGACGGGACGTTGACTGCTCAACAGCAGTCTGGCGATATCGCTAAACAGGAGTGGGTTACGCACGAAGATGTCGTGGTCGAAACCTTTTGAAAGTGTGCGGAAGAAGCCGACGCTCATCTGCGTCGTGTCGATCACGTCTGCAGCGGTATAGCCGCGAGCATAATTTCCAGCGCGGCACTTGAACAAGACAGCGCATCTGACGCGAAGGGCTGTATCGTCTTCGTTCACGTAGAGCGTCGTGCCAGCCACGCGTGCCTTGAAGCATTTGGTGAGCTTTTCAAAGTCGCCCGGGCTGACGTCCGCGTGGGCAGAAATGATCTGCCCAAAGTTGTGTCTCTTGCCACCTTCGCGTTTGGCGATCTTGCACAAGGCTTTCAGCATGACCTGATTGCCAAGGGAGTGCGCCAGAACATTTATCTTGATCTCAGGAAGCGTATCTCTGAGCTGATCGAAAAAACCGACCAGTGCATCCACGGACTTTGTTGCCATTTCGACGTCTGAAAAGTAGCCGGTCACGGAGCCTTTGGATGGCCAGGTGAATGGCATCAGAATGCCGTCGAACTGCAGGTCGAAGGACAGCTGTGTCGCCCGCTTCAACGCGCCTTCAAAGTCATTGTTGTAGCCGTGAACAAAAACGAGGGCTTGGTTTTTGTAAATGGCCGAGCGTGTCTGGCTGGCGCGAATTGAAGCTGCATATTGTTTTTTTGTCTTTAAGGGTCGCGAGCGAACAATTTTCAATGAATTGGCGCTGGTCAGTTTCCCTTTGGTAGCTTTCTCTAACTGCCCCAGGCTCTCACCTATGCGTTTTGCGCGGTTTTTGACCTGATCTTCTGGCACCTGCATGACATAGCGGCCCAAGCTGACATCACTGGTCAGCTCAGTTCCAAACCGCATTGCTTCCTCGGCCTTTCGGTTGGTTGCGAAGTAAACAGGGACATGTCGCGTTCCTGGCTCGGGCATCTCGGCCAGTCTTGCCCGTATGGTGGCCTCTTCGTCATGCCGTTTTTGTTGTTCGTACAAAAATGCCAGAAGTCTCAAAGTCCCAGCCACTTTGCGATGTTGTGGACCAAAAACTCTTTCTCGAATTCTTATTGATCTGATGTAGAGCGGTTCGGCCACGTCGTAACGCTCCTCAACATGGTTTAGCCACGCGAGGTCATGCAAGCTGGAGGCAACATTCGGATGGTCTTTGCCGTAAGTTTTTTCGCGGATACTCAACGCACGTGTATATAGCGACCTTGCTTGTGCGCGCTTACCCTGCCGTCGATAGACACCTGCCAAACTCGAAACCGCAGATGCGACGGTGGAATGCCTTGGGCCGCGGTTTTTCTCAATAATCTTTACTGCTTCTTTGAGCATCACTTCGGCTTCGGACAGCCTATCTTTCTCGCTATATAACAACGCAAGATTATGGAGCGGCTCGCTGACATGAATGTGGTCCGGTCCACCTGCCTTTCGCTGTATTCTTAAGGCACGCTTATAGAGATCCTCGGCCTTTTGAAGGCGATTGAGATCGTGATAAAGAGACGCCAACATTGCATACATGCGACCGGCATTTGCGTGTTCGGGACCGCTAGCTCTTTTATATGCGGCAAGGCCGCGCTCTATCAGCGGTTCAGCCTCCAGGTAGCGGCCTTGACGATGATAAAGCGCCCCAAGATTGGAAAGGGCGCGCGCGAAGTAGATGCTTTCTGCGTCTAGCTTTTGTTCAAGTTTTAGCACGCGCTTTAAAAGCGTTTCCGCCTCGGCCAAGCGACCGACTGTTATGTATAGTGCTGCTAGATCTTGGGTTGTTTGAGCGATCCGTGGGTCGTTGGGCTTGCCCACCGCCTCGCGAATTTTTAGGCCGATCTCATGGTTTGAAACGGAAGCGTCGTATCTTTGAAGCTTCCTCTGAATTTGGCCTAGGTTGATGTACCACTTCGCTGTCGTTGAATGGTTTTGCCCGTAAGTCCGTTTCGATATCGCCAGTGCACGTTTTGCAATTGGGAGAGCTTGTTCGTATTGCTTTGCTTTGTGAAGGCGTTTTGCCTCATCGAACATACGCTTCAGTTCGGCTGTTTCTGCCAGCGCTATGGAAGGCGCAAACGAACAACTCAAGACAATGACTGTTAAGCAGATGCGCTTCAGCATACGGTCCCCCAAAAGCCCACAATCCTCTCATTATGAGAAATGCTAGCATGACCATCAACAGGGTTGAAAGCTCTCGGAACACCTGAACTTACGTCGATGAGGGTACTGGGAAGACGCTTGGTTCGTGGCCGGAGACGCTAGTGATGATGAGCCTTGGGACGATACCGCCGCCGAAACGCTCACGGTGCAGGCAGAGCCGCTTTGATCTGTTCAAATGCCGAGATCCCGACACCAGCCTCGTCGAACCTCTCGATGTCCAGTAGGATCGCACGACGCATTTTCGTTCCAGACTCCGGATCGCTGGCAAGCGACAGATAGATCTCTTTGGCTTCGTCCAGCCTGTCCGCGGCCACCAGGCTGTGGGCGTGCACCAGCCGGATGTAAGGCTTGTCAGGCGCGATACTCATCGCCTGCTGTGCGGCATTCGCAGCCCGCGCATAATCTTTGAGGTAGAGCGCACACCGCGCGACATAGTTTAATGCATAAGCGGTTCTCAATCCCCTTTGCTGGACATCCTGAATGTCTCGCGACATAGCATAGTTGTAGAGGTGTTTTGCAAGTTCAGATGCTTCCAGAAAAAGGTCTTGTCGGGCGTCACTATCCAGCCGGCCACGCGCAAGCAAAACCGAAATCAGTTCTTTTTGAGTACGTACCTCAAGATCAGCAGCAGCTTTGACCGGAATGTTTCGCAGGATATCTCGGAACGCTTTCTCTGCTGTTTCCAAGTGAGCAATGTTCTTTTCGTGTGTGCCGAGCACTCGCAAACTGTGTGCGCGGCTGATCAATACCGATGTCTTGAAATAGGGCCTTGTGTCATCAAACACTTCGAGGGCGGCGTCGAAGTGTTTTATTGCGGTTTTGGCCTCTTCTGCGTTGCGCCTTAACTCGCTGAGTTGAACAAAGCCCCAACCGATATCGTTCTGCGCTCGCGCCCAGCGCTCCGGTTTGTTTTCCAGTTCAAGAACCTTAGCAGCGTCCTGCAAGCCTTGGATGCCCTCCTGGATCAAGTCTTCAGAGCCTGATTTTTGACCTTTCATCATCAAGGCACCCGAAAGGCTGCCTTGCCGACCCGCCCAGGTAATCCTGTTTTGGTCAGTTCGGCCGTGATCCAGTGAACGACGGAAAGAAGCGATCGCGTTGTCGAGAAGAGCGGGTTCTTGTTGTTTCCAATAAAGGTCGCGATAGGCGTTACCGAGCAGGAAGTCGATTCTCGGTAGCTCACTCCAAGTCCTCGATCTGGTCGCGAGCTCAGAAGCCCTTGTAAGTGATGAGATTGAATCGCGTAGGCGCGTCACGCTATCCTCAAGCCTGCCAAGCCAACTCTCTGCACCGCCCAAATTTATGTAGAGCCACATGCGTTGAGGATTCTCTGGGAAATTCCTAAGAATACTCAGCGCATCTCGATAAACATTCACCGCTTCGCGCAGCAATGGAGTGTCTTGCTTGGTACCACCAATTGAATGCAACACACCCGCATATGACGCGTGGATCAGTGCCTTATGCTCTGGTGCAAGAGCTGCCGGCATTCGCGACCTTAGCGCTCTTAGCTTTTTCAGAAGCGGTGGTGCAGCTTCTTTGGCGCGCTCTAACTTGCCAATCGTTGCAAACATATCCGCGACGACTTCGGCAGCAAGCGCCGCGCCAAGATCTTCGCTGAATTCGAGCGGCAAATCGAGTTTCTCGCCGAGGGTGTAGCTTTCCTTTTTGGTTTCCTGCCGGCTTTCACGGTTCAGGAACTGAAGGCTCAGAATTGGCCGGTTATCAGGTGACTTTACGACCTCGCCCCAGATGAGGAGATCTGCTTTAAACTTGTTGAGTTGTTCGCGGCCTTTGGCCTTGGCTTTCTGCAGGGCGATGGAACGGTCGGGCGCATTTGGCAACGCGAGGATGCGGTGCGCGCGTTGGACGCCGATTGGAGAGTTTGCGGTTGAGGTTTCAAACTGCGCCTCCAATGACCTAACGACATGTTTGGTACTGGAGCCAATGGTATCGTCACCCTCCAAGTCAGCGACCATGACGTTGAACTTATCGGCCGTCATCGGTTGCACGCGGTAGCTTTGGACGTGATCAAGAAGGCTTTGTGTGACGGGAAGATCCTCCATCACAGTGCGCACGACGGGAAGCACGCCAATGATGCCGAGGTATCCGATAAGTGCTGCGGCGAGGAGACTGGTTACGGTGCCTAAAAGAAGCGTTTTGGGCAGCTTCATCAGAGAGCTTTGGCCCCCTGAGTCATTTTGTGTTTTTGATTCTGAATTCTGAGAAGCAGTGAAAATTTTCTTATCCATGACGACCCGCCTCTTCCGGCACTCTTCGTGCTTGCCCCGTGGATGCAATCTTTCAAAACTGTTATTCCATTGACGCGACATTTATACGTCCCCGGAGCGCGACTTGTGTAGCCCGAATGTAACGTTTATCGGCTCGACAATTGGCTTGTCTGGTTGGGATGCTCTAGGCAGGGGATAGATGCGTTGTCATTGGACGTTGCTGTTCCAGCGCTCGAACCTGCTTCAGGCGGACTCCATTGTCATGCAAACGCAGGGTATTGCCTCCGCGATGGCTCAGAGTTTTGTGTCGTGTAAAGGCGTAATGGGCAACGTCGATGGGTGTAACTAATCTGCTGATCTGATGTTGACATTCGGTCTTGATTGCATCATCTACGCCGACATGACCCGTGAGGGTCGAAACCCGCGGAGGTAGCCATGATGGAAGATAGCCAGTACCGCGAGGCACGCTGACCGCGTCGATTTAGGCGCGCCACCGCGCCTCTTATGCAACGTACCTGTTGGCGTTTGCCGCAGGATTTTCGCGAACACCGCACCGTTGCATCCCTTACCAATCAATTAGACAGTGAGCGTGACTGAGTTGGCTTGCGTCCGCTTATGGGTGCTTGCTCAGAGGCTCGCTGTGTTTTTGCGTTCCGCCGGTGGTTAGAACCACTGCGAGCGCTTGTCCGCAAGAGATTCACGATGAAACGCATTCGTCGCAACATCGGCATCATGGCACACGTCGATGCCGGCAAGACCACACTCACCGAACGCGTCCTGTTCAACACGGGCCGCATCCACAAACTTGGCAACGTCCACGATGGCAACGCTGAGATGGATTTTCGTGCGCTGGAACGGCGCCACGGGATCACGATCTCTGCGGCCGCGACGTCGTGTGACTGGCGCAACGCAACGATCACGATCATCGACACGCCGGGTCACGTGGACTTCACAATCGAAGTGGAGCGCTCGCTGCGCGTTTTGGACGGTGCCGTTGCAGTGTTTTCTGCCGTATCCGGTGTCGAACCGCAGTCGGAAACTGTGTGGCGTCAAGCCGACAGGTTCTCTGTGCCGCGGCTCTGCTTCATCAACAAGATGGATCAAGTCGGTGCCGACTTTGATGCAGCTGTCGATTCGCTGAAGCAACGTCTCGGGGCGACGCCGCTTGTTCTACACGTGCCTATTGGAGCAGAAGCGGAGTTCTGCGGTCTCGTGGATTTGGTCTCGATGACCGCATTGTTCTGGGACGGCAAGTCTGCCGAGCCGCGTATTGATGACATGCCGTCAGATATGCGCGCGCGAGTGGTGGCTGCCCGGAAAACGCTTATCGAGCAGCTCGTGGAAGGCGACGAAGCTGCGCTCGAACAATATCTGGAGAATGGTGATGTATTCGATGCAGAAACGATACGCAGCCTGGTTCGTGCTGGTTGTTTAGCTGGCCGGCTGCAGCCTGTGCTTGCGGGCTCAGCGTTTCGTAATATCGGTGTGCAACCGCTGCTTGACGCGGTGGTGGACTATTGTCCTGGCCCGGCCGATCGACCCGCTGTCAGCGGCGTCAATCCGCAGTCTGGAGAAACAGAACAGCGTCCGCCGCGCGGCGACTCTCCGTTTGTCGGTCTCGTGTCCAAAGTGCAGATGCGCCGAACGGGAGCGCTGTCTTACGTCCGCGTTTACTCCGGGCGTTTGGAGCAGGGCATGGTGCTGGTCAACGGTGCGACTGGCGCAAGCGAACGCATCAGCCGCATTAAACGCATGCACGCTGATACCGAAACGGACATCGAGTTCGCCGAAGCCGGTGACGTTGTTGCTGTCATGGGCCTTAAGGCAACCGGTGCTGGCGAGACTTTATGTGACGCACGGCATCCGCTAGTGCTCGACGGTTTCGACTGCCCCGCTCCTGTGATCGAGGCGGTCATCGAACCGGCGACATCGGCGGACCAGCAGAAGCTCAGCAGCGCGCTCCATGCGCTAGGGCGTGAAGATCCATCTCTGCGCATCAGCCATGATCCCGAAACGGGGCAGACGCTGATAGCCGGCATGGGTGAGCTGCATTTGACCATCGCGGTCGAAACCTTGAAGGAGGACTACAATGTTGAGGCTACCATCGGCGCACCGCGTGTCGCCTATCGCGAAGCCATAACGACACGTCGTGAGATCGACCACACACACCGGAAGCAGACCGGTGGCCAGGGTCAGTTCGCGCGCATCAAGCTTGTCTTCGAACCCATTGTTGGAGATGACGAGACAAGTCTGGTGTTCGAGGACCGAACGGTTGGCGGCGCGATTCCAAAGGAGTTTGTGCCGGCGATTGAGAAGGCCCTGGAAGCCGCGATGCAGGACGGCCCGCTTGCAGGCTATTCGTTGCTCGGCCTGCGCGTAACGTTGGTTGATGGAGCCTTCCACTCGAAGGACTCGTCAACCATGGCGTTCGAAGTGGCGGCACGGGATGCGGCCAAACTTGGTCTGTCCCAGGCAAAGCCGGTCCTGTTGGAGCCGTTGATGCATGTCACGGTGACGACGCCGGAAGAACATCTCGGCGCGGTCATCGGCGATCTGCAAAGCCGGCGTGGTGTCGTGTTGGCAACGAACATTGTAGCGAGCGCGCATGAGGTCACTGCTAATGTGCCGCTTGCAGATATGTTCAACTACGTGAACACAGTGCGCTCGCTATCGCATGGTCGCGCCAGCTTCAGCATGCGCTTCGGCCACTATGCCCAGGTGCCAGCGGGCATTGCAGCTGAGGTGCTTGCCAGCGCCTGCTAGTACAGGAAGGAATGGGATGAGCGAGGCAACTTGCTCATCCTAAACGTCTGTCGAGAACAATTAGCTGCCGCGCTCCATCGGCGTCGATACCAAGGTGGGTCGTATTTCGATGTATCGGGTCAAAAGCACCTTTGAGCGTAGGTTGCGCTATTTTTGGGCATTGGCCCTTGGTCGGAGGAAATACGCTAACCAATTGCTTTGAAACGCTATTTTCTTGCACGCCTCAAAGGGAATCATTTCCTTTCCGTATTGAAAACGACGTTTCTTTTCCTCTACATTTTAGTCGTCTGGGCGGACCGCACGGTCTCGCTTGTTGTGCGGAGAAATATGTGTGGCTGAGCCTGTTGATGCACCTAAGGGCACTGGTGCTGAAGACCTCGACAATGTTGTAGCGCAAGCTTCCGCTTCTGTTGTTGAACCTGAGCATCTCAGAATTCTCGTTGTCGAGGATGAGCCGGCAGACCGCTTGCTGATCGAGCGCACGCTAAACAAAGTCAAAGGCTTCTTCACGTACGTCGCATATGCGTCAGACCTCGAGACAGCACGACAGATCATGTATGATGTGCCGTTCGATGTGGCGCTACTCGACTTCATGGTCGTGGGCGAGTGCGGTGCTGAACTCATTCCAGAGCTGACAGAACGTAATCCGAAGTGTGCTCCGATTTTGGTGACAGGGCAGCTTTCTCCCGCGACGCATCATCACGCAATTCTCATGGGTGCCGTTGCCAGTCTTCCAAAGGACAAACTCGATCCTCTTCTGCTCGAGGTTACGATTCGTCATGCTGTTTTGACCTGTCTGCGTTCTCAGGCGTCCAAGAGTGCTGAAGACAGTGTGCGTCGCTACCGTTCGAATTTCGCAGCTGCCCACTCTGAACTCGTTGGTGCAGCGCTCTCGGATCTTGCGACCGGCATCAGCGATTTGGAACAGGCCGTCGCCGGTGAATTGGAAAACCATGAGGTCAACAACTCAGCGCGCCGGTTGCGGAATTTGGCAGATGATCTGAGAACGTTTTTTCAAGATTGCGAGCAGCTGAATACAGGCAAGGAAAACGATCCGGATGAGTCACATCGTTGCGATCTGCAGGCGGCGTTGCGCGATGTTGCGCGCATCGCGAACTCAGGGTGCCGTGGCCGAGACGTAACGCTTGATATCGCAGTTCCAGAAACGCCGCTCTTCGTCGATGTCAGCGATAGTGTTCTGAGAACCGCTTTGGTCGACTTGATCGTGTCCGCGCTGTTACCTGCTGAGAGTACGGTCGCAAGCCGGTTGGAAATACACACAACAGACCTTGCCGACGAAGATCGCGTTCGGGTCGACATCAAGATTGCAAGACAAGACGGTTTTGACACGCAGGCCTCACAGCTGCTGGAGCGTACAAAGGCGTTTCTTGAACCGGCGGGTGGCAATTTGGATCTGGAGAACCTGCAATCGGGACATGTTCGTATTTCCCTGCCGAAAGTCGCTTAGCCAAGCAAGTTGTTTGATGCAGAGCGGCATCACTTGTGCGCTCGGATGCATTGGGCCAACACGCGGCTTCCCATCATTTTCGTCTTCTACTCAATGCTGAATGCTGAGCTGTGACAGGGCCACTCTAACTGCAGTCTCGCCTGGGTCGTCCGGGTGGGCAAACGACGAGGGCGAGATGGCGAAGCATTCCCGGCTCAACTAAGTGACAGGCGCTGACGCCATATGGGCAGCGACACAGATTGCTTAGCGTTTGGGGACTTCTTTGTGGACCGAGGGGGTAATTGCAGCGAGCCGTTACGACTCACTTCTCGCGTTCCAGTTCGATTTGCGCAGCCGGGTAATTCCAAACATTCTTGGTGTTGTCCGCCGTCGCATCGATAATCCCAGCGACCGCTGCCGTAGTAACCAAGCCAATGACACCGCCTCCGGCCGCCGCAGCATTCATATTGCTGTAGCGCTGCGCGCGGGTATGATCGAAGGGCTTAAGCGTTACCAAACGCGTTTTGTACCCAGCTTTGGCGCATTGAACAGCGAGGCTCTCTGACTGACTACGATAAAGTGGCACGCGAACTTTTGCCGGTGTAGACATTGTCGCTTCAAACGTACCAGCACTCAACGTGCAGTTGGCACCCGCCATCTCTACGCGACCTTTATCTTCAAGCCGCTCATAAGTTCGCACTTCCAAAAGTTGCGCACCACCAAAGTCGGGAACCGCAGAACCTGCTGCACGTTGCTGCGCGTAAACGTCAGTGCCGCTGGCGCCGTTAAGCGGTTTAATTGGTGTGATGCTTCCGACTTCAAGTGGTTTTGCTGCGCAGCCTGCGACAATACCTGCAACGAGTGAAATCGCGATTACGTTTTTCATGGGTTGCCCCTGGATAAATATGGCGGGTTGATTATCAGCATGCGAATGGAAATTCAACAGAACTGGCAGTAACGGCATGTCGATATCTACGATTCGGCTGGCTAGCGTCATCTCCGAGCAACGGTTCATCCACTACTCTGCGCAAATCGATGCGATTTGTGATGGCGCCTGCGCCGCGGCGTTCGACTTTTTGCTTATGTTAACAACGAACTCAACACGACCGCTGCCGTGACACTTCAAGACCGCTTAACGGGCGAGCGGCACCATTCAACACCGGCAGTCCAAGCGCCAGATTTAGTTTCTCATCAGCTGCGAAAGGTGGGACCTGAGATTACCGCTAATGGATGATGCGGCGTCATGTCTGCAAGAGCCATGGCGGCACGCACGCGGATGCTTGAAACTCAAACGGCGTAGTTCAGGATGTCATCGTATCTAGGATCATCCAGCTGATCCGAAGCTGCAATGATACGCTCGTCAACGCTGTCGCGGCGCAGCCATTCTCCCAGACGTCGCGCAATATCCGGATGGTCCTCCAAAAATGCGTTCTCGTAGATGTACTGTCCGTCACGCCATCCCAATTGCAACCTCATACTTGCCATATGCGCCGCAGCGGCAGGATCTTCTCCCGCATCAATAGTCCCCAGAACCCGCTCGATATCTCCACCGGCCAAAACGATCGCGATCAGCACTTCGCCCAAATCGAACTCAAGACGATAACCTACAGGCCATTTCAACAAACCAAGTTGTTGCAGGCTCGCTTCGACGAACGCATCGAAGAAATCGTCGACGGCTTCGGTTTCGTTTGTTGGCCAAGCGTCACGATATCCGTCGAGCCGCACTAGGCAGGCCTCAAGATCGAGATGCGATGGCGGCTCACACCGGGCAATGAGGTCGAAGTAACGGGGAAGGAAATACTTGAACTCGGGCTCGATAACCTTGCGGTCATAGCCATGTGCTGAATTCGTGTATTCCGCAAGCAAGGACGCACTGATGTTCTTGAGCGGCAGCGTTGATAGCTGATGTGCCGTATCAGCTGTCATGCAGGACGGACAATCACAGTACGTGATGGTCCCATTGAGTTTGTACTTCTGAAAAACCCCGTAGGACTGCGCAACGGCTGCCTGCAGGCGCGGCGTGAGTATTGGCTCAATACGATCCCAGAACACTTAGACGTTGCTCCATCCTGCAGGTTTGGCAATTCGTACTTCGCTTGCCTGACGTCCTCATGCGCGCGCCGATCTGGACATTCGCCGTCGCCACTTCGCAATGGCCCACGCTAGGGAAGATCATCCTGCACCTGATGGTGCTGCGAGCATGAGCGGTGTGGTTTCTTCGATCATTGCCATGACATCGAGATCGGGAGCAACTACGGCGTAATCCTCATCAATGAGGAGAGAGGCTGCACCGTGCACGAACGTCCAGAGCCGGATTGCAATCTGGCGTGGATCGCCAGGTACATTGTTTTGCGAGCAATAAAGCCCAACCTGCTCAATGACCTGCGTGAAGCATCGTTTGCCGTCGTCCACAACAGGTTCGGCCTGCTTTAGCTTTGGGTGTTGGCCGAACATAAGGCGGAAAAGTCGCTGCTCATCGGCGGCAAACGTGACGTAGGCTTTGCCCATAGCAACAATGCCATCCAGCGTTCCAGTACCGCGTGAAGCAACCGCGTCCATAGACCTGTCGGCGAGTTCATCGAACGCGCGCATGACGATGATTTCCAGGATTTCATCGCGATCCCGAAAGTGCTTGTAGGGGGCAGCCGTCGAAACGCCGGCGCGTTTGCAGGCTTCTGACAGTAGAAAGTTCTCTGCGCCCCCTTGCGAGACGAGTTCATATGAAGCCTGGACGAGGGCTTCTTTCAGATCGCCGTGGTGGTATGCCGTTTTTTGTTTCATTTTTTTCTCCGAACACCCTGTTTTCACGGGCTCTAACGGTCTTCCTGCGACATTACAACAGCTCCGCTCACAGAAAAGTTAGATTGACTAACTTTAGCATCCAAGTTAGCTGATCTAACATAAGTTAGTCTGCGTAACTTTAAATAGTTGCCAACTTTAGCGGAGCTTGACCATGAGCGGCACAGTAAACGCGACGGAGACGCCCCCAGCGCGTGGAACTTTGCAACGAGTGCTGAGGACGCTGTTGAGCGCCACGGTGGTTTTATCGGCGACGGCTCTATTTATTGGTTTGGCTGCCGGTGGAATTGCCCTGTTGCACGCGCGCGCTCAAGCAGAGCCAAAACACGAGATTGCGCCGCCGGTAGGTGTCACAACGCAGAAGCTACAATTGGTGGATGGCTATGACCGCGTTGCCGGTTACACAGGTCGGCTTGAGCCGGCCCGGGAAACCAATGTCGCGTTCGAGCGCGCGGGCCTGATCCTCTCGATTGCTCCCGACGAAGGCGACAAGGTCAGCGCCGGTGATGTCATCGCGAAGCTTGACACGGCCCGCTTGAAGGTCAATCGCCAGCGGCTTGAAGCGCGACAACGTGAGCTGGCTGCCCAACTGAAACTCGCCGACCTGACGCTTGGACGGCAGTCGAAACTTGAGAAACGCGGCTGGAGTCCTGAACAACGCCTCGACGAAGCTCGTACCAATCGCTCGCAATTGTTGGCCGGCATCGATCAAGTGAAGGCTGAGATTGCAGCCCTTGATATCGACCTTGAAAAGTCAGAGCTGCGTGCACCGTTTGGCGGCAAGATTGCCTCGCGGTTTGTCGATGAAGGGGCTGTTGTAGCCGCAGGCACTGCTGTTGTTCGCTTACTTGAAAGTGACCGACGCCAAGCACGCATTGGTCTACCCCCGCAGCTCGCAGCTACGCTGAATGGCGATCAGACGTACACGCTTGTCGCCGGTGCAAAGAAGTTGGCCGCAAAGCTATCTTCACAACGTCCCGATCTGCAGACAGGCACACGGACCGTCACCGTGCTTTTTGAAGTTGCAGATGGGGCCAACGGTGTAGCATTCGGCGATCTCGTTCGGCTCGACCTCAAAACCCGGGTGAAGGAACGGGGTGCCTGGGTTCCTCTCGTCGCTTTGAAAGAGGGTCGTCGTGGTCTTTGGACAATCCTGACCGTAGACCGCAGCGATGGCTCAGAAGTTGTGCGTCCGGAATCCGTCGAGGTTCTCTACTCACGTGGCGACGAAGTGTTTGTGCGTGGCACATTCCGTGATGGCGCTGAAATTCTGACGAACGGCACGGACCGCGTGGTTGCCGGTCAGCGTGTTGCACGAGTTCAGGAGTAAGTCTGATGACGACGATCTTCTACCGTGACGCGCGCCTTTTTGCCCTTGCAATTTTGATGATGGTTGCTGCTGGGGCTTCGGCTCTCCTGACGATTGGCCGGCAGGAAGACCCAACGATCACCAACCTCTTTGCAACTATTGTTACGCCGTTCCCCGGTGCAGACCCGGCACGCGTGGAAGCCCTTGTCACAGAGAAAATTGAAGACCGACTGAAAGAGATTCCGGAAATAGATGAGCTACGCTCTGTTTCGCGGTTGGGATTCTCGGTCGTGCAGGTCGAGTTGTCGCAATTCATTTCGGATGAAGAAATCGAGCAGGCGTGGTCTGAGATTCGCGATGCGCTATCTGATGCCGCGCGTCTGTTTCCGGCTGGTGTGCCACAGCCCAGTTTTGATGATGACCGGACCGGCGCTTTCACCTCGATCATGGCGATTTTGCCTCGCGACGGTATCGAGGTCAGTCCGGCCATTCTGCGGCGGACTGCGCGACTGTTGCAGGATCGGATGAGGGCTGTTTCGGGCACCAAGCTTGTCCAGCTCTATGGTGCGCGTGAAGAAGAAATTACCGTTGCAATCGACCCTTCCGTGTTGGCGTCTCTTGGCTTAAACACCGACGATGTTTCGCGCGCCATAACCCAGGCCGATAGCAAAGTACGCGCGGGCCAAGTCCGCGGCTCAAAGCTCGACCTCCTCGTGGAGGTGGAAGGTGAGATCAAGGCCCTCGACCGGGTCCGGTCGATCCCCATCCGGGAAGCTGCAGACGGCCGTATTGTTCGTATCAGCGACGTTGCGACCGTCACGCGTGGTCAGCGGGACCCTCCAACAAGCATAGCGATTGTTGATGGTCGTCACGGGGTTCTTATTGCGGCCAAGATGGAGAATGACCTGCAGGTTGATGCCTGGTCACGCCGCATCGAAACCGTCGCTGCAGATTTTGAAGCAACCCTGCCGGGGGGCCTCGAACTTAAGCGGGTATTTGATCAAGCTTCCTACACGAACGATCGTCTCGGTGGCGTCCTCGTCAATATGGCACAAGGCATAGCGATCGTACTCGGCGTTCTGCTTCTGACTCTGGGTTGGCGCGCTGCCCTGGTGGTTGCAGTTGTTATTCCGCTCTCCGCGATCGTCTCCGTCGCTCTGCTGCAGGCGGTCGGCATTCCCGTTCACCAGATGTCGGTCACTGGCCTCATTGTCTCGCTTGGTTTGCTGGTGGATGCTGCGATTGTTGTCACCGACGAAATCCGCCGAAAGCTTGCAAGCGGACAGACACGGCTCGCCGCGGTAGACCTTGCCGTTCGGCGTCTTGCAGCACCGCTTCTTGCGTCCACCGTGACGACGGTTCTCGCGTTCATGCCAATGATGTTGTTACCTGGACCGGCCGGTGATTTTGTTGGTTCGATCGCGACGGCCGTCATCATCATGCTTCTTGTATCGCTCAGCCTCGCCCTGACGATTACACCTGCGCTCGCCGGTTGGCTTCTCTCGAATAGGAATTCGGGCTCGGGTGACAAAACGCCAACTTCTGCCAACGCTGGCAAAGCGGGTGGCCTCTTCGGTGCAAGCCTTCGCTTGAGCCTACGCCATCCCGGGCTGGCCATGCTGGGTGCTGCCATTTTGCCGATCATCGGTTTCGGCGCATTTCCAACTTTGAAACCCCAGTTCTTTCCAGGTGTCGACCGCGATCAATTCTATATCCAGGTCAAGCTGGCGGATGGTGCTGCCATTTCCAAAACGGTCGAGGTGGCCGAAAAGGTCGACCGCATCACACGTGAACTTCCTGAGATCAAATCGATCAACTGGGTGATCGGCGAAAGTGCGCCAGCCTTCTACTACAACATGATCGCCAATCAGGACGGCGTGCCAAGCTTTGCCGAGGCCCTGGTCACGACGCGATCACCAAGGGATACAGAAGCCATCCTCGACAAACTGCAGCTTCGCCTCAACGCGGAAGCTCCAGAAGCGCGTGCCGTCGTGCGCGGCCTTGTGCAGGGTCCGCCCGTCAACGCGCCGGTTGAGATCCGTATTGTCGGGCCGAGCCTGGAAACGTTGCGTACCCTTGGCGATCAAATCCGGCTCCTCATGTTGGACGTGCCTGGCATCATGGTTGCCCGCACAGAACTTGGACCGGGCGCGCCCAAGGTGCAGGTCGATCTCTCGGAAGAAAAGGTCCGGCTTGCGGGGCTCGATCTTGGCCGCGTCGCAAGGCAGCTTGAGGCCCGGCTTGAAGGTGTCACGGGCGGCTCCATTGTGGAGGCGAGCGAAGAACTCCCAATCCGCGTCCGGGTTGGAGACGGTGATCGCAATAGCGTCGCGGCGGTTACAGGCATCGACCTGATGGGTCCAGACGCGCAACAAGTCGCGCAACGTGGAGGCTATCCCGGCATTCCGATCACGGCTCTTGGCACTGTCGAAGTTATTCCGTCCGAGACGGCTATCAACCGGATCGACAGCGAGAGAGTCAACACGGTTCAAGCCTTTGTTGCTCGTGACCTGTTGCCGGAAGTCGCGTTGCGAGATGTTCAGGATCGTATTGCTAAGAGCGGACTCGTGTTGCCGCCTGGTTACCGACTTGAAGTTGGCGGCGATAGCGATGCACGTGATGAGACGCTGCGCAATTTGCTTGGCCCGATGGGCCTGATCGTTGCGCTCACCATCGCAAGCATCGTCATGACATTTGGATCTTATCGCTTGTCTGTTGTGACGGGCGTGGTTGCGCTGTTATCGGTGGGCCTGAGCTTGCTGGCGCTCGCGCTCTTCAACTATCCGTTCGGCATCCAAGCCGTTATTGGCGTCATTGGCTCTATTGGCGTGTCGATTAACGCAGCCATTATTATCATGACAGCGCTTCAGGAGGACAAAGATGCGCTGCGCGGTGACCTTGATGCCATTGCGGGCAGAGTCATGGCGCAGAGCCGGCACATTGTTTCAACGACGATCACCACGTTCGGCGGCTTCCTTCCGCTGATTCTTGAAGGTGGAGGCTTCTGGCCTCCGTTCGCCATGGCAATTGGAGGCGGTGTTTTGCTTTCGACCGTCGTGTCATTCTATTTCGTACCTCCAGCGTTTGCATTGTTGGCACGAAGTGGACGACTTCCGTCTCCTTCGACACAGTCAGCAACTCCTCCAGACACGTCGGTCGCTATGAACGTTCAGCCGACCTAAGTAATGTCAATTTTCCCAATAATGAGCCGCTCCATTGGTCACCCAAAGGAGCGGCTTTCTTTTTGTCCCGCGCACCTGACCAGCAGGTTGCACTATTTCGCATTTCGCCACCCGAGAACTACGGCTTGCCAAGACGCATTTTCGGCGTCTCATGCGTTCTGATTCATCCGACAACATTAGTCTTGCCCGGGAAACCAACGCAGCGTTGACAGTATTGATTCTTGTCAACGCGCTGCCGGCCCTCACACATCATGAATGGCGACATTAGTGGACACTGGAACGTGACTTGGCTGAACGCGCGAGGCTGGCAACCCCATGCACCCACACGACAGATCCGAGCTCTCACCTGAAGACCCCAAAAAAACTCCGGCTTCCCATCATGCCCATGACGTCGACGACGTCCTGCAAGTGTTTGCAACAGAACTCCGCGGCTTAACTCAAAGAGAAGCCGAGGCGCGATTAAAGTCACATGGGCCCAACCGACTTCCCGAACCTGAGCAACAAAGCCCCTGGCTGCGTTTCCTGGCGCAATTCAACAACGTTCTGATTTATGTGTTGCTCGGATCTGCTGTCATTACAGCAGCCCTGGGACATTTGACCGATACGGCCGTCATCCTTGCTGTCGTGATTGCCAATGCGGTTATTGGGTTCATCCAGGAAGGTCGAGCGGAGCAGGCTATGGGTGCCATACGCCAGATGCTGTCGCCGCACACCGCCGTTCTTCGCGACAACAAGCGCATTAGCATTGACAGCGCCGACGTCGTTCCAGGCGACGTGGTTCTGCTGGAGGCTGGCGACCGGGTGCCAGCGGACCTGCGTCTTACCGACGTCAGCGGGTTGCGCATCGAAGAGGCGATCCTCACTGGTGAATCGGTGCCAGTTGAAAAGGCCGTGCAGCCTGTCGATCGTGACGCCGCATTGGGTGATCGCACAAGCATGGCGTTTAGCGGAACGCTTGTTGCTGCTGGCACCGGTCGAGGCATTGTCGTGGCGACCGGTATCGATACGGAAATTGGTCACATCAGCGGCATGCTTTCAGGTGTGGAATTGCTTACCACGCCACTCGTTGAGCAGATGGATGCGTTCGCGCGCTGGCTGACCGTTTTGATATTGCTGATCGCCGCGGTTGTTTTTGCCTATGGCTACTTTGTCGGCAATATGCCGTTTGGCGAGTTATTTATGACGGTCGTTGGGCTGTCCGTTGCAGCGATCCCAGAAGGGCTGCCCGCCGTTTTGACCATCACACTGGCGCTTGGTGTGCAGGCGATGGCCCAGCGCAATGCAATCGTGCGGCGACTTCCTGCGATCGAAACAATCGGGTCTGTCTCGGTGATCTGCACGGATAAAACCGGAACACTGACTCGCAATGAAATGATGGTGGCTTCGATTGCTACGTCGGATCATATCTGCTCGGTGTCGGGGACCGGTTACGCACCTCAAGGCAGTGTCCGTTTCCAACACGCAGGCGCGAATCCTGATGAGCATCAAGTCCTCGTCGATATCGCGCGTGCCTCAGCGCTTTGCAACGATGCCGCGCTCCACGCGCAGGGCCGAGGGTGGCGGGTTGAAGGGGATCCGATGGAAGGCGCGCTACATGCGCTCGCCCGTAAGATCATCGGGACGAACCAAGAGCCTTTCGTGAGTTGGAGCCGTAACGACACGATCCCGTTCGCTTCTCAGACCCGGTACATGGCGACGCTTCATCACGATCATACCGGCCATTCCGAGATCCATGTCAAAGGTGCGCCTGAACAAGTTTTCTCGATGTGTGCGAGCCAGCGGACACGAAGTGGCGAGGATGTTCCGCTCGACGTCGATTATTGGAGTGCGCAAGTCCAAGCGCTCGCTTCCCAGGGCCAGCGAGTGCTGGCGCTTGCTGTCCGCCCTGTCTTGCAGGATCACCTCGTTCTCAACGCGTCAGATGTCGAGGGCGAACTCGTTCTTCTTGGCCTCCTTGGTCTGATCGACCCTCCACGTGGTGAAGCGATCGATGCGGTGGCAGAATGTGATGGTGCTGGAATCCGGGTCAAGATGATCACTGGCGACCATGCTGGAACAGCCTCGGCAATCGCGCGCCATATTGGGTTGCGCAATCCTGACAACGTCTTGACTGGGGCGGATATCGATAAGCTTGGCGATGCGGAGCTTGCGGCTTCAGTCGTCGACACAGATGTGTTTGCGCGTACCAGCCCGGCTCATAAACTGCGGCTCGTTACTGCGCTCCAATCCCGCGGCCTGACGGTTGCGATGACGGGGGACGGCGTCAACGATGCCCCGGCGCTGAAAAGAGCGGATGCCGGGATTGCGATGGGTCGCAAAGGCAGCGAGGCCGCGAAAGAAGCAGCCGAGGTCGTGCTTGCCGATGACAACTTCGCCTCGATCGTTGCCGCGGTGCGTGAGGGGCGGACGGTCTATGACAATATCAAGAAGGTCATCACCTGGACGCTACCCACAAACGCGGGCGAAGCAGCAACAATCATTGTCGCGTTGTTCCTCGGCCTTGCGCTCCCAATCACAGCCGTTCAGATTCTTTGGATCAACTTAGTCACCGCGTGCACCCTCGGTCTCGCTCTCGCGTTTGAACCAACCGAAGCCGATACGATGAAACGCCCACCGCGCGATCGGCACGAACCTCTGCTGAACGGTCATTTGGTCTGGCACATTGTTTTCGTTTCAACGCTGTTTCTTGCTGCGGTTTTTGGTGTCTTTGCCTATGCGATCGAGCGCGGTTACTCGATTGAGCTTGCGCGAACATTGGCGGTCAATATGTTGGTGATACTTGAAATCTTCCACCTATTCTTTGTCCGCAACATTCACGGCACATCGCTGACCTGGGGCGCTGTGCGAGGTACGCCGTTCGTCTGGGCCTGCGTGGGAGGAGTCGTCGTTGCCCAGTTCGCGATTACCTACCTGCCGCCGCTGCAGGCTGTGTTCCAAACGGCAGCCGTCCCATTCCTCGATGGCCTATTGCTCATCATTATTGGGGTGGTGTTCTTTGCAATTGTCGAAGCCGAAAAACAACTGCGGCTTGCGCTTCGGTCGCAATACGCGGAGACATGACCCGTGCCAAGTCTCAACGTAGTTACCGGCACCAATAAACTTGCACGCGTTCCTCTTTAGGACAGACACTTATGCATCAGCACGCCGAGTTTCTGAAGGATTTTATCATCTTCCTCGCGGTGGCTGGTTTGCTTGTGCCGTTGATGAAGCGGTTTTCGCTGAGTCCTGTTTTGGGATTTATCGTTATTGGCATCCTAATCGGCCCAAGTGGTCTTGGGAGTCTGGCTGAGGCCTACCCATGGCTTGGCTACGTCACAATTTCCGATGCAGAGGGCATTGGCACGTTCTCGGAACTTGGCGTCGTCTTCTTGCTCTTTATGATCGGGCTTGAGTTGTCGATCGTACGCCTGTGGTCGATGCGCCGGCTTGTCTTTGGGCTCGGCGGCGCGCAGGTCGCGATCACGAGCTTGATCATTACGGCTCTCGCCTTTGGTGCCGGACAAAATGCTGAAGCGTCTGTTTTGATCGGCACGTGCTTGGCGCTGTCGTCAACTGCAATCGTGATGCAGCTTATGATCGAATCCAAACGCCTTGCGACAACTGTGGGACGTATCAGCTTCTCGACTTTGCTGTTTCAAGACCTCGCGGTCGTCCCGATCCTTTTCTTGGCCAATACATTTGGCACCAGCAAAGGCACGGGATTGATCTCCGGCCTCGCCTATGCCTTGACCGAGGCTGCGGTCGTTATCGGTTTGATCGTGCTTATTGGGCGCGCGATCATTCGACCGCTCCTCCAGTTTGTAGGTGGTGCAAAGAGCCGTGAATTGTTTATGGCCATCGTGTTGCTGGCCATTATCGGCACAGCCGCGCTGACTGAACATGCTGGACTATCGCTCGCATTGGGTGCGTTCCTTGCCGGGCTGCTGCTCGCTGAAACTGAATACCGGCATCAGATTGAGGTCGACGTCGAGCCCTTCAAGGGTTTGCTCCTGGGGATGTTCTTCCTATCCGTCGGCATGAGCCTCGATCTGTCGGCTGTTATGGGCGATCCCCTGCGGATCTTGGCAGCCGTAGTGGGGCTTTATGTCCTCAAGAGCGCGATCATCTATGTCATCGTTCGGCTCGCAGGCTACCCTCGTGAAGTAGCAGCCGAAACATCGCTGCTCCTCGGACAGGCGGGCGAGTTCGCCGTTGTCGTGATGTCGCTCGCGCTTGCTCTCGGCATAATCTCGGCGCCCGTCGTACAGTTCATTTTGATGGTAACAATCGTCTCGATGCTGGCGACGCCGCTCATGGCGATCCTTGCGCGCCGTGTCGGCGCATATCTTGCGCCCTCGACGCCCGATGACTCGCTTGAAGGTTTGCGCCCTCCTGAACAAACGCCCGACCTCCTCAAACACCATGTCATCGTCGCAGGTTACGGGCGGGTCGGGCAATTGCTCGGTAACCTGCTTGAGTCACAACGCATCCCACATGTTGCGCTTGACCTAGACATCGCCGCTGTTTCGCAGTTCCGCTCGGAGGATCGGCCGGTTTACTACGGCAACGCAAATGACCGCCATATCTTGGAAAAACTCGGTGTCGATCATGCATCCGCGCTGGTCGTAACGATGGATGACTATGCTGCCGCTGAAGACATTGTTACGACCGCCAAACAGCTTTGGCCGGACATTCCCATTGTGGCGCGCGCGCGTGACAAGGCTCATGCCGTACGCTTGCTTGAGAAGGGAGCAACCACTGTCGTCCCTGAGACGATTGAAGCGAGTCTCGATCTTGCTGAGGTGGTTTTTGCGCAAACTGGGATTGGCGCTGAGACGGCTCGCGGCCTTATCGCCGACCGCCGCCAGCTCGAACGGGCGTCTTTAGTGGATCACTTAAACCACAAAGACTGAGCGAAGTGCTGGTCAGCGCACTTCGGCTCGCGCCTGAGCAACTAGCGCCTATCGTAGCTTCTTCTCTAAGTCGTGGGCCGCCTCGGTCGGTAGGATACGGCCGAACGCGACAATCCGAACGCTATCGCTTGCCAAAGCTTTGACTTCTGCCTCATTGCGCGCCGTACACGTCATCTTCAACTTTTCAACTTCGGGCTTGGGGATGAAGAAATAGAACCCGTTCTTTTCAAGCATGCGCCCTAGAGTTCGAAAATAGTCATCGGCTACAATGAGTGTTCCCTCATCGACGCAGTGATCCGTCGCGTTGAAGAGCTCGGTTGCAATGCGATGGTTTTGAAAGAGATTGGCCGGGTTGCCGCTTTCGGTCTTTGTCGTGTCCACCAGTCTTGTCACGATGACGATGGATTTACTCTCGCGGGCCGTACTTCCATCAGGAAAAGGAACGGGATCAAGCGGACTTCGTTCTTGCGCGACAAGCTGGATTGGCAGCGCGGCAAAGAGGAGTAGAACGAACAATCGTTGTGCGAGGCGTGTCATGGCATTCTCCCGTCCCTTTATTGGGACTTACTTAGTCTTGTTTTTGCCTGCCGCGTCCCACAACGCTGGTTGTTTTGACGCTTCCTGCAGCCCTGTTTCCCTCTGGCCAAACCGTGATGCTTAAAACATGAACGGGCGGCATGTTCCAAACTATAGCAATGCACAGTCGGTACAAACGCACGATTAATGATCACGATAGAATACGCACGAAAAGCTCGGCAGATCTCCGATCGGGCTTACCTAGCTGCTTTCGACTCACTTAAGCTACCAACGAAAGCAGCAGCGCTGTCATTGAGTTGACTTTACGCGCAAGAGTGTCACGCCGTTGTCGTGAGCTTTAATCCAACCGAACCGACTAGAATTAGCGTGATACAGACGAGCTGGATTGCCGCTAACCGCTCCTCGAACATCCAGAAGCCGATCAGAGTTGCTGCTACGATTCCGATTCCAGCCCACATTGCATAAACGACGCCAATGGGGATGCTTTTCATGGCTGGGGCTAGGAATAGGAAACAAGCTGTGTAGCAGAGGATAGCAAGCGTTCCCCACTGCCACTTCTCGAAGCCTTCAGATAGCTTCAATAGTAACGTGCCAATTACTTCGAAGCTGATTGCCAATGCCAGATAGAGCCAGGCGCTCATTGTGTCGATCCATTGTTGATCCATTTTCGGATCGTCTACACCAGATCAGCAGCCGGTGCCATCTCGGCCCATACGATATTAGGCACGGCCAGTTGCGACAGGTCGGTCGCCAAGACGCATCCGTTGCTGGTACGAGTTGCGTTTCGATATCACGTTTGGACGTGGCTTGGGGAAAGTGACGGCTTGGGCGCACTTGCTTGTAGAGCCGAATGATCAGCTCCGTGTGATCGCTGGAGCGCTGCTTACGAAGCTGGTTCGGTATTCTTCGAAATAAAGTGATCAACAATCTTCTGGGTCGATGTCTCAAGCTTATGCGTGTGGAGTGCGAAACGGATTGTCGTCTCAAGAACCGTCGGCGAGAGGTCATCTTTATTGATGCAGCTGATGGCTCCTGCGTCGAGCGCCGTGTTCTGCGGGAGCAGTTCGTCAAGTCCCGTCAATAGAATTGCCGGAATGCTTCCCGTTCGACCACCCAGTTCCTTGAGGAACCTGATTCCAGTTTCCGTTCCTAAGCAGTAGTCGACCAGAGCGATATCGAAATCACCTTGCGCGAGAAGTTGCCGGGCTTCAGCGATTGAGCGCGCGCAATCCGTGGTCGCGGTCAGATGTGGCATGTTGCGCACAGCACGGCACAAGTTGTCGTAGTCTCCAAAGTCATCTTCGACGACGAGGATATGCAAATCGGATTTGTTGCCTGCTTTGGAAAGATCTTTGTCCTGCCCTTCGGCAGCTTCGAACTCGCCCTTATTCATGGCCACCCCGATACCAAACCTGAGCCCAGAAATTGGTTTTATTACAGTTACATCGTAGCAAGAATTCCGCTTGGAGGCTTTTCACATTTCTGCGGGAACTCCATAACGTGTGGAAACTACACAAAAGAATTTCTCTGCACACGACTATAGTGCATGAGCCGTCGAACTCTCCGTGCACATTGAGTGTGCGGTTGCTGGGATTCAGGGCATTTTGAAGTTTTCCTTCTTCGCGCTTTCCAAGTATACGTAAGGTGCACGATAATAGCATGAGGTTCAGCTCATGCGTCAGGCTGGGGAGCGAGCCGCAAAATGAACAACGTGCGCATATTGCTGGTTGATGATGATGAGTCTGACATCATCTTATTCCAACGCTTGTGCCAGCGTGCCGAACTTAAACGTCCGATTGTTGTTGCCTCGGATGCCGTTGACGCGCTCAAGATTCTCAAAGGCCATGCTGAGGCATTAGCGCCTCCTGGAACTTATATCGTCGTGACGGACATCAACATGCCGGGAATGTCAGGGCATGACCTGATCCGCGAAATACGAGATGATCCGGCACTTCACCAACTGGTCATTTTCGTGGTTTCGACCTCGGACCTTGAACGGGATGTCCAGCTGGCATTCGACCAAAACGTTGCTGGCTACATCGTCAAGGACGATGAGGGGGTGCGTTTATGGGCCGCCGTCAAGATGCTCCGCAATCTTTGTGATGCTTCGGTTTTTGCACCGATTTCTTCGGCAGCTTCGAGCGCCTGAACTGCTTTCTAATGCGCTGCAACACCGTCGATCGTATCAAGCACTGAGTTCGGACTGATCTTTCCAGCTAAAGATGAACTTCGTGCCGGTCGTTGCATCGCCTGGAAAAGATTTCACCTTGATCCTTCCTTGATGCGTTTCAATGGCCTTGCGGACCAGGGCTAATCCCATTCCTGTGCCGGGCTGATCCGTGGGGCGTTCCAACTTCCTAAATGGCAGGAAGATTTGATCATGCTTCTCCTGCGAGATGCCCGGCCCGTTATCCGAGAAGACAAACACGTGGTGCCCTTTGAACTTGCGGTGCTTGATCGAAATATCGGTCTTACGCCTACCGGAGTACTTCGCAGCGTTATCGAGCAGGTTCAGGAAGACCAAGTGCATCGGCGGTCGATGTGTGATGATTGTTGGGAGACCTCGACCAGTGTCGATATTGATCTCGGTATCGTATTCGATCAAAGGCAGGATATCGCGGACCAGACGCTCCATGTCTATCCGTTCAAGCGCCTGCTCCTCACTTCCCAGCTTCGAATACTGCAGGAGGTCCCGTAGCATGTCGCTTAGGCGCGCGGCCTGAGACCTGAGACGTGTGAGATGGTTTTGAAGGTCTTCTGAAAACTTGTCTTCGGCGTCTTCCTCCATCCATTGCGCTGAGTTACGGATGGCTCGAAGCGGCGCGCGCAGGTCGTGCGAAACGATATAGGTGAACTGCTCCAGGTTTTCGTTCATGCGGTTGAGTTCGGCGTTGCGTGCGCCCAAAGCGCGCTCCGTGTCCTTCAACCGCGTAATGTCAACGAGCGTTACAACTGCGCCGGCAGCTTCAGATGTTTGAGGTGAATGGTAGGGCAGAATTCGCAGCAGATAACTTAGATCGTCTACGACCACTTCCATCTCTTTGGGTTTCGCGGTTCGCAATACAGCGTGCACGTCCTCGACGAAGCCCTCATAATTGAAACGCGTCGTGACGTGTTCAATGGGTCGGCCGACATCGCGATCAAGGAGGTTGAAGCTCCGCGCAATTGTGGGCGTGAAGCGGCGAATGCAAAGTTGCTGATCCAAGAACAGCACGCCAACATCCGTACTCCGCAAAAGGTGCTCCATGTCATTTGTGACTTCCGTCAACTGGTCGATCTTGCGCTGGTGCTCCGTGCTGACGGTATAGAGTTCTTCGTTGACTGAGTGCAGTTCCTCGTTCGTGCTTTGAAGTTCTTCGTTCGCAGACATCAACTCTTCGTTGGTTGCCTGCAGTTCTTCGTTGCTGGTCTCAAGCTCCTCGATCGTGCTTTGCAGGCTTTCCTCGGTAAACTGCAAATCCCTTTCGAGTTCCTGAAGACGATGTCCCAAGACGTCGCTGTCTGCCCGACCCAAGGCGGGCTCTAAATTCAAAGGTGTCTCATTCTCGTTCGGGCGGCTCGGCTCTTCGACTAACGGCTCGAATGTTACGAGCAGGCAGTCAATGGTCGTTCCCTCGCGCGGCAAGGGCTCGATGCTCATTACGAGTTTGGTGTCGCCAGCTCCCTCACCAGAGACCCGCACACTTCTGCGGAAGCGTTTAATTTTAGCGTTGCGAATGCGTTCGAGCGCCACTGACAAGACGGGTCGGAAGGGCTCTTTGACAACATCTGGCAATCTGCTGGAATAAGCGCCGGACTTGAGTTCAATGTAGTCGAGGCCATTGCCGAAAATGTGCAGAATTTCACCCTCACGATCCGTCACAATGCCTGGCGGCGCGTAGGCCTCTAACAACGTATCATATGCGCGTTGGATCGATTTTCGATGTGTTGGGAGTTGGGTGTTGCGACGCGAAAAAAGAATATCTTTGGTGTTCTGTTCGCGCGTATTTTCTTCGATGTTTGTTGGCGGCAAGATCCGCGTTGACTCTTGCAGCGTGATGTCCCGCTTTTTGCGGTAGAGGCGCGCCTTGTTGTTGATAGGTTCGAACTCGTCTGAGAGTTCGCCCGTCGACTCGCTCGGACCCAATAGCAATACGCCGCGCTTGATAAGCGCAAAATGCATGATCGCCAGGGCTTTGCGCTGCGCAACCTCGTTCAGGTAAATGAGTAGGTTACGGCACGCGATTAGGTCCATACGCGTAAAGGGCGGATCTTTAATCAGGTTGTGGCGACTAAACACGACCAGAGATCGGATCGACTGGCGCACCCTATAGATTGTTTGAGACTTTTCAAAATACCGCGATACGATTTCCGACGGTATGTTTTGTAACTCCTCCGAAAAATACTCGCCGTTGGTTGCGATTTCCAAAGAGCGAAAATGGATATCGCTGGCGAAGATTTTCGCGTGCAGCGGAATCCCTTTTTTGCGCGCATATTCACTCACCAGGATTGCAAAAGAGTATGCCTCTTCGCCTGACGCACAGCCCGCGATCCAAATGCGAACCGGTTGCTCTTCCGACATTTTCTCGCAGACTTTAGGTATGATCTCATCACGCAAGCGATCAAACACATCCTTATCGCGGAAGAACGCTGTTACGCCGATGAGCAGATCACAGTAAAGCTGCTCCAGCTCTTTCGCATTGGTCTTAATGTACTTGGAGTAACCGCCAATATCGTTGAACCCATTCATCAGGGCGCGCCGATTGATCCTCCTGTCGACCGTTGCGAGCTTGTAGTAGTTGAAGTCAGATCCATAAGTATGCTGCAACATGCGCAGAATTTCGCGATGCGGATCTCCGATAACGATCTCGTCTTTAACGTCGTTAATGTCATCGATGGACTCACCTTCGGCGGCCCGCAGCACA
This sequence comes from Filomicrobium sp., assembly GCA_040219445.1. GTDB lineage: Bacteria > Pseudomonadota > Alphaproteobacteria > Rhizobiales > Hyphomicrobiaceae > Filomicrobium. The sequence continues at coordinate 178,427 of JAVJSM010000004.1, read as the reverse complement.
AGCGCGGCCATTTCCGAAGGAAGAGCGGTCGCTGTGACCGGCCCAGACGCCAATGCGGATCTTGGCATACCATCGAATTTAGCGGAGTTCGGTTCCTGCACGATCACTGTGCCGCCGGCGCGTCGTATTGCGTCGACGCCTTTGGTGCCGTCGCTTCCCGTGCCAGATAGAATTATTCCTATGGCCTTCTGACCCGCTTCCGCCGCGAGCGATTCCATGAATGAATTGATGGGAAGGCTCGGTGCAAGCTGTGAGCGTTCCTCGATAAGGCACAGCTTGTTGCCCTGGATGATCATCTCTTGGCGAGGTGGATTGAGGTAAACCGTATTTGGCCGGATCGCCATTCCGTCTTCGGCTCGCTCGATACTCATGCTGGAGTAACGCGCGAGAAGTTCATCCATCATGCTGCGGAAGTCTGGCGACAGATGCTGGACGACGACAAATGCCAACCCGCTGCTACTTGGCATGTTCTTGAAAAATTGCTCAAGCGGCTCCAGCCCGCCGGCAGACGCGCCCAGCGCTACGATCGGAACGCTTTTGGTGTTTCGGCTGGGCGCTGTATCCAAATCTTCCTCGACTGTTTCGGGCTGCGAATTGCGTTTCTTTACGGCACGTTTGCGGGGTGACTTTCCGGCGGCGGCTTTGCGCGGCTTGCGTGAAGGTCTGCCGTCGGTACTCATAGTTCAGCTACTCCGGCAGCGTTATCACTTGAAGGCGCTCTAAAAAGATATAGTTCGCCCATTCCAGTTCGCAGCGAGAGGTTCAAGGTAATTTGATAGATTTCGAACAGCGGCCGCGATGATCAGGTGCGCATGTAAGCTGCAGCTTCGACGGAAGACATGGAGACATCAAACCGCGAATTCTCAAACTATGATGGCACAGCATGAAACCACAGTGCACGATGAACAACGAGGGACGCAAGCATGCGAAAGGCGGATAAGTGCCGCTGCGAGCTTCAATTATTGCGCCTTATCGCTGTTCAAACTGAGGGGAGGTCACTATCGAGTTTGACCGACATCGGATACCGCAATTGCACTAGGCAAAAAATTGAAAAACGATTCCTGAACCACCGGCTTTAATGGGTGATGGACAAAGCATTGCCAGGTTAGGCGCGCCGTAGGGTCAATTCCAATTCATCTTCCTAATTCGGTTTCCCTATCGACTTCTGCCAGCAACCTATCAACGTCGACTGGTTTCGGCAGGACCTTTGCGACACCAATCTGCTTTGCGATGTCGGCTGGGTCGACGCTGGAAACCTGAGGAAGCCGACCGCTAACCAAGATGACATGCGGATGGCTCTGGAACACACGAGCCATGCCGCTTACGACGAGACCGCCCTTTTCCGGCATGACAAAATCGACAATAACGACGTCGTAGGTCTTGCCTTGGAGCGCTTGGACAGCCGTAGCACCATCATGAACGACATCCACAGCGTGCCCGGCGTCTTCTAATGCAGACCGCCACAACAGGGCTAGGTCTTCTTCGTCCTCTGCAATCAGCACGTTGGCCATAAATTGTTTTTCTTCCCACTTGGCAGGGTTGTTATGGTCGAGTGTAGGGCAATACGCCCATAATCCGTTTTCGGATGTCGGGCTATAAGAAAGTATGATGGGCGTGAACAGACTGTGGAGCGCGCTTTGGGTGGACTGCATTATCTTGAACGCGAGCTAGACCACCTTTTCCAAAAAGATGGATCGCTTTGGCGGTTTGTGCAGGACGGCTCCTTAAGTGGTGTTTGGTTTTGGGATCTTGAGCATCCTGATAACACGTGGCTGAGCCCTGAGTTTTGGCGGCTGTTGGGATATGACCCCGAGCAGCAAGCACACAGCACCGCAGCGTGGCACGAACAGATTCAAGAGGAAGATCGGAGCGTGATGCTGGAACGCCTGGCGGTGTATCACCAACAGCCGGATCTGCCGTTTGACCACATTGTTCGATATCGCCATTCAGATGGGGGCATCGTTTGGTGCCGATGCCGAGCTATGGCGATCCGAGACGAAACCGGGCGAGCCGTCCGGGTATTTGGCGTCCATGCTGATCTGACCAGCGTTCTAACCGATCACAACAGAGCGCGCGCCAGACTCAAACGCAAAGTGCTCGACACGGTCGTAAACGCCATCGTCGCGCTCGATCGAGACGGGCGCATCCGTATTCTCAATGCCGCTGCTTCACAGCTATTCGGCATAGAGCTTACGGACGAGCCGACAGACTTACCGTCACAAATGCGGATTTGGACCGCAACTGGAATTCCGACCGATCACCACTCCAACCCGTTTCAACGCGCGATCCGGGGGGAACACCTGGATCATGAACTGTTTCGGATTGCATCGCCGACTGGGCCCGACAACCGTTACTTCCGAGTTTCAAGTTCGCAAGCTGAGGATGATGAATTCACCGCCGTGCGAACAATTTTGGTCTTCGACGATGTTACGCGCGAAGAACAGCACCGCCGAGAAGCTGAAAAGGCAGCACGTTTGAGCGCGCTTGGCACGTTCACGGGTGGGCTCGCCCATGACTTCAACAACCTTCTGTCGACACAACTCGCTGCGGTCCAAATGGCGCGAAAGAAGCTCGATCCAGAGGGCAAGGACCCAAGTCTGAAAATTGCTGAAAAGACCATTCGCCGGGCAGCTGATTTAACAAACAGCCTGCTGGAATTTGCGCGCGATGCGCCTTCCTCCCAGGCTCTCGTTCGCATCGGGGATGCCTTGCGTGAGGCAATCGAGATGTTTGAAACCGACGAAACGATCGGCGTTGAAATTGTCGAAGACGCTGAATTGGATCGCTCGCGTGTAATGTGCGACGTTGGCCAGCTGGAAAGCGCGCTTCTCAATCTGGCAATTAATGCGCGGGATGCCATTCGCTCAAGTGGGTGCGGCAACCGTATTCGTCTGGGTGTGAAACGCGTCGCTATGGATGACAAGGACAAGCGCCGTGGGTTGGAGAAATCTGTTGCGATTTACGTCGAGGACAACGGTCCGGGTATGTCGGCGGCAGTGCGAGACCAGGCGTTGGACCCATTTTTCTCTACCAAAGACCGTGGCAGCGGGACTGGGCTGGGGCTCTCGTTGGTGTTTGCGTTTGCCAAGCGGCATGGCGGCGATCTGACATTGACTTCTCAGCTTGGCAAGGGAACGCGTGTCGAGCTTCTGCTTCCAACGATTGAGAATCAGCACCTGCCGAGCGAAACGAAAACTTCAGCAGACGCGATGAGTGTGGACGCTGGTGCGTCCCTCTCGGTGTTGGTCGTTGACGATGAAGCGGATCTGTTGGCCTTGACGACCGATGGTCTTCGCGACGAAGGGCATGATGCTCAAGGCACCCTATCTCCTGAACTGGCTCTCGAAATTCTGGCCGAATACCCTCAGATCGACATCCTTGTTACAGATGTGGTGATGCCCGGCGCTAAGGATGGCCCGATGCTTGCCGAACAAGCGGTTCGATTGCGACCAGATCTCAAGGTCGTCTACATCAGCGGGTTTGCCGAAAACCTAGAAAGCATCGATGGCAGGCCTCTCTTGAAGAAACCCTTCGCGTTGCAGGATCTGGTAGAGGTGCTGCAGCAAATAGCTGCCTCAAAACCCGGCCAACCCTGACAAATGCCTGGAATAGAATCGCTGGGGACATTGATGTTGTGGGCCCAGCAAGTTTTGATCACGAGTTTTCCACAGCACAGTCCGAATCAGCTTGAGTTCGGGCACGCGCTGTGGTTGATTGTTATTACATTCAAAAAAGCGGCGAACCAGGGAGCAGTGGCTTTCATTCGTCCGGCATATGCCAGGAGATGGTGTTATGCGAGCGTCCGGAAACGGGCGCTTTTTTTGTGGAATTTGCAGCGTTTGTTGTGCGTTGCAACGATTGGAACACGGGCGCTGACGGCTCTTGAATTGGGAGCTGAAAGCGAGACTGAAAGGACGGAATTCTGCGACTATTGCCCGGGTCCTGCGCTTTAAAAGCCCCCCTCCGGCTCCATTCGAATGAATGGTTGCCGGTGACCCAAGATCGACGGTGTGCATCCCCGCAAAAACCGCCGATCATGGTGGTACAAGCCAGGACAATAGTCGCAGCGACGAGCTGTTTGGATGAGTATTGCGTTCCACATCCCCTCAGCTCGGTGAGACCATCGGCGACGCCCTTTTCGCCTGCGGTCTCTACTAGGCAACGGTCCTAAAGAAGACGCGTGCCCCCCTCGTAGCCCCTGTGACCCTGCCTGCCCAGCTCGGTCACGGGGGCCCATTCATAGCCTCGCACATAAGCGATGTTCAAGCGGCTATTTTGCGCTTACTGCGCCTTATCTGAATTATCCCCACCTCTAATTCCAGATATCGAAGCTCGGTGTTCAACGTATGCAATTGCAATCGGTACCGATGCGGCTGCGTCGCCAAACGCACCGGGTTGTAGTGTCGGTTACGTAACCTAACCGACCTTGATAGTCGTTGCCGATCTTGGATTCTTTGTGCATTGCAGTGGTCTCCGTGTCGCCATCCAAGGCGCTTGGTGATCTGTGCAGCAGCGGCGCGCGTTACGATGTTTACATCCAACATGTCATGAGCGAAGACCAATGTCGGTTTTGATTGCCTACGTAACGATCCTGATTGTGTTCGGCATCATCGATGCCATCTGGCTAACCCAGATGGCCAATGCACTTTACCGACCGGTGCTGGGTGACATGCTGGTCGACAACATCCGGATTCTTCCTGCTCTCGCATTCTACTTAATGTTCCCCATGGGCATCGTGATCTTCGCTGTCTTGCCGGCACTCCGGGACGGATCGATCATGAACGCGTTCGTGTTGGGGGCACTGCTCGGCGGGCTGTGTTTTGCGACCTACGACCTTACGAACTACGCGACCTTGAAGAACTGGTCGCTGCACATCACGCTCATCGACATTGCTTACGGTGCGTTCGTTGCTGGTGTTTGTGCCGCGTCAGCCTACTACGCCGTTGAGTTTTTTCAGGGCAGTTGATTTCGGTTGGAATTGGCCGACGCGCTTGTTAGGCGCGTCGCACGGGCTTGAGAAGATAGTGGCTAATGCCCCACTCGTTTCCACCGTTGTGACCAAACAAACCCATTGTCGCCAGGAAGAACAAGCGCCAGCGGCGTTTCCAGAGCTTGGCGTCAGCCCCATAGACGTCGTTCAAAATCCGATCGATCTCGATATCATTTCGGTCGTAATTGGCCAACCAGTCAGCTGCCGTTCGCTGATAATGCTGTCCGCTCCAGCGCCATTCCTTTTCAACTTCGACAAAATCTCCGAACTGCCGGATCAGGTCGTGGCTTGGCATAATCCCGCCCGTGAAGAAATGCTGCGCGATCCAATCAGACTTATCGGCATGATCAAAGCGGTAGGGTCTCGATTTGTGGCTGAACACGTGCATGAAGAAGCGGCCGTCCGGCTTCAGCCAACCAGTGACTTTGCCGATAAGGTCATGCCAGTTCGACATATGCTCGAACATCTCGATCGATATGACACGATCGAACTGACCCTCGGAGGCGAAATCGTTCATGTCAGCGGTGATGACATCGATGTTCGTCAGGTTGCGAGCCTTTGCCTGGCTTAAAATGTACTCGCGTTGCGAATTTGAATTTGAGACGCCGGTGATATGCGCGCCGGGAAAGTTCTCAGCGACCCACAACGTCATCGAACCCCAACCGCAACCGAGCTCCAAGATTTTTTGTCCGTTAGCGAGTGCGGCGTGTTCTGCAGTTAGTGCGAGAGCGCGTTCTTCGGCCTCATCGAGCGTTGTGTTGTCGTCCTCATAATAAGCGCATGAGTACTTGCGTCGCGCGCCTAGAGCCAGTTCGAAGAACTCAGCGGGGATTTCATAATGCTGATCGTTGGCTTCCTTAGTTGCGAGAGCAATGGGGAACTCGACCATTTCGCGGGCGAAGTTCGCCGAATTCTCGTCGCTCTCATGGGCGAGCTGCCGACGCGTCCTGCCCACGAGAAAGTTGATACCGGTCTTCGTTGCAATGTCGGGAAGCGGGGCGCGTTCCGTGACGGAAATTAGATGTTCAACAATGGTCATGATAAGGCTACTCCAGTGGGGCGATGCTCAAATTCCGTGACGCACCGGGGGTAATGGAAAAAACGAACTTGTTTCTTGCTGGTATCGGGCGTACCGATCGCCATACTTTGCCAGCATGTGCTCTTCCAGCGGTGGAACGCCGGAAACAAACCGCAACAGCCAGTACATGCATACTGGGCCGCCCAGGGCGATCAGCCCCCACAACCACTCTCCAGACATATCAATTGCGAGGAGGGCCAAGCCAACCCAGACGAGCCATTCGAAAAAGTAATTGGGGTGGCGGGACCAGCTCCATAAGCCAACGTTGCAAACGCGGCCAGTATCTTTCGCGACGCGTTTGAATTGGCTGAGCTGCCAGTCGGCGACTGCGGAACCTGCCAGTCCAATTACAAATACGGAAATCGCGACGATGTCGATCCAGGAGAATAATGGTGCAGGGTTCCACGCTGCCAAGACTGAGCTTAGCACCATGGGTACGCTCAAGATTGCCTGTGCCTGCAACAGCCAAAGCATCTTAGCCGGTGCAGATGCCCCCCACTCAGCACGTAGTTTTTTGTACCGCGGATCGTCCGAAACGTTAGCGGTGCGCCAGGCGATGTGAGCAGCGAGCCGCAACGCCCAGCCGAGCACTAGCGCTGCGACAAGCCACTGGCGCCCCGTAACATCCGCTGGATCTAAGACAGCGAACGCGCCGAGAATACCTGTGGTGCCCAGCGCTGCGGTCCACGTCACGTCGACCCAGCCGGAATTTCCGGTGCGCTGTTCAACAGCCCATGCCCCCGCCATGAAAGCGGCAAGCATGAGCCAGATGGCGAATGCAACGCCAAGTAGGGTCAGAACGTCCATCGCTTCTACAGTTCCAAACCAGTTTGACAGTTATTGAATTGGGGGCGTCAGGCGGCTCGCATCATTCAAATACGCACGAGCGGCTGAATGAGACGACCGATCCAACTTTTCATTCGCACATCGCCGTTCAAGGCAACCAGGCAGATGCACTCTTCGCCCTCTTCCACATACGGATTATGATCGACACTGCTATCGGCTTCGTCAAAATCGCCAATGCCGAACCTGCCGTGATCGTGTCGGAACGCCCCTTTCAGGACGCAGGTCCACTCCGTGCCTTCATGGGAATGATCAGGCAAACGCGTACCCGGAGCCGCCTTCAAAATGAAAGCTCGGGTCCCGTCATCGCTTGGCACGTCTAGATCCTGCCGATAAACGCCAGGGCCAAGCCACTTCCACTTACCGCTGCCATACAGTTCGACGAACGCCATTGGGTCCAACCCACGCCTCGGGGCTGACTTCACCTCAGCAGCTGGCCGCTCAAGAACGTAGGTTGATCCAGCTACCTCAACTGGGGTGCTGTCCAGCTTGCTGAGGCACGAGTCTCGTGAGCTACGGCCAACCTCAACAGGCTCAGCCATCGCCAAAAGATTTCCACCCATTTCCGCCATCTGTCGCACGGCAGTGCGGCACTCCTGGCAGTGGGCCAAGTGTGCGGCGACCACGAGTGTGTTGGCTTCGTCCAAGGTCCCGTTCACGAACGCGACCAGTGTTTCATTCGAAGGATGATGCTTGATTGTCATGCAAGGTCCTCAAGAGATTTTCTCATGCGGCGCATTGCCAGTCTCAATCTGGATTTGATCGTTCCCAATGGCAGGCTGAGGCGCTGTGCGATCTCGCTGTGCGGGGCTCCCTCTATGAACGACAGCTTGACAACCTCCTGCTGTTCTTTTGGTAGTTCACTCATTGCGAGGCGGACTCGTTGGGCGTGTTCATTGGCGCTAACGAGTTCGTCGGGTGTATCCGGATCAACGTCGTCGTAGTCGTCGATCATCGCGTATATCTGGGCACGCTTTTCGCGACGTGTTTGGTCGATGCGCAGATTCCGCGCAATTGTGAAGATCCAAGCAGATGCGGATCCGCGGCTGGATGAGAAGTAGCCTGCCTTGCGCCAAACCGTCAGCAGCACTTCTTGCGCCAACTCTTCAGCGGATTCGGCTGGCGTTCCTTGCCTGATCAGGAAATACTTCACACGAGGCGCATAGGCATCAAACAACGTCGCAAACGCCTCTTTGTCCTGTGTGTCGGCAATCTGGGTTATCAAATACTCAGGCGGGGGATCTGTCAGAGGATCGCCTGTCGGCTGGTCCATACTTGCTCCACAACGGTGCTTATCGGCCGAATCCGAGCGACCGGCGCGCTTAGACGCTGGCCACTTGAGCGGCGATGCATCTCGATTTGTGAGCATATTAACTTGCATGGTGTCATTACGGCTAGTCCGCGTCTGCAGATCACCAAAAAATCGCGCTGTGATCCAGATCTGCGAAGGGTCCGTAAGCACTTGCACAATTGCTTAACCGGCCAACAACCATCCCGTTGCGAACCGGATCGGTAGCGGAGATATTTTGCAGATGACCAAGACAGACGCCGCGCGGCGGAAAATTGCCGTTGTCGGTACTGGAATATCCGGACTTTCAGCGGCCTGGTTGCTGCACAATTCCTGTGAGATTGCGGTCTTCGAACAATCAGCTCGCGTGGGAGGCCACTCCTATACGGTCGATGTGGTGCACGGCGGCGGCGTGACGCCAGCCGACATGGGTTTTATCGTCTTTAACGAGTACACCTACCCAAACCTCGTTGCGTTGTTCGAACATCTCGACGTTGAAACCCAGACGACGGATATGTCGTTTGCGGTGTCGCTCGATGAGGGATGGTTTGAATATGGCGGCGGAACGCTCGGGCAGTTGATCGCGCAAAAGCGTAATCTTTTGCGGCCTAGGTTCTGGTGCATGATGCGTGACATCGTTCGGTTTTACCGCACTGCACCCAATGATCTCGCCATGCTCTTGGAAACCGAAATGTCGCTTGGCGACTATCTCAAGGCCAACGCCTACAAGCGCCCGTTCATCGAAAACCACCTCTTACCGATGGCAGGTGCAATCTGGTCCATGCCGGCCAGCAGCGTCTTGGACTTTCCTGCCCATGCCTTCGTTCGCTTCTACGAAAACCATGGCCTATTAAAATTGGCGAACCGGCCTTTGTGGCGCACGGTGAAGGGCGGCAGCCGGAGCTACGTGCAGAAACTGAAATCGAGTTTTGCTGACCGCATTGAGACTGGTGATGGCGTCGTTTCGGTTGAGCGTCGCGCCGAGGGCGTTTTTGTCTCGACACGTTCGGGGAAACAGCAACGCTTTGACGACGTTGTCATCGCAACGCACGCCGATGAAGCTTTAGGCCTTCTGGCAAACCCCACTGCGTCTGAACAACAACTACTCAGTGCATTCAGCTACAGCGAAAACGAAGCTATCCTGCACTCAGATGCTCGCTTTATGCCGAAACGCCAGCGCGCATGGGCCAGCTGGAACTACATAGGTAAGCGCGCCATGCAGTCGGCCGATGGGCTAACGGTGACGTATTGGATGAATACCCTACAAAACCTGCCGCAAGACTTGCCGCTGTTCGTCACATTGAATCCAAACCACGAGCCTGACCCACAAAAGGTTTACCGACGCCAGAGTTTCCAGCATCCGGTTATCGATCAAGCAGCAACGTACGCGCAGCAGCGGCTCTGGTCTTTACAGGGTCAAGATCGCGTTTGGTTCTGCGGTGCTTACTTCGGCGCGGGTTTCCATGAAGACGGTCTGCAGTCCGGCTTAGCCGTTGCCGAGCAGCTGGGTCACGTCCGCCGCCCGTGGGCTGTGGAAAATGAATCTGGACGCATCGTCGTTAAACCGGTGCATCAACCTAGCCGCGAAGAAGGAGTGGCCGCGTGACCTCCGGCAGCGCTTTATACGTTGGGCATGTCACCCATCAGAGGCTGACGCCGAAGCGCCATTCGCTGCGCCATCGCGTCTACTGGCTGCTTGTTGATTTGCAGGATGTCGAAGTGCTCGGTTCAAAGCTACGGTTCTTCTCGCACAACAAAACCAACCTCATGAGCTTTTACGACCGTGATCATGGGGATGGAACCGATACGCCACTTTACCCTCAAGCCATTGCGCATCTTCGCAAGGCTGGCATCCAGGACGACCAAATCCAGGTGCAGCTCTTATGCATGCCGCGTGTCGCAGGATATGACTTCAATCCGCTCAGTGTGTATTTTTGCAGTTCTTCCGAGGGGCTGCCGTTGGCAGTGATTTATGAGGTTAATAACACGTTTGGTGGCCGCCATAGCTACGTGATCCCGGTGGCGTCCAGCGCAACTGGTGGCAACGGCAATGCGGATGTTGGCGAGGACATTATCCGCCAGCAATGCGATAAAGAGTTTTACGTCTCGCCGTTTATGGACCTTGATCTCGGGTACCGCTTTGCGACCAGGGCTCCGGCTGAACATGTGAGCGTCGCTGTGCAAGCGCGCAAACGCGACAGCGCTATCATCAATACAGCGCTTAACGGTCAACGGTTGGAGTTTACTGATCGTAGCATCCTGCGCCTTACGATAAGCCACCCTATGCTTCCGATGAAAGTCATGGGAGCGATCCACTGGCATGCTCTCAAAATGTGGTGGCGCGGGTTTGCGATCAATCCTGCCAAGCCGAGCAAAGACATGGCGGTCAGTATCGTCCGCCCAAACGAATGAGTTGCACTTGACCATGACTATGCCACCTGTTTCAGCCACCGCATCTTCAGCTCTTCCCTTTTCCCGCGAACGGTTCTTCAGAGATTATCTTGGCGGCCGCCTTAAGCTCTTCGAAGCGGGAAGCCTGACTGTGGTGTTGCCCAACGGCAGACTTATTCAGCATCGCGGCAGCCGGCCTGGGCCAAGCGCGACGATCCTAGTTAAGCGTTGGCGTCTTCTTTGGAAGCTATTAGGTGAAGGTGAGATCGGACTAGCCCGGTCTTACGTTGATGGCGACTGGTCGTCTCCTGATCTCGCAGCGGTGCTGGAATTCGGACTTGCCAACGAAAAAGCGATTTCCGTTGCGACCAAAGGTTTTGGCCTCGCGCATGCCTTGAACCGCGTGTCACACTTTCGTAATTCCAATACGCGTCGCGGTAGTCGCCGCAACATAGCTGCGCACTATGACCTGGGTAATGCGTTTTATTCCCAATGGCTTGATCCAGAGCTCATCTATTCCTCCGCAATTTTCGAAGACGGTTCGGAAAGTCTTGAAGCTGCGCAAGACCGCAAATTGGCCCGCATCGTCGAGCTTATGGAAATTGAGGGTGGCGAGCGGGTGCTCGAAATCGGCTGTGGCTGGGGCAGTTTAGCTCGGAAGCTTGTCGCCTCGGGTTCCGGTTCTGTCACGGGCATCTCGCTCTCGCAAGAACAGATTGCGCACGCCAGGGCGAGCTTGGCTGACCTGCCGCAGGCCTCGCAAATCGAATTTGAATTGCGCGATTATCGTAGCGTTGAGGAGCAGTACGACCGCATTGTTTCGATTGAGATGATCGAGGCGGTTGGGGAACGCTATTGGCCGGTGTACTTTGAGAAACTTCGCCGGTCCCTCAAGGATGATGGGTCGGTCGTGTTGCAGATCATCAGCATTTCTGAAGACCTCTACGATAGCTATCGCCAACGGCCTGATTTTATCCAGCGATACATCTTTCCCGGTGGCATGCTGCCTACTATCGAGATTGTTCAAAAACAAGCTGCGCAAGCCGGTTTCCAGATCGACGTGCATCAGCCTTTCGGCGATAGCTACGCGAAAACACTCGACATCTGGCACGAACGATTCAACGCCAATTGGGATCAAATCGCCACGCTTGGTTTCGACGACCGTTTCCGGCGCATGTGGAACTATTATCTCAAGTATTGCTCGACCGGGTTCCGACACGGCGCGATTGATGTTGGCTTGTTTAAGCTGACGCCGGTTCCGGGATAATCCACGCAAACAACTCGGCTCGGATAGATACGTGACGAGGTCAATCGGTGGCCGGCTAGCTCAGCTCGGGGTCATCTAAATTTGTTTGTTCGAAGTGATCGGAGAGATGGATGTCGATCGTCTCCAAACGGCCCGGCCCAAGGTTGTGATACTTGTGGGGAATGTTGGCGGGTCCGAACAGAACATCGCCCGCCTCAGCTTCGATTTTCTCATCACCGATCGTAAAGCGTGCGCGCCCTTCGCGGACGATGAACAACTCATCGTAAGTGTGGACGTGCCAGCGTGGCCCCTCGCCCAGCTCTTCGGTTGAGAAAAACAGGACCGTCACGTCGGTCCCTAAGTCTTTGCCTTCAATGCGTCCATGCCATAGGCCAGCTTTCGTTGCCCAATTGCTTTGTTTGATGCGAGCTGGCTTCGCGCTCATTGGCTCTCTCCACTTAGACTTTAGACTGCCGGTTTGCGATACGTTATGAAGCGCTAAGACTGTTTCGGCGGCGCGACCGGAGTTTTGGCACGGCCCAACGCTCGTGAAACATGACCCGTCATATATGGGTTGCCAACTCCTGCCATACTGCCGCCGAATGAAGGCCGCACACGTTTTCTTTTCCTGGCCAAGATGACGTCGGCACATCCTTGCCGCAACCCGGGGGACAACCAGGAGCTGGATCATGAAGCGCTTTGCAAAAACTCCTCATGCCGTCGCGGCTGTAGCCCTGACAATTATCACTCTAACTCTCTCGGCCCCAACATCAATGGGCAAAGATGCGGACCAAGAGCTTGCTGAGACTCTGGTTCGCGACGGCAGGATCGAGGACAGCATTCTGGCTTGCTCGTTATGCCATTCCGAAGGCGGACAAGGTGACGTCAACTTCGGTTTTGGCAATCTGACCGGACAGTCGGAAGCCTATTTCACAAAGCAGCTCAAGGCATTCCAGACGGGAGAGCGAGAACATCGTGTGATGCAGCGGGTCGTCAAGAATTTGACGGAGCGAGATATTAGAGCGCTTGCGAAATACTATGCAGGGCTCAGCGTCGCAGCGACTGAGTTTGAAGTCTATAAAGTCCCACCCGTTGGCTTGAAGCTTGCGACTGAGGGCGATGAAGCACGAGGTTTGCCTGCTTGCGATAGTTGTCACGCGGCAGAAGCTGCCGATGGTGAACTCGCTATCGCTAACATCAACGGGCAACATTCGACCTATTTGATCAACCAGCTTGTGGCTTGGCAGATGGGGCAGCGCGACAAAGATTCGGTCATGGCCGACATCGCGCCTAAACTCAGCATCTCCGAGATCAACGCCGTTGCCATCTATTATGCCACTCGCAAGCGAACTGGTGGGAAGTGATCCGGGCACGTGTTGCGGAAGCTTGAACCTTGGGCGCGACGCCTGAAACAGGATGTCATCGCACTCTACATCGCTGGCCGGGATCCAAGAACACCTTGGTTTGCAAAGGCACTGGCCATCGCTGTTGTGGCTTACGCCGTCAGTCCCATCGATCTCATTCCGGACTTCATACCGGTGCTCGGGTACCTCGACGATCTCCTTATCGTGCCACTCGGCATCTTGGCCGTCGTATCGCTGATGCCCGCAAGCCTCATGGCAGAATACCGGCTAGCCGCGAAAGAATATGAAGGTCGTCCCGTTAGCTGGGTCGCGGCAAGCGCTATTATTGTGCTTTGGGTTCTGCTTGCTGCGGCATTGATTTGGTGGGTGATCGGTCTCGTTTGAATTCCGGCATTCATGGTGCCGATTGGACGTTGGCTTTGGTTTGTCGATCATCCGCTCCAATGTATTGGTTGCCGCTGATATTGGCCAACGTCGCAAGCTGCCTCGGACTGGAAAGTCACTTTACAACCCGGCTGGCAAGTAACCGCCCATACCTGCCGACAACTCCCACAGCAGCCCGAATAATCTTCCTAACCCTTTGTTTTTGCTAGCCTCAATGTATCTGGCACAACCCTTGCTGATCTCTTAACCAAACCGGTCTGCATCACGACGAATGCACCGGATGGGAGATAGGAGGAGCGGCAAGGGATGACCGAAACATTCTACGAAGTCATGCGCCGGCAGGGGATCACCCGCCGAAGCTTTTTGAAGTACTGCAGCCTGACTGCAGCATCGTTGGGGTTGGGCCCAAGCTTTGCTCCGCAAATCGCGCACGCGATGGAAACAAAGCCGCGCATTCCTGTTTTGTGGTTGCACGGCCTGGAGTGCACGTGTTGTTCGGAGAGCTTCATTCGCTCAGCGCACCCGCTCGCCAAAGACGTTATCTTGTCGATGATCTCACTCGACTACGATGACACGATCATGGCTGCGGCCGGACACCAGGCCGAAGCAATCATTGAAGAAACCATTGCGAAATACGATGGCAACTTCCTTCTCGCCTGCGAAGGTAACCCGCCGCTCAATCAAGACGGCATGTCGTGCATCATTGCTGGCCGGCCTTACCTAGAACAGCTCAAACACGTTGCCGATCACTGTAAGGCGATTATCTCGTGGGGTTCCTGCGCGTCGTGGGGCTGTGTACAGGCGGCCCGTCCGAACCCAACACAGGCGACGCCGATTCATAAGGTGCCTGGGCTTGCTCCGAAACCGATCATCAAAGTGCCGGGCTGTCCGCCAATTGCGGAAGTGATGACTGCGGTGATCACCTACATTGTGACCTTCGACCGCTTTCCTGAGCTCGACCGCCAAGGTCGGCCTAAGATGTTCTATTCACAGCGCATTCACGACAAGTGCTATCGGCGTCCACACTTCGATGCCGGCCAGTTCGTCGAGTCATTTGACGATGAGGGCGCGCGTAAGGGCTACTGCCTTTACAAAGTCGGCTGCAAAGGCCCGACCACTTACAATGCGTGCTCCACGGTGCGCTGGAATGGCGGGCTGTCGTTCCCAATTCAGGCGGGCCACCCCTGCGTTGGCTGTTCTGAAGACGGCTTCTGGGACAAAGGCAGCTTCTATGACCGACTGACCGACATTCATGGGTTTGGTGTGGAAGCCAATGCCGACGAAATCGGCGCAACCGCCGCCACGATCGTCGGCGGTGCAGCGGCTGCCCATGCTGCTGTTAGCGTTGTGAAACGCATGGCCGACAAGAACTCATCAGGTAAAGAGGGAGGTGAAGGATAATGGCGACCATCCAAACTCCGAACGGATTTAATCTCGACACCTCCGGCCAGCGTGTTGTTGTCGACCCTGTCACGCGCATTGAAGGACACATGCGCTGTGAAGTGAATGTTGATGAAAACAACATCATTCGCAATGCAGTCTCGACGGGGACGATGTGGCGGGGGCTCGAAGTTATTCTGAAGGGCCGCGATCCACGCGATGCCTGGGCATTCACCCAGCGTATCTGCGGCGTCTGCACGGGCACGCACGCGTTGACCTCGGTGAGGGCAGTGGAAGATGCTCTCAAGATCGAGATTCCTGACAACGCGAACTCGATCCGCAACATCATGCAGCTCTCGCTGCAAATTCACGATCACCTGGTCCACTTCTATCACTTGCATGCGCTTGATTGGGTCAACCCGATCAATGCGCTTAAGGCCGACCCGAAAGCGACCTCCGAGTTGCAGATTCAGACGTCGCCGAGGCATCCAAAATCTTCGCCCGGGTACTTCCGCGATATCCAGAACCGTCTGAAAAAGTTTGTTGAATCAGGACAGCTCGGACCGTTCAAGAACGGCTACTGGACCAATCCGGCCTACCTGCTGCCGCCGGAAGCCGATCTCATGGCGGTGACTCACTATCTGGAAGCGCTTGATTTCCAGAAAGAAATCATGACGACGCGCACCATCTTTGGCGGCAAGGATACGCACCCCAACTGGCTCGTCGGTGGAGTTCCTTGTGCGATCAACATTGATGGTGACCTTGCTGCGGGTGCTCCGATTAATATGGAGCGTCTCAACTACGTCAACAGCATCGTCAACCGCTCGATCGACTTTGTCGAGAACGTCTACATCCCCGATATCATCGCCATCGGCAAGCTCTATAAGAGCTGGCTCTATGGCGGCGGGATATCGAGCAAAAACGTCATGGCTTATGGCGATATTCCCGATCGTGCGAATGATTATTCTGCCGAGAATATGATGATGCCGTCGGGTGCCATTATCAACGGCAACCTCAAGGAAGTGCATCAAGTTGACCTGCGCGACCCTGAGCAGATCCAAGAGTTTGTGCCGCACTCCTGGTACAAATACGCCGACGATAAGAAAGGTCTGCACCCCTGGGATGGTGTCACCGAACCTAACTATGAGCTTGGTCCGGGGACGAAGGGCACCAGGACGCGCATCGATGAGATTGACGAGTCTGCCAAGTACTCGTGGATCAAGGCACCGCGCTGGCGGGGCCATGCCATGGAGGTCGGACCGCTTGCGCGTTACATCATCGGCTATGCGCAAGGACATGAAGAGATCACCGATCAGATCAAGCGTACGCTAAGTGCTCTTGATGCTCCGGTCGAAGCTTTGTTCTCGACGCTTGGCCGCACAGCAGCTCGGGCTCTCGAAGCCCAGTGGGCCGTGCACAAGCAGCGCTACTTCATGGACAAGCTTATTGCCAACATCAAAGCTGGCGATACGTCCACGGCGAACGTTGAGAAGTTCGACCCTTCGACCTGGCCGACGGAAGTCAAAGGTGTTGGCTTCACCGAAGCGCCACGCGGTGCTCTGGCTCACTGGATCAAGATCAAGGACACCAAGATCGACAACTACCAGTGCGTCGTGCCCACCACCTGGAACGGCACGCCTCGTGACAACGAGGGGAACATCGGTGCCTTTGAAGCGGCTCTGATGAACACGAAAGTCGAGCGGACCGAGGAACCGGTCGAGATCTTGAGAACACTTCACAGCTTTGATCCTTGCCTAGCCTGCTCCACGCACGTCATGGGGCCGGATGGGGACGAGCTGGCGAATGTCAAAGTGCGCTGATGGGGAGAAAAGCTATGAAGACTCACATTGCAAAAACAGTTCTCGGGGCAGCGGCAGTGACGCTGATTGCTAGCCCCTGCCTAGCGCACACAGGCGGGGCGACAGGAGGATTTTCCTCCGGTCTTACGCACCCGATCGCTGGCATGGATCACCTTTTGGCGATGGTCGCTGTGGGTGTGTGGTCGGCAACTCAGCCATTGCGCAACGCATGGCAAGGCCCAGCGCTCTTCATCGTCATGTTGGCGATCGGTGCATTGCTAGGTGTGTATGGATCAGCACTTCCGTTCGTTGAGCCTGGCATCCTAGCTTCGGTTGTGTTCCTCGGCCTTATGGTTGCCGTTTCACGACATCTCAACGCTGGGCTGGGGCTAATTGCTATTGGCGGATTTGCGCTATTCCATGGGCATGCCCACGGAACTGAAGCCGTTGGCGCGCTCGGTGGCTATATGGCCGGTTTCATGCTGACAAGCGCAGCTTTACACGCTGCCGGTTTTGCCTCAGGCCTCGTCCTTGCCAAGTCTCGCTATGGCTTGATTGCATCTGGCCTTGCCATCGCGGCAGGCGGCTTAGCGCTTGCTGGTGCGTAAGGAGGCAACAATGGCACTCGACGACACCAGAGCGCATTCAGAAGAAGCGGTCTACGTTTATGAGGCGCCGGTTCGGATTTGGCACTGGGTCAATGCGCTTTGCATCCTGGCGCTCTGCATCACCGGCTATCTCATCGGAGTGCCACCTCCATCTGTTGGAGGTGAGGCTTCGGAATCGTTCCTGTTCGGCTGGATCCGCTATATTCACTTCTCAGCAGGCTACATTCTGATCGTTGGCTTTCTGCTGCGGATCTACTGGGCCTTTGTGGGCAACACCCATGCCAAGGAGATCTTTGTGCCTCCCGTATGGAAGGCCAACTTCTGGGAAGAGATGCTCCACGAAATCAAGTGGTACATGATGCTCACCTCAGAGCCGAAGAAGTACACAGGTCACAACCCACTGGCGACGCTTGTGATGCACATCATGTTCGTCTGGGGCACGATCTTCATGATCGTAACTGGGCTTGCGCTTTACGGCGAAGGAACCGGCATGGGCACCTGGCAATACGACTGGTTCTCCAGCTGGGTAATCCCGATGTTCGGACAAAGCCAGGACGTGCACACGTGGCATCGTCTCGGCATGTGGATGATCATCTGCTTTGCCATCGTCCACATCTACGCGGCGGTCCGCGAAGACATCATGTCCCGGCAATCCATCATCTCGTCGATGTTCTCTGGCTGGCGTACGTTCCGTGACGGCCGTCCGAAGGATGACCAACCTTATTGACCTTGCTCGCAAGAAGGGCCCTCCTTCTTCACATTCCTTAAGCAAAACTGCGGGAGCTTCGGCCCCCGCTTTTTTTATGGCTCGCCTCCACCGCAAAGAGACGCCCGCTCACCACCCCCTACTTATTGGTAACCTCCAGACCATCTGCGGCCGCGCATAGAAGCATGCTTTCCAATTCGCTTGAGCTTGACGCTTCGATCAGCGCCAACTGGAAAATTACCTTCCGCTTTAACGCCCAATGCGGAAATTCTGCTTCCATATGCTAATTGCAGCGCTGCTCTATAGCACCGAAAATCCGGTTCATTCGGTCGCACACAGGTTTGGCACGTTACTTGCCATTAACTAATTCGAGGGGCTCAAAAGCCTCCGGAAATTAAAGACAAGCGACATTGGATAGGCGTCTCGGGAGGATGCCATGGAGAGAGCTAAGCCGTCCGTGCTCGTATTGGGCATCGGCAACCTGTTGTGGGCGGACGAAGGTTTTGGCGTCCGCGCAATCGAAGAGCTGCATCGTCAGTTCGAATTCGATGACAACGTCCGCCTAATGGATGGCGGAACGCAGGGCATCTATCTCGTTCAACATGTCCGAGAAGCGGATATCCTGATCGTCTTCGATGCGGTCGATTACGGTTTGCCGCCTGGAACCATGAAGCTCGTTGAAGGTGACGAGGTTCCCAAGTTCCTGGGTGCGCGCAAAGTTTCGCTGCACCAGACAGGTTTCCAGGAAGTCCTGGCGATGGCCGAGATGATGGGGGAATACCCATCGCATCTTCTCTTGATTGGCGTGCAGCCTGTTGAGCTTGAAGACTACGGCGGTAGCCTTCGCGAGGAAGTTAAGGCGCAAATCACGCCTGCGATCGAGCAGGCCCTCGCGTTTCTCGCTCCCTTTGGCATCACGGCAAAGCTTCGCGACGTTCCGCTCAGCGACGAAGAAACCATTGCCTCAACCGAGATGGCATTGACCCGCTACGAAGGGGAGCGGCCGGACGAAAAGGCCGCTTTACGGGTGGGGGATCAGCGGGTTGTCAGCAGCAGTGACTGGCAAGGACCTGCTGATTTCGAAGCTGAGATGGAAGAACTCGTCAATTCACCCTGGAGTGCTTCGTAATGTGCGTTGGCATTCCAATGCAGGTGATTGAAACCGGTCTGGGCGTTTCTCGTTGCCAGGCTCGCGATGGCGAACACGAAATTGACATGTCGCTGGTTGGGCAGCTGGAACCGGGTGCCTGGGTGATGGTGTTTCTGGGTGCGGCCCGCGAAGTGATCTCAGCAGAAACCGCTGCGCAAACAGCCGATGCTCTTGAAGCCTTGCAACTGGCAGCACGTGGCGAGACCAAGTTCGATCACCTATTTGCCGACCTCATAAATCGTGAACCAGAACTGCCAGAACATCTTCGCGCTCAGACAAAGCGCAACACATAAACAAACGGAAGGGCGCTTCAGCTATGTTCTCTCCACTTCTGCAATCAATTATCGAACGCCATGGCTATGACGTCATTAGTCATGATGACCTTGCGGCCTACTCCAGTGAGCGCCAACACCTCGTTTTGTTTTTCGCAGGCGATGCAGAGCGTCTTGCTGAAAGCAACGATGTAGCCGTCGTACTGCCGGAGTTGGAGAAGGCCTTCAAAGGCACCTTTACGCCGGTTGTGGTCGCGCGCGACAGCGAACGCGAATTGCAACGCAAGTATCGCTTCAACGCGTTTCCTTCGTTGGTGTTCCTACGTCACGGCGAATACCTGGGAACCATTCCACGCATCCAGGATTGGGCCGACTACATCCGCGATATTCAAAACATCCTCTCATCCGAAACCAGTGCGCCACCAGCCTTTAAGTTCCCAGAAGGCTGCGCCGTCAGCGCCGCGCCATCGCCAAGCGCCAACTAAGCCACAAGGAGCACCAATAAGATGAGCCAGCTTACGCAACTCTTCACGGGCCCCGGCAGCCAACCAGCGGATGAAGATGGTGCCGAACTCTCCTATATGTCGATGCCGAGCGGGATGATGACCTATGCCGCGCAAGACCTTCCAGAAAAGGAAGACATGGCTGGTCTTGATGACGGTCTTTCTGTTTTGCAATCGGTCTTAGAGACGCTGCGCAAGGGCGAGACGGACGCAGCATCTAACAACGCCGTATCCTTGTCTGGCCTCAACGCAGCCAACCTGAACCTCATCAACCAGGTCCTGGGTGAGGGGGAAGTCTCGGTTGTTGCTGGTGAGAAAATCCAGGCGCAAGAAGCCGTTCTGGCGGGTGTCTGGCGTGTTCGCGTCACGGATGAAAATGGCGAACTAGCCCACGACCTCATCGAAATCGGGAGTTTTCCTCGAACCGTTTTGGATACGGCATTTGAAGGCGCAAAAGAAGCCATCGATATCCCGCAAGACTTCGGGCCAAATGTTTTCAACGCTCCCGCTCTTCTGCCGGAAATCAACGAGCACATCCCGAAAGCTTCGCCTGGTGCGCAGCCGCATGTGATCAACCTGTCTTTGCTGCCGCACACCGAGGAGGACCTTGGCTGCCTCGTTGAGCTGCTAGGCCGGGGTGATATTACGATCCTGTCGCGGGGCTATGGCAACTGCCGGATCACGTCAACCGCGACCCACAATGTTTGGTGGGTGCAGTTTTATAACTCGCAAGACACCCTGATCCTAAACTCAATTGAAATAACGGCTATGCCCGAGGTGGCTATCGCGGCACCGGAGGATATCGCTGACTCCGCAGATCGGTTGACCGAAATCCTGGAGGTCTATCGATGAACGAGTCGTTCTTTGCCGGATCGTTTGGAGGGGATGCTTCGAAGATCGGCCCAGCAACCAAGCTCGAATGTAAGATCTGCTGGACCGTCTATGACCCGGCTGTCGGCGACGACTACTGGCAGGTCCCTGCCGGTACGCCATTCAGCGCATTACCGGACCACTGGACCTGCCCCAACTGCGATGGCGCGAAGAGCGACTTCATGGTCGTTGATGAGGAATGAGTTGAGTATGGAACCTGCCCAACACATCGCCCAACAAATGGCCGAGCGGCTTGAAGCATGTTTTCGCGCAATCGAAACCGAGCGGATGGCGGGCATCCCTATTCTTAATCCTGCAGTCGAAGTAGAGGCTGTTGGGATGCGCGAATGGCAGGGGCAATGGCTCTGTGTTCTGGTCACACCGTGGTTCATCAACGTAATGCTGCTTCCAGATGTCGATGAGGATGCACAAGCCCCCCAGGAATCTATTCGGGTCGGGAGCAAGAGAAGCTTCTCGTTTCCCGGTGGCCAGTTTGAATTCATTCACGGCAACGAGGCGGCCATCGGTTCTTATTGGGCCTGCTCTTTGTTCTCACCCGTCCTGGAATTTGGCGACCACGAAACGGCCGTCGCGACTGCGTCTGCGTCGCTAGAGGTGATGTTTGAAGAGAGCGAAGACGCCTCGCAAAAAGAACAAGAGATGGCGATGATCTGGGCGGGAGAGCTTCCGGAGCAAGCCCCGGCTGAAGAAACTGAACAGGCGCAAGATCAAGCCTCCAAAAACGCATCCGACGAGGTCGAAGAAGCTCCGGCGATCGTCAGCCGTCGCGCCTTTCTGCGCGGCAAGACCCGGGAGGCGCTGCCGTGACTCCTGAGGGCTCGGTTTTAATCGATTTGCCGCGTGAAGCCGGTGCGCCGGTTGGAGTGCGTTTTTCGCAGCCGGGCGACGTTTACAATGTGCTTCGCGAGCGTACACCCGAGCAAGCACTCACGTTATTGCCCGCGCTTTATTCTGTTTGTGCGACGGCGCAAAGCCACGCTGCAACCCTGGCTCTTGAGGATGCTCTGGGCGTTGAAGTGACTCCGGCAACCCAGCAGGCCCGTTATGCGCTGACCTCCATGGAAACGCTGCGCGAGCATGTATTGCGAATTGCGCTTGATTGGCCAGGCTTCCTGGATGAGCAACCGCGCGGTGCAGACGTACGCACTGTTATGGGGCTGGGGCCACGCATGGCCGCTGCCCTGTTTCAAGGCCGGAGTGCCTTTCGTATCGACCAGGAACTTGATGCCGATGTCTCTGCAGCGCATGCCGTCGTCGACGAAGCTGAAGAACTCTTGGTCGCTGAATTGTTTCACGAACCGATTGAGGCATGGCTCAGCCGCACATCCGTTGACGATCTGTTGTCCTGGGCCAATGATCGCAAAAGCGTTGCAGCACGTTTGATGGCCGTGGTGTTTGCAGATGGCTCGTCTAATTCAGGAGCTACGACTGCGGTTCCACTAATGCCCCCCGACGCGCGTTCGATTTCGCGATGGCTTCAGCAAGATGGCCGGGATGAACTTCCTGACTTTGCCACAGCTACACCTCACGTGCCCGAGACAACGCTGTTTTCACGTCGCCTAAGCGATCCGATTGTTTCCGGTCTCGGTGGACATGGTCTCAGCGCACGCTTGCTTGCGAGACTTGTCGAACTGGCGCGTCTTCCTGGCGAATTGCGAAAGATGGTGGATGCGAAAAACGCGGCGTCCTTTGCCGGCTGTGGCTCGAGCGCTGTGAAAGCGCCGGACATCCATCAAAACTGCTCGAACGGATCGGGTTGGGCCTCGGTCGAAGCAGCACGCGGTCTCCTTATCCATGCCGTCGAACTTCGTGACGGCGTCATTGCCGATTACCGCATCCTTCCACCGACACGTTGGAACTTCGACGCTGTCGGTGTTGCCCAGCGCGCGCTGACGCAACTCAACTGCTCCGATGCGACCGAAAAAACCCGACAAGCCAATCTGATCGTCAATGCCATTGACCCGTGTGTTGCTCACCAAGTGAGGGTCCACTGATGCACGAGATGTCCATTTGCGAAAGCATCCTCAGCATACTCAAAGAACAGTCGCGCACGCAGGGTTTTTCGCGGGTGGAGCGGGTTTGTTTAGAAATCGGCCCGCTTGCCGGTGTTGAGATCGATGCGCTGGAATTTGGTTTCGATGTGGTGATGCGCAACTCGCTGGCAGAGGGCGCGAAACTCGAAGTCCACCATTGCCCGGCTGAAGCCTGGTGCATGCAGTGCGCGCAAACAGTGTCAATCAAACAACGCTATGACGCTTGCTCAAAATGCGGCTCTCATCAGCTGCAAGTCACAAGCGGCGAAGAACTTCGGATCAAAGAACTGGAGGTCAACTGATGTGTAACGTATGCGGTTGCGGCCCCGGCGAGGTTCGCATCGAGAGCGACCCGACCGGCAAGAAGGTTTCAGACCATTCACACCAGCATGCTCATTCTTACGACCACGATCATGCGCATGACCACGCTCACGAGCACCACCATCATGAGCAAGGGCATAAGCATCACGAACACCATGGTCATGACCATCCTCATCATGGCGATGGCACGCATGACTACGGTTCGGGACCTGCTGGTGCCTCGGTTCCCGGCATGAGCCAATCGCGCATGATCCAGCTGGAACATGACATCCTGGCCAAGAATAATACGTACGCCGCAGCCAACCGACAGTACTTTTCGGATCACGGCATTCTGGCGCTCAATCTTGTTTCAAGCCCCGGCTCCGGCAAGACCACGCTCTTGGTGCGCACCATCGAAGAGCTGGCCGATGGCGTTGATGCGTATGTCGTCGAAGGCGACCAGCAGACATCCGCTGACGCTGACAGGATCCGTGCGACAGGCGCGCCTGCTATCCAAGTCAATACTGGCAAAGGGTGCCACCTCGACGGACACATGGTTGGCCATGCCGTCGATCACCTCGCGCCAAAAGATGGCGGCATCCTGTTTATTGAAAACGTCGGAAATCTCGTCTGCCCGGCTTCGTTTGATCTTGGAGAAGCACACAAGGTCGCGATCCTGTCCGTGACCGAAGGCGAAGATAAACCGCTCAAGTATCCCGACATGTTTGCGGCCGCCGGCGTGGTGATCATTAATAAGGTCGATCTATTGCCGCATCTGGATTTCGATATTGATGCGGCGATTACCAACGCCCGTAAGGTCAACCCATCGATCAAAGTCCTTAAAGTTTCAGCGCGAACCGGAGAAGGCATGGATGCGTGGTTGCAGTGGCTCACAGCGGCGCGATCAATGGTGCTGGCCGGTCATCAGCTTGCTGTCGCAGAGTAGGAAGGATTTGCAAAATGTGTCTTGCGATCCCAGCAAAAGTCGTTGAGCTCGCCGACGATGATATGGCGACTGTGGCGCTTGAAGGCATCAAGAAGAAGATCTCGACCGCCCTGCTCGAAGACGTCACGCCTGGTGACTACGTGCTCGTTCACGTTGGCTATGCGCTGCACAAGGTGAGCCCGGAAGAAGCTGCCCGCACGCTGAAGCTGATGTCTGAAGCCGGCGTTCTGGAAGAGGAACTAGAAGAGATCTCGGGAGGCGCGCAATGAAATACGTTGATGAGTTCCGCGACCGTGAGCTAGCGGTGAAACTGGCCAAAGCGATCTCAGAAGAAGCACAGCCCGAGCGCACGTACCATGTGATGGAGTTCTGTGGTGGGCATACACATGCGATCTTTCGCTATGGCGTCCAGGATCTGATGCCCAAGAACGTGCAGTTCGTGCATGGCCCGGGCTGCCCCGTCTGTGTGCTTCCGGTCCGCCGTCTTGATGATGCGGTGGAGATCGCCGAGCGTCATGGGGCTATCATCTGCACCTATGGCGACATGATGCGTGTGCCGGGTACGAAGCAACGCAGCCTTATCCGCGCCAAAGCGGATGGTGCCGATATTCGTATGGTGTACTCGACGCTCGATGCGCTCAAGATTGCGCGTGAAAACCCTGACCGCGAAGTGGTGTTTTTCGCCATTGGTTTTGAAACAACGACGCCACCCACCGCCGTTGCGATCCACCAGGCGAAGGCTGAGGGTCTGAAAAACTTTTCGGTGTTCTGCAATCACGTCCTGACGCCAGCAGCGATCCAGCACATTCTGCAATCCCCGGAAGTTCGCGACCTAGCAACGGTTAAGATCGATGGATTTCTTGGGCCGTCACATGTCAGTTCGGTGATTGGCTACGCACCTTATGAATTCTTCGCCGAGGAATTCCAAAAGCCTGTCGTCATTGCCGGGTTTGAACCGCTCGATGTGATGCAATCGACGTTGATGTTGATCCGTCAGGTCAATGAGGGTCGGCACGAAGTTGAGAACCAGTATGCCCGCGTGGTGACGCGTGAGGGCAATGAGAAAGCGCAAGCGCTCGTCGGAGACGTTCTTGAGTTACGCTCCAGTTTTGAATGGCGCGGATTGGGAACGGTTCCTTACAGCGCGTTGCGAATTCGCGAGACCTACGCAGACTTCGATGCCGAGAAACGCTTTGCGCTCACCGAAAAGAAGTCCCGCGAAGTAAAATCGTGCGAATGCCCAGCGATCCTACGTGGTGTCAAGAAGCCGACCGACTGCAAACTCTTCGGTACGACCTGCACGCCCGATAACCCAATTGGGTCATGCATGGTTTCATCTGAAGGTGCGTGTGCCGCCTACTATAGCTACGGCCGCCAGCGTGCGCCTGTCAGCGAGGGGGCCGCCGCATGAATATGATGCAAACAATTCGGCGTTCAGGCTCTGTCGATATGACTCATGGCGGCGGTGGTCGGGCCATGGCCGCGCTGATCAGCGATTTGTTCCAACGGCATTTGTCTAACGAACTTCTTGGCCAAGGTCATGATGCGGCGCAATTCGATGTCCCTCCAGGCCGGCTTGTCATGTCGACTGACGGGCACGTTATTTCACCGTTGTTTTTTCCTGGCGGGGACATTGGTTCGCTGGCCGTCCATGGAACATTGAACGACGTCGCGATGGCGGGGGCACGACCGCTCTAT
This sequence comes from Filomicrobium sp., assembly GCA_040219445.1. Lineage (GTDB taxonomy): Bacteria > Pseudomonadota > Alphaproteobacteria > Rhizobiales > Hyphomicrobiaceae > Filomicrobium. The sequence goes on along the minus strand of JAVJSM010000004.1, from coordinate 152,557 downwards.
CTGACGGCAGGGTTCATACTCGAAGAAGGGTTTCCCCTCGCCGACCTTGAGCGGATTGTTATGTCGATGGCGGATGCCTGTCGGGCTGCGGGCGTTCCTATTGTCACAGGCGACACCAAGGTCGTCGAAAAAGGCAAAGGCGATGGGGTTTTCATCACGACGACCGGCCTTGGCGTTGTACCCGACGGCGTTAATGTCTCCGGCGGCCACGCGGTCGCGGGTCAGGCGATACTCGTTTCCGGCACACTCGGTGACCATGGCGTCGCTATTCTCTCAAAGCGAGAGAATCTGGAGTTCGAAACTGAAATTCTCTCAGATTCTGCAGCGCTTCATGGACTTGTTGCGGAGATCGTTGGCGCGGTTCCGAACATTTCCGTGTTGCGAGATCCAACACGGGGAGGTCTTGCGGCAACGCTTAATGAGATTGCCCAGCAATCGCGCGTTGGAATGGTTCTTGAGGAAGCGGCGCTGCCAATCCGGCCTGATGTTGCAGCAGCCTGTGAGTTGTTAGGTCTCGATCCGCTCTACGTGGCGAACGAAGGGAAGCTCATTGCCATCTGCGATGCGGACGATGCGGAACGGCTCTTGGCTGTGATGCAGAAGCACCCTCTTGGGGCCAATGCAGCAATTGTCGGGCGCGTTGTCGAAGATGAAAATGCGATGGTGCAAATGACAACCGGTTTTGGCGGCGGGCGTATTGTCGACTGGCTGGCCGGGGAGCAATTGCCGAGGATTTGTTGAGCCATGCGCATCTTGCTGTTGTGCCACGCATTTAATTCACTGACGCAACGGATCTTCGTTGAGCTCCGTGCGCTTGGTCACGATGTGTCGGTGGAATTCGACATCAATGATGCGACGACCTGCGAAGCTGTTTCGCTATTCGAGCCGGATCTCATCATCGCGCCGTTTTTGAAACGCGCCATTCCGTCTTCTGTCTGGCAGGACCACGTCTGCCTCGTCGTACACCCCGGACCTGTCGGAGATCGTGGCCCCGCTGCTCTCGACTGGGCTGTGCTTGATGGTGAAGAAACCTGGGGCGTAACAGTTTTGCAGGCTGCTGCTGAGATGGACGCCGGGGCCATCTGGGCTCATCGCAGTTTTTCAATGCGGCCAGCGACCAAATCAAGCCTGTATCGCAACGAAGTCACAGATGCGGCATGTGAGGCTATTCTGGAGGCTGTCGAGAAGTTCCAGACTGGATCGTTTGCGCCACGTCCACTGGATAGCATTGCAACCGTCACCCCACGCTGGCGCGACGGTGTTCGCCAAGCGTCGCGTCGGATTAATTGGGAACAAGACGATACCGCCACCGTTTTGAGAAAGATTGCATCTGCCGATGGCGTTCCTGGTTGCAAAGACAGCTTGTTTGGAACGGATGTTTTTCTTTACGACGCCCATCGGGCAGAGGGATTGGCAAACGGCGCGCCAGGGACTCCCCTAGCGCGCTCTGGCGGTTCCGTTGCGGTAGCCACAGGTGATGGTGCGGTTTGGATCGGGCGGGCTCGGATGGTTGGACCTGGCCGCGCAATCAAACTTCCCGTTTCGATGCTCTTTCCCGAAGAGGTCGCGGCCCTGCCTGAAGCCCAAGGGCATCAAGACATCCGTCTTGAGCACGCAGGGTCCGTCTATTTCCTGCATTTTCCCTTCTACAACGGTGCGATGGGTACTTCGGCGTGCGAGCGCCTTTTGGAAGCCTACAAGAATGCAGTGTCAGCGCCTGGAAATGTGTTGGTGCTGATGGGCGGACCGGACTTTTGGTCGAATGGTCTTGATCTCAATCTTATAGAAGCCGCCGACAGTCCGGCTGATGAGTCCTGGTGCAACATCAACGCAATCGACGATCTGGCGGAAGCGATTATCAAGACCAGTGGGAAGATCGTCATCTCAGCGATGTGCGGGAATGCAGGTGCGGGGGGCGTATTTCTCGCACGTGCGGCCGACGAGGTATGGATGCGTCGCGGCGTGATCCTAAATCCGCACTACAAAGACATGGGCAACCTCTACGGCTCAGAGCTTTGGACTTACCTGTTGCCGCGCCATGCCGGCGCAGAGAACGCGCGCAAGATCACCCAAGGACGCTTGCCCATGGGAGCTGAAGAAGCGCTCGCCTTGGGACTTGCTGACCAAATCGTCGAAGCCCAGCGCTATGACTTTTTCGATCATGTCCGCCAGTTGGCCTTGGACTTGGCCTCAAGCCCTGGGGTTGATCGGATGCTCAGCGAGAAAGCCGATAAGCGCGCTTGCGACGAAGCGATCAAGCCGCTTTCTGAATACCGGGCTGAAGAACTCCGCCGGATGCGTCGGAACTTCTATGGGTTCGACCCCAGCTATCATATCGCCCGATCGAATTTTGTATTTAAAGTACCAAAATCGAGAACACCCGTGACGATTGCCCGGCATCGCGACAAGACCCGCCATGCGCAGGAAATCGAGAAGGTTGAAGCATGACTGATCTGCCAACAGTTCTTGTAATTGACGATGAGATCCGTTCTCTGGAAGCGCTTGAGCGTATTCTCGATGACGATTTCGATGTCAGGACCGCAGCAACGATCTCGGAAGCCGAGAACATTCTGGAAGCCGAATGGGTGCAGGTTATTTTGTGCGATCAGCGAATGCCTGAGCAGACGGGCGTTGAGTTCTTAAAGCAGGTTCGCACCCGATGGCCCGATGTCGTTCGGATGATCATTTCGGGCTACACCGATGCTCACGACATTATCGATGGCGTGAATGATGCGGGGATATACCAGTACATTACGAAGCCGTGGCAACCCGATCAGTTGATACTGACCTTACATAACGCCACACGGCTTTACGCGCTGCAGCGGGAAAACGAGCTGCTCGCCATCGAGCTTAAGATGTCCCCAACAGGAGCGCGTAAGCTTGTCAACGACAGGCGTCAGTCGCTGCGCAAGAATTATGACTTCGACGACGGCATCATTCGCGCGGACTGCAGCCCCATGAACGATGTGTGTGACACCTTGCGACAGGCCGCGCCTTATGACGTTCCGATCCTGTTGATGGGATCGTCCGGCACAGGCAAAGAGCTTGCCGCCCGGGCCCTTCATTATGGATCGTTGCGCTGGAACAAACCGTTTGTGGTCGAGAACTGTGGTGCGTTGCCTGATGAGCTTCTGGAAAGTGAATTGTTCGGGCATCGGCGCGGTGCATTCACTGGAGCTGTTGAGGACCACGTTGGTCTATTCGAACGTGCAAGTGGTGGCACCGTTTTTCTCGACGAGATTGGCGAGGTTTCTCCCGCGTTCCAAGTGAAGCTTTTGAGGGTGCTTCAGGAAGGCGAGGTTCGACCGGTGGGAAGCGGGAAGACGCGCTCTATCAACGTACGAGTTGTGTCTGCGACGAACCGTGACCTGGAGGAAGAGGTCCGAGCCGGCCGCTTTCGTGCCGACCTTTATTACCGCCTCACCGGGATGGTCATTCGTCTGCCGGACTTGAAAGACCGGCCCGGCGATATTCCGGTCCTCGCACAGGTGCTGTTGAACCAGACAATTGAACGCCTCGGTAAACATGTAAGCGGGATTTCTGACGAAGCTATCGTGTGCATGCAAAACTACGCTTGGCCGGGCAACGTCCGCGAACTGCAAAACGAGATCCAACATATGCTGGTGATTGCCCAATCGGGCGGCGAACTCGGTGCGGATCTCCTATCGCGCCACATCCTGCGCGCCGCGCCGGTGGATGATGGCTGTGATGACGATCTTGACTCCATCGCTGAGATTGAGGGCACTCTAAAAGACCGGATAAATATTCTTGAGTCCCGTATCCTTAAAGAGACCCTTATTCGGCACCGCTGGAACAAATCGAAGGCCGCCCGCGAGTTGGGCTTGTCACGCGTCGGATTGCGAAGCAAGCTTGAGCGATATGGTCTGGAAAATGTGAAACCCCTGCCGACACGGAGAGCGGCTAATTCCTAACTGAGTAGCAATGTCGACGCAGCTCGATAAGAAAAACGTCCGCCAATTTAAGGACCTGGATGTGCCCGCAGACCTATCGTCGGGCGCAGGCGAGACGGCGTGGATTGAAGTCATCCAAAAGATGGATGACGTCTACTCGGAGCTGGTACAATCGCAGACCCAGGTCGAAACGCAAAACGCACGCCTTGAGGAAACGCAGGCGTTCATCAGCTCTGTTCTTTCGGCGATGACCGATGTGCTCATTGTCTGTGATACGGACTGCCGAATTCAACGCGTCAACCAAGCGTTGGAAGAGCTTACCGGACGTACTGAGACAGAGCTCGTTGGGCTGCCGCTCGCGGATATCTTTGATCCAATAAACGGAACCACGATTGATGATCTCAAATACCGAGTGCAGCAATCAGGCCAGTTACACGACTGCGAGTTAGCGTTGGCGGGAATCGATGGCCAGCCTGCACCACTTTCCATGAACTGCACGATCCGTCGAGATCATCGGGAACGGCTCGTCGGGATGGTGATGGTCGGGCGTCCGATTGGCGAATTGCGGAAAGCGTATCAGGAACTCGATACGGCGCACCACCGGTTAACACAGACCCAGCAACAGCTCGTTGTTTCGGAAAAGATGGCGGCACTCGGCCGCCTCGTTGCTGGTGTTGCTCACGAGCTGAACAATCCGATTAGTTTTATTCTCGGAAACATGCATGCGCTCAAGCGCTACGCCGTCTCGATTGGTAAATACCTTGAAGCCTGCCGTCCAGGTCGCCCGCACGGTGAGCTTGAACTCCTCCGCAAGGAATTGAAGATTGATCGAATCTTGCGTGACATCGGACCCCTGCTTGAGGGCACGACTGAGGGGGCCGATCGTGTCAGCGATATCGTTCAGGACCTAAGACGTTTCTCGAGCAACCAGGAAGAGCCTGTCGAACAATTCAACGTTTCTCGGGTCGTGCGGACGTCGGCGGACTGGGTCGTAAAAACGGAGCGGACCAAACCACAAGTTATCTTTGAAATGCCGGATCGGCTCGACGTCTTCGGCCGCAAAGGACAGCTCCACCAAGTGCTTGTTAATCTCGTCCAGAATGCTGTCGACGCTCTGGCTGAAACACCGAGACCGGCCATTGAAATCCATTGCCGCAACGATCGCGATGATGTGGTCATTGAGGTTGCCGATAACGGACCCGGCATTGCACGTGAAAACCTCGACAAGATCTTTGAACCGTTCTTCACGACCAAACCGATTGGTCAGGGGACCGGCCTTGGGCTCTACGTCAGCTACGGTATCGCTCAAAAGCTCGGGGGAGACCTTACAGCCCGCCCAGCGCCAAACGGCGGTGCTGTGTTCACTTTGAGGATTCCAGCTGATGCTCGATGACGGCGCAAAAGCAAACTTCAGACGCCGACGCCTGCGACTTCTTTGGTTGCAGTCAGGCGGGTGTGGCGGTTGCACGCTGTCACTGTTAGGCGCTGAGGGTCCCGATCTCCTGACCGCATTTGATGCCGCGAACATCGAGGTGCTTTGGCATCCGGCGCTCAGTGAAAAAAGCGGCCGGGACGTTATCGATCTGCTCCAGGCGATTTGCGATGGTGATGAGCCTTTAGACATCCTTTGCCTCGAAGGCGCTGTCATGCAGGGGCCGAATGGCACCGGGCGTTTTCACATGATGTCGGGTTCGGAACGGCCCTTCCGCGACTGGATCCGCGATTTATCTCAACGGGCCCAATATGTGGTGGCAGTAGGCAGCTGTGCCGCCTATGGCGGGATAACAGCAGCTGGCGCAAACGAAGTTGAAGCGTGCGGCTTGTCGTATGACGGCGAACGCGCCGGTGGTTTGTTAGGCGGCGATTTTCGATCCACGGCGGGGATGCCTGTGATCAACGTTGCGGGCTGTCCAATCCACCCGGACTGGCTGACCGAAGCGCTACATCAAATCGCGGCTGGGCGTTTTTCCAAGACAGACCTTGATGAATGGGAACGGCCGCTTGCCTACACCATGCATCTCGTGCACCACGGCTGTTCGCGCAACGAGTTCTATGAATTCAAGGCAAGTGCGGAATCTCTGTGTGAACTTGGTTGCATGATGGAAAATCTCGGTTGTAAGGGAACGCAAGCGCGAGCTGATTGTAACATCCGCGCTTGGAATGGCAGCGGTTCCTGCATCGATGGGGGCTACCCCTGCATCAACTGTACCGCGCCAGAGTTCGAAGAGCCTGGCCACACGTTTACGAAGACGCCGAAGGTTTCCGGTATCCCGATCGGGCTCCCAACAGACATGCCAAAGGCCTGGTTCGTCGCGCTGGCTTCCCTCTCAAAAGCTGCCACGCCGCGACGTCTGAAAAAGAACGCTGTTGCCGCGCAATTGACCGTACCTCCTGCCGATCGAAGAAAGCCCCGTCCATGAGCCGCCTGATCGTCGGTCCTTTCAACCGCGTCGAAGGCGATGTTGAGGTCAAGCTTGATATTGTCGATGGTGTGGTCAGCGAGGCGCGCGTCGTGTCGTCACTTTACCGGGGGTTTGAGCGCATCCTCTTAGGTAAGAACCCAGACGACGCATTGGTTTATTCGCCGCGAATTTGCGGCATCTGCTCGGTTTCACAGTCCGTTGCCGCCGCGCATGCATTGGCTGCTGCGCAAGGCTTAGACATGCCACCCAACGGGCGCACCGCGATCAACCTGATCCATGCCGCCGAGAATGTGGCCGATCATCTGACCCATTTCTATTTGTTTTTTATGCCGGACTTCGCCCGCAAAGTATATGCGGATGAACCTTGGCATGCGGCAGCCTTACAGCGCTTTCAGGCGATTAAGGGCGATGCCAGTCGTGATGTGCTGCCAGCCCGCGCGCAGTTCATGCATCTGATGGGTATCCTCACCGGCAAATGGCCACACACCTTAGGCATCCGGCCGGGCGGCTCAACTCGTGCGGTGACGGCGAACGAGGTTGCACGCATCTCTGGCATCCTTTCAGCGTTTCGTGGGTTCTTGGAACGCAAGCTATATGGCGACGACCTTGAACGGATCATCAGCATTGCCAGCATCGACGAACTTTCTGCGTGGGCGGCTGAGCGGCCTGCCACGTCTTCCGACTTTCGCCACTACCTAGAGATTTCATCACACTTGGGGCTCAACAAACTCGGACAGATCTCTCCGCTGTTTATGAGCTACGGCGCATATGGCAACGGCGAGGCGGCACTTTTTCCGCGTGGTATTCGAGATGCCGATGAGGTGCGCACGCTCAACGCAGAACTCATCCATGAAGATTCGAGCCACGCCTGGTATGTGCCCGCACCAAAGCCGAAAGCACCATTCGATGGCGCAACCTTACCCGACATCGATCAAACTGACGGATACTCGTGGTGCAAAGCACCGCGACTGGGCGGATCAGTGATGGAGGTGGGCGCGCTTGCCCGCCAGGCCATCGCGCAGCATCCACTAATTGATGACTTGGTGCGGATTGGCGGCAGCAACGTTCACGCGCGCATCGTTGCGCGTCTTCTGGAGATCGCCTGCGTTGTTCTGGAAATGCAAAACTGGGCCTGGCAATTGGAGCCGGATGAGTCTTTCTGCGATCATGGAACCATGCCGAGGGACGCGATCGGGGTGGGCTTAACAGAAGCTGCGCGCGGTTCGCTGGGTCATTGGCTCAAGGTCGAAAACGGTAAGATTGCAAACTACCAAATCATAGCGCCAACGACCTGGAACTTCTCTCCGCGCGATTCTGAGAACAAACCCGGGGCGCTCGAACAGGCTCTCGAAGGCGCGCCGGTCCGCCCTGGTGAGACGGAACCCATTGCTGTTCAACACGTTGTGCGATCGTTCGATCCTTGCCTTGTCTGTACCGTGCACTAGAGGTGAAAGGCGTTTTGGATGTCAGCGTCTCCAACCGGTAAGGAAGGTCGTCGGATCAAAATATCCGGTCTGGTGCAAGGTGTTGGGTTTCGGCCAACCGTCTGGCGTCTTGCGCGCGAGCTGGGCGTGTTGGGCTCGGTCCTCAATGATGGACAAGGTGTCGAAATCAAAGCCTGGGGGGCACCATCAACGCTTGACGCCTTCGTCAAGAAGATCCAGTGCGATGCCCCGCCTTTATCCCGCATCGACGCGGTGGTCTCCGAAGCTCTCGAAGATGAGCCTGAGACAGACACGTTCCAGATCGCTCAAAGCCGACAGAACAAAGTCAGCACCGGCATCGTTGCAGATGCTGCGACCTGCGCATCATGCCTTGAAGAAGTTTTCGATCCCGCCGACCGCCGCTACGGCTATGCCTTCACAAATTGCACCCACTGCGGCCCACGGCTTTCTATTGTCGAAGGCATTCCTTACGACCGTGCACGTACGTCAATGGCACCGTTCATTATGTGTCCTGCTTGCCAAAACGAATATGAGGACCCGAGCGACCGACGCTTTCACGCACAACCAAATGCGTGCCCGATCTGCGGCCCGAAGATCTGGCTCGAAGATCAAACAGGCGTCATCGAGAGCAGTGACGCCATCTCTCAGCTTGCGGACTGGCTTCGAGGTGGAGCAATCGTGGCTATTAAAGGCATCGGGGGTTTTCACCTGGCTTGCGATGCAACCAATAACGCTGCTGTTGCAGACTTAAGAAAGCGCAAGCACCGCCCCCATAAACCGTTGGCGCTGATGGTTCGCGATCTTGAAATGGCGGAGGAAGTTGCACGCCTTTCAGAAGCAGACTGCCACTTGCTGTCGTCAGCGGCCGCTCCCATCGTTTTGTTGCCGACTGCGCCAGCTAACAGCCTTGCCGAAGGCATCGCACCCGGCCAAGACCGCGTCGGCTGCATGTTGCCATATACGCCGCTGCATCATCTTCTGATGCGCCATGTTGATCGACCGATTGTGCTGACGTCCGGTAATGTCTCCGACGAACCGCAGGTCATTGACAACATTGAAGCGGTGAGCCGGCTCAAGGGCATAGCTGACTATTGGCTGATGCATGATCGTGAGATCATCAACCGCCTGGATGACTCGGTGATGCGGACGGTCAAAGGCCATCCGTCCATTCTGCGCCGCGCACGCGGTCTGGCACCGGAAACTCTCGTGTTGCACAAAGACTTCCGTGGCACGCCAAACGTTCTTGCGTTGGGGGGCGAACTGAAGTCCACGTTCTGCTTGCTGCGCAACGGCGAAGCCATCGTTTCGCAACACGTCGGCGACCTCAAAGACCCTGGTGTTTTGGCCGACTTCAGGAAGGCGCTCGACTTCTATCTTGAAGCGTTTGATTTCCGACCTGACGTCATCGCCGTCGACCGCCATCCCGATTACCTTTCCACGAGAGAAGGTGAGCGCCTTGCCGGTGTTTTTGGAGCCCGACTTGTCCCGGTGCAGCATCATCATGCACACCTTTCTTCGTGCCTGGCGGAAAACTATGTGTCGCCTGACGATGAGCAGAGCCTTGGCATTGTTTTTGATGGGCTGGGGTTGGGAGATGATGGCACGATTTGGGGCGGCGAGTTTCTGGTCGGCGGCTACAGTGGTTTCGAACGTGTCGGACATTTTCAGCCCGTTGCCTTGCCGGGAGGCGCACTTGCAATGAATGAACCCTGGCGAAATGCGGTGGCACATCTGCTGGCTGCGTTCGGTCCAGAGTATCTCGGACGTCTGGTAGGCACGCCGCTCTCGGATCTCCTGGCTGGCAAACAACTGAGCGTCCTGCATCGCTCCATTGAAGCCGGACTTAATGCGCCTCTCAGTTCATCGGCTGGTCGCCTTTTTGAGGCTGTCGCCGCCGTAACTGGTGTCAATTGCATTGCGCAGAGCTATGAAGGGCATGCGGCGATGCATCTAGAATCTTTGGCGCGAAAACACGTCGATCAGGAAGTCGCCTATCCAGTTACGCACTCTCGCGAGGTCCCAAGGATCATAAGTTGGGCGTCCATGTGGGAGGCTCTTGTTGACGACGTTCGCAACGGCGTTGATGCGGGGCGAATTGCGGCCCGGTTCCACAATACCTTGATCGACGGCTCAGCGGAGATGGCGGAGACAATCGCAACCGAATACGGGCTCAAACGTATCGCTCTTTCAGGAGGCGTGTTGCAAAATCAGATTCTTCTTGAAAGGCTTATCGATGCTCTGGAGGAGCGCGGCTTCGAGGTTCTGACCCAGGCGCGTGTTCCCGCGAACGATGGCGGTCTATCGCTGGGCCAGGCTGCAACTGCTGCCGTGATGGCAAGGGAATAGCTGCGCCCCCTGTCAACGAAAAGCAAATCGTGCACTATGTCATTATGGCTTCGATCAGATGCGGGCCCTCTTGCGACAAAGCGTTGTCGATCGCAGCTTCAAGTTCCTTGACAGTGTCGACACGTGTTGATGGCACGCCCATGCCTTCGCCGATGTTTGTCCAGCTCAGTGCAGGGTCATCAAGCGCTGCCATTTTCTGAGCAACCGGACCGGGCGCATTTACGCCGGCACGCTGTAACTCGACGTTGAGAATGTTGTAGCTCTGATTCGCGGCGATGATCGTAACCACATCGAGCCGTTCGCGCGCCTGGGTCCAGAACGCTTGAACCGAGTACGCCCCGCATCCGTCCGATTGATAATTGATAACCTTGCGATCTGGACAGGCGATAGCGGCACCCGTGGCCGATGATGGACCTTGGCCGATTGAGCCGCCCGTTAACATCAGATGGCTGAAGCGTGGCGCATGTTTGGATGCTTCGAAGTAAGGTGTACCAACCGACAGCGCCTCATCCATGAGGATGGCGTTTTCTGGCTGCATCCGAGCGATCGTTTTGCTAACGCTCTCAGCATCGAGGGTTCCAGTTTGTGGCTCGGGCAAGGCGCCCTCATCTGGGCGGATCTCATCAGCAGCATTAAGGCTCTGAACCAAAGCCAAGAGTGCACCGGGCGTGTCCTCATGTGGACCCGTCAGCAACACTGTCTGTTCCGCCGTTGTTAGGTGGCTCGGGATCCCGCTATAGCCGAAGAAACCGACCGGACGACGGGTCCCAACAATGACGACGTGCTCGTAAGCTTTCGTCATTTCAATTGCCTGGTCAGGAAAGTACGGCAAGCGGCTGATCGCCGGTGAACCCGCACCGCGCTCCATGCGGCGGAAGAAGGTATCGCAGATGAGATCTGAATCTGTCGCAGCTGCGATCCGACCAGCGAGATGCAAGCCTTCCCGGGTCAGCGCGTCGCTTCCGAGCAGCAGCGCGGTTTTCTGGGTTCGAAGCGCCTTGGCGGCAGCCTCAACGCGTTCGGCTGAAAAACTTCGAGGCGGTCGGTTCTGGACGCTTGCCTGCGCATCTGTAACGGAAGCGAGTTGCAGATCGTGCGGCAGGATGAGTGTTACGGTGTGCCCATCTTGCGCAAAGGCAATTGCAGCCGTCATCTCATCGGCGATGGCATTCACATCGCCGCAAGTTATGACCCTTCCGCTTTCGACCTCAGCGAGTTTGGCGATATCGGAGGCTAACAGCGGATCAGCATCCCGGTGCCAGGTTGCATGCTCCCCCACCACGCTGATCATCGGCGTGAAAGCGCGACGTGCGTTGTGTAGGTTTGACAGCCCATTCGCCAGACCAGGACCATGATGTAGGAGACACAATGCGGGCTTGCCAGCCATCCGCGCATAACCATCCGCCGCGCCGGTCGCTACGTTCTCGTGGAGGCACAAAATGCCGCGAAGCCCGGGCACGCTGTCCATAGCATTGACGAGGGGAAGCTCGGTTGTGCCAGGATTAGCGAGACAAATCTCAATGCCAGAAGCTACAGCGGCTGCGACCAAACTTTCTGCACCGTTCATGAAGCCTCCTTAGCGACGTGTGGGAGATGCGTTTGTACCTTTCGCGAAAGCGGCTGTCGACTGAGATAATCCCGTGTTTGTATTGCGCATGACCGACCACCTGAAAAACATTGGTCAATCCAAGCTGGGGGCTGCTGGAACAACAAAGGCGGCGTTTCTTCGCCGCCTTATTGCATCCGAATGCGTGTACCTTAGCGCTAGTTAGATTTAGCGATACTTAGCTGCGGTGATGAACTCACTAAAGGCTTCGCACCAGACAACAACGGTTGTGTAGGACTCGATATCGGTGTCAGCTGGCAGCTTCACGAGAAAGCCGTCAAAGGTCTTGATGTCACCGACCTGCAGAGACTTTGCCTTCACCTTCTCGAAGGATGCTTCGTCTTCAACGAACTCCGGCACGAGATAGAGCTTGTAGTCCGGCCCTGGCGCGAGATCGCCCTCATGCACGACCATCGTCGGTGAGATGCTAACCGTACCCTCTCCCCAGTGCAGGAAATCACTGCCCTTTAGGTCCCGCTTGAAGGTTGCCTTGTACTGGGCTGATTTGGCGTTCTCTGCCAGCATGGCTCGGTCGAGACTTGGCGGGGCCGTCAAGATCGGCAGCAGATAAACGCCCAACGCAAATCCGGCAGCAAATACGATGCCGTGGGTGAAAAAGTATAGCAACCAACGCAAAGTCTTATCTCCTCGGGTTGTCAGACCAATCAAGATCTTAAGCTAAATTTTTAGCTCATGCTGATCGGCAAACCACGTTATCTTGACAGACAGATGACGGATCGCCTCGCAGGGGTTGTTGAACCCCGCGCAGACTTCCGTGGTGCAAGCGAAGTGCGCGGCAACACTTTGACACTTATCCCAAAATCACCGAATTCGCACCTGCGAGGGAACTACACGAGTTTCATGTTTAATGCGCAAGCCTGTAAATAGCTGCGAAAAAGCTTCAGCATCCGGCGCGAACTGATCTAAGCTGGCTGGTAGCTAGATTATGGAGGCTGTCATGACGAGCTGTTCGAACCCTAAACACGCCGATCATCCTCACAAACATGGGCCTGGCTGCGGGCATACCGCCATCAAGCATGGCGACCACGTCGACTATCTGCATGATGGTCACCTGCATCATCCTCACGAAGATCACGTGGACGAGCATGTGATTGAGGTTAGCGATCGCAATCCTGATGTCTGCACCCCTGATCATCGCTGCGACGGACATGAACCTGGACATGTGCATGGCCCTGGCTGCGGTCACGAGGCTGTCCCGCATGGCGACCACATCTGCTACCTGGTTAATGGTCACCTGCACTACCCGCACGGCGATCACTGTGACGACCACGGGCCGATTGAGGTCGTTAGCGGCAGTTAAGGTGCACCATGCCCGCCGACAGATCTCCCGATGCGTTACCATAAACGCGTTTGAACCAGCCGACAGGATCGGCTGGTTCATTGTTTCTAGTCCAAGTCTCTTGGCTTATGCCGTGATCAGGTCTTGGACGTCGTCTAGTCTGTGCTCGAATTTCACACCAACTCCGTTTGCATCCTTGCGAACGACATTGGCGTTGACTGATTGGCCGTTTGAGAGGGCGAGCGTAATCGAAGCGCCGATCTCGAGGTTTTCAACCTTGGTCACATAGGCTCCGTCAACACTGGCATTGAGGATTTCACCCGGCAGACGGCGGCCTGCTGAGGTTACGACCACAAGCTCACGCATCTGGCGACGGGTTGATGACCTGCGCTCCTCAATGTCCTTATTCACGTCGATCAGGAATCTCTCGACTTCGGACGCCAAACGTTTGGTCGTTTGTGCTAGTTCTGCAGAACTGCTGTCGACACGTGTTGCGAAATCTGCGGTCTGTTCAATCGACTGGGCGACCGACTGCACATTACCCGAAGCGCTGTCCGTTCCAGTTGCCGCCTCAGACACCGCACTGGAGATTTCCGCAGTGGCGCTTTGCTGCTCGTGCGTAGATGTTGCAATTGTCGAAGACAGATTGCGAACTTCGCCGATTGCATCCGTGATGCTCTGCATCGCAGAAGCGGTCTGCTGCGTGGAGTTTTGGACCGCAGATATCTGGGCAGAGATTTCCTCCGTAGCCTTTGCGGTCTGTGCTGCCAGCGCCTTAACTTCCGATGCAACGATCGCGAACCCGCGGCCTGCTTCGCCCGCACGTGCCGCCTCGATTGTTGCGTTGAGCGAAAGAAGGTTGGTTTGCTCGGCGACATCCCGGATCAGTTCAACAATCGAACCGATTTGTTCTGCTGCCGAACTCAACCCTTGGACTTCGACGTTGGTTTCGATGACTTGCTGTTCAGCATGGGCCATCAATTCGTTTGCCTGTTCGGTTTGTTCGGAAATGCCCTTAATGGAAACGAACAACTGCTCACTGGCAGCGGCCATGACCTGAACGTTCTCGGATGCTGCCCCGGTAGCATTTTTTGCACTGTTTGCGTCTTCAGCAGCATTCGCGGCGAGCGCTGTTAGGTCTTTCGCTGCGGTACGCATGCCGTCAGTGTTGTTGGTCGTGCTTTGCAGGTTTTCCGCGAAAACGGAGCGGAAGTTCTCAACCAGTGCTTCAATGTGAGTCTGGCGCTGGCGCTCACGATCCCGCTCGGCCTGGGCGCGCTCTTCCAAGCGTTTGCGTTCGATGGCGTTCTCTTTGAAGACCTCGACGGCACGTGCCATGTCGCCAATTTCATCGTTGCGATCGAGTTCCGGCACAGGCGAGTCAGTGTCGTCTTTCGCGAGACGTGTCATTGCTTCGATCAGGTGTGCAATCGGTGGTGCGATAGACTGATACACGATGGTTGAAACAAAGCCCGTCGCGCCAACGAGGACGAACAAGACTGCGATCATGGAGTAGAAGGACCACGTTGCAGCTGAGGCACGCGCGGCGGCATCGTGCTGCAGGTGTGCGAGAAGTTTTTGCTCGACAACATGCAGAGCATCGATACGCTTTGTGCTTGCTGCGAACCACTGCGGGCCGGTGACAGATGAAATGTCAGCACCAAATGGTGCTTTCTCTGCAAGCTTTCGCATGCGCTTGACGTCATCTTGGACAGAACCGGACATCGTCTTCTCGAAGAACTCGATATCCTCTTTGGTTCCGATGGCCTTGAAGTTGTGGAAGAAGACGTCTTGCATTGCGCCAAGGCGAATGAAGTTTTTGTGGATGGCGGGCTTGAAGGTTCCAGAGCCAAATCCAGCGGCGCCCATCGCCCGCTCGACCCCGGCACGTTCTTTGCCCTGCAAAAGATCGTTCAGCGCGGTGACCTCACGAAGGACGATCGCATCGTCGACCTTCGTGTTCAGGCTTTCTACCATTGCGAGGAGGTTCATAATCAATGGTGTGTAGTAGCGGGCCATCTGCGGAACGGTCACATCAAAACGATCTACCTTCCGGCGCATTTCAGCGAGCTCAGCAAGAGCCGCCTCGGCGCGTGCCAGGGGCTCTGCAAATGACGGGGACGAAAGGCGTCCAGTTGCTTTGATCTCAGCGGCGCGGAACTCTTCAAGCTTCTCGTTTGTGTCCACACGGCGCGCGCCAATTTCCTGGCTAAAAATTTTGCCTTTGGAGCCAATAAAGCCAGCTGATGTCCCGCGTTCTTTTTGCAGCTCATGAACAAGGTTAGAAACAACCGGGGCAACACTTAGGAGCTCGACAGTTTCATATGCCCGTTTGGAGTATGAGTACTCACTGTAGATTTTGCTAAAACTCACAGCAATCAAACAAAGGAGCGGCACAATTGCCAGCATCGCAAGACGCACGACAACCGACTGGTTATTAACGATCTTCAACATCTCTTAATCCCGATTCATATAGCCAGCGAAGATATGTTCTCATCCCAACGATTAACCTAAACAATCAAAACAATTATTGATCCGGAATCTAACGTTCAGTCTAACTTTTCATTAGTAATTATCTCAAAAACCTGGATGTTATGGGCTTATAAATTGTTTTCACGCGCCATATAACTTTTTTGTATTGCAGCATTTCTCCGTCAACTCATTAAAGCTTCATGAAGGCGGGTTGTTGGCGCTCGTCATGAAACGAGCCGACGATTCTTGATTCGTTCCTCTGGTTGCTTGTGCCATCGATTTCCTTGGCAGAACTTTTTCTAAGATAATTTCTTTAAAGCGTGCATGTTTTACGATGCATTTGCTCGGGCGGCGTATACTGAACTGGCATCGTGATAGCTTGCCTGTTTGCCGGGCTACTCCATTGATGAAGCTGACTTACCTGGTTCTGCGGAGACGTGGCCATGTCGGCGGCACAGCAAGAAACTCCATGAGGCCCCATGTCGACTTTGATTGGGTTGAGCACCTTCATTTTCTTTTTTGGCGGCATGCTTTGGGCCAATTCGAGACGCTGGCGATATCTGTCTCGCAGTTATGCTCGAGAAATACGAAATCCAATTGAAAAACGAACAATGCAGAGCGTCGTGTTGTACGGCCAGGTCGGCTACAATTCGCTAAAGGGCATTTTATCCATAGGGGTTCATAATGACGGTGTTTCTTTCCGCGTCATGGCGCCATTCGCACTCTTCCATGAGCCACTGTTTATTCCCTATCGCGAAATTCGTGGCTGGAACACGAGCTGGTATCTTGACTCTCGCTCAGTCGAACTCGAATTCGCCTCGGCTCCAGACATTAAGATGATCATGCCTGTTGAGCAGGTCGAATGGATCAAAAGCTACTCAAATCAACGCATGGCGGTCAGCAGCAATACGCATCCGGCCGGGGAAGGTGCTTCTGGTTGGCATGCGTTTGCTGTTGTTTCAGCGGGCGTTTCGTTGGTGATGCTAATCTGGCTTATGTGGCAGTTGCTCATCGGACCGACTTTCTAGCGAAGCTGTTCCTTCATAGCGATAAGCCCCAGTGCTTGGAGGAGAGCATGGTGCGCAGGTTTCCACTTCAATGCTCAGCGTGGGGCATCTAGTTCCTTCGTAGGCAATCTGATGTGCAGGTAATCCGGGCGAGCTGATTGAACGTTTCAAGGTCAGTTTCGCAAGGACAACGCCCATGTTGAAAATTTTCACACTCGCCTTTGCTGCCGCATCGATGATCACGACGCCGCTTGCTGCGACCCCGCGCGTTGCGCAAACGGCTAGATTGTCGGATTTCTCGTTCACGGCAATTGACGGTACTGCCCTTCCGCTTTCGGCTTATGCCGGCAAGGTGGTCTTGTTAGTGAATACCGCTTCGTTCTGCGGCTTCACGAGGCAGTATGAAGGCCTGCAAGCTTTGTGGGAACGCTATCAATCTAAGGGGTTGGTGGTCATAGGGGTTCCGTCGAACGACTTTAATCAGGAGCCTGATGGCGAGGATGAAATTGCGAAATTCTGCCAGGGCGCTTTCGGTGTTACGTTTCCACTGACAGAGAAAGTCAGCGTCAAGGGGAGTGCTGCTCACCCGGTCTACAAGTGGATCAACTCAACGCTTGATGGAAACGGTCAGCCGGGTTGGAATTTTCATAAGTTCCTAATCGGCCGTGACGGTAAAAGTGTGCAGAGTTTTTCAACGGTCGTGAATCCGAGTGCACCGACTTTAGCCGGTGCCATCGAGCGGAAACTTGCGGAAGGCGGAAATTAGTCCGGTCTAATAGCACGCCGTGGTCGACGCTTGGTGCCAAGCGCGGGATGCGTTGTGGCATTGCTGTTTGAGCCTGTCAGCGAGTGTCTCTCCACACAGTGAACCTGGCAGCTCCGGTCCTTTGATCTGACGCCGATACTATCGTGTTTGCTCGGAAGTAAGGTCAAGCTATTCACGGTCCGGGGCAGAGACGGTACCAATGAGGATAGCTTGACCAACAGCGGCCTTTCGGGGGCAGGCGGGAGCAGATAAGGCCACTGATTTCTTACGCGTGGCTATTGGCTTCGAAGCCAACAACTATTCGTCAAAGTTGACGACCGTATTTTCCGGACAACGGGCCAACACACCTTTCCAGGGTTCACCGTCAAACGGATGGTCGACAAGGTGGGCCAGGCCAGGTGGATCGAATGCGAAATCACCTGCTTCCGGCTCAATGTACTCTTCGAAGTTTGGACCGAAGTGGATTCGGGCCTTACCGGAAATCGTGTAAGCGGCGGTGTGCGCCTCACCGTGGTGGTGACCTTGGCCTCTTTCGCCCGCATTCACGGACAGATAACACATCCAGATTTGTGTGGCCCCCACGGTGCCGGCTGAAATTGCCGGAGCACGCTGCATGCCGCGGGTTTGCGAGGTCTTGCCTGTGTCGGCCGGCTTATGGACCACTTTCACTTCCCGAGCGTCATCTGCACCGTTGGTCTTGATGCAGTTGTTCTTGATCGACGGATCCAGAGAATATGCAAGCACCAGCTTCATGGGTTCGTTGTAAGGGTTGTGAATAACGTAAGGTAGCTGGGTCGGCGTGAAGTAGAAATCTCCAGCGCTAACATCGGTGCCAACGCTGAAGTCCTTGCCCGACAGGACACGCGCGCGGCCACTGAGAATATAGGCTGCGGTTTCTGTATCCAGATCGTTGCCAGGCTCTTCTGTTTGTCCGGGTGCAATGGTCATTACGTGCATGAGTATTTTGCTTCCCGGAACCGTTTCGGCCGAGACGCCGGAGCGCTGATTTGGATCGCTCCGCACCAGAAGTGACTTGGTGACGTCTAATTCTGGCTCTTTGAGTTCCACTACAGTCATAACAACTCTCCTCTGCTTGACTTAATCAACTCAACGGAACCCCACCGGGATTGGGTCCCCACATACGTTCAAGACAGGCCGCAAGAGGTGTCGGCTCCATCTGGAACTCCTCAGCCCAGTCGGCTGACGGGCAGTCGCCAATTGCGAGCCCGCGATACAAGCCCAGGTGCGACTTCTTCAATGGATCGGAGGTTCGACTAATCGCACTGTCGATTTGATCGAGTGAGATGTATTCGAGGGCGAGCTTTTTGTTGGCCATTCGCTCTGCCAACTGCACGGCCTCAAGTTGTGTGTAGGCTTCGGGCCCGCCCATCGGTATCGCGCCGCGCCCATAAGGCTCTGCCGCGCACAAAGCCGCGAGGCGCGCGACGTCTTCAGTCGCCACATAACGGATTGGGCGTGTACCATCGCCGTAGATCTGAACCCGGCTTGCATCGATGTCGAAGCCCACGAGCGGCGTCATAAATTTTTCTGGAAAATAAGATGGCAAGAGAATGGTGTATTCCACCGACGAGTTTTCCAGACGTCGCTCGACGGCACGCTTGAACCGCGACAATGGTGTGTCAGCATCAATGCCTCGGCTGAACGAGACAAACACGACGTGACGAACTCCGTTTTTGATGCACGCGGTGATGAGCGCTTGAAGCCCGTGTCCATCAACGGATTGAAGCGAATCTCCATTCTGTCGCGACAGCGTTGCTGTTGCCGTAATGATGACCGACGTCACTCCGCGAACGGCCATGTCGAGTTGTCCGGCATCCTTGAGATCGGCGACGACAAGTCTCACACCTGCCTCGCGTAAGTTGACTGCGGCGGGTGCGTGCCGATCTCGCACCATCGCAACAACATCGTGGCCTGCTTTGCGCGCGGCTTGTGCTGCAAGAGAGCCCAGCGTGCCGGTGCTACCGACTACCAAAATCGTCATAACGTTACTGCCTCCGTCAGAAATGGTTTCTCAAGATGATTAGGGGGTGGCGTCATCTGCCGCGGGAGATCGACTGGAAATCTCTCGCTGCGCAAAGCACCGTTATCGTTGCGCTGAACCCACACGAGTTCTTGGTGACCGACGGCGATCTTTTGGCGTGTTTCGCCGGTCTGGCGAACGAACTCGTAGTGAATCTTGGCGCTGTTTTCGCTCGCTGAGATCAGCTTCAACTCGACAGTTATTTCGTCGAACGGAAACGCTTCGCGCAGGTAGTCCATTTTCTCAAAGACGCACAGCGCTTCTCCAAGACCCTCCAGTGACAATCCGGCACGCCGCGTCATCTCATCTGGTGCAAGGGAGTGCAGGAATTCATCACGTGCACGTGCTAGCCAGTCGAAGAACGTGATGCTGCTGACATTTCCAACGAGATCTGAATCGATCAGCGAAGGGCGCATTTTGGTCGTGAACAAGAGGGGGCCTTTCATCGGGCCTGGTTCGGCCTCGAAGGTTGGCCTCCCCTTTTCAAGTTCCGCAAAACCAGTGCCATTCGACCCACTGGATCCGGGCGCCGACTTCTGTACGAAACGACCATATTCTTGCGCTGCATTTGGTGCGCCCTGTGTCGCTCCGTTGGTCGACGTACTTAGGATGTGACCTTCAGCATCGACAGACGCGATCAGCTTGCGGTCGCCCTGTGGGTCCTTTTTCATGAAGTCCACATGCCACGCGGTTGCTTGGTCGGTGAGTTCTGTCATCCAGACGCGCGCAACTAACTCATCGTGGGCGGTTGCTTCGTCATGAATTTGGACACGAATGGAGCGGGCGAGCAGTCCCGTCGTTCCGTCGAGCACACCGCGGACCCAACGGCGTGAGTCTTCAGGTGAGAGCATTGCTTCACGAGCCCTGTGGAACCAGTCGACGTAGAACGCTCCCATCGTTTTCCGGCTGAGTGAGGTGCACTCCTTCCAACTCACATTGAAGTCGTACTCCAACACATCGCAGCCGAGGCTTTCGTCACGAACGATCCGGGACGCTCCGAGCGTATCTGAATTCGAAACCGTTGCGTGATCCGGAGATACGACGGTGACCGCGACGATGCTCTGAGGGCCATGCGAGAAGCGAACCGGCAGCGTCAGGATGTATGTCTCAGTATCTGATGTTCGAGCAGAGAAGAGCACGCCTGACTCTGCGCGTTCGATAATCTTGAGCTCTTGACCAAGGGCGGCATTGGATTTTCGAGCCGCTTCAAGTGCCGCCCAGACTCGCGTTCCCGCCAGGTCAAACGATTCATCTTCGCTTAATTCGAGCAACAGTGGCTCGCGCGATGCTCCAAGAAGCCCGTACCAGTCATCGCGGCTACGCTTTGACACAGCAGCAAGATCGCAGCCCTGCGCATGCTCACCGACGGTGCATAAGCAGTACGCGCCCTCGTGACTGAACGAAATATCCAGGCCGGTATTTGGGTCGAGCCGCGGACGTCCATTCGACAGCCAGCTCAGGCTTGCCGGGTTCGCCGTCTCTTGCTTGAGCGACATCACAGCGTGCGCTGCGAGCCGGCGCTCATGTGTATGACGGTCCTCGCGCGGCAGGTCTGAGAAACCACTTATGCACTCAAGCGTTGCATGGGGCACCGCAATTTTCAGGGCCTTTGCAGCCGTCGCGATCTCACTGCAGAGGTGTTGTTCGTCCTGCGCCTTTGCGTGATCGAGGTCGAGCAGAGTTTGCAATGACGGCCAATCCGCTTGCTTCTCAAGCGCTTTGCTGCAGTAGCCTGACCACCGCTCCACGATTTGCCCATCTGGCAATGCAGCGGTGAGCTCATACTCTGCGTCTTTGTCGGCTGACCATTTCTGATTTGCGACGCATAGACGTTGCTCGGTTTGCTCTACCTTGCACCCATCTAACAACTCGACTTTGTCGATCCGTGCGGTGAACGCCATGTGCTTGAGATGATGGAGCAACGAGCTGTGTAATAGCGTGTCCCTGAAGTATGGGTCGCCGAGTACAAGCCGCTCTTCTTCAGCCTCACCACTGGCGGCAAAGACTTCGCGGACGATATCCTGTTCGGAATAAACCTCACCAGCACAGATTGTATCTTTCGGATCGACTGAATAGATCGCCCGCATCCGTTGATATCTCGGTCCGACGAAGAACTGACGTCCATATAGGTCTGCGTGTGGATTGATCGGGACGGGTGCGCTGAGATCCATCGGCTCATTTCGCACCTGTCGTTGACGTGCTCCGAAGACGACCGTTCCGGACAAAACGCTGCTTTTGAAACCGGTTTGTTCACTTGAGACCGAGACGTTAATGCGCCGCGATCCGTCCACTGTTGTCGCTTCCTGCGCTTCGGCGCGAAGTTCAATTTCCAGCCCATTTACCGGGTCAACAATGATTGGATACGGCATCTCCACGGCATCCAACCTGGACAACGTGATGCCATCCCCAACCAATGCGCTGGCCGCATGCGCGAGCATCTCAAGTGCAAGCACTGTCGGAACGATATACATGCCGTTGTAAACATGATCGTGGAGATAGAGGTCGCGATCGACCGTCAGCCGGCAGCGCGCGATGAGCTCTACATCCGGTTCCACATGAAGGACACGCTCGACAAAACGCAGATTGGCCGGGACCTTTGGTTCAGGACGCAACTGGTCCCATGTCGGATAGCCGACCGAGCGGCCATAGATGCACAAGCGCTGAACACCTGGGTCGAAGACAAATGCTTCGACAAAACGCCGGACACCTTCTTCGGGCGGAATTTCCCCATCGTGCAAACCAACGGAGAGCAGATGGTCGTTGGTTTTCAATACGGACGGTCGACCGACTTGGCCCCATAGCCCGAATGACACGATCTGAAGTGGGATTGGCTGGCTCGATGCTGCAGCTGTCTGGACAATGCGTTCCATCAGCTCGTTTGCAAATCCATAGCCTGCGCTCCACGGCATCCCGTGCTCTACGACCAGCGACGAGAAGGAAGCAAACAGCTTGAGCGGATTCTTGGCCAACACCTGGCACAGGTTCCATGCACCAAGAACCTTTGGACTGATTTCTTGAAGAACTCCGTCGACTGTGAGGTTCTCAGTTCGGGTTGGGCGCAAGATTGACGCACCATGGATCACACCCGTGATCGTGCCGGCCTCCGCCTCTATCTTGCGAACGACGTTGGCTAACGCATCTGCGTCGACGATGTCGCAGGAATAGTAGAAATGGCGCAGGCCTTCAGAACGGAAGCGACTGAGTGTCTTGTCGATTTCACTCTCGGTGCTCGCTCCGTTCGCTTTAGCTGGCTCTCCTCTACCAACCAGTACCAGTGTTGCTCCGGTTTGGCGCGCGACACCGAGCGCGCATTCGGCCATGATTCCCTTTGCGCCGCCGGTCACCAAAATGACGTCTTGCTGCGACCACTCAACCGCGCGGGGTTGGTATGTCACCGGTTCGCTCAGCGTCGCGACCGGAACGCGTCGGGTCATTTGCGCGTCAAAGCCAACAGCTGAGAACGGCTCCGCACCTGGAAGTTCCTCCAGCACAAGCTTGGCGAGAGTTGCAGTGTTTGCCGTTGTCGCGAAGTCGAGCACGCGGACGCGCAAATCATCGCGCTCCAGGTGAAGTGTGCGCGCAAACGATAGCGCATTGCATAACTCAGGCTCGGTGCCTTTGGCGTTGTTGCCGAAGAACCCGCCGCCGTACTGCACGTATGCGACTGTTGTCGGCCGCTCTGGCGTCGCAGCGGGAACGTTCGTCAGCGAGATCAACCGAGAGATGATTTTGGCAACTCTCTCGGTCGGCGCACCTTCGCTCGTCGTTCTTGGCAAGACCGCGATGTGGTGTGTGAAACGACGACCGTTCTGCAGCGTGCTGCTTGTCACGCTATCGAACGAAACTCGTTCTGCGACGCCACCGCGTGCGGTGATCTGCGCACACAACGCATCAGCGGCCTCAGGATCAGTCGGATCGTAACAGACAAGGAAATCAGAACCCGTCAATTCAAGATCAGCGCCTTGACGTGAACCCGATGTTCGATCTTCGCGCGGTGTCGGCACGGCATTGACGACATAGTTCCGTGTCCAGGTCGGGTAACGCGATACGAAAGATTTGTCACCCTCAATAGGTTTGGTCGGCGGTGCACTTTGCGGCACAGGGTCGACAGGTTTGGTCTTAACTCTGGTTTCCACCGGCGTTTTCATTACCGGAGCGCGCTTGGGGAGCACGTCAACAAGTGCTGCTGCGATGTTTGTCAGTGACGCATTGGCGAACTGAGTTGCGTCAATCGCACCGGCTGCACCGATCCGCCGTGCTGCCTCCGCAACCAATTCACCCGACTTGATTGAATCAAGGTTGAGATCGTCGAGGAAACGCGAGTCAGCTGTGATCGACGATTTCGGATATCCTGAGCGTTCGCTGGTCAGGTCGACAAGTAGTTGTAGGACCGAGTCGGCTGAAACTTCCTCAGCATCGCCAACTGGGCTACTTACCGGGGGTGTTTCAGGGGCCGGTGCTACGGTCGCCACCGCGGGCGCGGGCTCTGGTTCGGGTGCAGCTTGAGGTGCGACCTCGTAGAGGGCAGCCGCGATGTCTTTGAGCGATGAGTTCGCGAACTGGGTTGCGTCAATCGCACCGGCTGCACCAACGCGCCGCGCCGCTTCTGCAACCAATTCACCGGACTTGATTGAATCAAGGTTGAGATCGTCTAGGAACCGCGAGTCGGCTGTGATGGATGATTTTGGATAGCCGGAGCGCTCGCTTGTCAGATCGACCAGAATTGTCAACACAGAGTCTGCTGAGACCCCATTGCCAGCGGGAGTAGGATTCACTGGCGGAGGTATTTCCACAGCCGCGATCGCTGGTATTTCTGCGATCTCGGGTATCTGCGGCACCGCCGCTGGCTCTGCTGGAGCTTCCGTTTCAGGTGCGACCTCGTGAAGTGCCACTGCGATATCGCCAATCGATGCGTTTGCAAATCGGGTTGCGTCGATGGCACCGGCTGCGCCGATCCGACGCGCCGCCTCTGCAACGAGTTCGCCTGACTTGATGGAATCGACGTTGAGATCATCCAGGAGGCGCGCTTCAGCCGTGAGAGAGCTTGCCGGGTAGCCCGTGCGCTCGGCCACGAGTTCGACCAAGAGTTCTTTAATATTGTCGCGGGAAAGCTTGCCTGCTCCTTTGGAGCTACCATTCAAGCGCGATGGCACAGCGGGCGCTGGACTTACCGGTGCCTGTGAAACAGGCGCTTGCGATACGGGTGCTTTAGCAGCTGGTGCCTGAGAGGTCATTACCTCGGAAGCTGGCGTCTGAACCGCAGTGCTTGTTTCGCACGGCTTGACCAATCCAGCCGATGCGCTCTCATCGGACAGCGTTGCCATATCCAGACGGGCAACTTCGGCGAGGAACTTTCCTCGGCGCTCAAGATACTTGCCAAGCTCGTCTGAACTCATGCCCAGTTCATCAACGAACACGCCATTAAGAGGCTGTGTGGCGGACAAGGCGATTGGGCTAATCTCAGCTGGTGTCTGCAATGCACCATTGAGATTAATGGGTTTCTCGGCGGGATTGCTGAGATACACGCGTTTGGATGGCTTGATGTAGGGACGCACCAACCTTTGCGCGTAGAAGTTGCTCCAGTTGATGTTGACGCCATTAACAAACGCAACGGCGACTGCAGGGTTGGGGTTCCAGCCTTGCGCATTTGCTGCAAGCGGTGTGCAGATTCCATCTTCGCCAAAGATGTCGCGGCAAAGACCTGACAGCGCACGCCCTGGCCCAACTTCGATGAATACGTCGCACAGATCTTTCATCCGCATCGCGAGCGCGACGAAGTTTACTGGACTAGTGATCTGATCTGCTAAATGCCTGCGCAGATCCGTCTTGCTATCAATCGTTACAGATTCAACACCGGATTTGATGGGAACGCGGGAAGCCGGCGGAAATGACGGCATGCTTAGTGCTGCTTCAAACGATTTGGCTCCGTGCGCCATGAGTGGTGAATGGAATGCATTCGAAACAGGAAGTCGGCGACACGTTATGTTACGGGCTTCCGCAGAAGCGATTGCTGCCTCAACGGCGCGAGCATCACCCGAAACCACGGTTTGGTTCGGTGAATTGATGTTGGCAACAGCAAGCGTGCCTGAAATCTCCGATACGATTTGCTCAGCTTCACTGCACGTGCATGCCAGGCTGGCCATCGCACCTGCCTGATCGGGCGACCCGCGCATAACCTGGCCACGCAGGGAAACGATCGAGAACAAGGTCTCCTCGTCCAACACGCCCGCCGCGTTAAGAGCTGAAATCTCACCAAGGCTGTGTCCGCCTACAACGGCTGGCTGAATTCCGATGGATTGCAGGAAGCGCGCGCACAGAACGGATGCGAGGCAGATCGCAGGCTGCGCCACTTCCGTCGCCGACAATGCTTCCTTCCACGCGTCAACCTCTGAAGCATCGCGCGCGCGATCGAGCGGCGGGAACATAGCCTCGATGAGCGAGCTGCTTTTGACCGAGCGCTGCGCTTGCGCGACCAACTGTCTTGCCCAGTCAAACCGCTCAATGAGGGTTCGGGCCATTGCCAATTGTTGCGAACCTTGCCCCGGGAAAAGATATCCGACGCGGGCAATATCATTCCCTTGACCGATATATAGATCGGGACCGGGCGAGGACCATCTCTGTCCCGCCGCTGGCAAACCTTCGGACAAAGCTCTTCGCAAATCTGCAAGCTTGGTAGCGAGATCGTCGGCCGTCTTCGCGATGACAGCAGCACGAAGTTTTGCGGATGGTGGCAACTCACCGGCCAACTCAGCGGCCAGATCGATCAGATCGGCGTGACTGAGCAGAGGAGCTTCATCGGCAACCGCATCAATGTGTGCGATCACGTCTTCTTTCGTGTCGCCGCCGAAAACAAACAGTTCGCTCTCTTGGTGCGAGGCGAGCAGCGCGCGCTCATCCGTTTGGGTTGCAAGTCTTGGGCTCGGCGTACCTTCAGCCTCTAAAATGAGGTGGGTGTTGATCCCACCGAAGCCGAACGCGCTGACACCGGCATGCATCGTGGTTTCGGATGCATGGACTTCACCAGAGCGGATGGGGTACAGCCGATCTGCCGCGTTATTGAACGCATCGTTAGGTTCGACACAAGCTGCGGTGGGCGGCACGACCCTTCGGTTGACTGCAGCTGTCGCCTTGATCAATGACGCGACGCCAGCTGCAGCTTTGGTGTGGCCGATAAGCGATTTCAAAGACCCGATGCCACAGCTGCGCAGTGCCGTGTTGTTCGTCACGTCGGTGGAATCAGACGAGCTTCCCGCGTCCATTTCCATGGCGATCGACAGCCCTTCGAGTTCGGTCTTGTCTCCCGCGCGCGTTCCCGTACCGTGCCCTTCTACGAAATTGAGCTCTGCCAATTTGCGTCCGGCACTGGTAGCGGCGCGGTTGATTGCTGCGGCTTGTTGACGTGCGACCGGCTGCATAATCCCGGCCTTACCGTCTGACGCTAGGCCCCAACCGCGGATCACCGCATAAATGGAGTCACCATCTCGGCGCGCGTCGTCCAGACGTTTAAGGACGACAAACCCGCCACCTTCACCGGCGATGAAGCCCTCGCCGCGTCGGTCGTAAGGCCGTATGTCGCTTTTCGACAGAGCCCCGTTGCGCGAGAATCCAACCAGCTCAAAGGGGTCGAGGCTGATATCAACGCCGCCTGCCAATGCGAGATCGAGATCATTGCTCTCAAGCATGTTTGCAGCCGTGACGACCGTTGCGAGCGACGAAGCGCAAGCGCCATCGATGACGAACGCACCGCCGTGCAAGTCGAAATAGTTACAAACCCGGCCGGCGATCGTGGCTGATATAGACCCTGCAAGGAAGTCTTCATTGATCTGCGGGAAAATTGACTTGTAACAATCCTCGGCGGTCTTTGTGAATGAGAGGAGATCGTTCGCGGATAGACCGTGCAGTTCCCCGGCTTTGGTTATCGACCTTTCGATAACCGGCCAGCGCAGGCGCAGGGTGTTCGAGCGCATATCCTCCCCTGTGCAGGTGTTGCCGACGAAAACTCCTGTCTTATCTTTTGGCAACGACTCGCGCGAGAAACCGGCGTCCTTGAATGCGCGATCAGCCACCTCCAAAGCGAGCAACTGACACGAGTCTGTGCGCTGGAAGGTACTCTCTGGAATGCGATAGGAAGCCCAGTCAAATTCAAATCCGTCTATGACGGCGACTTTGCTCTGATAGTACTTATCTGGGTCGGCGCCGGTTGGATCGTAATAATCGGACACAGGCGTGCGGACGTCCGGCATGCGGCGAAATTCGCGACGCCCTGCGAGAATATTCTCCCAGAGCTCTTGCGGAGTCTTGGCGCCTGGCAGCCAGCACCCCATGCCAATGATTGCCATTGGGCATCTTTGCTCTTGAGACTTGTCAAATTTTGAGGACATAACGGTTCCCTTTCGGCGGACTGTCTTCGGCCTAAATCCACTAGAAAAAGCTGCTGGCGTTTTTTGAAGAGAGGACGTTCTGCGGCAGTAGGATCTTTCGATAGGAGAGCTTCCACTTGCCACCTTCCGACCGGAGAACGTCCTGTCGGCTGCCTACGTAAAAGTCTTCCTCAAGATCGCCGCGGGTGCGGTACAAGATGAAGTTCGAGTTCACCTTCATCTCTGATGGTGTGTCGCCATGACCAACGGTAACGTTGGAAATCATGCGTTGAGTTCGAGACGGTGGGTCTTCTGCCCAGGCCATGCCGGTGTCGAGCCGGGCGACCCGCCTTTCAAGCGAGTCCTTTGTGTCATCAAAGATGGCAAGCTCATCTTCGGTCGAGAATTCCCGGTCTTCATACTGGTCCTTATCGAGGGCTTTCATCCCCTTGCTGCCCTTCCTGTATCGACGCCCCATCACCGGCATCCAGTAGCGAACGTCGTCCGTGATGAGCTCCAGCCATTCCTGGAACTTGCAGTCATCCAGCAAGCGGGCTTCCTGGTACAAAAACTGCTCGATGTCGTGCACGATCACGGCATCGCTTGCGGCGCATCCCTTGCTCATAGCTCGGCCCAATCTTTCGTGTTCATGAGTTTCGACCAGCGGTGATAGAACTGACGATGGTTGCTCTCGCTAATGCAGAAATCGCTGGCCAATGCCCCGAGTTCTTCATCAAACTTTTCTTCGCCGAGCCCCATTTGCAGGTTCGTCATGTGCCCACGCGCAACCGGTCCACGCGCGGTTTGCGTGCACTCTTGCCAGTTGTCGATGTCGTCCTGCTCGAATGTGCCTGCCGGACCAAAGCTGCGTAGGCTTGTGAGCCGGATCGTCTCCTTGACGGCGCCGGGTGCTTGCTTGTCGACGAAGACCCACGACCAGATTTCGGTTCGCTCCGGGCCGCGCGGATGCCACACGCGGATTGTGCTTGCTGTGCCGCGATTGAAGGCAAAGTTTGGAAAGACGTTACCAACTGCCGGCCGGACCAAATCGATGCGTGGGCCAAGCCGTTCCCGGACGGCTGCACGCCCTTCTTTTTCGTACTCAACAACCTCTGGCGCATCTGATGCATCATCAGGCTGCCGGCCCATCACGCAGTGACCGTTTCCCGGTGAGAGGTGAAATCTTTGCACGTCATTTTGACGTGGCCGCCGGGCACTGAAGTTTGTGCTCATGGCGGATCGGTGCGCCCATGGGCCATGGTAACTGTCGCCACCGAAGTTCTCGGCGGCTAGCTTCCAATTGCACGGAACGACCCACTTATGTACGCCGGGAAAGACTTCCACCCCACCTTCTCGTCGATCGAAAATCGCATCGAGATACCAGGCCATTTCACCCAAATATTCGCGCAACGGCGGTGCTGACGGGTCAAACGTTGCAAACACAAGCCCCTTGTAGCTTTCCAATTGCGCAACGCCGATAAGGGGCCATTTTTTTCGATCGAAATTTTTATTATAGGCTACAGCTTGATGTGGGACGCCGACCAAACATCCATTGTTTGCATAAGTCCATCCGTGATAGGCGCAGGTAAAAGAAGCTGCATTTCCGCTGTCAGCACGGCAAAGACGATTACCTCGATGCCGGCAAACATTCAGGAACGCGCGAACCTTGCCTTCCGTATCTCGCCAAACAATTACGGGGTCTTCCCCCATAAATGTCGTACAGAAATCACCGGGTTTTGGAATCTGACTTTCGTGACATAGGTACATCCAGCATCGGGCAAACACCATTCTGGCTTCTTGTTCGTAAATTTGCGGGTCAATATAGATTGCACGGCCAATCAAGCCCTTTTCCGCATCAACGAGATTGTCGACATCCAAGCTCATATCCACTGCCTCACGCTATTACACGCTCGCTGCCAAGCACCGAGCAGGACGAAGGAATCTGGAAGACAACCTCCCCGACCCTTAATGGATTGACGGAACTCCTTTTTTGCCGGCTTGCGCTATGAGATCGACGCTACGATGCAGACAAATCTCACCCCAAAATCCGATCGCAAAAATGTGCGCATGCCTTCGCCTCAGGCTCTTCGACGGTTTTCTTTTGGAGCTATTTCCGGCGTTATTCGACCGCCATTCATAAATGGACATGCAATCACCCAACTCAATTGACTACTTTGTGTGTTGCAAGCCGCTACGTCGATGTTTGTGAAAACGGAGCAGCGCTTTGGTGGAACATAAATTACGTACGCACCACCAACTCCGATATGGAAAATTACTGCCCAACCATTGGGAAAATTCCCCTCCCAATAATTTTCCAGAAAACTACTTGAAATAAATTTGGCACTTCCTTAGTGAATATTCCGATCCACATAATCGACACAATCCAACAGCATTAGTTCCACCATGAAGTACCCAGGCAAATATCAATTTTGAATATAAGGCAGGCCCTGAAATCGGCCTTCTTTATTTTGACGAACACTGCGAAATGAAGTATAGCGCATGAGGCGCTTTCATGGCTTGGAGAACGGCAACTTCAGATATTGTTTAAAGTAATCGTCTTTTTCCGAAAACCAACTAATTCACCTTCGTCTCTATAAATAAATAAGACTACTAAAACTATTTTGTATTCAGAGGAGACCCTACAGGAAAGAACATTTGACGTCATAGCTAAATTCGCTGAATTGGTCAGTATGCAAAATGTCTGTTCGAGTATCTGTATTCCCAGAGTTGAGTTTAAAGTGCTCTCTAGCAATTAAGATGGCATTTGCATCTCTGTTTTGTTTTATTGTCGCCGAGTCATTTTTTCTTGCTGCGAAACATCAGAAATCCCAACACGATAACAAACAACTCGCGGACGTTGTCAGCGAGCAGCTCGAGCTGCGTCTTGCGAGGACGTCTGCAAATCTGGTGCGCACGCCGGGGTTGCAAACTTCGGATCTTGCGATAGGCGATTATTCCGACTTTGGCGGATGCGTCAGGTACGTCGCGCTCTCGGAGCAGGCAGACTTCGAAACATGCTTCAGTGCTGGAAAAACAAATGCCGCGCTGCCAACATGGCTACTGCAAGTGGGCACGTGGGTCCTCGGACCCGATGACAAAGTCGTCCGCCGAATTTATTGCGGTCATAGATTTCAGGGAACGCTGACGGTCACTTCACAGACCGCCCCTATGCTTGCAGCGTTTTGGAGTGATAGTTCGGGGCGAATTAGCTTCACAGTTTTCATGTTCACGATGCTCGTGCTGTCCCAGTGCCTATTGATCGGGCGCGCTTTCCGTCCGGTTTCGAATATTGAAAAAGGCGTCGATAGGTTTGCAAGAGGCGACTTATCTTGTCGCCTGCCAGACGCAAGATATTTCGAGTTGCGACGGATCAGCGAGGGTTTTAACGCGCTGGCGGGTTCGCTTGAGCGAATAATGTCTGAGCGTGCGGCATTGGCAGAAAAGTTGGCGGATGGCCATGAGCAAGAACGCAGCCACCTGGCGAGAGAGCTCCACGATGAATTGGCGCAGCACTTGAGTGCGGTCGCCCTGCTTAGCGCATCAATAAAAGAAACAGCAGATGCGGAATGCCCTAAACTTGCTCCAGAAGCGCAACAGCTCTTCCAAACGACAAATGCAGCAATCAAATCTCTACACGCCACGCTTTGCACCCTTCGCCCCCCTCAGACGGACGAACTTGAGCTGGGTGATAGCCTTTGGACGCTCGTAAAGAATGAAGAGGAGCGATCTGGAGGACGGCTAAGGATCTCGTTGCTCATTGGCTGCTCGCTGACGAGCTTCTCTGAGTCGTCGGCCTTGCACGTCTATCGGATTGTGCAGGAGGGCCTAACGAACATCGCAAAGCACACGAACGCGGACTGGGCGCGCGTTAGTCTGGTACGGCGACACGAACATGCTGATCAAGACACGGTCCTTGTCTTGACAATAGAAAACAATGGTTGCCGCGCGACCAGAAAGATTGATCCAGCAAACCGGTCCGGATTTGGCTTAGGCCTGGTCGGCATTCGTGAGCGCGTCATGGCGCTTCGAGGTCAGCTCGACATCACGCGGTCGGCGGAGAACCGCTTCAAAATTTGCGCAGTCATTCCCATGGATCCAGCAAAGGGTGTTTACAATGGCACAGGGTAATACCGATGTTCTCCTCGTCGACGATCACGCGATCGTTCGCGAAGGCTATCGCAGGCTGCTGTCAAAGAACGCCGACCTCACGGTTGTTGCAGAAGCGGACGACGCCAGCGCGGCCTATCGCAGTTACAAAGAAAAACGGCCGGACCTGGTCATTATGGACATCTCAATGCCTGGTCGAGGTGGCATAGACGCAATTGAACATATCCGTCGCTGGGACCCCGATGCGCGTGTCATCGTTTCAACGATGCACAGTGGGGCGGCCTATGTCATGCAGGCGTTCCGAGCCGGTGCGAAGGGTTATATCAGCAAGAGCAGTCCTCCAGAGTTGCTCGTCAACGCGGTCCGAGATGTTGCCAGGGGTAAAGTTGCGATTTGCCCGGAAATCAGCCGCGCGCTTGCGCTCAGTCGGCTTGAGCATGAGCAGGCGCAATTAGAAGACTTGTCGCCGCGGGAGTTTGAGGTTTTGCGCATGATATTGGATGCAAAATCGGCAACCGAGATTGCCTCCGCACTAAACATCAGTCGCAAAACTGTGGCGAACTATAACTACAACATCAAATCGAAGCTCGGCGTGTCCTCGGACATTGAACTCTTCTATTTCGCATTGAGGCAAAAACTCGTGGACGTCGACGTGGACGTGCCCCCAAAAGATGCATCGTTGGATGGCGCTGCGGAAGAAAATCTAACGGCCAATTGAACGGCGCTTTGCAGGGCGTTTTCCCAAGCTCCAATAGGAAACGGTCTGTTCTCCTTGAGCTGGCAATTGTCGTAGAATTTCATTGACGGTTGGAATGGGAACCGATGCTTGGGCACCGGTTCCTCCGGCTCGAGACTTCAAGCAAAAATGCTCGAAGTTTTCCTCGCACGAGGTTCTTTGCGCAGCACAGCGTCGACGGCACCTGAATGCAAAATATGAGGCTCGAACAGTCGGTTCAAATCCGAATGGTGTCTGACGGCATGGCAGTCACACAGACGACGCGTTCGCACGCCCAAACGAGCTCTTTGAGAATAGGATCCGACAATGCGCGATACCGTATCTGAGTTTGGCCCCTTAAAGGGCATGAGGGTTGTCGAGCTTACGCAGATCGTTGCCGGTCCGGTTTGTGGGGTCATGCTCGCAGATATGGGAGCGGATGTCGTGAAGGTCGAAAAAACCGAGGGTGGCGACGATTCCCGCCGTTCGGTTCCACCCGACATTAATGGAGAGTCGGCCGCCTTCATGATGTTGAACCGAAACAAGCGAGGCATCGCCCTCAATCTCAAAACACAACAGGGTCGGGATGCTTTTCTGCAACTCGTTCGGCAGGTTGACTGTCTGGTTGAAAACTTCCGCCATGACACGATGAAAAAACTGGGGCTTGACTACGATGTCCTCAAGGAGATCAACCCCGGGCTAATCTACTGTGAAATTTCTGGCTTTGGACGTTCCGGTCCTTACGCGCGTCGCGGCGGTTTTGACCTTATCGCGCAAGGAATGTCGGGATTGATGTCGATAACCGGTGAAGGTGAAGGCCGGCCGCCTGTGAAGGTCGGCGCGCCGATCAGCGACATCACTGCTGGTATTTTGGCAGCGACCGGTTGTGCCGCAGCCTATGTACATAAACTCAAGACAGGTGAAGGTCAGCGGATCGACACGTCTTTGTTTGAGGCCGCGATCACCCAAACCTACGTGCAATCTGCCATTTGCCTCATGACGGGCGTCTCGCCTGGTCCGATGGGCTCTGCCCATCCACTGAATGCGCCGTACCAAGCATTTCGAACGGAGGATGGCTGGCTGAATTTAGGGGCAGCAAACGACTCCAACTGGGAGAGAGCGCTCAAGGCGCTTGGCGCCGACGAATTGGGGCAGGATGAGCGATTTTCTTCCAACAAGGCGAGGATGAAAAACCGTCTGGCGCTTGAGGACGTCCTTAACGACCATTTTCAAACGAAGACGACAGCTGAATGGCTGGAAGCTCTGGAGGCTCAGGGAGTTCCCGCTGGGCCGGTTCTATCGGTCGGAGAGATGCACACGGATCCGCAGACGCTCGCGCGAGAAATGGTTACAGAAACGGACCACCTTAAAGCAGGCCGCGTGAAGACCATTGGACTGCCGATTAAGTTCCAAGGAACTCCTGGAGGCGTTCGAAGACCCGCCCCAGTTCTTGGTCAACACACTCGCGAAATCCTAAGCGAGCTTGGCTACGACGAAAAAGAAGCTGACGCTTTGTGTGCCTCGGGCGGCGCGGTCGCTGCTGAGTTGATTGATCCTGAATTAGACAAGGTCGGTTGAGCGCTAACGCGTAAACGTCAATTCAGAAGCCGCATCAATCGTCGGCTTCTGATAATTGATATCGCCACGTGTCAGTAGAGATATGGATTGTACTTCCAGTTGTCGGCATCAGGCGTAACGACATCGAGATCGTAGTCGGCGGCCTTCAGTTCCTGCGCAGACTTTTCGCCCATTGCCGCTGCGCGATCGATCATTTGACGACCTTTGAGAATATCTTGCGCGACGCCTCGACCACGTAGCAGATCCAGGCCGTAATTGAATGTCCCGATATGATCTCCGGCTTCCATGGCCATACGGTCCCAGGACGCAGCAGCTTCGGCATTTTCTGGGCCACCGAAACCATTGTCTTCAAGCCAGGACATCCAGGTCATTGCCTGCGTGTTGCCGCGAGCCGCAAAGTATTCGAAGATTTTCCGCGCTGATGTGTAGTCTCCAGACTTTGCAGCTGCATAGCCGAAAACGGAGCCCATTGGATCGACATCTCCGGCTTCCATTCGGCGCAAGAAATGTGCGATCGAGCCATTTTCCGGGTTGTGAAACCCATCATCGGTTTCGCTAGTGGCCACGGCCGGGCCGGCGAGCAGGACCATGATTAGAGGTGCAGCCAAAACACAGCGGTGCAGCATTCGTCTATCTCCGTTGACTCTGAATTGCGCGTCGAAAACAACTTCGACTCTCATCCTAATCAACGATGGGATACGGCGTGTCAGAACAATCTAAGTGGTTCGCCGCCATTAACGGCGCAACCGGATCTGCCTACCGCCTGACGAGTTTCTGACAATTGCCCCCCTAGTCGCAGCTATGAACTTGATGCAGGTTGCGCGAACACGGAGCAAACGACTGGGAACCAAAATGCCGGCGAATTCTGTGATGGATCGCATGGTGCGGCTCAATGCCATTACGGTGGCGATCGTAACGGTACCGCTGCTCGTCATTATCGTTATGGCGATCAAAACCATATTAAGCGATAAGGCCGCGTCGAAGGCGCGCGCAGTCGACGCTGCGCGGCAGCTCGCCAAATCTCACGCTTTTCAGATCATATCAAAAACCGATGCCGTTGTCGCCCAACAGCACGAACAAACCCGTAAAATACTGTCCGGTATTACGGACTATGTGAGCATTTTGCGCCGTGCTGTACATGAGCTTTCGCCGCCGTTTGTGGCCTTATTTGAAGATGGCAGACGTGTATTCCCACCGGAAGAAAACGCGATGCTGCTCATTCAAGAACGACAGATGCTAAATCAGTTTGGTACAGCGCTCAGGGCCGCATTGGAGAAGACAGGGGCGGATGAGAGAGGTGCGGCATGGGCAACGTTTCAGGGCACGCCGACCTTGTTGACTTGTGAACAGATCGAGCCGCCCCGGGCTTTGTGTATCGCGACGAGGCTCGATGACGTTCAGCGCATTCTTGACGAGGTCCTTGCTGACCCTTCAACGCTTAGCGTGAATTCGACCGAACTCATTGACCCGTGGGGACGGCGGCAGTGGCCGTTGGCCTCTGAGGAATTTGGTGCCGAACAAGCCGCCATCTATGAGCTTTCAAATACGTTTCGCAACTGGACCATCAGAGTTGGCGTTGATACGTCTTCCACTTCGACGACGCCACTGATCCTGGCAATTTCCATCCCCGTCATCGTCGGCTGGGGACTTGCCCTTATCGCCCTTATCCGTTTCCAGTCGGAATCCGCTCGCCAAAACCAAATGCGAGCTGATAGCGCCGCGCGACTGTCACACGATCTGCGCACGCCGATTGCCAATCTGGCTATCTACGTGGAGCTGATTGCGAGACATGGTCGCGACAACGCTGCGATCTCGCGCTGTTGCTCCGCCCTCGAAACTGAGATTGGTCGCCTAGCCGATATCGCTGACAATACGCTCAGGCGCAGTCGCGGGCTTCCCCAAAAGCGAGAGACCGGGCCGGCCGTCGTGCTTGATGACGTGGTCCAGAGCACGTTATCACGCTATGAACCACTGCTGTTAAAATCCGGCTGCACCCTTAAGCTTGATACGCAAGCCTCCGAGGTTGCGGTCGAAGATCGCCCAGCCCTTGAACGCATACTTATCAACTTGATTGACAATGCCCGCTCTCACGCAGCAGGTGCGAACGTTGAGATTGCGACACGCAAGACCAATAGCGGTGTTCTTCTCTTGATGACAGATGATGGCCCGCAGCCGACAGCTGTCAATGGCGGGGTGAAAGAAGGTCATGGTTTAGGGCTAAAGGTGGTCGAAGAACTCGCACACTCACGTGGCGGATCGTTCAAAGCCCTAATTGGATCTGATGGCTCAAGGTTTGAAGTCCTTTTGCCTGCAGCCGGGACCGAAAAAAATTGAAACCTGGTCGAAACTACGCCCCAAATGCTCGGGTCCTTCTAGCTGAAGACGACGATAACTTACGTCAAGGCTTGGCCGAGCTTCTTGAACTTGAGGGGTTCCATTGCGATTGTGCAGCCGATGGGGAGACAGCTCTCGAACTCTTCCGTAAGTCCCGCCCTGACGTTTTGATCTTGGATGTCGTGATGCCCCGGCTCGATGGACTGGGGTTATGCAAAGCCGTTCGGGAAGAAGATCCGGTTGTGCCCGTTCTAATGCTCTCAGCGCGTGACACTGAACTTGATCGCGTCGTTGGGCTTGAACAAGGCGCTGATGATTATCTCATCAAGCCATTTGGCCCGCGTGAATTGATTGCCCGGCTGAAGTCACTTCTGAGGCGAGCCCAATTTAGCAGTCCAGGCGCCGAACCGGAACGTTCGGTTTTCTCACTTAGTGATCTACACGTGGAAGCACGCTCACTGCGCGCGCGACGCGGAGACGCGTTAATTGACCTAACCGTGCGGGAGGTCATGTTGCTTCGGGTTCTGCACGACAGGCGCGGCGAAGCAGTTTCGCGCGATGTCCTGCTGGATGAGTGTTGGGGGCGCGATCACTTGCCCAACAGCCGGGCGCTTGATCAATACGTTTCGGTTCTGAGGCGCAAAATTGAAAAAGACCCGTCTGATCCTCAGATCATCAAGACCGTTTATGGATTTGGTTACCGTTACGACGGATGAGTCTATGCGGCCGCTTCTGACAAACTCCTTACATTTACAAGAGGTTTGGCTGGCCATTGCCGAGCCTCGAACACCTATGACGTTAGACATCGCAATCGATGAGGATCGTCATGAACAAATTACTCCCGTTTTGCACGAAGAACGTTTTTCAGAAGTTTCGTTTTGCCCTGGTCGCCGGTCTTCTTGCCGGTGGTATCACGACTTCGCATGCTGGCGAGATGGTCGCTTATGAAGGCGGGGTATTGAATCCAGCCGAATACACGCTGGAGCGGATTTTGCTCAAAGTCGAACGGAACCAGCTTAGTGATATTGAATGCATCTACGGCTACGAGACTGCTAAACACGGGAAGCACGCGCCGGCGCGCGTGATCATTCGGCACTGCGCTGAGGTTCATAAACTTCCTCAGTCGATGACATTCATGGCGTGGATGGACGAGAATGGGTATGGACTTGAAGGCGGTCCGGACCTTGCTTCGGCTGCAGAGTGGGATCGCAAGGCTGCCGAGCGCGGCGATTCCAATGCGCAGTACAATTACGGACTGAAGTTACTGCGTGGTCGCGGGGTTGCAAAAGACTTGGCGAAAGGCCGTTATTACATCGACCTTGCTGCAGCTAATGGTGATAGCTCTGCCCAAGACTTAGCGGCAGACAACTACAGTCTTTCAAATGTCGTCGGGACCGGGCTCGACCGCCTTCACAAAACGCACAAGACTTCAACTGCTGCCAAAGTAAACTGAGCCCCCCCCGATCATGAGCACGCCTGGGGCTTGCCTCCCCCCGCAAGCCTCAGGCACAACAGTCGCGATACAAGAAACGTAATTCATCAATATCCCTGGACACACTTACATTGCGCTGACCGCTTGATCTGCGGTTTGCCGCGCGGCATGTTCCCGCTATTCTACGCATAGCAGGGACCCGGCGCGGTAATCACATGGTGAAAAGATCCAATAGAACCGAAGACTCACCGTGGTTGCCTTTTGAAAGCCGGAAACGCCTGCGTGACCAAAAACAAGCCGCCTTGCTGCAGACGGCAGTCCGCTTGTTTCTCGAACGCGGTTACTATCGCACAACGCTGGACGACGTCGCAGACCAGCTCAACATCACCAAACCAGCTCTCTACAATTATTTCCGGAGCAAGGAAGAGATCCTGTTCGCGTGCTGGATGTTCGGACAGGAACAACTCGACGACGCGATTGAAGCAATTGAAGGCAGCGCCGGAAAGGGATTGGAGAAGCTGCGCGACTTGATACGCGCGTACGCAACGCTGATGACGACGGATTTTGGCGCTGGCCTTATCCGGTTCGACGTTCGGGATCTTTCGGAGGAACATCGGAACATCGTGTTGCCTGCACGAAAGAAAGCGGATGCGACGTTCCGCAAATACGTTCGCGAAGGCATTGCCGATGGTTCGATCCGCGAGTGCGACGTGAAGATGTCGGCCTTCGCCATAGCGGGCGCTTTGAACTGGATTGGGTTTTGGTATCAAGCCGATGGTGAAATGTCGCCGGAGGCAATCGCGGATGAATTCTCGATCCGCTTAACCGACGGACTGGCGGCTCGGCGGTCTCAGTCGCGTAAACGTTCCTGACATAGCGGCATGTGATGGGCGGACGTAGCTATAGCGGGAGCCTTTCGAAAATGCTGCTGAGGCACCTCGTGCGCGTGTGTCGATTCCGAGGGCAACGCTCGCTGCGCAGATACGATAACCGGGCAAGGCGTAATAGTCCCCCAACAGGGAGCGCAACCGGGCGACCGCCGCCCGATTGCACCGGCGGGTGTTTCGTCAAGGATCGATGAGTACGCCTGGGTTCATCATGCCCGTTGGGTCGAGCTCTCGCTTGGCACCTCGCAGGGCCTTTGCAAACAATTCTGGTCGCTGCTTGTCGTAGAAAGGACGGTGGAAACGCCCAACAGCATGGTGGTGTGTTGTGGTCCCACCATGTTCGACCGCTGCGGCCGTGCAGATGGACAGGATTTGGTGAAACTGCTCTAGCTGTCGCGTTTTGTCTAACAGCCCGCCAAGTGTGAAGTAGAGGCAGGGCCCATCGGGATAAACATGGGTGAGCCTGCAGGTCACGGTACCTTCCCGACCGGTTACCTCGCGTATGGTCTGCTTGGCGATTGAGATGATCTTGTCGTGGAACTCTTGGAACCGGTCCCAGGTAATCGAAGTCTCAAATGTCCACAGAAGGATGCCTCGCGCGATGGCGTGCTCCAGATAGTATGGCAATCTGATAAAACGGTTCCGCCAAGCCCCGACGCTTCCGGTCCGATGGTCCTGATCTCCTTCACCGGATTGTTCTTGCGCTCCGCCAACTTCACGGCAGATTTCCAGGGCGCGATCCATCCACGCATCAAGTGGATGATCAGCCGACTCGAATCCAAGGACCAGAACGGCTTCCTCGTTGTCCCAGGGGATTCCAGGCAATGCTTCTCGTACCTCCAGCAGGCGGCAGTTCGCCGGGAAAAGCCCTGCCTGGGTGATGTTTCGAACGGCCACTGCTCCGAGCGAGAAGTCCTTAAAGCGCACGGAAGCAGAAGCCCTGAACGTTGGCTTTCGGTGTAAGCGAACCCAGGCTTCCGTGATGATGCCAAGGATACCTTCTGATCCAATGAACATCCGGTCCGGGCTGGGGCCGGCGCCGGACCCTGGCAAGCGCCGAGTCTCCAGTGTACCCGCTGGTGTTACGACTCGTGTGCTCTCAACGAAATCATCGATGTGGGTGTAGAGCGTCGCGAAGTGGCCACCTGACCTGGTCGCAATCCATCCCCCGAGCGTCGACAATTGGTAGGCCTGCATGTAGTGCCGCATGGTCAGACGCGTGTGGCGAAGCTGATCCTCAATTGCCGGACCGTAGATTCCCGCCTGAATTCGTGCCGCCTGACTAATCGTGTCAATTTCCAGGATCTGATCCATCTCTCGCAGGGAGATCGTCACAACCTTATCAGCTTCCATCGGGGCCTCGACGCCCTTAACGACCGACGAGCCGCCACCGTACGGGATTGCCTTTGCCCCGATCTTTGCACACCACTCAAGAACGCGGACAAGGTCGTCTTCGGTCTTGGGAAAAGCAACGGCATCGGGCGGATTGGGCACCGTGCGGGCGAACATACGAATCGTATCAAAACCAGCCTTACCAAAGCTGTGCTCAAGCCGTGTCAGGTGATCGGTTTGGACAATTGCCTGGAGCGCGCTTGGGACCGATACACGGCATGCCCTTAGCTCAATCTCCTCGGCACTTGGTGCGGGCGATACGTCAAAAGCATCTAATCCGTACCGCTGTGCGATCTCCGATTCCCACGGTTCAATTTCTGCTGGCGATAGCTCTTCATCCGCATAGCCCCAGCCGTAAAACTTCTTCGTACGACGCGACATCATGAAAAGTGTCCTATTAGAAATTAACTTACTTGCAAGTAATATATTGGTTTTGTTGCGGGGTCAATTGAAAACCTGACGATCAGGTTTTCGTATGAGCTAGACGTGTTGTTTGGGTGATGGTCATCAGGCGAAGGATTTCGCTCCGCACCGCATATGCGCCAGCGTTACGCGATGTTGTGATTGTGGGGCTGTTGTTGGGACGATGTGCTGACCTGATCGTTCGGGAGGCTCGTGACCTTTGTTTGCATCGGCCTGCTCGGTCGGTGATCTTGCGAACGCTTGTCTGTGCTGCTCCGATGGGAGGCACGCTTCCCGCTCTTGGAAAACCGGTTAGGATGGCCAAGCCCGGATTAAGTCAACGCTTGATGGGACGTGTCAGGCTGGTTGAAACTTTCACAAGTTGGTCTTCGATCGCGATGCGCAAAGTGTGCACGGCATCTCAACGGTCGTGAGGCAGTGTGCGACGAAATTTATGAGAGTTATCGGACGGAAATTTGCAGAGCGCGGAACCTAGGAGGATTGGGTCCGTACGCTGGCGCGGACACCAGCTACATCGTCCAATCTCACGGGAACTTGCCCGTCGAGATAATCTGCTCTGCCATTTCCCGACCGCTCAGGAACGCGTCTTCAATGCGAGGTCCCAGGCACCAATCCCCACACGCGCCTAATCCAATGGCCGACTTCCAAATGTAAGGTTTGCCCATCGGATTTGAGACGAGGGCGTACTTCCACCGGTGCCCCATCAGCAGGGTCGGCTCTGGCTGAACCCCGGACAGCTTGTGAAACCGCTCCAAAAGCATTTGGGCAATATCGTCATGGTCCTTATCGAGATGGCGTCTCGACCAATCGGCCGTGGCATGAACAACGAAAGTTTCCTGGGCTTGCGGGCGGCTTGGCTTACTGCTGTTGCGGGCGAGCCATGCTATTACTGGGTCATTCGGTGACAACCGATCAGGTATGCCAGCAATCGGCTCAGCGAAAGCTGCCATCATTGCAAGACATGGCTCGTACCGGGTTTGCTCCAACTCCGGAAGATTGACGTCCGCAGTTTGCAGGAGTTCCACTGTCTGAGGTGAAGGGATCGCCACGATCACCGCATCGAATTTTCGGTCTAGCGTTGGCGCATCCGTTTCGCTTTCTCCTTTAAGGCCCCAGCCATTCTCATAACGATGCAGTTGCGTCACCCGACAGCCAAACAAGATGTTTTGATCCTTGGATAGGGCATTGGCGATCCCTGACATGCCAGGGATGCCTACGAAGCAGTTTTTGAACCAAGGCTCGACAACGCCTGCAACATTCCACGCTTCCAGTGCGTGCTTAAACTCGGGTGTTTTGGCATCGACAAACTGGGCTCCGTGATCGAATGAGAATCCATCACGGCGGCGAGTTGCCATCCGCCCGCCAACGCCCCGGCTTTTTTCAAAGACGCTAACTTCAAAGTTCGCATTACGTAGGCATTCGGCAGCAACCAGCCCTGCCGTCCCCGCCCCAATGATTGCAACTGTTCCGATCATGCTGGCCCCTTAGCAGTTCATGCATTTAGCAAAACGGCAATGGTGCAGCTTTGGATTGGGACGAGGGCGTTGGAAGTTATAGGAGACCACCAAAGATCATTCGCGATTTGCAAACGGGAACATTGCGAGACTGATTTCAATCATCGCATAGATGGATGCGAGGGTCGCATACAGAACAACAAGCGGCACAATCGGATCGCCGGACGCGATAATTAGGTCCCGCAGACCACCAGAATTTAGGAACACAAGTATCGAGCCGATCGCGACACCGACCGCCGATCCGATACCGGCATGAAGTGCCACGAGGGTCGCCAAATCAAATGTACGCGTCTTGCGGTTCTTCTGCATGCCGCCCTCTCACTTTCACTTCTTGGAGACCGGTTTGTTTGATCATCGCCGATTACAATGGCTGTGCGGCGGTATTGAGGATCGGTAACTTCGCAAGGCAACTCGTTGAAGGAACAACTTTGTCGCCAAAGATCCAGTTGGACCCGATATTTCAGAAGCTTACCGGGTGTCTTTGGCGGAGACGGAGGGATTCGAACCCTCGATACGCCTTGACAGCGTATGACGATTTAGCAAACCGTTGCCTTCAGCCACTCGGCCACGTCTCCGTTGGTTTGCCCACTTCTAGTGACCGCAATCGATGAATGCAAGACGTCGTGAGCCAATTGGATGTATATTGGGGACAATCGGGGTTGGGCAAGCCCGTCGGGTCTATCTATCGGTTTTGGCATACGAAAGCCGGGGCCGGGGTTGAGGTGAAGTCATGCAACAATCGTTAATGTCCATCCCGCTTCGCCAACTTGCCACCCAATTGCGCAGGGTTGCCAGCTTTGAGCCGGAAGCTGCCCAGCGTCGCATTTTTGCGTATGTCGCACCAATTGTTGCGTGTCTAGGCGTTGTGACGGGTGCCGCGGTGCCAGCGACCGCGCAAGAGGCATGCGTGACCTGTGATGCGCCCTTTGCGATCTATCGATGCCAAGTCGATAGCCCTGACCTGGTCCCAAGCTCCCCGGTACAATTTCTGTGCATCAAGGAACTGGCAAAGCGTTTTGGGCACCAGACCTGCTCGGTGATGCGAAAAAGCGGTACGGATTGCGCCGGAGAGGTTGTCGTTGTCACGCCTGCTGACGCGCTTCCTGCAGCTCCACCACAAGATTTCGCCGAACACCCTGATGACGTGCCGGGTCCGGTTACGCCAGGCGAGCAGGAAGCAATTGACGCGGCAGAGCGGGAAAAAGGCCCCGATCAAGTTGCAGAACCCTCCGAGCCCGGACCTCCTGAAACAGTAGAGGACCTTGCCAAGCAAACGGTTGCTGCCTCTGAGAAAGGGCTGAAGAATGCTGGTAAGACGGTTGCCGATGCGGCCAAGAATACAGGCAAGACGATTGAGAAAACCGGGGAAGCAATCGGGTCTGCCGCTCAGAAGACGTGGAAGTGCCTGTCGTCATTTTTTGGGGATTGCTAAGGCGGCGTGCCAATCCGCCGCGGCAACCGGCAAGTTTTTTTGACGCGGCCGTAATATTCAAAATATCTTGACGTTCCAGCTGGTTAAACTCCTCCTCGTCGCCCCACATAAGGCTTGCTGAACTCACTATTCAGGATGAGTTCATCTGCCACGATTTATCCACTTGTGTGTCTGCTGCGCGACGCTAATTTGTTTGGCAGGGGGCACGTTGAATTTTATGATTGCAGCACGGCATTTTTGCCTCAGAAAACGGGGGGAGTTGTGTCAGTTCGTTTTGCTACGGTGCGAGTTGCTTGCATCCTCGCGGTAAGTTCTTTGCTTGCGGCTTGTGCGCAAGCACCTGTGTTGAATGCTGCAGGTTTCGGCGCCAACGACGTTGGTGGCGTTTCTTCGAGCCAAGGTGCTCCGTTCGGTGACCAGATGCAGCGTCTTGGGCATAAGACAATGGCTGGTAAAGTGCTGACGGCGATTGCGCTAGAGCGCGTTACGGGTTTGAAGCCCGACCCGGCGCGTTTTTCGGATCTTGATTGAGGTTAGACGTCCGATCGCTCAGTAGGTTTCTTGAGCACGATGAGCGGCGGGCGCGTGGGATGGCCTGCCACCGGCACGACGGATTCATCGCAGAGAAAACTTCAAGCAGCCCGCTCTTAAAGACCCAGGCGGCGTTCGCGGCTTGAGTTGATCACGCGCTTTTTTTTGCCCTTATCGACAATCAGCAAATACCAATCGCTGGTGCGATATCCCTTGGGCTTAAACAAATGCGTCCAGGGGATGGATAAACGCTCAGCATCGGCAGCTCTGATATCCTTCGGTAGAAGCAAGCGTAGATAACGCTGTGCGCGTTCGGGGGGCATCTTCTTCGCATCCCAGACATAAGCCACACGGCCGCGCGTCCAGTCTGCGCCTTCAGGCGTGAAGCTGGGGTGTCTTCGCGCGACCAGCTTGGCGTCGGGGAACAAGGCGCGCAAGTTGCCGGAAAGCTCCCGCTCCAAGCTCACGATGGTGCCGGTTTCCACGAAACCTCGATCACGCATTTCCTGAGCAAGAACGGTATAGGGAATGCCCCAACGGCATTTCTTGCAGACCGGGTCCATGATGTAGAGGTTGGCCATACGTGCAAAGAACGCCACCAAAGCGATGGCGATAGCAA
The DNA here is from genome assembly GCA_040219445.1 of Filomicrobium sp. GTDB lineage: Bacteria > Pseudomonadota > Alphaproteobacteria > Rhizobiales > Hyphomicrobiaceae > Filomicrobium. The sequence goes on along the minus strand of JAVJSM010000004.1, from coordinate 107,916 downwards.
TACGGCCGAACCATTTGATGTTGTGCTCCTCGTAGCCTGACCGGCGCGCAACCCCGAAGAGCCAGATAACGGTCGCAAGATAGAGCGGCATGAGGACATGCACGGCTAACCCGCTTATCTCGAAAACGAGGGCACCAAAGATTGACGCGAACAGCGCTATGAGCCCGGCGTGTAAGATAAAGATTTCGTAGTTGGGTTCTGGCTCTGCCAGAGGATTTCTTTTCAGATCTGCCAAAGCCGTTTTGAGCCAACCTGGAAAAATCACCGGCAGGATGAAGATGAGCGGGGCCAAGTAAGCAAACGGCCCTCGAAACGCATCCCACGAACCATCCCAGTTGAATGACCAGCCGTCAGACCACAACCCTGTAAGCCAAGCCATTCGGCGAGGTTCTTCCAGCAACCAAGACCAGTAGGGGGACGCGATCAAAACGGCTGCGATGATGGCCGCACCCAAGCGTGGTTCTAATAGCTTTGTGCGCAATCCCGACTGCAAGCAGGCCGCGGCTAACATCGAAACGAGGAATACGATGTAAGCGGGTTCGGTAAGAAAACCGAGGCCCATGGTGATGCCAAGCCAGACAAAGTTCAGGTTGCCGCCATCCTGAATGATGCGGAGTAACAGCCAGGTCGTTGCCAACACGGCAACCATTGCACCCGTCTCGTGGGTGAACCCCTCATGATATCGCCAGGCGATGGAGTAAATGAGGGCTAGGGATTCGACAGTGAGCAATGCGAACAGCGGATCACCAATGGCACGACGCGCCGAGAGGTATAGAAATCCAGCAGAGGCAACGAGAGCCGCGTATTTGATGACCAGAAAGGTTTCAAGACTTGGGCCCATAAGCTGCTCAAGGCCCCAGAGCACCCAATTATAAAGCGGCGGCTGGCGTGCGACAGCATCGTAACCGGCACGCAAATCCTGCGACAGGATGATATCGGTGACGTCATCCTCACCAAGTACATTCGACGCGAGGAGGCGAAAGCCTGCATGCAAGCAGGCGTATCCTATCGCCACAGCCAGGACGATCAGCAGGCCGCGATGCACCTCATTCAACGACCGTGACGGTGCCGGTTCGTTGTCGAGTGTCGTCTCCGACATTGCCGCCCCTTTTTCCTTGCCGTTGTTCGACCCGCGCTCCGCCTTGGCGCAATCACATCTTGATTACGGGATGAGTACCGTTGAGCCCGTTGTTTTGCGCGCTTCCAGGTCGCGATGGGCTTGAGCCGCTTCCCGCAGTGGGTATGTCTGATTGATCGATATCTTAACAATGCCACGCCCGACAAGATCGAAGAGATCGTTTGCACTATCGACCAAGTCCTGACGCTTAGCGGTGTAGGTGAAGAGCGTCGGGCGGGTTGCAAACAGTGAGCCCTTTTTCGACAAGATGCCGATGTCGAAGTTCTCAATTGCGCCAGATGCATTGCCATACGAGACCCACAGACCTAATGGCTTCAGGCAGTCGAGCGAGGCGGGGAAGGTGTCCTTTCCAATCGAGTCGTAGACGACATCCACGCCCTTGCCATCCGTTAGCTCGTGAACACGTTCGGTGAAATTCTCGGTACGGTAATTGATGGTGTGCGTGCAGCCGTTTGCCTTTGCCAATGCGGCTTTTTCTTCCGAGCCGACCGTTCCGATAATGGTTGCGCCTAAGTGCTTGGCCCATTGGCACGCAATCAAACCAACGCCGCCGGCCGCGGCATGGAACAACATGGTTGTTTGCGGACCAACTTTGTGGGTCACGTTTAGCAAATAGCGCACCGTCATGCCCTGGAGCATCATCGCAGCGGCCTGCTCGGGCGAGATGCCGTCGGGAACCTTCACAACGCGCTCAGCTGGAATGAGACGCTCTTCTGCGTAAGCGCCGAGTGGATTGGCATACGCGACGCGGTCGCCGACTGTGAATTCGCTCACGTCATCACCGACGGCAATAACTTCACCGCAACCTTCCATGCCGATAACAGCGGGCAATTCAGGCACCGGGTAAAGTCCGGTTCGGTGGTAGGTATCGATGTAGTTGAGGCCGACAGCTAAGTGACGCAGCCGAAGTTCACCGGGACCGGGTGCTGGGAGCTCGATACTGTCCCATTTCATTTGTTCAGGGCCGCCAACTGCGTGAATCCTGATTGCGTGAACCATGGCGCAAACTCCGATCGCGTAAAAAGCTTCTTGCCCTTGTTGTGACGTCATTGCTGGCGGCGGGTCAACAATGGAAGGGCCAATTCCCGCCGCAATCTGCCTTGACCGCGCCACGGCGGCCTTCTATGGGCTACTGCGAGTTATAACAAGTCTTGGGAAGAAGCTGAGTGCCACACGTGGCTTCGGCTCTTGATAACCCAAGCTGAAGCGGGATTACGATGCGACACGCTTTGCTGCTTGCGCCGATGGTTATTGTCGCCAGCCAGATTATGGCAGGGTGTGGTGGCAATAATGTTTCGATCGGCTCTTCGTTGGCGGGGCTGAATTGTGTCGACGATAGCCCGAATTGCATCAGCAAACGCCAGGCAACTCTCAACTACATGACGAACGACCCCACGCGCGCCTGGGTTCGGCAAAGGCCGACCGCGCAAGCTTATGCTTCGGGTGTGCGCCTATTCGCGTTCAAGAAAAAGAAGACCGAGCTATCGTGCGCGGAATTGTCGGTTGGTCAACGGGAGGCGGATCAGGCAGCAAGTGTGTTGCGTGGCCCGCAGGGCAATTCCCTTTCGCCTGCGCAAATCTCTCGTGGTACTTTGCTTGCTGCAGAGGTTGGACGTGAACTTCGCAGAGAATTCAGGCGGCGGTGCAAACGTAAGGCGTGAGTCTCTCGCGTGTGCCTTGGCCGGTTGATGGCCAGACCCTCGAAGTGTCGACTCAGATCCGCTACGCCTTTCCCAAACCCACAGGCAAAACCCGGTTTTGCACGCCATAGGCTGAGAGTTTCGGGGCGCGGCTTGAAAGCGTTCGCGTATTGACGCCAGCCCAGCCGATCTCGCCGGAAAGTCGTCCGTATTCGATCTTTGGGCAACGGTTCATGATCACAGTCAGACCAGCGCGTTCTGCTTCTGCAGCTGCCTCATCATTCCTGACCCCAAGCTGCATCCAAACGACCTTGATGCCGAGCTGGTCTTTCATTCGTATCGCTTCGCGCGTGATTTCGAGCGCGGCCTCCGAGTTGCGAAATACATCGACGACATCAAGCGGCGCTGGAACGTCTGCGAGCGTGGCGTAGGTCATGCGGCCGAGGATTTTGTTTCCGGCGTGGCCTGGGTTGACGGGGTGAACGTCATAACCTTTTGCGAGCAGGTACTTCATGGCGAAGTAGCTCGGTCGGCTTGGATTTGCAGAGGCTCCGACAAACGCGAACGTGCGCACATTGTTCAGCGTTTCGGCAATCAATCCGTCATCGTAGTCGTCGTGGTTCATTGTCGTCCTGAAGGTGGGGGAAGCGTCATGTTGCCGTTGGCATCGAGTGGCGCGAGTGGATTGTAGGCGAGCTCCCAAAGGTGCCCGTCTGGGTCAGAGAAATAGCCCGAGTAACCACCCCAGAAAACTTCACGTGCAGGCTGGACAATTTCCGCGCCGCAGGAGGCCGCAAATGCGAGCGCTTCATCGACTTCGGCTTTGGATTCAAAATTGATGGCAAGCGTCGTAGACTTAAACGGACCGGTCTGATCCGCGACGCCCGCGTCTTCGGCCAGGTCGGAGCGACCATAAAGACCGAGGATCGTTCCTGACATTTGGAAGAACGCAACAGACTCACTCTCGAAGCTTGAGGCGACGAACCCTAGGCGTTCATAGAAGTCGCGAGACTTTGCGACGTCAGCCACACCAAGCGTTATCATTGTTAGTCTATTGGGTAGCATCTCAGCGGCCCTGCCACTGCGGCGAGCGTTTTTCGAGGAATGCGCCGATGCCTTCCTGAGCGTCTTGGAACATCATGTTCTCGACCATGACGGCTGCTGCGTAATCATATGCTTCTGCAAGCGGTTGTTCGAGTTGGCGGTAGAAGGCCTCTTTACCGACCGCGACTGTGGCTGCAGACTTCTCAGCGATGCGTCGGGCGAACTGCATGGCTTCGTCCATAACTTGATCATCGGGGACAGCGCGGTTGACCAATCCGTATTCGGCTGCGTCTTCAGCACCAATAATTTCACCGAGCAAAAGCATTTCCATGGCGCGTTTGCGGGAAACATTGCGCGACAGCGCGACCATCGGTGTCGAGCAAAAGAGGCCAATGTTCACGCCTGGCGTACAAAACTTCGCGCTGTGCGACGCGACAGCCAAATCGCAGGTTGCGACCAGCTGGCAGCCTGCAGCTGTCGCCATGGCATGGACTGACGCGATTACAGGTTTAGGGCAGTTGACGATCGCTTGCATCATGTCGGCGCAAACCGACATTGTTTCGGAATAGAAGGCCTTGCCGCCATCGTCGTCTTGGCGATGCCCGGTCAATTCCTTGAGGTCATGACCTGCGCAAAACGCAGGGCCATTTGCGGCCAGAACGATCGCACGCACATCGGAGTTTTTGCCGAGGCGCGTGAATGTCTCGCGCAAACCGTAAAGTACTTCGAGAGAAAGCGAGTTCCTGGCAGCTGGGCGATTGAGCGTCACAACAGCGATGCCGGGCTCCGGCATCGCCTCCAGGATCGTGCCCGAGGTTTCTGGCTGCGACTCGGTTTTTGATTTTGCCAGACTGTCGGTCATCTCCCGCTCCTGCTCCTGCTGTTTTTAGTTTTGAGTGTGTGGATCGGCAGAGATTACTTCTCTTCAGCGCCCGCATCCAGAGCCTTCAGGATCATCTTGTGATGCTTCTTGACGAGCGCGATGTTTTCCGTGAACTCGAGCTTCGGCATTGTAGCGATCGCTTCATTGATTTCTTCCACGAGCTCTTTCTTCTCGTTTTCGGGCATTGCCGCATCGCCTTGAACCTCGGCAAGCTCCTGCTTCATGTCGGCGATCGGGTCTAAGTACTCACCCGTCTCAGGATTGAGGCCGTCGAGGATCAGCTGGACGTTGGCAGAGACCTGATCGAGTTCATTGAAATTCTTAAACCCGTGTTTGGTGGCGATGGCGTCGAGTTCCTTTTGGACGCTGACCTCGGCGTCATCCGGCATGCCTTCAAGACGTTTGGCGACCTTCGCAAGGTCGGGCTGTGCCGCAACAAGGTTTGTGATTTGCTCTTCTTTCAGAGCAAACTGCTGAATATCATCCCCCGCACCCTGGGCCGATACGGCGATGCTGTAACTTGAAACACCGATCAGGATTGAGAAGACGAGCGCGATAAACCACTTGCCGTGCCGCATAGCACGATCCTCCAGATTTCCGCCTGTACGACGGGATTGCGTTTGAAACTGGCTCCCGTGACCTCTGCCTTGGCTTCAGCCTCATGCATGGCAAGTGTGCGCCAAGCCCACGGGGTCCAGCACCTTATGGGTTGCCAGTTCGCGGGTTGCCCACGAACGGCACGCGCCTCATTAGCGTTATGTTTGCGGCCTGAGCAAGCTCAAGTTGGGGCAGAAAACCGATGCCCTGTCTTGGTCCTGTAAAACTCGTGTGATTGCAGCGAAAAGATCTTTAAGGTATTATTTTACCTCAATTTCAAATCATTGTTTTTGCTACCCTTTCTTCCACTGCCAGCATTTTTGTTGACAGCCTGCGAGACACCCCGTATCTCTCACGCGATCTTGCTTGGGCAATCCTGATTTGCCTGCATTTTTCCGAATTCCCGCCAACCGGATCGAACCGCAGGCTAGCCCGCGGTTTTTTGAGATTCGTTTGCGGTGCTACCCGCCTCAACCGGTCGTTGCTGGTTTTGAGGCTAACTGAAGACCGCTCATGGTCCGCCGTTTCGGATCGAGCAGCGAAAACAAGGTAACGAACAATGAAAACCTTCGTCGCCAAACCCGGCGAGGTGGACAAGAAGTGGGTTCTGATCGACGGTACCGGCCTCGTTGTCGGACGGTTGGCATCCCTGATTGCCATGCGCCTCAAGGGTAAGCACAAATCGATCTATACTCCGCACGTTGACTGCGGTGACAACATCATTGTCGTCAACGCGGACAAAGTGGTGTTCACAGGCCGCAAGTACGATGACAAGCGCTATTATTGGCACACCGGCCATCCAGGCGGCATCAAAGAGCGCTCTCCTAAGCAGATCATCGAAGGTCGCTTCCCAGAGCGCGTTCTTGAAAAAGCTGTCGAACGCATGCTGGCGCGCGGTCCACTGCAGCGCAAGCTGATGCGCAACCTGAAAATTTACAAAGGCGCCGAACATCCGCATGAAGCCCAGCAGCCTGAAGCGCTGGACGTCAAGGCGCTCAATTCCAAGAATGCGAGAGGCTGACCCTGATGGCCGAAGAAACAAAGACACTTGAAGATCTGGGCGAAGTCTCGGGCGTTGCACCTGCCGCCGATGACGCGCCTGTTCACGTGCAGAAGCTCGATGCACATGGCCGTGCTTATGCGACGGGTAAGCGCAAAAACGCGATTGCCCGTGTCTGGGTTAAACCAGGCCGCGGCAAGATCACGGTCAACAACAAGGACTTCACCGATTACTTTGCGCGTCCGGTTCTGCAGATGCTCCTGCAGCAGCCGATCCACGCGGCAGAACGTGCGGACCAATACGACATCACCGCGACTGTTGTCGGCGGTGGCTTGTCAGGTCAGGCCGGTGCGGTTCGCCACGGTATCTCGAAAGCCCTGACGCATTACGAACCTGAACTGCGCACCGTGCTCAAAAAGGGTGGCTTCCTCACCCGTGACAGCCGCGTCGTTGAACGTAAAAAGTACGGCCGTGCGAAAGCCCGCCGCAGCTTCCAGTTCTCGAAACGCTAACGGGCCGAGCCGTTCGACACATCACTTCGATGTTTTCTCACAGCCCGCACCCGTTGCGGGCTGTGTTTGTTTTAACGTCATGATGTTTGGCGCTCATTTTGCTATTCATGCATCTCGAAAGAGGCATTGCGCCCGCCTAGGTTAGGCGCAGGAGGTCATCGTTCTCATGGCGGCAAAAGTTTTCATCGACGGCGAAGCTGGTACCACCGGTCTTCAAATCCGTGACCGGCTAGCTGATCTCGCATCGGTCGAGGTGATCTCGATCGACAACGAGCTGCGCAAAGATCGTAGCGCGCGGAAAGACATGATGCGGGCCGCCGACGTGACCATTTTGTGCCTACCTGACGATGCCGCCAGAGAAGCCGTCGCGCTTGCCGACGAACTGGGTGGCGATGCGCCGCGCATTATCGACGCTTCCACGGCGCACCGTATCGCTCCTGACTGGGTCTATGGCTTTGCCGAGTTAGATCCGGGGAACGCGCAGGCTGAGAAAATCGCTGGTGCACAACGTGTCGCCAACCCAGGTTGTTATGCCACGGGTGCCATCGCTCTCATTCGGCCGCTTACGACATCGGGCAAGCTTGCCGAAGACTATCCATTCACGATCAATGCTGTCAGCGGTTATAGCGGCGGCGGCAAATCGATGATTGCGAACTACGATGCGGGCACAGGCCCGGTGTTCGAGGTCTACGGTTTGAAGCTCGACCACAAACACCTGCCGGAAATCGTCACGCACTCTGCTCTGCCGCGCGCTCCGATCTTCATTCCTTCGGTTGGAAACTTTCCGCAGGGCATGTTGGTCAGCGTGCCATTACAGTTGGGCGGGCTTGAAGCTGCACCGTCTCTTGGCGAGCTCGATGACCTGTTTGCCAAGTACTACAAGGGCGCGAAAAGCGTTAGCTACCATGGTCTCGCCGACCATGCCGATCAAAGCCGATTGTCCGTCGACCCGTCTGAAGGTTCTGACGACATGGAGATTTGGGTTTTTGGCGATGAGGCGAAATCGCAGGCGTTGCTCGTGGCGCGCCTTGATAACCTTGGAAAGGGTGCAGCTGGGGCGGCGGTTCAGAACCTGCGGCTCATGCTTGGCCTATCAAACGACTAGTGACAGGCACGACTTGTCAAATCTCGGCCGATGCAAATTTGGATGCGACGCAAGGCGTCGCTCCGCGCGGACCATTTAGTGGCAATCGAGATGCAACGCGCGATAGCCGCCAGAGCCATCTTCGACAAACATCTCGGTGACCTGCGGGTGCCGAAGCGGCTGACCGGTTTCATCCGGAAGCAGGTTCTGCTCTGAGACGTAAGCGATGTACTCGGTCTCGTCGTTCTCGGCGAGGAGGTGATAGAACGGCTGATCTTTGCGGGGGCGGATTTCTTCAGGGATCGACAGCCACCACTCCTCGGTATTCGAGAAGGTTGGGTCGACGTCATAGACGATGCCGCGGAACGGATAGAAGCGGTGTTTGACCACTTCCCCAACACTGTACTTGGCTTCCTTCATGGTACTCATTACCGCCTTACCAGTTGAGTTCATGCCTCCTTTAACCGCGGCGTCTTAGGCCCCGCTGGTTATCCGGGCAGACTGGACAGTTACGAACATCTCCCCCAATTGGATCCAGTTGTTAACATACGACGAAAAGTCCCGGGCCGTGTCAACGTCCCAGGACCAATGCGGTTGATACCCGCTTGCAGGTGTGTGCTCTTAGCCTCGACCCATGTGGGCCTGCTCGCACAGCTTTAGACTTTCGGCCTAGAGGCCGTAAGCCGCGCCTCTTTCGGGGTCTTTTTCTGCGACGAGCTTTGCAAGGTCGACGATGACTTTCGCCTGCTTCCAGGTTGCATCGTCCTGCATTTTGCCATCGATCATGACTGCGCCGGTGCCGTCGGGCATGGCTTCCAGGATGCGTTTGGCGAAGTCAACTTCAGCCGCATCAGGGCTGAAAACCTTCTTGGCAATTTCGATCTGCGTGGGGTGAAGCGACCATGCACCAAGGCAGCCCTGCAGGAAGGAGTTGCGGAACTGGCTTTCGCAGGCAGCTTGATCCGAGAAGTCGCCAAACGGGCCGTAGAAGGGTTTGATCCCATAGGCCATGCAGGCATCAACCATTTTGCCGACCGTGTAGTGCCAAAGATCTTGCTGGTAGGCGGCCCGGGCAGCCTCAGCATCAGCGCTTGGATCGGCAAGCACCGCATAATCTGGATGGCCACCACCAACACGGGTCGTTTTCATTCCGCGAGAGGCAGCGAGGTCTGCAGGACCGAGGCTCATACCGTGCATGCGCGGCGACGCGGCAGCGATTGCTTCGACGTTCTTGACGCCTTCGGCGGTTTCCAGGATGGCGTGGATGAGGATTGGCCGCTCTACATTATTGGCGGCTTCAAGCTGGGCCAACAGCTGATCGAGGTAGTGGATGTCCCAAGGTCCTTCGACCTTTGGCAGCATGATAACATCAACCTTGTTGCCCGCTTCGGTGACGATCTGGGTGATGTCATCAAGGGCCCATGGCGAGTTGAGGCAGTTGATCCGCGTCCACAGGCCGGTCTGGCCGTAGTCGTGCTCCTTGGCCATAGAAATGAACCCGGCACGCGCTTCTTCCTTGTCCGTTGCGGGGATCGCATCTTCTAGGTTGCCGAGGATGACATCGACTTTCTTGATCATGCCATCGAGCTTGGACCGGATCTTTTCGTTGTGCGGTGGCACAAAGTGGATCATGCGCTCCAGGCGAACGGGCAGGGCGCGATAGGGTTCAGGCGCACCAATTGCGAGAGGCGTATAGAATTTCGAAGGGGTCCGGCTGGCGTTATCCATACGGGCTTTCTTTCCTGTCTTCTTTGCTGATTGTGTTGCGGCGCACTGTAGGCAGGGCGGCCAGCGTGTCAATTGCAACGCTGGGAATGGCATCAGATCAGAAACGAAAAGCGCTAGTTTGCAGGGCTCTGTCGCAGGAACGGTTCGGTTTACTCGGTGCTGCCGCCAATCTGTTTGTCGTTCCCGCTTTGCTCAAAACAGCGGTTGGTCGTAGCGGCGCTCGCCTTCGACCTCTAATCCTTTGAGCGCCGCCGTCCCGTCTGATCCGACGGCGACGATCGCCTTCAGCTGCCCAGCGCGGATTAGCTTCTCCAATTCTTTGCCTTCGCCCTCGGGCACAAAAAACGCCTCGATGCCGTATGTGACGCGGTGGGCAAACCTATTTGGTAGCCGGCCATTGAGCACCACTTCGTCCGCTGCGACGTTTGCGGGATATCTCTTGGTTACCGAAGTTGGCTGCCAGCCTTCGTCGCCCTTTTTCAAGGTGACAAAGACCTGCATCGAGTCTCTGCGTTTACCGATATCTTTCAGCAGCTCTTTGTCGAGCCTGGAAATATTGCCGTAGCCGAGGATGACGTAGTCGCCACGGAAGAGGCTGCGCGGGTCGACAGGACGGACATCGAGCACGATCTCGCGGCCCTCGGCGATCAAATTGGCTCGGTTTAAAACCATGTAGGCTAAGGCCGATGTTTGAAGTCCTGCCACGATCAAGGCAGCCACCCAGACTTTCATACTCCAGCGTTTCATGAGGCAGCTCTTTCTGTGTCTGGTTGGCCGTTAATGCGCCGGTTGACCCAGAAGGCCCCCGTTGCCAAGGCGATCACGCCGAGGCCCGCGCTCACAAAGAACATGGAGGTGCCCATCAGGGAGCCGATGGTTTTCAGGTAAATGCCGACAACTTCGATTGCGAACGCGGCGTAAGCTGTGCGGGTGAGGGTTTTGTCGTTGGTGCGAATTCCCCACCACATGGCGGCGACCGAGACGGCAAAGGTGATCAGAGCCAGAACTGCGAGCGTTTCAAATGGGATTTTGTAGGTAAAGAACTGCTCGGCCAGCATTGCCGCGAAGATGACGACATACCCCAAGACCAGCAGCAAGCGGCCGTGTCGTTCGTATAGCGTTACGGTTTGAGTGAGTGCCAATCCAATTCCGGCGATCAACGCTCCTAGCAGCATGACTAGGCTATGGTTGGGTCCATCTGGCAGCAGATACCCCAGCGACACAATCCACGTTCCGATTGCAAAAGCTGAAATTACCTCTCCATAACGGCAGTCGCGCCAGACCAGCAGGCCGGCTAGCAACGCCCAAACCGGGACGAATGGCCAGAACACAGCATCCTGTAATTGCGTTTCCCAGCCCGCCCATAAGCAGGCCAGCAAAAGACTGAAGACGATGGAGGGATTTGACCCGAACGCAGCGCCAGCTAGTAACGCGCCGGCTGCCCATAAGACGACCGTGTCAGGTGGATTGCCGTTCATGTGGTACATCTGCGCGATGAGCATAATGCTCGCGCCAAAGATGACCGACCCCAACAGCACAAGCGCGTGGGCGAACATGTCGAGGCCGCGCTGGAAGGTGATTGCGGCTCCGACATAAGCCGTCCAGATCGCACCAACCAAGAGCCCCAAACGCGCAAGTCGCGGCATTGCTTCCCAGTTGGCGGCAACGAAACTTAAGACGCCAGCACCAATCAGTACCGCACCCAGCACGCTCAAGATCCCGATGAGGCGGTGCGAACCGGTTTCGCCGCTTTCCCGTTCTTGAACTTCGGAAAGGATGGCGTTGGCACCGTCCCGGCTGATCCAACCGGCGGCGATCCACTGAGGGAGATCGCGTTCCAACCTGTCAGCGTAACTCTTGCCTAACATCGCTTTCGTCAATCCCTTCAAACTGGCATGCAATCGTGCGCGTGCGCTGATCGGATTTTGGACCTGGCTGCGGGCTGAGCCCTAATCGTTTCAACTGCCCTAGCCCTGTGACCATCTGATGAGCACGTCAGCGCATCACTCTATCATGATCATGGTTCATTTGAACTTTGTTCACATTTGGGCGCGGGTGAATTTTAGAGGCGGGTGTTGGTGGGGGACGGGTGTTGGCAGCAGGGGAGCGCTTGAAAATGGTGGACCGCCGTAAACGACCGTCAGTTCCAGGTGCCACGCTCTCTGTTAGGCGTTCGGGCGGAGGTAGGCCAAGGGATCGCCCGCCCGCTATGCTCCATAACAAAAATCCCCGCCAAACCGGAGTTTGACGGGGATTAAATTGTCTGTCTGCGTGACTGGCGGTTAAGTGTAAACAGCCAGGGTCAGTTGATTTAGCAGCTTACTTCTTCTCGCCTGCTTTTTTGGCCTGCTCGGCTTTGTAAGCCTCGACTGCTTTCTTTTGACGTTCGCGGATCTGAGCCATCAGCTGGCCACGGGCCTTAGCGTAGGCCGCGTTATCAACTGGGTCACCGTCGTAAGCCGCTGTAAATCCGTTCAAAGGAACAGGAAAGCCGATCGGCTGGGTCGCTGCGTTCATGGCCAGAACCATGATGCCGCCGCCTTTTTTCATGCTTTCGATGAGTTCAGGGGTTGCTTCGGCTTCCGCGGTGCATCCTGCAGGATGGCAGAGCGAGTACTTCAACTCGAACGGCTTGAGTTCTTTATCGTCAATCTTCTCGTTCTTAGCGGCACGTTCCCACTGGGCAGGCGTATAAACCGCAGCGCGGACGCCCGCCGGAATAGCCATTCCGAGAGGGACCATAACCATTAGACTCTGGCGGTCAGAGCCTGCGATTTTGCGGACTGCAGCCGAGACTAGAACCATGCCCGTGTTGCCGTCCAAACGCTCATGGTGCGTCAGGCAGATTTCTTTTTGTTCTTCTTTCTTCTTCCCGTCTTTATCGGCTTTTACGAGCGGTGCTTTCTCGCACAGCTTGACCCAGGCGCTCTGTTTCTTAGCGCCGTCCTTTTTGGCATCTTGTGCCTGAGCTGGTGTCATTGCTCCAGCCACAGCGATAAGAAGGGCAGCGCCCAGCGCATGCGTCCGCGTGTTGAAAATCCGTTGCATCATAAGAGCTATCAACCTTTTGTTTAAAAGCTGGCCCCGCCAGCTCAGCCCCACTGACAGCACCCGTTTGGCGCGCAGGTTCGGGCGTTTCACTACGCCCCTGAGAGGTGGTTATTGTCTTGAATGAGGCAACTCCGTGACGGGAAATGCTCCTATCCTGAGCAAACTCAAGGGCGGCCGCCCCTAAGTTGCAATCTCGCAACGAATTTTGCCAGTAACAACAAGCGCTTTTTTCTCGAAACCGCCCAGTTCTCAAGACTATGGTGCCGCCAGATAACCGACTCCGGCCGCGGTCAGGCTGACGTGCGGCATTTTGTGAATATGGACAGGCGCAAATTATGAAACCTGGTTTTTTCGCGAGCTCTCGGCCTCAAGGCCTCTTGGGCTATTTGGTGCTCGTCCTGATATCGGCTTTACCTGCGATGTCTGAGGAATCGCACGCTGCGCCTGCAAATGCGAAAACTGCCGGCCTTGAACCGCAGCATGCCATCGCGATGCATGGGGCACCGCTAAAACCGAGCGGTTTTCAGCACTTCGACTACGTGAACCCAAGTGCGCCAAAAGGTGGCGAGGTGCGTATCGGAATTCTTGGGTCATTTGACAGTCTCAATCCTTTCATCGTGCGCGGTGTACCGTCCCAAGGTCTGCGCGACTTTCTCTACGAAAGTCTGATGACGCGGGGGCTAGATGAGCCCTTCACGCTCTATGGCCATATTGCCGAGCGCATTGCCGTTCCTGAGGACCGCAGTTCGGTGACGTTTCACCTGAACCCAAAGGCGCGTTTCTCGGATGGAAACAAGATCGATGCGGACGACATTCTATTTTCCTGGAAGACGTTGAGAGATCACGGACGGCCTAATCACCGCGCCTACTACAAGAAGGTCACCAAGGCGCAGAAGATTGACGCTGAGACGGTTCACTTCGACCTTGAGCCGGGTGACAGAGAGCTGGTGCTGATCCTTGGCCTCATGCCTGTGTTGCCGTCTCACCTGCTCAACGAAGAAAGCTTCCAAAAAACGACGCTGACACCGCCAGTCGGAAGCGGTCCCTACATCATCGAAAGTGTGGACCCTGGGCGCGGCCTCATTTACCGCCGCAATCAGGATTGGTGGGCCAAGGACCTTGGCTCGACGCGTGGGCGGTTTAACTTCGAACGCATCCGTTATGATTACTTCCGCGATGGTGCCTCAATGCTGGAAGCCTTCTTTTCCGGCAAGATCGACCTGCGCGTTGAGGATGATCCCTCGCGGTGGGCAAGCGGCTATGGCGAGCGTAAGCGCGGAGCGTTTGAACTGCGGAGGAAAGAGATCGATATTGGCTTGCCGGCTGGCATGAATGCGCTGGCGTTCAACACGCGTCGGGCTATCTTTTCTGATCCCCGTGTGCGTGAGGGGATCATCCATCTATTCGATTTCGCGTGGATCAATAAGAACCTCTACCATGGGCTTTTTCGACGAACTCAGAGCTTCTTTGAACGATCGATGCTGTCTGCTTCGGGGAAAGCGGCAAGCAAAAAAGAGAGCCAGCTGTTGGCGAACTTTAAGGATACCGTCTTGCCGTCTGTGATGGATGGCAGCTACCGAATGCCTGTTACAGACGGCAGTGGCCGCAACCGGAAGAATTGGCGCAAAGCCTTATCACTCTTCAAACAGGCCGGTTATGAAATGCAAGATGGCCGATTGATTAACAAAGCTACCGGCAAACAATTGGCGTTCGAGCTGCTTGCAGGTACGACAAAAAACCAACGCTTGTTTTCGTCGTTTAGCCGCGACCTTGCCAAGCTCGGCATCGATGCCCGTGTTCGGGTTGTCGATAGCGCTCAGTATCAATCGCGGATTAAGGCCTACGACTACGACATGATCCAAACGCGCTGGCCGTCTTCTCTCTCACCTGGGAACGAGCAAATCTTTCGCTGGTCTTCGAAGCTTGCCGACCGCGAAGGCACTTTCAATTTCGCTGGTGTCAAGAACAAAGCGGTCGATGCGATGATCGAAGCCATGCTGGCAGCCAAGAGCGAAGAAGATTTTGTGAGTGCTGTGCGCGCACTCGACCGGGTTCTGATTTCCGGACACTACGTTGTGCCGTTGTTTTATCTGCCAAAGCAATGGGTGGGATACTGGACGCGGCTGCAATATCCAACGAAGACGTCGCTCTTTGGATATCAGCTCGACACCTGGTGGGCGGCCGAGGCTGCACGGGCTTCGCCATGACCGACAGCCAGGTTTCTTCAACGCTAATCTCGCAACTTGCGGGTTTCCAAGGCCGGCCGCCGCCGGAACGCTTCAATATGGCGCGCTACTGCCTTGCCGGTGCAGCGGCCGCTGCGCCAGAGAAGGCGGGTCTCATCGTCATCGACAATGTCGAGGCGGAAATGCCTGCGGAAGTCTGGAGCTTTGAACAGCTTGAAGATCACGTTCTGCGCATCGCCACGGGACTACTGGAGTGCGGCTTAGAACCTGGTGATCGCCTGCTTTTGCGGCTCGGCAATCACAGCCTTTATCCGCTCGTTTTTTTCGGAGCATTGGCAGCTGGCATGATCGCCATACCCGCCTCAAGTCAGCTGACAGATAAGGAAGTCGCATTCCTGATTGGTGATAGCGGCGCGCGTGCCGTTGCAACGGAAGATAACGTTGAGATCGGTGTGTGGGGTCGTGGGCTCATGCAGCTTACGACCAGCGAGCTATCGGTCATGGCGCAAGACAGCGGGCGCGCCAACTGGGCCAACACCAGCGCTGGTGAGCCTGCTTATTTGATCTATACGTCCGGCACTACCGCACATCCCAAAGGTGTTCTGCATGCTCATCGCGCGGCTTGGGGTCGGCGGCCGATGTACCAAGGCTGGTATGGTCTCAATCGCGATGACCGCATGCTACATGCTGGGGCATTCAACTGGACGTTCACGCTTGGCACAGGGCTGACCGATCCTTGGGCGAATGCTGCGACGGCCATCATCTATACCGGCGAGAAGACCCCAACGGTATGGCCGCAGCTGATCAAATCCGTCGAAGCTACTTTGTTTGCAGCCGTGCCTGGCCTATTCCGGCAGATACTCAAATACGGTGTGAATGATCCCACCTCGTTTGACAGCCTGAGGCATGGTCTCGTTGCTGGCGAGACGCCGCCGCCGGGACTGTTTGACGACTGGCAAGAGGCAACCGGCAAGCCACTTTATGAAGCGCTCGGCATGAGCGAGATCTCCACCTACATCTCGACCGGCCCCGAAACGCCCGCCAAATCCGGGACGGTCGGCAAAGCACAAGAGGGTCGTGCGGTTGCCATCCTGCCCGTGAACGATGGGCTTGAACCGGTCGGTCTTGGGGAAGACGGGTTGATTGCCGTACACCGCAGCGATCCTGGCCTGATGATCGGCTATTGGAACCGTGCCGAAGAAGAAGCCGAGGTTTATCGCGGCGACTGGTTCATCGGCGGCGATCTCGGGCGGATGGATGCGGATGGATACATTACGCACTTGGGTCGCGCCAACGATGTCATGAAAGCCCTCGGCTATCGCGTCGCGCCTCAGGAAGTCGAAGCTGCCTTGGCGGAGCATCCCGAAGTTGCTGAAGTCGCCTGTGCGGAAGTTCGGGTGCGCGAGGACCTGAGTGTGATTGGTGCATTCATTGTGCCGCGGGATTGGACAACCCCACCTGCGCCCCAGTCTATCCTCAATTTCTCGGAAACGCGCCTCGCTGCCTACAAGCAACCTCGCGAAATCAGGTTTTTGCCCTCGTTGCCACGGACAGCGAACGGCAAGGTCAAACGATCAATCCTGGTTGAGTATGCGGAAGCCCAAGCTAAAGCAGCTGGCGCTTGAGAAATAGCGTTGGCAACGGACCCAGCGCTCTCGTTGCCAACGCTTGTTCAGTCTGAGTTAAGTAGCGACGGCGTCCTAACCAGTGGGCGTCGGTTGCTGCGGCTCAATAACGCTTCAGCACCTTGCCGTTTTCGCTCAGGATCACAAAGCGATCGCCGTTGGTATCGATGCGCAGTGTTGTCTCGCCGCGCCCTCGGCTTTCGCGACCATCGCCACGCACGTGGAAATCATAGCGATAGGTGACATCGTAGATGTTGCGGGAGCGGGTTTCTCTCACCTTAAGCGTCCCGTCATCGACGCGAAATGCTCGGTCGCTCCAGCGCTCACCGTAGTTCTGCTTGTCCTTGATGATTGCAGAAATCGATTTGTTGTCATCGCCGTAGTAATCAACGCGCGGTGCATATGTCCGGCGCAGCTCGCTTGGGCTCATCTCGGCGGTTCGATGAAACTCGTTCTTGATGAAGTCGAGCAACTGGTCATCGATTGAGAGGCTGTCGCGTCGATCATTGTCCTCATCGTTGCCAAGATCCCAGGTGCGTCGGTTGTCGCGATCGAGGCTGGCGGTATCGTCGTTTTCATAACGTCGACGAAGCCTATCGTAGTCTTCGCCCTCACCGTAGTTGCCGCCATCGCGACGGCCGTACTCTCGGCTGTCGTCGGCGTTGCCACCATACTCGCGGTCTGGATCATCCGCGCGGCCATATTCGCGGCGCTCACTATCACCGCTGCCATATTCCCGGTCGCCGCGGCTGTACTTGCGATCAAGCTCTGGGTCGTATTCGCGGGCGAATGGGCCACCCCTTGGAATACCCCGGCCGATCAGACGTCCGGCAACCTCGACCCTTGCGCGCCTGCCATCAAATCCGCGCGTGCGGGCCTTGATGATGATGCGATCAATGAAGCGACCACGTCCGGCAGGGCGGAGTTCGAGAAGATCTGAAATCTCGCCGGCGTAAAACGTCCGGCGGAAACGCATGCGGTGACGCTGGCCATTGCCGTAGCGAACGACGATGGAGCGCACACGCACGCGAGCGTCGCGCACACGAAACTGGAGCGCATCGAAGCGGCCTTTGGAAAAGCCAACGGGGATCACGAGGCGTTCGTAACGCCGGTCCGCTTCAACCACACCGAGCGCAGACCAGCGGGCGTTTCCGTCATGGACCTCGCGTCGGTCGCGACGACGATCACGGTAGTTTTGTTCGAGTTCGGCAATGCGGTCGCGGTAGAGCTGTTCGATGCAGTTTTCTCGGCGTCGGCAGTTGCCGCGTGTTTCGATCCAACTTCGCTGTTCATCGCGCAGTCGGTCCCGGCGATCATCGCTGGTGTAGGCCAATGCGTCTTCGTAGATTTCATTGAGTTCGTCATCGAGACGCTGGAGCACTTCGCTCTCGCAGATGGTTTCTTCATCGGGCGATAACCTGTCCCGGCAATCGAATCCCTGGGCATTGGCTGTGCTGGTGAAGTTCATCGCCAACATGCTGAAAGCCAGAATTGCTAACGTTCGCATTTTCAAAACACCTCTTGCGCTCGCGTCGGCCCCGATTTCCTAAGTCACTCGCGTTTCAGTCGAACCACCCGTGAGGGCTGGCTGCGTTAATTCGACCTCAGCGGGCATATCAGCCTGTAGGAATAGCTTCTAAAGATGGCGGGATTAACTAACGCTGAATGCGCTTGCCGAAGAAGCACTGTTCACGCAGCTTTACGGGCCTTTTCGGCGACTTCGGCCAATTCCGCCATAAAACCGCGAACACCTTTGAGGCGATGTTCGGGCAGATCCCAATTGCCTTTGAAGACCAGCTTATGGTCCGACTGCAGCTTGATCAGACCGCGAGATCCCTGCATCAGCTGCACGAGGCCTTCCGGGTTGGCGAACTTGTCATTGTGGAACTGCGCGACCGCCCCTTTCGGCCCAGCATCCACGCGGGTGACACCTGCACGGCGGCAGAAGCCTTTGATCTCCATTACATCAAGGAGGTGATTGACCTCTTCTGGCGGTGGGCCAAACCGATCGGCGAGTTCATCGGCAAACTCATCGATCTCCGGACGGGTCTCGAGGCTGGACAAACGGCGGTAAAGACCAAGGCGCGTTTGCAGATCAGTGACGTACTCTTCCGGGATCAGGATTGAAGTGCCCAGAGAGATTTCCGGGCTCCAGCGATCGCCGGTTACGGCTTCTTCTCCGCCTTTCATTGCGGCTACGGCCTCTTCGAGCATCTGCTGGTAAAGCTCAAAGCCGACTTCGCGAATATGGCCGGACTGCTCTTCGCCTAGCAAATTTCCTGCGCCACGTTGGTCAAGATCGTGGGAGGCGAGCGAGAAACCCGCACCAAGTGAATCCAGCGAGTGCAGAACCTTCAGCCGCTTTTCAGCCCCCGGCGTCAGGACCTTGCCAGGCTGCGTCGTGATGTAGGCGTAAGCCCGCGTTTTGGATCGGCCGACGCGTCCACGGATCTGGTAGAGTTGAGCCAGACCGAAGATATCGGCACGGTGGACAATCATCGTATTGGCATTTGGAACATCGAGGCCGGATTCAACAATCGGCGTCGACAACAAGATATCGAACTTGCCTTCGTAGAACGCCGTCATCACGTCTTCAAGCTCGGTCGGTGTCATCTGGCCAGAGGCACGGGCAACGCGCAGTTCCGGCACAGATTCGCGTAAGAACTCAGCGACGTCGTCGAGGTCGGAGATACGAGGTACAACGTAGAACGTCTGGCCACCACGGTAACGCTCGCGGCGTAGCGCATCACGGATCACGACGGGATCAAAGGGTGTGATGTAGGTTCGGACCGCCAATCGGTCGACGGGCGGCGTTGTGATGAGCGAGAGTTCGCGCACTCCGGTCAGTGCCAGTTGCAAGGTGCGCGGGATCGGTGTTGCCGAGAGGGTCAAGACGTGGACGTCTTCGCGCAGTTGTTTGAGACGCTCCTTATGGGCGACACCAAAGTGCTGCTCCTCGTCGATGATCAACAGTCCCAAGCGCTGGAATTCGATTTGTTTGCCTAACAACGCATGGGTTCCAACGACGATGTCGATATCGCCGCTTTTGAGCTCTTCCTTGACCGTGTTGAGTTCCTTATTGCCAACGAGCCTTGAGGCCTGAGCGATTTTGACCGGCAATCCTTCGAAGCGCTCCGAAAATGTCTTGAAGTGCTGGCGCGCGAGCAATGTCGTCGGCACGACAACCGCAACCTGGGCGCCATTCATTGCGGCAGCATAGGCTGCGCGCAAGGCAACTTCAGTTTTGCCGAAACCGACATCGCCGCAGACCAAACGATCCATGGGACGCCCCGAGGCGAGGTCTTCCAAGACCGCGTAGATGGAAGCATCTTGATCTTCAGTTGGCTCATAGGGAAATCGGGCGGCAAACTCCTCATACTCCCCTTGTGGCACGGTCATGGGCGGAGCTTCTCGCAGTTCTCGCAGCGCAGCCACCTTGATCAACTCGCCTGCGATTTCCAACAAGCGTTGTTTCAGCCGCGACTTGCGGGTCTGCCAACTAGCCCCACCAAGCCGGTCAATCTGTGCTGATGTTTCATCACCGCCATAGCGGGACAAGAGTTCGATGTTCTCCACCGGCAGGAAGAGCTTATCGCCGCCGTGATAATGCAATTCCAAACAGTCGTGCTTGGAGCCCAGCGCCTCGATCGTCTTGAGGCCAGAGAAACGGCCGATGCCGTGATCGGCATGGACGACCAGATCACCCACGGAGAGGCTCGTTGCTTCACTTAAGACATCAGCTGCGCGCTTCGCTTTGCGCTTGGGCCGGATGAGGCGCTCACCCAAGATGTCCTGCTCACCGATAAGGGTGAGGTCCGGGGTTTCAAATCCCTTTTCCAAACCCAGAACCGCCATCGCCACAACCTTGCCCGGCAGGCTCCTGGCTTCCTCAAAGTTTGCGACATGGCGGGTGTCTTTTAGACCATGATCAGCAAGAAGGCTGATCAACCGTTCACGTGAACCGGGGGTCCATGCGGCCACCATAACGCGGCGCTTGTCTGCGATCCGGGAACGCACATGACCAACGACGGCATCAAAGACATTGGTGTCGGCATGCTGGCGCTCAGGGGCAAAAGACCGCCCGGGCTGCCCTGCCCAGGACCGCGTTGTTTCACTCTCTTCAGCTGGGAACGGATTGAGACGGTAGGCTTGGCGGCCATCCAGCAAACTGGCCCAGCTTGCACCATCGAGAAACATCTGGTCGGGCGGAACCGGATGATAAGGTGGCGCACCGAAGGTTTCGGCTTCTAGGGATTCTGCGCGCGCTTCGAAATGCTCGGTGATTTGATCGAACCGCTGACGGATTGCTTCGTCAGCATTGTAGTCAAATGACATCGCTGCATCGGGCGCATAATCGACAAGCGTTTCCAACGCCTCGTGAAAGAGCGGCAGCCAATGCTCCTGCCCGGGATATCGAATGCCGGAACTGACTGCTTCATAAAGTTGGTCATCGCTTCGGCCGCCGCCAAACAACTCAATGTAGCGTTGCCGGAAACGGCGGGTTGCCTCTTCGCCAAGTGCGACCTCCGCAATCGGTATGAGGATCAGTTTTTGAACCGGCTTCAAGGTCCGTTGAGTCTGCGGATCGAACGATTTGATGCTCTCCAGGGTATCGCCGAAAAAGTCGAGGCGAACGGGAGTTGCCCGGCCTGGCGGGAAGAGATCGACAATGCCGCCGCGTAACGCATACTCGCCGGGCTCCATAACCGTGCCCGTTCGTGTGAACCCGGCCAGTTGCAGCCGAGTGAGCAAGCGATTCATGTCAACGCGCTGACCAGCTGCAAGCTGCTTCAGGTTCGCGCGCAGAAAGTCGCGTGGCGGCAAGCGTTGGAGAATTGCGTTGACCGTTGTGAGTACGATGGTTGGGACTTTGCGGCGACCAACGATCAGCTTGGCCAACGTTGCGATACGTCGCGAGACAATGTCAGAGTTTGGACCGATGCGGTCATATGGCACCGTATCCCAAGCTGGAAATCCGAGGACGCGGACGTCGGGTGCGAAAAACTGCAAGCCGGCTTCCAATTGGGCCAAGCGGCGGTCGTCGCGCGCAACGTGGACGACAATTCCGGGTTGTCCGTTGTCGTCAGCCGGGATCTCGCGCACGAGCTGGCCTAGGACCCACGGCTCCATACCTTCGGGAACGCCAACGAATTGCGTGTCGCGCTGTTCACCAGCGCGGTCGGTCTTCTTCACTTCGGTCATTGCACCAGTTCTATTGCACCTGCCTTAAGGCAGCGCTCAGTCAAACCCGTTGAGGCGCCGGACATCGGCGACGAGTTCTGCAAAGTCGGTCTCGCCGACGGGTTTACCCTTCATAATCCAATCATCGAGCTGTGGCTCGGCAACCGCGAGGAACTTCTCGAAGGTTGTCATGTCATCTTCCGACATCGTTGGAACTCGCTCGTTCGCGTAGCGGCTCATGACAATGTCCATTTCCTTGGTGCCTCGGTATTGTGCACGGTAAAGCGCCCGGCGGCGTCGCGTTTCAATGTCTTGCATGGTTTTCCGTCTGTCCTCGTTCGAACTTCAGGGCTTGGTCGAGCGCTTACGCCTTCGGGAATACACAAGTGATGGCCCCGGCGATATTGACCGCAGCCTGCCCAAACGCTTTGCTCTTTCGAGGTTGTTTCGTCTCGCACTCCGGTATAGCGCCCAGGAGCCGCGGGCGAAAGTCATCTCGCGTGTGCCAATCTGTCGGGGGCTGCTTGGCGGCAAGTTGCCAGACAGATTACGTTGCATATCATGCCTATGGGCCAAACATCAGGTCCGTCTGGATTGGCGCAGAACCGAACGGCAGGGTGCGGCGTCGCTGTTATCGACTGCGTCAGGCTTGTTTTAGTCCACTTGGGGAAGCTCAATCAGCGTTTGAAGATGCGTCCAGCCCAACTGACACCTCTGTTTGCGCCAGCTCAGACCCTCACCGGGATTGGACCTCGCTTGATGGTTCTCCTGGCCAAGGCGCTTGACTTGCCGCCGGGTGTAACAGAAGCGCGTATTATCGACCTCCTGTGGCACCTGCCGACCGGGATCATCGACCGGCGTGCGGAACCTAGTGTCGCTCATGCTGCCCCTGGCACCATAGCGACCTTGAAAGTCCGGGTTCTGAAGCATCGCCCCGCGCCGCGGGGTAACAAGAAAGCGCCCCACAAAGTTGCCTGTGAAGATGACACCGGAAAAATCGACTTGGTGTTTTTTCACGTCGACGGTCGCTTTATCGAACGGCAACTGCCTGTCGGTGAGGAGCGTTACATTTCAGGCCGTGTCGAGTTCTACAGCGACAAGCTGCAGATGACGCATCCAGACTATATTGTTGCTCCAGATGCTCGCTCCGAACTGCCGCTGATTGAACCGGTTTATGGATTGACAGCGGGCTTGTCGGGCAAGGTTCTCTACAAGGCTGTGCGTCAGGCGCTCGACAGAGTGCCGACCCTACCGGAGTGGCAGGACGACACGTGGCTTAAGGCGCGGCAATGGCCGGCTTTTGATGAAGCCGTCCGTCGTCTGCACCGCCCTCATGAAGCCGGCGATGCAGCGACCGGCAGCGCACCCTGGCAGCGCGTAGCCTATGATGAGCTGCTTGCCGGACAGATCGCACTGGCGATTGTGCGTGCTAAACTTAAAGCACAGAGCGGGCGGCAGATCGAAGGGGACGGGCATATCCGATCTCGCATTGCCGAGGCGCTGCCGTTTTCGTTGACGAAATCTCAGGTCCAGGCGCTGGAAGAGATTTCTGCAGATATGGCCGGGCCCTATCGAATGCTGCGGCTTCTGCAGGGCGATGTTGGCTCGGGGAAGACGGTCGTCGCATTAATGGCAATGGCCAATGCAATCGAAACCGGTGCCCAGGCTGCGTTGATGGCGCCAACCGAAGTTCTCGCAAGGCAGCACCTCGAAACAATCGAACCGCTCGCAGAAAAAGTTGGGATCAAGGTCGGGATCGTAACAGGGCGCGAAAAGGGCAAAGCTCGTCAGGCTGTTCTTGATCGCGTCGCCGCAGGTGACATTGACATTCTAATCGGCACGCACGCACTGTTCCAACCGGACGTCGTCTTTGCCGATCTAGCGCTCGCGATTATCGACGAGCAGCATCGCTTTGGGGTTCATCAACGCCTTGCCCTGCAGGCCAAAGGCAAAGCGGGTGGGGCAAATATGCTGGTTATGACGGCCACGCCCATTCCGCGCACGCTTCTGATGACGCATTTCGGCGATCTTGATGTTTCAAAGCTGACGGAGAAGCCGCCGGGGCGCAAACCGATCGTGACCAAGGCGCTGCCGGTTGAAGCTATGGAGCGGCTGGTTCAGCGCCTCAAAGTTCAGTTGTCGGAAGGGGCGCAGGTCTATTGGGTTTGCCCGCTTATTGAAAACACCGGCAAAAGTGAGCTGGCGGCAGCCGAAGAAAGAGCCGCACACCTTGCGCAGATTTTTGGCGGCGAAAACATTGGACTATTACACGGTGCCATGAATGGTCAGGCCAAAGACGCGGTCATGGCGAAGTTCTCTGCGAATGACCTCAAGATCCTGGTGTCGACGACTGTTATTGAGGTGGGCGTGAACGTTCCCAATGCCAACATCATGATGATCGAACACGCCGAGCAATTTGGCCTAGCTCAGCTTCACCAATTGCGCGGCAGGGTCGGACGGGGAGAGCGGCAATCTTTCTGCATGCTGCTGCATAAATCGCCGCTGGGTGAAGTTGCCTCGCAGCGCCTGCAAATGATGGAAGCGACCGAAGACGGCTTTGCTATTGCCGAAAAAGATCTCGATCTGCGCGGCGGAGGTGAAGTCCTTGGCGCGCGCCAAAGTGGGCTACCGGGCCATCGGGTGGCGAATGTGCCAAACTACGAAGAACTCATGGCCGCTGCGCACGATGATGCCCGGATGCTGCTAGCCAATGACCCGGATCTTTCGACAGAACGCGGGCAGGCAATCCGCACGCTTCTTTATCTGTTCGAGTGCGACGAAGCAGTTCGGCTGTTCCGAGCCGCTTGAAGCTATCTGACCGTCAATTCGTTGGCCAATCTTCCGCACGCCCATGCTGCAACTTGAACGTTCCCCCAGGCTCGGTTTAGCACCCGATGCGGTCGTCTAGCAGCGTGATCGCAAGACCTGGAAGTTTAGTGTGGTTAGAGAATTTGTTCACCCGAGCTCCAAAGCTCCAAGCTCAAATAAACATGAAGGATGAATACTTAATCTGATAAGTATCAGTCAGCGGGATGACCAAGCCCAGCGTTTTGCAACCCTGCAAATACATGTCCTTTATATGTTTGAATAAGTTGCACCCACCGAAATCCTTTCAAGACTTCATATTTTCTTGCCTGTCTGGGTCGAATCTTTGGAAATTGGAAAGGTAATTTGTACAAAAGTACGAATGCCCAAGCCGCAAAGTCGGCTTTGCGGCGCGGTGAGGTCGCGTCGCTATTGGGTCGCAAATCGTTAATCGTTTACCCGTGAAAGAGGCAAAAAGAATGAAACTTGCGGAGATCGGTCGGCGCCAATTTGCGAGAGCCGAAAATTCTGACTCTAGTGCACAGGCGGCCGGTTCAGACAAGGCCGGAGCCAGCGTTGAAACGATTTTGGCTGCGATCGAGGCCGCCCGGGATAATCGGGACTTTGCCGGCGATCTTGATCCTCGTGTTCGGAGCGCACTAGAGGGACTTGTCAAGTCGCGCGATCAACGGCAGGCGTCGAATACGCAAGGCCTCGTAAAGCTCAGCGCCAGTTACACTGACACGGCAATTAACGTCGGCTGGATTACCCACGACGTGCGTGAAGTCGATGAAAGCACATCTGCGATTGGGTCGGCGGTTACGCAGTTGGCAGCTTCAATCAGCGAAATCTCCCGCTCCAGTCAGGTGGGTACGGAGATGGCAAACAGCGTCGACGAAGCAGCGCAAGAAAGCCGTACGGAGATTGCAACCTCTGGCGAGCGGATGCAGGCAATTGCTGTGCAAGTGGGATCTGTTGCAGATCGCGTGCGAGAGCTCGAAGGCGCGGTCACTCAGATTGCAGACATGGTGCAGACCATCGATAGCATTTCGAAGCAGACCAATCTGTTGGCGCTCAACTCAACAATCGAAGCGGCACGTGCAGGCGAAGCCGGTCGTGGTTTTGCTGTTGTTGCCGCAGAAGTTAAAGCACTTTCCGCTCACACTGCTAAGGCAACCAAAGAGATCCGCGACCGTATCACAACGCTTTCGGAGGGCATGAATTCGATCCGGGAGGTGACGGACCAGTCGGTAGACGAAGTGCACAAAGGCGAAGAATCTGCGCGCCACGTGACAGAAAAGATCGATGGCCTCGTCGGATGCGTTGGAGAGATCGGTTCGTTCTTGTCGACGCTGTGCGAACACATAAGCCAGCAAGAACTCGCCACTAAGGAAATCGCTGACAACATTACGAAGATCGGCGAAAAAGCCACGAAAGTCCGCAAGGAAATCGACTCCTCGCTCGGGACTTTCCAGAATGCAGAAGGTACGGCGGTCTCGCTTATTGGGCACGGCGTTGCTGACGGGTCGCCAGTTGCTAATTTCTTCAAGGCCCAGGCTGGCATGGTCTCCTGGAAACGCAATCTGGCTGCAACGCTTGTCGGCATCGTGCCAGCGTCGGAAGACAACAAATCCTACAAAGGGCCACGGATCAGCGAGTGGGCTGAGAGCCTGCAGAGAACAAGCCCGCAGCTTGCCAACCTTGCAGAAGTTTCCACGCTGAAGCTGACGGCGCTGAAGGCCAATGACGCTGCCGTCCGCTTGATCGACGGAATTCTTGGCAACGATTGGGATTCTGCAATTCCTGCCTACGGTGAAGCCGCGGGTGCGATCGAAGAGATGCTGAAACTGAGTGAGGCCATCACGAACGCCTATCAGCGTGGTTGAGGAAACGGCGCTTTTCGTCGCCAATACGCTGCGTCCAGGATGTTATGAAGCCGGCTGTTCTAGGTGAACGGCCGGTTTTCTTGTTTTCATCTTTCAGGCCTAAGCTGGTTTGTTCGAGGAGAAAACCGAAAGCAATAAGGCGCAGCGAACGCTTAGGTGCCGTGCTTCTCAACTATCTCCCGGATTTTCTCCTGCGGGACGACCATCCCCGCCGAGATGATGACCTTGGCTGCATCTTCCGCCGTCATATCCAACATGACGACCTTCTCTCGCGGAACGAAACAAATAAACCCGGTCGGCGGCACGACACCTGTGGGCATGAAAACGCCGATCAGATCGTGCGAGCCGTCGCCTGCCTTCTGGTTGATCTCTCCAGTCGCCTCGCTTGTGATGAAGACGAGCGACCAGAGGCCTTTTGAGGGAAACTCGATGATGCCGACTTTTTGGAAACTCTGGTTGGTGCCTGCGGTCGATATCACGCCCTCGAAGACCTGCTTCAATGCCCGATAGACATTGCGCACGATCGGCATGCGTTCCAGCATCATTTCGCCAGCGCTGATCAAAGAGCGGCCGAGTAGGTTGGCGGCAAGGGCTCCGATGAACATCAAGCCGACGACACCGAACATCAAGCCGATGCCGGGCACGGCAAACGGTAGATAGGTTTCCGGCAAATAGGCTGTTGGGATAAAGGGTTTGATATAGGCGTCGGCAAAGTTAATGAATGACCACACGATGTAGATCGTGATTGTGACCGGCCCGACGATAATTAACCCGGTTAGAAAATAGTTGCGAAGGCGCGCACCGAGATGGGAAGTGAAACCGCGTTTGGGCTCTGGCGCGAATGGGCCGGGCAGTTCGGTCCCTGGATCGGTCTTTTTCGAATTGGACGTTTTGCCGTCAGACTCCGACATCCACTGCCTTCCGCTGCCCCTGTTCCGCGAGATTTGCGCCGGCAATCTCGTGCCCCAGCGATCCACACGTTTCGTTCATGATCACATGGGGTTTGCCGGACCAGAACCCCTTTCCGGACACAACTTTGGTTTGAGTGCGTTTGCACAATCAAGCACGAACTGGAAAGCGATGTCGAACAGGCTTCGTAAGCTCGGTTACCTTTTGACGACGAGGCAATCAAATCCATCGGCCTGGAGGGCCTTACAAACGCGACTTGTATCGCGCTGGCTCGCAAACGGACCGACATTGACTTGATAAAAGGTGCCCATATTGCCGAAAACCGTCTCGGTAATGTCGGGCGTGCGCGCACCAATCTTAGAGCCGTGCTTGCTGACGAGCTGTGTCGCGAGTTGCTCGGCCGCGGCCCGGGAGCGGACGGCAGCCACTTGGAGCTTGTATGCCCCCTTCGGCTTTGTGGCACGGGGCTGCGGCGTCGGTTGGCGCGGCGCTGCTGCGGCGGCTGCTGTCCGGGCTTGTTTTGTAGCAGCAGCATCCGGGCGGGCCAGAGAGGTTTGGCTCGACCATCCTGACACAGCCGCCGGAGGCGTGGCTGGTGCCTGGTTGATTGATGCTGTGGAAGCCTCAGGTGTCGTTGAACCGCTGGAGCTGCCGCCAAAAAGACCGGAAAAGAAATCCCCAACGCCTGCCAGTGGATTGGAAGACTGGGAAGACGGTGCCGGTTGGGCGGGAGCTGCATTGCGCGCGACTTGGGTTTGGAAACCGCCTGACGAGCCTGCTTTCGGGGCGTTTGCAACAGCTGCCGGCGGGGCGCTAGGTGGGGCCGACGATGGCGATGGCGTACCCACTTTGGCGACTGGCGGCCCCGGGTCTTTCATACCCAGCTTCGTGTAGGCTTTTGAGCGGACGGCGAGTGCTTTTTGCTGTTCGGTCGGGGTGAGCCCGCCCTTCATCCAGACGGCGTTCGTCAAGTCGGCGATTGCTTGTGCCGACTTGCCTGAACGCTCCTGTGCCAGGCCGCGATAGTAAAGCGCTTTGGCTAGATCCTGGGATGACAATCCGCCCGTGCGTACTGCGTTGGTCAACGTCTTGATCGCCGCGTCCGTTTTTCCAGACTCATACTGCTTGATACCTGAGATCACAGTCTTGCGGCCGTCGACCTTCTTGGTCTTAGTCGCAGGCTTGTTGACTGATTGCGCGATGGCCAATGTCGAAGCCACCGTTCCGCAGACGCCTCCCAACGCAGCTGAAAGGGCGAGGGTCCGTGCGACTCTTGCGAGTGGCTTGTCCGCGCGGGTCATCGTGGGGTGGCTCCTGTTGCGTTTTTGGGCTGATCTCCGGCCTCAGCCAGGACCCAGCCTGAATTTACTGCGCTTTAGGCTAGTAAATGCAAGGGGATTCGGCAATTTCTTGGCCATCGCCAGCATTTTCCGAAAACAGCTTTCCCCAGCTATTCCACCGTCACGGATTTTGCCAGGTTTCGCGGCTGATCCACATCAGTGCCCATTTGAACGGCGGTATGGTACGCGATCAGCTGGATCGGAACGGCATAAAGAAGCGGATTCGTAAACAGATGGGCATCTGGGACACGAATATGCGCCATCAGCTCGCACCCGGCGCTATCGGCATCACCATTGGAAATCAGGATGATCTTTCCACCGCGTGCTGCCACTTCTTGGACATTGGAAACAGTCTTGTCGTGCAGACCATCCATCGGTGCAACGACGATGACAGGCACATTCTCATCGATCAGAGCGATCGGCCCGTGTTTCAGCTCTCCGGCCGCGTAACCTTCCGCGTGAATGTAGGAGATTTCTTTCAGCTTCAAGGCACCTTCCAAGGCGAGCGGGTAGTTGATACCGCGACCTAAGTAAAGGACGTCACGCGCCTTGGAGAGATCGTGCGCGAGGTTTTCGTACTGTGCCTCGTTGCTCATCACCTCGGCCATGTGGCGCGGCGTTTCGAGGAGTGCCTGAACGAGTTCCTGTTCTAGTTCCGGCGTGATGGTATTGCGGGCGCGGCCGATAAGAAGCGTCAGCCCCGCCAAAGCAGCAAGCTGACAGGTAAAAGCCTTCGTCGAGGCGACGCCGATTTCAGGTCCGGCAAGCGTTGGCAGGATCACATCGGACTCGCGCGCAATCGTTGATGTGCGGACGTTCACGATGGAGGCGATGCGCTGATCCTGTTCTTTGCAATACCGCAGCACGGCAAGCGTATCGGCCGTCTCACCGGACTGCGAAATGAATAGCGACAGGCCGCCTTTTGGCAGCGGCGCCTCACGATAACGCAGTTCAGAAGCAACGTCGATTTCGACCGGCACGCGCGCATAGCGTTCGATCCAGTACTTGCCAACGAGACCAGCATAATATGCGGTTCCGCAAGCTGAGATCGTGATGCGGGATAGGTCTGAGAGATCGAGACCGAGATCGGGGAAATCGACACGGCCTTCGGCCATATCGATGTAGTGCGACAACGTATGGCTGATTACTTCCGGTTGCTCGTGGATCTCCTTCGCCATGAAGTGACGATGGTTGCCTTTGTCGACCAGAAGGGAGCTTGCCTGCGAGGTGACAGCCGGGCGTTCGACCTTCTCACCATCGGCATTAAAAACCTCTGCGCCCGCGCGGCGCAGAACAGCCATATCGCCTTCTTCGAGGTAGGTGATCTTGTTGGTAAAGGGCGCCAGGGCGATGGCATCGGAGCCCAGATACATCGCGTCTTCGCCATGACCAATTGCCAACGGACTGCCGCGGCGCGCTGCAATCATCAGATCGTCTTGACCCGCGAACACGATGCCAAGCGCAAATGCACCTTCAAGCTTTTGCAGCGCTTCGCTGACAGCTTCAACCGGGTCGCCAACGCGCGCCAGTTCTTCGGTGATCAAGTGCACAACAGCTTCGGTGTCGGTGTCGCTGTCGAAGACGTGGCCCTTCGCCGTGAGGTCTTCGCGCAAGGCGCGAAAGTTCTCGATGATCCCGTTATGGACAACTGAAACCTTGGCCGACATGTGCGGGTGGGCGTTGGTCTCGGTTGGTTTGCCGTGCGTTGCCCAGCGCGTATGTCCGATCCCGGTGCTGCCTTTGAGCGGATCTTCGCCGATGCGGGTTTCAAGATTACGCAGTTTGCCCTCGGCGCGGCGGCGTTCGAGGTGGCCGTTTTCGACGGTGGCAATGCCTGCTGAATCGTAACCTCGGTATTCAAGCCGGCGCAAAGCGTCGATCAGATCATGGGCTACGGGATGCGATGAGAGTATTCCGACAATGCCGCACATGCAGGCTCTCCAAATTCATCTCTATCTGCGCGAGACGCTTCACGCCCGAGCTAACGCGCCAGGGCGATTCGGCCAAGTCACGTTGTATTACCGCCCTTTTAGATCTTGCCGCGACGATGCCTTAGCTAGCCTAAGGGGTGGTCGTTTCTTGCAGCTTGCATCGCAAAAACTATGCCGACCTTGACAGGTCCCGGCTTAACCTTTCTTTGCGGCAGTCATTTTTGCCCGGTACTCCTCCGCCCAGCCGGTCTTTTCCGACTGTTCGGAGCGTTCGATAACCAGGGCGTTTGCTTCGACATCTCGCGTTATGGTGCTACCGGCTGCGATGTACGCGCCCTCACCGACCGATACTGGCGCAACGAGGGCCGAATTTGAGCCGATGAAGACACCCGCTCCGATATCCGAGTGGTGCTTCTTGAAACCGTCGTAGTTGCAGAAGATCGTGCCTGCGCCAATATTTGCGCCTGTTCCAACACGGGCATCACCGACGTAGCTAAGGTGATTGGCCTTAGCGCCTTCCTCAAGCGTTGCGTTTTTGACTTCTACGAAGTTGCCGATGTGAACCTTAGCGCCCAACTCAGCACCTGGGCGCAGGCGCGCAAACGGTCCAATGTCAGCGCCCTGGCCGATACGTAGCCCAGCGCATGATTTGCGGTCATACCCCTGAAAATGGCAGTTCGCCCGAACATGCACACCGTCTTCGATCGTGACTCCTGGGCCGATGAAGATGTTGGGTTCAAGAATTACGTCTTGGCCGATCTTCGTGTCATACGACAGCCAAACCGTCTCTGGCGCAATCATGGTGACGCCGTTTGCCATCGCTTCCTGGCGGGCGCGTCGTTGCCAAATCGACTCGGCGACAGCGAGCTGGTCCCGCGAGTTAACGCCCAACACTTCTTCTTCAGGACAGGTGACGACTGCGGCCCTCTTACCGTCCTGACGCGCGAGTTCAACGGCATCTGTGAGATAGTATTCGCCCTTGGCGTTGTCGTTCCCAATTCTGTCGAGAAGGCCAGTTAAATCGTCGACGCCAAATCCCATGACACCCGAATTGCAAAGCGTGACTTTGCGCTCCTCTTCGGTTGCATCTTTTTCTTCGCGGATCGCAACAAGCGTTCCGTCTCCGTCCGTCAGCAAGCGACCGTAGCCCGTTGGATCTTCGGCTTCGAAACCGAGGACCGCAACCCCCGCACCTGTTCCCAAAACGTCCCGCATGGCTTGTAGGGACGGGAGACGCGTTAGCGGCGTATCGGCGTAGAGCACGAGCACGTCGCCCTTGTGATCAGATAACGCCGGGCGTGCCGCCAAAACCGCATCGGCTGTGCCCAGTTGATTCTCCTGAACGAAAATCTCCACGCCTGACATGAGCATTTCTGCTTCGGCCTTGACGTTGTCCATGCCTGGACCAACCACGACCGCAGCACGGTCGGCCTGTAGTTCCTTTGCGAGGGCCAACACGTGCCCGAGCATCGAGCGCCCAGCAATTTCGTGCAGCACCTTGGGCTTGGACGATTTCATGCGCGTCCCCTTGCCGGCAGCAAGGATTACGATGAGCAGCGGACGGGGGCTCATGATTTTGGGCTCCATTCAGATCGGACAAGGTCGTCGCAATATTGCAGCTCGCAGAGGGCATTCGCGGTATCGTTTTCAGGCGATCCAGCAATGCTTCACCAAGCTTCGCACCCCATCTCTTCCAGCACGAATCGTGAGGCTTCCCGCAACCAAATAGCGCCCTAGCTCCCGCATGGCAAAGGGACCCTGGGTCTTGTGCATGGCGGAAGCCGAAGCACCGGCGGGCTGTGACCTTGCAGCTACATTATTGGGCGGCATTCTGGTACTTTCGGTCTTTATTCGGCAACCGTCCACAGAACCCCGGTTTCGTCCCCAGGCTGCGCATTGATTCGATCCGGCGACTCAGATGAGCCTGAGCGCGTGCGTCTGCCGGGTAACCGTCTCGCGCAGTTCATGGCGTTGTCGGGCGTCCGTTCTCGTCCGTGCAGTCGTTGTGTTTGGAATTTGCCTCGAACGATCCAGGGTGAGTCGAAGATGTCGAGTTCGAAGATTGAACCTCAGCCAGCTGAAGCCGGGACGTTAGTGCCGGCCGGCCTGCCATTCGCCTATGTAAGTACGTGGGCGACCGCTGGTATCGCTTCATTGGCTTACCTGAGCTTCGCAGTGAGCTATCCGGGTAATGATGCCCAGAAGCTCGAAACATCCTCGACGATGGCGCAGGCTGACGAAGTGGTACTGCCTGAGGTTCCAAAAGTCTTAGAGGAACGACGCAAACTTCCAGCGCAGGTGGTACGTCGACCTGAGCCAGTCGCGGAAGTGGAGAAAGACGTCGAGCCGATAGACGCCGTGGATCCATTTGAAGTCGCTGATCGGCAGCGTGCCGCTGGGGCAGCGAGCGATAACCGCTATGCCAATTCTGGGCAGATCGAGACGAAGTACGTCACCACATCACAGATTCTGGCGAACAATTCTGTCGAAACGCAACGCGGTGCCTCGAGCCCACAACCGGGCGCAGCTCCAGGTGCTTCTCGTATTGTGACGGGCAGCATTGTTGTGCCGCCACCGCCCGACCGTGCTCCCCCGCGACCAGCGGTTTCTCACGCCGCGTTGAAACGAGCCATGAGAGAGCCCAGTCCCGTACGGAAAACCGCTGCGCGCCCAAAACGTCCTGCGACACCTTCTGCGCCGATTACTTTCGGTCCGGCGGTCGTCAAGCCTGCTGCCGCAACGCCTCCGCAGCCCGCCGGGCTGGCTGTCCTGCTGGCAACAGGATCATCGGTTGACTCGCTGCGGCTGACCTGGGACCTGCTTCAGGAGCGACACTCCGGGGCGCTGTCTAATCTGTCGCCGCGCTACATTGTCGAAAACAACCCTGCAGCGCCTGATCGCAAATTTGCGCTTCTAGCCGGGCCTGTTGTCTCGGCTGCCGATGTGGCGCGGATTTGTGGGGCTTTGCAGAGCGAGGGGCTGACCTGCCGTACCCGCCCCTATGGCGGTAACCGGATGTGAGGTTGGTTAGATCATGCGGATCTAACTCATCACAAACAACAGATAGACGGCCCGGGATCTTTCCTGGGCCGTTTTTTGTCACCGGGCCGGGAAAGCGAGATAAGCTCCCGGCGTCGCGCGCGTTAGAGCCGTTCGTAAGGAAGTTCGAAGGCAGGCTGACACGCCTGCACCTTGCCTTGTTTGAACCCTGCCAAGAACCAACGCTGTCTTTGCGCTGCGGTTCCGTGGGTAAAGGCATCGGGAACCACATAGCCCTGCTGGCGGCGTTGAATCATGTCATCGCCAATCTGGCTCGCAGCGTTAAGGCCCTCTTCGATATCGCCGGGCTCGAGTCGATTGTTGAGCTGATCGTTACGCGCAGCCCAGACGCCAGCCAAGCAATCAGCCTGTAGCTCCATGCGCACCTGTAAGCGGTTGGATTCTTTCTTGCTCGAGCGCCGTTTTGCTGACTGCACCTTGCTTGAGATACCCAAAATCGTCTGGACGTGGTGACCGACTTCATGGGCGATCACGTAGGCCTGAGCGAAATCTCCCGGCGCTGAGAACTTTCGCTTCAGCTCATCAAAAAATGACATGTCGATGTAAATCTTCCGATCAAGCGGACAATAAAACGGGCCCATTGTCGCCTGCCCCGTGCCGCAGCCGGTCGGTGTGTAGTCGCGAAAGAGAACCAGCTTTGGTTCGTCATAAGTTTTGCCGAACGATTTGAAGACGCGATGCCAGACCTCTTCGGTGTCAGCCAACACGCGGCCGATAAAGAGCTTCATTTCTTCTTCTGGAGAGTTGCTGGCTGCCGGTTTCTGGGTGCTGCCTGGCAGACCTGGAATATCAAGGCCTGATCCTGACGGAGAGCGGCTCGATGTATCGGAACGCGGAAGCTGTGGGATCTCGATACTGGAACGCGGCCCCCCGCCGCCCATATTGCCGGTCAACAACTCAAGAGGGTTGATCCCGAAAAACAGCATGATTGCGCCCAGGATGAGCAGCGTCGTCAACGAGAACCCGCCTTTGCGGCCCATTGGAAGGCGTACGCGGCGTCCTCTGCCACGTCCGAAACCGCCCGGAAAACGAAATCCGCGACGTTGCGAGCGGCGATCTTCGATGTTGCTGCTACTGCGATCCTGATCGTCATAACGCATGACGCCACTCCCCGGTCAGTCGATTATGCTGGTACAAATGAGCCCCGCTGTCGCGAATTCCCCTTGTGGGTCGCAAACTCAGCCCTGCCTTCATTGGGGCCATAGTGCATGGCGTTTTCCGACTGGCAAGCCTCCCTACGGAAATAGACTGTCTGGCACTCGGTGTGGAGGATGGATCAGGTTTTGTCTTCCGGCTTACCGGTTGGTTTTCGAGCCTCGGCTCTTGGTGCCGGTTCTGTGCCTTTACTCGTTGCGACCGACTTTAAGAGCTGCCCTGCCTTTTTGCCGTTGTCGCCGTTGGTAGCCTGGCTCGTGCCGCCCAGCGCAGGGATCATCAATACCTTTCCGGGCTCACCCTTCGCCTTTGCGGGTCGCAGAAGCGATTTCACGGCGCGCGACGCCGCGATGGTTCCATCATTGGCGTACGCCTCGTGGTTCTTTTCGATGTCCTTGATGTGATAGCGATAATTCACCATCAGACCATGCGCCTGCTGCAGGCCTTTGTTGGACGTATCGCCCAGCCAGTTGATGCGTTCCAGTCTTGCGCCGTTCCCAAGGTGGAACCGCGCGACGGGGTCGACCGGTTTATTACGCGGTGATTTTGCACGCATGAAGTAATGCGCAGCCAGCGCCAGCATGGTTGACTTCAACGCTTCGTCGTCACCCAGGCGCTCGTGCCATTCCGGATCACGCAGCGCTTTGAGCACCGCGCGATCTTCATCGGTAAGCGTGCCTTCGGTGTCATCTGCCAACAGCCGATCGAGCCATCGGGAAAAAACCGTTACAGGCGACAGGGTGACGAAGGTTGTTAAGCTTGGCAGTTCGCGCGCCAGCTCTTCGACAACCTGCTTGATCAGGAAGTTGCCAAAAGAGATCCCCTGCAACCCTTCCTGGCAATTGCTGATGGAGTAAAATGTAGCTGTCGTCGGTTCGCGCAGCGGTTCCGCTTTACGCTCCTCCGTCAACACAGGTTCGATGGCATCGGCGATCACATCGCTTAAGGCCACCTCAACGAAAATCAGTGGCTCATCGATTAGCGATGGATGGAAGAAGGCGAAACAACGCCGGTCGGCGGGATCAAGCCGACGCCGCAAATCTTCCCAACCGCGAATTTCGTGAACGGCTTCGTATTGGATGATCTTTTCCAAGATTGATGCGGGTGTTTGCCAGTCGATCCGGCGCAAGACCAGGAAGCCGCGGTTGAACCATGAATAAAACAGATGGCGCAGATCATGATCGACCAGCGCAAAGCAGGGATCGTCTTTTGGAAGACGCAGGAGGTCTCGGCGCATGGCGACGATTTCAGCTGTCGCGCCGGGGGCGAGGTTCAAGCGGCGGAAAAACTCCTGGCGCGGATTTTCAACGACCGCCTGCAATCTGGCGAGCGCTTTGTCGCTCGGGTCACGTAGGTAGTTTTCCGCGGCCTCGGCGATGTTATCAGCGTTTGGTTTGAGAACTTCTGCTGCGGCCAGGTAGCGGAAAAACGCGCGACGCTCATCGCCGTTTAAAATCTGATAGTGGTGGAGAATCTGACGCGCGATGGCAACGCCTGAGGCTTCACCTCTGCCAGAAACAAGCGCATCGACGAGCGCTTGCATGCCGCGTTCCGGTTCATCACCAAACAACGACTTCGGCAAAAGCGCGCGGCCTCGTTCCGCGACTGTGTTCAACAGCTCTTGGAAGAACGAGACATTCATGCGTGACTCATCGGCCATAGGCTATCTCTCAAACTGCAAGTTCAACAACAGGTTTGCACTGCAGTATGGCATACTGGAAGTGAGTCATGTTTACTCTCTTTTAACCCTGCCTCATCATCTTTTCTTAAGAATTCGTCCGCTTTTGGAGCTGCAGTCGCCCGATGCCTGAGCCTTTATCTGCTGGCGTACGCCGGTCTGGCCTTAACACCGTGAAGAATGATACCGGGCGCACGGCGTACTGCGGACCTTACATCCTGTCTGCGTTGACGGGCTTTCCAATCAGCAGGGTTGAATCTGAGGTCAACCGCTTCCGGCGTGTTCCAGAAGACAGCAAGATCGAAGGCACGAGCGCCATGGAAGTCGCTGCTGCGGCGACAGAGCTTGGCTGGGAAATGACGCTCGTCGAGAACTTCTGGCATCTCGAACGCAAGCAACGACCGACGTTGTGGTCGTGGATGCAAAAGCCACGCAATGCCTGGGTTTACTATCTGCTTGCCATACATCGCGGCAAGCAAGGGCATTGGATCCTCGTCAAAGGCGTAAAGCTTTGCGACACCTACACCGAAGGCCAATGGCAGTTTGTGGTCGATGGCCCGCATCGTGGCGCGAAGATCATGGAGATTTACCAGTTACGCTCGCGCGCGTAGCGACGACCGCCGCACCTAGCGGCGGCCGCCGGAGGTATGTCTATCTCAACTTGGTTTCAACTAGTCTTTGGCGCGCTCGACGTAGCTGCCGTCTTCCGTCATTACGACCACGCGGGTACCAGCTCCGATGTGTGGCGGCACCATGATTTTTGCACCGTTGTCGAGCACCGCTGGCTTATATGATGACGATGCGGTTTGGCCTTTGACGACGGGATCCGCTTCCACGATTTCGTATGATGCGCGCTGCGGTAGCGAGATGGAAATCGGATTGCCTTCGTGCATCGAGAGCGTGCACACCATTTCTTCTTTCAACCAAATCGATTGATCGCCAACCACGTCTTTCGACACGATGACCTGATCGTAGGTTTCTGGGTGCATGAAGGTAAAACCCTGCTCGTCTTCGAACAGGTAACCGTAATCGACTTCCTCGACGAACGCCTTTTCGACTTGCTCGGTGGTGCGGTAGCGCTCAACGATTTTGACGCCATCTGAGATGCGGCGCATTTCAAGGTGAGTAACGGGCGTGCCTTTTCCAGGGTGGATGTTCTCGGCGTTCATCACAACAGCCAGTCCGCCGTTGATCTCCAGAACATTGCCTTTGCGAATTGAACTTGCGATGACCTTGACCACCTGGGACTCCGTTTCGGTTTCGAGCACGCCGGCCGGCCGGCTCTTCGAGCCAAAGCTAGGTTTGCGGCAAGCGGTTGATTCTGTTTGATCGCGCGGTTCTACTCGGTTGAAGCTCAATCGCCAAGCCCGACCTCACGAGAAATAGGACTTCCTTCAGCTCATGACCCAGTCTTCGCCCTGGTGGACACCTGACCGGCACATGGACCGCAGGGCGTTTTTGCTGACGCGGAACCTCATAAAAGACGCGATCCGGGCATGGTTTCGGGCGCAGGACTTTATCGAGGTTGAGCCTGGCTGCCTGCAGGTTTCGCCGGGAAATGAAGCGCACCTGCACGCGTTCCAGACCCGCCTCATTGATCCCGAACGGACGGAAAAGCCACTTTATCTTCACACCTCACCGGAGTTCGCCTGTAAGAAGCTTATCTCAGCAGGTGAGCAGAAGCTGTTTACCTTTGCGCCGGTTTTTCGGAATTGCGAGCGTGGACCTTTGCATTCGCCGGAATTCACCATGTTGGAGTGGTATCGGGCGGGCGATGACACCAACGAGCAGTATTCCACGATCCAGAATGACTGCTCAGAACTCATCCGGATCGCGATGGAAGTCTCTGGCGCCGACCATTGCACCTGGAAAGGACGAAAAGGGCTGGCCGACGGTGAAACGGTTCACCGCGACGTGCCCGAGGCGATCGAGGAACTCACTGGAATCAAACTCTTAGAAACAATTGGATTCGATGGTAAACCCCGGCTTGACGCGCTTTGTGCAGCGTATCACGAGGCTGGACATCGCGCTGCTGCTGACGAGAGCTGGGGCGATATCTTTTCCACGCTGATGGTCGAAGTCGAAGCCCGCTATGGCGAATTGAAAGGTATCCTGACCGGCGATGGCATTGAGCGGGCACTGCTGCTTGATGCGTATCCGGCCGCGATGTCGCCATTGGCGCGGCCGCAAAATCAAGACGCCCGGCTTGCAATGCGGTTCGAAATCTTTATGTGCGGTATAGAGCTCGCCAACGGTTTTGGCGAAAACTCAGACGCTGACGCGGTGCGTGCTGCGCTTCGTGCGGAGATGGCTGAAAAACAAAAAACCTATGGCGAGGAATATCCGATAGACGACGACTTCATCGATGCGCTATCGATAATGCCCTCGAAAACCGCTGGTTGTGCGATGGGTTTTGACCGGCTCGTCATGTTGGCCACCGGTGCGACCCATATTGAACAAGTGCTTTGGACCCCGGTGCCGCGATGAATTTTGTAG
Source organism: Filomicrobium sp. (assembly GCA_040219445.1). GTDB lineage: Bacteria > Pseudomonadota > Alphaproteobacteria > Rhizobiales > Hyphomicrobiaceae > Filomicrobium. The sequence continues at coordinate 68,987 of JAVJSM010000004.1, read as the reverse complement.
ATCTGCGTTACAAGCCTGACCACGAAATCGACGAAGCTGATGGTGCCGATGGTGTGCGTGCCGACGTGAGCGGCGCTACTGCCGACAAGACGATCAGGACGCTCGCTCAGCTGAAATCGCAGGACCTCATCTCGGATAATGAGGCTGAGCTTCTCAAAGACGTTGTCAAAAGTTACGCGGTGGCCGTGACGCCAGACATGGCTGCGCTCATCGACGAAACCGACCCGGCTGATCCCATTGCACGTCAATTTGTTCCAACAATTGGTGAACTCGACCACCGTCCCGATGAGCAGAGCGACCCGATCGGCGATGATTTAAGGTCGCCCGTTCGCGGTCTCGTGCACCGCTATCCAGACCGCGTGTTGCTAAAGGCTGTTGGTGTTTGTCCGGTCTATTGCCGGTTCTGTTTCCGACGCGAGATGGTCGGACCGGAAAACAACGGCAATCTGTCAGAGCGGGACCTCGACAACGCGTTGGGATACATCGCCGACCACCCAGAGATCTGGGAAGTTATCGTCAGCGGTGGCGATCCGTTGGTGTTGTCTTCGCGGCGGGTGGCTGAGCTTACGCAACGTTTGGAAGAAATTCCGCACGTGAAGGTCGTACGCTGGCACACTCGGGTACCTGTGGTCTCACCGCAAATGGTGACTGACGAGCTTGCTGATGCGCTCGCCTCAACAAAGCTTGGGGTTTACGTGGCGCTCCATTCCAATCATCCACGCGAGTTGACGGAGGCGGCGCGAGAGGCTTGCCGTAAACTCTCCCGCCGCGGCGTTTCACTTCTCAGCCAAAGCGTGTTGCTACGCGGCGTGAACGATGATGTCGACACGCTGGAAGAGCTGATGCGTGGTTTCGTAGCGAACGGTATCAAGCCCTACTACTTGCACCATATGGATCGCGCACGCGGCACAGGGCACTTCCGTGTTTCGATTGAAACAGGTCAAGCTCTTATGCGGCAGCTCAGACAGCGCGTTTCCGGGTTGGCTCTTCCAACCTACGCTCTCGATCTGCCTGGTGCGCATGGCAAAGTGCCGATTGGTCCAGATTTCATAGCAGAAGAAGACCGTGAGAGCGGCAGCTATGTCGTGACCGACCCGCACGGCGAACAGCATCGCTACCAGGACACAGTTTGACGCGCCCGGTCTCGTGGGGGAGTAGGCGCAGGCGTGCTCCTCTGGTTGGCGGACTTGTGCTGCTGCTAAGTTGTCTACCGGTGAGTTCGGCCTTTGCTTGCGCGCCGGCGCCTGCACCCATCCACAATCTTAATCTCCAACGCTATTATTCGGATGCGAAGGGCATTCGGATCGATACGGCCAAGCGGCGGGAACTACGTGCTGCAGTGGCTCCGCTCAAGTCGTTTATGGTCGAAACCGCTCAACAGACAGATGCCGTCTGGCGCGGAAGTGAACCTGATGTTGCGCGTGCAAAATGTGTTTTGGCTTGGCTTGAAGCTTGGGCACGTGCGGATGCATTGTTGGGAAAGATGTCTACGAAGCAGGCCAAGTATGAGCGCAACTGGGCACTCTCAGGCCTTGCCCTGTCCTATCTCAAAGTTCGACCGTTTGTGCCTGTTACTCAACATGAAGTCATTTCGCGCTGGCTCTTGAAACTCGCCAACCTCAACCGGGCCTTCCTGAATGAATCAGGACGCAAACGCAACAACCACAGATACTGGCTCGGCCTTGGCCTAGGGGCGGTTGGGTTGGCGACAGACGACGAACGCGCTTGGTCGGACGCCCGAGCAATAATGGCGGAAGCAGCCCAGAGCATCACAGCGAACGGAACGCTGCCGCTAGAATTGGCGCGTGGCAAACGGGCAGTGCATTACCATAACTTTGCAGCACAGCCGTTGTTTGTGCTCATAGCTCTGGCGCGTGCGAGGGGTGAAGACTGGTCGGCCTTAAACGATGGTGCTTTTGGAAGACTGGTTGGCTTTCTGGCGGACGCGCTTTGTGCTCCCAGAAGCGTACCCGAGTTGCAGGTGCTTCCCGCGCAAGTCCCCGTTAATCCGCGTGATTTTCAGGCTGGGTGGATCAACGACTATGTTGCTCGAGGCGGAAAGGTGGATGCCTGTCTGGAAGGTATCCCTCGCGAAAAACGCGCCACCAATTATCATCGTCTCGGCGGCGACTTTGGTCAGCTGTCAAAAGCACTTGCTGCCAAAAGGTTTTGACGGAGATTGGCCGCGCTCCCTTCTAAAGCGCGCAGACGTGTGAGATATCTCCAAGGTCATGCGAACAATCTGCAACTTTCTCAGGTGTCCAATACTTGTTGCGGTGGCCGTGCTTGCCATGTTGGCGGCATCCAATTCTGCTGTGAAAGCTGGAGAGGTTATCTTGCCAATCTGGCAGGAAATCTTCGCGCGACCAAACACAAGCTTAGCGGCGTTACCGTCGCCCCAACACAACCGCATCACCAAAGCCAAAGTGCAGCTCGGCGCAGCTTTGTTCTTCGACCGGCGTTTGTCGGGTGATCAGGCACGTTCCTGCGCAAGTTGCCATATGCCTGCACTTGGTTTCTCAGATGGTCGCAAGCTCGCGGAGGCGCGCGACGGTCGTGAAAAGCTCGCCCATTCCCCCTCGTTGTTCAACTTAGCGTGGGGAGAACGCTTCTTCTGGGATGGCCGTGCGGAAAGCCTCGAGGTGCAGGTCGTGCAGCCGATCCTCAACCCCCAAGAGTTGGGGGGTGCTTGGCCAACGATCATCGACCGGCTGGGCCGGGATCGTAAGACAGCATCAATGTTTGAAGCGGCGTTTGGGCCTGACAGCGAACCTTCATCAGCGACGATCACGAAGGCATTGGCAAGCTACGTGAGATCTCTAGTCTCGGCTCCGACCCGGTTTGAGCAATACATCGCTGGGGTTGCGGAAGCCCTCTCCAATACTGAACGCCATGGATTTGAGTTGTTTGTGGGAAAGGCCGGGTGTGTGAGCTGTCACTGGGGTTGGCGTTTCACCGATGATCGCTTGCACGTAACCGGACTCAGCCATGAGCCGATTAAAACGCCTGGGCTGCGGTCCGTCGCCAATAGCGGGCCATACATGCATGACGGTTCGAAGGAGACGCTGGAAGCGGTCTTGGACCACTATGCAAAAATTCCAACGGTGTCCGGCTTATCACCAAACCTTACTCGCTCACTCAACTTAAATGAGCCTGAAGTTGCCGCGCTGGTCGCGTTTCTAAAAGCGCTCTAAAAGCTGAAATATTCACGGTGCGCTGCAATATTTTTCCCGACCGCAACGCCTTGAAATGACAATATAATGTGACCGCCTCCAAGGATGCGGCAAAGTTACACAGCATTCTGCACAAAATTTGGCTCGACCAGGTGGGATTGGAAGTTTTTTCTTGCACTATGAGAGTAGACACGCTGAATTAAAGTATAGGCGAGGTTCTAGATGGATCTTGGGCCGATATTCGAGTGGTTACTTCAAACTTCGGTCCGTGGATTCTAGTCAAGGGTCCCGCTTACGAAAAAGCCAAGCAGACCGCTTCTTCAACCCCGCAGACGGAACGGGATGCTAGGCGAACCGGGGGGTATCCCCTGGATGCGCTCCTGGTGGTGCCCTCTGCCAGGAGCGCTATCTTTTTGCGGCTTCTTTAATTGCACGGCAGCGCGGTAGGTTCTCTGGCGCTTTCTTCCAAAGATAAGTCTCGCTCAGCATCTTTGTGCCAAGATAGCCGACGACCTGTAGCTCGCCAGAATCGAGCTTGGTTAGCTCAACATCGAACTTCTCACCGACTTCAGGATCGAGGATCCATCCGCCATCCCAGACGTTTTTGCTGACCGGGGCGACATTGCCTATGACGGCAAGCCCACAGGCTTCAGCAGGTGCGCCCTCGCGAATCCAAACAACCTGACCGCAGAGTTTTCCGTCACAGGAAACAAGTTCAATCGCCCCATCGCCCCGATGATCGACGTAGACGCCATGTGACCCGGTTTCAGTTTCGGAAAAAGCCAGAGGCGCGGAAAACAAACATGCCGCGAGCGCTGACAGGCCAACGACATGGGACAAGGTGCGCATGGCGAGCATCCTGACGAAGGTTCGGAAGATTCGACTAACAGGTACAAGATGATGGAGTTCGGACTGATTCGCACCTATTGATCGCCGCCACAGGTCATCTCGCAAGACAATTCTTCAAAGGTGGGGCAATTCTGCGCCGCTGCGCATTAGAACGAGGGCGGTGAGTTTCTCTTTGGAATACAGAGCCTCGCTGGAGTTTGGCTCAGCCGCAAATCAGAGCTGCGATCGCAGATAGGTCAGCCATCAACGCGTCTCCGCGAACGGCATAGAGGTAAAGCCCACCGGCTAGGAGAAGGGTCAGGATCGCAAGCATCATGTTGCGCACGACCGGCGGCATCTGGGCGGACCTACGGGTTTCATTCCGGTCACTCGCCAGTTGAGCCGATGATGTTGTCTGGCCCATTTGCTTCTACCTCTTCTAAACTTTGCCACCTCTAACGGACCGAATTTACAATTCGTTCGATACTGGCCCGTCTATTCCGCAGGTTTGGCCCTGAGCCGTGCGACCGGGCGTTCATCAATCGGCCAATGCACCAGGGCCGCCAACAGGCCCAGCGCCAGTGAAATCCACCACATCGCGTCGTACGACTGGAAGCGGTCGTAAATCGCGCCGCCCAGCCAAACACCCAGGAACGAACCTAGCTGATGCGATAGGAAGACGATGCCGTAGAGCATAGTCATCCACCTTGCTCCAAAGAATGTCGCAACGAGGCTGGTTGTCAATGGCACCGTTGATAGCCATAGCAGCCCAAGGACACCGCTCAAGGCGATTACGGTTAAAGGTGTGATTGGCAGGATCAAAAAGCCAAGGAAGACAAAGGCCCGACCCAAGTAAATGAAGCTCAAACCATAGCGCTTGGAGTAAAACCTGCCCCATTGGCCAGCAAGGTAGGTCCCTATTAGGTTACCGAGGCCGACGATCATCAAGCCCCAGACACCAACATCTGGACTTAAGCCCTTATCAGCAACAAAGGCGGGCAAGTGCGTGCCATAAAACACAACGTGGAATCCGCAGACAAAAAAGCCGGCGTTGAGTAACCAGAAACTTGGATGCCGGAAAGCTTCCTGCAGTGCCTCGGTCAACGTTTGTGCGGCTTCAGTGGACTCAAGTTGTTCAGGCCGGCCGCTGACGGGAATCGCTAGTAGCAGGATAAGGCTGGCGGTGGCTGCAAGGACCAGCAAGCTTTGTTGCCAGCCCATGCTCTCCAGCACGAGATGCGCATAAGGTAACGCAATCAGGATGCCGATGCCTGCGCCCATGCCGATCGAGGCAATTGCGGCGGAGCGTTCTTCAGGGGCAGCTGCCCGGCCAACAGCGCCCACGACCGCGTTAACGCCTGCGCCAGCTACACCCAGCCCTAAGAAAACACCGGAGATCAATAGATCTACATCGGTGGCCGCGTAACGCATGACGATGAGACCGGCGATGGTCATCAAGCCACCGAACACCACCACGATCCCGGTGCCGTATCGGTCTGAGATCGCGCCCGTAAATGGCGCAGCGACGCCCCAAACGATGTTTGCAACAGCGATGGCCAGGGCAAAGGCTTCGCGGCCCAGCCCGAGAGTTTCGGTGACCGGGACCAAGTAAAGGCCCATCACCTGCCGGAGGCCCATGCCGATTGCAGCAACCGAGGCCGCGGCGAGTACGATCACCCAAACCGGCCAAAGCGTAGACTGTTGCGCGTGGTTATTCATGGTCCCCAGAGTGTATGTGTCTACCGATGTCCGCGATCAAATTCGCAGCGGGAAGTTTTAATGCCGCCAGAAACACCGCTAGCAGGAAACTCACGCCCCCGCCATTACGCCCAAGTCGGCCCTGCCGACGGGAACGTCCCGGTTTTCGAGTTCCACGACCGGACCATTCGGCGACAACAAACCATATCCCGTCAGGTGAACCTGACAGTTGGGCGTTCCTGCGTCATTGATCGTAATCAGGTTGTATCGGGCCAACGCGCCCGGTTGTTTGTGGTTCTTAACCATACCCGCTGCGGCAATGCCAATGACGGGGACCGGCCCGTTTGGTCCCTCGGTCGTGACAGATGTATTCGTGTGGTTGTGGCCATGCAGCACAAGTTCCGCACCAGCACGTCTCAATACGTCGGCAAATTGGTTCGCATCGCGTAGGCCCCGTCGATAGCCGGCAAGGCTTTTCAATGGTGGATGGTGAACGATGATGAGGCGAAACAGCTGATTCTTGGCAAGCTGTTTGAGAAGGTCTTCCAGGCGATCCAGTTGCTGTTGGCCCAATACTCCCGCCGCAACAAAAGGCGGCATCGGTAGTGAGGAGTTGAGCCCAATAAGCGCAACATTGCCCATCCTTCGGACATAAGGAAATGCGTCGCGAATATCACCACCTGGCGGCGGCAGTGGGTTCATCGCAGCGGTGAGCGAAGCGCCATACTGATCGCTGCGCATGTATTCCGCCCAGCGGGCTGTCCCGATATCACTGCGCAGAGGTACGTAGATATCGTGGTTTCCAGGAACAACGCTGACTTTGCTGGACGGCCCCAACGCTGTGAGCCACTTTGTTGCGTCATCCAATTCATCGGGCAAGCCGAAGTTGGTCAGGTCACCGGTTACGGCGATGTGGTCTGGAGCTTTCTTGAGAAGATCGGCGACAATCGCGTCGGTGGCTTCGCGAGCGAATGCCCGCTTGCGTCCGCGTTGCCAATTGATGTAGCCAAGCGAGCGCTTTATCGTCCAGTGGCGCGGTGACGCGAAACCGGGTCTGGGCATATGAAGGTCGGATAGGTGCGCCAGCGTGATTGCCGAGTTCGCGGTCATTCGCTCCGATCCTTGTTTTCCGGGTTCTTCATCGTCTCAAACAATGTGGACGGGTCGGTTCCTGCACCGAAGTACCGGTATTTTCCTGCCGCACGTGACACAACCGCCAGTTCTGGGCGAACGAATTTGGAAATGAACATGACTCCCAGCGGCCTCGTCACCAAGACTTTACAATACTATTGGCGAACCACACGGGCTCTGACGCTTGGCGCGCAAGGCTGCGTGATCAATGACACCAACCAGGTCCTGCTAATCAAGCATACATATCGTCCCGGGTGGCATTTCCCGGGCGGGGGCGTGGAGAAGGGTGAGACCGTGCATTTGGCCTTAGAGCGGGAACTTAAGGAAGAAGCGAACGTGGTCTTGACGAAGCCGCCTGAAATGTTCGGGATTTACGCTAACTTCAAGTTCTTCCCAGGTGACCACATCATTTTGTTTGCGGTTCGCAACTGGAGACAACCTGAACCGCCGAAGCCGAACCGGGAAATTGCCGCACACGGTTTTTTCGCTCCCGATGAATTACCCGATGACATCCATCCGCCAACCCGCGCACGCATCGACGAAATCTTGAATGGCGCACAGCCAACGCACCTGTGGTGATTTACTTCTGGAGGCCACCTCTCTGACGAGTATAGATTCAAATGCGCAATCGGCTGCAGGGAATGAGCTTGTGGTCCGCTCAGCGTGTCCTGACGACTTGGCTGCGATCCGCGCGGTTCACCAACGTGCACTTGGTCCAGGTCGTTACGCGTTGACCGCCTATCGGGTGCGCGAGGGTACGCAGACATTTTCACCATACTGCCAAGTCGCAATTAGCAATGGCGCTCTCGTAGGGGCGCTGCGTTTTACGCCGATCCTCGTTGGTGGTGACGCCGGAGCTATCCTACTTGGTCCGCTGGCCGTTGCACCTGACCGGGCCAATACAGGGATCGGACGCGAGCTAATCGAAGCGGGTATCGCAGCGGCACGTGCTGACGGCGTACAGCTCATCATCCTGGTCGGCGATATGGCCTACTACGGCCGCTTCGGCTTCGTCCAGGTTCCACAATTTCGCATGACGTTTCCCGGACCGGTCAACCCGGCCCGGATTTTGGCGCTCGAGACGGTGCCCGGCGCACTCGAAAAATTCAGCGGCCCACTTACTGCGGCCTAGTTGTTATCTGCCAAACCACCACGGCAACTGGTGGTCTTTTTCACTGTAGCGAAGAGCTTTTAGGCAATTGCCCCGGTCAACGGCGTAACTTGGCGAATACTGATGCCAGTCCATCGCAACCTGATTGGCTTTGGCGCTCCAATAGCTACCAGCCACCATCATCGACAACGTCCGCGCTGCTTTTCGGCAGGGCTCGTACTTTGATTCGATGACTGAGTCGGCGGAGAGGCTCCACAGATTGTCGCTGAGTGCCAGGACATCCTTTGAGACATTGTTGGATCTGTAATCGCGGATCGCTTCGGTCTCGTAGGACTTCAACTGGTTCCAAAACATTCGGCCGATGGTTTCGTTGGCCCCGACTGTTTGCGGCAAGAAACAAACGAGGCCCAGCGCACAGAAGGTGAGGGATAAGGCGTGTTTCATTCGAGCTCATTCCTTTCGACAAGCAAGATCTTGTCGGGCTCGGAGCGAGCTGAACGGTCAGTCGTACGATGCAAACTTAAGTTGTCGTTGCAGCCTTTTCCTTACCCGGCATCGCGCTGTCTCTTCGGAACCGGCATGACGTGGAAACAAATGGAACTACCCCCGCAACAGGTCGAGTTACCCAAGACAGCGCAGGTGCACTCCTAGGATAGGCATGTCATGAATCTGTCATCAAGGGCTTATTGTTTTGCTGGTGAATAAAGTTCAGACGTGTGTCGGCTACGCCCGTGCAACCGCGAGGCTGCATGGTTAGGCAACAAATAATTCAAAAATGGTGCGTTAGGGCGAGGGTGAAATCGCCGCTCGCTTCCACGAAAGTATGAAACGCGATGTCAATCGTCGAAAGGATCACGCATCAAAATTGTGTCCTCGCGTTCGGGAGATGTTGAGAGCAATGTCACCGGACACTCGATCAGCTCTTCGATATGGCGGACGTACTTGACCGCTTGGGCCGGCAGATCGGCCCACTTGCGCGCGCCCTGCGTTGATTGCGACCAGCCCTCGAACGTTTCCCAGATGGGTTCGATACGGGCTTGTGCATTCTGGCCGGCGGGGAGGCGATTAACGCGTTCGCCATCCAGTTTGTAGCCGACGCAGACTTTCACTTCCTTGAAGCCATCGAGCACGTCGAGCTTGGTCAGCGCGATCCCGTCGATACCTGCCACTTTGATCGTCTGACGTGCAAGGACTGCATCAAACCAACCGCATCGGCGTTGGCGACCCGTCACCGTTCCAAATTCATGACCGCGCTCGCCGAGAAGCTGTCCGATGTCGTCATCAAGCTCGGTTGGGAATGGACCGGAGCCGACTCGTGTTGTGTAGGCTTTGGCAATGCCAAGGACATAGCCAACCGCGCGCGGGCCGACGCCTGCTCCCGTCGCAGCCTGTGCTGCAACCGTGTTGGACGACGTGACGAACGGATACGTGCCGTGGTCAATATCGAGCAATGCGCCTTGCGCGCCTTCAAACAAAATGCGCTTACCTGACCTGCGAGCGGTATCCAGCATCTCCCAGACGACTTCCATATGCGGAAGGATATCGCCGCGAACTTCCTGCAGCGCGGACATCAATTCGTCTTGCGAAAATTCCGGCTTTCCCAGTCCGCGGCGCAGGGCGTTGTGATGCACCAGGATCCGTTCGACTTTCGGGCCCAGCGTCTCAAGGTTGGCTAGGTCGTTAAGGCGGATAGCGCGACGACCGACTTTGTCTTCGTAAGCCGGGCCAATACCGCGTCCCGTGGTGCCGATTTTGCCGCCGCCTGCAGCTTCTTCACGCCAAACATCCAGCTCACGGTGAAGTGGCAAAATGAGCGTCGCGTTCTCTGCGATCTTCAGGTTGTCATGGGTAATCTCTACGCCCTGTCCTTTGAGCGTCGCGATTTCGGAGCGCAGCGCCCAGGGGTCGATCACCACGCCGTTGCCAATGACGCCAACTTTACCCTCCCGGACGACGCCTGAGGGCAGCAGCGAAAGCTTATAGGTCTTGTCGCCGATGACGAGCGTGTGGCCGGCATTGTGGCCGCCTTGGAACCGCACGACGATATCGGCGCGTTCCGACAACCAATCTACAATCTTGCCTTTTCCTTCGTCGCCCCACTGGGCGCCGACAACCACAACGTTCGTCATTTTCGACCTTTCGACAGGCGCGCACTTTTCCGGCGTCTCGCCGCGCGTGCGTAGATGTCATCTGAGATTCTGCACAGCAATCGCACGGGACAGCCCGGCGCACTACCCTCATCGGGCGGCTTTGTCAAAAAAATGCCGCCAGGAAAGCGGGGGTTCTGACTGTTTCAGGCAATTTTGAGCGAACAGCAGCCGGCTTTTTCGGCCAGAAGGACCTGTGGAGCGTCAAGAGTGACGTCGGGCACTCATGCTGGTGAGCGCCAAATAGATCCCGATCAGGCCCACTAGTACGTTCGCCAGATCAAGACCAAGCTTAAACAACTCCAGCCTGTCACGATACTCAGCGCGATCACGCCGCCGCTCGGCGCGGTCCTCTCGCTTTTGGAGCGATCGAGATTCAGGCGCGAGTTCGGTTTGCTCAGAGTCCGTTGGGGCCGGCCCGAACGCATTTGGGATGCCGACCTGCTCCAGCGCCCAATTGTAGCGGCTCACCGTATTGGGGTCGTTGGACAACCGGTAGTAAAGACCAGCGGCAGCGGCCGCAAAGACCAACAATCCGATGAGAAACACCACTGACTTGTTCATGTCCTGCCCCCAAAGACGACGCGCCGCTGATTCGATTGGTCATCTGTTTTTTATGCACGCCGATGGCACGATTTCGGACAAGTGCCATCGGCTGTCTGTCTGGCCGTCAAACTTACTTGTCGAGGCTAGCGACCCTTGTAGGTAATTTTTCGATCTGCGGGCCAATTCACGACGTAGCCGAAGTCGATCACCTTCTCTGCTTTTGGGGTCAGCGCGAATTCCCAAGCGACGAGGCCACGTTTGTCATCGACATCTTTTTTGGTCGGCGACGTGCTACCCGTCAGCGAGACTTTGATCTTCTCATCGCGTGGCACAGGCATGCGATCGATAATCGTTACATCGATCTTCTGCTTATGCATGTTGGTAACCGTGATCTTATAGTTTCGGGCATCTGTTCGGGTCGTAGAAATGAGACCCGTCTCGCCGCGCTTTTCTTTCACGACGGCATGCTTGATGCGGACGAGATCATCGGCACCGAAACCCAGTTCGTGTTCTTCGCCGGCAATGAGCGGCAGGCGGCCTTTGCCGACAAACGAACCATCGCGGAACAGCGAGACGGCTCCCGGTAACATCGGCGGCGTATCAGCCTGCAGCTTGAAGATCGCATAGAGGTATGCCTTGGCCTGGCGCTGCGGAACGGACTTGACGCGCAAGCGCGCGTTGATCTCGTCGCTTGTCACCTGGAGCGTCTTGCGCTCGTTTGTGGATGGAACGTCGGTGCGGCCGGGAACGACGAAGATGGCTTGGAACGGCGCATTTTGAATTCTGGCAACTGCCGGCTTTGCCGCGCGCGGAGCTGGCTCTGCCGCGGGGGCTGCTGCACCAGCTGCCCGGTTGTTCGCAATGTAACCGCGCTTCACGGAAGCCTCATCGGCCATTGTTTGCAGCCTTTGACGCACAGCCCGTTTATTCGAAACCGTAACGGGCTTGCGGAAATCGACAATCAACGGGGGCAAGTTGGGCGCTGAGGAGCCAGCTCTCGGGCGTGTCGTGGAGAGCTTGATGGCGACGTTTTTCCAGTCTTCTCCCGTCCGCTGAGAGATGGCAGCGCGGCGGATCAGGGTGAGGTTTGGTTTGCCTGCTTCGGCAACCGATTGGAGGCGCGCTTCATAGGAAGGAACCCAAGATGCTGTGCGAACCTGATAGGAGATGGTGAGCTTGGCTTCCAAGTCACTCGCAGCCGTCAGATGGACTTTCACTTCTGTACGTTGAATGCGCTTCGGCGAGAGTTCATTCAGCTTGCGTTGCAGATCCGAGATCTTTCGGTCGGTATCGCGAATGGCGACGTTGGCGGAGACGATGCTCTCGTTGACGTCCGTAATGCCTGTGGAGATTAAGCCCAAGAGCTGGGGCCAATCCGGCGCTGCAGTCTGGCCATTTTCGCCGCGGCCTTGTGGAACGTTGGGCAGGTTTGCGAGATTCTTCAAAAGCGCACGTCGCGTTTCTGAAGCTTCAATGCGCCCTTCAAACAGTCTGCGTTCGTCCTGCAGCTTTTCGATTTCCTCTTCGATGCGCTTGCGCTCGCTGCCATTGTTGGCCTGATCACCTTGCGGCACATAGAGGCGGCGCTGATCAACGGATCCAATCGTCAAATCGGCGTCGGCTTCTCCATCGATGCGGATCGAGCCCGCTACTGTTTCAGCGGGGAGATCGGGAAAGATGAGCGTGGTCTCGCCCGCTGTCAGCTTGACGGTTGAGGTCCGTTTTATCTCAGCCCCTGATGGAAAAACCGTGACGCTATCGATTGCTGAGGTGGCCGTTTGGTCAGCCGCTACGGCAAGTGTTGCGATCGACGCACCGAATACGCACGCCAGCCCCAAAACGAGGGTTATGCCTTTCATTGATTGGCCTTTCCAATTCGTTGGCAAATGAAACGAGACCTTTTTCAAGAAAGCACAGGTCTTTCGACAACCCGCCGCTTTTATGACCATTTTGAGAAAAGAAACGCCAGCCCCGTGACTTAACGCGGGGCTGGCGTTTAAACGACACAAGTATTTTGAGGGCTGGGGATCAGAACTCCAGCCGTTTTGCGCGCACGACCTGAGGTAGGGCCGTCACCTTTTCAAGGATCTCATCGGTAACCGGGGCATCGAGTGCAACAACCGTAATGGCGTCACCGCCAGGGCGCTCACGGCCCAGGTTGAAGGTCGCGATATTGACGTTCTCGTCACCCATGATCTGTCCAAACGTGCCAATGAAACCTGGCTTATCTGCATTGCGGACAAACATCATGTGCGGCGAGACTTCGAAATCCATATTGATGTCGCGGACCTGAATAATGCGCGGCCGTCCATCGGAGAACACCGTACCGGCAATGGAGCGGTGGTACTCATCGGTCTTCACCGTCAGCTTGATGTAGCTCTCATAGGTGCCGGTATCCGAACAGAGCATTTCCTCAACGACAACGCCGCGGTCTTTGGCGATGGCTTCGGCGGAGACCATGTTGATGTCCTGCAGCGACGGACGCAAAACAGCAGCAAGGGCCGCAGCTGTCATCGGCTTGACGTTTAGCTTGGAGACATCGCCGCAATACTCGATCAACACACCCTTGATGGGCACGCCGGTGAGCTGACCAGCAAAGGAGCCGAGCTGTTCAACGAGTTTGACCCATGGTGTCAGGCGCGGTGCTTCTTCGGCCGAGATCGAAGGGAAGTTGATGGCGTTAGTGATCGCGCCTTTTAATAGGTAGTCGGCCATTTGTTCGGCGACCTGGATGGCAACGTTTTCCTGTGCCTCACCGGTGGACGCCCCGAGGTGCGGTGTACAAACGATGTTGGGTTTTCCAAACAAAGTGTTTTCAGTTGCCGGTTCTGTTTCAAACACGTCAAGCGCAGCGCCAGCGACGTGGCCACTCTCAAGAGCCGCGCCCAGGGCAGCCTCGTCGATCAGGCCACCACGTGCGCAATTCACGATGCGAACACCTTGCTTCGTCTTGGCTAGGGCGTCGGCTGAGAGAATGTTGCGGGTCTGATCGGTGAGCGGCGTGTGCAACGAGATGAAGTCCGCGCGCTTCAAAAGCTCATCGAGTTCGACCTTTGTGACGCCAAGCTCTGTTGCGCGGTCTTCAGACAAGAATGGGTCAAAAGCGATAACGCGCATCTTCAGGCCGATGGCGCGGTCGGCAACAATGGCTCCGATGTTACCGCAGCCGATGATGCCGAGCGTCTTGTTGAACAGCTCGACCCCCATGAACTTCGATTTTTCCCACTTGCCTTCGTGTGTCGAGGCGTTGGCCTGTGGGATTTGCCGGGCAAGGGACAGCATCATCGAGATTGCGTGCTCTGCCGTTGTAATCGAGTTGCCGAACGGTGTGTTCATGACGATAACGCCGTTCGCCGTTGCGGCTTTGATATCGACATTGTCGACACCAATACCGGCGCGGCCGACGACCTTGAGGTTCTTGGCATTGGCGATCAGCTTGTCGGTGACCTTTGTTGCTGAACGGATCGCGAGGCCGTCAAACTCACCGATCATTTCGGCGAGGCGTTCTTTGTCTTTGCCAAGCTTGGGTTCGAAGGTGACGTCGATGCCGCGATCGCGAAAGATCTGCACGGCGGTTTCGGAAAGTGCGTCCGATATGAGGACCTTGGGGGTAGCCATTGGGATTGTCCTTATGTGGTCGGGATCTCGTACGAGTTACTGGCGCTTTCATCGCCGGCCCTGCTGGGCTAGTTCCGGACCGGTGCGTTGCGATGCATCCGGCCCGGCGTGAGATCCGATGTGGAACGTCTAAGGTTTCATCAAATTGTGCCGTCAGGCAGCTTTGGCGAGGCCGTTTTTGGCTTCTGCGAACGCCCACTCAAGCCATGGCAGCAGCGCTTCCACATCGGAGGTTTCAACCGTTGAACCGGTCCAGATGCGCAGACCTGGAGGGGCGTCACGGTATGCGCCGATGTCGTTTGCGACGCCTTCTTTGTCGAGCAGCGAAGCGATCTTCTTGGCGAAAGCGGCCTGCTCATCCTGGGCCAATGCGGCGATGTCAGGATCGACGATCTTGAGGCACACCGATGTGTTGGAACGGGTTGCCGGATCGACCGCCAGGTTTGCGATCCATGGGGTCTTGTCGACCCAATCGTTTAGCGCCTTGGCGTTGGCGTCGGCCCGTTTCATCAACGCGGGCAGGCCGCCAACTTCTTCGGCCCAGTTCAAAGCATCGAGATAATCTTCAACGGCCAGCATCGATGGGGTGTTGATCGTTGCGCCTTCAAAGATGCCCGCGATAAGCTTGCCGCCTTTGGTGAGGCGGAAGATCTTTGGCAGCGGCCAGGCTGGCGTATAGCTCTCCAGGCGTTCTATTGCCCGCGGCGAGAGGATCAGTATGCCGTGGGCTGCTTCACCGCCCATGACTTTCTGCCAGGAGAATGTGAGGCAATCCACTTTGGCCCAGTCGATCCGCTGTGCGAATACGGCCGAGGTGGCATCAACGAGTGTCAGCCCCTCGCGGTCGGCAGGAACGAAATCGAAGTTCGGGACCTTGACGCCAGACGTTGTGCCGTTGGCGGTGAAGACCACGTCGCGAGCAAAGTCGATCTCGGCCAGATTTGGCAGTTCTCCATAGCCGGCCTCGAACTTGCGCACATCATCCAGCTTCAACTGCTTGACGACATCGCTGACCCAACCGGCACCGAAGCTTTCCCAGGCCAGGATATCCAGGCCGCGTGCACCGAGCAGTGTCCACATGGCTGCTTCGAAAGCGCCGGTGTCTGAGGCTGGCATGATCCCGCAAACGTAGCCTTCCGGCACGCCGAGGATCTCTTTTGTTTTGTCGATAGCAAGCTTGAGGCGCGCTTTACCATCCTTGGCGCGGTGGGAGCGTCCAAGAAATGCGTTCTCAAGATTTTTGAGGGACCAGCCGGGGCGCTTCGCGCATGGGCCGGACGAAAAATGCGGATTGGCCGGGCGCGTACCCGGCTTAACGTTATCTGTCATATCTGATCTACCCTTCCAGATAGTAGCCTCCCGTTGGGGGGAGGTGTCCCACCTGGACGCGTAACAAAAACCGCCGTCCTGGGCAATTGAGACATTCTGGCAATGCAGCAACGTGCAGTATCTGGGCTGCCGGGAACGCGGGGTAGGGGCAGCGGTGGCGTCGTGGGGTGTTTTCTTTGTTGTCAGCGCATCGATGCGACGAGCGCCACATTGGGCACCTGGGTCATTCGAGGACATGACATGGACTTAGGAACCTCTCTTGCGGACCAGGAGGGTGAATGCTGTCTTGGTGAAGACCTCCTTGAACTTCATCCGCTCACTGGTAGCCTAGCGGAAGGTCAGGTAGGGTTCTGGGCAACGCGCCTGACCCGGTGCGGCCCAAGACGTGTTCGGCGCTTGCTCGGTTCAACCGCGTCCGGATATCATTTGATTGCAACCAGGAGAGCAAAGAGGTAGCTCACCACGTGTGGAGTTTTGCCCAGCTACCTTAGGTCACAGGCAATTGTCGCTACAATTGTAGTCCTTGAATAAACGAGGTTGTAGTCGATGCGCTATCTCCAAATGCTCAGATGCGCGCCCCCAACCTTTCGCACGTCCACGACATGGCCAAACGGTGTCTGGGTCAAGCTTGATTCTCGCCTTCGTAGGCGCGCCGTTTTCCCCAGAACGTGGGACGAGCGATTGGGGCGATGAGCGTCGGCTTGCTGAACGCTATGTGTATTGCTTCAGGACGGGTTTTGATGGTTGAGATCTGTAAGAACTGCGGTGGAAGTGGTCAAGTTTATGATAATTCGAGCGGTTACGGCGAGTATCAGGAAGAGCTTACCGGTCGCTGGCAGGATGGAAGTGGTCGACATGTTTCGCCTTCCATCTGTCCGGAATGCGGGGGCAGCGGCGTAGACCACGAAGAAACTAGCGTAAAAGAGAGAAAACAACGGGAGGAGATTGCTGAAAAACGAAAACGCGAAGAGCAGCTAACTCGTAATGACAACCCAAAGCGGCAGACAACGACTGCCAATATGAATAACAAGAACTCGAAGAAAAGAACCGGCATAACCAAAATCCATAATCCGCAATGGCGTCGAATTAATACGATCTTCTTTTGTATCGGGTATCTAATTTCAATAGTAGCGATTACCAGGCTGTATGGACACCCCGATTGGCCCATGTGGGTTCTGGCACTCATTCCAGCGCTTCTGATTGGTAAGTTTTGGGGTGCGGCTTTGATAATTGGGGGCTTATTTTTGGCGCTGATGATGTTTAACCAGACACCAGAGGACATCGACGGCGTAGCCAGTGCCGCACGAAACACCACCACCCCAAACGCCTGGCTTCAGTCAAACAAGGAAGCGATATTTTTAACCGGGTTCGGAGCTGCATTGTATGGCGGAATATTGTTCGTACTATCAATTATTGCCGGCGCCCTGGATGATACGACAAAACAGTGGCTGGTGGCAAAGATTAGCCCAACAATGAAAGTCACCGCGATAATAGTTTTCGGAGTAGTTTCTTCGGTAATTGTGCTCATGGCGCTTGCAGCGGGGGCATTAACGCTCTATGCGAACGGCATCGCGTTCTTTGGCGGCGAAAGTGAAATTTCAACCCTGTATGAAGAGAATCTTGGACACCTCAAAAAATGGCTTGACGGCGCAATAAATAAGAAACAGCCCGCTTGGCCAATGGTATTTTTTATTCCGTTTATGTTTATGAACTTCGTGCTGATCTTTACGGCATTGTGCTGGGTAGCGATTAAGGCCGATTCTAAGGTTTCACGCAAAACGTTGAACCTATGCTTGGGCCTTGTCACACTTGTTGGGGTGGTAGTTGCACTACTTGTTGGCGTACCAACGCCATGATGCCTCGCAAGAGCGCGACGAGTGCGGACGGACGTCGCCTAGTATTTGCAGCAAACAACGGCCACAGGGTTCTCGCTCAACTACGATACCACGCAGTCACAACTCGGGTCTCGTTACGATGCGAAACAACATCCGAAGCGGGTTGGGCGCGTCGCCTGAAGTCCTCTATTAGCTTCCGCTCGACTACCTGTCAGCGGACAAAGTGCTAGACGCTCGGAGAAAAGCGACCCATCACCCTATTGGCCCGCTGCCTCCGTGCCCGCCCAGACGAGATTGAAGGAAAACCGGACGCGAGCAAGACAGACAAGCTCCGTAGACGTCCTCTCTTCCGTTTCGGGTCAAAAACAGACTTTTTCGTTTTTCGCCAAGCAGGCCATTGCAACATCGAACGCGCTCACTTCGCCTCATTTATTTCGGATGACTCATCGACCATCCAGCAGGTGGTTCACTTCTTGCGGCCTCTATCCTCCGCCCTCACTTTGCGATGCCCTGGCCCAGACAGCGGGACGCTTCTTTCCGTATCACGGCGGAATATCAATCGGTCCCGTTGGCCAACTCAGATTTCCCCTTCACGCGGCGTTCATATGGCAGCCGGTAAGCCTTCATGCGATCAACACAACTCTTTTTCGCATTGGACAAACCCATGTCACTCCAGCACCCAAGTCGCGCTCTCTGCCTCCTCTCATTTTTGATGCTCGCGCTGGCGGCGCCATTTGCAGGTTCGCAACCCGCACATGCGAAAAAGAGTCTGTGCGGCAGCTATAATCAAAAAGCCTGCCCCAAATTTTTCCCTGGTCCGCAATGCAAAAAGGGGCTGCAGAAAATCGGCAAGTATTGCCGCAAAGCATCCAAGCCGCCCTATAGACCGGGGGGGCCTTCAGGGAGCGCTTCAGGCCAAGACTCATCGGTAGCGAAAAAAGTTACGCGCCTCGCCAAAGCACACTCGGAACAAATCCGTATTCTGAGACGCTTCCGTTCCTGCATGACGCGCAACAAGAAAGCCCTCAATAGAGCTGCGCGTGGCCGCAACACGGGTAAAGCCGATCAGATCAAGCGCAAGTGTCTGAGCCGACGTGATCAATCCAAACTAAAACGTGCCAATACCCGCAACAATAGCGGTGGAAGCAATGCCAGGTTCCGGTCGTTGAGCGTTGGGCTTGGCGCTGATGTCGCGGTCTTCTTTGGGGCTGGCGTGGATGCGGGTTTTGTCTGGGATCTTGATGGGCAGTTGCCGACACGCATTTTCCTAAGCGGTGCTTCTGGTGGCGGCATTCGGGCTGGCGGGGGCGCGGACATTAGCGTCGGGATCAATCTCGACCCGAATACGTCGGGCGTTTCCAAGTACTATGGTGGTTCGGTTAGCGGGGACGCCGGATTGGGTGTCGGTGTGATGGTCGTCACCGCTCGGCGGGGCAATTTTATGAATTCTCCGATGAAGGGGATTGAAGTTTCTGCAGGCGTTGGTGCCAGCTTCAACTTCGGCTCCATCGATAAGATCAAGACCCGCATTTTCCGCCGCAGCTGCCGCAACGTGATGGTGAGTGTCACCAACACGGGCAGCAAGAAAATCCGCATTCTTGACCTCAACTACTACGACCGTGGCAAGCGTCGCTCCGAACCAACTCCTAACCGCACGGTCAAACCCGGCAAAACTCGTGGTGTTTGGAAGCGGCCACACAACCTGGGCAAGGTCGGCTACGAAACAACCCAGTTGGAAGTCGTCTATCGCTATAGGGGCAAGAAAAGAACCAAGCGCTTACCTACCGGCATCTGCCGTGACGGGGACCGTTATGCGATCTCATTGCCCTGACGCGTTACTGAGCACGAGTGCCGCAACGATGGCCTCGTGCTGCCCTCTTTGAATGCAGTCCCAGCTGAACAACTCGGAAAGCCAAACACATGATCTTTCAATCGTCCAAATCTTGGTGCGCACGGGCTCTTTTGGCGAGCCTTGCGGTCGTGGCAATCGAAGCTCCGGCGTTTGCTGCAAATCTGAAGAACGTGTGTGCGAGTTACCAGGCGGCAGACAGAGCGATCCAGTTTGACATCTCTAACGGGTGCGTCAGTGGCAGCTACAAATACCTTGGTCACGACATCAAAGTGGACGTCGACGAAAACTACGCGAGCATTTCCTTACAAGGCCGTTTCAAGTACGCGCCCCTGAAAGCAGATTACGTTACAGCCGACTGCGGCGGCGGGAGAAAGCTCAAACTCAAAAGCCAGGGCGTTGCTGCGCGTCGGTACACGGTTGTCGTCAATGGCACCTATCGCGGTGTGTTGGACTTCACACAATCAAAGGGCCGAATGTGTGTGACACCGGCTTCAGCCAAGAATGGCGTGCTGAAAGTCAGCCCCATCTCTTCCAGGACTGAGCTTAAGCGTACGCTCGACACGGTTGAGGGGCCGACGATCCAAAAGGTGCTTGAGCCGCTGATGCATAGTTTGGCTGTATCCAGCGAGGGCCGTGGCACACTTGCTTTGCAGATTGAAAGAACGTTCAGCGGCCCAGATGCCCCGCGTACCGCCAACGCGATCATCGAAGCTCACGGGCTTGCCGACGATTCCGTTTCCGGCCTGCACTACACCTTTGACTTTGTCTCGACATCGAAGGGCTGGAAGGCGATGGGCGTACGGCGCAAACAGATGTGCGCGCGCGGCGAACAGGCCGGCATGTGGACATCCGGGCGCTGCAGTTGATCTGGCTGCTTTGGCGTATGGATTGTAGCGAAGCCGTGCTGAACTCAATCCGTGAAACTTAGCACACCCAGGGCATTGTCGATTGCAGCCTTCAGCGGCTTCGGGTCGTCGAACACGAACAGGTAATACGCGTCGGCTCGTTGGCTCTTATGGATGGCGACCAACAGACCTGACTTAAAGCCGGAGTTCAACTCAGCTTCGGTATCGAACATCGATGCTGCGGCCCAATCGGCGTTGAAGAGTTTTTTCGCTTTTTCCGGCGGATAGACGCGACTTGGCCGCTGACCAGCTTTCGACAGCCTGCTGACCAGAGATTGAAAGACCATGGGAAAGACATGGTCGGGTTCTGGTGCATTGCTGTGAGGATCTTCGTAGTCGATCTGCATGCGTGCGATGGGCCGGATCGCGAAGTAGATCTTCATTGGAAGTTGGCGATGCCGGACTGCCTTTTCGAAACCGTAGAGTTCGGTTTCGGGCACGTCGTCTTCCACAAAATCGTCACCCAGCCGCAGAGACAATGACGCCTCCTTGAGGAAGGCGTCAAAGCTGGTGGGGGCGGGTGCGCTCTGGTTCTTGGTTGGCCCGTCTGGCTTTGTTGTGGGTGTTGCATGCGCCAACGAGATCGAGGCAATTGCCAACGAAAGAAGAGTTGCAACAGCCGCGCTTAGGCGGGCCAAAGACGTGGTTGGGATCATGGGTGCGCTTTTGGTTCCCCGCCAGTTTTCGTAGACGTGTCGGCCTCGGCCTTCTCGGTCGTGCCGGCTTTTTTCCAAGACGCGAGCTGCTTCTCACCGATGTCGCGCCACGTATCTTTTTTGGTCGCCTTGGTGAATTGCTCCATCTCGGAGATTGCTTCAGGGCGGCGGCCCAAACCATCGAGCGCCATGGCGAGATTGAAGCGCGGCGCGGCTGCGTGCGGGTCAATGGCGACGCACTTTTCGAAGTCTTTGCGCGCGTCCTCGAACTTGGCTTCTTTCAGATAGATTGCGCCACGGTTGAACAACGCAGCGACGAAATCGGGTTTCAGTTCCAGGACTTTGTTGAGGTCTGCCATGGCTTCGTCACGGCGGCCAAACTGGCGATAGGCCTGAGCGCGATTGACGAGCAAGAGCACGTCGTTTGGCGTCATGTTCAAGGCTGCTTCAAAGTCTTTCAGGGCGTCGGCATACTGGCCGGACTGAAGCATCAACACGCCGCGAATGCCTCTGAGCTTTGTTGCGTCAGGAAACTTCTGTAGGCCGCTGCTGAGCGTGTTCAGCGCTTCGACCTGGCGTCCTTCACCGATGTGCTGCAAAGCGACTTTGACGAGCTTTTCAGGGCCCAGCGCTGAGTGCGGGTCGCCTTTGCCGTGCGCCTTTGTCGTTCGCGGGATCGGCGTTTGAGCTGGTTTTTGGCCCGCGCGATTCTTGCGGGATTCGTAATACTTCTGGAGTGCTGAGATGTCTGCGTCGCTTGCCTTTCCCGGTTCTGCGCTTGCCATCGGCACATTGATCATGCCCGAGGTGAGAACGACGCCAAGTCCGGCCAAAAGCCAACGATGGAGTTTCATGCTGCGATCTCCGAGGTTGTGCGAAACATTTTAGACGGGAAAACCCGAGCCGCATATGCGACCCGAGTCGAGGGGAGGAAGCGGGGTGCACCCCGCTTCCACATAACGTGGCCTTACTTCTTGCCGGCCTCTTTCAGGCTCTTCGCGTAGGCCTTAATCATCTTGTTCATGAGCTCGATGTGCTCTTTGTCATTCAAGATGCCTTTCTCAGAAACTGTGTTCCACAGCTCTTCGTTCGTCATCTCGCGGTGACAGCCCATGCACAGGCCGGTGCGTTCCATACCGTCGCGAACCTCTTTTGGCAGCGAGCGGGACAGTGGCCAGTGCGACCCAACCGTCTGGGTTTGCTGGCCATCCTTGACGATGACCGACCAGTCGAAGTCCAGCGCCTCGATCTTTGGAATCTGGATCTGATAGTTCTTCGGAATGACCTTACCGGTCTTCTGATCGATCAGATCCTCGACGATGTCTTCGACGTAGCGCGTCTGGAAGACGCCACCGGCAATACCGTAGCCCAGGGCTTTCGGATTATCGTGGCAGCTTTCACAGGTGCGCGCTTCGCGTTGGGCGGAGTGTGGCTGAACAGGTGCCATGTCGATACCCAGCGGCGTGCGGGTTTGACCTAGCTGAGCCTGTTCGTCTTTCGCCAGAGCGATCTGGTTCAAGGCGATGGTTTTGCCTTTGCGGTCGATGACCGTCCAGACGACCTGGCAACCTGGCATTAGTGGTGTCACACGACCTTCGCCGTTGATGCCGAGAACCGGATCTTCCCAACGCAGGTAGGAGCGGGTTTCCGACACTTTGCCCGGGCTCTTGATGCCGTGGGTGCCAAGTGGCGATTCTGCCGTCTGGCCGTTGTCGAAGATCACGCTACCACCGGAGATCCAGTCAGCATCGGCCTTCGGCTTGCCGTCCTTGTCGTTGGAGTAGTCGACCTTGACGTGGCAGCCATAGCACTGCGGAACCCAAGACGCGTGACAGGCGTAGCACTCGAGGTTCTCGTTGTGCTTACGGACGCTGTCCATTGCGACTTTGGCGTTCGGGCTCTTCCAGCTATCGGTCTTGGCAAGAGACTTCAGAAGCGGGATCTGGAAGTCGTTGCCGGTTGCCGAGTGCATGATGACCTTGTCGCCATCTTTCACGACGTTGCCGAATGGGTTGCCGCGTGCGGTTTTGAGATACCCATCCTTCTTGTCATAGGTGGTGGCGAAAAGTTCTGTCTGCTCAAGCAGCTCATCGGTCAGGCCGCGTGGCGTTTGAGGTAGTTTCTTACCGAACTCCTCAGAGAAGCCGAGCGGCAGCTCCCACGGATACTTTTGCGTTGTGCCGTGGCAGTCCTGACATTCGATTTCCACCTGTGCGAGCGTCGTGCCGAAGATGTTTCCATCGCCGTGCATGTCGATCGTCGTGTGGCAGTCCTGGCAGAGCATGCCACCCTTGGGGTTCTCCGGACGGCTCTTGATCTGGTGGTGCAAGTCGTCGGAGATGAACAGATATTTCTTGGTGTGCAGCTTCGGCTGTTTCTTACCCTTGGCGTTGAATGGGCTTCCGTAAGGGAATTCCATCAGACCCTGGTAGGTGACGCCGATGCGCTTACCGCGGTTGTGGCAGGAGTTGCACGTTTCAACCGGGATACCATTGCCCGCTTTTCGGGTGCCGTGAATCCGGTGCTGTAACATGTGACCCTTCTGGGTCTTGGAGATCGTCGGGTCATTGCCCTCATAGAGGCCTTCGTTGCCATAGAGAACGTGACAGGATGAACAGCCCATGCCGCGATAGTCGCCGCGCTTTTCACGACCTTTGACCGCCGTATGGCAACGCTGACATTGCTGGCGCTGGTAGGTGAAGCTGGCGAGCTTGGGATCTTTTTCGATCTCCTCAACGCTCGGCAGTGGGATCTGTTTCAGTTCTTTGGGGAACTGTTTGGGGAACTCGGCAATCATGGCCGTCATGTAGGACTTATAGGCTTCTGTGCCGACGTCCGGCGTCTGGCCGTCTTCGTCTTTGACGGCGTAGTTGCCCCAAGGAACGTTGTGGTTTTGAACTTCCTCGATGCCCCAGGTGTGCAGGTTGCCTTGAATTTTACCGGCTTCGGTATTCATCAGGGCTTTCTTCAGGCGGCTGGCGTAACCATCGTGGCACTGGCCGCACGTCTTGTCGGCAATCCAGATACTGCCTGGATCGGGGTAGAAGGTCTGCGGGCCGCCAGCTTCCATCAGCTCTTGTGGTGCGCCGGAGTGCGCGGCCTTTTTGGTGTTGGCTTTAGGATCACCACCGTGGCAGGTGACGCAGCCGTTCGGGTCGCCTGCGTTTTCGCCGAACAGTTTGAGCTGGTTCAGCATTTCGCTGCCTTCTTCACGGATCGACTTGATGCCGTCGTGACAGCTCAGGCAGCCCTTCTTGGCGGCAAGCTCTTTGGAAACCGTCTCAAATTTGGCTTCTTCAGCCTTTTTCGCAGTGTCGGCAGCCTGCACTGCCGTACCGCCGCATAACACCGCCGCAGCGAGCGTGAATACGAGCGACCACGATCTCATTGTAATCTCCCCAGGATCTGAAGCCGGGATATC
The DNA here is from genome assembly GCA_040219445.1 of Filomicrobium sp. Lineage (GTDB taxonomy): Bacteria > Pseudomonadota > Alphaproteobacteria > Rhizobiales > Hyphomicrobiaceae > Filomicrobium. The sequence goes on along the minus strand of JAVJSM010000004.1, from coordinate 44,737 downwards.
CACTCGCTGGCGAAGGCCTTAAACTGACGACGGCAGCCATTCGCGAGCGCCAAATAGGCCAGCTCGGTTAATCAAGATCGGTATGGGGAATGCTAGGTCAGCTATGTAACGGCGCAATTGGCAAAGCTGATCGATTACATAAAGATGTGTGATAAGGCATGTCGAAATTTGGAAAGTTGTAACGACTTGTTACAGCCCAGGATTAGCAACCCTTACTTTAGTTATAAGTTGCCGTGATGAGGGTTCTGATCTCTCGATCGAGCTTTACAGGGTCGACCGGTTTTTCGATCAGTCTGATGGGCTGTAAGGATTCGATATCCAAGGTCGCGGGCTGGTATGCCGTACAAATCAGTATCGGGCATGAGACGTGGGAAGACCTGACGGCAATTGCAACCTCTTGGCCGTTCATTTCCGGCATCACGAAATCGGTCATGACGAGATCGAACCTGTCGGGCTCGGTTTCGAAGACTGAGACGGCTTCGATGGGGTCGTTGTAGCTTTCGACCTGATAGCCAATGTGCTCCAGCAGTTTCTTCAGCGTGTCGGCGACTTCGGCTTCGTCGTCGACGAGCAAAATTCGCTCCTGCCCACCGACCACAATCTGCTGCGGCTGATCCTCTCGTTCCACTGGTTCAGTCCTGGGTAAGTCGATCTCGAAAGTTGTGCCTAAGCCCAATTCACTGCTGACTTTCAGTTCCCCGTTCATTTCGCGGACGAGGCTTTTGACGACGGAGAGCCCCAACCCCGTGCCTTTACCCGCACCTTTGGTGGTGAAAAACGGCTCAAAGATCATTTCGAGGTGCTCGGGTCTAATGCCGGGACCTGTGTCTGACACTGAGATGCGCACGACCGCGTCGCGTCCCTCTGCATCTGGGACCGCGCTGGAGCGAATGGAGATTTTACCTCCGTCGGCGCCTATCGCCTCGGCGGCATTGGAACACAGGTTCATCAGGACTTGGTGCATCCTGGTCGGGTCGGCGAAAACCGCCAGGGTTTGGTCTTCGACCTCATAGGTTAGGTCGATGTTTTTGAGGATGGATGCCTGCATCAGGCGTGAGACCTCTTCCACGATGCTGGCGACGTCGAGTGGAACTGGCTTGCCTGGTTGGCGTCGTGCGAACGCTAGAAGTTGGGCTACGAGGTTGCGGCCACGTCTGGCCGCAATATCGATTTGTTCGACCTCCTGGTGCGCGGCTTGTTCATGATCTGGCCGTGCAAGCGCTAGATGCGCATTGCCGATAATCGTGGTGAGAATGTTATTGAAGTCGTGCGCGACTCCGCTTGCCAATAATCCAATCGCTTCCAGCTTCTGGGCTTTCTGGATTTGTTCGCGAGCCTTCTGGCGCTCGGTGAGATCTTCACCCACACCAATCAGGTTCGTGACAGTCCCATCTTCATCGCGCAGCGGGAAGATTGCCGTGTTCTGCCAAAACGATGAACCGTCCTTGCGCAGGTTGCGGAAGTTCCCGCGCCATTCCTGCGCCGCATCCAGCTTCTGACGGAGGACCCGATACGTCTCTTGGGGCGTTTCACCCGATTGCAGGAACTTAGGCGTACGTCCGATCACTTCATCTGGTTGATATCCGGTGAGTTCAGAGAACTTGCGATTAACGTATTCGATCCGCCCTTGCGTGTCGGTGACCATGATGGTCGACGGACTTTGGTCTGCGGCGCGCAGAAACTTTGTGGCTTCGTGCTCCGCGAGTTTCTTTTCCGCAAGTTCCTTCGACAAAAGCCCGATGGTTTGCCGAAGCTCTCGTTGCAGGAAGTAAAAAAGCGCGAAAAGCGTCAGTGCAACGACGAGAAGGCCAGCCAAAAACCAGAAGCCGATGGTCACCAGGTTTGTGCCTTCGGTCACAGATTGAGCGATTGCCGCGCTGCTCTGCACACGTTTGCTGCGCCAAAACTCGTCTAACTCAGAGAGAGCCTTAAGAGCCTTGGTATCGTCGACCATGACGAGCTTGTCGGTGCGTGCGCGATCCCAGTGCTCGTTGGCGGCCTGGATAGCGATCGCTAACTTCGACTGGTACTCGTCGAACGTCGCCTCGATTGCAGCGAGATGCTGTAATTCGGTCGGGCTGGGATTGGTCCTGCGGTACTCGGTGAGAGTGGCACTGAAATCGGCAAACCGGGCCTTGAGCTGGTCCAAATATCGCGGCTCCTGGCGGAGCACGAAGTTCTTAAAGCCGTGGATGAAGCCGCCATAACCCAGATGCCCACGAATTCGGCTCAGTAGCTCGCCGCGCTGGTCGGCCTCAGTCGCGTAAGCCTTCCAGCTCTGATCGATCTGCCGAAAACGATCCTGGGTTTCAAAGCCGAGATAAAGTCCCGTTAGGACGGTCGCTGCCAGCAGCAAAGCCGCCGCCGCCCCGGATAGAACCATTCGGACCGGTATTTTCGGCTCGGGATTGTGGTTGATCGTTGCGTGGTAGGCGCGGGTATCCATGAAACTACACTAACAGCATTCCCACTTGACGGTTCTGGGCGGTCGATCATGATTAGACAGCCAATTCGCATTTCGGGCACCGACCAAAAATCCGACATAGATCAATAACGTCGTGTGTCCGATGTGTATAATGGCAGCGCCAACTCGCCCTAAGCATAAAGCAAATTGAGTGGACCGCGCATGAATCCGCGAATTCTGGTTGTCGACGACGACCCTCAGATCACTTCCCTTTTGGAACGTTACTTGGGTTCGCAGGGTTTTATGGCGATGTCTGCGGCCAGCGGACGGGAAATGCGCGAGGTCTTGCAAGCGACTCCGGATGTCGATTTGTGCGTGCTGGATGTTGGGCTGCCAGATGCCGACGGGTTTGAGCTAACCCGGGAGTTGAGAAAAACCTCCGATATTCCGGTGATTGTCTTGTCGGTCCGGACAGAAACCTACGACAAGGTGTTAGGTCTGGAATTCGGTGCGGATGACTATGTCACAAAGCCATTCGAACCGCGTGAACTCGTAGCGCGCATTCGGACGGTCTTGCGACGGACCAAACGCGAGGCGCTTGCCCAGCACCAATTGGCACCTGGTCAGACAATTTTGCGATTTGGCGAGTGGGTCATGAACATCGCCACGCGCTCAGTCTTTCACAACCAAACCAAAATGGACCCCGGACTAACAAGCACGGAGTTCGACATGCTACGGGCCTTCGTTGAACAGCCGCGCACAGTACTCACACGAGACCGCTTGCTTGACTTGGCGCGTGGGCCATCCGCCTGCGTTAGTGACCGTGCCGTCGACGTGCACATTATGCGCTTGCGCAAAAAGCTTGAGCATGACCCCGCGCACCCCAGCCTTATCAAAACGATTCATGGTGCTGGATATTGCCTCGCGGATGACGTAACCCGCTATAGCGGCGAGAAATAGCAACGCTATTCTGGCGACATGTATGCTGGCCACTTTAAAACACTTGCGACCATCACCCAACGCCAGCACTAAGTCTGGCGCTCGAACGCTATAAATTTGCAAAGAAAAGCTTATTGAATTGCACCTGGATTGGCTTTGGCGGGACGCTGATTCTGCGATAACTGTAGAGTTACGTTTCGCTTTCTTTGGTTGAGGTGATCGGGATGCGCTGGCTGACGGCATGACAACTCTAGAAGACACATTTTCGAACGCGCTGATTGTGGATGATGATCCGATCCTGCTTGAGGTGGGACGCGCGGCGTTGATGACCGTCGGTATCGCGAATGTGGAAACCGCAGGAGATGGCCAACAGGCACTTGAGAAGCTGGCCTCGTCATCGCATCCATTCGATCTCGTTTTGACAGACATAGAGATGCCGGTCATGGACGGCATGGCTTTGCTGCGGAACCTGAGCACCGTTAGCTATAAGGGCGCGGTCGTTGTTTTGAGCAGCTTAGACAAGTCGGTGCTCAATCTTGTCGACCAGTTGGGAAAGTCGCATGAGATCAACTTTCTGGGCGTCTTGGCAAAGCCCGTTTCGGTTGAAAAACTGAACCAAGTCCTAGCGAAGCGAGGCCCACAGAAGGGAGCGGCATCGTCATCGGGCGAGGTAACACTCGACGTCACGACTGAACAACTGGCGCAAGCTATTGAGGCCGGCGCGATCGTGCCGTATTTCCAAGCGAAGTATTCGATTGACGAGCAGCGCATATGTGGTGCTGAAGCCCTTGCACGCTGGCAAGATGAAACGCTTGGCTTCGTTTCTCCCGGGCTTTTTATTCCCATCGCGGAAAAAAACGGACTGATTAAAGACCTTACCTGGAAGCTTCTCGATCAATCACTAGCCTTTGCGAAGACTGTCAGACAGACGCTGCCGACGTTTGCTATTTCGGTCAATTTGCCAACAGAAATGGTTGGTGATCTTGAGACGCCGGAACGGCTTTCTGCACTTATTGCCGAGCAAAAGGTGGCGGCCAATTCACTCATACTGGAGATTACCGAAGGGCAATTGCTTGAAGCAACGAGTAGCGCGCTTGAAGTCTTCGGCCGGCTGCGCGTTATGGGTGTGGGGCTTGCTATCGATGATTTTGGCACTGGCCACGCGAACCTCAGCGTTCTTCGGACCTATCCGTTTACCGAACTCAAGATCGATCGTTCGATCATCATCGATATAGACCAACACCCCCGCTCGCAGGCCATGGTGTCTTCGTGTGTTTCGTTGGCACGGGACCTTCAGATGTCTGCCGTGGCGGAAGGTATCGAGACGCGCGAAGAGATGCAGACTTTGGCCGACCTCGGCGTAGAGACACTGCAGGGCTACTTCATATCAAAACCAATCCCGGCCTTGGAATTCGCGAGTTGGCTTAAAGACTTCAGGCCACCGCAGTGATGTAGATCGAGATTGAAATGCGAAACGGCGGGCCCGATAAGCCCGCCGTCTCTCACAACAAGGCCCGTCCGCAGGTACCTTGCGCTTTTCAAGTTTTATTGGCCCAAATCTCAGGCCGTTTCAAGTCAGTTGACTTCGAAACGGATGCCGGCTCGCAACTGGTGCTCGTGGGTTTCGCCAATCGACACCTTGGTGTTGCCGCCGTAGGTGCCCGTCGGTCCGTTGACGGCAAAACCAACGTCGGTCGCATCGATAAACAGGTAGCGATAGTTCATGTCGAGCAGCGCGTAGTCGCTCAGACGATAGCTCACGCCAGCCATAGCTGCAGCAGCAAAAGATATGTCGTGCGTTTTGTCTTGAACGTTCCGGCTGCTGCGCGCGCCGTAGGACGTGCAGCCACCTGAGGAACAGCCACGAGATACTTCACGAGTGTTGTGATTGCGCTTCAATTCGTTCCACGCGAAACCGATACCGGCGCCGATATAAGGCGTGAAGCGTGACGTCTTGAAGTGCGCGAGATCGTAATACCCGTTGAGCAAGAAAACTCCGCCGCGGAGGCTCGTTTCATCGTCAACAAATCCATAGACCTCTTCCCAGGCACCACCGCGCTCGCGGGTGGCGTAGTTGTATTCGCCGTTGATTTTAACCTTGCCCTGGCTGCGCGTCTCGGCCGTCAAATCCGCACGGAAGCCGCGGCCGAAATTCATGCCGACACCAACGCCGAGCGTCACAAAGGTATCGAAATCGTCGTGGAACCAGCTCGGGTGCATACCAAAAGAGCCATACTCGGCGTCTTGCCCGTAGACCATTCCAGTTTCAGATGAATCAGGCGCATCGCCAAAACCGACACCGGCATCGGCGCGGAAGTAATAACGCGCAGCGTACTCTGGAACTGGGACTGGAGCAGGAACGGGGACTGCAGCAGAGCTGTAGTCTTTGATGCTGCCGGCGCCATAGTTCCAATCTGCAGCGTTGGCAGACGTGCCAATAGCAGTCAACACGGCAAGACCGAGCGATAAGCTGAGGACTTTGAGTTTCATGGTTCGATCTTTCTTTTCGTCAGGGCGAGACCGTTACGCGAAACCTCGGTGCACCCGTTTACAATCGGGTTAGTTGCGAGCATTGAGCGGCTGCGTTAGCGAAAGTCGTAGCGCAGACCAAACTTCACTTCGTGAGCGTGTAAGTCTTCAAGGGTCGGGTCGTTGGAGCTAATGGCACTGCCGCCTGTTGGGGTTGCGGTCAGCGGCCCCGTCGTTGTTTCGCCCATGTAAAGGAAGCGGTAACCGACATCGAGCTTGACCTGATCGAGAAGAGCGACGGACACGCCTGCCATCAACGCCCCTGCTGCATCCGTCGTGCTCTCACCTGCAATGGTGCCGGTACCGCCATATGTTAGGTCCACGCGGCCATCTTTTGTTTTGTGGTGGACGATACCGAGGCCGGCGCCGATGTAGGGCGTCACGCGGCTGTTGCTATCGAAATCATAGTAGAGGTTGAACATCACGAGCGTGCTATCGAGATCGAACGTGCGCACGCCTGCAATGCCGCTTGCCGTATTCGACAAGTTGCCGCTGGCTTCGGTGGCAAAACGTTTCTCTACCGTGACATCGCCACGGATGTTCGGCGTGAAGTAATAGCCGACGCCTCCCGCAAGGCTCCAGCTGCCATCGATCTTCTCGCCCGTCAGGTCATAGATTCCGTTCTCAACCATAACCGGCTTGTCGTATTCGCCATAGATGCCGTCGAGACGAAGGTAGAATGATGGTTTGGCCGCGATTTGCGGTTGCGCGACATAGCTGCCCTTCAGGCCGCCCGCGTGTCCGCCGTAGCTTCCATAAAGGTCGGCAGCAGAAGCCTGGTGCAGGCTTGCGGCCGCAAATAGCGCGCCCAGCGCGATTGCGCTGCTGGTCCGGATCATGACTTCCCTCATCGATCGGCCGACCTATTGCCGGCAGGACTCGTGCAACGCGAAACGGTTTTGCTGAGGGGAGTATTTGCTCGGAACTTTTAAAGGAGGCTTAATCTCAGTCTTGAAACCGCACACCTAATGTCACTGGGGTGCAATTTCGCGACCGGTACGACGAGTTTTTCTCGCCTTAGCACGATGTGCAGAACACGACAGGGTGAATGCAAACCGCGTGACGCAAGACTTTGTTAAGCCGAGTTAAAACGCGTTAAGCTGTGCCAACGGCAACTGCTTTCACGGCTTCGCAGACATCGTCCACGACGGAATTGACCACTGAAAGATCGTCTCCTTCGGCCATGACACGGATGACCGGCTCCGTGCCTGATGGACGGATCACAAGTCGACCGGCATTGCCAAGTTTCACTTTCGCTGCATCGATTGCTTTTTTGACCGCGCCATCATCAAGTGGTTTGCCGTTGGCGTACCGCACGTTTTTCAGGATCTGCGGCACGGGTGCGAAACACGTGCACACTTCCGACACCGGGCGCTCACTCGCAACGGCTACGGCCAGCACCTGTAGCGCAGATACCAAGCCATCACCCGTTGTTGTGAAATCCGACAGGACGATGTGGCCGGACTGCTCCCCGCCGACATTGTAACCGTGCTTGCGCATATGCTCGACCACGTAACGGTCGCCAACAGGCGTGCGGGCCATCGAAAGGCCGATGTCCTGGAGGTGCCGTTCGAGGCCCAGGTTCGACATGATCGTTGCCACGATGCCGCCAGCGGCGAGCTTTCCGCGGCGATGCCAGCTTTCTGCGATCACCGCCATCAATTGATCGCCATCGATGATCTGACCTTTCTCATCGACGATGACGACGCGATCGGCGTCGCCATCCAACGCGATACCGATATCAGCGCGAACTTCATGCACCTTCTCAATCAGGGCATCGGGCGATGTCGAACCGCACTTGTGGTTGATGTTACGGCCGTTGGGTTCGACGCCAATCTTGATGACTTCGGCACCCAGTTCCCAAAGCACTTCCGGGGCGACGCGATACCCCGCGCCGTTGGCGCAATCGATCACGATGCGCAGACCATCAAACCGCAGGTTCCGTGGTAGGGTTCGCTTGGCGTATTCGACATAGCGTTCCTGTGCGCTTTCGACTCGCGTCGCCCGGCCAATATCATCGGCATCGGCCAGGATACTTGCCGAGTCCTGCTCAATCAGTTTCTCAATCCGAAGTTCGGTCTCGTCGGACAGTTTGTATCCGTCGGGGTCGAACAATTTAATGCCGTTATCGTCAAAACGGTTGTGGGAGGCGGAAATCATGACGCCCAGATCAGCCCGCAACGAACGCGTCAGCATCGCCACCGCAGGGGTTGGCATCGGGCCTAGCAAAAACACATCCATGCCGACTGAGGTGAAGCCCGACATCAGCGCAGCTTCGAGCATGTAGCCTGAGAGGCGGGTATCCTTGCCAATCACCACCCGCGGGCGATGGTTATGGCTGACATTTTGGAAAACCTTGCCGGCAGCCATGCCGACTTTGAGCGCAACTTCAGATGTCATTGGGTGTTTGTTGGCGAGCCCGCGAATCCCATCGGTGCCGAAATAACGTCGTGCCATGAATTATGCCGCCAGCGCGTGGCGCTCCCCGTTTCGTGAATCAGGCTTGGATAAAGCGTTTATCACAGGGCGCTTGCGCGCGGCCACGGTCAAGTCGTTCGAGCCCCCCTCGAGACCTTTGACCGTCGCCGCGCGCTCCCCCAAACTGGATGGCTGGCGCACTATGCCGTGAAGTCGCGTGAGACACACATCACAAAAAGTGAGCAAAAATTACTCCGATCTCAGCAAATAGCGTGAAAACCCCGCGCTTAGGCATGGGGCAAGTCAAATTTGACCGAAATTTTGCCATTACCACCGTGTTCTACAGCGTTTGATCCACTGCCCGTTTGGCGCAGCGGCTAACCCCGCGTCGGGAATCGTCGCATAAGAGCTTCATGGATCATCTTGTGGGAAGCCGTTAAGCCTCGGTCCTGGTTTAGCGAATTGGTGGTTCGCAGAGACAAGGCTGAAGGGTCTTTCTCGACTTGTAAGTACTGATTAGAGGGTGTCATGGGGTATTTTCTGGCCGTCGCCAACCGCAAGGGTGGCGTTGGCAAATCAACGATTTCGGTGATGTTAGCTCATGCCTTTGCGGTGTGGGGCGGCAAACGCGTGTTGGTGATTGACCTTGATGCACAATCCAACTCTTCGTTGATCTTGACCGGCAACGCCCAGTGGATCGATGCACAGAAGTCATCTTGCAACATTGCCGCCTACATCGAGGACAAGATGTATGGGCAGAACCCAATCGGGGATTACATCCTGCCGGGCGTTGGTGACATCGAAACCGATGATGGGCGACCAGCCACGATCGATCTGCTTCCGGGCTCGTTGCAGTTCGAAGATATGCAGGATGAACTCATCTCGCATTATTCGCGCCACAACACCCCGTTTCGCCAAGCCAAAGCCCGGTGTTCGGAACATTTCCGCCGTGCATTGCATTTCGCTGCTCCGCTTGCCGATCTTATTATTCTCGATTGTGCGCCAGGGATTTCGAACGCGACGCAGGCTGCACTTCGATTGGCCGATCATGTCATAGTGCCGTTCCGACCCGATTCAGTCTCTGAATTCGCCGTCGACAAGATTTCAATGATTATTGAAGCCAAGGACGCTGAGCAGCTGTTGGCAACGCCGCCACATGAGCGCCGCTACAAATGCTTGGCGAATTACGTGCGGCCGGGTGGACAAGATCAGGTCTTCATCGACACCATTGCCGCCGATCACCCCACACTCAATACCCAAATGCCGATGTCCGGGGACCTTGCGAATGCGTTTTTCTGGTCTCCTGAACGGCAAACGCTTGAAGAAAAGTATGGAACGGCCGTGCAACCGATGGCGGCGCTGTTTCGGGAGTTGTCCGCGTTTATTCCCGTCTGACAATGAACACGCGGAAAAGAGCTAATGGCTACGCAAAAAAAGACAACGCGAAAGCTAACTGGGATTGCTAAGGAACGCTTCTTCGACAATGTCTCCGTTGAAGAAGCAAAGCGAATTGTCACTTCGCTTCGTGTTCGAAACGATGCCTACCCGGTTTCCCGGGCTTTGCAAAAGCGCGGGGTCGGTCGCTCTAAGCCAACGACAGATACGGCACCGGCACCGAAGTCTGTCGCTGCAGAAACACGCCCAGCCACTCCTCCACCAAAACCAGCACCAACTCCCCCAAGCCCAGCGCCTGCTGCACCCGAAGCGGTTGAAGGCGAGGGTTTTGACGCTTTTCAATTCGGCCTAGTTCCGATTTTCAAACGCGAAGGTGCTGAGGGATTGCGAGCCAAGCTCGATGGCATTCCATCGGTCGATAACCTGCGCGAAATGGCCAAAGCCCAGCAGATTATTCTGCCGCGTGAGATCCGGCGTGGTGAAGTCGATGTGCAAACTGTTCGCACCGCAATTCTTGATGCCGTTGAGCAGCGCGTAACGGACCGTAAGGCCCAGCTTTGACTGCCTGCCTGGGCTGCATGATTTTTCTGTTAATGGAAAATTTACTGTTGCAGATGAGTCTGAATTTGGACTTTCGCGGACGAGTTCCTATCTAGTTTTTGTGCTTGATCAAGTGGACGCCGCTTTGCGAGGCGGAACTCAGTTGTTCTGAGAGTTGGCCATATTTTTCGGCCCTCCCGCGCGTTGTCACAACTTGAGAAAAAACGATTCGAAAGGAACTTCGCATTACCAGACGACCGTCAGAGCTTGGCCTAGCTTTCCGATCTGCAAACTGCAGATCGCAGGGGCTTGCTTTGCTCATTGGCGTCATTGCGAGCGGGAGTTTCTTCGTGGGCGTAACCGCTTCAAATGCGGGTGGTGCCGGTCCGGTCGAACCTGTCACATCGCGCCCGACTGCCAATCGTTTTGACTTTACAAACCCTGCCTACAATACCGCTGTTTCGCAGCAGTTCGCGTTGCCGGATACGCTTCCTAACACTGTTGTGGCTGCGCCAACAGATCGTGGGAATGTTCTGACGCCATCTCCCATCGCCACACCCAGGGTTGTCGATCAAGCAGCCGCAGGTGCTCGTGTTGCGGGCTGGCAGAGGCTGCGCCGGGTCTCAACGGACCAATCATCGACGAAGCTTATTGCGGTACGCGTTCCGCCTCCGCCAACGGTCGGCGCGCGCGAGTTGAGCAACTCGGAAGGCGTAATTATTGGGGCCGAGGACAACGCGGCGGCGCCTCAGAACTCTGCGTCCCAACGCAAAAACAGTGTTCGTAGATCCGTGTCCGCGACGAAGAAACCTAGAGTTGAGAAAAGCTCCCAAAGGGGCTGGGACGCGCAGGCGCTATTCCCAGAAGATTAGGCACAGCCCTCCCATCTTAGTTGGCCAAGGCTTTGTTTGCCTCGGTCACACACCCAGTTAGCTCCAGCGCTTATTGTTATCCTTGGATTGGCGCTGCAGGGTACGGGCCGACCGAACTCGTTGCGGCGATTCTGTGTCAGATCTTGATCTTCTGACAAAGTCTTATTCCACAGCACTCAACATTTTCTGTTGCCAACTGAATTGCCATGTCTGAAGTATCCGAATTGGGAGCAATCAGATGTTCTTTGAAACTCTTGTCGCCGTCCTTGTCGCGCTTACGGTTGGAGCTTTGTTGGGGCTGTTTGTCTTTTCCTTAGAGCGCCGTAAAAAGTTTCAAATGTGGTGAGTAAATCGAACACTGGTGCGCACCATGCCGGTCGCTGTGACCACAGGGGCGCAAACCGTTTCATCGGGAGGCTAAAATGAAACTCGGTTATCTTCTTTGGGTTCTTGCTGTTGCGATCGCAATCCTCGTCGGCATTTCGAAGTTTGCTGGTATTGATGTGCCGGTCGTCACGTCGATGCTGATGCAGGACAGCACGCTGTCGCTGTTTGTAGCGCTCGGCCTGTCGTTGGTCGCGAAGTGGGTCTAAGGGGCTCGCCGTAAGGGCTCAGGTTTTCTGAACTTTGAGCAGAAGTTCGGCCGGATGGATAACCTCCATCCGGCTTTTTTTGCAGCTGTTATGTTGCGGACAGGTGCGCTTCGATCTGGCCATTGGCGTAACCTTTCAACCGAGCGACTTCCTGCTCGTCTCCAATTGCCCGAGTTGGAATCATCACTGCGACCAGCGTGTCGGTCCAGAACAAGAGCGTGCGTGGTGTCTCTGTCAGTTCGGTTACAGCGTCCCAATAGGTGAACGACTGCCCATGGGGGCCAGCAACTTGGATGCCCTCAGCATTGACCCGGAACCGGCGCGGACCGCAGTAGGAACCGCCTGCGTGGAACCCATGGCGGTGGGTCAACCGCCGGTGAGCAATATTGAAGAGCACGATGACAAAGACGGTAAAGGCGATGCCAACCAACATCCCAAGAATCATCAACGCATCAGGGGTGTAGGGCGCTTCAGCATAGGATTTGGGATCGATGGATTGCGTCAACGCATAGATCCCAACCAAGCTCAAAGCATAAACGACGGCGGCGGCGAGAATGTAACCTGCACCTCTCCAGTGGGCCGTGTTCCAGAGGCGTCTTTGGCCTGCTGCCGAAAGGTCTTGGACCTGCTCGATCGTCACTTGGCCTTCGTAATCGAACACAAGATTGCTCGGCATCAGACCCCCTTTTCATCTCCCAACAATGCCGCCATCCAAACGGATATCGCCTGTTTCGTCGCCGCCACGTCATGAACGCGCACGATCTGCACACCTTGCGCGATGGACGACAATGCCGCAGCGATAGAGCCTGGCACACGCTCTTTCGCATTATCGACGTTACACAGCTGTCCGATCAGCTTCTTGCGGCTTGCTCCGAGCAGAACCGGCGTGCCGAGCGTATGGAAGAGACCCATCGACGAGAGTACGGCAACGTTATGGTGAAGGTGCTTGCCAAAGCCAATTCCCGGATCGACGATCAGCTTTTCACGAGGAATTCCCGCGCTTTCGCACGCCAAAACACGACGTTCCAGAAAGTCGAAAACATCAAGCACCACATCCGAATACTGGGGATCCTCGTTCATCGTTTTTGGATCGCCTTGGGCGTGCATGAGCATAACCGGCAATCCGGTTTCAGCGGCGATATAGATGGCATCGTGATCGTAGGTTAGGCCTGAGACATCGTTGAGGATGTCCGCTCCTGCATCGGCTGCAGCGCTCATGACGCGGCCTTTGCGGGTATCGATTGAGATGAGCGCTTCGGTCTTGGGACGTAGCGCTTCCAGCACAGGCAAAACGCGGCGTAGTTCTTCATCAGCTGGAACGGTGTCCGACCCTGGCCGCGTGGACTCCCCGCCGATATCGAGAATCGTTGCGCCTTCTTCTTCCAACTTCAACGCATGATCGACGGCCGCTTGCACGCCATCGAACGACCCGCCATCGGAGAAGCTGTCCGGCGTGACGTTGACGATACCCATGATTTGTGGGCGATCCATCGGAAGGCCTGAAATGCGCGGGCGGGGCTGGCGAAGGGCTTCGAAGAGGTCGGCTGCGGCTAATGTTTGGCGTCCCCAGTCACGCTCGAAGAATTCGCTGAGGGAACAGATACGGCGCTCGACGCTTGTGCCTTTACGCTCTGCTATTTCGAGTGCCGTAAACGCGAGCGGTCCTCCCGCCAGCGGGATTCCGCCCCATACTTCGCCTTCCTCTCCGTTCGACTTGTTAGGAAGGAAGCCTACGGGCCTGAGATAAACGGAGCGCTGCATGGGCCTCATCCTTCACCGGCGGTGTTGCAGAAAGCGCGCGAGGCAGAATTGGCGCTATCATAGACGATAGCCTCCAGCCAACGCGAAACGGCCGCGGAACTGCCGCGGCCGTTCATTTAGTTTGTCCGGCATTGGGGTGCGTTGCAAGTGTGGCGCGGCAGGATGCCGTCTGATCCACATTTCGCTTAGTTTGCGCGGCAGATAGAAAACAGGCGGCCCTTGTTGGACCGCCTGTCTCGTTTACTTCTCAGATTTGCAAACTGCTTAGCCGGGCTGCGGCTCCATACCGCCTGCGTCGGGATCTGGCTCGTCGCGTGGCTTGGACTGACGACCGGCGACTGGAACAGCGGTTCCAATTGGACCTCGATCACTATCGTCATCGGTCGGACGCTCGATCTTTTCGCCCTTCATCAAGCCTTCGACTTCATTGCCCGAGATTGTCTCGTATTCCATCAACGCCTGGGTGATGGATTCGAGCTCGTCGCGATGGTTGCTCAAGACTTCCCACGCGGTGTCGTAACCGGTGTTGACGATGCGGCGGATTTCTTCGTCGATGAGCTTGGCGGTTTCTTCGCTCATATTCTGCTGTTGAGCGATCGAATGCCCGAGGAAGACCTCCTGCTGGTTTTCGTTGTAGAGCAACGGCCCGAGCTTCTCGCTCATTCCCCACTCGGTCACCATGCGTCTCGCGATATTGGTGGCCTGGGTGATGTCACTGGCGGCACCGGTGTTCAGGTGCTCTTTGCCGTAGATGAGCTGTTCCGCGACACGGCCGCCAAAGGCCATGGCGATTTTGCCTTCGCACCATTCTTTCGAATAGCTCAGTTTATCGCGTTCGGGCAAACTCATGGTCACGCCCAGAGCACGACCGCGCGGGATGATCGTGACTTTGTGCAGTGGGTCGTTCCCGGGCACAAGGATGTTGACAATCGCGTGGCCCGCTTCGTGATAAGCAGTCGCGAGTTTTTCTTCCTCGGTCATCGCCATCGAGCGACGCTCCGAGCCCATCATTACCTTGTCTTTGGCATCCTCAAATTCAGCCTGTGTGACGAGGCGTTTGTTACGACGCGCAGCGAGGAGTGCGGCTTCGTTGACGAGGTTCGCAAGATCAGCGCCCGAGAACCCTGGCGTGCCACGTGCGATAACGCGTGGATCAATGTCAGGTGCGACAGGTACCTTGCGCATGTGAACACGCAGGATCTTCTCACGGCCGACAACGTCTGGGTTGGGGACAACGATCTGGCGGTCGAAACGGCCGGGACGCAGCAACGCCGGGTCAAGCACGTCAGGTCGGTTGGTGGCCGCGATGATGATGATGCCTTCGTTCGCTTCGAAGCCATCCATCTCGACAAGCAACTGGTTGAGCGTCTGTTCACGCTCGTCGTTGCCGCCACCTAGTCCGGCACCACGATGGCGGCCAACAGCGTCGATCTCGTCGATGAAGATGATGCACGGCGCGTTCTTCTTGGCCTGCTCGAACATGTCGCGGACGCGGCTTGCGCCAACACCGACGAACATTTCAACGAAGTCTGAACCGGAGATGGTGAAGAACGGGACGTTGGCCTCACCTGCCACGGCACGTGCAATCAGTGTCTTACCCGTACCTGGAGGGCCGACGAGAAGACAGCCGCGCGGGATTCGTCCGCCAAGGCGCTGGAACTTTTGCGGATCGCGCAAAAAGTCGACGATTTCCTGAAGGTCCGACTTTGCTTCATCGACACCGGCGACATCTTCGAACGTCACGCGGCCATGGCGCTCTGTCAGGAGCTTGGCGCGCGATTTGCCGAAACCCATGGCACGGCCTGAACCGGATTGCATCTGGCGCATGAAGAAGATCCAGACTGCAATCAGCAGCAGCATCGGGAACCAGTTCAACAGAACGCTGAGGATCGATGGTACGTCCTCATCGCGTGGCGCGACCTTGAACTTCACGTCCTTGGCCCGAAGACGCTCAACGAGACCGGGATCATCGGGAGCGTAGGTCTGGAAGGTTCCTCCACCAGCTGTTCCGCCCAACAGGCCCGTGATGCGGTTGCCTGAGATGGTGGCCTCAGCGACGTTTCCAGCTTCGACAGCCGACAAGAACTCCGAATAGGTGATCTCTTCGCCACGTTGGCTTTGGGCTGTGTTGTTATTGAACAAATTGAAGAGTGCGGCCAGGAGCACGAGGATTGCGACCCAGACGGCAAGCTTCTGAAAGTTTGAGTTCATATTGGTCCCTCTAAGCCCGGCATGGCCGGGGCGGACAACCCAGGCGCCTTGTTGCGGCGCGGGGGTCAATAGATTTCCCGGTTAAGATAGGCATGCAGGCGGTGTTTGCCAAGTTGCGGTAAAGCGCCCCTTTCGGCAGCAAATGCCATACCATCGGCGCATGGAGCCTATCATAGCGGGCGTTTTAGCCTGTTCTGTTTGAATTTACGTTTAATTTGGGGCCGGCGGCAGGCCATTAGGCGCTTATTAGCCCGGTGAACATTGCTTTGTAGCGCCCGGTTTGTGGCAGCTTGAATTTTTCCCAAGCCGCCCTGGCTTTTGGCGGAACATTCCGTTCTCGCAAAATTGTTTCAAGAAAGGGCATCGCGATGATTTCGTTGCCTTGCCAGATGGATGGCATGGTAGAAATTGCGGCGGCTTTCAGCTTCAGCTCATCAAGACCGGCAATACGTTTCTTGAGTTGTACCCAACCCTCGGCACCCAGGGCTCGAACTTCAGCCGACTTTGGCGCGGTGTCATCGGCCTCGATCCGGAAGCGGTCCCCATCCCACTCGATAAGCTGCCCGGCCGAGATTGGGACGGCCTCAAGTCCATTGCCATTGCCCTCGCGGTAGATGAGTAGCCGGCCCCCTTCATAATCGCCGCTGAGTTCGATCCGGCAACCGCCAAGTGTCGAGCCCTTGAACGGTCCTTCTTCACCCATCAGCGACCGCCGCAAGCGTTCGACCTGGGATAGTTCAGCGGGGCGGGCGTTGCCACCATAGGCAGCGATGAGAACTGCCAATAGTCGAGTCTCAGCGAATTCCGCTCGCAAAGCAAACTCCGGGCTGGCCACGCTGGCCAACAGACCGCCATTCCAGTCGATGATCTGCTTGTGCCAGCGACGCTCAAATGCGTAGAGAGACTCATCAGCTTGTTGCAAGCGAGTGGCGCTGCGCACAATAGCTTTTGCAGTAAAGCCTACCTCTTGCAGGATTTGCAGTGCCTTACGGACTCGAACCCGTTCAAAGCGGTCGTATGAATTGCTAGGATCGTCAATGAAAGCCACACCTCGCTCTTTAAGGGTCTCGACTAGTCGAGACTTTGGGATTGCAAGGAACGGACGAAGTGCATCTGCAGAGACCGTATAATTCGGCGCAGTATTCGGCTTGCAAGCAAACCCATCGAATTGGTGGATACCGCCTAAACCCGTTAGGCTGCTGCCGCGGGCCAACCGCATTAGCACGGTTTCTGCTTGGTCGTCTAAGTGGTGGGCCATCACGACTAGTCGGCGAATCTGATCCGTTTCGTCCAATCCCAATTCGAAGTAGCGCCAAGCTTCGGCATCAAGCAGCTCAAGTATGAGGCGACGTCTCAGATTACGTGCCCATTCCTGAATGCCGGATTTTGGTGCCGGTTCATCAGCGTGCAAAATTTGATGCGGCAGGCCAAGCGCTCCGGCAACGCGTGCCACGAACTCAGCTTCTTCGGCGGCTTCTGGGCGGAGCCCATGGTTTACCGTCAGGACAACGATGGGCGCAGGCCCTCCACTCGCCAACAGATCCTCGCTGCTACGGCCCCCTTTAAGCCACGTCGGTTCGGGCATCTTGTCTGGACGACGATGGCGGCGCGGTGGAAGTCCGTATGGGTTCGAAAAATCCGCCGTGTAAGAGTGCTTGCCTGCAGCAGCCCACTCCGACACCAAGTGCAACAGGGCCATACTGTCTGCGCCCCCGGAGACGCAAAGGGCCAGTGGGCGGCCTACGAGTGGGGCGAACAGCCGGTCGCGTTCTTCTGGGGAGATAGGTTCGTTGTTTGGCGCTGGTGGTAAGGTCTTAGCCATGGCGGATGCGCCTGAAGCTCAGATGTTCCGCCGCATGTAGTATCGCTGTCGCTAAGCGGAGGATTTTGATGGCCTGGATGCCACGTGGGCATCTTTGCTCAAAACAAACTTGCGCCGTGTTTACGGACGAAGTGTCTATAAGAATGGTGGGCGGTGAGAGGGTCGAACTCCCGACATCCTCGGTGTAAACGAGGCGCTCTACCACTGAGCTAACCGCCCTATCCGATTTGAAGATGCCCTTTCTAATCGTTTCAGCGAGGAGACGCAACAACGGTGATCGTTGTTTGGTGCATCGAATTCTAAGGCTGCCTGCGCAATGTGCTCTTCAAATTGATTGAGGGGCGCAAGCGCCCCTCGGAATGTGTGCCGCCAATGGGCGGCAAGCCGGTCAAAGAACTTAGTTGAGCAGTTCTTTGAGGCCTTTGGCTGGCGTGAATTTCGCCACCTTTGCTGCCTTGATCTTGATGGTCTCACCGGTCAGCGGGTTACGGCCTTCACGTGCCGCGCGCTTGGTTACCTTGAACGTTCCAAAATCAGGAAGGCGGACTTCTTCGCCCTTTTTCATCGTTTTCTTGATGTGGGCAAGCATTGCGTCGACCGCCGTGTTGGCCTTTTCTTTGGTCATGTCGCACTCTTTAGCGATGGCGTCGACCAGATCTTTTTTGCTCATCTTTGTCCTGTCCTTTGACTATTCCTAGACCGCCTGAAGCCCCGTTTCACGGGCCTCTGAATATCAGTCGAGTCATGTCTTTCTCAGAGAGCCCCGACTGAAACGCCCAAAACACCGGTGCGTCAAGGGGGAAAACGGCCTATAAGCCCCGAAAACACTGGAGAATCGACTGAATTATCGGGTAAGTTTCCCGAAAAACGCCCCGGACAGAAAATTCTGCCCGGGGCGCGTCGTTTCTAGCGTTTCGCCAATTGTAGACTATCGTCCACCAAATAGCAGATTAATGGGCCAGAGGGCGGTCGTCTGAAACGTCTTCGGTCGACGCAACAGCGGCGGCTGCCTGTTCCGCATTCTCATCCCATTCAACCGCTTCCGGCATGCGCACAAGGGCAGCCTTCAAGACTTCCTCAAGGCGAGCCACCGGAATGATCTCCAGCTTTTCTTTTACCTCGTCAGAGATGTCTGCCAGATCCTTCACGTTCTCATCTGGGATCAGAACCGTTTTGAGACCACCGCGCAAAGCCGCGAGCAGTTTCTCTTTGAGGCCGCCGATTGGCAGCACACGTCCGCGCAAAGTGACCTCACCTGTCATGGCGACGTCTTTACGAACCGGGATCTGCGTCAGAACCGAAACGATGGCGGTGACCATCGCGACACCGGCAGAAGGACCATCCTTCGGCGTTGCGCCTTCGGGAACGTGGACGTGGATGTCATACTTCTCGAAAGTTGGAGGCGTGATGCCGAACTCGACCGAACGCGACCGCACATAAGCGTTGGCCGCCTGGATCGATTCCTTCATCACATCGCGCAGGTTACCCGTGACGGTCATCTTGCCTTTGCCGGGCATCTTGATGCCTTCAATGGTAAGCAACTCGCCACCGACTTCTGTCCAGGCGAGACCGGTCACGATGCCAACCTGATCTTCCTCTTCAGCTTCGCCGTAACGATACTTCCAGACGCCTAGGAAATCGCCGACGTTGTCTTTGGTGACGGTGATCGACGTTTTGGATGACGTCAGGATCTCCTTCACTGCTTTACGTGCAAGCTTGGCGATCTCGCGCTCCAACGAGCGGACACCTGCCTCACGCGTATAACGGCGGACAACCTCGATGATTGCATCGTCCTGAAGTTCCCACTCGCTCTCTTCCAGGCCGTGCGACTGGCGCTGAGAAGGAATGAGGTGGCGCTTGGCGATTTCAACCTTTTCATCCTCGGTGTAGCCAGCGATCCGAATGATCTCCATACGGTCAAGGAGAGCAGGCGGAATGTTGAGCGTGTTAGCCGTCGTCACGAACATCACGTTCGAGAGGTCGTAGTCGACTTCGAGGTAATGGTCGGCGAAGGTCTGGTTCTGCTCAGGGTCAAGGACCTCCAAGAGTGCTGCAGCCGGATCTCCGCGGAAGTCAGAACCCATTTTATCGATCTCGTCGAGCAGGAAGAGCGGATTGTTCTTCTTGCCCTTACGCATCGACTGGATGACCTTGCCCGGCATCGACCCGATGTAGGTGCGGCGATGACCACGGATTTCCGCTTCGTCGCGAACGCCACCAAGGCTCATGCGAACGAATTCGCGGCCTGTCGAGTTTGCAATCGATTTGCCAAGCGAAGTCTTACCAACACCTGGCGGGCCAACGAGGCAAAGGATCGGGCCTTTGAGTTTGTTTGTGCGGTTCTGCACAGCGAGATACTCAAGGATGCGCTCTTTGACCTTCTCCAGACCGTAGTGCTCGTCATCGAGAATCTTTTCGGCTTCAGCCAAGTCCTTCTTGACCTTGCCTTTGACGCCCCAAGGAATGGACAGCAGCCAATCGAGGTAGTTGCGAACAACCGTCGCCTCGGCTGACATTGGGCTCATCTGCTTGAGCTTTTTGAGCTCTGCTTGTGCCTTGTCGCGCGCTTCTTTGCTGAGCTTTGTCGATTCAATCTTTTCTTCGAACTCGACGATGTCATCGCGCTCATCGGTGTCGCCAAGCTCTTTCTGAATGGCCTTCATTTGCTCATTCAGGTAGTACTCGCGCTGCGTCTTCTCCATCTGGCGCTTGACGCGCGAGCGGATTTTCTTCTCGACTTGCAGAACCGAGATCTCGCTTTCCATCAGCGTGTAGACGCGCTCAAGACGTTCGGAGATCGTCGTGACTTCTAAGATCTCCTGCTTATCGGCAATTTTGATTGCCAAGTGGGAAGCGATCGTATCGGCGAGCTTGGAGTAGTCTTCGATCTGCGAGATTGTTCCAAGCACTTCAGGTGAGATCTTCTTGTTGAGCTTCACGTACTGCTCGAACTGCGAGACGGCCGA
The DNA here is from genome assembly GCA_040219445.1 of Filomicrobium sp. Lineage (GTDB taxonomy): Bacteria > Pseudomonadota > Alphaproteobacteria > Rhizobiales > Hyphomicrobiaceae > Filomicrobium. Next base: position 24,287 of record JAVJSM010000004.1, on the reverse strand, counting down.
ACGCGCAAGCGCCTCGATCTCTTCTTCGGCACCTGTGTCCTCTGCGATCGGGGTGACGCTCGCTTCGTAGTACTCGTCGTTTTCAGTGAAGGATTCGATCTGCGCGCGCGATGTTCCCTCGACCAACACTTTCACGGTGCCGTCGGGGAGTTTCAGCAGCTGCAGAACGGAGGCGAGCGTTCCAACGTTATAAATACCGTCTTCTTCCGGGTCGTCGTCACCAGCATTTTTCTGAGCTGCAAGCAGGATGTGCTTGTCCGTGCGCATGACTTCTTCAAGCGCATTGATTGATTTCTCGCGCCCAACAAACAGCGGCACAATCATATAAGGGAATACGACGATGTCGCGCAGCGGCAGGACTGGATACAGCTCCTGATCGCCAGCATTTTCGATCTGGACATCATTCTCGCTCATGGTCACCCTTCCTTATTTCTAGCCTGCGTGTGGACACGCTTCGGCCTAGGGTTTGCAAACCGCTGCTAGTTGAACCACGGAGGTTGTCCCGAAAATACGGCAACAAATCCGCGTTCGGCGGCGGAAAGCTCGGTTATCACTGGGTCAACAGACCTGCGTCATGCAGCTTACGTGGTTCGCGGCAAATATACAGCCAGGAACGCCGTTCCTTGCACCGCTGATTTGCTTCGGACTTAGTCTAGGCAAAACACGCGGGTTAACGCAAAGCCAGTCGGGCACCTCAGTATACATGGGGTGCCGATTGGCAACATCAACGTGTTACGATCGTGGCTTGTTCTTCGATCACAGCGCACAGGCTGCATGAGCGAACTAAGTCGCTCAGGATGCGGTTGTCCCGGCCTCATCGGCACGCTCGGTGTAGATACGAAGAGGTCGTGCGCCGCCTTCAACGACTTCGGCGCTAATGACGATTTCTTCCACACCTTTCATGCTCGGCAGGTCGAACATCGTATCGAGCAGGATACCTTCCATGATCGAGCGAAGGCCGCGGGCACCAGTTTTGCGCTCGATGGCCTTGCGTGAAATAGCCCTCAAAGCCTCGACCGGAATCGTCAGTTTCACGTCTTCCATCTCGAACAGCCGCTGATACTGCTTAACAAGCGCGTTCTTTGGCTCGGACAGGATCCGGATCAGTGCATCTTCATCGAGATCTTCGAGCGTCGCGATAACTGGCAAGCGGCCGATGAATTCTGGTATCAGGCCGAACTTGAGCAGATCTTCCGGCTCGACTTCACGCAGCACTTCGCCGGTACGGCGATCGTCCGGACCACGGACCGTTGCGCCGAAACCAATCGACGTGCCTTTGCCCCGGCCTGAGATGATCTTATCAAGGCCTGCGAATGCACCACCGCAGATGAAGAGGATGTTCGTCGTATCGACTTGGAGGAATTCCTGTTGCGGATGCTTGCGTCCCCCTTGAGGAGGAACGGATGCAACAGTGCCTTCCATGATCTTCAATAGCGCTTGCTGGACACCTTCGCCCGATACGTCACGGGTGATGGAGGGATTGTCCGACTTGCGCGAAATCTTGTCGACTTCGTCGATATAAACGATGCCGCGCTGTGCACGCTCGACGTTGTAATCGGCGTTCTGCAGCAGTTTCAGAATGATGTTCTCGACATCTTCACCGACATAACCAGCTTCGGTCAGCGTGGTGGCGTCTGCCATGGTGAAAGGTACATCGAGGATGCGTGCGAGCGTCTGGGCAAGTAGCGTTTTACCGCAACCGGTCGGGCCAACGAGCAGGATGTTCGATTTTGCCAGTTCGACGTCGTTCGATTTCGATGAGTGGTTGAGCCGCTTGTAGTGGTTGTGGACTGCAACCGACAACACGCGCTTAGCGTGGGCCTGGCCGATGACATAACCATCGAGCACGTTGCAGATCTCTTCTGGTGACGGCACCCCATCGCGCGATTTGACGAGCGTATTTTTGTTTTCTTCTCGGATGATATCCATGCAGAGCTCGACGCATTCATCGCAGATGAACACTGTCGGTCCCGCAATCAGCTTGCGAACTTCATGCTGGCTCTTTCCGCAGAACGAGCAATAAAGGGTGTTTTTTTCGTTCGCCATTCTAAGGTCTCATCCGTTTCGCGGAATTTAGCCTGGGCAACTACATAAGCAGTCCTGCAGATGCCCACCCGAGCTTTCCTATCACGCATTCGGCACGCCTGCCGATTTGCTCTTCTATATGCATTCCAACACACACATCGACGCTAGGCTAGAGCAATGAAGCTCAACAATACCTTAAATGGTATCTAACGGACTCGTTCCTGGCCGGGTGCGCCCGTTGTGCTCAGTTGGTGCACAGAAAACGTAGTGTAACCGATTTGCGTCTTTTGTCAGGCCTGGAATGATTGGGATAAACCAATTGCGTCAGCATCTGAGCATTCTGTCGCAAAAACGTTACCAGTTAAGCGTTTTTAAGGTTGAGGCGCAGCTAATTCTGACTTGAACGCGCCTCACCCTGTTGGATTATCTGAAATGTCTTGTATTTAGTCTTTTGGCGCTTCACCGCTCGAGTCGCCGAGATTTGCTTCGCTGCGATCCGTTAAGACCTTATCAATCAAACCAAACTCTTGCGATTGCTCAGCCGTCATAAAGTAATCGCGATCGAGAGTTCTTTCGATGGTCTCGTATTCTTGGCCGGTGTGCTTAACGTAAACCTCATTCAGGCGGCGCTTCATTTTGATGATATCTTCAGCGTGGCGCTCGATGTCCGAGGCTTGCCCCTGGAATCCACCGGACGGCTGGTGCACCATGATGCGGGCGTTTGGCAGTGCATAACGCATCCCAGCGTTGCCAGCACAAAGAAGTAACGAACCCATCGAAGCGGCCTGACCGATGCACAATGTTGCAATTTTTGGCTTGATAAATTGCATCGTGTCGTAGATCGCCATGCCCGCCGTTACGACGCCGCCTGGCGAGTTAATGTACATCGATATTTCTTTTTCGGGGTTATCTGCCTCGCAGTAGAGCAACTGCATGCAGATTGATGAGGCCATTTGGTCTTCGATCGGGCCCGTCACGAAGATAATGCGTTCCTTCAAGAGTCGTGACGGCAGATCGTAGCCGCGCTCACCCCGGTTCGTTTGCTCGACGACCATCGGCCAGAAGCTAGCGGTGGCGGCGTTCTTTGGATCCAACATTCTCAGCTCTTCTCCCATTTCAATCCGGATTCGAATACCATCCGGTGCCGGGCTGAACTCTCAGCCAAGCTGCCGCACCAAGCAATTCAGCCCGCGAAGATTCGTCAAGCCTTCTCAGAGTCGTTTGCTGCCTCTTCGGCCAGCTTATCGAGCGCTTCCTGAAGCTCCTCTTTGGACACGCTCTTTTCTTCAGGCTTAGCCAGCTCGGCGATGAAGTCGACAACTTTGTCTTCGAAAATTGGCGCACGAAGCTCAGCGAGGGCTTGCGGCTGTTTCTGGTAGTACTCGTAAACGGCCTTTTCTTGACCTGGGAACTGCCGCACCTGTTCGAGGATGGCGTTGCGTAACTCTTCTTCGCCGACCTGGATTTTGTTCTTTTCGCCAATCTCGCCGATTACAAGCCCGAGACGAACGCGGCGTCCAGCGAGCTTGCGGTATTCCTCTTTTGCTTCGTCCTCAGTCTTACCTTCAGAATCCCACGTCTTACCTTCTTTTTCCAGGCTAGCCGTCACCTGTGACCATAGCTGTTCGAATTCTTTGTCGACTAGCGATGGCGGCAGTTCGAAGTCGTGGGTCTTTTCCAATTCGTCGAGAATCTCGCGCTTCAGTTTGCTGCGAGCGGCCTGCGCGTATTCTCCGGAGATGCGGTCGCTCATAATTTCGTTGAGCTTATCGAGGCCCTCGAGCCCTAAGCTCTGGGCGAATTCGTCATTTGCTTCAGGCCTTTTTGGCTTTGCAACCGACGCGACCTTGGTTTCGAAGGTTGCCGCCTTCCCACGCAGGTGTTCAGCACCGTAGTCTTCGGGGAAGCTGACGCTGACAAGCGGTTCATCTCCGGCTTTTGCACCGATCAGCTGCTCTTCGAAGCCCGGGATGAAATGCCCCTGGCCAAGTACGATTTCGATACCTTCAGCCGTGCCGCCTTCAAAGGCTTCGCCGTCGATTTTGCCAATAAAATCAACCGTCAACTTATCTTTGTCTTCAGCTGCCCGGCCTTCTTCGACTTCATAACCAACGTTATTGTCGAGCAGTTGCTCGATAGCTGCATCAAGGTCTTTGTCTTCGACGGCCACGCTCCAACGCTCAAGCTTGAACGTTGAAAAATCTGCTAGATCAATTGCCGGGAGCACTTCGAAAGACATCGAATACGAGAGATCGTCTTCGCCACTCAAGATCCGTTCAACTTTTTCTGGATCTTCCGGCAAAGCGATTTCAGGCTGAAAAGCCGGTCGCTCTTTGCGGTCTTCGATGGCTTTGGCGCTTGTTTCCTTAACTGTGTCGTTGAGGATCTCAAGCATGACGGACTTGCCGTAAACCTTTTTCAGGTGCGTGACGGGTACTTTACCTTTGCGGAAGCCCTTCAGCTGAACGGTGTTCTTGATCTCACTTAAGCGACCTTCGAACCGTTTGTTGAGCTCCTCAGTGGCAACGACCACCTCGAGTTCCCGCTTCAGTCCGTCTGAAGTTACTTCCTTGATCTGCATCCGCCTACAACCTGCTCAGCTTTTCGTTAGCTTTTTGAATTCGTTATGAGACCGGAAAAGGGGCCGGCCTCAAGTATCTCCGGGTGCACCGTCAAAGCACATGCCGTGCCGAAAGGGCCAAAAACCGGTGCGATAGTCGTTTAGCACTTTTACCGCCGTGCCGAATCGCACTGCGCATTGAAAGTGCAAAGTGGTGCGGGCGGAGGGACTTGAACCCCCACGGCCAAGGCCACCAGAACCTAAATCTGGCGTGTCTACCAATTCCACCACGCCCGCAATTGGCGCAATTACGCCTGTGATCGAAGCGGCGTCCTTATCACGGCCTGCGCCGATATGCATCCCTCTTTCGTGCTCAACGGCCGGATGCGTCAAAAATTGGCAAATTTGGCGCGCATCAGCGTTGAGACGACCATATATCGGTGCAGGTGGATCAAGATCAATGGGCTGCCCTGAATAGAGCCCAAAAAGTCCGACGGGCCAGCCCGCTTAGCGTTCTGACCCATCAGATTGCGTTTCGTCTATTGGAAGACGGCTTACTTCAGTGCTGCATAGTCACAGCAGCTGGAAGAGCTGCCGAAGTGATACCGCAGACCAACCTTGAATTCGTGAGCTGCGATGTCGTCGAGTTCGAGTTTCGGGTTAACGAAACCTGCGTTATCGACACGACCGGAGCTGGCGCTGCCCATATCAATGTAGCGGTAGCCGAAGTCGAGGATGGCGCGGTCGGAGACCTGGTAGCCAAATCCTGCCATGACAGACCATGCGAAGGAGAGTTCTTTGTTACCCTCGATGCGGTTCGTCAGATATGGGTTCTCGGTGAAGTAAACTTCATCAACCATGTGGTAGGCCGCACCGACACCGGCACCGACGTATGGCACAACACCCCAGTGCTTACCGAAATCATAGTAAGCGTTGAACATCAGGGTGTAGCTTTTGACCGACGTGTGAATTGGGTCATCAACGTCTGGATCAGGTGTACCAACTGGATCGCCAATGCGTGTGCCCGTGTAGATCGGTGGGACGCCCCACATGTCGCGCTCGCCGCGGAAGCCGAAGGTGACATCTGCACGCAGACCGCGTGAGCCCGAACCACAACCAGCACCGACTTCCACGAGCCAGGTGTTGTCCATGGAAACTTCTTGGATCTTGCTACCTTCGAAAACGTAGTCGACTTCGTCGGCATCAATGACGTTGTTGTTGTTCCAGTCACCCGTGAATTCTTCGTTGTAGACTGGCCACTCAGCGTCTGGATCGCGCGAAACGGAAGCGCCAACATCAGCGCGGAAGTAGCATGGGCCAGCCGCTACTGGAGCGTGGCTTACGCGTGGCAGTGGACGGTAAGAATCTTTTAGTGAGCCGCCAAGATCGGCAGCCATTGCCGGGGTCGCGAGAGCTGCAGCAAACGCGACAGCTGCCGAGGCAAGCCCGGACTTCCATACAGTGGTCATAGCCATATTCCCTCTCATACAGGCTCTCGCGAAAAGGAGACCTGCGGACCTTTGGTTTGCATGTCAGAGGGTAGGCAAACTTGGTTAAGTGCGAGTTAAGTGCTGTCCCGACTTGAAACTGCGCGGTTGGACCCAAATTCTCGGTGAAACCTGAGCGTCCGGTTTACCTCTTGTTAAGTGCTTGGCGATCGATGGGATGGATGAGACGGCTAACATGAAACGTGATGCTGCCACTTTTGCACTCTGAGGAAGCCGGTGTTGGGTGCACTTTCTATTGCCAACACTCGGCAAGCCGGTGTTGGGCTGGTTGCTTGGCCGGGCGGCAACGATTAGTGTGCCGGAAACTTGCCGCCAGCCGACTAAACCGGGCGGCAGCAGCGATTGCGGAGGCATAAGTGCTCATTAGAAACAATGTGGTCGATGCGATTGGCAAAACGCCACTTATCAAATTGAGGAAGGCCTCTGAAGAAACCGGCTGCACTATTCTCGGTAAAGCCGAATTCATGAACCCCGGGCAATCCGTCAAGGATCGCGCGGCGCTGTTTATTATCAACGACGCAATTCAAAAAGGGCAGCTTAAACCGGGCGGCACCATTGTTGAGGGTACGGCGGGCAATACCGGCATCGGGCTTACCGTACTTGCGAATGCCATGGGCTTCCGTTCGGTCATCGTTATTCCCGAGACGCAATCGCAAGAGAAGAAGGACACGCTACGTCTGCTGGGCGCGCAGCTTGTTGAGGTTCCAGCTGTTCCGTTTAAGAACCCAAACAACTACGTGAAATATTCCGCGCGTCTTGCGGCAGCGTTGAATGAATCTGAAGAAGCAGGGGCGATCTGGGCCAACCAGTTCGACAATGTTGCCAACCGTCAGTCACATATCGAAACGACGGCGGAGGAGATCTGGACCGAAACAGATGGCAAGGTGGATGCGTTCATTTGCGCTGTTGGTTCTGGTGGAACGCTGGGTGGCGTTTCGATGGGCTTGAAGGCCAAGAACGAAAACATTGTAATTGGCCTCGCCGATCCTCCAGGTGCAGCTCTTTATAGCTACTACACGACCGGCGAATTCAAAGCCGAGGGGTCCTCAATCACGGAAGGTATCGGCCAGGGGCGCATCACCGCCAACCTGGAAAACGTGATCGTCGACAAGGCGTATCAGATCCCAGATGCCGAAGCGGTCGCACGAACATTCCAGATGCTCGATGACGAAGGCTTCTGCCTTGGAGCTTCTTCGGGCGTCAACGTGTCGGGTGCCATTCGTCTGGCTAAGGACCTCGGGCCAGGCAAAACCATTGTCACGATCCTTTGTGATTTTGGCACGCGCTACCAATCGAAACTTTTTAACCCCACATTCCTACGTGAAAAGAATCTCCCTGTTCCATCGTGGCTTAAGGGTGACGACAAACAATTGCCGACCATGTTCGAGCCGACCTAATCAAATTAGCGGTCGAATTGACTTGGACTTTACAGAAAATCGACCGCGAGCAATTTGCCGTAACCCGCCAAACGCGACCTAACGTTTTCCGGAGGACCACCACTGTGACCGTTACCGGCCAGCATCCGATCGTCGAGACAGACTGGCTCGCCGACCATTTGTCTGCACCTGACCTTGTTGTGCTTGACGCCTCCTGGTATCTGCCAGCGGCCAATCGGAATGGACATGAAGAGTTTCTTGCCGAGCACATACCTGGGGCGCAGTTTTTCGACATTGATGAATTGTCTGACGAGACAAGTGACCTGCCGCACATGCTACCCTCGACCGTCAAGTTCGCCAGCCGGATGAAAGAGATGGGTATCGGTGATGGGGTCCGGGTTGTGATCTATGACTCGGCGGGCATCTTCTCGGCCGCGCGCGCCTGGTGGACATTCCGCGTGATGGGGCATGAGGACGTTAAAGTTCTCAACGGCGGCTTGCCCAAATGGAAAGCTGAGGGGCGGCCGGTCGAAGATGGACCTGCGAAAAAACGCGCAAGCGTGCACTTCACTCCGCGCGTCAATTCTGCCCTGGTTAGCGATAGCGATGACATTAGCGGCTACATCAAGAACGGTCAGGCCGAGATTGTTGATGCGCGTCCGCCGGCACGCTTTACCGGCGAAGAACCTGAGCCGCGTCCTGGCTTGCGCCTTGGACACATGCCCGGTGCAAAGAACCTCCCGTTCGGCCAACTCATCAATTCCGATGGCACGCTGAAATCCGAAGAGGAAATCCGCGCAGCGTTGGCTGACGCCAATGTTAATACTCAAGCGAGTATTGCAACCACCTGCGGATCGGGTGTGTCGGCCGCCATTATCGCGCTCGCGCTTGCCAGCATTGGGCGTCCCGACGTCAGCGTTTATGATGGCAGCTGGGCGGAATGGGGACAGGACAACGGGCTCCCGGTTGAGACCGGACCGGCGTAAGGCGTAGCAGGGCGGTGGCGTTGGATCATGCAACTGACGCCGGCTCTCTTTGCGCGTGTGTCGCCTGAAAGCAATTTCTAATTTAATCGCCCGCTAGCCTTCCCAAGGGTAGTGCGGGCGGTTTTCTATGGGCGTGGGTTCAAGCTCTTTGTCGGTCTTGCCCACTGCATCAGGAGCAAGTCGGCGCACCAATAGATAAAGCTCGCGCGTCAACGCTAACCGATTATCGGGTTCGGAAAGTTCGGAAAACGGAACGATCTCGCCAGCGTGGATATTGAACGTCGAGTCCGGCATGTTTCGAAATTCGGATACGAGCAGTGATAACCGCAGAGTGAGCGACAATCGGCTGACTGCGTGAAACAGCGCGCTGTTTTGACCCTCGAAATGGATCGGCAGAACTGACGCCTTTGCGAGCTGGATTAGTCGCGCGGTGAAGGTCTTCCACGGGAGTTCTTCGGCTTTCCCAAACGGGTTGGCAGCGGTCGCAACCCCGCCTGCCGGGAAGATGATGATCGTAACGCCTTCCTGCAATAGCCGCCTAGCCTCAGCGCGGGAGCGCAAGTTCATCGCCACCGCTTCACGTGTTTCGGAAAAATCAATCGGCAAAGCATAGGGTCGGGCTTCTGGCACGCGCAGCAGGTCATTGTTGATCAGCACCTTGAAGGGTCGCTTGAGTTGCTCTGCCAGGGCAAGTGCTGCCACACCATCTCCGATGCCGAAGGGATGGTTAGCAATCATAACCAGCGGTGTTTTGGGATCGACGCGGGGTGGCCATGAGGATTTGGAGTGGACCTTGAGTTTGACGTCGATGAGGTCGAGCCCCTCCCCCATCTCGCGGTCGGATTTTCCAACATACTCCGCCCGCCATTTTTGGTAATAAGGAAGGATCCCTCGTCGACCCGAAATGTCTTCGATGGCAGCGATCAACCAACGCTTCCAAAAAGGGTCCGTCGGAGTGACGAAACTCAGTTCCCGCATGCTTTGGTGCTACCTGGATGGCACGGCAGAGTTGCGCCGCAACGTGTGTGACTCGTCAACTCGTAGTTTTTTGAGCGGGATTTGGGAATACCCGGCCAGCAACAAACATCAAAAAATCGGGTGTCGGAACTTGTACTGCCGTAGGCTTGAAAGCTTAGGTCAATGGTTTTGCAATGCATTCAGCTGTTGGCAACGGCACCAGTTCGACTTGTAGCAGCCTGCCGCAGCAGCGAACGAATACCTTCTCCAATTGCCGCAAACTCTGTAGCTGCCGCCGGGCTCATGGCCCGCGCACGCAGGTGCCCATGCGAGAGTTTCGCAGCACACCGATAATCGACCCTCACTCCATCTTCGCGAAGCCGCTGCGCGAACAGGGATCCATCATCGCGGCAAGGATCGAAGTTTGCCGTCGCGACGAATGCAGGCGGTAGGCCGGCCAGATCTTCAGCCATCAGGGGGGCCGCGAACGGATTGTCGGCGTGCTTGCCGTCTTCGGTGTAAAGCGACCAGAAGTAGGCTAGCGACTCGGCGGTTAGCATGGGCGCGTCGGCATGTTCGTCGTATGACGCAAGGTCTGCCTTTGCGGTAAGAACCGGGTAAATAAGGGCCTGCCCGGCGGGCATTGGCTGGCGCCGTTCGCGCGCCTTGAGGCAGAGAGCCGTTCCCAATGCGGCACCCGCACTGTCGCCGCCGACGACTGTACAGCTCGCATCGATGCCGAGATCCCGACCTTTGGCGAGCACAAACTTCCAGACGCGTTCGGCATCTTCGAAAGCGGCCGGAAAAGGGTTTTCCGGGGCCAACCGGTAATCGACGCTGATCGCCACTGTTGAGGTCGCCAACGCGAGTTCGGCCACTACGCAATCGTGGCTCTCTATTGACCCCAAAGCAAAGCCGCCACCGTGGAAAAACAGAAGGCCGGGTGAGACCTGCCCTATGGCTTCGGCCGGCTTGTAGACCCGGATCGGCACAGGATCCGGGTTGCCGTCAACTGTCGCCAAATCGCGAACTCGCACACCGGCTGGCCGGCGGCGCGTATAGCGACGTGCAAACTTCTCATAGGTACGCCGCTGCTCAGCCATCGTCGGATTGGATGGTAGGCTCGCAGCCAGCGCATCCACTTCGGCGATAAACCTGCGCATGCCGGTGCATAGATCCAGGTCAGGCCATGGATCTTTGTCTTTCGGCATTTCGGCGTGCTTGGCCATCAGGCTGCTTTCTGCTGGACCAGCTCCAACGTTGCGCGCGTGTCGTGCAAGGCCTGGACAATGGCGCTCAGGAACCGACTGGAGTCAGTCTCGGGATGCGAGTTAAAGCTGGTCACATTGATGTTAATGTGATCGTTCTTGATGATGTAGCCGATGCCATAGCCTTCCGGGCAAACCGCACCGAAGTGGTTTACGAAGCCAACACGCAGCGGAATCTGAGCCGTCGAGAGCTCCCAACCTCGGGTAAAGATTTCCTGACTGAAAAAGCGCGGAAGCTGGGTGATGCCAATGTCGTTGGCGATGAGCTTTAGCCCGAGGAGATGGCGGTCGCAGGCTTGGGCTGCCGACGCTTCTTTGCCACGCTTAGAATGCTCGGCAAACGCAGCGCGAAGTTTCTCGACTTTCTCCTCGGCTGAGACACCGATGTCTTCCATGGCCTTAACGAACGCAAGCGCTTCGTTGGAGGCTGTCCGGATCGTTTCTGTCCGGCCACCTTTGTACATGCGCGTGGATGCCGCTTCATAGGTCTTCGGCAATCGACCATACTGGCGATAGTAAGCCAGCATGTATGACATCTGTAGAAGCGGATCCGGACCGGTTTTGAAGGTCTTGATGAGGTCTTTTCCAAAGGCATCGAAATGGGCGATGCGAAGGTCGAGGTCGCGGGTCAACTTGTCGAAAACGACGCTGGCTTCTGCGATATCGTTGGCGGTCTCGAAGGGCAAATCCCATTGCAATTCAACTGCAGCTGGCGAGCTTGCTTCTTGCTGCGGGGGAAGAGGATCTGCCGGACCAGCAATGGCGTCAATCAACGGCACCCAGGCACCGGCGTCGACTGGAGAATGCTCGCCGTGAAGCGTAAAGCGGCCTTGCGGATCGATGACAAGATGGAGGCTCTTGTCATGCCAGCGGTTCCCCTTCTGGCCGTGAAGACCCGCTCGGGCGAGGTCTTCGAAGTTGGCAGCGACTTCGTCATCGAGGCAAACCATGAACAGTGCGCGATCAATGCGGTCGAGCGTCGAGCGGTTCAATGGAATTGCAGCCAACCGATCACGAGCACGGGCCCAATCGGGACGCCGGGCCGCCGTCAGCACACCAATCGGCTGCGTTGGGCCCGCACCATCAGCTGCTGCAATGATCTCGCCGAAGCGGACCATCAAATCACCATCGGAAATCCGATCTCCCTCGGCGTCGATGACTTCGAGAGCATAGAAACGGTGCTTGCGAATGACGATGATGTGACGGCTTTGACCGCCACCGAACGTGGCCAAGCGATCGCGATCGGTACCGGGATAACGGTTCGTTGCAAAGAACCGCTTCATCAATGACATGTCGAAGCCAGACCCGTCGCGCTGGACTTCTGGCGGCATCGTTTCATTCTCAATCGACAGGTAGAAGTCGAGCGTGCCGCCGGTGAGCTGTGCTGCACGCATAGCCTGATTCCCGGGGGCGTGGCGGGCATCTGACGAAATGCCGATGGATGAGTTAATGACGAGGGACTCTGGAAAACTCAGATAGGCGTAGTCTTCCCACCAGCCCGACAACCAGTTGTCTCGTGTCTTTGCGCGCTCTTCGAGGGCAGCCTGAAGTTGCCGACCGACCCCGCCGGGCTCAAGGAGTTCTTCGGCCGCCGCAACGGCATCATCATATTCGAATGGGTCGAGCAAAGGCTTCACGCTTTCCAGATAACGGCGAACAGTATCTTCGAGAGTGGGCACAGGAAGCGGTGGTAGCGACTTATCGAGGTCAAACGTGCGCGGTGTTGCGGTCATTCGGCAGGCTCCTGGCGAATTAGGTTTTGTTCAATGATGTTGTCTTGTGTGGCTTGACTGTCGGCGCTGGACGAAGGAACAGGCTTCGTGCTGCTCAACCGATCCAGCCGCTCAGCTAATTGCTTGGGATTGGGATAGTCGAAAATATCTCCAATGCTCACGTCGATGCCTCGCAGGTGCGTTTTTCGCAGCTCCATGGCGAGCTGTGCAGCGAGTAAACTGTCGCCGCCTAGTTCAAAGAAATCCGCCTCAAGTTCAAGGCCATGCGATCCAATCACTTTGGCGTACGCCTTGAGGACAAGGTCGGCCGTGGGGCTGTTATCGTTGGCTTTTTCGGTGATCCTACCGGATGTGCCGATGGCGTCACGATACGGCGCAATCGTTTTTGGCGCGTCCTCGTTGCCACAGTTACGCCTCAGCCATCGTGAAACCCGTGGGATTAGCGGTGTCGCGCTCATGATGACCTGATCTAGCGACGGCTCGCCGAGGATCGCCTCTATCGCCGCTAAGCCGTCGTCTACTGGCATAGCGAGACCTTGCCGGGTATGGGCAAAGGCCGCGACCTGTTCTTTGGTGTAGTCGAAATCCCAATCGTCAAAGTTAACGCTGACCCAACGGATGCCGCCTGGAGCCGGATCACTTTGAACCAATGCATCCAGATACCGGTTTGCGGCTGTGTAACCGGTCATGCCGAGACCGCCGAGGATGGCCGCAAGAGAGGAGAACAACATAACAAACTGAGGGCGATGTCCTGTTTCTGAGGATAGGCCCGCAAGCGCAGATCTCAGGTTGTTCGTGCCGCAGATTTTAGAGGCAGCTTCGGCTTCAATGGTCGCGAAACTGGTATCGTTGAGGTAACGGAGATCGGCGAGACCAGCACAATGGAATATGCCGCCGAGACCGTTGTGTATGGTCGTAACAGCTGACAGCAGATCGAGAACTGCGGTAGCATCGGCGACATTGCAACGGCGATACTCAATGTTCTCGCCCGCCGCACCGAACAGGCGTTGCCACTCGTCTACTGACGGCTCCTCGCGGCGGCCAGACAAAACCACATGGCACCCAAGCTGGGCCAGGTGCTGCGCAAGTGCGACGCCAATGCGGCCCAATCCTCCAGTCACAATATGAGGGAATGACGTTGCGTGCAGGATTCCGCAGCCTGCTTTGCGCGCCTCGTCATTAAGCGGCATTGGCTCAAACCGCTCGGTCCAGCGATGCCGCCCTCTCAACGCCAAAAGCGGTTCTTTGCGCGGATGCCCGGCGCAAACTTCTTCGACAATCGTTTTGGCAAGGGTGGTCTCGGTCGTGTCTGTAAGATTGTTATCGGCGGGTCCTTCAAGGTCGATATCAATCAGGCGGGTTTGGAGACGCGGATCCTCCTGTGAAGCGACCAGGAGAGGGCCAATTAGTGGCGCAAGTTTTGGGTCAACCGGCTCAGTTGCGACTTGCAAAGCACCGCTTGTAAGGAGCCAATAGTCGAGCCCATGAGGTAGAGTGGCCGCACGTAAGTCTGCGAATGTTTTTGCGAGAACTGCAGTCGCGCCGACCGGCGCAAAATCCTCGGCGATCCCCAGAAAACTCAGATCGATGACACGCAGCGGGGGCGTGTCCTCTCTAAGCATTGGCAGCAACCAATTGAGCGCTTTCCTGTAACTGGTGCGATCGGGCCCGCAGATTAGCTTGGTGACCTGGCAACCGGCGTGGACAATGCTGCTGGCGAGCGCATCGCCGAACGTTCCTGTTGGTCCGTGGGTTGGCGTCAGCAGAACGATCCGACCTTGATAAGGCTCCGCGCGCGTCGGAGCTACCGTACGGCTCCAGGACGGCAGATAGAACATATCCTGCCAAGCAACCCGGGTTTCGATTTGACGGGTTGGTGTTTGCTCTTGTTTGGCTGATGTCGCCAAGTCCTCATCCGGCCAGCAGCGGTGCCGCTCAAAGGCATAGCCCGGAAGCGCGACGCGCTGGAACGGGCGTTCGCCTCGCAGCTTCGACCAATCGATATCCTGGCCCGCTTGCCATAGCCCTGCCAGCGCCTTTTGGAACACCGCTGGTTCATTTTCAGGCGCAGCCCGGGCGTCTCCCAAAAGAGATACGACTGCGGGAAGAGCATTGGCCTCGTTGGTTGGCGCGCGGGCACTGTGCAGGTCGTTTCGACGCGCATCGCGAGTGCAACTACGCAGGGCGCGTTGCAAACTTCGGCCTGGGCCAACTTCCAAAAAGACTGCGGGATGCAGATCTTCGAGTGCGTCAATGTTGTCTGCAAACAGAACTGGTGAACGCATCGCGCGTGCCCAATAGGTTGGATCAGCAGTCTCCTTAAGCGACCACCATGCGCCCGTTGCATTCGCCATCATCGGGATCTTTGGCGTGCGCATCACGATCCCACGACATGCCTCTTCCAACGCTTCAGCGGCAGGCGTCATGTAAGGCGAATGGAAGGCGTAACCAACGGGGATTGGGAAAGCTGCAATACCCGCTCTTTCCGCGTCACGTTTGGCCTGCTCGATTGCCCCTTTACTGCCGGAAACAACGCAGTCGCGAGGAGAGTTTACGCCCGCGAGACAAAGCTCGGGATGTTGCGACAGAAAGCCGTCGACACGATGACGATCGGCTTGTAGCGCCAGCATAGCGCCCGGCTTCGCGAGGGCTGTTCCTCGGGCTCTTGCAGTAACTAGTCGGGCGCCGTCTTCGAGCGTGAGGATTCCGGCAACGGCGGCGGCAGCGTATTCGCCGAGGCTGTGTCCGCAAACCGCATTCGGTGTGATGCCGTATCCGATCAGTGTCTGTGCAAGTGCATACTCGATGGTGAAGATGGCGGGCTGCAATACCACCGGGTCATTGTCGGCAGAGGTTGAACCGGTGGGTTCTCCCGTTACAAGCCTGTTCAATTGCTCGGCAATACGTTCGCCAAATGACGCGGCGGTCACATCAAAATGCTGGCGGAAGTTTGCATCGCTCGCATAAAGGCCGGATGCCATCCCAGCGTACTGCGCACCATGACCTGGGAAAACAAATACGACACCTTTGCGATGCGACGTGCCGGAAGTGTCTTGGTCAGTTTGTTCGCAAAGTTGTTGTACGCCTCGCATCAGGGCTCTGGCGGCTTCTTCATGTGTTGAAGCGGTGACGGCGAGCCGTTTGTCAAAACCTTCGCGGCCGATCTGCAGCGTTGCGGCAATGTCAGACAAAGGAGTCGTGGGATGCGCCTGCAAATACGACGACAGGTTCTCGCCCGCGTTTGCGAGCGCACCTGGAGTTTTAGCGGACAACGGTAATATGCAAGGTGCTTCAGAGTTTGGCTTCACCCTCGCTGTCGTCCTAGGCGCAACAAGACCATCGGGTGCCTGCCACTCCTCGATGACGACGTGGCAGTTGGTGCCGCCGATACCGAAACTCGACACACCTGCCCGTCGTGGCGTTTGCACGTCACCCTCCATTTGTGGAGGCCAGTCGGCCGTCTCGGTAGGTAGGCAGAATGGCGTAGCGTGCAGTTCGAGCGCGGGGTTTTCCCTTTGGAAGTTTGCCAACGGCGGGATTGTCTTGTGCTTAACCGCCATCGCGGCCTTGATGAAGCCGGCAACTCCCGCGGCGATGTTGGAATGGCCGATATTGGGTTTGATGGAGCCCAGCGCGCTCGTGGGGCTCTTATTGTTTGTTTCGCGGCTCGAAAACACCTTGGAAAGCCCGCGCACTTCTATCGGATCGCCGAGCAGTGTACCGGTGCCATGGGCTTCGATGTAGCCAATCGATGCGGGATCTGCATCGGCCATCTCCAGCGCTTTTGAGATGACCTCGGCTTGCCCGTTCGCACTAGGTGCTGAGTAGCCTGCTTTGCTGCCGCCATCATTGTTGATGGCATAGCCTTTGATGACGGCGAGGACATTATCTCCGTCAGCGCGTGCATCTTCCAGCCGGCGCAAGGCAACGACGCCGACTCCATCTCCCAGAATGGTTCCGTCAGCTTCCGCGTCGAAGGCGCGGCAGATACCGCTACGAGTCCCGATGTGACCGTCGACAGGCAGGAACCCGCCTTGTGGGAATGTAATCGATGACGCGCCAGCCAGGGCCATGTCACACTGGCCATCGCGCAACGCGGCGGCGGCTTGGGCAATCGCGACGAGGCCGGTTGAGCAAGAGGTTTGCACGCTGATTGCAGGGCCGCGCAGGTTCATCAAGTAGGCGACGCGGCTGGCAAGGTAGTCCTTGTCGTTGCCGACCTCCGACAGGTGAGCGCGGGTTGGGTCGGCGGGATCGAAGTGTTTTGCCGCGCCGAGGTGGTGGATCAGGTAACCAGGGAGGTAGCAACCTGCGAACACGCCGATATTGCCGTCGGCGTCGTTGGGGCGATGACCAGCGTCTTCCAAAGCATGCCAGCACGCCTCCAGAAACAAGCGTTGCTGCGGGTCCATGATCGTGGCTTCCGCTTCGCTTATGCCCCAAAAGCGTGGATCGAAGTTGCCGACATCTTCCAGCACCGCTCCGGTTTTGACATAGGCCGGATCTTTGATGAGCGCCTCGGGAACACCGCGAGTGCGAAGCTCTTGCTCGCTGAAATTGCGGAGCGTCGAGCGGCCCTGAAGAACAAGCTGCCAGAGTTCATCAACCGTATCGGCCCCCGGGAAACGTCCGGCCATACCGATTACCGCGATCGCGCAGTCGTTGGCCCGGCGTTTCGGCTCAGCTGTCATCCGAAATGGCTTGTCGTCCCGTCGGAACTCCAGCCGTTGTGTCAGATGGGCGGCGTAGCCCTGCAAGGTTGGATGGTCGAAAACGTCAATGACGGCGAGATCGATGCCAAACTCGCTCTCGATGGCGCGGGTCACTTCCGCAGCGAGAAGCGAATGGCCACCGAGATCAAAGAAGTTGTCGCCAGCTTGAACCGTGGAGAGTTTGAGTAAGCGGCACCATACGGCAGCGAGGCGGGTTTCGATGTCCGGCCGCGCCTGCGGGTTCGATTGGCTTTCCTGCGACTGCTCTTTTTGCTGCTGAGGAGTCGGCAGCTTCTTGCGGTCGACTTTGCCGGTTCGCGGGTCGATTGGCAGTGCGTCCATCGGCTCGAAAACAGCAGGAATTGCATAGTGCGGCAGACGTTGCTTCAGGTGTTGCCGTAGATTTTGGATCGTCGCTGACGGTGGCCGTGCGTCCTTACCAACGACGTAGGCGACGAGATGATCTGGCTGGCCGGTCTCAGGATCGTTCGTTGTGGTGACAAGAGCTGCGCTTATGCCATCGAGCGTGCGGATCTCCGCTTCGACTGCGGACGGCACGACAGAATAACCGCGTAGCTTCACCATGAATTGGGAGCGCCCGGAGATCTCCAGCTCGCCTCCGGCTGTCAACCGCCCAACATCACCTGTTTTGAACATCCGGGCGGGACGCCCATCGGCTGCATCGTTGGCAAACGGATCGCTCAGAAACCTATCTTCTGTCAGCTCAGGCTCTTTGAGGTAACCGCGCGCAATGCTTTCTCCTCCAACGTAGATGTCGCCGGTTGCGCCCCAAGGAACAGGTTGCAGGTCCTCATCGAGAATGTAGACATTGACGTTGCTCATCGGCTGGCCAACGGGCAGGTAGCGATCCGCTGGTCCCAGCTGTTTTGACGCTGCGCTCACTTTCAATGTCGCGACGTCGTGGCATTCTGAGATAGAGTAATCGTTGACGAGCGAGACGTCGGGCAGGGCCTCGGCGAACCGCTGGGCCAAAGCCGTCGTCACAACCTCTCCGTTCAAGATGACACTGCGCAGGTGCGGAAGCTGGGCTGCCAGATCTTTGCCGCCAGCTGTTAGAACCTGATCGAGCAAAGACGGCGTGAACAGCACGCGCGTTGATTTCCGATCTTTCAGGAGATCGATCAGCTGACGAGGATCGAAGATAACGTCGTCGGCGATGATCTGTGCCGTTTGCCCTGTGAGTAGTGGGCGCAGGACTTCCCAAACAAAGAAGACGTTGCAGGCTTCCCGCTCGTTCTCTCCGTAAGGCAGATTCCGGTAGCGCCACCAATAGGAATTGACCGCTCCACGGTGTGGGCAGACGATCCCCTTCGGTGCACCGGTCGTGCCTGATGTCATGACACAATAAGCAAGGTTATCGGCCGTGGGTTTAGGGGCGGTTTCCAGGCAGCCCAGCGCCTGGAGGGCAACCTCTTGTTGCCAGGCGGAAGCCATAACAATCGTACGGTCTGGATCTTGCCAATCTTCGGCAAGGCGCGAGACCTGCGTTTTGCTCGTGATGACACCCACTGGCTCAGCGAAGGCCAAGATGTCAGCAATTGCCGCATCGGGCGTCGCTACCGGAATCGGCAGATACGCACTGCCGGATTTTAGAATTGCCAAGTACGCGATCACGAAGTCGCTGCTCGTCTCCATCAGGATGGCGAACAGTTTGTCGGGCCCAGCGCCTAACGCGAGGCATCGCCGCGCCAATAGATCCGACTGCCGGTAGAGTTCGCCGTAGGTCATCGATGTGCCGTCGGCATCGACAAGGGCTATTCGGTCTGGGGTCGCTGCGGCCTGGGTCCGGAAATGATCATGCAGGCACGTCTCAAGTGGGTAATCCTCGCGGGGACCGTAGAGCAAGGATTTGGGCGAGCGGTCTAGATCGCTTTGCAATGTCTCTTCGAGATAAGCTGCGAGATCTTCTAAATCCGTCTCGGTATAGAAGTGCCCTCCGCCAAACATGCGTAGTGCCGGCTTTGAGGCGAGATATGCCTGCCAACCTTCTAGTGCGCCAACAGGTACTGACTCGTCCTGCTCTCCACCAAGCAGAGCCACGGGCGATTGAAGTTTTGGAAGAGAAGCCGCGAGGTGTTCGGCAGCCAGTCTGAAATCCGCACGTACCGCAGACAGCACCATATCCTTCAGGTCCTGCGGCATCTCCGATCCCAGCGCATCCTGACCGATGCCTGACAAGTAACTCAGAAGCTCATCATCTGACGCCTTATGCAGATCGGTTGCACGGGATGGATCTGCCGGACTTGCAAAAGCCGACAAGAACACACGCAGGGGGGCGAGGGCATTCCGCATTTCCAATTCGCGGGCAACCTCGAAAGCAATCAACGCACCGACGCTGTGGCCGAAGACGGCATACGGGCGATCGAGCAGGGGCGTGATTGCCTCGACGATTTCGCCGCGCATCTTGTCCATCTCAGAAATCGCATCCTCGCGCAGGCGCGGCCCGCGTCCAGGAGGTTGGATCGCAACCACCTCAACCCAGTCAGGTAAAACTTGCGCTAGCTCGCGGTAAGCCTGAGCCCCGCCCCCACCGTGCGGAATGCAGAACAAGCGGATGCGTGCATTCGGGCGCGGAATGCTTGTTTGCAGCCACCTCGATGCAAGTCTTATGACGTCCATTTCTGACCCCGGTATTTGGCGCGTACATTAACCACTCTGGGGTGCCAGGGGCAGCTGGACTAAGTGTTAGGAATTTTTTTCAAAGCGCCACGCGTCGATGAGCCTCGCAACGGCCATCGTAGTTTTTTGGCACTAGAGGTTGAGAATTCGGCACATCCCAGTATATATGGCGCAGCTCGATGCGAGATTTTCATTTGGTCGGTCGGGTCCACACAAAGCATGCGGTCAAATCATGACGACCACGTAACTGCGGCAATGCATGCTTGATCCTTACCAACCACACGCGACAGAGCTCGATAAAATTCGGCCTAAACTTTGAAAAACCAAGTTCAGATGACGGCAATACTTGCGAATTCTTCGAAGGCTGAAAAATCGAAGCAACGACAAGAGGCACAGTTGTGAATATCAAGCAGGACTTTGGTGAAGACCCGCTCGCAGTCCGCGAAACTGGTCATTACCAGAAGGAATACATCGAATCCTTCGTCGGAAAATGGGATGCGCTGATCGATTGGGAGAAGCGCGCCAAGTCCGAAGGTGAGTTTTTCATCGAAACTCTGCGGGAACACGGTGCCAAGAAAGTTCTCGATGTTGCGACCGGCACGGGTTTCCACTCCGTTATGCTCAAAAAAGCCGGATTTGAGGTAACGAGCGTGGATGGCAGCGACGAAATGCTGGCCAAAGCTTTTGAGAACGCTCGCGACAAAGGCGAGATGCTGCGTACGATCCACTCCGATTGGCGTTGGCTCAACCGCCATGTTCACGATCTTTATGACGCCGTCATTTGCTTGGGCAACTCGTTCACCCACCTGCACAACGACAACGATCGCCGTAAATCGCTGGCTGAGTTCTACGCCACGCTGCGTCACGACGGCATCCTGATCCTCGACCAGCGCAACTACGATGCTCTGCTCGATCATCAGGTCAAGCCGACCCACAACTACTACTACTGCGGCGAGGACGTTCGCGCCTATCCAGAGCACATCGACGACTCGCTTGCGCGCTTCTGTTACGAGTTCGCTGACGGTGCGCAGTTCCACCTCAACATGTTCCCGCTGCGCAAGGCCTATGTGACCCGCCTCATGACGGAAGTTGGCTTCCAGAACGTCACGACCTACGGCGACTTCCAGGAGACCTTCCGCGACACCGAGCCGGACTTCTTCATTCATGTTGCTGAGAAAAAGTACGTTGAGAAAGAGGACCAGCTGTCTTGAGCGAGAGTTACTCCGAAGTCGTCCAGACAGCGCGGGACTATTACAACAGCGAAGACGCCGACAACTTCTACCTGCACATTTGGGGCGGGGAGGACATCCACATCGGCCTTTACCAAAGCGAAAGCGAGGCCATCGCGACAGCAAGCCGGCGCACGGTGGAACGGTTGGCAGACCTTCTTCCTCAGCTCGGCGCAGGTGCACACATCCTCGACATCGGCTCGGGCTACGGTGGCGCGGCGCGCTACCTGGCCAAGCGTTTCGGCTGCAAGGTCACAGCGCTCAACCTTTCCGAGAAGGAAAACGCGCGCAATCGCGAGATGAGTGCGGAGGCGGGACTGGGCGAGTTGGTCAACGTGGTCGATGGCTCATTTGAAGAGATCCCGCTTGCCGATGCTAGTTGCGATGCGGTTTGGTCTCAGGATGCGATCCTGCATTCGGGACGCCGTGAACAGGTGATTGCCGAGGTCGCACGCGTATTAAAGCCGGGTGGGCATTTCGTCTTCACCGATCCGATGGAGAGCGGGCAGTGCAGCCGGGCTGACTTAGAGCCGGTCCTGGCCCGCATCCATCTTGATACACTGGGTTCGCCGGAGTTCTATGAGCGGGCAGCGAAAGCCCAGGGTCTGGAGTCTGTCGAATGGCTGGATAAGACGCCGCAGCTGATCCGCCACTACACGCGGGTTGGTGAGGAGCTCCGCGCGCAGCGTGCGGGTCTGGCTGGCAAAGTCAGCGAAGGCTATATCGACCGGATGCTGATGGGGCTAGAAAACTGGGTCAAAGCCGGCGAAAAGGGCTGCCTTTCCTGGGGCTTTTTGCATTTTAGGAAGCCTGAGTAACTTTAGGTTTGGCTCTTCGGATGCCCACTGCGCAACCGGGCCATGACAACCAGCCATCAGCGGCTAGGCCAGTATTCTACGGAAAGGCGACGGTCTGGAAAGGCCGTCGCTTTTTTGTTGCACTTTTTAACTGCCAACACTTCCTGAAGTCGTGTTGGGCAGGGATGCTGACCGCTGTGCGACATCCGCGCCAGGACAACTAACCCTGTGGCTTTGCTGCACACTTCGCTACACCCGCGCAACCGGGGCGATGAAAATCAAGCGCCGATAACTTCGAGCGGATCATGCAAGTTTCACTTTGTCGTCTCAAAGAAACAATTGACTGAGAAAACGAAGGACATGGCTCGCGAAAGTTCAGGCCCGATGTCGAAACGGGGACAGTTCATGGTCCGAAAGATCGCAGTGATGCTTGTGTTTGTTGTCACGCTAATACCAATCGCTGGTATGCTTTTGATCCATCCCGTTGTGTCTTGCTATGTCGACAATATCGGAAAAGAGAACGTTGCTGCGTCCCTCGTTGCAAACATTCGGAAGGTTGGGCCTGGCACTCTGGATGCTTCTGCCCTTTCTGAAAGATTTGGTCGTGTTTGCGCGGTCGAGTATCTCGAGTCGGGTCAATACGCGCTCCCTCGAGTAATCTATCGCGAAAACCTACGCAAAAAGGGCCGAGATGTTTGCCAAAACTGGAATAGTAACCTTGCTGTTTTCGCGTTGATCTCAAGTCAATCGCCAGCCCATTATGTATTGGGGCACTGGCAGTTCGATAGCGTGCCAGGCGGTACAAGCACTACCTCCCGACAATACTGCGGCTCTGTCCGAGACTCTCGACTTGTCTGTGAGCGACAAGGTCGCGACGGCATTCACTGTTTTGTGGGAAAGAAATAGAAATTGGTAGGCGGGGAGAGGATCGAACTCTCGACCATTCGATTAAAAGTCGAATGCTGCTTTGTGGGAACGCTTCCGTACTTCATGTCGATATTAAAATTTGAACGATTTTCCACACCTATCAAAGTAATGGACGCTATAGGAACTAGCTCCTTTAGGAATAGAGTTCCGAGGATAGAGAACTTGATATACAATGTAGTCGCTCCTGCGCTCAAATCCTGCACATGTCCCTCCAGGAATAGGCGTTATCTTGTTCATTTCACGCTGCAGAGCGAGATCACAAAACTCTTTCTCTGAAAGAAACCGAGCCTGCGAGAAGCAGAAACCGCTTGCGTAAAGCCAGAACGGTGCGTACGCCGTCACGCCCAGGATAGACAAAACAACGACGGCTTTTATGAGCTTGTTCTTCATTCCCAAACCTAAAATAGAAATAGGTGGAGGCTGATGCATGTGCCGGGTTTAGGTCGGTGGGAGTCGGCCATCAGCAATGCCGCAGCCCTTCGCGTCGATGTCAAAACTTGTATGGATTTCCACATCGATCAAAATAATAAACGCTGTCCGCATCAGTCCCTTTGGGCACCGCATCCATTGGATAGTAAACAACAAAAGCTACAAAGCTGCCTCTATGCTCAAATCCGCCACATTTTGCTCCAGCGATAGGTTGCCGCCTTTTCATGTCGCGTTGAAGAGCGAGATCACAAAACTCTTTCTCTGAGAGAAACCGAGCCTGCGAGAAGCAGAAACCGCTTGCGTAAAGCCAGAACGGTGCGTACGCCGTCACGCCCAGGATAGACAAAACAACGACGGCTTTTATGAGCTTGTTCTTCATTCCCAAACCTAAAACAGAAATAGGTGGAGGCTGATGCATATGCCAAGTGGGGGTCGGCTATAGGTCAATGTTGAGATCGAAATCTGGCGGCAGCCTTATCCAGTGCCGATGCAAAAGCGTCTAAAGCTCTGAGGCACTATCTAAAGGCTGTTTGGCCAACCTCGGTAGACACCATCTAGCTGTCTGAAATCTTGGATAAAAATTGGTAGGCGGGGAGAGGATCGAACTCTCGACCATTCGATTAAAAGATACGTAGAAATCCAATGAAATCAAAGGGGTTCTACACTTATCGAGGGTCAAATTGGTGCATATCGCCTCATTGAATATGCAGGGGAATTCTGCCCTAGTGTAGAACTTTTCGGGCTGTTTTGAGAGCAGGCGAGACCCATGAGTCATTTTATCCCCACCCTCAGCTACTACCGAGATGCCAATCTCCATCTGACGCTTCATTGCAAAGAATGTCGGCACTATGGACAGATCGACGTACCAGCTCTTATTGAGCGGTATGGTGCTGACTTAACGTCGCGTAGCATTGAGCGCGTTGCAAAGTGTTCAGGGTGTGGAGCGGTCGGAAGAGTCAAGCGGATCGTGTCACCCCAGAGGACTGGGCCGCGGTGAGGGCTCCTTTACTTCCAGGTCACGGTGACGCGACCAGCGCCAACCTGCGCATTCGAGTCGTCCATACGGATAGTGACGTAGGTGCCAGGGTCGGCTTCCTCGCCGCTCATCGTCTTGCGGTCTGGGCCAACAAATTCGGCGCT
>JAVJSM010000003.1:2500-1623300 GCA_040219445.1 Filomicrobium sp. | reverse complement strand
AAGACGTGAAGTCAGCACCACCAGCCTCGGCAAGAACCTTCGTAATCGCAGCCGTCAAAGACGTCTTGCCATGGTCTACGTGACCAATCGTTCCAATGTTACAGTGAGGCTTCGTGCGCTCGAATTTCTCTTTGGCCATTCTCTCTTCCTTAGCGAGTGGTCGTGACTAGATCGGACTTTGCACGGAGGGCGCAACCCTTTCAGCCCGTTCCTCTAAGGGCTAAGCGCGCCATATTCAAGTAGGTTAGACAAAGCAGTATTCCAAGCCGCACCCGAAAGAAACGCGCCTCCAACTCTCATCACATTAAATGCGGTCAAGTCCCTGGCGGACGCAGCCAGACAATCATCTTCTGTCCAACCTCGTCAGCAAGGCGATAAACCGGGTCTTTCGTAGCAGCATTGACTACCTGATCAGCCAGCACCCCGCCGACACCTTGCCCCGCAAAAACCAGGCCGGTGAACTTCTGACGCGGTGTGAGCTGCTTATCCGTTTTCGCGTCAACCAACCAAGCATCGACAAAAAGATTGTGCCCACCGCCAACCACAATCCTCTGAATTGCCGAAGAAATATGAAGACCCCGAACCTCGACCCTCAACTTCGCGGGCTGACTTCCGTTCAGCACACCTTGCGTGTTGGTCTGAACAGCATCCTTCACAATGCCAGCAATGCGTTTGCCGACATACGCCCGCGTCTCCGGGCGCTTAGCGTACTCATCCTGCGAAATCGCTGACCCGTCGCCGTTGTCGCTAAAGCTGACGCCTTCTTTGGCCGCCAACTCGCGTTCGGCATCGCCCCACCAGATTTCGGCGTTCGCTGGCGTTTCAACGACGATGTCAGAAATGTGGTACTGGGTCCGCAGCGCTGCCGACAGCTCTGGCTTTGGCAATCCTGCGCAACCAGCCAACCCAATTGCGACCAACGCCATAACCGCTACGGCCATGGCACGCGAATAAGTTTCGAGCTGCATGTTCCCCACCCGTACTGCCTAACCCCATTCGGTTAGCGGGGCACACAGAGGAAAACAAGCAGACGAAGGGCCACGGTTAGCACGACGTTGTGTATGAAATATCTATAGTTTTAGAAGTGCGGACGCGTGCCGCGACTAAATGACGGCACGCATCGACGAAGGCCTATTTCTCGACAAAGGCCTTCTCGATGACGTATGTCGCCGGCTTGCCACTGGACCCTTCAACAAACCCGCGCTCATCAAGAATAACCCGCATATCACTGATCAGATCAGGGTTACCGCACAACATGACGCGGTCATGCTCCGGCGTCATTTCAGGCAGTTCCAGATCTTTGAACAGCTCACCTGAAACGATAAGATCAGTCACCCGGCCGCGGTTCTGGAAGGGCTCGCGCGTGACCGTGGGGTAGTAGATCAGCTTTTCGCGCACCTCATCACCGATATACTCATGTTCGGGCAGATCCTTCGTGATGAGATCCCCGTAAGCCAGCTCAGCAACGGTACGGCAACCGTGAACCAGCACGACACGCTCAAACCGCTCGTAGGTGCTTGGATCCCGGATAATCGACATGAAAGGTGCCAAACCAGTTCCGGTGCTTAGAAGATACAGGGTCCGGCCCGGCTCAAGATTGTCTATAATCAGCGTTCCAACCGGCTTCTTGCTGATCAGAATGCGGTCACCTTCCTTGATGTGCTGCAACCGCGACGTCAGCGGACCATCGGGCACCTTGATGGAAAACCACTCCAGCGTTTCATCATAGTTCGGGCTCACCATCGAATAGGCCCGAACCAGCGGTTTCCCCTCAACTTCCAAACCAATCATCGTGAATTGGCCGTTCTCAAATCGGAAGCTGTCGGTGCGCGTGGTGCGGAAGCTAAAAAGCGTATCGGTCCAGTGCTTGATGTCGAGCACCGTCTCTTCGTTGTAACCGTTAAAGCTGCTCATGATCGCCCTTTCGAATAGGACTGCTGGGTATGATTTTGCGTTCTTTTCACAAGACCACCCCCATGTCCGTCAACAAGTTGACGCATCAGCCGAAACTCCAATGAGCAGCAAAAATATCTACAACCAAAGCCGATCCCAAAAACCGAATGACAATTAGTTGCTATCGCCGCAAATCGTGACACGCGAGCTTTGCGCAATGAGCAAACCCAATCCTTCCAGGTTTTTTGTCGCACCCCCACGCTCGTTCGCTTTGTCGTCGGACGGCCGAGCCCTGACGCTGGTGTGGGAAGACGACAGCACATCGGTTTTAGAGGCAGAAGAGCTCTGGTGCGGCTGCCCGTCAGCAGCGGGTCGCAAACGGCGACTTGACGGCATCACCGCATCTGGAGACCCGGACCTCAGCCTGACCGGCGCATTTCCGATCGGAAACTACGCCGTCAATCTCGCGTTCTCAGACGGACATGACCGTGGCGTTTACCCCTGGGGCTATCTCGCCGACCTCGCGGCCAAACCAACCGTCGACGCCTTTATCACTCCACAAACTAAGAGCGCCAACAGCTCAAACGACTTCCACGAAAAGGGACACCAAAGATGACCATGGATGCGATCCTCGACGACATGTCCGAAGTCAAATGCGATGTGCTCGTGATCGGCGGCGGAACCGCTGGCCCGATGGCAGCCCTCAAAGCAAAGCTGAAAAACCCAAAAGCAGATGTCATCCTTTTGGAGAAGGCTAACGTCAAACGATCCGGCGCAATCTCCATGGGCATGGACGGACTGAACAACGCGGTCATTCCTGGATACGCAACGCCCGAACAGTACGTTAAGGAAATAACGATCGCTAATGATGGCATCGTCGATCAGAAGCCAGTCCTGAAATACGCCGAAAATTGCTACGACATCATCCAGGAACTCGACAGCTTCGGCATCCGCTTCCTCAAAAACGAAAACGGCGATTTCGACGTCAAAAAGGTCCACCACATCGGCACCTATGTTCTGCCGATGCCAAACGGCGACACCGTTAAGCGTGCACTTTACCGACAGCTTCGCCGCGCGCGTTTGCTGATCACCAACCGTTACATGGCAACACGCCTTCTGACAGCCAAAGACGGACGTGTCGCTGGCGCCATCGGCGTCAACACGCGCACCGGTGAGTTCCTCGTCGTCCGCGCCAAGGCCGTCATCTTATGTATGGGAGCCGCTGGTCGATTGGGCCTTCCAACCTCCGGCTACATGTACGGGACATACGAAAACGCAGCCAACTCCGGCGACGGCTATGCAATGGCCTATCACGCAGGCGCAAAACTCGCGAACTTGGAGTGCTTCCAGATCAACCCGTTGATCAAGGACTACAACGGCCCTGCCTGCGCTTATGTTGCCGGCCCATTCGGAGCTTACACCGCAAACAACAAAGGCGAGCGCTTTATCGAGTGCGATTACTGGTCAGGCCAGATGATGCTTGAGTTCTTCAACGAACTCCAATCGGGCAAGGGCCCTGTCTTCCTCAAGATGAACCACCTGCACGAAAAAACCGTCGAGGAAATCGCACACACGCTTCACAACGTCGAACGGCCAACCCGCGGCGACTTCCACGTCAACCGCAAGACGGATTACGCCAAAGACATGGTCGAGATGCATATCTCTGAAATCGGTTTCTGCTCCGGTCACAGCGCCTCGGGCGTCTATGTTGATGAGTTCGCACGTACAACGGTCCCTGGCCTCTACGCAGCAGGCGACATGGCGAGCGTCCCACACAACTACATGCTCGGTGCATTTACTAACGGCGCTGTAGCCGGTGAACATGCCGCAGACTACTGTGCGGAAGTCGACTGGGCCGACTTCGACATGGCTGACGTCACCAAAGAAAAAGAACGCGTCATGGCCCCGACCAAACGCGAGGACGGAATTCCACCCAACCAGATCGAATACAAGACCCGTCGTCTCGTAAACGATTACCTGCAGCCGCCGAAGGTGACCAAGAAATTCGAACTTGGCCAGCAGCGCTTCGCCGAAGTCCGCGAGGATCTGGAACAGGGGATGATGGTACGCAACGCACACGAACTTATGCGTTCGCTCGAAGCAGCATCCATTCTCGATTGCGCCGATATGGCCGCCCATTCTTCTCTTTACCGGACAGAGAGCCGCTGGGGCCTTTACCACTGGCGGACCGACTATCCAGAAAAAGACAACGACAACTGGTTCTGCCACACGCTGCTGGGCAAGGTCGACGGCAAGATGACATCAGAGAAAAAAGAGATCGCCGATTACGTTGTGCCGATCGCTGAGGACGAAAAAGACCTCTACGACAAACAGCGCGTCGCGGTCACTGCGGGCGAATAACCAGACGTCAGCCGCTCACACGACGAGTTACGCAGTCCCAAAAAACTTCGTTTCGGAAGGACCGTTAAACGCGGCAACAACTCGCCATCCAGTTTTATTGCGGTCCTTCCATATAGAAATCAATACGGAGAAACCCCAGATGCCATTAGCAGATCAGCCAAGTACCGTTCCTGTCGTCGTCGACAATGACAAATGCATCGCTGAGAAAGGATGCCGGGTCTGCGTCGACGTCTGCCCGCTTGATGTCTTACGCATTAGTGACATGACCAACAAAGCTTACATGGCTTATGATGAGTGCTGGTACTGCATGCCCTGCGAAGCGGATTGCCCAACGCAGGCAGTTACCGTGAACATTCCCTACCTATTGAAATAAAAAGCTCCGGCTCTGAGCGACGAGGCGCACGAAATGTCAGACTTATTTGAAGCCTATGGCGACCTGGAAGACTTTGAAGACCGCCTCGCATCTAGCGACCCCGGCGAGCGCCGCGTTGCTGTCATGGAACTTGGCGACTTTGGCGAACCAGCTGCAATCGCGCTGCTCGCCAAAAGCCTGGACGATGCTGACGCGGGCGTCCGCACGCAGGCAGCCATTTCGCTTGGAGAATATGACGGCGCGGAAGCAGCCGAAGCGTTAGCTAAAGCGCTCGTTGATTCCGATCCAGACGTCGCAAAAGCAGCAGCAACATCGGCAGCCGAACTCAAAGACCCAACGTCAGCCGATCCACTCCTGCCGCTCGTCAGCAACGACAGCGCTTACGTTCGAGCTTCTGCCCTACGCGCATTAAAGGAACTGCGCCGCGCGGACACTTTGAAAGTCGCGTTGGGAGCACTCACCGACAGCGACGCCAAAGTCCGAACTGAAGCCGTGGGGGTGATCGGCTTCTTAAAGCTCGAAGAAGCAATTCCAGCGCTGAAATCTGCCACCCAAGATGCCGACGCCAGCGTGCGCCGTGCGGCAGTCAGTGCCTTGGCGTTCTCTCAGCTTGCGACAGCTCAAGAGACAATCATCCAGGCGACCGAAGATTCCGACTGGCAGGTTCGTGAAATCGCTGCCGAAACTCTCGGCAAAGGTCAAGAAAAGCCGGAAGCCGCAAAAGCGCTAATGAGCGTCATGAACGATGAGTTTTGGCAGGTCAGGTGGAAAGCAACACGTAGCCTCGGACAATTACATGTCACCGAGTCTGTTGATTTGATCGCACCAGGTCTCGCTACGGATCAAGCACCAAACCTCAGAAAAGAGGCTGCTGCGGCACTTGGAGAAATTGCGTCAGCTGACGGCACGAAATACCTCCAGCCGTTCACAGACGACCCTGATCCTGATGTCCGCAAAAATGTGCGTTGGGCGTTAGAGCGCATCGGCGTGGCCAAAGACGGTGATCCTGCCGCGATTAGCTGATTTGCCCGCTCTTAGAACCGAACCGACCGGAGGTGTAACATCGCCGATGCCAAATTCGAAGCCAGGCACAAAGGCGGTCAATGCACCCGGTCGTCCTCTAAAATACATCACGATCCGCAACTGGCTTGCTGAAAGAATTGCCAACGGCGAATTTGCCTCCGGACAGCAGCTTCCAAGCGAACACGAAGTGATGGACAGCTTTGGCGTAAGCCGAGCGACAGCACGCCAAGCCTTCGACGAACTCAAACGCACAGGCATCGTCGAAGCGCGTCGCGGGAAAGGCTACTTTGTCAGCCAATTCCGCGCCACCGCTAGCCTTGAACGCTTGCAGAGCTTTGGCGAGATGATGGCGCCTCTTGGCGTCGAAACACGTTCCAACGTTCTGGAACTCATAGAGGTCGTCCCCGACCCATCGATCACCGAAGCGCTGAAGCTATCGGACGGCGATCTGACGACGCGCATCGGCCGCTCACGCATGGCCGGTGGCACGACCATTTCACTCGACATTAGCTATTACCCCGTCGACATCGGCCGGAAGCTCATGCTGTTGAACCTCAGTCAGGAGGATGTGTTCCTTTTGATGGAGCAGCGCCTGGGATTCGAGCTGGGCTATGCGGATGTAATTCTGGATGTCGATGATGCATCGCCCGAACACGCAAAGGTTCTCGGCGTTGAACCAGGCCAGCCTCTGCTTCGACTGCGGCGCTTGACGATAGACAACAATGGCCGCGCGCTAGCGTTCGAGCTGATTTATTCACGCCTCAACGCGATGGAATTTCAAGCGCGCCTGGGCCGCTGGTAAGCCCCCCAACAACGCCGCTGACCACGACAAAGGTCGTACTCAAAACGCCTGCGATTGAGCTTCGCTCTGCGTGGCAGAACTTCGCGCTTTTCACACCAAAAACGCCAAAAAGCCTCCTACGCTCTCCAGCGTGATGCCGGGTGCGCAACAACAATACTGCCTTGTCCGATCTAATTTTTGCACATGCTAAAACCGGTGCACAAGACCTAACCATCTTGCCCACCCAACAGCCTTAAGAACCCCACCGGCAAAATTCGCAAGAATTACCAGACACCCAAATATAACCTTTAATTTCAGAACTTTAGAAATTTTCTAGCGCTGAGCTCCGGTTTTGGCACGCGCGTTGCCGTTTCATTAACGTCGATTAAGACAAGTAGCCATTGAGCCAAGGGAGCAGTCAATGCGCAACCATTTGCGATCTACCCTCGCAGCGACATTTATCACCGTCGCCTCGGCCACGTCCCTCCAAGCCGAAACCATCAAGATTGCCGTCGGTCACCAGAGCATGTGCACCGACACGTACACCGCGGGCATCGTCGTCAAGGAGCTGAAGCTTCTTGAAAAATACCTGCCAAAAGACGGCAAGTACAAAGACGCTGATTATCAGATCACCTGGAGCGACTACTCCTCCGGCGGCCCGATCACGAACCAGATGCTGGCCAACAAACTGAACTTCGGTGTCATGGGCGACTACCCGCTCATCGTTAACGGAGCCAAGTTCCAAGCCACCGACTCCTTACGCACACTCTACGTCGCCGGCACGGGTTATAACCTCAAAGGTTCGGGCAACGCGATCGTCGTTCCGGTAAAATCCGACATCTACGAGTTCAAGGAACTCGTCGGCAAATCAGTTTCGACGCCTGTTGGTAGTGCGGCCTGGGGCATGCTTCTGAAAGCACTGCAAGACGAAAAGATCCCAGTTTCAAAAATCCAGCTGAAAAACCAGAGCCCCGCCGTTGGTGCCGCCAACATCGCCGCTGGCAAGATCGACGCGCACTCTGACTTCTGCCCATGGTCGGAACTCATGGAGTTCCGTGGTACTGGCCGCAAAATCTACGACGGCAGTGAAGCTGGCGTCCCTTACCTGCATGGCGTGGTCGTGCGTAAGGACTTCGCAGAAAAGTATCCTGAAGTCGTCGTCGCTTTCATCAAAGCCGTCGTCGAAGCTGGTAAGTGGATCGATGCTGATCCAATTAAAGCCAGTGAAATGATGGAAAAGTGGACCGGTGTCGAGAAAGAGGTTCTCTACCTTTACTTCTCTAACGGCGGTCACCTGACGCTCGAGCCAAGCATCAAAGACAAGTGGGTCGACGCTCTCAAATTCAACCATGGCGTCCTCGTTCGCGAGAAGGCTATCCCACCGCTCGATTTCGACGCTTGGATCACTGAGAAGTACATCAAGAAAGCCTTTGCTGAACTGGGTGAAGACTACGAAGCTGCGAAGGCGTCGATCGTCGATCCAGAAATCGTCAACGCCAAACTGCCGATGGAAATCTGGCACGCTCGCGAAGGCATCTCGACCTATCCGAGCCTCGGCGAATTCCTCAAAGCTGTCTCCAAGTTCAACTCGGTCGGACAGAAGCTGAATGCCACCTACGTCTACGACAAGGAAACGGGCCTGAAACTGTTCGGCAAGACCGCCGTCTACGTGATGACCCCGGACGGCAAGTACGCGGCCTTCCTCCGCAAGAAGGAAGCCGAGAAATACGCAGAGTCTGTCAAAGGCAAAGTGACCAACTTTGAAGGTGCATTGGCCTCCGTCGCCAGCTGAATTGCCGCTTTCTCAAAAACGCTCCGGACCGGGACCCAGTATTCCGGTCCGGAGCGACCTCTGAAAAAGACTCAAATTCGATCAACAATACGACGACAACATCCTGGAGAAATCCATGGCGGCCCAAGGTGCAGTTATCGACATCCCCTCTTCCAAAAGCGCCGATCCGGCCGCAGGATCAGAACGCAAAGCTGACGCCAACGATCCTGGTAGTGACAATCAAGAAGCAATAACACCGGGCTCACCAACAACAAGTTCATCAGCGACAGAACCATCCGAGGCCAAACAACCAGTCGATTTTGCAGCACTCATGCAAAACGAACACGTCACGCGCTGGGGTATCCGGCTCGCGGCGCTCGCCCTCGGTGTCCTTGCCTGGCATTGGGCAACGACTGAGAACCTCAACTACTACATCAACTTTGAAAACGTTCCTGAACCCTACAAAGTCTGGAACGCATTTGTTGCGCAGCTTTCCGGAAGCGAATTCTACATCCACATCATGGTCAGCATGCAGCGCATCTTGATCGGCTATGCGTTTGCTGTAGCGATCGGCGTCGCAATGGGTCTCGTCATGGGGCGGTCGCGACTGGCAAATGACATCCTGATGCCTTACGTCGAGATCCTCCGCCCTATCCCCGCCGTTGCGTGGATCCCGCTCGCAATTCTCATGTGGCCGACGGAAGAAGCATCCATCATCTACATCACATTCCTCGGCGCGCTGTTCCCCATCATCCTCAACACCATGCACGGCGTTGAGCAAACCCCGGAGGTGCTAATCAGGGCCGCAAGATCACTTGGCGCGCGTCGCACCCAGATCTTCCGCCACGTCGTTCTTCCTGCAGCCCTTCCAAGCATCGCCACGGGGCTTGCCGTCGGAATGGGTGTATCCTGGTTCTCGCTGCTGGCGGGTGAAATCATCTCGGGTCAGTACGGGATCGGCTACTTCACCTGGAACGCCTATTCGCTGATCAACTACCCAGACATCGTTGTCGGCATGTTGTGCATCGGCCTGCTAGGCACCGGCTCGACATATGCCGTGCGATTGGCCACCCGACCCTTCCTCAAATGGCAGGAGAAAGCGCGATGAGTGCAGCCTTCGGCAGGATCAAAAACGCCCTGTCCCGCAATTGGCGTGGGGCGCTGATCATTACCGTTACCTTCACCGTCGTTTACTACATCGCCTTGCTCGCGAGTATGATCTACCGGTTCGGCAATTGGCCGAACTACGTCACCGGCTACGATTGGTTTGGCAACGTCGCCACCATCATCAAGTCAACGCCATCATGGACGGACATGCCACCAATCATCATCGAAGAATGGTTGCTTGAGGTCGGCTACATGAACATGAGCTTCGGCAACGGCATCTCCGAATGGAGCCTCAATCTGATCCCGGCAAAGATGCTCGTCATCGTCTTTCTTGGGCTGCTGATTGCAACAATTTGGGCACTCCAGAAAGAGCGCGTCCGTGAGTGCCAACGAGTCGATAAGTCTGCCCTGATGGCCTCCGGCGTGGGCTCCGGCCTCGTTGCTCTGACAGGTGCCACGATGACCTGGGTCGTCTGCTGCGCCACGCCCTCATGGATTGTGGGACTTGCGATGCTTGGCATGAGCGTCGCGACTGCAAATTGGCTCGAACCCTTCGGAACCTGGGTTGCTCTTGCAGGGTTTGCAGCCTTGGCGTTCGCGATTCTATCGCTCGCACGGGAACCGCAATCGAGTGAAGACCGTCGGTCTGAGACACAAATGCCAACAAGCATTTTGCCGTCCGGCACATCTCGCTCGAAGCCAGCGACACTCTAACCGGGCGCCCCTTCATGCACGACGCCAGACCCAATTCAAAATGTCAGACGCAGATGGAACCGACAACACCCGAGGCGAGGAGAAGCTAAGATGCTGGGACTAGTCAAATCAACGCCTCAACCAGAAGAAATTGAACCTCCATCACGCAACTTACGAGCATCGCAAGGTCACGTTGAAATCAATGACGTTTCGATTGTCTTTGGATCGGGTGCAAAAAGGCATGTCGCCGTAAGTGAAACATCCGTCGATATCCCGCCAGGTCAGTTCGTTTGCATCCTCGGGCCATCTGGATGCGGCAAGTCCACTCTTTTGAACACTGTTGCCGGTTACGTCACGCCGACAACAGGTACCGCAACGGTGGACGGCGAGGCCGTCAAAGGACCCGGACCGGACCGCGGAATGGTCTTCCAGCAGTATTCGCTATTTCCCTGGAAAACGGTGAAAGAAAACGTCGCATTCGGCCCAAAGATCCTCGGACGCGGCACGACGGTTTCGGATGCGACGGCCCAAACCTTCATCGAAATGGTCGGTCTAGCAAAATTTGCCAACCGTTATCCAGCTGAGCTCTCTGGCGGCATGCAGCAGCGTGTAGGCATCGCCCGTGCCCTGGCAAACTACCCACGCGTCTTGCTGATGGATGAGCCCTTCGGCGCACTCGACTCGCAAACCCGACTGATGATGCAGGAAAGTCTCCTTAAAATCTGGAGCGAGTTCGGCATCACAGTTTTATTCGTCACGCACGACATCGACGAAGCAGTGTTCCTCGGCGACCGCGTCCTCGTGATGAGCGCCAGCCCCGGCAAGATTATCGCGGACATCACCATCGACCTGCCACGTCCCCGACACTCAGACATCGCTCTCGACGAACACTTCATGCGTTTGAAGAAGCTATGTCACGACAAAATCAAAACGGAGAGCCTTCGCGCATTCGAACAGCAGAACGCATGACACGCCCCCAACACAGGAGACCCTGCATGTTGAAGATGCTGACAACGCTAAAACGGAACTACTCCAAACAAACACGCAAGCCAGCACGTAACCAGCGTGCAACGTCCGCAATACTCACCCTCACACTGGCAACCAGCATGCTCGGCGGCTGGATCACGGGAGCCATCGCATCTGTCGATGCGAAAATCCACGGTGTGCCTCAGCCGCTTATGGACTTCAAACTCCAGCAAGCCTCCGGTGATCCCTTCACCCTGCAAAACCTTAAAGGCAAGTGGTCGCTAATTCTCCTGGGCTACACACACTGTCCTGACGTTTGTCCATTTACCCTGCAAAACCTCGCGCAAGTCGATGAGCAACTGTCGCTTCGTGTCTCACCAGCGCGTAAACCGCAAATCGTCTTCATCGGCGTCGACCCTGACCGCGACCACAAAATTATCGGCCAGTACGTCAAACACTTCGGCGACACGATAATCGGCGCAACAGGCGACTGGAGCGAAGTCTCCAAAGCCGTGGAAACCTTAGGCGGGTTCGTTCGCTTCGAAGGTCGAGACAAAGACCCCGAAGGCTATCGGGTTTTTCACAGCGCCGCGATCGCCATCATTGACCCACAAAGCCGTCTCGTCGGCGCGGTTAACCCACCGATGGCACCAGCCGAAACAGCAACCTTTCTTGCGGAATTGATCGCAAAACACGCCCGCGCCGCCCAGTCGAAAAACTAGAGTTTCGAGCCTTCCAGCACGAGGAGTAGCACCATGACGACCACGCCAAACCGCCGCAACATTCGAGTTGCCGAAGCCGCTTCGACGCTGCCGTGGCGCATCACAACGTTGACCCTCATGGCGGCTGCAATCCTTATCACCGGTATTCTCGCAGCGTCCGCATGCCAGGGCGTCTCGGCTTCTAGCGCATGGATCCGATTCGCACCTCCAGGCACGACCGTCCATGCCGGCTACCTAACTTTGGCCAACACAGGACCGTCCGACGTATCCCTGACCGGAGCATCCAGCCCCGGATACGCACGCGTTGAGATCCACCATTCGAAGGTTATCGATGGGGTCGCAACGATGGAAAAGATCGCTCAGATTTCAGTTCCTTCCGGACAAACAGTGGCTTTGAAACCCGGCGGCCTCCATCTGATGCTGATCAAACCAACGGGCGCCCAAGAACTTGGGACCAAGGTGCCGGTTAAACTCAGCTTCTCAGACGGCAGCAGCATCACGGTCCAGGCCGAAGTCAACAAAGGGGGCAAGCCGGAGAAAATGGATCACCACAAGCATCACCACGGACACATGCATCATTCTGGCTGAGCACGAGATCTTTCATGCGGTCTAAGTCAAAATCCGTACAGATCTTCCAAGACACGAGGCACTGGTCCGCCACGCGGGCCAGTGCTTATCACCTGTTTCGCATGGCAACTTATGCGTTTGCCGTGAGCATGGTTTGGACAGCAGCAGCTCAGGCTGATGGACTGGGCTACGACAACCTGCCGCCTCAAGAGCTATGCGGGCTGTGCCATGGCTTAAACGGGATCAGCGCCACCGCGAAGTTTCCAAAACTTGCGGGGCAAAAACCAGCTTACATCGAAAAACAACTCAAGGACTTTCTGAGCGGTAAGCGCACCAATGACGGCGGCCAGATGGAGAGCATTGTCACCGAGATTGCACCTGAGCAATTCAAGGACGTCGCAGCCTATTTTTCCGAACGCGAGCCACCTACGCCGCCCGAATCCGATGCCCCGGACCTGACACCTGATGAACGAACCCGTGCACACGACTTGTTTAACAAAGGACGCGCGGAGGCAGGTATCCCAGCTTGTGCGTCTTGCCACATCGAGACCAACGATGATGCCAAACATGCCCCGTACTTAACCTCTCAACATCGGGACTATCTGGCAAAGCAACTCAACGACTTCCGCAACGGCATGCGCGACAACGACACAACCGGCACGATGCAGAAAATCGCAGCCGCCCTTGAACCTGATGAAATCGAAATCCTGGCAGGTTACCTTGCCGCCACGCCACGCGCGGGATCAGAAAAATGACGACGCACGCGAAAACCACAGCTCAGATCATACCCCACCCTGCTCAACACAACGACCAGAGCAACCCTATGCCTGAGCAGAAAGCCTCCGCCGTCTACCTGTCGGAGGCCCTCAACCAAATCAACGAAGGTGCGAGTTTCCTGGACCGCCTAAACCTCGATGAGATCGAGCGACTACGCGCGATCTCATCGCGTCTCACGGTAAAAAAAGGCGAGACGATCTTCATGCAGGGGGACCTGCATAGCGGTATTTTCCTCATCGAAAACGGCAGGGTGAGAACTTACTACGCAGGCCCTTCAGGCAAGGAAATTACACTTGCTTATTGGACGCCCGGCCACTTTGTCGGCGGCCCAGATGTCTTTGGCGGAGGGCTGCACATTTGGTCCGCAACAGCTGTCGAAGAAACGAAGCTATCCTACCTACCGGGAAGCAAATTGCGCCACCTCGCCGAGACAACGCCAAAGATCGCGCTCGCACTAATCGACGGCACAGTCGCTAAAGGCAAATGCTATTCAGCGCTGGTACAGATGCTGGGTACGCGCTCGGTGACCGAGCGTCTGGCGCAGCTCCTCATCATCCTCGCATCAGTCGATGGCAAACCCCAGCACTCGAAGATGGTCGTCGATCAACGCATAACCCGCGAGCAGCTCGCAGCCATCGTCGGCTCAACGCGCCAGTGGGTGACCAGCACACTCAGTCGTTTCCAACGCTCGGGCAGCATTTCCATCGACCGCAACACGATCATCATCAACGACCCCGACGAGTTGCTGCTTCATCGCTAACGCTTCAATGCACCTGCACGTTTTCACCGATTACTCCAAGAGAACAGCTGGCTATAGCTTCAAAATATAGTCCGCAAGCAGCAGCGTTGCCGGCAGTGAAAAGAAGGCAAGCGCCGTCTGCAATGTGACGATGGCAGCCATAGCTGGCGCATCCCCGCCCATCGCGCGCGCCAACGTGTAAGAGCCCGCCGCCGTCGGAACAGCACCAAACACCACCGCAACCATCGCGGACGTTGTATCCATCCCAATGGATTTTGCCACCAGCACGATTACAAGCGGGAACAAGACCATCTTCCCGATAATCGCAACAACGGTTGCCGGAGCCGACACAACCATGGCCCGGACACGAATGTTTGCACCGACGCATAACAGAACAATCGGCAGCGCCGCAGCACCCAAAATCTGACACACCTCATTGATTACCGGCAGTGGTCCGAGACCGAGGTAATTGACGAGGAGGCCCAGCGCAATCGCGATCAGAAATGGGTTCTGTGAAACATCGCGGATGATCGCGCCAAAGAGCCCACCTTCTTCTTCCTTGCGCAGCAGCGTGACGAGCGAAGAAACGACAGTGATGTTGGTTATCGGAACCAATATGGCTGCGATCAAGGTCGCATCAGCAAGACCCTGTGGCCCGTAAATCCGCTCAGCAACGGCAAGCGCGATAAAGGTATTGTGCCGCGCGCTACCTTGAAGAATTGAGGTCAGAATCGGCCGGTCAAATCGCAACATCGATCCAATCAGGATCGAAAATGCAAACGCCACCGCAAAGCCCGGATAAATCACAAAGAAAAAGTCGCTCAGCAGCTCCCCAGAAACATCCATTGTGGACGTCTTTTCAAACAACAGGGCGGGAAACAGAAGCCAATAGACGAGCTTGTCGTTGAGGTTCCAGAACTCGAAGCTGGGGATGCCGCCGCGGCGCAATCCATGCCCCAGGACGATCATCAAAAAGATTGGTGCAACGATTAGGAAGAGTTCGAGGATCATGATCCTCTAGTCATACAATTCGCGGGCGAACGCAAGAAACGGGTTGTCACTCCCAGCTGACGTCGCTCAGAATTCCCGTCCCCAACAAGCGTTCAAGTCGTCGCCAAAGTACGGACCGGCGACATAATCGCAGAAGCAATGAGCCGAGGAACCTCTTCGTCTTCACCGATTGGCCGCAACACGTCCCCACCAAAGCCCGCCGCTTCGAGCTGCTCAGGGATGTCCATCAGCACATGTCCAGCAGTCGTCGCAAACAACGGGAGGCAGATCCCCACGCGACCTCCAAGATCCGAAGCCGCCTCCGTAATCGTCGGAGCTTGCTCGACAAACCCAACCCGAACCGCCCCGAATGTTCCAGAATCTCGGACAGCGGACGCAATCTGCTCAGCTGCCTCTGCCGCCGCGGGGCC
Source organism: Filomicrobium sp. (assembly GCA_040219445.1). GTDB lineage: Bacteria > Pseudomonadota > Alphaproteobacteria > Rhizobiales > Hyphomicrobiaceae > Filomicrobium. Next base: position 1,608,106 of record JAVJSM010000003.1, on the reverse strand, counting down.
CTTCTGAGACCCATGCGCAGCCATCACCAAAACAGTTTCACTTGCCATTGCACCAACCCGTTCGGCAGCTTCCAATGCGCGGACACGGCAAAGCTCCGGCACCTTTGGGTCGAGACCAAAGGCTGGATGGTAGGAAACGGCCCGCTCAAGCTGCAAATGATCGAGCGCCACCTTGACGCGCCGACGCAGCTCGGACTTCACAAACCATCCCTCACTCATGAAAAATGGATAAACCGCAACCGGCTCGTCGGTGGAAGACTCCCGCAGGGCCTGCTCGAGAGATCCTGTCTTCGCTAGCGTGGCACCAACCACGTTGTGCCCGCTCGCATGTTCTTGCACCCGCTGGGTCAGTTTTTGTACCGCAGCTTCGAGCGTATCCTGGTCGCTTGGTGACCCATGAGCCACGATAATTGTCGTCGGCAGATTCCGCATAGCTCAGCCCCTCGGCCAGATTACTCAAGCTCAGCCAAATGAAGGAGTTGGAGCGGGTAGCGGGAATCGAACCCGCGTATTCAGCTTGGAAGGCTGCTGCACTACCATTGTGCTATACCCGCAAGACGGTCCGTTTGGACCGCCTGATCGAACATCGTGTCGATGATCGATATTTCCAAGAGGTGTGGACTATACACCATCCAAACGCGGGACATAGCCTACAAATAAGGCGGCTCCCGGTCGGAAACGGCCCGTTTGATGACCTGTTCTGCCCCTGACGTCAAGAGGCAGGATCGATTCGAACATTCATCGAGCATTCGTCTGCCAGGAACCTGTCTGGGGAACCCAGAATTTACAAGCACACGACAGCCACCGTTTAAATTTGCGACCGCAACATTGGATGGGCATCTACGGACTACAGGCCAAAACGACTGAATAATCAAAGTTAATTAACATCGGCCTGCCCGTGGCCTATCACGCCACGACCGCAACGACTGAGCCGCGCGAAGCGAACAGTTCATCCTGAACAAGCTCGTCTCTTTGTGAAACTGCACGAATTTGCTACCGTCCGTGAACGCAAAATGCCCACCGCTTAGCGGCCGATTTGAAATGCCGGGGCCAATAATGAAAGCAATACTGAAGAGCACCGCAACGAATTTAGCAGCCCGCGCGTACGAGCGAGCGTTACTCCTGCTGAGTGCTTTGGTACTTTTATGGCCTGCTCCGGTAGCAAACGCAGCCGACGTTGGTGCTCTGATCAAGCAGCTAGATCGCACTGAGTGGGAAATCGTCAAGGACGAGGTGAGCAAACGCCTGCCCAACCTGATCGCAACCAAACAAGAACAAGACGCGCTTAAATCAATGCTGCAATCTTCTCAAAAGATCGCGGCCTTCGCCGAAGCCGTCCAGTCAGACGACTATGTCACCGTCCAGAAAATCTCGACGCAGTTCCTGGCAGACAACCTCGAAGACGCAATGATCGCGCGCTTCGGCAGTGACTCACGCGTTGCACGATCTATCGAACTCCTAAAGAACGATCGCAATCGCGCGCTTGCCAAAAAACTCACACGTGCCGCTTTGAACCTCGACACTGACGACGCGCGAATAGCGATCCGAGACTACCTGACCGAACACGCCACTGCCCGTTTCGACAAACTCAAAGCTGAGGGTGAGCAACTTTTAAAAGACACGTTGTTGGAGGTCATCCCAGGCAGCGGTCGAATGGTGGCAATGGGCTTCAATCCCGTCGACATCTACATCCAACAGGTCAAGGATTTCACGAAGTTCACGGCCGCAACCCGACTTCGTTTCAATGACGCGGTCTTAAACTGCCAGGCGGAACTCTATGCAACCCTCCGCCAACAAAACGTCAGCCATGACAACATAATTGAGCGCCTCGAAGTTTACGGTTCCGCACAAGGCAAGAGCGGTTTGAAGTGTGGCTCGTCGAGCGGCCCCAGAACGACAACGGGCAGCTGGGTCGACTTCTTCACCCGGCTTGGCAGCGGTGCTGCGGGCCAAGGTGAACTCGGACTGACACCCAGAAACATCGCCGACCTTGCACGCCATTACCAGCAACAGAGGCCTGGGGTCCGGCAAAACCAGGACTTCGCCGAATGGGTCCGAGAGCAGCTGCTTTCAAACGTCAAATTGCGCGCCCGCGAGTTTCGAGATGACTTAGCAAAAGAACAGAGCCGCATCGCTCGCAAGCGGCGCCAGGAGCAAAAACAGGTCGTCGCGGCCCTCGAAGCTGCAATCAGCCGACTGGATAAGAAGAAGCCCGCAGCCGAAAATAAACGCCAGCCAAGAGACAAGAAAAAACCAAGCCCTCGCGCCCGTGATCGCGTCGCTTCAAACGACACCCCAGACGAAGAGGACAAGAAGCCCAGAAAACGCGACAACGACAAAGAGCCGGATACGCCAAAGTCAACGAAACAGTGCGACGCACTAAGGGCGCTCGTGCGAAAAGCTGGTAGGAGCATAGGTCTCGCCTCTCCCAGCAAAACAACCGCTTTAATTGCCAACATCAATTCAACGCTTGCCGCCGCCAAGGCTGAAGGCAATTGCCCAAGTGATGTCTACGCAGACGCGGCATCAGCACAAAGTGATCTGCAAAACGCTTCGGCTCTGCGAGACCAACTGCAAACGGCAATCACCCTCTGCAACATCGATGCTCTGAGACCGTTAAAGGCACGCGCGAGCCGCATTTCAACAGCCGCATTCGACATCGAAGTCACGCTTCTGCAAACGGCCAAAACCGGAGTCACACACTTCGAGAAAGGCAAATCGCAGTTTGACGCTGGCCAATACGAAAGCGCGAAGAACAGGTTCCAACAGGCTCTCTCAGCCCTGCGCGAGCTCCCGCCACCCGCGTGCGCAAAATACCAGCAAAGAGCCAAGAAGGGCCTGGAGAACATCGCAAAAATCGAAGCGCAGCAAGCAATCGTCGACCGCGCAATTAACACCTGCAACATCAAGCAGATGAAGAAGATCTTGAAAGCCTACAACGGCAGAAAACTACACTTCTTCATCGTATCAATTCAGCGCGTGCAAGCCGCACTTCCTAAATGCAAAAAGAACGAACGCATCATCGCAGAAGGCCGGTTCTGCGAAGCCGCCAAGGGTAAACTCAACAACGCACGCTCTGACTATAAGGCCAACCGGCTGAAGGCGTCCTACCAGACCCTTACCAAGCTCGACCAGCAGCTGACAGCAAAGAACACAACGCGCTGCTCAGATCTCAAACCTCGGATCCAAGACGGCCTTCGCAAAATCAGCATCCTTCAAGCCGAACATCAGCGCCTGTCGTCGATGACAACGAATTGCAACGTCAGTGGCCTCAAAAAACTAAGGTCTCATTACCGCGGTAAGAAGCATCCTTGGTACCGCAACGCTGCGGTCCACACGAAGAACGCAATCAAACAATGCCAAAGGACCCTGCGGCAACAAGCTGTCGCCGATTGCAAACGCCAAGCCCGCGACAACGGCAAAGTTCATGCAAAAATTGAGAAAAATCGAGACGGCACTTATACGTGTTACTCGTGTGAACCTGGGCACACATATCGCAACGGCCGGTGCTTGAGTGCAGAAGCGATGGCTTACGCGGACTGCCGCAAGCAAGCCAGAGCCAACAAAAAGGTGCTCGCTCGCGTAGAGCATGCCGCAAATGGACAATACCGCTGCCACTGGTGTGAGCGAGGTCAAATCTACGCAACGGATGGGAGGTGTTGGAACCCCGCGGCCTTGGCCGAAGCGCGTTGCCGTTACGACGTAGCGCGGATGGGAAAGGTCTATGCACGCTCTAGAGCTCTCAGGAATGGTCAATATCACTGTCAGTGGTGTGAGCCTGGAACCTATTACCGAAATGGCCGTTGCTTCTCACCGCAACAGAACATTTCCCAAGGCGTCGCAGCCATCAACGGAATTCTCAATGAGCTTCAGCGCAACACGGCTAACCGTCGCCAAACCGGCCGAAGGGCCACCCCAAGCCGCCGCCCACCTGCGAGACGAACGCAGCCAACCCGGCGCACCGGCAACTCGCGTCCGCCGCCCAACTGCATCAAAGACGGCTTCATCAACATGACCGACCCGCGTTGCAAAAGCCACTGGTAGGATCCGGCCTGTCGGTCGCCGTGCGCTGCCAGCAAGAACAAATGGATTCCGGTTACAAGCTCGCAAAAGAAAGTTTGCCAAAATTGAAATATGCGGCCCTCCAAAGACCGCCGCCAACCTCAAAAACCAAAATCAACCTCTGGCATATCTTTCGTATCGATCACGCCCAACACCGGTCCTTCTGCCATTTCTGAGGCTCGTTGTTCCAGATTCCGGTGGTGGCGATTTCCAACACTTTCGCCACACCGTATCCATCGGTTGAGCAGCTGTTGAGCCCAGTCATTTTCATCAGCTTGGCGCTGATTGTGGGTCTCCCGTTTCGCTTTGGAAACATCAACGTCGGCATTGGTCGCAACATAAGCTTCGGCACTAGCTTCGATCTCACCGCGAACGACTTCATATTCTGACAAAAAAACAGGCCACTCCCAAACAAGTGGCCCGCTTCTTCACAATCTACGGCACGCATGCCGATTGAAAACTGAGTAACCTGGCTCAAATCGAGCCAAGTTCACCAACCGGTTGCGACACACGCAACCAGGTTACTCAGCCTCATCCGCTGAGACGGCGTTCAGTTGCCCGTAGTTCTGCTGACCGAGATCCGCCAGCAGACTGAGTTGCGTCTCAAGAAAATCGATATGGCCTTCCTCATCCTGAAGCAGATCCTCGAACAAACCCATCGTCACGTAGTCGCCCTTGTCTCTGCAGACCTCACGGGCCTCTTTGTAAAGTGCACGCGCCGAGTGTTCTGCAGCCAAGTCGCATTCGAGGGTCTCCTTGACGTTTTCACCAATGCGCAGCGGATCAAGCATTTGCAGGTTGGGCATGCCTTCAAGGAAAATGATGCGCGCAATGAGCTTGTCGGCGTGTTGCATTTCCTCAATCGATTCTTCGCGCGACTTCTTCGCGAGTTTTTGATAACCCCAATCCTCTTGAAGCCGGTAGTGCAGCCAGTACTGATTGACAGCCGTCAACTCGTGCCTGAGCGATGCGTTGAGATACTCTATGACTTTGTCGTCGCCCTTCATTTTTTTCTCCTTTGGATTTGATCCTGTTGATTCATGCGCTGCTCTTGCCGCGCAACTTCTATGGCAATGTGTTCGGCGACCAACGGCCGGCAACCGTGACAAGAAATTTTGCACCCCAGCGCGTGGTAAACGCGCCCAGGCGTAATGACGGCTAACGGATCGCGCGAATAGATCTCGCGGATGGCTCGCTGCAGATCCCGATCGGACATAGCCGTACACGAGCAGATGATCATGGTTGTCTCCGACCTGGCGCGCGTAGCTCTGGGCCCGCCGACATACTTGTGGCGGGCCGTCCCTTCCTTCGGGCGGTAAGGCAATGTTCGCGATGCAAATAGACCGTTTTCGGCACATGCGGAATGGTGAGGTGGCGCCATTAAGACTCACCCGTTGCCAATGACGGTATCCCCGGCAGCTGAGCAGCATCTGCTGCCGTTTCTGTAAGAGGAGCAGGAAAGCAACCAACCGGAACGCAATGACCATCGCGAATTTTCACGACGGCATTGGCAACCTTGCGGATTTCTTCAGGCGCATGTGAAATGTAGATCATCGGTATCGCGGTCATTTCCACGACGCGCAAAAGATGATCCAACACGTCACGCTTTAGATCGGGGTCAAGCGCCGACACGGGCTCATCCAGGATCATCAACCGCGGCCTCGAAAACAGCGCTCGTCCAATCGCAACACGCTGGCGTTCACCACCAGAGAGCCTGTTGGTCCGGCGTTCAAGAAGTCCGCCAAGACTAAGAGCCGAGACAACATCAGCAAAGTTCGACGGACGCACACCCTTGACCGCGTAAAGCAGGTTGGCCTCAACCGACATGTGCGGAAACAAAAGCCCGTCCTGAAAAACAACACCAATCTTCCGGTCAGCGGCTGGCAGATTGATACTGCTCTTGCTGTCAAAAAGAGTGCGGCCCGAAAGACGGATCAGCCCGACATCCGGCCTTGAAAGACCCGCAATGCATGAGAGCAGCGTGCTTTTACCGGCTCCCGAAGGACCGACAAGCCCGAGTACACCTGTTGCGGGGTGATTAAAGCAGACGTCCAGTTTCAACCGTCCCTGACGCTTCTTTATATCGATCTCAATCATGCGACTGCTTCCCCGTTACGTGAAGCGATCAATCGCTGTGAGAGCCATTCCGAAGCTGCGATAGCGGCAACTGCGAGAAGGATTGAAAGAACGCACAAGCGAAACGCGGCGGCGTCTCCCCCTGGACTTTGCAGAACGGTGTAGAGCGCAAGTGGAAGCGTCTGGGTTTCACCCGGCACGTTCGCCGCAAAAGTAATCGTTGCACCAAACTCTGAGAGAGCACGTGCAAATGCCAACAGCGAGCCGGTAAGAATTCCTGGCACCATCATCGGCAGCGTAATTGTTAAGAACACCCGGGTTTCATTCGCACCGAGCGTACGAGCGGCAGATTCCAACCGCGTATCGATGGCTTCAATTGACAGCCGTACCGAGCGCACCAACAAGGGAAATGAAACGACCGCACACGCAATCACGGCCCCGCTCGTTGAGAACGCCAGACGAACCCCAAACATGTCTTCAATCAACGATCCCAGAGGGCCGTTACGTCCCAGCAGAACAAGAAGAAGATATCCGACGACCACAGGCGGAAGAACTAGCGGCATGTGCACAACAGCGTTAAGCAACCCATGCCCCGGAAACCGATACCTAGCGAGAATGAACGCGATGGCAATACCGATCGGAAGCGAAGACAAGACCGCAATGCTCGCAACACGAAGGCTTAACGCAAGCGCCTCTTGCTCGAATTGAGATAACGCGAATAATCCGGGAAACGACCAGTCCAAGGGTGTCATCGCACGCGCCCGCGTATCGGGAATTCGCCGTACGAATTCGCCGCCTGTTCAATTGACCCTTCGAGCTCAGAGCTTTCGCGACGCCCAAGAGGCACCAAACCCAATGCGTCCACGTCATCGGTCCGAAAACCATGCTTCGCAATGATCTTGCGACCCGTCTCACTGGAAAGAAACTTCAAAAACCGATCGGCCAATACCGAAGCTGCACCCGAACGAACAGGGGCAGCCGAATAACGGATCGGCGCATGGCTTGAGTGATCGAGGGTCGCGACAATCTGAACGCCCGGTACATTGGCCGCATCGGTCTTGTAGGTAAGACCAAGCTCGACTTCCCCACGTGCAACGAGAGCAACGGTTGCAGTTGTATTCTGCGTCCTCACCAATCGTGGGTCCATGACATCCCAGAGACCAAGAGTTGTCAGCGACTGGCGGCCATAGCGCCCCACAGGTGCATGATCGGGATCGGCCATCGCGAACCGGCCCTCTGAAAGCAACACAGCAACAGACTGGCGCGTCAGCTCAAACTGATCTGCTACATCTCCTTGAGAACGCGACGGCGAGATAAGAACCAACTCGTTTCCCGCAATGTCACGAACCAAACGGTCTTCGATCAATCCGCCCGAGATAAGGTGTTCCATCCAACGTTTGTTTGCCGAAACATAAAGGTCAGCTGGCGCACCGGCTTCGATCTGACGCGCGAGCGTGCCAGAGGATGCCGCGGAAACAACAATACGAACGCCCCCAGACACCTCCGCCTCGAAGGCCGCGCCTGCAACCTCAACGACCTTGGCCGTTGAAGCGGCAGCAAAGACGGTCACCTTCTCAGCGGCTTCCGCATGCGATAATGCAGTCAGCAACATCGCGACGCAGACGGCAAACAGCAGGCGCATCTGATCTCTCCCTACCGTCAGCCGAATTTAAACATGACGCCAAAGCCACCGCGCGGATAACTCCACTCAATCTCGCCCGTCGACTGGCAAACAATGCGGCAGGTTCCGCACTCCATGCACCCATCAGAGACGATTTCGACGCGCCCCTTGTCCCCGACGGCGTAGCAGCCCGCAGGACAGATATCGATGAGCGACTTCAAAGCCTCAGAGTCGACCATCCGCTGATTGATCGAAATGTGCGGGCGACCTTCATCAACCTGATATCGGTTCTGATAAAGCCGCTCTTCCATGTTGGCCTGGGGCTCAGTTGACGGCGCCTTCGGCTTGTCTTTGGTCTCGGTTGTCATCTCCAGGCCCTCGCAATTTTGAACATGTCCACAAAAACGTTCCACCAACCGCCACGCGCGTCTCGCAGAGCCCGCATCATGGCGCCTTCCTTCGTCTTCTTGTCGACACCATCGACACGAAGGAAGGTCTGCATCGCTTGCGAAATGGCTTTCGGATATGCGGTGAAGAAGTGCTTGTTGTTGTGCAGGATGTCTGGCAAGCGGCGGTATTTCTTAAGGTCCTTCATGACAAAGGACTCTTTGAGCGCGTCGCGATAGTTCGCCAGGTTTGCTTCCGTAATTGGAAGTCCGGCTTCTTTAAGTTCAGCAACGGATTCAGCCGCCAGTCGCCCTGTTGTCATCGCAAGGTTTGAGCCTTCACGGTGCACCGCATTCACGAACTGGCCGGCATCTCCAACAATGATCCAGCCATCGCCTGTGAGTTTGGGAATCGCGTTGTAACCACCTTCTGGAATGAGGTGAGCCACGTATTCCTTCATCTCGGAGCCCTTGAGCAAAGGAGCCACCGACGGGTGCGATTTGAAGCGATCAAGCAGAACATACGGCGGCACACGGGTCTCACGGAAGTCAGAGACAAGGCAACCAACACCGATCGAAATCGACTCTTTGTTTGTGTAGATGAAGCCAGTCCCAACCATGCCGGAAGAAACCGAACCAAGGACCTCGATGACGACGCCGTCTTCTTCGCCCCGGAGGTTAAAGCGCTCTCGCACAGTCGTTTCGGGCAGGAAGTGGGTCTCCTTGACCGCAAGCGCGACGTGCTCGGCTTTGAGCTCCGGTCGCAAACTTGCGCGCTGACCAACAAGTCCGTTCACACCTTCGCCGAGAATGACGACATCAGCGTAAAGAGGCGGCCCCTCGCGGTCCGTTTTTACACCGATGACCTTACCATCCTCATCCTTCACGAGATCGGTTACTGTTGTTTCTGTAATCAACAGCGCACCGGCTTCACGGACTTTTTGGGAGAACCACTTATCGAACTGCGCTCTCAGGATCGTGTAACGGTTCGGGCGGTCTTCGTTAAAGTCATCGGAGCGATAGTGCGCGCCGGTGTGGGAACGCTCTTCCAGCATCCACATCCGTTGCTCGACCACATGGCGCTCCAACGGAGCCTCTTCGCGAAACTCGGGGATAATGCGTTCCAGCGCATCGGCGTAAAGAATTGCGCCCTGCACGTTCTTGGAACCGGGATACTCGCCGCGGTCGATTTGAAGGACGCTGAGGCCCTTCTTAGCGAGTGTGTAGGCAGCCGCGTTACCGGAAGGTCCGGCTCCGACAACAATAGCGTCAAAATGGTTAGACATGAGTTCCTCCTTTAGCCAGCCATGGCACGCTGGCCGAGCCGTCTTGAGAAGGCGTCGGTCAAGGCGGGTAGAATTGTCAGGGCATCTGCGACAACTCCGTAATGCGCGAAGTCGAAGATCGGCGCGTTCGGATCGGTGTTGATTGCGACGATGAGATCAGCACCCTCGACACCAACGCGGTGCTGAATGGCTCCCGAGATCCCTGCGCAAATGTAGAGGCGCGGACGAATGGTCTTACCGGTCTGACCAATCTGCCGGTCAGCCGACATCCACCCCTTTTGCACAACCGGCCGAGAGCAACCGTATTCCGCACCGAGCACACCAGCGAGCCGCTTGACGAGACCAAGGTTTTCCTGATTGCCAAGTCCCATACCACCGGCAACCACGATATCCGCGTATGCCAAGTTGGCTTGGGCAATGTTTGCGTCGGGAACGTAGTCGAGGATCTTCGTGACGATCGACTCTTCAGCCATGCCCAGAGGGTGGTCGACAATCTCACCCGTGCGCGATGTGTCTGCTTCCGGCATCGCCATCACACGCGGACGGACTGTTGCCATTTGAGGTCGATAGTTCAGCGTATGGATGGTGCAGAGAAGCGAACCACCAAACGTTGGTCGCGTAGCAGCCAGGCTCTTCTCGTCATCAACATCCAGATCGGTGGAATCTGCTGTGAGACCGGTCCGCAAAGTCGTTGCGACAGCACCTGCAAGATCCCGCCCCAGAGTTGTTGCACCAAGCAACAGAATCTCTGGCTTGTACGTATTGACGATATCCGTGAGCGCCCGCGTGTAAGGCTCGTTGCGGTAATCCGCAAGGATTGGGTCAGCACAGCGGTAGACCTTGTCGGCCCCGTAATGAAATGCCTCCGCAGCTGCCCGATCTGTCTCTTCTCCATGCGGTCCGATAACGACGCCTGCAACATCGACACCAAGCTTATTCGCCAGCTTCCGGGCCTCACCCATGAGTTCCCACGAAACCGGATGTACGTTGCCGCGCTCCAATTCCACAAAAACCCAAACGTGACGATAGGCCTTGAAGTGCTCAGGTAGCTCCTTCCGCATGCCTGAGCGGCCGCCAGCTTTTTTCGGCGCATTGGCCATTTTGCTCACTCCTCAATTCGAGTTCAGGCGCCCGCAGCGGCTTTCAAGTCCGCCTCGAGTTTCGGTTGGTTTGCAAAGATCAGATCAATAACGGCATCACCGATGTCCGAAGGCTGCTTGCCCTCGATGGTGACCATCTCCGCTTTCTCAGCGCGAGGCTTGGGCGCAAAAACCCGCTTCACCACAGTTGGCGAACCTTTCAGACCGCAAAGTGTGAGGTCCTCGACGCCGGCATCTTGAGCCGACCATGTCGTCACATCCGCACGGGCTGCACGCAGCACGTCTTCAATCGAACCTCGCCGAACCGTGTTGGTACCTTCGAGCATCGTAATCAGGCATGGCAATTTCGTTTTCAGAACCTGCACCCCGCCTTCCGCTCTCCGCCGGACAACGATCTCACCCGCGTTCCGGTCAAGCATGTCGATCGCGGACACGTAGGTCAGCTGATTGAGATCCAGTCGTCGTGCCACACCCGGCCCAACCTGGGCCGTATCACCGTCGATGGTCTGCTTACCGGTGAAAACGATATCAACGGGCCGGTCTTCCGCGATCTTCTGCAAAGCAGTCGCAAGCGCATAAGACGTGGCAAGCGTATCAGACCCAGCAAACCGGCGGTCTGTAATCAAAACCGCTTGGTCCGCACCAATACCCAGCGCGCGACGCAGAGAGTCTTCTGCCATCGGCGGCCCCATACACAGGACCGTCACGGTGCCGCCGTACTGATCGCGAAGACGCAGCGCCTCTTCCAGTGCGAACAAGTCGTAAGGGTTGATAATGGTCGGAACGCCCTGACGCATAATCGTGTTTGTGACAGGATGCACGCGGATCTGCGCAGAATCTGGGACCTGCTTAATGCAGACCACGATATTCAAGCCGTCCTGTGTTGTGTCGGTTTCGTCGAATACGTCGCTCATAGCGTGTCCTCGATCGGCTAGGCGTGCCCGTTGAGAGCACTGGGATTTCGCTTATTCAGCTGCAACTGGTGTCGTTGAGATGTCTTCAATGCGCACAAACGTACGCTTGTGAGCCTCGACCTGGTCCTGGAAAACCTTGAAGACTTTCTCGCGCTGTGGCGTCGACTCGATGAAGTCGAGATAGGCACGTTTCAACTGCAAACGCGCTGTCAGGAAGACCTCGTCTTCGCCCATTCCGCTGAAATCAGTGTTCGAGATGTAGTGCCCCATGCGACGCATGATATGCAGCCGGGCAACCTTGAGGATTTTCTCTTCGTAGGGGAGGAAGAAGAAGAGGAAGAAGTCTTCCGCCGAAGATAGCTTTTTAAGCTGGTCAATGACCGTAGGTCCCGTGATATCGCTCATTGAGTAAGACTCCTTCTGGTTTGGTGGTTTTCGCCTGGTTTGCCTTTGAATTGCGGATTGCCGGCCGCATCAATTGGATCGGCACAGCAGGGCTCATCATCGCGAACGGATCCCGCAAGTCGCGCAACGCGCGCCTCAAGGAAGCCGATGCGGTCTGCCAACCGTTCAATGACGCGAGCAGCGGGGTCTGGCATGAGGTGGTGGTCGAGATCGACGCGCATGCGGTCAGCATCATTCATCGCAGCGGGCCGTTCGCGATTAACAACGCGCGCCGGAATTCCAACAACTGTCATGTTGGGAGGAACATCCTCGACAACGACGGAATTGGCCCCGACCCGGGCACCATGTCCAACCTCAATCGGTCCAAGCACCTTAGCGCCTGCACCTACAAGAACACCGTCTCCCAATGATGGGTGGCGTCGGCCAGGTGACCAGGAAACTCCCCCGAGTGTCACTTGGTGGTAGAGCGTGCAATCGTCGCCGACGACTGCGGTCTCGCCAATCACAACGCCGCAGCCGTGGTCGATAAAAAAACCTGACCCGATAACAGCACCGGGGTGAATATCGATCGCCGTCAAAACCCTGGCAAAATGTGAAAGTACCCGCGCTGGAAGCTTCCATCCTCGATTCCAAAGCGCATGGCACACGCGGTGAATTGCGATGGCATGAAAACCTGGATAGCAAAGGACTGTTTCAAAGCTGCTGCGCGCTGCAGGGTCCCGCGACTTAACGCATGCCAAATCACTCTTGATGAGTTGCCAGAGAGAGACCTTGGGAGTGCTCATGATCAAGAAGCTCCCTTTGATGCTGTGGATTCGGCGAAACGGTCGTGGCCCACCTGATACCGCGTCGGTGCAGAATGGGCAGGCATGTCAGCAACAGAACCTCGACCCACGGTGTAGAATGCTTCAGCGACAAAGCGTTCGAGATCAGTCGCGTCTGCAGGACGCTTGTAAGTGTTTGCGAATGAACGCAACCGCGGCAGCACCGCCTGGATCGTTGTCTCATCGTGGGGAAGGTTCAGCCCACGCAATTTGCTGATCAGCGCCTTACGGCCTGAGTGTTTGCCCAGCGCGAAAGTGTGCGAGCGACCCAACAGAGCAGGCGGAAGCGCTTCATAATTGCGCGCATCCTTCATGAGACCGTCGACATGAATGCCGGACTCATGGGTGAACACCGCAGGCCCGACAACAGGCTTCGATGCATGAACACCGCGCCCAGATGCAGTGCCGACCAACTCGGAAAGTGCCGTCAAACGATCGAGCTGAATCCCATTCGCCGATTGTTTGTGTGAGAGTGCAGCCGCAATCTCTTCAAGCGGTGCATTCCCCGCACGCTCACCCAATCCATTGACCGTTACCGAAAGATGGCTCGCACCTGCCGCGCCGGCAGCAAGCGTATTGGCCGTGGCCATCCCAAGATCATTGTGACCATGGAATTCCACCGCTAAGGCATCACCACTAAGATCAAGAACGCGCCGAACAAGATGCCAAGCTGCGAACGGATCGAGCAATCCTACCGTGTCGGCCAGCCGAAACCGGATAGCTCCACCGGCTGCTGCGTTAATCGCAAGATGAGCCAGGAAGGACGGGTCGGCGCGTGACGCATCCTCCGCGCCAACCGAAACCATCAGACCTTTCGCTTTGGCATAAGCCAACACGGCAAGCATTCTTTGAAGTGCAGCCGCCCGGTCCAGATTGAGCTTCTTACTAAGCTGTTGCTCGGAAGCTGGCACAGCGAAATGAACGCGTTCAATTCCCGTCGCCGCCGCTAGGTCAATGTCCCCTTCCACCATACGGCACCAGGACACTGGCACGGCCCGCGTTAACCGCGCCGCCACAGATGCCATGTCAGCGATCTCATCGTCGCCCATCGCGGGGATGCCGAGTTCGACTTCGCCAACCCCAACATCCTCTAGTGCCAAAGCGATCCGCGTCTTTTCATTGCGCGTGAACGCAACCCCAGCGGTCTGCTCACCGTCGCGCAGAGTCGTGTCACACAAAACAACATCGGTCTGTGGACGCATTTGCTCTGGTATGCCGTAAGCTGAAACCGCTGCGGTTGTCATTGTGACGCCCTCGCTCTCGTGTTGCCTTCAACGCTCACGCATACGCCGGCTGGAAGGTATCGGGCTTTGCACCCTCCTCCGACCAGAACGGAGACATGGTCCGGAGCTTGGCGATGATCTCCGGCATGACGGCGAGCACACGATCGATCTCCTCATCCGTCGTGTCGCGAGATAAAGAAAAACGAATTGCGCCGTGTGCCGCTGTGAATGGGATATCCATGGCGCGCAGCACGTGGGACGGTTCCAAAGAACCCGACGTACACGCTGAGCCTGACGAGGCGGCAATCCCTGATTGGTTCAGCATCAGCAAGATCGCTTCACCCTCAATGTACTCGAATGCGATCGTCGCCGTGTTGGGCAGGCGATCATTCGGGTCACCAGTTACAAAGCAGTGGCCAATTTTCTGAACGAGCCCGGCTTCAAGCCGATCCCTTTGCGCACGAACCCGCGTCGTCTCAACATCAAGGTTTTCCAGCGCAATTTCCGCAGCTTTGCCCATACCGATGAGCGATGGCGCGTTTTCTGTTCCCGCGCGGCGACCGCGTTCCTGGTGACCACCGCGGACCAGCGGTGTAAACCGGGTTCCCCGGCGCACATAAAGCGCACCTGTACCCTTTGGTCCGTGGAACTTGTGCCCAGACAGCGACAGCATATCGACTGCAGTGGATTTGATATCGAGCGGGATCTTTCCAACCGCTTGCACCGCGTCTGTGTGGAACAAGGCACCCGCCTCTTTAGCGAGCTCGGCCAAACCTTCGATCGGGAACACCGTGCCGGTTTCGTTATTCGCCCACATAAAGGACACGACCGCGGTCTTCTCGTTGAGCGCAGCACGATAGGCCTCGATGTCGAGACGTCCTTGGTTATCAACCGGAATACGGTGGACGATGACACCTTCGTGCTTTTCGAGCCAATCGCACAACGCGAGGATCGCAGGATGCTCGACCGTCGACGTAATCACTTCATTGCGCGTCGGATCTGCGGCAAGGCCGGAGCGGATCGCAGTTGTGTTGCTCTCCGTGCCGCCAGACGTAAAGATGATCTCATGATCATGCTCAGAACCGATCAATGCCTGGAGGGCCTTGCGCGCTGCTTTCAATGCTCCGCCAACTTCAGACCCAAAGGCATGCATTGAAGACGGATTGCCAAACTGCTCTGTGAAGAACGGAAGCATAGATTTGACAGCTTCAGGGTCGACGCGTGTGGTGGCGTTATTGTCAAGATAGACGGGGTCCATGATGTCCTCCGCGGGGGTTAGATCTTTGCAACAGGCATGACGCGGACAGGACGTCCGAGGGCCTCAATGATCTTCTGCTGCAAACCACCAAGCGTGGTTGATGCGAGCTGGCAGCCGGCACATGCTCCCGTGAGGGAAACCAACACCATCGAACCTTCGACATCGACCAACTCAACGTCGCCGCCATCTGCCTTGAACACTGGGCGCATTTCTTCAATGACCCGTGTGATGGTGATGATGTCTTTAACCGGCGTTGCTGAAGCCGCAGGAGCTGGAGCCGGCGCGGGCGCGGCAGCAGGAGCAGCTGCTGGCTTGGCCGCCGCAGAAGTCGCGATTCCATCAATGGCGACGATCTTTGGTTTAGCGACCGGTGTTTGCGCAGCAGGAGCACGACCAAACACGAAGGCATCCTTCGCCGAGATAACCCCGTCCTCGACCATTTTTGCATTCGTCGAAGCAAGAAGCTCTTCCAGCGGTTCCCGGCAGGCTGAACACCCACCACCGGCCTTCGTATAGTGGGTCACATCTTCAAGCTTGGTCAGCTTGTTCGTAACGATGGCTCGCTCGATCATGCCTTCGTCGACGGCAAAGCACTTACAAATCAACGCGCCTTCTTCGTGATCGTCGTCTTCCAGCTCTTCACCTTTGTAGGCCGCCACAGCAGCCGTGAGCGCTTCTTGGCCCATCACCGAGCAGTGCATCTTCTCAGGTGGTAGTCCATCGAGGAATTCAGCAATGTCCTGGTTGGTCAGCTTGCGGGCTTCATCGATCGTCTTTCCGATCACCAATTCCGTAAGCGCAGAGGACGCCGCAATCGCCGAGCCACACCCAAACGTCTGGAATTTCGCATCTTCAATGACGTCAGTTTCCGGATCGACCTTGAGCATTAGTCGCAGTGCGTCGCCACAGGAGAGCGAACCAACTTCACCGACGGCATTCGCATCTGTAATGACGCCAGCATTCTTTGGATTGTAGAAGTATTCTTTGACCTTCTCGGAGTATTCCCACATAGCCGGTCTCCTCAGCAGAATGACTTGCCGCAACCGCAACTCGACGTCGCGTTGGGGTTGTTGAAGACGAAACCAGAACCCTCAAGCCCGGAGACGAAATCGATCGTCACTTCATCAAGGAAAGCAGCGCTTTGCGGATCGACCAAAACGGTGACATCGCCACACTCAACAACCTGGTCGTCGTCACTCTTTTGCAGCTCTAGAGCCATGCCGTACTGAAGACCTGCACATCCACCGCTCTGCACCATAAGCCGCAAGCCTGCGACAGGTTCCTGAGCTCCCGTTATTGCTATCTGTATGGCTTCGCGAGCGGCCTCTGTAATTGCCAACATGTGTGTTCTCTCCAAGATTGGCGGTTGCGTCTTGGAAAGGATTAATCAATTTCTGTGCCACTCTTAAAATTCAATTAAAAACAGCGACTTAAAAGATTTCCGACCCGCCTTAACATTCGGTGTCTTTACGACATTGAAGGGTTTACGACAGGTCATTTTTGTAGCTTGAATCCGACGTGCAAAAATATCAGGAGCTGTGCCCATTGTTTTTGCGGCGATGCCAAATCTTTGCCTATCGCTAAGCGCAAACAGACACCCGCCCAGCAACGAACAAACGGCATCACCAAAGTTGGTAGACGAAGGTCTCGTTTATCTTTGTAGGTTGTTTGAAACTAAGCGTATGCGTACCGCCCTCGTGCGCAGAAAAGCCATGAACTTTCGCACAATTCTCACAGTGGCAACTGAGAGCTCAGCAGTACATTGGTTGGAGGCTTAGCTGTCTATGCGCGCCATGCCATCTTCATCGGCAAAACAACTCTCAAACTCGCTACAGTCATCGCATACTGGCGAAAGACACATAGTATGTCCGGTATCCTGGCAAACCTGCCGATAGAAGAACTTCTTCCAGCGCATTTTTCTATCGTTGAGCGCGACGATGCGCGGAAAGTGCCGCAGCATAACGGTCCCCAACGCAGCCCGTGACGGAAGCCCAAGATCCTGCCAAAGATGGTTTGGCTCAAGGGCTCGGCGCGCAACGATATCCGCCAACCAATGCGAAACTGGGCTGCGACTGCCGCCTTTCCATTTCAACAAAAGCGCTATTGCTGCCTGATCGGGCAGTGGCGCTCTGCGATCCCTGTCGAGATTAGGAAGCGGCGCTTTTGGAAACCACTCACCTCTTAGCGTTTTCAGATCGCTGAGATCCAACCCGATCAGGTCCGGAAGGGCACCGCGGCCACGACGCCATTCACTGACCGTAATAGCGAGCACCCTCGCAAACATATCAGCATCTTCAGGATCTACCCCCGGTGCCGCACGGTCGATCAGCGCGCGATGGATCTCCTTCGCGCCGCCATCAGCGGCACCCAGTCCTTCGATTGCAGGTCTTGGATGCTCACTCAGCTGGTGCATGGGTCTGGCAATCCTTTGGGCACACACGATTGCAGGCACCGCAGCCAACGCAGGCACCTGCATCGACCATCACCATGACCATACGTTCGAACTCATCATCGTCGTCATCTTCATCCATGTCGACGATTTCGCCATCTTCATCGATCCCCTTAAGGGTCATGACATCGCGCCCACAGACCTTGTAGCAACGGCCGCAGCCGATGCAGGTTTCTGCGTCGATGGCGATCAGGAACTCAGGGATATACTCAGTCCCGCCGCGCGTAAAAGCCGTGATTGGCATCGTCCTATCTCCTGAGGCATCGTTGAAACGGAGTACGTTCCGTTAGGCGGCCGCTTTCTCAGCCTTCTTCAGTTCTTTTCGGGCAGCATCCAATTCCTGAAACACCTCGAATGTTGCTTTTGCGACATCGGGGATCTTCTGCCAATCAATCGGCAATTCCTCAGAAAGGTCGTGAAGTTCCATCTTCGCGTTGGTCGCACGCATGGAGAGTTTTTTGACTTTCGTTTTGAGTTCATCAATGTCCATGACCGGTATCCTTATCTCGAACGGGGCGAGGGCAGAGCCGCGCACCCTGTTTGCAAATCAAGCTTTCGCAGCATCGGGGAAGCGCTCAACGGTCTTGACCGCATCAGCAACAAGTTTGTCGCCCGCCTCACCAAGTTTCGCGTAGGTCTCGAACCCGAAGCGATGGATGTCCCGAAGGTGCTTTGAAAGCGCGACAAGCTTGCCAGCAAGCAGCACAATCCGGCCAAAACCTTCGTGGCTCATCTTTGTCATCGGCGATGCCATTGCGCCGGTTTTCTTTTCCAGAAGCAGGCCTACAGCCGCATAGTACTTTTCAACCCGCCACATCACGTCAGGATCTGGGTCACCAATGATCGGGATATCCCGGCGCTCTTCTTTGGTGATGATGAAGTCAGCCAGCAGCTCAGTATCAGCCTTGTTCTCCCAAGTACCGTAGCTGTCCTCTGCGCGAATGATTTGCACCAGCTGCTTGAGGAAATCGCTGTCCGGCATTGGGCCACCGCGCGCGGCATCGAGCGTTTGTGTCTCGGTCATCAGACCATCTCCTCTTCAATGTCATCTTCGAGAAAGTCCATCGAGCGCTTTTCGTCACGCCCCAGAATCTTGCGAAGCCATGGCGGCGGCGATCCTGAGAGCATGGTCTGAACACGCGCGATAACGTCTGCGATCGGCTCAGCATCTTTGACCTTCACCGGATGGATGCCAGCCTTCACAACCTTGGCCGCCGCCGGTCCGCCAATCGCGAGAATGAACAAAAGCGCACAACCGGTCAGGGCATCGACCTTGGGTGTGATCTTGTCATCGATGTCGCTGTGCTTTCCGGATTGCTCGGTGACATCATCAAAACCGATGGCCTCGAGAAAACGGTGCTCAGTCGTGGTCACCTCATAGATTGCGAACTTCTTCGCCGAACCAAAATGGGCGTTGAGGTTCTCAAGGTCCTGAGTTGCAATTGCGATGCGCAGCGGAGTTTCCTCCGCGCCCGCTGAAGGCGTTTCATCCTCCAGGCCTTCAATGAGTCGAAGCCGGCGTGCTGTCATGTTCGAACTCCCTATCAATAGGTTGTGCGCCAAAGTCAGCAGGCTTCGATCTGTGCAGACCGGCCTGAACAACATTGGCGATTTCATAAAGAAAGGCGCGGGTTCCGCGATATCCGACGCGGCAAACATCCTGAGCGCCCAGACGGTCGAAGATTGGAAACCCTGCGCGGACCAACGGCAAACCAAGCCGCTCTGACGCTTGGCGGCCGTGACTATGTGTAACTAGTACGTCGGCCTTGCGCTCAGCAGCCAGACGTTCAAGGTCACCGAGGTCCCCAATCAAAACCTCATCTGCGGCAACCCGCGAGAGCACACCGTTAGACGCGGCGGTCGAAACAGCAGCCACGACGTCCACACCCATTCCAGAAAGCACATTTGCCATCGAGAACATGAGGTCGGGTTCCGCTCCAATCGCAACCTTGAGACCTCCGGTATGGAAGTGCGCATCAAGCGACGCATCGACCAAACGGCTGCGATCTCGTTTGATCGACGCCGGTGGTTCGGTTGTGTTGGATAGGCCCATAAGCGTGCGCACAAACGCATCGGCGGGCTTCAGGCCCGTAACGGACTGGAAAACGCGGTAAGGCACACCGGCTTTATCTTCGAGCTTCACCGCAGCCGAGCGGAGGCTTTCGCCCACAACAAGCGTAAAAGCGGCTTCGCCCATCCGGGCGATCTCGTCGAGCTTGGTGCCCCCAAGCGACGTTGAGCGCCAGGTGTCTTCCACATGTCCGTCAAGAGACGTCGAAATGTCCGGCAGCACAGTCGCTTGAAGCCCAAATGCTTCGATCATGCCAACGAGCTCTTCAACATCGGCAGGTGTCAAATGGCTGCTTGCAAGAAGATTAACCCGCTTCGTATCGATGGCTGTGTCACGCCCGGTCGTGGCTGGCACAAGCTGATCGATAATGGCTTCGACAGCTCGCGCCCACCCCTCTTCCAACCCGCCTTCGAAGTCAGGCGTTGAAGCATAGACGAACGCCACGTCTTTGAGGTCGTCGCGACGTTGGCGGATCTCAGAAAGCTCACCAAGGACATCTTCGCCCCGTGTTTCCGTCAGCGCTGTGGAAGCAATACCGATAAACTTCGGAGACGCCTTCTTAACAAGGTTTTCCAAAGCCTCTTCGATGTGGTCAGCGCCACCCAGAATCGTTGACACTTCGTTCATCGCAGTGGTCTGCAGTGGAACCGCTTCTTTGAAGTGCCGAACCATGGCGACCATTGCAAACGCTGTGCAACCTTGAGATCCGTGAAACAGCGGAACTGCGCCCTCAACACCAAGATAGGCAAGCGCAGCACCAAGCGGCGCGCTGGACTTAAGTGGGTTCGTCGACAGGGGCGATTTGGAATGCGTGATCTTGGCCATGTCAGCAATCCTCGAAGTCGGTGTTATCAGTCGAAGACATGGCCCGAGCCAGATGCAGCTGTCCTCCGCCAACGCTGGTCAACGCAGCCGTGGTATCCGGGTTATCGTCAGTCGACACAGCCTCGTCTTGATACCCCTCTTCCCACGGCGCAGGTGCCCGTAGGTCACTCCACATTGGGTTATTGACGGCGCGATCAATCGCAGAGACAAGATCGACCATCCCCATGTAACCGGCATAGGGCTCATGCTTTTCCTGGTTGACGTCGACCCAAGGCATCTTGGCTTTCAGCGCCACAAACTGGCTACGGCCGCCGGACATGAGAACATCGGCTTCGGCCGCTTTCAGCGTCCGATACATATCTTTGGGTGGCATGTTCTCGAACATGTGCGCATCGTCACCCATGATCTCTTTGACGCGCTCTTTGTCTTCTTCTGTCGCTTTTCTGACAGACGTGCCAACAACCTCCATGCCGAGTTCCTGCAAAGCAGAAACAACCGACCAGCTCTTGTGCCCACCGGTGTAAAGTAGAACCCGCTTGCCTTTGACGCGCGGACGGTAAGGTTCAAGGTCGGCCCAGACCTGCGCTTCCTCTGCCGCGATGAGATCTTCACAACGCTGCAGGAGATCGTCGGGCGCACCCCGCTCAACGAGCATACGGCACAGCGTACGCAGCGCCTCCGATGTATCGGAGATGCCGTAGAAAGATCCCTCAAAAAACGGAATGCCGTATCGTTCTTCAAGTTTGCGGGCGAGCGTGATCAACGCCTTCGAACACACCAGCATCGTCACCTTGGCACGATGCGCCATCGCCACCTGCTTATAGCGCGCATCACCTGTGATAGATCCCAGAATGCGAATACCAAGTTTGTCGAGCAACGGCTTCACTTGCCACAACTCACCCGACAGGTTGTAGTCACCGACAATATTGATGTCGTAGGGGGTTTCCTGCTGCGGCTCGACAGTTCCGATCACATGATCAAGGAGCGCCTCGCCAGCAAGTTTGTTGCCAAGGTTTTTTGAACCAACAAAGCCTGGCGCATTAACGGGGATTACCGGGAGGGAGAGCTTCTTGGCAGCGTAGGCGCATATAGCCTCAACGTCGTCGCCAATGAGTGCTGGCACGCATGTCGTGTAAACAAACACAGCCGGTGGATTATGCTCGGCCACAAGCTTCTTGATGGCGCGGAAGAGTTTCTTCTCACCGTTCCCCATCACGATATCAAGTTCGGTGAGGTCGGTCGTAAAGCCAGTTCGATAAAGCGTTGAGCCGGACGACGCCGAGCCCCGGTTGTCCCAACCGTTACCTTCACAAGCAAGCGGCGCGTGAACGAGATGCGCAGCATCCACAATCGGTTGGAGCGCAATCTTTGCACCATCAAACGCGCACCCCCCTGCCGCAGCACCAGGAGTTAAAGGCTTCGTGCAACCTTTCTTGCGCTGTGCATCGCTCTTATTCTGGTTGTGTCCGCAGGCTGGCTCATTGAGCACATCTGCAACGCGGGCCTTCAAGGCATCGGCCATAGCATGTCTCCTTCAGAGCCGAACGCTCTTTAAGGGAGCTTTGATGAGACTGCCCAACAAGACGCCGAGGCCCCAAGACCCAAGCCATGTTGACCAGCACAACGAAACAGAAGGCCCGCCGCCGGGTTCAAGGCCCGGCGCCGGGTAAACAAACCCACGCGTTAGCGGGTTAGGTCATACGAGTAGTCGGTTTCACCTGGGACGATTGTATCGTCGTCAAGCTTGTCGAAGACCGTATCGAGCAGCTTCACCAGAACCTGCAATCCGCCCTGATAACCCCACGTCGGGAAGCGGTGATGGTGGTGACGGTCGAAGATTGGGAACATCAGTCGGATGAGAGGTGTGCCCGTGTCGCGTTCTAGGTATTTGCCGTAGGAGTTGCCGATCAGCATATCGACAGGCTCAGTGGCCAGAAGCGAACGCATGGCCCAGAGGTCCTTGCCCGCCCAAACCTGGCAATCCTTGCCAAATGGCGAAGAAGCAAGGAGTTCTTCCATCTGCTTCGCCCAGGCCTTTGTGCCATTGGTGGCAAGGCAGTGACGAGGCTCGCCGCCTGTTTCCATAACGAACTTGGCCATCGCATAGACGAAGTCTGGATCGCCGTAGATCGCATACGTCTTGCCATGCAGGTGAGCCTGGCTATCAGCCATGGCATCCACGAAGCGGCCGCGCTCAAGACGCAGGCTTTCAGGGATTTCCTTGCCCGTAAGCTCGGAGACTTTCATCAGGAAAGCGTCGGTCGCCTGCACACCCATCGGATAGTTGAAGCTGGCGGTCGTCTGACCGGCTTCTTCAGCATACTCAAGCGTCTTAGGAGTGCAGTACTCCTGCATCGAGATCGTCGCTTTGGCGTTGACGGCAGCCTTAACGTCCTCGATCTTCGTGCCACCGGAGTACATCCGGAACTCACCGTCAGACGGCGTGTCGTAAACATCGGAAACATCAGACAGGATCGTTGCGTCAACACCCATCAGCCCCAGCATGCGCTTCAGCTCACGGACGTTGCCAACAGCAAAACCGTCAAAGCCTGGGATGATGTTGATTTTCTCATTCGGCGTCCGCTCAGCATCCTTCCAGAAGTGCTCCAGAATGCCTTTCGTCATGTTGTCGTAGCCATTCGTATGGCTGCCGACGAACGCTGGCGTGTGGGCATATGGAACGTCGAAGTCCTCTGGAACAGAACCTTTTTCTTTGGCCTGCAGGATGAATGAGTTCAGGTCATCACCGATGACTTCGGCCATGCAGGTGGTCGAGACTGCGATCATTTTCGGATCGTAGAGTGCCTTTGTGTTGGCAAGCCCATCAACCATGTTGGTCAAACCACCAAACACAGCGGCATCTTCCGTCATCGAGGAAGACACACACGAGGATGGCTCCTTGAAGTGACGTGACAAGTGCGAACGATAATAAGCAACGCAGCCCTGAGAACCGTGCACGAAGCTCATCGTTTCTTCGTAACCGGCTGCAGCAAACACCGCACCAAGCGGCTGACAAGCCTTTGCTGGGTTCACAGTGAGAGCTTCACGAGAAAGGTTCTTCTCGCGGTAGTCCCAACTCTTGGTCCAATCACTCGTCTCTTTTACGAGTTCATCTGGATGGCCGCACTCATACTTGACCTTCTTGTTGGCCAGCATTTCTTTGTATTCTGGCTCCTGAAACAGCGGAGCGTGATCGAGCACCTTATCTGCCGACTGTGGCATGGTCTTTGTCCTTTCCTGGCCGTCCGCATTCCGAGACGCGCCGTGTGAAACAAGACAGTTTCGTTATCAGGGTGTTGGGGCGGCACTCTCGACCGCCCCACGAACGGTGACTGTGCGTTAGGCGGCTTTCGCCTCATCCTTGGTCCAAGGCGCGTCATACATGCCCCAAACGGGGTTGTTGATCGCCAGGTCCATGTCGCGAGCAAAGATCGCGAACCCGTCGTAACCGTGGTACGGACCGGAGTAGTCCCACGAGTGCATCTGACGGAATGGGATACCCATTTTCTGGACGGGATATTTTTCCTTGATGCCGGAGCCGACTAGGTCAGGACGGATCTTCTCGATGAACTTTTCGAGTTCGTAACCCGTAACGTCGTCATAGATCAGCGTGCCGTCTTTGACGTAGTGACCGGTCCGCTTGTAGTCGTCGCCGTGACCGAACTCATAGCCTGTACCGGCAATTACCATGCCAAGGTCTTCGTAGGCGGTAACGACGTGACGTGGGCGCAGACCGCCAACGTAAAGCATCACCGATTTGCCTTCGAGACGTGGCTTGTACTTCGCGATAACCTCGTCAACCAGCGGCTGATACTTGGCAATCACCTTCTCGGCATTTTCCTGGATCGTTTCGTCGAACTTCGCGGCGATCGCACGCAAGCTTGCTGCAATCTGGCTTGGTCCGAAGAAGTTGTATTCCATCCAGCCAACACCATACTTCTCTTCCATGTGGCGGCAGATGTAGTTCATCGACCGGTAGCAGTGGATGAGATTAAGCTTGGCTTTCGGCGCACGTTCGATCTCGGCCAGAGTCGCATCGCCGGACCAGTTGCCGACAACATTAAGTCCCATCTCTTCGAGAAGGATACGGCTCGCCCAGGCATCACCACCGATGTTGTAGTCACCGATGACGTTGACGTCGTATGGGCCCGCTTCATAGCCTGCACCAGCACCTTCGCCAGCTTCGAAGACCCAGTCGCGGACTGCGTCGTTAGCAATGTGGTGGCCCAAGGACTGCGACACGCCGCGGAAACCTTCGCAACGAACAGGAACCATCGTCTTGTCGTGCTCGGTCTTTTTCTTCCGCGCAACAGCCTCGATGTCATCACCGATGAGACCAATCGGACACTCAGACTGGATCGTAACGCCGTTGTTCAATGGGAAAAGCGTTTCGATCTCGTCAATCGTTTTTTCCAGCTTTTTATCGCCACCAAAAACGATGTCTTTTTCCTGGAAGTCAGTCGTGAACTGCATGGTCACGAACGAGTCGACGCCAGTCTTACCGATGTAGTAGTTCCGGCGTTGTGACCAGGAGTATTGACCGCAACCGACAGGACCGTGCGAGATGTGGACCATGTCTTTAACAGGACCCCAAACAACACCCTTCGAGCCAGCGTAGGCGCAGCCGCGGATGGTCATCACGCCAGGAATCGATTTGACGTTCGACTTGACCGTGTCGCACTTGGTCGCGATCTCAGTTTCAGCCTGACCTTCTTCGGCCTTTGCGACCGAGAGGTGTTTGGCCCGTTTCTTCTTGGCTTTTGCCGGGTAAGCTTCGAGGACTTCCTCGATCAGCTTCTCGTGCATTTCGCCATCGTTTTGATAGTCATCCATTGTCATCTGAAGTCTCCTTCCCCGATCCGAAACATGGAACGGTTTTCAAACGAGCCGACCTCTTGTCGTGCGGTTCGTTGGAGACCGGTTACGCCAGCGCAGCCGGCCTCCAACTCACGGCGAGAGATCAGGCGTTGGCGGTAGCGTCGCTTTCAGCGATCTGCTTCAGGCGATCCTCTTCAGACTGCATGATGCCGAAGTCCATCAGCATGTCTTCGAGTTCTTCCATTGAGATCGGGGTCGGGATGACACCCTGACCGGAGTTGTTGTGGATCTTGTTAGCAAGCTGGCGATACTCGTCGGCCTGCTTGGAGTCTGGAGCGTACTGCAGCACCGTCTGGCGACGCAGTTCGGCGTGCTGCACGATGTTGTCGCGTGGCACGAAGTGAATGAGCTGCGAACCAAGCTTCTTGGCGAGAGCTTCGGACAGTTCGATTTCACGGTCCGTCTGACGCTCGTTACAGATCAAGCCACCCAGACGAACGCCGCCGGAGTTGGCATACTTCAAGATGCCTTTGGAGATGTTGTTTGCCGCATAAAGCGCCATCATCTCACCCGACATGACGATGTAGATTTCCTGTGCTTTGTTCTCGCGAATTGGCATCGCGAAGCCACCGCACACAACGTCGCCGAGAACGTCGTAGGAGACGTAATCAACGTCATCATAAGCACCATTCTCTTCAAGGAAGTTGATGGCCGTGATCACACCGCGACCGGCGCAACCAACGCCTGGCTCAGGACCACCAGATTCCACGCACTTGATGTCCTTGAAACCAACCTTCATGACCTGCTCGATTTCGAGGTCCTCAACGGAGCCCTCCTCTGCAGCCAGGTGAAGAACGGTGTCCTGAGCTTTGGAGTTCAGGATCAAACGCGTTGAGTCTGCTTTAGGGTCGCAGCCAACAATCAGGATTTTCTGATTGAGTTCGACGAGGGCTGCGAGTGTATTCTGCGATGTCGTGGATTTACCGATTCCGCCTTTTCCATAGAAGGCGATTTGACGAAGGTCGCTCATAGCAGTTTCCTTTAAAAAAGCTCTTTGTCCGGGCTTTGAATGGGCCAGCTTCGCCAGCCTGCGAAAATCATTAACGCAAGCCCTGTGCCACTTTTAAAAATATATAATTTTATATTTGAAAACAGATACTTAGATGGGAGGCAAAGGAGTTAAAGGTACGCGGGTTTAAGTGTTGGAAAGCTGACAAATCTCGAACAATCGCGGCGCTTTTCCACCCTTGCCGACAGGCACACTGTTTCGACAGTCGGCTCCACAAAACAAAAGGCGCTGGAGTGCTAATCCAGCGCCTTCGTTCGTTTGTATTTTTTGGCCTCTTTACCCGCCCAATTGGTAACGCCAACGAGGAACCGACGCTCCACTCGAACACACCGCAAGCGACTGGGCCCGCGCAGCGTTCCTTCACCAGCTGACCGCGAGCCAAACTATGCTGGCGCAGCAATCGCTGAGATAACTTCGCTTAATGGCAGGTCCAGCCTCTCAATCTGGTGGTCGTCGAGAAAACGCTGCTCCATCCGCGTCAGCGGGCCTTCGATCAACGCGAAATTCGGCCCCGCAGACCGCTTCATGATTTGTCGCGCAAAGATCCGCAGCAACTGGTCGTCGAAACGGCAGCCAAGGAATAAGAAGCCACGCGTCGTACGCCGCTGCTTCACCTCCATCGGAATTGGCGTCTGAATGTCGATCTCTGTAAGAACCTCGACATAGTCGCTATCCGACATTAGAAAACTCGACCCTTTCCGCGCCAAGCCATGCGGCTTGTAGATCAACGTTTTCCAATCCTTATCGGAACCCTCGGCGCACTCATGACCCAGATGGTCGTAAGCCCGCGTCCAAATCTCAATCCACTCACCGTTGCGACTGACACCTTGCTCCCAGCCCCAGTCAGCTTCGGTCCCGTGGAAGGCACTGATTAGTCCATCGTCGTACCACGCATCGACAATCATTGGCGGACGCACACGGGCCAGCCAGTCGTGAACAAGATTTGGCGTCACCTCAGCGTCAAAAGCTTTGGCAATGATCTCGTTCAATGTCGCACGGAATTTGCGGCTTTCAACGTACTGAGCCGCGGCCCACATGTTACCCGCAGCGCGCTTTGGAACACGCACCTGGGCTTCGATCAACGCAGCTAACGCTTGTGGAGAATCCGGAACGGCAGGTCCCGACAAAGCCGTAACACCTGGCCCAAGGTAAGGGATGAGATCACCGCTTTCGACAAGCGAAATCGCATGCTGTAACTTTTCCTGAACAGTCATCATGGTCTTACGCCCCAACATCTTCAGACATCAGCTTCTTCGCTTCGACTGTAATTGGCAGCCGGGTATCTTCAGGAAGATCTGGCATTTGCAGAACCCAACCATTTGCAAGCTTTGCCCAGCCGCCCCAAAGAGTTGGAACCTCTGTCTCCACGATCATCTCTTCCAGGTCTTTTTTCGGCACGTATGCTTCCAGACCCTTTTCGGTACGTCGTATCATGACCTTCATTGCTTCACCTCATTAGCGGGCTGATTGACAAGCTCGCGCTCGCGCATGCCGACGATGGAACCGCGGTCGATAAACTCGACAGCGTAGATGTAAAACTGCTGGAGGAAGACGCCGATGTCTCTGACATAACCAACGTCCCCCTTCTTCACGACGACTTCGCCGATCTCCTTGCCAAACATCGTCCCATCGTTTTTGACGTTCTTCTTTGAGACCACTTTGTCGCCCGGCATAAACGCCGGCTGTCGATAGACTTCGATTTCCTTGTCATCCGTCGCCATGGCTTGCGTTCTCCGAAGGGTTCGATTTATTCACATTTAGGCTGTCTCTACGGGCCTGCGCGGTCTCTCGCACTAAGGGCTCTTCATCCTCTGAAAGACGATCAAGCACACGACCCTCAGCCCGCTCCGCTACGACGTGCCGCACACGCAAATCGCTATCGTCACAAAACACTTCCAGCCGCTCCACCGGAATGCGCTCAGCAGCTTCCCGCCGAACAAGCGGATCGGAATCGGAGGTCATGTAGGTCAACCAATCCGGTTTGATCCGCCGGGCAACGATGCGACGAATTTCGGGATCAGGATCGTTGACCATGGTTGGAAGAACACCGCGCTCAACACGCCGCGTTGCCACCTGCCTTACGTAAGCATCAGCGTCAGAGAGCATCGGCAAGAGCTCCTCAGGTGGAAGGCGGTGGGTCACCGCAATTCTGACCCGTCGATCGAGGTCTTTCATCTTTCGTTTTGCTTGTGTCGCCGGAAGACGAAGGACAGCGATCGCGCGAACTTCAGGTTCGTCATCATCAAGAAGCTTGGGCAGCCGAAACAGCGTGGCTTTGCGAGCCGCATTCGCACGCACTTCGAAATAGGGGTGTGACAGACAACGGTCCGCAATATCAGGATTCAGCAGAAAATATCGCTCAATCCGCTTCGCGTACCTGTCGTGCACACACGCCCATCCCGGACCGCATTGGCCTGCTTCGAGGCGTTGCCTCCAATCGCAGGTTTTGCAGTCTACCGGCTGCCCTTGCCAGTCGACGGCTGGCGGGCCTTCAATGGCGCCATTCTCTGCCAATGACCCGGCCGCCCAACCTTAGTTCTCGACCGGAATACACGTGTCCGGCACAGGGCAAACCTCGGCGCATTGCGCAGAGTCGAAGTGCCCTTCGCATTCGGTGCAAAGGTCTGGCTTGATGATGTACATATCGCCTTTGAGAACGATTGCAGCATTCGGACACTCAAATTCACACGCGCCGCAAACGGTGCACTGGGAAGCAACAATCTTGAAGGCCATGGGACTCTCCTTTCAGAGTTCTTCAGGTTGAGATTTTACGCAATCGCTGCACACTCATCGGTCTCCGAGCGCGCACCGGTCCGTTCGCGGTAAACCGCGGACACAGCCGTTTCGATGTATTCGTAAGGGTAGGTGTCGAGTGCCTCGATGCCTGCTTCAGCAAGCGCCTCCTTAGGGCAATCCCCAATCTTGGCACAAAGCACAACCGGCACGCCTTCGAGCGTCTTGATCACCGTTTCAAGGCGTTCCTCATCTCCAAAGCCGCCAAGGCAATAGTTGTCCGCACGGCGGTGAGTGACAAAACGAACGCCGTCAGTATCGACCTCGAAGACCTGGAACTCTGTCGCGTGTCCAAAGTGTTGGTTGATACGCCCACCACCCTTGGTACAGACAGCGACCAGTAGCGACCCCGTGTCTTCTTCAACAGCCGCTTCAGTTTCCGCTTTCGCGACCTCAGCAGCCTTACGCCGATCCGCACGCTCGCCTTTCACCCATTCTTGGTAGGTCTCGCGCTTCTGCGGGTCATAGCTGACTTCTTCAGGAACCAGATCCATCGTGAATTCCTGGCCACGGTCTTCGCCCAGAAGTCCGACAGCATCCGCACGACACTGGCGGCAATGGCGCATCAGGTTGGCACCACCAGCACAAGCATCCTGCAGCTCCTTCAGCTCTGCTGCATTCGGACCACGCTGACCGTTAAGACCAAACACCGTGCCATGCTCAGGCTCAGAGATCAGAGGCATGATGTTATGCAGGAATGCCCCACGCTCCTTGACGGCCTTGTTAACCTCTTTCAGGTGCTCATCATTTATGCCGGGGATCATGACCGAGTTGACCTTCACCAAAATCCCACGCTCCGTGAGCATCTCAAGACCCTGCATCTGGCGCTCGTGAAGAATCTTGGACGCCTCAAGACCGGTTCGGCGTTTATGATCGTAGAAAACCCAAGGATAAATCGCCTCACCAACGTGCGGATCGATCATGTTGATCGTCAGCGTCACGTGGTCGATGTTCATCTCGGCAATTTCATCGACATGCTCAGGCAGTGCCAAGCCGTTTGTCGACAAGCAGAGCTTGATGTCGGGTAGCTCTTTCGAAACGAAATCAAATGTCGCTTTGCTCTTGCGCCAATCGTAGCAACTGTCCCCAGGACCCGCGATGCCCAACACAGAAAGCTGTGGCACCTCATTTGCGACGGCAATGACCTTGCGCGCGGCCTGCTCGGGTGTCAGGCGCTCTGAGACGACGCCAGGACGGCTCTCGTTCGCGCAGTCATACTTCCGATTGCAGTAGTTGCATTGGATATTGCAAGCAGGTGCGACAGCGACATGCATGCGCGCAAAATAATGATGCGCTTCTTCAGAATAGCACGGGTGATCTTTCACCTTCTCCCAGATATGGGCTGGCATGTCTTCTGGGCCATCAGACGAGCCGCAAGCAGATGACGAACAACCATCCGACTCCATTGCTTTTGCAAGCGCGTCGCGACTGCCCACTGTCAGGGTGTCGAGTGAAATGACATTCTCGCTCATTGGCCCGTACCTCGCTGGGTTGAGATGCGTTAACAAATTCTCCTAACGCAAATCTGGGGCCAGTTTTTAAGTATTTGTTATTAAATGGAATTTCGAATTCTTTTGTCACTATGGACGTGTCGTGCCTCTGACAAAACTAGTCGGACTTCCGACAATCATGACATGCCAACAACGACTGCTTTGCAGACCTGATTAGCTATCCCAAAGGCAACGAAGGGCATGCCAGACGACACTTAATCTTGTGTGTGGAAATCAAAGCTGCGCGGTGTGCCTCTGACAACAACCGCCGCATGTCAGCATCAAAGCGCCAACACGCAAATCGTCTTCGTCATCTGCATTGAAAGTGGCAGCCACACAACGACCAGAAGCTAACCCGGGCGGGCGAATGATACGCCCGTCCCAGAGAGCAAAGGCCATTAGTTTCTAGAATCTAGATAACGGTCAGAAGCGCTTAATCTGAATGTTGTGCTTCTTCAACGCATAGCCAATTTGGCGTGGCGTCATGCCAAGCATCCGAGCCGCTTTGGCTTGCACCCAGCCTGACTTCTCCATCGCGTCAATAAGGTCGTCGCGCTGATTGCGTTCACCATCCGAACTCCGGGCCGGACAATTGGCTGGCGGTTGAGCAGGTCCATTGATAACCGGCAACGAGCGCGTGACGGGTGTAACGACCTGCCCGACGCGTGCCGCCGCTACTGTTGAACCTTCCGGCTGCCAAATCTGCGCGGAGAGACAAGCCCCCTGTTGGCAGGAGAAATCATCAAAATCAATGGTTGGCCCAGCCGCCATCGACGCAACGCGATAAACACAATTCTGAAGTTCGCGAACGTTGCCTGGAAACTTGCACTTCACAAGCGCATTCAGCGCCTGGCCACCAAATGAGAGATGCGTCGCATTCTCTTCATTGAAACGCTGAAGGAATGCTTCGGCAAGTTTTGGTATATCGTCCGAGCGTTCCCGCAGCGGTGGCAGAAGGATAGGAACCACGCAGATGCGATAATAGAGGTCGGCGCGGAAATCGCCTTTACTGACGGCTTGCTCGAGATCCTTGTTCGTCGCGCAGATCAAGCGCACGTTGACCCGAACCGTCTTTGTCCCACCAACCCTCTCAAACTCGCCTTCCTGCAAAGCGCGAAGAAGCTTGGCTTGGAACGAAGCGGAGATTTCACCGATTTCATCAAGGAAAAGCGTCCCGCCATCGGCCATTTCAAAGCGGCCTTTCCGCTGTGTCGTGGCCCCTGTGAACGCACCTTTTTCATGGCCAAAAAGCTCCGACTCCAAAAGGCTCTCAGATAAGGCAGCGCAATTAACTTTGACAAAAGGCCGAGACGAGCAGCGGCTCATT
The DNA here is from genome assembly GCA_040219445.1 of Filomicrobium sp. GTDB lineage: Bacteria > Pseudomonadota > Alphaproteobacteria > Rhizobiales > Hyphomicrobiaceae > Filomicrobium. The sequence goes on along the minus strand of JAVJSM010000003.1, from coordinate 1,576,109 downwards.
TCGTGGGTCGCCCGGGCAAACAGCTCTTTTCCGGTACCACTCTCACCGCGTAACAAGACCGTAGATTGAGTCTGTGCGACTTTCTTCAATCGGGCGAGCACATCAGAGATAATTGGGCTCTGCCCAACAATCCCATAGTCGGCACCCGGGTCTTTCTTCTGCTTCCGGTTAGCGGGTCTCACGGGAGTTCCGCCGCTTGGTGGGTACGCCCGCGTTCCCACAAAGTTTTGAAGCGAGCGCTGCTCCTCAAGCAGACGTTGCCGATCACGGGCAACAATGTCCCGGAACTCCAACGACTGCGATATCAAGGTCGCAACCATCTTCAAGATACGAATATCCTGATCGAACTGTGGGGGGTCTTCCTTACAGTAGGTTCGAAAAACCCCAACAACCCCTCGAACGGCACCGCCACGCGCCTGCGTCGGAATCGGCACCGCCAAAATCGCGACACGATCCTGCAAATCGCTTTTCAGACGCTCGGGAATATCGAAGTGGGGAAGCCCTTCCGCAATGTGCTGCATGATGTAAGCGACACCGGTCATGAAGACCGTATCAATCACTTCGTCAGGAATACGGTCCTCATTGTGAGGCTCGGGCGACTCCGAGTTCGTCGTTGCAGCGGTGTAATGTGGATTGACGACCCCATCGCACGAGTCATCAGGCGGGTCCTGCAGCAGATGAACGCTACCATACCGCAGCCCGACGAATGACCCCAGGACCTTTAGAACAGGCGACAGAAGGGCACCCTGCTCTCCAGGTCCCGCAAGAATTTTGCTGACCTCATACAGCGTCTCAACCGCGCGGAGGTCGTAATTTAACATCGTGGGTTGAGCCAAGAGGCTCGGTCTAGACGCAATCCCATTCACATCATGGTTGCGAGACGACGCCGCAGATTCAAGGCAAGCCATTAGGCCCTCCGCGTTTGTGCTCGTCAGATAAGATGTCGACTTCCGACACCTCAATATGCTCGAATATTAGCGGCAAAAAAGCGATAAGTATCGCCGAAATTTTCGTCAATAAACCGACATTAATTCAGCAACCTGCAAGTCAAAATTGCAGTTTCAATTCCAGCCCAAAATACAATTCAACCTTCGTTTATTTAGACAAGCTATCGCATGAACTTTGATGCATGCGACCAAATGTGTTCATCGCCAGCAAGAAAGTCATGCTTTCTTTCCGGTCAGACCGAACTTCAAAGCTACCACAGAACACCAAGAACAGGCTCGCCCACAGTAACAACCCGTGGCGAGATACAGCCGGCCACCTGCTGATTCAGCAGGTCTCAGTCCGTCGTCGATGTTGTTGAAAGTGCTGAAACGTCAGATCGATGGTGGAGAGGTTGGATTCGCACGATGACAGCTAACTATTTGTCTAAAAAATATTTTCAGAGATACTGAAAAATCCGTTGTACGAACCGCTAACGTTCAGAAAACCCAATCACATAACTCTCACGAACGACACAGCGTATTGCTTTCCTTTACGAGCATCTCAAACCAACCGCACATGCCGGAACCGTTCCAGCTACCAACGATGGGCGGCCGGCGGCAACGGCTCCGCCTTAGACAACGGACGTTGCGATGCAGGGGACCGAGGTCGACAGTTGGGCCAACTCCTGAACATGGCGGAAGCGGACGTTCAGTTGGGCTGTGCTGTCCGCTCACAATAAGTCTTCGATTGGCCCGGCATAAATCACTGAAGTGCATCATGCCGATGCCGGAGTCCGTGGCCGACGACTGCTTTCGGATGTATCTCGTCTGTCGATGTTGGGGGCCCAACTGGACATCCTGACCCAAATCGGAAGTCGAGAATTGGATGCCTGTTCACAGGAGACCGACAGCTGTTGGTGGAAGCTGACATCTGTGCTCGTATAGTGCACGGGCCTTTGCAGCTTGGAAAAACGTAGCTGCTCTCACGCTAGGCAGCTGAGACGACCAAGCAACAAAAAAGGCTGCCCACTTTGCGCACTGCGCAACCTCGGAAACCTCCTCATCGGGCAGCGCATTGATAGTTTCGGGTCATACCGTTAGCTTCCAGGCCATGCTTGATAAGTCTGCTACCCGCACCGCCACCAGCGTTCGCATCCTTTGCGATGCGGCGGCTGAGTTCGGCGTTGAACGCGCCAAGTGCCTCACGGGTACTGGAATCGAAGAAGCCGAGCTTTATCTCACAAATTCCCGGATCACCCTCGGACAGGAAATCAGAGCGATAGAGAACTTCGTCCGTGCGATGCCCGAGAAGTGGGGCTTAGGCGTCGAGGTCGGCAAGCGCTACCACACCAATACTTTTGGAATTTGGGGATTTGCAATCCTAACAAGCCCGACCATTCGTGCCGCGATTGAAACGGCGACGACTTATGCAAATCTATCCTTCTTGATTGCCGAAATGGCACTTGTAGAAGACGAACGTGCAACGAGAATTGTGTTCGACACATCCGCGCTACCCGCACACGTCGGGACATTCGCCTTTGAGCGGCACGTCGCCATCACTTTAAGTTTCCTCAAGGAGCTATCGCCAAATTTTGATCTATCCAAATCAAGTGTCGAGTCGCGGGAACAGGATGCCGCCTACGGTGAGCTTCTTTCAAAAATGCTCCAAGTCGAAGTCACTTGTGGCCAACCCATCAATGCCCTGGTGCTTGACGACGAAACGCTTGACCAACCGCTCCCGAAAGCTGATCCAGTTACACAAGAGTATTGCCTGGGGCAGTGCCGCACACTTCTGGAACAACAAACCGGCCGGTTGCCTGAATGGTCTCAGAAAGTTCGTGACGTTGCCATGGCGGACATCGGTACAGAGATACGTATCAACACCGTCGCCGAGAAACTTGCAGTGACAGAGCGTACACTTAGAAGACGTTTGACAGAAGAAGGGACGAGCTTCCGCAAAGTCTATACTGATACCCGGCTTGGGATCGCCTACGAACTCTTAGAGACGACAGGCATGACAGTGCAAGCCGCCGCGTGGCGTGTCGGATATGCGGAACCAGCAGCCTTTGTGCGCGCGTTTATCAAGCAGTATGGAAAGTCTCCAGGAAGCATACGAAACAAGGAATAGTTGCCTTACGACACCTGCTTCAAGCGGGCCGCCTCACCAAGAACTCGCACCTATGCGAACGAGACATCACGTCCTCCTGAAGCAACCGATTGCAGAATCTTTTCGACCTGCTGCATCGACATGCGCCGCGGCACCGCATAAGAATACCGCGCTTCCGCAAGAGCTGCCTTCCCAATCGATCGAAAGTCCTCGGCATTGAGATCTGTGAGATTAACCGGGATACTGATTTGCTCAGCAAGGGCATCGACCCGGGCGATAAAACGCGTCGCAAGCGCTGCCGTGTCATCGCCGCTAGTGTCTTCGCTCAGCATCTGCTCCAATGCGGCAAACCGATTAGCACTAGCTTTCTCATTGAAGCGCAGAACCCGCGGAAGGATCACGGCATTCGCGAGGCCATGCGGTGTGTTGTAGTGCGCGCTGATCTGATGCGAGATGGCATGCACGTAGCCAAGGCTTGCTTTGGTGAAGGCATAACCCGCAAGGAATGATGCCAACGCCACCATCTCCCGCGCTTTGAGATCACCGCCATCTTCGTAGGCTTTCGGCAGGTACTCAAAAAGCAGCTTAATCGCCATGGCGGCATCACGATCGGTGTCGCTAAAACTGTTGCGCGACGTGTAGGCCTCAATGGCATGAGTCAGCGCATCCATGCCAACCGCAGCCGTCATCGCAGCCGGTAGCGACTTCAGAAGAACCGGGTCGAGAGCTGTGGCAATCGGAATGTACTTGGGGTCAACGAAAAACGTCTTCTTATGCGTATCCGTATCAGAGATTACGGCAGCCGTGGTGACTTCTGACCCTGTACCCGAGGTCGTTGGAACGACATAAAACGGCAACGGGTGCTGCTTGAGCTTAAGGATGCCTTCGAGTTTCCGCACACCACGTTTATTCGTGCTCGCAGCCGCAATGACTTTGGCTGAGTCGATCGCAGAACCTCCGCCGACCACGAAGACGCTGTCGCAATCGTTCTCGAGGCTTGCCTTGAGCCCAGCTTCGACGACGGCAAATGTCGGGTTGGGAATGATCCCGTCGAAGATTGTAACCTGGCACCCTTTTTCCTCAAGGAAGGATAAAAGACCGTCCAACATGCCATGTTGAAGCAAGAAGCTATCCGTAACGATCAATGGCCGTTTCTGACCGTTCGCGACCATAAACTCCGCAAGTTTTTGCGTTGTGTTTGGGCCGGAAAAAACAATTGGCTTTTGTGGCGGATAGAATGTCGATAGCGCACGAAGCGCGTAGGTAATAGGTGAACTAAACATCCTTTAGACCTTTCAAGCGTCAACCACCGAAGTTGACGTGTCTTGGCGATAGTCGGTTCGAAGCAATGAACGCCGCGGGAGCCCATCTCGTGCAGGCTCCCGGGAGGTATCTCAGCGTATCTTTCGGAACCGCCAGAACTGGAATTTCATGTAGTTCTTGTAGGCCCAGTTCCCCCATGGGGCGGCGATGTACTCCGTCGCGTTGAAGCCACCCTTGCGGACGACGCCTTTTGCTTTTGAGAAGCCCAAGAACCCTTCTTTGCCGTGATAGTGGCCCATGCCTGACGGGCCGATGCCGCCAAACGGCATGTCATCCACAACGGTTTGTGTCATGACTTCATTGATGCAAACACCGCCGGAGTGCGTCTCGTTGAGGATCCTCTCTCCACGCGCCTTGTTCCAATCGAAGTAGTAAAGTGCGAGCGGGCGATCCCGGTCGTTGACATAAGCGATCGCATCGTCGAGTTCGTCGTACGCAACGACCGGCAGAATGGGTCCAAAGATTTCTTCTTGCATCACCCGCATGTCATCGGTGACGTTCTTCAGAACCGTCATCGGCAGTTTGCGTGTCCGTCTGAAGCCATCGCCTGCCGGATTGATCGTGATCGCCTCGGCACCTTTTTCTTCCGCGTCGCGCAAGTTGTCGATCAGGCGGTCGCGCTGTTTGACCGTGATGATCGACGTGTAATCTGGATTGTCTTCCATCGTCGGGTAATGCTTCTGCATTGCTGTCACGAATTCAGCGATGAACGCGTCGACCTTGCTGCGCGGAACGAGAACGTAATCTGGAGCAACACAAACTTGGCCAGCGTTAAGGCCTTTGCCGAACGCGATCCGTTTGGCTGCTTCTTTGATCGGGAATGAGTCGTGGATGATAGCTGGAGATTTCCCGCCCAGCTCTAGTGTAACGGGTGTCAGGTTATCAGCAGCAGCGCGCATAACGATGCGTCCGACCTGCGTCGAGCCAGTGAACACAATCTGATCGAACGGCTGCTTGGTGAATTCCGTCGCCACGTCTACCCCGCCGGTAACGACGAGCACTTCTTCTTCACTGAATGTCTCCGCGATCATCTCCTTGATCAGATTGCCCGTACGCGGTGCAAATTCAGACGTTTTGAGCATGGCGCGGTTACCGGCAGCTAGCGCACCAACCAACGGGGAGAGGCCAAGGAATATCGGAAAGTTCCAAGGCACCACGATCCCAATGACCCCGAGAGGCTGATAGTGGACCTTGGCTTGCGCACCAAGCAGCATCAGCGGCGTGCTACGCTTGGATTGCTTCATCCATGAACGCAGATGCTTTTTATTGTAGTGGATGCCTTCGAGGACCGGCAGGATCTCGATCATCAGTGTTTCTGCGGACGCACGACCACCGAAGTCCTCGTCAACCGCTTTCACCAACCGATCCCGGTAGTCAATGATCGCGTTGTGAAGGCGGTTCAATCGATCAAGACGTTCTCGCACTGTTGGGGCAGGGTTGCGGGCGTAGGCCGCCTTCATCTGGGTCAGTGAAGCGTCGAGTGTTTTGGCGATACGCTGCTCTGCGGAAAGTTGCACAGCGTTAGTCATCTCGTCTTGTTGGGTGAGGGCATTCATGACGGGTCTCCTTGCTCAACTGTTCTGTTTGGATAATTGAGCAAGCGACAACGTTTCTCGATGTCCGCAACGGACAATAGATTGACACTTCCGGCCAACGGTGCGGCCACGCCAAAAAAGTCAGTGTTTAGCGGTTCGTTTCTACGGTGTTTTCGGCAATGACCCGGCTGATGCCAGCTTTCCGCATAAGCAGAAACAGGCTCATCGGACAGCCCAACTTCACCATCGTCCGCTGATGTGTAGCGTTTCGGATGGCGGCCCGATGATGCCCGTGGCGGCAAGCGCCGTGGGCCGGCGTTCGAAATGCTACAACTTGAGACATCCCCGATTACTGTCACTGTTTCCGATCACCACCCAGGAGCGGAACTTAGGTGCGTTCCAGACAACTCTTCCCGTACCAACAGACATCGCCCAATAAGGCGGTGGAGGATGCAAAGCTTGGCAGCAGTTCCGACCCCTTCCCCCGAATATTTCGCGCCAACCAGGCGCACTCTGAGACTACACCGCATGACGCATCGGTCGAACCGAATGAATAGCGGAGCAATTCGCCTTTGCGGGTTTGGGCATCACGTACCACGCCTTCAAGGATCAACGCCTAGAAGCTTGATGGTGTTGTCGTAGGCGCAGCCGATTGTTGGACGGATACTCTCAAGGATAATGGTTGGTTGTGGTGATTGTATCCCAACGCGGTTGGCTACTGCTCCTGCGATTGCCTTGCCCACTTTCCCACCTTCCTGCCGATTAGTTAGGCAACGTCCGGACCATTTTGTGGTGCTGGAGCAACATTGGATAAGCCGCGTAAACTATATCGTTATTGATAGTTGACTCATAAAACATCCGTGTAGCTATGGTTTCCCACGGATTTGGGGTGGCTGGCAAAAGACTATCCAATTTATACCCACAGTTTACCCACCGTCTTGTTATTGCGTTTGTATCGATTGAGTGGGGTGTTGAGTGATGTGGTGTTCGCTCGGAAGTCCGGTTTCTTCTCCAAGCAAGATTGTAGACAGCCGAGCTCTAAAGCTGCGGCTACTCGTGTCAGCCAGTGTCTTGGTTTTCGCTGTATCGAATGCGGCTTTTCCAATGACTGCAGCCGCTGCATGCGTGGCGGGCGCCGGTGGCAATTCGATCGAATGCGACCAAGATAACATCCAAGGAAACTCGGCAAATACGGGTGCCGCCGACTCGGCAACAGCGGTGGGCGTTGGAGCTGTTGCGAACCAGAACGATGCTACGGCAGTCGGCCGCTTGTCATTTGGCACAGGACTCAGCTCAACAGCGATTGGTTCGGGAGCATCAGCCACAGCTACTGAATCGACCGCTATAGGCGAAGGTTCTTCGGCTACCGGGAGTGGCGCAACGGTAGTTGGATCCGGCGCAAATAGTGATGATTTCGTCGGTACGGCAGTTGGTCGGGACGCAACCGCAACTGGAGGCCGGTCGACGGCTATTGGTGGCGTATCTGAAGCGACAGGAGCAGATTCGACTGCAGTTGGCGTCAATTCTGACTCAACCGGATCTCAATCTGCCGCGCTTGGATATCGCGCGGGAGCCCGCGGCGACAACACTGTGGCGATCGGCGTACTAAGTAATGCTACGGGTGATAACGCCTCCGCATTAGGTCAAGGATCAATTGCCGACAACACGAACTCGACCGCTGTCGGACAGGGTGCCGATACAGATTCCGACAATCAAATAATGCTTGGGAACGGTAGCGTCCAACGGGTAACCGTGGGTGGCGGCAGCCTCGATGGAGCCACCGGCGCCGGTTCAGAATTGGTCACTATCGACGCCAATGGAAATCTTGGGCAGGTCAGTGAAATCGAGGGCGCTGGCGGAACCGTCGATCGAATTGCCGATGGCACCGTTGATACTGCTGATTTGGCGGATGGGTCGGTGACGTCGGCCAAGATTGCTGACGACACAATAACTGACGCAGACATCGCTGATGACTCGTTGACCGCTTCGAGCCTTGCCGCGAGTTCAGTGACCTCATCGGAGTTGGCAGACAATTCAGTTACTTCGGCTAAGATTGTAGACGGCGAAGTAGATACTGCCGACCTTAGCAACAACGCCGTCACCGGCGACAAAATTGCGGCTGGCGCAGTGGATACTTCTGATCTTGCCGACGATGCCGTAACCACGTCCAAGATCAATAACAACGCGGTCACCAACGATAAGGTCGCGAACAACGCAATCACGTCGAACAAGATTGCTGCCGGCGCAGTGGATACTTCTGACCTCGCTGACGATGCCGTAACCACGTCCAAGATCAACAACAACGCGGTCACCAACGATAAGGTCGCGAACAACGCGATCACGTCGAACAAGATTGCTGCTGGCGCAGTGCAAACTTCTGATCTGGATGATGGTGCGGTGACGAACGCCAAGCTCGGCAACAATGCCGTTACCGGCGACAAGATTGCATCAGGTGCGGTCGAGACCTCAGACCTGGCAAATGACGCGGTTACGGGCAGCAAGATCCAGGACGGAAGCGTTAATACAGCTGACCTCTCAAACAACGCGGTTACCAACGACAAGATCGCAAACAACGCGATCACGTCGAACAAGATTGCTGCCGGTGCGGTTGAGACGTCTGATCTGGATGATGGTGCGGTAACGAACGCCAAGCTCGCCAACAACGCCGTTACCACTGACAAGATTGCATCAGGTGCGGTCGAGACCTCAGACCTGGCAAATGACGCGGTTACGGGCAGCAAGATCCAGGACGGAAGCGTCGATACAGCTGACCTCGCGAACAACGCCGTGACGAACGATAAGGTGGCCAATAACGCCATCACGTCGAACAAGATTGCTGCCGGTGCGGTCGAGACATCTGACCTTGCAAACGACGCTGTTACGGGCAGCAAGATCCAGGACGGAAGCGTCGATACGGCTGACCTTGCGAACAACGCCGTCACCAACGACAAGATCGCGAATAACGCAATCACCTCTAACAAGATCGCTGCCGGTGCGGTCGAGACATCTGATCTGGACGATGGTGCGGTAACGAACGCCAAACTCGGCAACAATGCCGTCACCGGCGACAAAATTGCGGCTGGCGCGGTGGATACCTCTGACCTTGCAAACGACGCGGTTACGGGCAGCAAGATCCAGGACGGAAGCGTTGATACAGCTGACCTCGCGAACAACGCCGTTACCAACGACAAGATCGCCAATAACGCGATCACGTCGAACAAGATTGCTGCTGGCGCAGTGGATACTTCTGACCTGGCTGACGATGCCGTGACCACGGCTAAGATCAATAACAACGCCGTCACCAACGACAAGATCGCGAACAACGCAATCACGTCGAACAAGATCGCTGCTGGCGCAGTGGATACTTCTGATTTGGCAGACGATGCTGTAACCACGGCTAAGATCAACAACAACGCGGTCACCAACGACAAGATCGCGAATAACGCGATCACGTCGAACAAGATCGCAGCCGGTGCAGTCGAGACCTCTGACTTGGCAGACAATGCTGTAACCACGGCTAAGATCAACAACAACGCGGTCACCAACGACAAGATCGCGAACAACGCGATCACATCTAACAAGATCGCAGCCGGTGCGGTCGAGACGTCCGACCTTGCAGATGGGGCAGTAACTACGGTCAAGATCGTTGACGGAGCCGTAAACACTGCCAAATTGGCAAATGGCGCAGTTACAAATGAAAAGTTGGCATCTAATTCTGTGTCTGGCGCTGCCGGCTCGGGCACGGACGTAATCGAAGACGGATCAGTTGCTGAACAGGATCTTGCTGACAATGCAGTTACGACGTCAAAAATCGCGAATGGTGCGGTTACGTCGGAAAAGCTAGCTCCTGGCGCGGTGCAGACGGCATCAATCTCCGACGATTCGGTGACGTTCCGGAAGCTAGCACCTAGCGTTCGCTCACGGATCACGAATCTAGAGAGCTCTGTGTCAGCGAATACTGAACACCTTCAAGATCTGGACGCAGGCGTAGCAATGGCTCTAGCAACAGCTAACATAGCGATGGTGCCGGGCAAGACCTTTGCGATTGGCGTGGGTGCTGGCTTCTATAATGATCAGGAAGCCGGAGCCATTAAGTTCATGTTTGCACCGACTGATAGCTTAGTTATCAGCGCATCCGGCTCATTCGCTTCGTCTGGTCCGGCAGGTGCTGGTATGGGCATTTCCTTCGGCTTTTAAATGTAAGTCCGGGGTTTGATTCATGATGCTAAATTACCCATCCGTTATGCACCTCAGTCAGCGGCGGATTTCCCTCTTCGCAGCTTTGGTCGTATCCATTGCGGTTGCGTCGAGCTTTCCCAGTGTTCAAGCTGCATCAAAAACGCAGGTCACTACCAAGAAGTTCAAGAGTTGGAATCTAGAATGCATCTTGAAGGGTGAAAAACAACAAAAGTGCCACTTAGCCCAGAAGCTGATCGACACAAAGGGTCGCAAGATTCTGCACTTCAAGATCTCTAAGAATAACGGTGGTGCCTACTTGGAGGTTGGAGCTCCCCTAGGTCTTTACATACCAGCAGGAATTGCGATCAAAGTCGATGAGCAAAAAGCTACGCAAATGCAGCTTGTTGACTGCAAAGCGCAGGGATGTAGAGCTGTGCTTCCTTTACACGGAGATGCGGTGAAAGCCTTTAAGAAGGGTAGCAAACTTGCCGTGCTTTTTGTTGACAGCAAAAGTGGCAAAACGCTCATGGTCAACGGGTCGTTGAATGGCTTTACTGCCGCTGCAAACAGCTTCGGTATCAAGTAACGTGTATCTCCAAACCACCATTACGACCAGCGGTCGTTCCAGCTAACTTGCGCGCGACAAGTACTCGCCGCCCCGCCAGCATTCGTGGCCGTAACAGCAAGGCTGACCGCGAGACCGTCTCCGCTCGTGAGAGTAACTCGGACTACGAGTGCTAACTCCAGAAATGCCGCGCGCTTCAAACTAACAATTGGGGATTGAAACAACTAGTCGGGGTTTATCAGACAGCAAACTGCGAGGCTGCGATGCCGTGGCTATCCGCGTCGAAGATGTTTCATCGCGTGGGTACCAGCGGACCGCACCATCGTTCGTCAGAAGAAAACTGGCAGGCCACTCAAGTATGAACTGGCGGGTCAAATGCGGGAGGCGCTCGATGCTCAAATCAGAGCGTACTGTTGTGAGGGTCGCGAATGGCTTTTCGTCCGCAGCCGCGCCCTGTGCAGCAACTAACTAGCTGCACGTCACTATGCGTCGGCTGTTTGGAGAATGGCTGGCTCGCCCTAGGCTCAATCCGACGAGGCGCGGTACGGATTCGCTTCGCAGAACAAAGGCAACGCTGATCTAGAAATGAACGGGCAATCTGCGCGACGTGCTGCTCTTACTAGCAAATACTAAATTTGAGAGCACGGTTCGATATCTCGGCCTCAAGCTCGGTGCTGCCCTTGAATTTACTGAGCAAGCAGACGTCTGAACCACCTGTTTAGAGCGCACACACCCTGCCCAACCTGCGACGAGTCTTCGGGTCAGCCTGAGACCTCATTGACTTACCCACCCGTGTCGGCTCAGCGATTGGACACCTGCGGAGTTGCCGGCACGGTTGCTTCACCTAAGACAGCCGATGTTGGCATGCGCGTGACTGAGGTCTGCGACGGATCAAGGAGAGCATCACTAGCGTTCAGAACCTTCCCGAGCCCCCCATACCGACCGTCGCTGCGCTATTCCAGGAGCGTCGACCCAACACCCTCAACACCGGAAAATTCGTTACGCCGCAACGAAACGGCGGTTCGGGCCAAATTGGGACATCGGGCCCAATGGCAATCGTGCACCGCACATGGTCCGGGGTTGGAGCCGTGCGGCCAATTCATTACGGGTCGAGCCGTTGTCTAGAGCTCGGAGTGATGCCGACGTCCCGCGAAGGGCGAATAACCAAGACAAAAATCTGTAAGAGCGACGCTTAGCGCCTCATCAGAGCCTCGGATTTTCCAAAGCGGGCGTGAACGCGTGCAGCATGTCCGAGGTTGGCGAAATGCCGATGCGTTTTCGTTTGGTCGAGTTGCTGTCCGAGAAGATCGGGTGGCGCGCTGCCAAACAGTTATTGGTTTTGGCCCGTAGCGCCCGCCGAACACCCTCGAATCGAAATTATGGCATTGGCAGTTGCTGTCGCGATAGACCTTATGGCGTGGTCCGAGACGGCGGTACGAGAAGAGGTCAACTCTGCCAGCGTTCTTTGCATGCGCATAACATCGCTACTCAGTTGCTGCATATCACGTTGAGTTTCGCCTGAGAGTGCAGTTGCGAAAAGTTCGTTGGTTACGTTCAAGCGTTGGGCGATCACATCAGCGGTACCAAGCGGCAACGTGTCGGCAGTCTTTTGGATCTTGTTCAATTCATCGCGGAGAGCGCGCACCTCCACAAACAGCCGTGGCGACACAACGCGCTCCGGATGTTCCACAATTGCTGTTAGGCGATCAGAAATAAGTTTAAGCTCTTGTTCCGCCTCGCCAATAGCGCCGAGCGTGCCTTTCACATCGTCATCGATTTCATGCAGTAAACTGAGCCGGACGTCGTTGAGCACGTTCTCGGTGAACGTTTCTAACTTGCCCACGAGGGTCAGAGCGAGGGCCATGAAAACGATACCTAGCAGCAACGTTGTGTTGAGAAGCGAGAGAAAAAATTGCTTTAGGCGCTCGCCGATCCCACCGGCTTGGCTGACGCGCACAACCGAACGGTGACGACGCCGGGTCATGGTGCCCCCGCCTCTCGGCAATTGCCGGGAATATCGTCGCCAGCGACCTTAAAGTCACTGCAGGTCAGGAACAGGCGGTGGTTTGTGCCAATCGCGACGCCAGCAATGACTGTAGTAAGCGCAATGACGATAAGTGCAATCCGCAGTTTTGGCGTGCGCAATTGTTCCGCGTCAGGCACCGCAACGAGGACTAGAACACAGACCAGATAGGGTAATGTGAGCACAACAACGGCAACAGCGACGATCAAAATGATCCAATCATTGGTCGGCGTTGCGACACCTGAGCTGCCCAAAGTCGCTTCGAGAACCAGCCAAAACGTCGGCAGCAAGAGCACGAAACGGCCTCGCCAGGAAACGAATGCCGGCAGAGCATCGACTGGCGGTACCAACATGCTGGCCGCAAGCGCCACGGTGGCAGCCACCCAGGTGTAGAACAGGTGTTCGAAAAAGATCGTCTCGAACACGCCATACCAAAACGCGATATTGAAGATGCCGGCGGAGAGGACAACGGCAGACAGCACAAATGCTCTCGCCTCCTGATCGCTGATTTTGCGTGACGCAATGTTTGCCATTTTTTGCTCCCGTCGAAGTCGCCGCTATTTCACGCGCCGCAGGCGAACGAGCGTCGTATCAACGGGGCCCGTCAGTTTCAGCTTGTCAGATGTGACCTGCCACCGATTGACAACGGCGAGAGACTTGAGCAGTTCCGTTTCGACGGACATTTCAACGTCTGGACACATTTTCCGCGTTGAACCGATGCCGCTGATCTCGATTGTTTGGCCTGATGTTTTGTAAGTCCCGAAATACCGGTTGCATCCCGCGCTACCAGTCACACGACCGTCCGCGCCGAACGACATCGTCGCAGTTACTTGCTTGGGAATGCCCTCGACTTTCCAGGATGTCTCCGTCAGATCCGTGAGCTGGTTCGCCGAATTCGTCGCGTCGCACCCGGCAATTGCCAGGACAGATACTGCTACGATCACCATTGTCATTTTTGCTCCAATCGCCATTGTTCCATTCCCTTAAATTCGTTTCAGAAAGTGTGGAAGCACGCAGGTCAAAGCATGCTGACGTCGACCTATCCGGCAATGCGCCGTTGGATGATTGACCAGGACATCCCGATGGCTAGGGTGGTCGCGATTACGATTAGGGCGGGGTACAGCATCAGCGTGTGCCCACCAGTACCGATTACGCCGAGGCTCGCGAGCGACCAGATTATGCCGGTGAAGTAGAGCGCCAGCAGCACGACCGCGGTCGTGCCGAGTGACTGTGCCGTCGCGCGAAACACAAAAAGTTAGGCGATCGCAAACAATAAGCCGGAGAGCAGCATCAAGGGGACCGAGCACCAAGACCCGGTCATGCGCCAAGAGATCAGGTTGAATGAGCTGCCGTTGTAGGTCGCAAGGATCAGCGCGACCAATCCACCGGGCGAAGAAGCCGTCAAAGCCTAGTCGTTGGGCTTCCATCGGATACTCCTTGAGCAAATGTGTTGGGAAGAGGGATCGTCATCCCGCTCCGCCAACCGCCAGGGCGGGAATCATGCCCTTAAGGCCGCTCGTCAACATGCCCATCGCGATTGCCGCCAAGACCATCCCCATGATGCGTGTGACAACGCCCATGCCGGATGCACCGAGCCAGTTCGCTATGGGTTTTGAATAGGCGAACAGCAGGCCGGTGAAAGCTGCGAGCGCTACGACTGCGACCGACAAATCGACTTTGGCGCTGATGCCGGAATGACGTTCGGCGGCGATAATGACGGTTGCCATAGTCCCGGGACCAGCGACGATCGGAATGGCGAGAGGAACAATGGCGATTTGATCGCGGTCAGCATCTGACTTCGCTTCCGAATCCGTTTGGCGATGGGAGTTATCGCTTCTCAGCATGGAGAGGCCAATCAGCAAAACGATGATGCCACCAGCAGCTCGCAGTTCGTGGACGTTGATGCCAAAGAACTTCAGAAGCGTTCCACCGGTCCAGGTCACGACCAAGAGTGTGACGCCGATCGCACCAGCGCACATCCAAGCGATTCGACGCGCATCGGCTTCATTTCGGTCTGCTGTCATACCAGCGAACACACCAACATTGCCGATCGGGTTCATCATTGAGAAGAGCGCAGCAATGAACGTGATTAGGGCGGTTTCAGTCATTTCAGTGCCTCGTTGAGAATTAAGGGGGAGGGCGGCGCGGCAGCCCCGCTTCGCCAGTAGCGTTTGCGGCACTGCACAGTCCTGCCAAACCACGCGCCAACTTTGCGAGCTGGCCGCAATGCTGTTTTGTCTTGAGCCTACCGTTGTTCTGTCGTTGCCGCCTTGGTTTCGGTAGAGGCACCTACCATCACGTAGGCCATGCCGGAGGCGAGCAAGTTGAGTCCGACAAGGGCTGCAATCATCAACACTGCGTTCCCAGCAGGAAGCGCGAAGATGGTAAGACCTAAAATGATCGCAATGATGCCGCTGGCGAAAAACCACCCCCAGGGTCCACGTCGCATCGTGATTGCGACGGCAGTGCGAAACAGTCCGTCAGCGATCAGGGAGAGTGCAATGATGGCTGTCAGGACGACGACGCTGTCGATGGGACGGGCGAAGAGGGACAGACCTGCCAACAGATACAGGATGCCGAGTACGAGTTCCCAGGCGAAGCCTCTGATTCTGCGCACAGCAATCGAATGGCCCAAATAGACCAAACCTGAAATCGTGAAGACGGTTGCGACAATCCTGTCGATGGCGAGCACTCCGGCGAACGGAAAGGCAATCGCGCCGATACCGGTGAGCATCAGAATGATGCCCACCGCAATAAGCCACTTACGGTTAGCGGCGGCGGTGCTGCTGGTTGGTCCGAATGTCGAGACATTCTCTTTTTGAGCAGCTGAGGACGGGCCGAGCATAACTGCGTCTCCATGGCGTATTGGTCGTCGGGCTTCTTAATCAAGGGGCGTAGTGGAAAGGCGGCATTGACTTCAGGTCGTTTTCTGTCGTCTCAGGTAACAAGACTGTATTCTTCTCTCCGCGCTCAAACAGCTTTGTGGGGACTGCCACGTGCTTCGCGCCGACGCCAAGGAAGCCACCCACATCGACAATCGCGAGATTGACTTGACCGTCATTCGAGACGATCAGGTCGTTGACCGTGCCGATTTGTTTCTTTTCGTCGCTGTACACTGTTGCGCCAATAAGTTTGCTAGCCCGATATCCGGTAGCCTTCACGGCTGAGACGTTGACTTCAACACCGAGCACTGTTGCACCGACCGTGGGAGCCTTGCTGCCTTCGGCTTGGACGATGCTCGCCAGCGGGAACAGTAAAGTCGCGGCGATGACAATGCGCAGTTTGGAATTCTTGATCATGTTTCACTTCCTTTTGAGGTGCTTCTTTCACGAGCCGTCGCCGGCTCGGTCTCAGACTAAGTGACGTTCACGTTTTCCGCGGCGGGCTTTGAACGCCGACGCCAAGCTGCGCCAATGGTTCGTTGTTCGGGAGTGATTCACCGTGAGGGACGGGGTGCCGTCAGGAGGAAAACGCGGCATCGGAAATGAGTGAGAAGAAGTCCGAAGAGGTCAGAAGCGGTTGTTTTGTAAGTGGGAAAGAACGCCAGCTTCGGTGAGCAGTGGACCTACATTCCCCTAAATTCGCTAATCGAAAGATCTGTTAAAGCCGGCCTAAACGGTCCCAAAGCTTGGACCAAAAGTTTGCCAGCCGTCGACTCGGGGAGTCAGTGTCTCGCCTATCCAGAAACTCCATTCCACATGAGGCACGACCGGTATTATTCGATTTCAAGCCCTGCTTTTCGCCAGCTTCCAATTATCCTCTCAGTGAGCGGTTCTGCGACACACCAGATCCCAAAGTCCTTTCGTACGAAGCGCCCGAACTGTGGCTCAAGCTCCAGCAAGAGTTGCGCCTGCGCATGCGCGTCGGAGTGACGTCCCAACTCAGCATAAAAGGCTGCGAGAAATGCCACGTACCAACTGAATCCTGGCATTTGTACGTTCTTTAATTCGAGCAGTGCCGCCTCGGGATCATCGTTGATGTAGTGATACAGCGCCCGACCATGGTTATACCAGCCAGGATGGACGGGGCTGAGTTCAGTTGCTCGATCAATAAGTGGGAGACCGAAGTCCCACTCGCCTGAAAGGCAGTAACAGTGGCCGATATCGGCTAAGACCACAGCATGTCCTGGATTGAGATTAATCGCCCGTTCGCCAGCCAGTCGGAATTCCGGGAATTCACGACGGTGGTAATACGTCAGAGCGCGGGCAAGAAATGCGAAAGCACTCTCGGCGTCATAATGCGTAGCCCTTTCAGCATGTTCAAACGCTTTTTCGAGGGCTGCAAAATCCTGACGTTCATTAATGTGCAACCGATGCTCGTCGAGCAACACGATCGCGAGAGCAGCGTGACCATCCGACCATTCCGAATTCACATCCAGACAATCGGTGAGGCCCTGTCGCACCTCCTTGTGGAGCTTAGGATCGTGTGTGCGATAGTAATGGTGAAACGCTGAAATCCACTGAAAGGCGGACAAGCTCTGCACCGCACCAAGGTCACTAGTACGAGCGCCAAAGCGACGGATCGGGCCGTGGTGACTTGCAACGCGCCCTGCTACTAGTAGCGCGATTTCATCTTGGATAACTAGCAGGCCTTCAGGTGTGAGCGGTCGCTCGAACTGCTCTGAGAGAATGTGGTCATCCGTTGCTGCATCAATGAGTCGGACAGTAACACGAACGACAGTGCTAGATTGCCGGACGCTACCCTCGAGGACGAAATCGACGCCAAGTTCTTCGTTAAGACTTCGGATATCAGCGCCTTCTTGTGCCAATCTAAGCGATGTCGTTCGAGAAAAGACAAAAAGTTCTCGAAATCGTGCGAGGTTGGCGACCGTCTCTTCGGTAATCCCTTCAGCAAAGAACGAGTTAGCCGGATCGCTGCTGTGGTTTTGAAACGGCAACACCAGCAGTGAGGGTGCGCCCCCCTTTTTCACTCCGTGAATTGAAGCATCAAAATGTTGCTTTGCACCAGCGTCAGCCGAGCCGTTACGAACGACCGATACTTCTTCCTTAACGGTGTGGAACTCTGGTACGTAACGGCCCTTTGGGATCAATATTCGTAAGTCGTCAGTTGAGCCCTCGTCAGCGTAGTACAGGTCTAAGCGCTTTCTGAGCTGGCCGGCCTGAACCCTTACAATCGTATCGGTCTGAGGATCGAAATCTTCATTTCGATCAAAAACCTCCAAACCGATCGCATAGCCCTTGAGCCGGTCGCTTCTGCCGGCGAGTGACTGGTCAACAACATAGCCGAGAAACCGCTTTAGACGTGGGGCATCAGCAAAGAGCGCGCTGGCCAAGATTCGTTCCAATTGGTCCCGGACCGCAC
Organism: Filomicrobium sp.; assembly: GCA_040219445.1. GTDB lineage: Bacteria > Pseudomonadota > Alphaproteobacteria > Rhizobiales > Hyphomicrobiaceae > Filomicrobium. Next base: position 1,558,129 of record JAVJSM010000003.1, on the reverse strand, counting down.
CAGCAGCGGGATAACCCGCGCATTGCGCGCGCTGATGATCTTCAATCGGCCCCATAACGCGTAGCTCCCGGCAATGTCGCATCCTCCCGCAAACTGACCATACATCCAAGATTCACGGTGAGTCACTCCCGGGGCGCTTCAACGGGCGTCAGGATTGAGACCTGATCAATCACACAGATCGAAACCCGTCCCTCAACGAAACAGGAGCAAATACCGTGACCGACCATACCGACTACGTGGCGAAGGCAAAACAGCAGATCGAGAAACTCGGTAACGAACTTGATGAACTTGAGCAGCGGGCGAAGGCCGAGTCCCGGAAAGCCAGCGAGTGGTACACCCAACAAATGACGAAGCTGCGCGGCGAGTGGCAAGAGGCAAGCAGCCGATTGGAAGAGTTGTCCAACAGCGCTCACGCAGAAGCAAAAACCACCTACCAGCACGTCCGAGCCGATACCGAGCGTCACTGGAAGGCACTCGAGGCAGCCGTCAAAGCCTATCGCGACCGCATCGACGCTGAAGCGGCCTGACAGGTTTTCAAGCAGACGCTGTCCAAAGCCCCTCAAGACATTCGGAGTGAAAGCATGTCTCTCACCAGACCATTTATCTCAGCCTTCGCTTTGACGGCTGAAACCACTTGCTCGGTTGCTCCCGACTCACTGGGTGGTAGCAGTGCCCCCACGGTCGGCCGCAGCATTCTCGGCGTGAAGGTTGATGTCGCAGCGGTCGAGGCCAAGGGCTTTCGGGCCAGCCGATTAATTGGAGCTGCTGTGTTCAATGAACACAGCACGGAAATTGGCACCGTCAACGACCTTATCGTTTCAGGCGACGGACGGGTCAACCTGGCGATCGTCGATGTCGGCGGCTTTCTTGGAATCGATGCCAAACACGTCGTGATCCCTTCGCATCTGTTCCAGGTCGGTGCCGACGAAAAAGTTCTGCTTCCAGGCGCGACGGAAAATGAGCTCAAGGCAATGCCGGCGTTCCATTTCGACAACTGAGAAAACAGAGAAAGTCAATCGCACTTTGAGTAAGGGAGAAAACGCATGACTTCAAATACGATCACAGCGCCCAAAAACCTGGAAATGATCCGCGACCGGTTTCTGACAACGGTTGCCGAAAACAGAGGGTGGTTTGTGCTTGTCGGCGCAATCACTGTTGCTGCAGGTATCGCAGCGCTTGCCCATCCGGTCGTATCGACGATTGCGATCGAGATCTTCATGGGTTCGTTGTTCGTTGCTGTCGGCCTCATGCAGATCGTAATGGCGTTTGCTACACGAAACTGGTCTGGCGTGTTTCTGCAAGTCCTCGTCGGCTTGGTCTATCTGTTCGCTGGTGGGCTGCTGATCACACGACCAGTCGAAGGAACGGTCGCCCTAACAATCGCAGCCGGTATGGCCTTCATGTCTGACGGGGTCGTTCGCCTGATCTGGTCATCGCAGATGTCGCGGGGGTCGGCCTGGTTCTGGCTATTGTTGAGCGGTGTTATCGCAATCGCGGCTGGCGCCGCTCTCGTGGCGGGCTTTGCGCAAGCCGCACCTTATGCGCTCGGTGTTCTCGCAGGCATCAACTTCCTCGTCACCGGTTGGGCAACCATGACGCTCGCCATTGTTGCGAACGGCCCAGGCGACCAGCCCGAAGAGACGAAGACCACTTGACTCCCCGCGCAGAGGCCGGCCGAGGCGTTCCCTCCGCCCAGTCTTAGCCCCCGTGAGACGAACCGGTTTCTGCGCGGCCCCCCGTGACTTCAAGCGAAAGAAGGATTTCGACTTATGAAACGCTCAATCAATGCATGGTCAAACGACTTATGTGTATCCAGGTTGTCCCTTTTCGTTATTGCTGGACTTATCGGTGGACTGACCAGCGCCGCCGCAGACGCGGGACCCCATTGGGGTTACCGTGTTGAAAATGGACCAGCGACTTGGCAATCCCTCGATAAAAAATTCGAGACCTGCGGCAAGGGACAGGCGCAGTCACCCATTGACTTGCCAATTAAATCTGCTCCAGGTGCTTCTGACATCGTCTTCGATTACCGGGGCGGACCGGCGAACGTCGTCAACAACGGTCACACGATCCAGGTTAACGTGGCGAAAGGCAATGTTCTGAAGATCGGTGCGCGCACGTATCGTCTGATACAATTCCATTTTCATACGCCGAGCGAGAATACGGTAGATGGGCTCCACTACCCTATGGAGACACACCTCGTTCATGCTGACGACCAAGGTCGCCTCGCCGTGGTGGCGTTGCTGGTCAAGAGCGGTGCGACCGGCGTCATCGACTCAGTACCGAGGCCGGCGAAAAAAGGCGAAACAGGAACGATTGACCAAATCAACCCTTCGGACCTGCTGCCCAAGGAGGCGAGCCATTTTGCTTTTGCGGGATCGCTCACCACGCCGCCGTGCTCAGAGGGCGTAAGTTGGATCGTCATGCGCCAGCCGGTCGAGGCCGCCTCGTCGACCATTGCCCAGTTCTATTCGATCCTGGGGGCCAACAACCGGCCAACAAACCCCTTGAATGGGCGAACGATAGTATCCTCGCGCTAAATGGAATGGAGGCTGAAAAAGTCATTATTCAGCCTCCCCACGGCTCGCTGCCAAAAAGTGCATTCGAGCTGATTGGATTTCAGCCTTTTGAACCTACCAACGTTTTGCGGCACACCACTGGATAGAGCCCGCACGTGTAAGTGGCCCAAAGTTATTCCCACGATCCCGTGGCCGCATCGATACGATGATTCAAAGACCGGACGCGCAGACGTCAACCCGCAACTGGATACGTCCAATTTACGTTCTACTTCGATCGTTTCAGTGTGGCGTGTGCTTCACAGGGAGCACCTTAACCATTCGCAAAAACGAGGATTGTTCCCCAATTCATCATCGCAGGGAGCGCTAGCGAACTATGCCTGCTGTTCGAGGCATCGCGTAGCATCCAAATCCGGATTGCTGCGCCGCGAATTGTCTTTAGCGGGTCAACCTAAGACGTCGCTTACAAACTAGCCTACGTCCTCACGACTACTGAAAGCCGAACTAGACGCCAGTCCCGGCTTTCCACCTTAGACGCGGGCGGTGCCATGCGCGTGACTGAGGTCAGCGACGGGCCAAAACCGGACTGTTCAACCGACCTTGGAAGCTGGTGCTGTTTTGAACAAGAGGTAGTCGCCCGCACGTGTGCCCTGCGAATAGAGCATATTGCCAAGGTCCAATTGCGCTGGCTGCCAATCTGCCAATGCAGCGTCAATATTATCAGGCTTGCTCTTGAGGGCATCGGCAAGGTCAAGAGCATTCGACGCCGCCTTTGAAGTACTTGCAGCGGTATGTGGCCGGGGAATAAACGCAGCGTCTCCGATGAGGACAACGCGTCCTTTCACCATGGATTTGACTGTTAAATCGCGGATGGCTTGCCCAAAGGGTTGCTCAGTCGCCTTCACGATCTCGCGGAACGGGGCTGGCAATAGACGATCGGCATCCTTGTAGACTGTGGCTTTCCATTCGTCGCCCAACAGTCCTTCTGGCATCGCGTAACCGCGATACTTTCCGTTACGATCTGTCATGATGCTACGCAGCTGTTCCGCGTCGGCGGTTCGGTACCAGACCCAGTTATAGAGACGATGGCCGTCGTTTGTGTTTTGGTCTGTTCCCGGAACCAGATAGCCAAGAATGTGCGAGTGCCGGTTGTTGGCGAATGCGAAGTCACCGTGAAGGCCTTCACGTGCAACGTCTGGCATCTTGTTCTCATCAACAAGTCCGCGCCATGCAAGATAACCCGCATATGTAGGTTGGGCTTCTGGCCAGAGCAGAGTTCGCACAGTTGAACCATTCCCATCGGCACCGATCAGAAGGTCTCCGGTTTCTTCGGTCCCGTCGGAAAAAACAGCCGTAACAGTTCGAGCATCGTCATCCTGTGTGATATCCACCAGCGTTTTTCCCTGGTGGTAGGAACCATCACCAAAGACGTCTTTCATGGTCGCATAGATCAGGGACCAAGAGGTTTGCATCTGGGGCGCAATCTGTTTGCTTTCGATGCGCCCATCTGGCCGGAAAACTCTACGATGCCGGGATTGGACACCACGGTTCGTGAGTGTGCCGTTAGCCTTCGTACGATTGAATACCCTCAGAACGTCGGGCTGTAGAACGACGCCACCACCGCGGCTGTCGAGGTCACTTTTCGACCGTTCATAAATATCGACCTGCCAGCCGATTTCTCTAAGCAGCGCTCCAGAGAATAGTCCGCTGAGCGAACCGCCGATAATGATCGCGCGCCTTGTTCTTTTGCTTTTCACTGCAGGATTGGTCATGGACTTGCCTTTCAGGCCGCACGTGGTGCAGCTCGAGTGTGGGTGTTCAGTGTCGGAAAGAGCGGAAGGACTTCCTGCGCAAGCTCATCAATCACCTCATCGGCGGGTCTCTGGCTATGCCGCAAATTGAAAAGGACGTGGTTTGCACCGAGCGTTCTAAGTTCCAACAAGTGTTCGATCAGTCGATGACGGCCGAGACGATAGCCGAGGAAGATCGGACTCGGCGTGGTGTCAGGGTTGTCGGTCAAGTCAATAAACATCGACTGCGCCACTGGAAGGAAACGATCTGCAGACACCTGTTCGACGATCGTCCGCCAAAGGCTGAGACGTTTGGCTTGGTCCGGCAAATCGCGGTGGTAAGTCACCCACCCGTCCATATTGCGGGCGATCCACTGCACACTTTGTTGGGCGCTTCCAACGGCCAACATGGAGAGACGTCCGGTGGTCGGTTTAGGAAGCAGGTTGAGCCCCTGCATTTGCGAGGAATGTTCATCGATTGCTGGGTAACTTTCTTCCGTGACGCGCCGCATTGTTGCGACGCCGTCCCGGTAACGTGCTCCGCGATCATCTGCGGGTAAACCAAATGCCGGATACTCAGCTGGCCGGTCACCTGAGGCGAGACCAAGGATAAACCGACCGCCCGATATCACATCAAGCGACGTCGCAGCCTTCGCCACATGCAAGGGATGGCGCAGCGGCAGAACAATGCCTGCCGTTGACAACGAGATGCTCTTAGTCGCTGCTGCCACCTGGCTGAGCCAAACCCATGGGTCAAATATCTGGCCGGCATCACCGAATTCGGGATCAAATAAGGGTACGTCACGTGACCAAAGTGCTGCGAACCCTTGTCGATCTGCGCGACGCGCAAGATCTAGCTGTCCGGACATGTCCGGCACGCCATCGGTCAGCGGTGCCATTGGAAACATCAAGCCAAGTGTAAGGTGGTCAGGTTGAAAGACCTGGGCGAAGCCTGGATTCGTTGTTGGCGGTTTAATCATGATGTCCTCGAGTTCGGGGTGCGGACTTATGGGTCACGGTGCGTTTAGGGTGGCCGCTGCTCGACGGATGGCCTGTGCCAAAACTTCGGCAGGTTGCGCTCCACCAAGGACTTCACCAGCGATTTCAAATTGCGGTACGCCATGGACACCGCGAGTGGCTTTGGTGATTTCACTTCGAACTTGCGCTGTCGTGACCTCCTTCGCGAACCACGTGTTAAATGCCTCGGCATCAATCCCCACCTCGCTCGCGATCTCGCGCAACACGTCAGCATCTCCGATGTCCCGTCCGTCCCGGAAATACGCCTCCAGGATGGCGTGTGCTGCTAGACTCTGCTTGCCTTGATTGGCTGCAAGGGCGGATAGACGATGGGCGGCGAATGAATTGGGTGTGCGTTCAATAAGGTCGTAGTTGAAAGTAACGTCGTCGTTTTCACTCGCGAGAACCGTCTGTGCATCGAGTTGCTGACTACGCGCCCAACTGCCGAATTTGAGCGAGCGATAGACTTTTCGCTCCATGCCCTCCGGCGGCATTGACGGGTTCAATTCATAAGGATGCCAGCGAACATCTACATCGACGTCTTCGGAGAGTAGTTCTATGGCCTTGGAAAGCCGAGCGTGGCCGATGTAGCACCACGGACAGATGAAATCTGATGTCACGTTGATTTGGACCGTCATGGTGAAATCTCCTTTCTCTCACCAACTTGATGCTTTGCGTAGTAAATGTTAATCGACATAAATTAGAACTCTTCGTTGCGCCAAACGCAAAGGTCTGATGGATCGGTTTGCATCACTTTCCGCCTTCATTGCCGTCATTGACCACGGAGGATTTGCACCCGCGGCGCGTCGCATGGGCGTTGCAACGTCATCAGTTACTCGGCAAATCAACGCGCTCGAGGACCGCCTCGGCACATTGCTCATCAACCGTTCTACGCGCAGTGTCACGCTTACGGATGCGGGAGCGCAGTATCTGGAAGATGTGCGACGTATTCTGGGTGAACTCGAGGAGGCTGATCGTAGCGTTTGCGAGGCTGAGGGTCCGCCCAGCGGTGTTCTGCGTGTCAGTGTTCCTGTCGCGTTTGCGCGATTACATGTTGCCCCAACGCTTCCCGGATTCCTGAGACGATATCCAGACATCCAGCTCGACTTGCTTGCGACCAACAGCATCGTAAACTTGGTTGAAGACCGAATAGATGTCGCAATACGGCTTGGAGCGCTCGACAGTTCAAGTCTTATCGCAAAGAATCTTGCTCCCCACAGTCGGATCGTTTGCGCCAGCTCAGATTACCTTGGTGAACACGGCACGCCGGTCTCTCCAGAACAGCTAACCGATCACAACTGCTTGACGTTCGATTACGAAACAGGAGGCGCGACGTGGCATTTTCGGTGTGGCGAGAAAAGTAAAACGGTTCGGGTCCGGGGTGGGCTGAAGGCGACCGGGTCCGAGATCCTGCTTGAGGCTGCGCTCGGTGGTGCAGGTATCATTCTTATGCCGACTTGGCTCGTGGGGCCCGATATCGCTGCGGGACGACTCGTCCAGATTTTAGGTGGGTGGGAGGCTAATCCGTCTTCATCTACCGGTTCTATTTCCGCGGTCTACCTGCCGAGCCGCCGAGGGGCGAAAAAGGTTCGCGCGTTCGTCGACCATTTGATTGAAGAGTTTGGATCGCCGCCGTATTGGGAGTGCGAGTGAGCCTGACTGGAGTTTCCTACGAGGATGTCGACCCATTTGGGGTCCATCGCTATCCCATCTCACGAGCGAATGCGAGATCGCTCAGGCGACCTTCACCGAGGTGTGGATACTAACGTGCCATGTCAACTGCAGCACTCGCATCCGGTGTTTCCAATATCGTATGTCGCTAAGGCTCGACGGTCCATCATGATCGTGTGTCAGACTGTCGGTTGGCAATGCTGTGCCGGGCGCAATTGGCGTTCCCGGATCGATATTCGCTAAGCCAACGCTGTTAATCCCGTCCTTCCAACCTTGCATGTGTGCTTTACCCTTTTCTTCAGTTTAAACTCAAGGGCGGCAAAAATGGACGATGACGAATTTGGGTATAGTTGCTCCATTTGAAGACCGTGTGCGCGGCAGGTTGTCGACTAAGAACTCTAATCGAGGCAATTGAAGAATGTCCGCTTTGAGTCAAATGCCGCCGTCATGCGCTTCTGAAATCAGTACCTGACTGCGAGCAGCATTGTGTTCGAAAGCGGAAAGTTGGCGTGCCGGAGACATTCAGGTTCGGCCAACACATGGATCGTCTTCGTTCGAGTGCTGCTAGGTTGGTTTTCGGTTCGTCGGAGTCAGACAAAACCGCGTATCCCGCACGTTTCAGACAGCCCAAAAACGGTTTCCCTATCCTTTTCTCTATAGTTTTCAGTTGATCGATAAGCCTCTAGACGAGACGCACGCGGACTGTTAGGTGACCGCTCAGTTCGGAGTGGCGTCGGGTTGTAGCCGCGCTGTGGGAGACTTCGGGCACCTTCATTATGTGTGTGTGAGTTTGAAGGGCATGCTGGAAAAAGCAAAAGAGCCAAAGGCTCCAGCGCCAAGCGTTGATACCGGTCTCATTGCCCTTGTTACAATCCTTGGTTTCCATGAGATACCGGCAGATCCCCAGGCCCTGCAGCACACGTATGCGCCTGGTGGCGGCCAATTCGATAAACTGTCCATCATCAGAGCTGCACGCGCCAAGGGCCTAAAAGCCAAGGCAGGCTTTTCTCGTTTGTCGCGTCTCAAAAAGCTCCCGACACCTGCCATTGCTGTAGCCCGCGACGGCACCTTTTTCATTATCGCGAAAGTCGGCGATAAGTCCGTCCTTGTGAAGGAAGCCGGACGTCCGGCACAAGAGTGGGACTATCAAACGCTAGAGCAAAACTGGACCGAAGAAGTCGTCTTCCTGGCACGTCGCGCGGCGAGCGTCGGCGGGTCGCTTCGGTTTGGTCTAGCTTGGTTTTTGCCAGTTGTCGCGCGTTACAAGACACTGTTCACCGAAGTCCTTGTTGCCTCGTTCTTCTTGCAAGTCTTCGCGCTGATCACGCCACTCTTTTCGCAGGTCATCATTGACAAGGTCCTTGTTCACAGAGGGCTTACGACGCTCGATGTGCTCATTATCGGCCTGGCGGCCATTGCGGTTTTCGAGGTCGTTCTGGGTGGACTAAGAACGTACATCTTTTCCCACACAACGAGCCGTGTGGACGCGCAACTGGGTGCGAAGCTGTTTCGGCACCTGTTGGCTCTGCCGATGTCATACTTTGAAAGCCGACAAACGGGACAAACAGTCGCTCGCGTTCGTGAGTTGGAGAACATTCGCAACTTCCTGACGAGTTCGGCGCTGACCCTGGTGATCGATCTGGGCTTCACCATCATCTTCTTTGCTGTGATGTATTACTACAGCCCGACCCTGACGTATGTGGTGCTGGCCTCACTGCCGTTCTACATCGTCATCTCACTCTTTGTGACACCACTCCTCAAAAAGCGCATCGAAGAACAGTTTGAGCGTGGGGCAGTCAATCAGGCGTTTCTGGTCGAAGCTGTCTCCGGCGTCGAAACGCTCAAAGCAATGGCGGTCGAACCGCAGATGCACCAGCGGTGGGAGGAGAACCTTGCGGCTTATGTTCGAGCGGCGTTTAAGACGATCACGCTTGGCACCGTGGGTTCGCAGTCAGTCACGCTCGTTAACAAGATTACAACAGGCGCGATTCTATGGTTTGGCGCCCATGCGGTGATCCAAGGCAATATGACGGTTGGGGAACTGGTCGCCTTCAATATGCTTGCCGGACAAGTCAGTGGTCCGATCCTGCGCCTCGCTCAGCTCTGGCAGGACTTCCAGCAGTTCCGCATTTCCGTCGACCGGCTGGCCGATATTCTCAATACCAAAACCGAAGCCAGTGTCACCGCGACCCACCCAAACTTACCGCCGATACGTGGGCTCGTTCAGTGCGAGCACGTCACGTTCCGTTATCGCCCCGGCACGCCCGAAGTGCTCCGTGACCTCAGCGTAGATATCAAACCCGGTCAGGTGGTTGGTCTTGTCGGACGTTCAGGTTCGGGCAAATCAACGCTGACAAAACTATTGCAACGCATGCACGTCCCAGAGCGTGGTCGGATCTTGATCGACGGTATCGACATCATGTTACTCGATCCAGGTTGGTTGCGTCGGCAGATTGGTGTCGTCCTGCAGGAGAACATCCTGTTCAACCGTTCGGTGCGCGATAACATTGCCTTGGCCAACCCAAGCATGTCGATGGAAGCCGTTATAGCAGCAGCAAAGCTTGCCGCGGCTCATGACTTCATTTTGCAGCTGCCCCAGGGGTACGACACGCAGTTGGAAGAGCGCGGCAGCAACCTCTCAGGAGGGCAGCGACAACGCATTGCCATCGCGAGGGCGTTGGCAACCAACCCGCGTATCCTCGTATTCGACGAAGCAACCTCAGCTCTGGATTACGAGAGCGAAGCCATCATCCAGAACAACATGCGTGACATCTGTAAGGGTCGCACCGTCTTCCTTGTGGCTCACCGCTTGTCCACCGTGCGCCGGGCGGACCGCATCCTGGTGATGGATCAAGGGCAGGTTGCGGAAGATGGCACACACGATGCACTGATCAAACAGGGCGGTATTTATGCTGATCTCGTCAAGCAGTCAGCTGGTTGAGTGATGGAATTCCAATGAGCGATCTGAAACACAAATCGATCAAGGGCCGCAATCGCGATGAACTGGAGTTTCTACCAGCCGCGTTGGAGGTTTTAGATACGCCACCTCGGCCTGCTGCGCGTATGACCGCGTTGCTTATTGGGGCCTTCTTCTTGACAACGATCGTCTGGGCAATCCTCGGCCGGATTGATACTGTCGCCGTCGCCGAAGGTGTTCTAGTGACCCACGAACGCGCCAAGCTGATCCAGCCGCTTGAAAACAGCACCATCCGTGCGCTTCCAGTAAAAGACGGCCAGCAGGTCCGCAAAGGTGATGTGCTCGTTGAACTTGACCCAACTGAGACAGCAGCGAACCTTGAAGCGCTGCGCTCAGATCTCCTCAAGGCACGGCTTGATGCGGCCAGCGCTACGGCCATCCTATCTCATGATCCTGCTGTCGCGTTCGAGCGACCCGAAGGTGCCGACGCAACCGTCACGGAGGTGACGCGCTTGCAAATGCTTGGCGAACACCAAAAGCATCGCGCAGAAACCGAGACCATTAACGCCCAACTCGAAGAGATGCGCGGCGAACTCAAAGTCGCAGTGCTGGAGGAAAGCCGGATTCGGGACGTGCTGCCGATAATGGAAAGCAGGCAGGAAGCGCTTGAAACCCTCTACGGCAAAGAACTTGTTGCCGAACCCCGTTATCTTGAAGCCGTCCAGCAGATCATCGAGACGCGCTCATCGTTAGCCAGCAACAAGGCATCTCAGGCGCAGAGCAAATCCAAAATCGAAGCACTGTTGCGCAGACGCGAAGAAGTTGAAGCCTCATTCCGTGCAGCGCAACTTCAACGCCGTGCCGAAGCTCTGTCAAAGATCGCCACACTGGAGCAGCAGGTCCGCAAGGAAGCTCGCCGAGATGCGCAACGCACTTTGCGCGCGCCGATCGATGGAACAGTGTTTGGACTGTCGGTTTTCACTGTCGGCGGTGTTGTCACAACGAAGGATGTGCTGTTGCGCGTTGTACCGCTGGGTAGCCCGCTTGAAGCCGAAGTCACCGTCATCAATAAGGACATTGGCTTCGTCTCCGAAGGTCAGGAGGTCGAGATCAAGCTCGAGACTTTCCCGTTCACGCGCTATGGGCTCATCCCCGGTCGCGTCAAACACATCTGGCGAGATGCCATGCCAGACGAGCAACGAGGCCTGATTTACAAAGCCATTGTTGAAGTTCTGGATGATAAAATACTTGTCGGGTCACGTTGGGTGCCACTGGCTCCAGGCATGTCGGTGCAGGCAGAAATCAAAACGGGGCGGCGTTCTGTCATCAGCTATTTCCTGTCACCGCTGTTGCGTTATCGTGATGAGTCGCTAAGGGAGCGCTGACGAGCGAGGTCGGCACGTGCGGCGGCTAGTCGTTAAGCGGGCAATTATGTGGTCCATTTTTGGGACGTTGGCGGTGATATGTGCGCTGGTTGGGTTAGGTGCCCGCAGCAGCCTTTATCCATACGAAAGCCAAACCTTTCTCGGGAGGGAAGGGTCCACGAAGCTCCAGAGCACGCAAGCAAGAAGCTTTTGGCCGAATGCACCAATCACTTAAAGACTTACAAGAAGAATTGCTTGGGAACCATTCGCTACGAGCAGATTGGGTCTTTGAGTTTCAGTCCCGGCTTCACGTGCCATGTAAGATTCCTGCCCCCTTCGGGATACAAACTCAAAAGTTACGTTGCATCTGTCGTCAGTATCCATAACGGTGTCAGACAAACGAACCCACCGTCGTATCTGGAAAGACTTTTCCTTTTATGCGAATTCGCTCAAGTCAAATACAAGGTCGTCTTTGCACGCTGGCATGTTGGGGGCTATGGTCACGAATCCTCACTTCGCAGCAAGATGCGGGCTCGACGGTCGATTAAGGAACTAGAAGCCACTTGCAGTGTGTTTGCCGCGATCTGGTTATCTCTCCCGGCCGCTTTTTTTGTTTTTTGCGACGACGCACCGAGGGAACGGTAATGAAAGCGTTTGACGGAGTGGACAATTTGTCAAAACGTTCAGCTATGCGGCGGGCTGCGAAAATCTTGATTTTCGCGGTTTCGCTGACGTGTTTGACTGCTTGCGCTGGACCTCTATCAACGAAGCACTCTTTCGACGCTGTAGCAACGCACGTCACCGAAGAGCAGTTGACCGATTGTGTGGAAAGATTGAAGACCTACAAGCACAAAGGCATCTTTGAGACTTTGCGGTATGAACTCACGGGTCCGCTTCGCCCATCCCCAGGCCTTGTTTGCCTGGCAACTGTTGAGCGTCAGCTTGGACATAAGATGGCCATCTATGCTGCGCCGGTGAAGCAGATTAGTGTCGGACGCGAGGACCAACCCTCCGGCATCGGAACCGAGTTTCTCATGTGTAAGTTTTCCATCGTTGATAAGAAAGTTAAGCTCACAAGATGGCGCGTTGGACGAATGAAAGTGCATGGCATGACCGCTCGTGTTTGCGGTGTGCGAACACGCCAACCATTTCAATTATTTCAATAGCGGCGGCGTACTGTAGTCAGCTAATTCCCGTCACCACTTTTGCGTTATGGTGATGAGTTGCTAAGGGAACGGTGATTACCTGCAAGAACGTATCAGCTGGTAACGCTGAAACTTCACGGCTGTCGCTGTTTCGCTACAATCCATACCATAAAGGTCAATAACTCCGTTATGTGGTGTCTCAACGGCAATAACTGACCGCCGCGCGAAACTGAATATTGCGCCAACACGCCGCACCTACACGCATCATTCAGAATTGCAGCCAGGCTGACCACCATCGCATTAGAAAATTATTCCGGTGAGCCCAGCAACCATATAGTTTACACATAATTCGCACACGAACTATCTGCTTGCATATGACAAGTGTCTCCGATACGTCCGTACACGCGGGTTTTGGGGGGACCAAATCCCAACAGTTGGATCAAGTTGCGCCGCGGGGCTGATCGCGGGAGAGTGCTGCTCCACACGACTTTGGCTCGTCAACACAGCGCAAGCGCGTGTTGGGCAAAGGAAGTGTGGACCAACCGGCTCCACACGACTTCAGGAAGTGTGGACCCAGAAAGAGCACGCAATCTCAAACAGCTTCGCGAGGAGGGTCGTAAACAATGAGTGACGCGGGATCAACGGGCGCAGGCGCGCCGGGATCGATGGGTTCGGGTTCCACCACGACATCCGGCAACATCGGCGGAAATGAAGGCGCAAACAAAGACAACCCATTCAGCCATCCGCTGCCGGAAGGTCATGCCAAAACGCTGTCGTCGGTGCTGGGTGAAGTGACCTGGCTGATGAGCCAATCACCGCTGCACAAACGCTTCTTCATCGAGGACCTGGAATGGTTCGTGATGACGCCGGCGCTGTTGCAGCAGTTCCGCCTCTACTACGCGCAAGACCGTCCGATCGGTGTCGTGCTGTGGGCGACCGTCAACGCCGAGGTTGAACAGATGCTGCTGGGCGGTACGACGAAGCTGCGCCCGCAGGATTGGCAGTCGGGCAATCAGGCATGGATCGTGGAAGTCATCGCCCCGTTCGGAGGCGTTGAGGAAATGGTCAAAGACCTGAAGACCAAAGTCTTCCCCGAGCGCGAGTTGCGCTACCTCCAAGTTGTAGACGGCCAACGAACCATGAAGGTGGCTTGATGAAGCTGAACGCCCAATACTCTCCACTCGTGGTCGCGGTCATGTGCGTCCTGCTTGCAGGGTGTGCAGGTGGTGCTGGAGACACCAATCTTGTCACGGGCGCAATCCCCGAAGGGCAGGCGCGCGTCTCCGTAACCCGCCCAAGCTCGATTGTTTACGCCGGCGCGCCAGCCACCATCACCGTCAACGGTAAGAAGGCAGCTGATGTGTGGGCTGGTGCCACCTCGTCGTTCAACGTTCCGTCGGGCTCAGTCGTCATCGCGGCGTCCGCGTGGTCCTATCCCGGTGAGTTCAAGATCAATCTGAATGCGGTGCCGGGCAAAACTTACAAATTGGTTGTTGAACCGCGCAGCAATAGCCTGCTTCCCGGTGCAGCGCTCGGCCCAATCGGTGGTGTGATTGACGCCAGCGTGAATGAGAATGCCGGAGCGTTTCAGTTGCGAGTGATAAAATCAGGAGATTAGCCGAGTGAGCAACACAACATGGTTGGAGGCTTTAAGCGGCATTCTCTTGATTGCACCTTTTGTTCTCACTGTCCTTCTGTATTTCAAACTCAGCAAGAAATACAAGTCTGTTGTGTCTTCAATTATGGGCACGGGGCCGGCGGTTGACAGTAGGTTACTGTGCAGGTGGGTAATTGCGCCCCCAACAGTTAGTAACCCGTTCCTTAGAGCGATGCATACTAGGTTTTGCCTTTATTGCTTCGGTTGTCTACTGGGAACGCTTTTATTCGTCTTGGCTGTTTTGGGCCCACTAATCGAATGAGTGTTTAAACCTAAAAAACTCGCAAGCCGGAAATTCCACTTTAGAGCCTATCAATTGGAGAAACAGACGCGATGTCACCAGAAGAGAGAGCAGACCTACTCTCGCGACTGCAGAGTGTCCAGAACCGTTTAAATGCATTTCCCCCTCCATCGCACTCGGAATTGCGCAACTTGGCTATTAGTTTGCCGAATGGTTATTCCATTGGTGTTGTCCCTACCCTAGAAGGCAGTTCCGGCTCAGGTTTTGGAGGCGAACTAAGCGGCGGATTTATTATCGACAACACGGGCCTTTCTACAAAACAAAACGGGATTGCGTTAAGTTTGTCTTGGTCTGGCATACCTGGCGCCATCGAGTTGTCTGCTGAAACTGAGTTTCACTTGATGAAAGGTTGGCGCACCGAGACCGACGGATTTTCGTTGCAAGCTGAAGGCGCTGTGTTCAAAGGGTCCGGCATCACGATAAATGCTCTTGCGTCACTATCTGATAATTGGTCATTTATTTCTGCTGCCTTAGCTGGCAATGGCCTCAACGGCCTAATTGATGCCCCTGTGGGGTCAACGTTTCATACCGCTTACGGCACTGACGTTGGCTTTGACCTTGAACTTCAGCTTTCTGTAGATGGGCAAACCCTGCGTTGGATGCGCACGCAAGCTCAGGATGCTGTAGGGAACCAACCGCCGACAACATGGCCCTACAGCAGCTTCGAGGATTTCTTCCAGGACGCGCGCAACAGGGCTCGGGCTGCTGTTTGGGGTGATAGGGTTCTCAAAGATAATGAAGAAATTGCTCCAAATAGCTTCCAGTCTGTGGGTAGTGATGGCTCATTCGCGTTCGATGTGGTCGACACCCAAACCGGTTTAGTTTCGACGATTAATCAGTCTTTTGTTGACGACACACCGCACCTATTACGAACGTCATTGCTGTCCGAACTTGGCGCATCGCTGCATCAGGACTTTTCGTTTAGCGATCTTGACAACGTTTTCATTCCCGGAGGTTTGACACTTCAGGGTAATGACATCACGCACCAGTTCACCGATGTCCCTCCTGGCTTCACGATCGTCGAATTGGATTCGCCGTTCGGACCTACCGGTCCTTCCGCTACGTTTACCGATTACGATCCTTTCCAGGCTTTCGGCACGACCGACTTCAGCGATCAGACAGATTGGCCAGCAAGCTTTGGGGACTTCGAGATTTGGTATGGGATCCAGGACCAAGATGGCGTTATCACCACAACCATCGGCCATCGCGAGGTCGAAGCGCCGATTGATCCGCCACCGGATGCCGATCCGAATAACCCGCCGCAACTGGGTGTGACATCGCAGTATTTTGTCCGAGAAGCGAACCAAACGCAGGGGGACAGCGGCCCCAGTTTCAACGATGCACTTTACGTTGGCGGCCAGGAAGCCTTCGGTGGCGTCGGGGATGACAACGGTGGCTACACCGGACTGATCACACCGACAACACCTCCTGACGTTTCTGGCAGCGATGGCTCCGACACGATCGGCGGCGGCGAGGGCAACGATACCCTCAACGACGGCCCAAGACTCGTTGTTGGCAAACAGAACGACGACGCACAGCTCGAAGAAACCGCAGCAACACTTGCCAGTGAACGACCGCTTGTCTCAGGCGCGGCGCTCGGCAGGATTTTTGGCGCTTCGTTGAGCACACTCATTCCGACCGACAATGTGTTCGCTGACATCGCGGTTAGTTCTGCATTGCAGACCAGCCTTGGGGCCGTTGGCGCAACATTCGACGTCGTAACGGGCTACGACCCCATCAACGGCCAGCAGACCGGTATTTCCCTGTTCGACGTGAACGGTAATCTGAACCAGAACTTTGTCTCCAACCTCGGTCTGAACTTTACCGGTAACGCAGTTAGCGGCGGCATCGGACTTGCCTCTGGTCTTCTGGCAAACGGTCTGGCTGATGCGATTGGGCTCGATGATAACGACTTCGGCTCGGCGCTGTTTAAAACCGCTGCCAGCTCAACGATCAACTACGGCCTCAAACAGGTCGCCGGGACGGCACTCAGCGCTGCAGGATTCAGTGAACTTGGCAGCATCGTCGCTGCGCCATCGTCAAACTTCGTCGCTGGCGTTCCGTTCGACCCAGGTGGACTGGTCAACGGCATTGGCGTCAACATCGCAACGATGGTCGGTACGCGGCTCGCCAACGAGATTGTTGAAGTGAAAAACGTCGGTGGCGCAATTGGCTCCTCAATCGGTAGTGCAGTTGGGGCGACCGCGGGCATGATCGCCGTGACGGCCCAAGTGGCCTCACAAGTGGTGGCGGCAATCGGCTCAACGGTGGCTACCTTCCTTCTGCCCGGTGTTGGTGCCTTTATCGGTACGGCCCTTGGAACACTCATAGGCAACTGGGTCGGAAACCTGTTCCCTGACGAGGGTTGGGGAGAGGGAACCATCATTATCTATGGTGGGACGAATCGCTTTGTTGAGGCGGCCTATCGCGGCAACGACATGGATTTCATGCGGCCTGTTAGGGATCGCATGATCCGCACCCGGGCCATCATGAACGAACTGATGAAGGCTGCCGGGGGTACCGCCAGACGCGTTGGTATTACGTTCCACAATTCACGGGTCGGCAGCGACAAGTTTTCCCGCACCGAGATCCGTGGTGCGGGTGCTCCAGAAAGACGTCTTCGTTCGTTTAATTCGAAAAGACTTGTCGACGAAGCGGTTACGAATGCTGCTCGACGTCTTGATATACAAGGTGGCAATGCGTTCATTGCTTTCCAGTTGGATCGCAATAACGCAACGACGGTAGAAAGGCTTCTATTGCAAGTTAAGTGGGCAAGCGTTTGGTCGAACCTTGCCCAGATGTTCTATAGCACGAACAATCAAGGACCAGATGGTGCCGATCTAGTTGATAGCGGTGTCAACAGGCTCTTACTTGCTTTTAATCCCCGAAACTTCAACGACGCCGTAGGGACGGATAATGACGCCGTTTGGCGCACCGCAAGAGAATTCGGCCGGACGCTGAATGACGAAACCAGCGGTGTGAGCACGCGAAACAAAGACATCCTCGGAATCAATATCGTTCGCGCTCTGCTGACAACTGAAGTCCGGCACATGGAACAGCTACAAGCGCAGATGGTGGCTGCCACTGTTTTCCAGAAGAACCTCGAAAGTGTGTTGGGTAACACCGGTGGTTCGGTCGCAGCTATTCCGCTAGCCGATCTCAACGTAGGCGGGCTGTTTCGCCAAACGGATGCGAACGGAAACTACACCGAAACGGAAGATGAATATGATGAGCGCATCCGAAACTGGGGTGCGCGCCTAACCCGTGAAGCCTTGCAGGCGAACCCTGATGTAATGCTTGATTATAGTCCGGCCGCAAAAGCAGCCATCTTGCAAGCAACAACGAACAGCCAAGAAGGTTTCACCCGCCTTATTGCCGTGGCAACATATTTCGAGAGGTTGATGACATCCATTTTGGCGCCGGCTCAAAATGCTGAGCCAGGTGTAACTGACAGTGCGTTTCTGGCGGGTACTTTTAGTTACGATCAGCCAGACTTCTCAACCGTCAATGCTGATGCCCTTGGCCGCATAGATGATGAAGACGATGCATTGACAGCGATTACTGAGGAGGCGGTCCGCCTTGTTAAGGCTACCTTTGAAGGTGGCTTAAGGAACGCGGACGGCGCTTTGATCCGGTCTCACGTTGCGATAAGGGCAACTGACGGTGATGACATTGTAAGGCGTGCCATTGTGGGCTTCTCAACTGACCGCATGGATCGGTTTGAGGTTGGTCTGCGGGTTGCGACGTCTTTCTCGCCAGCTTTCGCAGCAATGCGGGATCGACTTGCTAACGTCGGCATCGAATTTAACAGCTTCGATCTGCCTGACTTGTCTGCGCTAACAATTGTTGAGGACGACACACTTGATCCGGCCGCTTCCGACTATGAGGACCAGGTTGCAGCAAATGAAACCGAACAAATCATTGCCTTCGTCGAGCGCTCTGTCGTTCAGGCTCTAAGCAGTGGAGATTTCGCCGTAACGGACGGCCTCTCAAGTGCTGTCCGAAATTCGACTGCAGTAACCATTGGTGCGTTTGACGAGCAAGTTTGGGTTGCCCACCAGTTCGAGGGCATCGTCGAAGCTATGGCAAGACTTGGTATCGATAGAGACAGCATTGAGATCCCCGATTTCAACACCGCTGTTGTGAACGTGGCTGCTCCTGGTGAGAACTCAACCGAAGAAGAGCAAGCCGCTTATGCAGAGGCGGTCAAGGTTGCTGCGAGAGATTTGGTCGGAGCTGTTCAAACTGGTGCGACCGGACAAGCAGAAGCGGTGTCCGCCTTTGATAGCCATCGCGATGTATTCGTCGAGTTAGCTCTCACAACGCAACTTCGGGTGGCAAGCGTACTGCAGTACCTAACCCACGAAGAGAAGCTAGAGATTGTCGACAACAAGCTTCAAAGAAAAGCTGAGCGGAATGGCGAGGCTATATCTCTTGGTACAATTGATTTCTCGACAGTGGATTTGACGCCTGTTGTTTCAGCGCCAGATCAAGGTAGCGCCGATCTCGCTCTTGCGGAAATTGCAGAGAGGCTCGCGTTCCAGGCACTTCGCGGTGCCCAAGTCCAAGATGGTGATCCGTACGAACTGAGCGCCCTTTACAGCCCGACGGTTACTAACTACGGCGAATTGATTGCAGCAATCGTTGCTGGTTCTGATCTCAGTCTCTATAGCGATAACCGCTCGATCTTTGACGCTGTCCAGATCCTGAATCCCGACAGTGCCCTCACTGCTGGCTGGGCGTTATCTGCCGAAGCAGGCTTCATACATGGCATTCGCGTTGCTGACTTCAGCGAATTTGACCGCGGCGTAGCCAAGCGTTTGGTCTCGTTGGAGAAGGCAGCGCCGCTTGCGGATCTATCAGTTGAGGTTCGCAATAATGGCCTTGCCATCGTCCGAGACAGCGGTAGCGGCAACCCCATCGTTCTACCCGAAATCACCGATGAGGCTGAACTCGTGGAAATCGCATCTGATCCAGCTGCGCCTGTCACCGGTACAGGTGCGAATGATCTCTGGATTGCAGGCGATGGCGGAGAAACCTTCACGGATGCGACAACGTTGGCGGACGGCGAGGCGAGCCATGACGTGCTCCTCGGCGGTTCCGGCAATGATGCGATCAACGCCGGCCTAGGCAACGACTACGTCTCAGGAGGCCTCGGTAACGACCAGTTGTCTGGTGGTGCCGGTGACGACGTTCTCGAAGGTGGTGCGGGAGATGACACACTGAACGGCGGTGCGGGCAACGACAGTTATGTCTTCAGTCAGGGATTTGGCAACGACACAATCCAAAACCAGGACGCGTCAACCGAGACAACTGACACCGTTGCCTTCGGTAGTGGCATCGCGGCCGATCAGTTGTGGTTTGAACGCTTAGACAACGATCTGACCGTCTCCGACCTCACCAGCAATGGTACGATAACACTTGAAGACTGGTACGTTGATCCGGCTGCCCAAGTGGATGTGTTCCAATTGGCCGACGGTGCCACGTTGGCGGCAGGTGACATCGAACAACTGATCAGCGCCATGGCAGCTTTCAACCCCGCAGACTTCGGAGCAGCAGCCGGTAGCAGCCAACAGCCGCTTCCCGATGATGTTCGCGTTGCCGTGAATACAACGTGGCAAACAACGGGGTAATCGGGCTTAGTACGCGAGATGCCGACGGCAATATGCCGTCGGCATGGCTTCGTAGGGTAAACCTCTACGTTTTTGTAGCAGCTGTTCTGTTCCACTGGGTCTGTCGACCCGTCAAACGTGATGTGAATATAAGCAGACGAATCCGGCGAGGCATGTTCCGCGTACGTCAACGTCTCTTACGGGTCAACCCGAGACGTCCGTAGTCGGCTCGCCGGCTTCCGCTCTGCTGACGATAGCGGACGGATTTGCCGGTAGGCAGTTCGATCGTTTCCAGAATTCTATGCGTCGACAGCGGCAGGCCCCGCCGGATATGCTCACCACAGCTCAGTGACGCGTCGGTGAGGGCCAGTTAGCTAGCTCTGACAAGTCTTTGACGGGCGCATTCAGTCTCTCTGACAGCAACATCGCGTTTACTGTGTCGGGAGCGTTGCATCTGCAGACGCCCAGCGTATCCCGCAGCCCGGCAACGTGTTTCAACCGGCACATGACGTGTCAGCGGGCCCATGTGACGCGTTCTGCGGCCCCTGTTTGCAGGCTCCAGGGCGAAAATTTGAAATTGACGTACTTCGCCGGTTTCTTGCTAGCCTGTTCCCGTTGTGCATGGACTTTAACAATTCGCTCCGGCGTCAAGTCATTAGCCTCTCGCGGTTCGACTTGTTGTTCCAGTCGGTTGACGAACAAGGTGCGCGTCATTTCGGGGTCAACGGTTTCGCGCTTTTCGGGTTTGAGGTCAAACTTTGCATCCGTCTCGCTAAATGCGAATTCCCCTTTCAAGTCGCTCTGCAAGTTCGAGCGTCGCTTGCACTCGCTTCAAAATCCGCCTTCCTGTTTCAGGTTTCGTCCACCAAAGCGGTTGAACGATGCGCAACACGTCGGCCGCAGCAACCTGATCAACCGGCGTTGAAGCGATCGCCGGTAGCACATGCACTTTCGTTGACGAACGCCATTGCATTTCAGAGCGATTGCCACGCCATGATGGTCGATTGAGATCGATCACTTGCTCGAACATTTCGCCAAATGTTGGCGTAACTTTAGGCCGTAGAATGTGTCGTGGGTCTCGGCCGCGGCGCGCCTCTTTTCAAAACGACAGAGCAATTTCGCGAGCTTCCTTCAGCGTCACGAGATCGCGTGAGCCGAGCCCGTAGGCGCGCTCCCTGCCACCTATCCCACCGCGCCAAATCCAACTTTTTGGCACCAGAGGTGCGATAGGGATAGAGCGAGCCCATTTCCATCGCCATAACGGCCAGGCTTCGTAGTGCTTGCTACAAATCCCGCGGTGAGTTGATTTTTGATGCGAGCAGGCACGTCGCTTAGCCCGGAAATGGTGTCAGGTCACACCTCTTCCAATCAGGAGGCGCCCCCAATGTTTGTAAGAACCAGTAACTATTTAGCGCAGGATTTCCAGCCACAGCCCGGGACTAACGAATTCGACACAGAACTTCACCGCGCGCTAAACCCATAATTCCTGGGCTCTTAAGCATCTCAGAAAGTTTTCGGTTGTCCTGGGAGATCAGATTGATGGTGGAGGGGGTTGGATTCGAACCAACGTAGGCGAAGCCAGCGGATTTACAGTCCGCCCCCTTTAGCCACTCGGGCACCCCTCCATCCGGGCCAAAACAAAGGTGGCCCAAACAAAAGCGCCCCGCAAACGCCTGCGGGGCTATCGCCCATGTTATGGTTAGCTCGCGTGTCGATGTCAACGCCTTTAAGACGGTTTGTTGAACAGGTCGCCCATCGTACACGGACCAACTTACCATCCCTGGCCGCAGCTTCTTGAAAACAATCGAGTTCTGCCGCGCCATAGCGCCTCAGCGCACCCTATTGCCAGGCCGGGTCAGGACTGCCATTACCGCAGGCTTCAAGAGCCTCCTGAACCGAAAACCACCTCAATTTACGCTGGATTACCACCAACCATGTCCGCCGATCGCTCCAAAAAAGCACCCCACAAAAAAGCCACTCCGCGCAATCGGCAAAAGCCCGACTACCGCAAAGAACGCCCCGAGGAGATCCAAATATTCGGTTTGCATGCGGCTGAGGCTGTCCTTAACAACCCAAAGCGCCAAATTCTATCGGCCACCATGACCGAAAACGCGGCCAAAAAACTCGCCCCTCAATTGAGGGAACGCGATCTCGAACCGGAAAAAGCAACACCCAAACAGCTCGACCGGAAACTCGGTGCCGATACAGTGCACCAAGGCGTGTTCCTCGAATGCGAACCTCTCCCCGAACCGGACCTGGACGATCTAATCGTCGCAGCTGGCGAGGGACGCCCGCTCATCGTTCTCGATCAAGTCACCGATCCTCATAACGTCGGGGCAATTCTACGTTCCGGTGCTGTATTTGGCTGTGGCGGCCTGATCATGACCCGGCGTAACAGCCCACCATTGTCGGGTGTGTTGGCAAAATCTGCTTCGGGCGGCTTAGAATACGTGCCCGTCCACCTGGCAACCAACCTCGCACGTGCACTCACAAGCCTCAAAGACGCTGGCGTCGTCACAATCGGCCTCGACGGAGAAGCCGAAACAACACTCCATACCGGGATCGAGCAAAAGCACCCCACCGCCCTCGTACTTGGTGCCGAAGGCAAAGGATTGCGCCAACTGACGAAGGAAACCTGCGACCAACTCTGCCGCATCGAAACAACAGGCGCGCTCGCGAGCCTCAACGTCTCGAACGCGGCAGCCATTGCTTTTCACCTGTTCGCGATGAACCGGTCCGAATAAGCCCAACCGAACAATAAAAAAAGCCGCCGGCCCCACACGCCAACGGCTTTTTCAATGTTTATAGGCAATCGACCGGAGTGCCGGCCTTCCGATTACCAATGACCGCGGCGATGACGGCCATAGTTACGGTAATGCCATTCGCGATGGCGATATCCACGACGGTTGTCACCCCAAGCCTTGTAGTAAGGCGGACGACGATACCGCTTACGCACCACACGCGACGGACGCCAATAACCCGAGTTGTAATAAGGATAGTAACCGCGCGGCTCATAGCGATAAGCATACGGGTCCGTTTTGCGGTGATAGCGATAAACGTGCCGGTAGCGCGGACGGTAAACGTGGTGACGAACTTCGCGGGTTTTACCCCAACCAGCTGGTGCGCGCTCACGCCATCCACCAGCTTCTGCTCCCTGCGGTCCTGCGACCAGCATTGTCGCAGCCAGCACGCAGAGCGCCAGCGCAAGCTTAATAAAACGCATACTTAACTCCAGGGTTACGCATAACTAATACGACACCAATCGTAGTCGGATTTGGTGACGATCTCCTAAACGTGAATCCCAACAGAGCGCAAAAAAGCAATTTCGGTCAATTGTTAAGCTAATCCTCACCCAATTTGTAGAAAGTTCTCTGTAGCAATTTCGCAATACGGGTGGAATCCGCCTGAATTGCAGCTGCAAAGGCAAAGACCGCATCAAGCGTAGAGTTGGACCGAGTTTAACGTGAAAAGCGCCCCAGCCCAAAACCGCCGTCAATCAAAGATGGCTTCCGAACGCGAGCGTATGGAGCGCGGCCGCCGCCGCCTCGAAGAACTGCTGCGCGACGCCGGGCCCGAAATCTTGATCATTCCGCATGATCAAGACATTGACGAACTGCATCGATCTACGCCCGAAAATCGTCCTGCACCTGAGAAAGGCGACGCCCAGCGCGAAGCCAAAACTCAACCCCGCCATCCGGCACCCAAGAAGGACCAGAATCCGCCCGGGAGCGAGGAGCTGGCGGAACCATCAAAAGCAGAAAAAACTCCACCCAAAGAAGCAGCACACGGCCCGGCCACGGCCAAAGACATCGCCAGGCCGCTTCAACCCGATCATGTCCCGTTGAAAGTCGACAAGGTCGAAAAAAGTCACCAGAACAAGGCCGCAAGCCCCACTCAGCGTCGGCCACAACCGAGCGGAAAAATTAAACTAGATCCCGCTCCGGAAAGCGCAAACAAACATCACTTAGAACCACAGTCTCAACCCGACGCGACATCCCGCCCGGAAATTGAAAGCACGAGCGAAATTAAACGAGCCTTGCGCTTCAATCGCAAAGCCTTTGTTTCGCTTGGCGTCTTCAGCTGCATCATCAACATCTTGATGCTGGCAGGCCCGCTATTCATGCTGCAGGTCTACGACCGCGTCATAACCTCGGGTTCCGTTCCCACACTTGTCGCTCTGACAGCCCTGACGGTTGGTGTTTATGCCATCATCGGCACGCTTGAGATTGTTCGGTCTCGCGTCATCATTCGGATTGGCCACAATCTCGATGAGCAACTTGGCGAACGGATCTTCGACGCTTCCGTCAAATCCAGCGTGACCGGCGGTGACACCGGGAAATCCAACCAATCCCTGCGAGAACTGGAATCGCTACGCCAATTCGTTGGCTCACCCGGGCCGCTCGCCTTCTTTGACGCACCTTGGACACCCATCTATCTCGCGGTCATCTTCCTCACGCACTGGGCTTTGGGAATTGCCGCCACGATTGGCGCAGCCATCCTGATTGTTCTGACCTGGCTCTCGGAAAGTCGCTCACGCCCGCCTTTACAGGAAGCAGGCAAAGCGGCCCTGCGCTCGCTCGATATTGCTGAAACCGGCCAACGTAACGCCGAGACAATTGCAGCGATGGGCATGGGCCCGAACTATCGACGCCTATGGACCGAGAGCAACCGCCAATCTCTCTCGTGGCAAATGCTGGCATCAGACCGGCTCGGCACCATGAACGCGTTCTCACGCACTCTTCGGCTGCTGATGCAATCGCTAATGCTCGCCGTCGGTGCCCTGCTCGCAATTTACGGAGAAATCACGGCAGGTGCGATCATCGCCGGAACAATCATCTTCGGCCGCGCACTCGCACCGATTGAACAGGCGATTGGCCACTGGCGCCCGTTCCTGAAAGCCCGCGAATGCTACGAACGCCTGGGTCAGCTTCTGGATAACGTTCCGCCCCAGCCGCGCCGTACCGCACTCCCTAAGCCAAAAGGAAACATTGAAGTCAACGGCTTGCGCGTCGCATCGCCAGCAACACGCCAGCTCATCATCGGTGGCGTTAGCTTCAAGGTGGCCCCAGCGCAAATGCTTGCCGTCGTCGGTCCGTCTGCTTCTGGCAAGTCAACGCTTGTGCGAGCGCTCACGGGTCTTTGGCCGGCAGCAGGAGGACAAATCACCCTTGATGGTGCCCGTCTCGATCAATGGAACCCCGACGACCTCGGACCGCACATCGGCTATCTACCCCAAAGCGTCGAATTGTTTGCCGGAACCGTACGCCAGAACATCTCCCGCTTCTGTCCGAACGCATCCGACGAAGAGGTTCTGGATGCCGCAAAAGCAGCCTTCGCCCACGAACTGATCTTGAGCCTCCCCGATGGTTACGACACTGAACTGGGGTCCTTCGGTACTTATCTCTCCGGCGGTCAACGTCAGCGCATAGCTTTGGCGCGCGCTCTGTTCCGTCGCCCAGCGCTTGTTGTTCTTGATGAGCCAAATGCCAACCTCGACCGCAACGGCGATGTCGCCCTCTCGGCTGCCATAGATGATATGCGCGCACACGGCCAAACGGTGATCCTCGTTTCCCACCGGATCCAGGCCATCGGCAAAGCGGACTTGTTGCTACTCATGGAAAAAGGTCAGCAGCGCGCCTTCGGACCACGCGAGGCCGTCCTCAAGATGCTGCGTGGTGAAAATGAAGATGCCAAAGCGGCAACAGCTGACAAAAACACCGATGGAGGACCACAACAATGAGCACCTCCTTGAAGCCTCAACCTGACACGAGAACAAACAACACCGACTGGACCTCAACCGACCCCTGGGTTCACTTTGGCAATCGCACGGTCGTGTTTCTTGTCGGGAGCCTGTTGCTGTTTTCTCTCGCGGTCTCGATCTCAGGCGCGGTTATCGCAAGTGGCAAAGTAACCGTTGAGGGCAACTATCGCAGCGTTCAACATCCTGAAGGCGGCACCGTCAAAGCCATTCACGCCAAGAACGGTGATCTCGTGAACGGCGGCCAAGTCCTCGTTTCACTCGATAACACCGAAGCCCTCGCCAACCTTGAAATCGTTGCAGCCCGCGTCGCGGAACTTTCAATCCAAGAAGCGCGCCTCATCGCTGAACGCGACGGCAAAACAAGCTATGCGCTTCCATCCGCAATCGACGTGAACAACCCCGAACAGGCCAAACTAGCAGCCGCACAGGCCTCACTCTTCCGCGCTCGCCGACAGACCTACATTGGCGAACAGGCGATGCTTGCCGAGCGGCTCAAACAGGCCAAAAGTGAGATGTCTGCCGTCACCGCAGAGCTCGCAGCCCGAAAATCCGAACACCAGATCAACGAAGACGAACTGGCCAACATTATCCCGCTATTCAAGCGAGGGTACGTTAACCGCGCCCGCCTGACGCCACTCAAACGCGAAAGCGCACGACTTGCCGGAGAAGTCGGCCGACTTCGGGCACAACTGTCAAAGCTCTCAGCCACGGTTACCGAGACACGCCTCCGGATAACCCAGTCGAAGAAACAGCACACAAGCGAAATCCTCGAAGAACTGAGCAAGGTCCAGGCGCAACTCAAAGAACAACGCGAAGCCAAAAAGAAGTTTGCCAAAACACTGCGCCATACGGAAATCCGCGCACCGCACACCGGTCACGTCCACGCCTTGAACGTCCACACCATCGGCGGCGTCATTACGCCAGCAAGTCAGATCGCCCTGATCATTCCGCAGAATGAGCGCCTGATGGTGACCGCCCGCCTGGCCCCAACCGACATAGACCGGGTTCGCGTCGGCCAAAAAGCTGACGTCCAATTTCCGTCATTCGATGCCCGGACAACGCCTCGGATGGAAGGAAAAGTCACACGCATCTCGCCCGCAGAACAGACCGACGACCAGGGCCGGGCGTTCTTCACCGCAGAAATAGGTATTGCAGCTGATGAGCTGCAAAAAGTCGGCTCCGCTCATCCGCTCGTCCCGGGCATGCCGGCAGAGGTCTTCATCGAGACGAACTATCGCTCGATCATGAGCTACCTCCTGCGGCCACTGACCGACAGCTTCTCGCACGCGTTCCGGGAACGCTAGGAGACGTCAGCTCAGGTCGAACGCGCGGCTTCCAGCAATCTGACCAGAGGGCAACGCTCCTCTGGTAATCAGCCATCAATCACTGCGACACGGCTGATTCTCGGCTGCTTGGAAACAACCCGGCTCAACGTTTTTGTCGGCGCAGTCTTGCGATTGCAGCCGGGATCTGCGCCTGCGGCAAACTGTCCATTTTTCCCTGCATTCACAATTCGTTCGCCCCATTCAATTGCTTGAACGCCCACCCAGCGCGGATATATTGCAAGTATCTTGAAAGTTGCGATTCGGCACCGCCTTTAAAGAAAACCATTTTCTTCAAGACAGGTGCTTCATTAGCGCCCGCCACAGCCCTTAGAACACTTGCCAGGAACAGACTTTCGCCGTGTGCAAAAGGTCAGGAGCAAAAACTCGATGAAGTGCAATCCCTTTCGTTGGCTTTGGGGCTTGCTGCCCGTGTTTGCTTTGCTGTGGCTCACGGTCGTGTGGGAAAAAGACCCCATCCAGGAGGATCTTCGGCAAAGGACGCAAGCGGCCTTGTCGGACGCAGGGCTCGCCTGGGCAGGCACCGGATTCGATGGCCGTGACGGTTTGCTCAAAGGCTTGGCGTTCCGCGAAGAACATCCCGACGAAGCAGTTAATACGGTTCGCAAGGTCTGGGGTGTGCGCGTCGTAGAAGAAAACGTCGACCTAATCGACCTCATCGAGGAATACGCTTGGCAGGCCGAAATCGACGGTTCCAACATCACGCTGTCAGGCTACGTCCCGAATGAGGAACTGCAAAAGAAGATCTATGAGACAGCCAAGGCTCGTTTTCCAAAGTTCACCATCGAAGACCAGACCAAACTCGCGCGCGGAGCACCAGACACAAAGGTTTGGATGAACGGCATAACGTTCGGCATCGACCGGCTGACCCAGCTCAGCAAAGGCAATGTTGAACTCAAAGCCCTCGATCTATCGATCGCCGGGGAAGCTCGAGACTTTGCAGCTTTCAAAAGCGCGAAGGCCGCACTTGCGGGAGCCATGCCCGATAGCGTCAATCTCGCATCTGACAAAATCCGCCCGCCGATCGTCTCGCCATATACATGGAACCTGACACGGTCAGCGACACAGGTTGTACTCGCAGGCCACGTCCCAAGCGAGAAACAACGCGAAGCACTTTTCGCCGCGGCGAAAAAAGGCTTCCCCAATCTCGTGATCATCGATCGCATGGAAACCGCAGCAGGGGCTCCGAAAGGCTGGGGCAGTGCAGCGACCAACGTCATCAACCAACTGGTTCGATTGACGACCGGCAAGGCTACAATGAACGACAAGGCATTGAGCGTCACCGGTGAAGCGCCCGACGAAGAAACCGCAATTTCTGTGGCATCAACAATCAGAACGGCGTTGCCAAGCTCTTTTAAGTTCGATCACGACATAACGTTTCCAGAACCCAAGCCACCGCTCATCACGCCTTTCACAACGCAATTCGAAGTCGACGGCGATTTGGTTCGCCTCACCGGTTACGCTCCAGACGAAGACGCACGTACCGCGCTCTTCCAACACGCCAAGAATGCGTTCCCAGACCTTCGGATCGTGGACAACATGGAACTGGGCTCAGGTGCTCCGGAAGGCTGGCAGCGGTGCTTGTTCGCCGGCATCACCGCAGCCGGCCAAGTCGGCAACGGCAAAGTTGCCATGAGCGATGGCAAACTTGAACTGACGGCAAAGACCCAAAGCGAAGAACTCGGCGAGAAAATTCCAGGTGAACTTCGCGCGGCGACAACCCGAGCATGCGAAACGGAAATCAACCTAAGCCTCGATTTGCCAGAAGAGCCGAACCTGTTTTGGCGCGCCAGCTACGGTGGGAGCGACAAAGTTGTGCTCGACGGCCAGGTCCCCGATATCGAAACCCTAACCCAGCTCTTGTCGGCCGCACGCAAACAATTTCCCGAGGCTGAAATCGACAACCAGATGACGATCTCTCCAGGTTTTGCTGCGAAGTGGCAAACGGTGGCTGTCACCGGAGTGAACCTGCTGGCCCTCCTACGTAACGGCGAAGCCCGGCTGCTTGGTCAAGAACTGACAATTGTCGGCGTCGCTGCTGATACCGCCATTGCAACAGCCATCAAAGATCGCCTCGACCATAACCTCGCAAAAAGCTACTCGGGTCGGAGCCTCGTGGAGGTAAAGTCGGATGCAATGATCTGGGCCGAGACAGAAGCCAAGCGCAAAAAAGAGGAAGCCGAAGAACTCGCCCGCCGCAAAGCAGAGGCCTTAGAGCAAGAACGCAAGGCCGCAGAAGAAGCCGAACGTCAGCGCCTTGAAGCCGAAGAAGCTAACCGCCGGCAGCAGGAAGAAGAGGCCAGAGAGAAAGCTCGGGAGACCGACGAGGAAGCCGCGCGTCAAGAAGGCGAACAAATAGAGGCAACACGTCAACGCGAACAAGAAGAAGCCAAACGCAAGCGCGCCGAAGCCGAAGCAGCCGAGCGCCGCGCCGCCGAAGAAACGGCACGCTTAAGAGCAGAAGCTGAAGCCGCGGAGCGGCAACGGGCCGAAGAAGCGCGCAAACGCGCAGAAGCCGAAGAAGCTGCCCGTCGGGCCGCCGCCGAAACCGCACGTTTGAAAGCTGAGGCAGAAGCCGCTGAACGCAAACGCGAAGAGGAACGCCGCCTGGCTGAAGAAGCAGCCCGCAAAAAAGCCGACGAAGAAAAACTCGCGCGCCTAAAAGCACGCCAAGAGGCCCTGCGCAAACAAATCGACGACCGCCCCCTCCCACCAAAAGCAGAAGCCTGTCAGAAGCGGCTACGCAGGGCTGCGGCCGAAGGCGTCATCCTGTTCGAATACGCGAAGTATGACCTGACACCTTCAAGCTACGCGACCCTCAATCGACTCGCCTCAATCGCCAATGGCTGCGAACAGGTACGTCTGATTGTCGAAGGACATACGGATTCGATCGGTCAGCGCGCCGACAACAACGAACTCTCGTTGCGCCGCGCCGCCGCCGTCATCGACTACCTTGTGTCCGCAGGCGTCCCGCGCAGGAAACTGGACGCCATAGGCTATGGTGAAGAAAAGCCATTGGCACCCAACAATTCGTCGTCTAACCGCGCTAAGAACCGGCGCATCGAATTTACCGTTCGTGTGCAGGCGCAGGGCCAGGGCTAAAATGACGGGCCATTGGTGACATGGCTTCACGACCGGCTAGCCATGCACCGCCTGCACTGGCGGTCTGCAACCAAAATGCAATCGCTGCGCCGTGCCCTTTCACGGTATGCAGTATCCGGCATCAAGCCGTAACAAACAGAAGTTCGGGTCCGGCGACCTGAACGGGGAGTGCAAAAGATGGACTACCTGTTCGTCAAACTGTTCTGGTATCTCGCAGCAGCCTTTGCAATCGGATTGCTTGTCGGCTGGGTATCTTGCAGCCGTTCAAACGATTAATGGCGTAATCAAAACAAGACCAAAAGGTCCGGGGGTAAGGGGCTATGGAATACTTCTTGATGGAATCCGCGTTGCTGATGCTCGCCGCCTATTTCTTGGGCGCGATCACGGGATGCTTACTGCGGCGCCTACTCACCTCCCCACCTCGCAAAGACACCGGCGGTGATGCCACGACACCCCCAATCGATGGCACGACGACTGCAGCGGCCGACGCACAACTGCGCGAAAGCCCTGAGCCCGTGCAGCCGAAGATTGAAACCGTCGCCGAAGCAACCCCACCGCAGGATGCTGAAATCGCCGAGTCTGCCCGTTTTGAACGCGTCCTGACGAACGCACCCGCTGGCACTGAAACACAAGAGGCCACGGAGGCATCCGCGGAAGAAGGCACATCCGGAGCTACAGCCGCAGCGGCCATTGCTGCTGGTGCCGCCGCCGCAACCGCCCTCGCAACTTCCAGCAATCAAGAACCGCGCTACCCGGCAGCAGGCGGAACCGGCGGTGCTTCTGGCGTCGCAGCCCCCATCGCCGAAGCCGAACCCGGTGCACCTGCAGACGATCTACGCCATATCGACGGCTTGGATGCAACGTCAGCAGGCACGCTAAACCAGCTAGGCTACACACGCTTTGCCCAGATCGCGGACTGGAAGCCTGATGACATCACCCGTGTCAAAGAGGCATTCGGCGACAACCGCGCGACTGCCGGTGGCTGGGCAGAACAAGCCAAGATGCTCGCCGATGGGAAAGAGACAGCCCATATCCGCCAGCAGAACGGCCGCGGCGTCGCAAACCCGTGGTTGGCTCTGGCGGCCGCTGGCGGTGCTGTAGCGGCTACCGCCGCAGCAACCACAACCGCCGCACCGGAAAAGAAAGAACTGCCGATAGACCTGCTCTTCATAGAGGGCATTGACGACACAACCAAAGCCACTTTGAAGGCTTACGGCATCACAAATTACAAGCAAATCGCGTTCTGGAAAAAAGAGGATGTCGCCCAAATCGAAGCCGCCTTTGGCGAGCCCGGACGCGTCTCGCGCGAGAACTGGATCGAACAGGCTCGCCTACTCGATAGCGGCACACCGACGACCTACGCAGCCAACAAAACGTCTGCCGTTGCGGTTCCCGCCCCGACGGTTGGCCTCCCTGCACCTGAACCGCTTCCAGCTACTCAAGCCCCTTCAGCCACCGCTGAATCTTCCGGTCCGGCTGCGGGCCTCGCTGCGACAGCAGCTGCTGGCGCGGTCGCTGCTGCGGCAGCCGCAACAGCTGCAGTCGCCTCAGCAGCACCCGCAGCATCAGACGACCTGAAACGCATTAACGGCATCGACGCTGCTACGGAATCGCGCCTCAACGAAAATGGCATCCAATCTTACGCCCAAATCGCGGCTTGGACGGCTGGCGATGTTGAGAAAACGGATACACTCTTCAACCAGCCCGGTCGCGTTTCCCGCGAAAACTGGATTGAACAAGCCAAAATGCTGGGCGACGGAAAAGAAACCGCGTTCACATCCGAACGCCCCGCCAATTGGCCTGCAAGTGACGGAACCGCTGTCGTGGCACCTGTCGCAGCTGCAGTTGGCGATGACCTGACCCGCATCACCGGCATCGATAGCAGCATCCAGGACATGCTGCAGTCCAAGGGTGTCACGAGCTATGCTCAGATCGCCAATTGGACACCAGCGCACGTCGACAAAGTCGATAACATCCTTGGCACCCCCGGCCGCGTGGCCCAGGAAAACTGGATTAGCCAGGCCCAGGCTCTCGCAGGCATCGAACCGACACCGGCAGCACCGGCCCCGTCTGATGGCGTAGCAAGCACCGCGACCGCAGCAGCGGCTGCAGCAACAGCCGCTTCAGTAGCCGCGACCACTCTGCCAGATGCCGATGACCTCAAACGCATCAACGGCATATCAGCCGATGTGGAAACGATGCTGAATTCCAAAGGCGTCAAGAACTACACGCAGATCGCACGCTGGTCGGCTGCCCACGTCAACAAAGTCGACAGTCTTCTTGAAGATCCTGGCCGGGTGGTCCGCGAAAAGTGGATCGAACAAGCAAAACTCCTGGCAGCAGGCCAAGATCCTTCGGCAGCACTGACGCCGGCACCTGCACAACAACAAGCGACGCCAGCTTCAGGCGATACATCACCGCCGACCAGCCATCCTGCACGTCTCGCCGACGCAATCCGCGAGAACAACCCCGACCCAGCGGCAGCATCACACGTGGCAGGTATGCGGTCGGTTCGTTCCCAACTTCTTTCCGGCTCCAATCAAGCTCCAGATGAGGTCGATGATCTTAAGAAGGTTCGCGGGATTGGCGTACTGATCGAAAAGAAACTAAACGCCATGGGGGTCTTTAGCTACGAGCAGATCGCGAACTGGTCAGCCGGTGATGTGGAACGCGTCAGCAGCGCACTCGATTTCAAAGGCCGCATCGAACGGGAAGGTTGGATCCAGCAAGCCCGCATTCTGGCGTCCGGCGGTCAAACGGAATTCTCTAAACGCCTGTGAGCTCGGCGATTACCGATAAACACAAGCAACTCTCCAGCACACAACAAAACCCCTCAATCGCATACGCCATTGAGGGGTTTTTCTGTTTCTGCGCTGTGATCTACCCCAACGGTGATCATCCAATCTAGATGACCAACGATATAGCCCAGACGCCAGCCAGCGTCAGATCACTCCGCAGCGATAGCGTGCGCACCTTCATCCGCGCGAGCAATAAACATCGAAATCGCTTCCTGGGTCGGCACGTCTTTTAGGAGCGGGGCATGACCCTGCTTCGGCACCGTGAACTGCTCCAAATTCGGATGCCGCTCTGCCATCACATCAATGGTTTCCTGTGAGAGGATATCGGAGTTCTCACCCCGCAATACGAGCATCGGCACCCGGGCCAAGGTTTCAAACTGCGGCCACAACGCCGGAACCGGACCATCAAGAACAGACAACGCATTCTTGAGGTTCGGGTCATAGCCCGGCGCAGGCTGGCCGCGTTTTTCGTTGTACCACTGACGCGCGACCTGCTCCCACACCGCGTCATCAATGCCAGGGAAGCTGCGTTTGTTTACATCACGCGCAACCGTTGCTGCCTCCTGCCAATCTCGCGGCAAGGGCACACGTCCGACATAGCTTGCGATACGCATCAAACCGTCGCGCTCAATGACCGGCCCAATATCGTTCAGCACAGCAAGCTTGATCGTTGAAGGCTGCATCGCTGCCATGATCATCGTCACCAGCCCACCACGTGAGGTTCCGATGACCGCAACCTCATGCAAACCGGCGTAGGTCAGAAAATCGATGACGTCGAGCGCTTCAATTGGAACGGCGTAGTTCTTCCAGTTCCGGTCCCAATCCGATTTCCCGCGGCCGCGATAATCCAAGGTATAGACATCCCGCGCGCGCGGACCATTCGACAGATAAACCGCCAGGTCATGGAAATCGCGGCTATTGCGCGTCAGACCAGCCAGACACAAAACCGGCGTCCTGCGTGACCCCTGGGCCGGATACCTGCGCCCGTAGAGCCGCAATCCATCTCGGACACGCAGGCTCAATTCCTGGAATGTGTCGTTAGCCCCCATTTATTCTGTCCTTCTCAAGGCGTCTTTCGTGAGCAGCGTAGCGGCAAGCAGACCTAGTCACCCGAGCTAAGTTTCAGCCACTTAGAACCAGGCGCATGCCGCGCCTTAACATTACGCTTTCGTTTCGCCCGCTCCAAATCCTTCGTGAGCCGCAGAGGAGATTTCTCCCCAAGCCGCGCACGATACATCTGGATGTTGGACAGGACCTTCGCAACGTACTTACGCGTTTCGCGAAAAGGCATGCGTTCGATCCAGTCGATCTCGTCGATTCGCCCATCGCGCGGATCGCCAAACTGCCGTATCCATTGCCGCGCACGACCCGGCCCGGCATTGTACCCCGCAAGCCCGAGCACATAGGACCCACCAAACTCGCCCATTCGGTCTGCAATGTAAGCCGACGAGATTTTGGTGTTGTAGGACTCGTCCGTCAACAAGCGCCCGATATTGCACTTCAGCTTATAGTCCCGGCAAACATGCCGGGCCGTAATCGGCATCACCTGCAAAATTCCACGGGCACCAGCATGGGACACAATGGAGGAGTTAAACTCACTCTCCTGTCGCGCAATCGCCAATAGAAAAGCAGTTTCCGGAGGCTTCCTCAGCGGCTTGTAGTCGGGGAAGGCGTGAAGTGGATACGCGTAGTAGAGCATATTGAGACCGCGTGCGATCGCCGATTTTGCAATGCGTAGGGACTGCTGCGTATCGCCCAACCTTTTCGCCAAATGCGCAACCAACGCCACTTCAGCTTCGCCATCCTTCCGCGCTCGAAAAATCTTACCTAGGTTTGCCAAAAACGGCCGGGTAATCGAACGCCCAAGCCCGGCTTTGTCTGCGATCACGAGCGCCTTGGCGGCATCGAGGTCCTGGAAACTATTAATCTGCGCTTTGGTTGGTGAGGCCGGTGCCTTGATCTCAACATCGAGCGGTGATCCACCGACCTTATGTCGTGCCAAGTGCGCATGAAACGTATCGACTTGGCTGGCGAAGGCATCTTTGTAGGATTTTTGCGCCAAGGCCTTCTGTCCGGCTGCCTCATACGCCCGACCCAGCCAATAAGCTGATTTGGATCGACTTAGCGGTCCGTCAGCCAACTTGCGCATCGTCTTGAAATGCGCCATTGCGGTTTTTGCGTCGCCAAGGTATCGCAACGCTAGCCAGCCCTTGAGAAACGCTTGGTCCTTCGCGGGATTCACACTCAGGCCCTTAAGGCTGCCGACAGTGTTGTAAGCCTTCTTGAAGTTCTTCGTCTTCATCGCGTCATAAGCGCGGCTACGAACCTTCCGCCACTTTGCATCCACCTTATTCGCATTGGCGTTGAAAGCCTTAGTCGACACATCCGTCAGTGAGCCAAGCTTCGCTTTAACGCCTTTTCGCAGCTTCTTCGGAATATCTCCGCCCCGCCAGGCCAAGCGCGCGAGCTTCTTAGCTTTCTCCAAATCACCCGTTTTGGAATGTGCCACCGCAAGAACAGCAAGGCCGACACCCGAATTCGGTTTCAGCGTCTTAAATGTCGCCAACGTTAAACGCGCATCATCGCGCTTGAGCAGTTTTTCTTCGAGATGTTCGACCAAACGCCAGCGATTGGGCCAAAGCGGATTATCTGTAAGAAACTTGCGATACTCCTGGATCGTCCCTTGCCCGGCCCGCAGCAGCATCCACTGCGCCAGCTTGCGCGCTAACGCTTCAGATACTTCTGACCTCAGCCCCTGCGCTTCGGAAAATTGCTTTTTGTCGATGGCCTTCTTTATTGCGCCCAGGCGCTTGGCATCGCTGACGCTAACAGCCGTCGCTCGCACCGGACGGATCGCGGCATCCAGCTCATCATAGAACAAGATCTCTTCCGTCGAACTCGCCGACGGGACTTGCAAAAGCCCTTTAGACTTGCGTGCCGCTTCGATAGCAGCGATATCGCGCTGCGGGTTGGCCCCAGGCGTCGGGGGCGTCTGTTCAGCAAAAACGGCCGAGGCAGAAAAACTTAGCCCAACAACTGCCAATAACACCCGTTGGCCGGAACGGGTCACGACACGTCTATCCAGGCGCAAAATCTTGTTCACCATTCCTGAGACCCTCTTGGCCAACTGCAGCCACCTCGCTTGCGAGGTACACGCGAAACGCCTAACCTTCGCTCGAATTTCGACCATATCCACCCGAACGCACCGCATCTCAAGCTACAATTCCGTAACTGTTGGCGCACGGAACCTATCAACGCCATTGCGTTGCAACAAGGATTGGACGAGTTCAAACCGGCTCCACGGATAGACTCCGACGAGAAATGCCGTAAAAGAGCCCGTGGTGAGCTGCCCAAATAGCTGTAAAACACACACGCATGCTGACTGAAGAGCAGCAAAACGTGTCATAGGAATGATAAACGCCGCAGTGCTCACCTGCAGCCCAGCATGACGCAGACGGCCGAACTCGGCCCAGGAAGGAACGCTACCCGATGTTCAAGGGGTCAAATACCGCACTGATCACGCCATTCAGCAACGGCTCTGTTGATGAAGATGCCTTCACACGCCTCGTTGATTGGCAAATCAAAGAGGGTACTCACGGTCTTGTGCCCGTCGGCACGACCGGTGAAAGCCCAACCCTGACCCACGATGAGCACAAACGCGTTGTTGAATTGACGATTAAAACGAACGCCGGACGTGTTCCCGTAATTGCAGGAGCGGGCTCCAACTCGACCCTCGAAGCCGTTGATTTTGCCAAGCATGCCGAGGGAGCCGGAGCAAACGGCCTACTCGTGGTCACGCCTTACTATAACAAGCCGACCCAGGAAGGCCTCTACCAGCATTTCAAAGCGGTCAACGATGCCGTCAACATCCCAATCATTATTTACAACATCCCTGGCCGCTCCGTGATCGACATGAGCGTTGAGACCATGGCTCGCCTCTATAAGCTCGACAATATCGCCGGCGTTAAAGATGCAACCGCGAACCTCGCCCGCGTATCCCAGCAGCGCGCAGCAATGGGACCCGACTTCATCCAACTCTCCGGTGAAGACGCAACGGCACTCGGCTTCATGGCGCACGGCGGCCACGGTTGTATCTCCGTCACCTCCAACGTCGCGCCACGCCTTTGTGCAGAGTTCCAAAATGCCTGTATGGCCGGCGACTACGCCAAAGCGCTGGAGCTTCAAGACCGACTCATGCCGCTCCATGACACTCTGTTCCTTGAAACGAACCCATCGCCTGCTAAATATGCACTCTGGCGTTTAGGTCTTTGCGCACCAGAAGCGCGCCTGCCATTGGTTCCGCTTAGCGACAAAACCAAGCAAGCCGTTGATGAGGCAATTGCCAAAGCTGGTTTGACGCCTGTCGAAGCAGCGTAAAACCATAAGACCCAATAGCCCTGGTGCCACGGCGAATATGCCGACAATGCCAGGGCCCAACATTGACGAAACCCATTTTGTGAAGGCATCGGCATAACATGGCAGCCAAAACAGATGGCGGCCGCAAGCTCGTTGCAGAAAACCGCAAGGCCCGCCACTCATTTTCAATCGGAGACACCGTCGAAGCCGGCATTGTGTTGACCGGCACCGAGGTGAAATCCCTACGCACCGGTCAGGCCAACATCGCGGAAAGCTATGCCTCGATCGAAAACGGCGGCGTTTGGCTGATCAATGCCTACATCCCCGAATACCAGGGTGCGGGAAGTTTCTTCCAACACGAACCGCGCCGTAACCGCCAGCTCCTGCTTCATGCTCGCGAGATCCACAAGCTCGCCATCGCCAAAGAACGCCAAGGCATGACCATCGTGCCTCTGCAGCTCTACTTTAACGAACGCGGCCTAGCCAAGCTGAAGCTGGCGCTCGCAGAAGGAAAAAAACTGCACGACAAGCGCGCCGACGAAGCCAAACGCGATTGGAACCGGCAAAAAGCAAGGCTAATGCGAGACAAGGGCTAAACGCCAAGTAAGACAGGCAAACACTTGCAAAGTGTCTAGTATTCTGGCCACCGAAGGCGCCGCATCACCAGTGGTTTACGGCTGTCAGCGCAGGTCATTCTCAATATCGTCGACCGAATAACCCAGCTTCTCCAGGCCCTCTTCCAGGTAATCGGCAAGCAGCGGAATGCCGAGCAGGTATTGGGAAGTCGCATTGGTCGCCTCGTGCCGCGCCGTCGAAATCGCCTCTTCCAGCTCTTCGGCTTCATACGTTCCGCGACCAATCCAAGCGAGTGCTACGAGACTCACCTGCTCATCGTCATTAAGCGCATCGATAAACCCTGCCGCTTCTTGAAACACGGCATCGTCTGCAAAGTTCTCAAGTACAGTCGAACCATCGTCGTCATCGCTGCTTTCAGTATCCCACGCGCCAGTTTTGGCATCGAATTCACGAGCTTTGATAATGACGTGGGCGACTTTTTCTGGAGCGATTTCAAGCGGCATGGAGCAAACCCGTAGTTTTGGAATGGCGGAAAGGTACTGATGCGCCGTGCAATCCGCAATGATGATTTGAAGCTATTATGATTTACCGTCGAGAAGCTGCCGAACATCAGAAAACACAGCACGGAACATGTCGGTCGTTAAACGTCCGGTGTTCGTATTGTAGCGCGAACAATGATAGCTATCGGTCAGCACCAAATTGCCTGAAACAATATGCTGGGCACCGTGCGCAAATGGATAAGACGCGCGCCTCTCGCCAAGTGCCGACAACACCTGTTCATGTGCAATACGCCCGAGCGCCAAAATGACTTTCAACTCTTTTAACTGAGAAATCCTGTTTATCAGGAATCCGCGACACTGCTTGATTTCCGCTGTCGTCGGTTTATTGGCAGGTGGCACACAACGCACGGCATTCGTGATCATGCAATCAATAAGCTCCAAGCCGTCATCCGGCCTGGCATCGTATTCCCCGCGACTAAATCCGAATTCATGCAGCGTCGCGTAAAGAAGATCCCCGGCATAGTCTCCAGTAAAAGGTCGCCCGGTCTTGTTCGCACCACCCCGCCCTGGAGCCAGGCCCACGATCAGCAATCGAGCGTCAGCTGTCCCGAACGAGCCCACAGCGCCATTAAACCAACCAGGTTCATCGACTTGATTTTCGCGACGGAACGCGACCAGCCGCGGGCACATTTCACAGTCCCGCGGCGGTTCGGCAAGAGAGGAATAGTCTGGACCGGGTGGCAAAGCAGAAGGCAAACTCTGTGCCTCAGATCAGGCTTGAACAGAGCCAATGACAACCAGAACAGTCGACTTAATCGTCGTTTCCAACGAAGTCATCGCCAGCTTCATCGAATGGAACCGGCTCTGCAATCGGCCGATTAGCTGCACCCCGCGGAGCGCGCTCCCGCTGTTGTGAAGGAGGCCGGGCACCGTCTCGCGCCACAGCAAATTCCAAATCAGCAAGGTCAATAAACTGGTCTGCCTGACGTCGTAGCTCGTCAGCAACCATCGGTGGT
This sequence comes from Filomicrobium sp., assembly GCA_040219445.1. Lineage (GTDB taxonomy): Bacteria > Pseudomonadota > Alphaproteobacteria > Rhizobiales > Hyphomicrobiaceae > Filomicrobium. The sequence continues at coordinate 1,518,687 of JAVJSM010000003.1, read as the reverse complement.
TGCGTCTGCAGCGTCGAGATCACGCTGACCCGTTTGCCTTTTTCCTGAATGGCAGCAACCAGCGAACGAAAATCTCCGTCACCGGAAAACAGAACAATATGGTCGAGATTATCGGCCAAACGCATAGCGTCGACCGTCAACTCGATATCCATGTTGCCCTTAACTTTCCGCCGGCCGGTTGAGTCGGTGAACTCTTTCGTCGGCTTCGTGACCATCGAGTAGCCATTGTAATCGAGCCAGTCGATCAATGGCCGAATTGATGAATATTCCTGGTCTTCAGCCAGCGCCGTATAATAAAGCGCGCGAACCAAACGCCCCTGTTTTTTGAAATATTGCAACAGGCGTTTGTAATCGATATCAAAACCAAGCGATTTAGACGTCGCGTATAAGTTCGCACCATCGATAAACAAAGCAACGCGTTCGCCTGGGTAAACCAGTTCGGGAGACTTAGCCGCCATACAATCCTCTGACATTCATATCGGCCGGCCATTCAATTCAATAAAGAAGTGCTCGGCAATACTAAAATTGGGTGGGTTCGCCTGTCACATAACTGTCAAAAACAAAGCGGTCAAATGAAAACACGGTCACGCTACTTTCATTTTCGCCATTCGCACCAGCCTAGACACCGGAGAGAACCACCGATGCGAAACAACAATCTACCACACGTGTATGCAATATAGAATCTAAACCCGCCCGAACAATCGAAAAGAAAATAGATTTCAACTGCCGCGACGAATTGACATAGCTGGCACAAACAACGGGTACAGATGATCATTCATCAATTCGCAACCAGACACAAGCGTCAGTTCCGTTAATCCGTAAATACTCACCGCTTATTCACGACAATCCACATCTAATTTGATTGAAACCATAAGCGATCCTAATGTTGTCACGGGTCAGCTAAAACTATACAGAATTAGAATAGTCAAGGCATTTCAGAGCCCTAAGCCTTAACCATTCGAGATCCAGTTTACCATACGCTCTCGGGAGTCAGGCATAGTATCTTCTCCAGGCCGGTATAGGCTTCTTTCCAGAAAGTATCCAGTCAACGCAAACCCTGCCATTATATCTCGCATTTGCACATGAATTCCGTTCGAATTGACCAGAAATTGCGGCAACGCAATAAGTCGATCCGCATACGGCTCACCTTCAGCCGCAGAAACTGCGCGACCTGATTTCGGAGAGACATAAATTAGGTTGTCGTTGCGACCCGAAGCAGCGCACTCACTTAAATCCAGGCCAAATCCCATTTCCTCCAGAAATGCCAATTCCCATCGCACCATTAAGCCCGGCCAAACATCTTCAGCATCCAGATAACTCAGAACGAAAAGTGTGATTTCGAACAAACTGGCATGCGCATCGCGTTCAGGCAGCCGTCGCATGTGGGTACAAAGAGTCGACACCGCAGCCAAACGCCCTGGATTTTCCATCGCAAGAGCCGCATATCCACCCAGAAGTTCACAACGAAAACTCCCAAGGTGCTCTGCCAAACGGCCGGACCATTTAACGTGGACGTGGTTACCTATTTGAAGAATGGGCCGCATCTGTCGTGAACGGCCACCTCGAACCAACCCAAGATGTCGACCGTGCGCGCTTGTAAACACCTCGACTATTGCTGACGTCTCGCCATGCGCACGCACAGATAGAACGATACCCTCGTCCGTCCATTCCATGAGGCTCAACAACCCTTATAGTGCACGCGAAACGTGAATCGACTGGCCCAATGCCAACATCCCAGCCGTCAGACTTCGGAACCGATATCCTCATCGTTTCCTTTGACGGGTTTTTCTCTACGCTTGGGCGGCTTCTGCATAATCGTGCACGGTTGCGCATGCGCGACGCATTCGTAGACAGAATCCTGCTTCACACATTTTATAACCTTGAGATAGGCGATCCGCCAACTTGGATGCGCGACTGTCTTGGAGCGGGCTTTCTCCAGCCAATCCTGTAAGGCTGCACGCCTTGCGGTGGTTTCTACTTCAGATCGCATAACACCGCTTGTAACATGCTTATCGCAAACACGAACTGCCGCATGGGATCGATCAGCCACGCTCGCAATGACGGCAGGCAGGAAAAACAAACCTAAACAAATGAAACCGGCGGTCCTCACAACAACTCTCCGGCCCAAATACCACCTTGGGTAGAATTTTAGCGGTTATTCAATCCTTTGGAAAGGACAAACCCAATTCACGGTAACGCTCCGGATCATCTCCCCAGCCCTCGCGAACTTTGACGAACAAAAACAAATGCACATCGGTCTCGAGAATCTCGCGCAGCTCCTGACGGGATTCACTGGAAACCTGCTTGATCGCTTTGCCGCCCTTTCCAAGCACGATCCGCTTCTGGCTTTCCCGTTCCACAAAGATCGTTTGTTCGACACGCACCGACCCGTTACGCAACTGTTTCCAGTCCGTCGTCTCTACGCTGATCGAATAGGGGAGCTCTTCATGCAACAGATGGAAGATCCGCTCCCGCGTAATCTCCGCGGCAAGGACCCTCATGGGAATGTCGGACACATCTTCTTCAGGATAATGCCAGGGCCCAATAGGAACCACCTCGGCCAGATAAGCTTTGAAGTCTTGGACACCATTTGCGTTTAGCGCCGAAATCATAAACACCCGCTCAAAAGAGACTTCGGATGTCAGCTCTTGCGTCAGCTTTAGGAGTTGTTCCTTGTCCTGGACCTTGTCGACCTTGTTCAAAAGCAAAACGAAGCGGCCACGTTCACCTTTGAGCTTTTGAAGGATGCGTGAAACGTTATCGTCGATCCCCTTCGCAGCATCCACAATCAACGCAACAACATCACCATCAGCCGCCCCCGTCCAAGCAGACTCGACCATCGCGCGGTCCAACCTGCGCCGAGGCGAAAAAATACCCGGCGTGTCGATGAAAACGAGCTGACTATCACCCTCGATCGCAATGCCTCGGACTGGCATCCGCGTGGTTTGAACCTTATGGCAGACGATCGTCACCTTCGTACCAACAAGAGCATTAACAAGCGTCGATTTCCCAGCATTCGGCGCACCGATAATCGCGATGAACCCGCACCGCTGCTGGTCAGCTTCTGGCAAATTAACAACCTCACTAGCCGACTGGGTTTCTGGCTCGTCTGCCATCAACTTTGGTCCTTCCATACCCCGTCGCGCACAAGCATCGAGCGCGCCGCTGCCTGCTCGGCAGCCCGCTTCGAAGCACCCTCGCCCCGAGATTTCTGCCGACCTTTCACCGTTACCTCCGCAACGAAAACTGGAGAGTGATCTGGTCCCATCCTGCCAATCTCCTTGTAATTGGGAAGCGGCAAACCTTGGCCCTGAGCCCACTCCTGAAGCGCTGATTTTGGATCCTGCACACGGTCGGGCAATTCATCCTCAACGTTGGCCCACAAACGATGCACCAACTCGCGTGCAGATTCATACCCACCATCGAGAAACACAGCCGCCAACAACGCCTCCATGGCATCAGCAAGGATCGTATCTTTCTCGCGGCCGCCGCTCTCGTCTTCGCTATTCGACAAGATCAGATACGAGCCCAGCTCGAGCCGCCGGGCGATCAACATACAAGTCTCACCACGAACCAACTGATTGAATTTCTTGGCAAGCTCACCCTCTCGTGCGCGCGGCATGGTTTCGCCAAGCTTTTCAGCGATCGCCAGCCCAAGCACGCGGTCCCCGATAAACTCGAGACGCTCATTATCCTTTGCTGACAGCTTCGCACCCCGGGCACTCGAATGCGTGAGCGCCCTCTCAAGAAGCTCTTGATCATCAAACCCATAACCCAGCGCGGCTTCCAAGTCGGAAAGCGGCGGAGTCTTCATGCCCTCAGCCATTCCATCTGATCCAGCAGCACGATTTCAGACGTGCCCAAATTAAAAAAGCAAGCCAATCCGTCGCGAAGAAAATGGCAAATCAACAAAACCTCAATTGACGGTCTGGAAAATCCGACCCCAGCGAACACCGAATGGCCATGTCCAGGGCGCATACCACCGCAAAGCATCCCGTTCATCTACCGCAGCAGAAAAGAATATGACCTCTGCCCGTCCAACAAGGTTCTGATGCGGGACATAGCCAACGTCGTACGTTGCCCGGCTGTCTGTCGAGTTATCCCGATTGTCGCCCATCATGAAGTAATGACCCTCAGGGACTTTGTAAGGGCCGACGTTATCAAAAAAGCCATTCGGCTCAGCATCCAGGACCGTATAGCTGCGCCCGCTTGGCAACGTTTCAATATACTTTGGAATCTTGCGAACCGGACCGCCGTTAGGCGGCGGAATGTAGTGACCATCAGCTTTGCGTGGCAAGGCCTTGCCGTTGAGGTAAACGACACCCCCGCGCACGATAATCTCGTCGCCAGGAAGACCAATCACGCGTTTGATGTAGTCGGTTGAGTTATCACGCGGCAGCTTGAAGACGACAATGTCGCCACGCTCAGGATCGCCAGAAAAAATCCGCCCACTGAAAAGATTAGGTCCCCACGGCAATGAATAACGGCTGTACCCATAGGACAACTTAGAGACAAACAGATAGTCGCCGATTAACAGCGTATCCTTCATCGAGCCCGATGGGATGTTAAACGGCTGGTACAAGAACACGCGCACGACCATCGCAATCAAAAGGGCTTGGAAGACGATCTTCACCATCTCCCACCAGCCGCTCTCTTTTTGCTTCGTCACGTCAGTCTCAACGCTCATTCCTGCTTCCTTGAAACACAACCACAATCCTTACGGACCGCGAGTAAAATCCGAGACACCCGCTATAGCTGGTCATTTGGTGGGATGTAAACAATTGGTAGGGTAACTCTCTAACAACGTAACAATAAGTGTGGCCGATCACCAAACGCGGTTGTCATAAACCAACCTTAACTCTGAATGCCGTTTACGCGGCACCTAGGCACCTAGGCACCTAGGTGACGACCCAATTGAGCGATTGAAGTCAATCCTCACCGGGAAGCCAGCGACAATCATCATGCCCTAGCCCGGGTTGCATAGTTCATTGGCTTCACCTCAGACTGGCTAAGCGCATAACAAAATCGCGGAAAACCAGTCCACTGCGTTAGCTGCTGTCCTTAAGCACCAGCCTCACGCCGGGCCTGGAGTATCAAATCGCGCATATGCTGAACGGCAGCTGAAAGCCCCCCAAAAATCGCCTCCCCCACCAGGAAGTGACCGATATTGAGCTCTTCAATCTCGGGAAGCCGCGCGACGGCTTTGACGCTGTTATAGGTTAGGCCATGTCCGGCATGGACTTCCAGCCCCGCGGCATGGGCTGCTTTGGCCGCCTGCGTGATCCGCGACAGTTCCTGAGCCACCTTGTGGGAATCGTCCTCCAGCGTGCGCTCACAATATGCACCCGTATGTAGCTCGACGATATCGACAGTGAGCCGAGCCGACGCCTCAATTGCACGCTCATCAGGCTCAATAAACAAAGACACACGAATGCCGGCGGCCTTTAGCCGATCAACAACACTACGCAGCTGCTCCTGCTGACCCACCACATCAAGACCGCCTTCAGTTGTGCGCTCTTCGCGTCTCTCAGGCACAATGCAGCAAGCATTAGGAAGGTGCCGCAAAGCGATCACAACCATCTCTTCAGTAGCCGCCATTTCAAAGTTAAGCGGCCGGGTTAGCTCGGCTTTCAGCCGCGCGATATCACTATCCGAGATATGACGCCGATCTTCGCGAAGATGTGCGGTGATGCCATCCGCTCCGCCTTCAATGGCAATATGTGCTGCCCGAAGCGGATCAGGATGCCGTCCCCCACGCGCGTTACGGATCGTTGCAACATGATCGATATTGACGCCGAGACGCGGCGCCAGGGAAGCACTCATAAGATTTTGGTCGCTCATAAACGGGCCGGATCATAAGAAGCAAGCAACGCGCCCAGCGGATAGCGGGAATCATAGATACCCGATTTACGCCGACGTGCTTGGTAGGTAACCGCAGCTCGTTTCGTGAGGCAATAGAAGATACCGGCGATCGCAAGCCCAACAGGCACCGTGCCTATAAGCATCGGCTTTACGATTGGCCACAAAATCGCCCAGGCCGCGCTCACCATATCTGGCGAGAACGCCCGTATACTCTCCCAGAGAACAACAAATTGGCTCTGCAGCGCGCCAAGATCGAGCCCGCTTGGGACGCCGAGCATGTAACTGCCGGTCGCATACGTCGCAGGCCAAATAACCGCCCAGACAAACGGGTTACCGAAAAATGTCCCCAGCATTGCCGCGGTGAAATTCGCACGAAGCAATAGCGCAAGCACGCCAGCCAGCGCCATCTGCACTCCAACCAGTGGCGTGATCGAAGCAAAAACACCAATCGCGCAGCCAAGCGCCAACTGATGCGGGCTAGCTCTTAAGCGCATCAAGCGCGTCAAAGTGTACTTCAAGGAGCGTTCCCAGCTCGTCCGCGGCCACATCAGCACGCGCAGCTGTTCTCTCCACGTCGGCGGCACCCGCCGATCAAATAGCATCAGTTAGGCCCCCCGACCCTCTTGTCAGCCCATCGACTGTTGTCATGCCATCCTTAATCAAAGACGCGATCAGCGCTGTTCACCACGTCTTTTGACTTCAAACCGTTGAGAATATGGTTCAAGTGATCCAGATCCCACACTTCGAGGTCAATCAGCATGTCGGTGAAATCTCGGCTACGATCGACCATCTTAACCTGATCAATGTTGCCGTCTGCTTCTCCGATGAGCTGCGCAATCTCCGCCAAACTACCTGGCGCATTAACCGCTTGAACCTTGAGGCGAGCTGGAAACCGGTCCGAATTGTCGCGACCGACGTCCCACGTCACATCAATCCATTTCTCGTGTTCAAATTCCATCAGTTGCGGTGAGTGAATCTGGAAGATGCGGATTCCCTTATCTTTCGTCAAGACGCCGACGATGCGATCACCTGGCACAGCACCGCCTTCTGCGAATGACACGGGGATATCGCCCTGCAACCCTCGGATAGGCACACGCCCTTCGCGCTCTGAGCCGTTTGCCTCACCTGAAACGCGAAACTTAAGTCCGATAACCTTCGAGAGATTAAACCAGCCTTCCTGATGCCGACCGCGGCGGCCACGACGCACCTTCGGCGTATAACGTTGCACCTGTGGCTTTGGTGCAGCATCTGGATAAGCTGCCGTCACCACCTCACCAGCAGGCAGCTCATTTCGTGCCACGCTGGCAAAGATATCCTCCAACGTCTTAGGTCCTGCTCCGAGCCGTGGCAACGCTTCTTGGACCGCCTGCTCGCTGTAGTCGAAGCCTAACGTCTCTATTTCCGCCTGGACCAACCGACGCCCCAGTTCCGCATACTGACGACGTGCGGAATCTCGAACCGCGCGCCGAATGGCACCACGCGCCCGGCCCGTCACCGCGATAGACTCCCAAGCCGCGGGCGGAGAAGCATTTTTTGAGGTTGCAATCCGTACTTCATCGCCGTTGCGCAAACGGGTGTCCATGGGCACCTGACGTCCATTGATGAACGCAGAATGCGCCGAGTTACCGACATCGGTGTGAACTGCGTAAGCAAAATCAATCGGTGTCGCGTTACGCGGCAAGGCAATCAGCCGGCCATTCGGCGTAAAACAGAACACCTGGTCCTGGAATAGCTCAAGCTTGGTATGTTCGAGGAACTCTTCAGGGTTAGCCCCTTCAAGGAGCGTATCGACAAGCTGGCGCAACCAACTGTAGGGACCATCCTCCTGATCGAGGCTATTGGTTTCAGCAGCACCACTCGACGTCGGCACAGCCCCAATCTCCTTGTAGGCCGCATGCGCCGCAACGCCGAATTCTGCAATATCATGCATCTGCTCTGTGCGGAGCTGCAATTCAATCCGCTGGTTCTGCGGACCAAGGACAGTGGTGTGGATCGACTGGTAGTTGTTCCCCTTGGGCGTCGAAATGTAATCCTTGAACCGCCCGGGAACTTGGCGCCATGTCGTGTGAATGACACCCAAAACCCTATAGCAATCAGCAACTTCGTTCACGAGCACCCGAAAGCCATAGATGTCTGACAGCTTTTCCAGGCTGATCTGCTTGTTTTGCATCTTTCGCCAGACCGAATAGGCCTTCTTCTCGCGCCCCTTTACCCGCGCTTCGATACCGACATCGGCCAGCTTAACTTCGAGCGCGAGCCGGATCTCTTCGATCAACCGCGCGTTCTTCGAGCGCAGTTGGTCGAGCTTGGCCGTCACCGTTTCGTAGGCTTCCGGATGCAGCCAGCGAAATGCATGATCCTCAAACTCATCACGGATCGCCTGCATACCCATGCGACCGGCCAGCGGAGCGTAAATATCAAGCGTTTCCTGACAGGTCCGCTTGCGGCTCGCTTCCCGCTTATGCTCAACCGTCCGCATATTGTGGAGACGGTCGGCGAGCTTCACGAGCAAAACGCGAATATCGCTGGAAATCGCGATCAGGAGCTTTCTGAAGTTCTCAGCCTGCTCAGCCCGCTTCGAAACCAGATCAAGCCGCTTGATCTTGGTGAGACCATCAACAAGTGCGCCGATTTCTTTACCAAAAAGCTGGTCGATTTCCGCCCGCGTCGCATCCGTGTCTTCGATGACATCGTGCAACAGCGCCGTGACGATTGTCGCATCGTCCAGCTTCAGTTTGGTCAGGATCGCTGCAACTTCGAGCGGATGCGAAAAGTAAGGATCGCCGTTCGCACGCTCCTGATGCTTATGCGCTTTCATCGCATATACATAGGCACGGTTGAGCAAGGCCTCGTTGGCCTGCGGATCATAGCTCAAAACGCGCTCAACCAGCTCATACTGGCGCATCATCGCGAAAAACCACTGAAAAGCGTTCCTGGGAACTTGTGTCAGACGGAGGCCAGCTTCAGTCGAAAAGCTGCCAGGGCCTGAAGGATCAAGCTAAGCACGTAATTAGTGCAGCGTTCCCAACCAAGATCAAGACCGCCCTTTGTGCGTCAAAAAAACAAGGCCGATGCTTTGGAGCATCGGCCTTATCCGAAAAATCTATCTAAAACAGAACGCTGGCTCGGCAGCCAGCGCGCCGACTTAGCGACCGCGATCCCGGCCACTGTTTCCGATTGTGGCTGAAGGCTCCGTCGGCGTCATGCTTTCCAGACCGCGCAGAAGCTGCTCCTCGGTCATGACATCGACAACCGTATCGCTCGACATGTCGTCCCGGCCCAACATCGGCAGACGGCGTTCAGACTGAACAACCGGCGCGGCAGCAGCTTCCGGCTCATCAACTTCAACGTTTTTCTGCAAGGAGTGAATGAGACCTTCACGCGTGTCTTCGACCTGGACCGATTGCTCCGCAATCTCACGAAGCGCAATAACCGGGTTTTTGTCTTTGTCAGGATCAACCGTTACTGCGCTTCCGCCGGAAATCGCGCGAGCGCGGTGAGCTGCCAGCAAGACGAGCTCGAAACGGTTTTCGACTTTGTCGACGCAATCTTCGACCGTGACGCGTGCCATGTCGCTAGGGACCTTTCAGGGCTGAAGGATGAAAAACTCGAACTGGCCATAATTCGCGCAAACAAAAAGGCGCGCTGAAACATCCAGGCCAGCATGTCACGGGCTTTCTAAGCTATTTCCTTCGCCAACGCAACATCGACAAACGCACGCGACCATTTCCACACCACCATTTGTGTTGCAGATCATACGCGCTAGGTTGCCATAGCCAAATCCAAACACCGCACCTGCCGCAACTGACGTGCAAAACACACTCAAAACTGGCGGCTGTGTCGCCGCGGCACTTGAGCCTCAATCTTTCGCCGATTAACCCAAGCCTATGAGCAAAAAAACGATTCTCCCTCCAAGTGGCCCAATCGAACCGGTGCCATTGCGTCAGGCCCTGGAAGAGCGCTACCTCGCCTACGCCCTCTCAACGATCATGGGGCGGGCACTGCCGGATGTCCGCGACGGCCTTAAGCCCGTCCACCGCCGCATCCTTTATGCGATGCGCGAACTCAAGCTCAATCCGCAGACGGCCTATAAGAAGTGCGCGAAGATCGTCGGTGAGGTGATGGGTAACTATCACCCCCACGGCGACCAGGCGATCTATGACGCTCTCGTGCGCCTTGCTCAGGATTTCATGGTTCGCTACCCGCTCGTCGATGGCCAGGGCAACTTCGGCAACATCGACGGCGATAGCGCCGCCGCCATGCGTTACACCGAGGCGCGCCTCGCGATCACCTCAGAACTCCTGCTCGAAGGCATCGACGAAGACACCGTCGACTTCAAACCGACCTATGACGGCTCGAACGAAGAACCTGTCATTTTGCCCTCCGCGTTCCCGAACCTGCTCGCAAACGGCGCAGCAGGTATTGCCGTCGGCATGGCCACCAACATTCCGCCCCACAACGCTGAAGAGCTCTGCAACGCGCTTCTACACCTTATCAAGCATCCCAACGCCACAATCGAAAAGCTCGTTGACTTCATCCCAGGGCCAGACTTCCCAACCGGCGGCGTGATCGTCGAGCCTCGCGAACAGATCATCGAAGCCTACGAAACCGGACGCGGGGGTTTCCGCTTGCGCGCCAAGTGGGACCGCGAAGATGCAGGGCGCGGCGGATATCAGATCGTCGTCACCGAGATCCCTTATCAGGTTCAAAAGTCGAAGCTCATAGAGCGCATCGCTGAACTCATGCAGGAACGTAAGTTGCCTTTGCTTGGCGACGTTCGAGATGAATCGGCCGAAGAGATACGCCTCATCCTGGAGCCCAAAAGCCGCACGGTCGATCCGGTCATGTTGATGGAGAGCCTCTTCAAGCTGACAGACCTGGAAGTCCGCTTCGGCCTCAACATGAACGTGCTATCTGCTGGGCAAGTCCCGGGCGTTCTGTCACTCCGCGAGGTGCTACGCCAATGGCTGGAGCACCGGATCGATGCACTGATCCGCCGCTCGCAATTCCGCTTAAACAAAATCGAGCACCGCCTGGAAGTTCTCGACGGCTACCTCATCGCATTCCTCAACATCGATGAAGTAATCCGCATCGTCCGTTTCGAGGATGATCCCAAGCAAAAGCTCATCAAGAAATTCAAGCTTACCGACGTTCAGGCCGAAGCCATCCTGAACCTCCGCTTGCGCGCCTTGTCGAAGCTTGAAGAAGTCGAGATCCGCGCCGAACACGAGCGCCTGTCCGCTGAGCGCGATGAGCTAAAAGCGCTGCTCGCATCAGAAGACCTGCAATGGAATACCGTTGCAGGAGAAATCAAAAAAACGCGCGAAAAGTACTCCAAGAAAACCGATATCGGACGCCGGCGTTCCGACTTTGCCGATCAACCCGACATTGACTTCGACCTTGACCAAGCCTTCGTCGAGAAAGAACCCATCACCATCATCCTGTCGGAAAAAGGCTGGGTGCGGGCCATGAAGGGCCACCAGGAAGACCTCGGCCGCGTGGACTTCAAGCAAGGCGACAAGTTGCGTCGCGCTTTCCATGCGTACACAACCGACAAAATCCTGGCCTTCGCTACCAGCGGCCGCTTCTACACGCTCGAAGCCAGCCAACTGCCAGGTGGACGCGGTCATGGAGAACCCATTCGCCTGATGGTCGACCTCGACGACAACCACGACATCGTCACAGCGTTTGTGCATGAAGCTGGCCGCAAACTGCTCGTCGCCTCGACTTCAGGCTACGGCTTCGTTGTCCCTGAAGATGACGTCATTGCCTCAACCCGTAAAGGCAAGCAGGTTCTCAACGTCTCCGAACCCGATGAAGCGCGCCTCGTCGTCCCTGTCGATGGCGACTACATCGCAACAGTCGGAGAGAACCGCCGCATGCTGGTTTTCGAAACCGCTGAAATCAACGAAATGACCCGCGGTAAGGGCGTCATCTTGCAACGCTTCAAGGATGGCGGATTGGCAGACGCGCGCGTCTTCGATTCAGCAACAGGATTGACCTGGGTTGACAGCGCCGGTCGAACCTTCACCCTAGCCCTTGATGATCTGGCCGACTGGATCGGAGCCCGGGCCCAGGCAGGAAGAAACGTTCCGCCACGCTTCCCGAGGTCCACCTCATTCGGTCCAGCCTTCCAGAACCTGGCCAAATGATTGTTGCCTGCGCGACTTTCTATGGGCCGCAGCAATACCGCCGCCTGAGCAGTTGAGTATGACGCGAGCGACAACGGAGATCAAAACAACAGCGCTGCTTCCGCACCGCTTCGGGCTAGCTCGGCCTCCGGCGCGAACGCCCTGCTTTGCCAAGGGTATTGCGTCAATCCTGGCCGCTGGGACCGTTGCAGTGTCCGGAGGCATGGCACCAGCGGCTGCACAAACTCAATCCTGCGCCCGTGGTGATTTCGAAGCCGTCGTCGACAATGCCGCCGGAGCCTTGCGGACTCTCAACAGTCAGCACAAACCAGACTTCCAGCAACTGCTGAGAGAGTTACGTCTGAAGCGCGGTTGGAGCCATGACGAATTCCTCCAACAGGCCACTCCGTTCGTTGAGGACGAAGTGATCGACGGCTACGACCTAAAGTCCCAAAACCTGCTCGCTGAAATCGCAACGTTGGGTGAAGAAGGCACCAATGCCGCAAACCCTGACTGCGCCATCCTTGAGCAGTTACGCCAACGCATGCGCGATCTCGTGGATGCGCAAAGCGCGAAATGGCAATACATGTTTGAAAAACTGCAAAAAGAAATCGACAAATAGATTCACCATATATTTTTTTGAACTCCACCCTTGAATTGACGCAATTGCCCCTTATCTCGTCGCTCATTGAAGGCTACTGCTGAAATAGCAAGAGGGATATGAATGCGCACTAGAACCAGTCATTTGCTAGACACATCATTGCGTGTCGCGTGGCTGGTTGCGCGCGGCGGCAACGACGGATCACCGATCCCCTCTCGTCACTGCGACTGACCCAGCAAACAATCTTGCACGCCCCTTAACGCGGCAAACACAGGCTTTTTGTGAAGTCTGGTTTCGTCACCGCTTACGTCTGGGTTCTCGGCGACCGAATTCCAATTTGACGGCTGATCACAGAACCGGCTGACGGTTTATTTTGCAGGCGCAATTTTTATTGCGTTCGCATCGCAATTGAACACGTCCAGTCCAAGCTAATTCCAAAACTCGAGAAATGAGTTTGGAAAGCGGTTTTCTGCGCCTTGCCGTCATCGTTGTTTCAAATCTTGTTTCAGGTGGCAATCATGACTGCCCAGTTTATCAAGGAACAGGAACTCGAAGCGCAGATCCAGCGTTTTCAGCGTAGCGCCCGCCGGCGTATTCGCCGTCTGGCCCACCTCTCGCCGCGTCTTGCCGACCTGGTTATCAGCTTCCCGGCTGCAGCCTACGTTCTGGCAACAAGTGCGGTCGCTCCTGACGCGTCCGGCGAAGCCGTTCGTCGCGTCAAGGATGGCCGTTCGCTGCGAGAAGTCGCTGAAGTGCTGAAACTGCCTTTGTGGCTCCGCCGGGTTCCACCCGAAGCCTTAATCGGGGCGATCGGGGAGATCCCAAACAGCGAAAAGTTCGCGCGGCAGATCGCCAACCGCATCCCGCAAAACCCCGAGTTTGCGCAAGGGTGGTTGAACTGGGTTTGCTTTGCCGGACAGGCCGGGCACGAGGACTTCGCACTTTGGATTGCTGCCAAGAAGCCGCTCATCGGAGGGCGTTTCCTGCCGCAGCACATCCCGCTGCGTCCCTTGGCAGCTTATGCTTGGTATTCGCGTCAACCTGCTGGCGCCGCCCGCAACTTGATCGAAAAGCCCTGGCAACCATCCATGGGTTTCGACACTGCGGTTTGGGCCATGCAGCAGTGGCTTGACGCAATTACCGCAACGTTCGTTGCCAAGCGTCCACGTCGTGGCCCGGGTCGCTACAAGCGGCGCCCCGCATCGGGACTGAAAATGATCCCGTTGCGGACAGGAGCACAGTTGCGCGAAGAAGGCGCAATGATGTGCCACTGTGTCGGGGATTACGTTGGCCTTGTTGCCCAAGGCGAGTGCGAGATCTTTTCGGTTCGCGAAAGCGAAAAGCGCGTTGCGACCATTGAGATCCGTCCACGCCGGAAAGCACACGGCTTCCAGATCATCCAGATCCAAGGCCCGCATAACAGCCGGGTCTCAGGTCCAGTGGTCGAATTCGTAAACACCTGGGTCGAGCGCTATGCGGTCGAACCATCCGCAGCCCTCGAAGGCATCCAGGATGAATACAACATCCAGCCTGGATCCTGGGACCGCCTCTGGCAGCCCTACGTGGCAGCTAAAGGGGCTGAAGGGCTCGAACCGACGGTTGCATGCTTGGAGCAGCTTCTTCGCGAAGCTGACCACCTTCAGCCACGCCCTCAGATTTGAGGGCATGACCTAAAGGAACGTTGCCATCGCGGCAATCACCAGGGGGAGAACAATCTCCTCCTGGGACAAGGTTAATCAAGCGCCTTTGATGCTCCAACCAAATACGCTTCGCGCGCCCGGAACGCGGCACCGCTGCCGTGGTGCCAAACTTGCGATCTCAACATTCCGTGCGTTGAAACCACCGAAGTTTGTAGAGATCTGAAACAGATGCCCAGCGAATACTTCGAAAAGTATGTCAAAAACATCCAGCGCGTCAGGTTGGGACAAAGCCAGATGCTGAGCGATCTAGCCGCACAGATGAAGCGCAGCAGTAATGAGTGTGCCTTGCCGAACGCACTCACGACAGCCAAGGCGAGCCCACACCAGGTGTTCCAAAAAGAAGCTGATCCGCAACTAGATTTCTTTGGAACGCTACGACAACGAAAACGCCGTTAAGCAAAAACGATGACGACACTTCGCGCGCTCAAACCGCGGCTGTCGACAACATCAAACACCTGCCGAGTGGCGGGCTTCGGACTGTCCGAGATAGCTATCAAACACTGACGCGATCGACCGCACGAACAGGCGCCCTTTCTCCGTCACCCGGAACCCATCTCCACCGGCATCAGACTCAATAAGCCCATCGTCTTCGGCATCGGCAAGCAGCTTCGCTTCTTCAACGACATCCCGCGCCGCCTCGCCATAGCGCGTCAGAAGTTCCTTTTCCGGAAAGTGGAATGAGCACATCAGCTGTTCGATAACGAACGACCGGATCTGGTCATCCTGCGACATGGCGTGGCCACGCGCCGTTGCAAAATCACCCGCTGCAACCCACCGTTGGTATTCACCAACAGCCGTCGCATTCTGGACGTAACCCTGCGGCAACCGACCGATGGCCGAAGCGCCAAGTCCGATGAGGATGCCGGCATCGTCGGTCGTGTAGCCCTGGAAATTGCGGCGGATTTCACCGCAGGCCAGCCGGTCATCTTGCTTGGCGAAATGGTCAAGACCAACGCGCACGTAGCCAGCTTCAACAAGCATGTTGGCAGCTCGGTTGGCTTGTGCGAACCGCTCCGTCATGTCCGGCAGATGCTCTTCGGAAATCAGTCGCTGATGCGGCAAACGCTGTGGCAAGTGAGCGTAGCCAAACAGCGCCACACGATCCGGCTCCAACTCAATCACCTGAGCAATCGTCCGCCGGACGCTGTCGCGCGTTTGATACGGAAGGCCGTAAACGAGATCTATGTTGACCGACTCCACTCCGTGGCTGCGGAACCCGTCAATGACAGCTTTCGTGCGCTGGAAGGATTGCATCCGGTTGATCGCCAGCTGCACCTGTGGCGCGAAGTCCTGAACGCCGACACTGACCCGGTTCACACCAGCTTGCGCGAAGGCCTCAATCCGGTCCTCAGGCATATTGCGCGGATCAACCTCAACGGCGAATTCAATCTGATCGTCATAGTCGACCAGCGACCGCAACTTCTCGCCGATGCGCAGAATATCGTTCGCATGCAGGATACTCGGCGAACCGCCACCGAAGTGGATGTGGTCTGCAATGCGCCCCGGCCCGATCGCTTCAGCCACGAGATCCATCTCAGCCAGCAACACGTTGACATAGCTGGCGACGGGTTCGTATTTCTGCGTCGCCTTGGTGTTACAGCCGCAATACCAGCACAGCTGGTCGCAATACGGGATGTGCATATAGAGAGAAAGATGCGCATCCGTTGGCAGGTTATTCAGCCAGTCGCCGTATTGGACAGTACCAACATCGGCAGAAAAATGAGGCGCCGTCGGATAGCTGGTGTAGCGCGGAACCGGGCCCGCATAGCGTTTCAGAGATTCAGGTCGCATCTGTTCATCCCATGCGCATCTTGCGCAACCAAAGGCGAAGTCCCTAGGAGGCCGATCGGATCTGGCCCAAAACTGTAGCAACGGTATCAGAATGAATCCGCACCAACCGCGGAAATGTCGTTGCCTTAGCACCGGCTGCGGCGATCGCAACACGCGCCGGAACAACCATGGGATACCAAGCGTCAGAACATGCGAACTTGATTATCGTCAATTTTGCCGAATTTCGACGGAGGCAAACACACGCGTTTTTAGTCTAATGCCAAAAACCCACAGCAAAGATAGAACGTTCCAATCAAACGGGAAAAGGCAAATAGCAGCAGCAGCTTAGCGCTTTGAAGCAGCTGTCCGACCCTCATCAGGCCGCGCAGCCATAACACCCCACAATAACCCCATCAGCAGGTAAAAATAGCGCCAATGGTCGGTGTCGATGACGAGGCCTTCAATCGCGATAGCTGCAAAAGCAGCATAGACCACAATGAATATCGGACGATGCGCGCTCGACTTGAGGATGTGTAGAAAACCGAGACTCAAAGTCAGCAAAACCAACAGCCAATAAATCCCACCGCCGATCCACCCGGAATTCAACATCACCGCCAGATACACGTTGTGCACATCCTCAAGGTGATGCACCGCCGTGAACGTATGCGCACCGATCCCCAACGGGTTCTCGGCGACAAGCCCTAGCGCTTTGGCCTGACCGGCAAATCGTCCCTCTGGACCAACATCATAGTTTTGCGACAACGAAGCACGCTGCGCCAACAGCTCAGAGACTTCGTCAAACTGCACCGCGACCGTAACAACACCTGCGATCAGCGCCACACCGAGACCGAGCAGTCCCACAATCCGGTGACGCTGCATCATCGTCGGTGCGGTCACGTAAGCCAGATAGCCGTAGATCATCACGCCCAGCGCCATAGCGATCCACGCGCCGCGTGAGAAACTCAGCAACGTCGCCAGCGCCAGGAGCCCCGCAATCATCAACGGAAGCAAGACCTTCTTCAACGGACGCGTCAAAACAAGGTGCATGAGATAAAGGAGCGGTGCCACCAAAAACGGACCGAACACGTTGGGGTCTTTGAAAGTCCCGGCAGCACGGCCAAATTTTGTAAACAGCTCAGCAGCACCTGGCACAACAGAGAAATAGCCTAAGAGACCTGCAATTGCCGCCAAAGACGCAGCAAAAACCCAAGCATTGAATATGAGTTTTAGGTGCGCATCCGGACGCTTGGCAACGAACGCAGCGAATACGAAAGACATCAAGTAGAGATAAAGCGAGATGACCGTGAAAATGGTCGCCGCTTTCATATCGGCGGCAAACACCGAGGCAACGAGTCCACCTGCCGCAGCGACAAGCCAGAGTGACAAATACACCAAGAGCTTATCTGACATTGCCACCAAGCCGATTACAGGCAGCAGAACGATCAAGCCCATAGACAAGGCATCAACCGGGGCAGGTTCCGAAAACACAACGCCGCTCGTCGCAACGGTAAGCCAAACGAGCATCAATGAGATGCGATGCGCGAGGCTCATGCCGCGCTTACCCGACGAAGCCTGCACAGGCTCATCAGCATAACCAGCACGCACCGATCCACTCCACGCCTGTCCGGCACGGAGAAGTTTAGGTCGGCGCACTATCGCAATCGAACCGGTCATGGAACACTCGAGCACTTACACAACAGATCAGTAAGCGTTTTCAGACTTCAAAAGGGCTAAGGGCGTCTTAATCAGGATGTATAGGTCAAAGAAGATTGACCAGTTTTCGATATAGTAGATGTCGTGCTCAACGCGCTTCTGGATCTTCTCGTGGGTATCGGTTTCACCACGCCAGCCGTTGATCTGCGCCCAGCCAGTGATGCCAGGCTTCACCTTGTGACGCTTGAAGTAGCCACTGACGACATCATCGTAGAGTTCCGAACCAGCCTTTGCAGCGACAGCGTGCGGGCGTGGACCCACCAATGAAAGGGTGCCAAGCAGAACGTTGAAGAGCTGCGGCAGCTCATCAAGGCTCGTTTTACGGATGAAGCGTCCTACTCGGGTCACGCGTGGGTCTTCCTTAGTCACAAGTTTCGCAGCCGCCGCATCGCACTTGTCGATGTACATCGAGCGGAACTTAAAGACTTCTACAAGTTCGTTATTGAACCCATAACGTTTCTGACGGAATAGCACCGGCCCGCGACTTTCCAGTCGAACAGCCAGCGCAACAGCGGCCATGACCGGGGCTAGTAGAACGAGCGCCAAAGCCGCAACCGTCTTGTCAAACAGCCACTTGGCAACCCCACCCCAAGCCACAATCGGACGATCAATCAGATCAAGCATCGCCACAGAACCCACACGCGAATAGGTCCGAGAGGCAAAGCGTACGCGGCTGGCATCTGCGGGAAGTTTAACTTCGACGGGCAACTCGGAAAGGATTTCGGAAACTTCCGCAATCCGCTTTTCGGCACTTAACGGCAAAGCAACGATCACCAGATCGATCCGGGTCGTACGCGCCATCGCGACAAGATCGGCCAACGAGCCCAGAACCGGGTAACCCTCGTGCTCGGCAGGAACGCGCTGATCATGACGCTCGTCAAAGATGCCACAGATGCGAACATCGGCTTCGATATCTGCTTCTAGGGCGTCAATAACGTTGCACCCGGCTTCACAACCGCCAAAAACAACCGCTCGTCGATAAAGCCGGCCCGTTTCAGCCCAGTGCCGCGTGAGACCGGCAACTGCAATTCGCGCAAGAATATGTACACCCAGTCCAACAACAAACCACGTCGCCAGCCAAACGCGCGAGAACTCTTC
This sequence comes from Filomicrobium sp., assembly GCA_040219445.1. Classification (GTDB taxonomy): domain Bacteria; phylum Pseudomonadota; class Alphaproteobacteria; order Rhizobiales; family Hyphomicrobiaceae; genus Filomicrobium. The sequence continues at coordinate 1,499,812 of JAVJSM010000003.1, read as the reverse complement.
GCCGACCTTGAAGAAAAAGACGCCGGCAGCAAGAACGGCAATCGCGCCGACCCAACCCACGAACAACCGTGGAAGGTTGCGGACGATCGAAAGAAAACTGCTAACCCGGTACAAACCCAAATAATCACACAGCGTCACCAACGCCGCTGACGCAACAACAATTGCCACGCCGTAGCCCAGCGCGTAGGTCGTGAAAATCCCTTTGACGTAGAGCGCAGCGATGACCAATCCCGTGGCAACCGCCAGTAGGAAATCGGTTGCACGGACCAAGTCGCCAAAGACGCGCCTTGAAATCAAATCGCCGTAGTGAGCTTTCGTAAAATCCGCTAGCCGGGGAGCAGACGTCCTAGGCGATATATGACCGCCAAGCCCCGTCAACGCCGAAGTGCTAGTGACGCTTTCCGCTACGCTCATAACCAGGTTTGCTCCGTGCCAAAATGAATTTGTGCACGAAACAACCAGCACTAACTGTGCCAGACCGGCATTGAGTTGGTTAACACGTTAAGTCCTGCTGCCATCACAGGCGATATCGCGTTGCGAAGTCGCTGGGACCGGGCTTTCTGTACGAGATTGCAATAACCCGTCTCGATAAAATTCCAGGACGTTGCGCATCATCTGTTCCGTTGTGAAACGACGCAATGCGGTGTCCCGCATTTCTATTGCCCTATCCTGGGCCGCTGCGTTGTCATCTGCGGCAACAGACATGGCGCACGCTAACGCATCCGCATCCCCGGCGGGCACAAGCCGGGTTTTGGTGCCCTCAACCATTTCCGGAACACCGCCTACGTGGGTCGCAATAAAGGGAATACCCGCCGCAGCTGCCTCCAGAATCACATATGGGAAGCTCTCAGCGCGCGAGGGCATCACCAACGCGCGTCCCATGGCAAAGGCATCGCGTGCAGGCAGCGCACCCGTGAACGTCACCCGCGCACCCAATCCAAGCTGCAAAACCTGTTGCTTGAATTGATCTGCATCTGGGCCATCCCCGACAATCACGAGCCGTGGCTGCCCGTGTTGAAGCTGCGCTAAAGCCTCAAGCAGGACGTCAACGCCTTTCAGATGCCGAAGCTCGCCCAGAAACAGGAATTCCGCCGCGTCATCATTCAGTCTCCGCAGCTCGAAATCAGCTGGCGACACACCATTGTGAATGACCCGGTGCGGCGTATCCGCGAGACTAATCGATCCGGCAAACTTATCCCGTGCAAACGCGCTTTCGAAAATCAGGCCATCGGTCAGGCGCAACATCGCGGCTTCTGCTGACACATAGACATTGCCTTTAAACGAGCCATCAAAGTAATGCAGGCTACCGCCGTGTGGCGTGTAAAATCGCAATGGCTGATGCTGTGCCTTCGAGCCCTGAAAGCTCCCCCCAAGACGAGCATAGAGACCACCCTTGGCACCGTGCCCATGCAAGACATCGATGCTGAGCTGGCGCGCCAGCTTACGCGTCTGGCTGATGCACTTGAGATCACTAAGCCCCGGCGCGCGCCCCATCGAAATCCGGTGCAAGCCCAGCGGCAGCTGCTTCTCCAGCACAGCAAGCCGCTCGTTGGTCAGCCGATCGCAGGAGTTGGCATCGACCAAAACGCCAACTTCAAGGCCCCATTTCACCTGATCAAGAGCCAAGTCGCGCACATGCCGGAACAAGCCGCCAACAGGTGCGCGCAGGATGTGAAGAATGCGAAGCGAGTGTGCCACGCTGATAAGCCCTACATATCACGCAGTTCGGATGAACCGCAGCCTCTATCGGAATCAGAAGAACCGTTCGAAAACGAAGACAGTGTCTCCCGGCATCACCACATAGTCCCCGGGGGCCTCGATCGTTTCGACATAACCATCGATGCGGCGCGTAATTCGATAGTTGCGCATGCTCGCCCGTTCCGTGAATCCGCCAGCAATCGCAACCGCGGTTTCAACCGTCATGCCAGACACGTAAGGATACTGCCCGGCATTGCGGACTTCCCCGAGAATGAAGAATGGGCGGTTCTGAAGGATGTCAACGGTGACCTGTGGATCGCGAACAAAATCGACACCTAGCCGATCACGTATGACCCGCGCCAACCCGTTGGTCGTTAAGCCCCGCGCATAAACCGCACCAATCAGAGGAATCGCAACCTGTCCAGCGTGGTCGACAACATAGCTTCGCGACAGGTTAGGCTGTCCGTAAACGAAGATCCGAAGCCGGTCACCACTATCCAAAAGATACGGCCCGTCGGTGTCGGCAACTGCCTTAGGCCCTTTGAGCGCGATAGGCACAACGGCAGGCTCACCAAACGACTCGTGGGTCATCGTGTGTGTTTGCGGTTCTTCTTCAGCGGGCGCGACCGATTCATCTACGTAGCTCTCAACCGGGGCCTCAGCGTGCTGCTGACCAGTACCGAGCCAATCCGAACCCTGGGCTGCCATCATACCATCCCGGCCGAAAATCGGTCCGTCCGGCGCAAGCAAGGGCCGGTTGCCGGCACACCCTCCAAGGCCCGTTAACAAGATGGAAATGAACAACAACGCCCGCCAGGACATAGGGGCAGCCTCACTCGGATAGAATTAGATCTCGAGCATAAGCTAGGCCCTGACTGGTTAAAAAAGCCTGACACTGCAATTCAATCTGACACAGTTAAGGGAATTGTTACTGACGTAGCGTTCTAATGCGGTCCGTACGTTAACCGTTCACGAACTGACCTCGAGCAGAGACCGCACGCATGCGCCACAAGACCCAAGCCTCGCCAGACGATATCGACCTGACGACCATCGGCACCACCTTGCGGCGCGCGTTGCCCAAACTGCTTGCGCTAACACTCATAGCCGGTGCCGCAACATATGCGACGCTTTCAACCATCGCGCCGCAGTATATAGCTCAATCGGAACTGGGTATCGTCGCCAAGGGTGCATCAAACCCATTCAAAGCACCAGGAAGCTCTGGCAGCAGTATTGATCTGGCTTCAAGAGTCGACGAGAAAGCCGTCAACACACACGTTCGCGCTATCCAATCTCCCGATCTCCTCGAAAAGATCGCAAAACAAATGCACTTGGCCGATCGCCGGGAATTCAACCCCGTGCTAGGCCCCGTCGATACATTTACGGGTTTCAAGCGGACACTCGGGCTAGCCAGCTCGCAGTCCAGCTTGAGCGTGGATGACCGGGTACTCAATGCTGTTTCCAAACGCCTGGCAGTCTATGCTCCCGCTGAGAGCCGCGCGATCAGCATCAACTTCACATCGATCGATCCAAAGCTCGCAGCCAACTTTGCAAACAACCTTGCCAACGCCTATCGCGACCGTCTCGCGACCGCGACCATCGAGGAAACCAATTCCGTCCAGAAGAAACTGGCACCTCGAATTGCCGTTCTGCAAAGTGAGCTCACACAAGCGGAAGCAGCTGTCGCCAAGTTTCGCACCAAGGCAGGCCTGCTGCGCGGCGGCTCTCAAAAGACGCCAATCAACGAGCAGCAATTGGGCGACATCACGACCGAGCTGACGAAGGTAAAGTCCCTCCGTTCCGCTGCCGAGGCTCGTGCCAAGAGCGCGCGTCAACTGATGCGCAAAGGTACTCCGGAAGTCATCCCCGAAGTGCAACGTTCGCCGCTTATCCAAAACCTGATCTCGCAACGCGTGTCAGTTGAGCGCGAACTCTTGAAGCGTTCCGCCAGCCTGAAAGCCGCGCACCCGGTGATGCGTCAGCTGCGCGCTGATCTCTCAGCCGTCAACCGGCAGATCGCTGGAGAAGTTGCCAATATCGTTGCCAGTCTCGACAAAGAAGCATTCCTCGCTGCCGAGCAGGATGAGGCAATTACCGCCAGCATGGAAAAGCTGAAGTCGAAAGTCGCCGACAACAGCACAGACGAAGTCGAGCTTCGTCGCCTCGAAACTGTTGCGAGCGCCAAACGGGCAGAGCTGGAACGTCTTCAGGCGCAGTTTGAAGCCAACAGGGCCCAGTCCGAAGATGGTGCAATTCCTGTCGAGGCTCAGATCCTGACCGAAGCCCGGGCACCGACCTCTGCGAACTTCCCACGCAAACTGCCCTATACGCTACTCGTCATGGTCGCCACATTGCTGCTGGGCACGGCGCTCGTCATCACCGGCGGCCTTATGCGTGGCGCTCGTCAATCAGCTGAGCCCCACGACCGGCTGCGCGACGACATTGCCGCCGCCACCTCAGCACCCGTCCCCGAACCAACATTGAATCCTGTGACGCCAGCGAGGCCCGACCTGCCACCAGGATTGGCAAAATTCGGGAACCCGAAAGTCGTCGCCGTCGACAGTAAGTTCACACGCATCGGAACTCCGATCGACTTGGCAAAGCACCTGCTTGAAACCAGTCGCAATTCAACGGCCGGCTTCCGGTCGCTCGTTGCCACAAGCCTGGACGCAGACACAACCGCTGGCATCGTCACCGAAACCGCGAACAAGCTCAACCAAACTGGAAAACAAACCATCGTTCTGGACTGGAGCCTCGACGGCGCGGGCATCTCTCGAAATATCGGTCTGCCCAATGCACCCGGTTTCACCGAACTCCTGAAAGGTACTGCCAGCTTTGCTGACGTCGTTTGCTGGATCCCAAACACACAGGTTCACTTCATCCCGAGCGGATGGGCATTTTCAGAAGGCCCAGAAGGCCTGGATTCAGATCAGCTGAACCTAATCTTAGACGCCCTTGATGAAGCCTATGACCAGATTATCGTCGTCGGCCAACACGAGAATGCACGCATCCTGTTTGAGACCATCCAGGGTCGCTTCGACGCTGGGATCCTCGCTATCGGTAACGGATATCGTAACCGCATCTTGAACGATCCACCTGACACTTACCTCGGCTTTGAGGTTGCAGACATCGATCTCATTCGCTTTGAGCCTACCGCCGCGCTCAAACCTCAAAGAGCCGCAAGCTAGACTCACCAACGCGACTTCCTCACCAGGCCGACATCGCGTGTTTCAAATTGGGGCATCTCGCTTTGCGAGCGGCTTGATCCTACGGTCAATAGGCCGGAACAATCGCAGCGCTAAGCCTTGATTAACCAGGCTTGGCGGGCTGCTGCAGAGGATTAACTTTTGCCCAACGTCTTCGGTCGAAAATGCGCATGCAATTTGCATTGTCGCTGGCACCCCGTACGGCCGCCCAGATAGGGCCGGTAAAACATGCCGCCAGACCAAGGACATCACGACGAATGAGCCGCAAGAATACTGCATTCTTAAAAACCGCATTGGCTGCCTTGCACGCAACCAAAGCCCACCGCCTGACACCATCAGCGGCGAGCGGGATTGGTGCTGTATTCATGCTTCATAACGTCGGGCCTGAAACTGGATATGACTTCGAACCAAACAGCATTTTGCGCATCACGCCCGAATTCCTGGAAGAGGTTATCGGGCTTGTCGACGACTTAGGTTATGACGCAATCGCGCTTGACGATGTGCCTGCACGCCTTGCCGCCGGACAAGATGCCAAACCCTTCGTTGTGTTCACCTTCGATGACGGCTATCGCGACAACCGCGACTATGCCTTACCAATCATGCGCAAACATAACGTCCCGATGGCAGTCTATGTCCCAAGCGACTTTGCTGACGGCAGTGGTGACTTGTGGTGGCTTGCACTCGAAAACGCCATCCGTCAGGCCGACAAGATCAATATCGAAATCGCGGGCGAACAATTTTGTCTGACAACCCGTACGACGGGTGAGAAGAAACAAGCCTTTCACCAGGTCTATTGGGCTTTGCGCAAGACCTCTGAAACGGACGCGCGTGCCCACGTCGCCAAGCTATGCGAGCAGGCAGGTTACGATCCATCTGCCTTGTGCTTGGAATTGGTGATGAATTGGGAAGAGCTTCGCGACTTCTCGCAAGATCCCCTTGTCACGATCGGTGCCCATACCTGTGGCCACTACGCATTGGCCAAACTCGACGAGCAAACAGCTCGCAAAGAGATGAGCGAAAGCATCGCCCGCATCGAAAGCGAACTCGACCTCCCTTGCCGGCACTTCAGCTATCCCTACGGTAATGAAATGGCCTGCGGCACACGGGAGTACCGTCTCGCTCGTCAGTTGGGAATGTCCACCGCGGTCACAACGCGTAAAGGACTGATCCACGCTAGCCACAAAACAACTCCGATGGCGCTGCCGCGGTTGTCTCTGAACGGCGATTTTCAGGACATCCGCTACGTCGAAACGCTGTTATCCGGCGCGCCATTTGCACTCATGCAAGCCTACGAAAACCTTAGCCAGATTCCCGCTGCAGCGCGCGGCTTGCTTACTCCGGGTCGCCCCGCGACATCCATTGGATGATGAAGCCGGCTGGCAAAACCCAAAGCGTCCCAGCCACCACATAGAACACCAACTCGATCCACTTCGAAGTTGTATTAACTTCCAAGCTTACGGCAACAACCATCGCCAGCAGCGCATAAAGCGGGATCACAATAAACAATATGATCGTCCCGATCAGCTTCCGTGTCCGCATCGTCATCGATTACGCGTCCTTATGAATTCGGCCATGCACGTTTTCGGGCACCAAAGGCAGGCCCAGAAGTTTAGCGCACTTTTTGACGAGACGCGCAATCAGCCCTAAAAGCGCAGCCCCGTGAACCATAAGCGCATTGATCTCGTTTCCAAGCTGATCTTTATCTTCACTGTGGCTAGAAGTGAGAACCAAAACCTCGTTAAGCCACACACGCGCAGGACAAGGACGATCGCCCATGACAGGCGCCTCCCGCCAAGGCACCACAAGTTTTCTTGAAGCTGACACGAACGATCAAGACCACCTCGCGGTGCGCGTGTGGCTCTATATGGTCGCATGTCTAGTCATGGCAATGATCGTCATTGGCGGCGCGACACGTCTTACCGACTCTGGCCTTTCAATCACCGAATGGCAGCCGTTGCTTGGTGCGATCCCTCCACTCACCGAGCAGGACTGGCAGACAGCGTTCGCGAAGTACAAAGAGATCCCTGAATACCAGCTCGTCAACAAAGGGATGTCGATGGCCGAATTCCAGTTCATCTACTGGTGGGAATGGGCGCATCGCTTCTTCGGCCGAATGATCGGCGTAGCTTTTGCAATCCCCTTCCTCGTGTTCTGGGCGACCGGCCGCATCCCCGACGGTCTGTTCTCGAAACTGGTTGGTATTTTCGCCCTCGGCGGCCTCCAAGGTTTCTTTGGTTGGTACATGGTGCAGTCCGGCCTCTCTGAGCGTGTCGACGTCAGCCACTACCGGCTTGCGCTGCACCTCACGACCGCCTTTGTCATTCTCGCTGCCATCCTCTGGGTCGCCTTTGGATTGGAACGCGACGAAGTCCGTGTCCGCCTACACACATTGGGCGAAGACTATGCCCGCACCGCGCGCTGGCTCCTTATACTACTCTTTCTACAGGTCATAATCGGTGCGTTTGTCGCTGGGTTGAAGGCTGGCCTGACCCATAACACCTGGCCATTGATGGATGGCCAGATCGTCCCCGATGGACTGCTCGTCCTGGCACCTTGGTTTATGAACTTCGTCGAAAACCCGCTTATGGCCCAGTTTGTTCACCGCTTGCTCGCCTACCTTCTAGTTGGGCTAGCTATCTGGCACGCGATCTCGATCTGGTATCATGCCGACGACGAACGTGTCGTAACCTCTTCAATTGCCTTAGCCATCGCCCTTCTATGTCAGGCGAGTCTTGGCATCTGGACGTTGCTAGCGGCAGCCAATCAAGCGGAAATCCCGATCGGTCTCGGGTTGGCGCACCAAGGCTTCGCATCCATCGTGATGCTATGCGCCGTTCTTCACCTGCGCCGCATTGTTCGCGCCGTCTCTGAATAGATACGCTGAAACCATAGTTTCAAAAAGAAAAAGCCAATCGCTAGTTCGGCGTCCCAAAAGGCGATATTGCTGCATATAGCGTGCAAAGAACCAACCCGCACGCCACCTGTCGCGCTGATGGCATTCGCGCCCAATCAGCCAGCATTGTCGCAATTTTGGAGGGAAGACCCATGCGTAAACTTTGGGCCGTTGCGATCGCCGCAATGATCACGCTGACCTTCACCCTTTCCGTTTCCAAGCCAGCCGAAGCCGGAATCCGCAAGTACATGATCTGCTGGATGACCCCAAGCGGCGTCAGCGATTGTGCTTGGCTGCCAAGAAACTACCGCCTTTATTGGGTGCGCAAGCCGTTCTGCAACGCTAAGCACCGCTGCTGGAAAGGCACCGTACGCTTCGCCCTGACGCGTAAACGGATCGCCTACCTGAGCCGGTACGTCGACACGACATCGATGTTCCCAACGCACACCGCAACAATTTACGCGCCCAAATGACCAAGGTGCCCGCCTTACGGGTCACCCAATCCTTGAGCACAAAGCTAGCCGCATGAAATGCGCGGCTAGCCTGGGCAGAAGGTTTCGCAAGGCCCGCCTTAGCGCGCGACTCCAGTGGCTCAGCACTAAGCGATCACGGATTGAGAAATCATCTCGCATGGCCTAGGTTCGGGCCATGACAAAAACCCAAGAAATTCACATCATCGGCGGCGGCCTTGCGGGCTCAGAAGCCGCCTGGCAAATCGTGCACCACGGCGTGCCAGTGGTCCTGCACGAGATGCGCCCCGTCCGCATGACCGATGCGCATAGCACAGAGGGGCTTGCAGAACTCGTCTGCTCCAATTCCTTTCGCTCAGACGACTGGCAAACCAACGCCGTCGGCCTGCTGCATGAAGAAATGCGTCGGTGCAATTCGCTCATCATGGCTGCTGGAGACCTTCACAAACTTCCAGCCGGTGGCGCGCTCGCCGTCGATCGCGATGGCTTTTCGGGCGAAGTAACAAAGCGCCTCGAAGCCCACCCACTTGTCACCATTGCTCGAGAAGAAGTCGCCGGACTGCCGCCTCAGGATTGGGACAACGTCATCATCGCCACTGGCCCACTAACATCACCGGCGCTTAGCGAAGCAATCCTTGAGTTAACCGGCGAAGGGGAGCTCGCGTTCTTTGATGCCATTGCTCCCATCGTGCATCTCGATTCCGTCAACCAAAACATCGCCTGGCGACAATCACGCTACGACAAACCGGGCCCAGGCGGCACCGGGGCCGATTACCTAAACTGCCCGCTGGACAAAGACGGATACGAGGCCTTCATCGACGCACTGTTGGAAGGCGAGAAAACAAGCTTCAAAGAATGGGAAGCCAACACGCCTTACTTCGACGGCTGTCTACCTATTGAAGTGATGGCAGAACGCGGCCGCGACACGTTGCGCTTTGGCCCGATGAAACCCGTCGGCCTGACAGATCCAAACAAACCCGATGAGCGGCCCTATGCCGTTGTCCAACTTCGCCAGGACAATGCTCTTGGGTCATTGTGGAATATGGTCGGCTTCCAAACCAAGCTAAAGTACGCCGAACAAACGCGCATCTTCCGCATGATCCCCGGCCTGGAAGATGCACAGTTCGCACGCCTTGGCGGACTGCACCGCAACACGTTCCTCAACTCTCCAAAGCTGCTCGATCCGCAACTGCGCCTCAAAACCGACCCGCGTTTACGTTTTGCTGGCCAAATCACGGGCGTGGAAGGCTATGTTGAAAGTGCCGCTGCAGGATTACTTGCCGGACGTTTCGCCGCCGCCCAACGCATGGGTCAAGATCTTCCCGCTCCACCTCCTACAACTGCTTTAGGTGCCATGCTGGGACACATCACGGGCGGTCACATTGTCGCCGATAGCAGATCGGGTTCACGATCGTTCCAGCCTATGAACATCAACTACGGCCTGCTGCCAGGCCCGGAAAAAACACCAACGCATGACGAGGATGGTCGTCGCTTAAAGGGCAAAGAACGTGGTGTTGCCAAGCGCCGCGCTGTTTCAAACAGAGCATTGAAACACTTAAGCAGCTGGCTTGAACAACAAGAAACGCAAACCGCAGCCGAGTAATTATGCTCGAAAACAAATAACTCACTTCTTCAAATCGTGATCAATGCGTGGTCGCACAACGAAGCGCTTTACGCTATTTTGTACGTCGCCGAGGGATACCTCGCAATGACGGCAAAGCTCTTTTGCATTGCGGCAAAATTTGACGGATCACAAAGTCTGCCGCTCAACCAAATGCGATAGGTAGCGATAACTTGCCGGCAAGAGCAAAACGGGCTCACCAATTGCGGCATAACGCAAGACATCGCCCGTGGCTCGATTTGGAGTAAGGAAAATGACCCTAAACGCACTGCGTAAGGTGACAGCGTTACTGGCAGTAGCACTGACGTCTGTCTTCTTCGCATCAGCACCGGCCCTCGCAGGGCCGGCAGGCGGCTTGGCCACAACCGTGCAGCAGCTCAATGCTGACCTGCGCGGGAAGGGCGTGACGCAAATTAGAAAACGTCGCGGGTTCCGCGGCCGTCGTGGCTTCCGGCGTGGCTTCCGCCGCGGTCGCCGCTTTGGCCGCCTGCGCCGCGGACGTGTAAGAGGCTTCCGTCGGGGCCGTCACATTCGACGCCACGCTGGTCGCCGTTACCGCCACCGTAAGTATCGGCGTTATCGCCGCTACCGTCCACGGATCTACTACTCGGTTCCATACGTCTCTTATGGCTATCGCTCAAGCTGCTACAAGCCTTGCCGTTGGGACGGGTACAGCCGCCGCTATTGCCGTCGTTATTGCCGCCGGCACGGCTACTATTACTGAACGCGTCGAAACAAAGACGGAGTTCTAAACAATCAATCGAAAGCCCGCCATCGGCGGGCTTTCTTGCTTCGAACACAATTCGGGGTACCAAAACCAACGAACAAGTCACCGCCGTCGCGCATACTTGTCGAGCACCTCGCGTGCACGAACAACGACCGCATCAGCAATCGCAGCATGTCCCTCGGCTGTTGGGTGAAATGCTCCTGAGTATGTCGCTGCAAGCGTCAACTGAAAGCGTGACAACGCGTTCAGGTTCAGCACTTTCCGCAAAATCGACTGCGACACATGAAAGTTGCCCGTCATGAACGCATCATTCGGTGTGCGAAACCAACGCTGTCGCGTCGCATAAGGTTCATAATCAGCCGGATTGTAGGGCACCCAAGCCCCATCAACTTTGCGCGGAATACGAAGATCATCAGCGCTGCGAAGCGCGCCTTTCGTGTAGCCTGCGCATAATCCCCGTCCAAAAAACTCTGGCACATGTGCATCGACAAAACTCCACCGATGCGCCCGCGCACTTCGCTTCATTTTACGATGGAGCTTATCACCTACCCAGATCCCGGCCCGCGCCCGCACCGTGCTCAGGCGAAAAGCTTTATCGACCTCCATCCCGGCCGTTCCATCCGGACAAACCCGCCGCCCCTCATCGATCAACGCCATAGGCGGATAAGCCGTCAACAAAACCCGGTCAGCTTCATCCCAAGGAATGTGAAGGATGTAATGCAGCGCGCGGTTGAACGCCTTGTAACGCTCATCGAGATTATCGAGCCGTGCACTGGCTTCCGCCGTGCCATAGAGACCACCAAACCAACCGCTGAGCTTCTTCAAAGCTGACTTGTCATCAAGAACCGCATTGGCGACAAGTCGTGCAAAACCGATGTCGTTGCCTCCGATCGAGAGCATCAACAAATCAACCTTGCGGGCTTTTCTTCGTGAACACTCGCGTAAGACAAGATGCCCCTCAAGCTCGGGCACCTGGCCTCTCATATGATAAGCCTCGGGAAGGTCTTTCGGTTTGGCAGCCCGGCCCCCGCACTGCGCTTCTGCTAGTGCTGAAATCTGCGAAAACTGCGGTGGGTTCGGAACCCATTCGTTCCCCTTATAGCGCAGGAACAAGCCATAAATGATATCCGCGCCAGAGCAGGCGAGCCCAACGAACGTCACTGCACGATGTGGGTCTTCGATCGCCAGCTGCAGTGCGGCACGCAGCTGATGTGAGTAGAGCGAGCGGTGACAAGCCTGATCAACCCACCGCGCGTTTTCCTCGATAAAAGCTCGATCCCCAATCTGCCGCCAACTGCCAACACGTGCTGGAAAACCAGCAAGCGCCGGTTGATCGCCTTTACTGGAATAGTCCGCCGACCTCTCGCGCGAAAAGCGCACCGGCACATCGGGGTTCCCTTCGCCTGAACCAAAGCTGTCGCCCATCCCGACGATAAAGAGGTCAGTCACCTTGATCTTGGCGACAGCAATCTGACGCCCACCAACATGCACAGTGACGCGAGCGCCATGCGGGAACGGAATGTTCAAACGCGCTGGCTCAGAACACGGTTGCCGCTCCACTCTCGTTTTGCCGCGCTTGTCGCTTGAACGTTTTCCGGTAGGCGTGGGAACGGCCTTCCAAACGCAATCCACTTGCACTGCATCAGGCACCCGAGACACCTGCACAAGCACCGCGTGTTCTTTCGGGTTGATATAGTCCGATCGCTTGGCTGCATCGCAGCCATACCAGTTCTTCTCAGAATCCCAGCACGTCTTTCCCGAAACCTCTTGCGCCCAACCAAACGAAAAGCGCTCCGCCAGTGCGCGCTCGGCTGCCAACACCGGGCTCTTCCGTTTTACATCTTCAGGCAGGTTAAAGTAGGTCGCCCGATGGACTTCAGTGTCAGCCGCATCGGAGAAAAAGCGAAACGCGTTTTCGACACGCCACGTAATCGCGATCGGTCTAGGTCCAGCAAACGTCTCCGATTCTAGATCTACAGATTGCGCTGCTGCAGATAACGCCATGCCAAAACCAACTTGAAACGCCAGACACAGCGCAGCCACAGCAATTGTTGTCGCCGCATAAGCGCCAGCAAACCTCCAGTGCATCAAGTTCTCCACCCCGTCATCCGAACTGATCGCCCACGATCAGAACCGGCCCGTCCATCGCGCCCGCAATAGCGTCCAAACACGGACCAGCGGCGCGACTTCGGCAACCGTCCGCAACCAATCGTCCTGGGCCTGTAACTTCCGGAGATACTGTTCGACCATGGCAACGGGAAGGCCGGCTTGCAGCGGCCCTGACAACCGGCCACCGGCAACTTGGCGGGCATTTTCTAAGTTTTGCCATGCCTTGCTAAGCGCCTCTTGGCGAACCTGGTCGGCCCGCGCGCGGACTTCTGGTTCAAGCAGCAGCGAAGCATCGATATCGCCCGTCTCGTCCGGATAGAGCCCCCATCGGCCGCGCGCCGCAAGCTGGGGCAAAACCACAAGCTGCCTTGTAACTCCATAAGCCCTGCCAAACTCCAGTAACGCGCTCCCTGCATCTTCAGGCGTTCCGGCAGCAGGCAAGGCCCCGACAACCCCAGCCGCGAGCTGCATCACCGCACCCGTCGTTTGGTCAACAAACTTTTGAAATGCGCCAGCTGTCTCAAACGGAAGCGCGTAGAGCTCAGCTCCCCGGGCTTCAATGAGCCCGGCAACGAGAGATCTGGGAAGCCCACGCCTTACGATCATCTCGCCCGTCAAATCGGCGACCGGGTTTCCAGTCTTCGTGCCGGCATCGAGCTCTTCGAGCCAATCCAGCCACCACCGCAGCCGGATTTCGCCTAACGCCGGGTCGCTCACGACAAGGGGAGTTTTCTCAATTTCTCCGGTGAGTGCAGCTAACGTGATGAGATCTTGCCGAACGTCGCGGCCCGACAGCAGTGCCGACAGATACCAATCGAAAGCCGTCTCGCGCGCTGATGAACGAACAGCCTCCAAGTTGGCCGTCTTTACTCGCTGTGCGTCGTCCGCCATGTCAGCCAAGGACCTCAATATGACAGCGTAAGGCGAGCACGACTGAGACTCCTTGGATGAACGACCTTAGTCCACCGCCAACAAAGCAGCCCCAACAGCCCGTTTCTCGGCAAGCAAGATGTTATAGGTCCGTGCGGCGGCACCCGTTGTCATGGATTCGACGAACAAACCGGCCTCATTTAGCTGTTCCCGCAACGCAGATGGCAGGAAGACCTGTTCGACACCCGTCCCCAGCAACAACACCTCCAACTGATCGAGATCTTTGAGTACCGGAGCAAACGCTTCAAAGTTGAGATTCTCCGGGCCCGAAATCGCCCAGGCATGCACGCCGCTTGGCAGGAACAACAATGATCCTCGGTGACTCATGTCGGCGAAACGGAAGCCGCCCCCGCCATAGGCATCGATCGGAGCCTGACCTGGAAAAAACGGACTTTCCATCATCACCCAAGTTCTGTTTCACCGATTGGCGCAGGCCAAACAACGTGGCAGGCCGCGCCACGCTCGATAAGGCCCACACGTGGCTGCCCGCAACAACAGCCGCAGCGCAGCCAACCCTACGGAGCCTGTGCCGCTGCGGTCGCCTTATCGCTTTTCGCCAACCCCGACCAATCGCGCTTAACGCCGATCCACAACAGGAATGGCGATGCCACGAACACCGACGACCACGTTCCAATGAGGATGCCGAAGATCATCGCAAACGCGAAGCCTTTGATCACCTCGGTGCCAAACACATAAACCGCGAGAACAGCAATCAACGTCGTACCCGATGTCACCACCGTTCGTGACATAGTTTCGTTGATCGATTGGTTCATCAGCTTATCAAGCGCCATTTTTTTGTAGCGCCGAAGGTTCTCACGGATGCGGTCGAAGACGACAACGGTGTCGTTGATCGAGTAACCCGCAAGCGTCAGCAACGCGGCGACTTCCGACAAGCCGAAGTCGAGCCCCAACAACGCGAAGACGCCAAGCGTAATCGTGATGTCGTGCACGGTCGCAATGACCGCAGCAGCAGCGAACTGCCACTCGAACCGGAACCAAATGTACAACAGGATGCCCACCATCGCGAACGTAACCGCCATGATGCCGGCCCATTGCAGTTCGCCCGATACGGCAGAGCCGACAACTTCGGTTCGACGGATCTCAATACCGTCGCCAAGTGCTTCCTGAACCTTAGCCGCAGCCGCCTGCTGAACCTTTTCGACGTCCTCGCCCTCTTTAACCGGCTGCTGCTCCACCCGGATCAACGCGTCGCTTGGTTTATCAAGCTGCTGGATCTGCACATCCCCCAGACCCAAGCCACCGAGCTTTGAGCGCAACTCGCTAATATCGAGAGCACCCGGCTCCCCACCAGCCTCTGCCTTGGCCTGGATCTCAAACAGCGAGCCGCCTTTAAAATCGATACCGAAGTTCAAGCCTTGAACGGTAAGCAGCAACACGGCAGCAAGGAAGATCCCCGACGTGATCATCACGCACGTCCTGCGGAAATCCATGATCGGGAAAGTCTTTTCGTGCGGCCAGAAATCGACGCCCTTAAACATTTGTCGATCGTCCCTTTTTGTATGTTAGAGCGGCGCTGGAATCTTGCGCGACTTCTGTCTTCCAATCCATGTCACAACCATCAAGCGCGTCACGAGGAAGGCCGTGAAAACAGTTGCGAAGATGCCAAGCGACAAAGTCACCGCAAACCCCCTGATCGGGCCGGAGCCCAGCCAGAACATCACGACAGCAGCAATCAGCGTGGTCAGGTTGGCGTCGATGATCGTCGAAAACGCGCGCGAGAAGCCACTATCGATCGCAGAAATCGGTTGCTTGCCGTTGCGCATTTCTTCGCGGATGCGTTCGTAGATGAGAACGTTCGCGTCGACGGCCATACCTACGGTCAGAATGAGACCCGCAATACCTGGAAGAGTGAGCGTAGACCCGATCTGCGACATCGTTCCGACGATGAGGATGAGGTTGACGAACACCGCCAGAAGCGAGAACGCTCCGAAAAAGCCGTAAGCAAACAGCATGAACGCAGCAACACCAAAGCCGCCAACAATCGCAGCTGTTACACCGCCATCAATCGAGTCGGCACCAAGCGACGGACCAACGGTACGTTCTTCGATTACCGTTAGTGTCGCGGGAAGCGCACCAGATCGAATCTGAACAGCCAAGTCATTGGCAGACTCGACTGAGAAGTTACCCGAAATCTGTCCCGAACCACCCAGGATCGGCTCACGGATAACCGGCGCAGAAAGAACTTTGATATCAGGCGTGACACCGTCGTCCTTGAAGCCGTTATCAAGAACGATGGCGAACGGCCGACCAACATTCCGGCGCGTGAATTCGCCGAACAGAACAGCAGCCTTCTGGTTAAAGCGGAACGAGATAATCGGCTCGTTAGTGTTCTGGTCGAACCCAGGCTGCGCATCGACGAGGTCTTCACCGTAGATGATCGGGATTTCTTGCAGCAGCTCTTCGCGCGTTGGGTCTTCAGCGTCTGGATAGATGACGAAGCCAAGCGGGATTCGAGAGGCACGCGCCTCTGCCGCAGAGGTGTTGGGATGCACGTCATGGAACGTCAAACGCGCTGTCTTACCAATCAGCTCCTTCAGACGTTTTGTGTCCCCAAGCCCAGGATACTGGACCAAGATGCGGTCAAAACCCTGACGCACAATACTGGGTTCAGATGTACCGATGTTGTCGATCCTCTTTCGGATGACCTCAATGGCCGACGTGATAGCGCCTGAAATGCGCTGAGCGATACCGGCCTGAGTTGGCTGTAACTCAATAAACCCGTCCGAACCTTCCGACACCTCAATGTCGTAACCAGAATCCGCTGTGAAGCCGGATCCGATCTGCTGCGGGATTGTCCGTAGCTGACGCAACGCTTCAGTCCGGTCGCTCTCATTCACTAGCTTGACGCGAACCAGCTCAGGCGTTTGCCCAAGACCTTTGAAACGGATCTTTGCTGTTCGAAAAACACGCCGAACATCGCCGCGAATGGCCTTCAACCAGTCCTTCTTGAGTTCAGATGAATCCATCTGCAAGAGCAGATGCGCACCACCCTTAAGGTCGAGCCCGAGCTGCAATTGCTTATTAGGTAGGAAACCAGGCCAGTAATTCTTCAACGTCTCTTCGGACAAGAAGTTCGGCAAAGTCGCAAAGATGCCCCACAGGCAGACAAGCGCTACGACAACGATCTTGAAACGGCTAAATTGCAGCATGGCAAAGCACGCTCTTTTGTTCTGTTTATGAGAAAAGCTTCCCGAGGGTGAACCCTAAGGAAGCAGACCCGAAGGCCATTCGTATTCTGAACACCAGCCTGCCCCTAGGCAGCGTCCTTAACCGGCTCGCCCTTTGCGCGAACGTCCATCAGCGTCGACCGCAAGATCCGGACCTTCATCTGGTCGTTGAGCTCAACTTCAATCTCATCGCTATTGTCGGGAACCTTGGTGACGCGACCGACAAATCCACCAGAGGTTACAACAGTATCGCCCCGGCGGACTTTGGAGATCATCTCTTGGTGCTCTTTTGCACGCTGCTGCTGCGGCCGGATCAAGAGGAAGTAGAAGATCACCACCATAAGCAGCATGGGAAATAGCACTTCCAGACCGCCAAGCGGACTGGCTTGCAACGGCATATATGCAGGGATCATCAACATCGCTTTCGATCACGTCCTTTTATTTGGAGTGCTTGAACCC
The DNA here is from genome assembly GCA_040219445.1 of Filomicrobium sp. Lineage (GTDB taxonomy): Bacteria > Pseudomonadota > Alphaproteobacteria > Rhizobiales > Hyphomicrobiaceae > Filomicrobium. Next base: position 1,482,514 of record JAVJSM010000003.1, on the reverse strand, counting down.
GCGCTCGCCACGGGCGACCACGCTACGTCTTTGCTGTTCAGAACAAACAGCGCGCCGATCAGGTTCAAAAGGTAGGCACAGTTTCAAGCGGATATATAAAGGTAGCCCACAGCAATGCAACATTGCCAACGCCGCACCTGGCCGCAGAATAACTCCAAAATCCGCATCTTTCAGCCCGCAAATGATCGGCCTGTCCGGGTTTTGCGGCGCGAACTCCACGCCAGATTTCGAAGTTGCCGTTGATTTTGAAGCATAAACGGCCCACAGCTTGACGAGCCTTAGGCCACCGACCAGCGGCACAAGAACCGCAAACGCCGGCCGCCCCGGCATCAGAAGCAGAAAGAAATAGCCGCACAGGACAGCAGACGCCGCGGCCAAGGAACATTCACGCATATGTCCCAACAGACGCCCAACTCAGACGCAAACGAACCCAAGCCACTCGAAGAGACGCTGGAACGAATTGCAAACGCGCTTGAACGCCTTACCCCGCCGCCGCCAGCCAAACCAGACTTCGATGCCGCTGATGCGTTTATCTGGCGTCCCGACACCAATTCCTTCACAGCCGTCAAAAACGTCAACCGGGTCCCGCTGAAACTACTGCAAGGCTTAGACCGCGTCGCCGAACAGCTCTTGGCAAACACGGAGCGCTTTGCTGCCGGTCTTCCCGCCAACAATGCCTTGCTGTGGGGCGCCCGAGGTATGGGTAAGTCCTCGCTTGTCAAAGCAGCACATGCCGAAGTCGCCCAAAACGCATCTACGAAGGCACAGGCAGGCTTGAAGCTCGTTGAAATCCATCGCGAGGACATCGAGTCCCTGCCGCGCTGCCTGGGCTTCATGCGCCAATCGCCAAAACGCTTCATCGTCTTCTGCGACGACCTTTCGTTCGATCGTGACGACACTTCCTACAAATCATTGAAAGCTGTTTTGGAGGGTGGCATCGAGGGTCGACCGGACAACGTTATCTTTTACGCCACGTCCAACCGCCGTCATCTGATGCCCCGCGATATGATCGAGAACGAGCGCTCAACGGCGATCAATCCCTCCGAGGCTGTCGAGGAGAAGGTATCGCTCTCAGATCGGTTCGGACTCTGGCTGGGCTTCCACAACGCCAGCCAGGATCAGTACCTCGCGATGGTTAGCGCGTACATCGACCATATCGGCCTCAAAGTCGACCCAGAAGAACTCCACCGCGAAGCGCTTAAATGGTCGATCACCCGCGGCGCAAGATCAGGTCGCGTTGCCTGGCAATTCATCCAAGATCTCGCCGGACGGCACAAAGCGCCAATCGAGCTTTAATGAAGTAAAAAAGTCACAAAATTAGAACGTGTTGCAGCCGCAAAGTAAGATTCTGATTCCGCTTGGTTAAGGATATGGGCGTATTTGTAACAAGATCGCACAACTAATTGTTCTATCAGGTGAACTGTTTTCCAACTTCAGCTGTTGTCACATGGGCCAGAAGTTGTCAGTTATTTGAGATCAATGAACCGATGTTCAGTGAGGGGAAATACGGTATGCGTCTCTCGACAGCTTTGTTTGCCGCAGTCGTTTTCGGCGTCAGCGCAACCAGTGGCCTTGCAGCGACCACGAACGACCCAACCGGCGACGTCGCAGAAGCGACAGCAAAATCGGCTGGCTGGACGGCTGATCACAAGTTGCAGGTCGAAATCCTCAAAGAAATCACGGCACGTCGTCGCCTGAGCCGTGACGACGCTGAGAAACGCCAGCTCGACGAGCTCGGCACGCTCTATGCCGCCACCTTTTCAAAACCGGTCTGGCTCAACGGCACCGCCCCCTCCGCGCGCGTCGAACAAGCTTTGGAAGAATTCCGCCGTGCTGAGGAATGGGCATTTAACCCTGCCGACTATGCCTTTGACCTACCGGCTTATTCCTTGAGCAGCGTCGCCGAGAAAGCTCGCTTCGAAATCAACTTCACGCTGCACGTCCTCAAATACGTCGACCATGCCCGCAGCGGCCGCTTCCGTCCGACAGAAATGAGCCTCTGGTACGAGCGTGCCGGCAATAAAGCCGACCACATGGAGCTTTTGAAAGAACTCGCCAAGACCAACAACGTCCGCGCGCTTCTTGTCGCTCAACATCCACAGCACGAGGGCTTCAATCGCCTTCGCCAGGCCTACCTGCGCCTCAAGTTTCCTGAGCGCTTCATTGATGAGCCCAAAAAGGTCGTCGAAACGAAGCCAAAGCCCATCTTCCTTAAATACGGCAAATCCATCCGTCGCGGACAACGCCACCCGCAGATCGCGGTGCTCAGAAAACGCTTGGAAGTCCCTGCGGATTCACCACGCGACGCAAACCTCTACGATCGCGAACTGATGTACGCCATCAATTCCTTCATGCGCACGCAGGGCTGGCGCCGCAAGTACGTCTACGACAACAAGGTGCGTAAAGCTCTCAACCGCAACAACGGCGCTGAAGCACCACGCAAAGCCAAAAAAATCAGGATCGACGATATTGTTGCGAACATGGAAAAATGGCGCTGGTTACCACGCGACCTCGGCGACATGCACATCTGGAACAACCTTCCAACCTTCCAGACACAAGTCGTCAAGAACGGTGAGGTGATTCACAAAGAGCGCATCATCATCGGCAAAGACAAAACACAGACACCCGTCTTCTCTGACACGATGACCCATGTCGTCTTCAAGCCGCAGTGGGGCGTTCCGAATTCGATCAAAGTCAAAAGCCTCCTGCCGCGCCTGGCTGGCGGAGACCTTGATGTCCTTCGCCGCCGCGGAATGCGCATCCAGTACGATAAAAAGATCGTCAGCCCATCCAGATATAACTGGTCGCGCACGGACATCCGTTCGATCCCAATCGTGATGGGTGCTGGCAGCTCCAACCCGCTCGGCAACGTCAAGTTCATGTTCCCGAACCACCACGCGGTTTACATGCACGACACGCCTGACAAACACCTGTTCAAGAGCAGTCAGCGCAAGTTCAGCCACGGTTGCATTCGCGTACGAAACCCAGTGCGCCTGGCTGAGGTGCTTCTCGGCGAGACGTCCAATTGGTCAACCGACATGGTCGCAGATCACCTGCGCCGTAGAGCCAAAGAGAACAACCGTGTTGACCTCGACAACAAAGTCCAGGTTCACAACGTCTACTTCACGGTTGTTGCCGACGAAAATGGTGAGCTGAAGTCTCTGAGCGATATCTATGGCCACGACAAGCGCATCAAACAGGCACTAGCTGGCCGTTCGCTGCGCCTGATTGCGAAAAACGACCCTGCGCGTTTACAGAAAAAAGAAATCGAAGCTATTGCCAAAAACCGCAGAGTTTACGCTAGCCGCAACAGCCGCCGTCGCAATAACAACGCTGCCGAATATTTCGGTGTCTCACCTTATGCCCTTGGCGGCCCAGCGTTTGCACCATCATATAAAAAGCCAAAGAAAAAGAAGTACGTGAAATACAAAAAGAAGAAGAAGTCGTACTCCTCCTTCCAGATCAACCCATACGCCCCATACAGCCCGTTCCGCGGCGACTGATGAGGTCAGGGTTAGCGGCCTACATCTCCGCTAGAGTGGAAAAACAAAAAAGCCCGGGTCGAATTTCGACCCGGGCTTTTTTGATCTCGTAGCTTGCTAAATTTTCGCGAAACAAACCCTATCCAACTGGATTGCTTATCGCGAGTAGAATTCCACCACCAGGTTAGGTTCCATCTGAACCGGATAAGGCACTTCTGCCAACTCCGGAATGCGAACCAGTTTGGCTGTCATTTTGGCGTGATCAGCTTCGATGTAATCAGGTACGTCCCGCTCACCGCTTTGCGTCGCTTCGATCACCAAAGCCATCTGACGGCCTTTCTCGCGAACCTCAACGACATCACCGATGCGAAGTCGGTAGCTCGGGATTGTCACGCGGCGGCCGTTAACAGCAACATGGCCGTGGCTCACAAACTGGCGCGCAGCAAAAACCGTCGGCACGAATTTGGAACGATACACCAGCGCATCAAGGCGGCGCTCCAGCAGACCGATGATCTGCTCGGATGTCGACCCCTTAAGGCGCGACGCTTCCTTGTAAACGCGAAGGAACTGTTTCTCGGTGATGTTGCCGTAATAGCCCTTAAGCTTCTGCTTGGCCCGCAGCTGCAAACCGAAGTCGGACAGCTTACCGGCACGGCGGTCGCCATGCTGGCCGGGTTTCGACTCACGCTTGTTAACTGGGCTTTTTGGGCGGCCCCAAACGTTTTCGCCCATACGGCGGTCAATTTTATGCTTGGCGCGGATGCGCTTCGTCATTCTCTGGCACTCCAGGTTTCATAGAGATTGGAGCGCCCCCTCCTCTGCCTCGCGAAACAAATGCTCCAACGAAGCTGACAGGCCAAAACCCGAGTAAATCAGCCAGTAACGTCTGAAAAACTGTTGGAAGTGGCCACGGGTGCGCAAAAACAAGCAGGGCCCCCAAAAGGAGCCCGTGCGAAGTCGTAGTGTCTATGCTTCTAATTCAAAGCGGTCAAGCCCCTAAAGGCTCAGCAACAGCCCAATTACTTATCTTTTGGCGCAGGCTGAGCCTTCAGACCCGGTGTGCTCTTGTAGTAAGCAAAGATCCGAGCATCGACTGATTTCTTCTGCTCAGGCGTACACTTTTTAGGTTGCACCACCTTTTCAGGCGGAATGTCAGTAACCTTCACGTCCTTCTTAGTGTCATCGACGTAGCGCAGTTCGACTTTACCCGACATGTAAGAAACCACGAAGGCATGCAGAAGGTTGGCATACTGGATCTGCTGATCGGTCCAGTCTTTCTTCTTCAAAAACCGGGTCATCATCGCATCGCGGTTCGCAACCATTGCAGCCGGCAGATCACAGATCTGAGCTTCGTATGAACGGTAAGCCGCAATGACGAGTTCTTTAGCCACCGGGAGCGGAACTTCGATTTCTTGACGCTTGCTCCGGTCAAACTTCACGATCTTTCCAGAACGCAGCGTCACCTGTGGCGGCACAGCGCGCCAAGCATAGTTCATCAGCGTCGTGACAGTCTTATCGCTGATGCCGCCACCGTCTTTCTTTTGCGCGAACGCCGGTCCGGCAACCAAAAGAGCCGTCGACAGAAGTGCTAGTCTGATCCCCGCCTTCATAGCTATCCCCATATTGCGTTGGCCGTTGGCCCATATCCTGAGGTTATCGATGTCCCGCCGGTTCCGTAGCCGATGTACAGCCACGCTCATCTCGTGCGAGAGTCCCCGTTTTTTCTTGGTCGCCGCATCGCTCGTCTCTAAACGTGTCGCCAATATGGCAGCGCGCAGCGTGTTGCCCTGACAGTTTGCCTCAAGCTGATCCAAAGTGGCGAACAAAACACGAGCGGCGATACGTTAGCCACAACCTTCTGCCCCCGAAACATAGCGCTGACACCCGCGTCCAACCCTCGATTTGCCGACGCGAGTTGTAGAGGGTTCAAAAAGCTATATTGGCTCCAAGCAACAGCATCAACAGCTAAACCGCGCTGCGCTGCAGCACTGCGATGCGGAGGATCTTCGAAGGAGCTCATTTCGAGCCCCCAGCTTTTATTAGAGGGTCCAAAACCTCAGGCAACGCCCGAACGTCTCCCGTAGTGCCCATCAATCGCCATCGCGTTTCCGGCGAAGCGACTTCAACATACCGCGCAAGGTTCGAACCTCATGCGACGTGGCATTCATCCGCTGAAACATCGTCCGAATGGCCCGCAAAGTGATGGCCCGGCGCTCAATTGGACGAAAAAACTGCGCCGCATCGAGATCGTTTTCCAACTGCTCCAGAAAACCATTTAGATCTTCGCGGCGGGCCGGCGTGTCCTTGCCAAAATTGAAACCTGGTTCCAACGGACGCTCGTAGGTCGTCTGACGCCCTAGAGACGCGTTGCCTTTTGCCAAAATCCACGCATATCCGAGGATGAGAACGGATTGCGCCAAGTTCAAAGACGCAAAGCGGCTATTCACCGGGATCATCACCAGTGCATCGGCTTCGGCAACCTCATCAGTCGTCAAGCCGCTCGCCTCGCGACCAAACAAGACACCGCACCGCTGGCCCTCAGCGATCCGGCGCGCCATTTCTTGCACCGCCTGCTCCGGCGTTAGAACGGGCTTGCGTAAATCCCGCTGCCGCGCCGTCGTCGCACAAAGATAGTGAAGGTCTGCCGTCGCCTCGCTTAGGTCAGGATGGGTTTGCGCATCATCGATAATGTAGTTGGCCCCAGAGGCAGCAATACGCGCACGCTCATTCGGCCAGCCATCACGCGGCGCCACAAGCCGCAGATCATCAAGGCCGAAGTTTGCCATCGCCCGCGCCACCATGCCGATGTTATCGGCAAGCTGAGGTTCAATCAGCAAAACAGCAGGCGTTTCACCCTCTCCGGCAACGGCTTCACCTTGGATATGCGCCCGGCGAATACCATGACGAAGCTTCCGTAGAACCCGGCGCGCCCAAAACCAGTATTCTTCACCCGCCCAGCGCCGATAGAAATCATCAAAGCTCGCAAACCGAGCAATCCGGTCCCCAGGGCCATCGACATGCGCGCCGCTCCCATCGGAAATCTCAATGCGCGCATGAGCCGCAACGAAGTCTTTGATGTCACCAAAACCTTCAGCCTGCGAGCGGCGTCTGCACCCGGCACAGGTGACCCCAGCTTCTATACAGCGGCGTTCTGCGCAATAGACCAGGACTTCGTCTAACTTCGCCCGATCAAGCTCTGAACCCGCGAGCAGCACCTGAAACAACTCTTCAATTGTCGTTTCGTGCGCTTCATGAACGAGTTCGGCTAGTGAACGGTCTATAGCCGCCACAATAGGCGTTTTGTGGCCTTCCCGATCCTCAACGATCACCAGATCTGTTGTGCTGTCTTCCATAGTCCTCAGTACGTCGTCCCGCTGCGGCTAGTCAAAAAGGCGAACATCTCGGTAAAATCGCCTATCAAACAGCCACCTAATCCCTTCCGCCCTCTTGGCCATGCTGCAGCGCAAGGCTAAGTTCCGCGGCGAATCCAGCCGCGACCATAAGACAAAAGGTTTGATGCCCATGGAAAAAATCAAAGTAACAGGTACCGTCGTCGAACTCGACGGCGACGAGATGACCCGGATCATTTGGCAGTTCATCAAGGACAAGCTGATCCACCCTTACCTCGACGTGAACCTGGAATACTATGATCTAGGCATTGAAAAACGCGACGAGACGGACGACCAGATCACAGTCGACGCTGCCAACGCTATCAAGAAGCACGGCGTCGGCGTCAAATGTGCTACGATCACGCCAGATGAAGCACGCGTTGAAGAATTCGGCCTGAAACGCATGTACCGTTCACCAAACGGTACGATCCGTAACATCCTCGGCGGCGTCATTTTCCGCGAACCCATCATCTGCAGCAACGTCCCACGCCTCGTTCCAGGTTGGACCGAGCCAATCGTTGTCGGCCGTCACGCTTTCGGCGACCAGTACCGTGCAACAGACTTCGTCTTCCCAGGCGCAGGCACGCTCACCATCAAGTTCGTTGGTGAAAACGGCGAGACAATCGAGAGAGAAGTCTTCCAGGCTCCAGGGGGCGGCGTCGCCATGGCGATGTATAACCTTGATGAAGCCATCAAGGACTTCGCACGCGCCTCAATGAACTACGGCCTCAACCGTAACTATCCGGTCTATCTCTCCACCAAGAACACCATCATGAAAGCCTATGATGGTCGCTTCAAAGACATCTTCCAGGAGATCTATGAAGCTGAGTTCAAGGAGAAGTTCGAAAAAGCCGGCATCCTTTACGAGCACCGTCTGATCGACGACATGGTCGCTTGCGCAATGAAATGGTCTGGCGGCTATGTCTGGGCCTGTAAGAACTACGACGGCGACGTCCAGTCCGATACGGTGGCCCAGGGCTTTGGTTCGCTTGGCCTCATGACATCGGTCCTGATGTCGCCAGACGGCCGGACAGTCGAAGCAGAAGCCGCCCACGGCACAGTGACCCGTCACTACCGCCAGCACCAGGACGGCAAGGAGACCTCGACCAACTCGATCGCATCGATCTTTGCCTGGACCCGCGGACTCGCCCACCGCGCCAAGCTCGACGACAATGCGGACCTGGCAAAGTTCGCGGCCACCCTGGAGAAAGTCTGCATTGATACCGTCGAAGGCGGTCAGATGACCAAAGACCTGGCGCTCCTCGTCGGCCCGGATCAGCCATGGTTGTCGACGACTGGCTTCCTGGATGCCGTCGACCAGAACCTCAAGAAGGCTATGGGCGTCGCCTGAAGCCCATAGGTCCCCTGGACCTTTGCAGATTTGAAAAGCGCCGAACGATAGGCATTCGTTCGGCGCTTTTCCTTTTCCATCGTCATCAAAAGCAATGGGCCAACAAACAGACCACTGTTCACCCCTGCTTCACACGCGTCCACCTCTAGTAAAAAACAACTGCTGAACTCACCAACAACTCTAAACACCTATTAACAAATAGATTTCTCGGACGTTTTTGATGTGCATCAACGAAATTATGACAGTTTTCTGACATGGTCGCGCGCGTAATTGACCTGACAAGAGTAGAGGTTTGTCATGCCAGAGCTGCGCCCCGCCAAAAAACATGCAACCACCGAAAATGGGGCAGACGAAGCTCCCGTCACGACAAGTAACGCCCAGGTTCTGGCCGAAGCGCGCAATAGTCCCGAGCAAATCCGCCGGATGTTTGAGACGGGCGAATATCCCTACAAGCGTAAGATCGGTCGCCCATCTTACGAAAAGCAAAAAGCCAAACTCCAAGTCGAGCTTCTAAAAGTCCAAGAATGGGTGAAGCAAACCAACCAAAAGATTGTCCTGATCTTCGAAGGGCGAGATGCGGCCGGTAAGGGTGGGACGATCAAACGCTTCACTGAGCATCTCAATCCGCGCGGCGCCCGCGTGGTAGCCCTCGAAAAGCCCACCGAGCGAGAAAAGACCCAGTGGTTTTTCCAGCGCTACATCGAACATCTTCCGGCTGGCGGCGAAATGGTGCTGTTTGACCGGTCTTGGTACAATCGCGCTGGCGTCGAGCGGGTCATGGGATTCTGCTCGCCGAACGAATACCTGGAGTTCATGCGTCAAACGCCCGAAGTTGAACGTATGATCGTCCGCAGCGGCATCCGCCTGTACAAATACTGGTTCTCCGTCACTCAAGAAGAGCAACTGCGTCGCTTCAAGTCACGCGAACATGAACCGCTGAAGAAATGGAAACTCTCGCCAATTGACCGACAGTCTCTCGATAAGTGGGATGACTACACGGAAGCCAAAGAGGCCATGTTCTTCTACACCGACACCGCCGACGCTCCGTGGACCATCATCAAGTCGAACGACAAAAAACGCGCCAGGTTGAACTGCATCCGGCACTTCCTGTCTTCACTGCCCTATCCAGGCAAAGACCTGCAAGCACTTGGCAAGACGGACCCATTGATCGTTGGAGAAAGCAGCATGGTGATCCATTCCTCCAACCATATTATCGGGAAAAGCCTCCATCCCGAACTACGACGCAATACGGATTAAGCTTCCGAACGCATGACGTCGCTATTGGTCGCAAACAAAACGCAGGCTGATCGGCAAGACCAAGCGAAACAAAAGAAAGCCAAATAAAAAGGCCGGGAACATCCCGGCCTTTTTTGCTAGTGCCCGTAGGGTTCAACCGATGAACCCGTCTAGCAAGTTATAGCTTCTCCATGTACGGAATCGGATTGACCGGCTTCTTGGAGGACTTCCGCAATTCGAAGTGCACTTGCGGCTGGCCGACCTGCCCTGTCGCTCCCGACTTGGCGATGACCTGTCCGCGTTTTACCTTGTCGCCACGCCCGACCATCAGCTTGTCGTTATGCGCGTAAGCCGTGACCCATCCGTTGTCATGCCGCAGCAAAACGAGATTGCCATACGAGCGAAGTTCGGAGCCCGCATAAGCCACAACGCCGTCTTTGGCCGCGCGAACATCAGTACCTTTCGGAACCGCGAAATTCACACCGTCGTTGTGCGTGCCATCTGGTCGCTTACCGAACCCAGCAATGACCTTGCCTCGCACCGGCCATAACAGGGATGCGCTATCACCCGATGTCGTGGGTTGAACCGCAACCCTCGAAACGCGTGGCGGAGAAATCGTCACCGTCCGCACGCCCTTTGTCGCCGGAGCCGGCCGCGCATCCGAAACGCGCTTGTCGGTCAAAGCCGCGTACTGTTTCCCGGAGTTTACGAACGACGGCCGCGAATTGGTATCAGCATTCGACTTGGCAACCGTCGACGGCGCAACCGAACCGCCAGGAACACGCAACACCGTTCCGGGCATTACGCGACGCGGATCGGTAATTCCGTTGTAGCGCTGCAAATCACGGCTGCGTACACCGTACTGGCGCGCAATTTTGTAAAGGGAATCGCCAGAGCGAACTTCATACTTGCCACCCCAGGTCGCCGGCGCATCAACGCCTTCGGCGGCAACAACGCTTTCACGCGGCAAAGATGGCCGCTGTGGTTTCGCGCGGGCATAAGAGCGTGACGCAGCACTGCTTGCACCTTCCGGCAGCTTCAACGTCTGCCCGATGCGCAGCATCGAGTCACTAAGCCCATTCACCGACATCAACTCAGCAACCGAAACACCGTGCCGGCGCGACAACCCATAAAGCGTGTCACCCCGCTCAACAGTGATCGTTTCGCCACTCGCCTTCGGCGCATCGAATGCGTTCGAACGCGAAGCAGCGCGTTGGAAGCGTGCCGGCGGTGAGCTAGGTGCGTTGGTGGTGAACTGCCCTGAATAGCCGCGATTGGAATTGGATGATGAAGACGACTGGTTCGCCCTTTCAAGCCCACGAGATCTTGGTGCAGACAGCGTTCCAGTCTTGATCGGCTCGTACGTCGAACGGCGATAATCAGAACTTGGAGATTGATCCGCGAGCGTGTTGCCGGTGTTTGTAACCGACTCAGGCGGTAACAGTTTCGGCTTGTCGTTTTCTGCGTTCAGGTTGAAGCCTGGACCGCTAAAGCGGGAAATATCCGCGCTACATCCAGCAACCAGCCCACCAGCCAAAAGACCCACCACGACGGGCGTGCCAAGCCTTACAAGAAAACTGCGCTGTAACATCTTCGAAAGGAATTCAGTCATGATACGCACCTCAACACCAGTCTTTTGTTAACCTTCGTTGAGTTAACAGCTGATTAACAAAGACGGGCTCCCCGCATGAACAGTCCGCGGTCATCGTCAAAATGCGTTGCTTGAACCAAGACACGAAACCCACCCGTCCGCCAAAACGAGGGATCTGTTTCTCGAAGCACACTTTGCCTCCGCGTCTCACAATTTTGTAATCTTAGATTGTGCAGCGGCCTGGGCGTGGATGCGGCCAGACAGTGGCAGAGCTGGGTATGTCAATTCTTTTGGTTACGAAAAGCCAAACAAAATCCAACATCAGGTCGACATAACCCGACGAACTGAGCCGCGAGATAAGGAAGTCGAAGTTAGCTCTTGCGCGTGTCAGCAAAGATGCCAGCCAGTGCATCGTGCATCGGCTGGTGGGTCAGGTCGACATGCAGCGGTGTCACTGAGATCATGCCTTTATAGATCGCCCATAAATCCGTGCCCTCAGCCGGGTTAGACTTCCGCCGCTCGAAACCAAACCAGAAATAGGGCCGCCCCCAGGTGTCGAGCCGCTTATCGATGTGCAGGTTTTGTTGATCCCGCCGACCTTGGGTCGCAATCGCAATACCCGCAACGTCATCTGGTGCGAGATCTGGGAAGTTGACGTTCACCAGGACTCCTTCAGGCAAATCCTGCTCAAGAAGCCTTTGAATGATCTGCGGCCCATAGGCAATTGGCGTTTCCCAGTGGACCTCACCATCTTCATTGAAGCCAACGGCAAGACTCATGGCAATCGATCGCACGCCTAAGAGCGAACCTTCGATCGCCCCAGCAATGGTGCCTGAATAGGTCACGTCTTCGGCGATGTTCGTGCCGTAGTTGACCCCAGACAAAACCAGATCCGGCGGGTTATCGAGCAGGATATGGCGGACACCCATAATCACGCAGTCTGTGGGAGTACCGCGAACAGCAAACCGGCGCTCACTAACCTCGCGGCACCGCAACGGCTCGTGCAACGTCAATGAGTGGGACGCACCGGATTGATTAGTCTCCGGCGCAACCACCCAAACATCGTCGCTAAGCCTGCCTGCGATATCCTCCAGACACTTAAGCCCGGGTGCATCGATGCCGTCATCATTGGTCACAAGTATGCGCATCAAGGCTGCTCCTGAGGCTTCGGGAAAGGGTTGTCGATATATAAAAGAGGAAGGCCGGCTCAACCGCCAATCTTCTCCAAACCACCCATATAGGAACGAAGCGCTTCCGGAATAACAACCGAGCCATCAGCCTGTTGATAGTTCTCCAGAATAGCAACCAGCGTCCGCCCGACGGCTAAACCAGAACCGTTCAGCGTGTGAACAAAGCGCAAGTCCTTATCGCCCGCCCGGTAGCGCGCATTCATACGGCGTGCCTGGAAGTCACCGCAGACCGAGCAAGAGGAAATCTCGCGGTAGGTATCCTGACCCGGCAACCACGCTTCGATGTCATAGGTCTTACGCGAAGCAAAACCCATATCCCCGGTGCACAACAGCATCGTCCGGTAAGGGATCTCCAGCTTCTGCAGAACCTTTTCCGCAGACGCCGTCATACGCTCATGTTCTTCGATCGCCTGCTCTTCAGTCGTGATGGAAACGAGTTCCACCTTCGAAAACTGGTGCTGACGGATCATGCCGCGCGTATCGCGTCCAGCCGAACCGGCTTCCGAGCGATAGCATGGCGTCCAGGCCGTGCACCGCATCGGTAATTGATCGGCCGCGACCACATCTTCACGGACCATATTGGTGAGCGAAACTTCAGCGGTCGGGATCAGCCAGAAGCCGTTCGTCGTCTGGAACAGGTCTTCGGCGAACTTGGGCAGGTTACCCGTTCCGTAAGCCGCCTCATCGCGCACCAAAAACGGCGGCAGATACTCGGTGTAGCCATTCTCGCCGGTATGCAGGTCCAACATGAAACAGGCGATTGCGCGTTCAAGTCGCGACAACGCACCTTTCAGGATCACAAACCGCGCACCGGAAATCTTGGCGGCGGTTTCGAAATCCATTAGGCCAAGCGCTTCGCCAATTTCAAAGTGCTGCTTGGGTTCGAAATCAAACTTCTTCGGCTCGCCCCACTTGCGCACTTCAACGTTGTCGTTCTCATCCGCACCCTCTGGAACATCCTCAAGCGGCAGATTGGGGATCTCCGCCAGGCGCTCGGTCAAAGCCGTGTTAAGCACACGCTCTTCGTCTTCGCCCGACTGCAGGGCGTCCTTCAATGTTGCAACTTCGGCTTTGAGCTTATCGGCAAGCGCCGTATCCTTTGCTCCCATCGCCTTGCCGATTTCCTTCGAAGCGGCATTTCGGCGACTTTGCATCTCCTGGAGTTTGGTGACGTGCGCGCGGCGCTTTTCGTCCATCGCAATCAATTCAGCAGCAGCAGCCTCCAGGCCTCGACGCTTCAAACCAGCATCGAAAGCCTCAGGGTTTTCGCGGATCCACTTGATATCAAACACCGGATACGGCCTCTCAGTTCTTGTTCCCTGTGAAATTGCCCCGAGCTATAGGACGCCCGCGCCACCGGGTCCAGCCAGCCCAATGGCGCAGCACGCGTTTCAACCGAAACCACACAGATTTCAGCACCGGAAAGTCGCAAGATGCACGCGTCATGACACCCCGGGTTCCGACAGCTACCAGCCTACGAGGAGGCTCTATTCTTCAGCTTTTTCAGCGTGCTTCTTCTCGGCCCACTTCACGGTCCAAATCGACGCCTCATACAGCATGTAAGTGGGGATCAGCATCATGAACATTGAAATGGCATCAGGCGGCGTCAGGATAGCTGCGGCGGCCGCAATGCCGACAAAGGCGTAGCGCCGGCCGGAAATGAGTGTTTCAGCATCGACAACTCCAGCCCGGGCCAGCAACGTCAAAACGACCGGCAGCTGAAAGGAAATCCCAAACCCCATAATTAGCGTCATGATCAGTGACAGGTATTCGCTGACTTTCGGCAGCAATTCAATCGTCGCCTGCGCGCTATCACCGACCTGCTCAAAGCCAACAGAGAAGCGCACCAAGAGCGGCATCGCGATGAAGTAAACAATCGCCGCCCCAAGACAGAACAACAGCGGCGTCGCAATCAGATAAGGCCGGAACGCCGCGCGTTCATTCTTGTAAAGCCCTGGCGCGACGAACTTGTATATCTGCAGAGCGACCACCGGAAACGACAAGAACGCCGCCCCGAACATCGCAACCTTGATGTCGACGAAGAACTTCTCCAGCAAGTGCGTGTAGATCGTCTTGGCATTTTCAGGCCCGACAACATCGACAAATGGCCAGAGAAGAATGTTGTAGATGTGCTTGGAAACAGCAAAGCAGCAGACAAACATCACAAAAAACGCGGCGATCGAGTAAAGCAGGCGTTGCCGTAGCTCGATCAAATGCTCGATCAGCGGCGCTTTCGAAGACTCGATGTCCTCGCCCTGCTGGCCACTCCCAATCGCATCGGCCATGGACTATTGAACTCCGCTTTTTGCATTCGCTGAAGCTTCCGCTGTGGCCGTTTTGCGTGACCCAGCAGCTTCCCCGTGCTCACTCTCCGCGCGGAGTTCCTCAGCACTGGCCCAATCGCTCACGTCATCCTTGTCGGCAGAGACGGTGGCGGTCTCATTCGAAGCGGCTTCTGAAACACCCGCGCCTTCCTTAGCCTTCGCATCAGAACCGTTCTTCGCGGATGTTGCGGAACCATCCATTGGCCCAGCATCGAGATCTTTCTCGATCTGCTTGCTCGCCTGATGAACTGTGCTGGAGATATCCTGCTTCAACCCAGCCATATCCTGGCGGATCTGGTCAAACTCCGTTTCCTTCAACGCCTCGTCGAACTGAGCGCGGAATTCAGAAGCCTGCTTGCGAATGATGCCGAGGTACTTCCCAATCGTGCGCAAAAGCGCCGGCATATCCTTTGGCCCGACCACAATCAGAGCTAGGACGCCGATGATGAGAAGTTCGCTCCAGCCAATGTCAAACATGGTGTCTGCGGGTGGCCCGATTGACCGTTGAACTCGAAAACTCACCGGTCATTAGAAATGGAGAAGCCGGCGCACCGCGCCGGC
Source organism: Filomicrobium sp. (assembly GCA_040219445.1). Classification (GTDB taxonomy): domain Bacteria; phylum Pseudomonadota; class Alphaproteobacteria; order Rhizobiales; family Hyphomicrobiaceae; genus Filomicrobium. The sequence goes on along the minus strand of JAVJSM010000003.1, from coordinate 1,467,390 downwards.
AGGTGTCGTGTCCGACCCTTCACTCGGTCGGGGGCAGCGGATCAATAGACCCAGTCTGCCGACCCTTTCAACCGGCTTTGGTCGTCTGCGTTTCGGACTTTGCCGAAGCCTGGTGCTCTATCGTTGCTGCACCGTCCTTGGCCTTTGGCGCTTCGTCTTCGTCCTCTGCCATACCCTTCTTGAAGCTTTTGATGCCCTTGGCAACATCAGCCATCACTGAGGAAATACGGCCGCTTCCAAACAGCAAAACGACGATCACCAGGAGAATAATCCAGTGCGTAACGCTGAATGTACCCATAAGTTCTGAGCTCCTATGCAGCCAAGATGCTACCCATATCTGCTGAATTAGAACTATCGCACGAAAGCGCAAGTCCCGGCAAGGCTGCCAACTTAACCATATATCTGGGATAAGCCATTGAAATCAGGCTTCATCAGCACCCGTATCGGCAAAAACAAGCGCGCGGCTCGGATCAATCTGCACACCGACCTCAACACCCTTGGCCCACTGCGCAAAATGCGGCGTCCGCACTCTGAGCGGTATATCAAAGCCCTGCACACCGATTTCGAGCAGATCGATATCGCCAAGGAACCTCACGTGTAAGACACGCCCAGGAATTCCCTGCCCTGGCGGCGTCACCTCAACCCCACGCTCTCGAATGCAAAGCACGGCCCGCTCGCCATCAGGAATGGTTTTGGGCACAGGCAATCGCCCAATCGGCGTGTCGATCGCTCCATCTGAAACCAGATAATCGACTTCATTGATTTCCGAGAACAATCGAGCCACAAGCAGATCAGCTGGGCTGTCGTAAAGTTCTTCCGCCTTGCCGAATTGCACGACACGGCCAGCCCGCATCACGGCGATCCGGTCACCTAAGCGCATCGCCTCTTCCGGGTCGTGCGTCACAATCAGCGATGTCGCGCGGGTTTCCCGCAAAAGTCCCAGCGTCTCTTCTTGCATGGCATCGCGCAGCTGCACGTCGAGCCCCGAAAACGGCTCGTCCATCAGCATCACCGACGGCCGCGGTACAATTGCCCGGGCCAACGCCACCCGTTGCTGTTGCCCACCTGAAAGCGTGTGTGGATAGGCGTTTGCATAGTCAACAAGCCCAACCCTGGACAAGACGCCCAAGGCCTCTCGCCGCGCCTCTTTTCTGGGAGACCCCTTCAACCCGAAGGCGACATTTCCCAAAACCGTCAAATGCGGAAACAGCGCGAAGTCCTGGAACATCAACCCAACGGAACGTTTCTCCGGCGGCACGAAGACATCAGGTCCCACAACCTGCATCCCATTTATCGAAACTTGTCCCGATGAGGGTTTCTCGATACCCGAAGCAATTCTAAGGAGGGTGGTCTTGCCGCAACCCGAAGGCCCAAGCAGGCAAACCACCTCACCGGGCTCAATATCCAGATCGACGTGTTCAAGCGCGACGAACTCGCCAAAACGCCGCTCGACCCCTTCAAACTTAAGCCGCGCTGCGAACGTGACGACAGCCCGCCCGCCGATGTCGCCAACAGGCTCATCCGGCTCGGGTGTAATCTGCCGCGATATCCATTCACGCCACTGCAAAGAGGCCGCCCTTGTTCAAGTCGCCCGGTAAGGAGGTGCAAACTGGGCCGCCGCCGCCGCAGACGCAAGACCCAATTAGGTCAGAGGACGAATTAAGAGAAAAAAAATCGACAACCGGGGGCAAAAACGTTGCATCACCCCCGTAGGACCGCCACCACGACGTGACCAAGCCTCACTTGTGGGAATTGGGCAGCTCCGGCGCAGCCGTCAAATCGTCAGCATCGTTCTCGCTGTCTGCGATATCAAAGCTTGCATCAACATCTTCAACGTCGTCATCCACCGCGTCATCAGGCTCCAGATCGAGCTCGTCTTGGTCTTCATCATCTTCCAACGGCAACTCGTCCGGCATCAGTGCCGCAACGTCGCTTGGCTGCGGCACAACAAAATCTGCAGGAAGCTGTGACGTTAGAAGCCCTGCTCCACGCAATTCTGATAATCCCGGCAGGTCCGCAACACCATCCAGGCCGAAGTGCTCCAGAAAGTGCTCCGTCGTCCCATACGTAACGGGCCGCCCAGGCGCTCGCCGACGCCCACGAGGCCGGATCCATTCTGTTTCAAGCAGAATGTCGAGCGTCCCGGCCGACGTCGAAACACCTCGGATCTCTTCAATCTCGGCCCGCGTGACCGGCTGATGATAAGCAATGATCGATAAAGTTTCGAGGGCCGCTTTCGAAAGGCGACGCTCCTCGACGACCTCACGCTTTAGCAAGTAACCCAAGTCTTCAGCCGTCCGAAACGCCCAACGCCCCGCGACTCTCACAAGATTGACGCCGTGATCCTGATAGCGCTGCTGTAATTCCATCAACAGCGGCAGAGGGTCCTCTCCAGGCGGCAGATGGTCAGCAAGCTTCGCCGCATGTAACGAGATCGAACTCGAAAACAAAACAGCTTCGAGAATCCGCAAATTCTGCTCGCGTTGATCGAGACCAGGCGAGACCTCTTCTGACGAAACTTCGCTAGCAGCGCGTTCTGAATCCACGGGCAACTCATTTGTAGAAAACGACTCTGGACGCTCATCGGTCCGTTCTAGTAACTCAGCACTCCGGTCGCTCACCAGACGCAAACTCGGACCACGGTTGCGATCGATGTCATTATCCCCGCCGCTCATTTTGCAGGCTCCATATCGTCAACATCCTTGCGCCGCATCTTGATCGGCGAAAAAGGACTCTCCTGACGCAATTCCACCAACCCCTCGCGCGCCATCTCCAGCGTCGCACCAAACGAACTTGCGCGAACGGTACGCGCCTCTTCAAACTCAGCGGGCAAATACGAAAGCAGGAATGAATCGAAATCCGACCACGCACCAGGAATTGCCAACCCGATCAACCGCTGCAGTTGGGTCCGCGCCTCTTTGATCGACCACACCTTGCGCGCTTTCACCGTATGCACGGTGATAGAAGTTTTTTGCCGCGCTGATGCGTAGGCCTGCAGCAAATCATTTAAATGTGCGCCCCAAACCCGATGTCGGATAGTCGCAACCTTTTCAGGCGCACCGCGCGCGAAAACCTCGCGACCCAAACGCGCCCGCGTCATCAACGCTGCAGCACGCTCGCGCATCGCTTCAAGCCGCATCAATCGGAACGCCAGCCGCTGCGCCATATCCTCAGCTGTCGCCACATCTCCCGGCTCTTCTTCTTTCGGCAGCAGCAGTTTGGACTTCAAAAACGCCAGCCACGCTGCCATCACAAGATATTCCGCGGCAACCTCAAGCTTCACCTTACGCGCTTCTTCGATGAACTTGAGATACTGCTCGGCCAAGGCAAGAACCGACATGTTCGCCAAATCAACCTTGTGCGTGCGCGCCAGCGCCAACAAAAGATCTAGCGGTCCTTCAAAACCTTCAACATCAACAACGAGACCATCAAAGTCACCGGCCGCAACGTCCAAACGCTCCGGCTGGTCCCAAGCCGCGTCTGCATTTGAGACACCAGCTGTTTCCACCGCCTCGGATGCACCCGACTGTTCCGATTTTTCGTTGCCCGTCGTCATGCCTATTCGACACCTCTTCGTGCGAGGTTTCCCTTTCGCGTCCAACACAACCCGCACGCAGTTGAGAAAAATCCGCTAACCCAACAGCAACTTTTGCAACGCTGCTTCTGCTTCATCGGCATCAAACTGGACCGCCGACTCAGTGATTTTCCACGCTGATTTAAACCTTTGCAAACTCGGGCCCGTCAATTCAGGAACGCCTTCGGCGACAGCCTGCATTTCAGCCATCTCACCATTGCAATGGAGGGCAACATCACAGCCAGCTGAAATACTTTTCTCTGCCCTCGCCTGCATCGGTCCCTTAAGTGCTTTCATCGACAGATCGTCGCTCATCAACAGTCCGTCAAAACCGATATGCCCACGAATAACACCTTCAATCACAACACGTGAGGTGGTCGCCGGCTCGTTGGGATCAACCGCGCTATAAACGACGTGTGCCGTCATCGCGGTTGGCATATCGGCAAGCAAACAAAACGGGGCAAAGTCTGTTTCATTGAGCAAGCCGACATCTTCATTGACGACGGGAAGCGACAAATGACTGTCGCAAGTCGCCCGGCCATGCCCCGGCACATGCTTGATAACCGGCACGACCCCGCCAGCCATTAGACCCTCAGCCACAGCCCGGCCAAGCGTCACAACCGGCCCAACCGTTTCCCCATAGGCACGATCGCCAATTACACCATCAGCTCCGGCAACGGGAATATCCAGCACGGGCGCACAATCGGTATTGATACCCAACGCCCGCAAATCACGAGCAAGAAGCTGGAACACATGGCGTGCTGCAGCAATTGCCATCTCAGGGTCTGTCGCAAACAACGCCCCAAACGCACGTGCAGGCGGTAGCGCCCGCCCAAGCGGTGGCCTCAGCCTCTGCACACGGCCACCTTCTTGATCGATCAGGATCAACACGTCATCGGCGGCAATCGCTGACACAGCGTCAGCAACCAGCACTTTGATCTGATCGTGATCCTGGCAATTCCGGGCGAAAAGGATGATCCCGGCCGGACGCGTTTCAGCCAGAAACCGCTTCTCATCGGCACTTAGCCGCTCGCCTACAAGGCCTGTGATGAAAGCTGACCGCATCCGCCCGCGCGATCAGTAAGCCGTAATCCAGCAACTCGGATAACCCGCACTCTTCAAGCGCTGGCAGAGCTGTGCAGCGCTTTCACGCGAGGCAGGAGGCCCAACCATCAGGCGATGATAACGGCCTTTTGCGCCCAGGTTAGCCTCACGCACATCCGGCGTCCGGTTTGCAAGCACAGTCCCGTAGTTCTGTTGGATATCAGCAAACCGTTTCAGCGCCTCCAGGCGGCTGCTGCCGGAAACAGGTAGCGAGGCAAGAACCGCGACATAACCATTACCACCAGTAGCGCGTGGCGTAGTGGCCGCTGGCCGTGTCGTCGGAACCGAAGCACGAGGCTTTGCCGCGGGCGGCGTCGCACGAGCTGTTTGCTGAGTTCGTGGAGGCGTAGGCCGAGTTGTTGGCGGCGCAGGCTGTCTCACACGAGGTGGAGGCGGAGATACCTTCTTGACGCTAGCGGAGCGAACTGGAGAGAGACTGCTGCCAGCGGTCTTTGGCGGCGACACGGTAATCGGTCTTTGCGGCTGAGCTGGCGGCTGACGACGTTGGGCGGCCTGCCTTTGTCCTGCAAAACCATCGACCACCGTCAAACCTGGCACCGAAACAACCGGCTCACGCGGCGGCTGACTTGACGGCAACGGCGCGCGCCCCTGGTTCACAACACGTCCATCTCGTCCGATCGTAACAGTCGAAACCCGACGCGGACCGCCATCTTGCTGGCTTTCAGCACCCCGGCCCTGATTGCTAATCCGATCCAGAACCTTGGAATCCGCATTGCCAAACTTGCGCCCGCCGGCATCCGTTGGGCGGGCCTTGCTTGCCACACCATCTCCGCGGACCACTGGCGGCTTTGAGGCAACCGAACTGCTATCGCCACCAACAAAGCTCTTGTAGCCGTACGCAAGGCCACCACCAATTACGACGGCACCAGCTAACGCCCCAACGACCATGAGAATGCGCGACATACCTGAACGTGGCTGATCATCTTCCTCGTCGTCGTAGTCGTCATCGTATTCTTCCGTCGCTGCAATCTGCCCACCGGCAGCTAGCTCTGGAGAAAGCTGATCGGCAAAGGGCGCACCCTGCTGCGGATAAGCATACCGGTCATCACCCGCGTAAGGATCAGGCTGCCGATAAGCATCCGCGCCATAACCTGCTGGCTGGGCCTGCGCAGCGTAAGGATCCGCCTCTTGCCCCCAGCCCTGCTGCGGTGTACCGGCCGCATAAGGGTCGCCACCAAAACCGGTTCCGGAAGGCTGACCGGCACCCGGAAAACCGCCCTGCTGCTCCGGCCACCCCGTTTGCGGATTGAACTGGGCTTCGCCCTGGTCATAGCCACCTTGGTAGCCCTGAGGTGCATATTGACCATGACCCTGATCGGCATAGCCATGCTGTTGCGGTGGTGCAGTCACGTCATCAAAACTTGGACCGCGAAGCTGCGGCTCTTGAGGTTGCTGCGGAAATGCATTGCCGTAACCCGTTTGATAACCGGCCGGGTCCTGTCCAGCGGCGGGCTGCCCCTGCTGCGGAAACTGTTCAAACTGGGAATCGTACGCTCTATCCTGCTGCGGGTTCAGCGACGGCTGTGCATATGACCCATCGCCATATCCAGCTGGCTGCTGCGGATAGCTTTCAGGTTGATAAGGAGCCGGTTGCTGCTGGGCATAGGGGTCGTAAGCCCCACCCTGCTGCGGTTGAGGCGGCGCATAAGCCTGTTGTTGTGGAGGCTGCGTCGTTGGCTGCTGCCCATCCCAACCTTGTGGATAAGCCGCTTGTCCGCCAGCCTGTCCCCAATCTGGCTGAGGTTCCTGTGGCGGCCACCCTTCGGTTTGCCCTTGCGACGGCTGTTGCTGATAGCCTGCGTAAGGATCTTGCGACCCTTGTTGATACCCGTGCGGATTGTCAGGATGGGGTTGCTGCGGGGGGTAACCTGCAGGCCTCCGGTTGTGTTCATTAGACATGTGGCGCACCCCTCGATCCGTCCGCTCCAGTACCACGCAACGACAACACTCGAATCGGAGTCTAATGCATCGCGTCCGGCGCCTCGACGCCAAGAATGCCTAGTCCAGAGGATATCACCTGTTGAGTTGCAGCTATTAATGCCAATCGCGCGGCAGTAACCCCCACATCGTCCGTTTGGATAAAGCGCAATTGTGGCGAATCATTGCCTCGGGCCCACTGTCCATGCAGGGCGCTGGCCAATTCATATAGGAAAAACGCGACCCTATGCGGTTCGTGCGCTTTCGCAGCCCCTTCAATGAGGCGCGGGAACGAGGCGAGCATACGGATCAGCTCAAGTTCGCCGGAATCTGTGAGTTTGGTTAAGTCCGCTGCCTTCAAACTCTCCCGGTCCGTCTTTAGTCCATCAATCGCTTCGACTGCATTACGGAAGACCGAGGCCGAGCGCGCATGCGCGTACTGCACATAGAACACCGGATTATCCTTTGACTGCTCAGTGACCTTGGCAAAATCAAAGTCCAAAGGTGCATCATTTTTCCGGTAGAGCATCATGAAGCGCACCGGGTCCCGGCCAACCTCATCAACCACATCCCGCAGCGTCACGAACGTGCCAGCCCGCTTCGACATCCGCACAGGCTCACCCGCTCGGAACAACTTCACGAGCTGGCAGACCTTGATATCGAATTCGGCTTTATTGTCTGACAACGCCGCAACCGCCGACTTCATCCGCTTGATGTAGCCGATGTGGTCCGCGCCAAAAACGTTGATCAGGTGATCAAACCCGCGTTGCAGCTTGTCGAAGTGGTACCCGATATCGCCAGCAAAATACGTATAGCTGCCGTCGGACTTCGCAATCGCCCGGTCGACATCGTCGCCAAATTCGGTCGAACGAAACAGGGTTTGTTCACGCTCCTCCCAATCGCCGTCATCGTGACCCTTCGGCTTCGGCAACACACCTTCGTAGATGAGGCCCTTCTCTTTGAGCGCCGCAACAGATTCCGCAATCCGGTCCCGGCCATTCTGCTGCAATGAGGCTTCCGAGAAGAACACGTCATGGTGGATATTAAGCGCCGACAGATCCTCCCGGATCATGTCCATCATCATGGCAATGGCTTTGGCCCGCACGATCGGCAGCCAGTCGCCCTCATCACGCGACAAGAGCTTATCGCCATGCTCGTCAACAAGCGCCTGCCCAACCGGTTTCAGGTAATCCCCTGGATAAAGCCCTTCCGGGATATCGCCAATGTCTTCGCCCAGCGCCTCGCGGTAACGCAGAAACGCCGACTTCGCCAACACATCAACCTGCCCGCCCGCGTCGTTGATGTAGTATTCGCGTGTTACATCGTAACCGGAGAACTCCAGGAGCCGCGCCAACGCATCCCCGAACACCGCGCCCCGGCAATGGCCGACATGCATCGGCCCGGTTGGATTGGCGGACACATATTCAACGTTGGTTTTAACGCCACCGCCAAGCTTGGCCTTGCCGAATTCTTCGCCCGCCTCAAGAACCTCTTTGACGATGTTCTGCCAGAAGGCTGGTTTGAACGTCAGGTTTAAAAACCCAGGCCCGGCCACATCAGCCTTTTCAACATCGCCATTCGCTTCCAACCGCGCTTTGAGCTTTTCAGCAATATCCCGCGGCTTCATCCGCGCGCGCTTGGCCAAAACCATCGCCGCATTCGTCGCCATATCTCCGTGCGACTTATCCCGAGGGACTTCAGCCTCCACTCCCGAAAGCTCGATATCCCCCGGCAGCTCGCCATCCGCCTTCATGGCATTAAGCGAATCCAAAATGAGCCCCTCGACATGGGCAAAAACGTTCATGCGCGATCAACCTCAAGCTGCCCACCTGCATCGACACCACACAGAGCCGCTGTCGCAAGCAAGGACTTCGTCGTTAAAGCAAGGATTAATGCTGGCGCTAACGCAATTCCGGCGTCGCGTCAAACAACCGGCGGTGTTCATCAATCGCCATACGATCGGTCATGCCCGCGACAAAATCGGCAACAAGCCGCGCCAACCGCCTGCCTTGCCGCTCAGCAACCGCGCCTTGCCACGCATCCGGCAATAGGTCCGGATGCTCAAGAAACCGCTGAAACAGCTCAGCGACTATACTTTCGGCCCGTCTCATAACCCGCATTACGCGCGCATGCCGGTAAACACGCTCGAACAAGAAAGCCTTCAAACCAGATATATCCCGCGCAACATCGTCCGAAAACGCGATCACAGCTCCACCAGCCTCCCGGATATCATCGGGCGACTGCGGCTTGAGCTCAGCCAACCTTCGGCGGCTCTCCTGCACGCAATCACTAATCATCACCGTGATCATCGCCCGGGTCAGCTCATAAATCGCCCGCGAGGCATCTAGCTCACCCCCGTTAGTCAGCAGCCGCCGCGTGATCGGACCGGCAAGCGGTGTTCCAGCAACGGCTTCAAAATCAATAAGCCCCGCACGCAAACCGTCGTCCGTATCGTGCGAGACGTAGGCGATATCATCGGCAAGGGCCGCTACCTGCGCTTCCGCACTGGCATAAGCGCCAAGAGCAAGCTGCATCTCATCTGGCAACAGCCCGGCAACTTTGCGAACCGCCGAAACCTTCGCGAGATCAATCGGACCGTTGTGCTTCGCCAAGCCTTCAAGCGATTCCCACGTCAGATTGAGCCCATCAAACCCGCGATACTTCCGCTCCAGACGCATCACGATTTTCAGCGACTGCGCATTATGATCAAAACCGCCGTGGTCATCCATCACAGCATCGAGCGCACGTTCCCCGGCGTGGCCGAATGGCGAATGACCAAGGTCATGCGCTAGGGCCAGGGTTTCTGCGAGGTCTTCATCCAGGCACAACTGCCGCGCGATCGTCCGCGCAATCTGCGCCACCTCCAGCGAGTGCGTCAGCCGGGTCCGGTAGTGGTCGCCTTCATGGTAAACGAACACCTGCGTTTTATGCAGAAGCCGGCGAAATGGCGTCGAATGAATGATGCGATCACGATCACGCTGAAACGGGCTGCGCGTAGGGCACTCAGCCTCCAGAAATTCCCGACCCCGCGAGGGGATTGCTGACGCCGCATATAATGCAGGTCGGCGTTCTCCAGGCTTTAAAGATGCGCCAAAATCACTCGCGCTCGTCAATTTCGATCTCCCGCTGTTTGACAGCGACGGCCTTCAACCTCATCTTCCGAGGTGAGAGATTCCAGTCATAGGGCACCGCTCGCAACAAATCACGACCGCGAAACCCTTAGTTGCCCCCAAATATGGGACTGAGACATGACAGATTCTGTTGTATTGACCGAGAACGCCGCACGCCGCATCACCGAGATTGTCGCGGATGAGCCTCAAAACAAACTGCTCCGCGTCAGCGTTGAAGGTGGCGGCTGCTCAGGCTTCCAGTACAAATTCGATCTCGTAGCGGACCGAGCGGATGACGACATCGTGCTGGAACGAAATGGCGCGACCGTCCTAATCGACCCGGTCTCACTCGGGTTCTTATCCGGTTCGGAGATCGATTTCGTCGACGAACTCATTGGCGCATCGTTCCAAATCCGAAACCCGAACGCCAGCGCGTCCTGCGGCTGCGGTACGAGCTTCTCCATGTGAAGCTGAGTGCGAGCACGGATCCCAACGCGGCTCGCTCGCCAACCGTCCAGACGCAAACTACCTCTTATTCCGGAATCAGCGTTTCGCTCGCTCGGCCGCGATCCCATTTGCCGTAAAGAATGCCATCCTTACCGACCTTGTAGATGATCGGGTAACGCCCACCAAAATCGACGACCATGCGTCCGTTCTTGATGGTGCCCTTGCCTTTATAGGTCTGCCCGCTTGTGATGAGCCAACTCATCTCAACCTTGTTGCCCGACACGGCAATGACGGCCTTGCCTTTGTACTTCGAGCCGTTACGGTTCGTGCCATGCACGTCATAGCTCCCGCTGAAAATCTTTTTGGACTCAGCGACAACAATCACGCCAGTCGCACTATCATGAGCGGCCGCCACAGTCGCGTAGCCACCCCAGACACAAAGCAACAAGAAAGCAGTTAGAAATCGCATAGCGGCTCCTTCAAGAGCATCCGATGATCAAGCATAACGCAGATGGGATCTCATTTCGATTCGCTAAAACCAAGCAATCACAATGAAGAATCGCTGGCGCAAAAGCAGGGGACGCGTATGAAAATCGCAACTTGGAACATCAATGGAGTCAAGGCTCGTCTGGAAACGACGTTGACCTGGCTCAGAGAAAGCGCCCCCGACGTTGCCTGCTTTCAAGAGATCAAATCAATCGACGAGAACTTCCCGCGCCAACCGTTTGAGGATCTTGGCTATCACGTCGAGACCCACGGTCAGAAGGGCTTCAACGGCGTCGCCATACTCTCCAAAACACCGCTAGAGGATGTCACACCACGACTACCTGGAGATGAGGAAGACATCCAGGCGCGCTACCTCGAAGCAACGGTTTCAACGAATAGCGGTGCGGTCCGCATCGCTTGTCTTTATCTCCCCAACGGCAACCCAATCGACACAGAGAAGTTCCCCTACAAACTTGCCTGGATGGAACGCTTGGAGGCGCGTGTCAAAACACTGCTTGAAGATGAGATGCCACTCGTCGTTGCGGGAGACTACAACGTCATCCCAATGCCGGAAGACTGTAAAAACCCAAAAGCCTGGGTCAACGACGCGCTCTACCAGCCAGCCAGCCGTCAAGCATTCCGAAGGCTCATCAACCTCGGCCTAACGGATGCGATCCGCGCCACCGAACCAGCCCCTGAAACCTACACCTTCTGGGACTACCAGGCCGGCGCCTGGCAAAAGAACAACGGCATCCGCATCGACCACCTGCTGCTTTCACCGCAAGCCGCCGACCGCTTGGACGCTGCCGGTATCGAAAAGGAAACACGCGGTTGGGAAAAGCCTTCTGATCACGTTCCGGTCTGGATCGAACTGAACGTTTAAACAACGTGGCGAAACCAACGCGCTGACACCAACCAGCCCGTAACTCGTCAAGCCTGCCTCAGCGCTTGCGCCCGCAGAACCTGACAACACCGCCAAGGCCCTGATGCCGCCCACCCTCATCAAGACGCACAACGCCGCTCAACAATTCAAGCGTTTCGACATCCTGAAACGCCGAAAGGAGCTCATCCTGTGAATAAAGCAATTCGGGGTCTTGAGGACCAAGGTCATCACCCCCGCCCTGCTTGCTGAACCCTTCAACCACAATCCACCCACCGGGCCGAACGCAAGCCTCGGCAAGATGCAAACCGGCTAGTCGCTCTGCGGCCGGAGCCTGCAAGTAGAACTGAAACGCAGCATCCCATTGCCGGCCAGGGTCGGGATTCCAGTGCGCGACATCACCGGCAATACGCTCAACCAAAACACCCGCAGCCGCATCAAGCTTCCGGCCGTTCTCAGCAGCGACACCAGACAAATCCAACGCCGTCATTGAAAGCCCACGACGCGCAAGCCAACGGCTATTGCGGCCATCACCATCAGCTAAACATATCCCTGATTTTGCAGTGAAGTCGGAGCGCTGCGCGACCTGCTCAAGGTAGGAGTTCGGCTCCACACCAAACAACCCCTCCGGCGCACCAGCGTATTTGTCGTCCCACTTGCTCATATCAGTGACCTGAGCCAACCAACCGACGACCGATCCACATGACCAGAAAAGTCGCTTAGACCTTCACGTCGCTGAAACCGACCAGCTGTTTGCGTTTCTCGTCCCAGAGCTTCAGGCGAACGTATTTGAAACTCTCAAGCAACGTCACACGCTGCACATCGGCAAGCTCGGGATGATCGCGCAGCACGTTCGGCAATTTGTAAAATGGAATGCGCGCATAGAGGTGATGGACGTGATGGATGCCGATATTGGCAGTCAACCAACTTAGCGGCTTTGGCAATTCGTAATAGGAGCTGCCATAAAGCGCAGCATCATGTTGAGACCACTCTTCACCTTGCGCCCAGTACGTGTCTTCAAACTGATGCTGGATATAAAATAGCCACACCCCGATCGACGCGCCAAGCAGAACGACCGGCAGGTGAACCATCAAGAACGGTCCGGCACCGACCAGATAGACCATAACAAGAAACAGCGCCGCAATACCAAAATTGGTTCCCATAGCACTGACCCAGGGCCGCCAGCCGTCGTGCATCTGACCAAACGGCAGACGCTGCTGCAAAAGGAAGACATAAGCCGGACCGACCCCAAACATCACCAGCGGGTGACGATAGAGACGGTAGTAAAAACGCCGCAATGGGGACAACGCCTTATACTCGCTGACCGTCAGCGTATCGATATCGCCAATGCCGCGATGATCCAGGTCACCGGAATGAGCATGATGAATCGCATGCGAGCGCTTCCACACATCATAGGGCGTTAGGGTCAGAACACCCAAGACGCGACCAACCCAATCGTTGGTGGTACGCTTGTTAAAAAAAGCACCATGCCCGCAATCATGCTGAATAAGAAAAAGCCGCACGAGAAAAACACCCGCAGGCAACGCCAATAAAAGCGTCAGCCAATAGCTCACAGACAGCGCCATCCAAGCCGCAATCCAAAAGGCCACAAAAGGCCCGGCCGTAACAACGATCTCCCAAACGCTTCGGCCAAAATCGGCGCCGCGGTAATTCTGAACGATATTCAACCATTCACGTCCGGGAATACGTTCAACAACCGCTGCAGCCTGCGGCTTATCGATAATCATATTTATGAGAATCCCCCATCCTCAGTTGCAGGCCCGCAAACCTGAAATCCCGCCCGCAAGACGTTTACAGCAGCAACCGCATTCTGCAAGCAAACGGCATATTGCAATGCAACGTATTCGGGACAAATCAAGCACTGTGGTGCTCGAAGGCCCGGAATTGCCGGAAGTTGGATTAAAGGCAAGTTGGGGAAAGCTCCTTGTAATCTGTGCCAACGGTCCAACGCTGGGGCAAATTGCAGCAACAAAACTCGTGACCGATTCGCTTCAATCGCCGGCCCCGAAACCTGGTTCGATACCTGCGTCCGCCTCTAAAGAGTTGGCATCCACCCCACTGTTCGGCGGAGCGGCGACAGAAGAATCTGCAGCTCGGCGGCGAACAGCTGGCGGCAACGGCTTCTTTCCAAGCACCCGTCGTTGTGAGCGCCCGTACCACCGCTCAAGCCGTGCGGCAAATTTGTCGTACTTAATCGTGTCACCTGGGCGGGCGTCATAACACCCGTGTTTCACCGCGGAATACTCTGGCGTTCCAGCTGCCAGCAATTCAGAAACCGTAACAAATTGATAGCCCTGCTCTCGCAAATCTCGGACAATGCGCGGCAAAGCCTTACCAGTCCCGTAACCCCGACCATTCGCATGAAACAAAACAATCGACCCGGGTTTAACCCGACGCACGACTGACCTTGCCATCCGATCAGGTTTTATCCCCGGCCAGGGATCTCCAGAGGAGACATCCCATTGTACAGCCGCCAATCCGCGCCGCCACAAAGCGTGCAGGGCTTCTCGGTCGCACGCTCCATAGGGAAACCTGAAAAGCCCCATTCCAGGCGGTGCCAACTCACTCACTGACTTCGTCGCGCCTGGCACCACACACTGGCTAGAAACCAAATCACCGCGAACCTGTTGATAGGCAAGCGCCGCCCCATCGATTTCTTCTGCCAGCTTACGTCCGGACAAAAGCCGCAGATTGCGATGCCCCCAAGAATGGTTCCCAATTTCGAAGAGATCATCCGTCATCAACTGCTCGGCGCGAAGCCGGTGCGTCAGCATCCACTTGCCACCGATAAAAAACGTCGCACGAATCTTCTTCTTACGAAGAAATTCGACAATATCAGCCTGATAGCCCGCAACCTCATTGGGCTGCTCACAAAGGTCGAATGTCAGAGCGACGAGCTTCTGCCCGTCCGGTAACTTAACACGACGAATGACACGACGCGCGTCAGCGCTCACCGGCGGACCATAGGATGGAACACCTTCGGGCAGGGCGACAAAAGCCTTTCGGATCGACTTCCTGATCCGGCCCTCGCCGCGCGCGCCAACAAGCGCATCAGAGTTCCAACACATCTCCTGCGCATAGGCCGCCGTTTCGCCAAGGCTCGACAAACCGGTCATCACGGCAATAAGCGCCAAAAGAATAATGCGAGAATAAATGCGCGCCATTCCGAACCATAAGAGTTAAAGAGGTGCCGCGCGCAGACAGACCAACAGATCAACCCTGCTGACCCTAAAAATCTCTGGCGCGTGTGACCTTCAAGCTCTTAGTCCACACCCATCTCGCGGGCCAGTCACAATAACGAAAACAGCCCGCGGAATAAACCGCAGGCCGTGTTCAAAAAACACAATAAGCTTCTGTTATCGCGGGGTAATTTCAAGAGGTTGATCACCATTCCCGGGGTACATACAAAGACTGGTCGAGCTCTTTGCGCTCGTAGTCTGGCGCATGCTCGCGCGCTGGTAACGCAACCGGATCGCGCGGAATATCCTCATAAGCAATCTGGCTCAACAGGTGGTTGATGCAGTTAAGCCGGGCGCGCTTCTTATCGTCACCTTCAACAATCCACCAGCGGGCTTCTGGGATGTGGGTTCGCTCGAGCATGTCCTCTTTGGCCTTGGTGTAAATCTCCCAGCGTTTGCGCGACTCAAGATCCATCGGCGACAGCTTCCACTGTTTCATCGGATCTCGATTGCGCATCTCGAAGCGGAAATTCTGCTGGTCGTCGCTGATCGAAAACCAATACTTGATGAGAACAATGCCGGAGCGAACCAACATGCGCTCAAACTCAGGAACCGAGCGGAAGAACTCCTCGACCTCATCATCGTTCGCAAAGCCCATCACACGCTCAACACCTGAGCGGTTGTACCAAGAGCGGTCGAACAACACGAGTTCACCACCGGCTGGCAGGTGCGGAACATAGCGCTGGAAATACCATTGAGATTTTTCCCGGTCGCTCGGAGCAGGCAGGGCAACCACCCGGCACACACGTGGGTTGAGCCGCTGCGTAATCCGCTTAATCGCGCCGCCTTTACCCGCCGCGTCTCGGCCCTCAAACAGAACGACAACCTTAAGCTTCTTATCGACGATCCAGTCCTGAAGTTTGATCAGCTCATTTTGCAAACGCAGCAATTCGCGGAAGTAAACGCCGCGCGGTAGCGCTCCTGAACCATCCTCCTCCGTGCTGGGCGTACGGTCCCCGATGAGCTGGTCAAGACGATCATCATCAAGCTCCATCTCAAGTTCTTCGTCGAAGCTATCCACCAGCTCCGCATCGATCATTTGTTGCAGCGTGTTCTTTGCATCACCTTCAGCAGACATGTCTTGACAAACTCCCCATCCTAGCCGAACGCCTATGGCCCCAACCGCTTTAATAAGCCAAGGTTGAGGTATCCAAACCCTGCCGATCAAGCGTGCGGACCCGGAACATATGACAGTCGGATGAAGGTAAGATGTCAGCGATCAGAGACCTCCGCCCAACCATAACCGACATCCGCAAAGCTGCTGAAAGGCTTGATGGGCTAGCCTTCAGGACACCGCTTCTGGAGAGTGTCGACTTAAACGAGAGAACCGGCGGACGCATTCTGCTCAAGGCCGAATGTCTGCAACGAACCGGCTCGTTCAAGTTCCGCGGTGCCTATAACGCGGTCAGCCAGATGGACCCCGAAATACGAAGCCGCGGTGTTCTTGCTTGGTCGTCTGGCAATCATGCACAGGGCCTCGCAACAGCTGCGAGACTACACGGTATCTCGGCCACAATCGTCATGCCAAAGGACGCGCCCGAAATCAAAGTCGCCAACGCAAAACGCCTCGGCGCCACCATCGTCCCCTACGATCGCTACAATGAAATTCGCGAGGAAATCGGCGGACGGATCGCCGACGAACATGGGCTAACGATTATCCCACCTTACGACGATGAACACATCGTAGCCGGGCAGGGTACGGTCGGTTTGGAAATCGATGCACAGTGCCAGGAGATGGGAACCGAACCCGACGCGTTGTTACTCAACTGCAGCGGTGGCGGATTGACGGCCGGATGTGCCGTCGCCATGACCGCCAACAACCCGGCCACCGAGATCTACTGCGTTGAGCCTGAATTCTATGACGATCACGCACAGTCACTAGCAAATGGTACCCGGACAGAAATCAGCACTGACAAGCGCTCGATCTGCGACTCGCTTCTAACCCCGATACCGGGCGAAGTGACGTTCCCAATCAACAAAGAGCTTTTGTCCGGCGGCTTGACCGTCACAGACGACGAAATCAGAGACGCGATTGTCTACGCGTTCGAACGATTGAAGCTGGTCGTCGAGCCGGGAGGCGCCGCATCTCTTGCAGCTATTCTCACAGGTCGTATCGATTGCAAAGGACGCACGGTTTGCGCCGTCTTAAGCGGCGGCAACATCACGAAAGAAATGTTCGCGGAGATAATGTCGCGGGGCGGCAGCAGCAGCCGCTAGCCAACAAAAAGTCAACGACACATAACAGACCAACCAGCAACCTCAGCGCCGCGGTTGCGTGGCGCCCACCGGCCGCATCTGTGCACCACCGGCAGACGAACCGTGCATGAATGCGCCCGGACGAACCGGATCAGCAACCGACGGACCTTTAAGATCTACAGCCGGCCCTTTTGGAGCTGAGGCTTCGATTGAAGAACCGCCAATCGGTGAGTAATCGATGTCTATTGGAACTCTGCGGCCATCTGCGCAGGTCCGGTAAGCAGCTGCATTTATCGCACCAAGGCTGGAGCGCCCAGGCAGCAATGGCTTCCGGCCATACCGGCTGTCCCAATCAGCAACCATACCGGTAGCTTGTTTGCGAACACCTTCAGAAGCGCCACAGTAAATGCTCTGGTAAATGTCCTCGATCCAGATGCGATCACCGCCATTGGCATTCTTCACGGCAACCGAAATCAAGGTCAGCGCCCGAACCTGATCCTTGCGCATAAACTTGCCGCGCCAGTAGAGGTCCGCCAGAAACGCCTGCGCACCTGGATGCCCGTTCTGTGCCAACACCGACAACCAATGACGCCCGCGCGCCACGTCGGTTGGCACGCCCTCACCATTGATCTGCATTTTTGAGAGTTCGAACTGTGCGTCTTCATTATCAAAGAACACAGCGGCATGATGCAGATATTCGGCAGCAAGCTTTGGGTTCGCCGCGAGGCTGATATCGGCAATACCGTTTTTGACGTAGCCCGCCAGCTCTGTCAGGGCCTCAGCAACGTAAGGTGCGCGCACATCGTGATCGGGATCGACGTCAGCATGCTCATGCGCGATTTTCTGGAACAGCATGTATGCCTTACCGTGATCGGTGTAGGCATTGCTGCTGTCCGAATAGAGGCGAGCGAGGAAAAAATAGCCAAGGAATAGGTTCTTAGAAGCCGCAAACTCAAGCGCAGGAATCGCAAGCTCTGGATAGCCACCGTTGTAAGCGCTGATCCCCTGCCGCAACGCTTGCTCTGGTGAGCGGAACTTCAACTCAACCGATGAAGCCGGAGTCGCCATAACGCTCACTGCCAAACTGACGGGCAGCAACAACACCGCAAGGGAGCAGGCAAAGCCTACCCAACGGCCATTTTGCAAATCAAATATCCGCATAGCAGGTCACTTCCGCTTTTCCGCCGGCGTGAGTCACAGCACCATACCGAGCAGGCCCAACTTGTTCGGCATACTTCCGCAAGGCACCACTTTTATAGGCGTTGTCAGGAGCCTTCCAATCCTTACGGCGGCGCTCCAATTCATCGGCGTCAACTTCAAGATCAAGCGTGCCGTTTTCAGCGTCAATCGCGATGATGTCGCCGTCTTTGATGAGTGCAATCGGTCCACCGACTGCAGCTTCCGGCCCGACATGGCCAATACAAAAACCGCGTGTCGCACCTGAGAAGCGACCATCGGTAATGAGCGCCATCTTGTCGCCGACACCCTGGCCATAAAGCGCAGCAGTCGTTGCAAGCATCTCACGCATGCCAGGCCCACCCTGCGGTCCCTCATAGCGGATGACGATGACTTCGCCCTCTTTGTACTCACGCGCTTCAACCGCAGCGAACGCATCCTCTTCGCAATCGAAGCAACGCGCCGGACCGCGGAACTTCAAGTTGCTCATCCCGGCAACCTTGACGATCGCGCCTTCGGGTGCACAGCTGCCCTTAAGACCCACGACACCGCCCGTCTTGGTGATCGGATTCGAGACCGGATAAACGACTTTCTGGTCGGTGTTGAACGTCACATCTTCAAGATTGTCGCCCAACGTCTTACCGCTAACGGTCATACAGTCGCCGTGCATGAAGCCACCATCCAGCAACGCTTTCAGGATTTGTGGCACACCGCCGATATCATAAACGTCTTTGGCGATGTACTTACCGCCTGGCTTCAGGTCGGCGATGTAAGGCGTGCGCTTGAAGATCTCGGCGACGTCAAACAGGTCGAATTCAATACCGATTTCATGAGCCATCGCTGGCAAATGCAGCGCCGCGTTTGTTGACCCGCCGGTCGCAGCAACGATCGTCGCAGCATTTTCAAAGGACTTGCGCGTGCAGATATCGCGCGGGCGCAGGTTCTTCTCGATCAGTGCCATTACAGCTTTGCCGCTCTCCGAACCATAGTGGTCGCGGCTTTCATAAGGCGCAGGCGCACCGGCTGAACCCGGCAGAGCCAAACCAATGGCTTCCGAGACGCAGGCCATAGTGTTTGCCGTGAACTGGCCACCACACGAGCCAGCTGAAGGACAAGCAACACATTCGAGATCGGTGAGTTCCTTCTCCGACATCTTGCCGGCCGAATGCATACCGACACCCTCGAACACATCTTGAACGGTAACGTCCTTGCCTTTGTATGTGCCAGGCAGAATCGAACCGCCGTACATGAATACGCTCGGAACGTTGAGGCGAAGCATCGCCATCATGATGCCGGGCAACGACTTATCGCAGCCAGCGAGTCCGACAAGCGCGTCGTAGCAATGCCCGCGCATCGTCAGCTCAATCGAGTCTGCAATCACCTCACGCGATACGAGCGAGGACTTCATGCCCTGGTGCCCCATCGCGATTCCATCGGTCACGGTAATGGTACAGAACTCACGCGGTGTGCCACCCGCTTCGTCGACACCCGTCTTCACCGATTGCGCCTGACGCATCAGCGCGATGTTGCACGGGGCCGCTTCATTCCAGCAGCTCGCAACACCCACAAATGGCCGGTGAATCTGCTCTTCCGTGAGCCCCATCGCATAGTAATACGAGCGGTGAGGTGCCCGGGCCGGTCCTTCCGTAACGTGCCGGCTTGGCAGTTTCGACTTGTCAAACGACTTCGCGCTCATCGTGTTCCTTCAATGTCCCCGCACTCCGCTACGCCCTAAGAGCGCAACGGCGCCGAAGCGAAAACGCATCGGCGGTAACAACCAACAGAATTGTAGATGAGACGTGCCGACCGGAACTGCCTGAGGCAGGTTTGCAAACTTGGCTGAACGTCCCACGTGATCCGATTCAGAAGATGGGTCTGGTTTGTGGCTCAAAGGTGGCGCACCCGCCGCAATAGCGTGTCCAAAGGGCCACAATACCCAACTGCGTTAACGGGGCAGCAATAATCAGAACACGCCACACTGGAAAACTGTCATGGCATCGGTCCAACTTGCGGCCCGGCTTGTTCATTTCAGGTTCATGTACTACGCCGGGACTAAGGCCATCGCGAGACGCCCCAGCGGCAAAACATGAACGGTACGCGGCTTTATCGTGTCCATTTGTTTGGTAAGAGCAAAATTGAAATTCCGGGGCACGGAATAAGACGCAGCAATTGCAGCTGCTCAGGGAAAAGACGCTTAGCATGACGACAGACTCGACGGGTCCATGGACACCTACTCCGACGACACCAGCCAACGATCAGAAGCCATCCAATCAGTCAGAATTGGCCCTTTCTTGGCTCGCCCCATTCGGCATGGTCGGGCTTTCCTTCGTGAACTTCTTTTTCCGCATCATCACGCTAGGCATCTACGATTTCTGGGCGCGTACAGAGGTCCGCAAGCGTTTATGGTCAGCCATCCGGCTTAACGGCGAGCCCCTCGTTTACACTGGTACCGGCAAGGAGCTTTTCTTAGGCTTCCTGATCGTGTTCGGCATTGTCCTGCTGCCGTTGATGCTCTTGACGGTCGCGATCGTTTTCTTTGTTGGGCCTGACCCAATCCTGATCCAGACGCTTCAATTCGCCATCTACATTGCGATCTTTTTCCTGATCGGCATCGGGATCTACCGTGCCCAGCGCTACCGCCTCTCGCGCACAACCTGGCGCGGCATTCGCGGTAGCTTGACCGGCAGTTCATTGCGCTATGCAGTGGTGTACTTTGCAACGCTGCTTCTGATCCCCTTCACGCTCGGCTGGATCATTCCGTGGCGTACGACCAAGCTGCAAAGCATGATCACTAACAACGCCCATCTCGGCACACAGCCATTCTCATTCAGCGGCTCATCCGGACCGCTTTATGGCCCGTTTGCCCTGCTATGGTTTGGCGTAATCGCCATAACCATGGTGGCGTTCATGCTGATTGGCGGCCTCGTACAAATGATCCAGGGCTCAATGGGCCCAGAGGCACTAGAGCCCGGCTTCAAACTCCCACCTGATGTCGCAGCTTACGTTGGCGTGTTGACGTTAGGGATCTTTGCGTTCGGCTACCTCCTTTACCTCTTCATCAGCGCCTGGTACCGGGCTCGTACAATCAATCACTTCGCACGTTGCACACTGCTGGATACCGCCCAGTTTAAGGGTCGCGTCACCGGTGCTGGCCTCTTGTGGATCGACATAACCAACTTGCTGATCCTGATGCTCGGTGTAATCGCCATCCTCGTGCCGATAACAGCGGTTATCGCAATCATTGCATCACTCGGAGGCGGCCTGCCGGATACTGCGGCGCAAATCCCCACGACACCGGGCGCAGCAACCGGATTGGCGAGCGTTCTTGCACCTCTGATGCTGGTCGTGTTTGCTTTGTCCTTCACACTGCTGGCACCCGTGACGCAAGCCCGCGCCATGGGCTACCTGATAAACAACTTATCAATCGAAGGTACGCTCGATTTGGATAAGATCGCGCAAGGATCCGCAGACCAACTGAAAACCGGCGAAGGGCTATCACAGGCATTCGACATCGATGCATTCTAGTTTTTTACATCAACGCTTCGAAGCTCGCTTCTCGGACGGCAATACGGCCGGCTCCAAAGAAGCCGAAGTCGAAGTCACGAATGGTGCCTTGTCGATTCACGTATCCGGAGGCGAATCATTCGTCTGGCCTCTTCAGCAGTTGGGAACAGCCGAACCGCTCTCTGCCCACGCCGTTGATGCACTCGTCACCTGCCCCATAACGCCAGGAGCAACACTTTTCGTCCCCGGCCCGAGGTTCGCACGCGCATTGGCTGAAGCTGCTCCGCAGCTCAACGCCTCTGCGGCCCGTTGGCAAACCGCTCGCCCCTGGATTTTGACAACCCTCGGCGTCGTCGCCATAGGCATTCTCGTCTGGCTTGCCGCTCTCTCTCCAGCGCGTTTCGTCGCCAGCCTACTCCCACAAGAAGCCCGCCAAACGATGGGTCGGCAAGTTGTGGCCTCACTGACCGCCAAGCGCCGCGTTTGCGAAACGACCGACGGCAAAGCTGCACTCGACCACCTCGCCAAGCGGTTAACCTCAACCCTCTCAAGTGGCTCAGGATTCTCGATCGTTGTCATCGATTGGGGCCTCGTCAACGCATTCGCCACTCCCGGAGAGAACATCGTCCTGACCCGTGGCCTATTGGAAAAAGCGACAAGTTCCGACGAAGTCGCAGGCGTACTTGCTCACGAAATGGGCCACGGTATCGAACTGCATCCTGAAACCGGCCTGATCCGGGCGATGGGCTTAAGTGCAGCCGCCGAACTCATGATGGGTGGCAGTGGTGGAACGTTGAGCAACTTAGGCATCTTGCTCATCCAGATGTCCTATTCCCGCGACGCCGAAAACCAAGCTGACGATCACGCCCTCGAAATCCTGCGCAACGCCGGCATCTCGTCCAAAGGCATCGCGAACTTCTTCGAGCGCATGATGAAAAAGCCCGGCGGCAAATCCTCCAGCAACCTCACCAGCATTCTAAGCACGCATCCAGGCACAACTGAGCGCCTCGCCAAGATCCTCCAGCATGGCGGTTATCCAACGACACCGGCGCTGGAGCCGAACGAGTGGCAGGCCTTAAAGTCGATCTGCCAGCAATAAAAGCCAGGCGCAATCTTGCCCAACGTTATCAACGTTGCGCCAATGCTCTTTCTGCATTTGGACGAGCAACGCCATGCGCAGGCCCAATTGCTCCGTCACTAATTTGGCCGAGGCAACTGCACGACACGACAATACTTCATCGGCCACGCCGAAAAGGGCATTCGGCAGCAACGCGGGAGCACGACCGACTGATGCGGCGCGCAGTATTCTTTTCACTCGTTTCACTTTTGGCGCTTGGCGCCGCTTACTTGGCTTTTCCGTTCTATACAGCCTGGTCAATCAAAGAAGCTGTCAAGAACGGCAACAGCACCTACCTCGCCCGGCACATCGAATGGGCACCGGTCAAAGTGACCTTGAAGGAATCGATGGCCGAGATGGTCCTAAACCCCATCGACGTTTCAGTTGCCAACAAACCCCAGCGCAAAGGCCTATGGCAACGCTTCAAGGCCTACTACGGCAAACGCGTTGTCCATAACCTTGTCGATCGATACGCAACCCCGACCGGCCTTCCAACACTCTTCAGCTATGGCCGTACGGTCAGCACAAATGTCCTTGGCCGAGACGACCCCGATGAAGGCAAGCCCCTGCCAACACGCATTGCCAATGCCTGGTCCCGCATCGAACGCGCGGAGTTCATCACCCCGACGAGATTTGAAATCGACATGCGCGACAAGTTCGAAACAACGCGCATCTATGCCGGCGTGATGGAACTCAAAGGCTGGACCTGGAAAGTCACGGAGCTTCGCGTCCAGCAGCGAAGTGAGCCAGACGAGATGCTGCAACTAACAAACGCTACCGTCTTCCGCTAAACCCTGCGCTTGCTCCAGCGACATAGGCCAATCACGCCAGTAGACCCATGGCAGGTTCCCTGCCAGGCCTTGCCATGCCATGGTGTCCAACCAACATATTCTGCAAGACAAAGGCCTGGAATTCGATACCGATGCCGGACAAAGCTCCCTCATCCCAAACCAACAAATCAGCGGCATCAGTCCCATCAATAGCCCGCACCAACTCGCCAGATAAAATCCGCCCGTTCGATGCGGTCATGCTCGATGTCGGTGACGGACACTGGATCTACGTCGAGGAAGTCGGCATCAAGCAGGGTGTCCCCGCCATCTTCTTACACGGCGGCCCCGGCAGCGGGTCTCAGCATCTCCACCGCAACCTATTTGACCCAACACGCAACCACGCAATTCTCTTCGACCAACGCGGCGCGGGACGTTCGCATCCTTATCTGGACCGCAACAACAACACGACCGCGCACCTTGTCGCCGATATCGAGAAAATCCGCGAATTCTACGCAGTTGAAAAATGGATCGTCACGGGAGGTTCATGGGGGTCAACATTGGCACTCGCCTATGCCGAAACCCATCCCGAACGCGTTGCGGCGCTCTTCCTACGCGCCGTTTTTCTTGGCACTAGAAACGAAGTCGAATGGGCTTTCATCGAGGGCCCAAAACGCTTCCGCCCGGAACTCTACCGCGCCTTCATTAACGCCTTGCCCGAAGACGAGCGAGCCGATCCGCTCAACGCATACCTCCTTCGCATCAACAACCCCGACCCAAAGGTCCACGCGCCAGCCGCTAATGTCTGGAACACATACGAACGCGCGCTGTCGGTACTACAGCCTGGGCAAGTGGAAATGCCCACCTTGAAGAACAAACCATCGCGCCTTCCACCAACCCCGTTGATGGAAGCCCATTACATCGTCAATGACTTCTTCTTTCGCGAGGACGAGCTTCTGAAGGGAGCCGAGCGATTGAACGGAATTCCGGGTACGATCATCCAGGGTCGGTACGATCTTCTCTGCCCACCAACAGCAGCCTACGCCATTGCCGACAGATGGGGCACTTGCCGATTGCAATTCGTCGACAACGCAGGCCATGCCATCACGGAAGCAAACGTGTTTGACCTGCTGCGTCAGGAAATTGCCCAAGGAACCGCAGAGCTAACAGCTGCCCGACGAAGTTAAGACAGAAGCCGGGACGAGACTCGAGAAACCCTGCAAAGAAAAATGCGGCAGCCTTAGCCCAACCGCTCCAATGCTGCGCTCAACCTGCCAATCTTATCTTCGAAGTCACGAACCCGCTCGCGTGCCGTCTCCACAGCATCTGGGTTTGCTCTTTCAACAAACTTCGGATTATCGAGCTTGGCTTTCTCTTTGCCGAGAAGGTCCTTGGTTTCGTCGACCTCCTTGGCCAACCGCGCCTTCTCCGCCTCCATGTCGATGACACCTTCGAGCGGAATGGCAGCCGTCGTTTCACCAGTCACGATCATCGCCGCACCTTTTGGCGCAACCTTTGCAAACTCGATCTCGTCGTCGAGGCGCGCGAGCCGCGCGATCGTGTCTTCATGGTGTTCGCAGCGCGCCTTCAACGCTGAATCCGCGCCAACCAGAACGAGTGGAACCTTGGCACCAGCCGGAACATTCATCTCGCTGCGAACCGATCGGATCTCCTGCACGAGTTCAACGATCCAGCCAATCTCCTCGTCAGCTTTCTCGTCCTCCAGGCCATCAAGCGATGGCCATTCCGACAACGTCAGCAGCGACAAGCGCTGCTCGCCATGCTCAACCATGTGCGCCCAAAGCTCTTCGGTTATGAATGGCATAAACGGATGCAGAAGCTTCAGGATCTGATCGAGAACCCAGGCAACGCAAGCCCGCGTCTCAGCCTTCTCGTGCTCGTCATCGCCTGACAGCTGCGGCTTGATAAGCTCCAGATACCAGTCGCAGAAAACACCCCAGACAAATTCGTAAGCCGCACCAGCTGCTTCGTTGAAACGATAGGCTTCAATACCTGCCGTAACAGCCTTCGCCGCGCGTTCCGTCTCGCCGACAATCCACTTATTGACCGTCGCCTCAACTTTCGACGGGTCAAAATCACGCTGACGCACGCACTCGTTCATCTCTGCGAAGCGCGAAGCATTCCAAAGCTTGGTCGAGAAATTGCGATAGCCTTCGACGCGCTGTTTCGCGAGTTTGATGTCGCGCCCTTGCGCAGCCATCGCAGATAGCGTGAAGCGCAGCGCATCCGCTCCGTACTCGTCGATGATGACGAGCGGGTCCATGACGTTACCCTTCGACTTACTCATCTTCTGCCCCTTCTCGTCACGAACGAGGGCATGGATGTAAACGTCTTTGAAGGGGATCTCATTGCGGAAGTGCATCCCCATCATCATCATCCGGGCAACCCAGAAGAAGATGATGTCAAAACCAGTGACCAACACACTGGTCGGGTAATAGCGCTCAACCTCTTTGGTTTCTTCCGGCCAGCCTAGCGTCGAGAACGGCCACAACGCAGACGAGAACCACGTGTCGAGAACATCTTCGTCGCGTTTTAACTCAACGTCCTTGCCGTAGTGTTTCTTGGCAAGCCCCACGGCTTCCGCCTCATCATGCGCAACGAACACTTCGCCGTCAGGCCCATACCAAGCCGGAATCTGATGCCCCCACCACAACTGACGCGAAATGCACCACGGTTGGATGTTGCGCATCCACTCGTAATACGTCTTGTCCCAGTTCGACGGAATGAACTTCGTCTCGCCGTCTTCAACCGCACGGATCGCTTCCTTGGCGAGTTCCTCCGCGTTGACGTACCATTGGTCCGTCAGCCACGGCTCAATTACAACGTTCGAACGGTCTCCATGCGGAACCTGATGCGTCGTTGGTTCGATCTTCTCCAAAAGCCCTTGTGCATGTAGGTCTTCAACGATCTTCTTGCGCGCCGCAAACCGTTCCATGCCGCGGTAAGCTTCTGGAACATCAGCTTCGTCCGCAGCTTCACCGCTTAGGATGGCGGCATGCTCATCAAGGATATTGATACGCGCAAGATCGCAGCGCTTACCGACCTCAAAGTCATTGAAGTCATGCGCCGGCGTAATCTTAACAGCACCCGTTCCCTTTTCAGGGTCCGAATACTCGTCCGCCACAATCGGAATCTCACGCCCAACCAGAGGCAGCATGATCATCTTGCCAACAAGATCGGTATAGCGTTCGTCCTCGGGGTGTACCGCAACACCCGTATCACCAAGCATCGTTTCCGGCCGCGTTGTCGCAACGACAATGAAACGCTTCGGATCATCTTTCAGCGGATACCGGAAGTGGAACATATGCCCACCCGGGTTCTTATCGAGCTGCTTGTTCAGCGCCTTGAAGTCGAGCGCGATCTCTTCGCCGTCATCGTTCTTCTGGCCGTCCTGCCATTTGAACTTGCCCGTTGCTTCCACCTGAATGACTTCAAGATCAGAAATCGCCGTCTGGAACTTTGGGTCCCAGTTAACAAGGCGCTTATCCTTGTAGATCAGCCCGGCCTGATACAGCTCAACGAAAACTTTCAGAACAGCTTCCGACAGCCCTTCGTCCATCGTGAACCGCTCGCGGCTCCAATCACAGGACGCGCCCAACCGTTTCAACTGATTGACAATCGTCCCGCCGGATTCTTCCTTCCACGCCCAGACCTTTTCCAGGAACTTCTCACGGCCGATCTCACGACGACCCGGCTCCTGACGATCCATCATCTGGCGCTCGACAACCATCTGGGTCGCGATGCCGGCGTGATCCGTACCGGGCTGCCATAAGACATCCTTACCGCGCATGCGCTCAAACCGGCACAAGATATCCTGCAACGTGTTGTTAAGGGCATGCCCCATGTGCAACGAACCGGTGACGTTCGGCGGCGGAATGACAATCGAATAAGGATCGCCAAGGTTATCGCCCCGGTTCACTTGCCCGCATTTAAAGGCCTGGGCCTTCTCCCACATATCATGGATGCGCGGTTCAATACGAGCAGGCTGGTACGTCTTTTCGAGCATTGTCAGATCGCAGCGTGATGGATTGTGAATTTCAAGGATGGCCGGTGGTACGACCCTCGCCGCGCGCCGTCAACAAAGACGGTGCCCGGTTACAGGTTGTCGCAGGAAACAACCGCGTGAAGGCATGCCTTTAGGTCAGCAACCACGGGCAAGCCAGAAAACACCGCAGAACGGCAGCCGAGTCCCGGTAGAGCACACATAACCGATGGGCAGACTACTTGTGGTCGAGACCGTTCGGCTTTCGCGTCGTGATCTCAAGCTGTTTCTTGACGCTATCAGCCACCTCAAGCCGCAGAGCATTCTCGACAATCCGCGGCATGTTGTTTTCCAACCACTCGCGCAAAAGCGGCCGCAACAGCTCAGCAACCGTGTCTTCAAGCGTCTTAACCGAGCCACCCTGATTGGACACGACGATATTTGCCGCCGTCAGGCCAGCCTCAAGCCCTGTCTCCTTAGGCTCTGACACCGTCGCGTCAGTCGCCTCTGGCGCAGCGACGGGTTCCAGGGAAGTCGCAGGCGTGTCGGCTGCACTAGAACTCATCGAAGCCAAAACCGCAGGCTCAGCTTTTGTCGCCTCCGCGTCAGCTTCTGTCCCATCGACTGCTGTAACGGTCTCGGCCACATCTGTTGTATCAACAGGTGCCGCAGTCTCCGAAGCAACCTCGGAGATCGAGCCGCTTTCCGTGCTTAGCGGACGCGGTTGGCTGGCTAGAAAACCAACATTTGACTGCGATAGCCCGTTGACCAGCGACGCCGCCCCATTCGCTGCAGGTGTGTCAACACCAGCCGCGTTGGCAGCATCACTTTCGTCATTGTCTGATCCAATATCTGCCGCAACTTCGTCTTTCACTTCGGAAGCAGCTGAGCTCTCCGCTTCATTCGGTTTGCCCGACATGGCCGCAATGACCACCGGTGCGCCCGGCTCATCAGCCTTACCAGAGTCCGCGCTCGACGATACTGGCGTCTCTCCCTTCAACTGTTCAGCACTATGCGCCTTTTGCAGTTGGTCAGTCTTTGCCTTGAGCTTTGCAATGGTTTGCTCGAGGCTCTCCTCCTCCTGCGGTTCGTCCAACTCGGGCTGCAAGTCGCTCACCGGTTTGGGAGCGGCTTCAGCGGAGGCATCCGGACTTGTCGTCGACCGTGCCCGGAACGCGCCGAAATCAAATCCGCTGCCCGTGCCACCAGTTCCGATACTGCCACTGTTACCTTCAGGCAAAACCGGGCTCGGAACGATTTCGGATTCAGGTGCGCCTGCACTGATCGGCAAAACCGGCTGAACCGGCTCCTGAGAGGCAATGACCGTAGGACCCGATGATCCGCCTGTTCCGCTTTTCGGCAAAGTCGGGCCATCCGCCGGGGTATTGGACACCGGTCCCACACTTTTGTCTGTCGGTTTGACCGAGAACGGACTGGCAGCCAGAGGCGTGACCTGGCCAAGCGGCTCTTCGAAAACATCTGAAAAATCGTCAGCTGGGGCCGCCGAACCGGGCTTGACCCCCGTAGGCCCTGTGCCTCCAACGGATGATGAAAGGCTTTGGCTAAGCGTTGCGGGCTTCGAGCCAACTCCGCTAGAACCCGTTTGCGACGGCCGCGACGCAAAACTCTGCCCAAGAGGCTGAGGCGACGATGACGGCGAAGAACTTAACGGATCCGAAGA
This sequence comes from Filomicrobium sp., assembly GCA_040219445.1. GTDB lineage: Bacteria > Pseudomonadota > Alphaproteobacteria > Rhizobiales > Hyphomicrobiaceae > Filomicrobium. The sequence goes on along the minus strand of JAVJSM010000003.1, from coordinate 1,438,147 downwards.
ATTAGGAGACGCAACCGTGGCAGGTTCAACCGCGCTCGATTTGCCCGCGCCTTGAGATTGCGTTGGGGCAGCGCTAGGTTCGTTATCCACCGGCTCCTGGGCAATGATATTGCGAATGGAGGCAAGGATTTCCTCCATGCTCGGTTCGCCCCCGCCGTTGGTGGTGCTCATCGTTGAAACCTCGCCATTTGATCCACTTCGCAGCCGCGAACGATCCCCACGACTCACTGAATCTAATATCGCGTCCTACGATGTCCTTCAACGCAGCCACGCGATTTTGCATCAAAAACCACTTGACAACAGCTGCACAAGCAGCATCGCCGATGCTACCGCTAACACCGCCCCATGGCATCGATATGGCGCGAAACCCGCGACTAAGGATCAGATTATCTAACAAAATCAATCGAGCCAGGAGCGTGAAATGCAAATCACCGATGCCGCGCGCGAACCACGATGAGCACGCCAACGATCCCAACAGCGATATAGGGCAGAAGCCCCCAATCAAAAGCCTCCTGCCGCAAAAGACCAGCAGAAACAGCAATGCCTTCAATGGCAAGGACAGCAAACGGCGTAAACGCGCTGGTTGCAAGAAAGCTCTCGGTACCAATCTTCACGACCGATGAAAACGTCAGATAGGTCATCGCCACGAAAACAGGCGCACCCAGGACAATCGCAGTGATCAATGTCGCTGGCTTCCAAAATTCGCTGACGGCTGGAAGAAACGCCGGCAACCCGCTGACGCCAACTTCCTTGAGCGCGACCAGCGGCATCACAACAGCCGCGCCGATCAAGGTCGTCGACAAAACGACAAGCCCTGTCACCCTCAACTTGCCTACAACGCCGCGTGCCGCCCTATTGGCAGAATTGAACTCGCTAGCAAACGTTTTGACCGCCACGAAGATTGAACACAGCCCGGCCAGCAGAACCGCCGCTATCACGTCTCCGGCTTTAACCCCGAGCACAACTGGTAACGCCGCAAGAGTAATAATCAAACTGCCGAACCAGATCTGCCGCGAAACGCCACGTTCGAAGAATAGCCAACCAATCACGATCGACACCGGCACGGATAACCGAAGCGACAAACTTGTTTCCGCAGGTGTCATGATGGCCAGCAACAGAAAATAAAACGCCTCCAGCAACACGGTCGAAAAGCCGAAAACCAGACTGGCCCTGGCCAAAGCTACAGCCACCGGCCGCTCTCCGAGACCGGAAATCAAAAGCATCCCCAGGGCTGCAAAACCCATGGCGTAGAGGATGAAAACCACCATGTGCGCCCCGGCATGCTGAGCCACGGCATAAACGACGGTGAGCGTGGAAATCGCGAAAACGAATAGCCCGGCTTCCAGCCAGCCGTTTAATCCGCCGCGCTCTTCATCCCGAAGCCAACTCATGAAGTCGACGCTTCCGCACTACGATGGCGATACAGAAGATAGGTGATCGTCGTGTCGCCGTAGTCGCGCTGGTCAAAAACTAAAAAACCAGAAGGCAACTGAAGATCAACGCCGGAGCGCTCCTCTAACACTGCAACGGCCCCATCGACCAACCAGCCGCCTTCAGCCAGTGCCCGTAGTCCAGCTTCGCCAAGCCCTTTGCCATAGGGCGGATCGAGGAATGCAAATTGGTAGCTATCTCGAGCCCCAGCGGGGCCAAGGTCGGTCGCATCACGTCGGAAAATACGCGTTGCGGCTTGCAACCCAAAGGCTTCAACGTTCTGGCGAATAGCTCCCCGCGCTTCAGCCGCTGTTTCCACGAACAACGCGTATTGAGCCCCTCGCGACAGAGCCTCTAGTCCCTGCGCACCAGTCCCCGCGAACAGGTCGATCACCTTGGCCCCCTCAAGCGGCAGACAGTCCGAACTGTGCGTGAGCTTGTTGAATACGGCCTCGCGCACGCGGTCCGAAGTGGGCCTCGTGTCACGGCCCTTTGGCGCAACAATTGGCCGACCGCGAAACTTGCCGCCAACAATGCGCATCAGGTGCGCCCACGCTTGTGTGGTTGGCCGCCGCGCGGACGGAAACTGCGCGGAGCTCCATCACGAGGGCCGCTACCGCTGCGCCCGCCACCTCGCTTTTGGCCTCGTTGTCCGCGATCCGCCCGGCCTTTAGATTCGTCTTGATCTTCCTGCAAACCATCGAGCTGAAACTCCTGGGCAAGCTTGGGGCCCAATTGAGCAGCAAGCACCTTGCGGCGCACCGACTCCACGTCCCCCGGCTTGAGCTCAAGCAACTGAAACGGTCCGTAGGACACTCGGATCAGTCGGTTCACCTGCAGTCCCAGCGCATCCATCACGTTGCGAACCTCTCGGTTCTTGCCCTCGCGCAAACCGATGGTCATCCAGGCATTATGCCCCTGAACGTTGTCGAGCGACGCTTCAATCGGCCCATATTGCACGCCCTCATGGAAAAGCCCGTCTTTCAGCTTGTCGAGATCGCTTTGGCTGACATCGCCCCACGCCCTCACCCGGTAGCGGCGCAACCATCCCGTCGAAGGAAGCTCTAGATGCCGCGACAGCCCACCGTCATTGGTGAGTAGCAGCAAGCCCTCCGTGTTGAGGTCGAGCCGCCCCACCGTCATCACCCGGGGCATGTCGTCAGGCAACTTCTCAAAAACCGTCTCGCGCCCTTCCGGATCACTGTTAGTCGTTACCAATCCGCGCGGCTTATGATACCGCCAAAGCCGGACCGGCTCAGCTTCCGGCAAGGGCTGCCCATCGACAAAGATCCGGTCATTGGGCCCAACCTCGACACCCGGCGTTTCAAGCGTCTTACCGTTGACGCGCACCCGGCCCTCTTCGATCCACCGCTCAGCTTCTCGGCGCGAACACAAGCCAGCCCGCGCGATCGCGCGGGCAATCCGCATAGGTTCAGACGGACCAGCCCCGGTAGAACCACCACGCTGCCGTCTCGTTGCAGAGACCGGGTTTGCAGCCGCCTTAACCCGAGACGCCGGACCTGCACCGCGCCCCCGCACAGACGGTTGGGAAACAATTGTTGGAGCCTGACGCTTACTGGCTTTCGCCGCCCGCGCATTGCGTGCAGGTCTCACGTCGCCAGATCGCACACCCTCGTCACGCCGCCCTGCCGCAGCTTTACCCTCCGCAGATCGGCCACGAGCACCCACTTTCTGAGCTCGACTTGGCTTCGTGCCTCGTGCCCCAGAAACGTGCTCTGCCTTTTCACCGGATTTCCCAGAACCACCAGTTTTGCGCGAACCAGGTTTGCGGACCGCACGCTTCACCGTCGTCTCACCATCATCACTGGATCGGACAGGACGCCCCGCCTGGTTTTTCGCACCAGAACCCGGCTTTCGCGCAACCGGAGGTTTCCGGCCTCCCGAAGTCGTTTTGCGGCCTCGCGTCGATGACGCAGCCGTCCGAGGTCGCGGCGTTTTCGGTGGACCCTTAGCCATATCGCATCATTCATTTGCCGTTACGGCCAGAGGGGGAGTAGCCACAAAGGTCTTCACAGAAAGCCATATCGCCCGAGCCTCGACGCATCGAGGCCCCAAACCTTCAAGACCATATCATAAGGAAAGTCGCTTTGAACTGGCTCCGTGGGTAGGATTCGAACCTACGACCGTCCGATTAACAGTCGGATGCTCTACCGCTGAGCTACCACGGAATACCTTTTTAGGCAGATGCAGATCGACAAGCTCGATCACAACACCCAATTGGCCAGTTGTCGCCAGCCGAGGCGGGCTTGATAACAGATGCCGCCGAGAAGTTGAAGCCCTAACATTCACCTGCGTCGGTTAGCGAAAAGTTAGCGCCGAGCAAAGGACCTGGAGGCCACGCCCGGAATCGAACCGGGGTATACGGATTTGCAGTCCGCTGCGTCACCACTCCGCCACGTGGCCCCATATTCATCAGGCAGCACGCCGTGCCGACCAACAAGGCAGCCCGTTTATCACAAGCCGTTGAACAAAAGCAATCGCGAACATCGTGCCCGCGCACAGTGGTTTCAAGAACGCCGGCGGAATTCTCCCATTGGATATGCGGCTGAGTGTCAATTTCGTATTGGGCAGAGCCGCACTAATGTGTATTTCAATGAGCTGGAGACGGATGGGCGATTCCGCCTGCCGAACCGGACGACAATGAACGCCATACAATCCTCAAGCCGTGAGGATCAAAGGCCCGCGCCAACTGCTTCTACGAAGGACTTGGGATGACCGACATCGCGAACCAACGCTTGAACATGGTGGAATCGCAGGTGCGACCAAGCGACGTCACTGATCGCCGTATCCTACGTGCCATGTCGGAAATCCCGCGCGAAGCGTTCGTTCCCGAAAGCCATAAGCAGATGGCCTACATGGATGAGTTGATCCCGCTCACAAAATCCGAACAAGGCTCTGAACCCCGCGCGTTGTTGGCACCGCGTACGTTGGCCAAGCTGATCCAACTGGCTGAAGTCTCAGCTTCCGACGTCGTCCTCGATGTTGGCTGCGGATCGGGTTACTCCGCCGCCTTGCTCGGCAAACTCGCCGAAACCGTCGTTGCGCTGGAAAAAGATGCCAGCCTTGCTGAAACCGCCACCAAAGCCCTCCAGGAACTCTCTTTGGACAATGTCGCCGTCGTCACCGGCGAGCTTCCGGAAGGATATTCCGACGAAGGCCCTTACGATGCGATTTTTGTCGGTGGCCGCGTCGAAGAGATTCCTGCCGGTTTGCTCGACCAGTTGAAAGATGGCGGACGCCTCGTCGCAATCAGCGGACCGTCGATGTATGCCCGCGCAGTTTTGTGGCAGCGCGTTGGCGCAAACTTCGATGAAAAAGAGTATTTCGAAGCTGGCGCACCAATCCTTCCGGGATTTGCCAAGGCCGCCGAGTTCATCTTCTAACGGCTGAACACCCATCAATTCAGCCCACGTCAAATAGTTAACCAAACCTTTAGCGAATCAGCCGCCAATTGGCCTCCGATGTAATGCGCCCTGACACAGGGTGCCGGAGCAGGTAATGGCGCAAGAAACGCAGCAGTTTCGCTGGTTTTCGGAACAAACCGGACCGGCAAAACGTTCGGCGGCAACGATGAGTTGCGCCGGCTTGCTGCTGCTCGCCTGCCTATCCGTGGTTGCTGCTTCAAGCGCTTCGGCCGAAACACTGCGCGATGCGCTAATCGCCGCCTACCGGACAAATCCCGGCCTGGATGCCGAACGAGCCCGGCTTCGCGCTACAGACGAGAACGTCCCCCGCGCGCGCTCGGGCTACCGACCAACGATCACCGGTGAAGCATCCATCGGACGCCAAAACACAACCACGACGCCCGAGAGCCGATCCAGCGGCACAATCAACCCCACAAATTGGAGTGTCAGCGTCCGCCAGCCAGTCTTTGATGGGTTCCGAACTAGTAACGCGGTTAACGCCGCCGAAGCAGGTGTCAGAGCAGGCCGTGCACAATTAGGCGATCGCGAAGCCATAACCCTTCTTGAGGCCGTCCGCGCCTACATGAATGTTGTGCGCGATCAGGCAATCCTAGGTCTGCGTGAAAAAAACGTTCGCGTCCTGACACATGAACTGGCAGGCACACAAGCGCGCCGGGCCGTACGGGAAGTGACCCTGACCGATGTTGCCCAAGCCAGAGCGCGGCGCGCGCGCGCAGTTTCTGCAGCCGATCTTGCCAAATCAAACCTGCGCATAGCCCGCGCGGAGTACCTGCGGGTCATTGGTCACGAACCCCGAGATGTCTCGGAACCGCCACTATCCACGCGCGGCATGCCCGAGTCATTTTCCGAAGCTCACCGCATCGCCGAACAGGAAAACCCGAGGCTCATCGCGGCACTCTATCAGGAACGGTCAGCCCGACACACCGTAGGCCAGATCTGGGGCGAATTGCTTCCCCAGGTCGATCTGGAAGCCGACTATAACCACGACACTGAAATCAACGCGACGCTCGATCGCCGTTCCTCAGCCAGCATTACCGGACGTGTCCGCATCCCGCTTTATCGGGGCGGTGCCGTCCATGCGCGTGTTCGCCAAGCCAAACACACGCACGTCAGCCGCATTCAGGAAATCGAAGCAACCAGAACCCAGATCGAAGCAGATGTCACCGCCGCGTGGTCGCGCCTTGAAGCCGCCCGCGCACAGCTACGCTCAGATGAGGTCCAGGTCTCCTCCGCGCGTACGGCCCGTCGCGGTGTGCGGGAAGAAGAGAAAGTTGGCCAGCGCACCCTGCTCGATGTTTTGAACGCCGAGCAGGAACTCCTCGACGCCCGGGTAACGTTGGTCACCACGCGTCGGGATCTCGTCGTCGCAGCCTATACAGTGCTCGCCGCGATTGGTCGCTTATCTGCTGAGAACATCGAGCTAGACACCGACACCTATGCGCCCGAAGCCCATTATGAAGAAGTCCGCCGCAAATGGGCGGGTGTAACCATCACGCGCGCCGAAAGCTATGAAGAACCGACCTTCTTCGATGTGGTCGAAGAACCCCTGCCGCCAGTCACCAAGCGACGCCGCAGCTATTCCAAACGTCGAGCCTTAGATCGACGCGCCACAGAAACCAAACGATCCAACGGTAACGAGCCACTGCTCAATCGGCTGTTCCGTAGCAGCTACTTAAACGACAACAACCTAACCACGGGATCCATCACCCAAGCTGACGAAGCTAACGACCGCAGCACTCACGCACAACGCCGGCGTATCCCGACATCGCTGGAAAAAGGCGTAGGTGTTCGCCTCCGGTCGACTCTCGACTGAACTCCGAACTGACCACCAGCCTCACATAAGCCCGAAAAGCCGCTTTTCACGCGACGCAGCGTTACGCCGGGAGACCAGGAACCGTTGCGCGCAATAATGTGTGTGCATCTGGCCACGCAGGTCCTGCGATCTCATCTCTGCGACGGCGCGATCATACCGCTGCCAGAGACAATCGGTTAATAAAGCCTTAAGACACCGACTCGATATGCTACCATAGGTTGTGTAATTGGGCATGTTGAGCATCATGTGGATAGTAATTGGAATAGGGGCTGTCCTCCGATCTGAATCGGATAGCTTCTTTAGAGAATACCAAGGCCAGCTGAACGGGTCCGGCGTATCCAGCTCGCAAAACCCGGTTGAATGGATGATTGCTACCTTCAAGAACTTTCAGCCCCCGAAAAGCCATCGAGCCAGTTCGGTGAGATGGTCGATCGCGGTGACGCTGCTGGCTGCACTGCAGTTTTCCACACCCGGCGCTGCGCAAGCCGAAACGCTGGGTGATGCGTTAGCTGCAGCCTATCGCTACAACCCAAGGATCGACGCTGAGCGCGCCCGCTTACGCGCAACCGATGAAGCCGTGCCGCAAGCCCGGTCCGGCTACCTTCCACGCGTCAACGGTACGGCCGACGTCAGCATCCAAGACATCCGGTCGCGGCTGCGCGACGAAAACGCCAATGGTTTCTCCGGCGCACTTGGTACGGTCACCAGCGGTACGCGCTCCGGCGATACCATTTATCCTCGCGGCTACGGCGTTACCGTGCAGCAGAACCTGTTCAACGGTTTCCGCACCAGGAACACGGTCGCTGAAGCCGAAGCTAACGTCCGCGCCGGACGCGAGTCCTTGCGGGACATCGAGCGCCAGGTCTTGCTCGAAGCAGCAACCGCTTACATGGATGTTGTCCGCGACAAAGCCGTCGTGCGCCTCCAGGAAAACAACGTTGCGGTCCTTACGCGCGAGCTTCGCGCCACCCAGGACCGCTTCAACGTCGGCGAAGTTACCCGCACGGACGTGTCGCAAGCACAAGCTCGTCGCGCCGGTTCGGTATCCCAACTAGACTTGGCACGCGCCAACTTAAAGAGCGCTCGCGCCCGTTACGAACGTGTCGTCGGCGCGCCTCCTTCTTCTCTTATCGAGCCATCCGTCCCACACAAGATCCTGCCTCGATCACTCGATCAAGCGATCTCGGTCGGAGTCGACGAAAACCCACTCGTTATCGCGGCGCTTTATCGTGAGCAGGCGGCCCGGCACTCTGTAGATGTCGTCCGTGGCGAACTTCTTCCGACGCTGAACCTGGAAGCAAGCTATCAAAACCGCTTCCACACATCTTCCACCAACGCCGAGAGTGAAACCACGACACTGGTAGGCCGCCTTGATGTGCCAATTTACCAGGGCGGTGAAGTCTCGGCCCGCGTTCGCTCGTCGAAGCACACCCATGTCAGCCGCATTCAGGAAGTCGAGGACGCGCGCACCCAGGTTCAAGAAGCAGTCGTCACTGCATGGTCGCAGTTCCAGGCCGTACAAGCTCAGCTGCAGTCTGACCAAACCCAGGTCAACGCCAACCAGACAGCGCTCACAGGTGTTCGCGAAGAAGAAAAAGTCGGCCAGCGCACGCTGCTCGATGTTCTAAACGCCGAACAGGAATTGCTCAACGCGCAGGTCCAGCTCGCCACCACACGCCGCAACCTGATCGTCGCTGCATATACGTTGCTATCAGCAATTGGGCGTCTGAACGTCGAAACGGTCGGAGTTGTTTCAACCGTGTATGATCCTGAGGCCCACTATCACGAAGTGCGTCGCAAGTGGTGGGGCATCTCCATCACGCACGCTGACGGTCGCCGTGAGCGTTTCGACTTCTGGGATTCAATGGGCCGTAACTTCTCGTTCAAATGATCCTGGCCGCCGCTGGCGAACTGCAACCCTTGGTGTAACAGTTCAAGGCTCATCAAGGTTTCTCCGCATGCTCACGCAACGTGGCAGCCGGCATTATCTGGATTTAGCGTCGGCCGAATAACCGTTCGATATCGTTGAGTTTCAACTCAACATAAGTCGGCCGGCCATGGTTGCACTGCCCCGAATAGGGCGTCGCTTCCATCTCACGAAGCAAGGCATTCATTTCGGCCGGATTAAGCCGACGCCCCGCGCGAACGCTGCCGTGACACGCCATCCGGGATGCCACGGACTCCAAACGTTCCTTCAAAGCCGAAGCTGCACTCTCATCAAGAATTTCGGCAGCCAAATCGCGGACCAATCCCTTCACATCGCACTGCCCGAGCAATGCCGGAACCTCGCGCACGGCTAACGCCTCAGCTCCAAAACCATCAACGACGAGGCCAAGTTCAACAAGCTCATCAACCTTCTCAAGAACTGCCTCAACCTCATGCGGTAGCATCTCGACAATCTCAGGGATCAGCAATCCCTGCCGAGTAACGCCACCATTCTCCATCATCGCTTTCAACCGCTCATAAACCAGCCGTTCATGCGCTGCATGTTGATCGACAATGACAACCGCGTCGCGTGTTTGCGAAACGATGTAAGTCTCATGCAATTGCGCCCGTGCCGCACCAAGCGGTTTGTCCAGAACTTCATCCGGCACGGCTTCGCTATGCGCGACAGCATTAGCTGAAGTGACATCAATCTCAGTGAACGCAGACTGTGATTGCGCTTCAAACCCAGACGGAGGCAGCCCCGGCATACGACCCGCACCGCGCGATCCCGGATTGCTCCCCCACGTTTGCCGCAGCGGCGCTGGAGAATCTAAACTTCCACCAAAAGATACAGCACCCTCACTCATCGCGCTTGAACTGGAAGCGGCATCGAAAACAGCGCTGAAAGCTTCAAGCGTTTCTCGACCACCTTGGCTGGAGGAGCGCATCGCGTTGTCCTCAAGCGCGTGCCGGACAGCTCCGATCATCATCGAACGGACAGCGCCCTGATCCTTAAAACGCACTTCCGTTTTCGCTGGATGAACGTTGACATCGAGATCACGCGGTTCGAGATCGACAAACAAAGCGACATAGGGATGCCGCCCACGCGGGATGGTATCTCCATAAGCCGCCCGCAAAGCTCCAATCAGCAATCGGTCCTTGACCGGCCTGCCATTGACGAAAAGATACTGCTGGCTCGCATCGCCGCGGTTCAGCGTTGGCAACCCGACGAATCCTGCAATCCGTAAACCATCTCGTTCGCCAACGACCTCGACCGCATCCTCTTGAAAGCCGCGCCCCATGATTTTGGCAAGACGCTGCAGAAGCCCCTCCTGGGTCGGCTTCTGACGTGGCAGCTTGAGGCTCGCCCGCTCACCCATTACGAGTGTGAACCCGACTTCAGGATGCGCCATGGCAAGACGCTTCACGGTTTCTGACGTCGCTAGATTCTCGGCCCGCTCCGATTTCAGAAACTTCAGACGTGCCGGCGTAGCTGAGAACAAATCCCGGACTTCGATCCTAGTGCCGCGGTTCACCGCTGCAGGCTTGATCGGCAGCTTAACCCCTTTGTCGACTGAAATCTGAAAGGCCTCAGCAGCGCCTCTGGCACGGCTCGCAATCTCAAGCCTCGCAACCGACCCAATCGACGGCAACGCCTCACCCCGAAAGCCAAATGAGCGGATGTCAAACAGGTCGTCTTCATTGAGTTTCGAAGTCGCGTGGCGCTCGACGCAAAGTTCAAGGTCGGAGGGCGCCATCCCCACACCGTCATCGCCGACGCGGATTAACGACAGCCCACCCGCCGCCGTCACAACCTCAATGTTGCGAGCACCGGCATCTATCGCGTTCTCGACCAGTTCTTTGACAACACTCGCAGGCCGCTCGATCACCTCACCGGCAGCAATACGATTGATCGTCTCTGGAGAAAGCTGGCGGATCGACAACGGCAATGCCTCTTAGCTGCAATAATCAGCTCGCAGGCGACCCCACCAACCTTTCGCGGGTCAAAACCTTGGCAAGTTCAACGGCTGGCTGATCGAACGGGTCAACGCCAAGCGCGCGCCCAGTAAGAATCGTCTCGAGCATGAAGTGCATCATAACCGCGCCGATCGCATTCGCATCGAGCCTGTGGATATCAATGGTGCGAACCGCACGACCAGCTTTGGCAAGAGCTTCTGGGAGCGCGTCCGCTTGCGCATGCACCACGTCACCAATCGTTTTGCCACCCATGTAACCAGCACCTGCCGTCTCTGCTAGCTCCGGATCAATCAGCGGGCCAGTTCCTGCCGTTGGCACACGAATAAGAGAGATTAGGTGCTCGCGCGGGCCATCCATGAAAAGCTGCAGTTGGCTGTGCTGATCGAGCGGACCAAGCGCTGCAATCGGTGTCGTTCCCTCACCGCCTTTGCCGAGGCTCTCGGCCCACAGCTGCACAAACCAGCGCGCCAGATACCCTAGCCGGTCCGCATAAGGCATCAATACAAGGGCTCGAACACCCCGCTCTTTCGCCATCGCAACAGATGTTATGGCTGACAACGCAGGCGAGCACTCGGTAACACTCTTAGCTGCAACAACCTGCTCCAACACCGCTCGCCCGCCCGCGCGGATTTCAAGCGGATCAAGACCTCGCGCCAAAGCAGGCAAGAGCCCGACGACCGTCATGCAGGAAAAACGCCCTCCAATATCTTTGGGGTGCGCCAGCATCGGAACGCCATGCTGACCAAACAGACGCCGCAAACCGTTTTCTTGCCCGCCCTCAGCTTCCTCGGTGATGCCAAGGAACATCTTCGGGATTTGCTGTTCAAGCCCCGCGCTCTTCACGGCTGAAAGTAAAGCAATGGCTTGCGCGAGGGTCTCTGCGGTCCCGCCAGATTTTGAGGTAAAGACGAACCGGCTGGAGGCAAGATCAAGCGAATTCAAAACGCCTTGCATCGTTGCCGGGTCGAGGTTGTCATAGAAACGCGTACGCGGCCGCTGCATCTGCCCTGGCATCATGCTGCCAGCGATGTTCCAGCCCGCCAGTTGTGCCAGTGTCTGCCCACCAAGCCCAGAACCACCCGTTCCAAAGAACAGCACTGTTCTGGCACCGACGCAAAGTTCGCCGTAAGCCTCCGCCGCCGCACTGAGGTCACCCCTCGCCTTGGTAATCTCCGCTATCGGCAAGTCGCCGCCTGCGATTTCCTCCCGCAAGCGGCTCAACTCGTCGGCAAGGCGGCCCGACCACAAATCGAAGTCCGCAGTCGATAGGCCATGCTCGCCAATGGCATCTTCTAGACATCCTGAAACATCAAGCCGGAATGCCCCGCAGTCGTAGCTATAGCCCTCTGCGCCGACCGCTGCACCACCGCTCATATGTTCTTGTCCTTTACCCTTTTGGCCCCAAGTCCTTTGGCTTTCCGACAACAACAACGATCAGGTTATCAGGCTTAAGGAATCGCGCAGCCGCTTTTTTCAGGTCATCAACCGTCAACGCCTCGATCAATCCGTTGCGCTTGTCGACGTAGTCAATCCCCATATCCTCTACGAGAATGCCAAGCAACTGGCTTGCAATCTTTGAGTTCGTGTCAAAGCGTAACGCATAAGAACCGGTCAGGTAGCCCTTGGCATTATCGAGATCCTCTTGCGACACACCATTTTCAGAAATTTTCGCCAGCTCGCTGCGAATAATGTCGAGGGATTCGGCAATCGATTCGTTCTTGGTCGCGACGCTGCCGATATATACCGAGGAATGATCAAGCGGATTGATGTAACTATACACCGAATAGGCCAGTCCGCGCTTTTCGCGAACCTCTTCCATCAAAATAGCTGAGAAGCCACCGCCACCAATGATGTGGTTCAGAACAAACGCAGCCATGAAGTCAGGGTCTTTGCGTTTCAGACCACCCATGCCGAAGACTGCAACCGACTGGGGAACATCCATCTCAACAACATCGAGAATGCCGCCTGTCACAGGTTCCACATTCTCGACCGGCTGAACGTTACCTTTTTCCGGAAGACCGCCAAACACGTCATCTAGTAGTTTCCCAAGATCTGCTTCGTTGATGTCTCCAACAGCAACGACCTTCAAATTGTCACGCGCGAAAATCCGTTTTCGGAACGCCTCCAGGTCGTCACCCGTGATGGAGTTGATTGTCTCCGCCGTGCCGCGCGACGACATGCCATAAGCGTGGCCTGGAAAAGCTTTCTCAAACCACGTCTTTGACGCAAGTTTGTCCGGCGAGCGAGCCGCAAACGCGAGGCTTGCAAGTAGCTGGCGACGAATCCGTTCCACTGCATCTTCGTCAAACCGCGGCTTGGTCAGAGCCAGCTTCAGCAGCCGCATCGCTTCATCACGGTTCTTGGTCAACGTCTGCACGCTGCCGTAGAAGCTATCTCGGCTTTCATTAAAGCTCATGCGCATCGCGATCTCTTCCATGCGCTCTTGGAACCCCGCGGAATCGAGATCACCAGCACCTTCGTCAAGCATCGCGGACAAATAGTTGGCAACGCCTGCCTTGCCGTCAGGGTCTTGCGCGCTGCCACCCAAAAACGCAAAGCGCAATGCGAGCAACGGAACTTGTTCGGACTGCACCAGCCAAGCACTGATGCCACCGGGGCTTTTAACTTCTTTTATATCCATAGCGTTGGCCGGTCTTATCAGGCTGAGCGTGAAGAAAAGGGCAATTAGCAGCGCAAACGCCATCGCAAACAGATCCAACCTCAGCGGTCTGCACGCGACCGCGGCTTCAGGAGTGCGAACCATTTGAACTTACCCCTTCGATGGAGATGTTGCAGTGTTTGCGCGCTGCGCAGATGACTTCCGCGGCTTGGGAAGGAGATATCCTGTCACCGAACGGCGAATGTCGAGCGCCGACTTTGCAGCTGCTTGAACCTGGGCCGCTGTAACCTTGTTGATCTCATCGGGCCAAGTCTCAACATCAGCAACAGTCCCACCGACAACTGCGGCCCAGCCGTAGCGACGTGCCATCGTCGACTGACTATCGATACCGTAGATGTACTCAGCAGAGAGACTGTTCTTGGCGCGGCTTAGCTCGGCTTCAGTCACCCCGGTTTCCGCAATCTCCGCGATCAGCTGATCGAGTTCGGCTTCGATATCGGAAAGCTCAACGCCGTCAGCAGCAACCGCATAAAACGAGATCTTGCCCGTGTCATAGCCATCGCCTGCGTACCAACCGCCGGCACTCGAAGCCAATTTCTTCTCAACCACCACCCGCTTATAAAAACGGCTGGTCGCACCGGAAGCCAAGATCTTCATCATGATTTCCAGCGCTTCGGCTTCAAGAGGTTTGGCCCGAACATAAGACGGCGCCAGATAGTAGCGGTGCATCGACGCCTTGCCGGCACGCGGATCGACCAATTCCATTCGCCGCGCAACCAAATGCGGCGGCTCTTGTGGCCGTTCACGGACGATTGTCATATCGGTATTGGCGGGAACCTTGCCATAGGTCTCGGTGGCTAGTGCTTTTACTTCATCAACAGTCACATCGCCCGCAACCACCAGGATCGCATTGTTTGGGGCGTAAAACTGCTTGTAAAAGCTGATCGCATCATCCTGATCGAGCTGTGCAATCTCATGTGCCCAACCAATCACCGGTGTGCCATAGGGATGCGAATAGTATAATGCAGCATCCATCTGCTCATTCAGGATCGCGCCCGGATTGTTATCCGTGCGAGAGCGGCGCTCTTCCAAAATAACGTCTCGCTCAGTCAAAACCTCTTTTTCGGTTAGCCGCAGGTTCACCATCCGATCGGCTTCCATAGACATCACGTCTTTCAACCGATCTTTGGCGATGCGTTGAAAATAGGCGGTCGCATCCTGGCTTGTGAACGCATTGTCTTGCCCACCCATGCGCGCGACAATTTTTGAGAATTCACCGATCGCGATTTTTTCGGTCGACTTGAACATCAAATGCTCGAGGAAGTGCGCGATGCCTGAAGCACCTTTCGGCTCGTCCGCAGCACCGGTGCGGTACCACACCATGTGCGTCACAACCGGCGCACGGTGATCTGGCACAACGATCACCTTCATACCGTTATCAAGCTTGAAATCAGTCGCACGCTGGGTCGTCGAAACCCCAGTCTTCTCAGCAGCGGTGGCGGGCATTGTCTGGAGAGATGTTGTCATGAGAGAAGCAGCGAAAATTGCAGCGAATTGCAGGATATGACGAGCGCTGTTGGTGCGCATGGATGGCTATCCTCAATTTCTGGGTTTGCCTTGACGACGCGCATGAAGACGCATCACGGAATGTCGAGAACGGATCAAACCAAGAGCGCCCGATCCAAGTTGGCAAAAATTTCGGGGCTGGGCACCCAGAAGTCAAATGACAACGGGTTCATGTATTCGCCAGCGCATGCAAACAATTACAAAAACAGCTTGATTCCACTGGCGGAACCAAGCTGCAAGCTCATCCAATGAGCCCAACAACCAAATCTGACGGGATTACTGGGATTTATTCCAGTTGCCGATCGCTGTCAGGACAGACTGGCGACATGAACCAAGCGGGCCAGAAATCTGGTCGGCTTCTTGGTTACCACGCATTTTTTCCAGCTCGTATTCCTTACAAGCTTCAGCCTGTTCACGCTCCAATGTGGCGCGATCCTTCACAGCTACACGATCAGGATCGTTAATGGCGGCCAAAAGGTCACTTTCTGGAGCCGCCGCTACGGGCTGGTTGGGATCTGGCAGTTTTTGCAGATCAGGCGGCACGACAAGCCCGCTGCGCGCTTTCATCTTGGGAGCAGCACTACGCTTGCTGGTCTGATTGAGGCCGGCCAGCTCAAAAAGCTTGCCTTCAAGCTGAACTTCACCAGGCGAGCAAGCAGCAACGAGAAGCGCCGCAACCGCGACAAAAACCACGCGCACCGCCCGAAAACCGGCAAATTCTGAAGTCCCCCAAAGCATTTCGCTGTCTCCTGCGCTTCCCTAGCGCCGCATGGACCTACCGCTAGCCCCCGACCCGTTTCGCCCGCGGTTATGGCCCTTTTGTGTCGTCTATGCGACTCGACATGACAGAGTCATACAAAAGTCCGGCAACTCCGGCAACAATAGCCACATCAGCAATGTTGAAGACGTACCAGCTGTAGCCATACCCGTGCAGCAGGAAAAAGTCTGCAACTCCGCCCAAAAGCACCCGGTCTATGGCGTTTCCGATGGCCCCACCGATAATCAGGCCCAGGCTGAGAGACATTAACCATCCCGTCGATGATCGTGCCATCCATACCCATAAGGCCACCGAAACAGCTACGGCAAAGCCTGCCAGCGCCAGCTGCCACTCATATTTTGCGCTATCGAACAGCGAATAGCTGATCCCGGTGTTCTTAACGTAGACGATCTCCAGAAACGACAACGCAGAAAACCGATCCCCCTCCCGCATGCCAACAACAAGTATCATCCACCACTTGTGAACCTGATCGAGCACAAGCGTGATGAGCGCGGTCCACATCCCAATGGAGGACCAACGCCCCCAAATATTCGACTGATGCTCAACCTGTTCCACTGCGCAAGCGCCTCAACCGCTTCTAAAACATCGAGTTTTCGTTGGCCGAAGTCTCTGGGATAACCTGCAACACATCCCAGTGTTCGACGATTTTGCCGTTATCGTCGAAACGGAAAATATCGATCCCCGCATAATCCTGATCGCCCGGCCACTGCTGATAACAGTGCAGGATCACATGATCCCCCTCAGCAAACACCCTTTTGAACGTGACGCGCTTGCCAGGATACTCGGTCGCCATCCGCTCGAAATAGCTTATGAACGCGTCCTTGCCGTCCCCAACGTGGGGATTGTGCTGAATGTAGCAATCACCCACATAAAGCCGGATCGCTTCGGCTGGCTGACATTGATTGAACATCAAGTCGTAGAAAGCCATCGCGTTTTCCTTGTTGGCTTCCAAGGCATCGCTCATCGCCAATCCTTCCACACGACCACAGAATTCCAGCTATCCCGCGGTTCCGTCAATTTCTCGCATGGCTGCAGCATCACGCGCGGAGAGTTCCGGGTAATCGGCGTCGCTCCCAACATCTGTCGTGATCCGCCAGGACCGAGCGCATTTCTTACCCTCGGCAGCTTTGGAGATCACCCCAACACCGGGAACATCATCAAGCTTGAATGCCCCCTCAGGTGCTTCACCCCATTTGAGGTCAACACCGCTGGTGATGCAGACTTCCGCCAGATCGACACCATCGAGTGCTTCGGAAAGCTCCGAATCGTTGACATAAATCTCAGGCGCGGCCTCGAGGCTGGAACCAATGCGCTTTTCAGCCCGTTCGATCTCTAGCGCACCCGTTACCACCCGGCGAACCTTCCGCACCTTCTCCCAGCGCTCTGCCACTTCCTCGTTGCGCCATAAACGGCTGATCAGCGGAAACTCATGCAGGTGCACCGAATCCGTTTCAGACGGATAGCGCGCCAGCCACGCCTCTTCCGAGGTGAAGGACAAAATCGGTGCCAGCCACAGCGTCGTTGCTTTCAACGTTTCATCGATGACAGTCAACGCCGCCTTGCGACGCGCGCTCGACGGCGGATCGCAGTAAAGCGCATCCTTGCGGATATCGAAGTAGAACGCCGACAGGTCCGTATTTAGAAAATGCGTCAGCACCGCTACCACTTTGCGGTAGTCGTACTCCGCATATGCCGTGCGAACCTCAGGCCCGATTTCAGACAACCGGTGCAGGATGAGTTTTTCCAGTTCCGGCATGTCAGCGACCTCAACGCGATCGCTTTCCTTGAAGTGCGCCAGCGCACCCAGCATCCATCGAACCGAGTTGCGAAGCTTGCGGTAGCTATCGGCAAATGTCTTGATGATCTCCGGTCCGATCCTGAGATCGTCGGAATAATCAGATGCCGCCACCCAGAGGCGCAAAATGTCTGCACCCGACTTTGCCATCACATCCTGCGGCGCGACGACATTGCCAAGCGACTTCGACATCTTCTGCCCCTTTTCGTCGAGGACGAAACCGTGGGTCAGAACAGCATCATAAGGCGCATGCCCGCGCGTACCGCAGCTTTCAAGCAGCGAGGAATGGAACCAGCCGCGATGCTGGTCGGAGCCTTCCAGATACATCACACGGTCATGACCGCCATCCTTGGCACGTTCGATGCCCGCCAGCCCTGGGAATTGCTCAGGGTCTTGCAGCGTGAACGCATGCGTGGAACCGGAATCGAACCACACGTCGAGCACGTCGCGCACCTGCTCCCACTGCGATGGGTCATCCACAAGCCCATCGAGGAACCGCTCTTTCGCACCGTCCTCAAACCAAACGTCCGCACCCTTTTCGGCAAACGCTGACTTGATGCGTTCCGCCAATTCCGCCGACTTCGCAAACGTAGGTCCGGGAATGATCTCATCGGCTTCCGTGTTGCGGAACACCGTGATCGGCACACCCCACGCGCGCTGACGCGACACCACCCAGTCAGGGCGATTGGCAATCATGCCCGTGATGCGGTTCTCACCTGCTTCCGGAACCCATTCGACCCGCTTAATTTCATCCAACGCCAATTCGCGCAGTGATCGGTTGCCTGCCACGCTGGAACCAGTCGCAGCGGAATCCCGCGTCGTCGGAGCCGGCAAAACTGCACCATCCATGCGGATGAACCACTGCGGTGTGTTGCGGAAGATGACTGGTTTCTTCGAACGCCACGAATGCGGGTACTGGTGCTTCAGCCGTGCGCGCGCAACCATCATCCTGGCTTCTGCCAGGGCCTTGATGACCGCTTCGTTGGCATCGCCCTTATCGCCGTTTTCCTTGAGTACGCGCTTACCCTCGAAGCCGGGTGCCTGATCGGTAAACGTGCCATCCGCATTGACCGTGAACGGGATCGTCGTGTCGATGCCGCGCTCACGCAACGTCTTCTGGTTTGCCGTCCAGATGATGTAGTCGTCCGCACCATGGCCGGGTGCGGTATGCACGAACCCTGTACCCGTATCGTCGGTGACGTGATCGCCATCAAGCAGCGGAATATCAAAGTCATAGCCCTGACCACGCAGCGGGTGGGCGCAGATTGAACCTGCAAGATCCGTAGCTGCAACATCGCCAAGGCGCTCGAACGCTTCAACCTTGGCAGATTTCATAACAGCTTCGGCAAGGCCGTCTGCCAAAACGAACTGCTCACCCACCGATGCCCAATTACCATCTGGCGCTTCAGTGATTTTATAGATTCCATACTTGATCTTATGGGAGAACGAGATCGCTCGGTTCCCCGGAATCGTCCACGGCGTCGTTGTCCAGATAACAACAGAAGACGCTTGCATCATTAGCGAGCGATCCGCGGCCTCCGAACTTGGCGAGCCTCTGGAGAAACCAGCCGAAGCAACAACAGGAAACTTCACCCAGACCTGATCCGAGGTGTGCTCCTCGTACTCAACTTCCGCCTCCGCCAGCGCCGTCTTCTCGACAACCGACCACATCACGGGCTTCGAACCGCGATAAAGCTGCCCGGACATCGCAAACTTCATCAGCTCATCAGCAATCGTCGCTTCCGCCGGAAACGCCATCGTCAAATACGGATTGTCCCAGTCGCCAACGATGCCAAGCCGCTTGAATTCCTCGCGCTGGATATCGACCCACTTGGCCGCGAACTCCCGACACTCGGCACGGAACTCGTTGATTGGGATCTCATCCTTGTTCTTGCCTTTAGAGCGATACTGCTCCTCGATCTTCCATTCGATCGGCAGACCATGACAGTCCCAGCCCGGAACGTAATTGGAATCGTGGCCCAGCATCTGCTGCGACTTCACAACGACGTCTTTCAGCACCTTATTCAGCGCATGCCCGATATGGATGTTACCGTTCGCATAAGGAGGGCCATCGTGCAGCACGAACTTATGCTTGCCCGCCGACGCATCACGCAGCTTTGCGTAGAGGTCGATCTTGGCCCAGCGCTCCAACAGTTTCGGCTCAAGCTTGGGTAGCCCGGCGCGCATGGGAAAGTCGGTCTGGGGCAGGTAGAGCGTATCGCCCCAGTTGCGGCCTGTGTCCTGAGACTGGTCTTTTTCCGCCATCGGTATATCAGCCAGATTTGAAATGATGAATCGTAATCGACGGGCGTTCTAGCACGCCTGCGTCACAACGCCAGCAACTGCGGCGAAATCGCCAGCTGGATTACGTCAAATACTGAGGCCGGAGCCCGCTAGTCTTGATCTTTGGCAGCCGGCTTAGTGCCTTTACCTGCATTATCGGCCGTCCCGACAACATGCCCAGCGCGAGCGCCTAACGCCGACGTCGGAGGCACAAAAAACGCCGTTTTAAAGTTTCCAAGGCGCTGTTTGGTTGCATCGTGAGCCTGTTTCACCGCCCTGGTCCAAAGCGGCGAGAACAAGAGCGACAGCACAATCACCGAGATCGCGAGCTTATAGCCCACCGGATCGAGCACGCTGTTTGCCAGACCAACAGCCGCCAGCAAAAACGAAAACTCGCCGATCTGCCCCATGATCAGGCCCGCCTGATAAGCCGTCGTCCAGGGCAGGCCCACGAGATAGAGGATCGCGATGTTGGCAAGCGATTTGAGCAGAAGCGCCGCAACGACGAACAACGCCACCAACCCGATGTTTTGGATGATGAACGTCACATCGAGCAGCAGCCCGATGGCCACAAAAAACAACACCATCAACACGCCCTGGATCGGCTCCATGGCATGGATAGCTTCCGTCCGAAGCGTCGTCTTGCCGATGATCAACCCGGCCAGAAACGCCCCATAGGCGGGCGACATCCCAGCAATGCCCGTGAGCACAGCCGACGTCGAGCAGATCAGCAAAGCCACCAGCGTCACCATCTCAACGCGGCCCAGGATCTTCTCCTGTCCCGGAAAATGCAGTTTACCCCGCGGGCCGACCACCGCGATGAATAGGACCAGCACACCGATCGCCAAGATCACCGTGAGGAACGTCGATGGCTCCAGACTGCTGCCTGCCTGAAAACTGTTGGCGATGATCAACATCGGCACAACGGCGATGTCCTGCGCGATCATCACCGCCACAACGATCCGTCCAAGATCGCTGCGCAACTCTCCGATGTCATCCAACAGCTTCAGCGCGACCGCTGTCGATGACATCGTAATGACGAAGGCAAGAAGCAGAATCTGCTCAAAACGCCATTCGAGAAAAATCCCAAACAGCATCATCGCGCAAAACGCAATTGTAAGCTGGCCGATCACGGTCAACACCGCGGGCCGCAAATCAGCGATAAACGCCTTGAGGCTGATCTCCATTCCAATAACAAACAGGAGGAACAGCACACCAAACTCGGCGATCAGCGGCACCGCATCAACATGCGGCATGAACCCAATACCGGCAGGTCCCAGGATCAAACCCGCCAAGATGTAACCCACCATCGGCGGTTGCTTCAGCCACACCATCACCAGCCCAGCAGCAACAGCCGTCAGCGTCACGATGGCGATCAACAAAAGGAATGGCAGCTGCTCTTCCATAGGGCTCCCGGCACGGCTGAACCGGCTCAGTGGTAAGTGTGGAGTGGAACGCTGTACGGCTTAGTGAGTGATTGCGGCACGAGTTTCTGCAGCCGGCAATTCTGGAAAGACATGTGCGCCGGGGCAACACGTAGTCCATCTCAGCCTAGCAAGTGGAACGACGCACCGCGATGCGCCAAAGTGTTATGTCGAAAGGGAACAACCGCGCAGTTTCTCGCCTCGCCCGGGCTCAATCGAGCGGCGTTGCACCGACTCCAGCGACGATCTCGCGCGCTTCCTCGCAGTCAATCGCGATCTGCTCCTTCAGCGCCTCAAACCCATCAAACCGCTTATCGCCACGCAAATAAGCGATGAATTCAACGCCGATCGTCTGCCCATATAAATCGCCCGAGAAATCGAGAATGAAAACTTCCAGCCGTTCAGGCCCGTCATCGACCGTCGGCCGTGCACCATAGTAGGCCGCGCCGGTGTGCACTTTACCCCCAACGATGACGCGCACGGCGTAGATGCCATGCATCAGCGAAGCGCCAACCGGGAGCTCAATATTGGCAGTTGGAAACCCAAGCCCAGTGCCGACCTTGTTTCCATCAATAACGACCCCGGAAACGCGCCACCAATGTCCCAAAAGACGGGCGGAACCGGCAATGTCACCTTGCGCCAGATGCAGTCGGATCGCAGTTGAAGAAAACACTTGGCCTTCTTCGGCCTGCTGCTTGACGATAGTCACGCCGAACCCGCGCGCTACGCCCTCGTCTTTCAGCGTCTCAGGCGTTCCAGTACGGCCACGCCCGAAATAAAAGTCATAGCCAATTACAGCGTGAGAAATGCCAAGACGCTCAACGAGAACCTGCGCAACAAACTCCTCTGCTGACAAGCGGACGAGGTTGGCGTTAAAGCCCAACACGACAACGACATCCATGCCGAGGCTCTGAAGAAGGCGCAGCTTTTCCTCAAGTGGCGTTAGTCTGAAATGCGGTTCTTCAGGATGGAAAAACTGGCTCGGGTGGGGTTCAAACACAATTGCCCCGGCCGGACGCCCTGTTTCCTTGGCAACAGCAACCGCATGCGCCAGCAGCTTTTTATGCCCACGGTGCACACCATCAAAGTTACCAATTGCCAGAACGCTACTGCGTGCAGCGTCACTGACAGCATCTTTGTCGCGAATTACGATCATCGCCTCAGCCGCGATTGCCCATTTCGTCATGCGCACTTAGCCGGGCTGCATGCACATGCGCAACCCCGCCACCAAGCCTAGCCATGTTATGTAACGGCGCTCAGCCAATAAATTTGCGGCTTGCCTATTCTGGGCGTGACGGCACCATCATGATCGCTTCGCCATCAAGCACGACCTTACCATTCACCCTGCAGAAACAATCAAAGCGCGCCCTAAACTTGGCTGGCAACAAGTCGACAACGACAACCTTGGCTTCCACTTCATCACCGACTTTGACGGGCGCTTTGAAGTTCAAAGATTGCGAAACATAGATCGCGCCTGGACCCGGCATCTTCATGCCAAAAACCGTTGAGATATAGCTCGCTGTCAGAAGACCGTGCGCAATCACCTGCTTGAAAATCGTCTTGGCGGCGTATTCGGGATTAAGGTGAACGGGGTTACGGTCGCCAGAGACTTTCGCAAAGGTCTCAATGTCGTCCATCGTAACTGTCGAAGTAAAAGTCGCCTCCATTCCGAGTTGTAGATCCTCGAAATAGTAGGTTTTCCCCGTTTCAGCCGTCAAAGCTTCGAACTCCCGGGCACTCGCCACGTGCCTTCTGATCAATTCGCATTGCGCGTTAGGTCGCGAACCCTAATGGATTGGAACCGGTTGCGACAACTGAGGCTATAGTCCCAAAGCAGAATTCCGCATACCGCAACCTTGCATTTTGACCCAGGGCACGCTTATCTAAGGGTTCTCCCTGAATTATTGTGTCGGAAGATTAAAGGTTTGCCGGGGGCGCACCGCCCGCAAACCGGGAAAGAAAACCTATGAGCGATCGCAAACCACTAATGCCCAAGGCGACAGCCGTCTGGCTCGTCGACAACACCGCGCTGACATTTGATCAGATTGCGGAATTATGCGGCCTGCATTCATTGGAGGTCAAAGGCATTGCGGACGGCGACGTCGCTCAAGGCATTAAGGGTATGGACCCCGTCACCTCGGGTCAGCTAACACGCGACGAAATTGAGCGGGGCGAAGGCGATCCGTCCCACAAACTTCGCATGGCTGAGCAAAAAGTCGTTCTGCCTCAAACGCCAAACCGGAAGAAGCGGCCGCGCTACACCCCTGTTTCGCGGCGTCATGACCGCCCTAATGCGGTACTTTGGCTGCTGCGCCAGCATCCCGAGCTGAAAGACAGCCAAATCGTCCGCCTTGTTGGCACGACCAAACCGACAATTACGCAGATCCGCGATCGTACACATTGGAATTCACCCAACCTCGTACCGCAAGACCCGGTGATGCTTGGTTTGTGCAAGCAAATCGACTTGGATGCCGAAGTCCAAAAAGCAGCCAAGCGCGTTGCAGCTGAAAACCCAGGTGGCGTTCCACAACCTGCACCACTACCCGAGGGTTCGCTGTTGGCACCGGAAGAAACAGTACCGGGACTTGGCCCACAGCCAGATCTATCACCGCCAAGCCGCGTCCAGTCCGATGCAGCCGAAGAGGCTGAAGTCTTTGCTCGCCTTCAACAGCTTTCTGGTGGATCAGAAACTGAAGCGGAAGAGCAACCGCAGCCTGACGTCGTTTTCCCAGAACCGACCTCTGAAGAAGGTGCTGGTGACGGGAGTGAAGACGCGGCTGACAAAAGCTGAGCACCGAGAGCCGGCCTCAATCGGCAAGGCCCATTCAAAATAACGCAAAAAACCCCTCGCATATGCAGCGAGGGGTTTTGTTTTTCGTCAGCCCTTAAGAGTTTGTAGGCCGGTTAGCCGGTCATGCCTCGACCCGACAGGACCCCCTTGATCTCATCAAGGATCGCCGGATCATCGATCGTCGCAGGCGTCGTCCAGGCTTCCCCATCGGCAATCTTCCGCATCGTACCCCGCAAGATCTTGCCCGAACGCGTTTTTGGCAGACGCTGCACGACCATCACGTTTTTAAACGCCGCAACCGGGCCAATCTCCGCACGCACAAGCTTTACAACTTCTGCTTCGATCTCTTTCTGGTCTTTTGTAACCCCCGCGTTCAAGACCAAGAACCCAGCGGGCAGCTGTCCTTTGAGCTGATCGGCCACACCAATGACAGCACACTCTGCAACGTCAGGATGAGTCGCGACGACTTCTTCCATCTGCCCCGTCGACAGGCGGTGGCCAGCAACATTGATGACATCGTCCGTGCGGGCCATCACGTAGACATAACCGTCTTCATCGAGATAACCGGCATCCGACGTCGAGTAATAGCCTGGGAACTGGGAGAGATAGCTGTCGCGAAAGCGCTCGTCATTCCCCCATAGCGTCGGCAGACAGGACGGCGGCAGCGGCAGCTTGATCGCAATCGTTCCGCTCTCTCCGGCGGCAACCGGTTTCCCGCCTTCGTCCAGAATATGAAGTTCATATCCAGGCATCGCGACCGTCGGCGAACCATATTTGACCGGCAGCATCCCAAGGCCCACTGGGTTTCCAGCAATCGCCCAACCCGTTTCTGTTTGCCACCAGTGGTCGATCACCGGAACCTGGAGCTTTGCTTCAGCCCACTGAATGGTATCGGGATCAGCGCGCTCACCGGCTAAAAACAAGCTGCGCAGACTCGACATATCGTATTTTCCAATGAACGAGCCTTCCGGGTCTTCCTTCTTGATCGCCCGGAACGCAGTCGGCGCCGTAAACAGCACAGATACTTTGTGCTCGGAAATCACGCGCCAGAAAGCACCGGCGTCAGGTGTCCCAACAGGCTTGCCTTCGTAAACAAGCGTTGTGGCTCCATGCAGCAGCGGGCCGTAGCAAATGTACGAATGCCCAACGACCCAGCCGACATCGGAAGCTGCCCAGAACACCTCGCCAGGCTCAACATTGTAGAGGTTTTTCATGGTCCACTTGAGCGCAACCATGTGCCCGCCATTATCGCGGAGCACACCCTTCGGCTGACCAGTCGTGCCTGACGTGTAGAGGATGTAGAGCGGGTCAGTCGCTTTCACCGCAACCGGGCCTGCTTTACGGCCCTTGCCTTTGTTATGAGCGACGGCCTCGGCCCAGTCATAGTCACGCTCTGCAATCAAACTCGCTTCAGCCTGGGGCCTTTGCAAAACAAGACACGACGACGGTTTGTTTTCTGACAGCTCAATCGCTTTATCGAGTAGCGGCTTATATGCGATCACCCGGCTACCTTCGATGCCGCAAGACGCCGAAAGGATCGCGACCGGCTTTGCATCGTCGATGCGAGTCGCCAACTCGTTAGCAGCAAAGCCACCAAAGACGACCGAATGGATTGCCCCGATCCGCGCGCACGCCAGCATCCCCATCACAGCTTCAGGGATCATCGGCATATAGATGATCACGCGGTCACCGGTCTTGACACCCATATCAACCAGAACGGCTGCAAGCGTCGCCACCTCATCGGTCAATTCATTGTAAGTGTACGTGCGCTTGGTATCGGTGACGGGGCTGTCATAGATAAGAGCGGGTTGATCACCGCGACCGGCTTCAACATGCCGGTCCAGGCAGTTGTAGGCCGTATTACATTCTGCTCCAGCAAACCAACGCCCATATTGCCCGCTGTAGGGATCAACAACCTTGTCCCAGAGCTTGTACCAAGAGACGTCCGCAGCCGCGTTTGCCCAGAACCCTTCCGGATCATTTTGCCAGGATTTGTAAACTTCGTGATATTGACTGGACATTAGGAGCGTCTCCCCAACAGGCTATGTTTTTTGGCTTTGCCGGACGGGCGTTAAGACACTGTTTTAAAAGGCCAACGTCTTTCTCGTTTGCGCCCAGGTCCGTTGCTGCTGAAGGTCTACCTTTGCGCTCCAATGCGCAATAGTTCTGCGCATGCACAATTGGACTAATGGCCACTCGAAGGTCTAAGTAGGGATTGACGCGCATCAGCAGAAAACCGCTCGCCGTCATGATTAGAAAGGCACGACGGAGCAATACGGCCAGTAGCTACTCAAGACACCCGCCTGCTCGTTTGATTTTGCATTGCAACAGGTTTTCAATTGATGCAGCCACGCTAGCAAGTTAGCTTCTCGTCTCAGTTTTTCGCCCAGAACTCAAAAAACCAAATTCGGCCAATCGGAAAAATGACTGCAAATCCATACGAACAAAACCTCGACCGGAATCCAGCCAACCACCAACCGCTGACGCCTCTCACATTCCTTGAGCGCGCCGCTAAGGTTTATCCGAACGACACGGCCATCATTCACGGCAAAAGCCGTTACACCTATTCCGAATTCTATGCGCGCGCGCGCCGCCTCGCCTCCGCACTTGCATCGAAATACATTGCAAAAGGCGACACGGTTTCGGTCATGCTGTCCAACACGCCGCCGATGCTCGAAGCCCACTACGGCGTCCCCATGACCGGCGCTGTACTGCACTCAATCAATACCCGCCTCGATGCGCCGATCATCGCCTTTCAGCTCGACCATGCCAACACCAAGGTCCTGATCGTGGACCGCGAGTTTTCCGCCGTCATCAAAGAAGCGCTCGCCCAGGCCAGTGTTAAGCCGCTGATCATCGACTACCAAGACCCCGAATTCCCGCAAGACGGTGAGCAGTTGTCGTATGACGAATACGAGGATTTTATCGCCGGTGGCGATCCGGAATTCCCATGGAAAATGCCAGACGACGAGTGGGACGCAATTTCCCTCAACTACACATCAGGAACAACAGGAAACCCAAAAGGGGTCGTCTACCATCATCGTGGCGCTGGCCTCATGTGCTACGCCAACACCGTCGCGACGCGGATGACGAAAGGCGCGGTCTATCTTTGGACCCTGCCGATGTTTCACTGCAACGGCTGGTGTTTTCCTTGGTCGTTGTCGATGATAGCCGGCACGCATGTGTGCCTCAGATGGGTTCGGGCTCCGGCAATGTACGAAGCCATTGCAGACCATAAGGTCAGCCACTTGTCCGGCGCACCGATCGTCATGTCGGTTCTCTTGAACGCCACCGCCGAAGAACGTCGCGACTTCACACACAAAGTTGCTTTCAACCACGCAGCCGCACCACCTCCGCAATCCGTCCTCACAGCTATGGCAGACGCGGGCTTCGAACTCACCCACCTTTACGGCCTTACCGAAACCTATGGTCCCGCCGTCATCAACGAGTGGGATCAATCCTGGAACGATCTCTCTCCCGAACAGATTGCCAGCAAACGTATCCGCCAGGGCGTGCGCTACACGGCACTCGAAGACCTAACCGTCATGGATCCCGAAACCATGACCCGCGTACCCGCCGACGGCGAAACGCTCGGCGAAGTCATGTTCCGCGGCAACATCGTCATGAAGGGATATTTGAAAAACCCGAAAGCAACCGACGAAGCTTTCGCTGGCGGCTGGTTCCATTCGGGAGACTTGGGTGTGCTACATCCAGACGGATACATCCAACTCAAGGACCGTTCCAAAGACATCATTATCTCTGGCGGTGAAAACATTTCATCCATTGAGGTCGAAGACGTTCTCTACAAACACGCTGCTGTTGCTTATTGCGCCGTGGTCGCCAAGCCGGATGAGAAGTGGGGCGAAACCCCATGCGCCTTCGTTGAGCTGAAGCCTGGCGAAACATTGAGCGAGGATGACCTCATAGCGTTTTGCCGCGAGCACTTGGCACACTACAAATGCCCGCGCTCCGTCGTGTTCACCGACGTTCCCAAAACCTCCACCGGCAAAATCCAGAAGTTCAAACTCCGCGAGATGGCGAAGAACTAAATTCGGTCGGGGTTCCGCAAACTTGCAAACCGGGGCGTGGCGCCGAAAAGCGTGACCTTGAAGAAATTGTCCACCCGCAATTCCCCGCCGCCACGCCACCGCGCAACCATACCTGTAACGCATCCTGGCCGAATCGGCCGGGTATGTTAGGTTGCGCGCGGAACGTTTATCCAAACCGTACTGCACCTTCATCAATCTAGAGGTTAACCCGGATTGACGCTGCCCCCTCCAGACTGCGCCAAGCCCCAATGGGCAACCAGCGTTCTGAGCAACGCCTACAAGCTACTCCTTGCTTTGGTCTGCACGCTGTCGTCGTCGGCGCTATTGCTAAACAGCCCGGCGGCAGCAAAAACGGCTGAAAAAGCCGAGCTAACACTCAAGCAAAAAAAAGAAGCCGTACTCGCCGCCGACCCTGAGACGCTGCGGTTGGTCGGCGGACACGTGATTGTCGGCTACTACGCAGGTTGGCAACTGACACCGCTTCTTGAACGTGGTGCCATCGGCGGCATTTTCGTGACCCGCCGCAACTCACGCCGCCGTTCGAAACAAAAACTCGCCGCGGAACTTACCGGCTTTCGCGAATTGGCTAAGGATAAAACAACCCGTCCCTTATGGATCGCAACGGACCAGGAAGGTGGCCTGGTCGCGCATATGACCCCGCCTCTCAAACGTCAGCCCTCTCTGGCCCAAGCTATAAAACGCGCCAAGACAGACGAAGACCGTCGCAAAATCGTGCAGGAGTTTGCCGATAAACAAGCAATCGGTCTTGCAGAGCTCAGTATCAATTTGAACTTCGCACCGGTTGTCGACTTGAAGCCCAAGAAGCGTCTCCGCCGCGATCGTCGAACCCACCTCATTCGCCGCGCGATCTCCAGAGAACCAGACGTGGTTACGCAGGTTGCCGAAGACTATTGCAAAGCCCTGAAAACCTGGCGCGTGCTCTGCACGTTGAAACATTTTCCCGGCCTCGAGGGTGTCAAAGCCGACACCCACATAAAGGGCGCCTCCTTAACGAAGTCGCGCGAGGAACTCGAATCCTCCGACTGGGTACCATTCAAAAAACTAACCGCGAGCACGCCCGCCGCAATGATGATTGGTCACGCCACGCTCGACGCGATTGACCCCAAAAAGCCCGCCTCTCTTTCAAAGCCCGTCATTTCTGGAGTCCTGAGGAAAGATTGGGGCTATGACGGCCTAATCATCACCGACGACCTTAATATGGGTGCGATTACAAAGCAGATTGGTGGATTTGGTAAGGCAGCAGTCAAAGCACTAAATGCCGGCGTTGATATCGTCCTGCTAACCCAGGACGCCGGTGGCATCTACGATGTCCTCTACGAACTCATCGTTGCGTATGACAGCGGCGAACTTTCGAAGGACCAACTGGCCGAGAGCCGCAAGCGTTTGGAAAAACACGCCACACGTTTTTCCCCAAAAACGATGACCTGGCCTGATGACCTTCCCGTTCCAGTGCAGGCCCCGCGACGCCAAGCCAATGCGCAACCGAGCGTAGCACGGTAGAAACATTGCGATGTGATCAGCGAACCTTAGGTGCAATCAGGAAAATTATATTGAGAAAAATCATGCGACAAGACAGAAAGGCTAAGGCCAAAATTTAGCTGGGCGCGATTAGGGAAATGTAATTCAACAAAAAACAATAGACCAAAAATTCAATTTAAAACTTCCAACCAATGCATTGTCGAAATCTCAAATAAGCTCGGCATCAATATGCCATCACACAGCACACGATTCAAAAAGGCTAAATCAATTTGCTGTCGAGGCGGCGATAACCAGCCGCCTCATCTAGACTTAAAAACTCCCGCATCAAAAACTAGTGGCGCGTTTCACCTCTCAAACGCTCGATTTCTTCTTTTAATCGGAGTTTTTCCTGCTTCATCCGGCGAACCATTGCATCGTCGGATCCCGGTCTGGCAGCTTCTGTCATGATCTGCTCATCTAGAAGGCGGTGTTTCTCGGTGAGTTCCTCAAGATGACCTTCGATCGACATCAGTTCTCCTCCGTTCGCGATTTACAGACGGAACTAGCGTGACAGATGATTATTGGCTTGTCTATAACGCCCCAATTCACTTTTTAACGAATTCTTATCAAGCTCTTCACCTAGCCCCAACCCTGTCATTGAAATTTTGCAATCGAAGCCCTTTTTCCAACAGAAGGACAAATCGTTTTCAGCGGCCGCCACCGCACTTGCGAAAAACACCGAACAGGTCGATAGTTGCGACGGCCTCAAATTGGGATTGAACAGCAAGCAATGGACCAAGACCAGGAGCAAAAGCTGCGCGACGAGCTGATCACGCTGCAACAAAAGCACCGGGCTCTTGACGAGGAGATTGTCGAGCTTGAGGCCGTCGGCGCGGCGAACCAGCTCTTAATCAAGCGCTACAAGAAGGAAAAACTGGCAATCAAGGACCGCATTTACGCGATCGAAGACCAGCTGACCCCGGACATTATTGCTTAAATCCCAGCGCACCGGCGTAACTTTAACCAGGCTTTTGATCGCCGCCGCCCGCTCAATTGATTCAGTTTTATGACAGCCCACATCCCCCCCTGCTCAGAATTTTCTGAGGGTTAAGGGGCAGGCCTGATCAAACCCTCATGCTGCGCCGCAAAATAGTTGACCCTTGCAACTGATGCAGAGCTCGTATAGAAGGCGCGCTTCCTTTTTTCACGCATTGATTGAGTCCCTGCACCGAAAACGGCCGTGAGTACCGGTTTCGATCAAACCGTCAATGTTTTTTTTGGCTCGCCACCGCCTGAATTGGACATTTAATGAGCGACGACCCGACCGCAGACAAATCAGATTCAGCCAAAGTCGGTTTGATCATGGGGAGTCAATCCGATTGGCCAACTATGAAGCGCGCGGCCGACATCATGGATGAATTGGGCGTCGCTTACGAGGCACGTATCGTGTCCGCACATCGGACACCCGACCGTTTGGCGACTTATGCCAAAACAGCCTCCGAACGCGGGTTGCAGGTCATCATTGCGGGCGCGGGCGGCGCTGCTCACCTTCCCGGAATGGCAGCGGCTATGACGGAGCTTCCCGTACTCGGTGTTCCTATCAAGTCAAAGACCATGAAAGGCATCGACAGCCTCTACTCCATCGTCCAGATGCCATGTGGTGTGCCAGTTGGGACCTTGGCAATTGGCGACGCCGGCGCTAGCAATGCCGCACTTCTAGCCTGTCAGATCCTGGCGTTAAACGACCCTGAATTGAAACAGCGCCTGATCGCATGGCGTCAACGCCAGACCGACCAGGTTGCCCTAGAACCCCGAGACGACAACTAACCTTGTAGAGGCCCATGAACGCGCTCCCTCCCGGCTCCGTCATCGGCATCTTAGGCGGCGGCCAACTCGGCAGAATGCTCGCAATGGCCGCTGCTCGCCTTGGCTTGCAAGTCAGCATCTATTCCGATCACACCGGGCCTGCTTTCGATGTCGCAAGTGCCCACATGGTCGGTGACTTCAGCGACCTGGACAAAGTTCGCAAGTGGGCCGAAACGGTCGACGTTATCACTTATGAATTCGAGAATGTCCCGCTTGATGCGGCTGCCGCCGCTGCTGCTGTTAAGCCTGTGCGCCCAGGTGCACAGGCGCTGGAGGTTGCACAAGATCGGCTGACCGAAAAAACCTTCATCCAAAACCTTGGAATACCAGTCGCTCCGTTTGCGGCGATCGATAGTGCGGAAGATATTCCAGCCGCGTTAACTCAACTGGGCGGACATGGAATCTTGAAAACCCGCCGGTTGGGCTATGACGGTAAAGGCCAGGTTCGCATTGATGATGTCAGCCAAGCCGAAACAGCGTTCTCAGAAATAGGCAAAGCACCCGCCATCCTTGAGGGTCTCGTCGGTTTCGATAGCGAAGTCTCAGTGATCCTCGTACGCGGGCTCGATAAGACTTCGGCAAGCTATGACATCCCACTCAACGACCACGAAAACGGCATTCTGGCCAAGTCCACCATTCCTGGGCCATTGAACTCGGATTTGGAAGATCAAGCCGCAGCGATGGCGCTAAAAATTGCAGATGCCCTCGACTATGTCGGCGTCCTGGCCGTTGAGATGTTTTGCTCTAAGAAAAATGAAAACGCGCCCCTCATCGTCAACGAGATCGCACCGCGCGTCCATAACTCCGGACATTGGACCATGGATGCTTGCGCCGTTTGCCAATTCGAAAACCAGATCCGCGCCGTCGCCGGATGGCCCATCGGCAGCACGAAGCGCCATTCCAACGCAACCATGACCAACCTGATCGGAGCCGATGCAGGAACATGGCATGAACTTGCAAGCAAATCTGGCTCTATTGTGCATCTATACGGGAAGAACGAAGCAAGACCTGGGCG
The DNA here is from genome assembly GCA_040219445.1 of Filomicrobium sp. Taxonomy (GTDB): domain Bacteria; phylum Pseudomonadota; class Alphaproteobacteria; order Rhizobiales; family Hyphomicrobiaceae; genus Filomicrobium. Next base: position 1,405,888 of record JAVJSM010000003.1, on the reverse strand, counting down.
CAAAATGGGTCACGTCAACCGCATTTTCCCGAAGGAAGTGGACCAATCGGGATCGTGATTGGTCAGTTCAAACCGAGCCACACCAGCACAAAAAGACTGGTTCGTTCGACTTAAACCGCAACATTGCGAGGTGGACAATTCAAGAAGAAACGTGGTATTGACGCCGCGATCCGTACAAGTTTAACGCTGCGCGACGGGCAATTTGCCCGGACAGCGAGCTATATCGTCATGAACATGCCCGCCAACCCCAGGGTTGCAACCGGGTTTTACAGAAAGGATAGGGATACGCGTGCAGGTTCTCGTTCGCGATAATAACGTCGATCAGGCTCTCAAAGCGCTCAAGAAAAAGATGCAGCGCGAGGGCATTTTCCGTGAGATGAAGCTCCGGAATTATTACGAAAAGCCATCCGAAAAGCGCGCGCGCGAAAAAGCTGAAGCGATCCGCCGTGCTCGTAAACTGGCTCGCAAGCGGATGCAGCGCGAAGGCCTCCTTCCGGTCAAAGCTAAGGCCCGCGGACGCTGATCGCGACTGACCGTTGGGACTAACCGTGCGCCGCTCGGAAAACCGCCAGCACAGGACCCTCATCTGGCATCGCCTGCTAGACAAGCTGCAAATGTAACATCAAAGGCCCTCGCACTTTACGTGCCTGGGCCTTTTGCTTGTTTGCGGAAAGCTTCTAATGGCGGTGCCCCGTCAAGAACGGCCAATCACAACCGCACTACTGGAAGAGCCCAAGCCGGATCGACCAGTGACGAATTGGATAAAGGCCCCCTGGAGCCAAGAGTCACCCGGCTTCAGCAAGGCCCGATGGCTTCTTACGGAGCCGGTCGATCCAGGAATTGACCGCTTCAAACGAGCCAAATTGCCAATGATCCGTATGGCCAGCCTCTGGGAATGTCTTGATTTCAGACGGGCCAGGCGCGCTCGCGGCAACCTTTCGCCCCATCTCAACAGGCACGATGGCATCAAGCTCGCCGTGAATGACCAGAAGCGGCACATCGACTTTCTTCAGATGCTTGAGCGTCTCGTAGCGGTCCTGCATGAGCAGCCGCGCTGGCAGATAGGGATAGCAAATCGTGGCAACATCAACGATTGACGTGTAGGGCGCATCAAGAACGACACCCGAAACCTCTCGCGAGCCAGCCAATTGCACCGCAACGCCCGTCCCAAGCGACTCGCCATAAACGATGATGTCTTCCGGCTTGATCCCCCAGCTCACAAGCGTGTCGTAGCTGAGCCGTGCATCTTCAACATTGCGAGTCTCAGTCGGTTGGCCGGTTGATCCTGAATAGCCACGATAGCTGACGATCAGAACGCCGCGTCCCAGCGCCCGGTAGTTTGTGATCCGCTCCGACCGATCGGCCAAAGTGCCAGCATTGCCATGAAAATAAAGTAGCGTGGGTTGCCCTTCGCGAGCAGGCGCATACCAGGCAACGAGCCGCTCCCCATCAGGCGTCTCAATAACCTTTTCGGTGAAGCCAACAACACCTGCATCGGCAGTAGTCGAATAAGTGGGGTTGGCTACATAAAGCAACGCGCGCTCAAGCTTAGGGGCCCCCGCCACAACAATCAGCGCACCAAGCCCCGAAACCAACAGCAGTGTCATGAAAAAATAGAGCAAACCACGTTCCCCCAGCCAGCGTCTTCTGGCCATCACTATCACCGTAAATGTTGCAGAACGATCCGCATTAGAAATGACAATGAAGTCAAATTTCTAAGCGATGCAACCCAACCTCAAGCGGCATTGCAAACATGCCCAGCCGCGCGTCATAGGGTTACGAAAGGGAAGCGGCTTCAGTTCTGTCGCGCTGTTTCGACTTGGGTGTCGAAACAAACCAGCATCTTTTTCAGCCGCTCAGGTCCAGGCAGGTGCCCGAACCGCGACCCTCCGCTTTTTGCTAACCAAGGTGCGAAATCCACGACCTCTTGACGCCGAAACAACTTGCGGTCCCGGCCGCGAACAATCGCCCAACAGTCCGCTTCGTTCTCACTGGAGATGGTCGGATTATACCAGTGCCCCAAGACATGGTGGGCACACTCATGCAGGTAGAAGAAAACCTGCAGCGGTTTGGGGAGCGGCCTCATCAACTCCGGATCGAGTAGTATGTATGGCACGGTATTCACCACCCATGCCCGGCCAACATCGCCAAGGTCCGAGACTTCAAGCCCAACGACCGATCGTCCACGGAAGTCAGTACACTTCATTGAGACGCCCGCCACCTTGAAGCGAGTTTCGACGGCCGATGCGCGGGTCTGAGCCGCACATATTGCGACAACCGAGACCAAGATTGCCAGAACATACCTATTCAATGGATGCCCCTCATCTTCAACGGAATAACCGAAGCCGTCACAAACGATACACAATAACGCTCTCTGGAAAAGTTAAATCCAGTGCAAGCTTACGTGATCGTCATCAGAAATCCTGTTCGGCACGCTAACTTTTATGCGCAGATGCCGAAGAACCGACTGATTTCGCGAGATTTTCCAGGAACTTCCAGATGCGGGGATACATTCCGTCGCGGGTGAGCGTGTTATGGTCACTGCCTTTCATAACCACCAGCTTCTTGGGCTCGGGCGCTAATCTGAACAGCTTACGCGCGTGATCCAAAGGAATCGCAGTGTCTTGGTCACCATGTACGATCAACAGCGGAACTTTGATATCGGCAATAAACTCTTCGGTGCGGAACTGGTCCCACAACAGGAACGAGACCGGGAAGTAGGGATGACGTTCGGCAGCCACGTCGACCAGCGCTGCATACGGAGCTTCTAGCACCAGCGCCCGTGCCTTCACCTCGGTCGCAAGTTTGGCCGCAACACCGGTGCCGAGAGATAGCCCATGCAGGACGATCTCTGAGGGCTTGTGCTTCTCGCTCAACCACGCATAAGCCGCTCGAGCATCTTCATACAGACCATCCTCACTCGGCAGACCCGTAGAGCCCGGAAACCCGCGATAGGAAAAAGCAAGAATACCGGCACCCTTTTTAGCAATCCGTTGCCAGCGCCATTTCTTCCGCTCGAGTGCGCCACCCTTGCCATGAAAGAACAAAAAGACCGGACCGCCTTTCTCACTAGGCGGTAGATACCAGCCGGCGAGCTTTTCACCGTCGCGCGTTGGAATGGTCACGCGAGTAGACCCAGCAATGGCAACAGTGCCTGGGCGCGCCAGCACGGACGAGAACTGCCTGTCGAAGATAAAGTCGCGTTGTTTGGCATAGATGACGCCAAGACCGATCGCATAGACGATTGCGAGGCCAATAACACCCAACCGGACAACACGCAGAACCATCGAACTTCGAACCCACACGACACAAAGAGAAAACCGATGGCTGCACTCAAGCAACCATCGGCTCATGTTATGCCACAGACCTTGGCAGAAGTTTGTGACTTATCGGCGTCACGTCCATTTCTGAACCATGAGAGCCGAAATGCGAACTACTCCTGCACGGACTTGGCAATCGACTCGGTCATCTTCTTGGCGTCACCCAACACCATGATGGTATTGTCACGATAGAAAACTGGGTTGTCGATGCCAGCGTAACCGGAAGCCAGCGAGCGCTTGTTGAAGAGAACCGTTCCGGCTTTCCAGATCTGCAAAACAGGCATGCCGTAGATTGGCGATGTCGGATCATCTTCAGCCGCAGGGTTCACAACGTCGTTCGCACCGATGACGTAGACCGCGTCTGTCTGAGAGAACTCGGAGTTGATGTCTTCGAGCTCGAACACTTCGTCATAAGGCACGTTCGCTTCAGCAAGCAGAACGTTCATGTGACCAGGCATACGACCCGCAACAGGGTGGATGGCGTAGGAAACCTCAACGCCTTCTTCCTTAAGTGCCTCGGCCATTTCACGCAGGGCGTGCTGGGCCTGGGCAACAGCCATACCGTAACCGGGAACGATGATGACCTTCTGAGCGTTTTTGAGGATGTAAGCAGCGTCCTCAGCACCACCGATCTTGGCAGGCTTCTGCTCTCCGCCGCCACCGGTCGCAGCTGTCTCGCCACCAAAGCCGCCCAGGATCACCGAGATGAACGAGCGGTTCATGCCCTTACACATGATGTAGGACAGAATGGCACCCGAAGAACCAACCAACGCACCGGTGATGATGAGCGCGATGTTACCCAGCGTGAAGCCGATGCCAGCAGCCGCCCAACCCGAATACGAGTTCAGCATCGAAACAACGACCGGCATATCCGCACCACCGATCGGAATGATGATCAACACACCGATCAGAAGAGAAAGCGCCGTAACGAGCCAGAAGTACGACTTATCGCCGCCGGACTGCATTAGGAGAATGATGAGCGCGATGATTGCAACGAAGATGCCGATGTTCACCGCGTGCCGCATCGGAAGGATGATCGGCGCACCCGACATCTTGCCCGATAGCTTGGCAAACGCGATGACCGAACCTGTGAACGTAATGGCACCAATTGCGGTACCCAACGACATTTCAAGAAGGCTCGCAGCCTTAATGTTGCCGGGCGTTCCAATTCCAAAAGCTTCAGGCGAATAAAGCGCAGCAGCAGCCACAAACACCGCCGCCAAACCAACCAGCGAGTGGAAGGCTGCGACAAGCTCCGGCATCGAAGTCATCGGAATGTCGCGCGCAATCTTCGCACCAATGGCACCACCTGTTCCAAGACCAGCCAGGATCAGCACGATTGTCAGCCAATCCCCAAGCCCCGGCAGCTGGATCAAGGTTACGGCAATCGCCAGCGTCATGCCGATCATGCCGTAGAAGTTACCCTGACGCGACGTCTCCGGGTGCGAAAGCCCGCGCAGCGTCAGGATGAAGAGAACACCTGCGACGAGATAAAGGATCGCGACGAGGTTGGACGGGATTACTTCCTGCATTATTCAGTTGCTCCCAGGCGGTAGCGAGGTGCCGAAACGGATGTTGACGCGAGACGCCTCAACGCTTCGGTTCCTTTTTCTTGTACATTGCGAGCATCCGGCTGGTAACGAGGAAGCCGCCGAAGATATTGACCGACGCCATAACGAGCGCCAGGAACCCAAAGACTTTCGCCGCCACGCTGCCTTCACTGGCAACGCCGGAAATTCCAACCGCCAACAACGCACCGACAACAATCACCGACGACACCGCGTTGGTCACCGACATAAGCGGCGTGTGCAAGGCTGGAGTGACACTCCAAACCACGTAGTACCCGACGAAGATCGCGATCACGAAAACCATGATCTGGTAGACCCATGGATCAACGTTGCCGCCACCGGCTGCATAAGCCGGGGTCACAGCCATCGCCGCAGCGGCAAAACCTGCAATCAGCGTCTGGAAGATCGTTTTCGGTGTCACGAGGATACTCCTCAGCCCTAGTTGATGTAGCCCGTCAGCGTCTATACGCGACGGCGCAGCGGTGTTCGTTTAAGCGGACTCTTTCGCCAGGTTCGGATGCACGAGTGCCCCGTCCTTCGCGATCAAAGTCCCGGCAATCAGATCGTCTTCCATATTGACGTTCAGCGTACCGTCTTCCGAGTTGATCATAAGGTTCAGGAACGACAACAAGTTGCGCGCATAAAGCCCCGAAGCGTTCACGGGAACCGTGCCGGCATAGTTGAGCTTGCCGATGATTTTGACGCCGTTATCCGTAACGATCGTCTCTCCCGGCTTGGTGAACTCGCAGTTGCCGCCGCGCTCGGCCGCAAGGTCAACGATAACCGAGCCCGGCTTCATCGACTGAACCATCGCCTTCGTCAGCAGCGTCGGTGCCGGACGTCCAGGAATGAGCGCAGTCGTTACGATAATGTCTTGCGCCTTCACGTGATTGGCCACGAGTTCAGCCTGCTTGGCTTTATATTCGGCAGACATCTCCTTGGCATAACCGCCAGCCGTCTGTGCTTGCTCGAATTCTTCGTCTTCAACGGCAACGAACTTTGCGCCTAGAGACTGGACCTGCTCTTTGGTGGCAGGACGCACATCAGTGGCTGTAACGATCGCACCCAAGCGGCGCGCCGTTGCAATCGCCTGCAGGCCCGCAACGCCAACACCCATGATGAATGCTTTCGCAGCCGGAACTGTCCCGGCAGGGGTTGTCATCATGGGGACAACCGCACCAAATTCGGCAGCAGCATCAACGACGGATTTGTAGCCAGCTAGGTTGGCCTGACTGGAAAGAATGTCCATCGCCTGCGCACGTGTAGTACGCGGCAGGAATTCCATCGAAAAGAGCTGCGCTTTGGTTGCGGCCATTGCCTCAAGCTCAGCACGGTCACCGAACGGGTCGAGCATCCCAACCACAACAGCCCCTGGGGCCAATGCACTGATGTTGTCATTGCTTGGACGGCGCACACACAAGAGTACGTCAGCGCCATTTAGGGCCGCAGCAGCGTCAGCAGCGATCTCAGCGCCTTGAGCTTTGTAGGCATCGTCGGCAACGCCCGAACGCGAGCCAGCCCCAGCCTCAATTCGAACTTTGCACTTTGCAGCGACCAGCTTCTTGACGGTATCAGGCGAAATAGCAACGCGCGGCTCGTTTTCAGGCTCGGCCGTGACAGCGATCGTGACCATAGAAGTATCCGGTTTTCAGTCCGCCAGAACGGCGTCTGGATGGGTTAGCGCGAGGCATGCACGATAAACAGGCACAAGCAGAAAGCTAAGCAAGAGCTCGGGAAAGCAGTGCCCCTGATGAACAGGGATGCCTAAGCTACGTGCAAAAAACAACGGTACTTTTGCATATATCGGATGCGGGATTTTGCGGAGCTTTCGCGCCTTTAGTGGAGCGTTTTAGCTCAGAGTGCGCGAAAGCCTAGTTCGAATGGGTTATACGAACGCCAACGGTCAGACCAAGAAGACCGCCATGCCGATCAAAATCACGGCTACAAGAACGCACAGGACCTGCGATCCGATCAAAAAGCCTTTGTAGGTGCGGCGGTGCTCATCGTAGTCCATGTCCGGATGACCGTTTGAAAGATCAACGCTCATGAATAACCTCCCCTTTTAGTTGGCGACGGCACTGTTTTTCCGCGCCTTACAATTGCTTTGCCCTAAGATTGCCCGGCTCACCAAGTAGCCGCAACAATGTTCGAGGCAATAAAGAGTTGAAGCGTCGAGAATTGTCAAGATAACCGCCAGGTTGAACACCAGTCATCTCGCGTCTGCTAACACTCTTCACAAACAAAACGACGAGCTTTTCATGCAGTCCTCCATACCCCGCACACGGTTATGTCTGTCCCACTTCGGTATCGCGGCAGCCGTTCTGTTTGGCTTCACATCGAATGCGTCGGCGCTGGAGCCGGCCGCAAAAGAAAAGGGTATCTTGGCTGAATGTGAGCGCAAACTCTGTCGGCAGATCCTCGACAAGCAACCCGTCGACGGATCATTGCAGTGCGATCTGGAAAAAACCTGGGGCGGCAAGGACATCAAGAAGGGGGCAAAGAGCAAATCCGTGTCCTGGGGGTTTGGTGACGCCCAATGCTCGGTCAAGCTCAACATCAAACGCCGCCACATCGTCAATGCGCTGACGAAACCAAAATACGAGTTCACCGTCCCGCGTCACAATGTGAAGTGTACGGTTGAAACTGACAGCGGCTTGAAACCCTTGCGTGCTACGCTGGGGCCAAAACTTAAATTCAAAAACGGCCGCGCAAAGAAGGTTTGGATCAGGCTTAAGGACATCAAAGGCCCCGAACCACTGTCATCATTTGTCTGGACCACCGCCAAACTGGAAGACTCCCTTGGCATCTTCCACGGCGAAATGATCAAGCAGATCAACAAATTCGTCCATCGCAAATGCGAACAGCGCTATGGCGCTCATACCCTCGCGCGCGAAAAACGCCTCGAACGCATCCGCAAAAACAAAGCCTTACGCGCAAAGCGTCAGCGCCAGAAAGCCGCCCGCCTAGCACGCCTCAAGAAACAGAAAGCAAAGCAGGAAAAAGCCGCTGCCAAAGCGGCAAGGGAAAGTTCAAATAAACCTGCAGCCGAAGCAAAACCTGCAGACTGACTCGGCCTTTGAGGCAAACAAACGCGCCGAGTTCAAACTCCAAAGTGTGCCCCCGTCGCCACCCGCGCGCACGTCAGTTGTTCACAAACCCAAAGCTCACAGTCCCTGCCTCATTGCGGTCGGATTGTTGTCAGAACCAGCCCAAGTCGTCGGTTCTCCAGGGACAACTCAATCGAGGGAAACGCCGGTCCTGCGGCATCGGCAGCCGACACGCAATCGCATGATTTGTTATGACAACGGGGAAGTCTGAACATGCCTATTTCTGGCGTTAGCAAACGGTTTGCGGCAACGATCTTCGGCGCAGTTACGCTTGGACTGAGCGTCATGAGCGCACCAGCCATCGCTCTTGAGCCGGACCCGAATGAAGAAAAAAACCTCAAGACTTGTGAGAAAAACCTCTGCGCGATGATCCTGTCTAAGGACGCAGCGGGCGACGATCTCGCCTGCGCAATTTCCAAGACTTGGGCCAAAGACAAGATCGAAAAAGGTGCCAGCACCAAAAGTCTGAGCTGGGGCTTTGGCGATGCGCGCTGCACGGTCGACCTCAGCGCTGCGCGGTCCACCGTCGTATCGTCACTGACCGAGCCCGCTCACACGCTCAAAATGGATTCGCACACCGTGAAATGCTTCATCGAGCAGGAAGGTGAGCCAACCAAAATTGATGTCACCCTTGCCCCAATCGTCGACTTCAAGGAGGGCAAAGCAACCAAGGCTCAGCTCAACATCACCAAGGTTGAAGCTCCAACGGTCATCAAAGCCGTCATCACCGGCGCCGACTGGATTGAAAAGAACGTCGGCTTATTCCATGGCGAGATGATCGACGAAATTAATGACTTCGTACACAAGAAGTGCGCCAAGCGTTACCCTGACCTCGTCAAGAAATAACCGACGAACCTACGGCTTAGCCGACAACCAAAAGCGCCCGCAGCACAATCGCTCCGGGCGCTTTTTTTATGTTCGAGAAAGCCTCAAGAAAAAACGCTGATCAGGCCCGGTCTACAGCGGTTTCCATTTCACGGCCCAGCGCTTTGAAAACCGTCGCAACAATGCCAGCACTGTCGAGCCCGACATCGGCGTACATATCAGTCGGCTTTCCATGATCGAGGTACCGGTCGGGAAGAACCATCGGACGAACTTTCAGCCCCTGATCAAGGGCACCCGATTCCGCCAGGTGCTGCAGCACATAACTTCCAAAACCACCCACAGAACCTTCTTCAATAGTCACAAGAACCTCGTGGTTTCGCGCCAGTTGGGTGACGAGATCCTTGTCGAGCGGTTTGGCAAAGCGTGCGTCCGCAACCGTCGTCGATAACCCGCAAGCCGCCAAATGGTCGGCAGCTTTCAAGCAATCCGCAAGCCGCGTTCCAAGCGACAACAACGCCACTGAGCTGCCTTCACGAACAACTCTACCTCGACCGATCTCAAGACACTCACCGCGCAGCGGCATTTCTACGCCAACGCCTTCACCACGCGGATAACGGAATGCGATCGGACCTTCGCTATAAGCCACCGATGTCGCGACCATGTGCTTCAACTCAGCTTCGTCGGCAGCCGCCATCACCACCATGTTTGGCAGGCAACCAAGGTAGGCGACGTCAAAGCTGCCAGCATGCGTGGACCCATCCGCACCGACGAGACCCGCGCGGTCGATAGGAAAACGAACCGGCAGATTCTGGACAGCAACATCGTGCACGACTTGATCGTAGGCCCGCTGGAGGAACGTCGAATAGATCGCGCAGAATGGCTTCAACCCTTCGGTCGCCAGTCCGGCAGCAAAGGTCACCGCATGTTGTTCGGCAATTCCAACATCGAACGTCCGCTCTGGAAACGCTTCACCGAAGAGATCAACCCCAGTACCTGAGGGCATCGCCGCGGTAATCGCGACAACCTTCTCGTCTTCTTGAGCTTCCTGGATGAGGCTCTGACCGAACACCTTGGTGTAGCTCGGCGCATTCGACTTGGCCTTGACTTGCGCGCCGGTGACGACGTTGAAACGAGCCACGCCGTGGTACTTATCGTCCGACTCTTCAGCCGGCCCATAGCCCTTACCCTTGCGCGTTACGACATGCACGAGGATCGGTCCTTGTTTCGCATCGCGAACATTCTTCAGAACCGGCAAAAGGTGATTGTAATCATGCCCATCGATCGGTCCGATATAGTAGAAGCCAAGCTCTTCGAACCACGCACCACCCTGCCAGAGATGGCGGGTGTATTCCTCAACGCGTGCCGCCCGGCGCTCCCAACTTTTCGGAAGGCGTTTGGCGAGTTGCTTGGCGATATCGCGGACGTAGAGATATGAGCCGCTCGATGTGACCCTGGCCAAATACGCCGACATTGCACCTGTCGGTGGCGCAATCGACATATCGTTATCATTCAAAATCACAATAAGCCGCTCATCGCGCGCGCCGGCGTTGTTGATGGCTTCATACGCCATACCCGCCGACATCGCCCCATCGCCGATCACTGCCACGATGTTATTGTCGCCGCCTTTGAGGTCCCGAGCCACAGCCATGCCAAGGCCAGCCGAGATCGACGTCGACGAATGCCCCGCTCCGAACGGGTCGTAGGGACTTTCCGAACGCTTCGTGAAACCGGATAAACCGCCGGGCTGGCGCAGCGTCCGAATACGCGGCCGCCGACCGGTGAGGATCTTGTGCGGATAAGCTTGGTGTCCGACGTCCCAGATCAGCCGGTCATCAGGGGTATTGAAGACCCAATGAAGCGCAACTGTCAGCTCAACAACACCAAGACCTGCGCCGAGGTGGCCACCGGTCACTGAAACCGCTTCGATGAGTTCCTGCCGCAGCTCCTGTGTAAACTGCTCCAGCTGGTTCTCAGGCAGTTTGCGCAGATCTGCAGGGGTTTCGATTTTGTCGAGAAGAGGTTTGGGAGAAGGTTGCACCGCGTTACTCATTACCGCCAATCATCTGACCGCTACGTCGTCGTCCATTGTTTCGCGCGAGCTTCGGACTGTGCCGGAAAAAAACCAATAAGGCCACAGCCAGCTTATGATCACTTTTTCTAACGGGCCCGCCCGAATAATAGATCACTATACCGATCTAGGCGCTGCCGCACAGATGGCAAAAACCACAAATCCGTGTGCGGCAAATGCGCTTCAATACGCCCACGCACGGGCATCGTGCTGAAATTTACGAAAGTGGCATCCAAGGAACGGACAGCCACAAGGTGCGTAAACTCGTCCGGGACTATTGCGGATCAAGCGGTTCGGTTCCTGTTGGCGACCCAGTACTATCAGTGGTGATCTTCTCGACTTTCGCCTCCGCCTGCGCCAACAGCCGGTTGCAATGGGCTTTCAGCGCATCACCACGCTCATACATGGCAATAGACTCTTCCAGCTCGACATCACCACGCTCAAGCTTGCCAACAATCGTTTCAAGCTCGATCAGCGCTTTCTCGAAACTCAAAGCCTCAATACTCGCCTGATCGACTGACTTTTTATCCGCCATAAGCCACTCTTTCTTCAAAGCTATTCGCGCCGGTCGCTCTTGGACCACGGCCCCAGAAACATCGCAGCTTCGAGCCAAACCAACTCGCCTCTAGCTCGCATCCATCAGCGCCCGGACATGCACACCCACTGAACGCGCCAGCGCTGTCAGGTCATAACCACCCTCCAGCATCGAAACGACACGCCCGCCACACTGCTTCTCAGCGTAGGCAACAAGTGTCTCCGTCGCCCAAAGGAAATCGGCTTCAACCAACTGCAGGCTGGCCAACGGGTCCGCCTGATGCGCGTCAAATCCAGCCGAAATAAGGATCATATCTGGGCTGAAGTTCTTCAATGCCGGAAGAATGCGCGATTCTACTGCGTCGCGGAACTTCTCGCCGTCATCGCCGGAACGCAGCGGCGCATTCCAGATGTTGCCGACGCCGGTTTCAGACAAAGCCCCCGTGCCTGGAAACAACGGCATCTGGTGGGTGGAGGCAAAAAACAGATCCTTATGCGCCCAGAAGATATCCTGCGTCCCATTGCCGTGATGCACATCAAAGTCGATCACGGCAACGCGTTCCAGGCCGTACTTGGCGCGGGCGTACATCCCCGCAATCGCCACGTTTGCGAAAAGGCAAAAACCCATCGCCCGATCGGCTTCAGCGTGGTGCCCACAAGGCCGAACCTGACAGAACGCGTTCCGGATTTGAGAACTCTGATCCATCACCCGGTCGACAGCCTCTAGTCCAGCCCCCACCGCACGGACCGCCGCTTCCCAGCTGCCGGGCGACATGACCGTATCACCGTCCAGATGCACGCGCCCGTCGCCAGGACCGGGTCGCGCGTCTTTGATCATTTTCAAATAGCGTTCTGGATGCGCCAGCAGGATCTGCGCCTCGACGTCGTCGCGCAGCGGTGCGTCGTCACGAACCAATTCGTCAAAGTAATCGTGTTGTAGAACCTTATCGATTGCCCGCATCCGGTCCGGCCGCTCCGGATGACCAGGGCCCGTATCGTGCTCTACGAAGCTTGGGTGCGTTAATAGAAGTGTCGGCATTTTTATTGAGGCTCTTTGTGCGTTTCCGTCCGAATTCCCGAAGGTCCACCAATAGCCTATAGCGCGACGTTCTGTCACCCAGCACGGTAAAACATCTTCTTCGACACGGATTACCGCCAGATCGATGCAGGCGCTATTTCTACTCCCGGCGGCGGTTTGTGATCTTCCGGAACGAAGAAATCGGGGGCTAACATCCCGCCGGGGACCACCTTATAGGGTTCAAAACCGGTGACGCCGCCGACCTCATGGAGGAAACTGTCATCGATAAGGAAATTGCCGCTAAAGCTTTTTGAATCCTGCCGAAAAATCAGATGCGCAGCGTCTGCCAGTATCTCGGGCCTGCGGCTCATTTTCATCAGCTTATCGCCGCCCAACACATGTTCAATCGCTGCCGTCGCAATTGTTGAACGTGGCCACAGAGCATTTACGGCAACGCCATCTTCGCGAAGCTCCTCCGCCAAACCCAAAACGGCCAGGCTCATCCCATACTTGGCAATCGAATAGGCAACACTCCCCGCAAACCACTTGGCCTTCATGTCCAAGGGGGGTGAGAGCGTCAGCACATGCGGATTGGCCGCCTGCTTCAAATGCGGCAGACAAGCCTTCGTCACCAGCAGCGTCCCGCGCGTATTGATCCCAAACATCAAGTCGATGCGTTTGGGCTCAGTGTCTGCCAGTTTGGTCAGCGAAATCGCCGAAGCATTATTTACGCAAATATCAATCCCACCGAATTCAGCGACGGTTTTGGCAACTGCATCCGCAATTTGGGCTTCGTCACGAATATCGCATTGCAACGCCAGCGCCCGGCCACCAGCTGCCTCAATCTCAGCTGCCGCTGTGTGGATCGTCCCTTCAAGCTTGGGGTGCGGCTCAGCTGTTTTAGCCAAAACCGCAACGTTCGCTCCATCACGCGCAGCACGAAGACCGATTGCCAAACCAATCCCACGGCTGGCTCCGGAAATTAGCAACGTCTTACCTTTTAAATCGCTCATCGGACGAAGCCTCCTGAACCTCAAAGAGCCTATTGGCCCATCTTTTTTTACCTTCGGACATTACCCACACAACTGCATCACGCGCTCTTTGAACGAAACATGCTGCGCATGAGCCGCCACGGGAAAAGCACAATATCAACAACCCACATTACAAGCGTCCCCAGCAAAGCGATTGGGCCAACAAGCGGCAAGAAAATTACAAGGAACACAAGTCCACGAACCACCCGCGCGGCCAGATACCCAAAACGCCCGCGATACTCTTTTCGGTCTTCCTTCGGCCAAACCCTCGCAAACCAACCCGACGCAATACGCCACCCGAGCAAGCCCATCACAAACGCGGCAATAAGATAGAACTGGTAATCCGACGGCACACCGGGAACGATGCGTTGATCGAGTTCCTTCTGACGCTCTTTCGATGTCACGAACGCGCTGACGCCTTCGGTGACGACATTGCCGGCAACTTCAGAAAACGCATCACCCACCCATGACCCCACGCTATCGACAACATCGAAGCCCTGAGGTTTAGGGATGGCTTCCAGCCGCACGCGATTGCCCGATGCACCTCTTTCGATCTGCATAACGAGCTCACCACGACGGCCGGCAAGCGCATCTACAAAATCGCCAAATGTCGTCTTCTTCAATGCTTGATCAAGAGCATCAACCGTAACCGTTTGCCAGAGCCAGTTCTGAGCACCAGGTTGCAATGGATTGGCGGAATGTAAAACGATCAGGTTGACATCAGCAGCTGCAGCCGATTTGCGAATGTCCGTGAGCGACAACGTCTTCGGCGAACCGCTGGAAGGGATGACATCAATCACATCGCCTTTAACGCGCCCGGTGATCAGTACCGTCTGCCCGCGTAGATGCGAAAGCGCCTCCGATAGTTTCGCCGGATCGACCACATCAGCCACCGGCACGCCACCACTTTCGGCGCGTCTTGCGACCGAGGGCAAGAACCCCGGTCCGCCCGGCTTGAGAGACAGAACGCGCACGTCAGCTTTCGAAATCCCGCGATCAAGCTGCCAAAGTGCTTCGCTAAAATCCGCCCGGCTCTTCAGGCCCACGAGAACATTGCTGCGCACCCGCGCAAACCAAGCACTACCACTCGACGTCGATCGTTTTTCAATTTTGAATGTCTTGCCGCCGGACAATAGATGCAGCTTCGATCCGCGTGGTAGATCGGACATGTATTCCGTACGCCGAAAAACAGAATCTTCAGTTAAATGGAGACTGAGCGGCGCATCTGCATCAGCGTCCGGAACGAGAACCTTAACAGCCCGCGCCATCTCATCCGGCGTCGCCGCTGTGTAAGCTTGACCATCGCGCGTGACGAATTTCCAATGCCCCTCGGGCGTTACGTGGGCCGCGAAAGCAAGTCCGCTGCCAGCCTCCGGTTTCGGCAAAACTTTGGCGAGCGATGCGGCATCATCAAGCTTCCCAACGCCGAGCCGCCCCGCCGTACCAGCAGCATCCTGACCTGCTTCACCCGCCTCCTTCAAAAGCTTGGTCAGCCAATGCGCATCAGCTGAGCCTGGAAGTGCCGAACTTAATATGCAGCACCCCAGCAGCACATACAGCAAAGATCGCAAGTGCTGGAAGCTCATCGTCGTCAATCTCCGAAACCCACAAACCGTTGATCATTGGAAACCAGCATGATGCCGCCTGAACCCAAACTTAATTCTGCCGACCAAGAAACGCCCGGAACTGACCTTGCGCTTCGTCCGATTGCAACCGCTCCTTGAACACACGCACCTCTGATTCGATGCGCTCGCCCAGCGCCACCAAATCGCCTCGAAGCAACGAGCGCGACATCGCAACCGCAGCCGCAGGCTTCGAAGCAAGTTTGCGCGCCGCCGTCAGAGCCGTCTCCTCAACAGTTTCCGCATCGGTTACGGCATTAACAAGTCCAGCTTCCGACATCCGCGCCGCGTTGAAAGATTCGCCCAACACCAACAGTTCGAACGCGCGCGCATAACCCAACCGCTGCGGTGCCAACAAGCTTGACCCAGCCTCCGGCACCAAACCAAGATCGACAAACGGCGTCGAAAAGATCGAACGATCGCTCGCATAAACAAGATCGCAGTGAAACAGAACTGTCGTGCCAACGCCGACCGCCAAACCATCGACACCCGCCACGATGGGTTTGCGCAACATCGGCAGCAGCCGCAAAAAGCGCAGCACAGGATCAAGCCCGCCGCCCGCATCGGCCATTTCAAAACCGCTACCCTGGGCCGCAAAATCAGCAATGTCATTGCCCGCCGAAAACACGCCGTCAGAGCCAAACAACACCTGCACGCGAGTTGCTGGATCACGCTCGCCAGAATCAAGCGCATCACATAACGCAGTGTACATCGCCCCTGACAACGCATTCTTCTTTTCTGGACGGTTCAAACGGATCACGTTGAGACCATCGCCCAACTGCGTTTTGACTAGCCCGTCACTCATTCTGAAAACCTCTCAATTGGCACCGACAACAAAGCATCGGCACCCTTTACCACACCAGCCGCAAGCCCCGGCCCGGTAACTACAATCGTTTCCGCAAAGAAACGCGCCAGTTCGACATACTTCTGCTCTCCGCCCGGATGCACCGTAGCGTCGGCGCGCTGAACATTAAGCGCTCCTTTTGCGAGATAGCAGCCGCCAGATACAATGCCGAACAGTTTCAGATAAGACGTCGCCCCGGCAAACGCGGCCTCGGGGTTCCTCTGCAACGCATCTCCCATCCATTTGGTTGCCCCACCAAGCGCCGCCAGCGCGTCGGTTAGGCGATCTCCCATATCGCCAAACTCAGGCCGGTTAGAGCTAACGACCTCATGAACAATTCCTCCAAGCTCATTGAGGTAATCCTGGACCACCCTGCCATTTTCGAGCGGTAGTTTGCGCGCCACCAAGTCGAGCGCCTGAATACCATTGGTGCCTTCGTAGATCGGCAAAATACGCGCATCGCGATAGTATTGAGCTGCACCCGTTTCTTCGACGAAACCCATGCCCCCATGGACTTGCATCCCAAGTGAGGCAACGTCACAGCTCACATCGGTCGAGAACGCTTTCGCAATCGGCGTGAGAAGCGCAACCCGTGCCATCGCTCGTGACCGCTCATCCGCCGACTTCGCCAGACGCCCGATATCTGTTTCCCGCGCTGTGACGAAGCAAATCGTCCGGGCCGCCTGCGTCATCGCCTGCATGGTCAGCAACATCCGGCGCACATCGGCATGATGCACAATCGCGACTGGCCCAGCGCCACCTGACAACGCGGCACCCTGACGACGCTCATTGGCATAAGCAATTGCCCGCTGGGTCGCTCGCTCTGCAATCGCGACACCCTGAACACCAACCGCAAGCCGCGCCGCATTCATCATGATGAACATCGTGGCCAGGCCGCGGTTTTCTTCTCCAACAAGATAGCCCGTCGCACCGCCCTGCTCGCCATAGTTCATGACGCATGTTGGGCTTGCGTGAATACCGAGTTTCTCCTCAATACCTGCACACACCACATCATTACGCGCACCAAGCGAGCCATCGTCATTGACAAGCCGCTTCGGGACCAAAAACATCGAAATGCCCTTGGTGCCCTGCGGCGCATCCGGAAGTCTCGCCAGCACCAGGTGAATGATGTTTTCTGATAGCTCGTGTTCGCCGTACGAGATGTAAATCTTCGTGCCGGAAATCTTGTACGTCCCATCACCGCTTGGCACGGCTTTCGCTGTGATTGCGGAAAGATCCGATCCGGCATGCGGCTCAGTCAGATTCATCGTTCCCGACCACGCTCCAGAAACGAGCTTCGGCAAGTACTTTTGCTTTATTGCTTGCGAGCCACCAATCTCAATCGCATCGATCGTGCCTTGCGTGAGAAGTGGGCAAATGCCGAACGCCAGATTCGCCGAATTCCAAAGTTCCCCGACAGCCGTCGAGACAACTTGCGGCAGGTTCTGACCACCATAAGCTTCGGGACATGGCAACCCACTCCAACCCGCCTGCGTGAACGCCTGATAAGCTTCACCCCAACCAGGTGGCGTTTCCACAACGCCATCGACAAGCTTGGAACCAATCCGGTCGCCCACCTGATTAAGGGGATCCAGAACATCTGCTGCAAACCGGCCAGCCTCATTCAAAACCGCCGCAACGGTCTCCATCTCAAGTCCTGGATAAAGACCGTCGTTAATAAGGTCTTCAAGACCTGCTGCGGACTTCAGCGCGAACAAGATATCATTGACAGGTGGTTGATAAGCCATCAGCTTTTAGCCCCGGTTGCGGCCCCGACCAGACAAACTCTCAAAAGGGCATGTTTTAAGTCATGCGAGCGAGCAAAGCACACGCCGCTTAGACGGGCAATTGCGGGCCACGGAACACGCCTGAAGACCTATGGAAATCTTGAACGCTGACCAAGCCGCAATTGAAAAAGCTGCCCGCGTGTTGCGCGAGGGCGGCCTTGTTGCAATGCCCACAGAGACAGTCTACGGCCTGGCTGCGAATGCCCAAAACGACCGATCCGTTGCGCGCATTTTTGAAGCCAAGGGACGCCCGCGTTTTAACCCGCTCATTGTCCACATCCCTGACGTAGCCGCCGCTGAACAACTGGCGGTTTTTAACGACACTGCTCGCCAATTAGCTGAAACATTCTGGCCTGGCCCGCTGACGTTGGTTCTGCCGCGAAAAGCAGATAGCGGATTATCTGAGCTTGTAACAGCAGGGCTCTCAACCGTTGCACTACGCGTTCCCGGCCACCCAACTACGCAAGCGTTGCTGAGGGCCGCCGGGGTCCCAGTCGCAGCGCCGTCGGCGAACAGATCAGGCCACATCAGCCCTACGAGCAGCGAACACGTCGCCGCCGATCTCGACGGTAGAATCGACATGATACTGGATGGCGGGCCTTGCAACGTGGGCGTCGAGTCGACTGTCGTCACGTTTGCTGACGATGAGAAAAGTACCCCCGTATTGTTGAGGCCCGGCGGCATCACACCGCATGACATCCAAACAGCCACCGGCTTGCAGCTACGCCACCCGGAAAACCCAACCAACGATACCGCGCCGAGATCGCCCGGCCAACTCACCAGCCACTATGCGCCAACTGCTCGCCTCCGTTTGAACGTCAGTCAACCCGAACCTGGCGAAGCTTTGCTGGCCTTCGGATCGGAGCTGCCACCTCATTGCGGTCCGATGGTCAATCTGAGCGCAACGGGTGATCTGCAAGAAGCGGCTGCCAACCTATTCGCAGCTCTACGCGATCTGGACCAACACGGCTGCAATTCAATCGCTGCGATGAAAATCCCAAAGATCGGGTTGGGCATCGCGATCAACGATCGCCTGTTGCGCGCTGCCGCACCAAAGGTCCCCGACGGCGGCAAGTAAGTGCTTCAGCTCTATTCCGGCTGAAAATCCAAACCTAGATCGAGCACCGGTACGGAGTGGGTCAAAGCGCCAATCGAAATAAGGTCAACACCCGTTTCGGCAATGCCGCGAACCGTCTCCAGCGAAACCCCGCCCGACGCTTCAAGCAGCGCTTTGCCCTCAACAAACGTGACCGCTTCACGCAGCTCATCGAGGCTCATGTTGTCGAGCAAAACGACATCTGGCCCGAACGGCAGAACCGCCCGCAACTGCTCCAGCGTGTCGACCTCGATCTCAACCTTCACCATGTGCCCACCACGGGCGCGCGCAGCCTTGATCGCCTCCGCGGCACCACCCGCCGCCACGATATGATTGTCTTTGATGAGGATCGCATCGAACAGCCCGGTCCGGTGATTGCAACCACCACCACAGCGGACCGCATACTTCTCAAACGCGCGGAGGCCCGGCGTTGTTTTGCGAGTATCCGCAATAAAAGCTTCGGTGCCTGTAACCGCATCAACGAACGAGCGCGTGAGCGTCGCAATCCCACTCATCCGGCCCATGAAGTTCAAAGCGACGCGCTCACCAGTGAGGAGCCCGCGCGCCGACCCTGCAATTCGCGCGACTGCCACGCCGGCTTCAACCTGGGCCCCATCGCCAACAAGGCCCTCAAACACCACATCCGCATCCATCGTGCGAAACGAAGTTTCAGCAAGTTGCAGCCCTGAGATGACACCCGCCTGCCGCGCCGCAATGACAGCCGTCGCACGTGCATCCGCCGGCACACAGGCATCTGTCGTGATGTCACCGGCAAGCCCAAGGTCTTCGGCCAGCGCCGCTTCAACAGCTCGGTCGACAAGAAGAGAAGGAATAAGAGGTAGATCCATTGAAATTCTCACGCGCGGGCTTTGCCAATCGAATCGCTGGAAGTCATAGAAGCATCGTTATCATCGCGAAGATCCATCACGAGTTCTCGCACCTCATCCAAAGTCACGAAAGAACGTCGAGGCGGCATAGCCGGTAAATCCGGCGCATCGCTACGGTAGTGCGCCCCGACGCTATGGTCTCGCCAATAAGCCGAGGCAAGCATCGTGGCCAGGCAAATCAATTCATCGCTCCAACGATCTACCTCCGGGGCAAACGATGGCTGCAAACGAGACAGAGCTTCGCGCAGGTCGGCACCATTCCTTACAACCCCTATTGCCCCAACGGCGTCTTTGAGCCAATCAGAAATGACGTCAAGCTGTTCGTTCTTTGTCGCCTCGGGCCTCATCGCCTGCTTTTTGATAAAACCAGCCTGCCGATCCGTCCCCAGCACCTTCCCCTCGAAAAGGGCGCACAAATCACGCGCCGCACGATCCGCCATCACAGTCGCCTCAATCAACGAGTTCGACGCCAAGCGGTTGGCCCCATGAAGCCCCGTGCTCGCAACCTCACCGATCACCCACAACCCGGACACGCTTGAGCGGCCACGAAGATCTGTGGCCACGCCACCCATATGGTAATGCGCAGCCGGCGTCACCGGAATGAGATCGCGCTTCGGATCGAGCCCGTGACGGCCACAAGCCTCGTTGAACGTCTGGAAATGCTCGGCAAAACCCGGCCCTGCGATATGCCGGCAGTCCAAGAATGCACCACCCTTTTTGTCCTGCTCATAGACAGCCCGCGCCACCACATCGCGCGGCGCAAGATCACCCAGCGGATGCACGTCGGCCATAAACGACCGGCCATCCGCAGCAACCAGTTTCGCCCCTTCGCCGCGAAGAGCTTCACTGGCAAGCGGGTTAGGCCGCTCATCAACCTTCAACGCCGTCGGATGATACTGCACGAACTCCGCATCCGCGATGACCGCACCCAGGCGCGCCGCCATACCGATGCCTTGCCCAAGTGAATAAGCCGGATTCGTCGTCGCTTCGAACAAGCTACCAACACCACCCGTTGCGAGCACGACAGCCGCAGCCGGGATGTCACACGCCGCCCCCGCGGCCCCGTCACCCTTGCCAACGGCCCAGTCCGGTCGTTCCACTTCCACCGCACGAACACCGCTCCCATCAGACAGCAGCCCTGTCGCCGAATACCCTTCAAGCACACGGATCGACTGCGTCTTGCGTACGGCCGCAATAACCGCCTGCATGATGGCGTGACCCGCACGATCCCCAGACACCCGCACAACGCGATGCGCCGAATGCGCGGCCTCGCGCGACAACACAAAGTGCCCCTTCAAATCACGATCGAATGGCACGCCATAAGAAAGAAGATCTGAGATCGCCTCGCGCGCCTCGCGGGCAATGGTATGCGCCACCTCTTCATCGACGAGGCCCGCACCAGCAGCAATGGTATCGGCCGCATGCGCTTCCGGCGTATCGCCCTCACCAACCGAAGCTGCAATACCGCCCTGCGCCCAAACGCTGGAGGCACCCTCCCCTAACGGAGCCGGCGAGATCACTGTCACCGGAAGCGGCGCCAACTTCAGCGCGCAGTAAAGCCCCGCAAGACCCGCGCCGATGATGACAATGTCACCCGCACGCGACCCAACCGAGACGTCACCGAAAGGCTCAAAGCTGGAGATGTCAGCCCTCCAATCCTGGCGGCTTCAAACGAGAAAGGCCCCACGCCCTGGCAGACAAACCAGCAAGCACAGGGCCTAACCCAAATCGTTAGTTGGTCAGGTTGACCATCCGCTCAACCGCCAGCCGCGCACGTTCCGCCACGTCCTCATCGACGTGAACTTCGTGCTCCATGTTGAGAAGCGAATCGAGGATCTTCTCAAGGCTGATCCGCTTCATATGCGGACACAGGTTACACGGGCGGATGAACTCTGTTTCCGGCAGCTCGGCTGCAACGTTCGAGGACATCGAACACTCGGTCACAAGCATGACCTTCGCGGGCTTGTTGTCCTTGGTCCAGTTGATCATGCCAGACGTCGAACCGGTGAAGTCGGCAATCTCGATCACCTCCGGCGGACACTCCGGATGCGCGATGACCTTAAGACCCGGCTCCGCTTCCCGCATCGTCTCGATCTCTTCAGCCGAAAAGCGCTCATGCACTTCACAACGGCCCTTCCACGAGATGATCTCCACGTCGGTCTGCGTCTGAACGTACTTCGCCAGATATTCATCCGGAATACAAAGCACCCGCGGCGCACCCAGGCTCACGACAACCTTCACCGCGTTCGACGACGTACAGCAGATATCGCACTCCGCCTTCACCGCCGCACTCGTATTCACGTACGTCACAATCGGCACGCCGGGATAAGCCTCACGCAGACGCTTTACGTCATCCGCCGTAATCGACTCCGCCAGCGAACACCCCGCATCCATATCCGGAATAAGAACCGTCTTATCCGGGTTCATCAGCTTGGAGGTTTCCGCCATGAAGTGGACGCCCGCCTGCACGATGACATCGGCATCGACACGGCCCGCTTCCTTGGCAAGCTGCAAGCTATCGCCCTGGAAATCGCCCACACAGTGGAACACCTCAGGCGTCATATAGTTGTGCGCCAGGATCACCGCGTTGCGCGTTTTCTTCAGATCGTTGATCGCCTTGATCAGCGGCGCATAGTGCGGCCACTCCATCGGCGTCACGACGTGCTTCACCTTTTCATAAAGACCGCGCGTTTCCGCTTCGACCTCCGGGGTGAATTCCAGATTAGGCCGCGGCAAAACTTCGAACTTACGGGGTTCGCCGTGGCTCGGGTTCGGCTTCAAAAGCTCGATCGTATCCATGCGGAACTCCTTCCTCTCATTCAGCGCCACCTGCCATGTTGGCGCTCTGGATCACTTGGCTCGCAAAGGTGGAGATCTCTGCCGATCCCCGGTTGGCTTATGCGTTCTCCGACCGGCTTTCTCATCTGCCGCTCGACTGCCCCGGTTTTCAGCCGGATTTTTCGTTTGCCACTCGGCTTTGCGCGCCGATTTCCTCATTGAATTCTTCGATATACTCAATTTGAGCATATCTAGTTTAGACTCTACGCAGGCCGCTTCTCCAACGTCCTTTCAGGGCACAGCGGCCAGTGTACTTATCCTATTATGCTCAGCGGGAGCATTGTCGTTACGTGAGTAATATAAGGCGTTTGCGGCAAAATTACCAGCGACATTCAAAAAACCGTCGCAGGGGTGGGTAAAGGGATAGCCAACGATGTGCACTACCTCCAAGTCCTGCCAGAGGCGCGCTTCCAGCACGTCGACGGTCAACGAACCATGAACGTGGCTTGAATGGGATCAATATGCCGCTCGAAACCCACTTATCATCTCCAGAAGAAGTTGAATTTTTCGCTGACCACTGCGAACGGCGTTTGAAGAGCAATAACGAAACTATTTCGTTAAGTGTGCTGGGTCGCACTCCTGAACCCAACGTCGAATATTTTTCTTTGTCATGGGGGACGAAGTCGATAGGCGTCCGGGCAGTTGAGTCAAAGAAACAAGTTGGACGTTCGGAAGATGGTCAGCCAATATTTGAAGTGCAATGGATCATAGAACAAATTGGTGGCCCCGGCGGTCCCGTCAGGAACCGGTTAAAGCCGTACAACTTTATATCTCGCGATGAACGTATAGTAGCAACCAATCTAATAATCAAAGCTTTGGGCGTTTACGGTGGCACATTCGACAACCCAAGATTCAATTACTTTCCTATCTTTAGAAAGATCGATGTCACTCTTTCGGACGCGCTAAAAAAAGACACCTACGGAGAACTAAGCTGATGCTAACAGAAAGTAGGGCGGGTCAAAATAGAGCACCATGTAGGGCGGATTAGGCGCAAGCCGTAATCCGCCAATACGAATTTCGCAGTGGCGATGACTGATTGTGCGTTAGGCTCTTATTCCCAATATTGAGCCAGACAAGGAGTTGAAAAGTTTGTCGCAGCCCCTCTCTTTTTTGAAAGCAATCATACTCGCCAGCTTTTTGCTTCTCAGCATCCCAGCATTAGCCGTGGTTTGGATCACCATCAGCTTTCCACACTCACGCGGACAACCTCTTCCACCCACACCAGTTGGCATGAGCGAGTTGTCTAATCACATACCCTTCGAATGGTCGAAAGTCTGCTTTGTCCCAGGCGGCACACTAAGCAACCCAAGCACCGATAGTAAAAAATGCTTCGACTATTGGAACGGCAAAAAGGGATTCACATACATTACTTATTTCGGTCCCGCAGCGGCGTGCCACACATTTGAAACCGAAGGCTACTATGTGCAGAAACGCGGCATAAAATCGGAATGCTTCACGCGAAGCCAAGCGTCAGGCCTCACCATTACAAAAACATCAGGGATCGTGGACATCAAGAAGGAGCGGGAACGGTCATAGCCGCACTCACCATGCGCTTCTTAAAGACATTTTGTTTGCGCCGCCTTCGTAGTCCTCGTCTTCTCCCTGGACCGCATCATCCTCCCAACCGCAGACTGCGCAAATCTCGAAACCGCCCATTGGCGTACTGAGAGTATAAAAACCACATCAGGAACATGCGAAAGCTGATCGTGTCATCTGCGGCCCTTCGCATGCACACTGGTGCCTGTTGCTAGAAATCTTGTTACTCTATGATTTTACCGCACGGCCCAAGAGTAATTTGCCGGATTTCATCAGAGGGGAAATCGAGGACGTCAGTGTTGACGTATCTCTCCAACTGCACTGTTCCTGGCCATATCTGTTTGACGCGACCACAGCTCATGACTGCAGCTCTCAACTCGGGGTGCTTTATTTGATCCCGATAACGTTGACAGAGTTCTTCAACCGTTAGGTACCGCATCCCTTTAAAGCAAAAAGCGGTCCACCAACCGTAAAAGAATAGCATTGCAATGAACGCCGTAGCTGCCCAAACCAGTCGCGGACTAAACCTTTGTGCCAAAATTCCTTGCGCCATAAAATTCGCTCCAGCAAACAATTGCTACATTGACTGTATGCTTTTAAGCGAACGTGAAGCCGGTAAATAAACGCAACATACAGGACACGCTAGCCGCAACCGAATTCCGACATCACCAATCCTCACGCCCCCTCATTAAACCGCGCAACTTCACCCGTTGCGGCACCCAAAATCTCACCATCCCACATCACCTTGCGACCGCGCACGAATGTGCCGACCGGCCAGCCCGTCACCGCCTTGCCGTCATAGGGCGTCCAGCCCGCACGGCTGGCGATTTTGTCATTTGTGATGGTCTCGGTCCGCTTCATGTCAACGATGGCAAGGTCGGCATCATAGCCAACCGCAATCCGCCCCTTGCCCCGCAAACCAAACAACCGCTGCGGACCATGCCCCGTCAGATCAACCAACCGCTCCAGGCTCAGCCGCCCGGCGTTCACGTGATCCAACATGATCGGCAACAACGTCTGCACGCCCGTCATCCCGGCATGCGAGGCAGGATACGTGTGGTCCTTTTCTTCGCGCGTATGTGGCGCGTGGTCGGAACCCAGAACATCCACCACACCATTGGCGATCCCCGCCCATATGCCCGTCTGATTGGCCGCATCACGAACCGGCGGGTTCATCTGGCAGTAGGTACCAAGCTTCTCGTAACACTCCGGCGCAACAAGTGTCAGGTGATGCGGCGTCACCTCGACACTCGCCCACTCCTTGTGATGCGCCAGATACTCCATCTCAATCGCCGTCGAGATGTGCAGCACATGCACCCGCTTGCCATACTTCTCCGCCAAGCCGACAAGCTGCTTTGTCGCCATCAGCGCCGCAATCTCATCGCGCCAAACCGGATGCGAAGACGGGTCTCCTTCAACACGCAAATCCTTGCGCTGGTTTAGCCGACCCTCATCCTCGCAATGGAACGCCGCACGACGCGTGATCTTGGAAATGATCCGGTCGAGAACCTCCGGCTTATCGACGAGCAGCGTGCCCGTAGACGAGCCGATAAACACTTTGATCCCCGCCGCGCCCGGCAGGCGCTCCAGCTCAGGGATATCGTCGACGTTCTCTTCCGTGCCGCCAACATAAAACGCGAAGTCGCAGAACATCCTGTGGTGCCCGGCCTTGACCTTGTCAGCCAGCAGTTCCGGCGTCGTCGTATTCGGGTTGGTGTTCGGCATCTCGAAAACCGTCGTCACGCCACCCAGCACCGCGCCGCGCGAGCCCGTTTCCAAATCTTCCTTGTGCGTCATCCCCGGCTCGCGAAAATGCACCTGGCTGTCGATCACACCCGGGATGACGGTCAGCCCCGTCGCATCAAGCACCTCGCCCGCACTATCCGGCGACAGGTTGCCCAGCGCCGAGATCTTCCCGTCCTGGATCCCGATATCGCGCGCACCCACACCGTCCTGATTGACAACCACGCCACCTTTGATGATGAGGTCGAACGTTTCCGGCATGTCGCGGCTCCTTGAATCTGAAGGGTTTGGCGGGCGCGACTTGCACCCTGTCGATCACCCGCTTAGTTAAGTCTCACGCGAACCGCAAGCCATCGAACCCGAAAGGCTGCCAAATGTCCGAATTGAAAGCCGCTTCTTTGCCCAACCGCGGCGTCGTTAAAGTCTCGGGCGCAGATGCCCATAAATTTCTGCAAGGCATCCTGACAACCGACATCGACGATCTCGAAGCGCCCGCCGCAAAGCACACAGGCCTGCTCAGCCCGCAAGGCAAAATCCTGTTCGACTTCTTCGTCATCGCCGTGGCCGACGGTTACTTACTGGAAACCGGCAAAGCGGAAATCCCAGACCTGTTGAAGCGGCTCACAATGTACAAACTTCGCGCCGATGTGACGCTTCAGGACGTGAGCGCCGATTACACAGTTGCCGCTCTGTGGGGAGATGGGGCTGCGGCTGCCGCAGACAAGATTGAGGGAATTGCATTCATCGACCCGCGCCGGGGGGAGCTTGGTGCGCGCCTGCTTTTCACATCAGAGGCCACCGACGCCCTAGGCAAGCTGCAAGCATCACCGGCGTCCGAAACCGACTACGACACCCACCGTATCGCTATTGGCGTTCCCGAAGCCGGCAAGGATTTCCCACTCGGCGACACCTTCCCGCACGAAGCACTCTACGACCAACTGGGCGGCGTCTCGTTCCAGAAGGGATGCTACGTCGGCCAGGAAGTCGTCAGCCGCATGCAACACCGCTCAACGGCTCGAAAACGCGTCGTGCCGATTAGCGCTGACGCACCGCTGCCCGAAACCGGAACCGAAATTCGCACCAGTAGCGCCGCTATCGGAACACTCGGCACCGTCGCCGGTGAAAAGGCTCTTGCCCTACTGCGCCTGGATCGCGCCGCCGACGCACTTGCCAAAGGCGACACCCTACAAGCCAACGACACCAAACTCGACTTGTCGCTGCCATCGTGGGCAACCTTCAAGTTCCCACCAGAACCGACGCCAAAATCGTGAGCCGAAAATCAAAAGCGGCACAAGACATAGAACTTGTGCGCTGCCCCTGGGGTGGCATCGAAGTGCCGATCTATGCCGAGTATCACGACACCGAATGGGGCGTGCCGCAATTCGACGACCGCGCCTTGTTTGAAAAACTTATCCTTGAAGGTTTCCAATCCGGCCTATCCTGGCTAACAATCCTGAAAAAGCGCGAGAACTTCCGCGCAGCATTCAAAAGCTTCGACCCGGAGAAAATCGCACGCTTCACCGACAACGATCGCACCCGCCTGATGGCTGATACCGGCATCATCCGCAACCGCTTGAAGATCGACGCGACGATTGAAAACGCAAAAAGCTTCCTGGAGGTCTCTGAGAAAGAAAGTTTCAGCGGCCTCTTGTGGGGCATGCTCGATGGCCCGCCGATCGCAAATAAATGGCAGACCTTCGCCGAGGTCCCAGCCCAAACTGACATCTCCAAACGCATGTCGAAAGAACTCAAAAAACGAGGCTTCCGCTTCGTCGGCCCAACGACGGCCTACGCCTTCATGCAGTCAGTCGGCATGGTCAACGATCACCTCGTTTCCTGCCATCGCCACGCCCCCTGTGCCGAACTGCAAGCCCGCGCTAAATTACCGGCATGACGAATCGCAAATCCTCGCCACCTGACAGCGCCGCCGTAGCAATCAACAAACTCGGCTCCAATACCGCACGTGCTTGGCAACGCATGCTTTCAGGCCGCCGCCTCGACCTACTTGATCCAGACCCCGCCGATATTGAAATTGACGACATTGCGCATGGCTTAGCGCGCGTTGCTCGCTGGAATGGCCAAACGCTTGGTCCTCACGCATTGTCTGTCGCTCAGCATGTTCTGATTGTTGAGGACATTGCTTTTGAAAGAAACCCGACGTGGCCAAACAAATGGCGGCTTGCAGCGCTTCTCCATGATGCTGCCGAGTATGTCGTCGGCGATCTCATATCACCGTTCAAAAACGCCATTGGACTAGACTATAAAGCTTTCGAGAACCGGCTGCTTGAAGCCATCCACCAGCGCTTCGCCTTACCCAACCGCTTACCCGACGAGATCAGTGCCGAAATCAAAGCTGCGGATCGAACTGCAGCATACTTTGAAGCAACCGTCCTGGCAGGCTTTGCAACCGACGAGGCCAAGTCGTTCTTCGGAGCACCTGACAACCTCCGCAAGGAACTTCTGTGTAATCTACAGAAGCTAGAACCGCTCCCGGCTGCCGACGCGCAAAAGCAGTTCTTGACGCGATTTCAAACTTTGTCCTCAGCCGCACAGGCGAGCTGACTGACGTTCAATTCCCAAGTTAAACAACACCCTAATCAACGCGTTTCGCATTTCGAACTTGTAATCTTCTGAAATTCGCCATGATCAGCCCCTAAAAAAACACACGTGCTTGAGCAGGGCTCGGCTGCAAAAGCGCAAGACGTTCAATGTTTTGGGGGCTGATTATGCTTGGGGGGCCGCGCAAAGCGGGCATGATCGCGAGCTATGTCGGAGTGACTGCCGCAGGCATCGATCGCTTGCCGCACCACAGCCGACACGGAGGTTCTCGCCGTGACTACGACTGCTAATTTAAGTTCAGAATTTGCCGAGCCGCTTTCAAGAGATTTGCGAGGAACGGGACGCACGTTAGATTCAGCACCTGTTGAAATCGGGCTAAACGCTGCGATCGTGTCTGTCGCAAATGACGAACCAGTTGTCTTGGTCGTCAGAAACGCAAACGAAACAGCTGGGGCCGATGGATTACCGTACGGCCCTTTTTCACCACTCGAACACCGAACGCTGGAAATTGGATTGCGTGCTTGGGTCAACGAGCAAACCGGCATTGACCTTGGTTACGTCGAACAACTCTACACGTTTGGTGATCGCGGGCGACATGCTCAACCGGGCGACAGCCTACCGCACATCGTGTCAATTGGTTATCTCGCACTGACCCGCGTAAGCGATTGCGAAAACCTGCGCGGTGGCTTGTGGCGCAGTTGGTATCACTATTTCCCTTGGGAAGACTGGCGCAAAGGCTGCCCTGAAATCATCCAGGACGTCATCGCACCAGAACTCCAACGCTGGATCGAAAGCCCAAATGCAAGGTCTTCACCAGCCCGACCACTAGACCGGAAACAACGCGCGCGTATCTGCTTTGGCTTGGATGGCGCAACCTGGGACGAAGAAAAAGTGCTAGAGCGATATGAATTGCTCTACGAGGCAGGCCTCGTTGCAGAAGCCCGCCGCGATCGCCCGGAATCCGCAGCCGTGGTCGATAGCTCAACTGCGCCGGTTGGTGCCGCCATGCGATTTGATCACCGAAGGGTGCTCGCCACAGCAATCGGACGCGTCCGCGCCAAAATCAAATATCGGCCAGTGATCTTTGAACTCATGCAGGAAGAGTTCACACTCTTTGAGTTGCAAAAACACGTCGAGGCCATTTTAGGACCTCACCTGCACAAGCAGAACTTCCGTCGCTTGGTTGAGAGCGCGGGCCTCGTTGAACCAACCGGCGATGTAAAGACACGCACAGGCGGACGCCCGGCCAAACTGTTCCGCTTCAGGCGCGATGTTTTGCTCGAGCGCCCCGCACCCGGGGTCCGCATCAAGTTAGGGCGCAACTAGCCCTGCCGGACCTTATCCCTTTGCTTGTACGAACCGATGTACGGCGAACATTATCAAGATGACTAATGACGAAAAGAAAACGGGCGGCTCCATCCAGGAGCCGCCCGTTTCTTATACTCTTCACAACAGGTCCGCAGGATTTCCTTTAAGCAAAATCCCGCGAACGACTGAATCAGCTGCGCTTAGCCTTGCGGTAACGACGCTTCGAATAACGGCGCTTGCCTTTACGCTTTTTGTAAAGGCTGCGTACCACGTGAACCTTAGTACCAACCTTTGCAATTCCCGAAAGGTGCGTGACGTGCGAATTCGCCATCCGGAAACAACCCGATGACGAAGCCGTCCCGATCGACGCCAGATTGTTGGTGCCGTGAATTCGATAAAGCGAAGATCCCAGATAAAGCGCTTTCGCACCTAGCGGGTTGTTCACCCCGCCCTTCATCAACTCCGGAAGGTGCGGCTGACGCTGACGCATTTCTTTCGGTGGACGCCAATCCGGCCAGTTACGTTTGGCGGTGATGCGCTTGGTACCCGTCCACGAAAACCCAGGGCGACCAACAGCAATCGGATACCGATAGGCTTTGCCCTTACCCAAGACGTAATAGAGCTTCCGCCCCGCGGTATCGATGACGATGTTTCCGCGGCCGTAACCCTTGCGGAACTTCACGACCTTTGGTCGCTTCGGCGCGATGTAAGGACGCCCACCACCGGTCATGACCTTCTTATAGGCCTTCTTCTTCTTGTAACGGCGGGAGTACTTTTTCTTTCCGTACTTTCGCTTGTTCTTGTAGCCGGATTTTTTCCAGTATTTCTTATTCCGCCCATACTTACGTTTTTTCTTATAGGACGACTTGGATTCATATGGATTTGCGTAAGCATCACCACCCCAGGTGGCCGGTTCAGCTTGCGCTCGAATTGGCGCCCACAGCACGAGAGCTGCAAGCAGGACGGCGAAGAACCTCGACATGCCCTGACCCCTCATTCAATCAACTTCGACAACCGGGCGCCCATTGGATGAAGCGGTCCCGACAAACGCGGCTACCAACCATGCTTAATGGATTGAAACAAGCCTCTGGCGGGTATGGGAAAATTAGTCGCACATCACATCAAGAAACATTCAGAAACAATAATCTGCGAGCGGATTAATAGCCTCATCAATAGAAGAGCTTACAAGTCGCCGCTTCACAAAACTGAATTATTCTTCTGTTCTCGAAAAAACATGCCACGTGCCATCTGCACCAATCGCCAACCGGTACCAGGTCCACTTGCCGTGCTCTAGCAAGTCTTCCAACTCTGCCTCTGACATCATTGCACTGAGGGCTTCACGATCCGCGGCGTTGAGATTTTTGACGGGGACTTCCGACAAATACGGCCAGACATAAACGGCGTTGTTCTCGTGATCCCGGCCAATCGGAAGACTTGCAGGCCCGCCTTCCAACAGCTTGCCAAGCAGCTTTAACACCTCGCCACCCGTGCCATCTTCCGATTGCTTGCGCCAGACCTCAATTGGATCATCATCCTTTGACACCCCGAATTCCGGACGCAGCTCATTCCATTCAATCGCTGTACGCAAATCCTCAAGATCCCCGCTTTCTACTGCAACCAGGATCGCATCACGCATTTCCAGGACGGGGATCGGCAATTCGTCCAAGTCGACCTGTACCGGCCGGCCCACATCGGCCTCACCCGTTGCCGATATCTTGTTGGTCCGACTGGCCTCAAGGGTTGCGTTGCCTGCGACGTCGTCAGCAGCATGAACCCCATCCAATCCAGCCAGACAATGGACAAGCCCAGCAAGCATGACTACCAATGCCGGAATCGCCGCGCACCGAATCCAACCAGTGCGCCGAGACCAATGGGGGAGAGGTTGCAACAAACGAAAACGGCCAAGTTGTCCGGCGAACCATCGCGCACGGACTGCGACCTCCAACGCTCTCGAGATCAAAAACTTAGCGCGCATGTGCTTCACCCAAGCTCAAAGATATCTGGCAACCGGCCCTGCAAGCAGGTGTTCATTACCACAAATCGGCACCCCGACTCGCAACACACCTTGCAGCCTCCGCGCTTCGTGCTGTTCGCACCACCAACCCAACTGAGAGGCGCGACGTGATCCTTCCCAATCCGCTCGTCCTGCCTGTCGGGTTTGCCATTGGCATTCTTGTGGCCGCCCCGGTCGGACCCGTCAACATCCTGTGCATTCAACGCGCGATCTCACGTGGCTTGTGGGGCGGCGTCGCAGCTGGACTGGGTGCTGTTTTGGGCGACGGGCTAATTGCGTTGTTAGCTGCCATGGGTGTTGGTGCCATATCAGGTGCCGTCGACCACCACCGACATAGCATTCAGATCATCGGCGGGCTCGTCCTGCTGGCCTTCGGCTGGCGGCTCTACATGACCGCCCCGACGATCGACGAGAGCAACGTCGAGACGAACGGCAAGGCATCGACATTGGCTTACCTTTGGGATGTCCCAAAAACGTTTGTCCTCACGATCACCAATCCCGGAGCCGTCCTTGGGTTATTCGCGATCTTCGGCGGCATCTCGACATTTGTGGAGGTCACAGGACCTGTCGAAGCACTTTTGATGGTCGCCGCCATCATGATCGGTTCATTGAGTTGGTGGGTCGGGCTGTCTTTCGTCGTCGCGCGTTTACGACACAAACTGTCGTTCGACCGACTATCCTTAATCAACAAAATTGCAGGCTTGGCACTAGTCGTATTCGGCCTCGTGTTGATCGGTGAAACTGGATACGAAATCCTCGTGGGCCACGGACCATAGCCAGCCAGCAAGCAGGCAATACCTCGAAGGTTATATGCCCCAGTGGCGATACGCGCGCTGACGCATCGCTCCACTAACAGCGCCGAAAAACGCAAACCGCCAATTCAATGCACGATGCCGTCGTGGTCGTTGGGTTTAGAAAACTCACCCTGCTGAATGCGCTCTTCTAGGTTCTTGGCCATCGCAGCAGCGGCCCGCTCCCCAAAGATCGAAACCAAGTCGCGCATGCCGGAAAAAACGGCGGCGTAGGCCATCAGCTCCTGCGGAACACCGCTTTCTTCACCCCGCTCCCAAGCCGCCTGGATCAAATCCAGAGCCAACAAGCTGTCATCTTCCGATTTGCGATCTTCGCGGATGTCCATAGAACGGCTTTCTTGTTTATTGCGTCGACACAGGGCATGGCAGCGTATGCCGATGCTTGTGACCTAACACGCTGGTCAGCGACTGTGGGATTTCCATCAAATTTACGTAAATCGTCAGGTCGCCGTTAGCCGCGTGTTAATCTGAAACACCCGCCCCAAACTAGGATCTCAGAGCAGGGCTGGATGCGTCATGGCCCACATCGCAAGTCTCGGGCCAACGGGTCAGGGATTGGATTTAACCAACCCCTCGGCGATTTCGGTCCCCTCATCAAGAAACCTCGAGATGGCGGTTTGGGCCGATGTCGTGCAAACTTTGTATGTCCGGCTGTAGCTCTGATAACCCTTGTTAAAGCTTCGCGTCAGTCGCGCACGCCGCAGTGCGGAAGCCCCTTCGGCCTTTAACAGTTCCTGCATTTGGTCGCGCCACAACTGCCCGTCGCCCGCGCCGCAAAGCTCGCGAAGATAGTGCACCGCACCGATGATCTCCGACAAACGAAGAAGCTTGGTGTCATAAGCCTTGACGGTCTGGTCCGCAGACTGCGCAGGAGCCCCGAAACCAGCCGAACCAAACAGGACAGTCATTGCAAGTAATGGCATAAGCGCGAGTTTCCCAACCAGCCACTTAGGCCACTGGCAATAAGTCTTTCGCGTTGCCAAACCTGTCGAAGTGTCGTTCATCCGGCCCCAGATCCGATGTCGGGATAAGTTTGCTAACTCAGGTGCAGGGCTTGTCGGCCAAAAGTGAGGCAGCGGCAAGGATTAGATCACAAGCACCTTCCGTCAATGGATAGGCATCCAACTGATCCAAGCTGACGAATCTTGCTTCTGATGCGTCATCACCGGCTTCAACTAAACGCGACTCCGCGGACCCATAGTAGACGTCAAGCCAGGTTTCCCCGGTTTTTTCAGCCCTGTCTCTCGCATCACTTGCAGAAGCCTGGCCAGCCAAACAAACCCGATGTTGAGCCAAGAACCGGGCTTTAACAGGACGCAGCCCGGTTTCCTCGAAAACTTCTCGGAGGGCCGCTTCAAGACTAGATTCGCCATCCTCGATCCTGCCGCCAGGAAGACTCCAAAGACCAGCCAACGGTTCTCGCCCGCGCTTAACGAGCAAAACCGCATCGCCATTCAACACAACCATACTCGCGCCGTAGACCGCCGCTGTCATAGAAGCCCTTCCGCCGCCTTCATGCAGATGTCAGACTGGCCGCAACCAACAACTGATTTAGTCACGCTCACATGTGCTCTCGCTTTTCATTGACATCGCCTGCCGAAGCCGTCCGCCAAACATTTGGCTGCAAAGCCGATGATGAATTTCCGCCACGTTACAACATCGCGCCAACAGAACCTGTATTGATCGTGCGTAACTCGATCCGCAAAGAGCGTGAACTCGCGCTTGTCATATGGAAGTTCATTCCCTCCTGGGCCAAAGACCCGGCAGCCCTATCCACCCTAATTAACGCCCGCGCCGAAACAGCAGCCGTTAAGCCCTCGTTCCGCGGAGCAATGCGCCATCGCCGCTGTATCATTCCCGCGGACGGGTTTTACGAATGGTCCGGCAAATCGGGACAAAAACAACCCCACCTGATCCGTCTGGCATCAGGAAAGATAATGGGTTTGGCCGGGATTTGGGAGCACTGGCTAGGCGCCGATGGTAGCGAAGTCGAAACGATGGCGATCCTGACAACCGAGCCAAATGCCGAGATGGCACACATTCACAACCGTATGCCGGTAATCCTTGACACAGACGATTATCAGGACTGGCTCGATTGCTCATCGGGGTCGTCGACACACCTTGAGAAGTACCTAAAACCCGCGCCAGACGGCACTCTGGAGATCATTCCTGTCTCACGGGATCTCAATAACCCCCGTAATGACAGCCCTGAGCTCCAACAACCGCTGCAAGGAAAACTTTTCTAAGATAATCCGATGCCAATCGCGCAAGGGTTAACAAAAAGGCAAGTTTTGAACGCCTGTTTGAAAAATATTCACTAAAACAAGTCATTGATACTTCGGTCGTTTCGGATATTGACCAAAGCAAAGAAAGAAGCGCGCATTTGCTCGCGCCCCGGCGTACAAGGCGTTATTCTGGGGCTGTAGTGCTTTTCTGGCGTCTTCTTTGCTGGCCTTGTCTTTTATCGACAAATCCATGCGGCCCAAAAAAGACGCGCGTATCCGTTAAGTGGTTGTAGGGACGCAACCAGCCGCCGAGTGACGTGACGGTTTGAGTAAATGCCGCGATGACAAGCGCGGCGTTGCGTAAGTTGAGGAGTTAACAAAATGAGCTACCGAGGTGGGGATCTCGATCTGCGAACACCGCAATCCCGCAGCGGCGGTGAGCGTGGCGCGTTCGAACTGCCAACAAATGGCACCCGCGACTTTGAGGACGCTCATGATCGCGCACCCATCTGGGTCGATGACACGCTGCTAACGTGCTGCAATCACGCCTTTGATATCGCGCTTGCGCATCGATCCGCAGATGTCCGGCTCGAACACCTCCTTTTCGCCCTAACCCGTATCGACGATGCGGCAGAGGTGTTGGAAAAACATGGCATCCGTGACGCCAGCCTGCGTCGTGAGGCTGGTGCCTACATCGCCAGCGAAATTCCGATTTCGCCAACGAACGGCCAAACCAACCCACGCCGCTCAGCCGCCTTCGAACAAGCCCTCAAGGCCTCTGCCAAGTATGCCTACACGCGCAACCGCCCAGCAAGCGTCTCTGACCTGCTGCACGTCCTGTTGGAAGTCCATCCCGAGCTGCCAGGGCTACACCTATTGCATCGCCACAAACCTGGCTTGATGTCGGACAACACGATGGCCTCACCATCTTACACCTTGCCAGACACTGCGTTTCATGTAGCTCCCCCCGAGCCTCCACGCCGGGCAACACGCCCAGCCTACTACGACGATTACGCAATGATGGAGGCGCAGAGCTATCGACAGTCGGCGGTGCAAAGCCACACCGACATGGTCCAGAACTCTCGTCTCGCGGCACTAGAACAATTAGTCCTGTCGCTGCGTGAAGACACGGGCCGCTTCGCTGACGACATGACCGGTCGCTTTGTGTCCTTGGAGCAAACCTTCTCCACCCGCGGTGGCAGCGAACAATCGAACCTAAGGACGACCGAGAAACTCGGCGATATCGAGCGCTCCCTCGTAACCAAAATCGGCGAACTATCGCGCGAAGCATCCCAGCTTTCCAGTCGCCTGGAAGCGATGGAAAAACGCCTCGAAACGGCATACGAGACCGGCGGCATCGACCTCACGCCGCTTGAGGCCCGTCTCGTTAAACTGGAAGGTTTCATTCGAGAGGAACGCACCGCGGGAGAAGCAGCCGCCAACCTCGTGAGTGATCGCGTCGCCTCCGAGTTTGAAACCCGCATGCGTCAGCTCGAAGGCGTCATGGCCTCAGGCGGGTCGGTAACCGTTGATCTCGTCCCCATCGAAGGACGATTGAACGATATTGAGACCGCGCTCCTTAGCACCAGCGATAGCTCGGATGCCGTGGCCCGTCTCGCGACCCGGCTCGACAACCTGGAAGCTGGCCTAGCAAACCGCATCGCCAACCTGCATCACCAGTCCGACACGTTGGCAGCCGACGTAAAAGCCCTGAACCAAAACACAGCATCCCTTGGCAGCGAAACCCGCGCTTCACTGCAGCACCTCGACAAAGCGCTCCAGGAGCGCATCGCGGCAATTACACAACTGACCAAAGATATGGAAGCGAGCCGGTCTGACCTCGCCGCCAAACTCGTGTCTTTGGAGACCATGGCGATCCGCCACGGTCAGGAAGCCGCCGAAGGTCGCGAAACATCGGTACGCGAACTAGGCGAAGTCCACGAAGCAATCATGAAGCTGAATGCGAACCAGCACACGCTCGCGGGTGCCATCGATCAATGGCGCAGCGAATCCGTCAGCGACATGAACACCATCGCCACGCGGTTGACCCAGCTGGATGTCGATAACGATGCACCCATCCAGCGCCTCGATTACATGTCCGAACGTGTCGACGCCATGTACCGCGCAACCGTCGAGCGCTACCACCGCCGCAACCGCTTCTGGTACTGGCTCTTCGGAACAGACGACTGGATTGGCGCAAGCTGGCCATCACAATCGCAAAAGGTTGAGCAAGAACTTGAAACGATAAACGCGGGCACCTGATCAGCAAGCGCAGCACGCAAACAATTCCGGTGAAGGCGCGAGCAAAAACTTGCGCCCGCCACATTTGACACCCACTTTAGAACAGCAAAAGACTTTAGCTAATTTTGGTTTTAGCACCGGATCAGATCGGCGGCGATAAGGCATGGGTAACTCAGCCGTAACTTGGATAGTCATTTGGGGCGCAACGGCAATGCTCGCCTCAGCAATTGCAGGCGGCATCGCAGGTTACAAGAACCGGGATTACTCCTTCTGGATGGGCTGGTGCTTTGTATTCCCGCCGCTCATCATCGTGCTCGCACTCTTGCCCCATCACGTCGGACCACGGCCTAAGCGCCCATCCTTGGACGACGAAGACAAGCACTGGTACTGATCCGCCAATTCTCCAAGAACACCCGATTAAGGTCCCTCAGGGTTTCGCACTTAAGCGAATATCATTCCTTTTGACGGCAATAATCAGCCGTAGTTCTGCACCAGATTCAGGCCTCTTTTCTCATCGTCGATTCATCTTCCAAAAATCTGATTTTCCCGCACGCGGAATTGTCTTGGAGAGCCACCTCTGGCACTCCTCGTCGTTAAGCATAATTGAGCGATTCAAACGGAAAACGATGGCCGCAACCACTCGATCCAAAACGGTCCAGATCGGCAGCAACGCCTTCGCGATTCACGCCACACGCAGCGAGAACGGAACGCTGCATTTTTCGGTCGAAGACTTGGACTGCGCAATACCAGAGCCAGGGGATGACATCGCCTTACGCTTCAAGGCGATGGTGAAACAACGCCTTGAACGTATCCGAAGCCGCCGGACTTCGGAATTGGCTTAGCTAGAGCCCTTGGCGCGCAACGCGGCTTGAGCTGCAGCAAGTCGAGCAACCGGCACACGGAACGGCGAGCACGATACATAATCGAGACCCGCTTGCTCGCAAAACGCAACCGAATCCGGATCGCCGCCATGCTCCCCGCAAATACCAATTTTGAGACCCGGCTTCACCTTGCGCCCGCGTTCAGTACCGATCTCGACCAACTCGCCGACACCCGACACATCAATCGACACAAACGGGTCAACCTCAAAAATCTTCCGGTCGATGTAAGTCTGAAGTATCGGCCCGGCGTCGTCCCGAGATAGTCCCAGACAGGTTTGCGTCATATCGTTGGTACCGAACGAAAAGAACTCAGCCCCCAGATCCCCGTCTGCAATCTCGTCAGCTTTCAACGCACAACGCGGCAACTCAACCATCGTGCCGATATCATAAGTGAGCTTTGCACCCGTCTCCGCTTCGACCGCCGCTGCCGCCTTGCGGATTACATCGGCGAGAATGTCAAACTCCGCGCGATAGATCACCAGCGGGATCATCACCTCCGGATGCACAGCCTTGCCTGTCGCCTTCTCTGCGTTAACTGCCGCCTCAAAAATTGCCCGCGCCTGCATCTCGGTGATTTCCGGATAGCGGATTGCCAAA
Source organism: Filomicrobium sp. (assembly GCA_040219445.1). GTDB lineage: Bacteria > Pseudomonadota > Alphaproteobacteria > Rhizobiales > Hyphomicrobiaceae > Filomicrobium. The sequence continues at coordinate 1,367,427 of JAVJSM010000003.1, read as the reverse complement.
CGGCACCCTCTAAAACCAAGCATCGGGTTGAATTCTGAAAGTTCATCGACACGGCCCTTCAGCTTCTCAACGCTCAAGCCCAGCGCATCGGCTACTTGCGCAATCTCTTTTTCCTCATGCGGCAGGAACTCATGCAAAGGTGGATCGAGCAACCGTATCGTAACCGGCAACCCAGCCATCACTTCAAACAACTCTTCGAAGTCACTACGCTGCATCGGTAGAATCTTGGCCAACGCCTGCCGCCGCCCTGCCTCACTTTCCGAACAGATCATCTCGCGCATCGCCAAAATGCGATCATCATCAAAGAACATGTGTTCGGTCCGGCAAAGCCCAATTCCTTCCGCACCGAAGTGCCGAGCCTGGGTCGCATCACGCTTACCATCAGCGTTGGCCCGAACGCCAAGACGGCGGAACGAGTCAGCCCATTCCATGATCTCACCAAATGCCCCTGAGAGCTCTGGCTGCTTCATCTTGGCAAGACCGTCAAGAACCTGCCCCGTACCGCCATCGATGGTGATTAGATCGCCTTTGTTGTAGGTCCTCGGCCCCACCTTCATGACGCCAGCTTCAGCATCGATCCGCAACATCCCTGCTCCGGAGACGCACGGACGCCCCATCCCACGAGCAACTACGGCAGCGTGGCTCGTCATCCCGCCACGCGCTGTTAAAATACCAGCGGCGGCATGCATCCCGTGGATGTCTTCAGGGCTGGTCTCAACACGCACAAGAATGACATCCCGGCCTTGAGCTTTGAGCGCCTCCGCTTCATCGGCAAAGAACACAATCTCCCCTGCCGCAGCCCCTGGCGAAGCCGGCAGGCCCGTCGCGACAATCACTTTCTCAGCCGTATCGTCGATACGCGGGTGCAACAACTGATCAAGCCCTGCCGGATCAACCCGCATCACAGCTTCTTCTTTTGAGATCAGTCCTTCCGCCGCCATATCCTTGGCAATAGACAAGCCCGCTTCCGTCGTGCGTTTGCCTGAGCGGGTTTGCAGCATGTAGAGCTTACCTTCCTGGATCGTAAACTCGATGTCCTGCATATCCCGGTAGTGCTGTTCCAGCTTGCCGAAAATCGCGATCAGGTCCTTGAACGTCTCCGGCATCAGACCTTCAAGTGACGGCAGAGTTTCGCCCGCCTCAATGCGCGCCTGTTCCGTCAACGGCTGCGGCGTGCGGATACCAGCAACGACGTCTTCGCCCTGCGCATTGACGAGGTACTCGCCGTAAATCTCTTTAGCACCTGTCGAGGGATTCCGCGTGAACGCAACACCTGTCGCGCTCGTCTCGCCCATGTTGCCGAAAACCATGGCTTGAACGTTAACGGCCGTTCCCCAGTCATCCGAAATCTGGTGCAGCCTGCGGTATGTCTTGGCGCGCTGTGTCTGCCATGAACCGAAAACCGCCCCGATTGCCCCCCACAGCTGCTCGGAGGTGTCCTGCGGAAATGGCTTCTTCAGATCGTTCTCAACCGCCTCTTTGTATTGGCCGATGACATCGAGCCAGTCTTCGTCAGTCAGCTCAGTATCAAGCGAAAAGGCATTGAGGTTTTTGTAGTTGTCGAGGATGTCTTCAAAGACGCCGTGGTCAACGCCAAGCACGACATCGGAATACATCTGAATAAAGCGGCGATAGCTGTCGTAAGCAAAACGTGCATCGCCTGATCGCTTAGCCAATCCTTCAACCGTCTCGTCATTAAGACCAAGATTGAGGATCGTATCCATCATGCCCGGCATCGAAGCCCGCGCGCCTGAACGCACAGATAAAAGAAGAGGATTTTCCCGGTCGCCAAACTTAGCACCGACCACCGCGCCGACCTTTTCCAACGCACCATCGACTTGCGCTTGCAAAGCGTCTGGCAGCACCTCACCATTATCGTAGTAGGCTTTGCAGACCTCAGTTGTGATCGTAAAACCTGCTGGAACCGGAAGCCCGAGGTTCGCCATCTCCGCCAGGTTCGCACCCTTGCCGCCCAATAGGTCACGCATTTCGGCACGGCCATCGGTCTCACCGGCAGCAAACAGGTAGACAAGTTTCGCGTCTCGATCAGATCCAACGTCGGCCATACCAGCCCACTCCTTGTTCAAATCCGGCGCCAGTAACAAAGAGACGCCCACGTCTGCAACCCGATTAGCAGCCATGACAGGATTGTAACAGCTGGAATTTCGATCCAAAGCAAGGCTCGGAAGTGCAGTGCTACCCAACACCCGGCGCATGACACCGATGCGTTAGCGACGTTTTCACGGCAATGCCCCATTCCATGCGGTTTTTGCAATTCAATCGCGCGCCGCCATAGTAGAAATGGAACCGCTCAACTCGCAAAAGCTCTCGCGCCAATAAGAAAATGTGACAACGCCTGGGTCTCCCAGCTTCCTGCGTGACTTCCAGGCCGCCACTGGCCTATGGTCCTCGCCAACTTGATCAAACCCTCCACCATCTCCCAAGACGAGACCCCGAACGCATGACCAGCCTCGCCAAAGTCCTCAAGAAAGTCGACGCATCCCACACCGACAGCCTCGACCGGTTGTTCGAACTTCTTGCAATTCCCAGCATCTCAACCGATCCCGCCTTTGCCGAAGACTGCCAACGCGCGGCCAGCTGGTGCGCAGATACACTCGCAGGAATCGGCTTCGACGCCGAAGTCGTAGAAACAACCGGGCACCCAATTGTCGTCGCCAACAACCATAAGAAACCTGCCCCAGGAAAACCGCACGTCTTGTTTTACGGCCACTACGACGTGCAGCCGCCCGACCCATTAGAGCTTTGGAAGTCGCCGCCGTTTGAGCCGCGCATCGCAAGCGAAAAAGGAAACGGCAAAGTCATCGTCGCACGCGGCGCCGAAGACAACAAAGGCCAGCTGATGACTTTCATCGAAGCTGCCCGCGCGTGGGTCAACGCAGAAGGCGAACTCCCCATCAATGTCACCGTAATGCTCGAAGGCGAAGAAGAATGCGGCTCGCCTTCGCTTCCCGGTTTCTTGAAAAAACACGCTAAGAAAATTAAAGCTGATTTCGTGCTGGTCTGCGACACTGGTCAATGGGATCGCGACACACCTGCCATCACCACCATGTTGCGCGGGCTTGCCGGCCTCGAAGTTAACGTCAACGGCCCAAAACGCGATTTGCATTCCGGACTTTTTGGCGGTCTGGCCGCAAACCCGATCCGCGTTCTGACGGGTATCTGCGGTGCCATGCACGACGCCAAGGGGCGCATCACCATTCCGGGTTTCTACGACGGCGTGAAGAAACCTTCGGCGAAACAACTCAAGCAATGGCAACAAATCGGTTTCGATGACCAAGCGTTCTTGAACGGCGTTGGCCTGTCGGAACCTGCCGGAGAAAAAAACCGCCAACCACTCGAACAGCTGTGGTCCAGACCGACACTTGAATTCAACGGTATCACAGGTGGCTATCAAGGTGCGGGCACCAAAACCATCATCCCAGCAGAAGCGAGCGTCAAAATCACCTGTCGGCTTGTACCCGGTCAGGACCCCGACACCGTGCTGAAAGCCATCAAAGATTTCGTGACGGAACGCGTTCCATCCGATTGTTCCGTCTCATTCCGCGGTGGCCATGGCTCAGCCGCCGTCGGCTTCGACACCGATACACCCGCAATCGCCGCGGCTTGCGAAGCTTTGGAAGACGAATGGGGCAAACCCGCCATCCTCATGGGCTGCGGAGCTTCCATCCCAATCGTCACGGACTTCAAATCCGCACTTGGCATGGACAGCCTACTAATCGGCTTCGGCCTAGAAGATGACCGCATCCACTCGCCCAACGAAAAGTACAATCTAAAGAGCTTCAAAAAAGGTACCCGAAGCTGGGTCCGGATTCTGGACCGGTTCGCCAATCTTTAAGGCAGCACCGCCTCTGTTTGCACTAGCGCAATAGTCCTTCGCCATGACGAAGCACAATGGGCGTTTTCATCGCCACATCAACTGAGTATGGTACCGCCCGAACACGGCACGAACGATTTTGGAGAAGACCCCATGGCCGCGCGCATAACGACAACCTTACTCAGCCTTTTGCTGGCCGCGATCTTCGTTCTGCCAACAGACCCGTCGTCAGCGCAGCGTTACGGCGGCAACCAATACGGCTCCAACTCAGACCGCCGCAAGGATGTCGCGGGCGACTTCGACTACTACACGCTGGTGCTCTCGTGGTCACCGACACATTGCGCGGCTCAGGTCAAAAAACGCGCCAACGATACCCAATGCAACATCAGGCCTGGCCAGCGCGGCTACGCATTTGTGTTGCACGGCCTTTGGCCGCAATATGCTCGCGGATATCCCGAGCGCTGCTGGACCGACTTCAAACCCTATGTTCCAAAACGCGTCATCAACGGCATGCTCGACATCATGCCAAGCAAAGGGCTGGTGATTCACCAATACAAAAAGCACGGGACCTGCTCAGGCCTGCGACCAGACCGCTACTTCGGATTGTCGAAAAGCGTCTTCCGCAAAATCAAAATCCCCCAGCGTTATGTTCAGCCGAACAAACCGCAGATGGTTTCACCTGAAACCCTGGTCGATGAATTCATTGCTGCGAACAGTACCATCGGCTTGCAGCCAGACATGATCGCCATCTCCTGCGGCGGTGCCGGCAACCGCTTGCGTGAAGTCCGCATCTGCGTCTCGAAAGAAGGCAAGCCGATCCCATGCGGGCGCAATGAGAACCAACGCAGGCTTTGCAACGCCAAACGCATGTTTGTTCCCCCGGTTCGCTGACACTCACGTCTGAAGAATGCCGGACATCGAACATTCGTCGCCGCAAATAAAGACATCGCTCATCCCAGGCACATAACTGTGGAAACCTGCCCCACTGCGATTCGCAGCGGTCTGACAATCTTGTTCCTGTAAAGGATATCGGCCCAGACTGGCTCCTAATCGATTCACGCTTCTAGAAATGAAGCAGAAACACCGTGGCTTAACCCAGCCTGGGAGCACGCATGAGCACTGTCATCAATCGCCAGAATCGGCTTTCGGCTGCAAGCAACGAAGCATCGGACCCTCAGCCGTCTGAACAGCTGCAACCGACACCCCCCTCACTCGACAGTGCTTTTGCTGCGAAACTGCAGCGCGAAGCGAGAAAAACACCAGCTGCACCCGCACAACAGCCGTGGCCATTGAGTGGTACCGATAACACTGCAACACGCAGCAATACGCAAACCCGCAGCCACAACAAAGCCGCTCATAAACCAACCCAGGATACAACGCCAAACACACGCGCTCCTGAAGTCGCGAACGTCAGCCCCAAGGCCCGTCGCGGGGGATGGATCTATGCATCGCTCGGATTCCTTGCTGGTGCTGCGTTCTGGCACGCTGTTGGTTTCTGGACGTTTGTTGAGGAAGCCGTCTTCTCAGGTCCACGTCAGCAAACTAACTTCACCGCAATCGAACAACGCCCTGCTTCACCCACAGGCACAATCTTTGACGAAGCCGCCTATGGCACAAGCCAAGCTGCGCGGAACACAGGCGCATCAAAGATTTCGACGGGCTCAATTTCCCCCGTACGCCCTGTAAAATTGCCAGCTAAAGCATCCCGCGCAGCTGAAACAACTGCTCAATCAGCAACGGCTCCTGCGAATGGAAGCGCGCGGTACTCCGATACTCTGTCGCCGCAAGACATCGCAATCCAACCCCCTGCCCCGGCCGGTGTCACCGACACCGAACAAGCGAATACGTGGTCATGGACGACCAACGTAAAAACTTCTGAATGACCGTGCAAAACTCCCACCCAGACCACTAGTGCGCGAGCAGCAAGGGTTGTATCGTCGCCGCCAGTTGGTTCGTCACATGCGGGAGACGTCTCATGAAGTTCGCTGCAGGTCAGGAATGGACCTACAAAACACCCCAGGGATATGAATCTTCACGCATTGTTATCGGTGCAGTAGCCACGTGCGGTGACGGCAACCAGATCATCTGCTTCAGCGTTTATGACGCCCCAAGTTCGCAAGCCGATGGCGGCACCGAAGCCGTCACAATTCCGTTCGTGCCGATGAGCGAAACCGCCTTTGCGGGAACCGTTATGGATTTGACGGGTGAGCGGGAACCACCTGATGATTTCTCCGAGGCACTTAAGGCTTGGAGCGAAGACCCACGTGGCCTGACCGTCTTTACGGTTCCATTTGAGGGCGCGGTAGATCGAATGATTGCACTTCAAATGGCAGCCATTGTTGGAAAACCCGCTGCCTGATTAAGTCAAAGAATGTTCGGCTCCACTGCACGCGTAGTGGTCGGCCCAAAAACAAGTTCACCTCGTGCAGATTTATTTCGTCTGTGCCCGGCTTTACGCCGCAGCCTTCCGCCTACGCTCTGGACTCCACGAAGCTGGGATCGGTGCAAGAAAACCAACCCCGGCACCAGCTTCCATCTGATCAAGCTTAATCGGATCAATGCTCCAGCTACGCGCAATCTGCATCACATGCTCCTCGGTGGGATACAGCACGAGCTCACCACCCGCATCGCCGTGACGTTCACGAACACCGCGCAACTCAAACAAGCTCATTCCGAGCGCCTTTTCTGCGCGGGTAATACGGCCTTTGTTCCAGACGATCCCCTCGTCATTGACAGCAAACGCGCGCGTCAGCCGCCTATTCTGGACCCTCGCCCAGGCGAAAAAGTCGATCAGCGGATACGTAAAGAAGTACTGCACCTCGTTGAACTCATCGCCGAGCGACAGCAACAGCGGAGTCAGCTTATCGACAAAACGCTCATTGACGGGATGAGGAAGAGCAAGCCCAACCACAAACGTCCAGCCATCCACCGGTGGCGTTACATAGACATGTGAGGGACCGAGCTTGTCATCGTAAACAGTACCGATGCCAGAATTCCAATTCGCCGGCATAGTCCGAGCAAGCTTCAAGGATCGAACAAGCTTTTGCGTATCTTCGGTGCGTATCGCGAGCCAAGCCATCTTATATCCAAACGCACAAGCCTGGTCGGGAATTTCCTCGACAACAACGTCTTCTAAGCGCCGCACCCGGCGAATCTCTGGCACGACAAAAGCTGCCAGCAACACGACAACAAGAACAGCGAATGCCAATCCAATTATGATCGCCATCGAAAATCCTCCGCACCACCTACCAGCGAATAATTGAGTCAGGCCTAGTTAGGCAATGTCATCGATGCTGCAATTGGGGATAAGAAAGCCGAACCCATCCAAAAGCTGGAGTTCAATAGCGAATGAAGCATCTCAAGCCAGCAACCAAACTTCTGACATGGGCCGCGTAGCCCTCCAATGAAGACCCGAGCAGGCTAGCGACAACGACACCGTCGCATCTGTACTCCCAGATCCATCAAGAGGATATCACCGAGCCGATTCTGCAGGAGCAGCACGCGGATATACATATGCGGCGTTTCAAGCCAACCATCTACGGTGACTGCGCAGACAACCATGCTGAGTCTGTCGAGGAAGTGAGGCCAGCCCCGACGCTTGGTACGGCAAGCGGGGTATGCCGATCTGGGCGATCAGGCTGGCCTCCAACGAGCGGTGCCAGAGAGAGGGCAAATTGGCTTCCACCCGATTGATCGCCGGCCGTCCAAATTAACAAAGGGAGCGGACAAGCCTGCAATAAAAACGGCTTCTATACCCTCTACATGTCGGGGATTTGACAATCGACACGCCCCGCCATTCTAAGGCCGTTTTTTGATGCCGCTCGCCCGACAACAAAACGCAAAATCAGTGTTGAAGAAGACGGCCAATACCCCGCCCCACGAATGCAGCCCGATTGAAGCCGAGGTCAACAAAACACTGGCCACCTATCCCAAGTCTCTGAATAAACGCCAGTTCTCAGCCTGAACGCTGTTTGGTGCACACGGTTCTCTACACAGACAAAAAAACAAAAACTAAAAGCGCAAAAACGAAAAAACCGGAGCTGACCGCTCCGGTTTTAAAATCGTGGAAAACCCAACAAACCAAATTGGCCGGAACGGGCTCAGTTGAATTTCTAAGCCCGCTCCGTTGGGGGATAATTATGGAAGCGCAATAGTCGTGGTGAAGACGAAGCGCTCATCAGCAAGGTTGTTGCCGGTGGAACCTGCACCATCGTTATCGATGTCAGTATCCCAGTAACGGAAGTCGAAGCTCAGCTTCTCGACAGCAAGTCCGATACCAATGTTCCAGTAGGTGTAGTCACCAGCGAGCTCAACATCGTTGTAACCGATGGTGCCGTCGATGGAAGGCTCGAACACCCAGACTTTTGGCAGCGAGTAACCCAACGAACCTTCGACAGTGTGGGCTTCACCCGTTTCGAACGTGTACTCTGGCGAGTAGTAGTAGGTCACGCCAGCCGAAAGCTTGTTGATCTCGGTGCTGGCACCAACTTTGAATTCCCAGTAGTCAACGTCAACCGTGGCCGTCTGGTTGGAGTAACCGTAGTAGATCACACCAAGATCGAACTCGACTGGGCCAAGCTTCGGCTTGATGCCGCCGTAGATGTCGTATTCGAAGTCAGAAGCCGTGAAGAACTGGTCGACTTTAGCGCCCCAGATGCCGACATAAGCGATGCCGTAAGATGCGTCAGCGCCGACGAAGTAAGAAGGATCCTCGTCGCTCTGCGAGAAACCGCGGAAAACGTAATCGGTCATGAAACCGGCGTTAACCGACCACTCAAACTTACGACCGCTTTCCATTGGAGCATCTTTAATGCTGCCAGCCGCCTCGCGCTTAAAGATGTCTCCTGCAGCAGCAGGCGTAGCAGCAAGTGCACCGGCAAAAGCCAGGGCAATCGCAGAACCCATGATCCCCAGTTTCTTAGTCATGAAAACCCCCGTATCGGCTCTCTTTGGCCATCTATGTAGGTTGCAGTGCAGCAATCTACGCAAATCTCTTGTGTGACTCTGGTGTTCGCACTGACACCGGATGACAACAGAGAACGCTAATGCCCGCCGATTCACAACAACCAAATGGAGATCCCAACCGTTACCAGTAGTAGCTGTAGTTAAACCGCAACAAAAGCGCATTTCTGATCAAAAGCTATGCAGTCTGCCCCAATTCTTTTCCGACTGAATACTTACTGATCTGATTCAAAAGCAGGCGATTTGCATAAATTATGTGCAGCAAGCGCCTGGCTTTTTAGATTGCGGAACTATGGTGCACAAGGACCTGGCGCGATGCTGTTGAAGTCATCTGCGGCGAGTCGATTGGAACGTAAATTTTAGAGGCCAATTTGGAGCTCATGCCAGACAACAAGACCAAATCGACAAGAACCGCGCTCGTAACAGGGGCTGCCCGTCGCATTGGAAACGCCATTGCATCATCCATGGCGCAAGATGGCTGGCAGGTCATCATCCATTACAATACGTCCGATGAAGATGCTTCCGCACTCGCTAGAGAGCTCCGCTCGAACGGCGGATTAGCTGAAACGGTACAGTGCGACTTGTCTGATCCCGTAGCCCAGACTGAGTTGATTCAAACGTGTTCTGATCGAGGAATTATTCCCACATGCATCATCAATAATGCCTCGTCTTTTTGGGAGGACCACCCGGAAGACCTCAGCCCTGACGTATGGGATCGGCATCTAAACACGAACCTTCGTGCCCCGATCTTCCTCGCGTCAGGCCTCGCAAAAGTGCTCCCAAAAGACCAGGATGCAAACGTTATCAACATCATTGACCAGCGGGTATTAAGACCGCGCCCGGAGTTCTTCTCATACACAATCTCTAAGTCTGCGCTTCTGACCGCAACGCAGACACTCGCCCAATCCCTCGCCCCCCGCATCCGCGTCAATGCCATCGCGCCCGGTCCGGTCCTGCAAAGCATCCACCAAAGCCCCGAAGACTTCGCAGAAGAAGTCGCAGCAACACTGCTGCAGCGCGCATGCAGTCTGGAAGAAATCCAGGCAGCCGTGAGGTTTATCCTCAACTCACCATCTATGACGGGGCAGATGATCACGCTCGACAGCGGACAACACCTCACCTGAAACAAGCAACTTCATTCTACAAACAAATGACCAGCTGCGCCCGGAATGGCGGCCCTGAGCGGCGCGAGAACGCATTTTTAAAGCACCGTGAAGCAACCAAAAGCAGAGGATAGCGCCACAATTCCTCCCAAGCCTGCCCCAATTGGCGCCCTAATAATTGGGCAATCCAGTAAAGCCGGGACGGAATCAGTCCATCGCCACAAGCCTCAACCAAGCGTTAAGGTTAACAAATTATCTCAAGCGATGACCCATGAGCCGCTTGATTCGTTGGAATTCTTCCTGAAGGTGCCACATGCAAAGCCGTATTGGAGCCGCCGTATTTGCCACCGCGATCGCCATGCTATCGCTCCCGGCCGTCGCAGCTCAGCTGCCGCCAATCAAAACATCGGCGTCGAATAAGGTTCCTGCCTGCATAACGCCAGGCCGGCTGCAGAGCTTCTTGAAATCTCGGAATCCGGGGCTTAGCCGGGATTATGAAGAGCTGGCCATGTATTACATGCGCCATGGCGAGGACCTCGGCATCCGCTGGGACATGGCATTTTATCAAATGGTCGTCGAAACGAATACACTGCGCTACACCGGCGACGTTGACGCCGACCAATACAATTTCGCCGGTTTGGGTGCCACAGGCGGCGGCGTAAAAGGAGAGCGGTTCCGCAACGTGTCTGATGGTGTGCGAGCGCATCTCGAACACGTCCTCATGTACACCGGCACGTTCATCGAGAACCCGGTCGCAGAGCGCACCCGCAAAGTCCAAGAGTGGAAAGTGCTGGAGAAGTTCCAACGTTCGATCCGCGGACCGATCACGTTCAACCACCTGGGCACCAAGTGGGCACCAAACGACCGAGGCTATTCCGACGACATCGACTCAATCTCAAACGCATTTAATACGAACTTCTGCTACGCCCCGGACCCAAGACCAGAACTTGTTGCCAAAGCACGCGGCACCAAATCCAATACGCAAGTCGCAGCCAACACGGCAGCAACCAAGCAGGCATCCGTCACAACGCTTGCGCCAGCAGCGACAACCACGCTCGCACCAGCAGGCGCGACGGTTATCAACGACAACGAAAAACCAGCCCCGGGCGCAGGATCTCTTGTTGGCCTTTCCAAAGCAGCCCAAACGGCGGCTAAAGAAGCACCCGCGGCCGGCACCAACAACAAACAAACTCCTGAAGCCAAGACCACAAAAACTGCGCTCGCTGGTACCGCAACGAATGCGGCCAAGCTAAAACCCGCAAAGGGCAAATGCCGCGTGTGGACGGCGAGCTACGGCGGCGCCAAAGCGATTATCATCAAGGCCCCAGGCGATGGGATAACCAACTACACCGTCCTTGATGTTCATGCCGGCCGTGAAAAACGTGAAGCCGCTGCCTACATCGCCGCCTATGCAAAGGGCGGCACGACAATTGGCGAGTTCGACAGCCCAACGGCCGCCCTCGACAAAGCCTTCGAGCTCTGCCCCGAAAACAAATAAAAGACGAACAGGACCGGCACCTCGTTTCAACGAACTATAGAGATGCCGAGAGTCGGCGCTGCACAAAGCGCAACCCAAGCGGGGCGAAGCGCATATCGCAACGGCCTCATGCGCCGTTTTTGTGCACGCAGATTTTTCCCCGTTGCATACAACGCCTCCAACAAAAAAACCTCACCGAACCTGGAAAAGTCGTATATTCAGCCCTCGAGAGTCGATCAACGGGAGGTGATCGCGACGAGCGGATCGTAGATCCAATAGAGGAAAGCAGGGAGGCGGCCGCGAATGGACTATCGAAGTGTAACGGTTGGCAAGATCCCAAAACTATCGCGCATAAAGTCTCCCGAAGACGTTTTGACGATCGAGTTCGCCGACGGGATCGCGGAAGTCGAAGTCCCCATCGAGCTGCTAGACAGCGTCCCCCTCAAACATTTTGAACGCCAGAACAGCCCGCGGCTGCGCACGCTGGTGGAATCGATCCGCCGCAATGGCTATTCGAGTCTTGAACCCATCATCTGCCGTGTCGGCGCATTGGGCAATTGGGTCGTAATAGATGGCGGCCACCGTATCACTGCGGCCAGATCCGTATCGCAGGAAGTCTTCACCAACCTGTTTCAACGCAAGGTCGGCGACTTAACATTCATACTTTTCCAAACCCCGATGAGCTACTCCAAGCTCAAACCAAGGATCGAAATTTCAGACGACGGTCCTGACAAGCGCCACGCTGGAATCCCGCTGGAGCGAACGCCCCCCAAAAGCACCAAAAGCAAAAAATCAAAATCCAAACCGAAGTCGAAATCGAAGCGCGCGAAAAAGAAACACTGAAGTCGCGCGTCGAACGCCGGTCACCGTGACATTCACTTAGCGGTCTGCCCTTCAGCACCAGGACCAAGGTATTTGACAGCCGCCGTCGACAACGCACCGCCGACAACACACGGAATACCAAACTGCACTTGCCCCAGCGCGCTCGCGACAACGCACCCCAACGCCAACGCTGTCGTTCCGTAACTGCCATACTTCTGCCAGTCCCGAGCTTTCTTCGGCCCACCAGCACGCAGGGTATCAATCCGCTTCAACGCCGTCTCTCTGAGGCGACCAATCTCGTAGAGTTCTGCTGCTTCAATAACATCGCGCAGCTCCTTACGAACGGAAGGTTCCTGATAACTGAGCTGCAGCTTAGCTAGGTCCAACAGATTCTTGTCCCGTGCAGCGTTGCTCGCCAACGTCCACTTGGCCATGGAACCGATCGTCAGCTTCTCGACATCGTTTTCATCATCGGCCCATTCCAACGCCGAAATAATTCGGATTGCCGGCTCCCACCCCCCAGTCGCGAAGTAAAACCCCCAATGCGTATCGATGACGTAAGGGTCGTCCATAGTCAGCTCTTGAAGCGTCTTTCCATCGCCAAAGAGAAACTTCTCAACCAGCACCTTCCGAGCGGGCATGCGCTCGACAAACTGCCCAAGAATCTCTTTCCAATTCGGCAGCCCCGAAAACGCAATCGCCTTGATCAGCACGACCTGCTCGACGGGCGGCATTGGGAACATCTCGCCAATGAGCCGCGGTGCATCGATCTGGTTTTCAGAAATAAAGCCAGCGATGAAACCGGTGTAGACACCCGCCTTCTCCGGGTCTTTCAATAGCCCCGCACGCACCATCCCCTGCACAATTTCAGGAACGCGGTCTGGCTCCTTCACCTCACGATAGTCATTCATAAAGCGAAGGATTTCGCTCTCAGACTTAAGACGTTGCTTCTGGCTCACCTGGCTCGTCGTAACGAACTGTGACTGCGCCAAAGCGCCGTTGCCAGGCAACGTGAGAAGCAATCCGCTGGCAAACGCCAAAACGGAGAAACAGAAGCTGAGCAGACGTGACGTCATCAGTGTGATCCGGACCCGGTAACGTTGCCATAATTAAGACCGCCAATCGGGCACTATTGCGGCTTGTACCCCCAATTTGAATGAAGATCGCTTGACGCTCAGCGCGTGACGCTCGATCTTCCGCGAATGCCGAAAATCAAGACACCAGAGACCGTTCCATTAAGAGCCGCGGACACCGCTCCCGACGCCGCGCCTGAAAACACGCCCGTTTCAGAAGGTGACGAAACGGAAACCGCAATCCAAAAGACCGGTCCCGAAATCATTGCAGAGTATCTGAAAACGCTTCCAACCGCTCCGGGCGTCTATCGCATGCTCAATGTTGACGGAGATGTGATCTACGTTGGCAAGGCGCGTTCCCTTAAAGCCCGCGTTTCGAACTACGCCCGTCTCGGCGGACACACCAATCGCATCGCACGCATGATCGCCTCAACCGCGTCGATGGAGTTCGTCACCGTCGCAACCGAAGCTGAAGCCTTGCTTCTGGAAGCCAACCTCATCAAACGCTTCCGGCCCCGCTTCAACGTTTTGATGCGCGACGACAAGTCATTCCCCTACATCCTCGTCGCACGCGATCACAACGCGCCGCGCATCCTCAAGCACCGTGGCGCACGCAACCGTAAAGGTGATTACTTCGGCCCGTTCGCTTCCGCCGGCGCCGTCAACCGCACCTTGACCATGCTGCAGCGTGTGTTCCTGCTGCGCACCTGCTCGGACAGTGATTACGAAAGCCGCACACGCCCGTGCATGTTGTGGCAGATCAAGCGTTGTTCGGGCCCCTGCACAGGCGAAATCTCGCTCGAAGAATACGGCAAACACGTCGATGAGGCGGTCCGCTTTCTGCGCGGCGAAAGCCAAAGTGTCCGCCAGAAATATCAGCAGCTCATGGAAGAGGCCGCCGAGAAGCTGGAGTTTGAACGCGCCGCCAAGTATCGCAACCGCCTCTGGGCGTTGGCCCACGTTACGGCGGGCCAATCGATCAGCGCCGAGGGAATCGAAGAAGCAGACGTCTTCGCAGCCCATCAAGAAGGCGGACGCACCTGCATCCAGGTCTTCTTTTTCCGCACCGGCCAGAACTGGGGCAACCGCGCTTACTTTCCGCGCGCCGATCGTTCGTTGGACGCAGATGAAATCCTCGCTTCTTTCATCGCGCAATTCTACGACGACAAACCAATCCCTCGCATGATCTTAACTTCGCACGAACTGCCGGAAGCTGACCTGATGGCAGAAGCGCTCAGCACCAAAGCAACCCGTAAGGTTGAAATCTCGACGCCCAAACGGGGTGCCAAAAAAGACCTCGTTGCTCACGCCGAAACCAACGCCCGCGAAGCGTTACTCCGCAAGATGGCCGAGAGCGCCTCACAAAACGAACTGATGAAAGGCATCGCTGAACGCTTCGGGCTTTCAACCCCGCCGCAACGGATCGAGGTTTATGATAACTCGCACATCTCCGGCACGGATGCGGTTGGCGCCATGATCGTTGCCGGACCGGAAGGGTTTGCCAAAAACCAGTATCGCAAGTTCAACATTAAATCGGCCAACCTCGCCCCAGGCGATGACTACGCCATGATGCGCGAAGTGTTGACGCGCAGATTTAAACGGCTGCTATCAGAGACCAACAAAGCCACAGCGGAAAACAAGCCCCATCCCGCCAGCGATCAGCATTCTTCAACAGGCGAAGGCGACCCTGACACCGATCCCGCATCCGACGTGGATCTGCCAGCGCAACCAGATCTCGTTTTCGTCGACGGCGGTGGCGGACAACTCAGCGTTGCACGCGAGGTGCTCTCCGAACTCGGCATAACCGACATTCCTGTCATTGGTGTCGCAAAGGGTCCTGACAGAGATGCGGGACGCGAGCACTTCCATATCCCCGGCGAGCCACGCCCGAAAATGCTCGAACCACGCGACCCGGTTTTGTACTTCGTACAACGCCTCCGCGATGAAGCTCACCGCTTCGCCATCGGGACGCACCGGGCTAAACGCGCAAAATCAATGAGCGCAAATCCGCTTGATGAAATCCCAGGAATCGGCCCGACGCGTCGACGGGCACTATTACGCCACTTCGGATCGGCCAAAGCAGTCTCCCGCGCCGGGCTTGAAGACCTAAAAGCCGTCAGCGGAATTTCCGCCGAAATGGCCCAGAAGGTTTATGACTTCTTCCACGACAAGCAGAACTGACACAAAGCGCAGCTATCGGTTTTCCTAAACGCGTCGTTCATCCCCCGTTCAGGCCACAGGTACCTATCATTACAACCTGTTAAGCCACAGATGCCCCATGATATTGCCGCACCAGCGATATCAGGATACGCATTAAGCTGGCTAGATTGGAGACAGCACCCATGAAAAAATTAGGCCTCTTCTTGGCAGCAGCCTTTGTTGCCTTGGCAATGAGCGCAACCGCGCCGCTTCAGGCTGCCGCAGTAACGGCTCCTGGACTAAATAACTCGAACGTCGCTCAGACGATCTCACCAAACCTCATCCAAAAAACACATGGCTGGCACTGCGGCGTCCGCCGTGGCTACGTTCCACGCCTCGGCTACCGTGCACTGCACCGCCACAAGCGTGCTTGCCGCCGTCGCGGACGTTGTACGCGTCGCCACTATGTCTGCCGCGGCCGTCACGGTTACGGCTGGCGCTACCGCCGCTGCATGAAGCGTCGCGCCTGCTAAGCACTTTAGCTACAAGAACGTTGAAAGCCTCGGCGCACCGCGTGCTCCGGGGCTTTTTCAATTTTGGAGAATTCATCTATTCGCCTAAGCGGCGCTTGCCTTTCCAGCCGTGAGCGTCCAAAGCAACGACGTTGATCCTGTGAGCCCGTGCAAAATGCCAAGCCACCGGTCAAATTCACCATCGCGCCAATCACAAACCTCCGCTCGGGTGCAATGAACCTCCCAAACATTCTCACCATCGGTCGGATTTGCGCCGTCCCGGCATTTGCCGCGGTGCTTTATTTGGTTGATGGAGCAAACGGTCGCTACCTGGCACTCGCCATCTTTGCAGCCGCCTCGTTTACCGATTGGCTCGACGGACATCTTGCCCGCTCCTGGCAGATGCAATCACAGCTTGGCACCATGCTCGACCCAATCGCAGACAAGCTGCTTGTCGCCGCCGCTCTGCTCGTGCTCGTTGCCGACCGCACAATCCCGGGACTTCACATCTTCGCAGCCCTGATCATCCTATCGCGCGAAGTCCTGGTTTCCGGCCTGCGTGAGTTCCTCGCCTCGCTCGATGTTAGGGTTCGCGTCACACAGCTCGCCAAATGGAAAACCGCAATCCAGATGATCGCTCTGGCGATATTGATTGCCGCGCCCGCCTTGGAACCCCATATTCCAGGCATTTCAACCGCAGGCCTCGGGTTGCTCTGGGCGGCGGCCCTACTTACCCTTTGGACCGGATACGGCTATCTTCAAGCCGCCGTGCACCATGCGACGGCCAATGGAAACCAAAGTGACAATAGCGCGTGAGACCCCAAAACCGATGACAACGCTCGACCACGCTTCGCCCGATACAACGTCGCAAACGCGCACCGTCACGTTGCGCTATTTCGCCTGGGTACGCGAAAAAGTCGGCACGTCTGAAGAGGCTATCGAAATCCCAACCAACCTGGAAACCGTCGCGCAACTCATCGACTGGCTAAAACAACGCGGCGAAAACTATAGCGCTGCCTTCGAGCGTGCTGAAGTCATTCGCACAGCACTCGACCAGACGCATGCCGGGCCGCAATCTTCAATCGCAGACGCCGACGAGATCGCATTCTTCCCACCGGTGACAGGGGGATAAGAGATGGCCGTCCGCGTTCAGCAGGAAAACTTCGACATTGGCGCTGAAATCGCAGCGCTAACCAACTCACGAACCGACATCGGCGCAGTCGTCACCTTTACTGGCACGGTGCGCGGATCTGCAGGCGGCGCACCCATCACGACGATGACGCTTGAACACTACCCCGGCATGACGGAAGCGGAGTTGGGCCGCGTCGAAGCGGAAGCCCTGGAGCGCTGGCCGTTATCCGGAACGCTCATTGTTCATCGCGTCGGAGAGCTGAACCCGGGTGACAACATCGTCCTTGTCATCACCGCCTCCGCCCATCGCCATGCGGCTTTTGAAGCTGCCGAATTCCTGATGGACTACCTGAAATCGCGTGCGCCGTTCTGGAAAAAAGAAGCTCGACCCGACGGCGCAGCTGATTGGGTCGACGCCCGAGAAACCGACACGGTGGCATTGGAGCGCTGGTCCAAATAGAAAACCGCTGCGCATCAACTTTCCACAGCCGAAAGTCGACATCCCTCACTGCCAAACGTCAGATCGACACCGATACCTGAGCGCGCGAATCGATTTTGTTTAACCTGCATAAACCTTAGCGCCACGTTAATCTTAACGAAATCTTCACCCCTGCGTGTCAAATTCATAACAGGGCCCGATCGCGTCCCGGATTTGGCCACTATTTGAGCTGACTGTTGTCCCGTAGAAACAGTGCAAGCCTATTCGCGTAGACGGGGGTCAACCGACATGGGTCTTAAATCGCAGCGCGCGCATCTCCGCGCGCGCGCAACCTGCTTGTGTGCCGGTTTGTTGCTGGCGGCTGGATTTTCGGCAGTTATTCCGACATCCGCTGCCAACGCAAACTCGGGCGTAACGGTCTCCGGTAAGCCGCTCGAGCCTGCCAAGAAGCAAAAAACGCGCTTCATTGTCGGCCTCGCCGAACGTACCGACTTCCACATCATCGCGCTGGCGAATCCAAACCGCGTTGTCGTCGAGTTGGGCTCCGTAAACCTGCAGCTGCCACCGCATCCAAAGTCTGGACCTGTCGGCCTGATTAGCGGGTTCCAAGGCGGCAAAGCCGGCAAAGACAAATCCCGCGTCGTCATCAAGGTCACCGAACCTGTGATCGTTGAAAGCTCGAAGCTTGAGCGCTCCGGCAAAGGCTACATGTTGAGCCTCGACATCGTTCCGCTTGTCGGGCCAAGGCCGGCACGCAAGCTTGCCGATGCGCCATTCGAACAACCCGTCGGTCTTGGTGCCGCTGGCCTGCAGCCACCAATGCCGCGCGCAGCCGTTACCCGACAAGCGCTTGAGAAACGCCGAGCCAAGCAACTCATCGTTCTCGACCCTGGCCATGGCGGACACGACAGCGGCGCCAAGAAAAACGGCGTTGTCGAAAAAGACGTCGTACTCGCTTTCGCGCACACGCTTCGCAAAAAGCTGGAAGCAACCGGCCGTTACGAAATCATAATGACCCGCGATGACGATACCTTCGTGAAGCTTAGTGAGCGCCGCAAAATTGCCGAGCGCAACAAGGCCGCACTCTTCATCGCGATCCACGCCGACTATGCAAAGTCTTCGGCCAGCGGCGCTACGGTGTTTTCGCTACGCCCATCGGTCGCAAAACGCCTCAAGAGCAAAGCCGTCAAGAAAGCTGGCCGTGTCAGCATTTCTAAAGACCGCTTCGCCAGCGTCGGCAAGAAAGACCGCAGCGTTGTTGCCGGTATGTTGTCCGACCTCGCCCGCATCGACGCCCGCGCGACTGGGGCCCGCTCAGACATGTTCTCGCGCTCTGTTATCCGCCACATGGGCAGCAAGACAAACTTCCGCTCGAAACCGCACCGCAAAGCCGCTTTCAAGGTTCTAAAAACGCACCTTGTGCCGTCCGTGCTGATTGAGCTGGCCTTCGTCACCAACAAAGCCGATGCAAAACGATTGACGTCTGAGAAATGGCGCAAGGATGTCAGCGGCGGTATCGTCACTGCGGTCGACAACTACTTCAGCCACCAGGCCGCCCGCCTACCGATCCTCGCTGGCATCGAGTGAGCTAACCGTCAACGACTCCAACCCAGACAAATCAACCGATCCTCCTGCCCGATCACACAAGGCAGAATTTTGGGGTGGTCGGGCAGGGGGAGCGGGACGGCATGACTCAACACAAGCTTGCATCTGACGCAAGTCTACGCAGCGTAAACACCAAGGCATGTTGAGCACAGTAGTGTGGACCAACCAGCCCCACAGGACTTTGGGACGTCAACACAAGCTTGCGCAGTGTTGAGCAGAGGAACTGTGGACCCCCAATAATGCAAAAAGGCCTGCCCTAACTCATCAATAGGGCAGGCCTTTTGTATTTGAATTCCGTGGCCGGCGTTGCCGTGGCATTCGGCCGCCAGCTAAAGCTCAACTAGGTGGGACTTGGAGGATGGTGGAGTCGGAGGCGCCAGAGAAGTAAAAACCTACGGTCGGTATCGATGGGTTTGCGAAGAAAACTCTTGCCGCTTTTCAACTGTACCGGAACCGTTCGGGGAAGGAGGCGCTTCAGCATTGGCCGCTCCGTCTTCGAGATTGGCGCTCGACGTCGACTTTGACGCGACTTCGCTCCACACGCCTTCGTCGCAGCAACGAGGCGAGACCACGGTCACTCCCGCTGCCAACAGACAACGAAACGTGTGAACCTTGCGATGTCGAGATTGTCCGGGATGGCTCGTTTACGAGGGGAACGTTTTTGCTGCTGAAGAGGCCCTTAGTGAACGGCTCCATCCAAGCTCGTTCGGGTCTCTGCCAGCTGAGGCCAGCGATCTTCTTGCATGGCTCAAAAAACGGTAAGGGCATGTTGCCCCTTTCGGTCCGACGCGCACGCGGCAGGCTGCTAAAACGACCTGGAAGCGTCTTAGAAACCTTGAGAGGACCAAACCTCTCGCACCGCCAAAACTAAGTGATTCTCACGTCGATTTTGCTACGCAACCGTCCATTCGATTAACCAATCTTAACAGGGCGTTGCTCCGTTACCATACTGTCGCAATTCTGAACCGCATTTAGGCAGGTCACTTTTCGAGGTGTCTAATTATCGATCAGAAGTGGTGCGCGGAGTGGCTCATGAGGCAAAGAAGCGGTGATGGGCGGAGGTGAGTTGCTGAGGCAATCAAATAGGTGCTAGACCTTCGCAGATGTGGTTGACCTATCGATCACTTCAAAACTCAAATCCGGCTCCCAACCACGCATGCCGGCTTGTTTGTAGCGGCGGTAAAGCTCATCTGACCATGTGAAGAGGAAGGTCGATTTAGCGTTGCCGGTCTGGGTTCGCCAAAAATGATGGCCCTCAACTTTTTCGCGGTCAATAAACCCTGGTTTGCTGCGTGCGACGCCCCCGCCCCATTCACGAACAGCATTCTTTGTCCAAGTCTTTCCTTGAATATCAGCCGCGGTTTTCGTTTCGGGGAACAGCAAGCAATCAATTAGTGGTGGCGGCCTGAGCCAATAATATAATCCGTGATCGGTCTTCCCGCCGAGCTGCTCTTTACTAATGACATTGACCTCGAAAAAGTGATGAACATTTGGCTCAAGTTCATCAATAAGCGATCGAAGTCGCGGGGAAAAAAAAGTTCCGTAGGCAAGCAGAACATCAGCGACTTGAGTTGCCCCCTCTCCATTGACGAGAAGGGAACGCATGTTGAGCACGCTTTGTATCTCGGCATCAATATGGGGCTGAGTACCTAAGCGAATTTGCGCCGCAAGTTGGCGATCAAGCTCGGGCTCGAACCCATGAGTCGCGTTTGCGGCTTTGGTGTTGTCCGGCTTCATACTGTAGACAACGGACTTCATCGCGACCACCCCCAAACCAAAAAGCGAGGAGCCTTTTTGGGCCCCTCGCTTCGTCATTGGATCATCTCAACTTTGTTTTGTAAATTACGCCTGAGCGGCCGGAGCTTCGCTACGCTTTGCTTCCGACTGCACGGCTTTTTGAACCTTCTCAAAGGCCCGCACTTCGATCTGCCGGATGCGCTCACGCGACACGCCGAATTCCGAAGACAAGTCTTCCAAGGTCAGCGGGCTGTCCTGCAAACGCCGCGCTTCGAAAATGCGACGTTCGCGATCGTTCAAGGTGCTAAGCGCCGACGATAGATATTCGCGACGACGAACCAGCTCTTCGCTTTCGGCAAGCTGCGTTTCCTGGTCCGGCGTTTCATCCACCAGCCAGTCCTGCCACTCACCACCCGCATCTGCATCCGCACGAAGCGGCGCGTTGAGCGATGAGTCACCACCCAGACGGCGGTTCATCGAAACAACGTCGTCCTGGCTCACACCAAGCTTCGTCGCAATGGCTTCCACCTGATCAGGTTTCAGGTCGCCATCTTCAAAAGCCTGCAGCTGTGACTTCGCGCGACGCAAGTTGAAGAACAGCTTCTTCTGCGCAGCAGTCGTACCCATTTTCACAAGTGACCACGAACGCAGTATGTATTCCTGGATCGATGCCCGGATCCACCACATGGCATAAGTTGCCAAGCGGAACCCCCGCTCCGGATCGAAGCGTTTCACCGCCTGCATCAAGCCGACGTTGCCTTCTGAGATGACTTCGCCGATAGGCAAGCCATAGCCGCGATAGCCCATCGCGATGCGCGCAACCAGACGCAGGTGAGACGTCACCAGCTTATGCGCGGCTTCGCTATCAGCGTGCTGCTGCCAGCTCTTCGCGAGCATGTACTCCTCATCCGGCTGCAGCATTGGAAACTTGCGGATGTCGTCCAGATAACGCGACAGCCCGACAGAGCCGGAACCGACTGAGGGAAGAGTTTTCGTCGCCATCGTTAACCTCGCAAGTCTTCAAGACCATCCGCCCCGATGCTTGGCCATCCAAGCTTCAGAACTCGCTGACTTTCAGCAGTTTTCCGAAGAACCCCCGCGAAAGCAGCCGGACATAACGCAACATGAATGTGGCAATTTTACCTGGAGCTTCAAGAACGCCGCCCCGTGCGGGTAATCTACAAAGTGGCCCACCGGCAACGCAAAGCACATTTGATCGCGTTTATGAGAGGTTAACGTGATGGAACGCTCCGCAGTTCACATCAGATCAGGATTTTTTCGTTGGGCCATCTTCAAGGGCCGAGATTAATTGCGCCATATCCTCCGGCAGCGGACTTTTAAACGATAAGTCGTCGCCGGTCACCGGGTGCTCAAAACCAAGCTCGGCGGCGTGCAGCGCCTGCCGCTTAAGCCTTGAGAGCATGATCCGAGCCCCATCGCTAAGCCGTCGTGAGCTGGCCTTAAACCCCGCGCCGTAAGCAGGGTCACCCAACACCGGATGCCTGACATGCGCGAGGTGCACGCGGATCTGGTGCGTGCGACCTGTCTCCAGCTCAAGGCGAACCAGCGAAACAGCAGGCGTACCCTCCACATCCTGGTAGGTCGCCAAGCTGTGGTAGTGCGTCAGCGCATAACGCCCCGCCTCTTCCGATACGACTGCCATCTTCATGCGGTTGGCAGAGCTCCGACCCAGTGGCGCATCAATCACCCCGCTCGGCCGCTCAAATACACCCCAGGCCAACGCCACATATGCACGGTGCAACCGACCATCCCGGCCATGTTCTGCGAACTGCTCTGACAGCGATTGGTGCGCCTGATCCGTCTTCGCAACCACCAGCAACCCGGACGTATCCTTGTCAAGCCGATGCACAATGCCAGGACGCTTCACCCCGCCAATACCGGACAAGCTCTGTCCGCAATGCGCGATCAACGCGTTAACCAACGTCCCCGAGCTGTGCCCGGGCGCGGGATGCACGACGAGACCCGCAGGCTTGTCGATGACAATCAACTGGTCATCCTCAAAGACGACGTTAAGCGAGATGTCTTCACCTTGCGGCTCAGGATCGGTAGCTTCCGGCGCCACCATCAGATAGGTGCATCCCGGTTTGACCCGCTCTTTGACGTCGCCTATCGTCCCGCCGCTTGTTGAAACAGCGCCGGCCTTGATGAGGGCCTGAATGCGCGACCGGCTGAACTCGGGAAATTGCCCCGCCAGCCAACGGTCGATGCGTTCACCCGCATCTTTTTCTTCCGCGGTGACTTCGCAAGAAATTTCGTTCAAGCGCACATACCCCTTAACGTCTGCGCCTCACCAAAGGACCCTGAACCCGTATGACCGGCAATGCTGAGACCTCGCAACAGCCAAGTAAAGACGAATTGAGCGAGGCGGAAACGGCTTCATCGTCCTGGATCGAACACCCAACGACGGTTCAGCACCTGCAGACGCTCGTCATCGTCCTGGGCGTCGTACTGATTATCGGCTTTGCCACGGTTATCGGCCGGATCGCATATCTGGCCATGAATTCGGAAGACGGCAATGTCGCAACCACAACCGCCCAAGGCAACCAGGATCATGCGGCCAAGGTAACCGGGGCGAACGGTTTGACGGGACCTGCCTCAGAAACCAGCTCTGCCACTGTTTCTTCGGGCCCCGATCTGATTATCCCAATTCCGCCCAACGCACATATCAAGCAGATCACACCGACTGCCGGTGGCCTGCTGGTCCGGTTCGACGATCCACGTGGCACGGCAGCCTATTTGATTGACGCACAAACCGGGGCGATCAAACGCAGGTATCGCTTCCAGCCGCAACAACCATAGCCTCACCGGCGCAAACCGGAAGTGTGTGACAAGAGTGGGTGGGGAAGAACTTCCATAAAAAGGCCCTACTCGGACCCGTCGGCCCGCGTAATACGTTCCAACAACCCCCCGCGCCGAGGCGCGCGTTTTTGAACCGGCGCGTCTGCCGCAACCTCGGTCTCCGCAGCATCACCATCTACAACGGGGCTGCTGCCAGCAGATGCCCTACCGGAACCGTTCCCGTCAGGCGCGTGTTCGACCTGCGAAGCTCCCGCGGACGCCGGTTCGCGCTGAACGCCCAGCGCCCGTAAGAATCCGGATCGCTTCGGGGCTTCCTCCGCCACGACAGAACCGGCAACCATGTCGACACCCTGCGGGCCGACATCTCCGGAAGCCCCAGAACCGCCAACCTCGCTGATGCGGTCCGTCAAAGTCTGTCGAGGTGCATACTCCGTCCGTTGCCCACGCGCTGAGGCCGACGTCTGATAGGACCCAGCGCCCAAGCGCCGGAGTTCATCGGTAAAGTGCGCCGCCTGTCGCGCCGTCCGCTCGTTGGCCGCAGCAATCTCAGCGCGCAACCTCTGGATGGTCTCAGACTGTTCAGTTGACTGCGACTCCAGCGAAGCAATCTTAGCGCGCATCGCAGTCTTACCTTCGCGAAGCCCTTTATCGGTGCGCTCCGCTTCCTTATAGGCAGAAAGCTCCGCCTCCAACTGCCGCAACCGACCGGCCTTCTCTTCGTTTTCCTCGCGCAATTGAACAAGTTTGTTATCGAGCTTTTGTGCCGTTTCGTCCTTGGCATCCACCGAGGTCTGAACAGAACTCAACGCCGCTTCTGCTTCTGTAAGCTCAGCGCGCAGGCGAGCGATCTCTTCGTCACGATCACCAACTGCCAATCCTTCGGTAGCGCCTGTGTCCAGGTTGAGGCCCGGCGGCTTACGTTCGCTTCCAAGCCCGACCCGCGCACCGGTGCGGCCCAGCAAACCCTGCAAGCGAACGATCATTGACGATTGCTCGCGCGTTTTCGCCCTCAGCGTTTCAATCTCAGTTCTGAGCGCAATCTCGCTGTCCTGACGGTCATCGCTGTAGGCATCGCGCCCGCGCGCCGTCCGCGTCGACAGCGCCGCATTCAGCCGCAAAACTTCGTCGCGCCCCTTGGCGTTAATCTGGTTGGCTTCTTCCAGCGCTCGCGCCTGCTTCTGCCCGGTTTGAGAAAGCTCAGCAATTTCACGGTCACGCTGCAGAATAAGCCTACGCGCTTCTGCCAAACGGCTTTCCACCCGCGGCAACCGATCCATGATCGTTTGTTCAAGCACACGGTGCGCGTTTTCATGCTCTTCAAGAGAGCCGCGCATGTCATCAAGCTCGCCCTCGAGCGCACTGATCGCGGCATCCCGGCGATTGATTTCAACCCGTTGGCGGGCATGCGCCAACGTCGCCTTCTCGAGCTTGCTTTCCAGATTATGGATGGACAACACGTAGTCGGCGCGCAGCTTGTCTTTTTCCGCGCGGATTTCAGCTTCCGTCAGCGGCATCGAGCGCTTAATGGCATCTGTGGTCAGTCGAATGGTGCGGCGGCGATAGGCGGGAATAATGAGCAGTACGGCAAACGCGGCGATCAGAAAGCCGAGCGCCAGATGCATGACTGCCTCGATCGACATTGCTCGTCTGTCTCCACACTTCCCATGCCACCCGTCGGACCTGGCTACAGCAGCACTTACGTCCAACGACAGACAAACCTAAATCGACCTGGGTCTAACCGGCGAACCACATGCCTAGGATCACCGGCACCTTAGAACGGGTTCCAAGTCGGTGATCGGGTATACTTCAAATATCCCACATTAGCACCCAACCGCAGGCCAACGCCGGAACGAATAGGCGCGAGAGTGACATCATCACGCTGCATCACCTGCAATCCGACGCCTCCGACAACATAAGCCGCCCCCTGTACACCGCCAAACCGACCGAAAATCTCGTTGGGGTGGCGCAGATTGTACACAAGAACCATCGTTTTGGAACCTTCCGCCCCAAAATCATAACCGACGGTCGGTCCCTGCCAGTAAACCTTCCGGGTCCCGTAGTCACGCGTATAAAGCGTTCCCTCCCCGTATCTCAATCCCGCAATGAACGCCCCACCGGCGTCTTCCCCAAGTATATAGCCGTTCGGACGCCCCTGCTCGTTGAAGGCTTTCTCGATGACCTTTGCCAATCCCTGGCTGATCGATCCGAAGAACTCGTGTCCAGTCTGCAGAATCTCATCTTCGCTGAAGGAACCGCC
Organism: Filomicrobium sp.; assembly: GCA_040219445.1. Taxonomy (GTDB): domain Bacteria; phylum Pseudomonadota; class Alphaproteobacteria; order Rhizobiales; family Hyphomicrobiaceae; genus Filomicrobium. The sequence goes on along the minus strand of JAVJSM010000003.1, from coordinate 1,341,515 downwards.
ATCCTGTGGTGGTGGCGCCTGATATGCGCCGTCACGCGGCGGTGCGTCGTAGCGCTCATCCCCCGGCGGCGAATACCGCTCATAGCCGCTATTATCAGCACGATCTTCGTACCGCGGTGAATACTCCCGTGGTGCTGCGGGCGCGCGTTCGCGCTGCGGAACATATCGGCGGTCCGATCCGCCTACATCCGGCCCCCGGTTGTAGGCACTGTTCGAACCATAACCGGAATCGCGGTCCTCGCTTCCATACGACTGCACCCTGGGCGGGACATATGAGGGGACGCCATCTCGCCCGGTCTCATAACCGCCGCCATCAACGCCAGACCCGCCTGGCTGCTCGCGATAAACCTCATAATCACTTTGTGCCGAACGAGATTTCCAAGGCAGGTTGTCTTGGGCAATAGCAGGATTTGTTGACGCCACGCCCGATAAGAACACGGCTAATCCGCAAATCAGCCCTGACAACAGAAAATGGTGCCCTGCAATACCCCTTGCCCGCTGCAACATCTTCTCAGCTTTGCTCATAAAATCTCACCACCTATGCCGCACCGCCATGTGCTCCAAACGGAAAAAAGGAGCCAATCGGCATCACCAAAAAACCCGATCATTCGGGCTTACGGCCTCTTGCGGCCCGCGCGGGGGACGAATCGCGCATCAGTCAAACTTTTGCGCGCAACTTGTTACGAAAGTGTGGCCACCAGATCGCCACCAGACCAGCTCCGCCCTTGACAGCAGCCGCAGCGCTTCCCATCGGCGAACGGGGCATGTATCAAGAACCCGACGATTCTGATGCGCAACTTTGCAAAGTCCTGCGTCCAGGCCCTTTATGCCTGCAGCCGCATCAAGAATGACAAAGCACGGCAACCGCCGTCGCGAGCAAAGGCGCATGGCTCAAATGAAAATTGATAACATCACCGACCTGGAACTAGCCGCACTTATATCGAGCAAAATCTGCCACGATGTAATCGGTCCCGTCGGCGCAATCTATAATGGCCTCGAAATCCTGTCCGAGGACGACGATGCCGAAGCACAAAGCTACGCTCTCGATGTCATCCGAAATGTAACCGAGCAGGCCTCTGCCCGCCTGCAGTTTGCACGCTTCGCATTTGGTGCCGCTGGCTCGGCTGGTGCCCAGATCGATCTGACGATGGCAGAAAGCATCTCGCGCGGTTATCTGGGTTCGGGAAAACACAAGCTCGTCTGGAACGGTCCTCCAGGCCACATGGCCAAAGATTACGTCAAGCTGCTTTTGAACCTTCTATCGGCTTCTGTAACCGCCCTACCAAGAGGGGGCGATCTCACGGTCACGATCGACGGGGACATGGAGAAGCCAAGCTTCGAAATCCGTTGTAGCGGAACCGGTGCCCGACCACCGCAATACCTGACCGACATCGTAGCAGGCACCAGCGATGGCGAACTAAACGCCATGAACATCCAGGCCTATTACACCTGGCGCTTAGCTGCCCAGACCAGCATGCCAATCGGCATCCTTAAAGACGGCGACGACATTATCCTGACAGCAAAGCCATAAGCTGGCGGACCCGAGTGCCATCTCGTTCCGCTATCGGGCAAAATCATCCTACCGCTGAACACTAGTAAACCGAGCCTTAACCCCTAACCGGCAATATGACGGTTGGCCGCATTTGCAATGTCGAGCCAGACCAATGCCATACACAACTCGCGATACGAGCCTAGTGCGTCGCAACAATCGCAGATCCGACCCAGCCTCGAAGTGATCAGTCTGGTTGCACTTCAGGTGGACGATTTGGGGGCCTGAGACATGTACTTCTGCCTAGTCATCGACAACTCGAACGTCGTCCGCAAGGTCGCTCGCAAGATCCTCGAGAGTGCCGACCACGTAGTCGTCGATGCCGAAACTGGTGAGGAAGGCCTCGCACACTGCAAACAGAATATGCCTGACATCATCCTGTTGGACTGGAAGCTGCCAACCATGTCAGCTGGAGAGTTTCTCGTGGCCCTTCGCGATCTCGACGCAACAAGGCTTCCACAAATCCTCTACTGCACCACAGAAGCCGAACCTGAGGATCTGGCCCTCGCTTACCGCAAAGGCATCAATGATTATCTTTTGAAGCCTTACGATGCCGGAACGCTGCTGCCGAAGATCGAAACCCTCGGCCAACGCCAAAAAGCGTTAGCCTGATCGCTCGCACGCATCGATCTCAGAAATGTAGCCTGAGCGTAGCCCCGCTCTGAGTGAACCTATCGCAATCACCGACGGTCAGCAGATCCTCACCAGCAAACGCTGGCTTCAGCCCTGCACGTGTATTCATCGAAGATGATAAGATCGATGAAGAGCTCACACTTCACGTCTTTCTTGCCCGTCCGGTAATTCTTGATACCGCGCTCAGACGTCCACTCCTTGATGTACTTGTCGAGGAGCTTCTTGGCGTCTTCAGTTGGACCTTTCTTGCCGTAATCATTCACGGAGAAGGCAAGGCGGGTGCACTTAGCGTGCGCAGGAGAAACAACAGCAAACGCTGTGAGAACAAGCACGAAAGCAGCAGCAATTTTCGTCGGGAAGCGCATGGCACACTCATACATAAGCGGATGTCATTAACTGAGCTGGACACTAAGCACACCGCGCGCTCATGCCTAGCCCAGCAAACGAAATTTCCACCTACCTGTGCCCGTTGCACACAGTTGGGCCACTTGTCGACACCAGAGCCCTACAAATAGGAGAGCCAAAAGAAAATGGGGCTGCCAATCGGCAACCCCTATCCGTCTCGTCGTAAGCGACAACCACGCAACCAGAACCCAGCTACGCGTGTTGTTTCACTCAGTGCATGTAAGGTGAGCTTCCGCCATGAGGAGCGATGCCGCTGTCAAAGAAGAAACCATGGTCGAACGGACCAGCGTTCGTCTGCCGGTCAGCATTGTAATCACGCCATGCATTGACGCCGCCGTAATTGCTGCGTGAGTTGCCGTAGGTGTTGATGGAGTCTTCGTACTTATAGGAATATCCGCCGCGACGCTTCGTGTAGCCTTTCACGCGCGTACCTTTGCGGTAATAGGAAGAACTTTTATGGGCTCCTTCGCCCCGGTAACCACGGTTACCTGCATCGGCCTCGACCACAGTAAAGGACAGGCCCATCGCAACCGCGATACCCAATACTAAACTCTTCATCGTACTTACTCCTGACCCCGCGAAACAAACCAAAACGTGTTACGCAGATGATACCTCAACTCTAGTCTGGCTACCGAACTAACCCAAACAAAGTAAACCAATCGTCAACCATACCGTCCAGGCTGGCATTGCGTCGCAACAATCTCAGATCCGCAATGCGACGCGCCACCGCCCAAAACGAGTAACCTAACCCCTTACTTACACGCGCGCTGGTGGGCGACGCAGTAAGTCCCAAGCGCAGCCGGCTGGCATTTTAGCGTAAGTCTGCCTGCAGGTTTGAACCCGTTGTTTTTCATCTGGTTATTCAGAGCTGCTTTGGCCATGAACTTTGCTAGGTCTTCAGTCAGCATCGTCGCCTGACCACCAGCCTTAACGCAGCTACCAGCCACCGCAGCGCCGCGGATCGCGAAACTAAGGGCAATCGCCAACAAAAGCGTCACAAGTTTCATCACAAGTCCTCCAACTCGGCCAAACGGCCGTAGCAGACAGCAAACCCAAAGTGCTCGCCCTGCCGAAAAAAGAGATTACTTTTTGCAGATCTTCGCTTGCCCACGGCAGGTGTAGCCGACGCCACCCTTCTTGCACTTGTATTTGCGCTTGCCGAAATCGTAACCGGAGGTTTTTCCCGTCGCCATCCATTCTGCCCAAGCCCCCCAATCGGTGGACTGCAGAAGAACTTCATCGACTTGGAACTTCGCACCCTCAATGGTGCCTGCGGTGCCTTCGCCGGCTTTTATGAAACAATTTTTGGCATGGGCCTCTGAGCTCGCGATTGCGGCTCCAAAACCAACCCCTGCCACTAATGCAAGTGCGCTGGCTGTTCGCGTGATACTGCGCATAACGACTGTCTCCTTCGAAGGATCCAACATTCCTCCATCCAGGCCGCACGATGCCGGAAGCAAACGGGCTTGCCGAATCAATGTCGATGGAAACTTGTGCAGAGAGTTCATTTCCAAGCGAAAAGTTGCCTGAAAGCTACGCAAGGCGTCGCAAAACCGAATTCGACGAGCACAACGTAATCTGGCCGACGACCATCATCCCTCAGAACTCAGTGTCTCTATGCGAAAAGAAGCGCCTGGGCCTTGAGCCAGCAAATCGACCAGAAACGGCAGGCAAGCTTCAAGCTCATCCACTAGAGAAAATGGCGGGTTGAGCATAACCAGCCCGTGCCCATTGAGTTGCTCAACGTCATCAGGCGTACGCACGAAAAACTCAACCGCCTTGAGTTTCGCAAGTCCGAGCGTTGCAAGTTCTTTTTTGAACGCCGCAACGGGCCGCGGATCTTTGATGGGATACCACAGGAGATACGTACCGGTCGCAAACCGCTGTACGCCCTGGCGCAACGCCTGAAGTAAACGCTGAAACTCACCCGGCTTTTCAAACGGCGGATCGACGAGCACCACGGCACGCCGCTCTTTTGGTGGCAGCGTCGCTTTCAGGGCAACGTATCCGTCAAGCCCCATAACCTTGCAATTGCCATGGTTCTTTAAAGCCTGGCTCAACGCTAACTGGTCTTCAGGATGCAGTTCGTTAGCGATCACAGCATCTTCAGACCGGACCAACAGCGCCGCCAGAAGCGGACTACCGGGATAAAGCCTCAGATCGCTGCCCGCGCGTCCAGACCCATCACCAGAAGAGCTCTCAGCCTCACTATTCACCAATCGCAACGCGTTGAGATAAGGGGCAAACATCGCCAATAGCGGCGCAGGCAGATCTGCGTCCATGACACGCCCGATCCCATCACGCCATTCGCCAGTCCGCTGCGCGGCATCAGAAGAAAGGTCATAGAGCCCGGTACCCGCATGTGTGTCGATCACCCGAAACGGTGCCGGTTTCTTCTTCAAGTATTCGATAACGCGGCATAAAATCAGATGCTTGAGAACGTCGGCAAAGTTGCCGGCGTGAAATGCGTGTCGGTAGTTCATTGCAATGCCGAACCTAAAGCGCTGCCTGACCGTGACCTGGCTGACGCCGCACCTCGCCAAATCGGCACAGCCAGTAGCAAGAGCCTCAAGCCTTTTTCTCCCAACCCCCACGCGGGTTCTGCTGCCAATACGTGACGTTACAATCCGCAGCTTTTGCCTGCTTCCATTGGGCCCGCGCACGCGTCAGTGATTGCTCATCACGGCCATCGAACATCAGGACAATGCGAACAAAGCCTTCGTAGGTTTCCGTTTCCGCGCCATCGACAAGGAACAAAACGCCAGCATCATTCGGAACATCATCATCGGTCGTCAGGTACACCGGCTGCAGCTCTGCATTGCCATCTTTGCGCGATCCATGCGGCAGAAAGCTCTCGTCGCGATAAGTCCATAGTGCCAGATCAAGCGCTTCGAGGCGCTCGTCACTACCCGACCTCACTACGGCACGCCAGCCGCGCTCAAGCGTTTTCTCCAACAGCGTCGGGAGCACACGCTCAAGCGGCTGATGTTCAAGGTGATAAAACAAAACGTCTGTCACGGGGCCCTCTCGCACTTGGCCAATGCGGGCCGGGTATCAAAGCCGTTCGCACATTGCGGGCAATTCAATGAAGCCCCGAGAAAGACCATGATGCGCTTAGCGACGGCGCGCTCTGCGCAACAGGCGCCGTGGCACCATGCCATTATCAACGAGCGCCCTGATACAAACGCGCGACAAGCGTTTGCCATTCGAACGCATGCACTGGTTCAGTTTGGATGTTCCGATTTTGTATCGGCCACAAAAACGCTTGTAGTCACCGCTGCACGCAACCTTCACAGAATCTGGCACAGGGCGCTTCGCCACCGCGTCCGAGGTTGGTAGAGCGGCAATCAACCCGCCTGCCAACAATACAACTGCAGCCCACCCGCTCCAGCGCAGAAAGGAAGGAATAATCCCGACCATTAGATACGAGCCTCACATTGGGGAACCAGAGTTCCAGCCAAATGCCTCCGACACCTCACGGCACGACATTTGGCACCATATTTCATCTCAGTTCAAATTTAGCCGCTTCCCATGCTCACCGATTGCGACGCTTCGATGACGCGTAGGGATTCTCGCCCTTACGTAGATTGAGACGAATCGGCACACCCGGCAAGTCGAATGCCTCACGTAAACTGTTGGTCAGATACTTAAGGTAGCTGCGCGGCAACTGCTCTGGCCGGGAACAGAAGGCAATGAAAGTCGGCGGGCGCGCCGAGGGTTGCGTGATGTAACGGATCTTGATCCGTCTCCCACCCACTGCCGGCGGCGCGTGGCGAACAACAGCTTCCTGCAGCCAACCGTTGAGTTCCGGCGTCGAAACGCGCCGATTCCAGATTTCATAGGTCTCAAAGATCGCACGTGTCAGGCTCTCAAGGCCTTTTTCAGCCAACGCCGAAATCGTGACCATCTTCACACCTGGAACCTGAGCAAGCCGATCCTTCAGCATTTCCCTCAAAGCCTTCAGGCGGTCCTGCTTGTCGGTCACGAGGTCCCACTTATTGACCGCGATAACGAGCGCCCGGCCTTCCCGCTCGGTCATATCGGCAATGGTCAAATCTTGGTGTTCAAACGGACAATCCGCGTCGATCATCAGGACAACGACTTCAGAAAATCTAATCGCGCGAATGGTATCGCTGGCAGATAGCTTCTCGGCTTTTTCGCTAATGCGCGCCTTCTTGCGCAAACCTGCCGTATCGAAGAGCCGCATTGCGCGGCCCGCAATCGTCACGTCTGTCGAAACGGAATCACGCGTAAGCCCGGGTTCTGGACCGGTAATCATCCGATCCTCCCCGATCAGAGCATTCACGAGCGTCGATTTACCTGCGTTCGGACGCCCCACGATTGTCACCCGAAGCGGCCTGTCGAGAACGGCTTGGCGTTGCTCCTCACGTTCTTTGCGCTCGGTCTCAGTATCACGACCTCGCCGACGTCCGCGTTGGCGTGGACGCGCAGCATCTTCCAGGCCCAGGGCATCCATCATGTCACCGATGAGTTCGCCGATACCTTCGCCATGTTCGGCTGAAATCGGCATCGGCGCACCTAGGCCAAGCTCGAAGGCTTCGTAAAACCCATCCTGACCAGCGCGGCCCTCACATTTATTCGCAACCAGAATGCTGGGCTTACCCGCACTTCGGACAATCCGCGCAAAGACATCGTCAGCAGGTGTCACGCCGTCGCGAGCGTCGATCACGAACAAGATGAGGTCCGCCTGGGCGATAGCCTGCTCGGATTGTTCCCGCATCCGCGCCTGGATTGAGCCGGCAGCCGCTTCTTCAAGTCCGGCCGTATCGACAAGAACGATACTGTGGTCACCAAGCGCCGCTTCACCTTCGCGCCGATCGCGCGTCAGGCCCGGCAAGTCCGAGACAAGCGCGGTCGGCCGCCCAGTGAGGCGGTTGAAAAGTGTGGATTTTCCGACGTTCGGACGCCCGATAATAGCAATCGTCGGACGAACCGGTGCTGCTCCCGGCTCGAAGTCAAAATCGTCATCTTGATTTGCCATGGGTGTCTAATGGCACGGCAGCAAGGTCATGCACAATCGCCTTGATCATTAAGATGAAGACAGACAGAACGCCGCACCCTGAAGCCGCAAAGGCGACCGGGGAACAATCAGACAGAGCAGCAAGTCGTTCGCTAATTCAAGGAGATTAAGGTCGCGTCATCCCTCAGAACATACATCCGGCCTTGCGCGACGACCGGCGGGATGAAGATCTTGCCCCCAAGGTTCATGGTTGCCGCCACTCGGCCGGTTGCAGCATCGACGCCGACAAGCTGCCCGCCACCGGAAGCAAGCCAAAGCAGTCCGCCAGCGAGCGTCGGCCCCGACCAGTTCTTGCCGCCGGGCAGCCGAACCGTCCACTTCGTGTTGCCGGTCGTCCGATCTAGCGCCATCAGCTGACCGCCCGTATCGACAACAAACACTGTTTCGCCAGCCACCCACGGCCGCTGCGTACCCGGCACATTGATCGACCACAGCCGCTCACCCGAAGCAGCCTTTGTCGCGACCATCCGGCCCGAATGACCAACCGCGAAAACAATACCGTCCTTTATCGCCGGGCTGGCCGCATCGCGCAGGGATGCCAACTGCGAAATAGCACGCGTCCGCGCTAGGTTTTCAGACCACTTCGCCGATCCATCAGCGACGTTGAGGGCTAGGAGATCACCAGAGGGGTAGGGCACCGCAACGGTGTCACCTGAAACTGCCGGGCTGACGTTCATGACCATACTGGAGTTTTGCGGAAGCCCACGGACAACCCAGATCTCGCTGCCATCCAAACCGTTCAGACAGTAAAATCGGCCTTCCATGCTGATCACGAAGACCCGGTCGCCTGACACCGTCGGGGCCGCGCGCACGGGCGTGCCCAAGTTCTTCTGCCAAAGCGCTTTGCCTGTCGCGGGGTCGAGCGCCGCCACCTGACCAAAGCCACTGACGGCATAGAGACGGCCATTTTCAGCCGCTAAACCGCCACCAAATCCGCCTTTGGCGCTGGATGAAAACGAAAGCGAATTCATGATGCCGGAACCGGCGTTGGCTTCGCTTTCGGGAATAAGCGAGGTGCTCCAGACCCGACCACCACCTGATGCAGCAAACGCACTCACCTGGCTATTGGCATCAAGCGTGTAGACCCGACCACCATAAACAAGCGGCGTTGCGATGACGCGACCCGATGAACTTGAACCCGAGCCCGCATCCGCGCTCCAGGATTTCTTCAAACTGGCATTGAGAAGTAGATGCTCTGGCGCATTACTGGCGACACCGCCAGGTTGGGACCATTCATCATTGACGACCGGAGGAGGCAGAACAATCGGCTGGTCAGCCGCCGCCAATTCAGGCGTCTTCTTGTCGTTCATCTGCAAAACAGGACGCCGCCGTCCAGGAAGCGGCGTCTGCTTCTCAGCAAATGGGTTTAGCTCACTGATCTTGGGCAGACTTGGTAAACTATCGGCACAGCCGGACACAAAAACCGCCGCGCACCCTAACGCTAGAGCAGCAGCAACCTTAAACCCGGATCGTCCTGCGCGCGTCGTCATCCCCTCATCTTCCTCTATCGGCGGAGTTGAAGCATGCTCTCCAGCACGTCGCGAACGCGCGTCAACACCGTCTTACTGGCTTGGCGAGGCCCCCGTTTCCTGAGCCCCGTCAACCTTGTCCTCGTCGGCTTTCTGAGCCTCCGGTTTATCCCCAGCTGGCTTGTCTTCCTCAGCCTTGGCGGGAGTTTCTGCGGGCGTCCCCCCACCGGCTTCCAGGACGACAATCTGCGCCATACGCAGGTTCGCACGCTGCCGCATGGCTGGCGGCGTATTCTCGTCGGTCAGGAGTTTCTCAAAAGATTCCCGCGCCTTAGAGTACTTCTTCGCGCCAATTGCGGCCATTCCAAGAAGTTCATTCGCATTAAAGCGCCATGGATTCTCGGCCTTAATAAGATCGTTGAGCCGATTCTCCATCTCGGTAAAGTCAACCTTGCCGAGTTGCAACGCAGCCGCCTGTAGCTGTGCAAAGCCTCCAAATACGTCGTTCGAACCACCTTGTTTCGCGAGTTCTTCAAATTTTGCGCGAGCTTCGTCGGCCTTGCCTTCCTCCAGCAAACTCGCGGCGACCTGGAGCTGTGCGAGCGACGAATAACCCGCCGGCGCATCATTCGCGACGTCGCCAAAGGCCGTCGTCGCCTCGCCCAGTTTCTGATCAAGCACCAGGTCAAGCGCCTTTTGATAAGACGCACCTGCGCTTTCGGCCTGCTCCTTGGCCTGCCAGTTCCAGATTTGAACGCCCGCAACCGTGACGATCACCAAAGCTGCCGCCCCGACAATCGCTGTGCCGTACCGCGTCCAGAAATTCTGCAGACGCTCGCGATCAATTTCTTCTTTGATTTCTCTTAGAAAACTATCGTTGCTGTCGACCATGCCGTTTCTTTTTCTTTCGATTCCACAAAGTGCCGTAAGCGCAGGCTTGCCACAGACTTATAACTGTGTGCGCAGCGGCCAATTTCTAGGCCCCTGTGATAACGCCTTGGACCGTCAAAGCAATCCCGTAATTTCAACCGCTTGAGGTGGGTCGTAGCGTGGTTGCGACGCACTCGCAATGCCTGCAACACGACGGCAGGGGCATCATTTGCCGCTTTTTTTGGCTTTCTTTGTCGCCGACTTTGCGGCCTTAGAAGCCGCCGCATCAGGTGCTTTCATCGCATAGGTGTGCTCAGGAGCCGGAAACGTCCGCGCTTTGACCTCATCGGCATAGCCCCGGATCGCGCGCTCGATCAAATCACCAACCTGACCGAACTCCTTCACAAATTTCGGAACGCGCGGAGACAAGCCAAGCATGTCTTCCATCACAAGAATCTGACCGTCACATGCCGCTGAAGCGCCAATTCCAATGGTGGGAATCGGGATCGCTTTGGTAATGCGTTCAGCCAACGGCTCTGCCATCGCTTCAAGCACCACCGAAAACGCACCGGCTTCTGCAACAACCCGTGCATCCTCTTCAATGGCAGCCCATTGCGCCTCTTCGCGACCTTGCGCCTTGAAGCCGCCAATCACGTTGATTGATTGCGGTGTTAGGCCGATATGGGCCATCACCGGAATGCCCCGATCAACGAGATACGTAATCGTTTCCTTCATCCGGCGGCCGCCTTCGAGCTTCACCGCACCGCAATCGGTTTCCTTCATAACCCGCGCGGCATTGCGAAAGGCAACCTCAGGGCTTTCCTCATAAGACCCAAAAGGCATGTCGACCACGACAAGCGCCCGTCTTGCACCGCGAACAACGGCACGCCCGTGCATGATCATCAGGTCGAGGGTCACCGGAACGGTCGTCTCGTAACCGTGCATCACCATCCCGAGGCTGTCGCCAACCAGCAGAAAGTCGCAATAGTTGTCCGCAATCGCAGCCGTATGAGCGTGGTATGAAGTTAGCGAAACAATCGGCTCCACACCCTTCTTCGCCAGAATATCTGGCGCCATCAGACGTTTAACAGGAGCCGTTCCGACTGAAGCTTGCGACGACATAAAGCCCTATTCTCCGTAAACTTCCTAAAAACCGAAAACGCCGTTCCAAAAAGGCCGTTAGGCAGATCGATATGGGCGCGAAAAATGCCCGGATCTCGCCTTGGCCCTGCCGCGACCGATCCGTTAGCTCTCCATTAGCGCAAACCCTGACGCTGCGCATGCCGACATTGTGATAGCAGCCGTCAGTGACCCTCGAATTTGAAGATTCCCTCATTTTGCAAGCACTTAGTCTAATCTAGGCAAAATAAATCGTGGAAACCTTGCAACAGCTGTTCGGTGACTGTCCCAGATTGAACGCGGCTTTATTGCTTACGTTAACTTTAGTCTGATAACCAAGTGGGGTCGGTCGAAAGTCACTTCGGCAAACGTTGATCCGAATAACTAAAGCGCCATCGCGGTTCAGACAATTGTCTCGAACATACTGGATCGACGTCGAAAGACGCCATCGGCCTGCGTAACTTGATGAATAGGTAATTGATTATGAGCACAGCGGCACAACTCCAGACCTTAAAACTGGGCCTCACATGCGTTGCTGTCGCAACAATGGCAATCGCAGGCGTCGCGACCAGCGTTCAGCCCGCTGACGCAGCAAAATCAAAGCGCTACAGCAAGAAGGCTAAAGCGGTCCCGCCGAAAACGGACGGCCCACTGACGCTGATGGTCTCGCTGAAAAAGCAAAACGTCGTCGTATATGACAAAAACGGCGTTGTGACCTCCGCCCCGATTTCTTCAGGCCGCGCCGGGCACCGGACACCGAAAGGCGTGTTCTCCATTCTGCAAAAGCGCCGCCGGCACTATTCAAACCTCTACCGCGGTGCCGCGATGCCGAATATGCAGCGCATCACCTGGTCAGGCATTGCTCTTCACGCCGGCCCTCTTCCTGGCTACCCAGCCTCGCACGGCTGCATCCGCTTACCCTACAGCTTCTCCAAGAAGCTCTTCAAAATGACGGAGATGGGCACGCGGGTGATCGTCACAGATGCCCCGGCTATTCCTCGCTCATTTGCACATTCCAAATTGCTAAAACCTCTGCCTCCGGGTGACGCTGACGCCCATCACGACCTGATCGGAGACGGGCCTGATGGCTCAAAAAAGAGCGCCAGCACAGCAGACCTTCTCCTCGGCGTAACCCCGGCAAATGCGTCAGAGTACATCGGGCTTCCGTCTGGCGTAGATCGCACCCGGGCTGCTGTCGATGCCTATCGTCGCCAGACTATTACCCGCCTCGAAGGAAACGTCGAGGACGCGGATAAGTCGCACAAGTCAACGGCAGAAAAACTAAAAGCCGCCAACGCGGAACTGAAAACGGCAGTCCAAGCCCAACAAAAGCTCCAGCCGGAATACCGCGAAATCAATAAACGATTTGCTGCAGCGAAACAGGCTCTCACAGCAACCGAACGTAGCTTCCGCGACTTCCTTTTGAAGTCGTCCGCCGCAACCGATCTGGAAAAAGCGGCCCTTGAAGAAGAAGCCCTCGAAGCCGAAGCCCTGCGTCATGCGAGTGAAGTGGATCTCGCCCAAGCCGATTTGAGTGCGTTTGACAAGGTGCTCGGCGAACGCCGGGAGGCCGTTGAACAAGCAAAAGCTCGCCGTGACGAAATAAAAAATCGCTATATCACAGCACAAAAACTTCTGCTGAAACTACGCAAGGCGTTGAAAGACGCCAAAAAGGCGTATGAGCGCCGTCAACGTCCCATTACTGTTTTGCTCTCGAAACGCAGCAAGAAAATCTATGTCCGTCAGGGCTACGATCCGGTGCTTGAAGCAGATGTCGAGTTCGAAAACCCAGACGCACCGATCGGCACCCACGTCTTCCACGCGACTGATTACAATACCGATGGCGACGACCTTGTGTGGCAAGCCGTGACGGCCGCCCGCACGACGTTACGCAACCGTCGTTACCGCAAGGGCAAAAAGCTGAAGAAGAAAGCTCCATTGTTCGATGCCGCATGGCCTGCGCAAACACCAGGCAACGCGCTGAAACGTGTCAAGATCCCACAAGATGTCGTTGAAGCTCTGGCCGAACACATCAAGCCTGGATCCGCGATCATCATCACCGACGAGCGCAAAAGCTTGGAAACCGGCAAGTACACCGACCTCATCGTCACCACGCGATAGGCGGAACTTGAACGAACTGAATAAGAACTGGGCGGCTTAGCAATAAGCCGCCCTTTTTGCATTGCATTCCTGACGGTGCGCGCATAGCCACCGTTTCAAAACCGCCCGCCTACACCAGCGATCGGTTCTCTGACGCCTAGAGCGCGCAGGCGTCAGAGCGTTCCCATGGCCCGAGCAATATCGGCGCAACCTCACACAACCGGCACACCGATCAAAAGTTCATGTCCGTAGAAGAGCATGAGGAGGAAGAGAGACAAACCGACTCCGACAACGATCGCGTCGTTGATCGCCGGAACCCCATCCGCCGACTTACCCAGGTCACCGCGCTTCTTCAGCGATATCCGATCATAAACGGCAAACACGAGAAACGAGCTGAACAAGACAAGTGACGCCGTATCACCGTTCACCAACAGGTGCGATAACGCCCAGATCTTCACAGCCACCAGCATCGGGTGCTTCAAAGCCGCCCCGATACGCGAAGGAATGTAAGCTGCCACCAACGCGATAAACGCCGGCACCATAAGCAAAATCACTGTGTGACGCGCCCAAACCGGGGCCTCCCAAAGGATTGGGTTTTTCGAGCCCAGTTCGCTCTGCATCTTGGCGTAACCAAGAATGATCACGATAAAGGCAATCAGCGACACGACCGAGAACACCGCCTTGTAAGGCGTTTCTCCAAACCGCTCGACCAACCCGTTTCGCAGTTCACGGTTCCCAGGAATGAGGTGAATCGTGAAAAACACCACCAGTCCGACAATCAGCAGCATCATGGTTTGGCACACTCCAGCTCTTGCAAGACGGCGCTGTCATGCCACGACTGCTCCTACTGCGCAATTTGATTGGCGCGAGTCTGACGCCCACCGGAACACCAAAAAATCACACTTCAAGTGTTGCTTGCTCAAATTGAGCAATATACTGTGCATAAATGCTGGGGAGGGACCGGCACACTGTGGATAACACTGGAATTTCATTCAGCCTGAGTAGCGGCGGGCTTGGGTCTTGAGGAGGGGGACTCCGATGGGCCAGATGAAATACAAGGCAAGGCCACCGATTGGACCGCGCTGCACAGCGAACGGGCAGGTGCTGCTATGATCCTTCAAGCTCTAGGCCTGAAGAATGGCGGCAACCGTGGCAGCACAACGGACGCGGACAGCCAGGTCGCATCTCCTGACATAGCTGTAACCGCCGAAATGCAGCTGGAACGAGACCTTGCTGTTGCACTCGCGCGCCAACCCAAACCAACACGATCTGCAGATTACGAGCTCTACGAAGAAGAAGACGAGATCGCATTCATCGGGGCCGATCAGCTTCCGGACGAAGCCTGTCAGCACACCCGAAAATCGCGGGCCGGTCTGCCGGCTTCGAAAGCCAGCGAAGACATACGCGAGCCAAATCAAATTGCTTCTGAAGAAAATCCGAGCGACATCGGTGAGGTTGAGTCACCAACGCAAACTCGGGAACGCTGGCTCAAATCAACAAAGCGCAGCCGCCGCTCGATGATGTTTCGCAAAGCTGCATCGTTCGCGATTACACTCGCCGTGACGATCTTTATCGTATCGGTCGCTGCCGTAATCCTATTCGGGCTACCGGCGGGCTTCGACAAACTGCGAACCGCAACGACATCGGCCAAGACGGCAAGTGCTGTTGAAACTCGTGCCGTGCCAACGATGGCAATAAAAACAAATTCGAACGCGGCCACTCATCGGCCAGTGAAAACCGCCGCGTCTGCGACGACCGACACCCAACCTCCACCGCGATTGCAGTGGCTCTCTTTCCAAGGCGAGTAACAGCTCAAGGCAAGTAGCCCTTATCAAGGTCCATTTCCTGGACCTTGATCATCTGGCCTTCGGTGCCCGCAACCTGAACACGCCACGCCAAGTGCGTGCCAGCTTCCGGACTGCTTTGCGAGCCTATCTCAAGTGTTAGACGCTCCCCGGCGCGCAGCTGGATAGGCGCGAGCTCTAGTGGAAAGTACAGCTGCTCCCAATGCGTCTCCGGTGACCCAGGCCCGGTTGACAAAGTCCGCCCCTCGCCAAAATCAGCTTCCCACCACGCTGCAAAGCCATAAACGCCTGCATCTCGGTCAAACACCCATTCGAGCTGACCGGACCGATCCGTGTCGTTAGCGACGCTAAAATTCACCTCATCCCAGCGCCGCACGCTCTCCGGCATCAATTCCTCAGACGACAGCCGCCTGACATAAACGTTGTTGCAGCTCATAAGCTGAGGCAGCGAAAAGTCGAGACCATACATGTCACCGGTCTTCCGCCAAGCGTTCAACTCATCATCAAGCCGCGGCGAAACAACAGGGGCCGCAAATTGCCGAACGCGATTTGGCAACATGACGCCGCCTGGAGCAAGAAACCGCTCCCGCGCATCGTTCAACGTCGTGATGATATCTTCCTCGAACGCGTAATTGCCGAGCGTCTCAGAAATGATGATGTCAGCTGGCGGTGGATCCTGCATCTCAGTCGAGTGGCAGGGCATGAGGAAACAGTTATCGAAGCCGCTGGCCGCAATCACGTCTTCAGCAACGCCGCCGACTTCCGCCATCTCATAAAAATAGACTTCCTTCGCCCCAAGCTTGGCCGCCATCAACCCCAACAACCCGCTACCTGCCCCAATGTCAGTGACCACGGATTGTCCCGGCTTAATGGCATCCTTCAACGCTTCAAACAAAACCTTGTTGCGGACATGATCTGCAATCAGCGTGCGGTGATATTCAATGCGCATCTTTGCGGCCCTTAGAGTTTCAAGAACGGCCCACGCAACTGGTAGATCGTCAGCGCCGTCGCCACAGCTAAGTTGAGAGAATCGAGATCGCCAGCCATCGGAATCTTAAGCCGACGCGTGCAGAGGTCCGTCAAACGCTCCGACAGCCCCGGCCCTTCGCTACCCATGACGACAAGCACCGGCTCACTCAGGCGCGCCTCACGGAAATCTTCCGCACCTTGAAGGTGAAGCCCAACCGTATCGCCCGGCCAGTCCGCCTGCCACACACAAAACGCATCCTGCGTCATGCGAACCAGAGGTACGGAAAAAACAGACCCCATTGTCGCGCGGATGCATTCACGCGAATATGGATCGCAGCAGTTGCCAACTAGGATCACACCTGCTGCACCAACCGCATCGACAGTGCGAATGATCGTGCCTAGATTGCCCGGGTCCCGCACTTCTTCAAGCGCCAGCCAAAGCTCTTCCTTTCGCACAACACCAGACAAAACTGGATCGCCCCAGCGCTGCTGAAACACACCCAACACAGCTTGCGGATTATCCTTAGACGCAACCTTGGCAAGCACGGCCGGGCTCACCTCAAGAACATCAGCGCCCGACGCCAGCGCATACTTGATCAGCCCTTTGACGAGATCGCTCTCTGCGCCACCTGGCTCATAAAGAAGCGTTTCAGGTTGCCAACCAGCCTCCCGCGCACTGATTAGAACGGACGCCCCTTCAGCAACAAAAAGCCCGCTCTCGCGCCGCGCCTTGCGCATATCAAGCGCGCGGATCGCTTTGATCTTGTCGTTTTGCAAACTGGAAATAGGGCGCGGCCCACGCTCGGCACCACCATGGGTCTTATGCGGGGACTTGAAGGTACGCCGTCCAACCATCGATCAGTCCTTCGCCCAGCGCACGAAGAGCGACGTCGGCACCATCGCCTTACCGTTGCGCGATCGGATCGAGAGCTCACCCACTTGCATGTCACCGCCCGCACCAGTCATCTTCTCGGCCACCAGTTCCGCAAAGGCTAGCCCGGATGCTCGAATGGCATAAACGGTCAAAACGATTGCGGCGTTCCGGTCATTCGCCACAGCCGCACAATCATCAATCAACGCTGGTAGATCCGTGAAAAGATCCCACGTCTCATTTTTCGGACCACGCCCGAACTTCGGCGGATCAACAAGCAGCACATGATAGTCGCGCCCCCGGCGAACTTCGCGCGCTAGAAACTTCCGCGCATCGTCCAACATCCAGCGAATGGGGGCATCTTCTAAACCGGACGCACTTTGGTTTTCCCGCGCCCACTGGATCGCCTTTTTCGAGGCATCGACATGCACCACCTCGGCACCCGCCGCCGCCGCAAGCAACGAAGCCGCACCCGTATACCCAAACAGATTGAGCACCCGCGGCCGCTCAACACCTGCCGCCTGCGCGGCCTCAATGCGCTCCAACATCCATTGCCAATGCGGAAGCTGCTCAGGAAACAACCCAAGGTGCCACAACCCTTGCAGACGACATAGCATCGTGACCGGTGCGATGTGATTGGCGACAATTTTTACCGGCCAGCTCTCAGGCACCTTACGGTCGAAGCGCCACTTGCCCTTTTCCTCGTCTTCACCCGAAGCAGAAAAAACAGCATGCGCTTTCTGCCAATACTCCGGCGAAAGCCGTGGCTGCCACAACGCCTGCGGCTCGGGGCGGTTGACGGTCACGTCCCCAAAGCGCTCCAGCTTCCGCCCACTTCCAGAATCCAGAAGTTCATAGTCGGCAAAACCAGTCGTTTCGATCAGGTCATAAGTTTGTGGAGTTTGGAGTGGCATTCACCAGGGCCAAATTGTGCGCATTCGAGAAGTTGTGCCTGCTAGCACATTCTCGCCGCTGCCGTCATCCTCATCGACAACAATGAAAGGTTCACAAACTCTCATTCGTCCTGCGGATGCGGCGGGCCATGATCTGCATAACCGTGAGTGCAAACTCGGGGCTCTTTTGCACGAGCCCGCGAAAACCTTGCTCGCTCACAATCGCGATCTCACTTGGCTCGACAGCAATAGCCGTAGCACTGCGCGGGCTTCCGTCGATCAACGCCATCTCACCGAACACACCGCCCGGTCCGACGTTCTCGACGATCATGCCACCCGCTTTAATTGCAACCCGGCCGGAGCGAACAATAAACATCTCCGAGCCCTGCTCCCCGGCCAGAAAGATCTTCGCCTCGGCTTCGAAAGATTGAAGCGGAATGGCACCCTGCGTCAGCAGGTTAAAATCGAATGCGGGTTGGTCAGTCATGGCGGCACCTGGGCTGGCAGAGCGGAAAAAGCGACAATTTGTACAGTCTAGGCCTGACGGGTCCGATTGCTCAAGCTGCATTGTTCCAGTTGCTAAATGACGCGAGCAAAAAAAGAAAAAGCCCCGCACTTAACGTACGGGGCGGTCCGTCAGGTTCGAGTTAACACCTGGACGCTAAAACACTTTACTCAACATCCTCAACCTCGACCGTCGCGCCCGTCACCCGTTGCGCCAAGGCCGCTTCCATAAACTGGTCAATAGCCCCATCAAGCACGCCCTGCGGATCAGTGCTTTGCGAGCCAGTACGCAAATCTTTCACGAGCTGATAGGGCTGCAAAACATACGAGCGGATCTGATGACCCCAGCCGATTTCGGTCTTGGAGGCCGCTTCTGCGTTGGCTTTCTCCTCGCGCTTCTTGAGCTCGAGTTCATAGAGCCTAGACTTCAACATCGCCCAGGCAATGGCCCGGTTCTTGATCTGCGAACGCTCCTGCTGACTAGCAACCACAATGTTGGTCGGGATGTGGGTAATACGAACCGCAGAGTCAGTCGTGTTGACGTGCTGCCCGCCTGCGCCGGATGCACGGTAAGTATCAATGCGGCAGTCACCCTCGTTGATGTCGATCTCGATATCGTCATCGATCACGGGGAACACCCAAACGGACGCGAAGCTAGTGTGTCGCCGCGCGTTAGAATCGTAAGGTGAAATACGCACCAGGCGATGCACGCCAGACTCGGTCTTCAGCCAGCCATAGGCATCTTCGCCTTTGATCTCCAGGGTTGCCGACTTGATGCCAGCTTCTTCACCCGGGCTCTCTTCAATAAGGCTTACGCGATACCCTGCTTTTTCAGCCCAGCGCCGATACATGCGCGTCAGCATTTGGGCCCAGTCCTGGCTTTCAGTTCCGCCTGCCCCAGCATGGATCTCAACGAAGGTGTCGTTGCCGTCAGCTTCACCCGACAACAACGCCTGGACGGAGCGGCGCTGCGCGTCATGATCAAGGGTCGCGAGCTGCGCTTCGCCTTCCTTGACCGTGTCATCGTCGCCTTCTGCCTCACCAAGTTCGATCAGCGTCACGCAATCATCCAGATCACGCTCAAGGCTCTCGTAGCTGTTGATTGCGCGCTCTAGAGACTGGCGCTCACGCATAACTTTCTGCGCTTTTTTCTGGTCGTTCCAGAAGGCCGGGTCTTCTGCCTGGGCGTTCAGCTCCTCAAGACGGGCTTTGGCTGTATCCCAGTCAAAGATGCCTCCTCAGGAGTGCCATTGCCTCCTTGATGGAATCGACGTGCTTCTGCGACTCTGCGCGCATGAGAAGCTCCTTCAGCGGTGTGTTGACTTCGACAGGGCATCGCGGGTTTCGCGCACCTGGCCATCAATGGGCCTCGGTCGGACCTGTCCGAGAGTGGATATCCGAATGTATGTTGGATCGTCGGTATAGATTCCAAGTCCGGACTTGTAAACGAGCGCCAATCGCCAACCGACCAAACGTCGCGATTATGTGAAAACGGCTAGGCCCATCACCAAAGCCCGCCGGAACCCGTTCCAACCGAACGGGATGGACGCCCGGCCGTTGTTTCCGAAACCGTAGCCGGCCCGCCAAATGCGCCACCATCGCCGTCTTCGCCGATACCGATGATGGAATACTCATCATCCGGGCCTTCAAACGGCTTAAACGCTTCCATGATGGCCGTCTTATCACCTGGTTGCGCGCGAAGGCCCGTCTTCTGGTTGACCCGGGCCAGTACAATGCCCGGCGGCTGACGGAATGGCGTTATCGGCTTTCCATCGAGCGCCATCTTCATGAACTCACCGAAAATCGGCGCAGCCAGCTGCCCACCCGTCCGCCCCTTACCCATTGGGCGCGGCGTGTCGAAACCAACGAAAACTCCCACCACGAGGTCAGGCGAATAGCCAACAAACCAAGCGTCTTTCTCTTCGTTCGTCGTACCGGTCTTTCCAGCCAACGGCACGCCAAGCTTTTTCAGGCTCCGTGCAGTGCCACGTTCAATAACGCCCTGTAAAATGGTCGTCATCTGGTAGGCCGTATGCGGGTCAATAATCTGTCGCCGGTCATCCGGAATCTCAGGCTCTTCCTGAGCATTCCAAACACCACCAGCCTTGCAACCATCACACGGACGCTGATCATGCCGCCACATGGTTTTGCCCCAACGATCCTGGATGCGATCAATAAGCGTCGGCTTCACTTCTTTGCCGCCATTGGCCAACATGGAATACGCCGTCGCCATGCGCAGAAGCGTCGTCTCACCGGCACCGAGCGACATCGACAAAACCGGCAAGAGGTCGTCATAGATGCCGAAGCGCTTCGCGTATTCCGTGATCAGCGGCATGCCCATGTCTTGCGCCAAACGCACCGTCATCTGGTTACGCGATTTCTCGATACCAATGCGCAGAGTCGTTGGGCCGTATGAGCGGTTTTTGTTGTAGTTCTCAGGCTTCCAGACGTCCTGCCCGGGGCCCTGCTCGATCTCAATCGGCGCATCGAGAACAATCGTCGTCGGCTTGTAACCGTTATCGAGCGCAGCGGCATAAACAAATGGCTTGAATGAGGAGCCTGGCTGACGTCGAGCCTGGATCGCCCGGTCAAACTGACTGATATCGAAGGAAAATCCACCAACAACAGCCAACACACGACCGGTGTGGGGGTCCATCGCAACGATACCGCCGCCAACTTCAGGAACTTGCATGAGGGACCAAGGGCCCGATGGATCAAGCGGGTCGACAGGCGAAACGAAGACGACGTCGCCTTCGCTCAACACCGAGTTTACAGCTTTTGGCTTCTTGCCGCCGTCAGCCTTCTTCGCCCAGTTTACATGCTTCAAGTCGAGCTTCACCGCCTCGCGCTTTTCTTCCAGGATCCCGCCCGGTTTCTTGCGCGGCTTCAGGCCGACGATTGCCGACTTCTCGTTGCTGTTCAAAACGACGCCTAAGCGCCATGGCTGCAGATCGCCAGGGGCTTTGACTTCGGTAAGCGTCTTACCCCAGTCCCCTGCAATATCTATGCGGCTGTGCGGCCCACGCCAGCCTTTGTCCCGATCAAAGCGAACCAATCCATCAATCAGCGCTTTGCGGGCATAACGTTGAAGTTTTGGATCAAGCGTCGTGCGCACCGACATACCACCGCCGTAGAGCTTGCTTTCTCCAAACTCCGCCAACAGCGCGCGGCGAACCTCTTCGGCGAAGAAGTCAGCCGCGAAGATATGAGCACCAAACTTGCGCAAGTTCACGTCGAGCGGCTTGGCGCGAGCCTCTTCGGCTTCCTCTTTGGTGATGTAGCCGTTCTCGAACATCTGCCCAATGATCCAGTTACGGCGCGTCAGGGCTTTTTTCGTGTTACGGATTGGATGGTAATTGTTCGGCGCTTTTGGCAGGGCCGCAAGATAAGCAGCTTCTTCAATCGACAGGTCTTGGAGTTCCTTGTCGAAGTAGTTGAGGCTCGCAGCCGCAACACCATAAGAACCGATGCCGAAGTAGATCTCGTTCAGGTAGAGCTCAAGGATCTTGTCCTTCGTAAACGTCCGCTCAATACGGATCGCCAGGATCGCTTCCTTCAGCTTGCGATCCAACGTCCGGTCACTCGTCAGAAGGAAGTTTTTCGCAACCTGCTGCGTGATGGTCGATGCCCCTTGGACGCGCGCACGGCGGCCCTGCGCTTTGTCCATCACAAGCTTGAACACGGCGCGCGCAATACCCTGGAAGTCGAGCCCGCCATGCTCATAAAAGCGGCTGTCTTCGGCCGACAGGAATGCAGCAACCACGCGCTTGGGAACGGTATTGATAGGAACAAAGATACGCCGCTCGCGAGCGAATTCAGCAATCAAGGACCCATCATTGGCATGAATGCGTGTCATCACGGGCGGCGAGTATTCAGCCAGCTTCTCGTAATTCGGCAGATCCTCGGACGCCCGCATCAACATGTAGCCGGCAACGGCCGATCCAACCACGAACAGCACCACAGCAGCAGCAAAGCCGAACCCCAGGACTCCCAGGAGCAGGCTGCGCTTGCGGCGCTTCTTGGCCTTTTTCTTCGGCACAGGTGGTGGAAGATTTGGCGGTGTCATCAACCCTCGGCCTGGATTGCGGATTTCATTGCTGACAAGACTTCAGTTACGCATAACGCATCAAATTTGCTGCAGCGCAACAAGGGTGCGATGCCTCTCGCTTAACTTAGTCTTCAATGTGGCATCACGTCGTCGCAGCTTTGCTCGACTGAAATAACGTGTTCTTTCGGACGCTTGGTTAACGCAAACACGATGGCCGTAAGTCTCCTCAGACCGACACCGCAATGCAACAGTCACTTTCCGCACACTTCCGCACAAACGCAGAACTTCACCGTCCGTAGGCGTTGTTATCACCGGACGAATGGCAATTTCCAGGCGGCCCCCGACCTCTCCACAACGAAATGCGTACGCCCTTGAACCCAGTGCCGAAAACACAGCATCATGCTGAAAAACATGACTATCTCGACAGCACCGTACGTCGCTTGAAATAGGTTTCCACCGCATTTGCGATCGCTTTTGCCATCTTCTTACGCCACGAATCAGATGTCAGGCTTTTCTCGTCCTCGCTGTTGCTCAGATAACCCAATTCAACGAGCACAGACGGTGTGCCGGTCTGGCGCAAGACTTTGAACGCGGCAGATCGCTGCGGTTTCCGCGACAAACGCACGCTCTCCCCCATCCGCTTCACAAGCGCATTGGAAAAATCGGCCGAGAAGTTGGCTGTTTCGCGTTTGACCAGATCAATCAGGATATCGCGGACCTCACCGACGTTTTCCTCTTTGAAGGTCGGCAGCCCCGCGATGGCATCCGCATTGTTTTCTTTCTCAGCCGCTTTGCGAGCCGCTTCGTCTGACGCTCGTTCCGACAGCGTGTAGACGGTCGCACCCCGGACACGCTTCACGTACCTCTGGTCGGCAAGCGCATCCGCATGAAGGGAAATAAACAGGTCCGCGCCCTTCTTTTCCGAGAAGGCCAGACGCTCGCTGAGTTTGACGAAAACATCCTTTGTGCGGGTCATTTCGACTTGAAAACCGCCCCTCGCGACAAGCTCTTTGCGCAGCACCTTCGCAACCGCCAGCACAACGTCCTTTTCGTAGACGTTGTTGGCGCTCAACGTGCCAGGATCGATACCGCCATGCCCCGGATCGATGACGATAACCGGCCGCGATGATTTCGGTTTGAATGGCGTTAACGATGGCTTTGTTTTTGGCGAAGCGGTGCGACTGGCCCCGGTTCCGTAGCCAAAAGTTGCAGCATCAATCGCTCTCAGTCTCAACTGCAGGCGAACCGCAGTGCCCCCCACCGACACCATATCCGCGCGTTCGATGGCAACCGGAGACAATGTATCGATCACGATCCGCGCTTTTCGAGCCGCAAAGAGGCCATATCGAAACGTTTTGACGAGGCCTTCACCCTTGCGCCCAGCTCCTTCGGGCAGCTCGAATGCAACATCCGGCATATCGACGATGACGCGATAGGGGTTGGCGAGCGTGAACACTTCAACCGTCACGCCTTTCGAGAGCTTTAGAGAAAAATCGGTGACGTCCTCACCACCCACAATCCGGGAATCGCTCGCGATTGCGCTCTGCGGGGCTGCCAACACAGCATATGAACTAAAAAGCAGGGCTTGAAACAGAAAGAGAACGACGCAAGCGACAAAGCCTACGGAACCGGCCGCCTTTAGACACCGAGGATAGCTCGAACCGCCCAAATTTGCCCCCAAAAACGAAACGTACGGCCCAATAACAAACCGGCAAAACCCCTCGTCCCGGCTCGCAACTCAAGGTGATATTAGGTCTTCATCGCCAACTTTCGCCAGCACCCGCAAGAAATTAACCGTTTATTAGAGGCGACTCCCAAACATTTTAGCAACGTGCCGACCAGCACGTGCACAAGAGGGAATGACGCTTGCATGTCTTAACTCTTGGCCGTAAACAGTTTTATAGTTCGACAAGGTAGAAGATTCGAAGAGTGCATCGGGACACGTGTCCTGCGTTCAAATATTTATCTTCGAAGAACATCGTTTCGCCTGGGATGAGCACTAGTTTGCGACGTCCCGCGCTCTGTACGTCTGGATCTCTCGCCTACCCAAGGCTGAATAATCCGGAGTTTCGGTCGTTTATCAATGACCGGTCAGAGATGAAGTTGAACTAATCGTTGCGCTTGACGGGGACCAACTGAAAAAGCGCAAATAGGTCCGAGTTGCAGCTGCGCACTGAATTACGTGCTGCACTGCCACGTTTGACCGCAAGGATGTCCGGCGTTGTTTCGCAGGCCATCCGCCGACACCTTCTCCCGAGAAGGTCAAAGTATCGCCTGGCCATGCTCTGCTTCAACGCACAGCGACGGTCGGATCTGAAAGCTCAGACTTATGCAGAATGCACACTCGTCAACTTGTTCTGAAGGCCGGTCGCTAGTAGCGACCGCGCAGCCGCGCCTTGCCGCGCGCCATCAGATGCTGACGAGCGACGCGACCGCCACAACCAGTTTTAACAACACAATCTCACAAGCGCGCGCCGCCACGCGGCGATTTGCTGCCGAACGCTTTCCGGCATGCCCAGCCTTGAGGACTACTCGGCGCGCTAAGGATCAGCATCGATGTCAGATAACAAAATGCTTATCGATGCCGCGCACCCGGAAGAAACCCGGGTCGTGGTACTTCGCGGAGGCCGGGTAGAGGAGTTCGACTACGAGTCAGCTGCCCGGAAGCAGCTGCGAGGAAACATATATCTAGCTAAAGTCACCAGGGTCGAACCGGCCCTGCAGGCTGCGTTTGTCGATTACGGCGGCAACCGTCACGGCTTCCTCGCGTTCAACGAAATCCATCCGGACTATTATCAGATCCCAATGGCGGACCGCTTAGCGCTTCTTGAAGAAGAAGCCGCCGAAGCTGTCGCTGAGGACGATGACGACGACCTGGAAGCAGAAGCTTCCAGCACTTCCGACGCATCCGATGAAACTTCGGGCGACGAGGATGAGTCTGACGACGATGGCTTGAACGAAGAGCCGGTCGACCTCGACGAAATCGTTGAAGACGAAGACGACACGGAAATCGACCCCACAGCCGCCGATGCGGACGCGGACGATAGCGACGCCGTAGAAGCAGCCCCAGAAAACACCGACGTTGAAACTGCGGCAGAAACGGTATCAACGCAGGCTGCCGACACCGACGAAGCCAGTGGCGACGCCGAAGCGGCGACAGCTAGCGACGAGGACGCGCCTGATTCTGGCGAGCCTGACGAAAACGGCGATGATCGCCCAACCGTCCTCACCCAATCCATGCAGCGCGACGAGTTGCTGAGCGAAGAGTTCTCAAGCGAGCAATCCGACACAGCGCCCGCCCTCGAACCCGCCGAAGTTTCTGAAGCCCCAGAAGCAGTAGCGGACGAGACCCCACGGTCGGAAGCAACGGACGACCAATCCGATGCTCCGCAAGACGAGGTCACAGAGGCGGTCGCCGAGAATGTCGATGAGAGCTCAAGCGTAGAAGCTGAAACGCAATCCGACGAAGAAGCCCCAGCAGACGGAGAGGCTCCTGACGCCCCTGTCGCTGCGGATGGCGAGACTATTGACGCTGATGTCGCGACCGATGGCGACGCTCCAGAAGTAACCGCTGAACTGGAAGCTGCTGACGCCGAAGAAGCTGCAAGCGACGACAGCGAACAAACCGAAACAGACAAACCAACTTCGCGCCGCTCGCGCGGAGGCCGTCGCCGCAGGTCGTCAGGCCGTGGCGGATCCGACCGCCGCCGCACACGTGGACGCCGTCGTTCCAACAACGACGACGACAGCGCAGATGAGGCAGGCGAACCTGTCGAACAGGTTGGCAATGGCGATGCGCTTGAAGAGTTGCCAAGCCGTCCACGTCGCTCGCGTCGGAGCTACAAAATCCAAGAGGTCGTAAAACGCCGCCAGGTGCTATTGATCCAGGTGGTCAAAGAAGAGCGCGGCAATAAAGGTGCGGCCCTTACCACTTACTTGTCGCTCGCTGGCCGCTACACGGTCTTGATGCCGAACACCGCACGTGGCGGCGGCATCTCCCGCAAAATCACGACCCCGCAAGACCGCAAGCGCCTCAAAGCCATCGCCGCTGAACTCGACGTGCCAGAAGGCATGGGCCTCATCATCCGCACCGCTGGAGCCGCCCGCACCAAGCAGGAAATCAAGCGCGATTTCGAATACCTATTACGCCTGTGGGAAAGCGTGCGCGAGTTGACACTTCAGTCAACAGCGCCTGCCCTCGTCTATGAAGAAGGCGACCTCATCAAGCGCTCGATCCGGGACCTTTACAACAAAGACGTCGACCAGGTCCTCGTTGCAGGCAACGACGCTTATCGAAGCGCCAAGAACTTCATGCGCATGCTCATGCCGAGCCATGCCAAGCACGTCATCAACTACGACGACCCAGAACCACTCTTCACGCGCCATGGAATCGAGCGCCAGCTCAACGCCATGTTCAGCCCCTACGTTCACTTGCCATCAGGCGGCTACCTGGTCATCAACCAGACCGAAGCCCTGGTCGCGATCGACGTCAACTCGGGCCGATCCACGCGCGAATTTTCCATCGAGGAGACAGCCCTCAACACCAACCTCGAAGCGGCTGATGAAGTTGCCCGCCAGCTGAAGTTGCGCGACTTGGCCGGCCTCGTCGTCGTTGACTTCATCGACATGGATGAGCGTCGCAATAATCGCAATGTCGAACGCCGCATGCGCGACGCGCTGCGCGAAGACCGCGCCCGCATTCAGGTCGGCCGCATCAGCCCGTTCGGGTTGTTGGAAATGTCGCGCCAACGCCTGCGCACGGGCGTCCTCGAAGGCTCGACTTCACCGTGCCCGCATTGCCAAGGCACAGGCATCATCCGCTCGGTTGAATCGGTCGCACTCGCCGTGCTGCGCGGATTGGAAGACACGGTCATGGGCGGCTGCCGCCATGCCTTGATTGCATACACGACGGCCGAAGTTGCGCTCTACATCCTCAACAACAAACGCGAATTCGTCATCGCGATGGAGCAGCGCCTCGGCATGCCGATTGCGATTAAAGCTTCATCAAAAATGGTCGGCGCGAACTACACGATCGAAAAAGGCGATGCCCCGGCAGCGCCAATCGCCAAGCCACGCGCCGATGCCATCAGCGTCGACTTCGGTTTCGACGATGAAGACCAAGAGCCAACCCAAGATGCTGAGGCAGCATCCGACGACGACAAACAAACCGAGGGCCGCTCTCGCCGCCGCCGTCGCCGCCGTGGTGGCCGCAGATCAGGCGAGCGCGCAGCAGCTGAAGCAGACAACGCACAGAACGAGGACGAAAGCACCTCAGACGCCGTCGACGACACGATCGCCGACGAAGCTGCAATCTCTGACGCTGATGTTGAGGCTGCCGAAGACGACGGGCAGGAAGAAAAAACCACCCGCCGGCGTCGTCGCGGCCGGCGTGGCGGACGTCGCAATCGCTCCCGCAATCGTGACGCAGAGATGGGCGATAACGACAACGACGAAGAAGCAGGTGAACAGCCGATTGCTGCCGAAGCGGAAGACGATGTCAACGCAGATTCCGAGGTGACCGAACCGGCCATCGCCGAACCATCCGTTAACGCAGACGAGGCAACCGAATCCAACGCTGACATCTCAGCCGAAGCAACGAATGAAGCCTCAGATTCTGCTGAAGCAACTTCCGACAGCGACGACACAGGCAGCGTTCAGGAAAGTCAGGCTGAACCCGCCGTCACTGCGTCAAGTCTGGTAACGCCGATCCATATCGGCACACCTGACGAAAACAGCGCGGTGCAGAACGAAGCTCAATCGCAACAAGGCTCAGACCCAGCGCCTCAAGCAGCTGTCGAAAGCGATCCCGCATCGGAAGAGCCCGTCAAAAAACGTTCTCGCGGCGAGCCAGTATCAAGCGCCCCACGGGTTGAGCACATCACGGTCAGCCCGGACGGTGAGCCAAACACATCAGCCAACGGCAGCGGCGATCAAGCCGAAAGCGAAACGGCTGAAGTCGTCGCGGAAAAACCAGCGCGCCGCGGCTGGTGGCAGCGCAGTCTTCTTGGCAAGTCCTAACTTAAGTAAAAGGGTTGCATTGCCTTACTGGCAAAACCCTGGCTTGACCGCCTGAAAAAGAATAAACCTCCCATCGCGCAAGGGTGCGATGGGAGGTCCATACGGGGTCGCCACGAGCGGCTGCTTGGGAGTGCAGCCAGTGCGGGGAAGGACGGGGAAGCACCCGTAGCAACGCCCTTTCTTTACGCCGACACAGGAAGCACGGGGGGAGCGCGGGGGTCTTGCGCGGCGACAAGGAGACCCTAGCTCTCTATCGGGTGGATACCTGTTCCCTAGGTGACTCTTCGCGTTTTTTGTCGATAAGCGCCCTAAAAGACCCGCTAAGACACAGCTGCCCCAACGCAATCTCACTGCATTGCTGGCGGCGTTTATTCGAGCGGCGCATCAGACGAAGCGAAGCCAAAACCTTTGTCGGTTTGACCCGGCCCGTCGAGCGGGGCATGTGTGAAGCGCACAGGGCAACAAAACGGATAAAGATGATTAGAGACCGCAATTCCAAACCACGACGGCAGTACCGCACATTTGTAGCGGCACTCTTGACCCTTGGCATTGCAACGACCTTCTCTAACGCCGCAGCGGCGCAAGACCAAGCAACCACAGGCCGCATTGCACCCGAAGGCGCATCCGGAGTTATCGACAAAGGCGAAGCAAGGGCCCAACGATTCATGGTCGCCGCCGCCAATCCTCTAGCTGTGAACGCGGGCTATGAAATCCTGCAAAAGGGTGGCAGCGCAGTCGATGCCGCAATTGCGACCCAGCTTGTGCTCAACCTCGTGGAACCACAGTCCTCCGGTATTGGCGGTGGAGCATTCATCCTCCACTTCGATCGAAGCGCAAACAAGGTCCGAGCCTATGACGGTCGCGAAACAGCCCCGTCGTCAGCAACGCCCGATAGGTTCCTGCGCAATGGCAAACGTATGCCATTCCGCACGGCGGTGAATTCTGGACTATCGGTTGGCGTTCCAGGCCTCGTTCGCCTGATGGAACTGGCGCACCAACGCCATGGCAAATTGCCCTGGGCTGATCTTTTCCAACCGGCCATCAACCTCTCGCGATCCGGGTTCAAAGTTTCTCCGCGCCTCAACACGCTACTGACCTGGTATGGTGCCAACCGCTTCACACCGAAGGCCCGCGCCTACTTTTTCGATAACTCCGACAGCCCGCGCCCGGTTGGACACCTTCTTAAGAATCCAGAATTCGCGGACACTCTTGAGGAGATCGCAAACGGTGGCGCGGACGCTTTTTACAATCCAGGCCGCATTTCAAACTCGATTATCGACGCCGTTGCAAATGCCCCGAACGCCACCGCAGTCATCACGCCAACAGATATATCAGACTACCGCGCCATTGAGCGCGAACCTGTGTGCATCACCTATCGCCGACAACGCGTCTGCGGCATGCCGCCCCCATCTTCTGGCGGCATAACCGTTGCCCAAACTTTGAAGCTGCTGGAACCTTTCGAACTGGCAGGCGGCGACGCAGATGCCATGCGTCCCGAAGCTTTACATTTGATCGCCGAAGCTCAAAAACTCGCCTACGCCGATCGTAACCGCTACCTAGCAGACAGCGATTTCGTGACACCGCCAACGGGCTTGCTGGCACCTAACTACCTGGATCGTAGACGACAGCTTATTTCGAAATCACAAGCCATGGCGCGACCTAAGCCAGGCGTCCCGCATGCCTCAGCCCAGAACATGTTCGGCACCGATGCCACAATCGAACGCGCGGGAACCAGCCATATTTCGATTGTCGACGCCGATGGCAACGCGGTCTCGATGACAACGACAATCGAAGGCGGTTTCGGCTCCGGCCTGTGGGCCTCTGGTTTCCTTCTCAACAACGAGCTCACCGACTTTTCGTTTCACCCCGTTGATCGCGAGGGTCGTCCTATTGCCAACCGCGTCGAACCGTTGAAGCGGCCGAGAAGCTCAATGTCGCCGACGCTGGTCTTCAATCAGGATGGAAGCCTGCACGCCGCGCTTGGCTCGGTCGGCGGATCGCGCATTATACTCTACGTCGCCAAATCTCTTATTGGCCTGGTCGATTGGAAACTTGGAGCAAAAGAAATCGCCGACCTACCGAACTTCGGCAGCCGTGGCCGGCACTTCGAAGTCGAACTGGGTCTCGACACCATCTGGCAAGGGCTGAAAGTCAAACCCTACGGTCATCAGATTGTACCCGGGCTCATGACCTCTGGCACACACATCATCATCAAGAATACTGATGGATCGCTGACAGGCGCAGCCGATCCGCGAAGAGAAGGAACAGCACGCGGCGAATAGGACCATCAGCGCTGCGGCAGCATGAAGCCCGATCCGGCCAAGTGAAGATACTCATGCCCGACACAAACCAACGCATCACCATTCTTGGCGCAGGAGTCTATGGCCTCTGGCAAGCCTTTGAGCTGAGCCGGAGGGGCCACCAAGTCGCTTTAATCGACATTGCGAACGATCCGATACAAACATCCAGCAGCTCCTATGCCGGAGCCATGCTCGCACCGTTTTGTGAAGCAGAGGCGGCCCCCGAAGTCGTCCGGCAACTGGGCGTTGAAGCAATTTCGTTATGGCAGGACGCCTATCCCGGTGTGGTCCAAGCAGGCACACTCGTCCTGGCTCCCCCGCGAGACCGCAACGAGCTGGAACGCTTTGCAACTATGACCTCAGGCCATGAGGCCTGCGACGCCACCCGCATTGGCGAACTGGAACCCGCTTTATCAGGTCGTTTCGCCAGCGGACTATTTTTCGCTAAAGAAGCCCACATGCCGGCCCCCGACAGCCTTCAATTCCTTTTGGAGCGCTGTAAAAAAGCCGGAGCGACAATCCAGTTCGGCAACAATTCGACCGACGCCATCGCCGCCATACCGCCCGACAGCATTGTTGTCGACTGCCGCGGCATGGGTGCACTAAAAGACATCCCAGGCCTCCGCGGCGTCCGTGGCGAACGCGTGATCTTAACGACCGACGAAATCTCGCTTACGCGTGCCGTCCGCCTCCTTCACCCCCGTCACCCGATCTATGTTGTCCCGTGGGGCAACAACCGCTTCATGGTTGGAGCCACCGTTATAGAGAGCGAGGCTGGCGGGAAAGTCTCGGTTCGCTCGATGCTGGAACTGCTCGGCGCTGCATTTGCACTGCACCCAGCCTTTGCCGAAGCTGAAATAACCGATCTCGGTGCCGGAGTCCGCCCGGCTTACGACGACAACGTGCCCCGCGTTCAGGTCAACGATGCCGAAAACCGATTTGAGGTTAACGGAGCTTATCGCCATGGCTTCCTGCTGGCCCCTGTGCTGGCCAGTTGCGTGGCCGACTATATTGCTGGATCCCGCGAGCCCCATCCGTTGGTGCGCTCGAAGGGCGCGGAGCGCTAGCCTTTGCGCCGAACGGCCAAGGTGCTATAGCCCTGCACCTGCTTCGCGTCGTTAGGCTGGCGTTTCTTTAGGAACGCGCGAAGAAAACTCATTAGCCCGGGAGGTCGACATGGCTCTGAGCATGGTCTCAGGCGATCAAGGAATCGCACTCACGTTCGACGATGTCTTGCTTGTGCCAGGCGCCTCAGAGATCCTGCCCGGCGAAGCTGATGTCTCCTCGAAGGTGACAAAAGACATCTCCGTCAGCATCCCGGTGCTCTCCTCGGCAATGGACACCGTCACCGAAGCCCGTCTCGCCATCGCAGTCGCCCAGGCTGGCGGCATTGGCGTCCTGCATCGTAATCTCGAACCTGAAGAACAGGCCCGCCACGTCGCCGCCGTCAAAAAGTATGAGTCCGGTATTGTCCTCGACCCAGTGACCATTGATCCGGAGGCCCGGCTCGCCGACGCGCTTGAGCTGATGAAGGCCCATCAGATTTCCGGCATCCCGGTCGTCGAAAAGAAAAACAGCGGCGACCCAAAAGGACGCCTGGTTGGCATCCTGACAAACCGCGACGTCCGCTTCGCCTCTAACATGCGGCAGCCGATCAGCGAGTTGATGACGAAAGACAATCTCGTCACCGTCAAACGCTCGGTCAGTCAGGAAGAAGCCCGCAAGCTTCTGCACCAACACCGCATCGAAAAGCTGCTCGTTGTCGACAACGACTACCACTGCATTGGCCTGATCACGGTCAAGGATATCGAGAAGGCACAAAAACACCCCAACGCCTGTAAGGACGACGCTGGCCGCCTGCGCGTCGCCGCAGCAACGAGCGTGGGAGAAGATGGCTTCCGCCGCTCGGAAATGCTGATCGACGCAGGCTGCGATCTGATCGTCGTTGATACGGCCCATGGCCATTCCAGCCGCGTTCTGGAAATGGTCACACGCGTCAAGAAGCTCTCAAACAATGTTCAGGTTATCGCTGGGAACGTCGCAACAGGTGATGCCACACTTGCCCTCATCGATGCCGGTGCCGATGCCGTTAAAGTCGGTATTGGTCCAGGGTCGATCTGCACAACGCGCATCGTCGCGGGCGTCGGTGTCCCACAACTGTCGGCCATCTCGGACTGCGCAGAAGCTGCTCAAAAACATGGCGTGCCGATCATTGCCGATGGCGGCATCAAATTCTCTGGCGACATGGCCAAGGCTCTCGCCGCAGGGGCCCAGTGCGTCATGATCGGCTCACTGCTCGCAGGCACCGACGAGGCGCCCGGCGAGACTTACCTGTATCAGGGCCGCACCTATAAATCTTACCGCGGCATGGGCTCAGTCGGAGCAATGGCCCGCGGCTCGGCCGACCGCTACTTCCAGGCTGAAGTGCGCGATACCTTGAAGCTCGTTCCCGAAGGCATTGAAGGCCAGGTCCCTTACAAGGGCCCAGCCGATGGCGTATTGCATCAGTTGGTCGGAGGCTTGCGTGCCGGCATGGGCTACGTCGGTGCCAAAACATTACCCGAGTTGCAAGAGCGCGCCCGCTTTGTCCGCATATCGCCAGCAGCAATGCGCGAGAGCCATGCGCACGGCGTTTCAATCACGCGTGAAAGCCCGAACTACCCTGGTGCCGGCTAGTATATGCCCTAGCCGGTCCGTCACCAGGGCTCCATGAGAAGATGCGCGTGTCCCAGTACTTGATCATTATCCCAGTCCTGGCGCAGGTCATCGTGACATTGGCGGTGTGTGCCGCCCATCACGTCAACTCGTTTCAAGGTCGCTCAAACGACCACCTCAAAAAGGCCTATTCAGAACAGTTCGAACTCCCCGTATTGTTCTACGCTGCAAGTGCGTTTGCATATGCGTTCCGCATCATTGATGAGTGGCAATTGGCATTCGCCCTCTTGTTTGTTGCCGCCCATATGCTTCAAACCATCCTGGCACTCACCCGGATACGCACCACGACCCGCCATGCTGCATCTCTCCTCGCCGTTCTGGCCGTCGCGAGCATGTGGTTCAAAATCGCGATGCATTTCGCACAGTCAGGATTCTAAGTAACCACAAATGAGACCCGGCGGCAGACTGGCAGCGGCGATTGAAGTCCTGACCGATATTTCCACAAATCATAGACCTGCCTCCACGGCGCTTGCCGACTGGGGACGATCCCATCGCTTTGCTGGGTCGGGAGACCGGGCCGCAATCGGCACGATCGTCTTCGACTGCTTACGCCGCAAACAATCTCTCGCCCACCAAATGCAAAGCGATACGCCACGCGCGCTTGCGCTGGCCGCCGCACCAAATGCATTGGGCTTGAGCTTAGAAGAAATCGACCCATTGGCCGACGGCTCAGAACACTCCATCGCGCCGTTGAGCGATGAGGAACGCAGGACACTCGCGATAGAAACCCTTCCTGATGACACGCCCCTCCACATCGCGGCTGACTTGCCCGAATGGCTCGCGGCAGAATTCGAAAACACGTTCAAAGATCGCGCGCGCGCCGAAGGCGAAGCGCTGAGCCAACGCGCACCCATTGATCTCAGGGTCAACGGTCTCAAGGCAACGCGAGAGAAGGTCCTCAAAGCTTTCGCCAAGTTTGACGCGGAACCAACAGAGCTCTCACCTGTCGGCGTGCGCATCAAAGCGCCCAAAGGCGCAGCAAAGTCCCCCAACGTCGAAGCAGACCAAGCCCACGGCAAAGGCTGGTTCGAAGTCCAAGACGAAGCAAGCCAGATCGCAGCGTTGATCGCAGGCGCTAGCCCAAGAGAGCAGGTGCTGGACTTGTGCGCGGGAGCCGGCGGCAAAACCCTGGCGATGGCTTCCGGCATGCAGAACACCGGTCAGATTTACGCTTACGATTCTTCCCGCAGCCAGCTCCGCCCCATCTTCGAACGCCTCAAACGCGCCGGTGCCCGCAACGTCCAGGCAATGGAAGCGGGAGACACCGAAGCACTTGAAGCGCTCGGCCCACGTTTCGATCTCGTACTCGTTGATGCCCCATGCACAGGGTCAGGCACCTGGCGAAGGCGGCCGGATTCCAAATGGCGGCTCAAACCCGAAGCAATTTCGGAGCGACAAGAAGAACAACGCACCGTCCTCGATCTCGCAGCGAAGCTCGTCAAACCTGAAGGACGGCTCGTCTATGTCACGTGCTCGGTCCTCGACGCCGAAAACAACGCACAAGTCAAAGCCTTCCAAGAACGGCATCCAGAGTTTCAATTGTCACCAATCGCCGAGCATTGGGAAAAAAACATCGGCGGCTCAGCGCCTGTTTCGGCAGACGGTGCAACCGACACATTGTTGCTTACCCCCGCGTCACACAACACCGACGGCTTCTTCATCGCCGTCCTCAAACGGCAGCCAAATTCATGAGTGATTTTGTCGAGCTTTCCGATGGCCGCCGCTTCGGCTTGGCCACCTACGGCGCAGCGGACGGCTTGCCAGTCCTCGCGCTACACGGTGCTCCGGCATCCCGCATCATGTTCGATGTGACAGATAAGGCTGCGAAGAAACTAGGCCTTCGAATCCTGTGTCCGGAACGACCTGGCTATGGCGTTACAGAAAAAGAAGCAACCGCACCAACACTAGCCAATCGCGCAGCTGACCTTGAAAAAATCGCTGACCGTCTCACACTCGGACGCTTTGCGGTTTTAGGCGTCTCCGGCGGCGGCCCTTATGCCGTCGCGTTGGCTGAACGCGTTGGCGAAAGAGTCTTGGGCGTCGGC
Source organism: Filomicrobium sp. (assembly GCA_040219445.1). Taxonomy (GTDB): domain Bacteria; phylum Pseudomonadota; class Alphaproteobacteria; order Rhizobiales; family Hyphomicrobiaceae; genus Filomicrobium. The sequence continues at coordinate 1,306,161 of JAVJSM010000003.1, read as the reverse complement.
TTGGTAAGCCCGATGGGCCCCATTGCAGAATTCCATGCCGCCCAAAAGAACGGCGAGATCGACAACGAGTTCGGACGACTCTCTCACGGCCACAAAGTCTTCTTCTTAAACCTTATCGAGCATAAAACGCTCTTTGCAGCCCAAGCCAAAATGAGTGCAGCGGCATTTCAGGCAGCCCCTCAATCGTTCGCCTATCTCTTCGCCAAGATCCTGTCTTCCGGTGACTCACAAGTCCTCAAACAACCCCATGTGCAGGAAAGCCTGATTGCCATGACGCTTGAAGCTCTGCGTCAAGGAATCAGCGGCGGCCTAGGCGACATGGAGATCTTTTCAAAACCCTGGAACTTGGACCTTGAACGCGTCACGCAGCCAACCGTCATGTGGCAAGGAACCGCTGACCGAATTGTCCCAGCGCCCGTAACCTACTGGCTTGCCTCGCGCCTCCCCAACGCCCGACTAGAGAAACTGCCCGATGCAGGCCACTTCTGGGTTTATGACCATGTTTCAGATGTTCTGGAAACCCTCGCGGGAATCTCTAGACGCGACTAAGCCTGCCGCCTAAACAGTCTTGAGCCAAACTCTCGACCAAAAAAGCATCGCGCTTTCTCCAAAATTGGAACAACGCGGAACAAAAATGCGCAGGTACATCTCCCTCTTCGTCTTTCTCGTGCTGACCACGCTCGTCGCTTCAGCCGGCAGCGCCTTCCAACCGGGAGAATGGTACGAAGCGCTTGCCAAACCAGAGTGGACGCCACCCAATTGGATCTTTGGTCCGGTCTGGTCTCTGCTCTACTTGATGATCGCCATCGCAGGATGGTTGATCTGGCGTTCGCAGGGGCTCGGCCTACCGCTTCTATTGTGGCTAATGCAGTTGGCACTCAACGGGTTGTGGTCCTACTTGATGTTCTCAGAAAACGACATCGGGCTCGCCATGACCGATATCACCGCACTTTGGATCGTTATCGCTGCATTCATTTTGACATCCTGGCGCATCAACCGCCTCGCCGCCTTGCTGTTCATCCCCTACTTGGCGTGGGTGAGCTTTGCCGCGGCGTTAAACTTCGCGATTCTTCAGCTCAATAGCTGACCAATAGTTCGTAACGTCTGACAAAAAACCGGCACAACGAATAGAGCACTTGTCCACTAGACCCTTGGGCGCTCCAACCCGTCGCCTTGACGCCATGGTGCGTCGGTGATCTACGAGATCATTGATTTGTCTCGGCTCCCCAAACATCCAGTGGAATCCCAATGACGAATACCGTCCTCATCATCGATTTCGGCAGTCAGGTGACGCAGCTCATCGCCCGGCGCGTCCGCGAAGCCGGCGTCTATTCCGAAATCGTCCCCTTTAATCAGGCCAAGGACGCAAACGAGCGGCTACAGCCGAAAGCCATTATCCTTTCCGGAGGGCCCGCAAGCGCTACAGAAATGGGAACACCGCGCGCACCCGATTGGGTGTGGTCCTCTAAACTTCCGGTCCTTGGCATTTGCTATGGCGAACAAATCATGGTCGCCCAACTGGGCGGCGGCGTCGAAGCCGGCCACGACCGGGAATTTGGCCGCGCTGAAATTGAAGTCAAAGCGTCATGCGCTTTGTTCGATGGTGTTTTCTCGCCGGGAGACAAATCCCAGGTTTGGATGAGCCATGGCGACCGGGTTACAAGCTTACCCCAAGGCTTTGAGGTCGTCGCGACATCCGAGGGTGCTCCATTCGCCGCCATCGCCAATGAGGAACGCCGTTTTTATGGCGTCCAATTCCACCCCGAAGTCGTCCATACCCCCAAAGGGGCCGCCCTCATTAGCAACTTCGTCCACAACATCGCGGGCCTCCCCGGCGATTGGACGATGGCGCACTTCCGCTCCAGCGAAGTTGCGAAAATCCGCGAGCAGGTCGGAAGCGCACGGGTCATTTCTGGCCTCTCAGGCGGCGTTGATTCTGCAGTCGCGTCCGTCCTGATCCACGAAGCGATCGGGGACCAGCTCACCTGCATTTTTGTTGACCACGGCTTGATGCGCGCTGATGAAGCCGACGAAGTCGTCAATATGTTCCGCGGTGCCTACAATATTCCGCTGGTCCACGTCGATGCACGAGAACGCTTCCTATCCGCCTTGAAAGACGTCGAAGACCCGGAAAAGAAGCGCAAGATTATCGGCGGCCTATTTATCGAAGTCTTCGAGGAAGAAGCCGGCAAGCTGGGCGGTGCGGACTTCCTTGCCCAGGGCACGCTGTATCCGGACGTTATCGAAAGCGTCTCGTTCACCGGCGGTCCGTCAGTCACGATCAAATCGCACCATAACGTCGGCGGCCTGCCCGAGCGCATGAACCTCAAGCTCGTCGAACCTCTACGCGAACTTTTCAAAGACGAGGTCCGCGCATTGGGACGCGAACTGGGTCTGCCGGAGAATTTCGTTAATCGGCACCCCTTCCCCGGCCCCGGTCTTGCGATCCGCATGCCAGGAGGCGTCACGGAAGAAAAGCTCGAGATTTTGCGCAAGGCCGATCAAATCTATCTGGACGAAATTCGCAAGGCCGGCTTGTACGATACGATCTGGCAGGCGTTTGCCGTATTGCTACCTGTCCGCACGGTTGGCGTCATGGGAGATTCGCGCACTTACGATTACGTCTGCGCCCTTCGCGCAGTCACCTCCACCGATGGCATGACCGCCGACTACTTTGATTTCACCCACGAATTCCTAGGTCGCACCAGCACCCGCATCATCAATGAAGTGAATGGAATCAACCGCGTCGTCTACGACATCACTTCAAAGCCACCCGGCACAATTGAGTGGGAATAGAGCTTCACTTCACTTGAATTGCTTCAGCGCAAAACCCGGATTGCCATCAAATTATCCAGGCTTTCCCAATTTTGCACCGCGATTACACCTCGTTGCCGCCACGGCCTATTGCCAAGTACCGCTGCAGCGGTGCAACACCTTGTGGCGTGGATAATCGTGAGGAATTGGCACGTAGCTTGATTCGCAGATTGAGTTTCTGCATGGTCGCGCTACGTGCCCGTTCAAGAAGCACTCAAGTGAGGGAAATAAAAATGATTAGTTGGTCTCGTAAAGTTGCAATCGGTTTCGGTGCGGCGGCAACCGTTACTGCATTTTCTCAGGCAGCAATTGCCGAACCCGACCTCGTAATCCAGGCGGCAGACTCCAAAGTTGAGTTTGTCGGATGCGAAAAAGGTCAGCCACTTGCGACAGGCCGCATCGTTATTCGCAACGAAGGCGACTCACAAGCCAACCTGCGAGGCGCGGGCGAGTTCTTCCGCAGCTTCGTTGCCGTATACGTTCCAGAAAACATTGACCTCATCGACAAAGATACCAAGCGCAGCAAGATCGAACCGGGTGAACAACGCGCCGTTGAATTTAGCCTTGGACGCAACAAAGAAAAGCGCGGCCGCAACTACAATGGCTTCAATGTCGCTGAAACCGGTGCCGGCCTGCCAACAGACGCAGATGCACTGAAAAAAGACAAAGACCTTGCAGAACTCGTCCAGCAGTTCCTGAAAGACCGCGCTTACTCTATCACAGTCGATGGCGACTGGGGCCCAGGATCTAAGCGCGCGCTAGCTGCTTTCCAAAGAGGCGCCGGCCTTCCAGGTAACGGTGATTGGAACGAAGCAACGGCAGAAAAAATCATATCGCTGCAACCTGGATCAGAAAAAAGCGACGCGCAAAACGTCAAAGATGAACAGGGCCGCACGAAGATCACCATCTTTGCAGTTGTCGACCCTTATAACTTGATCGACGAAACCAACGAGCGGAACAACCTGCTCTCCTACACCGGTTACCTCGACTGCGACTGATCCCGTTTAGAGAAAAAGAAATAGAGCCGCTGGCATTCAATATGCTGGCGGTTTTCTTTTTTGGCTCGCGCAATCAAATAGATATTCGATCCGACCATGAGGATTAGGAGACGCCCTATTCAACAAATAACCGAAACCGAGCGCCGCTCTTTCCAGGCAATCAATCGACGCGCAGCTTCGACAATATCCGAATGCGAACGCGCATAGGAAAAACGCAAAAAGTGCGAGCCCCTCGCAGGATCAAAATCCAACCCTGGCGTCACCGCAACCAGTGCCTCATCCAGAATTTCAGCTGCAAGCTCAACACTTGTTGTCCCTTGACGCAAAAGGGCCGTCACGTCGCAATAAAGATAAAACGCACCATCAGCAGGTACGATTTTCTCAAAGCCGGCTTTCGGGAGTTCCCGCAATAGCAACTCGCGATTCTTCGCGTAGGTCGTCTTATTCGCTTCCAACTCCGCGATTCCGTCAAACGCCCCCAACGCTGCCACCTGCGAAGCAGCAGGCGCACAGATAAAGAGGTTCTGTGCCAACCTCTCGAAAACGCGGACCAGACGCTCCGGCACAACCATCCAACCCACGCGCCAACCGGTCATCGAAAAGTACTTTGAGAAGCTATTGATGACGATCGCGTCATCACCAAACGATAGCGCCGTCGCGGCTGGCTCATCATAGCTTAGCCCGTGATAAATCTCATCAGAGATGAACCACAGCCCAAGCTCTTCGCATAACTGAACCAATTCGGACAAACGCGCTGGCTGTATCATTGTTCCAGTTGGATTGGCCGGCGAAGCGATCAGCAGACCTTTAAGATCAGAGTTTCGATGAGCTTCGACGACGTCGTGCGCCGTTGGCATCCATCGGCCCTCATCCGTCGTCTCAATCAATGCTGGACAAAGATCCAGTGCTTTCAGAATTTGCCGGTAGCAAGGATAGCCCGGCGACGGCAACCCAACGGCGGCCCCGGCATCAAATAGAGCCGTAAAGGCGAGCAGAAACCCACCTGAGGACCCTGCCGTCACAACGACCCGGCGGGGATCGACATCGACGCCATACGTTTCGCCATAGTACCGCGCAATCCGTTGGCGGAGGCGATCCTCACCCAACGCCAAAGTGTACCCAAGATTATCGGCATCCATAGAGCCTCGTAGTGCCTCGCGCGCTGACTTTGGCGCAGGAGTTCCAGGCTGACCAACCTCCATGTGAATAACGGTATGACCCTGTGCCTCCTTGGCGGTCGCCGCGGTCATCACGTCCATGACGATAAAACTGTCGATCTCAGCTCGGCTCGCTGACGAAAGCGCCGCTGCCTTGCCCCTCAACCCGGGCCCGGCACGACCACTCGCCACTGCTTTTCCAACCCGCCCAGCAACCGGTTTTGTCATTGTTTTCAGCCGCTCCATTGCAGGTAAAATGCAGAATTCGCCCAGAATCCTGGTGTGACGCCACGTTCGTGCCGCAATAAATCACATTCTTCCAAAGTTCAGGAATTAGTTTCGCTATCGCAACAAAACTGCGCCTGCGACAGCACGAAAAATTGAAAAGGGAGCCGCGTCATCACGCGACGAACAAAGGCTCCAACGCGTTGACGGCCAACCGGCCGCTCTCTAACGTGACCAAAAGGGCCGCAGCGAGGGGTGAGTGTCGGGCAGGCGGGCTCTTGAGTAGCGTATCGGCGCAACTGATTGAATGAAAACGCGCAAAACAATGGCGGTCTCAAGCAGATGCGGAGACGCCTGACTTTGCGACCGTTCGATTTAGGGTTCGGGGTAACTGATCATGCACATTGCTAAGCTTCGGGCGCTGCTGTTGCTGGGGTTGTTCCTGTTTGCAACCGGTCTGAGCACCTTCTCAGCCAACGCACGTGGCCTCGCTCTTATTCGCGACAGCGAGATCGAAGCCCTGCTCAACGACTATGCGAAACCCATTTTCAAGGCCGCTGGACTCGGGAGCGGTCGGATCAAAATGCGCATTGTCCGCGATGACAACTTCAACGCTTTCGTCATCGATGGACGCAACGTGTTCGTCCACACCGGCATGCTCATGCAGTCCGATACACCTAACCAGGTTATCGGCGTTATCGCACACGAAGCAGGACACATCACGGGTGGCCACTTGGCAGCTCTGCGCCAGCGCATCAAGAAAGACCAAACGCGCGCGCTGCTGTTGCAAATCCTGAGCATCGGCTTAATGGCTGGCGGTGCCGCATCAGGCAACAAGGATATCACCGGCCTAGGTAGCACCACTACGGCTACGGGCCCAGCCTTGATCATGCGTTCGATGCTTGCAGAACGCCGCTCTCAAGAAGCCGCCGCGGACCAAGCCGGACTAGTCTTTCTCAATAGAACCCGCCAATCCGGCCGCGGAATGCTTGAAACCTTCGAACGGTTCGCCCAACAGGAGTACATCTCCGATCAGTACAAAGACCCGTTCGTTCGAAGCCACCCGGTCGCGACCGACCGTCTCGCCAGGCTCCGCACGAACGTTGAGCACAGCAAATATTATAACAAAATCGACCCACCGGAATTGCAGCTTCGACATGATCTCATGCGCGCAAAGCTATCCGGTTATCTCGAATCGCCAGCTATCGTGTTAAACCGTTACCCACGGACCGACACATCCCTCCCGGCGCGCTACGCACGCGGCATCGCCCGCTTTTTCCAAGGTGGACACGGGGCACTCGAAGCAGCGCTGGCCGAGATTGATCAACTGATCGCCGCGCGCCCCAACTACGCGTACTTCTGGGAGGTAAAGGGCGATCTTCTGATGCGCTCCGGTAGATCGAAACAGGCAATCCCTTTCCTGCGCAAAGCGATCAAGCTGGCAAAGGGCGGCGTTTCATTGATCCAGGTCCAACTCGCCACTGCGCTACAGAATTCCGGCCAGCGCGGCTCGGTAAAGGAATCCATCAAGCTCCTCAAAGGGTCACTAAGAGCCGACAAAAACCCCCGAGCTTACCGGCTCTTGGCAACCGCCTACTACAACCAAGGTGCCCGCCCGAAAGCTGACGCAATGACCGCCCAAGCCTACTTCTTCGAGGGGAACCTCACCCAGGCCCAGGTGTTTGCCCGCCGCGCTCACAGAGCTTTGAAGGCTGGATCGCCCGAATGGATAAAAAACGAGGATATTCTGCGATTTGAACCACGAGGTTGATACAGATCGCAAAATCCGCTTAACCAGCGAGTTAATGCACAACGCCGCAAAGTCTGGGGATGCGGCCAAGATGTGCTTATTTCAGGGGTAACAGCAATTTCTGCCGCGACGAGACCAAAACTCCGGCGGGAATCATTAAGGAGCGCAAATGACTTCGACGAACCCAACAAATCCACCTCGCCGCCTCAAGCTGGCGCTATTTGCTGCCGCTGCAACGTTGATCGGCGGCGCTACGGTGTTCGGTGGATTGTTACACACCGCGACAGCTCAGGCACCTTCAGCAACCGCGAAAACCTACTCTGCGGAAGAAAAGGCGGGCATCGAGAAGATCATTCGCGAGTATTTGCTAGCCAACCCGGAAGTCCTCTTGGAAGTCCAGATGGCTTACGAATCCAAAATGGAAAAGCTGCAGGCTGAGAAGATCAAGACAGCCATCAAATCAAACGCCGACCAGCTTTACCGCAACCCGACCGCTCCTGCCGTCGGGGCCAAAAATGCCGACATCACGGTGGTCGAATTCTTCGATTACAACTGCGGATTCTGCAAGCGCGGCTTTAACCAAGTCGCCGAGCTCATCGAAAGTGACAAGAAAGTCAGAGTCGTTTTTAAAGAACTTCCCATCCTCTCGAAAGGCTCGGAAGAAGCCGCTCGAGTTGCACTCGCTTCGCAGATGCAGGGCAAGTACTGGGAAGTTCATGGTGCGCTGCTCAAACACCGGGCATCAGTCGATGGCGCGACAGCTCTGAAGATCGCCGGCAAACTTGGACTCGACATCGACAAACTCAAAAAAGACATGAATTCCGAGCCCGTGACTGCCGAACTAACCAAAGTCCGCAATCTGGCCCAGGAAATGGGCATTAACGGCACGCCTCACTTCCTCGTTGGCGACCGCACCATTCCAGGCGCTCCTGAAAACCTTCACGAGCAACTCGCCGGCCATATCAAGGACCTGCGCAAAAACGGTTGCGAAGTCTGCTGATCTGACACGACGACGAACTAAAAATACCCGCCCGGCTTCCTATGATGAGGCCGGGCTTTATCCTGCCAATAAAACCAAGACAAAACATATACTGTATACAATCATTGCCGCGACTTTGGAATCAGGGCGGATATGCCGCTGAAAAACCAACAATTCAAACAACGACCCGGACTTTGAAATCTTCAGGAAAACTGATAGATCGTTGTAATGAAGCTTCCTGACACCCGCGACTTGGCTGCTGCCGGCAATTTCCCTTAAGTTGCACGCGCAAGCGCCGACTGCGTTAACAAGCGTTGAAATGGCAAAACCGGTATTTGTCCTGAACGGACCCAACTTGAACTTGCTCGGCAAGCGCCAGCCGGAAATCTACGGCAAAGCGACGCTTGCTGATGTCGAGCAATTGACGCTCAAGCGCGCCGAAGACTTCGGGCTGTCGATCGAGTTTCGCCAATCCAACCATGAAGGTGTTTTGGTCGATTGGATCCAAGAAGCGCGCGAAAACGCCAGCGCCTTGATCATAAACGCCGCGGGTTTCACGCATACCTCTGTGGCGCTCCTCGATTCACTGCAAGCCGCAGAGCTTCCCGTCATCGAAGTTCACCTTTCCAACATTTTTCGCCGCGACCCTTTCCGCCAACACTCCTATATTTCACTAGGTGCCAACGGAGTGATCTGCGGCTTAGGAGCCAAAGGCTACGAACTGGCGATCGAAGCGATTGCCGATATCCTTAAGCAGAACCGTTCCTGAACGACGAAACGGGCGGCCAGTATCAACGGCCGAAGATCAGTAGGGGGCATAAGTCCATGACCGCTAAGGACGCCAAGAAAAGCGCCTTAAACGAGAGCCAAGTGATCCGCGAGTTGGCAGACCTGCTCAACGAAACGGGTTTGAGCGAAATCGAAATTGAAAAAAGCGGTCTGCGCGTACGCGTGGCTCGTCAGCTCAACGTGACGGCATCAGCTGTTGCAGCGCCTACCGCAGCAGCACCTGCTCCAGCCACCGCGGCACCGGCACCCGCTGATCCAACGGGCGCAGATGCCGCCCGCCACCCCGGCGCACTAAAATCGCCAATGGTTGGCACAGCATACCGCTCCCCAGAACCGGGTGCGTCCCCATTCATTGAAGTCGGCAGCCGTGTAAATGAAGGCGACACCGTGCTGATCATCGAAGCGATGAAAACGATGAACAGCATCCCAGCACCAAAAGCTGGCACCGTTTCCGCAATTCTGTTCGAGAACGGACAGCCCGTCGAATTCGGCGAACCACTTATCATCATCGAGTAACCCGCCCCATGTTTGACAAGGTTCTCATAGCCAACCGCGGCGAGATTGCGCTCAGAATCCAGCGCGCCTGCAAAGAGCTTGGCATCGCAACCGTTGCCGTTCATTCGACCGCAGACGCCGAGGCCATGCACGTACGCCTCGCGGACGAAAGCGTCTGCATCGGTCCGCCACAGGCTTCAGATAGCTATCTGAACATTCCGAGCCTGTTGGCTGCTTGCGAAATCACCGGCGCAGATGCTGTGCATCCGGGCTATGGGTTCCTCTCCGAGAACGCGCGCTTTGCTGAGATCCTCGAAGACCACAACATCACCTTCATCGGCCCAACGTCGGAACATATCCGTGTCATGGGCGACAAGATTGCAGCAAAAGAAACCGCGCAACGGCTTGGCATTCCCGTCGTCCCCGGCTCGGATGGCGACATAACAAGCGAAGACCAAGCAAAAACCGTTGCCGAAGAAATCGGTTACCCGGTGCTCGTGAAAGCCGCTTCCGGCGGCGGCGGCCGCGGTATGAAAGTGGTCCACAAAGCTTCGGACTTATTGCCGTCAATGGCGGCCGCACGCAGCGAGGCGAAAGCCGCGTTCGGCGATGACACCGTCTATATCGAAAAGTTTCTGACCAAACCGCGCCACGTCGAAATCCAGGTCTTCGGCGATGGCAATGGAAACGCAATCCACCTCGGCGAGCGCGATTGCTCTTTGCAGCGCCGCCATCAGAAAGTTCTCGAAGAAGCTCCTTCGCCAGCGCTCAATGCGGATTCCCGGAAAAAGATTGGCGAGACTGTCGCCAAAGCGATGAGCGAGCTCAAGTATCGCGGCGCTGGAACGATCGAATTCCTCTACGAGGATGGCGAATTCTACTTTATCGAAATGAACACGCGCCTTCAGGTCGAACACCCGGTGACTGAAATGATCACCGGTATCGACCTGGTATTGGAACAGATCCGCGTCGCATCAGGTTCGCAGCTAACGCTGACACAGGAAGACGTCACTTTCTCTGGCCACGCGATTGAGTGCCGGATCAATGCTGAAAACCCGCGCACCTTCCGCCCATCCCCAGGCCGGATCACCTACTGGCACCCACCAGGCGGGCTCGGCGTTCGCGTCGATTCAGGTGTTTATCAGGGCTATAACATCCCGCCTTACTACGACAGCTTGATCGGAAAACTCGTCGTTCATGGCAAGACCCGCAACGAATGCCTTATGCGCCTCAAGCGGGCACTGTCGGAATTCGTCATCGATGGCATCGAAACGACAATTCCGCTATTCAGCGAACTCATCCGCCAGCCTGACATTGCGAATGGGATGTACGACATTCATTGGCTGGAAAAGTTCCTAAGCAAGCCATAGTACCCATAGACCTACCTGCCCCTGTTTTTGATCTCGGAGGTCGCAGCCTCCGCTTTAAAAAACAACTGCACTAGAGAGTTCTATCTACAAATCAATTATGAGGCCTCGGTTGAGGCTTGAGCTGCCGTCGCGCACAGCGGCTAGCGACACAGTTTTCGATGTGCCCTTAGTCGTCCCGAAAGTTGCAATATCAAGCCGCAATTGTCTGCTTTAAGCACCAGCTCACGCGTTATCTCTCACTTCGAATGCCCAACACAGTTTTCACACAAGCTGCTCTCGAATATTCTGTTGCATATTTCTTCAGCACTTGGAGCACCCCCACTCGTGGCCTCGCGCGACGACATCATGATTGAGATTACCCCGCAGGTTCTGTTAAAGGCCTACAGCTGCGGGATATTTCCAATGGCGGAAAGCGCCTACGACCCGGCTTTGTATTGGATCGAGCCGCAGCATCGCGGCATCCTTCCACTCAATCGCGTGCACGTGCCAAGACGTCTCAAGCGAACAATTCGCAACACCGATATCGAAATCAGGGTCGACACAGACTTCGAAGGTGTCATCAAAGGTTGCGCAGCTTCGGCACCTGGCCGCCGTTCGACCTGGATCAACAAGCGAATCCGCACCCTTTATCGCGAACTTTTTGAACTCGGCCATTGCCACTCAGTGGAGGCTTGGGAGGGGGACCAGCTCATCGGTGGCCTTTATGGCGTGGCGTTAGGCGGAGCATTCTTCGGCGAGAGCATGTTCTCTACAGAGCGAGACGTTTCAAAGATTGCGCTCGTCCATCTGTGCGGACGCCTCATCGCAGGTGGTTTCATTCTGCTTGATACCCAGTTCGTAACCGAGCATCTGCGCCAGTTCGGAACCGTTGAAGTTAACCGCGAAGAATTCCAGGTCCGGCTGGAGGAGGCGCTAAAAATCACCGCCGACTTTAATCGCTTGCCGCACGATGCTTCGCCGGCCGAGATTTTGGCGCAAATCGAAAGCATCCCAGCCGCAAATTCGTAACTGGACCTGGCTCCGGCTGACAAATTTTCGAAACCCGTGAATTCGCGAGCCAAACTGACAAGCCCCTGCATCATCAACAAAAAATAGAAAACCGGAACGGCAGAGGGCATTTGCCGTCCCGGCTTTCACAGCAAGGCATGCACATGAGGCAGCGGGGTCAATGCTCCACAAGCAATAGGCCTTGTAATCGAGACCTCATCAGCGCTGGCGGTGGGCTGAAAGAGGAAGGGGGAAAACCGCCAGACCAATGAGAAACGCACTCACAAACGCGTGTTCACAAAACAAACGCAACGAAAGCAAACTCTACAAAGACGCGAAGCCGGTACCGCGATGGGGGTTCGAAGCACCGTCGCTTCGTTCTTTATTTGTTCTAATTTGCGCGCATTCCAATGTCAACCAAAAAGAACAAAACAGGAATTCAGATATGACGCTTGCGCGTGATCCTGCGCCGCAAGCAGAAAAATCGCGAGATAAATCGATTGTGACCGGGTAAAAACGCAATCTTGCCGCATGTGTGGCAGCCGCGCTCTGCCAAAAACTGAAACAGTCCTATACGATCTGTTCACCTTAAGCGGTGCACATTTCCAAGCACGAGGAACGATGGCGAAAGGGCGATGCCCACAGTCGCTGCCCCTTGTGAACCGTCACCGCGAACGACACATTATCCAGATGACACGGGCCTACGCGAACGGCAGATTGTTGTGCGTTGAGGCCATGAGCAAACATACGGAGCCAGAATTGATGTCCGTTTTTTTCCGCTTTGCGCGTAGCCTGCCGCTTGTGCTTGCCGGCCTCGCCGTAATGGTGATGTCGACTTCTGCCAATGCCCAAACCATGTGGGGCGGCAGCAGCGAATGGGGTGGCGGACGCCAAGCCGTTGGTTTCTCAAAGAAATATTCCCCAGGCCAGATCATCGTCAGCTTCGGTGACCGCCGCCTTTACAAGATTGTCTCACGCGGCAAAGCGCTCAGCTATCCGATCGCAATCCCTCGCAATGAGGCACGCTGGCAGGGCACGACGCGCGTTTCCATGAAACGGAAGAACCCAGATTGGCGCCCGACGGCAAACATGCTGCGGAAAAACCCACGCCTTCCAAGCTGGGTCCCAGGCGGACATCCAATGAACCCACTCGGCGTCCGCGCGCTTTACCTCGGCACGAGCGCCTACCGCATCCACGGTACCGACGCTCCCTGGACGATCGGAAAAGCCGCATCCTCCGGCTGCATCCGCATGTACAATGAAGACGTCGTCGACCTCTACAAACGGACACGCGTCGGTGCCAAAGTGACGGTGACCTGGAAGCGCTTTAAAACCGGTGGCTACGCCAGCGCTGCAAAGGCAGGAAGCTCCTACACTTGGTAAGCAGCTCTAGAGCTGGATAAGCCACCTCGACCTGAGACATAATGAGCCGCTGCCTAAATTTGGGCAGCGGCTTTTCTTATATGCAGTGCGTTAAACGCTTGGCCCATTTTTCCGGGCCCGACCAAACAACGACGGATAGTTCCGCCATGAGCCTAAAGACCGCCGCTTGGCCGGCACTCCTGACGATAGCACTTATGCAGATAACCTTTTCTGCAACGGGAAACGCACACCCGCACGTCTGGGTCGATGTCAAAACCAAGGTGGACTACAAAGACGGCAAAATCGTCGGCTTCAAGAATTCCTGGACGTTCGATGAAGGCTATTCGACGATGGCCATCGAGGGTCTGGATACCAACGGTGACGGAAAGTACGATCGCAAAGAATTGGCCGAACTGGCCCAGGTCAACATCGATGGCCTGAAGGAGTTCGATTACTTCACCCACCCAAAATTGAACGACGCCCGTCTAAAGATCGGGACGCCAAAGGACTACTGGCTCGAACGCAAGAACGAAATCCTCACGCTGCATTTCACCCTTCCTTTGGTTGAGCCCGTTCTCGCTGAAGCCGAAGGCTTCACGTTTCAGGTCTATGACCCAACGTTCTACATCTCATTCGAATTCATAAAGAAACGGCCAATAGTTCTGAGCAAAGGTGCGCCTGCCGGATGTAGGGCCGACGTTAAAACTCCCAATGACCCAACAGCCGATATGGAAAAACTGGGCGAAGCGTTCTTCCAGCAATTCGGCGGGGATATCGGCATCAGCTTGGCGCAAACAGTGACCATCGCATGCCCGGCAACATAGGCGCTGCGCGCCGCAAGCTAAGATACTAAGAATAAACGTTAATTTGGGACATGAATTAACTGAATAGTCACCGTTTCCACCCGGCGGGACAAATTGCCGGTAAGTTTTTCCGTGGTTAGAGCCCAGCGCTCGCAAGTATTAACGACGGAAGAACTGTCATGAAGGCTTTCAGCTGGCTTAGCGCCTTTTCCATCGGATTGCTGTTCTGCCTGCTACCGGCGCAGGCCGCACGCGACGGCCAGACCCAACCTTCGCCGACACCGCAGATGGAACTCGTTGTCCTGGAAGTGGAAGGCTGCGTCTATTGCGGCGTATTTCGTCGCCGGCACCTGGAAAACTACAAGGCATCCCGGCAAGGCAAAAAGATCCCGATCCGCTTTGTCGACATCAATGACCCTGCGCTTGGAAACATCGGCCTTACGCAACCCGTCGGCATCGTCCCAACCTTTATCGTCCTCAAAAACAACGAAGAAATTGGACGAATCCCAGGCCTTGTCAGCCATCACGATTTTTATCGCGCCATTGAGCACATCACCAAGGGTGTCGACGGCTTCTAATCCGCCGAAATCGCCGCTCACCTGTTCCAAACACAGCAAATCGACAGATATCAAAGTCTTAAATGCGTTGCATTTGACTGCTCTATCGGCTTCCTTAGAGACGTTCTGATCCACCAGGGAGCGGGCAGATGGACCGGAGAGGCTTTCTAAAATCTACAGGTGCGGCGGCTGCAGCGGCTGCCGCGGCCCCCACAGCTATGGCAGCGGGGCCCGATGGGGACGTAACCTCAGCTCCAGAAAATGCCCAAGCCCACACATTCAAGCTCCTGATCCCTTGGCAGAAAACAGTGGCTGGGCCAGCAGATATGGCTTTTCGCCTCGCGCTGCGGATCAAGGAAGCAACCGCAAATCGACTCGTTCTTGAAGTTGAAACGGAGGCAAGCTCAGACAATTCAGAAACAGCGTCGGACAAGATCCAATACGGCTCCGAGCACGATCTACAAACGATTGCACCAGCTCTGACATACTTTGCCGGCCTACCCGCAAATGCGGGCATCGGAGCAAGCGAGCTTGAAGCTTGGATTTCCTACGGCGGCGGACAAGATCTCTGGGACGAAGCAGCCACCAAGCTTGGCTACAAGCCGCTCCTCGTGGGCCACCTCGGTGAAAAACCAACGCTCTGGAGCAGAACCCAAATTTCCGATTTGGAAAGCCTGCGCCGGTTGCGTGTGGCAACCAATTCGTCGTCCGCTGGTTTGCTCCGCGCACTCGGTGTCGAAGTCGCTGATTTACCTACGAGCAACTACACAGACGCCTTCGCCAACGGCGATATCGACGCTGTCGAACTAGGTTCGACACTAAACGCGATGGCACTGGGTCTCGCCCAACAAGCCCGTTACGCCTACCCAGGCGGCCTATCTCAATCAGGCTCAGCAACCACGCTTCGCATCGGCCTCGACGTCTGGAACGCACTCAGCCAATCCGATCAAGCCATTATCGTATCTGCAGCGCGTGAAGCTTTCTCCGCAACGCTGACCGAAACGCGTCTGAGCGAAGCGATGTTGATGCAAACGCTGCAGCAACGGCAAGGCTTGATTGTTGAAGCCATGCCTACAGAGATCTCTGACACACTGCCCAACCTGGCACAAGCTATCGTCGCAGATCTGGCATCCCGTGATGAAATTTCGAGCACCATCAACGCCAGCTATATGGTCTTCCGCCAGCAGTTCAATAATACCCGTCAAGACGATAGATCCGCCCGTCCAATGGCGTAATCAAACCGTCTTTTCGTTTGATTCAATTCGAGATGCCGTAAAAGGTATGCACGCAAACTATAATCCGAATCGGCATGCGTTGCGCCCTTAATCGGGCCAGCTTTGCAAGCAGGCGCCCGCCGGATCTACATTAAAAGGGAGAGCACCGAAATGGCCAAGGAATACGTCGACGACATCGCCCGCTACGCCTCAAACGTAAACGAAGCCGCTGTTGCCGGAATCGTCAAACACTTGGGCATCGCACTACGCAGCAAGGACGCTTCGCTCGTTTCCTGCTCTAGCAAGGACGAACTAGCCCGCGTTCGCGACAGCTGGCTGAAAAAGAAACTCGCGCTTGGCGATGACGACAAGAAACTCGATGGCGCGATCAAAGATGTCTGCGAAGCGATGAAAGCCGACAAGCGCAAGAACCGCGTGACCTTCTATTATCTGCTTGCTGAAAAGTTCGACAAAGTCGACGCACTCGTCGGCTAATTAGCTTTTTGAGCGCTTCCACGTCGAAGTAAACAATGCGCCTGATCGATGATTCCGGTCAGGCTGTCCGCCCTGCGTTGTTCCTCGTGTGAGGATGCAGTTTAGCTCAAGATTAATGACGAATTCAGCAGACGCCTCTTCTGTTTGAAGCGTCGGATCCGTCAATATTGCGCTTTTTAGCCTAGATCACGCCAGAATATTTGCTAGCTTTATAGGCCACTACTTGATTTGGCCTGGAATATGCAGACCTGAAGGATGACCTTGGGCTAAAGCCCACCGGTCAGCTAAGGGAACAGCGACAATTGGCACGCCTGAGCCTTCGTCAAAAGGCGTAGCTTGCTACTGGCCAACTGACGCCGTGATGAAGTATTCCGTCGACGGAAACATTCTTAAACGTCGGCAGACGTTAGTTTTTCTGGTAAGAGTATCGCAATGACCGCAACATCCCTCGACGCCCTGAGAACCGGCGGATCTCCCCGAAAAGTCACGGACGAAAAGATGGAACAGGTCCGCGACCTCTTGGTTGGAGAGGATTTGCGTCGGACCGAAGAACGTCTGGCCGCTCTTGAAACGCACATCCGCACGCTCGAAAGTGACGTGTTCAAACGTCTCGACGCCATGCAGGCGCGCCTTGAAGCACTTTCAGGCGAAGTCAGCGGCGACCGCCGCGCAGCATTCGACGAACTCTCAAAAGGCATTTCCGACCTCGGTGAGCGCGTCAAAAACCTCTCGCGGATCTAACGCATTAATCGACGCCGGAATGCTGCCCAATATCTGGTCTCCGCCCCAATCCCGAACGTGATCTGAAAGAGCTGACCGTCCCAATGTCGCAAGGCGTCTCAAAACTTAAAGAAATCCTCTTCGAGAACGAGGCCCGCGCACTCACAGATCTTGAGCGCCGCATCGAAGCCGTCGCCAAATTGGGAACAGACCAACGTTCTGCCCTTGCCCGCGACCTAAACAACCTGGCGATCGACGAAGCGCGTTTCCGCACCGAAGTTAAGAGCAAGCTATCCTCTGTCTTTGACCGCGCAGGAACCGAGGAACGGTTCAAAGAAAGCGTTGCAGGCGTTCTTGATCGCGCCCTCAACCAGGCTGAAGTCAAACGCCATGACGAGCTTTCCGAAGCTATAGCCCCGCTCGTCGTGCGCACAATCAAGCGCGAGATCAACGAGAGCCAGGACGAACTCGTCGAAGCGCTGTATCCAATCACCGGCCGGTTGGTGCAGGCCTACGTTGCGAGCGCCATCCGCGACATGACCGATCGCATCAACTCACAGGTCAGCGGCAACCGCTCGATGCTGCGCATCAAGAGCATTCTGACCGGCCGCCCCATAGCTGAACTCGCAATCGCTCAATCGCAAGCACTTCGGGTCGAAGAAATCTATCTCATCCGCCGCGGCTCCGGCGAACTCCTGGCACGCTGGCCCGACGTCGATGACAATCCGGAACGCGACCAACTGATGAGCGGCATTCTCACCGCCATCAACGAGTTTTCCATCGAAGCCTTCAAGGACGACACGTCGTCTCTGCGCCGCATCGATTTGAATTCCGCCCAAGTCTATTTGCGGGCGTCCCCAAGTTACCTGCTCGCAGCGCGGTGTTCGGGTGTTTCAAACGCCGCAGTCGAACGCCTGATCGACGAAGAGTTCCTCGCCGCCCACGAACGCGAAAACGCTCAGTTCGAAGACCTGGCGGCCACAACGACAGCCTCAACGCAACGCCACGGCACGCTGCTGGCCGAAACGGCCGAACGTATCGAAGAGCGCGTCGAGGAAATGCGCCAACGCGCCGCCAACGACAACACCGGCTGGGTGGTCTTAAAAACTCTGCTTTGGCTCATCGCACTCGTTTTGGCAGGCGTTGCAAGCTGGCTGACCTACAAATACGCAACCACCGAATGGGTTCGCCACCGTGCTAACACGGTGATCTCCGAAACCGCATCCATGAGGGGCTATCCCGTCCGTCTTTCGGTCGCCGATTATGGAACAGAAGTGTCGCTGTCCGGATTAGCACCATCAACAACAGCAAAAGCCGAAGTCCTTTCCGGCCTCAGGTCTGAGCTGGATGGAATTCCCGTCAATGACGGCCTGACGGTTGTCGCAACCGGCCCTGACAACACGCCTCAAATCCGCGGGCTGCGCAAAGACCTGAAGGGGTTAGAAAGCGACCTTCAAACCCAAAGCGCCATGCAAGCCCAATTGCAAAAGACCTTGCAAGACCGGCTGCAGCGGCAAGCCTTTGAGCGCAGCACCCAACGCACACTACTCACACTTGAGACCCTGCCCGCAGAACTACAGCACTTGGCCAGCAATCTCGAAAAAGAAAACGACCGCACCATTGTGTCAGACGCCAATAAAACGATCCAGGCGGTACGCAACCACTTGCAAAAAGTCGTCAGCAACAGCGCCAACCCACAAATCAGAGACAGCCAACTCTCAGCAGAACTTGCTCGGATTCGCACGGCGATGGCCCAAACCACGACAAAACTGGCGACGCTTCTTGACCCTGCCGCAGCTCGCCTGCGCCCCCAAGCGCCAGGAGCCAACGCCAACGGGCAAAGCGGTCCGGTCTCCGAAGCCGAAGCCATGGCCGTTCAAACCGAACAATTCTCAATGCTGGCAGTGGCACTTGCACAAGCAGCAGCAATCAAACCACCGCCGGTTAGCATCCCCAAACCGTCTCCTCGAGAAGCTTTAGCCAGTTGGATCCGCGACCACGCAATCTTCTTTTCCAATGGCACACGGTTCCACAAACCAATCCTCGCCAGCCGCCACTTCGATGAACTTGCCGAACTGATCAAAGCCGCAAAAGTACCGGTCCGCATTGTGGGCTTCACCGATGAACAAGGTGGCTCCGACCGGAATACGACGCTCTCCAACGACCGCGCCGCGATTGTCAAGCGCGCCCTGCAAAGCCGTGGCGTTGACGAAAAACTTTTGATCGCCGTGGGCCGTCTCGACCGCAAAGACATTTCAAATATCATCGGAGCCTCAAGCCCCAACAGACGCGTCGAATTCGAAATGGGCTTTGTCGGAGAACTGCGCTAGTGCCCCAGCCGTCGCGAAAACTCATGCTGTTGGGCGAGATTGGCGTTGGCAAAACTTCACTTGTAAACCGCTATGTGCATGGGCGTTTCCGCACCGATTACATGCCGACACTTAACGTCGAGATCTACACACACAATCTGCCTGAAACTGATACGCGACCTGCCCTAACCCTGTTGATCTGGGATACCGACGGAAACTTTGGCCAGACCATTTTCTCAAGCGTTTACCTCAAGAATGCATCCGCCGCCCTTATCGTCGCCGACGTTACGAGACCAACGACGATCGAAGCCAAAGACCAGCTTCTAAAGGGCTGGAAAAACGCGATGCCAGGGCGTCCAGCCTGCATCCTGCTCAACAAATCTGATCTTCTCGGGGATACTGAAAGATCGGAGCTTGGCACTGCTGAAGCGGAACACAGTTCCACGCCCGCGTTCTTAACAAGCGCATTGTCTGGCGATGGCGTCGGCGATGCTTTTACCGCTGCAGCCGATGCCATTATCCGGCGCGGCCTCTAACCCCTGGTGCTGAGTTTGAGATGGTGCGCGCCACTCCACCTTTAATAAGTGCTGGCATGTTACTCGCCCGAACCGGCATCTACGGGATGGTCTGGCTCGATGACGAGTTTGTCGTGACCGCCAGATTTGGAGATCTAAGCGACGGCATCGAAGTCGGCGATTCCTTGTATGTTGGTTTGCCCATACTAGCCGATTACGAAGACGATATCCGCGCCCTTCCCAAAGACGCCGCAAAGGGTTTTGAATTGCCCGGCGTGCTGCTCGTCCAGAACAGCACAGACCAGAAACCCCGCATCGATATTCACGTCTATCGGTTTGTTCCATTTGAGCATGAAACAGGGCAAACCAACGCCGCAGAGCCGTCACAAGACGACGTCCAGTATCTGCTTTTGCTGACCCGCGCCGGCAGCGCTGCAGGAAACGATCTTGCCATCGCACGCATGCAGCGCGACCGGCGTATTCTCCTAGAGCAGATCGAACAACAAAAGCTCGAGCTAGAGCGAACAAACAAAGAGCTCGAGCTTTGCAATCGCGACCTGGAAGACTTCGCCAGCATCATCTCGCATGACCTCAAAGCCCCAATGCGGTCGTTGCGCTATCTTGCAAACGACGTCGAAGAGGCTTTGGCGCAGAACAATTCCTCAGACGCACGCACCGCATGCGAAGCCCTCAAGACCCAGACACGAAGAATGTCCTCAATGCTGATCGAGTTGCTTGATTACGCCAGCCTCGGACGTCGCCAGGACATCGTCGATAAGACAGACACACGCGCGCTCGTCGAAACCATCGTGGATTCATTGCCGCAGCCAGCTGGGATGACCATTGAGGTCAGTGGCACGTGGCCAACGCTTGAAACCTATATCGCCCCTCTCGACTTGGTCCTTCGCAATCTCATCAACAACGCGATCAAACACCACGATCATCCAGACAAGGGTCGAATAACCATCGACGCGATTGAGAAGGAACCGCACTTGATACTCACCATCGGCGATGATGGCCCTGGGATTCCCCAATCGCGACACAACGCAATTTTTTACCCCTTCCGCAGCTTCCATGAAAAGTCCGCAGAAAAAGAACCTGATACGGACGCGTCTCATGGCATGGGGTTAGCGTTCGTTAAGCGCACATTGGAGGCTGTCGGCGGAGAAATCACAGTTGTCTCAAACGCACCACAGAAACGTGGAACCAAGTTCGTTGTGCGCTGGCCTTTGGTCGCGACGACAGCCGTTTAACGACGTCGCCGTTTCGCTTCTTGGTGAGATTGCAGCATCTTACGTTTTCTGCGACAACAAATGCTCTTTTCTTAAGCAGCAATAAATGGCTTGAACTGAACATCCGTGCTCAAAGTTAGAAGCTGAGCAAAGCCAAGAAGATGTCTGTAGGGAGCAGACAATACCAAAAATATAAGTGCCAGAACTTTGCAACTGGCCACCAGCAATACCACGCAACGCAATCGCGGGCGTCAAAAGGAGATGACGAGAATGGCCGAGTCAACGTCAGGCGGAGATTTTCTCGACAAGAAAAGCAACTTGAACAAATCCGTTCAAGACCTGCCGAAATTGTCCGACATTCTCGTCGTTGACGATTGCAACCTCGATCTCAAACGCCTGCGCGCAACGCTCCATCTTATGTACGGATACGAGATCAGCATCCGTGAATCGAACACGTTGTCGAGCGCCATCGATGAAGTCATCAAGGCAACGCCTCAGCTGATCATGCTCGATGACCATCTCAATTTGTCTTC
The DNA here is from genome assembly GCA_040219445.1 of Filomicrobium sp. Lineage (GTDB taxonomy): Bacteria > Pseudomonadota > Alphaproteobacteria > Rhizobiales > Hyphomicrobiaceae > Filomicrobium. The sequence continues at coordinate 1,284,857 of JAVJSM010000003.1, read as the reverse complement.
CGACCGCGCTCACGACTCCATTCCATACCTGCGCCACACTGGGTACGAGGGACCAATTATCGTGGTCAGCGGCCTCGCCACCCGTAAACGGCGCGCAGAACTGATGGAAGCCGGCGCAGCCGAAGTTCTCCACAAGGACGACCTCGACTCGGTGCGCATTAATGAAGTACTGCCAGACATCATGAGGAATGTCGGTTTTTACAAAAAAGACGATGCCGAATAAGCGCTTAAACAGATTGGCAAAATAGCCATTACGGTTAACGCGTGTGGTACCCTGCCGCAGCGCAGCAAATGCCTCATTGCAACGAAGAACAATTCCCTGTAGGCCCCTCTGATCGCAAGAGATTTTAGTATCGGGGGTATGTAATGACCAACGTGTTCACAATCGCGCTTTTCGTCATCGCCATGACGACAACAACAGCTGCGACCGCCGAGAATTTCAAACTGCCGAAAGAAGTCACCCCGCAGATGCGCGCAGCCTGCGAAAGCGACGTCCGCCGCTTATGCATCGGCTCAAAGCCAACCGTCGCGAAGGTCAAGCGTTGCGTGCGCCGTAACTTCCTGAGACTCGGCACCAGATGCCAGATGACGCTGGCAGCAGCCGGTTTCCGCCGCTAAGCGGGTCACTGGAAGCACGCAAAGCTCCAGACCATTAAGAGCTTAGCCGCGCGCCAGACATCAGGCGCTGTATCATCTGCGCACTACCCTTGGACTTGAAGTTACAAGCACCAAAAGAAACCAAGACGGCAAGCGACGAATCGCCGATTCTCACACCCTGCATATCTTCCCTTTGAACTGCGGGCGAGAGGGTTCGTCATGCTTTTGTCTCAGCGCGTCGCATTCGCGCTTATTACATTTGGCCTAGCCGGATTGGCTGTCATTGTTTGGCAATCACAAAGCCACGCAACCAATTCGGATGTCGAACCACGACCGGCATATTTTCTGGCGATCAGTACAGGCGCAGGCTTACGGCTCGATGAAAGCACCCACGACCTGCCTAACCAGTCGACTCTTTCTTGCAACCGCGTGTTCCGGTTGGGCTCAATAGAGATCGGCGCACAGTGCGTGGCCCATGAACAGACAGTTTCAAACAGCCAGCCGTTGAACTGAGCTGCTGTTTCGCCAAAACAACCTGATCGACACAAAATCTAAACCTGTCACACCCGAGGGGTTGCGGGACAGCTTCCCCTGCGGCAACACTCCGCTCCATGATAGATTTGTCCGATCTGCCGTTCACACCCGATCAGTTGAAAGTCCTTGGCATTATGCTCGGGGTCTTGTTGCTGCTGGTTTGGGGCCGCTGGCGTTATGATTTGGTGGCATTCGCCGCTCTTGTCGTCGCCGTAATCATTGGCGTTGTTGATAAGGACAGCGCGTTCGACGGCTTCGGGCATCCTGCGACAATCATTATCGCACTCGTACTCGTTGTCAGCCATGGCCTGTCGTCATCCGGAGCCGTCGATATCATCGCCCGGCACCTGACCTCTCCAGGCCGCTCCATCCCGGTACACATCTCGATCATGTCCTCTGTCGGCGGCTTGTTGTCAGGCATCATGAACAACGTCGGTGCGCTAGCGCTTCTGATGCCGGTGGACATCAACACCGCGCGAAAAGCCAAACGGTCACCGGCTTGGACACTGATGCCGCTGTCGTTTGCAACGATCCTGGGTGGTCTCGTCACCCTGATCGGAACGCCACCGAACATCATTATCTCGACCTATCGCGAACAGGCTCTGGGCGAACCGTTCCGTATGTTTGACTTCACGCCGGTGGGGATTGTGTGCGCAGCAGCTGGCATCGCTTTTATTGCGCTTATTGGCTGGCGTCTTATTCCCCGCTCTGCAGGCGATGCCGACAATGCCGACGAGGCGTTCACACTCAACGATTACATCGCGGAACTCACGGTTACCGAGGAATCTGATTTTGCCGGCACGCAACTCGTTGAGGTCGAAGAAATCTCCGCCAAAAGCGAAGTCAAAGTCCTTAACGTCATCCAGGATCGCGGCTACATCAACAAACGGCACGGCTGGACAAAGCTCCAACCTGGCGACGTCTTGCTGATCGAAACCGCAGCCGAAAACCTCGATGACTTTGTCGCCGAACACAAACTCGCATTTGTCGATTCAGAACACCAAAGCGAGAAGCTCCGCGGCGCTGATCTCGACCTTGTCGAAGTCGTCGTGCGACCCGGCTCTCGCATCGAAGGCCGCTCCAGCAACAGCATGAGCCTGTTCGACAACCACGGGATCTGGCTGGTCGGCATTCAACGTGAAGGACGCAGAATACAAAAGCGCGTCCGGCGGGAGGGCATCGCCGTTGGAGACGTCTTGCTGCTCCTGGGCCCGAGCGAACGCACACGAAATTTTGTCGACGATATGGGTCTCGTCCCACTGGCCGAGCGCGGCTTGGAAGTCAAAAACACATCAAAAGCCCTGTTGGCCGCAGCCTTGTTTGGCGGGGCCATCGCCGCGTCCAGCTTCGGCCTGCTCTATCTTCCCGTCGCTTTGGCGCTGGTTTGCGTGCTTTACGCGCTGTTCTCGATCGTACCGCTGAAGCAGATCTACGAAACAATCGAATGGCCGGTCGTCGTCCTGATAGGCTCGCTCATCCCAATCGGTGCCGCGCTGGAAAAGTCAGGCGCTTCAAAAGTTTTGGCCCAGGGGATTGTCGACATCTCTGAAGGCCTGCCAGCTTGGGCAATCTTGACGATTCTGATGGCCCTGACGATGACCCTGTCGGATGTTCTCAACAACACCGCCACAGCCCTTGTCGCGGCCCCCATCTCAGTCGAAGTTGCCAATTCCTTGGGCGTTAATCCAGACCCATTCCTGATGGCAGTTGCGGTCGCAGCGAGTTGCGCCTTCCTCACCCCAATCGGACACAAGAACAACACCTTGATCATGGGCCCCGGAGGATATCGCTTTGGCGATTACTGGCGCATGGGATTGCCACTGGAAATCATTGTGGTTGCCGTTGGCGTGCCGATGATCCTGTTGGTTTGGCCGTTGTAACACTTGCCGCCAGGCCCCGCTTCAAACCATGACGGAACGGTCCTGTTCCGCAGGCCCGATCTGTGTTGAATAAGGCTTCGCTGAGCCTATCCAGGCAAAAAAATACGGGCTCGAAGCCCGTGAAAAGGGGAGTAGAGGGAAGGCGCACCGCAGCGTGGCCTCAAACGACACACCTTCCCGTCTCCCTGGACTTGGACCGGGCGAACCGACCCAATTCCTAAGTACGTTATACCGTTACTTTCATACGACGCAACCGGTTTGGTGGCCAATCAGAACAACAACAAAATCCGATCCCGACGGCTTATCGAATGATCAACAAAACTATGGGAACCGGTTACCAAAACCAGCTGGCGAGCAAGGCAAATCTCACCCTCGCCAGCTGCACCTCTTTTAGTCTCCCGCGCCGACTGAAGACGCAACCGAGTGAACAAACGAAACTTAGCGGTAGACCAACACCGGCACATCGCAGTGCGTTAAAACACCCTGCGTTTCGCTACCGAAGATCAAGGCCGACAGCCCACTACGTCCATGGCTGGCCATAATAATGAGGTCACAGCCCGTATCCTCCGACGCTTTGACAATCGCTTTCCACGGCTCTCCGCTTTCGATCTGCACAGTATCGAGCGTAACGCCCAAGGCATCGGCCTGTTGGCGCATGTAGTCGAGATGATGGTCCACTTCCTTTTTGAAGGCTTCCTTCTCCTCATCAGTTACGTTGATGACGACACCCTCGGCGACAAAGTCATCAAGATGCGGACGCACCGTGATGCCAGTAACCTTTGCACCGGTGAGCTTCGCAAGCTCAAGGCCATAAGGCACTGCTTTATTCGCCAGCTCGCTGCCATCAGTCGCAATCAAAATGTGCTTGAACATGTCAAACCCCATGAAGGGCTGCCGCAGGACTGCGCACAGCCATGCCATCAATGCGAAACAACATGTCTGACCAAAGCGCAGGAAGCGTGTCTGGGAAACACCCAACAGCCCCTTGATAGGACAACTTCGGTCTACGCGGAGACATGCCAGTCGCTCACATGAGTCATCATCGACGAATGGCTAATACCAGGCATTGACGACAGTCAAATTTCAACGAGAAGCAAAACTGTGAAAAAGAAATGCGAGAGATCAATCAGAGAAGACCGGACAAATCTTTAAGCACCAAGTCCGGCGCGAGCTCGGCATATTCGTCCGGTCGTGAGGTACGGTTGATCCAAGCCGTTCGGAAGCCGAACGCCGATGCCCCAGCGATGTCCCAACGGTTCGACGACTGGAAAGAGACCTCTTTGTCACGAGCTCCAAACTGCGCAACGACAAGCTCGTAGACCGCCGGAGCAGGTTTGTAGATACCCGCCTGCTCGACCGATAAGACGGCATCAAACGCACCCGACAACCCGGCTGACCCCACCGCAGTTACCAACATATCCGGATCGCCGTTCGACAGGATGCCAACACCGCTGCCACTCGCCCTCAGCTTGGCCAGAACCTCGGCAACCTCGGGATAAGCCTCCAGGTGTCGGTAAGCTTCCAGCAACTTGGCGCGAACGTCAGCCTCAATTCCACCTTGCGACGCCGCGGCGAAGTCGAGAGCATCCTCAGTGATCTGCCAGAAAGAAACCTGGCGGCCAGCCAACGCCCGAACCCAAGTGTACTCGAGCTGCTTCGTTCGCCAGATATCGGAGAGCGCCTGCCAGCGCTCCCCAAGGACAGCCGCATGCTGCGCTGCCGCCGAATGCACGTCAAAGAGCGTACCATAAGCATCGAAGACATAGCATTTTGGATCAGTCATCGATGGGCATCCTTGACGGGGACACTGAAGATCAGGCTGCCTTAGCCTGGTCCACTTTCACGAACTTTTTGAACTCAGCCATGGCCGCGTCTACGCCGCCGGTCTGGTGCGGAACGCCTGCAAGGTCGAGACCCATCTCAACACCCGAAAGCGCACCCAGAATGGTAAGCTCGTTGGTGTCTCCGAGATGGCCAATACGGAAGACTTTGTCAGCAACCTTAGTCAGCCCGGCACCCAGCGACATGTTAAATGTCTCCAGAACCAGCTTGCGGAACGCATCTGCGCTGTGACCCTCAGGCATCCGGATCGAAGTGACGGCATTGGAGTAGTACTTCGGATCGCGACACTGGATTTCGAGGCCCCACGTGTTGACCGCAGCACGAACAGCGCTTGCAAGCTTTGCGTGACGGGCGAAGACATTATCAAGGCCCTCTTCCTTCAGCATCTTCAAAGCTTCTTCGAGCCCATACATCAGCGTGATAGCTGGCGTGTAGGGATAAAAGCCCTTCTGGTTCGGACCGAGCATGTCATCCCAAGAGAAAAATGCACTTGGCAGCTTGGCGGTTTTAGAAGCTTCGAGCGCTTTCGGGCTGACAGCCGTGAACGACAGGCCTGGAGGCAGCATCATGCCTTTCTGCGACCCACAAACAGTGACGTCGACGCCCCAGGCATCGTGCTGATAATCAACGCAAGCCAGCGACGAAATCGTATCGACCATCAACAACGCCGGGTGACCCGCATCATCGAGCGCTTTGCGGACCTCATGTACAGGCGAACAGCATCCAGTCGCGGTCTCGTTATGAACGATAGCAACCGCCTTGATCTCATGCGCCTTGTCCGACTTGAGCCGTTCACCAATCGCCGAAGCATCCGCGCCGATACGCCAATCCGATTCAATGTACTCAACGTCGAGGCCAAGGCGCTCAGCCATCATCTGCCACAACATCGAGAACTGGCCCGTCTCGAACATCACGATTTTATCGCCAGCAGACAGCGTGTTGGTCAGCGCCGCTTCCCAAGCGCCGGTTCCTGACGCTGGGAACATGATCACGGGGTGCTCGGTCTTGAAAAGAAACTTGAGATCTTCGAGCAACTGGTGCGAAAATTCGGCGAACTCCTGACTGCGGTGGTCCATGATTGGACGAACCATCGCTCGTTCGATGCGGCTTGGGACCGGCGTTGGACCCGGAATCTGTAGAAAATGGCGGCCGGAACGGTTCGGCGTCTTCGACATTGCGTATTTGTCCTGAGAATAGCTGGTGATTGGATCGATCGCGCAGGCGCAGTTCTGATGGGCACCCGGCTTGGTTCTCACCGGTGCGGAATATCGCACCCGATGACTCCCGTCAAAGCAACGTTGGTTTGAGAAAAGATCCCATTGGGACTAATTTTTCCGCATACTTCTCATTTGCGGCACTGCACCCTTGCGGGCATTACCTCCGGGCTCATCTCCAAGGCAATGAAAAACAATGACAATTCCTTGTAAGTCCAACAGCTTCAAAACATTGCCAAGGAAACAAAAAAGCCGTTTACGACGGCTGCTGCGACATTTAGGTTCAAGCGGGGCCTCGTATACGAGTAACAGCAAAACAGCCCGGCGAAAACAATGGCGGCAGCAACAGCCCCAGATCGCCACCGAGCTGTAAGAAGGCCCAACAATAAGAACCGGCGCGCGCATTCCAATTGTGAGCAGCAGGTCAAAAAATTAGGAAACCACCAGGGAGACTAAAACTATGACATCAAAGGTCGACTCGAAGGTGAACCGTCGCCGGTTCCTGAAAGGCAGCGCGCTCGCCGCCGGTACGGCAGCCGTTGGCACCGTCGCAATGCCAAACGTTTCGCGCGCCGAAACCGTTACTTTGAAAATGCAGAGCTCCTGGGGCGCCAACGCCGTTTTCCAGGACATGGCGAAACAATACGTTGAGCGCTGCGAAAAAATGGCCGGCGGCCGTTTGAAGTTTGACCTCCTTCCAGCTGGTGCTGTCGTGAAGGCCTTCCAGGTCCAGGACGCTTGCTCGGACGGCGTGATCGACTGTGCACACACTGTGACCGCCTACTGGTACGGCAAGAACAAAGCCGCTTCGCTATTTGGCACCGGTCCGGTTCTAGGCTGCGACGCCACCCAGATGCTTGCCTGGATCCAAACCGCTGAAGGCCGCGAGCTTTATCGCGAACTGACCCAGGACATCCTCGGCCTCGACGTTGTCGGCTTCTTCGCCATGCCAATGCCGACCCAGCCACTTGGTTGGTTCAAGAAGAAGATCGCAACGGCCGACGACATGAAGGGCCTCAAGTACCGCACAGTTGGTCTCGCAACCGACATCATGCAGGGCATGGGCCTCAAAGTGACCCAGCTCCCAGGCGGCGAAATCATTCCGGCTCTTGAGCGCGGCGTCATCGAAGCCTTCGAATTCAACAACCCAACGTCTGACCGCCAGTTCGGCGCGCAGAACGTTTCCAAAGACTACATGCTGGGGTCCTATCACCAAGCCGCTGAGTTCTTCGAAATCATCTTCTCCAAGAAGAAGTTTGAATCGCTCCCAGCCGAGCTGCAGGCAATCTGCGAATACGGCGCTGAGGCAGCTTCGACTGCCAACTACACCCTGGCACTCGACCAGTACTCCAAAGACCTTCAGGGCCTCATGAAAGAAGACGGCGTCAACGTCCACCGTACGCCTTCGTCCGTCATGAAAGCGCAGCTGCAAAGCTGGGACAAAGTCCTTGAGAAGCTTGAAAAAGACGCGTTCTTCAAGAAAGTCGTCGACAGCCAGCGCGCATGGGCTGAGCGCGTTGCGTTCTACTACCTCACGAACGCCGCCGACTACAAACTGGCTTTCGAGCACTACTATCCTGGCGTTCTGCCAAAAGCAGAGTAAACAAGTCCCGCCTTATCGGAGGGAGCCGGCACCTACACGCTGGCTCCTTCCGCCTCAAAAAAGCGCACCAGCAAACCACACTGCCTATCAGCATGGGCAGTCGCGTTTGCAGCAACAAAGTCTTTCAGGATTGTAGCCTGCCAAACCGCAAACCAAGCGAGCCAAGCGAACGCTTCGCCTTGCAAATCGGCAAAACACCACCTGAAAACTGGCCTCAAAAACGTAAGCATCGGATTGAAAAGTGCAGCGCTATATAGAAGCGGTCGATAAGTTATCGACCTGGGTTGGCCACGCCTTTGCGTGGTGCATCATGGTGATGATGCTAGGTACCTGTTACGAGGTTTTCGTCCGCTACGTACTGCGCGATCCGACGGCCTGGGCCTTTGATATCTCCTACATGATGTACGGCACACTCTTCATGATGGGTGGAGCTTACGCCTTGGCCCGAGACAGCCACGTTCGCGGAGATGTCTTTTTCCGAACTTGGTCTCCCAAAACCCAAGCCCGCCTTGAGCTCTTCTTGTACTTCATCTTCTTCTTCCCCGGAGTGATCGCGCTCGTCCTGGCAGGCTGGAAGTTTTCGGAACGCTCGTTTCGGTGGGGTGAAGTGAGCTCGATGAGCCCTGCAAATGTTCCAATCTGGCAATTCAAACTCATCATTCCCGCCGCCGGCGCGCTCCTATTCCTGCAAGGCACCGCCCAAGTTTGCCGCTGCCTAATCTGCATTAAGACCGGCAAATGGCCGGACAAACTCGACGACGTCGAAGAGCTCGAGACCGTTTTGAAACACCAAGCCGAAGACCACGAACAACTGCAACACGATCTGCAAGACAATAAGGGAGCAACCGGCAAATGACGGACCCACAAGTCGCCATTTTGATGCTGACGCTCTTTATCATGGTCGTCCTCTTAGGCTTCCCCATCGCCTTCACCCTCATGGCGATGGGCGTGATCTTCGGATACTACGCCTACTACGATCCAAGCCGCATCGACACGTCCAACTTTCTCTCATACCTCGACAACCGAATATTCGACCTCCTCGTCTCGCGAACGTTCGACGTGATGTCCTCCGACGTCCTTACCGCGATCCCGTTGTTTTTATTCATGGGATACATCGTTGAGAGGGCCAACATCGTCGATCGCCTTTTCACGACACTGCAGGTAGCTGCGCGTAATCTACCGGGATCAATGGCCGTCGCTGCACTCATCACGTGCGCCTTGTTTGCCACCGCAACCGGTATCGTTGGCGCCGTCGTGACACTGATGGGCCTGCTCGCATTCCCGCAGATGCTCAAAGCCCGCTATGACGTGTCCTATGCGTCTGGCGTCATCTGCGCCGGCGGCTGCCTAGGCATTCTAATCCCGCCATCGATCATGCTGATCGTCTACTCGGCAACAACCAACGTTTCGGTCGTCAAACTTTATGCGGCGGCCTTCTTACCGGGCTTCATGCTGGCCGGGCTCTACCTCATTTACGTCGTCGGGCGCGCGACGCTCAACCCAGCGCTAGCACCAAAACCGCGCGACGAAGACATGCCCGATATCAAAGGCTGGCGTCTCTATTGGTTGCTACTGACTTCATTCGTCCCGCTGGCGCTGTTGATCCTCTCTGTTCTCGGAGCAATTCTGCTTGGCTGGGCGACCCCGTCGGAAGCCGCTGCCGTTGGATCGATGGGCGGCATTGTTCTTGCCGCGGCTTACCGTGCCTTGACGTGGGAACGCTTGAAAGAGTCTGTTTACCTGACGGTCCGAACATCGGCCATGGTCTGCTGGCTGTTTGTCGGGTCATGGACCTTCTCGTCCGTCTTCTCGTATCTGGGCGGCGAACACTTGGTGAAGGACTTTGTCATCTCACTTGATCTGTCACCGATCATGTTCTTGATCCTGGCGCAGATCATTATCTTCCTGTTGGGTTGGCCACTCGAATGGTCGGAGATCATCATCATCTTCGTGCCGATATTCTTGCCGCTCTTGGCGCACTTCAATATCGACCCGCTGTTCTTTGGGATCTTGATCGCGCTCAACCTACAGACATCGTTCTTAACCCCGCCCATGGCCATGGCGGCCTATTACCTAAAAGGAATAGCGCCGCCCCATGTAAAACTCACCCAGATCTTCGCAGGCACAATGCCCTACCTGGTTATGGTGCTGATCTCGATGGTCATGCTCTACGTGTTCCCTGGCATAGCGCTGTTCCTGCCAGAGTACTTCTACGGCCGATGACGTTTGGAGACGCTTGAACTTGAAACCTGAAGAACTGGTCCAGCTCACGGTCTCTGATGCTGCTGCTGCAATTGGCAACGGCACGATCACGTCCGAAGCCCTCGTCGCGGCTTTCCTGGCTCGCATCCAGGAACGCGATGGCAAGGTCGGAGCCTGGGTCTCCGTTAATGGCGAGCTTGCTTTGGAGCAGGCACGGCAAGCCGATACGATCCGCGGCTTCGGCCGCGGCGTCGGGCCCTTGCACGGCGTGCCAATTGCCATCAAGGACATCATCGACACCAACGACTATCCAACGCGCATGGGCTGCCCGACCTACGATGACTATGGCCCAACGCCTGACGCAGCTTGCGTCGCCGCTCTGAAATCGGCTGGCGCAATCATCCTGGGCAAAACCGTAACCACGGAACTAGCACTTCTCACGCCAGCCAGGACCCGCAACCCACGCGCCCTGGATCATTCGCCCGGCGGGTCGTCGGCAGGCTCGGCCGCAGCTGTGGCCGACCTGATGGCACCTGCAGCCCTAGGCTCACAAACGGCCGGTTCCGTCTTGCGGCCCGCCTCTTACTGCGGTGTCTATGGCTACAAACCAACGCTCGGGCTGATCTCACGTCGCGGCGTGCTGATGCAGTCGCATACGCTGGATACGCTCGGCCTGTTTGCACGTTCCATTGATGACCTCGCGCTGCTAACCGATTGCATGTCGGCCCATGACCCAGCCGACCCCGTCAGTTACCCACGCAGCCAACCACGCTTGAGCGACATCGCTTCCAGCAAACCACCCATGACGCCAACGTTCGCATTCGTAAAAACGCCGGCTTGGGACGAACATGCCGATCCAGCAATGGGCGAGGCATTCACCGAACTGTGCGACCACTTGGGTGTCATCTGCGACGAGATCACGGTTCCGGGCCTTGACCACGTCATTGAATGGCAGCGCATCGTACAGTTGGCCGAAAACGCCGCTTACTACGGCCCGCTGCAAGACAGCAACCGCTCCGCTTTGTCTGATGGACTGAACGCCCGGCTTGATGAAGGCACGAAGGTACCTGTCCGCGACTACGTCGGTGCCATCGCCTCTCGGGAAAAAGGCTACGACGGTCTCGGCGAACTCTTCGAGACTTATACCGTCATCCTGACCCCAGCCGCTCCCGGCCCAGCACCGAAACTGTCTGAAGGCATCACCGGCGCGCCGATCTTCAATGGGCTGTGGACTTACCTTGGCATGCCGGCCATCAGCATTCCGCTGTTTGAAATCGATGGCTTGCCGGTCGGCGTGCAGCTCGTTGGCCAACGCCAGGACGATGGACGACTGCTAAGAACCGCCCGATGGCTGACAGAGCGCATCAACGGCGCGGAAGAAACAAACGAAACGTCTTAGGACTCGATTGATAGAGGCACAAAATGCCAGGCTTGTTTGGAAAATTTTCGCTTTATGACGTGCTCGTCTACACGATCGTCATTGCCGTCGCGATCCTTGCCACCCGTTTGTTCGCACCGCGTTACTACGACCGCGTGTTGGCCGCCACGGCCCTCGGCGGGTTTGTCCTGTTCCTTTACATCGTCGGATCAAGGGTCGAAAGTTTGTCCCTTCGCGTGGTTCTAGTCATCGCCAGCGGCATGGCTTTCTATGACTTCTGGCTCGATGCATTTTCCAAGAAAAACAACGGCGACAAAGCCTAGCGCACTTCGGCTTCTAGCGGAACGGGACCACCGGCCCACTCCCACGAAAAGCCCTCGGCCAAACATGAACGCAACCTAACCAACCGGCTCAAGTCGCGTTCAGATAGACTTTGCCATTCTCCCTATTAACGGACGGCCAACCGAGGTGGTGGCCGATTGCAAGGGAGAAGTAGAAATGTTTGCAACAAAGGCATTGGCCACCCTGTTGATCGCAGCCGTTCCACTCACGGCGGCAACTTATGCAACCGCGGCCCCTGGCGACTACAAAGGCGCCAAGCAGGGGAAATACAAGAAGTACAAAAAGAACAAATCGAATAAATCGCTGAAGTCCTATACCGTAAAAAAGCACTACGGCAACAAGGTCACGACAACGTCTGTCAAACAAACTCGCAAGGGCTACGTGTCGACCAAGCGCACAACGACAACATCGCGCAACGGAAACAAGAAAACCACGATCATTACGAAGTACGTCACCCAACCCTTCAAGAAGGCGTACAAGAACAACTTCGGACTGAAGGACTACCGAGCTTATTGGCCGGGCCGCCACTATGGTAATGGCCACAAGAAGCGCAAATGCGTTGCCGCAGCCAAAACTCGCTTCGGATATGGCAAGCGCATCTGGGGCATCAAAGGCAAAAAGTTCGGCCGCCATGCTTGTGATCGCGCCATGAACGAATGCCGCCGCGAACTGCGCCACCGCAAGTCCACCGGCCGCAACCCGAACGCACGCTGCGTAATCGTTAAGCGTAGCTAATCGATCAGACGGCGAATAAGCGCCATAACGAAGAAAGGCGGTCCCGGATTTGGGACCGCCTTTTCTTTTTTGACCTTAGAACCGCGAGGAGATGATTCTGGATTCAGACCGCTACCTCAAGAGAGCTTAAACGGCATGTCTTTACCAGCAAAAGCTGCATCGACGTTATCCAGCGCCTCAAAGCCCATCTGATTGCGCGCTTCAATGGCTGCAGAGCCTAAGTGCGGGAACAAGAATGTGTTCTCGAGATCGTAGTAGCCTTCGCTGATGTTGGGCTCGCCGGCGAACACATCAAGACCAGCGTACGACAACCTGCCCGATTTCAGTGCATCAATAAGATCCTCATCGCGCACGAGATCTCCACGCGCAGTGTTCACGACGACTGCGCCCTGAGGCATTTTTTCAATCGCAGTCTTGTCGAAGAAGTAACGCGTCTCTGGCAGCGAAGGCGCATTGATTGAAAAGAACTGAGATACGGCCAAAAGGCCGTCCAGCGTCTCATGGTAGATCGCGCCTTTTTCATCCTCTGGCTTTGCCCGAACGATATCGTGATAGTGGATTTCCATGTCGAACCCGCGTGCTCGCTGAGCCAGCGCCCGACCGATCTTGCCGAATCCGAAAATACCAAGCTTCTTGCCATCGAGACGCTGGCCGACAAGTTGCAGCGGCGCCCAACCCGGCCAGCTGCGCGTGCGGATCATCTTTTCGCCTTCGCCAGCACGACGCGCGGCACCCAACAGCAACAGCATCGCAATCTCGGCCGTCGCAACAGTGACGCCATGTGGAGCATTCCCCACCTGGATCCCCCGCGCATTTGAAGCTTCAAGGTCAATATGGTCGTAGCCAATCGAAAACGTCGAAACGATTTTGATGTGCTCAGGCAGCTTGTTGATCACGTCAGCCGGCATTTTGTCGGTGATCGTGATGAGAAGCGCGTCCACATCAGCGGCCTTCTCAATGATCTCGTCAGCCGTCATCTGATGGTCGTCAGCATTCTGCACAACCGCGTAGTCCCGGTTGGCGCGCTCCTCTACCGCAGCCGGCAGCCGACGCGTGATCAGCAAGCGCTTCGTCATGGGGTTATCCCTCCCTGTAAAAGTTCTTGTTGGCTTGTTCTGTCAAAACGCTTGTGCCGCAGCCGCGCCCCTCTGACAAGACTTTCGTAGGAGATGCCGCACCGCGCTGGCAATAGTGCTCTGCAGCATCCGCGGGTACGTCATGATCCCAACGCCGGATGGCATCGCAGCGCTGATTTGCAGAACGGATTTAGGTGCGGGCTGCCTGCACGGCAAAACGCTCCGCACCTCAGGTGGAACCGAACAGAGACCACGACAGGTCTAGCCCGGATTGAATTCGTTCCAGCAGCTGCATCAATTGCTCCGTGAGCGAACAATCAAAAAGCTGAACAGCATTCACTAAACAAAATAGGAATGAGGTTGTAACGCCCGGCCGAATAAAATGGGGCCAATAAGAAATTGAAAATTATGACCTTTCTTCAAGCCTCAACTATCCGACCGAAACGCCTGAGCCGCGGCGTTTTCCGCATGGTTTCGGGCTCCAAAAACAAACAGTTCCGCCATCTGAGCGACATTATCGTTAACCTGAAGTTATAGCTTCATTCGCTAACTTCGGCCTGTTGAAACGCAGATTAAAAGTAATTCAATATGTTCGACGGCGGCATAGGCTCCACCACATCAAACTCGCTCATGAACGAGTACTCGTCCCTGCTGGGCGATGCCGTCCTGCGCGATCGCGCGCGCATCGCGGAGCAAACCGCACGCATCGAAGCGGAACTCGCAAACAAGGTGAAATCCGAGTTCATCTCGAACATGAGTCACGAACTGCGCACGCCACTCAACACGGTGATTGGCTTTTCAAAGATCCTTGCCAGCCAGCAACGCCAAGACATCGATGCCGAGCAAGTCATCGAGTATGCAAACCTGATCAACGATGCAGCGGGTCATTTGCTATCCGTCATCAACGACATTCTCGACATCTCCAAAATCCAAAGCGGCCGCTACACGCTCGATTCCTCAGAACTCAACATCCGAACCATCCTCCAAGACTCGGTTTCGGCATTTGTCGGCGAGGCTGAACAGGCACAAGTTAATCTAATCAACAACCTGCCAGATCACCTCCCGCCAATCCGCGGCGATGAAAGCAAGCTGGCCCAGATATTTTCCAACATCGTTTCCAATGCTGTGAAATTCACTCCAGCGGGCGGAAAAGTCGAAGTTGGCGCGACACACACGCAAGATGATGCGGTGTCCATCACCATACGCGACACGGGCGTTGGAATGACACCTGACGAACTGAAAATCGCGCTGGAGCCTTTTGGACAGGTCGACGGTTCAAGAACACGTTGGCGCGAAGGCACAGGCCTCGGACTTCCCATTGCTCGGTCCCTGATCCAGCTGCATGGAGGCACGCTGGAACTGAGCAGCGAGAAGGATCACGGAACCGAAGCCATCATCCACTTCCCGTCCAGGCATCAAGTCTCGATCGCGCAAGCGCGAGACGCAGTGCTTGGCAGAAACCTGTAGTTTGTTGGAGCCCCAAAAATGTTAGAGACAACAAACTCACTCGATATGACCGGTCAGGATACCTCCATCGGCAGGATCGTTTCGGTTACTGGCGCGAAGGCAATTCTGCTGCTTGACGGCTCACAGGACGGATCCGTCCGCAACGTCAATAATCGGCCCGAAATGGGTACGCTTCTTGCTATCGATACAGCGACGACCGTTGCGCTCGCCATCGTCTCGGCCTTGAGTGTTCCGGTCCCAGCCCAGCGCGAAGGCGAAGCCGAAATCTGGATCGCCGAACTTGGCCTTGTTGGCGAATTGTGGCGCGGCGATAACAACAGCCTTGGATTCAACCGCGGCGTAACGATTTACCCAGCCCTCGGAGACCGCGTCCGGCACGCCGCTAAAGAGGAACTAAGCCTCGCCTTCTGCGGCACAGACCGTCGCAGCGTCGACGTTGGGACATTGCATCAGGACGCAACCATTCCAGCTAAGGTTCGCGTCGATGACCTGCTTGGTAAACACTTTGCAATCCTGGGAACCACCGGCACTGGTAAGTCCTGCACAACCGCTTTGTTGCTGCGCGCGATTTTGAAACGGAATCCCGCCGCGCACATCCTCTTGCTCGACCCGCATAACGAATACGCGACAGCCTTCCAAGGCTTCGGTGAGGTGGTCAGCCCTCGCAACCTCCAGCTACCGTTTTGGCTATTGACCTTCGAGGAAATTGTCGAAGTTCTGATCGGCGACCCTGAGCGCAAGGCAGAGATCGATATCCTCCAAGAACTAATTCCCATGGCCAAGGCCAAGTATGCCGCCAGCCGCAACGGCGAACCAGGCGCCAACGGAAGATTGCGTCGCAATCCAAATGATGCCGGACGCTTCACCGTAGACACACCGGTGCCGTACCGTATCTCCGACCTCACCGCGATCATCGACGAGCGGATGGGCAAGCTCGAGAACAAGCGCGACCTCGCACCATACCGGAACATCAAAGCCAAGATCGAACAGATCTCGCAGGATGCCCGCTACGGCTTCATGTTCGGGTCGCTCACCGTTTATGATGGAATGGCGCAAATTCTGGGACGCTTGTTCCGCGTTCCGGTAAACGATAAGCCGATCACGATTCTCGAATTGACCGGACTACCACCCGAAATCGTCAATGTCGTTGTGTCCGTGATTTGCCGGATGACCTTCGATTTCGCAGTCTGGGGCGAAGGCCGTGTGCCGGTCACTCTCGTTTGCGAAGAGGCACACCGTTACGTGCCTGCAGACGCCGAAGCCGGGTTCGAACCCTGTAAACGTGCAATCGCCAAAATTGCGAAGGAAGGCCGCAAGTACGGCGCATCCCTTTGCATCGTCACTCAGCGCCCTGCTGAAATCGATCCAACAATTCTTTCACAGTGCAACACGGTCTTTGCCTTGCGCATGTCAAACGACAGGGACCAGGCAATTGTCCGCTCCGCCGTCTCCGATACGGGCTCCGGACTGTTAGAGTTCCTACCAGCACTCGGCCAGCGTGAAGCAATCGCCTTCGGCGACGGCGTTTCGCTACCCGTGCGGATCAAGTTTGAGGAATTGCCACAAGACGCACTGCCAAGGTCCTCGACGGCGCGCTTCTCCGAGCGCTGGCAAGAATGCGATATTGACGCCGAGTTCCTAGAACAGCTGGTCGAACGCTGGCGTTCGGCAGGCAACAACACGCTCGATGAAGAAACGATCAGCTCGAACCTAGCCGAGCAGCTTCAACTCTCGGGCGACATCCCCACAGAGCAACCATCAGCACCGCCACCCGTAAGCCGCACCTCGCAGTACGCAGCCATGGCGAGCCAGGCCCGCACAACCTAATCAACCTCCGCCGCAAGATCCAGCGGCACGGGCTGCGCCACCGCTCCGCCGTGAGCCAGCACCTGCGCAAGTGGCCCCTCGCGCCACACCTCCGCTGCGCCGCAAAGCTCCAGCGCAACCACAGCCGGAATTGGCAACAGCAGGCGCGGGCGCAGCGCCATCAGGCAGCAACCAAGCACTGAAGTCGTTGCGCGATCGGCTTAGCCAAAGAACAAACCGCTAAAGAAAAAGGGCAGGCCCAACCGCCTGCCTTGTACCACAGCACGTCTACGGAACAGGCGACGGCAGCGACGCGTCCTGCTACGGCCGGCTTCAATTCCGTCGCGCTTCGCGTTCCGGCTCATTCGATTGCAAATCGGCCAGAACTGTTTCACCGGCAACGCAACGCTGACCGACCGACACAAGCGCGGTGGCCTCCGGCGGCAGGTAAACGTCGACCCGGCTACCAAATCTGATCAACCCAATTCTTTGCCCGGCGCCAACACTGTCACCTTCGGAAACAAAAGACACAATACGCCGCGAGATCATTCCCGCAATTTGCGTCACAACAACCTGCTTTTCGTCAGGAGTCGTGATGAGCGTGTAGCGTCGCTCGTTGTCTTCGCTCTCCTTGTCGGTGGTTGGATTAACAAACGCACCCGGCACATAAACCGATTGCGAAATCCTCCCCGCGACCGGCGCCCGATTGACGTGAACATCAAACGGCGACAGATGCGTCACGATCCGCACGCGCTCCCCTCCTGAAAGACCCAGATCCGAGGGCGGCAGCACCTTTTCGATCTCGGCAATCTCTCCATCGGCAGCCGCAATGATCAGCCCGTCTCGCATTTGGGTGACACGGTCCGGATCGCGAAAAAAGTAACCTATGTAGAGCGTCACCAACGCAGCCAGAAGACCCAACGAAGTCGACAGCAAAAACGCAACCAGAGTGACGAGTGCGCCTATGCCAAGAAACTTGTGACCATCCCGATGGACCGGCACGAAGTGACGCGCAAAGCCCTCGAAGATGCCCTGCCGCTCACTCATATCGAAACCCCGCTACATTTGCTGCCGAATATGCAAAAACCCTCTAGCAGCAAACTACTGCAGAGGCACGGCGACAAATCGCAAATCACCTTTTGCCGATTCGACGCGCAACAGCGCAGCACTCCGACCACTCTTGCGGACTTTGGAAAGCGCCTCATTCATCTGCGCGACAGTCGAAACCCGGATATTGGCAACCTCAACGATAAGGTCACCGACGGCAATATTCTTTTTGGCAACGGCACTCGCGTCATCAATCCCAGTGACCACCAGCCCCTTGGCTGACTTCGGCAACCCATGCTTTTGCCGCAGCTCATCGGTAATTTCCGAAACTGTCAGCCCATCAACCCCAGCATCAGAACTCTTAGGCGGTTTTGTGCTTTCAGGCGTCTTGCTCTGAGACTTTCCAGCAGCCTCTTTCCCCTTGCCCTTTTCCTTAAGCAGCCCAACCTCGACGGTAACCTTGGTCGGCGAACCATCACGCAACAAGTCCACATCAACCTGCTTGCCGATCGGCGTCTGCGCAACAATCCTTGGCAAGCTGCGCATCGACATGATGTCTTTTCCGTCGAACTTCAAAATCACATCACCGCTTTGAATGCCTGCTGCATCTGCCGGACTTTTTGCTTCCACCGAGGCAACAAGCGCACCGGTATTTTCCTTCACGCCAAGCGTCTCGGCAATGTCCTCGCTGATTGTCTGAATCTTCACACCCAGCCATCCCCGGCGCGTTTCGCCATAGCGGCGAAGCTGATCGATTACGTTGATTGCCGTGTCAGAAGGAACGGCAAAGCCAATCCCGATCGACCCTCCAGTCGGCGAGATGATCGCCGTATTCACGCCAATGACATCGCCTTGCATGTTGAACAGAGGCCCGCCGGAATTGCCTTTGTTAATCGCAGCATCCGTTTGCAGGTAGTCGTCGTAGGGGCCTGAGTTAATATCGCGTTCTTTCGCCGAGATGATGCCGACCGTGACCGATCCTCCAAGACCGAATGGGTTACCGATCGCCATCACCCAATCGCCAACATCAAGCCGCGCAGAAGAACCAAAGCGCACTTCTGCGAGCTCTGCCTTCGGCGTAACCTTCAGCAAAGCAAGATCAGTCTGCGGGTCGCGCCCCAGCACTTTGTCGACTTTCAGTTTCGAGCCATCGGAGAAGTTCACAAAAATCTCGTCAGCTTCGAGGATGACATGGTTGTTCGTGACGATAAGTCCCTCTTTGCCGTCGATCACAAAACCAGACCCCAAAGAAGACACCTTGCGCCCAGCGCCTGAGCCTTCACCGTCATCGCTAAAGAAATCATCGAAGAATTTCTCAAACGGAGCACCGTCAGGCACGTCCGGCAGCGGGACACCTTTTGGCCCCTTAGAGAGTTGGCTCGTGGAAATGTTGACCACAGCGGGGATCAGAGTTTTGGCGACCGGCGCTACGGAAGTTGGACCACGAAAAGACGGATCCGACCTCTGCGCCTGAACATCATTAAGCGGCGTCAAGATTGCCAAGCTGCTTCCAACGGCCACCAAAGTCAGCGCAAGAAACTGCCTGAAACCCACGGGGATCGAATTCATCATAAACGGTTTCTCCGACAAAGAAGCAGTCACACGTAGGGAGCCAACATCGACCCTAACATATCAACGCAGGCTAACCGGCAATTGCGCAGAACTTCAGGCCTAACTGGCACCGTCAGCGAAACTCAACCGCTTAGCCACGCATCAGCCAAACGATACCAACGCCGATTGCGACGGCGGTCCATCCTGCGGTTTGCAATTGTCGCTCTGGTGTTTGCACAGCCATCTCAAGCATGCGCCGGCCCATACTTGGCGACAACGCCCAAACCAAGCCTTCAATCACCAAGACCAGCCCAAACGCGACGATTAGATCATTCATCTGCGCCTCTGCCAAACGGCACGATGCATAACAACCATAAGCCAAAAAGCAAAGGATCACTGCCAGTTACCCGACAGTGATCCCATCAAGTCTTCGTCAATTCGATACCAATGTTACGGCCGACTAGACGAACCGTTTGACCGCCCTGTTGCGTCACCAAAGAACCTGAAGAACTCAGAGTTTGGCGAAATGACAAGACGAGTATCGTCTGCCGCAAGCCCTTTCTCATAGGCCTGCATCGAACGGTAAAACGCGAAGAACTCAGGGTCCTTGCCGAACGCCTCGGCAAAGATCCGGTTGCGCTCCGCATCACCTTCACCGCGTAACTGCTCGGACTTCTTCGTTGCTTCCGCCTTGATTACGGTTGCTTCACGATCTGCCGTCGCACGAATGCGGTTTGCCGCAGCGTTACCTTCCGAACGGATCTCGGTTGCTTCACGCTGACGTTCAGTCTGCATCCGTTGATAGATTGCTTCCGAGTTCGCCTCTGGCAGGTCAGCGCGCTTGATCCGCACATCTACGATGCTGACGCCAAGCGTGCTCGCTTCGCCATTCACTTGATCGCGGATCGTCCGCATAAGGCTTTCGCGCTTATCGCGCACCACGTCCTCAAACGAAGCTGAGCCCAGAACACTACGGACCGAGGCTTCGAGAACGTTGCCGAGACGCTGGCGTGCCGTCAGCTCGTTGCGAACCGTCTGGAAAAACTTCAGAGGATTGGTGATCCGGTAACGAACAAACGCATCAACAACCAGACGCTTCTGCCCCGCAACGATCACCTCAAGCGGTTGAGAGTCGAGGTCTAGGATGCGCTTGTCGTAGACTAATACCTCATCGACAATTGGATACTTCCAGTTGAGACCGGCTTCATTACCAACACGGCCGGTGTCATCCACAGTGAACGCATTGATGACGTTCTCCACCTTACCAAGGCGAAGGACAATCGCTTGCTCTGTCTGCCGCACGAAAAAAGCGGACAAGTAAACACCGACTGCCGCAACACCCAGCAGAATAATCAGGATTGCAGAAAATACGCGCATGGATCAGCGGCCTCCGCTTTCAGTAGACGTCGAGGATTTACGGAGTTGGTCGAGCGGCAGGTAAGGCACCACGCCCGATCCGCCACCGCTTGAATCCAGGATGATCTTATCGGTACCGTTGAAGACGCGCTCCATAGTCTCAAGGAACATACGTTTACGCGTGATATCGGGAGCTTTGGCATATTCCTGGTAGACCTGATCAAAGCGCGAAGCCTGACCGATAGCTTCCTGCACCGTCTGCTCTTTATAGGCTTGCGCTGCTTGCAAGATACGTTCTGCTTCACCGCGCGCTTCCGGAACGACTTTGTTCGCATAACCGCGAGCAACGTTCTGAATACGCTCCTGGTCAGCTTTCGCCGCCTGAACATCGCGGAAGGCGTCAATCACTTTCTCAGGAGGGTCCACCTTCTGCATCTGCACTCGAACGATGAAGACGCCAGCGTCGTAGCTATCAAGCGTCTGCTGCATCAATTCGCGAACCTCAAGCTCGATCTTCTGACGATCCGCCGTGAGGATTGGCTGAATATCGCGCTTACCCACGACTTCGCGCATCGCGCTTTCGGCAACTTCCTTAATGGTCGAGACCGGATTTTGAATGTTGAACAGGAACTTCTCTACACCGGCCTGACCGGTCTTGCTGTCCTGCTCTTCAGACTTGATACGCCAGACCACGACGAAGTCTACGTCGACAATGTTTTCATCGCCCGTCAGCATCAAGCTTTCCTGAGGCACGTCGCGTGTCAGTGCCCCGCGCGTCGTTGATGCCGATTGCATGCCAACCTCGATGCGCCGCTCTTGGGTCACCTTCGGCTTGAGAACTTCTTCAATCGGATAAGGCCAACGGAAATGCCAACCTTCAGCAGCTTGTCGTTCGTACTTACCGAATCTCAAAACAACCCCGAGCTCGTCGGGCTTAACGATGAAGATGCTGGAGTAAGCAATCAGAACAACCGCCGCAATAACACCGATCAAAAACATTAAAATGCCAGGAGGGCCGCCCGACGGCATAACCTGTTTCATACGGTCCTGGCTCTTTTTCAGAATTTCTTCCAGATCGGGTGGTTGGCCGCCCGGCTTGCCGCCACCGCCGCCTTGGCCCCACGGCCCTTGCCCCCAAGGACCGCCATTGTTACCGCCGCCGCCACCTTGCCAGCCGCCGCCGCCATTCTGATTGTTCCAGGGCATACGTGAAGTCTCGCCTTGATTTTCGGAAATTTACCAATGGCGCGGCAATCGAAGAAACAACAGCCACACCGCTTCGAATTGGAAACCGGGAAGCAACCGGTCATAAGTTATCAGCGCTTATAGGACAACGCCTGCGCGCCGCAAACCGTCGTCTTGGGATTTGGTGAGCACTTAGGCGCGATCAACCCCCAGTGACCAAGGGTTGCCCTGCCAATGCGGCCTCAAACGCGCTCCAAAACCCGCAAAACGGTCGCAAAGTCATCGGATTTACCTTGCGGGATGGGCTCTTCCGAAACAACTTTCCATTTGGAAAGGTCAAAGTCAGGGAAAGTTGTATCCCCCTGGGGCGAACCGAGAACAGCTGACCAATAAATGCGATCAGCGCGATCCAGAAATTCCTGATAAATCGCCGCCCCTCCTATAATCACGACCTCAGAAACACCTTCCCGGGCCGCCAATTGATACCCCAGTGAAAGAGCCTCCTCAGCGCTCGTGCAAACATGAGCGCCCTCCGCTAAAAACACAGGATCTCGGGTCACAACGATGTTCTCGCGGCCATCGAGCGGCTTTTTTGGTAAAGATTGCCAAGTACGCCGCCCCATTACGATGGGCTTGCCCATCGTCAATCGACGAAAAAGCTTAAGATCGGACGACAACCGCCAGGGCATATCCCCATCGCGCCCGATGACACCGTTTTCAGCCACAGCGACAACGAACGTGAGTTTTACATCACCAGAGCTTTGCTCATTGGGAGCTGAAGTCTCTGTATCAGGCCCGGCAACCGGGGATTGGGAGCATCGTGAATTGGTTGTTGTCATTATATTTGTTCATTGCTCCGCTAACAGCGTCGACACCGAGACCAACAACACCGCCGACCAGAACATTGCCAGCCGTCATGCTCTCCGTGTGCGAAGGGATTACGCCGACAGCGTCCTCATAGCAGGCCTTCTTGCAAACGACGTTGATGCTGTGTTGGCTCTTCTCAAGCGTAATCGACGCCGGCGTCTGCACCACTTTTGAGCCAATACCTTCCGAAGTCAAAGTACACGTGGCCCCATTCACACCTGGCGTCGCAATCGCCACAGGCTGCGTCGTACCTTTTACAATCGTCGCACAGCCAGCCAGGACACCCGCCATTGAAACCAGGGCGGCAACAAAGAAAATGCGCAATGAAACTCCCCCAACTCGAAAAATAATGCAGCCTTGCCCGGCTACATACCCACCAATGGCTGCTTAGGGACTGGACTGCACGCTGTCCAGACCAACATTCGCCAAAGGACTTTCAGCACACCCGCTTATTGCTCTTAGACCGCAACTGGCGCTTTGATATGTGGGTGCGGATCATAGTTATTCAGCTCAAAGTCTTGATACTTAAAGTCAAAAATTGATGTCACAGACGGATTGACAACCATCGTCGGCAATGGCCGCGGCTCGCGGGAAAGCTGTTCTTCGGCCTGTTCCAGATGATTGAGATAAAGATGCGCGTCGCCAAAGGTATGGACAAACTCGCCGGGCTTCAGCCCCGTCACCTGCGCCATCATAATGGTGAGAAGCGCATACGATGCGATATTGAACGGCACGCCTAAGAAGATATCGGCGGAGCGTTGGTAAAGCTGGCATGACAGCCGACCATCAGCGACATAGAACTGAAACAGACAGTGGCACGGTGCCAAGGCCATGTCCGGAATATCCGCCGGATTCCATGCTGAGACGATAATGCGACGGCTATCCGGATCAGATTTCAGCGTTTCGACAGCCAACGAAATCTGATCGATAGCTTCGTCATCGCCAGCCGCCCAGGAGCGCCACTGCTTCCCGTAAATCGGGCCTAATTCCCCGCACTCATCAGCCCACTCATCCCAAATCGAAACCCCATTGCGCTTCAGGTAATCGATGTTGGTTTCACCTGCCAAAAACCAGATGAGTTCGTGAATGATCGACTTCAAATGCAGACGCTTTGTCGTCACCAACGGAAATCCATCCGCCAGATCAAAACGCATCTGGTGACCAAACACGCTCAGCGTCCCTGTCCCAGTGCGATCTGTTTTTCTGGCGCCGGTATCACGAACACGGCGCATGAGGTCGAGATATTGCTGCATACCCGAACTATTAACCTGATTCCGTCGCAGTCACTTCCTCGCCACCGTTATCCTGCTGGCGTGGGGACAAACTGTGAAAAGTCGAATGCCCAAAGAACCGCGAATATCAAACCGTTATAAAGCCCGTGGCAGATAATCGGCACCCACAAGCTGCCTGTGCGCCACAACAGCCAGGAAAAAACAAGCCCGGCAACAAACACGTCAAGCAGCCCGGTCCAGCTATAGCCCGCGTGTAACGCGGTCCAGGCCGTATTCGTCACCAGCACCGCCCCCCAGAACCCCAGAGGCGATTGTGCGAGGGCAGATTGCAGAAAACCGCGAAAAACAATCTCCTCTGACAGTGGCGCTCCGATCACGGCTAGAATTAAAAGCAACCACCAATAGGGGCTTTCAAAAAGCGGCCACAGCTGGCTCAAATCTGCGATGATATCGTCACGCGCAAAATGCCAGGCAAGCGCCGAAAACGCCCCTGAAACGACAATCAGCAACAGAAACGACCTTAGATGGGTTATCGAACCGCCGGGAACAGGCCCCAACGCCAGCACCTCTGAACGGTTGCTCGCGTAAAATCCCGCGACCCAAAGCGCAAGAACGACACACGTGCACTGCATCGCCAGCTGCGAGGTCAGCATGAGGCCGCTGATCTCAGACTCGGCCTCGTCCAAGATCGCGAGAGACGGGTCGATAACTGCAGCGCCACCCAAAAGCGACACAAAGCCAAGGCCTGCCGCCAGCACAAGAATTGCAAATGTCATTAGCGCAGCCGCCGCCGGCGGCCACCCGGTGCGTGCCCGGTATAACGGTGCCCCTGTCGCCAAAAGACTAATCGTCGTGGTTGACATAGCCCCTCACAATTTCGACACCTACACCCCGCCTCGACCAGAAAAACACTTCGCAAACGGAATTCGGCGCATGGCTTCGCATGAGACCTCGGCCCAAACGACCAAATCCCTAAAGGAAAAGGTGCGAAGCCTTTACCACGACAAATCCCCACACGCCCGCCAGTTTCGCTATGCGTTGCTCGTTTTCGACATTGCAACAATCATCTTCTTCGTCTGGTCTTCGGTCTACGACAACGCGACGTGGGTGCTAATCGCCGATGCAATCATCGCCTTATTTATCGCCATTGACCTATCCATGCGGATCTGGATCGCACGCAACCGCAAGCGCTTTTTCATGCAGTTTGCCACCTGGGCAGACATCATCGTCATTGTGACGTTGCTGCTACCGGCGGTCCTCGGCAACTTCCTGTTCCTTCGTGTCCTCAGAGCCCTTCGATTACTACGCTCTTATCGGGTGCTCGCCGACCTCCGCGACGAATTCGCTTTCTTCCGACGGAACGAAGAGGTCATACAGTCAACTCTTAATCTCATGGTGTTCGTGTTTGTAATGACGGCGCTCGTCTACGTCATGCAGGTGAACACCAACCCCGGCATCAATAACTATATCGATGCCCTCTACTTCACCGTGACAGCACTAACCACCACCGGCTTTGGGGATATCACGCTCCAGGGCACGAGCGGCCGTTTGCTCTCGGTGATTATTCTGCTGTTGGGGGTCGCCTTATTCCTGCGACTAGTGCAAACGATCTTCCGCCCGACGCGGGTGCATTACGAATGCCCCGACTGCGGCCTAAATCGCCACGACGCCGATGCGGTTCACTGCAAGCACTGTGGCCGTGTGCTTCATATTACCACATCAGGGGATGTCTGAGCTCACAGGCTCACACCCTCAATCAGAAGTGAACAAGCCAACCCGTTCTCAACACGGCACTTTTTTTTCAGCACCCAACATCTTATATTCTGAGAGCCGGTTCGCGCCGGCTATGGCGATAAACGCGATCGTAATAAGCCATTCGGACCCGGGGGCGGTACCCGGCGCCTCCACCAAATGCCCGTTGAAATTCCGGCCGTATCCGGCGCAAAGCCGGGCCAAGCGGGCATCTGATGGGGGCGAAATAGGATCGACGAGGGTGTAAAGGGTTTAGCTTTCGCTCGGCATGGTTCCGCCGTTATCGGGCCGTTTCAATAGTTGCAAATGACAACTATGCTGAGGCTGCAGTTGCTGCGTAATGCGGTACCTAAAGCCTAACTAAAGCCCTTATCTCTAGCCAGATGAGGCGCGGTTCGGAGGGCACCGGGCAACAGAAGCCCTCCACTTTCACTTGACCTGATAGCTAGGTTTCGTCGATGACTAGACTGTGCGATGACGAACGAGTCGCAAGGGGTGGCAGGAAAACGCGCAGGACGGGATGACGAGCGAGTCAACGATCGACTATGAAGCCTTGGCGCAGAACGCGATGCGTGGCCTCGTCCGCACCGTTCTACAGAACACTGCCAAGTCTGGCCTGCCGGGCGATCATCACTTTTACATCTCATTCGATACCAACGCAGCTGGCGTCTCGATCTCCAAGAGGTTGCGTGAAAAGTACGCAAACGAGATGACCATCGTCCTCCAGCATCGCTTTTGGGATTTATCGGTTTCCGACGACCGTTTTGAAGTGAAACTCACGTTCGACGGCATTCCCGAACGCGTTGTGGTGCCTTTTTCGGCAATCAAAGTCTTCTTCGACCCATCTGTCCGCTATGGGCTGCAGTTCGAAGAACCTGAATTCAACGCCGATTCAGTCGACCTCTCGGTCACCTCCCTCGACCAGAACTTTGCTGAACCAGACCACCCACAAAAGCCAGGTGCGTTTCCAGCTGAGCCAGCCACAGTCGCGCACCTGACAACACCTGGTGCTGAAATCCTCGAGGATGAGCCGCTTCCAGGTGAGCAACCTGCTGAAGAGGCAGCAGACGCAGAAGCCACAGAGGCAACCGAAGATGCGGGCGAACCAGCCGGCGCCGAAATCGTTAGCTTGGACGCGTTCCGCAAGAAGTAATCGACGGCGGCTAGACCTTCGCACCTCTCAACCTGCGGTGTCTAACCCAATAACTCTTCCTGTACGCTCGCAGCAAAAGCTATCTACGACGAAAGCGAACCGAGCCCGCCGCTAGCGCGAGCGGTCATTGCCGGTGTATGACTGGGCCAACCATTCACACCATTGAGATGAGGGCACCCCATGTCCAACGAAACCCGCACCGAAACCGACACCTTCGGGCCATTGGAAGTCGCCGCTGACCGTTACTGGGGCGCTCAGGCCCAGCGCAGCCTTGGCAACTTCAAAATCGGCTGGGAAAAGCAACCCGCCCCGATCATCCGCGCCCTCGGTATCGTTAAGCGCGCGGCCGCCGAAGCCAACGTAGAATTGGGAAAACTCGACCCTGAACTCGGCAAGGCCATCGTATCGGCCGCGCAGGAAGTCCTGGAAGGCAAACTGGACGATCACTTCCCGCTGGTCGTCTGGCAGACCGGCTCCGGCACCCAGTCGAACATGAACTCCAACGAGGTCATCTCCAATCGCGCTATCGAGATCCTCGGTGGTGAGATGGGAAGCAAGACACCCATCCACCCTAACGATCACTGCAACATGAGCCAGTCATCGAACGATACGTTCCCGACGGCCATGCACATCGCTTGCGCGGAGGAAATCGAACATCGCCTGCTGCCAGCCCTGCAAAAGCTCCGCAACGCCCTGAACGACAAAGCCGAAGCTTGGAAAGACATCATCAAGATCGGCCGCACACACACACAGGACGCAACCCCGCTGACGCTCGGCCAGGAATTCTCCGGCTACACCCAGCAGCTTGATAACGGCATTGAGCGCATCAAGATGACGGTGCCAAGCCTGATGGAGCTAGCCCAGGGTGGCACCGCAGTCGGGACAGGCCTCGCAGCCCCGGTTGGGTTTGCTGAAAAGGTCGCCGAAAAGATCGCCAACATCACCGGCATGGGCTTCAAAACCGCCCCCAACAAGTTTGAATCTCTGGCCGCACACGATGCCATGGTCATGAGCCACGGGGCCATCAACACGGTGGCGATGAGCTGCTTCAAGATCGCCAACGACATCCGCTTCCTGGGCAGCGGCCCACGCTCCGGCCTGGGCGAATTGGCCTTACCTGAAAACGAGCCTGGCTCCTCCATCATGCCGGGCAAGGTCAACCCGACCCAGTGCGAAGCCATGACCCAGGTTTGCGCCCATATCCACGGCAACAACGCCGCGATCTCGTTTGCCGGCAGCCAGGGCCACTTCGAACTGAACGTTTATAACCCGATGATGGCCTATAACTTCCTGCAGTCCGTTCGCCTGCTCGCCGATGCCGCGAACTCCTTCACCGACAATTGCGTCGTTGGCATCGAACCGCGTTTGGAAAACATCGAACGCGGCCTCAAAAACTCGCTGATGCTGGTGACACCGCTGAAAGAGAAGTACGGCTACGACCGCGCAGCCAAGATCGCCAAAACAGCCCACAAAAACGGCACGACACTGCGCGAGGAAGCTATCGCCGACGGCATCCCCGCCGACGATTTCGACGCCATCGTCCGCCCGGAGAAAATGATCTCGCCAGGCTAGAGGCATTTCTCGGGCAACGGATAAAACCAAGGGTGGCGCAGCCAAATCTAAAGCTGGCCACCCTTTGATATTGAGGACTCCACCCTTGGCTGAGCACAATAACGACAGCTTGCCCAATCTCTCCGCAGAGCACGTTCGCGAGATCGACCCAAAGGACTACGCACCCGGAAACGATCCAGGCCATCCGCCGCGCATCCTCGTGCTCTACGGATCGCTGCGCGAGCGCTCATTCTCGCGTTTCACGTCGGAGGAAGCCGCGCGCCTTCTGCGCCACTTCGGAGCCGAAACACAAACCTTCGATCCCCGCGACCTCCCGCTTCCTGACTCCGTCGAACCGACCCACCCCAAAGTGCAGGAACTCCGCGACAAAGCGATTTGGGCCGAAGGCATGGTTTGGGTATCCCCTGAACGCCACGGCACCATGACAGCCATCATGAAGGCTCAAATCGATTGGTTGCCGCTTTCTGTCGGAGCGGTCCGCCCAACCCAAGGCAAAACCCTGGCGCTGTGCCAGGTCTGCGGCGGCTCGCAAAGCTTCAACGCGGTCAACCAAATGCGCATCCTCGGCCGCTGGATGCGGATGGTGACAATCCCCAACCAATCCTCCGTCCCGAAAGCCTTCACCGAATTCGATGAAGCTGGACGCATGCTGCCTTCACCGTTCTACAACCGCCTCGTCGACGTGATGGAAGAACTCGTCAAATTCACCTGGATGGTCCGTGGTCGCTCAGACATCCTCGTCGACCGCTATTCCGAACGTGTCGAGACAGCAGAAGAACTCTCTAAACGCGTCAATCAGCGGTCAATCTAACGGGCAGAGTCGTCGGTGCACCCGCGAAAAAACGAAACAAAAAAGGGGCCCGTCGCGAGGCCCCTTTTGCATTCAACTTATGCGTCGCACTGATGCGAGATCAGTTACACCGCGTCACCTCAACGAGGTTATCCGAGAACGACGGGGCGTGTCCCATGTCGGTAAATTCCGCTGAACTGATCGAGTTCACCGTGCCCTCGTTAAGCTGACGCCAATAACCCAGCGTCGCCACAACGATGCCCTCGTTGACATCCTCGCTGATGCGCGCCACGCCTTTGAAGGCTCCGCGTCCGTTGGTGACCTGAACCCGGTCCCCTTCGACTATGCCACGTGGCTTCGCATCCCCGGCGTTGATCAGGACGAACTGCTCACCCTGGCCTTGGATCTTCTGCTCCATATTGGCGTAGCAGGAGTTCAGGAACCCGTGACTCTTCGGAGAAACAATGTTGAGCGGGAACTTCTCCGCCAACAGCGGGTTGGACGCCGGCGATTCACGCGGCGGGGTATAATCAGGCAGTGGATCAAGCGGCTCGCCCGGCTGGAAGTCTTCATACATCTGTCGGAAGGGCCCAGCCACGAAGTTCGTCGCACCAGGAACTTCGAGCATGCACTTACCACTCTCCGTCGGGAAGTTGCCTTCCTTATGCGGCGCCCGATCATCCTTCGTACCGACTTTCAAGCGTGCGTAACCATGCTCGCGCAGATACTCAAGATCGATGCCTTCGCAAGCTGGCGCATCCCAATCGACGTAGTTTTCGAGGCATTCAGAATCCGACCATTTGAAGTTATCTTCTTCAAAGCCCAAACGAGCCGCAAGCCTTCGGAAAATCTCGTTGTTTGGGATCGCTTCACCGGGAGATTCCGCACACTTCGCGTTGTACGTCAGATAAAGGTGACCCCATGACAGGATCATGTCCTCCATCTCAGCACCCATGGACGCGGGCAGAACGATATCCGCATAAGACGCTGTGTCGGAAATGAAGTGCTCCGCGGAAACAAGGAAGAGATCTTCCCGTTTCAGACCTTCAACGATTTTGTCAGTCTCAGGTGCCTGAGTAACTGGGTTCGAGTTCCAGCACATCATCGACTTGATCGGGACCTTCAAATCGATCTCACCCAACAGCGCACGGCCGATTTGCAGATTATTGACGACCTGCGTCCCCTTGGGAATGAGATCAGGACGGCAGATCACGTCGAATTTGTAAGGGTGCTCCCAAACCGGAAACTGCGTGATGCCACCTCCGACATGCCGCCAGGCACCGGTCAAAGCGGGAATACAGGAGACCGCACGGATCGTCTGACCGCCACCGTGATGACGCTCCAACGCAACACCGATGCGGATCGCGGCAGGTTGCGAAGTCGCCAGCTCACGCGCAAACTTCCGAATGTCTTCAGCAGGCACACCGGTTATTTCAGCAGCCCATTCTGGCGTCCGCTCAGATGCTCGCTCCTTCAGCGCATCAAATCCCATCGTGTACTTGTCGACATAGTCCTGATCGACAAGCCCCTGCTCAATAATCGAGTTGATCACCGCCATCGCCAAGGCACCATCCGTGCCGGGCTTCGGACAGATATGCCAATCAGCTTCTTTCGCCGTGCGTGAACGATAAGCATCGATCACAACGACCTTCGCGCCTTTCTTCTGCGCCTCTTTGACGATCGCCCAGTGATGCAGGTTCGTCGAAACCGAGTTACACGCCCAAATCACAATGTACTTGGAGTGAATGTAGCTCTCCGGATCAACACCCGCAGTTGGCCCTAGCGTCAACAGCCAGGCCGTACACGAGCCCTCACCGCAGAATGTACGCTCCATAACGGTCGCACCAAGGCGGTTAAAGAACGCATCGCCACCATTCAGACCATGAACCAAACCCTGGTGACCGAGGTAGCTATAAGGTGCGATCGCCTGCGGACCGTGCTCATCGATGATCGCCTTCCAACGCGTCACGATTTCATCGAGCGCCTCATCCCAGCTGATCCGCTCAAATTGCTTGGAACCTTTCGGACCCGTGCGCCGTAGCGGATAGAGAACGCGATCCGGATGATAGTGGCGTTTCTCGTAATCCTTGAGCTTCACGCAAAGCCCACCACGCGTCATCGGGTGATCGGGATTGCCGCGAACCCCTTTGACTTTGCCATCCTCAACCTCAAACAGCATCGCGCAGGTATCGGGGCAATCATGCGGGCAACCGCCAAAAAACTCCTTAGCCTTAGGCTGGTCGTTCATCGGTTTCCTCCAAAAAGGGCCTTATGTATTTGGATTGCTGCCTACCGCACCAGTTTGGTGCGCCTCCGCGATGGCCCCAACAGCGAAACAGCACTTTCGTCTTATGCGTCGCACCGAAGTGAACGCGAGACACAACAATTCTGTCAAGAAAGATTACGGTGACTTGGAAAAACCAGGAGAATTCAGCCCCTAAGATCAAACATAACCAAGATCTTTGAGAACCTTCCTCAGGCTGGCATTGATGTCTTCTTGCAGGCGGACAAGCCGCAACGGCATGTCAGCCTTGGGTATCGGACCACCGCATTCCCAGAAAACAGCCCGAATAGCCTCCTCTAGAGCCACTTTGGCACAGGCTTCCGAGGCCGATGCCACCAAGGAATCGGACGGCTTTGGAAGCTCTCCGGGAGCGACCAGCGCCCCATCACGCGACCAACGCAAACTCGCCGCTTCAATCTGGCGGACAAGTGCTTGCCTCAGCTCTTCAGCGGCGACGCTGCCAAGCCGGGCGTCTTCTTCAAGCGGAAGTACGGGATGGCCGGAATCCATTGTGTCGCCCCGGCGGTAGAGGCGAACCACGTTGTTTACTGCATCCGTATCGTCGGCCATGTCGACACCTGCCAGTTGCGGCTGGGCTCAACCACCCAGAGACACCGGAAAAAAGGGATGGCCCATAAGCCTTATGAACCATCCTCAGTCGGCCAACCG
Source organism: Filomicrobium sp. (assembly GCA_040219445.1). GTDB lineage: Bacteria > Pseudomonadota > Alphaproteobacteria > Rhizobiales > Hyphomicrobiaceae > Filomicrobium. The sequence continues at coordinate 1,252,723 of JAVJSM010000003.1, read as the reverse complement.
GAGCACCCGGCGTAGGAGGAGAAAGCTGCTAAAACGGCTTTCGAAAAAACCACGAGCAACAGACTATCCACTGGTATACAATATGCCATTTTGTGCCGTGACGTCAACCGAGTTCGGCACTGATTCTTCAAAGTCAGGCCCTGTCATCAATCTCTTGCATCAATCGCCAACACTGTGAGAACGGCACCCGCCAGACCGAAACCAACTATCGAAACACCGGAACATGATCACAACCTATGCCTTGAAGGATGGGCACCTCGTCTCTGAAGAGATCGCCAAACCTGCAGAGTTTACCGATCGATCTGCCATCTGGATCGACTTGGTTGCACCAACGGCCGACGAAATCGCCACCATCGAAAAGGCTTTCGCAGTCGAGCTGCCAACACCCGACGAAATGAAGGAGATCGAGATCTCCAGCCGGCTCTATCAGGAAGGGCGAGCTCAGATCATGACATCGAGCATCGTTTACCGGATTGATACAACAGACCCACAAACCGGCGAGGTCGCATTTGTTGTTCTCCCAGAAGCCCTGATTACGGTTCGCTTCGCCGTCCCCCGCGCCTTCCAGCTTTATTCCACCCGCGCCCAATCCGGTGACATCGCCTGCACGACACCAACCGCAATTACCATTGGCTTGATCGAAGCGATCATAGAGCGCCAAGCCGACCTGATCGAACGGCTCCAGCATCGAACCGAAGTCATCAGCCACCAAATCTTCGACGTCAAACGTCATGATTACACGCGTGAAAAACGCCACGCCGTTTCATTGAAGGAGATCGGCAAAGTCAGCGTCACTGCCTCACGGGTCAGAGACAGCCTGGTATCGCTGAGCCGATTGCTAACCTACTTCCGAAACTTCACCATGGAGCAGAAATCCGAAGCTACCCTCCGGCAACGCATCAAGACGGCACAACAAGACGTTCAATCGCTCGGCACCTACGTCGACCATATTTCCGCGCGGCTCACCTTTTTGATGGACGCAACAATCGGACTAATTGGCATTGAGCAAAACCAGATCATCAAGCTGTTCTCGGTGGCAGCCGTGATGCTAATGCCACCAACTTTGATCGCCAGCGTCTACGGAATGAACTTCAAACACATGCCGGAATTGGACTACACTTGGTCCTATCCTGTCGTGATCGGGGCAATGGTTGTTTCGGCAATCGTCCCGTTTATCTACTTCAAATACAAAGGCTGGTTCTGACGCGCCCTAAGCGTTGATCCGCATAGAACGCCACCCAATGTAAACCCGGCGATAGCACGCCATCACAACCCAGTAGGGGCAAACAAAGTGTCTGCTGAAATCATCAACCTCCGCCGCGCACGCAAAGCAAAGGCCCGCGCCGACAAACAACAAAAGGCGGCAGAAAACCGTGCAAGCTTCGGTCGCACAAAAGGTGAGCGACTGGCCGAACAGAAACACGAAAAGCAGCAGTCCAATACTCTGGACCAGAAGAAGCTGGAGTCGTCCAACACCGACGCAATAAAACCGACCAACCCCAAACACTCATGAGCCGTCCCCAAAAACGCTCCTTCAAGATACAAGGACACCGCACATCGATTTCGCTGGAGGAACCGTTCTGGGAAGCGCTGAAAGGCATTGCGAGAGAAAAGAATCTACCGCTCGCACAGTTGGTCGACGCGATTGATAACACCCGCGACGCGTCAGCTTCGGGACTCTCAAGCGCGATCCGCGTTTACGTCCTAAACCACTACCGCAATAAGTCGCCGTGACGGGCCGCGGGACGGACAGAATAGCGCCAACCAGCGCCAATCAACCCGGCGACACTCAATCAATTCCAAAAATCTGATTGGTCAGAGATTCAGGCTCCGGCTTCTTCCGTCGTGGACGGCGTTTCCTCGGCGCAGCGCTGGCATCATTCGCAACGCCAGCCTGAGCTGCGGGACTAGCCGGCACGGGCTCGGGCGCAACCAACTCTGCACCAGCCGATTGCGGGTCCCCTGGAAACTCGCCGCTAGCCCCAGCACCGGGCCCTCCTTGTGGTGGAAATTGCCCATCCTGACCAGCACCGTTTTGAAACCCAGAAGGAGCCGACAAAGGTTCGCCTTCTCGCACACGCCGTGCCGCCTCGTCCGCAGCCCGAGCCGCGGCGCGTTCCGCTTCTAAGCGCTGGCTTTCCAGTTCCAACTCCCGCTCGCGAGCGCGCTGGCGAGCGGCGGCTTCCTCATCGAGGCGCCGGAGACGCTCCAGCTCCTCGACGTTCCGCTCCATTTTGCGCACCGATAGTTCGCGCTCTAGAGCATCGGAAATAATCTGCGGTGGTAGTGCTGCAATCTGGATCAACTGACCCGAGCGGCTGACCACAACACCGGGCCACGGACGCCCAGCCTTTTTATCGTTCGCCACAACGCGCCACTCGCTGTCGAACTCAAGCGTCTTGGCATTCAGCAACGAAGTCAAAACAATGCGGTTCGAGGCATTGCCGACATCGATCTTTGACATCTGAATGATGCCATCCACCATCCGCAGATCGACACTTGTGTCACCAAGCTCCATCGATCCGTTTTGCCAAGCTGTCGCCAGTAACAGTTCGAGTTCTTCGCTGGGCAACCCATCGCCTTCGAGTGCGGCTTCAGCCGCTTCTGCGACGCCATCCGGGATGAGACCGGCAAGCGTCACACCGTTCAGTTTCAACTCGCCGCTGCCGCTTGCGACCGAAACCGTTCCACTGGGCGTTAAGCCACGACCGTTGAACTTGAAGTTGACATCGACCTTACCGCTCCCGAAACGTGGGCTGGCTTCCCCAGCTGCGGTCAATTGAGAAATCTTCTCCAAGCTAGCCTGCCGCAAAGCAAACTGCCCCGAGGTTCCAGCCCCGGCAGCAGCTTTCTCAATCTTCAGATTGCCAGAGAGCTTGCCACCTAGCGCCTGCGACGAAACAAGCTCAAATGTTAGTTGCTGCTTATCGAGCTTGACTCGCGACTGGGCATTATCGACGGCCAAACCCTGCGCCAATTGCAGTTTCGCCGAGCGCAGTACAACCTCGCCGCTTACATCATCGATGGTTCCAAAATCAAACGGCGAATTGGAAAATAGCGGAGCCGCGACCTGACGCTCAACCTGCCCCGTCGCAACACCATCGATAATGGCCTGTGTCTCTTCCTGCGCACCCTGAGCCCGCGCGACCTGCGTCTCTGCAATCCGACCCGTTCCGCTCGGCGTCACAACGGAAAGAAGTCGCGGCAGACTTGCCGCATCCGCTACCAGTTGTCCGCCGATCGTCTTGGCACCCTTGTCATCGACTTCGACAGTCAGTCGACCACCAACCTTTGCACCGCCGAACGTCACGTCTCTTGGAACGAACGCCAGCTTTTCTTTTGTCCAGGTCACATCGGCGAGACCATCGTACGACAAATCACCTGAACCCGGCGGTAGTTCCAAACCGACGCTCCTTAAGAGATTGCGAACATCGCCCGTCCGCAGCATCAGCGCACCGTCAACCGAAGCAAGCTGACTTTCGGAAACCGTCGCCGCGCCATCGAACACAACCGACAGATCGCCTTCGTCGATTGAAAGGAACGTCAAAAGTCCCGATGAAGAAGACGGTATTCCAACAGACTTGAGAAGCATCCGACCGGTATTCCCAACTCCACGCGCTTGGGAGCCTCCCCCGTCACGCCCTGAAATCAAAGACGCAACAAGCTGGCCCATGTCACCAGCGTTGGAACGAACATTAAGGTCAACCGGCGCGTTGCGCCAATTCCGCGCGCCGCCATCGAGTTTCAAATAGCCAGTCACGTGGCCACCGCTCGCCACACCGTCGAACCTAAAATCAAGCGCAGATTTCTTTCGCCCGCCAAGCGTCATATCTCCAGCAAGCCGCACCGGCGCAAACGCTGCAAAGCGATCCCGTTCTAGCGGTTCAGCACGCCCACCCGACCACAGATCGGCAAGCTTATAGGCCGATGATTGGTCGTCAGCCGCAATCAGGTAACGCAGGTTTCCTGCTGGTGCCGCACCCAGCCCATCAACAACACCTTCGACTTCAAAAAAGAGCCCTTCAGATGTTTGAGCTTTGAAAATTTCCACGTCGGCCTTTCGGCCGATCAGCATCATGCGTGTTTCAACGTCATGCAGCGTATTGATCCCGTCAGTCAGACGACCAGCCTTGAGATCGATTTTGACTTCGCGACCATCAAGTTCTTCAAAACCAAATAGCCCGGCCTGGGAAGAACCCGCGCCACCTTCCGTCGCGACATCTTGCGCCTTAGTTGTCTGATCCGCCGGACCGGAGACAACCTCCATCAGACTTGGCAAGCGAAGTTCCCCAAGTCCAAACCACCGCGTATCGACCTCATAACCTTCAAGCACGACATTGACGTAGCGCCGCTTGCCGTCATCCCAATCAAGCTGGCCGCGAACGGGGATTCCTGAAAACTCGGCAGTGGCCGAATCCAGCATGACTTTATTGCTGCCCAGCTTCATTCGCCCGGAAACGGTGAAGGGGCCATCTGCAAATCTGGCATCAGCAGCCGTTGGACCAACCGCCCATCGCATCACCTTTGCAGCGCTCACGCCGCCGAGAAAGAGATTGCCATCAAATACAGGTTGCCCATCAACAACATCGACAACCCCGGAAAAGTCGAGCCGCGCCGCGCCTGGTAGAATCGCGCGCAAGGTCCGCAATTGCAAGGAGCCAGCCGAACGCTCCATGGCAACGATCAAACCCGCAACCGTCTCATTACCAAGTTTGATCTGCTCTACGTCCAACCGCGCTCTGACATCAGTTTTGCCCGGGAAAACATCGAGAAGCCCGGACAGCAATTGCCGCGCGGTGGTCAAAGGAACAGTCTGGTCTCCGCTGGCCCTGACCTGCTCGCCAGCACTTCCCTCAGCTTGCGCGCGCCCTTCGAGGCCGGCGGTCAATAAATCAACATCTAGCCATCGAGATTTGAGAACCAAGTTGAGTTGGTGCCGCTCAGCCCAAGCCGCTTCAACCTCACCGGTCACCACCTGCGGCTGGGCGAACTCATCAAACGAAATCGTCAGGTCGTTGATCTTCAGCGAGCGTCCATCGGCCAAAGCCCTTCCGCGCACATCGGCAACGAGCTTTTCCTTTTTCGCCTTACCCTTGGCGTCACCCTTCGCATAGGGTTGAAACACGACCTTCGACGAAATTTCGCCATCGACAACCGGTCGGTCCCACAAGCCACGCACGTGCCCATCGAATTTGTGCCTATTGGCTTTGGCCCCGCTTGACACTGCGGCTGTCAGCCGAAAATCACCATTCGCGTCAGCTTCGGTCGTCGCTAAACGCAACTCCGTCTCAAAACCATCGAACGAAGCGGCACCTCGGTAGCTGTAAGGCCCTGCAAGAGCCTCCGCGGAGAATTCGCCGGAGATCTTGTCGATTCGGGTCAACTCGCCGCCACCGTCGATACTGTAAGAAACCACGCCATCATCAATCGTTACCGATTGAAGTTTCACGCCAGCAGGGACAAAGGGGAGTTCCTTGATGTCGAGCAGAGTACGCCAGTTGCCACGCCCCTCCTTATCGGCAGCCAGCGCCAAAACGGGATTCTCAAGCTCGACTTTGTTGGCCTCAAGCACACCCTTCAATAAAGGGGGGACAGCCAACCACATCTTGAAGCTTTTGGTCGTAAAAAGGGGCTGCCCTGCAATGCCGGTCGTATCGGAAATGCGCAAATCTTCGAACAGAACGTAGGGCGCGGGAAGCAAACGCACATTGACATTGCCACCGACGCGGACACGACGTCCGAGCATCCGGCTTGCCTCTTCTTCGAACACGCCTCGATAGCTGTTCCAGTCTACGAAGTACGGCCCGGCGAAAAGCGCAGCAAAGACCGCGATCAAAAGACCACCAAGCCACATCAGAAACGTGTTCAATACCGCCTCCAGTCTAATTCGCGGTAGCGACAGGTCTGGCGGAACCGTCCAGCCAATGTTCCATTCAGCGAACCGAAAAAAAACTAACCTACTCGAGCCCTGGGGTCAGTTCTCAAGCAGCAGATTCCCTCCGTTGAAACAGTTATCGCACAAGAAGGTCAGGAATGGGACCGCCTTTTTGTTGCAGTGCAAGGGCTGGCGGACCAGCAAAAAATCCGTCAAAAATAACGAATCCAAAGTCAACATCGTGCGCAATAGCCCATCTCCTATCCCCAAACCGTCCGGCCCTTGCCCAAGAATGCAGCAGGAAAAGCGCAAATCAGACGAAAACGGTGAGAAGCCAACATCGAGCGATGAGGCGAAAGACGCGTCATCCAGCAGCACGCGTTGGAAAAACCTTATCAAGTCTCAAATCGCGAGATGGCGCGAGGATTACGACTCACGTCTCGGTGTGAACATCACAGCTTTTTTCGCAGACCGGCAACCGCTGATCTGGGTTCTTGCCCTGTTTATTGCTGTGTTTGTCGCATACGCTTCGATCGCATTCCGCTTCTTAATCGGCGTGATTCAGCTTCCTTGGCTTGGCACATCGAGCGAGTTCGTTGCCACCGCTGCAGCAAACCAACCCTTTTGGCAGATCCTTCTTGCGCCAATGCTCGGCGGCATCTTGGTTGGCTACCTCCTCGATCGTTACATGCCTGGGCGCCGCGCCCACGGTGTTGCCGACGTCATCGAAGCGCGTGCGATTCACAACTCGCATATCGACGCCAAAACCGGTTTCTTCAGCGCATTCCTGTCGGCTATTTCAATCGGCTCTGGGGCAAGCGTAGGTCGCGAGGGCCCGATCGTTCATCTGGGCGCCACCATCGCCGCCTTTCTCGAAGACCACTTCAAGCTCTCGCCCGGCGCACGCCGCACGCTCCTCGCATGTGGCGTCGCCGCAGCCGTATCCGCCTCCTTCAACGCGCCAATCGCTGGCGTACTATTCGCCCACGAAGTCATCCTCACGCACTACGCATTCCGCGCGCTGGTCCCAACCGTCATTGCAAGCGTAACCGCAGCTGTCATCGCCCGTATTCACCTGGGCGAAGCACCTGCTTTCATGATCCCGGAATACTCCATCACATCTTACTGGGAGTTCCCCGCATTCGCGCTGCTGGGTCTGACCTGCGCCCTCGTGGCGATCATCTTTGAAATCGCCCTCATGGCAACTGACAAGTTCAGTTGGCGCTTCGAGATGCCACTGTGGTTCCGCACCGGCCTGGGCGGACTTATGGTTGGTTGCATCGGCGTCTTCTTACCGCAAGTTTTAGGCGTCGGTTATGAAGCAACAAACGAAGCCTTGCAGCGTGAGTTGCCGCTCACGCTCCTGATCATGCTCATCGTCGCCAAAACGGCGGCAACCGCGATTTCGCTCGCCTGCCGGTTTGCGGGGGGAATATTCTCTCCGTCCCTTTATCTGGGCGCGATGACCGGCTCCGCCTTCGGACTTATCGCGACATCTGTATTTCCGGAAGCAGGATCGAGCCATGGCCTGTACGCCATCCTCGGCATGGGAGCTGTGGCCGCCAGCGTACTCGGCGCCCCGCTTTCAACCACGCTCATCGTCTTCGAGCTAACCGGCGGTTATACGATGACCATCGCCTTGCTGTTGACGGTCTCAATATCTGTTGGAGTCTCCCAGGCGTTTCTTGGCCATTCACTCTTCTACTGGCAGCTGGGCCGTCGTGGACTGTTCCTGCAAGACGGCCCACACAAGTCGATCCAACGCCGCCTTCGCGTCGATAGCTTTATGACCCCCAAAGACCCAGACGCAGAACCCGTGCACCTTACCGACCCCGACGCCCCGTGGTTAATGCCAACTGACACGCTGGAACGAGCCCTTCGTGAGTTCGACCGCTGCGGCGAAGCACGCATTGCCGTCGTATCACCAACCGACCCAACAGAAATCATTGGCTATGCCGACCGCCTTAAAGCGCTTAACGTCTTTAACAAGGCACTGATCGACGCCGCCATCGAAGAACACCGCTAGCGCCCCACTTAGCCCAGGCGATCAACCAACCGCTTCCGCACGATACTTCTCTACGACTTCAACCGGCGGATAAAGCTCATTCATCGAGACAGACCGGCCGGTCTCCTGAACGATCCGGCAATGATAGCGCCGCAACGCGCGTGGATGCGGCACACCGCAAGAGTGTGCAATCGTACCAACACCGCTCCGGATCCCATCAACAAAGTTTTTGACACGAACCGCCTTGTCCGCAGGGTCGAGCCCCCGTTGCAAACGCCGGTCATGCGTCGTGATGCCAGTCGGGCAAGTGTTTTTGTTGCACTTCAAAGCCTGGATGCAGCCCAGCGCGAACATAAAACCGCGGGCAGACACTACGACATCGGCTCCCGCACAGTACGCCCACGCCACCTCAGCTGGCGTAATCAGCTTGCCGGATGCGATCACCCGGATCCGGTTTCGCAAACCGTAGCGTTCAAGGATATCTACCGTCATCGGCAGTGCTTCGCGCAACGGCAAACCGACATGATCCATCAACGCCATCGGAGCAGCACCAGTACCGCCATCCCCGCCATCAATCGTGATGAAATCCGGCCCGCAGGGATCTCCGCGGCGATGGATCTCTTCGCAAAGCTTTTCCAGCCACCCGTAAGCGCCAATCACCGTTTTGAAGCCCGTCGGCTTGCCGGTGATATCGCGTACCATGGTGAGGTAGTCGAGCAATTGGGCGACGTTATCGATTTCAGGATGCCGGTTCGGCGAAATCGATGCTTGCCCCATGGGAATGCCGCGGATCTCAGAAATCTCCCGCGTGATCTTTTCCGCCGGCAAGATACCGCCTTTACCAGGCTTCGCGCCTTGGCTCATTTTCAATTCAAACATCTTCACTTGCGGAATGTCGGCGATCTCCCGCAGCTTTACCGGATCAAGCTTACCCTCCGGCGTTCGCACACCATACTTCGCGGTTCCAATCTGGAAAACGACATCGCACCCACCTTCCAAATGCCACGGCGACAAAGCTCCCTCGCCTGTGTTCAGCCAGCAGTTGGCCATCGCTGCACCCTTGGACAGCGCACGCACCGCAGGCTTTGACAAAGCGCCGTAGCTCATTCCTGACACGTTGATAATCGATTGCGGCTCATAGGGGTTGGGGCACCCCTTTCCGATCACCACATTAGGCGCAGGCGACGCATCTTCTTCCAGTGTCGGAAACGGGCAGTTAACGAATATGGTCGTGCCCACAGGGCTCAAATTTACCGTGGAACCAAATGCGACGGTGTTGTCGGCACCTTCGGCTGATCGGTAGACCCACTCGCGCTCCGCACGGTTGAAGGGCATTTCCTCCCGGTCCATTGCGAAGAAATACTGCCGAAAGAACTCACCCAGCGTCGCGAAAATATAGCGGAACCGACCGATGACAGGATAGTTGCGCCGAACGGCATCTTTGGTCTGCCACACATCTATGATGAACAAGACGATGACAAGCAAAACAAAGAACAACACGACCAGCACAAACAACGACGACAGGAAATTGATCCCCTTCATCGTGAACAAATCAAACCAATTCACATCCATCATCAGTCAAAATCCCAACCGGACCCACCGTCCAATTCCCGCATTAATCGCGACAGTTACACAGCTAGGGGGCTTTGATGCAATTCAATCGCACCTGAAACATTCGTGACAAACCCGAAAAACATTGCACGCCAACGCCCTGTGGACCTCACCTGTCAACCAATCGCACCCGAGAAATCCCTGCTATACTTCTGCCCATGACAGCGACTCGCAAGAAAAAGAAAAGCCTGCCAGAAGCGCCTGAACTGCCGTTCGACGAGCACGTGCGCTATGAGCCCGATCCTGAGCATCGGGACGAAGCAGACGATATCCCGTTTGATTTGCCGCACAACGACGATGCCGCAAACGAAATGCCTGCGGCCGCGGCTGGCTTTGATGAAGCACCTTTTCCGTTCGAAGAACATCCGCCCGGCTTCGCAGATGCCTCGCCCGCAAACGAACCGCCACCGCCAAGCCAGGAACCATCGCCTGAGGATTGGCCAGACTTCGAAGAGCGCCCATCGGGCTCGGGCTCTGCACACCGAGAACCTGCCCCGCCACCGCCTGGAGGTGGCTCGATCTCACAACGCGCGCTCGCGGCCTCACCGCGACCACCCGCTTCCGGTCACAACGCGTCTTATATTGAGAACCTCAACGAAAAACAGCTTGAAGCGGTCGAAACGCTCGACGGTCCAGTCCTCGTTCTCGCAGGCGCTGGCACTGGCAAAACACGTGTCCTAACGACCCGCATCGCCCACATCCTCGCAACCGGACGCGCCTGGCCTTCGCAAATCCTCGCTGTGACCTTCACCAACAAGGCTGCCCGCGAGATGAAGACGCGTATTGAATCCTATATGGGCGATACGCTTGAAGGCATGCCGTGGCTTGGCACCTTCCACGCCATCTGCGTCAAGATCCTGCGCCGCCACGCCGAACTCGTTGGCCTGAAACAAGGCTTCACCATCCTCGACATGGACGACCAGCTACGGTTGTTAAAGCAGGTCATCGAAGCTGAAGGCTTAGATAAAGACCGCTGGCCTGCCCGCCAATTAGCTGCCCTCATCGACAGCTGGAAGAACCGCGGGCTGACGCCTGAAAAAGTTCCGCAAAATGAAGCCTACGGCTTTGCCTCCGGCAAGGGGCGCGATCTTTACGGCGCCTACCAACGCCGCTTGAAAGATCTCAACGCCTGCGACTTCGGCGATCTCCTCCTCGAGTGCCTGCGGCTGTTCCTGGAAAACCCAGATATCCTCGCCGAATACCACAAACGCTTCCAATACATCCTGGTCGATGAATACCAGGACACCAACGTCGCCCAATACATGTGGTTGCGCCTTCTCGCCCCAACTACGACAGAGAAAGGCCCGCCCAACCTCTGCTGCGTCGGCGATGACGACCAATCGATCTACGGCTGGCGCGGCGCCGAAGTAGACAACATCCTGCGCTTCGAAAAGGATTTTCCCGGTGCAACCGTCATCCGGCTTGAACACAACTACCGCTCAACCGGACACATCCTGGCCGCCGCCTCTCACCTCATTTCATCGAACGAAGATCGCCTCGGCAAAACGCTCTTCACCGAAGGCGAGACCGGCGAAAAAGTCACCGTCGCCGGCGTCTGGGACGACGAAGAAGAAGCCCGCTCCGTATGCGATCAAATCGAAACCTTGCAGCGGGAAGACCATTCGCTCAACGAAGTCGCAATCCTGGTCCGCGCCTCTTATCAGATGCGTGCCATCGAAGATCGCTTCATCACGACAGGCATACCCTACCGCGTCATCGGCGGCCCACGCTTTTATGAACGCGCCGAAATCAAAGACGCGATCGCCTACCTCGAACTGACCGCCAACCCGGACCATGACTTAAAGTTCGAACGCATCGTCAACGTACCCAAACGCGGCATCGGCGACACTTCCGTCAAACGCATCCGTGGCCTTGCCCGCGCCCGCGACGTGTCGATGTTCACCGCCGCTCGCATGATCGTCGAAACCGACGACATAACCGGCAAAGCCCGCCGATCGTTAGCAAACCTCATCCTCCATTTCGAACGCTGGCGACAGCAGTTGGGAGAACTCTCCCATACCGAACTCGCCGAGCTGATCCTGGATGAATCTGGCTACACTGCCATGTGGCAGAACGACAAAAGCCCGCAGGCCCAGTCGCGGCTCGACAACCTGAAAGAACTTGTCCGCTTCATGCACGAGTTCGACTCGATGGCGGGCTTCCTGGAACACGTCTCGCTCGTCATGGATACTGAACAAGCCGACGATGGCGACCGCGTCTCGCTAATGACGCTCCACGCCGCCAAGGGTCTCGAATTCGACACCGTGTTCCTGACCGGCTGGGAAGAAGGACTGTTTCCAAGCCAACGCACACTTGATGAATCGGGCAAGGCTGGCCTCGAAGAAGAACGCCGCCTCGCCTACGTCGGCCTCACCCGCGCCAAGAAACGCGCGCACATCTCATTCACCCAAAACCGGCGGACCCGCGGGCTCTACCAATCCGCCGTGCCCTCACGCTTTGTCGATGAACTTCCCGAAGCCCACGTCGACGTCAAGGAAGCCTCAAGCCCGTTCTCGGGCAGCTACCAGAACTTCGCAACACGCAGCACCTTCGGCAACAACCCCTATGGGCAAAGCCGGTTCGATAAAGCTTCGGCCGCCAGCGAATGGGACGACCGCACAACCTCCAGCTACAACACCCCCGGTTGGAAACGCGCGCAAGCCTGGCAATCCGCCAACCAGGCGCAATCAAACTCCACAGGCAAAAACAGCGCGCCCAAAGGCATGCAGCGCAACCGCCGCCCCAAAACCATCGAAGGCGAACTGGTTGCCGCCTCCACAATCGAAACCGATTTCAAAGAAGGAGAACGCATCTTCCATCAGAAGTTCGGATACGGCCACATCACCCAGGTCGACGGCAACAAGCTCACCATCGACTTCGAAAAGGCCGGCGAAAAACGCGTCGCCGCTGATTTCGTTGAAAGGCAATGACCGCAAGAATCATCCTGCACCCAAGTTGCGGACAACCGTCGCACCGCTCTAAACTCATACGACTTTGAACAAACCTTGATTTGCCGCTAAAGACGCCGGTGTAAACGTTAACCTGCCTCGAGGGCCTGCTATGCCCAATACGCCGGAAACACCTATCTACACTGATGCGGCCCGTCTCGATACCGACGCCATCTATCGGCTGGCATCAAGCGTGTCGGCGAAATTCGGCAACGAATATCTAGAAACCCTCGTCCGCGATCTGCATGGCGTCATGTCAGTCAACCTGACCATGATCACCATGGGCCTCGGCAATCCAACCAGACGCGCGCGTGCGCGTCTGAGTTGGCGCGACGGTCAATTCGGCGTGCCGGTCGAATACGATCTTGAAGGCACGCCTTGCCAGCTCGTCTACAACGGCGAAACCGTCATCGTACCAAACGAAGTTGCCATCAAATTCCCAAAGGAACCCGCGCACCGGCAGAGCTATTGCGGCGTCCCCTTGCACGACGGCACCGGCAGCGTCACCGGGCATCTTGCGGTTATCTCAAACGAGCCTGTGGAACAGACCAAGCGCCTCGAAGGCATCCTGCGCATTTTTGCCAGCCGGGCCGAAGCCGAACTTCAGCGCATCGCCCATGACGAAGAACGCGAGCGTATGATCAAGCGCCTGGCTCTTCAGCACAACGCCGCCAACCAATCGAACCTTTTCAAATCGAAGATCCTCGGCATGGTTGCGCACGATCTGCGCAGCCCACTAACGGCCGTTGTCAGTCGCGCCGAGTTCATCCAAGCAGTGACACCGACCGAAGGAACACTCGCTCAACAACTCTCAAAGGCTTCCTCCACGATCCTCAATGCCTCCGATCGCATGGAGACAATGATCAACAACCTCCTCGAAGCTGCAAAGGAAGAAGCAGCGGCAATCAAACTGAATAGCGTCAAGATACCTCTGGAACGGCCAATCCATAGCGCAGCAAGCCTCTACGAAGAACCGGCCGCCGCCAAACAAATCGTCATAGAAAAAGAACTCAACGAAGGGATCGAACTCGTCGCCGATGAAGACAAGCTTATCGAAGCAATGAGCAACCTGCTGAGTAACGCCATCAAGTACTCGTCGAGCGGCTGCAAGATCACACTTTCGACCGCCCGCCTTGAAGACGAAAAAATGGCAGAGATACGTATCGCCGACACTGGTCAAGGCATGACCAAAGACGATCTAGCTGCAGCCTTTCGGCCGTTTCGGACTCTATCAGCCCGGCCCACTGGTGGCGAAACCTCAACAGGCCTTGGACTCTCCATCGTGAAGACCATTATCGAGGCCCACGGAGGTCACACTCTTGTGGAAAGCGATGGACGGAACAAGGGAACGCAGTTCACCCTTCGCCTGCCTATCGTTGATGCCGCAGCATCAACAAACGAACCCTAGATCCGCCGGCGGACCGAACTCACCACAGAGCACCAAACTACTCTGGCCACGCCTTCAAACTAAACAAACCCCGCATCAAACCAACGGACGTTGCGCACCATCTCCTGGATCAAGATCGTTAACCCACGAAGCTGCGGTCTTCGCTTCCGCTGATCCTTCAAACGCGGCGCTCCGCTTAAAGCCGTCGCTCGTTGCAATGGCTTCCACAAGCAGCCAGCGAAACTTCTGCACCTCGAAGTAGGACGAGTGAATTAGCTCGCGCCAAGTCAGATACGAAAAGACATCGCGTTCTGCATCTTTGGGCTGCCCCTCTGAAAACGCCAATTCGCCGATGGCGTTGCGAAACTTCGATAGTGAGTGAACCGCAATCTCGTTGCTGAAATTCGTAATCTCCTGCCCCAACGCGGAAGGCAGCGACGGCGGAACACTGGCAATCCAAAACGGATTCGGACCAGCTGTCAGAGCCACCTCGGTTTCGGTGTCATTGCCTAGCGCCGAACGCTTCACTTCAAACCATGTCAAGCTGTCGAAGAGCGAGCTCAATTTGCGGCTGATAAAGCCTGCGATCAGCTGCACAGCGCCAACCAGCAGAACTGCGAGAATTCCAAACACCACCGGAACAAGAATGACGGGCAGAATAAGCCGCAACAACATGCCAGTGCGGCCAGTCCAAAGGTCGTCATCAAGCACGAGGCTTGATGCCTCATCTGTCACGATGTGAAACAAGAGCTTCGAGTTGAGCGCCCAGTCTCTGCCGTTGCCGCAAAGAGTTCCACCCTCGCAAGGCCGCCCGTCTTTTTCCAAGAAACGTTTCTTGAAACGCAGCGCCCGTTCGACAGGCACAAGGTCTGGGTTCTCCTTGTGCATCTTCTCGCGTGCATCTTTCAGCAATTTTCGCAGCTCTTTGACCTTCTTATCCGCATCGAATTGCTCAACCAGCGACCCGCCATTTTCCACCTGATCCCGCTCCGAACGAGCCCGGCGCAACGACCGGCGCAACTGCCGGACTTCCTGGCGACTGGCGATCACCTGCGCTTCGGATTTTTCGTACTGCGAAATCGCATAAATGTCGTCACGAAGGTATTCAGCAATGCCGACCATAGATGTCGGCGATGCAAGGACTGCGAAGTAAATGATCGGCAGCAGAAACACGGACAGGATGCTGATAAACGGAACAGCGAAATCCCGGTGGAAGACCTGCAACTTGATGCCACCAATGGAGCTGAGCCCGGAAATAGCTTCGTCATCCTCATGCCGAAGCCCCAACCACCGGGGCGCGAAATTCTGGCGCGCCCACGCAAGCGTGCTGGGCCTGTAGAAGTAGAGTTTCCTCAGATCGAGGATTTTGAAGACCAGCCAGAACAACAAAAACGGCAAACTCATCAAGCCAGTGTAAATAGCAAAGCGCCAAGCAGCCCCCTTCTTATTGAAGTCGAGACCGCCATTGATGAATTCGCCAATGACGTAAGCGCCGAACATCAACAACAGCATGAACGAGGCGATAAAGATGGCTTTCTGAAACAGCGACAACCGCAAGAAGAGCGTTGTTTCCCGGCGCAGGCTCACAAACGGCGTCCCAACCGTGATCCAGCGCTTCAAACCGTTAAGTGGCTTCTTTCTGACAGCAGCCTCGGTCAGCGCAGTTGAAATGACCGAACCGCCATGGCTGTGGCCAATCAAACAATAGGTCTCGCCCGTAGCTTCCAGCTCAAGCAACCGTTTCAACAGCCGCGAGCCAGCCTTGCGCCGCTCAAGCTCGCTGTTATCGCCGCTCCACAAAAAGGGCTCGACTTTAACCGGCCCATCCATGCCCTCTGCAAGGCGCGTGAAGTCTTTCTCGGCCGCGCTCCCGCGTTGCCACCATTGAGGTTCAACGCCTGGAGCAGCCGTCTCCGAAGGCACGCCGCCCATATGGGCAAACGTCCCATGTACCGCAATGATTGTCGCCATTTCGAGCTGTTCCCTCACCGCCCCGAATTGTCACTATCGCGTACACTAAAGTTATCATGTCGCAAAATATTGACGGACAAACAGGCGCACCCGGTAGGACACAGGGGAGCAAGCCCACGCTAGCCGAGAGACGTAATTTAGTGATCAATTGCAGGAACTTCGCCAAGCGATGGTGCCGACGCTAGCCACAGGCCTGAAACCCAGCAGGGCCCACTACATACGGCGCTCAAAGCTCAAGCCGT
Organism: Filomicrobium sp.; assembly: GCA_040219445.1. Taxonomy (GTDB): domain Bacteria; phylum Pseudomonadota; class Alphaproteobacteria; order Rhizobiales; family Hyphomicrobiaceae; genus Filomicrobium. Next base: position 1,236,684 of record JAVJSM010000003.1, on the reverse strand, counting down.
GCGCTTTCCGACAATCAGGTCCCAAGCGATGTTGATCTGCTTGGTACGCTCTTCACGCAACGCTTTGTCGGACTCGTCCTTAGCATGATCAGGGTGCCAACCCATCCGCAACGCGTCCACGATACGCTTGAGATTGGCCTCAGAGGCATCCGGGTTAAGGCCGAGGACCTCAAACGCCTCAGCCCGCGACTTAGGCACCACAAACTCCTCGCGTCCGCCCGATTTCGCAGCCCCTGCCGATGCGCTTTCGGCGATACGGCCGATCCGCTGCAAATCTCGAACCGCCGACCGCAAGCTGGACGCCAGCTTTGCTGTCCGCGGTGAATCATCTGGACCACCACGCAGACTGTCGAGCTTCTGCCGCACGACCTTCAGTTCAGAACCGAGCGTATCGCGTAAGGCAGACGCAGGCCCTAGAGCCTGAACCGCAGCATCCGCGCGCTCATACAAGGCCTCAGCCGATTTGGCACCATTGCTGATCGTGTCGTTGCGCCAAACCCAGGGCTTACCCACCGCAAGCGAATTCCACTTGTAGGATAACCAACGCGCCCGGAGCTTTGCGGAAAGCCCACCAATTCCGGTTGCCGCCCCGGAGTGCAAATGGCCGAGCAACTGCTCGGATTGTTCGGAGAGCTTCTCGCGTGCGGATAAGAATGAGCCGCCATCGACAGAGAACGCGAAGTGCCGACGCCCAAGCCAACCGGCGGTCACGATCAAACTCGAGCCAACTAAAACAACAAGCAAGGCCATAAGGCTGCTGTCGGCCGCAGTCGCCTCGCTCGCCACCGAACGCGTTACAACGGCGCTGGAGGGCTCAACCTTATAGATGACCGGCTCCCAGGGGTCATAAATCGAACCGTCTTCCAATAGTGCCGGAATCGCCTCAGCACTGGCTGTCGTAGCCTCAACGACAACCGCATTATCAAGCGTGGGCCTGATCGCTTCTTCTGAAGAGTTAACTGGTGCCAGAACCGTAGACGTTGGATCAGGATCGAGGCTCGCACCTAATTCAGCCAGCGGCGCATACCCAAGAGGCAGCACAAACTGCTTGCCCTTTTTGCCAGACGCCTCAGCTTTCGGGTCCTTTATGACAAGATTGAGCTGACCATCTTTGATCCAGGAATCGCCTATCTTCGCTGACCGAATCGCGGCTGCAATCTGAACCCACGGAACGATTACAGCACCGCACTTGACCCGGAAGCTGTGCACCATCATCGATCGACAGTCCGCTTCACCCCCATCAAGACAGGCACGATAAATCCGCTTCTGGCGAATACCGACTATTTCGAATCTTTGTGTGGAGCTGGAGGTAAGCCGTGGCAGCCCATCGCGGATGGCGCATGTGTATGGCAAGTGCACACCATCACCAGCCCCGGCTGCAACAACGCTGCAAAGCCAGACCGCGGAAATCACCAAAACTGTAATAAGTGGCTTAGCCATCAGCGACGCACCCTTTCCCCCGAACAAGTGGTACGCAACAATCTATCTCGTCGCATGACTTATAACATGGGCGGCACAAAGGCGCACACACAAGCGCGTTGTCTGGAATTTCGATGTTATCCAGAACTTTCGAGGGCGCGGACTTATAACACTACAGAAAAAAGTGCCTCAGTCTCCACGTAACAGGCCAGTAAATCCAGTTATCAACAAAGACGTTAAAACGATCCCGATAATGGTCTCAAAGATCACCAAGCCGTAAAGAATCCCGCCGAGTGTGATCTTGAAGGTCGGCAACTCGCCTCCCTCTCGGCCCGCCGCATCACCCCCTGCCCCCTTATCCTCGATAGGAGCAAAGGTCAGCAGCTGTGGGACTTCCGCAATCGGTTGCCACGCCATATTGGGCCGCCAGTGATCGGCATAGCCGAACGACACGAACGGCACGAAAACATCGAACGAATAGGCCAGCGGATTGAAATCAGGATAGACCGCCGAAAAACGCTCAGCCGTATAGGCGTCGCGATTGGTCATAACGAAGACTGTCTCATCCGGACAACCGGAACGCTGGCATTGACCGCCAGCCCAGGCCCAGATCCCCGCAAAGAAAACAACGAAGATCACCATCCACGCGACGGTGCGCCACGGGTTGAACCCGTAAAGCGCAAACATGTCGAGGAAAGTGCCCTGCCAGCGGTGGAACATCCGCGTGGCATGACTGCTGCGTTCCAGCCGCCGCCGCGCAATGGAGATCTGGCGACCGTCTTCACTATAGCCCTGCAACATCAGACGTTGCTCAAGCTGCACCCAGGGTTGAGGCTTGAAATGGTCCCGAATATCGCAAGCCTGCTGGCCTTCAAGCCATTCAAGCCGCCGCTCACCCACGCGGTCATCAGCCCGGCTGTGCTGCCGCGTAGCATGGTCAGATGCGCCCGATGGGTTGTTGAGATGCTCGTAAACAAAACCATCAAGAACAAGATGATCGACGTCATCGCCATCTGCTGACTTGCCGCGCGCCTCAAATCCCGGAGGCCAAGCTGCGGTAAAATCCTGGAACGATGCCGCGCGCGTCCGCGATAAGTCGACAATGCCACGCGGGCGCTCATCGCTCGTCGATGGCATACAGAGCCGTTTAACATCGGCGTCGGCCAAAGAAATCGCCGCATCGTCCCACGGTTCAACGACCGCAGCACCTCCAGCATCATCTCCGTTGCGAGGCAAGCCACGGCCATCTCGCGCTAACAACGCACTCTTAATCCGGCTCTGTGAGAAGTCGAGAACGCCTGGGATTTTCACTTGGTCGAGAACCAATGCGCCAATCGACTCCAATCCGCCGCCCAGTTCCACGTCTCGTCCAAAGCGGCTGCCGTTGACCATCAACGCAGGCCCCCGCTCAACCTTCAATGACGCCCCACGAAGCCGAAACTGATTGCCGATCTCGCAAGCTGGAAAGCGAAGCAGCCCGAAGACCATTGAGCGCGACATATAACAGCCACCACCGATATGCGCCCCATCGGCACGGATGGCGAGATCAGCCCCGAAAAGTCGAGCTTCGGTCAACCGGAACTGCCCACGAATCTGCGCACCTGGACAATTGAGAGCCCCAACCAACTTGGCACGCGCTAAGTTCCAATTGCCGCCAACGCTAATACCGCCAGCGGCAATGGCCACATCGCCACCCTCAATCTCGACGCTCTCGGCCATCAGGCCTTTGCAGATGTCAGCCCCGCCAACGTCGACCGTTCCCTTGATACGTGCCTGAGTGAGGCAAAGGCCCTGGCCGATGTTGACACTATCTGCAGCAATCGCGACGTCATCGCCCACGAGCGAAGCACCGGCCAAATCAACCCGTCCACCAACATGCGCATGCGCTAACTTCAGCGGTCCCGACAAATGCGCGATGCCGCCCAGAATATCTCCGGCGAGCCGCGCACTTTCCAGATCAACCCCGTCTTCGACAGCCGCAATATCCGCATTTTGGAAATCGAGCCCAGCCCCAAGCTGCGCGCGCACAAGCTTGATCGCACCCTTCAGCCGCGCGCGCCGCAATAGGAGCGGCCCACTCAAATGCAATCCGTTTGCTTGCAAAGCCTCACGGCCATCGCCAATCTGACCGCCTTCAACCGCAAGCGCGCCATTGATCTGCGCCCCACGCAGAACAACTGGCCCCTCGACCCGGCAACCCGCAATCAGCAATCCGTTTTCGAAATTGACCCGGTCAGCCGCGATGCCGCCTTCCAGATGGCAGTTTTTTAACGTCAGCCGTTTCAGCCGTGCGTCCCTCAGCGCGAGCGCACCGCGCTCACTGGCTTCAATTCGCACAGCAGAAAAAACAACTGGCGTCGCCAGCGCACAACCTTCAAAGTCCAGACCGTCAATGATGATGGCCTTGGAAATCCGTAACGTCGAAGTTCCCATAGGCCAGTCGAGCCGGCTGCCCGTCAGCCAAACCTTGAGAAAGCTGCCACGAATCTCTGCGCCATCGAGGTCGACAGCCTCGCCCTTTGCTGCCGCAGCAAGCACCAGCTCTTCTGCCGCTGTAGGTTCAAGATCAGCAGAGATGATCGGCTTTGACATAGATTAGAGCGGCCCCCGAGGCTCCGGCTGGCTGAAAGATCAGGTTCTGCTGCAACATATCTTCGCCCCATCGCGACGCAGCCAAACCTTGCGAGTTGCAGACACAGTCCATAAGCATAAGTGCCCCGGCCCAGCCGGTCGAGCGGTTCCTGCCAGCTTCCCTAAATTCAACGTCCCACGAGTTGCATATCGGCCCGCAGTAACGTTTGAACTCTTTGTTTTACATAGGAAATACCACGAATACATCGCCGAAACCGCCAATCAGCGGGCAGCTGGCTCTTTCTGAAAGTGGTTAGTCTTTCAAAACTCAATGCCTCGACAAGCAGATGCAGAGCGCTTTAGACATCACGGAGCAGGTGCCGTAGAAATGGCATGAAGGTTCGAAAAGATAACGACAATTCGCGGTTCAGGCCCGCACAAAGAGAAAATGAAAAGTCAGGGAGCGCACATAAGGGGTGTGCGCATCAGACGGGAGGTTTAGCGTGATGTCCCCCGCCCAAAGCGCCAACACGATCGAAACAGTTCCAGCAAATCTTGCCGATGAAGCTTCAGCTTCGATTACCCAGGCAAAGACCAAAGAAACCGCTGCACCGCGAACGTCCAAAGACGGCCATCGCGTTCCAGCAAGCGTAACAATTGAAGTTGTCAAAGATGGCGAGGAACAAGATGTCCTGGCCCCTGACGATAAGCGCGACCTGGAACACTTCATTCCGATTACTCGGTTTGCGTTGATGGATCGATTGACCCTGCCGTCCGCTTGGCCGCCGGGGCAGGCCGCACAAGCCCGCCGCTTTTTCAATTACATCGATTACTGGCGCCACCAGCGTTACAGCGCCAAGATGCTGGAACTCGAACAGACCTACGAACCCTTCAGCCCCGACAGCGATTTGTTGATGACCCGCAGCTTCACCGATGAAGAACTAGGGCAGATGCAAAAGCGGATGGTGGACGGGGTTCGCGAACTTTTGGTCCAGGCAAACTACCGCCCGATCCCACCCGAAGATGTCGCAAAGATCATGGCTGATGAAAGCCACTATGGGCTCGATCTGCATGTCGATTTTGATCTCTTCGAAGAATGCCTGATCTATTACCGGGGTGCTTCAACCCGCAAAGACCAGAAGCGCACACTGCGCAAGTTCATGCGCAAAGAAGAATTCGAAGTACCGATTTTCCAGCGTCTCTTCCTGCTGTTCAAACTGAAGCCGCTAGAGCGCCGCGTTCGCGAAATCATGGAAAGCGAAAAGGTCTCCGCAAAAGAAGCCGAACGGATGGCCAAGAAGCAGCGCGCGCACCTGCCCGCAGCAGTGGTGCCCGGCAATATTTACATGAAGCTCTTCAAAAACATCCCTCGCTCGGATGTCGAGATGATCTTCCCCAACACCGTCGTCAAATACCGCCTGTTGGACAAAATCAAACTTGGTGGTGGCAGCGCTGTTGGCGTTGGCTCATCGATAGTGGTCGCAGCAGGTAAAGCCGGCGCAGCACTAACCAACCCCATTGCGGCTGTCATGGTCGTCGGCGGCTTAGGCGCAGCGGTCTTCAGGCAGGCGATGAACTTCGTCAACACCAAGCAGCGTTACATGGTCATCATGGCGCAGAACCTCTACTTTCACTCTTTGGCCGACAACCGCGGTGTGATGATCATTCTGACTGACCGTGCCGCGGAAGAAGACGTCAAGGAAGAGATGCTGCTTTATTCGGTCCTCGCCAAGGAACGCGCCAACCGTCGCGATCTTAAGAACATCGATATTGCCATCGAACAATACCTGAAGACGAGCTTCGGCATCGACGTCGATTTCGATCTCGACGACGCCCTCGAACGCTTGCTTGCCGATGGTGTTGTCACCGAAGATGCAAATGGCGACCTCCACACACTCGCGCCGGAAGCAGCCAGCAAGCATATCGATGACATGTGGGATATCTTGCTCGACAACCTCCCGGATTATGATCCGCACGAAGGGGTCGAGATGGAAGTCGACAAGTTGCGCGCCGACAATGGCCTTCACCAACAGGCCGCCAACACGTGACGAACTCCTCTGACGCCAACACCCCGCCGGGCCAAAGCCCGGCAGGGCCAGCTTCACAATTGACGCCTGAAGCAGACCCCAAACAAAAATGTGAGACTTCGCAGCCGGGCAGCCTCTCGGCAATCATCGTCGAAGCCGTAGACCGCGATTTCGCGCGAAGTATTGCAGGTGCTCTGGAAAACCTTATTGACCCGGCACCCGATGCGCTGAGCATTTTCGAAAACGAGGGGCCCGGCACACCCTGGCGCATCACGGCCTATTACGACACGCCGCCCGATCCCGCAGCATTAACGCGCGAACTTGAAAACCTGCTAGGGCGCGCTTTGCCCGTGGCTGCCCACCTTGAGACCGTTCCGGACCTAAACTGGGTCGCCATGTCTCAAGCCGCGCTCCCGCCCGTCCAAGCCGGGCGCTTCACCATCCATGGCAGTCATGACCGGCACCGCGTGCCACAGGGCCCAGGTGCAATCCTCATTGACGCAGGTGAAGCCTTCGGCACAGCTCACCACGCAACGACCTACGGCTGCTTGTTGTCAATCGACAAACTGACCCGTCGCACCCACTTCAATGAGGTTCTTGATCTCGGCTGCGGTACAGGCGTTTTGGCGATTGCGTTAGCTCGGGCCAATCCCCACGCACGCATCTGGGCAAGCGACATCGACAAAGACTCCGTTGAAGTCGCCAAAACAAATTTTAAGGCAAACCGAACAGCTAACCGCATAACAGCCTTTACCGCCGAGGGGCTTAATCATCCGGCACTGCGTGGAGAAGCCCGCTACGATCTGTTAATCGCAAACATCCTAGCTGGCCCTCTCATAATGCTCGCGGGCGATATCGCGCGTGCAGTAGCTTCCGGCAGTCACCTGATCTTGTCCGGTTTACTCGATGATCAGGCTGACGAAATCGTCGCCCATTACCGCAAAGCAGGCTTCTCGCTGCACGAAAAAACCAGGATTGCCGGATGGACAACCCTGGTTCTCATTCGAAGTGGCAAGCATGTGCGCGAAAGTTGATTCGCACTTAATGCTCAAGTGGTCCCATCAGGTAGGCAGGCTGCATTTGCCTGCCACGCCTCTATTCAAAGCAGGTAGGGAAGATCCGACTTCTGACTCGCTTTGATTTTTGCAATTTCAGATGGGGCAAATCCCGACGCTCTTAGCTCTTCTTCAGAAAGCCGCGCCAGATATGGCCGGACAAAAGCCTCAGCTTTAGCTTCGCGATTGGCCTGGATCCGTTCAAACCCGCTCAAGAGAACCGAGAAAAAGCCTGAACCGTCAAAGCGGAACCTACGCCCTCCAAGTGCTGCTGTGCCCATGATCATCTCCTGATATCGTTCAACTTCGTTTGCTCATGTCGGCCTTTGAGATCTTTTGATCTTCGATGGCCGTTAGTTTGAGTGGAAAATATGCTGCGTCGCGTGTTTTGGTCAGGCCTGCTAGGGCACGGCAGCAATGCACTTTGCGCATGCGGACCTGAAGATTGCGCCGGAGATTGCACTATAGCGTGAGACAAGATATCACCAGCCTGATCCCCAAGAACCCGCAAGCCATTGCGAATAAGGGGCTTTTAGCCCCAACCTCTGGAAACAAATCACCGATGTTTCAGACTTTTAGCTCCGTTTCGAACCCCGCGTTGGCAGCATCACGCATAGCTGACATGCGAAACGAACTGGTTCGCCGCAAACTGGATGCGTATCTCGTACCACGCACCGACGAGCATCAAGGCGAATACATCCCCGCGGATGCTGAGCGCCTCAATTGGCTGACTGGGTTTTCAGGCAGCGCAGGCAGTTGCGTCGTGACACAGGACGCGGCCGTCTTGTTCGTCGACGGACGCTACACCGTGCAAGCCGCGCAAGATACCGACCCTAACACCATCACCGTGATGCCGATGGCGGACAAAACAGCCGAGGCCTGGATGGATGAAGAACTCGCGCAGGGCTCTGCCATCGGCTTTGATCCCAAGCTGTTCACGCTGGCGCAAATCGAACGGTTGAAGAAGAAGCTCGAAGCAAAAAACGTATCGCTCAAACCCATCAAAGTGAACCTCGTCGACAAGCTATGGGGCGACGATCGACCTGCACCACCAGCAGGCGAAATTACACCGCACCCGGTAGATCATGCCGGGAAGAGTGCAGAAGAAAAGCTGAACCAGATCCGCGAAGCGCTCAAAGCTGCAGACTCTGACGCAGTCGTTTTGACGGCACGGGAATCGATCGCCTGGCTCTTTAACTTGCGCGGCTCGGATGTCGCCCACACCCCTGTTTTTTCAAGCTTCGCAATCATCCATCAACGCGCAAAGCCGGAGCTATTCCTTGAGACATCAAAGCTCAAAGGCTTAGCGCGCGATGAAACGCGAAAAGTTGCAAAAGTCGCTGGCTACGAAAAGTTCTGGGAGCGGCTAAAAGCCCTCAGAGAGGCAGGAAAAACCGTCGAGATCGACCCCAATACTGCAAGCTTTGAAGTCGCCAGAGCCCTCGGCGCCCCCAAAAGAATAAAGCGTGCGAAAGACCCCTGCGTCGCCCCGCGAGCCATCAAGAACGAGACCGAGATCGCCGGAGCCCGCCGCGCTCACGAGCGCGATGGCGCTGCCGTCGTCATGTTTCTGGCTTGGCTCGATAATGCTGCAGAAAAAGGCGACCTTGATGAAATCACTGCCGCGCAGAAACTCGAAGAGTTTCGTGCTCAAACGGGGGAACTAAAGGAAATCAGCTTCGACACCATCGCTGGGTCGGGACCCAATGGCGCCATCGTCCACTACCGCGTCAATACGGATACAAACCGCGTTCTGCAAGATGGCGAACTATTCCTGGTGGATTCAGGCGCTCAATACGCTGAAGGCACAACCGACATCACCAGAACCATAGCGGTCGGCGTTCCAACGGAAGAAATGCGCACCCGCTTTACGTTGGTTTTAAAGGGCCACATCGCCATTGCGACAGCCCGCTTCCCCAAAGGCACATCCGGCCGCGACCTAGACCCCTTCGCACGCCGCGCTTTATGGGAAGCCGGGTTGGACTACGATCACGGTACGGGCCACGGCGTTGGCAGCTACCTCGCTGTGCACGAGGGACCGATCTCGATATCCCGCGCCAACGCAACACCGTTGCAGCCGGGAATGATCATTTCCAATGAACCGGGCTTCTATAAACAAAACGGCTACGGCATTCGCATCGAAAACCTGGTTCTCGTCACCGACTTGGAGACGCCCGACGGTGGTGAGCGTCCAATGATGTCATTTGAAACGTTGACCCTGGCACCGATCGACCGCCGCCTTATCGAGCCAGCGTTACTGACCAAGCAAGAATGCGAATGGATCGACACCTATCACGCCAACGTCTTGGCCAAGATCGGCCCACTCGTCGACCGACCCGCAAAGTCTTGGTTGAAAACTGCCTGCGCCCCACTTGCAAGCCCAAAGTGAGTGCCGAGAAAATAGCTTAACAGCGGCACCACTCATGCGCCGATCAACTTGTCCCACTCAGCTTCGGTCAGGACCTCCACACCCAGGTCACGCGCTTTTTTCAACTTCGACCCGGCATCGGCTCCGGCAACCACATAGTCGGTTTTCTTCGAAACCGAACCGGCAACCTTAGCGCCTAGTCGTTCGGCTTGCGCCTTTGCCTCGCCGCGGCTCTTCGTTTCTAGCGTACCGGTGAAGACGACCGTCTTGCCCGACACCGGCGACTCCGCCGCCACTGCTTCAAGAGCCGCCGGCGTGACCTGCGCCAATAGCTTTTCGACAACCTCGACATTGTGCGGCTCTGCAAAGAACTCAATGAGAGCCGACGAAACCGTCGAGCCAATTCCATCGATGTTATTGAGTTCAGCTAGAGCTTCGTTTTCCTCGCTCTCACCGGCTGCCTTCATTGCCGCATTGAAGGATCCAACGTCGCCGTATGTCCGCGCAAGAACCCGGGCCGTCGTCTCGCCAACGTGCCGAATACCGAGCGCAAAGATGAAGCGATCAAGCGGAACCTCCCGGCGTGCATCGATTGCTTGAAACAGCTTCTTGACCGACTGCACACCCCAGCCTTCGCGGTCCTTGAGCTGCACATCCCGTGAAGCATCCCGCTCCGCCAAAGTGAAAATCTCCGGCGGCGATGTAATCAGACCCTCTTCGTAAAACGCCTGAATACTCTTGTCGCCAAGCCCATCGATGTCGAACGCCGTGCGCGAAACAAAATGCTTAAGCCGTTCGACCCTTTGCGCAGGACAGATCAGCCCACCGGTGCAGCGGCGCACAACGTCCATCTTGCCGGTCTTCTCATCCAGATCCCGAACCGCGTGACTACCGCATGCCGGACAGACAATCGGAAACTCAAACGGCTTCGATTCCTTAGGGCGCTTTTCCAACACGACCGACAAGACTTGCGGGATGACATCGCCAGCCCGTTGAATGACAACTGTATCTCCGACGCGAACGTCTTTTCGCGCGATTTCATCTTCGTTATGAAGCGTCGCATTCGACACCACGACACCCCCAACTGTAACCGGCTCCAGCTTTGCAACAGGCGTAAGCGATCCGGTCCGCCCGACCTGGATCTCGATATCGTGGACGCCAGTCGTCGCTTTTTCAGCAGGGAATTTGTGTGCTATCGCCCACCGCGGTGCCCGCGAAACAAATCCCAACCGCTCTTGCAGATCAAGTCGGTCGACCTTGTAGACGATGCCGTCAATGTCATAACCAAGCTCCGCGCGGCGGAGTTCTAAGCCGCGATGGTAGGCAACCAACTCCTCCGCCGAACTGCAAACCATAACTTCTTGGTTCGTCGGCAAACCCCAACGTGCAAAGGCTTCAAGCACACCCGAATGCGTTTTGGCCGGCAGCGGATCTGCCGCACCCCACCCATAGGCAAAAAACTGCAATGGTCGCCGCGCGGTGATCGTAGGGTCGAGCTGGCGTAGCGAACCGGCAGCAGCGTTGCGCGGGTTGGCGAACACTTTACCGCCTGATGCCTCCTGCTCCGCATTGAGCTTTTGAAAATCGACATGCCCCATGAAGATTTCGCCGCGAATGTCGATCGACCTGGGAACATCCTTGCCCGCTAGTTCAGCTGGAAGACCACGCAACGTCTGCACATTGGCAGTTACGTTTTCACCCTCTGTGCCATCGCCACGTGTTGCCGCCTCAACGAAGGTGCCGTTTTCGTAGCGCAGCGAAATCGACAAACCGTCGATTTTGGGTTCAGCCGTGAAGCCCAATGGCTCATCATCATCCAGTCCGAGGAACCGTCGGACACGCGCCACGAATTCCACAACGTCATCATCGTTGAATGCATTGCCGAGCGATAACATCGGCACCCGGTGGCGAACTTTGCCAAAACCTTCCGCCGGTGCGGCGCCAACCTTCCGGGACGGGCTGTCTTCCCGCACCAAATTGGGAAAGCGCGCTTCGATCGCATCGTTACGCTGACGAAGCTGGTCATACTCCGCATCGCTGATTTGTGGAGCATCGTCCTGGTAGTAAGCCGCATCATGACGCGCGATTTCAGCTGCAAGCCGCACCAATTCCGCTTTGGCTTGCTCCTCTGTTAGGTCAGCAACCGCAATCTTTGAAAACTGCTCGTCGTTCGTCTTCATACCCCAGCCTCAGCAATTCAATGCTGACTTAATACAGATCTACACCGGGGCGCACCCCATCGCGTTTATCTGTCACCGCAAAAAACCGTGGCTAACAACGCCTCACATCCACAGTCACAGGACAAAGAAAAAGCCGCCGGAGCCAACATACCCCAGCAGCCACGAAACTGCTCAAATGCTTTAAGTCAGGAAACTAGCCTGGACCACCGAGCGAGAACTTCGGAATGCTCTTCCAAGCCTTGGACAACCAGGAACCACTATCTTCACGCGGAGCCAGACCACCGGAAGCCAGTAAAGAGTAAGCGTCTTTATACCACTTCGATTGCGGAAAGTTGTGACCGAGAACAGCGGCAGCCGTTTGGGCTTCGTTGACAATACCCAACGCCATGTAGGATTCGGTTAGCCGCATCAAAGCTTCTTCAACATGTGCCGTTGTTTGATACGTCGTTGCAACAGTCTTGAATCGGTTGATCGCAGCAACGTAATTGCGGCGCTTCAAGTAATAGCGGCCAACCTCCATCTCGGCGGCGGCCAACGTGTCTTCAGCCACGCGAATGCGGTTCTCCGCGGTCGAGGCATATTCGCTATCAGGATAGCGCGTCTGAATGATCTTGAGTTCCTTGAGAGCCTTCTTCGTCGACGACTGGTCGCGATTGGGACCATTCATGTCATCGAAATAGGCCGATGCAATAATGTGGTGTGCCAATGCGGCTTCTTTTGTACCAGGATGCATTGTCGTATAACGGCGCGCCGAAGCAATCGCCTCAGGATACTTGCCAGCTTTGTAGTACGCGTAGGCCGACATAACGATCGCACGTCGCGCTTCTGGCGCGTAAGGGTGGTCGCGATCGAGATCTTCGAAACGTGCAGCAGCCCGGTTGAATTGCCCTTTGCTCAAATAGCGATCCGCATCCGCGAACATCTTAGCAGGCGGATCAGGGTTCAACGCTTTCGAGAGATCATTCGAACTGGCGCATCCCATCACGAGAGAACCCGTGATCAAGACAACAAGCAAAAGGACGAGCCAAGAGCCCGAAACAGTAGCTATGGCCGAGTTGCGCTGATCGTCTTTCGCCGCGCAGGAAACCGGAATTGTCTTCGCCCGATGTTTCACCAGCCACCAAACCTTGCCACAGCACTGAAGCCACAAAAGTGAACCAACCACCGGGCTTCGAATCAAACAGCCTGTAGAGCGAGTCTAAGAGAAACACACGCAATCAGGCACTTTATTTCTCAAGTTCTACACGACCAGTTTTCTCGCAGTTGTTGTGTCACTGCGGAAGATGCCGACTCGCGTCTACGTTAACCGGTCAACAGAACGTCCCGCCAAAAGACCTCACACGGCAGCTTAGTGAGATGGACCTGCGTACGCAGCTGGATACGCGAAGCTTGCAGGAGTTGTCTCGCGAACTTTCGGAGCTTGCACAACTGACCAAGCCGTCCGGTCAGCCAGCAAAGCCTGCACAACCAGCGAATTCAAACGGTGACCACCGCGAACCGAGCGGAAAGAGCCAAGGATCGGCAAGCCAGCCAACGAAAGATCACCAACAGCATCAAGCATTTTATGGCGAACGAACTCCTGCGGATCCCGCAAGCCTTCGTTGTTCATGACCCGATCATCACCAATCGCAACGGTATTGTTCAGGTTTGCGCCGAGAGCCAAGCCCTTTTTCCAAAGATACTCAACATCGCGCATGAAACCGAATGTACGGGCCCGGCTCAACTCGTTCCGGAAAACGCTCGGAGCCATTTCAAGCGCGAGACGCTGGCGACCGATAACCGGGCTTTCGAAGTCGATTTCAACGTCGAGGTGGAAGCCGTCGTGCGGTGCGATCTCGCCAAAGCAGTCGCCATCTTCCACGCGGATTGGCTTGAGAACTTTCAAGAACTTGCGCGGCTCAGATAGCTCCATCAGTCCGGCGTCGTCGATAGCTTCAACGAAAACCGCCGAACTACCGTCCATAATCGGCACTTCTTGGCTATCGATTTCGATGTAGCAATTGTCGACTGAGAGGCCGCGGAGCGCTGCGAGCAGATGCTCCACAGTCCCGACCGTATTACCTTCGTCGTCTCCGATGACGGTGCACAACGTCAGGTTCTTGACGTTTCGTACACTCGCTTCGATATCAGAAACAACACGGCCACGTTTGGTCACTAAGAACCGAAGTCCAGCATCGGCTTCAGCCGGATGAAGAATTACCGATGCTGGAGCTCCGCTGTGCACCCCCGTGCCGGTGAGCTCGATCTCGCGCGCGACCGTAGTCTGGCGTGAGCCGATAAAACGATTCGACATGAATGTCGTCCCTCGATGCCTGCCCAGGCAACGGCCGTGAATTTAACGTGTACGGCCTGCCACCCCCAAGAAGAACCAGTATTGGCGCGTTCCATATTGGAACCTTCAGTAATTCCCCGTTACAACTGAAGAAAAGCGACTCAACTAATCCCGTTAACGACTATGACGATACCCTCGGGCCACAGGAGTCACAAATCACGCTTTCTTACACTCTGTTACCTTTGGAACGGGAGGATATTGCAACGCAGTCAACGAAAGGAGACACCTTGATCTAAACGCGGCAAAAAATACAAAAAGCTTTTATTTGTAGGTACTTACGCAATCTATTTCGCACCGCGACGAAGCCCCGACTGAGGTGCGAAGCTCCGGTCGAAACCGTGCCCATCGTCTGCAACATTACGCTTTGTTACACGATCATCATTGCCAGTGGCATCCAGATTCGGCGAATCACTTGGCGTCCGACCCATGCCCGTAAGCCGTTGAAACAGACCCTGCTTTCGTTCCTTTGCCCCCCCGCGATCGGACCCGGATTCTGGATTACCACCGCCACGCTTAGAGTAGTAGTCCTTCTGCCCGACGGCAGGGAAATCCTCCAATCCCGGCATCCGCGAGCGTCGACGAATCTGCTCGGTCGGCCTTGGCTCAAATCGGCCCGGCGCTGGTGAAGCGTCAGCACCCAAGTGAGCTGGCGCGCCGGTGTTTCCAGCATGGCCGCCCGCAGGATACGCAGTCCGTGCAGGTAACGCCCCTGCATTCGCCTCCTCGATCGTCACACCCTCAGCTGATTGCCAAAGCGCAGACGTATTCTGTGGACCGGCTGTGGATCCCTGCGGCGCTGGATACCCATAAGCCTGCTGGGACGTTTCATCTGTCGTGTGCGCATGAGAATAAGTCGACTCAGGCGGCATGGGAGCACCAGCACCAGAGGCATGACCTGACCATCCTGGATGCATGGCATCAGCCGGACGCGGCTGGCCACGTTCGCGAGCCGGGTCCATCAAATTTCCCACGTCTGCAATGGCAGGTCGACCAGAGCCGCCTGGAACTGGCGGTGGAACCGGAACACTGCGTTGCTGCGTGCGATCTTGAGTCTCCCCGGTCCCAGATTCGCCGCCGCCACCGAGGGCAGCACCGAGCTCCGAACTGACCATACCCGAGGCAACAATCGACACCCGGACGCGATCTTCCAGAGTTTCGTCAAATGTAGCACCGACAATAATATTCGCCTCAGGGTCAACTTCTTTGCGAACCCGCGAAGCTGCTTCATCAACTTCGTAAAGCGTTAGATCCGGACCACCAGTGATCGACAAAAGCAGGCCGCGAGCACCCTGTAGCGAAACATCATCAAGCAGCGGATTGGCAATCGCCTCTTCCGCAGCCAGGATCGCCCGGCGCTCCCCAGAGGCTTCACCCGTACCCATCATCGCCGTACCCATGTTGCTCATAACAGCGCGAACATCGGCGAAGTCGAGATTGATCAACCCTTCTTTGACAATGAGATCAACAACACAGGCGACGCCAGAATAGAGAACCTGGTCGGCAAGCAGGAACGCTTCGGCAAATGTCGTCTTCTCATTTGCGATACGGAAGAGGTTCTGGTTGGGGATTGCAATCAGCGTATCGACATTCTGCCGTAGCTCGTCGATCCCAGCTTCCGCCATGCGCAAGCGCCGGCTGCCTTCGAATTGGAACGGCTTGGTAACAACTCCAACCGTCAGAATTCCCAGCTCGCGCGAAGCCCGCGCGATGACCGAGATCGCGCCTGTGCCCGTTCCACCGCCCATACCGGCGGCCAGGAACACCATGTGCGATCCTGAGATCTGCGACTTGATTTCATCTATCGCCTCTTCAGCAGCAGCAGCCCCGATTTCAGGGTTAGCACCTGCACCAAGGCCTTCTGTAAGATTGACACCAAGCTGAATGCGGTGCTCAGCACTGGAGGCTTCAAGCGTCTGTGCGTCCGTGTTCGCTGCTACGAACTCGACACCCGTCAAGCCAGCCGCAATCATGTTGTTGATCGCGTTGCAGCCCGCGCCGCCAACACCTATTACCGTCAACCGCGGCTTCAGATCGGTGAGTTGCGGCAATTCCAGCTTGATATTCATAGCGCCCCCAAGAAGTCGCTTTGGCGTCGACAAACGGCATTTACTCAACCGGCCGACAATGTGCACCTCAAAGGCCGCGCCAAAGGCAGCAGATCGACAAACTCAGCACGAAACGCAAAACGAAGTCACAACCCGGTCATCAACCAATGGCCGACACGCCCAAGATAACCTTGCGGCAAGGTCTCTTGGTTATCCACGCGCATGATGCTCTTTGCGGAGGTCAGTTCCGCAGCAACCATACCAACAACGGTTGAGAAGCTCCCATCCGCCAACATCTTCGGCAGTTCGAACGAATGAGACGGCCCCGCAACGAAAACCGAACGCGCCAAACGGTCGGCCATGAACTCTGCCATCCCGACCAACTGTGCGCCCCCACCCGTGAGGACGATCCTGTCGCCTGCGAACTTACCAACGCCACACCGGTCGAGGCGCTCAGCGATTAACGCGGCAACCATATTCGACCTGTGCGTCATGATCCCGGCCAAGTTCGCCTTCGTCGTATGATGCATTCCGCCGTCTTCGTTCCCCGCAAGGGGGTATGAGAAAGTCTCATGCGAATCAGAATGCGCCGAGACCAGTGTGCCATAAACAGCCTTGATTCGCTCGGCTTGTGCAAACGGTGTCTGTAGCTCGCGCGCAATATCGTATGTCATGTGGTCAGATCCCACCGGAATGACGTCCGTATGAACGAAATGGCCATCGGCAAACATGGCAATCTTGATCGTTCCGGCACCGACATCGATCACGGTAATGCCCAGTTGACGGTCTTCTTGCGTCGTAACCGCCAAAGCGCTGGCAAGCGGCGATAGAACAAACCGGCTCGGTGCGAGGAAACACTTTTCGACCAAAACGCCCAAATTGCGCAGCGGTCCCTCGTCAGCCGTCACCGCATGTACGTCGGCTGTCAGCTCCTGAGCTGCCATACCGCGCGGATCACTGCCTACGAGATGTCCGTCAAGCCGGTAACCGAAAGCATCGTAGTGCACCAGGTGCCGCCCATCGCGACCAGCAAACTGGCGCCCGCCACGCAAGCACTTTGCAATATCCTCGTAAGAAACAACGCCGTTCGCGATATCAGCCTTAGCAGAGAATACTTGCGATCTGACACGGCCGCAGGAAAACCCGACGATCACGTCTTGCAGCGTGTCGCCCGCCATCTTCTCGGCCTGACTGACACAAGACCGCACCGCATGCGCGGCAACATCGAAGTCGGTAACGACGCCGGCTTTCACGCCGCGCGATTTCAACACCGAGAAGCCGGCCACCTGTCCACCTAACGGGGATTGGTGACTTGGTCGGTCCGGAGCAATAATTAGGCACGTATTCTTCGACGAGCCGATATCGAGGAATCCAACGAGGCGTCCTGATCTTCGCGAAGTCAGATCTTTACCAATCACGCGCTGTTACCTCACAACACAACTGCAGCAGGCCACCACAAAGCCCGCCGCCGATTAATCAACCTCCCCTGATATTGCGGTCCCCACCGCTGCGTTAACCCGCCGGCTTCAAAAGATCCGCAATCGTTCGCGGACCACGACTCGTCGCTCCGATAGAATTGGCTGGCCGCACTGCAATTCGGCCTTTGGCTCTTAGATCGACAACGGCGTCACCCGTCAGCACCAGACTTTGAAACCCAGGCCATTGGACAATTTGCCTGAATGCGTCTGCCATCCCGCTGTCGGGCATTTGCAAAACAACGCCGTTGGTAAGACGCACATCCCAGCGCCGCCCACCTACAAACGTTGCACTTTCAAAATTCGATTGAAGCTTTGGATGCTGGCCGAGATCGCTCCAGAATGAAAACGCCTCTTGCGCCGCTCCTTTGCCACCGAACCGAGGTAGTTCCCGAGGCGCCGAGGCTTCTTGAACAGCCGTCAGAACCTTGCCAGCCTTATCGATAAGCGTCACAGACGACTCGGATTTCCAAACCGCAAAAGGCTCACGTTCCCACACCTGTACAACAAGCTCGCCAGGATAAACCCGACGAAACTCTGCCTTCTCGATCCACGGCATCTCTTCAAGTTTTCCGCGCGCCGAGCGGGAATCAAAACTGATGAAGGAGCGCGTTTGCTTCAGCTCAAGGGCGTCTAGAATGTCGCTGGCATGGGCAAACCGTTGACCTTTGACAGTCACTTGCTCAAGACCGAACCCCATAACCGATAACGCCTGTTCAATCTCCGGCATCGCGGCAACGAGGTGCCGGGCCCGACCCGGATCACTCGCATACCCCACCGCCAGAAGCGCCGCGACGAATGCCACAACAGCAAATCTTCTTGCCAACAGCCAACAACGGCAGCTTAGCGTCCGCGCGGGCCTATCGGTTAGGATTGGATCGTGCTGTGAAGGTGGGGCCGACCATACCAAGTCATCGGGTAAAGCGAGTTGCGGCGATGATGCCCCCGGCACCCGCCCGTCCTCTTCAATACTCGAACTTACCTTTTGCAACTCGCGTCCTCGACGATCCAGCGAACAAGTTCGCCAAACGTCCAGCCTGCGTACTCCGCCAACTCCGGCACTAAGGATGTGGCAGTCATACCCGGCTGGGTGTTGACTTCCAGGCATACCAACTCGCCAGTACCGCCCGGAGTATCGTCGAAACGGAAGTCCGTTCGGCTTACACCCCGGCAGCCCAACGCCTGATGCGCCGCCAAGGTGTATTTCCGGACCATTTGGTTAAGATCCGGTGAAAGAACGGCCGGAACCTGGTGTCGCGATCCACCAGGAGCGTATTTTGCTTCGAAATCGTAGAATGCGAGCCCTTCGGCCGGCAAAATCTCGGTGATCTCGCTAACAAATTTACCGATCACAGCGCAGGTCAGCTCCCGCCCAGCAACGTAGCGCTCAACCATTACGATCTGATCGCCCGGACCGCCATCAGCAACGGCCGTGGGCGGCTGATCGCCATCGCGCACGATCGTGACGCCAACACTCGACCCTTCGGCAACTGGCTTGACCACGTAGGGCGGCGCCATCACGTGTCGGGCGGCGGCTTCTTGACGGCTAACGAGCTTTGCGGCGGCCACCGGAACTCCCGCCGGACGCAACACATCCTTGGCTCGCTCTTTGTGCATCGCTATGGCCGATGCCAAAACGCCAGAGTGCGTATAGGGCAGCTCCAGGCATTCCAGAATGCCTTGAAGGCATCCGTCTTCGCCGAACTCCCC
This sequence comes from Filomicrobium sp., assembly GCA_040219445.1. Lineage (GTDB taxonomy): Bacteria > Pseudomonadota > Alphaproteobacteria > Rhizobiales > Hyphomicrobiaceae > Filomicrobium. The sequence goes on along the minus strand of JAVJSM010000003.1, from coordinate 1,217,502 downwards.
GTGCAGCGCGTTGAAACAAACGTCCGGACGATCGTTTGCCAGCTTGGCGGCAATGTCACGACCAACATCAACGGGCACCACATCGTAACCTTCGCCAGCCAATGCATCGGCAACCGCAGCGCCTGACTTTAGCGAAATTTCCCGCTCAGCCGACCAGCCTCCCATCAACACAGCAACCTTGGAAAACGTCCGTGACGGGGCCTTGCCGATCATCGCTCACACCCTTGATACTGTGCATCTGAAATTCGCTAGGACAGGGCGCAAGCTCAGTCGCCTTTTTCGACGGCCATTGCCAGAGCTTCCCCCACCGGACGACCTTCAACAGGTTCACCCAACCGGATAATCTCCCAGTTGAGTTCTATTCCGCTGTTCGCCTTGACCCTGGCGCGGACCGTTTCACCCAACGTCTCTAAATCCTCGCCCGTTGCTTCTTGGTCATTGATCAGAAAGTTGCAGTGCATGTCCGAGACCATGGCCCCGCCAACTCGATAACCGCGGCAGCCCGCAGCGTCGACAAGCTTCCAAGCGCTATGGTCAGGAGGGTTCTTGAACGTAGAGCCCCCGGTACGCTCGCGGATTGGCTGATTTTGCTCTCGGTAATCAGCAACCTCATCCATCTGCTTTTGGATCGTTGCGACATCGCCCGGCGCACCTTTGAAAACAGCAGACGTGAAAATGTAGTCCTTCGGAATGCTGCAATGGCGGTAGGAAAAGCCCATGTCAGCAAGCGAAAACTCATGGATATTGCCCTGCCGATCAACGGCCCGGGCGCTTTCCAAGATGTCTTTGGTTTCGCCACCATGCGCACCTGCATTCATCCGCAAAGCCCCACCAATGGAGCCGGGAATCCCGCGGTAAAAATGCAGGCCCGAGATGCCAGCTTCAGCAGCGGCCCTGGCGACTTTAACGTCAGGAACAGCGGTCCCAGCACGAAGCCGGTAGCCATCCAGCACTTCGATCTGACCAAATCCGCGACCCAACCGAACCACAACACCCGGCACACCACCATCACGCACCAACAGGTTTGAGCCCAAACCCAACGCGAAGACAGGCAGCTCCTCTGGAATGTTCTTCAGAAAGTAGGCAAGGTCCGCCTCGTCAGCTGGCGTAAACAAAACCTGCGCCGGCCCACCCACACGAAACCACGTGATGTCCGACATCAGCGCATTGGCTTTCAGACGGCCCCTCAAATCAGGCAGGAGTTTTTTGAGGTCTTCTGTCAGATCGACAAAGCTCACGTCGGCCTACTCCCCAGCCATGCGCGGCTCATCGCCGAGCCACTCCGGCAGCGCATTGGCCCACTCCGTCGACGTGCCTGCACCCAGACAAATTACGGTATCTCCCGGGCGGCCATAACGATGCACAAGGCCAACGAGATCACGCGGATCGTTGATTGCCAGTACCGACCCATGCCCAGCCTTACGTATACCTTCTGCTATCGAGTGCTGATCGATACCCGCAACTGGAGCTTCACCAGCGGTGTAAAGCGGCGCGACGATAACGCTGTCTGCGGCTTTGAAGCAGCTACAGAAATCTTGGTAGAGGCTCTGAATGCGGCTGTAACGATGCGGTTCAAAGACAGCAACGACACGCCCTTTTGCGCCAGCGCGCGCAGCTTCAAGAACCGAAGCAATCTCTACTGGATGATGACCATAGTCATCGTAAATGGAGACGCCATTCCATTGGCCGGTAAGCTGGAAGCGACGCTTTACGCCCGAGAAGTTGGCCAGCGCGGCGCGAAGGGCCTCTTCCGAAACCCCAATCGACAAGGCCACACCAATCGCTGACATTGCGTTCAAAACGTTGTGGCGACCCGGAGCAGCAAGCTTCAAACCTTCCATACGCCGAGGCGCGCCACCGGTGACGCGCGCACTTAGTTCGACGTCGAATACCGTCACATGGCCTTCAGGCCGCATTGCCTGAAGTCGGATGTCCGCACCTTGCGCCTCACCATAGGTGTAAAGGCGGCGACCATCCCGGTGCAGGCCCAAACCATCAACCAGCTTCGCGACGACCGGATGATCGATGCAAGCAACGAGTAGACCGTAAAACGGGATGTTCCGCATGAACGTCTCGTAAGCAGCGTTCATGGTCTCCACATCACCGAAGAAATCGAGATGTTCCGGGTCCGCGTTTGTGACGATACCGATCTGCGTCGGCAGCCGCACAAAGGTCCCATCGGATTCGTCGGCTTCCACAACCATCCAAGGACCTGCACCCAACCGTGCATTGGATCCCCACTCTTGAATGATCCCGCCGGTAATGACTGTGGGATCGACACCTGCCGACGTCAGGATGTGCGCAATCAAAGATGTCGTGGACGTTTTCCCGTGCGTCCCCGTCACCGAAATCGTCGAATAGAGCCGCATCAATTCGGCCAGCATCTCAGCACGGCGAATAATCGGCAAACCACGCTGACGGGCCGCCTCAAGCTCCGGGTTGCCATCTTTGACGGCACTCGAAATCACAACCTGGCGGGCACCAACGAGGTTAACAGCATCATGGCCGATAAAGACACGAACACCTTTGGAACGCAGCCGCTTGACGTTAGCGCTGTCCCTCTGGTCGCTACCTTGAACCGAATAGCCCTTGTCGATCAGGATTTCAGCGATAGCACTCATGCCAATTCCGCCAATGCCTATAATGTGAAACGTCCCGATCTGACTGGGCATTTCCATGAGTTTACTTCCCTCAAATAGAATGTCCGCCGCAATGGCGATCGACTTCCCTAGCCCTTAAACTCCGTGAACGCACGAAAGAACGCTCACAAAGGTTAGGACGAAAGAGCCTCGCGACCCCTGCTAAGGACCCGCACTTGGCACGACCAACCCCACGACAAATCCGCAGATCTGCCGACCTGCAAGGCCCCCCGGCCCGTTAACCTGCAAGCTCACCAATAAGATCAGCGAGCCGCATCACCGCATCCGGCTTTCCAACCTGCTTGGCAGCCTGTGCCACATCCAGCAGAAGCTGCGGCGAAGTAAACAACCTCTGTAGCTCCATCGCAAAACGCTCAGAGCTCAGATCACTTTGTTCGATACACCAAGCGCCACCCGATTCGGCAAGTCTCGCTGCATTCTGAAGCTGATCGTTATCAAGCGCATGCGGCAGCGGCACCAAGATCGACGGCCTTCCGATCACCGTCAACTCGGCTATCGTCGAGGCCCCGGCACGACCGATCACAAGCTGTGAGCTTGCCATAATCTCTGGCAGATTTGCAAAGAATGGGGCAACATCAGCCGAAATTCCCGCCGATTGGTAGGTCGATTCGACACGCTCCACATCTTCTTCGCGCGCCTGCTGCACCACATAAAGCCGGTCACGAATGTCATCAGACAGCATCGTAAGGGCCGGAGGAACCACGTCGGAAAAAAAGCGCGCACCCTGAGAACCGCCAAAAACCAAAAGCCGGATTTCATCAGCAGCTCCCGGCGACCAATAAGGCCGCATCGCGCAGTCATGCACCACATCACGCACCGGATTGCCGGTGAAACGGGCTTTCTCGACCAGCGACCCCTCCAGATACTTGACCTTTTCAAAAGATGTCGCGACTGCATCGACCCGTGCGGCGAGCATCCGGTTAGCACGTCCCAACACAGCGTTTTGCTCATGCAGCGCCGTCTTGATGCCGCGAAACTTGGCCGCCAAGAGCGGTGGAAACGTCGGGTACCCACCAAACCCAACCACGACAGAAGGCCGGATCTTACCGAGCAAGCTAGCTGCAGCCGCAACACCTCGTGACAGCGTCCAAACCGTTTTGGCGACAGCAACAGGCGATTTCTCCGCCAGGGTGGCCGACGGGATCTGATGAACCGTCCGAGCTGGAAAGCCGGTTCCATAGCGGTCGCCCCGCATATCTGTCGCGAGGTCAACGACATAGCCGCGCCGACCTAATTCTTCTGCCAGGGCGTAAGCTGGAAACAGGTGCCCCGCGGTTCCGCCAGCCGCCAGAAGTATGCAAGGCGCGTTATCGTTATGCATGTGGCCCGCCCATATCCTCACACCTGTCCATGCCTGCTGTAAGCATTAACTTCCCCCATCACGGCAGGTGCCGCCGAATATTTCGCCATTTCGAACCCGTCAAGCCCAACCCGTCGACGCGACAAGGCCAACAACATGCCGAGACCAACGGAAACTGCAAGCATCGAAGATCCGCCAGCCGAGATGTAAGGCAGCGTCATGCCCGTTGCGGGCAAAAGGCCAACATTCACGCCCATGTTTATGAAAGCTTGCCCGCCAAACATGATTGCCAGCCCCTGAACGGCGAGACGGTTTGCCAAACTCAGCTCTCGAAGTGCCGAAATCATGGCCTTGACCACGATAAACGCGAAAAGCGCAACAAGCCCAAGGCAGGCAACAGCTCCGTACTCTTCTGCGATCACAGAGAAGATGAAATCCGTGTGTGCATCCGGAAAACGCGTTTTGATCGTGCCCTCACCGGGGCCTCGCCCGAGAAATCCGCCTTGCACAAAGGAGTCTATCGCGCGCGAAACCTGAGAGTTCGCTTCATGAGACGCACTGACGAACCTGTCGATCCGGCTTTGCACGTGCGGGAAAAACAGATACGCCGCGATCACGCCAAAAACGCCAACCCCGCCAAGTACGGCTACGCCGATGAATGGCAAACCAGCCAGCAGATAAAGCGCACCCCACGTCGCGACCAACAAAGCCGTTTGCCCTACGTCAGGTTGCATAACGACCAACCCGCAAACGATGGCACCAACACCAACGGCTAACGGAAGCCCAGGCATGTCCTGCCGATTCCGAGCTTCTGCAAACAACCACGCGACAACAACCACAAACGCAGGCTTCACAAATTCAGAGGGCTGCAGCGAAATTCCACCGATCGAAATCCAGCGCCGCGCGCCATTGATCACATTGTTGCTCAAAAGAACCCAGACGAGCGCTGCTGACGAGACCAGAAGCAACAGCAATGCAAACCGCCTCACGACAACCGGGCTACAAAACGACAGCCCCATCATCACGACAAAGCCAGCCAGCGAGAAGACGATGTGCCGCTCGAAGAAAAAGAACGTCGGGAGTTCTTTTTTCACTGCAACTGCTGGGCTTGCTGCAAGCGACAGCACGATCCCCGAAAGCATCAACACCGCGATCGCAACGATCAGAACATGATCAACCGTAAACCACCATTCCGCCAACCGGCTGCGATCGGAACGGGAGATGCTCATCGAACACCTCCGTCGACCTCACCAGAACCCGACAAAAACGGCTGCGCAGCCATGCGGAACGCTTCACCACGCTCTTCGAAATTGCGGAACTGATCGAAAGACGCACAAGCCGGTGAAAACAAAACCACGGGATCGGCCGTCGCAGCCGCGCCAGCATCCGCTGCGGCTTGCGCAACCGCGGCTTCAACGGTCCTGCATTGGGCAAACGCAACCTGGCCCTCAAGCGTCGTTGCAAAATCACCCGACGCCTCACCAATCAGATAGGCTTTTGCGACACGTCCGAACAACGGCTCCAGCGGCGCGATACCACCCGACTTTGCCTGACCGCCAACAATCCAATAGATATCGCTCTCAAACGACAGCAACGCTTTTTCCGTCGCTTCAGCATTGGTGGCTTTGGAATCGTTGATGAAGGCCACACCGCTCGCCGATGTCCCCACTTGCTCCAGCCGATGCGGCAACCCAGGAAACCTGTGCAGCCCGGCAGCTAGTCCCTCTGGATCAAACACGCTCGGTCGACCGTCCGACCTGAGAGCCGTCAGCGCCACCCGTTTCTCATCCGCCAACGACTGCAACGCTCTGAGCGCCGCCAGCGCCGCCGCCGCATTCTGCGTGTTGTGCTGCCCCCGCAAGGTGACAGCCCCCTCAAGATTAGCGATCTCGCGGCTCGACGCATAAGACCCCGATATCTCATGCGCAAAAAGCGTCTGTCCGATCGCATAAACCCTTGGCACCAAACGGGCACCTTTGCCTGAGGTAAAGGCATAAAGCTTTTCAGAAGCCCCCGCAGCCAAACGCTCAGCAACAGCCTGCGTCAAGGCATCGTCGATACCAACCGCCGCCGTTACGGCATCCTTTAACAACCGCTCTTTCACCGCCGCATAGTTTTCCAGCGTCCCATGCCGGTCGATATGATCCGGCGAGATGTTCAACAACACACCAACCGACGGCTTGAGCGTCGGCGTCAAATCGATCTGATAGGAGCTGATCTCGACGACATGGATGCGTTCGGGGGCTGGCGGTTCAAGCGTCAGGATCGCGCGCCCGATGTTGCCCCCCATCTGCACATCGAACCCAAGTTCCTGCAAAAGATGCGAAATCAGCGCCGTCGTCGTTGACTTGCCGTTGGTTCCGGTGATGGCGATAAACGGCGCATCCGAACAGTGAACCGCGCGCTCACGCGCGAAAATCTCGATGTCTCCGATAATCTCAACGCCATGCTGATGCGCAAGCTGCACCGTCCAGTGGGGCTCAGGATGCGTAAGCGGAACCCCCGGGGCCAGAACGAGCGACGACAACGTACTCCAATCGACCTCACACAGATCAACAACATGAAGACCGGCTTCGGCGGCTTTCTTGCGACCCGCCTCTCCGTCATCCCAAACCACGACCCTCGCACCGCCTGCAATAAGCGAACGCGCAGCCGCTAGCCCCGAGCCCCCGAGCCCGAAGACCGCCACGTGTTTCCCGGCAAAGGTCGTTGCGCGAATCATAGTGGTTGCAAGCTTATCGCGATTCCATCCGGTTCAGCTCAAGAGCTGCGCGGTATTGTTGAGAACCCAAGAGGCACGCCGCACTAGCGCAGCTTCAAGGTCGCCAAGCCAATAAGCGCCAGAACAACGGAAATAATCCAGAAACGAACAACAACGGTCGATTCCTGCCAGCCTTTTTGCTCGAAGTGGTGGTGTAGCGGCGCCATTCGGAACACCCGCTTCCCAGTGAGTTTGTAAGACGTCACCTGAATGATCACCGACAGTGTTTCGAGAACAAACAGTCCACCAACAATCGCGAGCACAATCTCGTGCTTTGTCGCCACTGCTATTGAACCCAACGCACCACCCAACGCCAACGAGCCGGTATCGCCCATGAAGATCATCGCCGGCGGCGCGTTGAACCAAAGGAACCCGAGTCCAGCACCAATCAACGCCCCACAAACGATGGCCAGCTCGCCCGTGCCCTCAATGAAGTGGATCTGTAGATAGTTGGCGAATTTGAAGTTACCCGAAAGATAAGCGATCAGGCCGAAGGTCGATGCTGCAATCATCACCGGCACAATGGCGAGCCCATCAAGACCATCGGTTAGATTAACGGCATTCCCAGCCCCTGCGATGACCAAGACACCCATCAAGATGAAAAATGGCCCGAGCTCGATCAGCAGGTCCTTAAAGAATGGTACGGTCAGCTTTGTTGCAAAATCAGGTTGCGCGAGTTCCATAATCGCGTAAGTCGCCATAGCGGCAACGGCCAATTCTGCCCCAAGCCGCAACCGACCCGAGAAGCCCGACGCCGTCTGCTTCGTGACCTTGAGATAATCGTCATAAAACCCGATCAGACCGAACGTCAGCGTCACCCCAAGTACGATCCACACATACATGTTCGACAGATTCGCCCATAGGAGCGTCGAAACCAGCACACCGGACAAAATCATCAAGCCGCCCATCGTCGGCGTACCACGCTTTGCCAGATGGCTCTCAGGGCCATCGGTCCTGATCGGTTGGCCTTTGCCCTGGCGAACTCTGAGGAGATCAATAATGCCCGGTCCGAACAGCAAAACGAACAGCAACGCCGTAAAAATGGCACCACCGGTTCGAAACGTAATGTAGCGGAAGACGTTGAGCGGACCGAGCTGATCCGAAAAGTTCACCAGTTCGTAGAGCATCGGGCCCCTCTTGTCTTAGCTCTCGCGCCCTAAACACACCCGGCTTCTCCAAGCGATGCGCAGCTTTCCGCAGAATGCTGGCCAATAAAGCGAAGAATCGGGCCATCCCCAGGCACTCGTTATCGCCCTGATGCCGTCCCGGCAAGCCACAAGCGCGATTTGACCCGTCTTCATCGCCCAAAGTGGCGTTTGAGTGCTGCGGCAAGTTCAAAGGTCCGGGCCCCATTTGACCCTTTAATCATGATGACATCGCCTGGCTTTATGGCTTGAAGCAACGCTGCTTCTAGCCCGCTCGCCTCCTCTGCACATCCACCGCGCATGATCGTGGGCAAGACCTCAAAAAGCGCTTTTGCTCTTGGCCCGACCGTGAAAACTTGGCCGACCTCCGCATTTTGAAGCGGTTCGAGCAGGTCTTCATGGAAACGTCGCTCATCTGCGCCTAATTCGAGCATGTCGCCAATAACAGCAATGCGCCGGGGGAAATCGTCACGCGAAACTGACCCCAACAGCTCAATCGCAGCGCGCATTGAGACGGGGTTCGCGTTGTAGCTCTCATCAATCAGCAAAGCCGCGCCACCTTCAACTTGAAGCGGCGTACGAACACCCCGTCCCTGTGGCGCAGACATTTCTGCCAAACCCGGAAGCGCAACCGACAGGTCCGCCCCAACCGCCTGCAAAGCGCCAACGACGGCCAGAGAGTTCATGACGATGTGCTGGCCTGGCAACGAAAGCTGATAGGTCACTTGCTCTGTGCCAGTTGGCAATGACAGCCCAACCGTCACCTCAGTGAGCTCGCCTTTTGCTTCGCTCGCCTCCAGCATCACATTAGATCCGGGCTGGGTCCCGAATGTGCAAACCGAGGCTCCCAATCGCTCCGCTTCGCTGCGAAGGAACGCGTAGTGCTCGTTGTCGCCATTCAGAACGGCCCGCCCATCTGAACTAAGGCCCGTCAAGATTTCGGCTTTCGCCGCCGCAATCTCTTCAACGCTCGCGAAATGCTCCAGGTGCACCGGCGCGACGGTCGTAATGATCGCAACATCCGGCCGAACCATCTTGGTCAGAGGCGTGATTTCGCCGGCATGGTTCATGCCAATTTCAAAAACACCATACTTGGTATCAGCCGGCATCCTGGCGAGCGTCAGCGGGACACCCCAGTGATTGTTGAAGGATTTATCCGCCGCATGCGTTGACCCGAGCCGGGACAAACACGCCTTCAACATTTCCTTCGTCGTCGTCTTACCAACGCTGCCGGTAACGCCAATCACCTTCGCATCAGGCCCCAACCGCGCCCGCGCCGCCATGCCGATGCGCTCTAACCCGGAGAGCGTATCGTCGACCCGCAACAACGCAACATCTCCCGGCTTCCGCTGATAGCCCCGCGAAACCAGCGCCGCCCGCGCGCCGCTTTGAAAAGCGGTCGTCACGAAGTCATGGCCATCCCTGCGGTCTTTAAGGGCAACAAACAGGTCACCCTCGGCAACTGCGCGGCTATCAATTGAGATGTTCCCGATCAGCCCCGGATCAGCCCCATCGGCTTCGCCCCCAGCTGCCGCAACGAGATCGCTCCACGTCCATAGCGCGTCAGCCATCGGCACTAATCCTCCCTAACGCCTCGCGTGCAACATCGTGATCCGAAAACGGCAGCACCTGATCGCCCACAATCTGTCCCGTCTCGTGGCCTTTGCCAGCGATCAGCACAACGTCCCCCGCTCCGATTGCGCCCACCGCAGCCTCAATGGCTTCGCGGCGATCGCCGATATCCCGCGCGCCCGCACACCCACCAAGGATCTCGGTACGTATCGCAGCAGGGTCTTCGCTGCGTGGGTTATCATCTGTGACAATCACCTCGTCAGCTTCATCGCACGCAATACCGCCCATGATGGCGCGCTTGCCGCGATCCCGGTCACCCCCGCAACCAAAAACACAAACAAGCTTGCCGCTCACAAACGGCCGAACGCCACTCAAAGCCGCCGACAATGCCTCAGGCTTATGCGCATAGTCGACAACAACCAATCCGCCTCGCGCTTCACCGACAATCTCCAGCCGGCCCGGCACACCTTTAAGTCCCCCCAACGCAGAAACAGCGTCATTTGGCGAAACCCCTGCGGCAATGGCCAACCCTGCTGCAACGAGCGCATTCTCGACTTGGTAATCGCCAATCAACGGCAAACGCACATCGAACGTCTCCCCACCTGCAGCAATTTTCAGGGCTTGCGCAAACCCCTCACGCGCGACCGACACGACCTTGAGATCCTCGCCAGCCTTGCCAACGGACATCAGCCGAAGGCCACGCTGTTTGCCGGCGTCAATCACGCGTTCATGCTCAGCACCATCGGCATTAACAACAGCTGTCTGCCCGGGGTCCAACAGCTCCGTGAAAAGCCGCAGCTTCGCCTGCAGATACGCTTCCGTGTCGGGGTGATAATCAAGGTGGTCACGACCCAGGTTGGTGAACGCCGCAGTTGTCAGCTTAACGCCATCGAGGCGATGCTGATCAAGTCCATGCGAAGACGCCTCGAACGCAACATGCGTCACCGCATCATCGGCAAGCTCGCTAAGCGTCTTGTGCAACGACACAGGATCAGGCGTCGTCAAGGAACCGTATCGCCCACCATCCGGCTTGACGATGCCAATCGTCCCAACTGAAGCCGAACGCAAACCCACATGCGCAAAAATCTGCCGGGTAAACTCAACAACCGATGTCTTGCCGCTGGTTCCGGTGACGGCCACGGCACATTGCGGCTGCCGGTCATGAAACGCCGCTGCCAACAATGCCAACGCGCGGCGCGGATTACCGCTTCGCAAAATCACAACGCGGGCGTCAAGCGCCGACAAATCCGCATCCTCTGATGCAAGAACCGCAACAGCACCCGCCGCAACAGCAACCGGTGAAAACTTCGCCCCATCAACAGCAACACCCGGGATTGCAGCAAACAGATACCCCGGCTCCACGGCACGACTGTCAGACGTAAGGCCGGTAATCTCAATGTCACCTACAGCTGCCGAAAACTTCTTATCCGACAGCAGGCCACCTAACCCATTAATGATCTGAGATAGCTTCATCAACAAAGCCCGAACAAGAAGGCGTCCGCACCTTCGCGCACGCCCGAATAACGATGCCCGGTTCTTATTGCGCCGACCCGGTCACGTCAAACAGCGCTCGGCTCAACGATCGACAACAGCCTCAACGGCAGGACCGGGAATAAAGCCCAAAAGCGGCGCAATACGTGAGGCGATGCGTGCTGTCGTCGGCGCAGCATTCAGTCCCGCCGTGATCTTGCCTTTGGTCTCTTTTGTCCCCTGCGGCTCGAAAAGACTGACCAGCATGACATACGACGGCGCATCCATCGGGAAGGCTGACAGGAAAGACGAAATGACCGCCTCCTCCTGATAGCCACCAACTCCGGCGATTTCAGCAGTCCCCGTCTTACCCCCAAGACGCAAACCAGGCACATCGGCGCGTGACCCTGTGCCCACCTTGCCTGCCACATTCCAGCGCATGATCGCGCGGATCTGCCGGCTCGTTTCCGCACTCACAACTTGCTTGCGCTCTTGCGACAACTGTTCGCCATCATGCGTCTGCGCAACGAAGCGAGGTTTCACGAGATAACCGCCGTTGATCAGCGGGGCGCTGGCAGCCACAAACTGCAACGGCGACACCGCAAGTCCGTGACCGTAAGAAACTGTGACCGTCTCTATCTCTCCCCAAACAGCAGGCCTTGTCGGTTTCGCAACCGAGCCCGCCTCTGTTGCAAGGTCGCCGAGCAAACCAAGCCGTTCCAGAAACGCCTCCTGCGCATCTTGACCCGCCCCCAAAGCGAGCAAACCCGAACCCACGTTCGACGACTTCAGAAAAATCTCGGCCACCGACAACGGCCGCCCGGCTGGATGCAGGTCTTTAATCGTGTACGATTCAACCTCCAGCGGCTTGCGCACATCAACCACCGTCTCCAGCGTATGGCCTTGCTCAAGCGCCAACGCCACCGTCATCGTCTTGAAGATCGACCCAAGCTCGTAGGTCCCTTGCGTCAGCCGATCAATCCGCGCGCGCTCAAACCGCTGCGACGAGACCACCGGATCGACACCGGGCAATGAAACCGCAGCAACGATGTCACCATTGCGCACATCCATAACTAAGGCAGACGCTGCTTTTGCCTTGTACCGCTTCAGTGCTGTCGCCAATTCATCTTCAACAGCAAACTGCACCGCCACATCGAGCGTCAAACGTAACGGCGCTTTGCCCGATAACGATGCCCCATGCACGGCATCAACATGCTTCACCCGGTCGAGATAATGCTCGATCCCAGCGCGGCCCTTGTTATCGATATCGACGTATCCGAGCACATGCCCCGCAAGCCGTCCAAGCGGATAAGCGCGCCGCAACTCTTGGCGAAAACTCAAGCCCGGTAGCCCGAGATCATGAACCTTCTGCGCTTGTGCCGGAGAAAGCCCGCGCCGCAACCAAACAAAGCGCTTGTCGCGATCAGAAATCGCCTCACGGACCCGATCGACATCAATATCAGGCAGAACACCAGCAAGCTTTGTTGCAGCCTCATCGACATCGAGAATGATCTTCGGATCGGCGAACAGCGACGGCATAACCACATCGCCCGCTAGCAACCGTCCCTTGCGATCGACAATATCCGGCCGCGCAAAAGCTGTCGCCATTGGCGCATTGACCGACAGCCGCTCTTGCTCCTGACCACTCATCGATAGCCGGATCAACTGACCCGACACCGCCAGGAAGGCCAAAACCATCAACCCAATTGCCGCAAGGGAACGGAACCGGTCAGCACGCTGCTGCGACTTTAAACGCGCGGCCCGGCGCTGCTCCTCACCCGGAGGCGGCGGCGTTCGGAAGGCCTCGTCATCGACACCGGCCTGAATGGTCACCCGCACCGACATCGCGGCTAGCTTCCCCCTGCGCCGACTGCATCCTCAGCGCTTTCGATACGTCCTCGGCCCCGCTTCAACGGATCAGGGTCCGCATACCCGGTAAACTGATTGCGGTTGGCAGGCACAAGACCCAACTCGCGCGCCTCTTTCCCAATCCGCTCTGGACGCGCCAGATGCGCGCGCTCCGCCTTCAGGATCGCGATATCTTTCTGCACCTTCTCAATGGTCTTTTCCTGAGCCGCAACACCAGCTTCGAGCTTCCGCGTGTCGTGATTGACGGCGTAAAGCGCAAACGCGCTCGTCAGCATCAGCAGGACAGATAACATCAAAGCAGTTTTCATCGCCGCGCGCCTTCATCACGCCGCCCGGATTTCCGACGGCTATCGCATCAAGCCAAACCGGCTTGCTTACTCGAATTCAAAGCTCAACCCACGCGCAACCGCGGAATTCCAAACGCCGCCGCGTCTTCCTCCGCCAACGGCCAGTCTGGCGCGTCCGTGCGCACGGCCATCCGCAACCGTGCTGACCTGGCACGCGGGTTCGCTTCCAATTCATCTTTAGAAGACGTTAACGAGCGAGAGTTAATGATTTGGAAACTTGGCTCATGCTTTGGCACCGCAGGCACCGGCATATGCCGGGACACACCTTCGGTCTTGCCACAGCGGCTGTTGATGAAGCGCTTCACGATGCGGTCTTCGATGGAGTGAAAAGTCACGACAACGAGCTTGCCGCCCGGCTTGAGCGCACGCTCCGCCCCCACAAGACCATGCAGCAATTGCCCCAGCTCATCGTTGACGAACATCCGCAGCGCCTGAAACGTCCGCGTCGCCGGATGTTTTCCTGGCGGACCGCGCCCTAGGACTTTCTGAATCAGATTGGCGAGCTCCAGGGTGCTCGAAAACGGCTGATCCGCCCGCTGTGCCACGATAGCTTTCGCAATCGCCCGCGAACGCTTTTCTTCGCCAAGCCGAAAAATGATGTCCGCCAGATCGGCCTCTTCAAAGGTGTTGACGACATCGGCAGCCGACAAACCGGCCTGATCCCCCTGGCCCATCGAGCCCTCAGCCGCGTCGCCCGTCACACCAACCTGTTCACGTCCCCCTGCACGCGCCCCAACACCAGCCTGCTGAGTGTTGAGATTACCGAGACCCTCCATGCGCATGTCGAGCGGACCATCGGCCTGAAACGAAAAACCACGCTCGGGCTGATCGAGCTGCATCGACGACACGCCGAGATCAAACACAACGCCATCAAACGCGCCGCGCAATCCCGCCTCAGAGTCTGGAGATGTCAGATTATAGAGATCGCCGAAAGGAGACTGGAGCAGCCTCAGCCGCTCACCATATTCGGACAGCATCTCAACCGCCCCGGCAATCGCAGTCGGATCACGGTCAAACGCCGTGACCTTGCACTCGGCCGCATCGAGGATCGCGCGCGTATAGCCGCCCGCCCCGAACGTCGCGTCAATGTAGGTTGCGCCGTCCTTTGGCTCCAACGCCTCCAGCACCTGCGTGAGAAGCACGGGAACATGCCGGCCGCCCGATGCGCTCGTCTCGACCCCGCGTCTGGGCTTGCGCCGCGGCATAATTCCCGTACTCCTTCGCCCCCGCCGTAAACGCGTCAGCAGCTTCCGCCGCCCGATCAGCCTTCACCGCCCTCGCCGAAGAGCTTGCGGTGATCTCGAACCTTTGCTCTGGCAGCTTCCCGGCGCTCCTCGAAGCGCTCCGGCTGCCAGATCTGAAATTTGTCACCAAGCCCGACAAAAGCAACCCGGCCCTGAAGACCGGCGTGCGCGCGAAGCCCTTCAGGAAGGACGATGCGCCCATCGCCATCGAGCGACAAGACCTGGACGTCGCCATAAAGCGCGACGGAGAGTTCGTCCCGCTCGTCGGAATAGTCCGGCAGATTGCCGAGAAGCGCGTCGATCTTCTTCGCAAGCCTCTCGCCGCCCGCATCGAGCGCCGGAGCATCGAGCGAGGGGTAGCAGTAGATTCCGCCCGGGTAGGCGTCGCGTTCAAGCACCGCCCGGAACGGCGCGGGAATTGAGACCCGTCCCTTGGCGTCGATCTTGTTCGTGTATGTCGAGACAAAACGGTCCATCCCTTTTCCAGCTGACCTTGCACCTCGACGCAAAACTTAAATCGGCGACCTCAGCCGCCACGCAAATCCTCCGCACAAACCACCGCTCCCAAAACGCGCGACAGACCTTCAAAGGATGCCGGCGGACCGTGGTGGTCGCACTGGCTTGGCCCTCTCTCAAGACAGGCGCCTCAACCACGGCCCTTTGCCCGGTGCGGACGGGCATTTATGGGATCACATGGAAATTTATGGGTGTCAATGGTTTATTAACCAGTTTATCTGGGAAAAGCCCGTGTTTTCTTGGACCGCGACCGCGCAAGCACAGTCCGGCGCTGCGAGGCGCTGGCGTTGTGTTGTAGAGGTGTGGATTAGGTATTTGAGGTGGATTGCGAGCTACGCTCCCTCAAAGTCATGCCGGAGGCGCGCTTCCCGCACGACGACGGCCAACGCACCGCGAAGGTTGTGTAACGAGGCATGGTATTGGCCGAATAGGAGGGCGAGGCAGGACCTGCGATGGACGAACCTAGCAAACCGATAGATTGCTTCAGCGATGAAGAAAAGAACTGGGCGGTTGAACAGATCAAAAGCGAACTCCCCGAAGAGTGGAGCAGACTGGTCAACCGCCATGCCTACAACATGAAACGTTACGAACCTCGGGAAGCAGAGCAGAATCAGTGGCTCAAAGACGGGTTAAAACACCGGCAAGCAGTAAAAAAACTCACATTGGATTTTGGTAATGACGGCTGGGAATTGAGCAGGGAACACATAATTCACAGCGCGCTTATGCGCGCGGCGATCTTGGAAGCGTCAAGTAAATTTCCTAAGTGAAAGTGACCTGTGGCGAGTAGAAATGGCTTACATTTTTCGACTTTCTAGCGATCTCAGTTGGATCAATTGCGACTTCGTCGGTGGCGAGCCCCAAAAAACGACGATGGTTCCCTGGGAGGGTGGAGGAACACGCGAGTTTGGCTTTGAAACGTTTTTTCTATTCTCCAAAAAAATGCCTGAAGCAATGTTCTCTCATGGACCGCGCAGGGTAAACATTAACCCTAATCCTGATGGCGAAGTGGGTGACGTCGGCCCAGCACCTGAATACGATACTTTGATAGTTTCTGACAAGCTCAAGAGCCTGATTTCAAGATTTGAGCCCAATTTGCATCAATTCATTCGAGTTCCAGAAGTCGCCATAGGGGGGGCGTTGGATGGAGGGAAAAAATTCTGGCTATTAAATGTGCTTGTCCAATTGGCGGCGGTGTCCATTGAAAAATCTCGCGTCAGGTTCAAAGAAAGAAACGGCCTTCGGCACATGGGGCCACGCGGTTTTGGCAAAGAGGAATTGTCTTTGCAGAAGTCAGTTATCGATGGCCATCACCTTTGGCGCGGCACCAGAGAGCAGCTTCAAATCTATAGTTTCTGCTCAGATGCATTGCATGATGCAATTCTAAACGAAAACATTCGGGGATTAGACTTCCGGCATTGCAGTGAAGTCTGAAATTTAGGGATTCGGGGAGAGTATTGATGGCTGATTCGAGCAGGCCTCGGAAGCAGCTGGAAATTCGAAAAACAGCTCATCGAGTAACCCAGTCTGCATCAACGCTACCGGCACTAGTAGACCCTCTACGCAGCAACACCCACCTGGGGAAGAACGCACCCTCAAGCTTCGGGCACCCACCAACTGGTTTTATGCTTCTCAAGCGAATCACCTGAGGGGCACGCACGATGGCAAAGATCTCCGTGGACCGGGCAATGGCCCGCGCCAAATCGCACGAGCGCAAGGGCGAGATCAATGAGGCCGCGACGCTTTACAAAGGCGTGCTGGAAGCCTTCCCAAACAACAAGCGCGCACAGCAGGCGCTCGCCAAACTCGCACAGTTGAGGCAGGCCACCCAGGCCGCGCTGAACCCACCCAAAGAGCACATCAACGCGCTCGTCTCGCTTTATAACCAGGGCCAGTTTGCAGCCGTCGCCGAAAAAAGCGGGCAGCTCACCATTCAGTTCCCAGGCTCGTTCGTCCTCTGGAACCTGCTGGGTGCAGCCCACAAAGGTCTCGGCTATCTCGAACACGCCGCCAAAGGTTTCAGCAGGGCTTGCGAGATCAGCCCCGAATTTGCCGACGCGCATAACAATCTCGGCGTTACCCTCAAAGAGCTTGGCCGGTTCGACGCGGCAATTGCCTCCTACCGCACAGCACTTCAGATCAAGCCCGATTACCCCGAAGCGCTCAACAACCTCGGGCACGTCCTCAAAGAACTCGACCAGCTAGATGAAGCAATCGCGCTTTGCCGCAAAGCCGTGGAACTGAGACCAAACTATATCGAAGCGCTCATCACTTTAGGCAACGCGCTTAAGGAAAACGGCGAACTCGACGCGGCTCTCGACACGTACCAGAAGATCATCAAAATCGATCCGGGCCACGCCAAGGCCCACAACAACATCGGCGCGACACTCGAGAAGCAAGGCAAGTACGACGAAGCCATCGCGGCGTACGAGAAAGCCATCGAACTCAAACCCGACTACGTCGAGGTCTACAGCAACATCCTCGCAACGCTACAGCACAGCGGCAAAATCGACGAAGCAATCTCCTGGTATCAAAAGGCGCTCGCCATCGCTCCCGATCACGGAGAATGGTACCGCCTGCTCAGCATGTTGAAGAAGTGGAAGCCGGACGACCCGCTGATCGCGCAGATCGAGAATCAATACGCCCGCATTGATCTGGCCGAAGAAGACCGCTGCCACATCTGCTTCGCGCTCTATACGATTTACAATGGGATCGGCAATTACGAAGGCGCGTTTGATCGTTTGTCCGAGGGCAACAAGCTCCGAAAGAAGCTCACCAACTACCACATCTCGCAAGACGAGAAGCTGTTCCAACGGCTCAAGAACACCGCACCGCTCCTCCAGGATGCCGCCCTGAAACCCGCTGACAGCTTACAAACCCCAACGCCCATGTTCATCGTCGGCATGCCGCGATCCGGCACCACGCTCGTCGAGCAAGTCACGTCCGCACATAGTGATGTGTTCGGAGCCGGCGAACTGCGCTTCGTTGAAAAGTACGGACGCAACATCGCCATCGCTGAGCAGGAGCCAACCGCTGAAGAACTCATCAACTTCCGCAATCAATACCTGGAAGCCGCAGCCAACCACTCTGACGGCTCTAAGTTTGTCATCGACAAAATGCCTCACAACTTCCGCTTCGTTGCATTGATTTGCGCGGCCATGCCGGAAGCAAAAATCATCCACGTCCATCGCGATCCGTCCGCAACGTGCTGGTCCAACTTCGAGCGCTATTTCCCAGCCCGTGGTTTGGAATACTGCTATGACCTCGCCGACGTCGCGGCCTATTTCAGGATGTACGTTGACCTGATGGGGTTCTGGTCGGAGCAGTATGGCGGGCGAATTCATCACCTCAGCTACGAACGCCTGACAACCGACCAGGAAACCGAAACCCGCCGCCTCATCGACGGCCTCGGCCTCGACTGGCAGGACGCGTGCCTTAGCCCGCACGAGAACACGCGCGCCGTCCAAACCGCCTCGTTCGCCCAGGTCAGAAAACCGGTCTACAAGGGCAGCTCGCAAAAGTGGATGAAGTACGCAGAGTTTCTCAACGGCGTGTTCGATGGCCTGCCGGAGTTCGAATAGCCGACGAGCGTTACCACCACTCCGATGTTTCTAGGCGCGGCTTAGCTGCCTCGCCAACGCCGCCTACTTCACCATCGCCGTACGAAGCTGCGAGATACCAGTCGGGTCTTTTGGATCGATCTGGAATTTGAGCTCACGCACAAACTTCTTGTGCTTCTGCAGATTGAGCTTTTTCCAAAGAACCGCCAGCGCCGCCTTCGGATAGAACGATAGACCGGTTGGTCGCGTTGTCCGCGGCGTGTAGCCAAAATTCTGCCTGAGCACGCCATTGGCGTAGTTGACCGCATACTGATCCCGGATCGCACGCGTCCAGTGAGACGTCGTGACCGAAATATTCAAGCAGTCCTCATTGATGACCTGATGCGGTCCATTAAGCGGCCAGTGCACCATGTCACCAGGGCCAAGGTCGTAGATTTTGGCATAGTCATCGAACCAAGGCTCAAAAGGAATTTCTTCCTCCGTCATGCCCAGCACGACCTTTTCCATATCTTCCGGCTTCAAGAACGGTTCCGTGTTCGGATAAACGTAAAGGCGCTTTCTGCCAGAGATCTGCCAAAGCGACTGACCCGGCACGTCAGCATGATAAAAGACGCGGACCTGCGGTGAAGAAATCAAAACGCCAAGAGTACGCTTGAAGGTGTGGAAGTCCTCCACCTCGCTTTCAAACTCCTCCATCATCGACGTTAGAACATCCCGGTACCGTTGATCGACCTCTTCCAAAGCACGCATGCTCAACCACATCCGCCCACGGCGAATGGCATCGATCACGTCCTGTCCACGATTGCCGCCGAGATGCCCTTCCTTCCAATCAGGGTTCTCGTGGTCATACCCCATCGTCGTCAGGTTGTAGTGGGACTCAGGAATGTCCTCGATAACCTGCGCCAGCGTTGCTTCATCGAAGAGGCCGGTTTCCGCAAGCCGATGGCTCATGCGAACAGGATGCTTGCCGAACACTTGCCGGTCAGATTGAGACCACGGCGCAAGAACAGCACGACTCGTCATTTCAATTTCCTCTTTGCCAACCACGCAAACGAAGCATTCGCTGAAAGTTGGAAAAGAAGTTAGTCGGCAGGTCTTTCACCATCACTAATGCATCGTTTCATTGTTTGTTTTGGAAAACAAACCCTTAACACCCGGCCTTGCAGTCCATGAGCGACATCGTCCGGCGGGTTCGCCCCGCCGAAGATCCAGCGCTCCTCAAACCCTCGACACCCAAAACGAACCACGCGTTGACGGCCCGGTAACCATTGTCCGGCTAAACCGGAGCTAAGACCCGTTTCGAAGTAGACCTGCGTGGAGTTGCGTATGCGTTGGAAAGCCCGATTGGCTGTGCTTTGGCTGTTTGCCATGGCATCTATTAGCCTGGGTTTCAGCGCGCCGACCCACGCAGCACGCACACCCGACAAATCCTATCTCATCGGCCTCAAAGCCCCCGGACAAGGCACCGTCCGGCTTTATGCGGAAGAGCATGGTCGCGGACGACCAGTGTTGCTTCTGCACGGCCTCGGCGCGTCAACATTCACCTGGCGCAACATCATCCCGACACTCGCCCGCCGCCATCGCGTTATCGCGCTGGACTTGAAAGGCTTCGGCCGCTCGGAAAAACCATTCACCCAGGCCTACTCTCCGTACGACCACGCCAACCTGGTGCTAGCCTTCATCCGTAAACGCGGACTGCGCAACATCACCATCGTCGGCCATTCATTCGGCGGTGCCATCGCTATGATGGTGACCCTTCGACTTAACGAAACGAACCCCGGCCGCGTGCGCGACCTCGTGTTAATGAACGCGCCGACCTACCCCCAACCGCGCACCAAGTTCATCGACTTCATGAACGCGCCGGTCCTGCCCTATGCCGCGCTGATGATGGTCCCGCCGGTCCTCTCAACCTGGCTGTCGCTCGATGAAATCCAAGCCAGAAAACTGTCGCGCCAGGAAGTCCGCGGTTATGCCGATCCGTTTTACGATTCCGCCGCTCGTCACGCCCTCATCACGACAGCCCGGCGTATCGAGCCCAAACACGTCGACAGCCTGATCGCACGCTACCCAACAGTCCGCCAACGCACGCTTATCATCTGGTGCGAGGCCGACCACACCGTACCCCTGGCGACCGGCCAACGCCTCGTTCACGAACTCCCCAACGCACGCCTCAAAGTGTTAACGGGCTGCGGCCACGTCCCCCAGGACGAGCGCCCCAAAGCCGTCAAACGCCTTATCACAGCATTTCTAAACCGTTAACCAACACCCGGATGCACCGCCCCCGCTCCCCTGCGAGCCGATGATGGCTGGTTGTCATGGCCCGGATGCCATGTGGGCATCCGAAGCGCCAGTTAATCATGTCTCGCGCGGCTATTTTGCGCTGTCCGCGCAGGCCGCTCCAACGGGGCGGCGCATTTGTTCCAACACGCGGCAAGCCGGTGTTGGACGAGCGCCGGGTCGCGTTGCTCTCCGGCCCTGCGGGCCGATGATCGCTGGTTGTCATGCGCCGGATGCGCAAGGCGAAGCCGAAGCGTGGGCATCCGAAGGCGCAGAAAAAACTTTATCCTGTTCCCCACGTGACCGCCTGCCGCA
Source organism: Filomicrobium sp. (assembly GCA_040219445.1). Lineage (GTDB taxonomy): Bacteria > Pseudomonadota > Alphaproteobacteria > Rhizobiales > Hyphomicrobiaceae > Filomicrobium. Next base: position 1,196,469 of record JAVJSM010000003.1, on the reverse strand, counting down.
GGCGATCTGCGTAATGTCTTCTCAACGGCGCAACGCAAACCACGGAGAAGACCCATGCAGAACGACACCATCATCGCGACACAGATCTTTGCAGTTGGCTTGGCGATCATCGGTGCAACTGCTTGGACGACCCTCACGGTTCTGTCGCAGATCACCACCTCCTTCTGATCTAACACCCCGTTATTGCACGACCCTACTTCCTCCCCCTCCAGACCTCGCCGCGTTCTTCGGAACGCGGCTTTTTTTTGTGGGGCTGTGATACGGCAAAAAACTCTTCGCCACTTTTAGCTTCTTGCGAGATACCCTCCAACGCATACTGCCATTTCAGCCGTAGCACTTTGAAGAAAACCGCGACGCCAACCCTCAAAGGAGACGATCATGGCAAACTTTCTGTTTGTTTATCACGGCGGCAAGAAGCCCGAGAGCCCAGAAGAGTCGCAAAAGGTCATGCAGCAATGGAAGGCGTGGCTGGAGGGCCTTGGCGGCGCGGTCGTCGACCCGGGTAATCCGGTCGGGATGTCGAAGACGGTTTACGCAGACCGCGTTGCCGATGACGGCGGCGCAAACCCGGTGTCCGGCTACAGCATCATCAGTGCCGACACGATTGAAGATGCCATCGCCAAGGGTAAGGACTGCCCACACGTCGGCCACGGCGGCTCAATCGAAATCGCCGAGATCTATGAAATCGATCTCTAGGGCTTCGGATCTATCAGTAGCGCCCTAGCCAGGACGAGGCTGGGGCGTTGAGTCCACCAAACCGACTTACACCTGACACGCACCGCGCACGCCACAACTCACTCATACGTCAACACAAGATTCAAAGATGTTCAGAGGATCATCGCCATCAACCTGCGATCCGTCGCCGAGCCTCTAGAAAAATGAACGCGTATTCCAAAGGATCGAGATCGCGAACGAAAGAATTTGCGATCTTTTTCGCTTTCAGATTGGCTCTCATGATCATCGGACAATACCCCAGCTCATAAGGCATAGTCGGCGGCTCCTCTGCAACCGGATAATGCACTGTGCCTTCCAAAACGAGCTGTCGAATCTCCACATCGCGCAGAATAGCATCGAGAATTTTCTGCTGTAGGCTCGTGTCTAACTGATCATTCATAGCATCCCCAATCACCCCCGCTTCGGCCAGGACCAGCCGGGTGCTTCGACGCCATCCACGACCGTTTCGCCAAGCTCCTTGCGCAGGGCAATGAGCTGACCGCCTTCGCCCAGAAGCTCATCGACCAACGGCTTGGCGTGCGAAACAACAATCACCTGCGTTGCTTCTGAGGCCCGCGCAATGAGACGCCCAAGCGGTGCCAGCAAATCAGGGTGCAGGCTCGTCTCCGGTTCGTTCAACACAAGCAGCTTCGGCGGCCGCGGCGATAACAACGCCGCCACCAGCAACAGATACCTCAGCGTCCCATCGGAAAGTTCCCCCGCCGACAACGGCCGCAACAACCCGTGCTGGCGCATCTGAACCGAAAAGAGCCCGTCGCGCACTTCAATGCCAATCTCCGCTCCGGGAAACGCATCCTCCACCGCGCGCTCGAACCCGTCGACGTCGCCAATCTCGCGAATGGTCTGTAAGGCCGCAGCCACATCCGAACCATCGGACGCCATCACAGGCGTACGCGTCCCAACTTGCGCCCGCCGCGCCGGTGCCTCTGCATCGGTGCGGAAGTGATCATAAAACCGCCAGCCGCGCATCCGCTCGCGCAACGCCAAAATTTCCGGAGCCCCACGCGGATCGGAAGCATGCGTCATCATGCTGTCGAACGGCGGCATGTCTTTCAGGATGACATCGCGCTGACCCTTGTCGCGCGTGACGGTGACAACCGGCCCCTTGCGCTGCGCCAACACATTGCTGCGCCGGACCATCTCGCCAACGAACACCGTCTCCGATTTGATCTCAGGGTCCTGCCCAAACAGCGTCCGCGCAGGCTGCGGCAAACCCAGATCGATGACGTAGCCAAAGTCTTCCGACGCAAACCCGAGCTTGAGGCTGATCCGCTCCTTGCGCACCGTGCCTTCAACAGGAACTTCGCCTTGCTTCATGCCGCGCGAAAAGGCTTCAGGCCCAGCCCATAGTGTGGACGTCAGCCCACCTTCCACCGCCAGCGAGCCAACGATCCGCCCTTGCGCAACTGATGCCAACAATCGGATGGAACGATAAAGCGAGGACTTGCCGCTACCGTTCGGCCCCGTCACCACGTTGAGCCGCTCCAGCGGCAGGATGACTTCGCGTAACGAGCGGTATCCAGAAACGGCAATCGTTAAGAGCATGTTCGAGATACTGAAATTAACACCAGCCGGCCTGTAAGCCGGGTTCTGTCAGGTCTCATTAGCCAACAACGCCAAACGCTGCAAAGAGCGAGTGCCAACGCCGGTTTCCCGAATGTTGACAACCTAGCTCAACACCGGCTTGCCGAGTGTTGACTAAATTAAAGACCGCGACGGCCATTCATCTGGGACGCGCATTGCTACGCGCCTCTAGCAACCTACCCGGGCGGCTCACCAGGAAACTGGTTTAATGCCATAGATAGGGTCCACACTTCCTAAAGTCGTGTGGAGCCCGCCAATCCAAACCGGCAAGCCGAGTTGGACCGACCTACACATCCGGCCACCCCTATTTGGTCTTGCTCCCGGTGGGGTTTACCTCGACCGCGCCTGTTACCAGACGCGCGGTGCGCTCTTACCGCACCCTTTCACCCTTACCTCGCGGCCCTGACGGACAATGAGGCGGTTTACTTTCTGTGGCACTTTCCCTGGGGTCACCCCCGGCGGCCGTTAGCCGCCACCGTGTTTCCATGGAGCCCGGACTTTCCTCCACCAACGGACGTTGACCACAAAGCCCATCCGCCAGCAGCAGCCGTCCGGCCGACTGGTGTAGCTTCTATAAGGGGAATTCGTTTGGCGGGGTCAAGTGAGAGTTTCGCCGTTAGCTAACCAAACCAACCGAGCAGAGACTTATCATCGCCGGGTTGCCATGTGGGCAACCGAAGGGCCCTCTAAAATGTCATGGCCCGGATGCGGGTCGGCATCCGAAGGGCCAACTTAAAAGATAGGCCCGAATGCCAGAGTTCAACTCTAACGGCGCGATTGTTGAGTCACCTAGCCCCACACGACTTTAGGAAGTGTGGGCAAACAAAAAAGCGGTAGGCATCTGAAGCGCGCTACGAAAGATTCTCTCCCAAATCACTCGCTTCAATCAAACGCTCCAGCGTTGCAACCGTCGAAGCGTCAATCACACCATCAACACGCTGCGGTCGGAAATGTAATTGAAATGCAGCCAACACCGTGCGGCACGCGTCATCCCACGGACCATCAAGCCCGACACCATAACCATACAGTGCCAACAGACGCCGCACGTGGGCGATCTCCTCGTTGCTCGGTTGCCGCGAATGAGAACCGATCACCGGACCAACCGGCTCCGGCGCAACCCAGCGCCCAACACCAGCTTGAGCCAGCCCGGCCCAGTCAAACTTCTCACCAGGGTCAATCTTACGGCCCGGCGCGACATCTGAATGACCCAGCACATTCTCTGGCGTGATCTCCCAACGGGCCACGATCTCTCGCGAAAGGTCCGTGACAGCCTGCATCTGCGCGTCGGGAAAATCGCGATAATCCTCGCCATGGCCTGGGTTGTGGATCTCGATCCCCACCGACATGGAATTCACATCGGACACGCCATGCCACTTCGATACGCCCGCATGCCAGGCGCGCTCTGATTCAGGAACCATCTGCGTGACAGCGCCATCCTCATCGACGACGTAGTGACACGACACTTTTGCTTCGGGTCGCGACAACCAATCAATCGCCTTTTCGCAAGACGACATGCCGGTGTAATGCAAGAGCAGGATCGAGGGCTGCCGCCCATCTTTACGCGGCTCAAAGTTCGGTGACGGATGGATGCGACCAACCAACGGGCTGTCGGGCACAAAGGCCCCTTCGTCCGCCTGGCCATCGTTGCGGCCCTGCGAAAACGCCTCAGCCACTCTGCTTCTCCTGCGAGCGTACTTCGCCTTCTTTCTGAATCGCATCGTAGGCCGCATTAATCGCCGCCATTTTACGGTCGGCTAACACGAGAAACTCCATCGGCACGCCTTGCGCAGCGAGCCTGTCCGGGTGGTTCTCGCGGATTAGCTCCATGCGACGCTCCTTGATTTCAGCATCGCTCGCATCCGGCGAAACACCAAGGATCACGTACGGGCTCGTTACATCGCGCACAAAGATAGAGCGTACCTGCCAATAATACTCTTCATCGTACCCGAAGGTCGCCGCAACGTTTTGCAGGAAGGCTTCCTCGCCCTCATGCAACACGCCGTCAGCGGCTGCAATGTTGAACAGGCAATCAAAGACATCTCTTAGGAGCGCCGGCTCATCGGCCAGCAACTTTGCGATGCGGTGCGCGTAGACCTCGTAACCGGCAACATCCTGGGCTGCGAGACGGTATACCCTCTCCACATTCGCCCGTTCTTCCGGCGGCACGTAAAAGCAGCGCTCGAAGGCCTGCGCCTCAACCTCAACAGCAACGCCGTCAGCCTTCGCCATTTTGGCAGCCAAGCCGACAAACGCGATCGTGAAGGCGAGCTGCTTGCTTGGCGGTTTAGGCTTTAACCATCCAAACGGGTTCAGCCACGAAAAACCGCTCCGCTCAGTCTGAGGTTGAGTGGAGTTTTCGGGGATTATGGGCTGGCCAAAGCCAAACCGACCGATGATCGCATTCCAAGCCATTGTCTTTTGTAACAGTTGACGCCGCTTCACCCAAGTTAACGCGCGGCAATCCCGGCAAACAACCGGCAACTTGAGATAATCTGAAATACACCATACGAAATCGCCAACCTTATGGCGTCACGCTAACAGGCCGCAGCTTATCAATTGAACGTGAGATTGCGAGCAAATTGGCGGTCCAGCCATGGTCAATTGAGGGTTATAGTCGAGTTTAACCGACACCGGTCTGGGCATGGCAAACAAGCACGTTGTAAAGCGGGAACATTCGGCAACTGGCTGGAGCCTTTATCGAGACGACCTAACACACAACCAATACAGGTTTCCCAAAAGCCACCTAGACGGACACCACTACCCCCGCGTACGGACTATCCTACCAATCTCAACCACAAAGGTTTATGACCCGACGCCTGAAAGACTTGAGGCAACGCGTGAGCCATGCATAGACTCGGGCCTCAAGAGCAGTATGCCGACAGATTGAAGGCCGAAGACCGGACCAGATTATGATCGTACTTCACGAGCCCAAAATCATTGTTCTGAAAGCTCGGAAAGTCGGCAGCACATCCTTGGAGATAGCGCTCTCACGCTTTGCCACAGAAACCAGCATCATCACGCCGATATCGAAAGAGGACGAAGAAACTCGCGAAAAACTCGGATACCGGGCACCACAAAACTATCGCTACGAAGACTCCGAACTCTCACTGCTGGAAAAAGCGAAAGCCTTTCTCAAACGCGAGCCACCCCAGAAGTATTTCAATCACATCCCCGCAGCGTTGGCCCGGCAGCGGCTTGGGGGGGAGATCTGGGATAGCTACACAAAGGTTGCGACGATCCGAAATCCGTTCGATGCGGCGATCAGCATGTACTTTTGGAAACTACGTTCCAAAAACCCAGGCCAGGATACGAGCTTCGAAGATTGGACATCGAAAAACCTCGACCTCATTCGCCGCAATGAAGAGATCTACAAAATCAATGGCGAGAACATCATCGACGTCATGATCCGCTACGATCATCTGGAACACGACATCAAGAACCTTGAGAATAACCACCCGTCGCTCAGCGGCCTTTGGGAAACGTTCTGCAAAATTACAGCCAAGAGCGCCGTCCGCCCAAAAACGTCATCGATGGAAGAGATGTTCCGCAAAGCCCCACGGGCACGGCAATTAATTTCGGAAGCCTGCAAGGACGATATTGAAGCATACGGCTTCGCGGTACCGTGAAGCGCCAAGCATCCCGTCCAACGCGACTTTAGAACCCGCCACACCCCAAGTACGTGTTGGGCACGGTAGTGTTGGCAAACAACGGACTCTACTAAAATGGTCAGAACCTACAGAAGTCTCTTCGACCCAAACAGATTAGGTTGTTGAGCTTTCAAGCGTCGAGCCAAGATGTAAGGAACTAAAGTACTTTTCGAAACACGATCTTGTCGTCACCGGACTTGTAGTAATCCCGTATGGTCGCTTCTTGTTCGTAATTGAGTTTCTTATAAAAAGACCTTGCTTTTTCAAGGTGGGGCAAACTTGAGGTTTCAACCAAAACCATGCGCTGGTTTTGCGATCTCAGGTTATTTTCAATGTACTTCATCAAGCTGCCACCAACGCTATGACGCTGACTATCAGGATGAACACCGATAAAATATACATTCCAGACATTCTGAGCAAACATTTCTGGCGCGTAGTAGGCAGTTCCAACAACAGACCCAGTTTCTTTAGCAATAATCCAGTGATGTTGGTCGCCAAGCTCACCTGATAGGTATGCATCAAACATAGAGCTTAATGCTGGTATCTCTTCTGGTTCAAAAAGTCCGATGCTAGAAGCAATGTTGACCACATCGGCCTTGTTTTGTTCTGTGGCTATATCTATCAAGCTGACCCCGCCAATTAATGGAAGCGATGACCAAAGGCATTTAGGAGAATTGTCATGGCCCGGATGCTGGTCGGCATCCGAAGGGCCAACCCAAAGATGGTCGGAGCGGGGAGATTCGAACTCCCGACCCCCTCGTCCCGAACGAGGTGCGCTACCAGACTGCGCCACGCTCCGCCCGACCGGTTTCGTGGAGTTTAGCTATCCACTCTCAGGCCACAGGGAAGCATTGATTGATAGCCGACCGCCCAATGCCTCGCAAGGGATCAACACCAACTTGTGAGCCACTTCGGCGGTGATAACAGCCGGTTCCAAGCTCCGCGAATACGCTACCACCGGGCCGATCTGACGGCCAAACTCACACGATTGATTTCCATCATTTACACCCTCATCAAATCAATATATTCAAACATTCGAATGTTTAATCAAGAGGAGAACGATCCATGCCCCTGAACTGGAAAGTCGGCGGCTTGCTGCTCGGCGCAGTTTTCTTCGCCGCGGTGTTCCTGATCAAACCAATTGGCGTCTCAACGCAGTTCGTCATCTTGGATGGAATTATCTGGAACGCCATCGACCCCGACGTCGTTGTCACGTCAGAGACTTCGAAGAGCGGCTACGAAAGCCCGAACGCCTACCTCAATAAGAGCGGCGGCAAATACGCCAAAAACGTTGAGAACCCACTCAACTACTCGTTCGTCTTAGTCATCGCGATGATGATTGGTGCCGCATTGTCTGCAGTACTCCGCGGAGGAGTCGCAAAATCGGAACGCATCATGCCGGCAGTCTGGCGGGCCAACTTCGGCGATTCAGTCACCAAACGCTTTGTCGCGTCGTTCTTCGCCGGGTTCATCGTGCTCTACGGCGCACGGCTGGCGGGCGGTTGTACATCCGGCCACATGATGAGCGGCATGATGCAGACCGCCGTCTCAGGATACATCTTCGCAGCTGGCGCGTTCCTCGCCGGCATTCCCATCGCACTCTTCCTCTTCCGCAAGGAGGCCTGATCCAATGGAAAACATCGTACTTGCACTCCTGATTGGCGGTGCCTTCGGTTTCGTGCTCGACCGCATCGGCGCAACCAACCCGGGCTACATCATCCGGATGCTCAACCTGTCAAACCTGCATTTGATGAAGACCATTCTTGCAGGCATCGGCATCGCTTCGGTTCTGCTGTTCGGCGGTCTCATGACCGGTATCGTCGATCCTGGCCATATGTCGGTCAAAACAGCCTACATCGGCGTCTTCATCGGCGGCCTGTTGTTGGGTGCAGGTTTTGCAGTCGCAGGATACTGCCCGGGAACGGGCCTAACGGCAGCGGCAACAGGACGTTGGGATGGGTTGGTCTTTGTCATTGGCGGCTTAGCCGGTGCCGCGGCCTATATGGCGAGCTACAGCTGGGTCAAATCAACCGGCGTGCTCGCCAAGATCGCAGGCGGCAAAGCAACGCTCGGCACGATCGGCGGCACCAAATATCCAAGCCTCTTCGCCGACATGCCAGGTGAAACCATCGGTCTGGCCTTGGGAGTTGCATTCATTCTGATTGCAATCATGCTTCCACAACGACTGACGAAGGCCCGGGTTACTGAGGCTGCCGAATAACCTTTAGGGCCCTCAAAGCCCGGCCTGACAAAAAAGCAGGCGCCGCTGTTCTCGTGCTAAAGAAAACTGCTTCCCTGGTACCGAATGGGCGGCGCCATCAGCGCCAAGAACCTCGCAAGCTCACGACAATCTGCTCCGAGTTACCCAAACCCAACCCACGTCACCGGGCTGAGCCCTAAAGTCACAGAAAGGGGCCTTGCCAGCCCCGCCAAAGAGAGCTATCACGCCTGTTCCGCGTTGGGGCGTAGCCAAGTGGTAAGGCAGCGGTTTTTGGTACCGCCATTCGGAGGTTCGAGTCCTCCCGCCCCAGCCATAACAACGCGGGCACCCCTAAAAACCTTCAAATTGAACTGCATTCACTCGGCTTCGCTCTTGTTGCAGAGCGCTGCGGCTCATCCACACCAGCTGGCAACAATCTAGCCAAAGGGTTTGACATCCAAGGTCCATTGGGCAGGGTGCAAATGAAACAACTAAGAAGACGACCCGACCGAGTTACGGCCCCTCAGAGGCAGCCCCAGAGGCAGCAATGACCAACCCCGTCCTGATCGAAGCAACCCGTGGACCGCTTGTCGAAAGCTTTCATACGGGTTCGCTCGCAATCGTCAGCGTGAAATCAGGGTTGGTGCTGGCACTCGGCGATACAGAGCGGTCCGTCTATCCAAGATCCGCCATCAAATCCATCCAGGCGCTGCCACTCATCGAGTCAGGTGCGGCCGCTGCCTACGGTTATAAAGAGCCAGAGATCGCCCTGGCATGCGCGTCTCACACAGGCGCGAAACAACACACGATTATCGCTTCGCGCATGCTGTCAGCAGCAGGCTTTACCGAGCAGGATCTTGGCTGCGGCGCTCACCCGCCTCTTGGTGCAAAGGCCGCGAAAGACCTCTGGCGTTCGGGCGAGGAGGCCACGCAACTCCACAACAATTGTTCGGGGAAACATGCCGGCATGCTCGCTACGGCCCGGCATCTCGGCATCCCGTTTGAAGATTACTGGCAGGCCGATCATCCCATGCAACAACGCGTCCATGAGATGCTGTGCGAGTTGTCGGGACTACCTTTGGGGTCAAACGTCATGGGCCTCGATGGGTGCTCCCTTCCTAATTGGGCAATGCCACTCGAAACCATGGCCGGCATCTTTGCCAGCCTTGTCACGGGCACCGGCAAAGCCGAACGCCACGCAGAAAGCTTCCAACTGCTAATGCAAGCCTGCTGGAAGGAACCGGAGTTGGTTGCAGGCCCCGGCCGCGCGGATACTATCGCCATGGCGTCATTCCCCGGCCAGATCTTTATCAAAACCGGCGCTGAAGGCGTTTACTGCGGCGGCTTCCCACGTCTTGGCCTCGGCTTCGCATTGAAGATCGACGATGGGACCACGCGCGCATCCGCCGGAACCGCTATGGCGATCGTCGAGCGGCTCATTCCAGAAGCCCGCGACCTGATGCATCGGACCATTCAAAAAAGCTGGCGCGGCCTCAAGATTGGCACCATCCGCACGGCCCCAGCTTTAACCGAGGCGCTAAGCCGCCTGAAGGTCTGAACTCACCCAGCAAACGGCCACACCTACGCATCAACGCCGTAAACCGAGCCCGTCAAGATAAACCAACACACCCGCTTCGAGGAGGTCTTCAGGGGACATCGGGATCGCCCGGCGCGCTGCGTCGCCACGCCCGAACAGCGACGCGATACCGTGGCTGAATGACCAGATATGGAGCGCCATCATCCGTGCGGGAGGTCGGCTTTCAGACGGAGCCGTTTTGGAAATCTCTTCACACGCCGATAAGAGCACATCGAAAGCACGGTCAGCCGCAGTGGCGACTTCAGAATGCTGGGAAAGTACCAACCCGGATTCAAACATCGCCGCAAACATCGCCGGCTCATCACGCGCAAAACCAAGATAAGCTCGTCCCAGCTCATGCAGCGCTGCGAAGACATCCGGCTTGCCGCCAGCCCAAGCTTCTGAGAGCTGTTGTTCGAAACGCTCAAACCCGCGCAGCGCGACACTCGCCATCAGCTCATCGCGGTCGCGGAAATGCCTGTAGGGAGCCGCACCGCTCACACCCGCCGCACGCGCAGCATCGGCAAACGTTAGCCCGCCAGGTCCTTTTTCGCTGATCAGTTTCAACGCCGCCTCAACCAAGGCCTCGCGCAGGTTTCCGTGGTGGTAACCCTTGCGACCGCGCTGTCCGTTCTTGTGCCAACTCATAACTGGCGTTTTAGCCCATGCAGCGCGCAATTGGCATAGCGCAAGCGCGACAACGTCGATTTACCTGCAAACGCGGTATGTACCGGCCTTGTTGTGGCGCGCAAGGTCGACGTGGAAATGGTCCTGATGGTAGCGGTCGGAATTCGGCCCAAGCACGGTGGTGAAGCGCTTGCAGGCGCTGGCATGGACCGCCCTTAGGAATGCCCGCTCACCAGACGAACCCCGCCATCCGCGCCGGATCGTGACCTTACGCCCATCAGCTAGATAAAAGGCCGAGACATCAAGCGCGTTGGCCAGCCCATGCTCAGAAAGTTTTGCACCAAATACATGGTTACGTGTCCGGCAGGCATAAGATGCAGCAACCCGCATGCGAACGACCGGTGATCCGAGATGCTTGATTGCCAGCGGCGCAATAGCGTTGCGAACCCAATCATCAACGCTATTCACCATAGAACAGCGCAGTACCGCAGCAGGTTTAAATGAGACACGGCCGTAGTCAGCAGCTTTCATTTTGAAGGGTTGTATTGCCCCGCAGACCCCAGGTCCGCCAAGCCGCGACATCGGCGTCACAAAGGCGCTCCGCCGCACACTCCCGGATGCAAGACAAGCCCGCTCGCTGCTGTCGCGCCAAGCCGCTTTTTGGCCCTTAAATGCAGGTTGCGTCGGCGACGGGCCGCCCGCGCAGCTCGTGACAAGCACTGCGAAAAGACCCAATACAATAGCCTTTGAGAACAACGCGAAAAACTCAGACATGGCGCAACTCTAGGCCTAGGGGTCTGAAGACATGGTGAACAAAACCGAAATTCCTGCGTCCTTTTCTTTGGCGATAAGAGTTCGGTAATCTTTGAACTAGGCTCAGCCCGACGCCCGCGCCAAATGTCGACAACGAGAGTACGAACAGCAGCTCAACACGCATCCGAATCAGCAACATGTGATGAGATTGCCACCTTCACGTGCGGCCGGTTTGGCCAATTTCCGGCGATGTCATGGACGGAATGCGGTAACTTCTAGCCCTGCAAGTCACGTCGACTGGCGGATTGTTGCGCACTAGATAAAGCATCGCACCGTGCGAACCTTTCTCTCAAAGGAAGCCAACGAACGCTCAAAACTGGTCCCGCAGAATTCTCCAAGCTTATCCACAGCCACGACTTGCGAATCGCAAAATACAAAGACTCAGAGTGAGCCTTTGTGGTAAATATAGAGGTGTCGATGAGCCGTTGAGTTGCGGCTGCTGCGGCAAGAGTAAGATCTCGTTTGGCAAAGGTTATGCGTACAATCGGGCGTCGGTGCCCGTTATTTTGCGTCAGTAACAGTCACGCGTTTTAGTTGCGTACGGGTTGATGCCGGAAGGATCGAACTTGTTGCCCGGTGGGAACGTCATCGGCAAGTGTAGTGCGTCGTGATCGAGTAGCGCCCCGCTGGTTTGCGTGAAGGAACACCGCTGTGAGACGCCCCCGCGTCCGAGATTGCGGCTGGCCTTGATGCCTCAGCGGGGCTGTTCGTTTCAGCGGCCCGCCAAATCGCTAGCCATGCTTTTCAAGAAATTCCAGGACGCCTTGCTTGTAGGTAGCATCACCAACGGCCTTCATGTGATCTCGGTCGGATAGCACCAGCGCAGAAGCAGTTGGAATCAACTTCGCAAGGTCTTCGGCAGAACCAGCGATCACGTCCTCGCTCCCGACAGCAACCAGAACAGGGCAGGCAATCCGCGCCACATCATCGCGGCTGATCGGGTCACGCGATGAGCGAATACACGCCGCCAACGCCTTAAGGTCGCTCTTGGTCTGCTCCGCGAACGCACGAAATGTCCGCGCCGTTGGGTTCACGACATCATCGATCGTCGGGGCCTCCAGCGCATTGGCAATTGGGCCCGTCCCAGCCATTCCCCGAACCATGTTAATGCCAAGACCACCAAAAACTGCGGTCGCAACACGCTGCGGATGGGCAAGCGACAAAAATGCCGTGATCCGCGCACCCATCGAATAACCCATCACATGGGCCTTCGCGATGCCTAGGTGATCCAACAACCGCCGAGCATCTTCCGCCATCAGCGGCCCGCCATAATCGGCAGGATCGTGCAGTTTCTGACTATTACCGTGACCGCGATTATCGATCGCAATGACCCGGTAACCGGCACCCGTTAGCGTCTCGACCCACTTCGGCGCAATCCAATTCATCGCGATATGCGAAGCAAATCCATGGATTAACAAAACAGGAAGCGCATCCTTAGCTGGACCAGTAGGCGCTTCATCGATGTAGGCTATTTCAACGCCATCGGAGTCGAAAGTCGGCATGTCTTATTGGTCCTCCAGGCGTTAAATCTGCTCTCGCGTGTGTTATCCCATCGCATACGATGTGGCGAAACGGCTCTACCATTTCTGAGCCCGCCCGGCTATCGTCTGCCACCAATCGGATCGGATACGGAAGAGAGCAATATGGCTGCGAGCACCATTCCCCATCTGGCCAACGACGCTGGCGTTGAGAAAATCATCATCGGCGTCAAGGAATTCAAATGCATGGGCGCACGCGCACCCTATGATCATCCGCATGTCTTTCTCGACATGGGCGCAGATGAACAGATCCTATGCCCGTACTGCTCCACGCTCTACGTCTATGACAAAAATCTCGGACCAGAGGAAAGCGATCCTCCGGGCGCTGTCGTCAAACTTGAGGACAAAACCGTAGGCTGAGCCCGCTGGACCAAACGCTCATGCGTTTGGCGTTGCCAAGCGCGGCTGTAAACACGAAGTACCCGCCTTGAACGTTTTGATTGCCGGCTGCGGAATTGGTGGCTTGGCCGCAGCACTTGCGATCGCCAAGACCGGCGCGAGCATGCAGATCTTTGAAAAACGCGTAGACCCCAGCGAAGAAGGCGCAGGAATCCAAATCGGTCCGAACGGCACACGGATACTGAAAGAGCTGGGCGTTGCTGAGGCCCTAAGTGAACAAGTCGCCTCTCCGAACTCACTCACGGTCCACGAAGGCCACTCCGGCCAACGCCTTGCCAACATGCCACTCGGGCCTTGGCTCGCAGAACGTCACGGCTCACCGTACTGGGTCGCACACCGCGTCGATCTCCACAAAGCCCTGCGCCAACAAGCCGAAAACCACCCGGCCATTTCGTTCGAACTCGGCACCGAAGTCACCGACGCGAAGTCCGAGGCCAACGGCGTCACGATTTTCTCGCATGACGATGAGATCGCGACAGGTGATTTCCTCATCGCTGCCGACGGCGTTCGCTCAACGATACGCAAAGCAAAATTCAACGCACCCGTCTTGACCTACACCGGCAAGAGCGCAGCCCGCACGGTCATCGCTCGAGGCAGCATCCCGCACGGCATCCCACCCGACGACGTTAGCATATGGCTCGCGCCAGAGGGCCACGTCGTCCACTATCCCGTTCGCCAGGGAAAAGAACTCGCCATTGTCGTCATTCGCAACAGCGCGGAACAAGACACCGGCTGGGCAACAGACATTCCGCCATCCTGGCCCGAAGGAGCTGTCGCCAAATTCGCTGAGCCCGTCCGCGAACTTATCACTGCGTCGACCAGTTGGCGCAAATGGGCGCTCTATGGCATGTCGCCGCTTCTTTCGTGGCAACGTGGCCGGATCATTCTTCTGGGCGATGCCGCGCACCCCGTTCTGCCGTTCTTCGCCCAGGGCGCAGTGCTTGCGTTGGAAGATGCCTGCGTGCTGGCCCGTGAACTAGCGGCTCATTCGACAATCGACGACGCGCTAAAAGCCTACGATGCAGCCCGACGCCCCCGCGCGGAATTGGTTCAACAAGCTTCAAAACGAAATGGTGAAATCTATCACCTCTCAGGCGCCATGCGCATCGCACGAAACATGACGCTCAAAGTTGCACCCACCGAAAGATTGATGTCGAGATACGATTGGCTGTACAGCTGGCGCTAGCTCACAGAATCAAGGCACATTTTCTCCGCTAGCGAGCCTCTCAGCTGCGCCAAAACTCGATGCGCAATAACACGAGAACCGTAAAGAGTTCCAAGCGGCCCATCATCATCGCGAACGATAAGATCCACTTCGCCAGTTCCGGTAAACCCGAATAGTTGCCAGCAGGCCCGACGATTGGCCCAAGACCTGGACCGACGTTACCAACCGCCTGCGCTGAAGCCGAAAGCGCCGTTACAAGATCGAGCCCCATGGCCGAGAGAACAACGGTAAACAACCCAACCGTCGACATGTAAATCGCAAGGAACGCAACGACGGAAAACGGAACATCAGCTGGCAGTCGCTTGCCATTGTAAACAAGCGTAACGACCCGGTTCGGGCTCATCAGGTGCACAAAGTGGCTGCGGATCAAAAGCCCCGTCACCTGCAACCGGTAGATCTTGATGCCGCCTGTCGTCGATCCGGCGCATCCGCCAACGAACATCAGCAAGAAGAAGAGCCCAACCGCGAACGTGCCCCATTGCGTGTAGTCGGTGCTGGCATATCCAGTCGTCGTTACAATCGACGTGACGTTGAAGGTGGCTAGCCGCAAGGCGTGGTGGAATTCCATGTCACGCGCCATCGTCAGCCAGAACGTCACGATCAGGCAGACGCCAACCAGAAAACCCAACAGCCCGCGCACCTGGCTATCTTGCCAAATGGCGCTAACGTTACCTCGCCACGCCTTGATGTAGACGACAAACGGCAAGGCACCTGATATCATGAAGATGATACAAGCCCACTCGATCGCCGGAGATTTGAAAAAGCCGATACTTTCGTCATGCGTTGAAAACCCGGCCGTCGAAACCGTCGTCAAGCCGTGGCACACCGCATCAAAAGCCGTCATGCCCAGCGACGCATAAGTCAGGATGCACGCAATGATGAGACCAACATAAAGAAGCGCAATCGCCGTTGTCAGCTCGATAGCACTCGGCAGCACTTTTTCTGAACGGTCTGAATGCTCCATCTGGAAGAGCTGCATCCCACCGACCCGCAGGAATGGCAAAATGATCATCGCGGTGAGAATAATACCAAGGCCGCCGAGACCCTGCAGAATAGCCCGCCACAACAATATCCCACGCGGCAACTGATCGAGCTTCGTGAGAACCGTTGCGCCCGTTGTCGTAAGCCCCGACATCGCTTCAAAATAGGCATCGGTGTAATTGAGCCCAGCGCCAACAAACGGAATGGCGGCAAACGCGGTAACGATCACCCAACAACCAGTCGTCAGCAGGAAACTATCTTTGACCGTCAGCTCGGCAGGTTGATCGTCATGTGCAGCCAGGATCAAAAGGCCGCCAATAAAAAACGTCGCAACAGAAGACGAGAAGAAGACGAGCCAATCGGCATCCCCATCTGCGAAGTCGACGAGCGCCGGCAGCACCATCGCAAATGCAATGGTACATAGCAGCAGGCCAAGCACCGAGAAGATGGGTCGCAAATGCAGCAAGAGCCGCCTCGCTTCAATAACAGAGCCGCAATGGCCCCAATTGGGAACGCCCAAAACAAACGCTCAGGAGCAGACGTCGCGTCGAGCGCCCGCCGGTTTACTCCATCCGACTCTGGTAAACCAAGAGTGAACCCAAAGAAACGGATAACAACGTCAATACGAGAATTGGCCAACAGAGCCGGGGCTTTAGCGTGTTTTTCTCAAATTGAAACCGAAAAAGCACAGTAAAGGCGAGACGTTAGAACAACCGACTCGGCACTATTCTTCCACTCATGCGGCACCAAATCCGCCACCCGTCGGTGTTTCAATCACCACGCTGTCTCCCGGTTGCAACTCAACTTCATCGCAACCCTTCAAAGCCTCTGTAACGCCATCGGCACGAATAACTGAGTTGCGTCCGCAACGTCCATCAACACCGCCGTCGATACCTTGTGGTGTAACGTTTCGATATCCAGACAAAATCGCCAGCTGCATCGGCTCTAGGAACCGGATCTGACGCCGCGTCCCATCGCCAGCCGAATGTCGTCCCTGCCCACCCGATTTCCGGTCAATGGAAAACCGCTCAAGCATAACTGGATAGCGCAGCTCCAGAATTTCTGGATCCGTCAACCGTGTGTTTGTCATATGAACTTGAACCGCTGCCGTGCCATCGAAATCCGGCCCAGCTGGAGACCCTGAACAGATGGTCTCATAGTACTGCCGCGTCGCGTCTCCGAATGTCAGGTTGTTCATCGTGCCTTGCGATGTTCCCAGACCTCGAAGCGCAACGAATAAAGCGTTTGTCACGACCTGGCTCGTCTCGACATTGCCCGCAACAACCGCAGCCGGATAGGTCGGCTTCAGCATCGAACCCTCAGGCACCTTAATTGTTAGCGGCCGCAGGCATCCCGCATTTAATGGGATCGGCTCGCCTGTCATGACGCGGAAAACATAAAGGACAGCGGCGCGTGTCACAGGTTCCGGCGCATTGAAATTGTCACCGCACATCGGCGACGTCCCGGCAAAATCAACCGTTGCAGACCGGTTCTCGCGATCAATCGAAACCCTCACGTGAACTTCGGCACCACTATCGGTGACCATCACCGCTTCGCCATCATCAAGCCGTGAAATCAGCCGCCGGACCGACTCTTCAGCATTGTCCTGAACGTGTCCCATGTAAGCCGTAACGACATCGCGCCCGAAGTGAGAGATCATCTTCGCAATCTCTTCCGCACCTCGTGCATTCGCTGCCACCTGCGCTTTCAGATCGGCGATGTTCTTGTCGGGCTGCCGGGCCGGATAGGCCGCACCAGATAAATGCTGGCGGATTTCCTCTTCCAGAAAACGTCCTTCATCGACAAGCTTCAAGCAGTCGATCAACACGCCTTCCTCTTCAATACTGGTCGCGCGCGGAGTCATCGACCCGGGCGATAATCCGCCAATGTCTTCGTGATGCCCACGGCTTGCAAGATAAAACAGTACAGCTTCGCCCGCCGCATCAAAGACCGGCGTCACAACCGTCACGTCAGGCAGATGCGTGCCGCCGTTGTAGGGCGCATTGAGAATGAAAACGTCTCCGGGCCGCATCGCGTTGCCGCGTTCGCGGATCACCGTATCAATCGCGGCGTCCATCGACCCAAGATGCACCGGCACGTGCGGGGCGTTCGCGACGAGACTCCCATCTGGCCCAAACACGGCACACGAGAAATCAAGTCGCTCTTTGATGTTCACCGACTGGGCCGTCAATCTCAGCGCTTCGCCCATCTGCTCGGCCACGGCCATGAAGAGGTTGTTGAAGACCTCAAGCAGGACCGGATCAACCTGGGTGCTATGAAGCTCCTTGCCGCGCGAAGCGACACGCCGAAGAACAAGATCATTTAACTCAGTGACTTCAAGTGACCAGCCCGGCTCAACGATTACGGTCTGGTTTGGCTCGATGATGCGTGCAGGTCCGTTGACGCGGTGCCCCGGTTGCAGGACCGGACGTTGGTACGTCATGACATCATGCCAGGCACCTTGAGAGAAAAACCGTGAGGCAACGACTTGAGGCTCTGCGCCGCCCTGCACAGACACAGACTTGTCGCCACCCTGATCCTCACCGTCATCCCCGCGACCGACATCGCCGGCGGCAACACCTCGCGCAATGGCCTCCACCTCGACCGCAGCAATCAACACGTGCTTTTCCGGGGATAGGAAACCAAAGCGACGCTTGTGCTCGATTTCAAAATCGCGACGCATCAATTGCGGCTCAGAGACCTCAACGGCAAAAGCTGTTTCAGACCCCGCATAACGAATGTGAGCAAACGAACGGATTTCAATATCGTCGTGCTCAGCACCTTCATCCAACAACTCTTCCGTGACATCTTCACCCAACCGCCACGCAATGCTCTCCAGCTCACTCATGGCGCGATCATCAAGAACAATCTCGAGCGACCGCTCCCGACTCGCACGCAAATTTGCAAGCCCCATCCCATAAGCAGAGAGCAGTCCAGACAACGGATGGATGAGAACAGCATCGATCCCGAGGCAATCGGCAATCAAACACGCGTGTTGCCCGCCGGCTGCACCAAAGCAATTCAACACATACTGGGTCACATCATAGCCACGCTCCACCGAGATTTTCTTTATGGCATTGGCCATGCTTTCGACCGCAATCCGAATGAAGCCATCGGCAACGTGTTCACCACTTCGACCATCGCCGATCTCATCGGCAAGCTTTTCAAAAGCCGCGCGCACCGCACCGGCATCGAGAGGTTCGTCCTGTCCAGGACCAAAAATCTCAGGAAACAATTCCGGCGACAATTTACCCAACATCAAGTTGGCATCCGTCACCGTAAGTGGCCCGCCGCGCCGATAACACTTCGGGCCTGGATTAGCGCCAGCGCTTTCCGGACCGACCTTGAAACGCTGCCCATCGAAGCTGAGGATGGAGCCCCCGCCAGCCGCAACGGTGTGAATCTGAAGCATCGGCGCCCGCATCCGCACACCTGCCACTTCCGTTTCAAACGAGCGCTCAAACTCTCCAGCAAAATGCGCGACATCGGTTGATGTGCCGCCCATGTCAAAGCCGATCACTTTGTCAAAACCGGCACGCTTCGCTGTTTCGGCCATCCCAACGATGCCGCCGGCCGGGCCAGACAAAATCGCATCTCGCCCTTGGAACAGATCAGCAGCTTTCAGCCCTCCGGAGGACGCCATAAACATGAGCCGTGGTGGTGGAGACGCTGCGCCCGCCATACCTCCAGCCTGATAAAGTGGCACGACCGACGGCTCTACGCCTGCACTTCCTCCCAGTGCCGCGGCAACCTGCTCAACGTAGCGTCGCAGAATTGGCGACAGATAAGCATCCGCAACGGTGGTATCCCCACGCGCCACAAACTTGATGAGCGGTGAAACCTCATGACTGACAGAAACCTGCTCAAAACCGATGGAGCGGGCGATCTTTGCGGCTTCTATTTCGTGATCAGAAAACGCGTACGCGTGCATGAACACAATCGCAGCCGACCGCAAACCTAAAGCATATGCAGCCTTGAGATCGGCTTCTAGCATCGCGGTATCAAGCGCGGTTTCGACATCTCCGTTCGCCCGCACGCGCTCTCGCGCCGCAACCACCTTCTCATAGAGCATGTCGGGTTTAACAATCTGCCGCGCGAAGATATCGGGCCTCGCCTGGTAGCCAATTTCCAAGTGGTCTTCGAGCCCGGCCGTGATAACCAGAACCGTCGGCTCACCTTTGCGTTCCAGCAGCGCATTGGTGGCAACCGTCGTGCCCATCTTGACGTGCGCGATACGTTGTGGCGGAAGCGGCTCCGAACCCTCGATGCCTAGGAGGCGGCGAATACCTTCAATGGCCGCATCGTCATAAGCGCCTGGGTTTTCTGACAGAACTTTACGCGCGTGAATTCGCCCTTCGGGATCAACCCCCACGACATCAGTAAAGGTGCCGCCACGGTCGATCCAAAAGCGCCATTGACCTTGTTGTTCGAAATTAAGTGCCGACATTCGACGCGATCTGCCCTTCGTTGCTCACGACCATGAGCTAAAAGGCAACCAAGCTGCCGTCAACGTCGGAAATGTGTCACCAAAGAACGGGCATCGTTAAAATGTGGCTCGATTGAAAGTGAGCCAAGTCGACCACCATCTCGGACCTTGCATTCTGCGTCCAAAACGCAACTACTGCCGCCGCCGCAACAGCCATGAAAATACTTTTCATGGTCTCCTCCTTATACAGCGCTCCCCCATTGTCGCTGTTGGTTTCCTCTCGTCAACGCCCCGGATCGACCCCACCGTATATCCGGGACCACGAATTCGCGGTTCATTGGTTCACCACGTTTTATTGCTGAAAGTTTGGCGGGTGCGAAAATGCACGTCAATGCAAGATCGCAATGCTCCACTCACAGTTTGTGCGAGTTCTGAAATCTTTATGTTGAAGTGGTTTTGCGACGCAAAAAGAACGCAGTCAGAAACAAAGGCGGCCCGAGCGCCTTCTTGTGCAAAAATCACATCCCAAAAACGAAAAAGTCCTAGGGCGTCAGCTGTTGCCGTTCACACCCGATTGTGACTGCATCGTCGACAGCCAGTCTCCAAACCGGTCGGCTTGAACACAAACGTGCTGGAGCATCGCATCACCAGCCGCGCTGTCATTGCCAGCCAAAATTGCTTCCGTCACAGCAGTGTGCTCTTGGAAAGACGCTTCGATGCGACCCTCTAGCCTCAACTGCAAGCGCCGGTAGGGCTGCAACCTCCGGCGCAACCGCTCAACCTCTTCAGAAAGAAAAGCGTTGTGTGCACCTTGGCAGATCAATGCATGGTACTTCGTGTTTTCTTCGTAATAGCGATCACTATCGCCTGACGCACTGACTTCTCCGCAGACCTCATGCTGCGCTTTCAAAGCCTCGCGTTCTTGCGCCGTCATCCGCTTCGCAGAAAGCCGGCTACAAACAGCTTCCAGCTCTGCCATCACCTCAAAGCGCTCAAGAAGTTCATCAAGGTTCAGCGACGCCACAACCGCTCCACGCCGAGGGCGTAAGACGACCACCCCCGAGGCTGACAAAATATGAAGCGCCTCACGTACCGGTGTACGCGAAACTCCAAACCGCTCCGCCAAAGCAAGCTCTTCAAGCCGAGTTTCTGGCTTCAGGATCCCCGAAGCGATTTCGTTTTCTAACGTTTGGGCCAATTGCAACGCATGCTTCGTTGGCATAGCAGGCACGATCCTTTCGCTCAGGATTCTCTGGTCACCGATAGCTCAAACCTGCCATCCCAAACCTGACGTGTATACAATTTGGATCAAGATAGCGTGTAGCGGCGGGAGCCACGTCGTCCCGGCGATAATATACAATCGGAGAGAACAATGAAGATGCGTACTTGTTTTGCGCCGCATCAATTTCAGCCCTTCCTTTCCGAGCAACTGCAGCAAACGCTGGTGCGACTAAGCTTCGTGCCTCTAACCAATGGGACACCGAAGATGTGCCTCACGAAATGGTGCAAGTCACTACTGACGAGATCACAAAAGCCAATGCCGGGCTAAATAAATGGGTCTTGACGTTCGACATCGACAATTTTCCCGCCGGTCACAGGCTTGTTCGTGCTGCTTGTCGCAGTGATCTTGGTGACAGTCCCAATCCTGCTTCTCATAGTCACACAAGCAGGCATCGATCCGTACTGGTTTGCCGTGGTCTTCACGATTAATATGGAGATCGGGCTCACCACGCAGCCGGTCGGTTTGAACCGGCATGCCATTAATGGAATAGCACCCGACATCCCGCTGACGACAATTCTGAAAGGCGCCTTGCCCTTCATGATTTGTATGATCGTGGGAATAATTCTCTTGTGCATTTTCCCCGGCATTGCAACTTGGCTACCCAACTCTCTGATGGGACCGGCGGTGGAGTCCGCCCGAACAATCGCGCTCGACCGACTTGGTGGAACAATATGACGAAGACTTCAGACAACACGCTCTTTTCCGCGATATCGAGCCGTATCAACGACCCAAAAGCGACCTTCATCGAGGCTCCCGATGGCCCAGTCATCACGTACGCGAACATGCTGGAGCGTTCCGCCCAATACGCCAACGCGCTCGTTGAACTTGGCCTCAAGCCCGGCGACCGGGTCGCCTCACAAGTCGAAAAATGCGTCGACGCGCTATTTGTTTATCTGGGCTGCCTAAGAGCTGGCGGCGTCTTCCTGCCACTCAACACCGGCTACACTGATAAGGAAGTCGCCTACTTTGTCGGTGATGCCGAACCCCGCGTTGTCGTCTGTTCGCCCGCCAAAGAACAAGCCGTTCAAGACATCGCGAAGAGTTGCAGCATCGAAAACGTCGTCACACTTGATGATGGCATTGGTTCACTTGTCGAACGCGCAACCGCAGCCTCAAAGGATTTCACGGACATCGCCCGCAGCCCAGATGACCTGGCAGGCATTCTTTACACGTCCGGCACAACAGGCCGCTCAAAAGGCGCAATGATCACGCATCAGAACCTGTTGTCCAACGCCGAAGCGCTTGTCGATTACTGGCAATTCACAAACACCGATGTGCTCTATCACGCGCTCCCCATCTTCCACACACATGGTTTGTTTGTCGCCACCAACACAATCCTGTTGAGCGGCGGTGCGATGCTCTTTCACAAAAAGTTCGATATCGATGCAGCCCTTGCCGCCCTGCCAAAGGCAACTTCAATGATGGGCGTACCAACGTTCTACACACGGCTCCTGGCGTCGGAAAAATTTACAAAAGACCTCGTCGCGCACATGCGGCTCTTCGTTTCAGGCTCTGCGCCATTATCCGCCACCACGCACCGCGAGTTTGAAGAGCGCACAGGTCATGCGATCCTGGAACGATATGGCATGACCGAAACCAACATGATCACATCGAACCCTTATGACCACGCACGTCGCGCTGGCACCGTCGGGTTTCCACTTCCCGGCGTTAAAATCCGTATCGCTGATCCCGAAACGGGCGAGCTAAAGAAAGATGGCGAAATTGGCGTCATCGAAGTGGCGGGACCGAACGTCTTCAAAGGTTACTGGCGTATGCCGGAAAAAACGGCCTCAGAATTCCGCGGCGACGGATACTTCATCACCGGCGATCTCGGCTTCATCGACGACCAGGACTATGTCCGCATCGTTGGCCGCGACAAGGACCTGATCATCACAGGCGGCTTCAACGTCTATCCAGCCGAAGTGGAAGGCTGCATCGATGAAATACCAGGCATCGCTGAATGCGCAGTCATCGGCACGCCACATCCTGATTTCGGAGAAGGCGTCACAGCAATTGTCGTCAAAGCAGCATCAGGAGATGACGTCACAGCCGAAGACATTAAGTCGCGCCTTACGACCGAGTTAGCCAAGTTCAAAGTGCCCAAACAGGTCTATTTCGTCGACGCCCTCCCGCGCAACAAGATGGGCAAGATCCAGAAGAAAGAACTGCGCGAACAGTACGCTGATACGTTTCAGGCAAACTGACGCCGCCGTTCGGCAAATTGATAATCGACAATTTCTTCCCCGGCCTGTTTTGATAGAGCTGCCGCTACCCGAGGCATGCGCGCGCGAGGATCTTCCGCGTACGCAAACTAAAGCTGAAGAAGACCCACCTCGGTAAAACTTTTTTGCGCGGGCTATGTCCCCTAACAATCACCCCAACCGCAGCCGATTTTACCCAGGAGAATACTGATCATGGCAAAACTCCATCGCCTTGCTGTTACAGCCGTAATTACGAGCCTCGCAGTTACCGCACCGGCGCTCGCTGAAGACACTAAAACGACAGCGCAAGCGACCACCGATACAACGCTCCAAAGCCTCTCAAAAGAAGCAAAGCTGGCCATCAAAGGCTTCGCCGGAAACCTGAAGAAGGAACTGGTGGGAGCCATGAAATCGGGCGGCCCACAGAAAGCGCTCGAGGTCTGCAAAACCGTCGCCCCGTCGATTGCCGCCAGCCACTCTGAGACCACCAAGCTGCAAATCGCAAGAACAGCGCTAAAGGTTCGCAATCCAGACAACGCACCGGACGACTATGAGCGCAAGGTGCTCGAACAATTCATCGCCGACATCGCCGCAGGCAAAGACGCAAAGAAACTCCACAAAGCAGAAATTGTCGAGCAGGACGGCGCCAAAGTATTCCGCTTCACGAAAGCCATCCCAACGATGCAAGTCTGCCTGCGCTGTCACGGCAGCAATATCGATCCGCAACTCAAATCAAAAATTGACGAACTCTATCCAAAGGACCAAGCCACAGGTTTCAAAGAAGGCGAGCTCCGCGGCATATTCACAATTTCAAAGAAACTCTGACATTAGGGCCGCCGTCGGAACCAAGCCAATCGGCGTGCCGTTATAGGCAGCAGACAAAAGGGCCGGATCAATCCGGCCCTCATCTTCATCCATGCAGGTGTGCGCTTGTACCGATTACGGTGTCTGCGGCGCAGCACCTCCAGGAAAACCGTTTTCCGTGCTCGATGAACTTGGAGGCGATCCCGCTTCCGACGTCGAACGTGATTTGCGCTCGCTCATGAACTGATCGAACTCCGCACGGTCTTTGGCAAACCGCAGGCGCTCCAGAAACTCCTGGAATTCGCGCTCTTCCTCTTCAAGCCGGCGCAAGGTCTCCGCGCGGTACTCATCAAACGCGGAATTCCCACTGCCGCGCGTTTTGGCAGCATCAAACATCCGCTCAAAACCACCGCTCTCTTTATTGCCCCGGCGCCAACGGCCGAAACGACTTTTCGCACCACATCCCATTCTTCCACTCCAAATCAAATAAGCCAGGACGGCGAGACCAACCGGCCAGAAGATGACGAAACCCAGCACCATCACGGTGATCCAGGCCGGAAGACCCCAATCGTCGAGCCTTGCGACAACGTCGGACATCTCAATCCCCCAAGCTTGGGTTAACGAACTGGCATGTGCCAGATGTGAATGTAAATAACTTTTACATTTAAGATATTGGCGGTCAATGGGGCGCTGTCAAGACGATCCGTTCGGCTTTTTGTACGGAAATCTCGATTAAGCCTGGCGAACGAACACAGCTTGCAAACGCCCGAAAGGCCGCCCCAACCCACGCAATCAGAGGCGCTCCTTGCTGTGCCTAAGCTCAATCGAGCCAGCTCACACGACCCGGCATCACCTGAGATTTACAGGCATCCGCATAAGGCCACGGATACCCAAGTTGCCCTTCCAACGAAGCTCATCCTCAGGCACGGCAAGGTTAAGGTTCGGAAACCTTGCAAACAGCCTTTCGAAAGCAATCGTCAGTTCAAGGCGCGCCAATTGGTGGCCAAGACAAAAATGCACACCACTGCCGAACGCCAGATGCGGATTGGGGTTGCGGTCAATGTTAAAGCTATTCGCATCGTCAAAGGCGCGCGGGTCGTAGTTGGCCGCAGCAATGCCAGCGAAAATCGTTTGGCCCCGCTCCAACATTACGCCATGGAATTCACCCGCTTCAGCAACATAGCGCGGTTTGGAAAATTCCACCGTCGAGCACCAACGCAAAATCTCTTCGACAGCAGAGCCCCATTGTTCAGGTGCGCTGATGAGGCGGTCGCGAATCTCCGGGTTCTGCAACAACGTCAGCGTTCCCACACTCAACGTATGCGTCGTCGTCTCGTGACCCGCAAAGAACAACAAGAAGACCATCGCCAACAGCTCATCATCGTTGAGCTTGTCGCCATCCGCCTCAACACCAATCAGTTCACTAAGCAATCCAGGACGTGGTGATTTACGTGCTTGCTCGATCTGACGCTGCAGATACCAGCTCATCAACAACAGCCGCGGCATCGCCATCGCCAAAGCCGCCACAGAGGTTCCATTAACAAGCCCCTTGGTCCACCTCTGCAAGCGGTCGTTGTCTTCGTCCGGCAAACCCAAAAGCTTCGCAATCACCATCAGCGGCAACCGCCGCGCAAAATCATCGACAAGGTCAACGCGCGACTGCCGCTCCATATTGTCAAGCAGCTCGTCAGCAATCTCTTCAATCGCACCGCGCAACACTTCAACACCACGGCGCGAGAACGCCTTGTCAACAAGACCACGCAACCGGCGATGTTCGGGATCATCCTGGCCGATCATGCTATCGCCCAACACACGCACGGTACGTGGCATCCACCACTGGATCCCGATCCGCTGTTTGACACCAGCATTCTTCGGTCGCTGCACAAACCGCTTGGAATCCTTCAACAGCTCCGTCACACCGGCGTACGATACGACAAGCTTCGTCTCACCGATAAGCGGAAACTTAACGGGTACAACGTCACCACCATCGCGAAGCTCTCTCAACGTCGAACGCGGATCACGCTTGTAGGCTTGGCTCATCAGATCGAATTCACGAGCGGCTTGTCGCTGCATCACGTGCAGTCCTTTTCAGGCAATGTCGAAGCCAAATATCTAGGAACCAATTATGGCGCGACCAGCCGCAATCGGACCTATCCGGTCGTCCATTTTTCCCATCGCCGCAAATAGATCAGCCAGTAAACAAGAGCCACGAGAACGCTTCCTCCGACGATATTCCCCAACGTCACGGGAAGCAGATTTGCTAGGATATCCGCCAGCCCAATTGAACTACCAGCCTGTAACGCGCCAATCGGGATCAGATACATGTTGGCAATCGAGTGCTCAAAGCCGAGCGCCACAAATGCCGTAACGGGAAACACAATCGCCAGCACCTTGCCCGAAACGGTATGCGCAGCAAAACACATCCATACCGCAAGACAGACCAGCATGTTGCAAAGAACTCCCCGCACAAAAGCCTCATCGACACCAAGAGCGACTTTCCCGTCAGCAATGGTGCGCACTGTCTCCGCAACTGCCCCGCCACCCAAGCTTAAGACGCCTGAAGCCTGCATCAAAACAACGGCCCCCAGTGCACCGACTAGATTTCCAAGATAGACAATCACCCAGTTGCGAAGCAGCGCGCCAAGCGAAACCTTGCCGTCAGCCCAAGCCATGACGATCAAGTTGTTGCCGGTAAAGAGCTCCGCACCACCGATAATGACCAACACCAAGCCAACACTGAATGCCAAGCCACCCAGAAGTCGGGTCGGTCCAAACCCAAGTTCGCTACCCGTCACCACCAAAGTGTACAACATCCCGCCAAATGCGATAAACGCGCCGGCAAGAACGCCAAGCGTTAACATCGGGACAAGCGGCATCGAAGCTTTCTTGACACCCACGTTCTCGACCAGTTGCGCAATATGCGCAGGAGGCACGACATCAAGCGCGTGAGGTTCAACTGGATGAGCCTTCGCCCGGTCGTTTGACTGCTCGGCTTGCACCTCTACCTTCAATGAATCGCTCATAGAAACCTCACGACAAACCAGAAGCGCTCCCTGCATCCAACTTCAAAACACGGCTACACTTCAATATCCAGCCAACCATGCGGACGCGACGACGCGGGGCCACTTCCTCGCTACGCTAAGACAGTATCGAGGAAGCACCACGTTCAAACGGGAGCTTTGACACCACAAGCAGAAAAAGGCCGGTCCAACAAAGGACCGGCCAAGTCCGGCAACACTGCATGGCCTTATTGAAGCGGCACCGCGCATGTTGCGAACGCATAACAAGGCCACGCTGCCGCTATAAACCGGGCATTCGCGGTCCGCGTCATTGCGAATAAGCAATCGGAGGCAACTTCAGGCGTGTTAGGAAAACACACCGGGGGGCGGGCGACTGGCAGTCAACTGGCCATCGCGCGCAACTGCTCAAGATTACAACGAAAACGGTTCTGTCCGTTTTCTTCGATCAGGCCTTGCCGCTTCAGATTTGCCATCTTGCGGCTTACGGTTTCCGTTGTCAGGCCAAGCAGCGCACCCAGATCTTCCCGGCCGAAGAGTTCGCAGCGGTCATTCCCATTGCGTTCGCTAAGCCAGATCAAAAGGCGCGCAACTCGGGCTTCCGCGGGACCAGTGCCAAACTCCGTGATCCACCTGTCGGCGTCACTCAAAGCCCGGTGCCAGCGCTGCATCAGATCTTCGTAAAGGGCCACGCGGCTACGCGACAGATCCCGCACCGTCTCAACCGGAATGCGACAGATATGCGTTTCGTGCAGAGCAACAGCCGAATGCTCGTAGTTGGAGGCCACCATCGCCTCAAGTCCAACGATATCCGTCTTACAAAGCAATCGGACAATCCGCTGCGTTCCATCCGGCAAATAATGGGTCAGCTTCACCAACCCCGATCGAATAGTCATGATCGACTTCGCAGGATCGCCCTGGGAATAAATCTCAGCACCCGGCTGGAAGACAACCTGATCGATCGGCCGGTGAATCCGGTCGAAATCAGCTTCCTCCAAGCCTGAAAAGAGAACCGACTTCCGGATCGCGCAATTACGGCAATCCGCGAGCCCTTCCCAGGCTTCGGCATGTGAAACTCTTTTAGTCATCTTTACGGATGCGAGCCTTCATAAGCACAGGACAACTCCTGTAACACCAAGTCAGTACCGCTGGCTATCGAACTGTTGCCGCCTGAACCACCTGTAGGTGTATACGCGACCAAATCGAAAACTGCTCACGAGCCACGTTTTTTCGTCTGTCCACGCAGAACATCGAACGACAATTTCCCAGCTTCGATGGTCTGGGAGAGGATTTTACGCAGTTTAATGCCACCCCGAGCTTCGGCGAGGCAACGCCGAAGCTGAGCGCTTTTTGCTTCCGGCAACGCGGCTTCAAGCTGCTTCCAGAGCTGTTCGATATTGTAGGGCTCAGCGACATCAAACAACGCCACAGGCACAATCGCGTCTTCCGGCAAGTCGAAGTCTTCGGCAACCGCGCTCCGCGCATCCTGGATGGAATGAACCTTAGGTTGGCTTTCATCGTCCAAGTCGTATGGTGGCTGCCATTCTCCTGCAGGTCGCAACCGATCGATGTGCGTCATCGCCAGAAGTACGCGAGGCGCGCGCCGCTTAGGGTCGTTTCGGAAGGTCTCCCGAATCTCCGCCAGCGCTTTGACATCGAGATCGCGATCAGCACGGTTTGCAGCGACGACCCAGATGACCAAATCGCTTTGCAACGCTTGATCGCTTAGCGCCTTAAAGTCCTCTTGCGCCATTAAACCAGGACTATCCACCAGCATCACCGGCGACAAACCCTCTGGCTGAATCTCATAACCCGTGAACTCGGTTGTAGCAGGCAGCGCATCTACAACGGCTTTCACATCGGTCGCCAGCGCATTAATCAGGCTCGACTTGCCAGCGCTCGTCTGTCCGACAACCAAGAAGCGCAACGGCTCCGCGAGTTGCTTTCCGCTTTGTTCCGCCGCCGTGCGATCCGCTGCCGTCGCGGCGCTAACATGATCCGCCAGTTCAACGTCAGTTACCTTTAGGCGACCGCTGTAAAGATCAATGGCCGACTTACCCACCTCCCGCACATAAGCCGCAAGAAGCCTCTTGGCGAGTTCCTCCCGCAGACCTTCCATTGCAGCCTTACTCAGGCGCTCACGGATCTCCTGCGCCGTCGCAGAAATTGGATTGACCATCCGAATAATGCGCCACAGGTCATAAGCCTTCTCCGCAACACCGGCTAATGAGCGCCACTGATAGACCTGCATGACCTGCCCGACCGTCAGCTGATCACCGAGCGGGATCTTATCCTTAAAGACAACTTTCAAATTTTGGCTCACCTGCTCGACCAGCGTCAAAGCCTCGGGAACGGTGAAAGCCCAAGTCGGGTTAGTCGCATCAGGCCGCATGTGTTTTGCAACCCGCTCCACCGTCGTCACGCCAAGCGCAATGAGGTCCTCGCGCCCGGTGATGTCAGCCGGATCAGAAGCGCTAGCCAGCTCTTCAACCGCCCGCCACGCAGCCTGCTCGCGCGGCGAGGCAAACTCCAGCACGCCATCAGGCCCAGTGTCCGCGGAAGCAGGCTTCTCAGAACGCTCAGCCAATCGTTTGCGAAGTCGCCGGATGGCCCAAAGGCGCAACCCAAACGCCACAACAGAAACAAGAAGCGCGCCACCAAGCCAGTAGAACGCATAGCCATGTTCCCAAAGCCAGTACCAACCAAAGGGCACAAGTGCGAGCACCGGCAGAATGATCGCACCGGCAATAGCCGCGCCGCCAATGTAAGCTTCAAGGTTACTATTGCGCATCGCTTGTCCCAGTGCCCGAAGCGCTGCCATTCAAATCGTCGCTGGCAGACGCCTCCGCATCGCCCGCACCACCATCTTTGTGGCCACGCTCGCGCGCCAACTTGAAGGCAGCCTCCAGCGCCTCACGGTAGGCTTTGGCCACGCCGTCAGGATCGCTTTCACCGAGTTTGCGCTTGGCGAGGAAATAGCAACCCGCAGCGCCCAACGCATAGGTCGTTGCAAAACTCGTTGCCGCCGCTGCAGCCGCACCAGCCGTTTGACCGTAAACCGGAATAAGTTTCGCAACCTGCTGGATACCGAACACCGCGGCCAAACGCGCGACCACACTCGCGCCAAGACACCCGGCAAACTCAGCCAGCATCCGCCGGTCCCATTCGACACCGTAGGAGTTGGCCAACGAATGTAAGAGCTTGGCCTGCACGCCTGGAACCGCAATTGCCCCTGCAACCGGCATAACATCACACGCCGCCGCCGCACCCGCGTAGCCAAGAATGGTCGGCCTAACACGCTGCGCCAGGGTATCCGCCCCAGCTCTGTTTAAATCAATCAGCGTCGCAGCCAAGCCCTCAGGCGCGGCTTCCGCAATGGCATCGAGCAACGCTTCGAGCCCATAGCTCTGCGGCTCAAATCCATCACCCTCTTGGGTGAAGTCAATCGGCACAAACCTGATCGGACCATTGCCGGGAACGGTATCGAACAATGCACGCTGGCTCGCCAGACTGCGCTCCAAATCCTCCGGCAAGCCAGACATCGCAGAAGCAGGCGCTGCATCATCCACCGCTCCGAACGGATAGGGCAAAACATGCCCCGCACCGTGCGGATACGCTTCATGCAAACACGTCTGCGCAACAATCAGGGACCATTCCGGATGGCGTTTTCTAACGTCGCGAATGACATCAAGAACATCGTTCTGCTGTGGATCGAGCGCCCGCATGACGACGATGATAAGCTGAGCACGCTGCCGCGCCACCGCCAGATCTTCTTCCGCGTCGTAATGCGCTTCGCCAAGACCGCGCGTATCGAGAAACCGAATAAGCGGAGCTTCGGCGGGAAAATCGAAAACTTGCGCCGTCTTCGTACAAGCACGAAAACCCGAGCCGACTTCAGCATCGCTGCGCCCGGTCATCGCCTGGACAATCGACGTTTTGCCCGATTGAACCTTCCCCAAAAGCCAAATCGTCGGCGCTGTTGCAATCGCGGTTTTAGCCACCGCATCGCCCTCGCCCGAAGGCTCGCGGCTGGCCATAAACTGGTCCATGAACTGGGCCCAGCGCTCAGACAATCGCTTCGTCATATCCCAATTGAAGAAGTCGGTCGCCATCGCCGTTTTAAGCCTAGTTCGCGTTCAACAGAGTATTAACTGTAAGCACACCTTAACCGCGGGAACGACAACAAATTTGCCGTGCCGCTTATCAAGCACATAAGCATCGCTTCTACGATGCCAACCCCAGCGAACCTCACACAAACGACGCAGAGTAAAGAGCGGTCGCACGAAGCCTGAGACTCAAAACTTCCTTTTTCTCTTCATGCCATCTTGACGGCTAACGTAATCGGCCCCATATACGCGTCGCTATGAAAAACGAACGCGCATAAGTCGCTCCACGTTCTGTACAGCGAGTATCCGCTGACCTGCTGAAGCGCAAAAACCGAAATCGGAACGGATTGCGTCACGCAGGCTTTTGGCTGAGCGGGCTCGTTGTTCATGCAGCCCTCCCAAAAACCGACAGCTTTCCCTTCCACTTGAATTTTGCCAGCAAGACCTACGGCGCAGACTTAATAATTGCGTCAGCTAGGGCTTGACCTGTGCGCGCCATGACGCCTGAGGTGGTCACATTTCCAGGAGCCGCGGCGGCAGGACCATTCATGGAGAAACCCGATGAGCGGGTTCAATTTAATCAACGTCGAGGGCGGCGCGCCGCTCAAGATGTGGACAAAGAACGTCAAAATAGAAGACGTCGCCATCAAGCAGATGGAGAACGTCGCCAAGTTGCCGATCATCCATAAGCATGTCGCAGCGATGCCGGACTGCCACTGGGGAATGGGCGCCACCGTC
The DNA here is from genome assembly GCA_040219445.1 of Filomicrobium sp. Lineage (GTDB taxonomy): Bacteria > Pseudomonadota > Alphaproteobacteria > Rhizobiales > Hyphomicrobiaceae > Filomicrobium. The sequence goes on along the minus strand of JAVJSM010000003.1, from coordinate 1,164,570 downwards.
GGATCTGTTATCCCGACCAAAAGCGCGATCATCCCGGCAGCCGTCGGCGTCGACATCGGATGCGGTATGATGGCTTGGCAGTTGTCCTTGAAGGCCAGTGTTTTGCCGGACAACCTCGCTGGCATCCGTGCCGATATCGAACGCGCGGTGCCACATGGATTTGTCTCGACCAAAGGACGGGCCCGCAAAGGTGGATGGGAGACGATCCCGGATTCGGTCACGAGCCGCTGGCGCGACCTCGCCGACCGTTACCGCCAGATCATCGATCGCCACCCGCGCATTTCCCATAAGACACCAGCTCATCAGCTCGGGTCACTGGGAACGGGCAACCACTTCATCGAAGTCTGCATCGATGAAAGCGACTTCCTCTGGGTGATGTTGCATTCAGGCTCACGTGGCCCTGGCAACAACATCGGACGTTACTTCATCGAGCTCGCCAAAAAGGACATGCGCCATCACGTCTCGAACCTGCCGGACGAGAACCTCGCCTACCTGAACGAGGGGACCGAACACTTCGACGACTACGTCTTTGCGCTCAACTGGGCACAGGACTACGCGTGGGAGAACCGTCAGGCAATGATGGATGCGGTCCTTCGGGTTCTTCGCAAGCATTTGCCGAAATTCAAGATCGGCGACATGGCGGTCAACTGCCACCATAACTATGCAACCGAAGAAACCCATTTTGGTGAGAAAGTCTGGGTCACTCGCAAAGGTGCCGTCCGTGCTCAGGAAGGCGACCTTGGCATTATCCCAGGTTCGATGGGCACCGGGTCGTTCATTGTTCGCGGCAAAGGCAATGCCGATAGCTTCTGTTCGTGTTCGCATGGCGCAGGCCGTGCCATGTCACGTACGCAAGCCAAGCAGCGCATTACCTTGAAGGATCACAGAGCTGCCACCGAAGGCATTGAATGCCGTAAGGACAAAGATGTGATCGATGAAAGCCCGGCCGCCTACAAGGACATCTCTTCGGTCATCGCCGCTCAGACGGACTTGATCGAAGTGGTCCACCATTTGCGCCAGGTCATCAATGTCAAAGGCTAAGGTGCGACCTTAACCTTTCAACCACAAACCAAGTGAGGGGGCTTTGAGCCCCCTCATGACTTCGGTGCGCGAAACAGCAGCTTAGCAAAATCACGATAGACCCTGCGCAGCCAGCGCCGCCTTTACAGCTTCCCGTTCCGCCATACGGCTCATGTGTTCGCGAACGCGGGGATGCCGGTCTGCAGGAACACCATCGCCATCCAGCCAACGCGACGCCATAAACAGGTAAGGGTCGCAGATCGTGTAGCGCTCACCCATCACCCACGGCCCCTTCAGCATGCCCTCTTCGATGAGATCAAAGCACGCACCAACCGTCTCCGGCACCTTGCGTTTCATATCTTCAATGGAAGACGCCTCATCCACCCAGCGCTCGCCCCGCAGCTTATGCGCATGCGCGACATGCACGGTCGCACATAAATAAGCGTTGAACGACTGCGCGACCGCAAAGTCAAACGGATCGGACGGTGCCAAGTTGGCAATCGGATAAGCTTGAGCAATGTAAGCCAGGATCGCTGGCGTTTCCGTCAGAATACCACGCTGCGTCACCAACGCAGGCACACGGCCTTTTGGGTTGACCGCTAAGTATTCGGCCTTCGTCTGATCGCCAGCAGAAAAATCAAGCCGCACTGTTTCGTAAACAGCATCGGTTTCTTCCAACGCGATGTGTGAAGCAAGCGCACAGGTTCCTGGCGCGTAATAAAGCTTGAGCATCTCATCCTCACAAAAGCTCACGGCTGATAGGCGATGGCACCAAACAAGCTTGGCGCTACCCTCGAAATCTAGATCAATTCGTCGCTGCGATCGTCGGTCTCACCAAAACGCTTGAGCACAGCGGGCTTCGTACCTTCATAAACCTTGGATAGCCCGGCTGAAATCTTCTCATTCTCACGTTCAAACAAGCTATTGCCCTCAAGGTCACTCTCGACGATAAACGGCCCAAAGTTCTCCACCTCGATCAGCCACATGGCTTGCGCCAAACCCAACTCATCCCGCCAGAACACATCTCTGACCTGCTTAACACCACGGCCTAACAGCGCACCGGTTCCATAACCTACTGTGGTCAAATAAACCGCGCCGCGCGGCACGAAGTGATCCCGATAGTCTTTTGAGCTCATCCCGCCTTTGCCGATGATAAGCTTCGCACCCGACAGATCGAGCCACTCGCCAATCCATTTCGAAAACCGGAATGACGCCGTCGCCGTCACCGCTCCCATATTGTAAGACCCATCGGCTTCAATGGTCGCCGCTGGCGAGCAGTGAAAATTCGCACCACTTTGGGCAGGCAATTCAAGTGGCAGCGGCACATGCTCTTCCACCGCCATCCGGTAGACGCCCTCACGTGCCGTATAGACCGTACCATCGAGGTAAACGACATCACCAAGCGCCAGACCTTTCAAGTCATCCGGCGACGGCTCTGTCTTCAAGCGGATTTTTTTGAAGCTTCCTGTGCTGGCCATTCGACCGTCTCCCGGCGTTGATAAGGGGTGAACCATTGCGGATCGGTGCGGAACTCGACCCGGCCGTCGCTATAGATGCGCGCGCAGGCACGCCGCGAGGACAAACAGAATGCATGCACGCTCATCTGCATCCCGCCTGTGTGGCAATAACCGACCTCGATATGGCAATCGATCACCATGGACTTGCCCACAAAGCCCATCGCACCCATGCCGATGCTGTTACCAAGCTCCTTGAATTCCATCTCCAGCTCGGCAATTTTCGGATCGGGGTTACGATCTCCTACAGTCCGCAAGCAGGCCGCCCGCTTGCCAAGCACCATGCAGGTGTCTTTCGAACCGCCAAGACCAATTCCGATGATCGCAGGCTGACAGGACAACCCACGCTTACCGAAGGCAACGAGGCTGTCGAGATAAAACCGCTTGATCCCTTCAATCCCATCAGACGGAAAGAGCATCCGGTAGTCCGTGCCAAACAGGCCACCCTTATGCACCGTCGTCAGCTCAATCCAATCGCCTTCCGGCTCAAAGGCAAACTCGATCTCGGGCGCATTAATCCCAACATTGTTGTCATGATCGGTGCGCCACAACGGATGCACCCGGTTCGGACGCAAAGGTACACCATTGGTCGCTGTAGCCGTTGCCCGGCGCAGCGCTGTCTCAAGCGCCACCGGCCCACCTTCGATCTGCGCACCATTCGCCATCTTCACATACCAGCGCGGACAACCGGTATCCCCGCACATGGCACGGCGGTCTTCCTTCGCCGCTTCATAGTTCTCCAGCATCGCCTGCAGCACGAAAGAAGACAGATCACCATCTTCCACATCGGCAGCCTGTTTCAATCCGGTGAGGTAATCCTCCGGGATCTCAATGGCCGCCTTTTCCATCAGGGTGAGAGCCGTCTTTTCAATTACGTCAAGTGGGACCATCTCGATCTCCTTTAACTGGGCATCGCGACAAGCGTCTCAGGCTCATCTTTCAACAGCGTCTCACCTGGCTTCACGATGGAAAACACAACCGGCTCTCGGGAGACATCAAGCTTCTTACCATCTTCAAGGCGTGCCACAGTGAAGTATGAGCTTGTCAGATCACCTGACTCTGGAAAGTCCTCTCGGTAATGAGCCCCACGCGAGTTCTCACGCCACTGCGCAGCCCCAGCAATGACTTGCGAAACCTCAACCAGACTGCGCAAGTTAAGCCAATCATGCCACGTCATGTTGAAACGCATCTCATCGTCAGCGAGACCCGTTTCAAGAAGTTCTGTCTGAATTTCTCCCAGACGATCCAGCCCGCGCTTCAGCCCTTCGCCGGTCCGCATAACGCCGACGTCATCCCACATCACATCCATCAACTGCAGACGCAGCTCATGCAGGTTGCCAGCCTTCTTCGTAAAGGGATGCCGTGCCCGGTCGATCTCAAACTGGATGGCATCTTCATCAGGGTCCCGCAAACCGCCCAGGGACTGGTCTCCCCTCTTCGTCACATCCTCCGCCATGACGTCACCAGAAATGCCGCCATAAACGGTGGAGTTCGCAACACCATTGCCGCCCAAACGGTTCGACCCATGCGCGCCACCGGAATCTTCGCCAGCAACGTGCAGCCCCGGCATCTCGGTCCGTGTATCAGGGTCACAGATCAACCCACCCATAAGGTAATGCGCTGTCGGCACCACCTCGACACGACCAGCCGCCAGATCAAACCCGCAATCCGCGCACCGTTTGACCATACCCTTGAAGCGCACCCGCACATCGTCCGGGCCGAGATGGCTCATGGCGATATAAACGCCGCCGTTCGGGGTCGTATGACCTTTGCGCATTTCGTCATAAATCGCCCGGCTGACGATATCCCGCGTCGCCCGCTCGCCTTTCTCATCATAGTCGAACATGAAGCGACGACCGTCGCCATCAAGCAGATATCCACCCGCGCCGCGCAAACCCTCTTCGAGAACCGTCCCGGTCATGCGCGTGCCTTCACCACCCAGCAAACCGGTCGGGTGAAACTGCACCATTTCCATGTCGCGCAACGGCATCCCGAGACGCAACGCCATGGCGAGGCCATCCATCGATTTATCGCCCGACGGCGTATGGTAGCGATACATTGTCGGACCACCACCCGTCGCCATCAAAACCGCTTTGGCCCGCACGAACCGAAACACACCGCGGCGCATATCAACGAACAGGACGCCAGAAATCTCATCGCCGCTCTTCGACTTGATAAACGCCAGTGCGCGATGCTCCTCCATTCGCTCCACATCGCGCGCCAACACCTGCTCCATCAGCCGGTTGATGATCTCAATACCGGTGAGGTCGCCTTTGTGAACAGTGCGGTCGAAGGTTTGGCCGGCAAACGCTTTCTGGTGCAAGGAGCCATCAGGCATCCGGTCGAAAAAACAACCGATCTCGTTTTCAAGTTCCCGCACGCGCTCAACAGCCGTTTCAACCAGCCGCCAGGCCATGTCCTGATGCGGCAACCACTTGCCCCCAATGATGGTATCCATGAAGTGCCGCTCAACGGAGTCGCCCTTGCCGAGCGCCACGTTATAACCACCTTGCACCATCCGGGTGCAACCGCACTTACCCAGCAACCCCTTGACCGCAATCGTAACCTTGAGATCGGGCGCAGCCTTTTTCGCATGAAGCGCCGAGAACAGCCCGGCACCCCCGGCACCGATGATCAGGACATCTGTATCGTGACGTTCAAGCATGTCTGTCATACCGCGCTAAGAAAGAAACCAACCGAAACAAAAAACGACAACGCAACAGCACCCGCCGCAAAGGTCTTTTGCTTTGGCGACCAGGGCAGAAACTCAACCGCAAGCAACCGCAATCCGCCAAACAGATGCAGCGCCAAGAGCAACACCAACCCCGTTTCCGCCACCTTGACGATGCCCAGTTCGGTCCACTTCAAGAAGCCATCAAGCTGGGCTGCATCGTTGAGCGCCAAACCCAGAACATAAAAATGAAACGGCAGAAACACCGCTAAGACCACACCCGAAATCCGGTGGATCAAAGAAGCAATCCGCAACTCATCCCCTTGTCGATGTCGGATCATCACAGCACCACCGCAACAACGGCGCGCGCGCCAAACAAGAACAAGAACGCACCAACGGCCCAGGTAAAAACGTTGAGCCAGGCTTCAGGAATGAGCCCGGATTCAAACATCACCACCCGCAAGCCGATCGCCGCATGAACGGCAACCGCGATGACAAAGAGGCCATAGAACAAACCCCAGAAAACACTGCCCTGAGTGCGCCCAAGAATTTCAGCCGCGCTTAGCCCGTTTTGCACAGCGTAAATCATGGTCGCCAGGTGCCCCAGCACCAGCGGTGCCATCAGCAACGCACTCAACCGTTGCAGCATGTATAAACGCATGCCGATCATCTCATCGCCCTCCGCCAAATAGGAACGACCGCATCGACATCTGCTTCAACCCGGCAATCGATTCCGTCGGATTTAGCTCGTTCGGGCAATACGTCATGCAGCTTTGATGTGAGTGGCAGTTTGAACAACCATGTTTGCTGGAGACCGCATCGAGTCGCGCGGCAAAAGCTCCATCTCGCGTATCGTTTTGCAGCGTCCACGCCCGATTAAGAGCCGCAGGTCCAAAGTATCTGGTGTTCTGCGCAACCGTATCGCAGGCCGAGTAACACACCGCACAGTTGATACATTCAATCGCCGCATTCGCCGTCACCCGTTTCGGCTCGTCAGGCGCAATGGCTTCGATGTCGTCGTGACGTGTTTTGGTGGGATAGAACACACCTTCCGCTTCAACCCACTTATCAAAGAACTCGGCCATGTCAGTCGCGAGATCCTTGATTACCGGAAGATTTCGTAACGGCGCAATCTCCAAACTGCCCTCAGTCAGCACCTTTTTGACGTGTGTCCGGCAGGTCCAGCGCGGGATGCCATTCACCGTCATCGCACACGACCCACACATACCAACCCGGCACGCAAACCGGTATGTCAGCGTCGGCTCGGCATGATGTTGAATCCACGTCACGACATCGAGAACAGTCTGACTTTCCTGAGCGGGAACTTCATAGTCGCGAAACGCACCAGCATCTTGCGTTCCTCGCCAGACCTTAACCTTGAGCATGCGGTTTTCTTCGGTCACGAAACCCTAAAACCTCTTGCGATTTCATCTCTACTTTTTAGCTCGCCTTTGGCGCTCGAAGTCCAACGTTTAAATGCAGAGCGGTTACGGCTCACCTACGCAACATCCCACGAGCTACCCCTTGATCACCACCTGCCCGGCTTGCGGATCAACAATCAGGTGCTGCCCACTTTTGACAAGCTGCGTGACATCACCATCTTCGAACCGGTCACACATAGCGAGATTGGCAAGGGCTGCCCCTTGCGCAAGAATGGTGTTGGCGGAATTAAAAAGGATCGCTTTCGGTGCCAGCCCGCGCGACACCATCTCATGCAGCATCCAGGCGCTGGCGACACCGCCCTTTGCGGTATTAAAGACGAGGATCTTATCTTTGTAAGACTGCCCCGCGAGCGCATGTTCAGGCCGCGAAAACACACCTTTGATGCGATCGAGATCATAGCGCGCGGAGAAGTTGTCAGACGCAACAAGCGCCTCCCCTTCCACACGCTCACCAATCCCGACATGACAGCGCAAAGTCGTTTCCATCAGACAATCTCCCCTGCCATCGCCGAAGCGATACAGTCTTCCATCGTTGCCAACGCCGGCTGATAGCCATAGCCACCCAGGATGTTCACAATCTTGGTCGAGTTCGACAGGAGCCGCTTCCAACCATTCGCCTCGCCAACCTCGCGCGCGTACTGCTGATAAAAACAGGTGCCTTCCAACACCTTGCCACCGAAGCGTTCGATATCATCGACGTAGCCCATCCGCTTGGCATCGGCGACGACGCTCGGCGAGGAACACACCAACAAAGCTGTGCCTTGATGACATTGATTTCCGCGGCAAAGATCAGCGACCTCCTGCATCTCAACAAGCGACAACTGCGGTGCCGCGAACACGACCACATCAACCTTCTCACCGCGGGCACCAAAAGGCTTTTGCAGAACCGCCAAGTCATCACGCGTAATCTTTTCACCAACAAGCTGATCGCCAGAAACGTCAGCGAGCGTGGGGCACTCGGGCGTTACGCCAACGATGTGGAACAGCGGCGTCGAACCATAGCTCGCCATCGCTGCGCCCATGTGTTTGATCTCATCTGATGTCGGTGCTTGGTCAATCCCTTCGATAACCGGCACCTCCCAGTACGACCCCGCCTTGCGCCCGATGACGGCGCCCAGGACGCCCCACTCAGTCAAACCTTCGGGCTGGAAGTCGACCTTGTACCGGCGCGTCGCCCTGCGCTTCTCATCGAGATGCAGGCCATAGCGCGGCGTCCGCCCTGTCAACGCCGCAGCAAGCGCCGACGGGCCACCCTCAAAGTTCGACCGCGCACCACAAACACTGTTCGCATAAATCACAACACCGGTATCGCCATAAGCGACATGGTCTCCCAGAACCGGCGGCATGATCGTCTGATAGTTGATACACGTGTCGGTCATCATGACACCCAACTTCAAACACGCCGCAATAAACCGACGCTCCAGGTTGGCCATCTCTTCGGTCTGACCAAGCTTATCGTAATAGGAGAGATCGACCCCGCGCGGGTCGGTCAGCATCGGAATGGCAACGCGTCGCTCAGCACTCGGCAGCTCCGCGAACCGCTCAAAAAACGCAACACCAGCCTCACCAAGCGATTCAGGATCAGCCATCATGTGGGCCTGACTGACATCAACCATATCCGCAGCATCGAACATGCGGCCAACCTGCATCTGATGAGACACCGCCCACTGCCGCGCATGCCCCATTTCTCCGGCCAGCATGGCCTCTTCTTTTTCATTCAATTTCATGCCTTGTCGCACTCCAAAGCGTGAACCTCGCCAAACCTAAACATGCCGCGAAACAGACAATGTCTGTAGAGGCAGGATCTCTTCCGGCAACGCCTCAACTCCCAACCCGACAGCGGCGGAAAGCGCCAGCTGTCCGCCTGAAAACGCGTCGGCGTCGGGCAGAAACGCGCTACGAAGCGGATTTGAATTAAGGTCGACTTCAAGCAAGCCATCACCGCCCGCTGCGGCTAAGCAGTGCGCGGACGCCAGAAGGCCAATGCCGCCTCCAAGGAAATGCGGGCAGAACCGACGACCCGCCGCTAGCGCCTTGCGCGCCACCGCCATAATTCCTGTAATCCCACCCCATTTTGCGACGTCCGGCTGAATCACATTCAACGCGCCAAGCTCAATGGCGTTTTCGAAAGCCGCCGTTGTCGCGATATTCTCACCACCGGCCAATGGCACAGAACTCGCTTCAGCCAGCTGTTGCCAATCGTCCGCACAGTCATCAACCCTGATCGGCTCCTCTAGCCAACCGAGCTCAACATCTGCGACCCGGTCAACGAAGTACTTCGCAGACGCGAAATGCCAAGCCTGATTGGCATCCGCAAATAGAGCTTCGCCTTCCCCAAGTTCACGAGCTGCTCTTCGAAGCTCCGAGACATCGGTCTTCAAGTCAAAGCCAACCTTAACTTTGAACGCCGAAAAACCAGCCATACGTGCTTTTGGAATTTCTTTGACCGCGTTGTGAATGGCAATTCCGCTCGCGTAAACTGGAACTGCGTGACTTGACTTTTCGCGAAGCAACTGGCGAAGCGGCAGACCGCGCTTACGCGCAAACAGATCCCAACTGGCAGCATCAAGGCCCGCGATTACCTGACGGAACGGACCAAGCTCACCACATTGCACCGCACGCACATGAGTGTCAGGCGATAGCTTGGAAAAGAGCTCACTAGGCTTCGACAGATGCAAACCTAACACCAAATCGGCAATGTCCATGTCTAAGAGGCGCGCCCGGTGTTCCGCCCCAGCAACCGGCCAGTTGGCGAAAATCTCACCCCAACCGAAAGCTCCGTGTTGGTCTTCAAGTCTCACAAAAACAGCCGGTCGATCGCGCATAACGCCAAACGACGTCGCCACCGGCTTCGCGATCGGATGTCGAAAAACAAACGCTTCAACGCGTTTTATGACGACATCTTCGGACATCCCTTCAGCACCTCATCCGTTCACGACAATCAAGTCTTGTGTAAGATAGCAGACACATATGGCTAGACATCTGTATTTATATATGACCTTATTTTCAAGGACAGAGCCAAATGCAAGGAGCTTCACCGTTGCCCAACCTGAGGCGAAGCACCATCCCGCTGTACACGCAGATAGCAGCGTCTCTTCGCCACGAGGTGGAGACGGGCACCTGGCCCGTTGGCTCTAAGCTTCCCGCAATCAATCAACTCGCAGATCGTTTTGGCGTCGCCGCTCAGACGATGAGGCAGGCCATTAGCCTTCTCGAAGCAGAAGGCCTTGTCCTGCGCCGTCAGGGGTTCGGCACGATCGTCCAAAACCACCCGAGAGATCTTCAATGGTTACGCCTTCCAACAGACTGGGAAGAGCTTGTTGGCATGTTGGATCGGATCGACGTACGCGTCGTTCTTGTTGAGGCATCGAACCGGACACCCAAGTTCCGAGAGGAAGAAGGTAAACCTGCAGCTGCCTATAAATACGTCAAACGCATTCACTACAGCGCCGATGAACCGTTTTGTGTCATCGACTTTTACCTTTCTTCCGAAATTTACCTGCGCGCACCAAAACAGTTTCGCAAACAGACGGTAATTCCTGTCCTTGCCGGCATGAAAAACATCAACATCTGCAACGTTCGACAGACGATCGACATTGATGCTGCCGACACCGAAACTGCAAAACACCTTGATATTCCTCTTGCCAACCCCATCGCGAGAGTTCGAAGATCAATCACGGATGACAAAGGCGAGGTAATCTACGTGGCAGACGCCTTGTACCGCAGCGATGTCATTCACCTCGATATGGATCTATCGCCCCCAAAAGAAGGGGCGGGGAAATCACCACGACGCAAAAAATCCTAACTCAGACGGGAAACAGGAGGAATCGTATGATCAAGAACCTTATGGCCGGAAAAAGCACTGTGGCACTAGCGACATTAACGCTAGCCATCAGCGCATCCGCAGCCCTTACAACGGCAGCTCAGGCCGAATATCCCGAGCGTCCTGTCACCGTCGTCATTCCCTACGGACCCGGTGGCGCGACCGACATTTCCGGGCGAACCCTTGCCGTTCCGCTTGGAAAGCTCGTCCCGCAACCTGTATTGACTGTAAACCGCACCGGCGCTGGTGGTGCAACAGGCACCGTCACTGTCCGTAACGCGGCAGCGGACGGTTACACAATGATGATTGCCCGCGTCGGTTCGCATACCGTGAACCCGGCGATGAAGGCGACACTTCCATATAAGCTCGATGAATTCGACTTCGTCGGCGTCTACGAAATCAACCCCGTCGCTTGCGCGGTCGCTGCCAACTCTGACATCAAGTCGATGGATGACTTGGTCGCCCGCGTTAAAGCTAAGCCCAAGTCAATCAGCTACAGTTCATCAGGCGTCGGCTCACTCCTCCACATTGCTGGTGCGATGGTGATGCGCGAGTTCGGCATCGCAAACCCTGTTCAGGATCTGGTTCACATCCCGCTAAAAGGCGGCGGAGCAGCAGCAACCGCAGTGCTGTCTGGAACGGCCACGTTCATTTGCACCAACTCATCAGCACTAGCGAGCTTCGTTGCAAACAAGCAGCTGCGTCCTTTGATGGTCACGACGAAGGAACCGGTCGCCGGATTCGATGCACCAACCGCAGCTGATCTTGGTAAACCAAACCTCCACCAACTCGTCGGCTGGTCTGGCATCGCTGGCCCGAAAGGTCTTCCAGAAGAAGTCAGCACCAAGTGGAAAGGTTGGCTGGCAAAGGCTACGGCAGACAAAGGTTTCGTCGACAAGATGACCACCCGCGGTTCGGTTATCCGGCTGATGGACCCTGCCGAATCCAAAACCTTCATCGACAACCAATACGAGGTCTTCCGCAAACTGGTTGATGATCTCGGCATGCGGATCGAAGGTTAATCCCAACAACGCTTCAGCGGCGGACGGCCCCTCCCGTCCGCCGTTTACCCCTGGGGCAGGAGCGTTCTTCGCCACCCGCCCCATTTCTTTGACAGCCAGACCCGCAAACACCTCGCTGCAAACCCCGTCCCACAATCAATGACACCATCCTGCCCATGAACTTAAAGAACTCGGATGTTTGGCTCGGCATAGGCACTGTGCTGTTTGGCATTTTCTTATTGTTCGTCGCCATACCAGCGTTTGTTTCTTCGCCAAGCAACGTGCCCAAAATCGTCCTGTCACCGACATTCTGGCCAACCATCATCGCCTACCTAATCATCATTTTGGGCATCGTGCTGACCCTGACTCGTCTCTTTGCTAAGCCCGCACCCGCAGCGACTGAGCCAACGGGCGACGCGCTGGAAGATCCAAGCCAACCCTGGGTAAGGCTGCTCGCCACCGCCATTGTGATGTTCGCCCTCATTTGGGCCATCCCTTATTTCGGAATGGTTTGGAGCTCGATGGTCGCATTCGTCGCCATCGCTTTCATCGTCAAGACACCCAAGCCTGTGACGTCCCTCATCGTCGCAATCATCCTGCCGCTGGTCCTGTATGCGTTCTTCAACCACGTCGCTGGCGTTGCCGTACCACAAGGAAGGTTCATTACGCTGCCATGAGCTTCTTTGATAACATCGCCAACGCGTGGCCTCTGGTCGCAAACCTGGAGAGCTTTCTCGCTCTATTCGCCGGTATCACGATCGGTGTTTTCGCAGGCGCGATCCCCGGTATGTCCGCAACCATGGCTGTCGCACTGACGCTGCCGTTCACATTCGCGTTGCAGCCGATCACCGGCATCCTCTTGCTCTTGGGTGTTTACAAAGGCGGGGTCTTCGGCGGCTCGATCCCCGCGATCCTCATCAAGACACCGGGAACACCTGCCTCCAGCGCCACAATTCTCGACGGCTACCCAATGGCCGAAAACGGCAAGGCCGGAAAAGCTCTAGGCATTGCGCTCTATTCTTCCTGCACCGCCGACGTCATTTCGAACCTATCGCTGATCCTGTTCGCCGGATGGCTCGCGTCTTTCGCGTTGAGCTTCGGGCCGCCGGAGTTCTTCACCCTCATCTTGTTCTCGCTGACCATCATCGCCGGTGTTTCGTCAGAAAGCTTGATTAAGGGGCTGCTTTCAGCAACGTTCGGCCTATTGCTCGCCACCGTCGGGCTCGACCTCGTCTACGGCACGAACCGGTTCAACTTCAACGATGCGAACCTGATGGGCGGCTTGAACTTCATCGCCGTTTTGATCGGCCTGTTCGCACTCCCCGAGCTTCTCGCCTACATTTGGCAACCACGAACGGGTGACGGCACCGTGCGAGCGCTCGGTGAGCAACACGTAACCTTTGCCGAATACCGCCGCTGCTTCCGCTCCATTATTCGCGGCAGCTTCATTGGCGTCATGCTCGGCAGCATTCCTGGAATTGGCGCAGCTCCCGCCGCATTCCTGTCTTACAGCGAAGCCCGCCGACGCTCGCCGCAAAAAGACAACTTCGGCAAGGGCGAAATAGAAGGCGTCGCAGCTTCGGAAGCCGGCAACAATGGCGTATGTGGCGCAACGCTGATCCCCCTTTTGGCGCTCGGCGTACCCGGCGATGTCATCACCGCCATCGTTATCGGTGCATTCATGGTCCATGGCCTTCAACCCGGACCGATGATGTTCGTCGCGAATGCCAACATCATCTATGCGTTGTTCATCGGCCTGATCTTGAGCTCTGTCCTACTCTTGGTCGTCGGCAGCGTGGCCGTCCGCTTATTCCGCTACATCGTCGACGTTCCCCGCTCGGTGCTACTCCCCAGCGTGTTGATCTTATGCGTCTATGGTGTCTACGCCATCAACAACAACGTCTTCGATGTTATCGTCATGTTCGCCATGGGTTGGCTTGGCTATATGATGATGCGTTTCGGCATGCCCGCCGCCCCCTTCCTCATCGCATTCATCCTCGGACCACTCCTAGAAGACAACTTCCGACAGGCCATGCTGATGTCGAATGGGGATTTGCAGATCCTATTCAGAAGCTGGATTACCTGGTTCTTCTGGGCCGTCACGCTCGCAACGGTCATCGCTCTCATCCGTACCGGATTGCAGCAGCGTGCCGAAGCAAAGGCCCTGAAGTCCAAGAGCGCACAATGACCAAACGAAGCTGAACCGCCTGCCGTGGCCTGTTGCAAAAAGCCCGGCAGGCAATAACCAGTCACGGCCGCAACCGTACCAATAACAAAAAACGATGGGGACCATTCGACGTGCCATATTCTGATTACCGCCCCGAGCTTATGGGGAGCGCCACGCTGGAGCCGAACGGCCCGGTCGAAGCCGGCTCATATCAGAGTTTCACTCTCGTCTACACCGCTGGCCCTTTCGGTCTCGATGACACGGGCTCGATCAAGATCGGTTTTCGCTTCGCCACTGACTTCGGCCCCGTCCAGTTCGATGACCCACAGGCCCCAGGCTACACCACCATCGAAGCTTCAAACGGCGCTAAACTCGAATACCGCTGGGAATTCAAACGCAACATTCGCCCATGGAGCCGCTCGCTCTACATCGGCGTCATGAAGCACTTCCTAAAACCCGGTGACACCATCACGATCCGCTTCGGCGACCGCCGCCAGGGTTCTCCTGGAATTCGCATGCAAACCTTCTGTGAACGCGAATTTGAATTCCGCGTCTTCACTGACGTCATCGCCACCTACGATTACGTCGCGCTCCCTCAAAGCCCGCAGATCTCAATCGTCCCAGGACCAGGCGTTGAATGGCTCGCCGTGCTGCCAACCCAAGTTCGCACAGGTGCGCCCTTCAAACTGGGTATCAAGTCCAACGATGCCTGGGGCAACCCATCCGATCAGCTTTCAGGAGATATCTATCTCACCGCCGAACCAGCGATCATCGACGGCCTGCCTGAAAAGGTTTCCTGCAAACCAGGCGAGTTTGCCATCAACGTTGAGAACCTCTCCCTCAAAGACGTAGGTGACGCCACCATCCTAGTCAAAGACGCGGACGGCAACGAACTCTGCCGCTCCAATCCAATCCGCGCCATCGCAGATCCCGACGAAAAGCAGCTCATGCACTTCTGGGCCGATACGCATGGCCAGTCCAATGAAACGCTCGGCACCAACGATGCCCGCGACTACATGCTGTTCGGCCGCGATCGCGCCTTCCTCGACATTATGGGCCACCAGGGAAACGACTTCCAAATCACCGGCTCATTCTGGAAAGAGCTCAACGAACTCACCGCCGAACTCGACGAGCCGGGCAAATTCGTCTGCATCCCGGGTTACGAATGGTCGGCCAATACAGCTGTCGGCGGCGACCGCAACGTGCACTACCGCACCGAAGGCGAAACGATCCACCGCTCAAGCCACGCACAGATCGCCGACCCAACCGACATGGTCGATGAAGAAAGCGACGCCCACACCGCCGGAGAATTGTTTGAGAAGTTGCGCGGTAAAGATTGCGTTGTGATGGCTCACGTCGGCGGACGCTATGCCGACATCACCTACGCCCACGACGAACACATGGAAAGCGCGGTCGAAATCCACTCCGATTGGGGCACCTTTGATTGGATCGTGTGGGACGCCTTCGACAAGGGCTACCGTGTTGGCATTGTCGGCAATTCCGACGGACACAAAGGACGCCCCGGCGCGTCCTACCCAGGTGCGAGCTTCTTCGGCAGCCAGGGCGGCCTGACCTGCTACCTCGCACCAAGGCTTGACCGCGACGCCGTCTTCGAAGCCATGCGTCGCCGGCATCACTATGCGACAACCGGCAATCGGGTGTTGCTCAACCTTGGCATCACAACGCCCAGCCAGGCAACGCTCATCGTCGACAAAGCCGCTCCAGAAAGCAGCGGTATTTCAACGAATACGCTCATCATGGGCGACATCGCCCGCGTTACTGAAGATGAAGTCGAACTCAACGTTGAATTGGTCGGCTCCGCACCGATTGACCGCCTCGACATTTTCTCCGGCAAGAACATCATCGAAACTGTCCGCCCCTTTGCCGAAAGCGATCTTAACAACCGCATCCGCATCACCATGGAAGGGGCAGAGTATCGCGGAAGAGCGCGCACGACCGTTTGGGATGGTCAGCTCACGGTCACCGGAAACAGCATCTCGGACGCCAAGATGTTCAACAACTGGAACCTCGACCGTGGCATCCGATCTCAATCCTCAGACGCTCTAGCTTGGAAGGCGGTCACCACGGGCAACACCTGCGGCATCGATCTCTGGCTCACAGAAGGCTCCGCCGGCAAAATCAAAATCGATACACCGCACATCTCACCCACAATCAACACCGCCGACATCGGCCTTGAGGAAACAGTGTTCGAAGCGGGCGGACTAGAACGTAAGCTGAAAGCCTACCGCTTGCCCGACGCCCCAACGACAACAAGAATGACGCACAAGATGAACGTACCAGTCGCCGCCCAGGGCGATACGCCGATCTTTGTACGCGTTATCCAGGTCGACGGTCATCGCGCTTGGTCGAGCCCGATTTACCTCTACCGATAGAACAATCCGAAAGCGAAGCGGCCACCGAATGGAAGAGCCACTTCCACCGCAATAGAAAAGGATGCCGAACCATGCGTGGAGCCGACGTTCTCATCAAGATGCTGGAAGCAGAAGGCGTGACCGACATTTTCTCCTTGTCGGGCAATCAGATCATGCCGGTCTACGACGCCTGCGTAGATTCAAAGATCAAAATCATGCACACACGGCACGAAGCCTCCACCATCTTCATGGCTGATGCCTATGCCCAACTGACAGGCCAGATTGGCGTTTCGCTCGTCACAGCCGCACCTGGTTTCGGCAATGCCCTGGGCGCACTTTTTACAGCATCGGGTTCCGAGAGCCCGGTTTTGTTTTTGTCCGGGGACGCACCCGTTGCACAAGACGGACGCGGCGCATTCCAAGAGTTCGACCAGGTGGCAGCATCCGCACCTTTCACCAAACACTCAAAGCGCGTGATGTCCGCCGACGATATGGCAAACGACGTGGCCGAAGCCATCGCCATCGCGAAATCCGGCCGCCCTGGCCCTGTGCACTTGGCCTTACCGTTCGATGTTGTGCAAGCAGAGACAACGCAGCCCAATTTCGCTGCCACACTCGCTAGCTATGCAAGTGCACCCTCGATCCATGACAGCGACGTTGCTGCCATTACAGACGCACTCGCTACAGCAAAGACCCCCGTCATCATCACTGGCCCGCTGCTCAACAAAACCCGGGCTGGCGAACTTCTGACGAGGTTGCAACAAGCAGCCAACGCACCCGTCCTCACACTTGAAAGCCCACGCGGCCTCAAAGACCCCTCGCTTGGCAGCGTCCCCGCAGTCTTCGCTGAAGCTGACCTGATCGTCAGTCTGGGAAAACGCATCGACTTCACCGTCGGCTTTGGCAACGCTAACCAATTCGGTCCTGAATGCCGCTGGATTGTTGTGGATGCTGAACCGGCAGCCCGTGACCAGGCCCAAAGAAATCTAGGCGACCGGCTTCACCAATCCATTGACAGCGAACCTCGTGCCGTCGCCGAAGCACTCGTTTCAGCCAACATCCCGGCCGTCGATCGGCAAGCCTGGATCAGCAAAACTTCCGAACTCACCCACTCGCGCGACTTCGCCAGCGCCAAATCAGCTCCCGCTGGAACCATCACCCCACTCTCTTTGTGCGAGGCGGTTGCCCGCGTGATGGAGAAAACAGACAACGCCGTGCTTATGTGCGACGGTGGCGAATTCGGCCAATGGTCGCAAGCCTGCCTGTCCGCCGACGAACGCGTCATCAACGGAGTAGCTGGAGCCATCGGCGGCACCTTGCCAGCCGCCCTCGCTGCCCGCACTGCGCGATCGCAGGCGACCATCTTCGCGCTGATGGGTGATGGAACTGCAGGCTTCCAGTTCTCCGAGTTCGAAACCGCAGCGCGCGAAAAACTACCGTTCATCATTATCATCGGCAACGACGCCTGCTGGAACGCCGAGCACCAAATCCAGCTCCGAGACTACGGACCTGAGCGCCTCCTTGGATGCACACTGACCAACGCACGCTATGATCTTGCTGCAGCCGGATTGGGCGGACACGGTGAGTTCGTGACAAAACTGGATCAACTCGATGCAGCCCTCGAGCGCGCAGTTGCCTCCGGCCTACCCGCCTGCGTCAACGTGCAGATTCATGGGCTCCCCGCCCCGATCGTACCAGGACATTAAACAACCGGAACGAAACAACACAGACGCCGGCCGACATAAGGAGAGCTGATGCAAGCTGGCCCCGTCGCCCCGCGCTGGCACGTGCCGCACGAAACCCAAAACTAACGATAATGGCAACGCGAAAAAATGAGCGTTTGTCAATGACTGGTCATTCTGAAAGGGCAAAGCTAAAACAGAGTTAGATAGCGTCCATAAATACTAAGGCTGGAGACCGGTGATGCCCAATCACGCCACGCAAACCAAATGCTCACCCTTTCCCTCTCGCCTACTCCTCTCGTTTGCTTTGATTAGTTCGGTTGCACTAGCATCCTGCAGCCAGGAAGAGCAAAAGGCCGAAGAATTCCCGCCACGCGCAATTAAATACATGCGCTTGGGCGAAGTCGCTGACAGCTCATCGAGAACCCTGGCCGGAGTTGTCAAAGCCGGCACCCGCTCCAACGTCGCCTTCGAGACAGCCGGTCGCGTTGTCAAACTCGAAAAAAGCGTCGGCGACAGCGTAGAAGAAGGCGTAGCGCTAGCCGCACTTGATCCAGAGCCCTTCGAATTGAAAGTCAGCGAAGCGACATTCACGCTGAACCAAGCAAAGGCCACCTTGAAGGACGCCAAACAAAAACATTACCAACAAGCAGAGCTCTGGAAAAAGCGCGTCACCACCCGCACCGCTTACGACACCGCGGTTTCGAACCTATCGAATGCGGAAGGCCAAGTCGGCATTGCCGAAAGCCAGCTTGAACTCCGCCAACGCGATCTCAACAAAACGAAACTCATCGCACCGTTTCCTGGCCGCATCGCAGAAAAGAAAATTGAAGTCTTTGAGGAAGTGACAGCCGGCCAGGCAATCTATGTCGTCCAGACCGATGACGAAAACGAAGTTGAAGTCGTAATCCCAGAAAACCTGATAGACCGCATTTCTGTCGGCGACGCAGTCACAGTTTCCCTGCCTCCACTCGGCGGTCGCGAACTCAACGCAAAAGTAACAGAGGTTTCCCCAGTCGCCGGAGATGCCAACGCCTTCCCGGTCACAGTTCTTCTCGAAAACTCCCCTGAAGACGTTCGGCCTGGCATGAGCGCCGAAGCCACATTCCGCTTTGATACCCAAGCAACCGGAAAAGCCTTTTCTGTTCCCGTCGGCGCACTAAAGCCTGACCTGCAAGCCAAGACTGCAACCGTTTTTGTCTATGACGAGAAGGAAAAGGTCGTGCGCTCGCGGCCCGTGCAAGTCGTTGAGATCGAGGGCAACAAACCCCAGATCGTCGGCGGCGTGAAAGCCGGCGAAATCATCGCAACAGCTGGCGTCGGTCATATGTACGACGGCATGAAGGTGCGCCTGCTCGACCAAAAATCGGCATTCTGAGGAGCCCGGCATGCTAACCCAACTGGCACTGCGCAACCGCGCCCTGACACTTGCCGCCCTCATCGTCGCCATTGTCTGGGGCGGCTTCAGCCTCATCACCCACCCCTCCCGCGAAGACCCACAGATCACAATCCGCGAAGCCTCCGTCATTGCCAACTTCCCCGGCATGTCAGCACAGCGCGTCGAAGATCTGATCACCTCCAAACTAGAAGAGAAAATCCGCGAGATCCCGGAAGTCGACAAACTGGTCTCGATTTCCACCACCGGGCAGTCGCTCGTCAAAATCACGGTGGCTGATTTCTACACGGATATGGAGCCCATCTGGGCGGACCTTCGCAACAAAATGGACGACATCAAGCCCGATCTTCCTGACGGCACGATCGGACCCATCGTCCAGGACGACAAAGGCAACGTCGCCTTTGCCACCATAGCCATCACCGCTGACGGCTTCTCCAACGCCGAAATTTATGAAGTCGCCAAGGAATTCCGGCGAGTGGTTTATGCGCGCGTCGAAGGCGTCCGCAAGGTGGAGTTCTACGGCTACAACGAACAGCGCATCTACGTTGAGTTCGACAACGTCCGCATCGCCCGCATGGGCCTCTCGCCAAATGCCATTACAAACGCCATCTCCCAGCAAAACGTGATCCTACCGGGCGGCCGCATCGATGCCGAAGGCATGACATTCACCATTGAACCCAGCGGCGATTTTGGCAGCCTTGATGAGATCAACCAAATCTCTCTAACTGTCGAAGGCAGTTCCGCACCGGTCTACCTAACCGATATCGCCCGGATCGTTCCTGGATATGAGGAACCGCCCAGCAAACCCGTTTTCTGGAACCGCCACCCGGCGATGGTCATCTCGGTCTCTATGGTCGACCAGTTCGACGCCAACGCCTTCGCCAAAAACCTGGACATCGTCACCAAACGCTTCGAACAAGCGCTTCCCGTCGGCTTCGTGCTCGAACGCGTGACCTGGCAGGCCAACGAAATCTCTGCAGCCGTCCTAGGCGTCTTCAACAACCTTTGGCAGACGGTCCTTATCGTCTTATTCGTGGTAATCGGTTTTCTTGGCCTGCGCACCGGCTTGATCGTCGGCGCAATGGTGCCGGTCGTGATGGTTGTGGCCACCATCGTCATGCGATTGACTGGCATCGAACTGGAACGCATGTCACTCGCCTCTTTGATCATTGCGCTTGGCCTGCTTGTCGACAACGGCATCGTCATCGCTGAAGATCTCCAAAACAGACTCCAACGAGGTGAAGAACGAATATCCGCCGCAATCGCGACCGGTCAGAGCATGACCGTGCCGTTGCTGGCTGCGTCTTTGACGACCATCCTCGCCTTCATGCCACTCATGCTCGCGCCAGGCGGAGCTGGGGAATATACCCGCTCGATCTCACTCGTCATCGCCATCGCCTTGATCGCGAGCTGGGTGATTGCTCTGACGGTGCTCATTCTATTCTGTGTCTGGTTCTTAAAGTCTGGCTCCGCAGCCGATGAAGAGGCGGCTTACAACAAACCCGTTTACAACATTTACCGTGGCTTCCTCTCAGGCTGCCTGAAGTGGCGCTATCTGACGCTCGCCGTTGCCTTTGGCTCGCTTGCCGTTGGGATATTCCTATTCCAGTTCGTCTCCAAAACATTCTTCCCAACCTCCGAGCGCACCCAGCTCCAGATCATTGTCGAACTCCCCCAAGGCCATAACTCGTGGGCCACCCGGGCCGTGACGGAGAAGATCGAAAAATGGCTCTTGAACAAAGACGAAAACCCAGAAGTCGCCAGTGTTGTCACCTACATTGCTGACGGTGGCCCGCGCTTCTATCTTGCACTGAGCCCGCCTGATGGGACACCGAACACCGCGTACATGTTGGTCCACACCAAGGAGCCAGAAGACGTCCAAAAGCTACGACGCAAGGTCCAGCACTTTACCGTCAACTCGGTACCCGAAGCCGAAATCTACCCAAAACCGATGTCGATGGGCCCAAGTGAAGCTGGCCTCGTTGAATATCGCATCGTCGGCCCGGATGAAGCCGTGCTGAAAAAAGCTTCCGACCAGTTGCAACTAGCCCTGCGCCGGATTCCCTACACCATCGACGTGACCGACGATTGGAAGAACCCCAACGTCAACATCCGTGCCGTTGTAGATCAAGACGCAGCCCGGCGCGCCGGCGTCAGCAGTCAAGACATCGCCAACGCACTGAACAGTCAGCTCTCAGGCACCGAAGTCTCCGAATACCGTGTCGGTGACCTGTCGATCCCCGTAGTCTTCAGAACGCGTGAAGACCAACGCACCGCACTCAACCGGCTCCGGTCCCTGAACATTGCCGTCACGGACTCAAACCCAGTCACGCTAGAGCAAGTTGCCCGCCTTGAAGGAAACCCCGGCTTTTCGAAAATTCGTCGCCAAGACCTTGAGCGTGTCGTTACCGTTTCGGCGAAAAGCCAGGTGCTGACCGCAGTCGATCTCGACAAAAACATGGAAGCAGAAATCGCTTCCCTACTGCCGACTTTGCCGGCGGGCTACCGGATCGAAAAAGGCGGCGAAATCGAAAACTCAAGCGATGCGCAAACCCGCTTGTTCGCGAACGTACCGCTCGCCTTTGCCTTAATGATCCTCGTCCTCATTTGGCAGTTCGATAGCTTCCGCAAACCGCTCATAATTGTTCTAACAATTCCGCTGGTGATTTCAGGCGTCGCCATAGCCTTGCTGATCATGCCAGGTGCAAACTTCAGCTTCATGGGCATCTTGGGATTCTTGGCCCTCGCTGGCATCGTCATCAACAACGCAATCGTTTTGATAGACCGTATCGACATCGAACTGGAGACCGGCCGAAGTTTGCACACCGCGCTAATCGAAGCTGGCGTCAAGCGGTTCCAGCCGATCATCATGACGACCTGCACAACGGCCATGGGCTTGCTACCCATCATTATTTCGAGGGATGTTCTGTTCTACGACCTAGCGGTCGTCATCGCCGGTGGTCTCTTGATGGGAACGGTCCTCACACTGGTCGTGGTGCCGTGCCTCTATGCGATTATGTTCCGCGAAAGCCCAGCAGACGGAAAGGTTGCATCAAGCAGCTGAAACACACCCGGCATTTCAAGGAGCGTCCAGCTCGTCCGGCTTTCGACCAACAGGCAAATGAGACAGCGAGTTCTCGCTGTCCTAAAGGGGTGCATCCGAACAATGCTCATCGATAAACTCGGTGAACAAACGCACCTTTGCTGAGAGATGTCGCGTTGGTGGATAAATCACCTGGAGCATCCGGGGCGGTAGCTTGTAATCCGTCATCACCTTCACCAACGCACCGGTGTCAAAATGGTCTCGCACGGCGTAAACCGGCAGGGTCGCAATCCCCAGCCCCGCCAGAGCAGCCTCACCCAACGGCTCCATATTGTTGGAGTTTAAAACACCATCGACCGCGATATGCACCTCCCCCTCCGGCCCCGTATAGGGCCAGACCTTGCTACGCGACCCTCCCACATAAACGAGAAGCTTGTGCTCCTTCAGGTCGTGCGGGTGCTGAGGTGTTCCAGCTTTTTCGAGATAAGAAGGAGCGGCACAGGTCGCATAATCCAACGTGATTATGCGGTGGTCGACAAGGGTCGTCTCTTCGTCGGGCTCCCCGATCCGTACGATTAGGTCAAACCCCTCGGCGACCGGATCCACAAATCGCGTCTCGAGTTGCAAATCGACCTCAACGCGCGGATGACGCATCATGAACTGCGTCACGATCTCAGAAAAATCCATCTGTCCGTAGCTTAAGGGCGCGCTGATCCGCAAGCGACCGATTGCCTCTTCATGAATAGCGCTGACCGCCGTCTCGGCCTCATCGAGATCATCGAGAATCTGTCGCGCCCGCTCATAAAAGGCACGCCCAGCGCTCGTCGGTGAAATCTGCCGCGTCGAGCGATTAAGCAACTGCACACCAAGCCGCTCTTCCAACGCTAACACCAGTCGATTTAGAGCCGATCGTGAATTCCCTGTTTCGCGCGCTGCAGCTGAAAAACCGCAAGCCTCGGTGACTGCCACGAAGGCGCGAAGTTCCAAGAAACGATCCATAACTTTGCCTGTTCAGATTCTGGGACGGATTGTCGTGAATTCCAATAATTGAAGTCTAAACCGGCCAGGGCGATCTTGAGCGAGGAACTTCAACGAAAGGAGCAGGGTGAGCGTCGGAGGGGTTGTTACCAGCCTAAAGTGGGGACGGTAATTGCATCAGAGAAGATGGCATGAAAACCAATGCTGGTCATCTCCTGTTGCCAAGCACCGAGCCTGCCTTGGAAGCCCGAACCGCACAAAGCTCCTGCACTTTGCGACCACCGATGCTACGGCTCAATTCAGGAGACGCTCTCATGTCCCAGGCAAAACTCGAAGTCCTGACCCCGCAAAACTCGCAGCTGATCTTCATCGACCAACAGCCACAAATGGCATTCGGCGTACAATCGATTGATCGCCAGACGTTAAAAAACAACGTTGTCGCCCTGGCAAAGTCCGCCAAGGTCTTCAACGTCCCAACAGTGATTACAACGGTAGAGACAGAGAGCTTCTCCGGTCACACGTTTCCAGAATTGCTCGCCGTATTCCCCGAGGCACCACTCCTCGAACGCACCTCGATGAACTCGTGGGACGATCAGAAAGTGCGCGACGCGCTTGCGAAAAACGCAGCCGAAGGCCGCAAGAAAATTGTTGTGTCCGGCCTCTGGACCGAAGTCTGCAACCTGACCTTTTCGCTGTCGGCAATGCATGACACGGATTACGAGATCTACATGGTCGCAGATGCCTCTGGCGGCACCACAACTGAAGCCCATGATTATGCAATGCAACGCATGGTGCAGGCCGGAGTCGTCCCCGTCACCTGGCAACAAGTGCTGCTTGAGTGGCAGCGCGATTGGGCCCGCCGCGAAACCTACGACCCCGTTCTAGACATCGTCAAAGAGCACTCCGGCGCTTACGGCATGGGCGTCGATTACGCCTACACCATGGTCCACAAGTCCGCTGAACGTGTCAGCCATGGCGTCCGCCAGGACCCCGTCCCAGCCAGCTGACCAGCTCAGCTAACGACGAACTTTCGCTGACTGTTTCGTACACCTGACCTTGCGCAACCCGGACCGGAACTCCAGCGGTCCGGTTAACGCACGAAGCCATCAAGTGATTACTTTTGGCAACGCGGTCCAGGTGCATTCTCGATGGAGATGATCGTGAGCAAACAAAAACACCTTTCGGTAAATCGGCGCGCCTTCCTCGCTGGAAGTTCAGCTGCCGTTGCGCTTAGCGCAAGCCCGGCACTCTCACAGACCGGTGCCGCAGACTTGGTTGTCATCAATGCCCGCATCACAACAATGGATCCGGATCGTCCTGAAGCGTCTGCTTTGGCTGCTGCAAATGGCGAATTCCTCGCTGTCGGTAGCCAGCAGGACGTGGCGTCGTTCATTGGACCGTTTACGCAAGTCATCGACGCCAAAGGACAGCGTCTCATCCCTGGCCTGATCGACAGCCACACCCACGCAATCCGCGGCGGCGTAAACTATAACCTCGAGGTCCGCTGGGATAATGCTGATAGCCTAGAAGAAGCGCTCCATCTGCTGCGCATACAGGCAGAACGAACTCCAGAAGGTCAGTTTATCCGCGTCGCAGGCGGGTTCTCGGAATTCCAATTCAAGGAAAAACGGCTACCGACAGTCGCCGAACTCGACGCCGTTGCGCCGAAACACCCCGTTCTCATCCACCACCTTTACAAACTGACGCTGCTCAACAGCCGCGCCATTGAGTACTACGGCTATAACAAGCCCGGACACCCGGTCTATCCAGGCGGCATCATCGAGAAAGAAGGTGATGACCCGACAGGACGCCTTTTGGCCGCCCCATCCGGCCTGCTGATGTACAAGACGCTCGCTGGCGCTCCTAAGCTCTCCATCCGCGACCAGATTAACTCGTCCATCCAATACATGGATGAGCTCAACAGCCTCGGCGTAACATCGGTCTCAGATGCTGGCGGCGGCGGAATGGAATTCCCCGATGCCGACCCCTACAAAGTGTTCCGCTGGCTGCACGATCGCGACCTGCTGACAACCCGGATCGGCTACCACTCCTTCCCGCAGGTAAAGGGACAGGAACTCAGTGATTACAAACGCTGGACGCAGAGCATCAAGCCCGGCACCGGCGATGACATGCTGAAATTTGTCGGCGCTGGTGAAAACCTCACCTGGTCGTCTTACGACTTTGAGATCTTCGCCGACAAACGTCCAGACATCGATCGCGACGCAGAAGATATTCAAACTTCGATCATGACTGTGTTGGGTGAATCCGAATGGCCGTTCCGCCAGCACATCACGTACGATGAAACCGGCGACCGCCTCCTGCCGGTTTATGAATCGGTCGCAAAGGGCGCGGGCCTCACACCGGGCTGGTTTATCGATCACGTCGAAACATTCTCGGAATCAAACCTTGAGCGCATCGCCAAGCTCGGCGG
Source organism: Filomicrobium sp. (assembly GCA_040219445.1). Classification (GTDB taxonomy): domain Bacteria; phylum Pseudomonadota; class Alphaproteobacteria; order Rhizobiales; family Hyphomicrobiaceae; genus Filomicrobium. The sequence continues at coordinate 1,139,030 of JAVJSM010000003.1, read as the reverse complement.
CGGTATCGCCCTGCAAAACCGTCTGCAGTTCCAGGCCGAGGACTTCATCAAAAACTACGGCATCGAGAAACTGCGCAAAACGCCGAACTTCCGCCAGATCCTAAACCTTGGCGTCCCGGTCGGCGCAGGCACAGATTCAACCCGCGTGTCGTCCTACAATCCTTGGTACTCATTGCAATGGTTGTCGACCGGCCTATCACGCGGCGGCATGCGGATGTATGGCGACGACAACCTCCTGACCCGCGAGGAAGCCCTGCGCCTATGGACCGTCGGTGCAGCATGGTTCACGGGCGACGCAAACCGCAAGGGCGCAATCAAGAAGGGGCAAATGGCGGACTTCATCGTGCTTGATCGCGACTACTTCGCAGTCACCGACGCCGAGATTGCAAAATTGAAGTCCGACCTCACCGTACTTGGCGGCAAAGTTGTCTACGGCCGCGGCGACTACGAAAAATACGACCTCCGCCACACACCGCCCGTTAGTCCAGGATGGTCGCCGGTCATCACGTTCGGGGATAGCCGCGCAACCTGACCGCGAAAGAACAAACGAAGCAAGAGGCCGGCCTATGCAGTCGGCCTCTTCATCGAACAAACGCACGCATAGCTTTATCGTGGAGCCCCGCCATGCCGGACCTAATCCTGTTCAACGGCAAGATCACAACGTTCGATACGAAAACTCCACAAGCTGAAGCGCTGGCCATCGAGGACGGCTTGGTCAGCGCAATCGGCAACGATGCCGACATCATGAAACTCGCTAGCTCCGACACGAAGACGATTGACCTGAAACGCCAGCGGGTTATCCCGGGCCTCATTGACAGCCACACCCACATCATTCGCCAAGGCAACAACTTCGCCATGGAGCTACGCTGGGACACCGTACCCTCGCTTGCCGATGGATTGGCGATGCTCAAGGCGCAAGCCCAACGCACACCAGCGGGGCAGTGGATCCGCGTAGTGGGTGGCTGGTCAGCCGACCAGTTCGCCGAAAGACGGTTGCCCACCATTGAAGAAATCAACTCCGCCGCACCAGATGTACCAGTCTATGTCTTACATCTCTACGACCGCGCTTGGCTCAACAAGGCGGCGCTGCGCGCTCTCGGTATCGATAGACATTACTATGAGCCATTCGTGTCAGGTCGGCTTGAACGTGACGACAACGGCAATCCGACGGGGCTTGCGCTGGCGCGCCCAAACGCGCAGCCACTTTATGCACTTCTCGATATGGCACCCAAGCTCGACTTCGAGCAGCAAGTCTTGTCAACCAAACATTACTTCCGAGCGCTAAACGGGCTCGGCCTGACATCGGCGTTGGACTGCGCAGGCGGCTTTCTCAACTACCCGGACGACTATGGCGTCATCACTGAATTGAACCGCCGAGGCGAACAGACGGTGCGCATCGGCTACCAGTTGTTTGCTCAGCGCCCGCTGTTCGAACTCGACGACTTCAAACGCTGGAACGATCTCGTCAAACCCGACCAGGGAGACGATTATCTCAAATGCGTCGGGGCCGGAGAAATGCTGGTGGCATCGGCCTACGATTTTGAGGATTTCTCATATCCTCGGCCTGAACTCCCCAAACGCATGGAAAGCGATCTCAAGCCGGTTCTTGAATTCTTGTTCGAGAACCGCTGGCCGATCCGCTTTCACTGCACCTATGAGGAAAGCGCCCATCGTTTGCTTTCTGTAGTTGAAGAGGTCGGTCGCGATAAGGGTATCGACGAACTCAATTGGATCTTCGATCACGGCGAGACGGTTTCTGAACGCACCATGGAATGGGTGGCACGCTTGGGCGGCGGAATATCGTACCAGAACCGGATTGCCTTCCAGGCCACGGCCTATCGCGACCGTTATGGTGAAGCTGAACTTCGCAACGTCATGCCAGTCAAGAAGATGATGGCATCCGGCGCACCTCTTGCAGCGGGAACCGATGCGACGCGGGTGTCCTCCTACAATCCATGGCTCGCGATCCACTGGGCCGTTTCCGGCAAGGGTCGCGGTGGCGACGTGATCTGGGCACCCGAAAACCGATTGAGCCGCGAGGGCGCACTCCACCATTGGACGGCGGCCGGGGCTTGGTTTAGCCGCGAGCAAGGCAAGAAGGGGCAATTGATGCCAGGCCAGTTTGCCGATCTAGCCGTTTTGGACCGTGACTATTTCGAGGTATCCGAGGATGAAATCACTGACATTACGTCCGATTTGACCTTGACCGGCGGCAAGATTGTCCACGCAAAAGGGCCGATGGCACCATATGCACCCGCCCCACTTCCTGAGTTGCCCGATTGGTCACCGTTGCCTGCCTTCGGCGCTCCCGGGGCACCCGTCTGAACTCGCTGGAAAGCATGATGGACTGGAAACCCACCATGGAAAGCATACTTGAACGCATCGTCGAACTGCACGCAACGAAAGAACGGCCTTTCTGCATTCACGAACATGACCACGGCATCGCTTGGAACAACCCAATCCCAGCAAATTACAAACGCGCGTTCTGGGAAGAGCTAGGTTGTTCCTGCTTCGCGGTGTGAGGAGACCAAAATGAAATCGCTACTCCTGAGCTTAAGCCTCGCCCTGTTACCCACAACAGCGGCAGCGCAGGCAGATGCCGTTCTTGAGTTCGAATTCCCGGGACAAGTTGAGCCCCTCGAAACCGCGAGAGTCTCAAACCAAGTCGATGGCATCATCAGCCAGATTCACTTCGCCCCCGGCCAGTTTGTCAAAAAGGGCGATGTGATGTTCTCCATATCCGACACATCCTATCGCATTGACGTACAAACCGCCGAGGCCTCATTGGCAGAAGCAAAGGCCCGCTTGAGCCTCGCTGAAGATATCGCCAAACGACAAGCAGAACTGCGAAAACGCGGCACCGGAGCAGAAGCCCGCGCAACGCAAAGTCGCCTCGAAGCTGAGATCGCCAAAGCCGCCGTTGCGCGCGCCGAGGGGCTCCTAGCAGCAGCCAAGCTTGCTCTCGAACGCACCCAGATCAAAAGCCCCATTTCCGGCCGCGCCCAGCGTCCAGCCGTTCCAACCGGCGCATTTGTAGAAGCTGAAGGTGGAACGGTGCTAGGCCAGGTTGTGAAGACCGATCCCGTCCTGGTTGCTTACAAGCTGTCCTATGAGGACCGGCAGAAAGCACTGGCCGCCGCCAAAACGAGGTCAGTTAAGGACATGCTTCAACACATCGAACTATCGCTTCAGCTGCCATCAGGAGACCTATACCCACACAAAGGCACCCCCAAGTTCGAGAGCTCCGAACTCGACCCAACAACAAAAACGCTCACCACCTGGGCTGAGTTTCCAAACCCAGACAATGCTCTCATCCCGGGACTTGAAGTGAAAGTCATGTCGCGCGTCTTCGCATCGAAAAGCTCGGGTCCGAACCCATGAGCGCCTCGGAAAATTCGACAGCCGCGGAAGGAAAAGAAGACGCGTCTATCAAGCAGCCCCCGACAGCTTGGGCGCCGTTTGCGTTTCCAGCGTTTACAGTTCTTTGGGTTGCAACCGTTGCCTCCAACGTTGGCACCTGGATGCACGACGTTGGGGCAGCTTGGCTCATGACGGAGCTGTCGCCCTCGCCAGCAATTGTTGCCGGCGTACAGGCCGCAACCACGCTGCCTGTTTTCATGTTCGCAATTCTCGCCGGCGCCATTGCAGACATCGTCGACCGGAAACGGCTGTTGATCGTCGTCAACACATTCATGATGGCTACAGCTGCGGGTCTGGCAACGCTCGTCAGCCTTGAACTCGTTACGCCACTTGTTTTGCTCGTCTTTACGTTCCTGCTCGGCACCGGTGCTGCCTTCATGGCCCCTGCTTGGCAAGCCATCGTCCCTGCGCTTGTGCCCCGTGAGAACCTCTCCGCTGCAATCGCACTGAACTCCACCGGCATCAATGTCAGTCGCGCCATTGGACCTGCGCTGGCAGGCTTCCTCATCGTGTCCGTCGGACTTGGCGCACCCTTCATCCTTAACGCGCTGAGCTTCTTGGGCATCATCGCGGCATTGCTCTGGTGGAAAACACCAGAACACGCACCACCCAAATTACCACCTGAGAAAGTCGGCGCTGCCGTCATCGCAGGCCTGCGATATGCATGGAATAGCACCCCCGTCCAAGCGACACTCATTCGCGCAGCAGCCTTTTTCGTTTTTGCCAGCGCGCTATGGGCAATGATGCCACTTGTGGCAAAAGAACTGCTGCAAGGCGGCCCAACGCTCTACGGCGTGCTGCTTGCCTCGATTGGTGCGGGTGCGGTTGGCGGCGCGTTTCTGCTTCCCGTGATCCGGCAAAAACTCGGGGCCGACGGCACCGTCGCAGCCGGAACCATAGGTACCGCTGCAGTCCTAGCCGCCCTCTCACTCATCAAAGACACCAACGTCGCAGTCATCGCAGCTGCCGTCGCCGGTGCCAGCTGGATCGCCGTTCTCTCCAGCCTTCACGTTTCGGCCCAAACGACACTGCCGAACTGGGTCCGCGCACGCGGCCTATCAATATTTCTAACCGTGTTTTTCGGTGCAATGTCAGCGGGCAGCCTGATCTGGGGACAGGTCGCAACGTACTGGAGCATCGAGACGAGCCTACTTATCGCGGCAATCGGAATCGTCCTGGCGGTCCCACTCACATGGCGAGCCAAGTTGCAACAAGGTGCAAGTCCCGACCTTAGCCCATCTATGCATTGGCCAGTGCCCATCATTGACAACGAGGAAACCGACCGGGCCGGACCCGTCATGATCCAAGTCACCTATCAGGTGGACAACGCGCAGCAACCCGGCTTCATCCGTCTCATGGACGACCTCGCACATGCCCGACGCCGCAATGGTGGATACGCATGGACGCTCATGCAGGATGCCGCCGACAAACAAACCTTCATCGAAACTTGGTTTGAAGCTTCGTGGGTCGATCATCTTCGTCACCATGAACGCGTCACGAAAGCCGACCAAGAACTCCAAGAGCGATTGAGCGCACTCACGCAGGGTAATGAAAAGCCAAAAGTCTGCCACTACCTATCGACGATGGCAGACGCACCGCCTAAAAATAGCGTCGACGGCACGCAACCAAGTGACACCTCGCCAAGGAGCGCCCCATGAGCTGGAACCCTGCCCTGGAACCAGATTGCCCAAACTGTGGCAACCTCGACAGCATCGAGACCATCATCATCCCACGCGCCCGTGACCTTGGTGGCTTTGAAGTCCGGCGTGCCCTCCCCGCCCCCGAACGCCAGATGGTCGGGCCCTTCATCTTCTTCGACCAAGCCGGCCCGGCGGAATTCGTCACCGGTAGCGGCATTGACGTCCGACCACATCCTCATATCGGATTAGCAACCGTCACCTATCTCTATAAGGGTGAATTCCACCACCGCGATTCATTAGGAACCGACCAGGTCATCTATCCAGGCGAAGTTAACTGGATGATCGCTGGCAATGGCGTCACGCACTCAGAACGCACCAGCGCAGAAACTCGCAAAAACCCCCATAGCTTGTTCGGCATCCAGACGTGGGTCGCACTGCCGGATCATGCTGAAGAAACCGATGCCGCCTTTGAACACCACGGCAAAGACGCTCTCCCATTAATCGATGGCGAAGGCAAACAACTCCGGCTGATCCTGGGAACAGCATACGGCGAGCGCGCACCGGTCAAGACCTTCAACGAGATGTTCTACGCCGATGCCGTCCTTAAACCCGGCGCGGCACTCCCACTTCCCGACGACCACGAAGATCGCGGCATCTACGTCGTCGACGGTGCGATCGAAGTCGCAGGCGATGAATTTGAAGCCGGCCGGATGATGATTTTCAGACCCGGCGACAAGATTACGCTGAAAGCAAAGGAGCAGGGTGCCCGCTTGATGCTGTTGGGCGGTGAAACTTTAGGCGGCCCGCGCTACATCTCTTGGAATTTCGTCGCGTCATCCAAGGAAAAAATAGAAGCCGCCAAGGAAGCCTGGGCACAAGGCGACTGGGAGCATGGCCGGTTCAAGCTGCCACCTGGCGATACCGACGAATTCATCCCGCTCCCATAACTTCAAACCAGACGGCGCGGGTCGTCAGCACACTTGGCTCACGACACTGCAGCCTACGGTACTCGGATTTCATCGGATAAGCTCAGCAACCCCGAAACCCACCAGCAACGCACCTGCCACAGCTTCAAGACCCCGGCCTGTGCGTTCCAAACCTACGCCATGCCGAACCATCAAACCGCGCAGCTGATCACGGGCCAAAGCAGCTGCGGCAGCAAACGTGCATAGCGTCAGCGCAACGCCCAACAACATAGCCAACGCAAAAACGAACCCTGCTTCCGGAACACCGCGCGCAATGGCGAGCGTCATGGTGAATAACGTCAACGGACATGGGATCAACCCGGCGATCACACCGAACACGGCACCATTCGGATGGCTGTGCGCGCGATGCGCGAAGGCACGGACGATCATCCACGCACCAATCAGCGCAATTAGTCCACGGCTCAAATCTTCCAGCAACGGAGCCCGGCCTGCACCGACAAGCGAACGCTCTATTAATGGCAGGGCTAGAACCGCGATAAGCACGGACATCATGATGTGTGTGAACGACAGGACCGCCGCAACACCGACGCCGTTGCTGACTTTCACGTCGGAGCCCGCAACATAAGACGCAAGCAGCGTCTTGCTATGCCCCGGCGTCAACGCGTGGATCGCACCAAAAACAATCCCAAACGGAAACACGATGGCTAAGTACGTCCAATCGCGGCTTTCTGAGAATGCTTTCAAGTCGGCCGCAACAGCATCCCGGATCAAGCCTTGGACGCCAACAAGAAAACCCAACACACTTTCAAACATGCATTAGTCCTTGCGCGGCCATTGACGATGCCGCTCGTCAATGACGTAACGATGGCTATGGCGAAAGCCCGTGGATGTTTCTTCAGCGCCGATCAGATGCGGATCATCGGAACGAAGATTCGTATGAACATGCGCAATCGTTTCTGGGTCATTTCTCGGCCACGCAACAGCAGCCGCGACGACCGCAACACCTGCAACGCAACCCAGCACACCGAACGCCATGGCCCACGTCGCGCTCGCCCCAAGCCACCCGGCCAACGGATACGTCACGAGCCAGCAAACGTGCGAAAGCGCAAACTGCGCCGCAAAAAGAGCAGGCCGGGTATCCTCAACGGAAGAACGTTTTAGGAGACGTCCGCTCGGTGTCAGGATTGCCGAGTAGCAACCACCCAAGACAAACCAAGTGGTGAGAAAAAACGCCCATGCCGCAGGCCCATAAACGGATTGAGCTGCAAAGGTTAACAGAACGAGGGCAATACCCGCCGCGCCAATGAGCATGACGGTGCGGTCGGCGAGCCGCGTCAGCAGGGTCGGCATCAATAGAGCAATGATCATCGATCCCGCTCCAAAGGCAGCTAACGCGATTGCGACATCAGCTTCACGGCCATCCAAGACGCTGCGCACGTAAACAACTGTGTTGACGATCACCATCGCCCCACCTGCTGCCGCGGCAAAATTCAGAAGCAACAATCCACGCAACCGCGGCGTGGCGAGGTAATTGCGGATGCCGCGCGAAACACGGTCCCAAATTCCACCTTGTTTCGCAGTGACGGCCCCAACAGGAATGGCAACGGACATCACAAACAATGCCGCGACAAGAAAACCAACTGAGGTCCCCGCAAATAGCCAATGGAAACTCATGACCGTCAACAACGCCGCAGCCAACGCCGGACTAAGCAAACTCTCAAGGTCATAGGCAAGCCGTGATAAGGAAAGCGCCGCCGTATACTCCTTCTCGTCTGGTAAAATATCCGGGATCGTTGCCTGGAACGTCGGCGTAAATGCAGCCGACGCACTTTGAAGCAAAAAGATCAGAATGTAGATCTGCCAGATCTGATCAACAAACGGCAGCAGTAGCGCAATCCCGCCGCGGACGACTTCAAGCCCGATTAGAAATGCGCGCCGCGGCAACAGATTCGCAAAACCACCCACAACGGGTGCAATGCCAATGTAGGCGATCATCTTGATCGCCAACGCCGTACCCAAAACGAGGCCCGCATTGTCGCCGGCCAGGTCGTGCGCCAGCAGCCCCAACGCAACGGTCAGCAAACCGGTGCCAAGAAGCGCAATCACCTGCGCAAAAAACAGATGGCGGTAGGTTCTGTTGCGAAGCGGCTGAAACATATTCGGCTCCAAGCATAAGCCAGAAACAGAATTGAGGTTTTGAAACACCAGTCAGCCGCAAGCAAGTCCCACCAAAATGGGTGAAACACAAAGTCGCGTCTTGAATGGCTCAGAACCTAGATAGTCACCGGAAAACCCATCCCAAACGGGTGGTCAAAAGTACCAAATGGGGTCGTTGCTTAAGTTATTAGCTAATGCTAAGTTCAAGGCGTTGGGAAATATGACGTTCCGAATAGAGTTGCATTGCGCAAAGAGGGTCACGTGAAAGCAAGACACCTGGCAGCCCTGACGTTGATCGCCTGCGCGCCCTTGCCCGCCCTCGCTGCTGACTTGGGAACCAACTGCTGTGCGGACCTTGAAGAACGCATCGCCGAGCTGGAAGCCACCACAGCGCGCAAAGGAAATCGAAAGGTCTCACTCACCGTCAGCGGGCACCTGCATTCCGCCGTGATGTATTGGGACGATGGCCGAGAAGACAACGTCTATGTCGTCGGCAACGACGCGTATGACCAAACAAGTCTTCATTTCGATGGCAACGCCCGGATAGACAAAGATTGGTCTGCGGGTTTCTTACTCACCCTCCGCCTCAACAGCTCTTTAGCCGGTGAGGTATCCCAATCTGACGATGACGTCGCCGGTGATCCGATAACACTATGGGAAGCCTTTTGGTTCCTCGATCACAAAACACTCGGTAGAGTAAGCATCGGACAGGCATCACGCGCCAGCGATGGCGTACCCGAAACTGATCTCTCCGGGTCTCAACCCGCGGCCTATCCCGGCATCCAGAGCCTCGGCGGCGGACTTTCATTAAGGCGCACAGACGGGACTCTAACCGGCCTCACTTACGGCGATCTTTACAACCACTTCAACGGCGATACCGCAAATCTCATCCGCTACGAGACCCAGTCGATCGCGGGCTTCACGTTCGTCGCCACCTATGGCGAAGACGATATCTGGGACACGGCAATAAATTACGAAGGCTCTCATGCAGGCTTCGAATTCGCCGGCGCAATCGCCTACTCGCAATTGACCGATAGAGGCGGCCTGTTCGGAGATGACGAAGCTCTCGACAGCCAAGTCATTGTGGGCTCAGCTGGGCTCCTCCACAAACCAACGGGATTGAGTGCGCTCGTCTCAGCCGGGCAACAAAGCTTCGATGAAGCCGTCACCGATGCCGACGGCCAGCTGCGCACTCCTGAAGATGCGCGCTTTATCTACGCAAAGCTCGGCTTAACCACCCGCCTGTCCTCCCTCGGCTCGACATCCTTCTATGGCGAGTTCGGCTACTTCAAGAATTACGCTTCAGCTGGAACCGACGCCGACACCGTCGCTTCTCTTGCAGCCGCTGGAATTTGCGCCACGCCGGGCAACTGCCGCCTCGCTGGAACGCAATCGGAAGTCTGGGGCCTCGGTTTTGCCCAAAACATCGACCAGGCCGCAATGACCATCTACCTTGGATACCGCTACCACGACACCGAAACAGATCTCGCAGACACGCAAGACAATCGACTGGCAGGACAACCAATCGACAATCTTCAAACACTTGTTTTCGGAACGCTCATCGAATTCTGATTGTCCTCGCATGAGCGGGAATTGCAGCGTCTCGTTTCGCCCGTCGCGGTGCGAAGCGACAAAGCACAAACCGCAATCAGCCCTGCTCAATCCCGATCACGGCCCGGCTCACAAGGAAACGAATTTGGCGTTCGCATTGGGCCGGATCAAACGGGGCCAACTTGCCATCAAGCGACAACAACACAATGCCATGCACCGACGAGAACAATGCGTTGGCTGCGTCCGCCCGGCTTGAGGGATCAGCGATCGCGCCCTCCAATTGCGCCCCAATCAACGCCAACATTCGCTGACGGTTCTCGCGGTGCTCTTCAGGGAACTCCTTACCCTCCGGCAGATGATGCTCGAACACAGCACGCCAACGCAACTGGTTGGCTGTCGCATAATCGAGATAAGCAACCGCCAGCGTCGTCAGCCGCCCCTCAAGGCTCTGACCGGTTGACCGCCGCGCAGCAGCACCAACCAAACGCCCCAGCTCTTCAAGGGTCCGCGCGTTCGTCTCCAGTATCAGCCCGTCGATATCGCCAAAGATGTTGTAGACCGTGCCAATCGAGCAGTCGGCATCTTGCGCGACCCGCCGCGCCTGCAAGCCGCTGAGCCCCTCAGCGATTACAATGGCCTCAGCCGACGCCAGCAACCGCTCGCGCAAACGCTCCCTGAAGTTGCCTTCTCCTGCACCACTCATCGCGAGCACTTGCCTCCTGACCGCCAGCGTAGTCCGACACCCCGGCAATCTACAGCCGATCGCCAGAAACCTCGAATTTAACCATAACACGGATCGACACGAACTTTGTTCATAAAAGTCTTGAACAGATCCACACGCTATCATACATTGCACAGCATGAACTAAGTTCATAACCGAGAGTTTGAGAGAAAAAGGCGAATTTCCACGGCAATGCTGAGCCGCCCCAGATCAATATGAACCTTGTTCGCAATAAGTATTGAGGAGAACCCGAATGATGAAATTGATAACCACGTTAATCCGCGGCGCTGCTGCAGAAGCTGAAGAGGCCGCGTTCGACCGAAACGCAACCCGCATTTTGGCTCAGCAACTGCGTGATGCGGCCACAGCATTGGAGCTAGGCAAAAAAGAACTCGCCTGCGCCATGGCACACAGGTCATCCGAAGAGCGCGCTGTCAGCGCTCTTAACGAGCGCATCGAAACGCTGGAAAACGGCGCAATCGAATCCCTAAACGGCGGCCGCCCGGAACTCGCGGAGGAAGCCGCAACCGTCATCGCGGCCGTAGAGGATGAGCGCAAGAAACGCCAGGCCGCGATTGAAAAGTTCAACACCGACATTGCCCGCCTCCAAAAGGTAACGGTGGAAGGCCAACGACGACTCCGTGAACTGCGCCGCGGCCTGGAAATGTCGCGCGCACAAGAAGCCCTCAACAAAGCCGGCGCAAATGGCCGCCGCGCTTTGGATTCAGGAACCGGTGCCCTTCGCGAAGCCGAAGAAACACTCGCCCGCATCAAAAACGGCCAAGCTCACACCGAAGACACCATCACCGCCCTTGAAACGCTGGAAGCACAGGTCTCCGGCGCAGCCCTCGATGCCCGCATGGCAGAAGCCGGATTTGGACCGAACGTCAAAACCAACCCGACTGACGTCTTGGGACGCCTCAAAGCCAAGGCCTCTAACACACCACCCAGCCAATCGAACGAGAAGTCCTGATGAAAAGTCCAACCATCGAAAGACCGGTCCGCAAAAACCTCACTTCAATTCGAGCAGTCCCAAAACAAGCTGAAAGGAAAGCACCAATGTCATCCGTCTCGCTCCCCCCATCGCAAGCCAACTCAGCCGGCTGGCTCACCTTCACCTACGTCTCATTCGGCGTCGCCGCCGGCATGACCGCACTTGGCATCTGGGCCATGCCCGCCGACCTTTGGGTCAAGGGCTACATGATGATGGCCACCGTTTTCTTGTGTGGCGCGACCTTCACGCTAGCCAAAACCGTGCGCGACGAACACGAAGCCAAGCGCTTCACCAACCGCATCGAGGACGCCAAAACCGAAAAGCTGCTGATGGAAATGAACCGCGGTTAGCAACCTCCAGCAACCTCCTTCGCGCGGCACCCCACCTACCCTCTCCCCAGGCAAACGGCGCGCGAAGGAGCCCCCCAAGGAGCCACCAAATACCGGCCCCAACAACAGACTGTTTCTTAACAACCTCCCGCTAAGCTCCTGACAGAGATTTGAGATTTACAATGTCGAATAGTTTGCTGCTCACTGCATCGCTTGCCTGCTCATTTGCAGCCTACCCGGCCTACGCCCGTTCAATTTACAAGCAGAACGCAAGCCCAACCCGCCCTACATGGCTGATGATCCTGGTGACCGATCTGTTGCTGTTTGCCTTCATGCTCGCCGAAGCCCGTTGGGATTGGCTACTCTTAGGGTTTACAGCCGGTAACGTTTTGATGTTGGCGCTAATGGCATTTTCTGATGTGCGCGAAGCCAAATCCGCAGCCGCTCCGCAAGCCTCCCGAAAACGCAACCTGTTCCAGCTCGCAATCTTTGGCAACGACCCATGGACCAACAAGGATAAAGCCTCCGTTGCCGTCGCACTTGGTGCGCTTGCATTGTGGGCACTCTCTGGCAGCGGCATCGCCGCCATCTGCTTCAGCCTCGCCGGTAAGATCGCCTCATCCGTACCGATGTGGATCAACCTCTATAAAGACCCCGAACGCGAAGCGATTTTCCCCTGGGTCTTGTGGGCCATCGGCGGCACGCTCTACCTCTTCACAATCCCCCAACCCGAATGGAGCTTTGCGTCACTCGCAACACCGATCCTGTTCGTCATCCTGGAATGCATCATCATCGCCCTGCTCTTCCGGCGCTTCGAGACCGATGCAAACGCCCCCGCTTAAAACCACCACAGATACACCAGCCAAATCATACCAATCAGGAATTCACCCCATGTCCTTGAACGCCAAACAACGCACCATTCTCGCAGCCTCTTCGTTGAGCGCCTTGCATTACGATCTCAAAATCAACGGGACCCTACCTAAGGACCTGAAAGGCTGCCTGTTCGTTGTCTTGAACCACACCTCACTATCCGACCCGTTCCTAGTTTCACGCGCCATGGGGCTGCAAGGCATTCACGCCCGTTTCGTCACCCACAGCGCCATGTACCAACGTCACAAATGGCTGATGGACCAGCTCGGCGCGCTACCCATCTCTTCGACGTTCGATGGCAAAGGCGACTGGACGCAAGAGAAAATCCGCCGCTCCATCGCGCGCGTGCACCAAGCCCTCGAAGATGGAGACAACATCGCCATCTACCCCTCAGGCCAGCTGAAAGCCGGCGAACAGGAATCCTTGGGCGGCAAATCCCTGGTCTTCGACATCCTCGAACGATACCCAGATACTCCCGTCGTCATCGTCGAACTACGCGGCCTAATGTACTCCATCACCAGCCGCTACTTCACCGGCGGCGTGGATTCTCCAGCAGGCGATCACATGCGCCAGATTCTGATGCGCGCACCCGGTCGCTTCCTGACCGAGCGCGTGCCTGTCGAGATCACGTTTAACGCACCCCGCACACTCCCGCAGTTCGAAAATGCCCGCGCCCTGAACGCCTATCTCGAAGATCTCGTAAACGCCACGCCAGACTACGGCCCGCAATGGCGGCGCGATTTGCGCACCGAAGCAGACGTCGAACGCTACCGCTTCGCGCGAACCGCAGAAGCTGCAACATCAACGCCGCTTGATCCTGACATCACAGAGAAAGTCATCGCTCACCTTATGACATTGCCGGAAATCAGCGGCCTGGAAGATGGCACCATCACACCGGAGATGAGCCTCGTCTCAGATCTCGGCCTCGACTCACTTGCCGAAGTCGAACTGCGCATGTTCGCCGAAGACACCTTCCACGTCACAATCGACCCTGAGGTTCAAATTCAAACTGTACGCGACTTGATCGTCGCCTGCCAGGGCGCTTTGGCCGAAGTGAACACCGGCGAGCGCGTCGCAGCCCCGTCAGGCTGGGACGAGCCGAACCGCAACCCACCCGTGTTTCAAGCCGCTGAAACGATCGCCGAAGCCGCAATCCGCAATTGCTACGCACAGGGTCTCGACGCCATCTATTCGCACGACCCCGCCGCGACACACTTCATCCGTTCCAAAAAGAAGAAGCCGCTCGTCACCTATCGTGACCTGCTCACCCGGGCGATTATCGTTGCCCGCTTCTTGAACCGCGAATTCGCCAACGAACAACGCATCGCCTGCTTGATGCCAGCAGCACCCGGCGCAACCGTCTTTGCCCTTGGCACGCTGCTCGCAGGCAAAACCTTCGTCCCACTCAACTGGACGGGCGGCCGTTCCGGCCTTGATGCGGCAATCAAACTCGCCGAGGTCGATGCCGTCATTACGTCTGAAGCATTTCTCGAAAAAGCCGCCGTCGAACTCTCGCCGCTGGCCATCGAAAAGATCCGTCTGGCAGAGGACATGCGCAAGAAAACGGGATTGGCTGATTTGATTGCCGCAAAACGCCTCGTCGGCAAACCACCACAAAAAATCCTGCAAGCTCTGGGTAACACACAAGGCGTGGAGGACACGGCAGTCATCCTCTTCACCTCCGGGTCAGAGTCCGCCCCCAAAGGCGTCCCGCTCACCCATCGAAATATCTTGTCGAACGTGGCTGGCGGCTTTGAAGCCATCGGCGCTACGGCCAACGACAAAGTCCTCGCCTTCCTCCCGCCGTTCCACTCCTTCGGCCTCGTCCAGCTGATGATGATGAGCCTCGTTTGCGGCGTCAAAACGGTATTTTCTCCCGATCCCAAAAAGTTCAAACACCTCTCAGGCCTCATCGAACGTTTCGGAATCACGGTCGTCGCCGGAACCCCGGACTTCCTCAGCGGCATTATCGACGCTGCTCGCGATGAGCAGGAGCGCCTTGCATCCGTTCGCCTCTGGTTGGCCGGAGCACAAAAAACGCCCGCGGAATTGCGCGCCAAAGTCAGCGCCATGGGCGGAGAACTTCTCGAAGGTTACGGCATCACGGAAACCGCACCACTCATCGCCGTGAACCGCCCCGGCGCACCAGCCGTTGGCGTCGGACAAGCCATCAAGGGAACCGAGATCGCGATTGTCGACATCGAAACAAAATCCACACGCAAACCAATCGATGAAGAAGGCGTCATCCTCGTCGCCGGGAGCGGTGTGTTCGGCGGCTACCTTGGAAGTGCGACAAATCCGTTTATCGAACTGGACGGCCAACGTTACTACGACACGGGAGACCTTGGTTCACTCGACACCGACGGCAACCTGACGATCTCCGGTCGCCTTAAGCGCTTCCTCAAACCCTTCGGCGAAATGGTCAACCTGACCCAGATCGAAGACGCACTCGCATCCGCATATCCTGCAGGCGAAGACGGACCACGCGTTGCCATCTCCGGCGTTGATGTTGAAGGAAAACGCTCATTCATCGTTCTCTACGCAACCGATACATCCATCTCCCGCGACGACGCCAACAAGGTCATCAAAGCAGCAGGCTTCAACAACCTCTCATTCGTCGATCATGTCGAAGCCGTCGAGGAAATCCCATTACTTGGCTCAGGCAAAATTAACCACCGCGCTTTGCAAGACCCAAAAGAGATCCTGTCAAACAAATCAGAAAGCGCATCAGCTGCCGGTCAAGAAAAACCGAACTCCGAACAGCGCGTTGCCACGGCATAGAACCTTTGTGGCTCAAGGCGTACAACCGCAAACAGGTGCCGTGAGCAGCAAACCGACTCCACATGTCAGTACGAGGCGCGCTCAATCGTCCGGTTTGCGCTTGCGAACCGGATAAGGAAGGCCCGCAAAAAAGAAACTGAAGAACGCGAACACCCCGGAAAAAATCGAAGCTTCTGCTTCAGGCTCTTCATAACCTGGGAGCTGCCGCTTCAACAGCTCCAGAGCAACCGGTGCATCACGATCAAAAACATTCAGACGAATGCCCTGCAAGGCAACGGTAAAGTGCCACGCATTCGTTGTAAGAAACCAATCTGGAACGTCGGCATAAATACCATGCGCTTCGAGCATCGACTTCGCCACAAGAGCTTCGGAGCGATCATAAAAGACCCAAACAGTAACGAGCTTTGCCATTTCAGTCTTTCGCAACGTCTGACCAAAAATAGAAGCGTTCTTACCCCCGACATGCGGTCATATTATGCTGCCCCTGAAACCTGGTCAGCCAGTGATGACGGCAACGTCTCAGACCACTGCCGTAGAGCATCCAGACAGTCGAGTGCTGTGCGGCCAAGCTGCGTGATTTCGTACTCAACAGCGACAGGCGACGTCTGCAGCACGCGGCGTTCGACCAGCCCATAGTCCTCAAGCTGGCGCAGCCGCTCCGTGATCATCTTTTTGCTGGCTCCCCCGATCATCCGAGACAAGTCGTTGAAGCGCACCGGTTCATCTTTCAGGTGCCAAAGGATGGAGCCCGTCCACTTGCCGCCCAAAATCCGCATGCCCCTCTCAATTGCACACGGCTGATCACACGCCTCGACTGCTGTTTTGCGTCCGCGTTCATCTTCGACAATCCGCGATTTAGCCCGACCTCCCATTGCTTCTCCCTTGGGTGGTTACAAAAAGTATACTGGTTGACTTTCGTTCCCAGGCTACCACATCTGCCAACACGAAACCAGCACCGCCAGTTTGGGCGGACGAAACTCAACCGAAACGGGGCGAAATTACCATGAGCAAAGTCTTCATTATCAACGGGCACCAACCCTATCCCTTTGCCAAGGGTGAGCTAAACGCAGCCTTCACTGAACGGGCGCGTAAGCACCTGGAAGCCGTCGGACATGACGTGCGCCTTACCGAAGTTGCCACCGGTTATGACGTCGAAGCCGAGGTTGGCAACCACCAATGGGCCGATGTCATCATCATGCAGTTTCCAGTGAACTGGATGGGCGTGCCCTGGTCATTCAAGAAGTATATGGACGAAGTTTACACCGCTGGCATGGATGGCCGCCTCACAACAGGCGATGGCCGCACGACCGAGGCACCAAAAGACAATTATGGATTGGGCGGCAGCCTCACCGGTAAAAAGTACATGCTGTCGGTCACATTCAACGCACCGCGTGAAGCCTTCGACGATCCAAATCAAGCGTTCTTCGCTGGCCGCTCCGTCGATGACCTCATGCTGCCCACCCATCTCAACGCGAAGTTCTTTGGTTTGGAACCGCTTCCCACATTCGCAGCCTTTGACGTGATGAAAAACCCTAACGTCGAGGCCGACTTCGCACGCTTTGATGAGCACCTTGCCAAACTGTTTCCAGCCACCGCGGAGACCGAAGCATGAGCCAGCCTGACATCCACCTCTACACAGCCGCAACCATGAACGGCTACAAACCCGTCATCTTTCTTGAAGAGGCCGGCGTTCCCTACGACCTGACAGTCGTAGACTTCGCCAAGCAGGAACAAAAGACTCCGGACTACGTAAAGCTCAACCCAAACGCCAAGATACCGACTATCTACGACCGCTCCGAAGACCGCGCGATTTTTGAGTCGGGTGCCATCCTTTGGCATCTGGCAAACAAGTACGGAAAGTTCCTCCCAGAAGACCCCATTGCACGCTCCGAAGTCCTGCAATGGACGTTTTTCCAAGTCGGCCACATCGGACCTATGATGGGCCAGGCCATGTACTTCCAGCGCATTGCCGCTCCGAACGGCCACGAAGAGCCGTTCTCAATTAAACGCTACGTCGATGAAAGCCAGCGCTTATTGGAGGTCCTCAACACGCGCCTTGAAGGCCGAGATTTCATGGTCGGCGACTACTCAATCGCAGACATGATGATCTACCCATGGGCACGCGCCTATCCCTGGGCCCGAGTTTCTATCGACGGCCTCGACCACCTACAGGCTTGGTTTAAGCGCATCGATGCCCGCCCGGCCGTACAAAAAGCCCTGACAATTCCAAAGTCGGTGCCAGCCTTCTGGGGGCAGGGAGATGAAAGCGCGTTCTTCAAAGAAAACGCAGCCCGCTTCGCATCCGACGTCAAACCCAACTGAACAAATCGGAGAAGATCATGAGCGCAAATCTCTACACGATCGCGGTCCTCAAAGCCAAAACTGGAAAAGAACAAGCCCTAATCGAGGTCCTTCAAAAACTAGCGGATGAAACACGCAAAGAAGACGGTGCGGAAGAGTATGGCTTCATCCAGGATCAAAAATCACCGCACGTCGTTCTGTCTTACGAAAAATGGCGTGACGCCGATGCCGAAGCCGCCCATTGGAAAACGGCTCACTTGAAAACGGCGATCGCTGAATTCGGCGACATCTTAGACGGGCAACCTCTCATCTATAAGGGCCCAAAAGTCATCTGAGGTCTGTGGCGAATATTTAACATGGAGCACTTCACCATGAGCAAAACGATACTCATCACTGGCGCAGGATCCGGCCTTGGCAAAGGCACCGCAATTGGCCTCGCGCGCAACGGCCATACAGTCATCGCGACGGTCGAAAATTGGCCTCAAGTAAGCAGCTTGATGGCAGATGCCAAAAAGGCGGGCGTTCACTTGGAAATCGAAAAGCTCGACCTCCTGAACAAAAATGATCAAGACACCGTCTTCCGAAAACACGCCGATAAAATAGATATCCTCGTAAACAACGCAGCAACCGGTGAAACCGGCCCCATCGCCGAAGTTCCTGTCGATAGGGTTCGCCACGTCTTCGAAGTCAACGTCTTCAGCACCCTCGAATTTGCCCAACGCTTTGCCCGAACATTTGCGAAAAAAGGTAAGGGCAAGATCATTTTCACATCGTCGATCGCCGGCTTCTCAACGTTCAAATTTCTCGGGCCCTATGTCGCTTCAAAACATGCGCTCGAACCAATCGTGCAACTCATGCGCGACGAGTTGGAAGGAACCGGCGTCCAAGTCGCCACCATCAACCCAGGTCCATTCAGAACCGGCTTCAATGATCGAATGTACGACACACTCGACCAATGGTACGATCCTGACGAAAACTTCACCCCAGAAGGCCAGGTCAGAGAGATTCAGGACCTGTTTGGCGGCGACCAACTTCAGCTCGATCCTCAACCGATGATCGACTTCATGGTCGAGTTAATCCCACAGGAAAACCACAAGTTCCGTAACGTCTTCCCAGAACGCTTCATTGATGGCGTCAAAGAATACCAGGAAAGCCTGTGGTCCAAACAAATCTAGGACGGCATGCAGAGCATCTTAAAAGAAGTTAAAGTGATCGACCACAGTGACCGGGTCGAAGTTCTGTTCGAGCCTTATGGTGAGATAATCGGACAGGACTTCGCCGCCTATCGTGGCCACGTTTATCGCGTGATCACGTATGCAATGCACTTCCTAGGCAATGACGAACGCCACCGCGCAATGGTAGAGACGGCATTCGTCTATCACGATATTGGGCTGTGGACACACAAAGACCTAGCCTATCTCGGGCCTTCCGAAGAAATCGCTTTGCAGGACAATGCTACGAAAGGTTTTGGGCTCGATCCTGTTATCCTGAAAGCTGCAATTCACTGGCATCATAAAATCACACCTTATTCAGGCCCAGGTGCAAACGTTGTCAACGCTGTTCGAAAGGCGGATTGGATCGACGCAACGCAGGGCCTTTTTCGCAAAGGTCTTAGCAAAGCACAGATCGCATATGTGGAAGCCGCCATACCCGACCATGGTTTCCCTCACGTTTTGCAGCGCCTCGCCAAAGACTACGGCGGCAATTCACTTTCGGGAAATCTTCGAGTCCTACGCCACGTCTTCAAATTCTGAATGGAATACAAACTATGAGAATTGACATCGTCTCCGACGTCGTCTGCCCCTGGTGCATCATCGGATATAAACAGCTTGAGCAAGCCCTGGCGGAAACGGACATCGCCACAGAAATCCATTGGCATCCATTTGAGTTGAACCCAACCATGCCTGCGGATGGTGAAAACCTTCGGGAACACCTCGCGGCAAAGTACGGAACAACTCTTGAAGAGAGTAAAAAAGCGCGCACCAAGCTCACAGCACTTGGCGCAGAGCTAGGCTTCACATTCAACTACGCCGACGACATGAGAATGGTGAATACGTTTCGCGCACATCAGGTCATTCATTGGGCCGGAAATCAAGGTAAAGCCCACAGCATGAAGATGGCACTGTTTACTGCCTTCTTCACCTACCGCCGCGACCTAAACGATCCCCAGGTTCTCGCTAACGCTGCGGCTGAAATCGGTTTAGATCACGACCAGACCTTGGACGTTATTCTATCAGAGCGCTACGCTCAGATTGTGAGGGACACAGAAAAACAATGGATCATGCGAGACATCCATGGTGTTCCTGCCATGATTTTTGCTGAACGTTACTTACTGTCGGGAGCACAAGGCGTCGAAAATTACAAGCTGGTCCTGCAACAAGTCTTGAATGATCAAGCCGCATAGACAAGCACGCAATGTACCGACGATGGCCCGCCTAAATCCCTGACCAACAGCCCGGACCCAGACGGCGCTGCCGAAATGAAACCGCCCGGCCACAAAAGAATAGACCGAGATCATCTATGCAAGATAATCAGAACTCGGGTATTTGTTTCGAACATCCAAAGCGAGTGTTCCACTGGCAAACTAGGTTATAATCCGGCAAACGAGCCGATGTAGGGCACTCGCTAAAGTAATGGTACTCATCCCTTGAGTACGACGGACTGGGACAACAGAATTTGAAAAACGTCGTCGTCTATTACGCCCACCCTGGCCATCGCACTTCCAGGGTGAACCGCCCAATGGCCGAAGCCGCCGGAGCTATAGACGGCATTACGTTCATCGACCTCTACCGCACCTATCCGCGTCACGACATCAACGTCACCGTTGAGCAAGAACGGCTTCTTGCAGCCGACATCGTGCTCTTTCAATGCCCGGTGTTTTGGTATTCGACGCCCTCGATCATCAAGGAGTGGCAGGACCTCGTCCTAGAGCATGGATTTGCCTACGGGTCGGGCGGAGACAAACTCACCGGCAAGCGGATGATGCTCGCCGTTACTGCTGCCGGGCCACGGGAAGAATACTCACCCAGCGGCTATCAACACTATCCGCTACGGACCTTCCTCACTCCGTTGGAGCAAACCGCACGCCTGTGCCACATGAAGTTCAGCGCACCGTATGTCTTGTTCTCATCGTTGAAGGCGGACGCTGATGATCAAGTCATGCCGCACATCGAAGGTTACGTCCGCTTGCTAAATGCCCTTCGCGATGATGCCTTCGACTTTGCAATAGCTGAAGCGCAAGACATCCTCCAATATGACACGCTGCCAATTCTGAAGGAGCAATAACGATGGGCGAAATTCTGCTCCTGGCCTTTGTCTTTCTTTTTGCTGGCGTTGTCGCCGTCCCGATCGCATCTCGGCTCGGGTTAGGCTCCGTCCTGGGTTACCTGATCGCTGGCATTCTGATCAGCCCGCTGCTTGCCGCCTTCCACGTCGATGTCACGAGCCTCCAGCATTTTGCTGAATTCGGTGTCGTGATGATGCTGTTTCTCGTCGGCCTTGAACTAGAGCCAAGGCTACTCTGGGAGATGCGGTCACGCCTTCTGGGCCTTGGCGGATTGCAGGTCGGGTTAACAACCGCCGCAATCATGGCTGCAGCCATGTGGCTTGGCCAACCTTGGACCGTTTCGCTGGCCATCGGTCTTATCTTTGCTTTGTCTTCCACCGCAATCGTGCTCCAAACCCTGAACGAGAAAGGCTTGATGAAAAGCGACGGCGGGCAGGCAAGTTTTTCGGTCCTGCTGTTTCAGGACATCGCCGTCATTCCGATGCTCGCCCTGATTCCGCTGCTTGCCTTGCCTGAGTTTGCAGACGTCACAGCCATAACTCAATCGCACGGCAGTCACGACGGTCATGGCGACCACGGTCCAGCCATCAGCCTCGTAGAAGGATTGGCCGGTTGGCAGCAGGCGCTCATAACTTTCGCTGCGATTGCATTTGTCGTTGTCGGCGGCCGCTACCTCACCCGCCCCATGTTCAACTTCATCGCAATCGCCGGCCTGCGCGAGATCTTCGTTGCCGCCGCCTTGCTTTGGGTCATCGGCATTGCGCTGCTTATGACGCTTGTCGGGCTGTCTCCAGCACTCGGCACGTTCCTTGCCGGAGTCGTTCTCGCAAACAGCGAGTACCGCCACGAACTGGAAAGCAATATCGACCCGTTCAAAGGGCTCCTGCTCGGCCTCTTCTTCATTACCGTCGGAGCAGGTGTCAATTTCGCCCTTCTCTTCGACAACTTGTCCGCAACGCTTCTCATGACGCTCGGCCTCATCGGCATCAAGGCAGGGATCTTACTTGGGCTGACCTTCCTCTTCGGCATCCGCGGTGCAGATCGTTGGCTTTTCAGTCTGGGCCTCGCACAAGCCGGTGAATTTGCCTTCGTCCTCCTCTCATTCACCGTTGCAAACTCCGTCATTCCCAAGAGCATCGCCGACCAGCTCTTGCTTGTCTCTGCCTTGTCGATGCTTCTCACACCACTCCTCTTCATCCTCCACGACAAACTCATCGCCCCCAGATTCGTGACTCAGGAAACAGGAGAGCCCGACGAAGACATGCCGCAAGGTTCAATCATCATCGCAGGTCATGGACGCTTTGGCGGCATCATCAATCGCATGCTTCGCGGCCAAGGCTATGAACCGACCGTCGTCGACTTCAGCTCGAGCCGCTTGGAGATGCTGAGAACCTTCGGCTTCCGCGTTTACTTCGGCGATGCAACGCGCCCCGATCTCCTCCACGCCGCGGGCATTGAACACGCCAAGATGCTGATTGTTGCCATCGACGACCGCGAACAGATCACCGAACTCGTACGCTACGTCGAACAGAACTACCCGCACGTCTATGTCATCGCGCGCGCTGTCGATCGGAGCCATGTCTATGAACTCTACGCCGCCGGCTGCCGCGACATCATCCGCGAAACCTTCGACAGCGGCGTAAGGGCTGGCCGATCCGCGCTCGAAGCGCTTGGCATGCACCCCTTTGAAGCCGAACGCCGAAGCCGCCAGTTTGTCGATTTCGACAAGCGCTCTATTGCCGCTCTTGCTAACGTGTATGACCCCGACATCCCCGTTCACGAAAACAAAGCCTACGTCGAACTCGCACTCAAAATCCGCGAAGAAGACGAATCCTTACTGAGCGGCGACGACGATGCTTATGGTTCGCGCTCAGGCTATGGCTGGTCACCACCAACGCTGGCTGACGTGGAAGCAGAAAAAGAACGAGGCTAGGTGGCTGCACCCGCAAACCACCGCCGCCGACATAATATGCCAAGCTGAGTTAGGTCGCGACGCACACGCCATGGATATTCGCCCAGCAGCCGACGAAGATGTGAAACCGATCTGGCAAATCATTGGTCCGGTTATACGCGCTGGAGAAACCTATGCGCTCGATCGCGACATGACCGAAGCCGACGCCATCGCCTATTGGATTGGGCATGACCGCACAACCTTTGTCGCTGAAGAAAACGGCAAAGTCCTTGGCACCTACTACATCAAACCCAACCAGGCCGGAGGCGGAACGCACATCTGCAACTGCGGATATATGACGAGAGCTGATGCGACTGGACGGGGGCTAGCGCGGGCCATGTGCCAGCATTCGTTGAATTATGCACGTGAGACTGGTTTCCGCGGTATGCAGTTCAACTTCGTCGTCGCCTCAAACACACGCGCAATCGCTCTTTGGCAATCTCTCGGTTTCGAGATTGTGGGCAGATTACCAGGCGCTTTTCATCACCCCACGCTCGGCGACATTGACGCTTTGGTGATGTTTCAGAAACTCTGAGCCAGTTGCGAAGACGAAGCCACAGAAGAGATTTACGGAAAGCTGCAGCACCACGTGCACATCAGAACAAACAACAACGGCCCATGCTGAATTAGCAAAGGCCGCTCTTTAATCTGATTGCGAACGCTAACACTTACGCAGCCCGTCAGAGCGGCTGGAATTCTGGCAAAGGCAAAACTTGGGAGTGCCCAACTTAAACCGTGACAGCAGTCTTGCGTCGCAGCGTTGGTCGTGACTCCGGCTGCTTGATAGAAACCACTTGCTTACGCTTGGGTGTCACGCGTTTGATTGGGGAAACGAACGCAACACCAAGTTCAGAGTTGCGTCGCCAAACCACTTCGCAATCAACCCAAATCCCGTCAAGCTCGACATGCAGCTCAAAAGTATCGGGCGCTGCAACCGACCCAGTCACCTTTAAGCGCGCACCAGTCTCTGAAAGATCCCGGACGGTGCAAGGCGTACTGGCATGGCGGGCGCAAAACGAAATGACGCCACTTTTCAAAACCCGACGCCGCGCACTCGCGCGTGGGTGATGCTCTCGGACATCAATCCCGGACATAGCTTGAGCCTCGGACAGAGGCATCCATTTTGACATCTCTCGGTGCTCCAAAACTCGCGAACAAAGATCTAAATAAAATATCCTGACCACTATTTAGAAAATGCAAACAGAAAGCAGCACGCCGGCAAAAATCCAAAGACATCCCGTAAACTCACGAGCATTCTTTTGCAAAGTAATATCTTATTCACCATAAAAGGCGGTAGGAATAGAGTTTATACTTCAATGGAAGTCCCGAGAATTAGGAATGACACGCACATTACGAGGATGTCGGCGCGGTCTGTATTCCGGCACAGGCTTGGCAACTTCATCAGAGGGGCTGAGAGGCAAATCAACGTGTGAACGCGACAACAGGCTCAACGCATCGGAATGATCCTCAAGCTTTTGGGCAACCACATGCACAACACCGTCGTGTGACTGAATACGCCCCCGAATAACAACAAGCCGACTACCCATTGCGATCTTACGATACCTTTCAAAGGTTTTGGGCCAGACCACCGCATTGGCAACCCCCGTTTCATCTTCGAGGGTCATGAACATCACACCCTTGGCCGTGCCCGGACGTTGACGCACAAGAATAACACCCGCAACACACACACGTTTGCCATCCACCGAACCCCGTGAAACATCCGTCGTGAGACAACCAAGCTTCGTGAAATGCGCACGCAAGAGCGCCATGGGGTGCGCCTTCAACGACAAACGCAGCGTTTGATAATCAGCAACGACATGCTCGCCAAGTGTCATTTTCGGAAGCTCAACTTCAATCTCCTTGCCTATTGAATCGGTATTCACACGCGCAAACAGCGGCAACGGTTCAGCTCTGGCGAGCCCGCGAACCTTCCAAAGTGCTTGCCGACGATCAAGCCCCAAAGATCGAAAAGCATCGGCATCCGCCAACTTTTCCAATGCGCTAACAGGAACATCGGCCTGGAGCGACAAATTCTCTAAGCACGTGTAAGGCTCATCACGCTTTGCAATAATTCTTTGCGCGTGTTCCTGATTCAAACCATCAACTTGGCGCATTCCCAGACGCAGAGCGTAATGACCCTCTGTGATAGGCTCCAGAGTATTGTCCCAATCGCTCATGTTGACATCAACAGCACGGACCTCAACGCCATGTTCGCGTGCATCACGCACTATCTGAGCAGGGGCGTAAAAGCCCATGGGTTGGGAGTTCAGAAGACCGCACGCGAAGACAGCCGGACGATGGCACTTGAGCCAGGATGAGACGTAAGCCAGAAGCGCAAAACTTGCAGAGTGGCTTTCAGGAAAACCGTATTCAGCAAAACCTTTGATCTGCTCGAAACACTGACGCGCAAACGTTTCATCATAACCCCGCGCTGTCATGCGTGAGATCATAAGCTCTTCAAAGGTATGAATGGTTCCCGCCCGCCTGAAGGTCGCCATAGCGCGGCGCAAACCGTTAAGCTCCGCGGACGTAAATTTGGCCGCCTTCATAGCAAGGTTCATGGCCTGCTCTTGAAAGAGTGGCACGCCAAGTGTTTTGCCGAGCACTTCTTTTAGCTCATTCGCCGGTCCGTGCTCAGGCGCAGGGGAGGGGAAGTGGATGCGGTCGAGCCCTTTACGCCGGCGCAAATAGGGATGCACCATCCCTCCTTGTATCGGCCCGGGCCGAACGATGGCGATTTCGATAACAAGGTCGTAGAAAACTTCCGGTTTAAGGCGTGGCAACATGCTCATCTGCGCACGGCTTTCGATCTGAAAAACGCCAAGCGTATCGGCGTTCTGAATCATTTTGAAAGTGGCGCTATCATCGGCAGGAAAGAAGCTCGCCATGTCGCGATCCTCGCCGTAATGACAGCTGAGCAGATCGAGACATTTACGGATGCATGTGAGCATGCCCAGCGCCAACACATCGATTTTAAGTATACCCAGAGCATCAAGGTCATCCTTGTCCCACTCCACAAAGGTACGGTCTTCCATGGCCGCATTACCGATGGGAATGACTTCGCACAACGGATCATGAGTTAAGACAAAACCGCCGACGTGTTGCGACAAATGGCGGGGAAAGCCAATAAGTTCTGAAGCGAGTTTCAGCGTCTGGCGCAGATGCGCATCGTTCACATCAAAGCCAGCTTCACGCACGCGTTTATCAGCAATTGCTTGACTTGAAGTACCCCACACGGTTCCCGTTAATGCAGACGTGACATCTTCAGATAAGCCCATCGCCTTACCGACTTCACGGATGGCGCTGCGTGAGCGATAGCTAATAACAGTCGCTGCAATACCCGCATGCTCACGCCCATAACGCTCGTAAATGTACTGCATCACCTCCTCGCGCCGCTCGTGTTCGAAATCGACGTCGATGTCGGGAGGTTCCTTGCGTTCACGCGAGATGAAGCGCTCAAACAGGAGATCAATCTCCGTGGGGTCAACAGAGGTGATATGGAGGCAATAGCAAACAGCAGAATTGGCTGCCGACCCGCGTCCCTGGCAGAGAATGTCACGTTCGCGCGCCCAACTGACGATGTCATGCACCGTCAGGAAATAAAGCGGGAAGTTCAATTCTTCGATCAGGGCGAGCTCTTTTTTCAAAGTCTCGCAAACCTCTTCGGGCACGCCTTCCGGATAACGTTGGCGCGCGCCCTTCCATGTGAGATCTTCCAGATGTTGCTGCGGGCTCTTCCCCGAAGGCACCGGCTCACGCGGATAGTTGTAACGCAAATCGTCTAGCGAGAAGCGGCAGGCTTGCGCAATCTCAAAACTGCGCGCAAGGGCATCTTCATGACCTCTAAAAAGGCGCATCATCTCAGAAGCTGATTTCAGATGGCGCTCACAGTTTGCTTCGAGGCGAAAACCTGCTGTCTCAATCGTGCAATGCTCGCGGATGCAGGTAAGCACATCCTGCAGCGGACGGCGCGCAGGGGTGTGGTAGAGCACATCACCCGTGGCAACAAGCGGCGTCCTACATGCACGAGCTATAGAACTGAGTTCCGCAATACGACGCCGGTCATCGCCACGATAGGTATGGTTCGTCGCTAAAAAGCAGGGCGCATCAAGGCTGCTTGAAACACGCGATACAATTTGACGAGAAAACGTGTCGTAATCCCACTGCATTGGCGGAATGAGGATGAAAATCAACCCGCGTGCATGGTTTGCGACATCTTCAAGTTTGAGATGACACGCCCCCTTGTCTGCGCGCCGCTTACCCAAAGTCAACAGACGTGAAAGACAACCATATGAATCTCGGTCCGTCGGATAGCACAGCAGGCTTATACCGTCTTCAAGATCAAGCCGGCACCCAACGACAAAAGGAATACCAATCTCTTTTGCAGCAACATGCGCGCGAACAACACCAGCAAGCGTATTGCGGTCGGTCACAGCAATAGCCGACAGTCCAAGCTTATGTGCCATCTGGACAAGTTCATCAGGATGGGAGGCACCGCGCAGAAAAGAGAAATTGCTCGTTGTTTGAAGCTCTGCATATCGAGGCCGCACTGAAAGTTCTGGCGTCATGCGAAAAGCCCATGCATGTGCCAGCTTGGCGAGCGCGAAGTGTCTCCATTTTCCAAATCACGATAAAGCCCCTCGCGAAACACCCAAAAGCGCCGGCCTTCGGTATCTTCGATACGGTAATAGTCACGCGTCCTGCAAAACGTCTCAGAAACTCCACTCCACCATTCAGGCGCGATACGTTCTGGACCTTCAGAACGGACTACACGATGCGCAACACGCCGCCATGTGAAACGCTTCGGTGGCCCTTCCGGAATTTCCGCAATCACCGCCATGGGTTCAGGAGCAGGCAGCAGTCTGAAGGGGCGCAGAGGCTTACCATGCACATATGCAGTTTGTTCTGATCCGGCATTCTGAGATCTGAGAGCTGGAACGCGGCGCTCAGCCTGCTCAGGAATATGGCTTGCATTAGGAACAACATGCTGCACGTTCCTTGCTCCCAGGCGATTTGCAAGGCGGTCCACAAGACGTGCAAGGTCTTCCTCTTTCGAGGAGGATACGGAAGCCTTTGCCAAGGCAAGCTGCTGTGTTTTCAGAGGCAGGACCCTGTCAGCCGATAAGACAAGGCGGTCTACCCCAAAACCGGGATTGAGCGTCTCGATGCGCTCACGAAACAAAAGCTCTAAATGCTGCGTGTCGCGTGAAGGCTGAGCAGTCGACACGGCCACGCGCGAGACACCACCATCAGCATGGTAGGCCGCAAATGTAAGCTGCATTGCGCCGACATGGTAACACCCCATGCGCTCACACAGGCGAAACAAGAGCGTCTTAAGACCTTCTCGAAAACTCTCGGTTGCAAGAAGAGGGTCCGCGAACAATAGCTGCTCAAAATAAGATGGGACGGGCCGTATCGGAATTATGGGTTCATTCGTCGTACCAAGAGCCTGATCGAGGCGGTGAAGAACAGCTTCCCCGACAGCTTTTGAAGGAAAGCGACGCTTGAGATTGGAACGCGGAATGGCACAAAGTGCACCAATACTCGTGAGGCCAAACCGCTTAAGAAGACGTAGCGTCTCTGCATCGAGACGAAGCGCTTCGAGAGGCAGCGGAGCCAACGCTCGCAAGATACCACCAGGTGGAACATTATACGCATTGCCCCGCCTCGTTGTGTTCGGCACCGCGTGGTCTTCGCAACTTGAAAAACGCGCAACCGCCCACGAAGCACCAGGGGTCTCAGCAAGGCCAACCCGGTTCGCAAACCCTATGGCGTCTAATTTGCGGCTCAAGTTCGCAAGCAGTCCATCTTCCCCGCCGTAAAGATGCGCGGCCCCGCTGATGTCGAGCCAAAGACCGTTCACCCCATCAATACCAACAACAGGCGTATAGCACTGGCACCAATCCGCAATATTGCGAAGAACGCGGGCATTATCTTCAGGTGTCTCGTTTTGCGTAACGAGTGTCGGCAAAAGCGCAAGAGCATCTGTCAAACGCATATCTTCAACGATGCCGCCTTTGCGGGCGGCTGCATTAAGAGCTGTGATCCGTATGCCTTTGGCTTCCTTACGCACAAGCGCAAAAGGACCAACTTCAAGCGGATGCTTGTCGCAGCTGCGTGCTTTGTCTCGGCGGATTTTTCGCTTCAGACAATCCAGCGCGAAGCTTTTCAGCCATAGAGAAACAATGCGTTTCATGATCCCACTCCACACACCACTTACCTGCTCTCCCGCCCCGGCAGCGACTGAGTTCAACCTGCCAACGCGCATGATGCGGGGCTTCGGGGACAAAAGGATCAGAACCGCTCGCAAGGGCACGAACACGCCAACGAGATAGGGCGGCACTTGCAGCTAAATCGTTATGAGGGCGAAGCAAGAGAACAGGCGTACCGGTCAAAGCTGATGCCAAAGACAACCGCCGGGTTTGCGTAAACGAAATGCCGTCGACCTCACCGATAACGGCGCGAACAGATCCAGATCGCGCACCCTCTTCAAGCGCCCAAAGTACATCATCGTTTTTACTCGTATGCGCGAGCATGAGATCATTGAAAGCAAAACCAAATGCGCGAAGCCCGTGCGTATGAAGAAGGCCGAATTCCCGCTGCATCTTGACTGTCTGACAAAAAAGAACAGGGCTGCGAGAGCGGCTAGGCGAATTCGCTTCTGAAGTCTTCAAGGATGTCACTTGAAGCCGTTTGACTAGCGCCAGAAGATATCCCAAAGCCGCAACAGCATCGGCATGAGATGCGCCAAAGATTTCATGCACGCCATGTCGGCTGAGCCCAGCATCCGGCAACGCACCATCGATCTCCTGCAAGCCAATACGCCATGATGAGTCACCACCACAGTGCATCGACCCATCTCTGAGTTCTGGAGATGGCAATTGCGAATGCGCCTCAAGAGACTTGATGCGGCGACGCAAGCTCAAAATTTTTGCGCGATGCAGGCTGTCTTGCCGGGACCGACTTACGTGTTCTCCCGCACAAAACAACTGATCTCGTTGACCTGGCAGCTCAACACGCACTGGACCACCCTTTGCTGGCCACACAACGGCCCAGACCTCTCGACATGCGCTTTCAAAAGACGACTGTGGACCTCACCCAACGGACACGGCCCCACAAATACGAACTTAGACGACGCGAGAAAATAATAAGAACAAAATAAGAACATTGTCAAGCAGGCTTGTGCAGACAGCGCGATCTTCGCGAAGCAAAATCAGCAACCAGAGAGCCAGCTCATAAAAGCCACGAACCACTCAGCACAGCGCTTATCCCCAACTCTCTTGCCGAGTGTTAACAGCCGCTAACCGACGAACCCTACAATTCATGGAATGCTTTCAACAAGCTGATTCGCGGGGCCAGAAACATGCGCTGTCACTATATGAGCGACCTTCATCTTGAGTCGCAGTCCTTCGATCTCCCCTTGCCCCAAGGAGACATTCTGGTTGTCGCCGGTGACCTTCTCGAAGCCCGCAGCTTAGAACCCGAAACAGGAGCACCTTACTGCGTACAGCAACGCGAAAGAGTTATGCGGTTCGTCGATCAGGCATTGATGAAGTTCGAGCACGTGCTTCTCGTCGCCGGCAATCACGAGCACTACGATGGAATTTTTGAAAACACCTGCGGTCTGTTGCGCAACCACCTTCCCGGCGTCACTGTTTTAGACAATGAGGTCGTCGAAATCGACGGCATCCGATTCTTCGGTTCGACATTCTGGACGGACTTTGATCAGGGAAGCCAAGCAACACTGAATGCAGTACGCCGGCGCATGGGTGACTACTTTTTCGTAAAAGCGAGAACGGGACGACCAGCCGGCTTAGAGACGTGCTTTGAACCAGAAGACGCATTGCGCGAACATGACACCGCTTGGAAGGCCCTAAGACAGGCCTTATCAGCGCATCCGAAAAAGAAGACCGTTGTCATCACCCATCACGCGCCAAGCCGTTTAGGCCTGAACGAGCAGTTTCGCGGCAACGGTCTCGATTCAGCTTTCGCAAGTGATCTTGATGATGACATCGCAGCGCTTGAGAACGTGCCAACTTGGGTGCATGGGCACACGCATATCGTTCGCGAATACGATATCGGGAATACGCGTATCGTCTCAAACGCTTACGGCTATGTTGCAAAAGAAAGATGCGTTGACGACTTCAAACCCGCTGCATCCTTCGAAGTGAAAGGAAATCTGTCGTTCGTGTAATCGGCAGTCACGCAACCAGACTATTCCACCCCAGTTGGCAACGATCCAACGCGTCAAGTACATCCAACATGAAACAAAAAAAACGCGCCGCTCAACCTAAGCGACGCGTCATCAATTTTCTGATCGCTAGCAATTCTTACGCGTCGGTCAGCTTCTTGCATTCCTTGATGCACTGCGCACACGAATCCGCACATGCCTTACAGGCAGAGTGATGTTTCTCGTGTTTGCGGCACTCATCCTCACAGTCTTTGCAGATGTCAGCGCAGACGGCTGCGAAAGCCTTCAAGCGTTTGCCATCAAGTGCAGCGATACGCGATAGAGCAGCGCACGCAGCGAGCATTTCTGAAACGCGCAAGAGACAGTCTTTGAGAGAGGTGTCACCCTTACCAAGCAGGGAAATGCAGTGCTCCGAGCAGACATCTCCGCGGTTGACACAATGAAGAGCAACGTCAATCAGCTTCTGATGCGGGGCAACATGCGCGGCATGCCCCCCATGGTCAGCATGATGAGAATGGCCCGACTCCGCCGAAACAGCGCTCGGTGCCATGACTGCCGCAGTTGCCACAGCACCGGCCGCAAAAAGCGTCTGCCTGCGATCGATCACCACGGTATCGGCACCACCTGCTTTCGTGACCGTGGCCTCACTCTCTACTTTTTCATTTTCATCCATGATTTCGCTTCCTCACGAGATTGCTCAAAAAGTATTCGAACGTCTCTTACGCAAAGTCCTGTGTGATATTCTCAAACCATAGAAGCAGCATCACGAGCAAGCCCAATCAGCTTGCCCGTTGTAAGTTGAAATTTGTTGCCATGGGACCGATGCGCTGAACTAAGAAGGCCCTGGTCTGAACGCGCTCCTAAACCGTTGATTTATCGAGGGTGCGCTCAGCGGATCGCAAAGAACCCTGAAATCGCCTTCTGCTCGCTTTCAACTTTGTATCCTGCTAACGGTTAGGGAAAGCCTCGCGGTTCAAAGAGGCGAACGGGGTTTGGTCGAGGCTTGGGATCATCATGTATTGCGCACTGTTTGTTTTACGTTCTTTTTCGAGCGCGTGGTTCCTATTCGCGGCAACACTCATGCTGGTCACGAGCTCGTGGAGTACACCGGCAGACGCACAGAACCTCAGAATCAATGAACCAATCAAGCACGGCTTAATCGCCGCCGGCACACTCAACACCCCGCTCGGCCAGGCCAAAAAACCGGTTCTCAAAAAAGCACTTCAAGTCTACCGCGACCTCTTCTCCAACGGCATCGGAGGTGACAACGAAAGAGCCGATATCGAAGCCTTGCCTGAAAAACTCACAGAGGCACTGGGGCTCAAAGCGGTGTTGGATGGCCAAAAGCTTGAAGTTCTTCTTCCCACCAAAATCGTTCCCGAGGCGTGGTCAAAATACGATGGCCTGGAAACCCTGTGGCGTGCCAGCGACAACAACGAAGTCTGGATCCTAACGTTCCGGCATGGGCTCACGAATAACCCGCCAAGCGAATTGCTACGCAATATCCTCGCCGCTTCGCGTGAACCAAAGGACATCCAGCTTGAGCAGACCAATCTTCACTTCCTGATAAGGTTGCGCGACTACCTGCCGAACCCTGGAGTACAAAGTCACCAATACAAGCAAGCCTTCGCTGTGACGGATGGCCGGATCGGACTCTTCATTACGTTCCGAGATATCATTCCCGATAGATTCCGTTTTGCCGATCACCTTTCCCCTTGGACACTTTATTGGTCACCGCCAGCCGATATCTATGACGCCTCCACACCTGAGGAGCTCCTTCCCTCTCTGCAAAAATGGGCGGACAAAAAACATCTGACAGACTTGCAGCGCGAAGAGATCATGGCGCTCAACGCGGCCCCCGACACCATCACGCCCGCTGCAATCGGAAAAATGATCCGGCTTTGGGAATGGCGCAAAACAATGCAGATCGCACGGCAATGGATCGCCGAAGAATTCGCAAACAAACACCGTTACAACGGCATCAACGTCAAGGGATGCCTCACTCACAGAGGCGAAAAGGCAGGCGTCAATTCTAACGTGCGCGTATTGTTTGCCACCAACCGCGCAGAGACTGGATCGATTAGCAAAGAAAATCTCGATCCGGGAACATGGTACGATAACGTACCCGCCGACCAAAGTAAGCAGGTCATCGGATGCGCGACAGTCTCGGTGCCATTGCAAGCTGGCGCAACGCCCGGCTTAGAGTCGGTGCACCAAGAGACATGGTTCGAAGGGCGCAACCGGCTCGCCGATGACGATGGGAAACTGTTCCGCATCGCCCGCGCCAACCGGCTCGGCGAATTCGACTTCGACGCACGCTCCAACCACCTCAAATTCACTGACACCGAGAGCTGGTTGTTCGATCGCGAAGACGTCGCTCTCGTCTACGTCCACGGTTACAACACCTCCTTCGAAAACGCACTTTACCGGACCGCCCAGATCGCTGCGGCCGCCAACTATCCAGGCCGAGTTTACTTGTTCAGCTGGCCTTCTGCAGAAAGTACGTCTGGTTATCTTTGGGATATGGATATGGCCGAGCGTTCCGAAGTGCACTTCTCGGAATTCATGCGCGCCATTTTCCGCGAACCAGAAATCCGCCAGGTCGACATCGTCGCCCACTCGATGGGGGCGCAACTTTTGACCCGCGGCCTCTCAGATCTCAAAGACCTCTTCTACAGCCGCGCCGACGTTAAGATCCGACAGGTGATCCTGGCCGCCCCCGACGTCGCCGTCGAAGTCTTCGCCAACAAGATCCGCGAAATTCAATCATTGGTTGGAGGCGTCATCGTCTACGGGTCGCGCGAAGACGTCCCGTTGTGGTGGTCCCGTTGGCTCAGGAACGGTCCAAAACGGCTTGGACGCTACATACCCGCGTCTCAAGGTTCGCAAGCGGCAGAAGATGACGAAGGAGATGGTAGCGCCCAGGAAGCACTTGCCAGCGCACTACCCAATGGCATCAAAGTCGTCGACGCCACCCGCGGCGGCAATGCCTGCAACTTCTGGGGGTACAGTCCCTTCGACGTCTCAAACAGCCACACCTACTTTACGCGCGAACCTGTCGCGACCAGCCTGAGACGCACGTTGTCAAGGGCGGCTCGCGGCCGGAGTACGGATCGTACGAAGAGCAAGGAGGCCCTCCCCGACCGCGAGCGTGAAGCAAACTGTTGGTGGAAAGTGTGGTGAGGGACTGACTTTGTTCCACCTCAGGCCAAGAACACAGCACGACACTTTTGCAACTATGCGTAACTACTGGCCCCCCGCACCGGAACGCAACCAACGCTCACCTTAGTGCGAGGGGCGACCTACAATCTCAAACTACGCAAGCTGCGCCCGGCCATCGAGCCGGCGCATGATGTGGTGCATCGCATCTTTCAACCTGAGCCGCTGACGCTTCAGGGACCGCAAGCGAAGACTACAAGGGCTTGGGCTTGCCAGTTCTTCATCGATCTCCGCATTTATGGCAGCACGCTGAGCTTTCAGCGACGTCAGGCGAGCGTACATCGTAAGCTTCCTCCGTTTCTCTCAATTGGCACCGATTGGGAAATAGTCACGAAGGGGGCATTGTTGAAATTGAGACTCTGACTATATGCGATAGAAAATTACTATGGAGGCGAACTTGGCCCGACGCCCAAGCCTGCGCCAACTCGAATATTTGCTCGCTGTTGCTGAACACCGCCACTTCGGCGAAGCTGCCAAGCGTACCGCTGTTTCGCAGCCGACGTTGTCGCTTCAACTGCAAGCTCTTGAAGATTCGCTGGAGACAAAGCTTGTCGAAAGGAACCGCAACAACGTCACGCTAACGCCCTCAGGAGCCATTGTTGCTGAGCGCGCTCGCGAAATCCTACTTCAGATCGACGATCTGATCGCCGCTGTTCGCCAGGAACAAGATAATCTGGGTGGATTGATCCGCCTTGGAACGGCACCAACCATCGGGCCGTATGCCCTGCCGCTTGTTGTTCCACTCTTGGGCGCAGAGTTCCCCGCGCTCAGAATATACATTCGGGAAGAACTTCCCGCACGGCTCGTAACACTAGTCGCGAACGGGAATTTAGATCTCGCGCTAGTTGCACTGCCATCGCACGACGAAAACCTTGTTTCCTTCGAAGTCGCCAAGGAACGCTTGCTGATCGGAATGGCCTCCAATCATAAGCTTGCGCGGTTAAAAACAATCCCGCCTGAAAAACTGGCGGGTCAGAAGTTCCTGACGCTCGGGAGAGGGCACCGGCTTTATGAGGATGTTGGCCGGCTTGCTGCCCGCCACGGCGCAGAAGTCCTCCAGGACTACGAAGGAACCAGCCTCGATGCCCTACGACAGATGGTTGCCCTAAACATGGGGCTATCCGTCTTCCCTGAGCATTACGCCGCTTCAGAAATCGCCGCCGACAAGAGCGTCGTGCTGCGCCCGCTCAAAGGCGAGCAACTTACCAGAACCTTGGGCTTCGTGTGGCGCCGGTCGTCTGTTCGTGCAGACGACTACGTCAAGCTCGCGACCATCGCGCGCCGGGGCCTCTAAACGCGCAAACGTCTCTATCGATTGAATTTTACAATCGTGTCGCGCCACGTTCTCAATTGGACGCTCACCTAACCGCTCCCCATGTCCTAAGTGTCGGAGATAGCGCGGACATTATCTGGCCAACCTGATCGATCGACGACCAAACGGCGCGCGAAATCACCTGGGAGGAAAACCAATCAGACCGAAGCGCCGAAGAAACAAACACAAAAACGAAATTCGAAGGAGCGACGAACCATGATCCCGTTTGAAAACTACGCGTTCTCAGCTCGTATGCTGCACAGCGACAATACCTCTGAGTTCGAGGACGTGATGAAAGACGAATTTGCCTATCGGGACAAGCGTAACGCTCAGCGACCAGTAAAGCCGATCAGCATGAAGCCCAGATCCTCGATCAAACAAGACGTTTCAGCGGCGCGCCAGAACGCGCGATAAGATAAGCTGACGCTCTGCGATAGAAACGCCTTGACGCTGCTTTGCGCCAAGGCGTTCAACGCGACACGTCACAACCCAAGACATCGAGAAGTAACAACACCGTCGTGTCGCACACCGCGCAGCTACGCTCGCTCGCGGACGACTTGGGATCGGCACCGCAGGAACACGGCACCGGCCCAAATCACACACTCGGTCTCGCGTCGACTCTCACTCGGCAACCACCGCACCTAAGTAGCCGATACCCAACGCAGCTTGACTGGTGCGAACCAACACGTTTGTCCGCAAAGGAGAAAACAACAAGTGAAGTGTCCAATCGATAATGAAACGCTCGTCATGTCCGAGCGAAATGGCGTCGAGATTGATTACTGCCCAAAATGCCGGGGCGTTTGGCTCGACAGAGGTGAGTTGGACAAAATCATCGATCTGTCAGGCCCCACCACGCAACAGCAATCAGCTTACGATGTTCGGCCAAGGCAAAAAGACGTGCAATCTCGGCGCCCGCCACGAAAAAAGAAGAAGGAATCTTTCCTGAGCGAATTGTTCGATTTCTAATCCGACAAATAGTCCGGCAACCAAATCAATTGGGTGAAGCGGAGCGTCCGCTTCACAAATCACCACCTAGGAACAAAGCTCCCAACTCATTCGCCCGTTCAGGGTCCAACCTCACTTCGCGTAATCTTCAATGGGCGGGCACGTGCAGGCGAGGTGCCTGTCACCGTAAACATTGTCGACGCGGTTGACGGAGGGCCAGTACTTGTCGATGCGCAGCGCGCCGGGCGGGAAACAACCCTTTTCGCGGTCGTAGGGTCGGTCCCACTCACCAACGAGATCCTCAACCGTATGTGGGGCCTGTTTGAGCGGGTTGTTCTCCGGATCCAACTCGCCGTCGGCAACAGCCTTGATCTCTCCCGCAATGCCGAGCATGGCATCGCAAAACCGGTCGAGTTCAGCCTTGGTCTCTGATTCCGTCGGCTCAACCATAAGCGTTCCCGCAACAGGCCAGCTCATTGTCGGAGCGTGAAAACCGCAATCAACCAGCCGCTTGGCAATATCGTCGACCGTTATACCAGCCGTGTCCTTGAATGGCCGGGTATCAAGGATGCACTCGTGCGCAACACGACCATTCGTCCCCGTGAACAGGATCGGATAAGCCTCTGAAAGCCGCTTCGCCAGATAGTTTGCGTTGAGAATCGCAACTCGCGACGCTTGCGTCAGGCCTTCACCGCCCATCAAGAGACAATAGCTCCAGGAAATCGGTAGGATCGCCGGCGAACCATAAGGTGCTGCCGAAACCGTCAACTCTGTGCCGCCTTCTACTTCCGGATGCCCTGGAAGATGAGGAGCCAGATGCGACTTCACACCAATCGGTCCCATGCCAGGACCACCACCGCCGTGCGGGATGCAGAACGTC
This sequence comes from Filomicrobium sp., assembly GCA_040219445.1. Classification (GTDB taxonomy): domain Bacteria; phylum Pseudomonadota; class Alphaproteobacteria; order Rhizobiales; family Hyphomicrobiaceae; genus Filomicrobium. The sequence continues at coordinate 1,101,556 of JAVJSM010000003.1, read as the reverse complement.
TTGTGAAGATTGAGGTGGCAAACATCAGCACCGATATCGCCCGGCCGCGCAAGACCAACCAGCGCGTTCAAATTCGCGCCATCCAAATAAACCTGGCCGCCATGGCCATGCGCGATCTCGCAGATCTCCCGTACCGTCTCTTCAAACACGCCATGCGTCGAAGGGTAGGTGATCATAATCGCGGCCAAGCGTTCCGAATGAGCCTCAGCCTTGGTGCGAAAATCTTCAACGTCAATGTTGCCAGACTCATCCGTACCAACAACAACGACCTCCATTCCGCACATCGAAGCAGACGCAGGGTTGGTGCCGTGGGCCGAGGCCGGAATAAGGCAAACATTGCGGTGCCCTTCGCCTCGTGCCTTGTGGTAGGCACGTATCGTCAATAGACCGGCATATTCCCCTTGAGCCCCCGAATTGGGTTGCATGGAAATCGCGTCAAAACCCGTGATCTCGCACAATTTGCCTGACAAGTCGGCAATCAGCTCTTGATAGCCCTGGACCTGATCGACAGGGGCGAACGGGTGGATCTCGGCATACTCCGGCCACGTAATCGGAAGCATCTCCACCGTTGCGTTGAGCTTCATGGTGCAAGAGCCGAGCGGGATCATTGCACGGTCTAAAGCAAGGTCACGGTCAGCCAAGCGACGCATGTACCGCGTCATCTCGCTTTCAGCGCGGTTCATATGAAAGACCGGGTGCTCAAGGTAAGGCGATGTTCTAATCAGCTCCTTTGGCAGATGATACGGAGCTGGCTGAAATGAAAACTCCAAATCAAAGCCACCGAACGCGCGCCAGACCGCTTTAATGTGCTCCGGCAGGGTCCGTTCATCAACCGTGATGCCGATCCGGTCCGTGCCAACCTTCCGCAGGTTCACACCATTATCGACCGCATTCTTCATGATCAGACCCTGGTAGGGCCCGACCTCAACGGTGATCGTATCGAAATAATCTTCCGGAGCAATTTTGAAGCCCAGTTGCTCCAGTCCACCAGCAACTCGCGTCGCGTTCCGGTGGATACGCTCCGCGATGGCACGAAGGCCGCGCGGCCCATGGAAGACAGCATACATCGACGCTATGACAGCCGGCAAAACCTGAGCCGTACAAATGTTTGAAGTCGCCTTCTCACGGCGAATGTGCTGCTCGCGTGTCTGCAACGCGAGGCGATACGCACGGTTCCCCCGTGCATCAACGGAGACCCCAACAAGACGCCCGGGAAGCGCGCGTTTGTAGGCATCCTTCACGGCCATGTAGGCTGCATGCGGGCCGCCATAACCAACCGGCATCCCAAAGCGCTGCATCGACCCAACCGCGATGTCCGCGCCCATTTCCCCTGGCGGCTTTAACAGCGTCAGCGCCATAGGATCGGCAGCGACAACGCCAAGCGCTTTGGCGTCGTGCAACTTCGCAATGGTATCGGTGAGATCGCGAAACACACCATTGACACCGGGATATTGGAACAGCGCGCCAAAGACATCAGCCGGGTTGAGATCCGTTTCAGGATCCCCAACAACAACCGACCAACCGAGCGGCTCTGCCCGCGTTCGAACAACCGCAATCGTTTGCGGCAAGCAGTTCTCGTCGACAAAGAACGTATCGGCCTTAGATTTGGAAAGCCGGTGCGCCATCGCCATGGCTTCTGCAGCAGCCGTTGCTTCATCAAGCAAAGATGCGTTGGCAATATCGAGCCCGGTGAGATCACTCACCAGGGTTTGAAAGTTGATGAGCGCTTCAAGACGCCCCTGACTGATTTCAGGCTGATAAGGTGTATAAGCCGTGTACCACGCAGGGTTTTCCAGAATGTTCCTCTGGATCGCCGGTGGCATAATGGTGCCGTGATAACCTTGCCCAATCAGCGATGTGACCACGCGGTTTTTTCCCGCGATCTCCCGCGCGCGATCCAACGCCCCAAGTTCACTTACGGGACGGTCAAGTTTCAGCGGTTCCTTTTGGCGAATGGAAGTTGGAATAGCATCACTGATCAGAGCGTCGAGGCTTTCGTATCCAAGGTAAGCGAGCATCTCGGCCATCTCTTCAGGTGATGGTCCAATATGCCGGCGGTTTGCAAAATCGTATGGCTTGTAAGTTTCGGCAGCGTACATCTATCGCCTCAATTCGTAATCTTCGCGTAGGCCTCCTCATCGAGAAGGTCCGCCGCTTCACTGTCGTCATTGACTTCCAGTTTATAAAACCAGCCGGCACCCGCCGGGTCGGCATTAACTTGGGAAGGATCTTCTGCAATCGCCTCATTCACTTCCGTCACTGTGCCTGAAAGCGGCGCGTAAACGTCGGAGGCCGCTTTTACGGATTCAACAACAGCCGCGTTATCTCCCTTACTGAGCTCCTTACCCACCTCCGGCAGCTCAACGAAAACAAGATCGCCAAGCTGTTCTGCGGCATGCGCCGTAATGCCAACGGTCGCCGTTCCGTTCTCAACGCGAACCCACTCATGATCCTTGGTAAACTTCAGCACGACCATCTCTCCTACAGGCATTTCAGGAATAAGAACTCAAGCGCGTTTGTAGCTCGGTGAGACAAACGGAAGCTTGGTCACATCAACGGGCAGTCGCTTTCCGCGCACTTCAGCGAAAACGCGCTGTCCCAGCGTCGCATATGCCGTCTCGACGTAGCCCATTGCGATTGGACCACCGAAACTCGGCCCGAAACCACCAGACGTGACAACGCCGATCGCTTGGTCGCTCGTCTCGTCCGAGAACAACGATGCGCCACCACGAACCGGTGCCTTGCCTTCTGGCCGCAAACCAACCCGTTTGCGTGACACGCCTTCCACAATTTGACCCAAAATAATGTCGCTTCCAGGGAAACCACCGGCACGGCTACCGTCGCGACGCCGCGACTTGGATATCGCCCAGGTTAACTGCGCTTCGACCGGCGTTGTTTGCGGGTCGAGATCAGACCCATAAAGGCAAAGCCCCGCTTCAAGGCGAAGACTATCGCGCGCTCCCAAACCGACGAGTTCGACAGCATCGTGAGCAAGCAACTCGTTTGCGAGGTGTTCAGCGCCAGCAGACGGAACACTGATCTCAAAACCGTCCTCACCGCTGTATCCAGACCGGGAAACAATACACTTTAAACCCAGGATCTCGGCCTCTCGTACATCCATAAACCGCATCTCGGTACAACCGGGCCAGATCATCTTCAAAGCGTTCTCGGCCTCTGGTCCTTGCAGGGCCAATAAGGCGTTTTCTAACCGCTCAACCCGGATCAGCTGGGGCAACCCATTTCGCAGAAGCGCTTCGTCGGCATCTTTGGTCGCCGCATTGACGACCAACAGTATCTTCGGCCCCAAGTTCTGGACCATCAGGTCATCTTCAACGCCACCCTCCGCGTTGGTGAAAAACCCATAGCGCTGCCGCCCTTCGCCAAGTCCTGCAATATCAATCGGGATTAAAGCTTCAAGCGCGATAACAGCGTCACCAACAGTTCCACCTGGAGCGTCGATATAGATTTGCCCCATGTGCGAAACGTCAAACAGCCCCGCCTTTGCGCGCGTGTGTCGATGCTCACTCATTATTCCGGCAGAATACTGCACCGGCATCGAATAGCCGGCGAACTCCACCATCCGCGCACCCTGGCCAACGTGCAAATCATAAAGCGGCGTACGGCGAAGCGCCGACTGCGCTGCTGGGTCATTTGGAGCAGTCATAAGGAGCTACTTACACAAGCGATCGATTATCGAAGAGGCGCGATCGTTCACCCAAACCGCAGCGCTGTCAATCTGCCGAAAGGCACTAGGTCTATCCGCACCCAAATCGCCTCAGTGGGCTTCGGTCATTTTTCCTCTGAGCGTCCAGGAAGCGTTCCTTTTGTGAGCAATTTCACGCGTGACCGAATGTACTTAGACGCTGATCTATAGTGACTCGAACCAGCTGCTTCCGCCCACCGACCGGGGGTCCAATCGTTGTTTGACCCCTTCATGGGACCGCCATACAAATCCGACTCACTTGAGCCCTCGATAAAGCTCGTAAGATCCCGGTGTCCATCAGCAAGCAGAGTCTGGGCATCTTCCCAGCCAACACCGACCTGCCTTGCTCTTAAAGCTGCATTGTATTGCTTAAGCTGGTTCCATTTGTAGCCCGGAGCCGGGAAATCAACCTTCTCGCCCGCGAGACCATCCTTATACCATCCCAGGAACAAACCAATCCAGTGAGCACGATGCGCGACGACGTCCTTGATTGAGGTGTCATCCACGTCCTTGAGCAACGCTTGAGCCGGATCAACCGAAGCAATCAATTTGCTGAGCTTGCCGAACTCTTTCTCGGTTGTTGCGATCAATTCTTGTTTGGACGTGGCCGCCACGAGAGACCCTACCGGTTACCTCTTTTTCGTGACCCTAAGCGTGAGGCCCGCCTCTTGCCATGAGACAGGTCAATACCTTTACGCAAGTCAACTCATCGGATGCATCGAACGGTCGACTTCCTCAATGCGGATCTGCGACTCCGGCCTAGCCCAAAAGGACGCTTTCAGAGCACAATCGTCGACTATCAAAGCCTGCAGCAGCGAGGCAGCGCGCAAACCCGTGAACGCTAAAAGGGGCGTTGACAATGCAGATGATCAACGATCTCCCATTTTGGCGACATCCCAGGAATGGTTGGAGTGAAGAAACCCGAGGACTTAGCCACGCCAAGTTGGACCTATGGGAACAGACAATCGGCTTTGCTCTACCCAACCGGTTTCGCGAGCTGATGGCAGAGCAAAACGGGGGCAGCTTGCGACAGCCCACGTTGCATCGAGCTGGGGACGAACCGTGGGAGATTACCATTGATTCTTCCCCCGTGGAGGAGTCGAAGCCCTACACGCTTCGAGATCTTTTACGGAGTACTTGGAGTGAGAAAGAACTCGACGTGGCATCTGCCAACAACGGCGTTTGCTATCCAGAACGCGCAATCCTGATCTCGACCCTGCATGGACACGAATGCTTGGTCCTCGACTATGGCTGGCAAGAAGAGCAACCCAGACCCCGTCCTCGGGTCGCCATCCTCACAGAATACGGCAATGAGTTTCCATATGAGGAAGTCTGGTCCGTTCCAGATTTTGACAGCTTCCTCAAAGAGCTTGGCCCGACTGAAGATGACGGGAAACGCGCCCTGGGTCTTGCTTGCGAGCACTCTTTCGAAGACGTAGGCAACGTCTTCAAAAAGTGGGTTGAAGCCAACGTGCCAACGGAAGTTACCGTGGAACCCAAAGGAGCGGGGTTTCGGGCCGCCGTGCCGTTAGAAATCACCGACGAGATTGAGGCCATCTATTGCCGGAACTACAGCGTGACGCCCAAGGATTTTTCCGATTGGTTGGGCGCTGAGGGGCGCAGACGATGGATTACAGCGCATCTATTCCCCAATGAATTCAGTGCAGGCGCCTGGCACTTCCCAGAGCATCCTGAGATCACAGCTTGCATTGAGATTGCGCGCACTTGGTTTGAGACTGAACCGGCCCTCCCGCAGCTCGGCAACGAGTTGCGTGCGATAGACGGGCTTGGCTGCTCCAAGGTGATTGAGCTTAAGCGCTGAAGAGCTCGGCATTCGCAGTTCAGCAAGCTCGCAAGCCGCGACATCAACGAGCTCCCAACTAGGAACACGCGGCCACCCGTCTCGGCCCAACCTGACCGAGAACGAAACGACGGCATCAAAGCGCCCACAAACTTCCCATTCACAATCGGTGCGATGCAAAGTTTAATCTGAATTTAATCATACCGAATTGAAAATCTCCCACACCATATTGATGCAACAACAAAATAACTTGTTCCAAATATCCTAAGAAATCGCAGGGAGACAGTGCTTACCCTATCCTATTGATGGGCTGCTGACTGAAATGAAATCGGCAACTGCTCTCGATGCCTAAAGCGTAAACTGTTTGCGGGCTCAAAGATGACCGGGCGAGACAAACTCAGCTCCATCGTTTCTCGTCGCACAGAGCATCTGGTGCGGACGACTAAGATCATCGACACACCGATGAGCTGCAAAAGGCGCCTCCGCTCTCTTTTCGAAAGCTTCTTGTACGAACGCAGCGGTGCGATTGCCGTCGTCGCCACTTTGCTATTTACCGTTCTGTTACTAGCCTCCGGCGGGGCCATCGATTACGGCATAATCACTCAAAAGCAATCACAACTGCAGTCCGCTGCCGATGCAGCCGCCCTGGCTGGAGCCAAACGCTTAAGCTTTGCAGGCGGCAACCTGGCAGATGCAACGGAGATAACAAACGCAGTAGTCAAAAATTACCTTGCGCTGAATGCACAGGGCGCAAAAGCAGGAGGCTATTCCTCCGAAACCAAACTCGGCACCGATCCACTCGTTGTGCGCCTCACTCTCAAAAGCTCCGTCAAGACCCACTTCCTCGCCGCGCTCGGCATCACAACTGTCGATCTTGAAATCAAATCAGCTGCTCAAGTCATAGGCCAGCCAAACATCTGCCTTCTGACACTCGACACCTCAGCAGACGAAGCGATTAAAATCGACAAGGAATCGCGAACGCAAGGCAACAACTGCGCCGTGTTTTCCAACTCCTTATCGAGCCGTGGTGTTGCGGTGAAAAACAAAGCAGCAGTGTCGGCCAACAACGTATGTTCAGCCGGTGGATTTGACTTGGATGGATCGATAAATCCAACACCGATGTACGATTGCCCTCAATACGAGGATCCGCTGAATTTCCAGCAAGCGCCATACGTGGGTAATTGCAACTTCACGAACCTAAAAATCAAAGATGAAGTTCGAATTCTGCGGCCCGGCGTTTATTGCGGCGGCCTCAAGATCGAGGGCTCTTCAAACATCACGTTAGAGCCAGGGCTGTACGCCATCAAAGATGGCAAGTTCGAAGTAAAAGGCAGTTCCAGCTTGAAGGGCAAGAACGTCTCGATCTTTCTGGATAAGGAAGCAACACTCAAGTTTGACAAGAAGACCTCGATCACTCTTGAAGCAAGCAAGGCTGGTGCAATACCCGGCATCCTGATCTTTGCTTCGCGGCAACAATCGATCGACACAAAGCACAAGATTGAAAGCCAAAATGCTCAGATCATGGTTGGCACGCTTTACTTCCCAACGAGCACTTTGGAAATTGGATCGTTCTATAGCGATGGAGCGAACGTCGGCAGCGCCGCCGCTTACACCGCGATTGTCGCCAACAAGGTAAAGGTCAAAAACAAATCTTCATTGGTGTTGAATAGCGACTACGCACTAACCGATGTTCCAGTTCCAGAAGGAATTCGCGGTGTTGCACAGCCTGTGAGACTAGTTGAATAACTGGCGATCTTATTAATCCCGTTGCGCTAAGCAAAACAGCCAAAGCGCAAGCGCCTCTGATTGAATGAGGGCACCGGGCGAGCAGAAACTGGGGTTCGCCTGACTTCCAGAGGCAGTCCGATGTTTCGTATCGATGGTCGTCTTCAGGCAGATCTGTCGAACGACCATCCACCACACACCAGTGTTCTGGCTCCCATTGTAAGCTCATTGCTCTTGCCACAACTTGGTTGGCAACGGAATAGAACCTGTCCTCAAAACGGTTCTATCAGCGCGTTACGATCGAAAGAACATAGATGAAGTTGTTCCCTGCGTAACAGCACTGAAGGCATCTCGCATGACATTGCTCAACACATAGATCTTGCAGCCTTTGAGAACCCGCCAAATGTTGACGAAACTTTTCCAAAAAAATGACTTTGGGATTCTAGAAATTAATAGTCAATTCTATTGGGAGATCGAACTAGAAGGAAATGACCGTTTTGAAGAGTTCGACCCTGACCTGGTTGACAAGCTGCTTGCCTACGGCCCTTACAAATCTTTCTTCGGAACACACGCAAACGACACGTTCGTATTGAACACAAGCCTCGACAACATCGTTTATCTTGGCGATGAGGGCGATGACGTCGTGGCAGTGGCTGCGCAAGTCGCTGTCTTGCTCGACGGTGAGGAGGGCAACGACACGCTTTCAGCCAGCGCCCAGGTTGTCAAAATCTGGGGCGGGTCTGGGAACGATATCATCACAGGTAAAGGGACCTATTATGATGTGCTTAAGGGTGGCCGTGGAGATGACGAGATCACCAGCCTGAATGCACAATTCTCCTATCTTGATGGCGGCAACGGGAACGACGAAATCCGCGGGGGCTCCGGCAACGACTGGATCATCGGCGGTGCGGACAATGACGATCTGTCCGGTGGTCGCGGAGATGATGAGTTCAATGGGGGTTTAGGGGCAGACAAGTTTGTCTTTGATGAGCGCAACTGGGGTGACGATGTCATCACCGATTTTGAAGATGGAATCGACAGGTTGATTATTTCTTCCAGCACCGGCGCGAACGAATTTCGAGATCTCACCATTACCACCCAGCTAAACCCGGCCACGACTGCTGGCTACCAAGCGTTAGTCCGCTACGTCGATCCCAGTGCTCCCAACTTCATCAATGAAATCACCCTGCACAACATCCAGGCCAGCCAATTGACCGATGCAGACTTCTATTTTGCCTGAACCTGTCATGGACGCGACTTAACTAGCGAGCGGCAGCACTCATACCAACAGCAGACCGCACGCCTTTGCTGCAGTTCCCCACTGGATCGCACCTGCCCGCAACTTCAGATGCTCAGAGACACTTGCCTCCCGTGAAACCGGTTTAGCATTCTGCTATTGAGCACGGAACCGTCTTGCATTGAGCTTGAGTTTCTTAAGGCGCGAATAGAGCGTTGTCGGTTTCACACCAAGTAGCTCGGCCGCGCCCCCGGGACCGGAAACCCGGCCGTTTGCCAATCGTAGAGCATCGACAATGTCGGACTTTTCGCGCTCCCGCCGCATCGCGTCTGTGGCGATCCCCGAGGAATTGGTTTCAACGACTGGATGTTCAAGAGACGAAACGGAAAGTGCCGGCATATCGAACTGCAGCTTACTACCCTTCGAGACAATGACAGCCCGCTCAACTGCATTTTCCAACTCGCGGATGTTACCCGGCCAGTCGTGAGCTTTGAGACGATCCGCCTCAGCTTGCGTGAGCATCGGGCAAGACTTGTTAAGCCGCGTGCAGGCCTTCTCCGCAAAGTGCATCGCAAGACCCGGGATATCTTCTTTGCGTCTTCGCAGGGGCGGCGCTTCGATCGGGAAGACGTTGAGCCGAAAAAACAAATCTTCACGGAAGCTCTTCTCGTCGACGGCGTTCCGCAAGTTCTGATTGGTCGCAGCGATCACACGCACATCCACCTGCCGCGTCACCGTATCTCCTAGCCGCTCAAATTGCTGCTCTTGCAGCACTCGCAGAAGCTTCGCTTGTTGATCGAGCGGAAGCTCACCGACTTCGTCGAGAAATATCGTCCCTCCATCTGCCAACTCAAAACGTCCGACACGACTTTCCACCGCTCCAGTAAATGCACCCTTGGAATGACCGAAAAACTCGCTCTCAAAAAGCTCCTTTGGAATGGCTGCGCAATTGACCCGAATAAGAGGACGCCCAGCACGGGCACTGCTTTCGTGAATGGCTCGCGCAATCAACTCTTTGCCGGTTCCCGATTCTCCGGTGATAAGAACAGTCGCGTCGGTTGGCGCAACGAGTTCGATCTGCTGGATAATCGTCTTGATCGAACGGCTTTCACCGACAATGTCTTTGTGGTTGTGCTGAGCCCAAAGCTCACTCTGAAGGTATGCGTTTTCCTGCTCCAGCCGCTGCCTAAGCGCCTCCACCTCGGTCAGCGCCGACTTCAATTTGTTTTCCGTCTCTCGCCGCTCCGAGATATCTCGGAAAACAATCACGGCCCCCTCACAGCGTCCTCTGAGACGGATGGGCGTACTGGTATATTCGACAGGAAACGACGACCCGTCTTTACGCCAGAACACCTCATCGGCCACGTGATGAACAGCGCCATCATGCAGGGCTGCGTAGATCGGACAGTCCGAAATTGGATAGAGCTCACCACACTCATGGCTGTGGTGAATCATGAAGTGCGCAACTTGACCAATGAGTTCTTGTGGCTGCCAGCCAAGCATTTGACCGGCTGCGGGATTAACGAACGTCGTTAAACCATCGGCATCGACGCCGTAAATACCTTCTCCCGCCGCATGGAGAATAAGCTCGTTCTGCGCGTCTTGTGTATCGCGGTCTTGGACGATCACTGCGCCCTGAGCATCTCTCGACGCGCCAACAGCGGTGGCTGGAAGCAAGCTCGTCATCAATCTGCGATATTGCAGTGCTTCTCGGTCCATCAGAAGCAGTGACAAGTATTGGTTGTCACCGACCGCGAACGACGATGCCGCAACCTCCACTGGTAACGTTCCACCGCCGGCCGTGCAGACGTGCATTCTGTCATCCCACGTCTGCCCCAGCGCGTAACATGCTTGCGTAAGAACGATGAGGTCTGGCAGCTGCTCGGGAAACAACGAGCTCGCAGGCATCTTTGCAAATTCAAGCGGGGCAATGCCCGTCAGCTGCTCCACAGCTTCTTCGGAAAACTGGACGATCCTATCGTGGTGAGGATCGATGATGACCAGCGCAAGCTCGCTCTTATTCAAGGCTTGCGACCACAAAAGGTCAGCCGCCTGACGGTACCAAATGCGGTCTGTGTTTAGGTCTGACATGCCGCCCAATCGTCGTTTGATGGTCTCCTCCAAAAATGCGCACCGCACGCCCAAGCGTCAACCCGAAAAATCGTAACTCACACCTCGAGTTTTCGTAAATTACGAAATTTCGAGACGGGTAATATCATGCATACAATCGCATAAGACAATGTTTCAAATGGAATTTTTGGAAACCTCCAGCTTGGCACGGAGGTTGCCTAGAAGTTAACGCGCCGGGCAACCGGCAACCCGATAGCAAACAGGGTGAACGATGTTTGGATTAAAATTCAAAAGTAAAGGAGAGGACCAACCGATGACGATGGCTATGGTTGAAACCCAGGCTCCGCAGCCAGGGAAGTTGCTGAGCAGCTTAGAGATGACGGAAGCGATCATGGTGGCGAAAGTCACGAAAGGCGTGACGTGGAGTCAGATCGCTGCGGCAGCCGGCTTTTCGGAAGTTTTTGTGACCTCCGCTTGCCTCGGTCAAAACAGCATGCCCGCAGACGCAGCCAAAAAGCTTGTCGCGTTCCTCGGCCTTGGACCGGAAGTTGAGTTCGCGCTGCAAAGTTGTCCGAAGAAGGCGCAGACTGCCGATAGCGTTTCCAAAGACCCGCTGATCTATCGTTTCCATGAGATTACGTTTGTCTACGGCGACACCATCAAAGAACTCATTCACGAAAAATTCGGCGACGGCATCATGAGCGCGATCGATTTCGACATGTCAATCGACAAAGTCGAGAATCCGAAGGGTGATCGGGTGAAGGTCACCATGACCGGCAAGTTCCTCGCCTACAACAAGTGGTGATCGCTGAAGTCTCCAACCTTGCGAAAGCCAAACCCAATCTCTAACCGTGTTTCGAGGCTGACCTAAATGAGCATCACGAAAGACCCTTTCGACCCGAATGTTGACCTTTGGAACGAGTGCAACGAGCGTAGCTCAGATGAGAATGATCCGCCAAAGAGCGTGGCGGACGTTCTAAAATCAACCAAGAAAATCGAGACCGACAACAAGCAGTTCCTGGACGAGCGCGAACAGTCCTTCAATCAAAACGACCCTGCGGCACGTATGGTTCGCGCGATGGAGAGTTCAATTCTCCACTCAGTCTTTAAGACCGATACCAACCGCCGAAAGTTCATGAAGAGCGTCGGCGCCGGTGCCGCTGCTGCGATCTTCAGCCAGTTCATCCCGTTTGAATCGCTCCAGGCCATGGCAAAAGATGCCATGAAAAACATGGAGAAGACGAAGCTCAAGATTGGGTTTGTGCCGATCACGTGCGCAACACCAATCATCGCCGGTCACGCGCTCGGGTTTTACAACAACTACGGTCTTGATGTTGAAATCATCAAGACGGCGGGTTGGGCTGTTGCGCGCGACAAATGTATGAACGGCGAATACGACGCGTCACACCTGCTCGCTCCAATGCCAGCGGCCATGAGCATGGGATTGGGATCTGCCTCCCAAGATTGGCGCATGGTCACAAACGTGAACACGAACGGTCAGGCGATCGTTCTAGCGAACAAGCATAAGGACCGTCGAGATCCAAAGTCTTGGAAGGGAATGAAGTTCGGCGTCCCATTCGAATACTCAATGCACAACCTCTTGCTCCGGCTGTACGTCGCCGAGCACGGCATTGACCCGGACAAAGACATTCAGATCCGCGTGATCCCACCGCCCGAAATGGTTGCCAACCTTCGCGCCGAAAACGTCGACGGTTACCTCGCGCCAGACCCATTCTGCCAACGTGCAGTCTACGACGGCGTCGGCTTCATTCACATGCTAACCAAAGAGCTATGGGACCAGCACCCATGTTGTTGCTTCGGGGTTTCGCAGAAATTCATCGATGAAAACCCCAACACATTCATCGTGCTTCTGACCACCATTCTCGACGCGACCTACACAGCTGAACAGCCAGATCAGCGCGTGCGTTTCGCAGAATCGATGTCACCGAGAAACTACCTGAACCAGCCGTCTGCGATCCTGAAGCAGATCCTCACAGGCGTCTATCCAGATGGTCTCGGGAACATCAAAAAGGTCCCTGACCGCATCTCGTTTATGCCTTATCCGACCCAGACGATGGGAACCTGGATCCTGTCGCAGATGCGTCGCTGGGGCTACATCAAATCTGACGTCGATTTCAAAACACTCTCCGACGAAATCTTCATGTCGGCAGAGGTTGGAAAGCGCATGACGGAAATGGCAGCCGAGAACGAGAACCTGAAGTGGCAGGACATTCCGGAAACCAAGTATCCAAAGTACGACATCTACGGGAAGTCCTTTAACCCAGAAGAGGTCAAGAACTACATTTCCAGCTTTGATATCAAGCGAACCTAAGAACGCACAAACCAAATGGGCCGGCGCAAACACGTTGCCGGCCCTCATCATGGCATGAGCAAATCAAGGGGCAGAAATGTGGGCACTCCAACGAGTTGACCAGAATATTCAAGCGGGCGCGCTGTCCATCGCCCTCTTCTTAGCTTTCATGATCTTCTGGCACCTGGCGACCATCAAGCCAACCGAGGAGGTGAGTGCGGTCACCCTTTCGGCAGCCCAGGTGGAAGAGCTTGTCGGCAAGGGAATGTCCAAAGCCGATGCGGACTTCTACTCCAGCCAAGGCTTGAAGTTTGAGCAGGTTGGTCAGATCGCCGACCTTGGATTGTCACGGGACGAACTCGACGCGGCTGGCGGCATTGCAGCGTTCGGCTTTACGACCGCAACAGGCAAGGCTGAAGAAGCGCAAACCGGATTTCCATCTCCAGCTCAAGTCTGGAAGGAAGCAGAAGAACAGATATTCGACCCGTTTTATGATCGAGGGCCGAACGACAAAGGTATCGGCGTTCAGCTGTATTACTCGCTTGCAAGGGTGCTCGCGGGTTTTGCCTTAGCGATCATCGTCGCTGTTCCACTCGGATTCCTTATTGGCATGTCCGATCTTTGGAGCAAAGCGATCAACCCCTTCGTGCAGATCCTAAAGCCAATTTCGCCGTTAGCCTGGCTGCCCGTGGCCTTGTACCTCATCAAAGATGCCGAAACAGCATCCGTTTTCGTAATCTTCGTCTGCTCCGTCTGGCCCATGTTGATCAACACCGCTTTCGGCGTCGCCAGTGTGAAGAAGGACTGGCTCAACATCGCCAAAACGCTTGAGCTCAATAGTCTCAGCACTGCATTCAGCGTGATCCTTCCGGCAGCAGCGCCAACGATCCTCACTGGCATGAGAATCTCTATCGGCATCGCTTGGCTCGTTATCGTTGCTGCCGAGATGGTTATCGGCGGCGTCGGCGTCGGTTACTTCGTATGGAATGAATGGAACGGGCTAAACCTCGCCAGCATGATCTTTGCGATTTTCGTGATCGGCATTGTTGGACTGATCCTTGACCTCGCAATTGGGCAAGCCGCGAAACTTGTCGAATACAAGGAGTGACGCCGATGACTGACAACACGACCAAGCACGTCGTCAAGGCCGATCTCCTGGGGAAAGCATTTCCCAGCCCTACGCGCGGCCAGCCTGACAACGTCGTCTTTGAAAATGTAAACTTCTACCTCAACGAAGGAGAATACGTTTCCTGCATCGGCCATTCCGGATGCGGAAAGTCGACAATACTCAACATTATCGCCGGACTGGAAAAGCCGTCATCTGGCTACGTCTTTGTCAACAAGGAGCCCATTACTGGACCTGGCCTTGACCGTGCGGTTGTGTTTCAAAACCATTCGCTGTTGCCATGGCTCTCAGCGGAGAAGAACGTCATGTTTGCGGTGCGCTCGAAGTGGCCGCACTGGACCAAGGAACAGGTGCGCGAACATGCTTACAAGTACCTGGAACTTGCCAGCCTCACGACCGGTCTGGATCGCAAACCGCATCAGTTATCCGGTGGTATGCGGCAGCGTGTTGGTATTGCTCGCGCGTTCGCATTGGAAACCGATGTCTTGCTGATGGACGAACCGTTTGGCGCTCTGGACGCACTGACACGTGGCTCCATCCAAGATGAGCTGATCCGGATCTGGGGCGAGGAAAGCAAAAAGACCGTCTTCATGATCACCCACGATGTTGATGAGGCGATCCTCCTTTCAGACCGCATCTTTTTGATGACCAATGGCCCGAAGGCGCGCATTGCCGAGTCCGTGGTTATCGACATTCCAAGACCGCGCAACCGTGCAGAGATCATTCATACGCCCGGTTACTATGAGATCCGAAACCACATTATCGATTTCCTCGTTAAGCGCTCAAAAGAACTCGCGGGCGACGTTTACGAGGTCACCGAAGCGGACTTCACCGACAGTTCGGGTAAGTTGATCTATCCGCCGAATGTTAACCCGCTCAATGGGAGTAGCGGAGAGTGCATTTCCTTCCCAGAACCGCGCAGCGCCTGAGCATCATTTGCAGTTGCGTTGTGATGGCGGTGGCATTTGCTGTCACCGTCCAAGCTGAGACACCGGCCGATCACTCACAACCAAAGGAACAGGCAAGCCCGAAGCTGACCGTCTTGCCGACTATGAAGGGATACATGGGGCGCCTTGGCACTCTCATGAATTTCCTCTTCCGTGAGGTCGACGAACCGTCCAAGCGCGATGAGGTCCAGCAGGTCATCAACGAGATGAAGTCACATCTCAGCGAGGTCAAGGACAAGCTTCTGCCGCGGCAAATACTAGCGATGGCAGGCGGCCAGGCGCGGTTGACGGCTATCGGCGGTTTCAAGGCGTGTGTGGATGGAGCAATCGATACGCTCGACGCGATCAGCTCCAACATCATCGACGAGAATTTTCAGGCTGCGCGAAAGAGCTTGTTATACTTGGACCAGCTTCGGCGCGACTGCCACACCGAGTACGCTGGTGAGTAGGCAACAGCCGGGTGGGTATTCACCGGCCGGTCAAAATCGGCCGCTGATCAAAGAATAAACACAAGCCGCTCGTTCGCAGACGATGATGACGATGCACTCGGTTCTTTACTGGAGGGCGGCCGCTTAGCGATGAATTCAAGCATTTTCGATTGTGGCAACGGCAGCAATCCATTTGCACACCGCTTCGGTGCTGAACTCTGGTCCGTGATCTGGGCGGAAGAAACTTGGAACACCCCGTAGAATAAACTGATCGGCCTTGGTCCTCCGCCCTACCACTTGGCCTTGGTGACGAGTACATCAACTGGAGCGTCGGCGAGCAGCTGCTCGGCAACGCTGCCGATAACTGCATTCGCAAACCCACTCCGCCCATGCGTGCCAATGGCAAGTAGGTCTGGCTCAAGCCTTTTCACTTCTGCGCCGATTACCCCATGAGCGTCCCCTTCCGGGAAGCTCATTTCAATGCTCGGGACATGATGATGAAGCTGATTTTTCACGCGCTCGATCTGTTGCTGGAGTTGAGCCGTGGCGCGGTCTCGCTGCTCACGCATGAGCGTTTCTTGATCATCTCGGCCGAGAAAACCGGGAAACCGCGATGCGACCGAGTGCAAAACAAGGATGTTCCCTTCCGGCACCAATCGAGCGGCAACGTCCAATGCAGCTTCGGAATGTTGCGAAAGATCACTCGCGACTGTAACGAACCGATAAGGTCCATTGACTGGATCTTTTACGACGAGCACGGGACAGCTCCCATAGCGCACAACACGCTCCGCAGTTGTTCCCTGGAAAAGCTCGCGCCTGGAGTGCCTATGGATGCCAAGCACAATCAATTCGGCACCAATCTCTTCGGAGCATCTGATAATATCTTCGTAGTCCCAACCAACATCGACCCGCTGGGTTATCTTGAGATTTCCAGCATCTGGTATCGCAGCAACCTGCTCGGCGAGCGCTTTCTCAGCAAGAGCTGCATTGCTTTGCGTTGTTGGTGGATGAAACAACTCCTCAGTCACAGTCAGAACCACAAGTTCTGCGCCAAAATCTTTGGCCAATGCAACCGCACGTCTTAAGGCGCGATCGCACCGCGCGGAAAGATCGCTCGCCATCAAGATACGTTTCATTTTCTCATCCGTTGCCGAAGTTCTGCTGGGTCGACGCTACCCTCTCAAGAGGAATTGGAATCCCTTGCCCACTTAGACAAATTGGAAATTGAGATCAGTTTGATCGGTTTTTTCAAATCAGTTCACGGCCGATCAGTTGCCATATCGAGCGGCGGCCGGCTTACTTCGCAGGGAACACTGCTCTTGTGGTCGATGGTAGTAGCCAACGACGCATCTGGGCCGGGGGAGGTGTCAGGGCCGGAATGACGCGCACCAACAGGACTTTAGAACGTGTTGGGAGAAAAATCCGGGCATCCGAAGGGCCAAACTAAAATGGTGCGGACGGCGGGAATCGAACCCGCACGGGCTAGGCCCTCAGGATTTTAAGTCCTGTGTGTCTACCAGTTCCACCACGTCCGCAGATGTCCAGCATGACCCGAACGAAGCCGCTGTTATGCCGACAGTCGCCGCTTCGATCAAGTTCCATGCAAAGCAATCAACGCCAAACCGCTCGTCATCTCTCAACGCGGCCTGAAAGAATGCCTGCGCGAAGCAAGAGATATAGCAACAGCGCGTTGAGAATGTGCCACCAATAATGCGTGCCAATGCGCCCAATATCGGTAATCGCCGTCTGCGGACACCACGGCTTGTCAAAGGTCCTGAGCGTCAAAGACACCGCGAAAATAACCGCACCAGCAAGAATGTAGCCCCAGCCAGGCCGCCGGGCGATTGCCAAGCCAAGCCCCACGACAATGAGCGTCCCAAGCGCAGGCAGATACGCCACCGATCCCCCAAGACAAAGCCGCGCCCCGCAGCGCATCTGACCCGCCTGCCAGAGCAACGCGACAAACACGCCCAGACCAATCAGCACCAGCAACCAATTCAATCCGCCAAGCCGCCGCAGCGCATAGCCCACATAGAGAACCATGAAGAGGCCAATCGGCGCGACATCCGCAACCGCCGCCCAGCGCGTCGCAAGCGTGTGAAACAAGAAACTGCCTGTGCCGATGACAAAGACAAGAAGGATCAGCAGCAACTCAAACGCGCCCCTGTTGGAACGCGGATGCGTCAGCCACAGGATCAGCGCTGCAAGGCTGGCTAGATGAAAAGCGCCGTTCGACCAAGCGTTCAGCGGCTCCGCCCAAAAGCTCGGATCACCGCCACGCTCGCAGTACGAGAATATCTTATCGTGCCAACGCCCCGGGGGGACTTGGCTCTCGAGCCAACGCGCAAAGGCTTCAAGCTGTTCCATAGCGCCCGTTCCCAACGCCACCTAAGCGATCGCGCGTCGTGTCTGCCTCTATTCGACCGGCATCAAAACGACATCACCGTCGCGCAAAGTCAGAGCCAGCTTCCCGTGCTTCAACGCCAACGCATCTGCGCCGAAGAGCTCCCGCCGCCATCCTGACAACGCCGCCACTTCGGGCTCCTCATGTCGCGCCAATGCCTCAAGATCAGACGCATCGGCAATCAACCGTGTGGCGACACCATGACGAGCCGCAGCCGACTTTAACAGAACCTTGAGCAATTCAAGCGTCGCGGTTGCCTCTGCCGTCAAAGGCTGTCCCTGACGCAACTGAGGGACCTCAGACATCTCCCGGCCCATGCCGTGTTCAACCGCACCGAGTATTTCACCGCCGCGCGCCGACCGCGCAAACCCATCCGGAATTGACCGCAACCCGGAAAGCTCTTTGGACGAACGCGGTGCATGGTTGGCAATGTCGTAAAGAGCATCATCCCGCATAATCCGTTGGCGTGGCACGTTCTGCGATTGCGCCGTGCGTTCACGCCAAGCCGCCAGCGACATCAAAACTGCCATGGCTTTGCGGTTCTTGACCTTGGCCTTGAGCCGTTGCCAGGCAAGCTCTGGTGGCTGTTCGTAGGTCGACGAATTGGTCAGCGTCGCCATTTCTTCAGCGAGCCACGAGGCGCGACCGGACTTTTCCAACTCCGCTTTGAGATGCAGATAAACCTCGCGCAGGTGCGTAACATCGCCCAGCGCATAGTCGAGTTGCTTCTCCGACAAGGGACGTTTCGACCAATCGGTAAAGCGGGACGATTTATCAAGCTGCGCGCCCGTCACCGCCTTCACCAGGTTGACGTAGCTGATCTGATCTCCAAACCCGCACACCATGGCCGCAACCTGCGTGTCGAACACGTTTTTGGGTATAAGCCCGCCTTCGTAGTGAAAGATCTCAAGATCCTGCCGCGCGGCGTGAAAGATCTTCACCTGGTGAGGTCCCGCCATCAGCTCCCAAAACGGACTCAGATCGAGGCCGGAAGCCAACGGATCGATTGTCGCAGCCACATCCGGGCTCGCAACTTGAATGAGGCACAGCTTGGGGTAATAGGTCTGCTCACGCATAAACTCCGTATCCACCGTAATAAACTCGGCAGGTTGGAGTTCCAGGCACAGTTTTTCGAGATCGGCAGTCGTGGCGATAGGTGTCATGTTGGCAAGCGCTATAGCGTATTGTTCGCCATTTGTCGCCTCTTCGCCAAAGAACTACACGGTGTGCTTAAGGCTATGGCGTCGCAGTAGACGCAACCCCTCACATTCCAGCCAACGTACGCACCTTGACATCTCCCGAGGTGCATGCGCTTTTCGCGCCTTGATTGAGACATTCACGAACGAATTCGAGGCACGACCGACCATGGCAGAAGGCAACGGCGCCGGCTCCGCCGCTGGAGACCACCACCGTTATCGCTCCCACACCTGCGGCGCACTGCGCGCATCCGATATTGGCAACGAAATCCGCCTATCGGGCTGGGTCCACCGTGTCCGCGACCACGGCGGCGTGCTCTTTATCGACTTGCGCGATCACTATGGCCTGACCCAGGTTGTTGCCGACCCCGACAGCCCGGCCTTCAAAACAGCAGAATTGGTGCGTTCAGAGTGGGTGATCCGCATCGATGGCAAAGTCCGTGAACGCCCGGAAGGCACGAGCAACGATGAACTGCCAACGGGCGCGATCGAGGTTTTCGCGACCGAAATCGAAGTCCTATCCAAGGCGGCCGAACTTCCCGTTCCCGTATTCGGCGAACCCGACTACCCCGAGGATATGCGCCTCACTTACCGCTTCCTCGACCTGCGCCGAGAAACCCTGCACGCCAACATCATGAAGCGCCAGGCAGTCGTCCGCAAAATGCGCCGTTCCATGGAAGACGCGGACTTCTCCGAATTCACCACACCGATCCTCACCGCCTCTTCGCCAGAAGGCGCGCGCGACTTCCTCGTCCCCTCGCGGCTTCACGAAGGCAAATTCTACGCCCTACCGCAAGCTCCGCAGATTTATAAGCAGCTACTCATGGTCTCAGGCTTCGACCGCTACTTCCAAATCGCACCCTGCTTCCGTGACGAAGACCCACGCGCCGACCGCCTACCAGGTGAGTTCTATCAGCTCGACGTCGAGATGAGCTTCGTCACGCAAGAAGACATCTTCCAGACCATGGAACCCATCACACGAGCCATCTTCGAAGAATTCGCTGACGGCAAACCGGTAAGCCAGACCTTCACGCGCATCCCTTATGATGAGGCCATTGCAAAGTACGGCTCCGACAAACCCGACCTGCGCAACCCCATCGAGATGCAGGACGTCACCGAACACTTCCAGGGTTCCGGCTTCAAGATCTTCGCCAACATGATCGAGAAAGACCCAAAGGTCCGGGTCTGGGCAATCCCAGCTCCGACCGGTGGCAGCCGCGCTTTTTGTGACCGTATGAACTCCTGGGCGCAAGGCGAAGGCCAACCGGGCCTCGGCTATATCTTCTTCAAAGACGGCGGCGGCTCTGGCCCGATCTCAAAAAACATTGGCCCAGAACGGACAGACGCCGTGCGCGAACAACTCGGCCTCAAAGATGGCGACGCGGTCTTCTTCGCCGCCGGTAACCCGAGCAACTTCCACAAGTTCGCAGGAGCCGCCCGCGATCGCGTCGGCAACGAGCTAAAGCTACTTGACGAAGACCGCTTCGAACTGTGCTGGATCATCGACTTCCCAATGTACGAGTGGAACGAAGACGAAAAGCGCATCGAATTTTCGCACAACCCCTTCTCGATGCCGCAAGGCGGATTGGAAGCCCTCGAAGCCGCACAATCAGATGAAGACCTGCTGGCCCTCAAAGCCTGGCAATACGACCTCGTTTGCAACGGTTCTGAAATCGCCTCCGGCTCCATCCGTAACCACTTGCCGGATTCAATGATCAAAGCGTTCGGACATGCTGGACTTGGCGAAGACGTGGTGAAGGAGCGCTTTGGCGGGCTTTACAAAGCCTTCCAATACGGCCCACCACCACACGGCGGCATGGCGCTCGGTATCGACCGCATCGTCATGTTGCTTGTAGGTGCTGCAAACCTGCGCGAAGTCTCGCTGTTCCCAATGAACCAACAAGCCCAAGACCTGCTGATGAACGCGCCTGCTGAAGCCACGCCATCACAACTGCGCGAGCTGTCCTTACGCGTCGTCGCAGATAGCAGCAAGTAGCGGCGGGTGCTCAAAACTAGCTGATAGGGAAAAGAACAAGGGAGTGCCGACGCAACAGATGCTGTTCGATAAGTCAAAACTTCCTTTCCATCGGAAGTACCGGACGCACCAAGTGTTGTGCCGTACGGTCGGGCAGCTGGCCAGCATCATTCTTCCGCCACCCCAAAAAGTCGTCATCATTACAAATGGGCGGACCGGCTCGAACCTGCTCGTATCTTATCTGAACTCCAGCCCCGACGTGCGCGCCTACGGCGAAGTCTTCGGTACATATTACCTATCTAGCGACTTTCTCATGAAAAGGTTGCGCCAACCCGGCGGTGTCGTTCGGCATCTCAGAGAGATGCTGCGGCGGTCAACAACGGAAAAGATCACCGCAGTCAAAATGCTCTATCAGCACTTCGATGAGCGCTTCCGCAAACGCCAAGAGCTTCCAGAGCTATCGAATGTCCTTCCCGAACTTCAACACGATCCCGAAGTAAAGATCATCCATTTGCGGCGCGAGAACCTACTCGACGTTGTCGTCTCTAATATGCTGGCTAAGCAGTCCGGCAACTACGTCGGTAAGAGCTACAACATCGAAGCGATCACCGTTCCGCCTCGCGTCTGCCGTCGGCAATTCATGGCAATTGAAGAACGCGAGAACTACTTCCGCCAAGCCTTTCCTACCGAACGCTACCTGGAATTGACATACGAAGGTTTGACCGAACAACCTGAAGAGACACTGGCCAAAGTCGAAACGTTCCTCGGCATAGAAAATCTCGAAGCACGGTCCCATATCCAGAAACAGAACCGGGCATCAAAAATCGATGTAATCGCCAACTACGACGAACTGCACTGGTTCTTCCGCCGTTCTGAGTACCGACGCTTCTTCGACGCATCCCGCCCCCTCATAAATCCACGCCGCATCAAAAAGCCGGACACGCCCCATGAAGAAAATCGCAGTCCAGATGGACCCACCCGAAAAAATCAACATTAAGGGCGACACCACTTTCGCGCTGATGGCTGAAGCACAATCGCGCGGCATGGAACTTTTTGAGTTCCAACCCACTTCACTTGCAATCGAGAACGGTGAAATCACCGCGTTGATGCGAAAAACCGTGGTCCACCCCGATCGCCCGGACGCCCCCTTCACGTTGGAGGCTGAAGTACGCCAACAGCTGGCCGGATTCGACGCGGTCCTCATCCGCCAGGATCCGCCCTTCGACATGGCCTACTATTCCAACACCTACCTTTTGGAATTGCTGCCGAAGTCTGTCCGCGTCCTCAATGATCCAGGCGCCATCCGCAACACACCGGAAAAACTAAGTGCGCTCCACTTCCCGCACCTGATGGCGAAAACACTGATCTCAGGCGACAGCGCCCATATCGCCGACTTCGCCCGCCGTACCGGCCAGATCGTTCTCAAACCGTTGTCATTGTTCGGCGGCGAAATGATCGTGAAAACCAACGTTGATGATCCCGAATTCAACGCCCACCTCGACAAGCTCCTCGCCTTTTCAACTGAACCCATCGTCGCGCAGGAGTTCCTTCCCAACGTCAAGGAAACCGACAAGCGTGTTATGATGCTTCGAGGCGAGGTCGCAGGCGTACTTGGCCGCATTCCAGCCGAAGGCAACTTCGTCGCCAACATTCACTCCGGAGGCCGCCCCGTGCTTGGCGAGTTGACAGAAGCCGAACAAGCGGTTTGTGCCGAAGTTGGCGTCAAGCTTAAGGAATGGGGGATCTTCTTTGCAGGCCTCGACCTCATAGATGGCCGCCTGTCCGAGATTAACGTGACCTCCCCAACCCTGACCGTCGAACTCAAAGCTGTCGGCGGACCCGATATTCCAAAACTCTACTGGGATGCCGTCTTCGCTTGAGAGCCTTCGTTCAGGCAAACGAGGCGCACGCAGCCAAACGCCCGCCAACACAGCTCACGAGATCACAAAAGACGCCGCCTGGGACATAACCCAAGCGGCGTTTTGTTTTTCAATTGGTCCAATGACGCCGACGAAACGATCTGGCCTCGCCGAAGCTCTAGAACTTCAATCTCATTCAGCGGGCATCAGGCGTCCGCCACTTGGCGCTGCCGAACCGCTCTCCAGCCAAACGCGGGCTGCGACACCGCCTGCAATAATCGAAACAAGCGCTATGATCGCGGCGAAGCTCAAGGTCGCGACCCCAGCAAGCCCGGCACCAATCGTGCAGCCGCCCGCAAGCACGCCACCGAAGCCCATCAAAGTGCCGCCAACCAAGTACTTCCCAACTGGCGTTTTGCGTTCGAAGCCGACCACTTCGAAGTCACCAAACACCAGCGCGGCTACGAGGCTTCCGAGGACGACACCACCGAAGAACCCAACTCCGAAACCAGGAGCGATAGCGGAACCCGCAACCGTATAAAATAGCGCCTCACTAGCAGGCAGCGTGAAGGCAACGCTCTGCAAGGCAATCGGATCGAACTCGTCCTGCAGCACGTAGCCGGTTCCAATCCAGCTCAGTGGGACAAGTAAACCAACGAGAGCACCCATGATGAGTTCACCGAGGTTCTCGTAGGTCCAGACCGCATAAACAGCCAACGCAATCGCCAGAACAGCTGCAGGCAGCACTGGGTCACCAACGACAGCGGCCAAACTCGTAGCACCAGGTACGTCAACCGAGAATTCGCCCAGCCACACCCGCAGCGGTGCCAACACACCCTTGATCGTCGCATGCGCGACAATCGCAAAAACCGCCAGCGTAACAATCGCCCGCAGGTTTCCAGTGCCGGCAAGGACCGTCAAACGCGAAGCGCATCCGCGAGTCAGAACCATACCGATGCCGAACAACAATCCGCCCAACGCAATGGCGAGAACCGGTAACGATTCCGACATGAACCGATGACCGGAGAAATCGACAAGCCCGTAGTGAACGCCTGCAGCCGTCCCAGCGACTGCCACGGCGAGTCCCATTAGCCAGGTCGACAGTGCGGAGCGGCGCTCCTCGACAGGACCGGACAATCCGCGTCTCAAGCAGAACCGCGAACGCTGCGCCAAAAGCCCAAACAGCACACCAAGTCCAAGGCCAAAAACCAAGGACGCTGCAACCGGGGTCCACCCCTCAAGGCCGAGTTCTTCAAACATCTCTAACACCGCTGCATCTGAAAAGGATTGACATAGACATATTCGAATTAGGAAATTTTTTCAATTTTCAGCATGTCGCAGCTTAAAATTAAGAAGAAAATTCCCGCCCAACCAGCCAATTCGGAACCGCTTCACAAACAGAGGCAAGCTCAAGCAACGCAATTCGACGGATCTACCAACCCGCGCAAGTTTTCACTCCAAATACTCCCGCCACTGCAACCTCGCCACCAAACCCACGGTCCGCTGCCGACTTTTTGCTAAGGCGTCTGTGGAGAAACCCTGTCCTAAAGACACAATCCCAAAGAGAAAAACCACTTCGGCAAAAAGGCCCGTTGCCTTCGTCGCGCAACGTGCCTACAGCGTGGGCAATACGAGATTCCAGAATCTGTCGTCTGGATCGGCCACTGGCTGCGGCAGGTTCGATGTTGCCGGAAGATGGCATGTCTCAACGATCTGGGAGAGGCACGAGATGCTGTTCAGTCGACGCTTTAGCTCTCCGGAGCGAATTGAAGCAGAAACTGCGCAACCTTTGGGCGTCGTTGACATAGGCTCAAACTCGGTCCGCCTCGTCGTCTATGAAGGCCCCTTCCGGGCCCCAACTCCGATCTTCAACGAAAAAGAACTCTGCGGTCTTGGCCGTACGATCGCCACCACCGGTCGGCTTTGCGACGATGCCATTCAATGCGCCCTGACCGCACTGCGCCGCTTCCGCGCCATTGCCGATACGCTCAACGTCAGCACACTACGGGTGATCGCTACCGCTGCCGCGCGCGACGCTGAAAATGGCCCCGACTTCATCGCTGCCGCTGAAGCGCTATGCAAAGTTCCCGTCGAAGTGCTGTCGGGCCAGGACGAAGCCCGCATCTCCGCGCAAGGCGTCATCATGGGTGCACCTGACGCCGATGGCATTGCTGCCGACCTCGGAGGCGGCAGCGTCGAACTCATCGACATCAAAAACGGCCAAGTCCAAAACGCTATTACCCTCCCACTTGGCGGCCTGCGCCTGATCGACGTGACCGACGGCAAACTCGAGAAAGCTGCCAAACTGATCGATCAGACGCTCGACAAAGTCCCCTTCCTTGGGGACGGCCGTGGCCGTACGTTCTATGCCGTGGGCGGTACATGGCGCGCAATTGCCAAACTGCATATGGCAGAATCCGATTATCCGCTCAATGTCATGCACGAGTACCAACTCGAAGCAGCTGAAGCCTCTGCCTTTTCACACAAGCTTCACAAAGCGCGACAACTCAGCAGCGTCGAAGGTATTGCCAAGATCTCCAAGCAGCGCAAACAGGTCGTTCCGTTTGGCGCACTGCTGATGGAAAAACTGCTGGAACGCACCAAAGTCAAAACCGTCCAGTTCTCTGTTTTTGGGGTCCGCGAGGGCATCTTCTATTCGATGCTTGATGAGAAACAACGCGCCAAAGACCCGCTCCTAAGCTATTGCGAACGCTTGGCCGAACTCTATTCCCGTAGCGCTGCCCATGCCCGCGAGCTCTGCGCGTGGACCGATGATCTGTTTGCCCGCAATGACCTTGCCGAAACCGAGGAAGAAAAACGCCTGCGCCACGCCGCCTGCCTCATCTCCGATATCGGTTGGCGCGCACACCCTGATTATCGCGGCGACCAAAGCTTAGATGCTGTCGCGCATGCGGCTCTCAGCGGCATCGACCACCCGGGCCGGATCTTCCTCGCGCTCTCAATTTATTTCCGCCATGCCGGACGCGGCGAGTTAGAGGGCGAGAAACTCTCCGTACGCTTACGGAAATCAGCCGACAAAAACTCGCTGAAACGGGCCCGTATCATTGGCTCTGCCGTCCGTGCTGCACATATGCTGTCGGTTGGCGTTGAGGGCCGGATCAACGAATCCTCGCTGAGCTACGAAGAAAACAAGCTGATCTGGAACATTCCCAAGAAGCTGGGCGATCTTGACGGAGCCAGGCTTCGTCGACGGTTCTCAACGCTTGCCAGCCTTATCGATTGCGAACCGGAAGTCCGCGTCAATTGAGCAAGCACCCAGCGCGGAACCCGAGGTGTTTCAGGTTTCTCTGGGATAGAGGCAAGATTTCGCACTTTTTCTGCGACCCTCTGCGTGCGCCCGGCGCAGACTCGCCATAATCTGATCGCAAAGAAAACAAATCCGAGCCGGGTGAAAAGTTTCCTGCGCGTCGGTCGGCCTGATATCAGGTCGTTGCAATTTTGAGGACACGTCATTGGAAGCGCATGACCCCTATTCGGCTCTCGGCGTCTCGCGAGATGCGGGCGAAGACGAAATCCGGCGCGCCTTCCGTAAGCTCGCAAAAGAACTGCATCCGGATCTCAACCCCGAGGATGCCGCCGCTGCAGAGCGCTTCAAACGTGTATCCGCTGCTTATGACATTCTGGGAGACCCGCCACGTCGCCGACAATTTGATTCAGGCGAGATCGACGCCAATGGCGAACCCCGAAGAGGTTTCCGAAGCGCCCACGCCAATGGACGCCCGCATGGTAACGGTTATGGACATGCCGACTTCAGCAACATGTTCGACGAGATGTTCTCAAGTCACCGCAGCTACAATTCTGCGGGCACACGCCACGCAGGCGGCAGTTTCACTAGACGCGGGCAAGACGTTCGCTACACCTTGGAAATCGATTTTGTAGAATCCGTTACCGGCGTCAAAAAGCGGGTGACGATGCCCGAAGGCGGAGTCCTCGACCTCTCCGTTCCCGAGGGCGTAACCGACGGACAAACGTTGCGTCTGCGAGGCAAGGGTAGCGCAGGGCTATTGGGCGGCGAACCCGGCGACGCACTGGTTGAAATCAAGGTGCGTTCCCACCCCCGGTTTTCCCGCGAAGGCCTCGACATTCACTGCGATGTTCCCGTCACCCTGGACGAAGCCGTACTCGGGGGCCGCATCGAGGTGTCAACAATCGGCAGCCGCGTGCAACTGAACCTTCCCAAAGGAACGACCTCAGGACGTATGTTCCGCCTCAAAGGCAAGGGTATCAGAAACGCTAAGACTGGCGTAACAGGCGATCAGATCGTAACAGTCCGTATTGTAATGCCATCCAACGTCGATGACGATCTGGCCTACTTCTTTTCCCAGTGGAAGCAGAAGCACAGTTACGACCCCGGACCTCGATAAACCCCCGGCCGACTTACCAAAATCACCGAATGCTCATCCGGGCACCTCACTCATATCCCGGAGCAATGCTCCAAATAGAGGAACCCCACCGGCCGAGGGGGCAAACCGGTGGGGCTTATCAGCCGCGCAGTAGCATAAGGGGAGCGCAAGCTTGCGCGGCGGGGGTGCACTAGACGGGGGCAGTACTAGTGCAAGGGGAACGTTATTTATTCAATACGGTTGGCCAGTTCGCGTCACCTTTGGCGATGTTGCCTGGAATATCTTTCGCCCAGGTCGTCTGAACACTACGATTGTAGTTTAGATACAGTTTGCCATTCACGATCTTCCAGGCATTTGGATCTCCCTTGGCCGTGTAGCCGCGGCTCACCGCCCAGGCGCAATACCCGCCATACTGAGGGGCATATTTTGCCGGGTTGGCTTTGAACGAGTCCCGGTTTGCCTCTGTCGCAAATCGCCATTGGGCACCGTTGTGCTCCAACGTAAAATTCTGGCTTCCTTTTTTCGGTTTGCCATCGGTGAAATACGCAACCGGATCATATCCACCAACAGCAACGCCTGGCACCAGTCCCGTGAAGACTTGGGCCTTTCCGGCTCGGACATCCTGAACTGCAAACAGGACCGCTGCGAAAATCGCGATAACAGCCAGAAACGGCATTAGCCAGCTTGGTCGCATCACGTACATGTCTTAAACCTTTGTTTTGCTCATGCTCATCAACTCTGTGATTGAGCCCAATATGGCGGCCGACCTGTTCACGTGCACTCCAAATACCGGTGAAGTGGTTGTGATCAGCCTGCTGCCTCGCCGGCAAACCCAGAAAAACTCAGGCGATTCCGCGCTTAACACGTCAAGTTTTTGAAAAGGGGTATCTCAGGCAATGCCGGTCAGAACACCGGACAACCGCATCTGCCATCTGTTCGTATACGGCTCATTGATGAGCCAAATACAGACGCCAATGGGCACCCATCAGCGGATGCGCCTGGCTGGTGAAAGCCGCAGCCTGGGACCAGCATCAGCGAGTGGCAGGTTGGTGAGCCTCGGACAGTACCCGGGGCTTATCGATGGGGCATCAAACGCGGACATCGTCCAAGGAGAGCTGCTGCTACTCCACAATCCACAAACAACACTGCTCTGGCTCGATCGATACGAAAACGTGCAACATGGCGGCGACGGTGAATACCGCAGAGAACTAAAAACCGTCGAACTCAACCTTACAAAGGTCCCCAAGTTCGCAGAACGGTCGGCAGACGCGAAGCAACAAGAGCCAGTCGCCTCAGACGGAACTAACTCCGGCCTGCGAGAAACCACACCGCCCAACCGAACTTACAAAGCTTGGATTTACATTTATCAGGGCCCCATGACCTCGGCGCGGCCCGTCCCGTCAGGCAATTGGCTCACACGCTAGCGCGGATCTCTTGCTACCATCGCCATCCAAGAGGCCCAATAGGTAGCCGCGGCATCAACCAGCAACCACTGGCCTCAGTGTCTCGACGAGAAGTCGGTCCTGCACGGATTTGTCCGAGATGGAAACGTGCGCCGTAAACCAGTCCTGGACCATTTTGCAGACCTGCTCAGGCGGCGCTTTGGCAAGCGCTTGGGGATTAGCAAACAGCCCCAGATCTGCTTTCGACCATCCAAGTTTGGTCAATTCGGCCGCCAACGCATCATAGTCGGCCTTACCCGCCTTTGCCCGTTCAACGGGGGACTTCCGACCCGAAGCAACGGCCCGGAAGACAGCTGCAATCTGGCCCTCAATGGCATCGCCGTAACCAGGCTTTGGAAACAATGCAATCACAGACGGGCTTGTCTCGCCCTTACTGATAAAGGTGTAACAGGCCTCGGTCGAATGGCCCGCAAGGCTTTTCAGATTGGTTAGAAACGCCTCTGCAATACTCTGCAAATCTTCGGTGCTCGAAGCCAAAGCGTGCTTGGCATTATTCCGGCGCAGAGCGACAAGCTTCCCAATCAGATGCTTTGAAAGATCCGTTTCGCTTGCCGAATTGCTGAGCTCGGAAATCTCTTTGACACGCTCATCATACCATTGCGGAAACTCGGATTTAACGACGCGCCACAACTGCGACTTCTGCAAGTTCTTATCGATCGTCGGCAACGGAACAGCATCCGCCGACGCGGTAGGTGAGCCGGGCTGCGACGGTGGAATCGTTACCGTAATGCCCTGAAGCTGAGGGTTCTGTACGGCTGGTTGTGGTGCAGGTTCACGAGGCGCAGGATTATTCGGCGCCGGCTTAGCTTTCGAGGTATCAACGGCCGCAGTCTTTGTGGCTTGGCCCGCCTTAATGACCGGCGGAGCCTTATCCGCAGCATCAGCGGACTGCTGATTCATATATCCCAAGATCGCATCTTGGTTCTGGTAGGCAAGAACACCGCCACCCACGGCTATTGCGGCAACGGCCAAGAGCCCCACTGCCATTCCAAAACGCCCACGCCGAGGCTCATCGTCCTCGTCTTCGTAGTCATCGACGGGCGCGGGCTGACGCCCAGCGTTTGCCGCCTCGTCTGACTGCAATGGAGCACTCAAGCGGTCTTCCTGCCGGAAGGTCGGCAGCACTTCATCAGGCGACGGCAATCGCTGCGAACCGCCTGCGGGACCCATTGCTGACCCTGCACTCTGCGGATTAGAGCCTTGGCCTTGCCCCGGCGAATATTGTCCTGGAGCCCCACCAGCAACAGGCCCCGAACCCGAACCGGGCGCACCCGGGCTATGTGTGCCTTGTTGGGCAGCCGCCTTCGAGGGGTCGTGAGCCGCCCCTGCGGCAGGCCCAGTAGAAACCGTCGAACCACCTTGGACAGTTGGAGAAGAAGCCCCAGGTCCTGTAGTCGCGGCAGACGGCGATACGCCACCTGGATCTGCCGGCGGCGCACGTTCTGGTTGTTTCGGCGGCGGCGGAGGAGGCTGCGCTGGTGGTTTTGTCGCTTCAGGAAAGACCGTCTCGGCAGCTTGCCAGTCCGTCATTTCCTGGTTCCAGACCAGGTCTGACGGCTTCAAGTGGCCGCTCTGCACAAACAAACGCATTTCAGCGTCCGTCAACGGGCCATGTTGCTGCCCTTCGCGGGCTATGTACCAGACTATCTCAGAGTTCGTTTCGCTCATGCGGCTCTCATCTTGGGCGGGCTAGGCGGAACTCCGGTCGCAGCGCGCAAATGGAGAAACGTCATTTATCTTCGTTTCACACATATCTACTTGGCACGTCAACGACGTGCACCCAAGACATACACAACCCATTGGCACCGCAGCCCATCCTTCCCGCTTTCTAGGCTACGTCTGCGCACTGTCCAAACTTCTGACCAAGGTGTTTTTTCACCTCAATACCGGCCATTCAATGGCGCAGGCAGGTTCCGATTCGGGCAATCGAGCCCTCAGGCAGAGGCACACGAAGCCACAACTAAGCCCAAAACACAGAACATGCCCTCATGACGACGTGATGCCGCACTGCAGCAGCAGACCGGCGACAGACTTGTAGGCGGGCGGCCCCGTAGCTATAAGGCGCTGTCAAACATCAAGCTTTTTGTGGGGGTGTATCCATATGGCAGTAGAACGCACGTTTTCGATCATCAAGCCGGACGCGACAAAACGCAACCTGACGGGCGAAATCAACGCCGTCATTGAAAAATCCGGCCTGCGCATTGTTGCGCAAAAGCGCGTATGCTGGACTCGCGCTCAAGCCGAGAAATTCTACGAAGAGCACGCAGCCCGCCCATTTTACGGCGAACTCGTCGACTTCATGACCTCCGAGCCAATCGTCCTGCAGGTCCTCGAAGGCGAAAACGCAATTGCGAAGTATCGCGAAGTCATGGGTGCTACCGACCCGGCAGAAGCCGCCGAAGGCACCATCCGGAAGCTCTTCGCGCTGTCGAAGGGTGAAAACTCCTCGCACGGGTCCGACAGCCCTGAATCTGCTGCTCGCGAAATCGCCATGAACTTCCGCCTCGATGAGATCGTTGGCTAACACGTTTCTCGGTGGGCCGGCACAACTTGGCCCACCGAGATCAACCATAGTGCTGATTTGCGGCGGGATCGGCATGGGGATTGCATAGAAAACACGACGTCGCTGAACCAAATAAACCGCTTTCGGCGCAAGAAAAACGAAGGCTCTGTCCGCCAATCTGTAGCGAGTTCATGTCCCAGGTCCGGCTTTTCACCGCCACTAGTCTCGATGGTTTTGTCGCCGATAGCGACGGTGACTCAACATGGCTGGAGCCGTACGCCGACAGCATGTTTGGCGAAACCGGTTTTCTGGAATCCATTGGTGCTGTTGTACTTGGCCGCAGAACATTCCAAATGATGCAGGCCTTTGGCGACTGGCCTTACGATGACAAGTTTGCCGTCATCATGACGTCTGAAGCCCTGACGGAGCTTCCGCCCAACGCGACCGTCGTAACACAGGGTATCGCAGCAGCGGTGCAGCTGGCACGTGAGAGAACGTCGAAAGACATCTGGATCGTCGGTGGTGCGATTACGATGCAAAGCGCCATCGAAGCAGGCCTCGTAGATATTGTAGAAATTTGCATCGCACCAAAGCTAATCGGCTCAGGGCTCTCGATGCTCAATTCCCTGGATAAGCGTCAGCACCTCGAATTCGAGGGCATCCAGGCGTTCTCCGATGGGCTCGTGAAGCTGCGCTACGAAGCCATCCAGTAACGAGCCCCAAGCATCATCACTTCGCACGAGCAGTTTTACCGGCACAGCGCACTAGCCTTTGTTCAGCTAACCGCGCACGCAGTCTCACCGATGTGGCTGCTGCCATAAAGAAAAAGGCGCCACCCCGAAAATCGGGAGAAGCGCCTCCTCTCATAAATCAGCATTTTGCCGAGGCTGAACCTCAGTTCAGCTCATGAATACGGAAGTGCAGACCGCCTTTGGGCGTGAGCGTCACCGTCGCATGGATCGGAGCGGGTTCCGGACCAACGTATTCAGGACGGAACCGGCGCAGCAGTTGAACCAGAGCCAGCGTGTTCTCCACCTGGCTCATCGCCCCACCGATGCACGAACGCTTGCCGGCGCCA
This sequence comes from Filomicrobium sp., assembly GCA_040219445.1. Lineage (GTDB taxonomy): Bacteria > Pseudomonadota > Alphaproteobacteria > Rhizobiales > Hyphomicrobiaceae > Filomicrobium. The sequence goes on along the minus strand of JAVJSM010000003.1, from coordinate 1,069,366 downwards.
AACGGGATATAGGAGTACTTCACCCGCTTCTTGGCTGAATCGCCCATCCAACGCTCTGGCATGAAGGCTTCAGGATCTTCCCAGAACTTCGGATTGTGGTGCGCGCCGTAACCGAACAGCACGATCCGATCGCCTTCCTTGATCTCCTTGCCATCGATCTCGTCAGGACCAGCAGCCGTACGGATCAAACTCCAGACTGGCGGATAAAGCCGCATCGTTTCCTGGATGACTGAACGCGTATAGATCAGCGCCGAGTAGTCAGCCGCGTTCGGCTCGCGATCACCGCAAACTTCTTCGCCTTCCTTGCGAATACGATCAGCAGCTTCCGGATGCTTGGAAACGAGATAGAGCGCCCACGCGAGCGTCAGAGCCGTCGTCTCGGTACCTGCCCACAGATACTGCTTGATCTCATCGATCGCCTGCTGCTTGTCGAACTCTGGAACGTTTGGATCGGCCGCAGCTTCTTCGATCATTTTCAAGAGCGTCTGTTCGCGCTCTTCACGAGGATCAGCAGCGATAACCGCCGGCGGAACTGACCACCACGCTTCGACAGCTTCCGTCGTCGAGCTTTGACCGAATTCTGCACCGTCGCCCGCGAGCTTCTTATCGCGCATCGACTTGTGGTTCATGACGTCGGTGTAAGTCTTCACGTACTTGAAGACGACGTGAGGGTTGAAGGGCATATCGCGATCAAACAACGCTTTGCAGATCATGTCTGCAGCCAGCGTCCAGGTCTGCTCGACCATCTCCGTTGACTGGCCGGATTTCGCCAACTCCTCCCAGGTTTCCATTTTCGTTCGGATCGCCTGGTTAAAGTACGGAATGTAATCAGCGAACATATCGGGGTGGAACGCGGGCTGCTGCGGCATGCGGATCTTTTGCCAAAGCGCACCGTCGTTGGTGATCATCGACTTGCCGAAAATCGGCTTCAAACCATCGAAGTATTTGATGTAGTTGTCAGCGTTCTTAACGAGCACGTGCTTGAAGTATTCCGGCTCAGTAATCAGAACGACGCGCTGTTGGCCGAGCGTGACAGGAATAACCGAACCATACCGTTCAGCCATCTGGATCAAAACTCGCATTGGATTGGCTGGGTCTTTCAAAAGCGGCGTCAGCTTAAACCAGATGCTCTCTTCGCCAAATTGTCCGGCAGTTGGGTCTGCGGATGTATCGGTCTCGGCTACAGTCATGGTCATAAGTCTCCGATGCGTCGTGCTTCTTGTCGGCTAGCAAGAAATGTGCAGCCGGCACTCAGCGATTATTCCGGTTCAATTCAGCCGCCAATTCTTGCTGATAGAACCAGAGTCAGATCTGCGACCGCGCCCGCCGCACAGCCTGATGGAAATATCACGCGGCAGCGAACGGCAAGGGCCGTATCATGCGCCTTTCGAGCGCGAATGGATGTGACGAAAGGAACACAGTCCCCAAGCAGTTACGCGCAACTAACACTCGCGCCGGACCGTGTCTATGATCACTAGGTATCCCGCTACAATTTGGCACGACAAAACAGCGGAAAAGTAAATTCCGTTAAGAAATAGGCTTAACCATCGGCGAATACAGGGTTCCTGCCTCACACAACTTGCTATCCAACCGAGCAACTTCATGATCAATGTCGTATTTATCCGCGGCAAATAGCGCCAGCGCATGTGGATAAAGATGGTGCTCTGCTTTCAGCACGCGCGCCGCTAGTTCGTCAGCTGTATCACCATCAATCACCGGCACCACCGCTTGCCCCAGAATCGGACCGGTATCGACCTCCGCCCTCACGACATGGACGGTGCATCCGGCAAACCGAACGCCAGCATCCAACGCACGTTGATGGGTATGCAGACCACGGAACGACGGGAGCAGCGACGGATGGATGTTGATCATCCGGTCCCGCCACTGGTCCACCAGCCACGGGGTCATCAGCCGCATGAAACCCGCGCACGCCACGATATCAGCACCGCACGCAACCAATTCCTGATGAAGCGCACGGTCAAAGTCGTCGCGGGTTTCGTATGCTTTGTGATCAACACAGCAAGCCGTTAGGCCCTGCTCGCGAGCCCAATCCAGCCCCCCTGCATCAGGCCGGTTAGAGATGGCAGCAACGATCTCAGCTGGATAGTCAGACGCTCGGGCCGCTTCGACAAGCGACATCATGTTGGAGCCACGCCCCGAGATCAAAACCGCGACACGTTTCTTAGAAGCCTCAGCCGACCCGTCAGCATCAAGCGTCATGCAGACCGCCTCAATACGCCCGAATAGGTAACAACCGGCTCGCCAGAATGCTCGATGACTTCGCCAATTTGCAGCGGCGTCTCACCCGCGTCCGACAGTGCAGCCAAGACTTCTCCATGGCGCTCAGCTGACGTCACCACGACCATGCCGATACCGCAGTTGAACGTGCGCAGCATTTCTTCATCAGGCAGATTGCCCGCTTCAGCGAGCCAGTCGAAGACCGGAAGCACCTTCCAAGATCCCAGCCGCACCGATGCCGAAACACCTTTTGGCAGAACCCGCGGCAGATTCTCGCTTAATCCTCCGCCAGTAATATGCGCGAGCGCTTTGATGGCTCCGCGTGACGGCCCGGTCATGCGAAGGGCTGACAACAGCGGTTTCACGTAAAGCCGGGTCGGCTCAAGAAGCGCGCGTGCCACGTCTTGTCCCGGCTCCCAGGGCGCTTCATCACTCCACTGCAAACCGCTGTTCTCAACAAGCTTGCGCACCAGCGAATAGCCATTGGAATGAACGCCTGTCGACATCAGCCCGATGAGCTGGTCCCCCGGCAAAATAGCGCTCTGCGGGAGTAGACAATCACGCTCAACAGCTCCCACCGCAAATCCTGCAAGGTCATAGTCCTCGCCCCGGTACATGCCAGGCATCTCAGCAGTCTCACCGCCAATCAACGCACATCCTGATTCGCGGCAAGCAGCAGCAACACCAGCCACAACCTCGCGCGCGGTAACGACATCGAGTTTTCCTGTCGCCATATAATCGAGGAAAAACAGCGGTTCTGCGCCTTGTACCACGAGGTCATTGACGCACATCGCAACAAGGTCGGTGCCGATATGCTCGTGTCGCTTGGTCTCAATGGCGATCTTCAGCTTGGTCCCAACACCATCGGTGGCAGCAACCAGCAACGGATCGCGAAATCCGGCTGCCTTGAGATCGAACAAACCGCCAAAACCACCCAGATCCGCGTCGGCACCGGGGCGCTTGGTCGCCCTGGCCAAAGGCGCAATAGCCGAAACCAGCGCATTCCCGGCATCGATATCCACACCTGCATCGCGATATGTAACCGGACCAGCCTTAGCTGCACCATCGTCTTGGTTCATAGTGTCCCGCGCGACCTCGTAAGCAAATTTGCGATCTGTTATAGCACCATGCGACGCCTCGCAAACTGCCTGACAGGTCGACTTGGCTGCCTGAAAGCTCTGCGAAGGTCAAGGGATCGCCGGATGGCCAATGCCGACGGGATGCAATTGCGTGAGCTATGTGCGCATCCATCAGTACCTTGCGTACATTGGCCCCGGTCGCGACCCAGGCGAGGAAAATAGGAGACCCGGTATGACGCTGCGATCCGAAATAGCTGCTCGGCCTCTGTTTTGCCTAACGCTCGCAGCCATGGCAGCTTGCTTCGTGACGGCGAACCCTTTGACCATGCGCAACGCATCGGCAGCACAATCAGACGCGGCATACACAATCGCCAACTACCCGGTGGATGCGCGAGCCAAAAACGCGGTCGCCGCTAAAAAAGCCGCCATCGCCGATGGACAAACCGCAGCACTACGCTCGCTCCTTAAGCGCATCGTGCCCGTGTCTGCTTATCCGCAGCTCAAAAGCCTCGGCACTATCGAAGCTTCCCACTATGTCGACAGCCTAAAGGTTCGTCGCGAGCAAAACTCATCTGTCGAATACTACGCCTCTCTCGATTTCCAATTCTCGCCCGAAAACGTGAGAACGCTGCTTCGCCAAAGCGGCATACCCTTCGTCGACAATCAAGCCCCGCTTACCACGATCATTCCGGTCGTTCTAAACGCTGACGGCAACATCTCGCGATCCAAAAGCCCTTGGGGCAATGTCTGGAAAGAGCTCGACCTCAAACATTCAGTATCGCCGCTAAGAGTTGCCGGCCTGCGCAGCTCGATCCATCAGGATGTCTTGCAAGGTCTTGCCGAACGCGATGAGGCACGTGGCTTGCGAATACTAACGAGCGAATACGCTAGCCAGCGCGTTGTGCTTGCCAGCGCTCAGGTCGACCCGGCCACAAACAAACTGAGGGTCCGCATCGATGGCCGCGACGCAGTTGGCCCGGTTGCCTGGGAAAATAGCTATCGGATCTTCGACGGCGACAAGGCTTATGCGATGGAACTCGCCGCCGTCATCTCCCTTGGGGTTCTCGAAGGTCGCTGGAAGAGAACCACAGTGCAGAAATCTGGCGGTCCCGGTGCCCTGGCCCAGCCGCTTCAACAATTGCAGATCGAAGTGCTCTTCAACAGCGCTCGCGAGTGGTATCAGGTCAACGACGAGATCTCTAAAATTTCAGGTGTTTCAGGGTTCCAAGTCGGCGCTGTCTCGGCCCGAAGCGCCAACATCTCCCTGACATTTCCGGGCGGTGGCCCTGGTCTTGCCAACGAACTCGCGCGCCGTGGCTATGTGCTAAATGACAATGCCGGCTACTGGCAGATACGCCCACGCTTCTGAACCTGGGCGACCCTCAAGGCCTTCCAGGTATCATACTGCAGAACGCTCAGCGAAATTGCGATAAACCAATGACTTAGTATCTTTTCCTAGCTAACGTGGGCCTCTGTTTTGCCGGTTTATGCAACACAGATCGCCGTACCACAGTCTCGGAAAAGAACTTGAACACACCAAACCTGATCACGCTGGGACGAGCACTCATAGTGCCGGTTGTCTTTTGGCTCGTTATCACCCGCCAGGACGCCGCCGCGTTCGTCCTCTTCCTAGTCGCAGGGATTTCCGACGGCATCGATGGTTACCTCGCGCGCCGCTATAACCAGCGCACAGAACTTGGAGCTTACCTCGATCCGCTTGCTGATAAGCTCCTACTTGTCTCGATCTTCATCGGATTGGGCATGCGCGGCGACCTCCCGTCCTGGCTCGTTATCGCCGCCGTCGCCCGAGACGCAATGATCCTGGCCGCCGTCATCATATCCTACATGTTGCATCGGCCGGTGGAGATCGCACCGCTAATGGTCTCGAAACTGAACACCGTCGCTCAGATTACACTTGCTGCCTTCGTGCTCGCCGACGAAGCGTTCAGCATCAATGTCCCTCTTTTGCGCACAAGTCTTATCTGGCTCACAGCGGCGTTGACGATCGCATCATTGCTTGCCTATCTGCGCGACTGGATCACACACATGTCACACGACCAGCACGACGCTTGAACACCAGCGCAGTGAAAACGGACTGAGAAATCCCGGGGGCCAAAACCATGCCGATCGAACGCCAGGCCTTTTTCTGGCTGCTTGTCGGAATCATCTTCTTTTTTCTTATCGACCAGCTGAAAGAAATTCTGCTGCCGTTCGTTGTCGGCATGGGTTTCGCCTATGCGCTCAACCCGGCAGCTGACGCATTGGAACGTTTTGGCATTTCCAGGCTGATCGCATCGCTCCTGCTGGTCGGCTGCCTCGTTGTTTTCATTGTACTCCTCGTGGTGTTCGTTGGACCCGTCATTGTCGACCAAATCCGTCAATTGGCCGAAGCAGCTCCCGGCGAGTTACAGCGCCTGCAAGTAAACCTCGAAGCCTACGCGCAAAACAACTTCAACCAGGACTTTCCCCAGGCGAAACAATCGATTACCCAGGCGTTTGATTGGCTTGCCGGCAATAGCGGCACCGTTGCCTCTTGGATTGCAGCCTCGCTGTGGACGCAAGGCCGAGCCGTATTTGCTCTGGTATCTCTGCTGCTCATCGCCCCGCTTGTCGCCTTCTATCTCCTGGTCGATTGGAAGCGCATGATGGATCAAGTCGACGACGCACTGCCACGCGAGCACGCGCCGGCGTTACGCACCATGGGCCATGACATCAATGCAGCCGTTGCCGCCTTCATACGCGGTCAAGGCTTGGTCTGTCTGACGTTGGGAACCTTCTACGCGCTCGGCCTCTGGCTAATCGGCCTCGACTATGGACTTCTCATCGGCTTTGCCACGGGCATCATGGCGTTCGTCCCGTTTCTTGGCTGGATCGTCGGAACAATCACGGCAACAACGCTGGCGCTCATTCAGTTCTGGCCCGACAGCCTCCCTGTCATATTGGTCATATGCGTGTTCTTGGCAGGACAAGGCCTTGATGCTGGATTCCTAAGCCCAAAAATCGTCGGCCCAAAAATCGGATTACACCCGGTTTGGCTGATTTTCGCCTTGTTCGCGTTTAGCTATCTCTTCGGCTTGGTAGGCACTCTGGTTGCCGTTCCAATGGCAGCTGCGGTTGGGGTCATCGTGCGCTATACGCTGCGTGCCTATCGCCAGAGTTCCGTCTATACCGGCGCGCCAACAAGTTCCGAATAATTGCCAAGCAAACCTCACAAGCGTGCGATAGTAGCTCCGTGTTGAAGCAGTCAAGATGAGCCGGCTAGTGCCGCACCAACCGCACAGGAATTAATGAAACCCGAACCCCGACAACTGGTCCTAGATCTCGCCCATCGGTCTGCATTGGGGCTGGAAGATTTTCTGGTTAGCGCATCGAACCAGAACGCGATTGACCTGATCGACGGTCAAATGAATTGGCCGAACGGCGCTGCGCTCGTCGTCGGGCCAAAGGGCGCGGGCAAAAGCCACTTGGCCAACGTCTGGCGCACAAAAACGAAAGCAATCGTGCTTAGGGCCGCCACAGCCAATGAAGCGGAGGTCCTCTCAGCTGCTGAATCCGGTGCCGTCGTGGTCGAAGATCTTGACGACGGCGCGTGCGATGAATCTGCGCTTTTCCACCTGCTCAACATCGCCCGCCAACACAAAGCGCTGGCTTTGTTCACGGCCTGCCGCGCGCCCGGTGATCTTGAGATCGCCTTGCCAGATCTCAGATCCCGCATCAAAGCCCTTCCAACCGCAACAATAGCCCCACCCGACGAAGCACTCCTTCAGGCCGTCCTGGTCAAACTCTTCACCGACCGGCAGCTATCCGTCGAACCCGGCGTCATCAGCTATCTGATGATGCGCATGGAACGCTCAATGGCCGCAGCCAACCGCATCGTGGCAGAAATCGACAGGCTCGGCCTGGCAATGCGGCGGAAAGTAACCAAACAACTCGCCCAGCAGGCCCTCCACACACTGGACATGGACCATGACGATGATGCCAATTAGCCGCGCTCACCCTTGAAAACGGGCTCGGATTTCTTTGTTAAAGAGTTGTTAACACCGCTGAAATGATTGTCAGGTAAAACTTGAATAAAGCCAGCTAAACACAAGCCCCACATAGAAAAATACAAATCACAAGATCCAGGCTTGCCGCGGAGACCTGAAAATGAGCTCGACACAGAAGAAGAGAGCGACGGCACGCCCCCGCAAGCCTGCGCCCGTCAAATCGAAACCTAAAACGAAGACCACAAAAACCTTGTCAGCAGCCAACACCCCCGCGACAAAGAAATCGCCACCGCGCAAATCGAAAGCCGCGGCGAAACCTGTCACCGCGAAGACTTCCACGTCCAAGACCACAGCCTCAAAAACCGCAGGCTCAAAACCTTCAAAACTGCCCGCAAAAAAAAGTGCAGTTGTCCAACCACCTGAAGGCCCGGACCGCTACTACAATCGCGAACTCTCGTGGCTGCAGTTCAATGCACGTGTCCTTGAAGAAGCAAGCAATACCCGGCACCCGCTTCTCGAACGCCTACGCTTCTTGTCGATCTCTGCCTCGAACCTTGATGAATTCTACATGGTCCGCGTTGCCGGCATCCATGGTCAGATCGTCAACAACGTCACCACCTTATCGCAAGACGGCCTGACGCCAGCGCAACAGCTGGAACGCATTCACGCATTCGCCGCGCAACTGGTCGAACGCAAACAAGCCTGCTGGAGCGAACTTACAAAAGAACTCAAAGCCACAGGTATTTCGATCATCGGCTCTGACGATCTAACGGCTGAGGAACGTGACACAATTGAAAAACGGTTCTACAGCCACATCTTCCCAATCCTCACGCCTATCGCTGTCGATCCAGCTCATCCCTTCCCGTTCATTTTGAACAAGGGCCTGACGATCGCCGTCCTGATGAACCATGAGGTCAAGGAGCGTCGCCAAAATGGTCTGGTGCCAATCCCTAGTCAGCTCGACCGCTTTATTCGGCTTTCTGCGTCGGGCGCAAAAGGAAACGAGATCCGCTTCATCCCGATCGAAGATGTCATCGGGATGTTCATTTCCGAGCTATTCCCGAAGTTCAAGATCGAGGCAAAAGGCGCGTTCCGTGTCTTGCGCGACAGCGATATCGAACTTGAAGAAGAAGCCGAGGATTTGGTCCAAACCTTCGAAAACTTGCTCAAACGCCGCCGCCGCGGGCATGTCATTCGCCTCGAACTCGACAAGCGGATGGCCCCTGAGTTGCGGCGCTTCGTCAGCGAGGAACTGGAAGTCGGTGAGCCTGATGTCTTCATCAAAGGCGGTCTGCTCGGTCTTGCCGACACATCCCAGCTCATTGTCTCTGAGCGCCCAGACCTTCTCTTCAAGTCCTTCAACATCCGCTATCCCGAGCGCGTTCGCGAATACGAAGGCAACATCTTCGCCACCATCAAAGCCAAAGACTTCGTCGTCCACCACCCCTACGAATCTTTCGACGTTGTCGTTCAATACCTGCGCCAAGCCGTTCGCGATCCAAACGTCATGGCAATCAAATGGACGCTGTATCGAACTTCAAAAGACTCTCCCATCATCGAAGCTCTAAAAGACGCGGTTGAAGCTGGAAAATCCGTAACCGCCGTCGTCGAGTTGAAAGCCCGTTTCGATGAAGCCGCGAATATCCGTTGGGCCCGCGATTTGGAAAACGCCGGCGTCCACGTCGTTTACGGATTCATCGAGCTAAAAACGCACGCCAAACTTGGGATTATCGTCCGTCGCGAAGGCAAAGACCTTGTTACCTATTCGCACATCGGCACCGGCAACTACCATCCGCAAACCGCCAAGATCTACACTGACCTGTCGCTCTTCACCGACGATTCCGCCATTGCTCGGGATGTGACCCGCATCTTGAACTTTGTCACTGGCTATGGCGAACCCAACAGGCTCGAGCAAATGGCCGCCAGCCCAAATGGTATTCGCAATCGCATCGTCGAACACATCGACGAAGAGATCGAACACGCACATGCAGGCCGTCCAGCTAGCGTCTGGATGAAAATGAACTCGCTTGTCGACCAAGCCATCATCGAAAAGCTTTACGAGGCAAGCCAAGCCGGTGTCGAGATCGACTTGGTCGTGCGCGGCATCTGCTGTCTTCGCCCCGGCGTCCCGGGCTTGTCCGAACATATACGCGTCAAAAGCGTGATTGGCCGGTTCCTGGAGCACTCACGCATTTATTGCTTCGGCCGTGGCCACCCGCTCCCTTCGCCGCACGCCGCCGTCTACATTTCTTCAGCCGACCTCATGCCACGCAACCTCGACCGGCGCGTCGAAGCCATGACGCCAGTCCTGAATGAGACAACGCACGAGCAAGTGCTGCACCAGATCATGGTCGCAAACCTCAAAGACAACCAGCAAAGTTGGCGCATCCTTTCCGATGGCAGCTCTGAGCGCATCATGCCAACTGGCGACGATGCCTTTAACGCCCACGATTACTTCATGACCAATCCATCGTTGTCAGGTCGCGGCGAAGCAGCCCTCAAGGATGGCCCTCCCGAGGTGCTCGTAAAATAGCTCAAACGGATTTCCAATAAATCGCGGGGCAAGTGCCTCACAAGGCGCTTTCCGCCTGAAGCCCAGACGCAAAACGTCATCCTTCCAAACAGGATTTAACAGCTGTTAACCAGGCTGCTTAGCGTCAAATTAGGGATAAGCAGCTACAATCAGCCGATACTACCCTGCACAGGATCCTTCAGGTTTGCCAGGCCGACTTAAACAACTCGCATTTGCGGTACTTAGCGCCGTGGTGTTGAACGCCGCGCTGTTTGGCATTGTCTCCGCGCAAGCAGCAGACGGGCAACAAGCTGGCCCGGTCGTGAAGGTCTACGACTTTCCCGACACAGCGATCTATCAGCGCGGCCGCAATCTTTATATCGACCTGGGCTATCGCTTCGAAGGAAACGGGCATGGCACCTGGGTGGGTTACCTGAAAAACGGACAGCACGAGGTCCTATCCCAAGGCGAGCTCGGCATGATGATGGCACGCGCCGGGCTGGATCGCCTACCACCGATCCCGCCGCCTCCGATCCAACAGGTGTTCTTTTACTTGATGGTCGGCGTTCTCGGTCTAGCCGTCCTCGTCGGAGGTCTATTCGGCCTGCGATTCCAAAAGACAAAAAGCAAACTTCTGGCGAGAAAAAGCGCTGCTCTCATGAAGCCATCTTTAGCAGGCGCACGAGCCGCAGCTCGTAAAACACTCGCCCAAGCACCCCCAAATCCATCAGCGCCAACCCGCAGAAGCAACGCATCAACATCTGCATCCCAACCCCTCCGTGGGTTGCATGCCGAACGAAAAACTCAGGGCGACTTTGGCCGCCGGGGCTGGTAACGCCAGAGTTTCGCAGGCGCTTCCGAAAGCCTCGGACCAACCGCAGCTCGCCCAGCGCGCATCAATGCGCTACTGTCGCAACACACCAAAACCCACCAACGCTTTTCGTTAGAAGACTGCAATGCCAAATTCGATGCTGCTGATGTGGCTGCTTGTCAGCTTGATCTGGGCCGGCGCATGTGCCGCCCTGGCGTTTTCAAGCTGGCCTCACTTGCCACTCGATATCAGCCACACCGACCCAGGGACACTGCAAGCCTTTGATCAGGCCGTCGCCCTACACGTCGCCAAATACACGGCAATGGCCCTGGTTCCGGTGATCATTCTCTATGTGGGCCTGCGATTGTGGGCGAGAAAAAACTAGCACTTTGCAAGAAGTGTCTGGAACTCGAAGGGCAATCACCCAGCCTTATTCCACCGGCCGCAACAGATATCCGATCGTCGCGCCTTTGGACTCTAACATCCGTTCCAGGATTTGCCTCACCTCACGCGGATGCAATGGCAAACCCGACAGCGACATCCGCTCGTTTTCGATGGCTTTGATTTCCTGATAAATCGGCTCAGCCGTCTCATGCAGCATGGCTATAGCTGCAATAGCGCTGCGCTTCATGTTGACCGGCACGACCGGAATAACGTCATCGATCATCTTCTTAACGTCGTGCGACAGGTAACTCGCCATCCGCCCAAGGATCGAAATCAGCCTAATCTTGAGTGTCTCTTCGAACTTGTAGCCATCCCGTTCCATCCACTCAAAGAGCTTGTCCATGACGATGTCTTTGAGACGCAACTCCGACGTCACCCGGTAATCCCGCCACTCAGCAACAATATCGAAGTCGGGTTCAAGCTCCAGGTCGCCAGGTGCGAAGGTCTCAACCGCCCGCACACCGATGCGACGTGGAAAATCGCGGTTCTTCATGTCGAGCCGCGTTGTGAAGGTCGGCAACACAACTGCCCCATCACTGGCTTCCTTAAAAGCCCGACGCACCAACTTCGAGCAATAAAGATTATGCGTCTTGGGATCGAGCGTCATCGAGAAGTCGTAACGGATCTTCTTCCCCGCTGGGCTTAGCGAATGCTGGATACGATCGTGGATCATCGTCGCCGCACGCTGCGCCAGAACCGGGTCGCGATGGCGGAACAACACCGCCCGCCCGAGATCGTGATCCAGCCACTTGTCGAGCGGATCAACCACACCACCGCGTTCGATCAGGCTTTCAACCGCCCAGTGGCGACCGCGCGGGTCGATATAAACCATCGCGACATGACTGAACTGGGAATCGATATCGCCGATCCGCGCGATGGCCGCGCTGTTGTGCAAGCTCCCCCGCGTCAGGATCAAATCACCCGATTGGAAGTCCAAGGTCCCATCGGCATTGCACGGAAAATTGCGGTTAAGGAGCGTATTGTGGCTGGTGCCGCTGAAAGCCCGATATGTCCGCGCCTCTTTGGAGAGCTGCTGATACCCGATCCACAATTCGCCGAGAATATCGATGGCGTAACGCGCTGCCCGCAAACAATCCCGCGCCGACTTTTGCGCCGGCCGCGACATCAACCCCGCAGCATGCCACCGTGCAACACTTGCACGCAGCTCCTGTTGCAGGTCAAACAGCGCCATCATCGTCTCAGGCGCTTTACCCCGTTCCTGGAAAACATCGTATCGGTAGAAGTCCTGCTGCTCGAAAGAGCGGTAAATCCGCTCCAGCATTTGCTCCAGCACGGCCGGGCTAGAAATCTGACGCTCAAGCGCCGAGCGGAAAACAGCAACTTCATCGACGAACCGCTCTGGCCCGGTCGTGGTCAACATCGCCGTTTCCTCCCTACGTCACGCGCGCTCATAGAAGCGTTAGTAAACACGCTCACCCGGCGCAAACTATGCCCTTTTCCCCCAACAGCAGATGAACAATTCGGAAACTCGGTTACGAGCCTCCCACACCAAAGCCGCAGCGCGAGTTAAAGCGCTGCGCAAACCAGGAAAAAGGCCACCTAAAAGTGCCCCGTCCCTGTTTAGCAGTTTGGCATAAGGCCCGGCAATACCAGAAGAAAGTCTTGCAATCGGACGGCGGAAGACCCCGTTACTCAGCCGCAACGGTAACAGGCGGTTCAACGAGGCCCAGCTTCAGCTTGGCCTTGTCACGTAACGCATCAATCGGCAACAGCTTCCCGTTGCGCTCGTAGTGCCAGAACGTCCAGCCATTGCATGCCTGCTTGCCCTGAACCTCGGCCCCCATGCGGTGGATCGAACCCTGGCTGCGGCGATACTTGAGCGTACCATCAGCCTTGACCTCGGCCCTTATTCTCCGGTGCGGATCAAACAGCGCAGAGCCCGGCTTCAGGAAGCCCAGTTCGATAATCGTCCCGAACGGAACCCGCGGCTGCGCCCGCTTCGAAGGCTGCGTTTCAAGAACCTCATCGGCGAGCGCCTTGACCTTGCCGATACGTTCTCGCGCAGCCTTCGCGTAGTCCGCATCGCGCTCAATCCCGATGAACTGACGCCCCAACCTTTTCGCCACTGCCCCAGTCGTTCCCGTCCCGAAAAACGGATCGAGTACAACATCGCCCTTGTTAGTCGTTGCCAGCAACAAGCGCTGCAACAACGCCTCGGGCTTTTGCGTCGGGTGCGCCTTACGCCCGCCGTCATCCTTCAAACGCTCTGGGCCGGAGCAGATCGGAAACAACCAATCCGAACGCATCTGAAGGTCGTCGTTGAGCGCCTTCATCGATTCATAGTTGAAGGTGTAGCGCGAAGACTGATCCCGGCTCGCCCAAATCAGCGTTTCGTGCGCATTCGTAAACCTGCGCCCGCGGAAGTTCGGCATTGGATTGGTTTTGCGCCAGACAACATCGTTGAGCAGCCAGAACCCGAGATCCTGAAGCGAAGCTCCGAGCCGGAAAACGTTATGATAGGAGCCAATCACCCAAAGTGCGCCGTCGGGCTTCAGAATACGCCGCACCTCGCCCAGCCAAGCCTGACAAAACCGGTCGTACGCCGCAAAGCTATCGAACTTGTCCCACGCATCATCGACGCCATCGACGCGTGTATTGTTCGGCCGCATCAGGTCTTTATCGAGCTGCAAGTTGTAAGGTGGATCGGCAAAAACAAGGTCGACAGAAGCATCTGGCAACTTTTTCAGCTGCGCAACGCAATCACCCAACAGGACTTTATTGAGCGGCAGTTCGCTTGGATTCGTTGTCTTGGATTTAACGGCACGGCGACGCGGACGACTCGAACTCACAGACTTCCCTCACGCAAACAGAACACAACTGGCGGCAGCCCCACTGGTCGATTGCCGTCACCGGTTATAGCGCACTCTTTGGCGGAGAACGTTAAGAGAGTGTTAACGCTAAACGGTGACACCGACCGGCATAAGAACCATGCCGGCGCATTGAGTCGAACAAATGACGAACAGAAACTCCCATTCGCCGAAACCGCCTCCGACACCTCATAACGAAAAACGCCCCGCAAGTTGCGAGGCGTTGCATCGTGTTCAAACAGGTGCGCGAAGAGAGGAACCTGTTCAGGCGCTCCTGCGCGAATTGGATCTCGAAGATCAATCGCAGTTGTAATCGAACTTGCGGCAGGCGCGGCGATTACCGTTATCGCACTTCCACAGCCAGCGATCGCAACGATTACGATAGCGGCGGCGGTGGTAATAGCGGCGGTCATAGTCGTAATGGTCATAGCGATGCGCACGGGCGGCACCTGCGATCAAGGCGCCGGCGATCACGCCACCAACGATGGCTGCGCCAAGACGACGGCCCCGACGACCTGCAACAACAATTTTCTCCGGCTGGGATTTCGCCTGCGCAAGAAGACCCAGCGGTGCTTGAGCGGTTTCACCGTTCAGTGACTGGGTCGCCTGGTCTGGCATCCGTGGTTCAGCAGCGGACGCCGATTGAGCCGCGAACGGCAGAGCCAGCGCAACAAACGCCATAACGAAATACTTCACCATAACCTTCATGTTTCATCTCCTGCCTGCTCCAACCGGTCTGTCCGACCAAGCCAAAGCCTGTCACTTTAATTTCCAAGATCGGATTTACCGATCAGGATCAGACACTTGCCACCATCGTGCCCGACGATCCCGGCATTCCCGCAAATGCCGCCTCTAGCCGTCAAACTAAGCCAATTGCGTGGCCCAATTGCGGTCAACTCATTCCATAATTGCGATTTCTTTCTGAACTGATCATGAATGGTCATTCACAGGCCGTGAACTGACGACTGCCAGCAACGGTGCGCCTCCCAAACCACCACGTTGCACCTGAACCAAATCGACCAAGAGCCCAACACACGGGCCAACCAAGTAAAAAAGTTCCATTCCCAGGCCTCTGTACCCGTCAGGTCATTGTACTTTCGAGCCCAGTTGGCTTAACTCAATTAGGTCCAAACCCCAGCTCACGTCTCGACGCGTTCAGCTCCAGCAGTTTGAAGCCCGGGACAGTCCACAAATCGCTGCCGTCTACAGTCGATCTGCACGTGGGAAAATGCGAGTCTGGGCGTTGGCTCTTGAAGACGTTCCGCGAAGCTTCCGTCTGTCGCCGCATCCTCTGGCAGACGAAACAGCTTCCAGGCAGGGGGAAGTGGAGTTGTCGCAGAAACTCCAAAAAACTTTACCGAACCCGGTTGGCCTTCACCTGCCGCCTACGTTATCACTTTTTGGCATACGATATACCAAAGGCTATTGCAGCCTGCTTCATCGCCGGGAGGAGGCACCACTTTGAGATCACTTGTGCTCGTGCTCGCACTGTCGGCGTTTTGGCTGATCCTGTCCGGCCATTACACGGGATTTCTCATAGCCATGGGAGGCCTGTCAGTCTTGTTCACATGGCTGCTGGCGGTCCGTATGAACATTATCGACGACGAGGGGCAACCCTTCGAGCTTATCGCGGCAGGGCCAGCTTACTGGACATGGCTCTACATCGAGATCGCAAAGTCGGCTTGGGCTGTGACCCGCGTGATCCTTGATCCGCGCCTGCCAATTTCGCCAACCTTCACCAAGGTCCGCGCCAGCCAGAAAACAACTGCCGGAAAAGCCACCTACGCCAACTCCATCACCTTGACTCCTGGCACCATTACCACCGGGGTGACGGGCGATGTGTTGACCGTCCATGCCCTCGTAAAAGAAGGCGCAGACGACCTCGAAACGGGCACCATGGATAAACGCGTCTCTCAATTCGAAGGGACAGCCTGATGTTCTATCTCTCCACCGGCGCAATACTCCTGGCCTTGTTCTTAGTCATCGTCCGTGCCATTCGAGGCCGCACCGTTTTTGACCGCGTACTCGCCAGCAACGCCGTCGGGACGTTGGCCATTCTGCTTTTCGCCTCGATCGGTTTCATGACCGGCCGACCTGAGTTCCTCGACATCGGTTTGACGTACGGCCTGTTGAACCTGATCAGCACATTCGCCGTTCTGAAGTTCTTCCGCCACGGCGACCTTGCCTACGACGTCGAAGAAAAGGAGAGCTCAGGATGGAAATGATTGCCGACATCGCCTCCTGGGTCTTCATCGTGCTGGGAAGCTTCTTTCTGATCGTTGGCGCTTTCGGCATGATCCGCATGCCGGATGTCTACACCCGCATGCACGCCGCCAGTGTCATCGATACTCTTGGCGCGACCTTGTTGATCATCGGCTTCGTCATTCAGGCCGGCTTTACCCTCGTTACGCTGAAACTCGGATTCGTCCTGGCATTGCTATTCTTCTTCGGCCCTGCAGCCAGCCACGCTCTGGCGCAGGCAGCACTTTATGCCGGTGTCGAACCGGTTCTGTCTGAAGATCGGCGCAACCGCGAGCCACCTGCCTCCCCAGAAAACGGTAACGCCACGGAAGCGAATAAGAACGAGGCCAGCAACCCATGACAGACACAGCTCCCAACGCTGAAGCCTTCGTCATGGCGGTGTTGCTCACGCTTCTTGCGGCGATCACCATAGCCATTGTCCGCCAACGCAACATGTTCGGTGTCGTGATCCTGGCCGGAATTTATTCATTCCTCATGGCCGCAGTCATGATGGCCCTCGACGCTGTCGACGTCGCAATGACAGAAGCCTCTGTCGGCGCAGGCGTCTCTACGGTTCTGCTACTTGCGACCTTGCATCTGACGGGATCCATGGAGTACCCGCAAAACCGCAGCGTCGCCATTCCCGCGTTCGTCACCATCGTTGTGGGTGCCATGCTGATCTGGGGCACCAGCGGTCTACCCGAGTACGGCGCGGCGGATTCGCCAATGAATACCCACGTCGCGCCGACATACATCGAGTACTCCAAAAACTACGAGATGCCGCCCAACATCGTGACCGCCGTACTGGCCGACTTCCGCGCCTTCGATACGCTTGGCGAGACGGCCGTCGTTTTCACCGCAGGAATTGGCGTACTTATGCTTCTTCAAGGCGGATGGCGAACAGGTTCTTCGGGACGGCGAGAAGAAGAAGACGATGACCCCGAGGCGGCCGACGACGACAATAACGCCGGGGGGACAAGCGCATGAGACTTGACCTAATCCTCCGCGTCGGCGCCAAGCTCATTCTCCCGTTTATCCTTCTTTTCGCGCTCTATGTGCAGTTCCACGGAGACTATGGCCCAGGCGGCGGCTTCCAAGCCGGTGTTATCGCGGCTGGCATGGTAATCTTATACGCGCTGATCTTCGGTGTACGCGCTGCCAAGCACATCGCTCCTCCCTCGGTGGTCGAGATGATGGTGCCGCTCGGCGTCTTGATCTTTTCGGGAACCGGCGTCGTCAGCATTCTGCTGGGTTACAACTATTTGGATTACACAGGCTTCCACTACGACTTTTTGCACGCCCATGAGTGGGGAATTCTCATCGTCGAACTGGGCGTTCTCGTCACCGTGTCCTCCACCATGATCGTCATGTTCTACGCATTCGTCGAAAGGGGGCGCAGATAATGGACGCCTTTGAAACTCTCGCGACCCACTACAACTACTATGTCACCATCTTTCTGATGGTCTCGGGGCTATTCATCGTCATCGCCCGTGGCAACCTCATCAAAAAGCTCATTGGCCTGTCGCTGTTTCAAACCTCGGTTTACCTGCTCTATCTCACACCAGGTAAAATCCTCGGTGGAACCGCGCCAATCTACGACAAGCAATACACCGTCTACTCCAACCCCCTCCCCCATGTCCTCATGCTGACCGCAATTGTCGTCGGCGTTGCAACCCTCGCCCTCGGCTTAGCCCTCGTCGTCCGCATCAAGGAAGCATACGGCACAATCGAGGAAGACGAGATCTTCGCCAAGGATCCGGAAACAGAATGAACGCAATATCTTGGGGCGCGGCAGAGCCCCACCTTCCGATCCTGCTGATCGTTATCCCGCTACTGGGCTCGTTGCTCACGACGTTCATTCGCCGTGGCGCAATAGCTTGGTTCGTAACCCTGATCATTTCGCTCACCTTACCGCTGATCTCCATCACATTGCTGCTTCAGGTACTCGAAACCGGCGAGCCTATTATTTACGATATCGGGGGGTGGGAAGCGCCATTCGGCATCGTCTACCGGGTCGACCAACTTTCAGCTTTCGTGTTGCTCGTCATTTCGCTGATCGGCGCAGTCATTATGCCGTTTGCTGCGCGAAGCGTCGCCTGCGAAATCCCAGAACCCGCGCAGTCCTGGTACTACACCATGTACCTGCTCTGCATCGCGGGTTTGCTTGGCATCGTCATCACCAATGACGCCTTCAACGCATTCGTATTCCTCGAAATCTCATCGCTCTCGACCTATGTGCTCATCGCGATGGGACGTAACCGCCGTGCATTGCTCGCAGCTTACCAGTACCTAATCATGGGAACGATCGGCGCAACGATGTACATCATCGGCATCGGCCTGCTTTACGTTTCCACCGGCACGCTAAACTTCGATGATATGGCAACCAGGTTGCCGGCCGCCGTCGCAGACCCAGGACTGCGCAACGCGACACTCACCGCGCTTGGCTTCGTCTTCGTCGGTCTGGCCCTGAAGCTCGCGCTCTTCCCGATGCACGTATGGCTACCCAACGCCTACGCGTACGCACCTTCGCTGGCGACAGCATTCCTGGCCGGAACAGCGACCAAAGCCGCTATCTATCTCTTCATTCGTGTTGGGTTTTCCGTCTTTGGCGTTGCCCTTACATTCGAGAGCTTGCCGATCCCAACTATCCTGCTTGCGTTGTCGATTGCCGGCATGTTTCTGGCATCTATCAGCGCTGTCTTCGAAACCGACGCCAAGCGCATGCTTGCTTACTCATCCGTCGCGCAGGTTGGCTACATCACACTCGGAATTGCCCTCGCTAACCAAGCAAGCATGACCGGGTCGCTCGTCCACATCGCCAACCACGCCATAATGAAGACGGCCCTATTCCTGGCCCTTGGTGCCGTCTTTTATCGCATCGGCTCGGTCGTCTATTCGGACATCTCGGGCATCGGTCGCAAAATGCCACTGACCATGGGTGCTTTCGTTGTTGCCGGGCTCGGCTTGATCGGCATACCGGGCACCTCAGGCTTCATCTCAAAATGGTACCTCTCCCTCGGCGCGATTGATGACGGCCTCTACTCCGTCGTCTTCATGATCGTTGGTAGCTCGCTCATTTCAGTCGTCTACATGGGCCGCATCACCGAAGTCATTTGGTTCCGCGAACCTTCTGCCGCAGCATCCGAAGCAAAGGAAGCGCCCCTTTCAATGCTCCTCCCACTGTGGCTACTCGCCGGCGCGACCGTATACTTAGGCTTCGATACACGTGCGACGGTTGACGTCTCTGCAAAAGCCACTGAGACACTGCTTGGGGGGATCCGCTGATGCTTGATTACATCACGTCTCTCACCCAGGGCATGTCGTCTTCTGAATTGATCATGGCTGCACTGCTGATCCCAGCAGCCGCAGCTTTCCTGATCCCCGTCTTCTTCAAAATTCCCAACCTGCGCGAAGCCGTTACGCTGATCTCTGCGACACTGCTCGCCATTTGCACATGGTCGCTTTACCCGCGCGTGATGGCGGGCGAAGTGCCTGAACTCAAAGTTTGGGAAGTCGCCCCCGGTCTTGAGCTCGCCTTCAAGATTGAACCCTTGGGCATGCTCTTTGCGCTTATCGCCTCGACGCTGTGGATCGTGAACTCGATCTATTCGATCGGTTACATGCGGGGCAACAACGAGCAACGGCAGACACAATTCTACGTTTGCTTTGCCATTGCGATTTCATCAACGTTGGCGCTCGCCTTCTCCGCCAACCTGTTCACGCTATTCCTGGCGTACGAGATCCTGACATTCTCGACCTACCCACTGGTCACACATAAAGGCACGCCGGAAGCCATGAAGGCCGGTCGCGTCTACATGATGCTGCTGGTCGGAACGTCGATGGTCCTGCTGCTGCCTGCAATCCTCATCACGTGGGGTTTAACCGGCACCTTGGACTTCGCCGCCGACGGCATTATTCCCGGCGATGGGGCCGAAGCCCTACCGCCGATCGTCATCGCGGGCCTTCTGGCGCTTTTCATGTTCGGCATCGGCAAGGCCGCCGTCATGCCGATCCATTTCTGGCTACCGGCAGCAATGGTTGCCCCGACGCCCGTCTCCGCTTTGTTGCACGCCGTTGCCGTTGTGAAGGCGGGTGTATTCACGGTGCTTAAGGTCGTGATTTACGTCTTTGGCATCGATACACTTTCAAGCACGGGTGCCAATACTTGGATCGTCTATCTGGCGTCCTTCTGCGTCTTGATGGCTTCAATCATCGCCATGAACCAGGACAACCTCAAAGCCCGCCTTGCTTATTCGACGGTGAGCCAGCTCGCCTACATCGTCTTGGCCGCAGCACTGGCCTCGGCAGCCAGTATCGCCGGGGGCGCTCTCCATATTCTCATGCACGCCTTCGCCAAGATCACTTTGTTCTTCTGCGCGGGTGCGATTTACGTTGCCCACAAAAAGACCGAGGTGAGCCAGCTCGACGGCATCGGCAAGCAAATGCCGCTGACAATGATTGCCTTCTTGATTGGAACATTGAGCATCATCGGCCTGCCGCCCTTCGGCGGCACGTGGAGCAAATGGTTCCTGGCACTTGGCGCACTCGACGCGGGTTACCAATTCGCCATTGCTGTCTTCATGATCTCGTCGCTTCTGAACATCGCCTATCTCATGCCCATTGTGTCCCGGGCATTCTTCAGGCCGTTACCTGGACACCCCGAAGACAAACCCGTGCCCATCGCAGAAGCACCAACAGCGTGCCTTGTCGCCATTAGCATCACAATGCTCGGCTGCATCGCGTTGTTCTTCTACGCAGATACCGCCATGGATCTCATTGAGTTGATAGATCTGGGCAACCAACCCGCAAACGCGCCTGCAAGCGTGGACGGTGCTTCACTCCCAACAGGAGGAACCGATGGCCGCTGACCACGACCCCAAACCAAAAACGCAATCGCAAACCGAAAACGGTACCGGCCTCAACGCGCCCAAAATCGACAACCGCATCGTCTTGGCGCTTGGTGCAATCTGCGTGGCACTCGCGTTGGTCGACCCGCTGATCCATAAGCACGGCAAATTCGAGATCGAACACTACGTCGGCTTCTATGCGATCTTCGGCTTCCTTGCCTGCGCGGCAGTTGTGTTTGCTGGAATTGTCATGCGTGTCATCCTGATGCGCTCGGAGGACTACTACGATGGGTGAGCTCAACCCCGGACTTATTCTCATCCTGGGCGCGCTTGCCGTTCCACTCCTTCCCGGCAAGTCACTGCGCGGCATCTACATGCTCGCGCTTCCAATCCTCGCATTTGGTTATCTGCAGGGTTTGCCGCTGGGAGAGATGGGCCAGTTCAAGCTCTTCGATCTCACCCTCACAACCGCGCGCATCGATCAGCTCAGCCTCGTCTTCGGTTACATCTTCCTGATCGCCACTCTGCTTGGGGTCATTTACGCCCTCCACGTTGCAGACTGGGTTCAGCATGCTGCGGGCTTAGTCTATGCCGGCAGTGCAATTGGCGCAGTCTTCGCAGGGGACTTCGTCACACTATTTGTATTCTGGGAGATCACCGCGATTTCGTCGGTGTTCCTCATCTGGGCATCTCGCAACCCTGACGCCATGGCCTCAGGCTTGCGCTACCTGATCATTCAGGTTGGCTCCGGCGTCATCCTGCTTGCGGGCGTCCTTTTCTATTACCGCGACACCGGCTCGGTCGCATTTAACAGCATCGGGACCCAGACCTTCGCAGGCCAGCTCATTCTGCTTGCCTTCGGCATCAAATGCGCGTTCCCACTGCTCCACAACTGGCTGAAAGACGCTTATCCCAGAGCGACCGTTACTGGCACGGTGATGCTATCCGTCTTCACCACGAAGCTTGCAGTTTATGCCCTGGCACGCGGCTTCCCAGGAACGGAAATCCTGATCCCGATCGGCGTCACAATGGCGCTTTTCACAGCCGTCTACGCGCTCATCGAAAATGACTTGCGCCGCGTGTTGGCTTACGCGCTCATTGGACAGCTCGGCTTGATGGTTGCCGGAATCGGCATCGGCAGTGAACTGGCCATCAATGGCGCGGTCGCCCACGCCGCCTGCGGCATCCTCTACTTTGCACTGTTGTTTATGGCGATCGGTGCCGTCCTGCATCGCACGGGCACCGCACGCGCATCAGATCTCGGCGGCTTGGCAACTTCCATGCCGATCACGGCGACACTTGCTATCATCGGCGCACTGACCGCAGCGGCTGTGCCCTTCTTCGCCGGATTCATCAGCAAAGCCTTCATTGTATCCGCCGCGATGAAAGCCGGGCACCTCTGGGTCTGGCTTGCACTCCTGGCAGCCGGTGCCGCTGTCGTCATCCACACCGCAATCAAGGTTCCTTACTTCGCGTTCTTCGCAAAACCAAACGGGCGCGCCTCCTCGGAAGCTCCGATGAACATGCTGATCGCTATGGCGCTGACAGCGTTGTTATGCGTCGGCCTGGGCGTCTACCCGAAAGCCCTCACCGAGATGTTGCCCCACAAGGTAAAGTATGACGCCTACACGCTCGAACACATCGTCACGCAATTGCAGCTCGTGGCATTCGCGGCATTGGCGTTCGTCCTTGCCATAAGGTTCGGGCTCTATCCGGTGATGACACGTTCAACGATCCTGGACACAGACTGGTTATACCGCGTGCCGGGCCGCCATCTGGCCACCTTCACAAATCGCTTCCGGTCTTGGACTTGGGAATGGCTTGCCGACAATACCGTCCACGGAGCCACCAAGGTGCATGATGTGCTCTACCGCAACCATGGTCCGAAAGGTTTGTTTGGACGCAGTTGGCCGACAGGAAAGATGGCGTTCTGGACCACGGTCACGCTCGGCGCCGTTGTCGTGCTGTCTTATCTCTAAGGCAACCCCAGACATGGCTGGCCGGACAAAACGCATGCTTCAACGCGCGCACTTCATCGCGGTTGAAGCTCCACGCCGATGAGGGCCCGGCTGCGGCTCGTTATGCGGATTCCGTCAAACCTAGCGCCAATTGCACAGGCTTAAAGGATCTCCGGTGCAACGGCGTCGCGCCCAAACGGGCCAGCGCTTCCCGGTGCTGCGGCGTACCGTAGCCCTTATGTCGCTCAAACCCGTACCCCGGATAAGCTTCCGCGAACCCGATCATCATGCGGTCTCGGGTCACCTTCGCGACGATTGAAGCCGCAGCGATCGACAAGCACTTGGCATCACCTTTGACAATCAGCCGTGCATCGCAATCCAGATATGGCATGCGATTTCCGTCAATCAGCGCAAGCCGTGGTTTGACGCCCTGCTCGGTGACTTGTTGCACCGCCTGGCTCATCGCCCACAGTGTTGCATTGAGGATGTTCTCACTGTCGATCCGTTCGACATCGGCAATACCGATGCCGTAAGTCGCCACCTTCTTGATGCTCGCAAAAGCGGCCTCGCGCGCGGCTTCGTCAAGCATCTTGGAATCGGCAAGGCCGACGGGAAGGTTTTCAAGATCAAGCACAACCGCAGCAGCAACAACGGGCCCGGCCCATGGTCCGCGCCCCGCTTCATCGACACCGGCAATCGCACCCGGCGCTAACGCCAGTTCAGCGCGCTCCAGCTCTAACGTCGGACGGATTCGTGTTGCATGACCCTTCATAGGGGCAGTCTCTAATGAGTCGGCCTGTGAGGAAAGCACAAACATCCTGCACCCCCGCTAGCCGAGCAAACTAAAGGCCGGTCGCGGCGGTACGGGAACTCACCCCATCTTCGCAAAACGCAAACTCTAGAACAGCCGCATCTGACCACCCTTCAAAACCGGCTTCTCGAATAGATCCGTCCGCAACTGCTCGCGATGCACATTGAGCCCGCACGCTTTCATTGCCAAACGAAACCGCGCGGCGATCTGATCGGCATAAGGCCCGCTCCCGCGTTGCCGAACGCCAAATTCACTTCGGTAATCCAGCCCGCCATGCAGAGATTGGACGAGCTTGATCACCTTCTTCGCCTTACCGGGATGATCCGTCTCCAGCCATTCGCGAAAGAGATCTTTGACTTCAAGCGGCAGCCGCAACATCACGTAGCCAGCTTCCTGCACGCCAACATTCGCCGCAGCTTCCAAAATCCGCTCAATCTCATGGTCGTTAAGCCCCGGAATGATGGGAGCCACCATCACCGCCGTTGGAACTCCAGCTTCCCCCAAAGCACGCAGCGCCTCCAATCGCTTCGCCGCAGTGCTCGCCCGTGGTTCCATTGAACGCGCCAACTTGCGATCCAACGTCGTCACCGACAGCGCAACCTTCACCAAACCCTGCTTGGCCATGCGCGCCAGGATATCGATGTCCCGCACAATCAGCACAGACTTCGTCACAATCCCGAGCGGGTGCTTCGTCTCCTCCAGGACTTCCAGAACTCCACGTGTGATCTTCTGCTCGCGCTCGATGGGCTGATAAGGGTCGGTATTCGTTCCAAGCGCTATCGTCCGCGGGCGATAGCCAGGACGCGCCAACTCCTTCCGCAAAAGCTCAGCCGCGTCAGGCTTGGCATAAAGCTGGCTTTCAAAATCCAACCCTGCGGAATGCCCCAGATAACAATGCGTCGGCCGTGCGTAACAATAGATGCAGCCGTGCTCACACCCGCGATACGGGTTGATCGATTGGTCAAATGAGATATCCGGGCTATCATTGCGGGTGATAACCGAACGCGCATTGTCCGTATGCACCACCGTCTTGAACGGCGGCAAATCACCCTCAATCTCCCAACCGTCGTCAAACGCCTCGTAAGACTGCCTTTCAAACCGTCCCGATGTGTTTGTGCGCGCACCGCGACCACGCCGCCTCTCTTCGCCAACAAACATTGAAGTCAGCTGCTGCGAATCCGCCAAGCCAGATCCAAAGTCATCCTCTGCTTCATCGTTCGACATCGGCGCCGTCGTCCCTATAGCTCAACGGAGACTGATCAAAATGGTGGCAATAGACGAGGACGGATTATAGAACAAAATAAATACAAAAAAAGAACTTTCTTGCCTCTCCCGCGACCCTTTTTCGACCCCGCGCTGAGACACTTGTAGCCATGAGGCACAACTGCCAAACAGAAGGCATGATAACCGTCATCATACCGACCCTGAATTCCGAAGCGACGCTGACGAAATGTTTGGCGGCACTCATTCCGGCTGCCGTAGACGGTATCGTCACCCAGGTGGTGATTGCGGACGGCGGTTCGAAGGATGCAACGCGCAAGATCGCAGATTCAGCCGGGACAGACATCGTCGTCACCGAGCCAGGTCGCGGACAACAGATACGGGCCGGCATCGCTGAAGCACGCGCACCCTGGCTGTTAGTCCTTCACAGCGATACTTACCTCGCCCATGGCTGGATCGACGAGGTGGCAAATTTCATCGAAGCCGTCGATATCGGACGCCACAGACTTTCAGCCGCCGCCTTCCAGTTCGCACTCGATGACATGGGCGTCAGACCCCGCCTGTTAGAACAGATGGTCCATTTACGTTGCAGTCTTGCAAAGCTTCCCTACGGCGACCAGGGTTTACTGATCCCGAAGCGGCTTCACGACAAACTTGGTGGCTTCAAACCACTCCCGCTCCTAGAAGACTTGGACATGGTTCGTCGACTCGGTCGCAACCAGATCAAGATGCTGAATGCAAAAGCGCTGACCGACCCGACCCGCTATTCGAACGAAGGCTATCTGCGCCGCATCATGCGCAATCAAATCTGCCTGGCAATGTATATGGCAGGCCAGCCGGTCGAGAAAATCGCGGCCTATTACAACAAACCGCAATCAAGCATACAGGACTGTGATCCAGTCCAAAGCGTTGCGGACCAAAAACCGATCAGCGACATCAATCCAAGTTGAACGCTGCGCGGGAACAAGCCCCTCGAATAACACACCGCAGTGCGCTAAATCAGATCTGATCGAGCTTCGAAGAAACGGGCCGCAGACGAGGCAGCCCGCTCGCGACCATACCAACACCACACCGACATTTTTCGCACGATTAGCAAGGGACGAGATTGAGATGATTAAACCTGACCGTCGGACCTTTATCGTTTCAGCCACCGCAGCGGCAGCAGCCTTCGGCCTGAATGGCACGCTTGAATTCTTGCCGTCAGCCCGCGCAGAAGAACTCGTCAAACAGGGCTTCTACAAAATGAAGGTGGGTGATGCAGAGATCATCACTGTCCATGACGGCCACTTCAATAAACCAATCGACGAGAGCTTTGTTGGCAATGCTTCCGTCGCTGAGATCAAAGACGCACTTAAAGCAGCTGGCACGCCGGGGGATGCTGTCACGATTCCATTCACGATCACCTTTGCGCGCATTGGTGGAAAAACCATCATGTTCGACTCCGGCACCGGAGCTCAGCTCGCGCCAACAGCAGGAAAGTTGGCCGCGAACATGAAAGCCGCAGGCATTTCGAAAGACGAGATCGATACCGTCATCGTTACCCACTTCCATCCCGATCACATCTTCGGCTTGATGGAAAAAGGCACCAACGCACAAGTCTTCCCAAATGCCGAGATCATCGTTCCGGAAACCGAGTACGCCTTCTGGACGGACGCTGGAAAAACCGGAAGTCTCAACAAGGGCCTGCAAGGCCTCGCCGGTCGCATTCAGGCAACGTTCCCATCCTGGAAAAACATCACGCAGTTCAGCGGCGACAAGGAAGTAACACCTGGTATCCGCGCTATCACTGCCCACGGACATACGCCCGGTCATACCGTATTCCAGATCGCGTCCGGTGATAAAGAGGCACTCGTTCTCGCAGACACGGCCAACGTCCCAGCGCTGTTTGTTAGAAACCCTGGCTGGCAAGTCGCATTCGACATGTCCCCCGACAAAGCAGAAGCCATGCGTCGTAAGCTCTTCGATCGCGTCGCCGCAGACAAATCGACGATCACCGGTTATCACTTCGGCATGCCTGGTGCAGGCCGCATCGAGAAAGACGGCAAGGGCTACGTTTACGTCCCAACGGCTTGATCCGGGGCACCGCCAAAGTGATCTCCCGCTCGTATAACCGGCATCTGGTGATGATGGTAAAAGCACCGGAAGCCGGAAGGGTCAAAACGCGTTTGGCCAAAGGCATCGGCGCAGTCGAAGCCTTGCGTTTTTTTCGCTCGGCAACCTCCGCGCTCGCCCGCCGTCTGGATGGTGGCCGCCGATGGCAGAACCATCTTGCCATTGCACCTGACCGGGCCTTGAAACACGGTGTCTGGCCGAACCATTTTCAGCGCCACAAACAATCCCGCCGAGATCTTGGCCATCGCATGCAGACCATCGTTAACGATCTGCCTCCGGGGCCCGTTGTGGTGGTCGGCTCCGATATCCCCGGCATTACCGCAAGCCATATTGCGCGAGCTTTTAGAGAACTTGGACGAGCCGACATCGTAATTGGCCCCGCACCTGATGGCGGTTATTGGCTGGTCGGTTTCAAGCGACAACCGCATTGCCCCCAAATCTTCGAGAATGTGCGTTGGTCCCATGCAGAAACGCTGAATGACACCCTGGCCAACGCCAAAGGGCTGAAAGTTGCCCTCATCGATATTCTCGAAGACGTTGATGAGCCTGAGGAACTGGAATCCGTAAGGGCTTGGAGTGGCAGGGTTGTTCTGCCAACTGTGGCAACCAACATGCGGTTTACCAAGCCAGGTGCAAATTCACTTCCCTGAGCCTAACTACGGACAACCGGCGTCCGTAGTGCTATTGTCAGCACACCACCAAGACAATCCAAGATAACGGCCAACCACGCTGCAACCCGGCGTAACACTTCCAAGTTGTTGAATAATCAAACGTCCGCCGCCGCGGGAAGGCGCACACGAGATGACGGGAACACCCCAATATACAGCAGCTCAGCTGCTCGATATCGCCAGCCGATACGAGCTTGAAGGCAATCTCGACTACGCGTCGCAGTTCTACAACTATCTCGCCGACAGCATGCCGGGCACACCCGAAGCAACAGAAGCCCGCGCTGCCTTACAACGGCTCGCAAACCGCCAGGCCGCCGCGTCAGCCCCACGACCAACTTTACAAACACCAAGCGCCAGCACCGCAGCTCCGCAACGCGCCGGCGAACCATCGCTCGGGCAACGTTTGGAGCAAGCCCAGCAACGGCTGTCTTTGACATCTGTCGGGCAACCGCAAAACCAGAGCAATCCAGCCGCCCCAACGTCTGCCGCGCCGCGTCCACAACCAGGGCTGTCTGGCCGCGCAGAACCAAACCTCTCGACCGGAGGACAACCACCCCAGCAGCGCGACAGCGCAGAGCCCGGATTTGCCAATCGGCCAGCAGCTCCACAAGCTGCACCCACGCATAGCCCGCAACAGCCTAGCACCTTTGCGCAACCAGCCGGCCAACCTCCAGCAACAACCGGCCACAACACAAAATCCAATCTCGCATCTCAAACAGCCGACGATAATACGCCGATGCCACGCGTTATCCGCGGTGAGGAAGAAGAACTAGAAGAGGGAGGAGAATTCGCGCCCGGCTATCGCGTCGGGCGGTTTCTTGCCTTCACGATGGTGCTGATCGGCTGGCTCGCCCTGATCGCCGGAATAGCGTTTGCAGCACTTGCTGTCGCGGGCGTAGCCGGAAGCCAAATCCAGGCAAATTACGGCGGACTGCCATTTGGCGTCGCAGCTGGGCTCGCCACGTTCACGAGCGGTCTCATCATGATCTTCGTCGGTTCAATGGCTCAGGCCACCTTTGAAGCAGCCAACAACACACGTGAGTTGTTAGAGATCGAACGCGCCAAGGCTGGCTGGTAGTCGCAAGGATCCTATCCCGACTGCAAGCCGTGAATCATGAAGGCCGAAATGCTGGATCGACCAACCGAACCGGCCGCCTCACACTCACCGATGCTCTTCAAGGCGCGGCATGATCTCAACCAGATTGCACGGCCTGTGACGATTATCGAGCTGCCATTTCAAAATGCCATCCCACGCGTCACGACAAGCACCCGGCGAGCCAGGAAGGCAGAAAATGTAAGTGCCAGCCGTCACACCCCCACAAGCCCTGGATTGGATTGTCGACGTCCCGACCTTCTCATACGACAACTGATGGAACAGCGTCGCGAACCCATCGATTTCCTTTTCGAAAAGCGGCCGGACCGCTTCTGGCGTCACATCACGGCCTGTGAATCCTGTCCCCCCTGTGGTCAGGACGACATCGACAGCATCATCATCGATCCACGCCTTCACCTGCTCTGCGATCCGAACTTTATCGTCCGGCAGGATCTTGCGCTCAACCACTTCGTGACCTGCAGTCGTTGCCAACTGCGCCAGCAGACTACCTGACGTATCTTCCTCGATCGTTCTCGTATCCGACATTGTAAGAACAGCAATACGAACCGCTATAAAAGGACGTTTCTCGTCGATCTTAGGCATGGAAATCAAACCGTGTTTGTTGGGCGCAGAACAGGATTTTTTGAAATGCCAAACTAGCCCAAACCCCGGCGCGCCGAAAGAGCGCCCTAACGTAGCGCAGGTCCATTATTCGAGCATCGTCGCGGCAACCCACCAATTGGGATAGGCCTCCCGCAGCTGGCCAGCTGCCGCATCAGCCTGATCTGAGCCATCAAAAATACCGAAACAGGTTGGACCAGCGCCGGAAAGAGCCGCATACCGGCAGTCCGACAAACCACGAAGTGCACTCAAGACATCAGCAATCGCCGGAACCACGCCCAACGCAGGCGGCTCAAGGTGATTACCCCGGTCGCGAATGTAACGAAGCTGCGCTTCTGCACTCTCAAATTGCTCAGCCTTTTCGACGGCGCGATTTGGATCAAACGGGGGCGCAGCAAGGCGCTTGAACACTTGCGCCGTCTTATCAGCTGGCACGGTCTGCATAGGATTTACCAACACAGCCGCGAAAGGAAAAGCTACTCCCTCGCCATCGCGACGCTCACCGATCCCCCCTTGCTGCGCGCCGCGATTAGCCAGGCAGACAGGAACGTCGGCACCGAGGCTCAGCGCAATTCCATCCCAATCGACACCCGCATCGCCGTTGACACGCCGAAGCGCTCGCAAGATCGCAGCTGCATTGGCAGAACCGCCACCAACACCTGCAGCAACCGGCAACCGTTTTTCGATTGACACTGTTCCAAGCTGCAAATGAGGACCAGCCGCCGCGACCAGCCGTAAGGCTTTGTCAGCAACATTCTCACCGACAATCGCTTTTGCAAAAGGTCCGCTTACGCGAACCTCAGCCGGGCCACCAGAAGCGAACTCCACGACATCATAGACATCGCGCGCAAAGGCTATAAGTGTGCGAACTTCGTGATAGCCATCGGCGCGTCGACCAAGGATCTCAAGCGTCAGATTGACCTTAGCCGGCGATTTTTCGGTGATCACCAACCGAGCTTCTTATTTTGGTTCGCGACGTTGCGGCAGCGGAACTCCGGCGGTCCCTTGCTTGGCTTCGACAGGCTGCGCAGTCGATGCACCACCAACGGCATGGGCCGCCGAAGCACGACGTTTGACCGGCAGTCCTTCAGCCAGCTTTTTGTTGATCTGCTTTAGAAGATCAGCTTCCGGCTTCAGACTAAGCGCCTGGTCCCACTGGAACCGCGCTTCGCGGATACGACCGACCTGCCAATAGGCATCACCTAAGTGATCGTTGAGAACCGGATCTTCGGGACGAAGATCCACCGCACGCTCAAGGTATTTTGTCGCCTTCGCATAGTTGCCAAGCTTGTAGTGCGCCCAACCCAAGCTATCGACGATGTAACCATCGTCCGGCTTCAGCGAAACCGCCTTCTCAATCAGCTGCAGACCTTTGCGCAGGTTGATGTTCTGATCGATCCACGAGTAGCCTAGATAATTAAGCGCAAGTGGTTGAGCCGGATCAAGCTTCAAGGCTCTCTGCAAATCAACCTCAGCGAGGCTCCACTTCTTGACGCGCTCATAACTCGTGCCGCGCGAATAATAGTAGACCCAGTCGGTCGCCTTAGGCTTTCCGCCGATCAAATCGATCGCCTTTGTGTAATAGACAATCGCCTCATCGTAGCGTTTGCGCGTCCGCATAATGTTGCCAAGCGCGTCGTAAGGCTTGAGACTTTTCGGATGTTGTTTTGCAACGCGTTCCAGCAGCGCCTTGGCCTCATCGACTTTTTCAAGCTCGTTGAGATTGAAAGCCTTGCGAATATCGATAGCCATCTGCAACGGCGAACCCGATGGGATCTTGTTGTAAACGGAAATCGCTTCGTCGTAGCGTTTCATCGACTCCAGCGCGCTCGCCAATGCGGCCAGAGCAAAAGGATGACGCGGTTCGAGATACAGCGCCATCTGCAGGTAAAGCACGCCAATGGAAACGCCGCCTTCCCCAGTCAGGGCTTCACCCAGGCCATAAAAGACCTCGGCCATGCCTTCGTTCGGATTACGAACCAGAAGATCGACTTTGTTCCCGCGAGACAACCGATTGAGCAGATCTTTGGCGAGGGGGTGGCTGTCACCACGCGCGCGGCGCATATGCGAACGCACGACGCTCTTCGCAGTCCGGTAATCTCCAGCATGAGCGAGGCTACGAGCGTACGCGAGGGCCGTGCGCAGTGTCTTGCTGTCCTGCTGGAACACCCGCTCGAAAGAGCGCTTCGCGTCGCGTGGACGTCGGGCAAGATCAGAAATAAGCGCACGGTGATAACGCAGATAGTAACGCGCCCAATCCGCTTGTTTCCGCACCGTCAAACTTGAGAGGGCTTTCAAGGTCTTGCCCTCAGCCTGACTGACCCAAGCCCGCGTAATAACGCTCGTTAGCTCACCGATTGGGCCGCTGCCGGCAGCTTCAAAATTCTCTTGCGCTTTGGCGTACTGGCGCCGTTTGAACGCTTCAAGACCCAAGAGCAATCGCGCCATCCGGTGACGAGGTTGGCGTTTAACGACCTCTTCGGCAAGGCGGATCGCTTGCAGGTAATTCCCTTCAGACGCCTCCATGAGAAAAGCACGTTCCAAAAGAACGCCGCTTTCGGGGTCCTGTCTCAAGGCATTCTGATAAAAGTTCGCGGCACGGCCAGTATCGTTATTGGCCCTCGCAAAACGGCCGGCAAGATAACTCCCGGCCAGCGTTCGCGTGTATGAAACAGAATCTAAGGAGCGGGCGGGGACATCAACCGGCATAAACAGCCCGAACAACAGTACCATACCGCCAAGAGCACTTAAAGCTTGAACACGCAGTGAGCGCGCAATCGTCATGCCGTTATCCTCAAAACAGTTTCAAGAAATTCAGCCCGCACCCTCTAGCAAGGCCGCCTCGCGACAGAATAGCAACAAACCACCGAATTTGGCGATCAGTAATCATAAAAGTCGAGGCCACACCAAGGCAAACCGCGAGAACAGCGCTCGAAAACACCATGAAACGAAGCGTCGGCCCAACACGAAGCAACGAGCGGACACCATATTTTAACAATAGAATCAACAACAAAAGAAAATTTAGGCAGCGGTCTGCCCAATATGTCCGTTGGGATGGGCCACCTATTTCAGTGCCCGCCAGCCTGTTCACAAATGATGATCAGCAAGCAACATTAAGCCTCTGAAAGCCAGGGATCAGATTCTGGCGCATACCGACTCGCGGCGACCCCAGCCCCCTTAGCTTGAGGCGTTACATGCCGGTGTAGTTCGGCCCACCACCGCCTTCAGGGCAAACCCAATTGATATTCTGGCTTGGATCTTTGATGTCGCAAGTTTTGCAATGCACGCAGTTCTGGGCATTGATCTGGAACCGTTTCGTCCCATCATCAGCATCCAAGACTTCATAAACCCCGGCCGGGCAGTAACGTTGCGCCGGCTCGGCCCACTTGGGCAAGTTAACGTCAATCGGCACCTTGGGGTCGGCAAGCTGAAGATGCACCGGCTGATCTTCAGCGTGATTGGTCGCTGAAAACGACACATTGGTCAGTCGGTCGAAGGTCAATTTGCCGTCGGGCTTTGGATACTCGATCGGCTTCGCGTCGTCTTTGAGCTCAAGCGCTGCGTGATCCGGCTTTCCGTGTGAAAGAGTGAAACCGAGGCCGAACTTTGGCAAAAGCGTATTTGCCCACATATCGATACCGGCGATCATAATGCCGCCAATCGTGCCGAACCTTGACCAAAGCGGCTTAGCGTTGCGAACCGTTTTCAGATCTTTGCCAACAACCCCGTCTCGGATACGCGGCTCATAACCTTCAAGCACATCGTGTGCACGCTCCGCCTCAATCGCGGCGAACGCTGTTTCGGCAGCTTCAATCCCTGAGTGGACAGCATTGTGCGACCCCTTGATCCGCGGAAGATTGACAAAACCTGCTGAACAGCCGATCAGCGCACCGCCTGGAAACGCAAGTTTCGGAATTGACTGCCAACCGCCCTCGGTAATCGCGCGGGCACCATAGGCAATGCGCCGCCCGCCCTCGAGCAACTCAGAAACCATTGGATGCGTTTTGAAACGCTGGAACTCGCCGTAAGGGCTCAAGTATGGGTTTGAATAATTGAGGTGAACAACGAACCCAACAGAAACGAGATTATCGCCGTAGTGATAAAGGAACGAACCGCCACCCGTAGAGTTATCAAGTGGCCACCCGAAAGAGTGCTGCACCAAGCCAGGCTTGTGTTTTTCCGGCGAGATTTCCCACAGCTCTTTAATGCCGATGCCGAACTTTTGCGGATCACTGTCAGCATCAAGGGCAAACTTCTTGATAAGCTCTTTGGAAAGCGAGCCACGTACACCCTCGCCGAAGAAAGTGTATTTGCCGCGTAGTTCCATACCTCGGGTATAGCCATCGCCGGGTGTGCTATCTGCTTTGACACCCATATCGCCTGTCGCGACACCTACGACCGCACCGCTGTCATCGTAGAGAACTTCCGCAGCCGCAAAACCCGGGTAGATCTCAACGCCCAGCGCCTCAGCCTGCTCACCCAACCAACGCGTCAAATCGCCAAGGCTCCCCACATAGTTGCCGTGGTTGTTCATAAGCGGCGGCATCGGAAAATTCGGCAGCGTGATCTTGCCCGAGGGCCGCAGATAATAGAACCGATCTTCAACCACCTCGGTTTGCAACGGGCAATCGCGATCCCGCCAATCCGGTATCAACCGATCAAGCCCGGAGGGGTCGACAACCGCGCCTGAAAGAATATGCGCACCAACTTCAGAGCCTTTTTCAAGAACGACGACACTGAGTTCCTGGCCCTTTTCTTCCGCCAGTTGCCGCAAACGGATAGCTGCCGCCAATCCAGCCGGTCCTGCTCCGACGATCACGACATCGAATTCCATTGCATCGCGCTCGGGCAGGTCTGCCTGCGTATCCGCCATCCTTGTTAAACTCCTTGGTCAATCCGCTAAAACGCGATTAGGTTCGTCCGCACAGTTATCGTCAACCGGCCTAACAGTCGCATACAAGTCCCAGGTCGACTTGTTTGGCCCCAACAGCAGCCAACCGCCACGTTCCCTAAACCAACCATTACCTCCATGCCCGAGCAATTTTCAGATCGCGAATTGGTTGAAATTCTGAAGGTTTACGCCGAAGCCGGGGTGGATTGTGCGGTGAGCGAAACCGCTGTCGATTGGCTAAACCACGGGCCGGAGGCCCCTGGTGCGGAGATCCGCGGAAGGCTAAAACAGGCTAGCGGTGCTGATGCAACGACGGATGCCAGTCTCAAGCGACAAGCGGCTCCTCAGCAGCGCACAAAGAGCCCTCGTCCATCCGCTCAAGCTCCAACTCCTACGCGGACAAGCCGCACAAATGCGCCGCCGCCCGCCCAGCAAGTAGAGACAGCACCTGGCGCGGCCGAAGCCCGAAAACTTGCGCAACAGGCAAGCTCACTCCCCGAACTTCGGGCCGGGCTCGAAAACTTCAACGGCTGCGCGCTCAAAGCCACCGCTAAAAACCTATGCTTCTTCCGAGGCGCAGAAAAATCTCAGCTGATGGTGATTGGCGAAGCACCCGGTCGCGATGAGGATATCGCCGGCAAGCCGTTTGTAGGCCGCGCCGGACAACTACTCGATCAAATGTTGAGCGCCATCGGGCTCACCGAGGAAAACGTCCATATCACCAATGTTGTCTATTGGCGTCCGCCCGGCAACCGAACGCCAACGCTGCAGGAAACCCAGGCTTGCCGTCCATTCCTCGAACGACAAGCGCAGTTCGTCGAACCCGAATTCGTATTATTGCTTGGAGGTGCTGCTGCGAAAAACATCCTCGACGTCACCGACGGCATTATGAGGTTGCGCGGCAAGTGGCGCGACATCCAGCTTGGCGGACGCCAAGTCCGAGCGCTCCCCACATTACACCCTGCGTATCTGCTTAGAACACCTGCAGCAAAACGACAGGCCTGGCGCGACCTTCTCGCGCTCAAGAAGGCACTCAACGGTTGACGCGCTAGAACGCCATTTGAGACTCCTGCCGGTTCGTTTCAAACATCGTTCAAATTTAAAGCAATTCCTTAAAGCCGCACAAACAGCCTCACGCCTATAGTCCCGCGACAAACCCATTGGCGAATGAAAAGCGCCAAGTCAAAAAGGGACGTCGAGATGTCTGTTGGAATGGTGTACATGCGGCCGCTTCGGCTCGCAGGGATTTCCGCCGTTGGCGAACCACATGAGCAAGCAGAAAAGTCGTGGACCGCGCTCAACAAATGGATCGCGCAAAAAGGCTTCGCACGCGAGATTGAAATTGGTTATGGGCTTTTGCAGCAAAGTCCGGATGGCCCGCAGTACTTTGCCTGCATAGAGCTTCCCGTTACCGCGACCAAGTTGGAAACCTCCGAGCTACGCCAAATCAACCTCGACGGTGGTGCCCATTTCCGGCGCCGTTACAATGGTCCGTTCTGCGAGATCCCGAGCGAGTTCAGCAGCATGCAGAGAGAACTGTCGACCGACAATAAACTCTGCCAGGATCAAAGCCGGCCGCTCCTAACAATCTTTCTTGAACTCAAAAAGTTCCAGCTGACAGGTGACATCCGCAGCAACAATCTGATCCCTGTTGGTGTCGCCGACATTCCAGGCCGCTCACCACGCGCAGCCTGAACCCGGCGAACACCGCCAATGAACGAGACGCCCGCACGAACAATCAATCGTGCGGGCTTATCTGACGTTATGAACCGAGAGATCGGTAAACAACGGCGGTGCGACACGCATCAGATGGGCTAGTGCGCACGGCCAATGCAGAATCCAATAACAGCCTGGAGCGCTTCTTTCTCAGTTGATCCCTTGAAGATCTCCATCGCATCCCAAGCAATCGTCCCGTAGGTCTTCGCGCGGTCGATGGTGGCCTCGATGGCATCGTGTTTCTGGATCAACGCCATGGCGTGCTCCAGATCGCCCTCTTCGATTTTTCCTTCACTAATCGTCCGCGACCAAAAGTCTCGCTCGTCCTGTCCACCGCGACGGAAGGCCAAAATCACCGGAAGCGTTACCTTACCTTCTCGGAAATCATCACCGACAGATTTACCCAGGTTCTGGCTTTCACCCGAGTAATCGAGAGCGTCGTCGATCAGCTGGAACGCAATGCCAAGGTTCTTTCCATAAGATCTTAGCGCAGCAAGCTCGTCTGCAGGGCGCTCGGCCAACGCAGCACCCGACTCGGCCGCCCCTAGGAACAGCGCCGCTGTTTTTGCGTTCACGATACTGAGGTACTCATCTTCCGTCGTCGCGAGGTTCTTCGCTGCCGACAGCTGCATGACTTCGCCTTCAGCGATGACCGCAGCGGCATTGGATAAGATCCGAAGCACTTGCAGCGAGCCGACATCGACAAGCATCCGGAACGCTTGACCCAGCAGGAAGTCACCAACAAGAACGCTGGCCTGGTTTCCCCAGATCGTCCGCGCCGCCTGCTTCCCGCGCCGGTAATCGCTTTCATCGACAACATCGTCATGCAACAACGTCGCCGTGTGCATAAATTCCACGGCAGCGGCCACGCGAATGTGATCTTGGCCGGGGTAGCCAGCCATTCTCGCAGTGGCCAAGGTAAGCATCGGGCGCAACCGCTTTCCGCCTGAATCTATGAGATGATGAGCAAGCTCGGGGATCATTTCGACATCAGAGACCGCACGGTCTAAGATCAGACGGTTGATACCGTCCATGTCTTCGCGAACCAAATCCAAAAGCGGCTGGAGCCCTTTTTTTGGATCTCTTGCATCTTCAAAACGGACAACAACGCCCAATGTTCGCACCTCAAATTCAAAGATATGGCAGTCTGACCCGAGAAACGCGGGCGGATTTGCTAGATTAACGCCTCTTTGCCGCATCCGCATAGGAAACTCAAGGCGGGACACTTAGACGAATGCGTGAGCTAATCCGAACGAATGACCTTGTTCTCTTGAATTTCGTTGAGTCTTTGCTTCAATCAGCCGGGATACAGGCCGTCATCGCCGATACCAACATGAGCGTTCTAGAAGGCTCGTTAGGCATGCTACCGCGCCGGCTCCTCGTCGTCGATGATGACGAAGCTGAAGCCCGCCGTCTTATCAAAGAGGCCGATTTGGGAAAATGGCTCTATGACGACCTCGCCTGACCCTAAATCCAGCGATAGCAGACCGGATCTGTCCAAGCCACTAGGCGGGCTTTCCTCATCCGATGGGAGAGAAGAAACAAGCAACCCAGTCTCCGCCACCATTGCCACGACAGACGATTCTTTTCTCGGTGGCGCATTGCAAATCCTACAGCCCCAACGCGGATACCGAGCTGGTATCGACGCCGTGCTTCTGGCAGCAGCAATCAACGCCGATGAGGCAAATGGCGGGCAACTTCTCGATCTGGGAGCGGGCGTCGGAACCATAGGCCTCTGCGCAGCCCAGCGCATCCAATCGTTAACTGTGACGCTGCTCGAAAAGCAGCCCGAACTCTGTCGACTGGCACGCGAAAACGCCGCCCGCAACGGCCTAACCGACCGCGTTACTTGCGTCGAAACCGCGATCGGCGCAGCTTCCGATGACCTGAACCGCGCAGGGCTTCATGACAACGCATTTACCCACGTCGTTGCCAACCCACCCTTCATGGACGCCCACCAGGGAACGTTGAGCGAAAAACCACTAAAAGCCACCTCCCACACTATGAGCGAAACACAGCATCTCAACGACTGGGGACGCTTTATGGCTCGCATGTCCCGTCAGGGCGGCACGGCCATGATGATCCATAAAGCCGAGGCGTTGTATGAGGTCCTCGCCTGTCTCGAAGGCCGCTTTGGCTCATTGACCGTGTTGCCGATCCACCCACGCGCAGACGAGCCTGCCAACCGGATTATCGTGCGCGGAATAAAAGGCAGCCGCCGAAGTATCGCCATAAGGCCAGGCCTTGTGCTGCACGGAAATGGCAATAAATTCACGCCTCAGATCGACGCTGTCCTTCGCTGTGGCGAACCTCTTTCTTTTCCGCCGCATTAGTGTGCGTGAAAACCACCGGGCAAGCTGGCGTCATGAGTTAACTATAGAGCCGACCACTCCAAACCATTCCAACTTGGGGCCATCGACCAAGAACCCCGATACCGACCCAAATCAGCAAGGAAGTATTTATGTGGCCTTTCAATAGCGGTCCCGTCGTTCCTGTTCTCCGTTTCAACGGCCCAATCGGGATGGCTACGCCACTGCGCCCCGGCGTTTCCCTAGCGACCACCGTTGATGCGATGCATCGCGCATTCAAAATGTCGAAGCTGTCCTCCGTTGCGGTTGTTATCAATTCGCCAGGCGGCTCACCTGTCCAATCGAGCCTCATCATGAAACGCCTGCGCCAACTGGCCGACGAAAACGAAAAGAAGATCTATGTCTTCTGTGAGGACGTGGCAGCTTCCGGCGGCTACTACATTGCTGTCGCCGGAGACGAAATCTATGCTGACGCATGTTCAGTTGTCGGCTCGATTGGAGCCATCGCAGGTGGTTTTGGTTTCGTAGAGGCAATCGAAAAACTTGGCGTCGAGCGCCGCGTCTACACCTCAGGTGAATCCAAAAGCCAGCTTGACGCTTTCAAACCGGAAAAACCCGAAGACGTGGCCCGCATCACGCAACTGCTCGAAGACATCCACGACACGTTCATTGGCGTCGTCAAAGAGCGCCGCACAGACAAGATCTCCGCCCCAGACAAAGAGGTCTTTTCTGGCTCCTACTGGACGGCACCGCGTGCGCTCGAAATGGGTCTCATCGACGGCATCAGCGATGTGCGCACCAAGATGCAGGAACTCCATGGCCCGAAGGTACGCCTGCGCGCCATTCCAATGAGCAAAGGCGGCCTTATGAGCCTGCTTAGGCGTCCAAATACTTTGGTCGCACCACCGGCCGTCGGAGCTACCTTGGCCGACGACATCTTGTCGGCAGCTGAAACGCGTGCACTATGGTCACGCTACGGCCTCTAGAGGCTGTGGGATTGCTGTACGAGGATCTAGAAAACATGCCGCCGCATCTCTTCCTTCTTGCCGCCGTCGGCGTCAGTCTTGTCGCCGGTTACCGGCTTGCGCACTGGTCGATGAAACGTCACCGGCAGCAAGACGCAATGCGACAGGCTGAAGAGAACCAAAACAAAGCCAAAGAGCCAAAGGAAGCGGGCACGCTGGAGTGGGATGAAGCCTCCGGTGCTTACAAGCCCGAGCCAAAACACCATTAAAACGCGCAAAAGAGTTGCGCATGCCGCACCAACTTCGGCCGAAAGCTGCCCGTGACATCGGCTTCGCTATGGCTATATTGCGCGGGCTTCCAACCAAATTATGAGCGAACGGGCATGGCCAAGGGATCTAAGAAAAAGAAGAATTCGGCATCAAAGAGCACAAGCTCCAACACCGATTCATCGAGTGTTGGGCACCAAAACTCCAACACCGGTTTACCGAGTGTTGGGCACCAAAACGATCTCCGACCGACCGAATCCTTCCAGGACATGATCCTCGCCCTGCAGCGCTTCTGGGCAGAACAAGGCTGTGTCGTCTTGCAGCCCTACGACATGGAAGTCGGCGCAGGCACGTTTCATCCAGCAACCACACTGCGCTCACTGGGTCCCAAAAGCTGGAACGCAGCCTACGTCCAACCGTCCCGTCGCCCCAAAGATGGCCGCTATGGCGAAAACCCAAACCGGCTCCAGCACTATTACCAGTTCCAGGTGCTCCTGAAGCCCTCACCGCCCGATATCCTCGAACTCTACCTGCAAAGCCTCGACCGCATCGGCATCGACCCGACCTTGAACGACATCCGCTTCGTCGAGGATGATTGGGAAAGCCCGACACTCGGCGCTTGGGGTCTGGGCTGGGAAGTCTGGTGCAACGGCATGGAAGTGACGCAGTTCACCTATTTCCAACAGGTCGGCGGCTACGATTGCCGCCCCGTTTCCGGCGAAATCACCTACGGTCTGGAACGCCTCGCGATGTACGTCCAAGGCGTCGA
Source organism: Filomicrobium sp. (assembly GCA_040219445.1). GTDB lineage: Bacteria > Pseudomonadota > Alphaproteobacteria > Rhizobiales > Hyphomicrobiaceae > Filomicrobium. The sequence continues at coordinate 1,028,979 of JAVJSM010000003.1, read as the reverse complement.
CCGCGTCTACGACCTCAATTACAACGGCGGCACCGGCGACGACAAAGTCACCTATGGCGATGTCTTCCTTCAAGCCGAACAGGAGTTTTCGCGCTTCAACTTCGAGCACGCCGACACCGAAATGCTGCTCCAGCACTTCAAGGACGCCGAAGCCGAATGCAAATCGATCCTCGAAAAAGGCATCGACGGTGAGCGTCACCTGATGGCCCTTCCCGCCTACGATCAGGCCATCAAGGCAAGCCACGTCTTTAACCTGCTCGATGCCCGCGGCGTGATTTCCGTCACCGAACGCCAAAGCTACATCCTACGCGTCCGTGAGCTGTCCAAAGCCTGCTGCGGTGCTTGGCTGGCAACCGAAGGCGGCGGCGTCGAGGGGTAACAACAACAAGCCGCAAGCCAGCCCCAACCTAAAAGCCCTATCGCACCAACAACTTACCAGGTCGCACTTTGTGTCGCAGGGGGCGTCATATCGTTGTCGGATTGCGGACGGTATATCCTCCACCAGACCAAACCCGGGGCTATCTCCCCAGAACGAAAACAACGGAGGCACACCCATGAGTCCCGACGAACTAAACCCCTGGATCGGTATCGCGATCGGAGTCATCCCGATTTTCTTCATCGGTTGGCTGATCCTGAAGCGCGTTGTCTTCTGGTTCCTCGTCGCGCTCGTCGTTGTCGGTCTCGGTTACCTGCACTCCACGGGTGCCGCAGAGGAACTTGGCCAAGCCATTCTGATCGCCGTCAATGATATCTACCCAATCGGCCTCGAGCCCGCCCCTGAACAGTAAACCCTGCGGCATCCGGCCAAACGAACCGCTTCACTTCTATTCGCGAGCGAACTAGAACGGGGCTCCCACTATTCGGAGACCCGTTACCGCGCCATGCCACAGCTTCTGCTCGAACTCCTGTCCGAAGAAATTCCAGCCCGTATGCAGGCCCGCGCGGCCGATGATCTCGCACGCCTTGTCACGACTGGCTTAAAAGCTGCAGGGTTAGAGCACGGCAGCTACCAAGCCTACGCGACCCCACGCCGCCTGACGATCGTCCTGGAAGACGTGCCCGCCATGTCACCAGCAATCTCCGAAGAGCGCAAAGGCCCTCGCGTCGGCGCACCAGAAAAAGCCCTGCAAGGCTTCCTGCGCGGGGCCGGTTTATCCTCCATTGACGAAGCCGAAGTCGTCTCCGATCCGAAGAAAGGTGATTTCTACGTCGCCAAAATCGAAAAGCCAGGCCGCCCAGCACCTGAGATCATCGCCGAAGTGGTCTCCGAGGTCGCCGGCAAATTCCCCTGGCCGAAATCCATGCGATGGGGCTCAGGCGACTTCCAATGGGTCCGCCCACTGCAATCGGTGTTGTGTCTACTCGACGGCAAGGTCGTGCCCTTCGAGATCGCGGGCATCGCATCTGGAGACAAAACACGCGGCCATCGTTTCCACGGCAAAGAAGAATTCTCGGTCACCGACTTCAAAGACTACGGCAGCAAACTCCGCGACGCCAAAGTGTTGCTCCCCGCCTCAGAGCGCGCCGCAATGATCGCTGAAGACGCGCGCCAACTGGCCGACGACGCGGGCCTCGAACTCGTCGAAGACGAAGCCCTCTTGAACGAAAACGCAGGCCTCACCGAATGGCCGGTCGCACTCATGGGCACCTTCGAAGAAAGCTTCCTCGAAGTCCCGCCCGAATGCCTCATCACCTCGATGAAGTCGCACCAGAAGTGCTTCTCCCTGCGCGACCCGAAAACCGGCAAGCTCGCCAACCGCTTTATCCTGGTCTCCAACCTGATCGCAACGGACGGCGGCACCGAGATCATCGCAGGCAACGAGAAGGTCATCCGCGCACGCCTGTCCGACGCCAAATTCTTCTGGGACCAAGACCTCAAACACCCCCTCGATGAGATGGCAACCAAGCTTGCCAACATCACTTTCCACGCCAAGCTTGGCACGCAGAAAGACCGCATCGAGCGCGTCGCGGAATTGGCCTATCAGATCGCCGGGGCCGTTGATGCCGATCCAGAAGCCGCCCGCCGCGCGGCCCAGCTTTGCAAGGCGGACCTTGTCTCAGAGATGGTTGGCGAGTTCCCCGAGCTGCAAGGTCTGATGGGCCGCTACTACGCGGAAAAAGGCGGCATCAAACCTGAGATCGCGCGTGCCATTGAATTGCACTACAAACCTAAAGGCCCCTCTGACACGGTGCCGAAAGAAGACGACGGCGACAGCGTCGCCATTGCCGTCGCGCTCGCCGATAAGCTCGACACCCTTGTGGGCTTCTGGGCCATTGATGAAAAACCAACCGGCTCCGGCGACCCCTACCAACTCCGCCGCGCGGCTTTGGGTGTTATTCGGATACTTCTGGAGAATGATCTTCGGATAGGACTTCTGCAACGGATCGCGAGAAACGCAGCCCTGATAAAGTGTGCGATCGAACGAGTCGCAATTGATGAGAAACGTACGGGAGTGCAACAACTCATTGAAAAGGGCCTATCTGAAAAACAAATCACGGAGATTGAGAACCTAGCTCTTTCCGAGCACTACGATGGCCCGATCACGGACGAATCTTTAGCTCAGTTCGGACGCGAAATTCGCGCGATCGCAATCAACCTCCTCTCCTTCTTCGCAGACCGCCTCAAGGTCCACCTGCGTGATGAAGGCAAGCGCCACGATCTGATCGACGCCGTCTTCGCACTTCCCGGCCAGGACGACATCGCCCTCATCGTCAAACGCGTCGAAGCCCTCACAGACTTCCTCGACACCGACGACGGCGAAAACCTGCTGGCCGGCGTCAAACGCGCCACCAACATCCTCACCATCGAGGAAAAGAAGGACGGCAAATCCTACGCTGGCGAGCCTGACGGCCCGCTCATGAAAGAGCCTGCCGAACGCGCACTGGCCGCAGCCATCGCCAAGGTCAAGTTCGACACCCAGGCCGCCATCAACGTCGAGAATTTCGAAGGCGCAATGAGTGCGTTGGCCGAACTGCGCGGACCCGTCGACGCCTTCTTCAACGACGTCACCGTCAACGCAGACGATCCCGCCCTGCGCGAGAACCGCCTCAAGCTCTTGTCCGAAATCCGCGCCACCACATTAACCGTCGCCGACTTCTCCAAAATCGCAGGCTGATCTCAAGTTTGCCGGTTCGACATGACGGTGGGCAAAACTTGGGTCGGCCTAACGTGCTCAATCACGCTGGAAATCACAGCGCGGCGTTTTGCCCGGTCATCAACAAGGCCGACATCAGCCAGGCAAGTTATGGTTACTGAACTGCAAATAAAAGCTAAGCAATTCTTCAGTCATCCAACAAAGGACTGCTTTACCGCACTTTAGTTCAGCATTGCTACTCTGTATTCAGATCACAGGGAAGAGCAAAATGAACAACAACACACAATCATTAAATCCGGACCGTGAGCAGATCACTGTCCGTCCACTAGAACACAGCGATCTTGCGGATTTCTGCCGCCACCTGGTGCGCCTTGACAGACGCTCCCGTTGGATGCGCTTCAACCACGCGATGGATGATGGCGCACTGCAAGCGTACGCCCTAAACATCGCAGGATCGAGCACCTGCCTGATTGGCGCCTACGACGGAGAAACGTTGCGCGCTGTCGTTGAATTAAGCCCGCTCAACAACGTCGGACAACCGCTCGTCGAGTTGGCTTTCACCGTCGAACCTGAAGTGCAGAATTGCGGCATCGGCTCCAAGCTGATGAAAGCCGCATTGGAAGCGATCGGCGAGGCGACAGCAGTTTTGGTATGCCGAAGCGACAACACCGCGATGTGCCGGGTGGCCGAACGTTTTGGCGGTGTCTATGCCCCCGGCAACGGTCTGGTAACCTTCAGGATCCAGACAGAGCAGCCAGCGCAAGCTACGGAATTCGCGAGCTATCGAAGCACAAGCCACGGCGGAGATAACTTGGCTACCGCGTACGGCTACGCTTGATCCAACACGACTTTAGGAAGTGTTGGGAACAAGAATCCCAACACAACTTTATTCGTCAACACGCGATCTCAAAGAAGTGTCATGCGCCGGATGTTATGTGGGCATCTCAGCTCAACACCCGCTTGCGAGGTGTTGACCAAACAAGGCGCAACTAAAGAACCCTAACCCGCCTCGCGGAAACCTTGCGCGGTTTCCAAATCGACCGACACCAGCTGCGACACGCCCTTCTCCGCCATCGTCACTCCGAACAGACGATTCATGCGCGTCATCGTCATCGGGTGGTGCGTGATAACCAGGAAGCGCGTCTGAGTATCGTCGGCCATGCTCTCCATCAACGTGCAGAAGCGATCCACGTTGGCATCGTCAAGCGGAGCATCGACCTCGTCCAACACACAGATCGGCGATGGGTTCGTGAGGAACACCGCAAAGATAAGCGCCAGCGCCGTCAACGTCTGCTCACCACCAGAGAGCAGCGACAGCGTCGCCGGTTTCTTGCCGGGCGGCTTTGCAATGATCTCTAGCCGGCCCTGCAGCGGGTCTTCTTCCGATTGCGAAATTTCGAGCTGCGCTTCCCCGCCGCCAAACAGCGTCTCAAACAACCGGCCGAAGTGCCCGTTCACCGTCTCGAACGCTTCGTTGATCCGGCGGCGACCCTCGCGATTGAGTTGCGAAATCGCCTGCCGCAGTTTGTCGATAGCTTGCTGCACATCAGCGCGCTCGGTTGCGATATCGTCGACTTGAGACGTGATCCGCTCCAGATCTGAGTCGGCCTGCAGGTTGACACCCCCAAGCCGCTCGCGATCCGCGCGCAGCTTCGCCAGATGCTGTTCAGCCTCCGATAGCTCTGGAAGCTCTGCGCCCTCAGGCAGCTCTGCTAGCGCCAGACAGGACTGCGGATCGGTATCGAACACCTCACGGATGCGCGCCTCAGCTTCACCACAGCGCTGCTGGAAGGCCTCTAGCCGAGCCTCGTGACCCGCGCGCGCCTCCCGTGTTGCCGAAACAGCCGCCTGCAACGCACGCAGCACCTCAACCGACTGACGCGCGTCCGTGTCGGCTTGTTGGACTTGGTCCGCAGCGGACTTGTGCTGAACTTCCGCCGCACTCAGGGCATCCAGCAGTTTCTGACGTCCCTCAGACGTCTTGTCCGCGAGCCCATCAAACTCACCGAGCTGCCCGCGCGCTTCCTGAATTCTCTTTTCGAGAGACTCGATATGCGCTTCAGCCGCCGCCGCGCGATCATTCCAACGCGTGAGATCTTCACCCAGCGCTTTCAATCGTCGCTGACCTTCTTCGCGTGACGCATGAAGCGTTGTCAGCACCGCCCGCTTCTCAGCAACTTCAGACCGGAAAGTTTGTGCTTGCTTCTGAGCGGCCTCCCACTCCGATTGCAACCGGGCGATCAGCGCTTCATCGCAAGCCTCAAGCGCGGATTGGCTTTCCGTCTCAAGCGCCTTGGCGTGTTCCAATTCGGCCAGCGCGCGCTGTTTGGAAGCTGCGATGGCCGACAGCTTGTTTTCCGCCTGCGCCAGTTTGCGCTCAACGTCGGCCAACTGCTGACGGAGCGCGCCAAGATCACGCTGCCCACCTCGCCAGGACGTTCGCAGACTCTGCTCATTATCCTTCGCAGACTGCAGCGCCTGTTCAGCTTCTTTCAGCTGGCCGGACCGGCTGCCAAGATCTCGCTCGGCTACAACCAATTCTTCTTCAAGCGTTGAGAGCCGATTGCGTTGTTCCAGACGTCTTGCCGAAGCGTTCACACCTTCATCAACGGCAACGAAACCATCCCAGCGCCACAGCATCCCTTCACGCGTTACCAAGCGTTGGCCCGGCAGCAAGTGGGTCTGCAACGATGGCCCATCCGCCGCATCAACAAGTCCGATCTGCGCTAAGCGGCGCGTCAGTTCCGGCGGTGCTGTCACGAAATCCGAAAGGCGGGACACACCGGACGGCAGCTCGGGGTCATCCTCACCGGCCTCAACCAAACGCCAATGAACCGAAGTCGAAGCGTCAACCGGCGCTTCAAGATCGTCTCCAAGAGCTGCACCCAGCGCCGTCTCATAGCCTTCAGCGACGTCCACCGAATCCAAAATTGCAGCGACATCGCCACTAGATTTTTGCGCCAGTGTCCGGCGCAAAGCTTCGGCCTCAGATTGCAGAGCCCGAACCTTCAGCTTGACTTCTTGTGCAGCCGTACGGGCCTCATCAAAGGCGGTTGATTTCTCTCCAACAACGCGCTCAGCCTCGGCAACCTGAACCTCAAGTTCCGCAAGTTGCGTTTCTTGCGATCCAATGGAGCCCTGCACCTGAGCTTTCTCATCAGATAAGGGCTCAAGGCCTTCGATCTCAGCCTCTTGCCGGTCAAGTAGAGCAAGTTGCTCATCGATACGAGTTATCGATGTGCGCCGCTCATCCAGCATGCGCAGAAGTGAAGAGCGACGCGCGGACTCATTGGCAAAAGTCGCGTTAGCATCATTGAGCTTGGTCTCCGCATCGCCAAGCGTCTCTTCAACTTTGCCCAGATCCTTACGTGCCCGCTCTTCTGCATCCTGGAACTCCACTTCACGCGCTTGCAGATCGGCAATATCGCGATTGAGCCGAGCAACAGTCTCGACGGCTTCGGCTTGCATACCCTCTTCACGAGCTTTGTCCCGCCCATGGCTCTCGACCTGCTCTAAAAGCTCTTTCGCCCGCTCTTCCTGGCGCACCGCCTCGCGCTCAAAAGCTTCAAGATCATGACGAACCCGAGCAGCAGCAGCAGCCTTAGCGGAAAGCTCTTCCCGCAACGGGTGTAAACGCTCTCCAAGTTCCGCTTCGAGCCGCAACGCCTGAGCTTCCTCTTGGGAGACCTGCGAGAGCTTTTCCAATACTGCCCTCAGCAACGCATCCTCACGCTCAACGGCCTCATGTGCCTCGCGCCAGGCAAGATGCAGCGCTAACGCTTCAACCGTGCTGATTTTCTGCGACAGATCTCGATAGCGGCGCGCCTGACGCGCCTGCCTCTTGAGGGTCTCAGCTTGGGCGTTGAGCCCACCCATGACATCATCAAGCCGCGCGAGGTTCGCTTCTGCTGCCTTTAGGCGAAGCTCTGCCTCGTGCCGCCGCGTGTGAAGCCCCGCAACACCGGCAGCATCTTCCAGAATGCGCCGACGGTTCTCCGGCTTGGCGTTGATGATTTCCGCAATCTGCCCCTGCCGCACAAGTGCCGGTGACCGCGCACCCGCAGACGCATCTTCAAACAGGATCTTAACATCCCGCGCCCGCGTCTCCCGGCCATTGATCCGGTATGCCGACCCCGCCTCACGCTCAATGCGCCGGCTCACCTCAATCTGATCGGTATCATTGAATTCAACTGGCGCCAGCTGCTCGGTATTGTCGATAAACAAGGTGACTTCGGCACTGTTGCGCGCAGGCCTTGTCGCGGTGCCGGCGAAGATCACATCATCCATCGCCGATCCACGCATCGACTTGTATGAGCTTTCGCCCATCACCCAGCGCAGCGCTTCGAGGAGGTTTGACTTGCCACAGCCGTTTGGCCCGACAACGCCAGTCAGGCCGGTAGATATGACAAGTTCCGTCGGCTCGACAAAGGATTTGAAACCGACGAGCCTGAGGCGGCTCAAGTGCATCGCAGTTGGCTCCAGCCGAGCGGATAATGCATCCGCGGATGGCTAAAGCGGACTAGTTCGCGACAGCCATCTGTTTCCTGGCATTGAGTTCAGCGTCAACCAGAGCCGCTAAACCTTCATAATCAAGAACCTTCTTTACCAGCTTGTTTTGGATAAAGAAATTCGGGGTGCCAATAATACCCAGTGTGCGACCGCGATCCTTCACCCAGGCCAGTGATTTGATTAAGTCCTGATTCGCCAAGCAGGCGTCAAACTGCGACCTGGATAACCCAACCTGTTTCGCAACGGCATAGATGTTATCGAGCCGCACTTCTTGCGAAACCCAGCGACCCTGCTGGGCCAGAAACTTTCCGTAGAGCTTGAAATAGGCACTCTTGGGCGCGCATCGCAACGCAATCGTCGCATTACCCGACGACCTTCCGATCGGAAACTCGCGGATAACAAACCGGACCTTCCCGGTGTCGATGTAGTTACGTTTGAACTTCGGAAACACCGTCGCCTGGAAGCGCTTGCAGTGCGGGCAAGTCAAAGAGGCGTATTTCACAACCGTAACCGGGGCATCGGCCCGGCCTAGCGCCATGTCAGGCAGCGCCCCGACCTTCATAACTTCTTCCAGCGTCGGTTGGGCAATAACCTGGCGCGCACCGTAGTCCTGCGCATGCGGATCTTCGAAAGGGTTGAACGGTTTCGCCTTAGGCGTCGAGGCTAGCGCAAAAGCACTTGCATTGCTGGATGCTCCAGCGCCGCCATTTGCATCGAGAGAGCTCGTCGCGAGAAGCTGAGCATTGTTCGCACAGCCTGCTGCGACGAGACCAACCATTCCGGCAACAACGACAGGGCCCGCGAATTTGCGCAGCCCTGCGATCAACATATCAAAGCCCCCCATCGAACTCACTTGGTTAGCCACTCCCCAGAAGCGAATCGATAACCTTCGAAAAGTTCTCAAGAGATGGAGCACCGGCAAGTTTCTCGCCGTTGACGAAGAAGGACGGCGTCGAATTCACACCAAACTCCGCAGAAGCGCGCTTACGTTGAGCCAACAGTTTATCGAGCAGAGCCTGATCTTTCAGACACGTCTCAAAGCTCTCTTTGGTGAAACCAGCCTGCTTTGCAAATTCAAACAGCTTCGGAACAGGGTTATCTCGAACGACCCAGTCGTCCATCTTTTCAAACAAGACCGACACCATCGCCAGCTCTTTGCCCTCGCCCGAACAGCGCGACAGCATTGATGCCGCAGCAGCTAGGTTATCGAGCGGAAACTCGCGAAACACGAAGCGGACCTTGCCGGTATCAACGTATTTCTTTTTGATTTCGGGATAGATCTTGTTGTGGAAGTGGCCGCAGTGCGGGCACGTCATCGAAGCATATTCGACAATCGTAACCTTGGCATCTTTGGGTCCAACAGAAAGCTCTGGTAGCCCCGTATCAGCCATCAACTGCGCAACATCAACGGCCTCAGCCGCATTGCTTCCTACCGTCAAACCTAAACCAGCGGCACCCACGACCGCGCCGGAACCCGCAAGAACGCGACGACGGTCGATATCAGCGGAGAAAAACGTCTGAGCGGACTTCGACAAGGCAAGGCCTCCTGATTTTGCGGTCCTGTACACACGCATTGTAAAAGCGCGTAAATTCCACGTTATCCTAAGTGTTTCCTGCGATTAAGGCGATTTCCGGCTGAATGGCAACTGAATGGTTTGTGATGGAATTAAGAGGGCTTTGAGCGCAACAAACCACCGACGCGAGATAACAGGGTAGATACGCTCTGAATGCCGGAAGCTTTAGCGATTTTTGGCATCCACCGGCCACAGATCAGCGATCTCTGCCGACCTTCCTAGGGACAACGTCAGCGATTGCCGCCAATGACCTCAGCCTGGAGCTTCTTCAATGAAGCGCGCAGCTTCTCGTTCGCGACACCCTTCAGCATATCATCGCTCAGGGTAGCTCCTTCCGAAACTCCCGATTGTCTGGCCTTCGGCTCAGATCCGCTGGCAACAGCGTGTTCAGGAGCTTGTAACGCAGCCTCATCGCCTAACGGCGCCTGCAGAATTCGCACATCTGCGACTGCGCTGTACCCAAAATAGCTGTTGATACGATCGACAATTTGCCGGGTACCGTACTGGACTTCGAGCGCTCGCGCAGGTGCCACCCGCAATACAAGCGTTGCACCGGGGCGCCCTTCGCAACCAGCCTCAACATCCCCGCTGACAGCCACTTGCCGTGGCCATTTCAGGCGCTCCGGCCGGGTAAAACACGCTAAGTCTTTGCCGACAATCACGGCCCAGTCCGTCAACAGCGCAACGGTTGAAAAGCCATATTTTTCAAATGCTTTTTGGGCCAGCTGAGGAACGAAAGAACCGACCGACTTGCCGATATTCAGCGGTTTCCGGGCGCGCGACGCTTGTGACGCCAACGCCTGCCGCGCCCCCGAATTGCCTGCGGCACGGGTGCGATCTCTGGGCAACATTGCTGTCGTGCGTTGCGTCATCCCCAATCTCACGAACTTCGGCCTCGTCAGACCGATTTCAAACAAGTCCCGCTAGGGTTAACATTTAGTGAATGATTCGCATGCCCGTCCGGGAGGCCCAATGAGCAGCGTTGCCCAAAAACAACTGCCCCTGCGGCCAGCCGGACCGGCGACCGTGGAGCGCCTTCTCGACTGGTACGATACCGAGCGCCGCGAACTTCCCTGGCGCCGTCCTCCCGGCAAACGCGCCAAACCTTACAACGTCTGGCTCAGCGAAATCATGCTCCAGCAGACGACGGTCAAGGCGGTTATCCCCTATTATAAAGACTTCCTTCGCCGCTGGCCGACGGTTCGCAAGCTGGCCGCCGCCGACCTTGACGATGTGCTCGCGGCTTGGGCTGGCCTTGGCTATTACTCCCGAGCCAGAAACCTCCACGCCTGTGCGCGCATGGTTGTTGAGGACTACAAAGGCCAGTTCCCGAAAACGGAACGCGAGCTACGTAAGCTACCAGGCATCGGCCCTTATACGTCAGCTGCTATCGCGGCGATTGCCTTTGGCGAGAAATCGGCCCCAGTCGACGGCAACATTGAGCGGGTTGTCTCCCGGCTTTTCGCACTCCAATTGCCGCTACCCGCAGGCAAACCAGAAATCAAACGGTATGCCACAAGTCTCGTGCCCACCGAACGTCCTGGCGACTTCGCTCAAGCAATGATGGATTTGGGTGCTACCGTCTGCACACCCAAAAGCCCGTCCTGCCTCACCTGTCCGTTGCAAATCGATTGCCACGCATTGGCGAAAGGCATCGCCGCTGAGCTGCCGCGAAAGGCCCCGAAGGCTGCGCGGCCCGTCCGTCGCGCCCACGCCTTCGTCGCGTTACGCGAAGACGGAGATATCCTTCTTCGCCGCCGTCCAACCGCCGGGTTGCTGGGTGGGATGCTCGAAGTGCCATCGACGAATTGGACAGCTGCCAAATTGCAGAAGAACAAAGCTCTTCGCGAAGCCCCAATAACGTCAGACTGGTGGGCGGTGCCTGGACTTGTCACCCACACGTTTACGCACTTCAAGCTGGAGATGCAGGTCTACTTGGCCGTCGTCCCAACCAATTCACAGTTACAGCTCTGGGCCGAGCCGGAACGCTGCAAATGGGTCAATCGGCGCAACTTGGACGCACAAGCCTTACCAAGCGTGATGCGAAAAATTATTCAACACGCTCTAACACGTCACGAAGATTAAGCTGCGACGACTTCCGGATGACCTTCGTGTCGCTCTCGCGGACGACGCGGAATCCCAGGCCATTGTTGGCGACCTTAGTGCCAACCCCAACACGCATCGCAAAGTTGAGATGCTCTGGCCCGCTGAACCACGCGCCACCTTTGGCAACATGCCTTGAACAATCAACCTTACCGGCAACCTGCTTTTTGAGGCTCAGATAGCCAGGCGACCAGCAGTCGCTCGTCATTTCCCAAACATTGCCATGCACGTCGTGCATCTTGTTGCCATTCGCGGCATAGCTTCCGACCTTCGCCGTGCGGCCTACACGCTTGCCCTTCTTATCGGCAAAGTTCGCCTCTTTGAATGTAATCGGACGCTCAGTGATGTAGCCACCGGTTAATCCCGAACGCGCAGCAAACTCCCACTCGACCTCTGTAGGCAGACGATAGGTCTTCTTGGTTTTCTGCGACAACCACTCGGTATAGGCAACCGCATCCCGCCAGTTGATACATACAACCGGATGATCAGCCCACTGCTGGAATCCAGGCTTCTCATAACTGCCTGCGAGTGTCCGGCCAACCCGACAGCTGTGCGTCGGCTTGTATCCGCTCTCATCGATGAAGGCCTGATACTGCTCCCGCGTGATCTCGTATTTTCCAATGCCGAATTCAGATTTCACGGTAACCTGGCTTGCCGGCCCGGATTGCGCACCTTTGGCAACAACCGTCAGAGCAGAGCCGATAAGACCGGAACCAGCGTCAATAGGCACAATGACAGGGCAGACAGGGCAATCCTGGATCTCACCATTGGCTTGATCACCGTCGGCGTCCCCATCACCATCATCGTCGCCATCGCCACCAGCATCTTCTTCAAGCGCCATCTCGCCTTCGCCAGCTTCACCGCCCTCTTCCAAGACGAGTTCGCCGCCACCGCCGCCGGCATCGGACATGGTTGCCCTACCGCCACCGCCGCCACCAAGGCCCATACCGCCGCGGCGGGAAGAGTCCTTGTTTCCCTTATCCTGCGGCGTCCAACCGCCGTACTCGAATTCAGTGTCGTCCTTGATCAGGAAGAACAGGCCGATCAACGCCGCGAACATGCCGAACAGGCAATACTTTATGAGGGTCTTGCTCTCTTCTTTGACACCGGCATCAACCATCCAGGCCAAAACACCAACAGTTAAGAAGACAGCACCGACAGAAACGATAATAAATGTATTGGTATCTATCACGACCCGAATGCCCCACGGTCCGGCCGCCAAATGGCGGAGAAAACAATTGGTTTGCGGCATCAGACCATGCCTCGGTGACCATCAGCTTAAGTATTCATTTAAAGCTGGTTACCGGCCGTTCCATTTTGCGCAGATGGCAGGCCCTCACACGCCCTTGGAAATATCGTCGCAGCCCCCGCAATCCCTGGATTTGCGGCCCCTAACCCAAACCTTTGTCGCAGGACGGATTTCTTGACACCCCCCAGGGCCAACTCTATGGTCCGGCCCGATAGAATTCCCTGCCGACTTACTTTCCCAGATCTGCGTAAGAGGCTCTTTATCCATGGCATCTGCAGACGAGGGTTCCGAGCACCGCGACGGTCAGATCAGCCCCGAAGAACGGGCTGAATTCAAACGGCGCTCAGCCGAGATCGGCCGCAGGCTGGAAGCTGCCCGCCCGGAAACGGGGCAAAACGGCAGCCAAGGCAAGTCGGACGACAGCGCTAGCCGGGAAGTCATGGGCCGCGCGCTCAGGCTTTCCACCGAATTGATCGGCGGAATCATAGTCGGTTCGGCCATTGGCTGGTACCTGGACACTCATTTGATGCCGGCAGTATTCGGCACGAAGACGTGGCCGCTGATGTTCATTGTGTTCTTCCTGCTTGGCTCGGCCGCAGGCATGTTGAACGTCGTACGTAGCGGCTTGAAGATGAAAACCGGACCGTCGGACCCTTCGAAAGGGAAAGCGGTTCCCGATGATGATGACGACAGTTAAGGGGGAGCGCCGTGGCAGCTGACGGTCATGGGCATAGTCCAATCAAGCAGTTCGAAATCAAGGAAGTGCTGCCAATCGACCTGTTCGGGATCGACGCATCACTGACGAACTCCGGCATCTACATGCTGGTCGCCTTGGGACTGATCTTCTCGTTCCTCTATTTCTCGACCGGCGGTCGCAACCTCGTTCCGACAAGGCTTCAGTCAGTCTCGGAGTTGATCTACGAGTTCGTTGCCAACACCGTCCGAGAGAACATCGGCACCCAGGGAATGCAGTTCTTCCCGCTCGTATTCTCGCTCTTCATTTTCGTCCTGGTCTTGAACCTGCTCGGCATGATTCCGATCCCAGGTCTGACGTTCACCGTCACCAGTCACATTGCTGTAACCGCTGCGTTGGCGCTTCTCGTGATTGGGATCGTGATTCTCTACGGCCTCTATAAGCACGGCCTCGGGTTCTTTGGCATCTTCGTGCCATCCGGCGTTCCTGCCGCGCTTTACCCGATCCTCATTCCAATCGAGATCATCTCCTTCATCTCCCGCCCGATCAGCCTCTCGGTGCGTCTATTCGCAAACATGCTCGCAGGCCACATCGCCTTGAAGATCTTTGCGGGATTTGTTGGCCTGCTGCTCGGCGCAGGCGTCTGGAGCATCCTCGCACCACTGCCGCTCGCGCTCACCGTTGCGCTCACCGCGCTCGAGTTTCTGGTGGCGGTTTTGCAGGCCTACGTCTTTGCAGTCCTGACTTGCATTTACTTGAACGACGCCGTCCACGGATCGCACTAAGCGAAACGGGGACAGACACGACCTTCAACCTTTCGCACTGAAGACACCGCGAAAAACCAAAACCTTAAAGGAGCTCAAAATGGATCCAGTAGCAGCCAAGTACATCGGTGCCGGCATCGCATGCCTCGGTATGGCCGGAGCAGGCATCGGCCTCGGCAACCTGTTCGGTCAGTTCCTCTCCGGCGCTCTGCGCAACCCATCGGCCGCTGACGGCCAGCGCGGTACGCTGCTTCTCGGCTTCGCTCTGACAGAAGCTCTCGGGATCTTCTCGCTGCTGATCGCGCTTCTTCTTCTGTTCGCCGTCTAATTCGGCCGACACTGAGCGACTTTACGAGCGAGGCTGCGCCGACTTTAGATCCGGCGCGCCTCGCCCTCAAATTAAGACAACCTACTTCCGGCGAGCCATGGCTGAAAAATCCCATTCTGATGGCGCTGGCGGCGCACACGACGTCCACGGTAAGGACGCCCATGCTGCTGACGTCCACACCTCTACTGGAGCCCACGGCGGACACGAATCGGCTTCCTTCCCGCCGTTCAACGTCGATACCTTCGCTCCGCAGCTGGTTTGGCTGGCAATCACATTCACAGCGCTTTACGTGCTGATGTCGCGTCTCGTTCTGCCACGCATTGGCGAGGTTATCGACGAGCGCCGCGAACGCATCCAACGCGATCTCGACTCCGCCGAGCGGCTGAAAACCGATACCGACAAAGCGCTGGCAGACTATGAGAAAGCCCTCGGCGACGCCCGCGCAAACGCAGGCGCAATCGCCCGTGACACCCGCGAAAAGCTGGATGCCAAAGTGGCTGAACGCCAACGCGCCGTCGACGATGAGATCGCAGGCCGTCTGGCCGAAGCGGAAACTCGCATCCAGGACGTCCGCACCAAGGCCTTGGCAAGCGTCGATGAAATCGCAACCGATGTCGCCAGCGCTGTCGTCAAACAGCTGATCGACACCGACGTATCGGCGTCCGACATCCAATCCGCGTTGAAGAACTAAGGGACCTCACGATGCAGGCTTTTATCGATAATCCTGAGAACTGGGTTCTCCTGTCATTCTTGATCTTCTTCGGCATCCTCTACTATCTGGGCGTGCACAAGCTGATGGGCAAAGCCCTTGATGATCGTGCCGAGCGCATCCGCAACGAACTTGATGAAGCCCGCCGCCTGCGCGAGGAAGCGCAAGCCCTGCTGACTGAATATCAGAAGAAAGCCCGCGAGGCTGAAGAAGAAGCCAAAGAAATCATCGACAAAGCGCGTCGCGACGCCGAAGCGATGGAGAAAGAAACCGAAGTCAAGCTACGCGAGAGCCTTGAGCGTCGCACAAAGCTTGCTGAAGAAAAGATCTCCCGCGCTGAAGCACAGGCCGTTAGCGAAGTTAAAGCCTCTGCGATCGACGCAGCAGTTTCCGCAGCTGAAAAGGTTGTCGGTCAGAAGGTCAAAGGCGATAAAGCCGGAAGCCTTATTGATGACAGCATCAAAGCGGTTCGCAGCCGTCTGAACTAAGACGCACGGCCGAAAGCGGAACCGAAACAAAAACAATTAAGGAGCGCGCTCACGTTCGGCGCGCTCCTATTTTTTTGGATTGCTGGTTGCTCTGTTATTGGCGGGCCACGGCCTTAATCAGGAAATGAGCTCCTTGCCGATCGGCAACCAGAAGGCGGCCGTCAGCAAACTCAAAAAAGACCTTTCCACCGAGGCTTTCGATTTTCTCGGTCGCGTCCGCCGTAGACGCGGTCACGAAACACGGCATCCAATAGCAAAACTTGCCCCGAATTTCTGTTGGCACCTCTTCGGCCTTCGCCACGAGAGTTCCGTCTGCATGAACGATATCGAAGACGGGCCAAGGCGCCGGACTTTGTTCTCGAAAACTCCAGCCGAAGAGATCCCTATAAAAAGGCTCGATAACGCGGACATCCTGCGAGTGATGATAAATCCTTGAAACAGTGCCCAACCGGCCTGCAGCTCGCTCGATCCCTGGGCCTTCATAAAGGGTAAACCCTGCACCGGATGGATCGCGAATCAGGGCAATTCGGGCAGTCTCATCAAACTGATAAGGCGCGAGTTCAACGATCGCACCTTCATGTTTCCGGGCATCTGCGACGGTTCTATCAAGATCGTCAACATGGACGTAAGACATCCAGAACGACGGCATCTTAATGTCGATGAACCTCTGCGGCATCGGGAAGATCGCAGCACAATGCGCGCTGCCGAGCGAGGCAAAATCGTAGGTCCCATTACCGTCAAAGGACCACCCAAACAACGACGCGTAGTCTCTCCGAGCCGTATCTATCTCAAAGGTCGATAAATCGTTCCAAACGAAGTTTTCTCGCGTCATGTCTAATCAGCCAACAGATCCAACCGCGTAGCACGATAAGCGTGCTGAGGGATCTAAACTCACCCCAGGCCGACATTTGTGAATTGTTGATCTTGTGTCTTAGCCAGCGCCTGGCATCGTCCGATCGAACGCCACGTGCATCTTGTATTCGCCCGGACGCGCGCCCTGAGCGACATCGAAGGTGATTGTACGCACAGCTGAGAAATAGCTAATCGGCTTATCAACGTTGAGATCGACCGACACCTGCATGCTATCACCGGCAATCTTGGTCCGCGCCGCATCGGTCACATAAACGTTGACCGGAAACGTAGCTGGTCCAGTTTGGCCGCGCGGTCCCAGCAACACACGCCCCGAGAACCCATACTTCACGGTCACTCGACCCGGCTCAATCACACACTCGCGCGCCGTTTTCGTAATCTCACCGCGGTGCTTCACGGCAAGACTGTCGCCAACACGGCCAGCCTCATAGACGGTGACATTTCCCTCGCGAACTTCGGGGACAAATTTCGGACACCCGTGCGCAATGGTACCGGTTGACAGCGACCCTGCCCCGCCATTGACGTCAGCCTTCGCAGCAGAAAGCAGCTGTTCCTCAGTCACTGAATCGACCTCGGTCTGGCTTGAGCCGCCACCAAGAATGCTGGAGCCAAATCCCGACGTCAAAGATGAGATCCCGCATCCGCCCGTTGCCAACGCCGCAACGGCAACCACCAATACGCCCAAAACTGGATGCTTGATTACGCAAGAGCGCGATGCGGCATCTCCGCTAACACGACCCCACGTTCCAGAAGATTGCATGATGTTGAACGAGTCCCCATAATTTACCGGGTGTGTGACCTCTGACCGATCACCCCCGACCGGTATGATCACAAGATGTTGTCATCACCCGACTCAAAGTCTAGCACCCTCATACGGAACCGGCCAAGCATCTCTAACAGTACAACTGAAGAGACCCCCATTAACGCTAAGGGCAATTCTCTATGACCTCCGACGCTTCAGCCAAACCAACGCTCAGCGACACAACGCAACTGCCACCGTTGAGCATCCTAATGGCCGCGCCCCGCGGCTTCTGCGCCGGGGTCGACAGGGCGATCAAGATCGTTGAACTGGCCCTGGCAAAGTACGGAGCACCTGTCTACGTTCGGCATGAGATCGTACACAATCGCTACGTTGTGGATTCTTTGCGGGCCAAAGGCGCCATTTTTGTGGAGGAGCTGGACGATATCCCCGACACCGAACAGCCTGTGATATTTTCAGCACATGGTGTCGCAAAGAGCGTGCCTGAGGCAGCCAAATCCCGCAACATGTTCGTGCTCGACGCCACTTGCCCGTTGGTCTTCAAAGTTCATTTCGAGGCCATTCGCCATCACGAAACCGGTCGACAGGTGCTTTTGATCGGCCACGCCGGACACCCAGAAGTGATCGGCACCATGGGGCAGTTGCCGGAAGGTGCCGTCACACTGATCGAAACGCTCGAAGATGCTGACGCTTTCGAACCAGCCGATCCCGACATGCTCGCCTTCACCACCCAGACAACGTTGTCGGTCGATGATACGGCTGCAATCGCCAATCGCCTGAAAGAGCGCTTCCCCAACATCGTGGGTCCACACAAGGAAGATATCTGCTACGCGACGACCAATCGCCAAATCGCGGTGAAGCACATTGCCCCACGCTGCGACGTCGTCCTGGTGGTTGGCGCACCGAACTCTTCAAACTCTCTGCGCCTGGTCGAAGTCGCCGAACGCGCCGGCTGTCCGAGCGGTCATCTTGTCCAGCGCGGCCAAGACATTCCCTGGGACTTGATCCATTCGGGCGGCACCGTCGGTATCACCGCAGGCGCCTCGGCTCCGGAAGTTCTCGTCGACGAAATCGTCAATGAGTTGCGCAATCGGTTCAACACAGAGCTTGAAATCGTGACGACGGCGGAAGAAAACATTGCCTTCAATGTTCCTCGCGCCCTGCGTGACGAAACCGCGGCCGAGTGAGAAAAGGCAAAAGACGAGAAAACGAGCTTCATGGCGGTTTACACCGAAGTCAACAATGACGACCTAACGCAGTTCCTCAAGGGCTACGACCTCGGTGAACTGCTGTCCTTCAAGGGAATCGCCGAAGGGGTCGAGAACACCAACTACCTGCTCCACACGTCAGCTGGAAACTTCATCCTGACGCTGTACGAAAAACGCGTTGCGACCGACGACCTGCCATTCTTCCTCGGGCTGATGGAGCACCTCAGCAAAAATGGTGTCTCCTGTCCTTTGCCGGTTCGCGATCTCCAGGGCAAAAATCTCGGCCAACTCTGCGGGCGCACAGCTGCAATTATCACCTTCCTCGAAGGCTTTTGCGTCAAGAGCCCCTCACCAACCCATTGCCAAGAACTCGGACGCATGCTCGCACGCCTGCATTTGGCTGCTGAGGGTTTCGAGCTGAAGAGAGAAAACGCGCTCGGACCACAGGGCTGGCGACCGCTCTTCAACAAATTCTCCGATCAGGCAGATTCCATCGCAACCGGCCTCAAAGAAGATATCACCGCAGAACTCGACTGGCTCGAAAAGGACTGGCCTCGGGGCCTTCCGCAAGGGATCATCCATGCCGATCTCTTCCCCGACAACGTCTTCTTCGTCGGTAAAGAACTCTCCGGCGTGATCGACTTCTATTTTGCCTGCAACGACTGCCTTGCTTACGACCTGGCAATCTGCCTTAACGCCTGGTGCTTTGAAGACGACTGCTCCTTCAACATCACCAAGGGTCGGGCGTTGATAAAAGGCTATCATGAAGTCCGCCCGCTGAGCGAAGCCGAGAGCGCTGCAATGCCGATCCTCGCGCGCGGCGCAGCTTTGCGCTTCTTGCTGACGCGTTGTTATGACTGGCTCAACACCCCAGCCAATGCCATCGTCAAACCGCACGACCCGAAAGCTTACCTCAGAAGGCTGCGCTTCCATCAAAGAACGGCGACGACAGCCGAATACGGATTTAGCTTCGCCTAGGCCATCTCATCCAGCCAGATCGAAACGCACTCCAGTTTTCATGCGCTTACCCAAAAACGCATCCAACACACATCAACTAGACGCGAAATCTTTTATGTCTGAACCCGCCAGCAAACCGCACATAACAATCTACACAGATGGCGCTTGCTCGGGTAACCCCGGCCCCGGCGGCTGGGGCGCGATCCTCATGTCCGGCGAACATAGAAAAGAATTGAACGGCGGCGAAGCACTAACGACAAACAACAAAATGGAACTTCAAGCCGCAATCGAAGCCCTGGCCGCCCTAAAGCGCCCGAGCGTCGTCGATCTGCACACCGATTCCACCTACGTGCAAAACGGCATCAAGAGCTGGATACATGGCTGGAAACGAAACGGATGGCGCACCGCCAGCAAGAAGCCCGTGAAAAACGCCGAGCTCTGGCAACAACTCGATGACCTGCGCACCAGGCACGAAGTTTCTTGGCACTGGGTGAAAGGCCACGCTGGTCATCCAGAAAACGAACGCGCTGACGAGTTGGCACGAGCCGGTATGGAACCTTTCAAGTAACCGCACGCTTCGAGAACTGAAGTCCCACACAAAAACAAAAAAGAACCGGCAATCACAACGACTGCCGGTCCGCATTGAATGTTCCTTCGCGACGTCATCGCCGCGCACACATGTACTCATTCAGATCGAGTTGCCGATCGCTGAACACAACGTCGCCGCGCTCGACTTATCGTGTTCCGGTGGAGCGTCTTCAATGTTGAGAACTTTTACGACCCCGTCATCAACCAGCATGGCATAACGCTTAGAGCGCAGACCAAGCCCAAACGCCGATAAGTCAAGATCGAGACCAACCGCCTTGGCAAATTCACCAGCACCATCAGCAAGAAACTCAACCTTGCCTTCCGCGCCCGTATCTTTCGCCCACTGGGTCAAAACGAAAAGGTCGTTGACCGATGTGCAGCACACAGCATCGACACCCTTCGATTTGATCTCATCCATACGCTCAAGAAAGCCGGGCAAATGTTGCTTGTGGCAGGTCGGCGTATAGGCCCCAGGAACCGCGAACAACGCAACCTTGCGACCCGAAAATACCTCCGCCGTAGTTTTCGGCTGCGGACCCTCCGGGCCCATGACAAAGAACTTGGCTTCCGGCAGACGGTCGCCGACAGAAATGGTCATCAGACGCTCCTCATAATCTAACCGAAGGTTGAATACCTGATTTCCTACCTAAGGATAAAGCGAATTCGCACAAACCGCCGCTGACGACGACAACAGATTAGCCAAATTCCGCTGCCAGGCTTTTGGTCATTGCAAAATGACGTCGGTTTTTGACTGCCCGTCAGCCCCAACCATCGTCAACGAAATGGTCTTGCCTTTGAGTTCCTCAAGATCAAACGCTTCACGTAGGTCGACATGGAACCGAGCCACGTCTGCCGCATCATCAGGACCTTTGACGCGCTTTGGCATCGGAAAATAGATGCCATCTGGAGCTATAGCGAAGACATCACCGTCTTCGGCCCCACCGGGAAACGAGACGTCGAGAACAACATTCGGCGTCTTCCCCGAAAATTCAGCCGTAAAAGCCAACAGCTTTGGACCGCCCTTGTCAGCTGATTTGAATGCGCGTGGCACATAATCCAACGCGGCAGCAATCGCTCTAGGCATCTTGCGCGACATATCTGTTGGAACCTTCAACTGCATTGACGCTTCAGCTGGAATGCAGATGTCGGCACAAACGCCAAAAGCAAAGTCGACCTTCAAATCGACTGGCTCCGACGCGTTCTTTGGCGTTACCAAGACCGGGAAAACAACATGATACTTGTAACCGATGCTATCGCCCATCTTGTCCTTTAACCGCTTCGGGGCCGGATAAAGAACTTTCGCTTCTGCCAAATTTTGGGATTTTCCAAAATCAAAAACGGGCGGCACACCTCCGGCTTCTCCTGGGTTCTGCCAATAGGTCTTCCAACCGTTGTCGAGCTCAATCTCCACGCCTGCCACAAGCCCATTCGCACTAAATTGAGCTTTGCCGTCGTCCATTCGGCCGGCCACCAGCCTTACTCGCGAGGCATGACCTTTAATCCAATCCGACCGGAGCATCCCCGGCTCAGCACTTGCCGCCGGAGCCATGCTTATTGACCCGAGGCCAACAGCGAGTATCAAAAGAACTGCCAGCGCGAGCACCTGGCGTGCGTTCTGCAATGTCATGGTCTTTTCGCCACCTCGAAGCAGTTAACGTTAACAACAGTGCGGATATCTTCTGAACGAGATCATCGGACGCACCGTTAGAATTTTAATGTCAGTTTTCTGTGCTCGCGCGCAAATCACGTCTACATCATCAGATCCAAGAAAACTCTCGGCCGCGAAATGCAACCAAATCCGCTTTCCTTCCGACACGATCCGACGCTAATCTGCTCAGCATGAGTAAGCGACCCACATTTGTCGACAACGAGCCCGGCTACCTCGAAGGCCAATTGCTAATCGCGATGCCAACGATGTCGGACCCGCGTTTCGCAAAATCAGTCATCTACCTGTGCGCGCACTCCGACGAGGGCGCAATGGGGCTGATCCTAAATCAAACAGCCACCAATATTTCGTTCCCAGATCTTCTCGATCGTCTCGATATTTTTCCTCCAGTCACCGGCTTGGACGACGATGACGATACTGACGTACCAGAAGTAACCGTGCACGTCGGCGGACCGGTCGACACAGGTCGCGGCTTCGTGTTGCATACGTCGGACTACTTCGTCGCGGATTCAACCCTTAACATCCAAGATGAAATCTGCCTGACCGCAACACTCGACATCTTAAAGGACATCGCTGCCGGAGATGGCCCGCAACACTCCATTCTTGCATTGGGGTATGCAGGTTGGTCGCCTGGACAGCTCGAAAACGAAATCCAACATAACGGCTGGCTCCACTGCGAAGCCCATCCCGACATCGTCTTTTCCGAAGATCCGGAAACGAAGTACGATAAAGCGCTGGCGACATTGGGCGTGGACCCCTCGCACCTTGTCGCGGATGCAGGCCACGCCTGAGTAAGAGCCGCCGCCCAAAGTCCCCACGTAGATTGCCGGTCAAGCTTGATTGTCAGCGTTTTGGCGCAGGTCAACTATTGCCGCGTTTGTCTGGACCGTTAGCAGGCAATGGCCGCCGACCTCTCGGAGCAGGCCGCGCGGCTCTTTGCATCGCCGGTCCCGCATCTGCCGAACCACCGGTTTGTCCACCTTCTTTGGCTTTCGCCTTACCAGCAAGCCTGGCCAAACTTGCAGCGATACCGGGGGGCAAGTGTCCATAAGGGTCCTTATCGGCCCCTTCCGCCGACCCACGTCCACTTCCGCCGACCGCAGCATTTGTTGACCCTGGTGGTGGCGTTCCATTGGCGCCATTGCGCGCAGGAGAAGGTCGTCTCGAACGCAACGGCTGTGTGACTTCGGCTGGTTCTTCGAGTTGTCGCGCTTGAACGGGAGGAACAGGCGGAGCATCGGCCCGTCTCGGTTGCGCAATTGGCGGTGGTGGAACTGCTGCTATCGACTTAGGCGGTTCAGGCGTGTCAGACGGTGGAGCCCCAGTTCGGATCGCACTGATTTGATCGCCAAGAGACCCGGATTTGGCCCCTCCGTTTGCGTTGGTCGCCCCGGACGCGACCATGGCGGGTGGAGTTGGCACCTTTGCCTCTCCCCTGGAAGCACCCAAAGTAGGTGGGGGCGTTGCTGAGAGCGAATTCTCCTCGGTGGGAAAAATATCGGACACCGGAGGTGGCCCTTTGGCAACCACAGCATCTTTGTTCCCAGTTTTGTTATCGGAACCGGACGCCAACGTCCCGGTTGGCAGCTCGCTTGGCGCCGGTGGCGGACGAACGCTTGTCTTGTTGGCAGACGCTTGAGGGCTCGGAGGCGCACCAGAAGAAGCATGCGAGACTGGGGGCACAGGCGGCATCGCAGGTTTAGTCGGCGCGACACCAGCCGGCGGCGGCGATCTAGAAGGCTGTGGCGGTGGTGGAACCGGTGATGGACGCCCCGCAGCACCGGCATCAGATAGCTTCTGATCCATCGGCCGGACCGTTACATTCGGCAGACTCGCAATCGCGCGCTTTGCATCCTTAAACACATCTTCTGCAGTTGGGCGCTCGACGCGTGGTTTGGCTTGAGGTGGGACCGGTGAAGCGGGTTGCGGAGGCGGAACCGGACGTCCCGGGCCTGCACTAACGCGATCGTTGGCTTGCTCTGGGCCGTTCCCTGGCAAACCGATACCCTGCTCTTTTTGGATCGGCGGCGGTGGACGTGAAGCTTGTCCTGTTCCGTTGACCGATTCACCTTGACGCCCTAATACCCCCGCTCCGTTACCAGTGGCAGCTGCGGCAATCGCAAGATCTTCGGCCGGCTCCATATCCGCCGTTGGGACGGCTGCAATATCTTGAGGTGCTTTTTTCTTTTTGGATTTCTTGGGACGTGTCCGGAATAGACCCGGTGCTTCCAACTTTTTCTCGGACTTGGCAATCAGGCGAACCAAATCAGCCACGTCTTGCTCAGCCATCGGCTCCCCATAGTAGAGCCCTTGTCCATACTCACAGCCAATGGCGCGCAGGAAGATCACGTCGTCCTCGATCTCCACACCCTCACCCAGAACGCGCTTGCCAAGCTCATGGGCCATCGAAGCAACGGAGCGGATAACCGCATCGCCATCGCCTTCACCCGTGGTTCCAGCCTGCACAATTGAGGTGTTGACCTTGATCGTACCAGCAGGGAAACGTTGAAGATAACTGACCGACGAATAGCCTTCGCCAAACTCGTCAATGACGAGCTCTGAGCCAGCCGCGCCAAGAACACGCATCATCTCAACGGCACGCTCAGGGTTATCCATGGCATGCTGCTCACCGACTTCAAGACGGATCGACTCTGCTGGAACGATGTGGCGGCGAATAATCTGCCGCCACTCCTCAACAACTTCGGGCCGGAACATCTGGCGGTTTGACAGATTAACGCTGACAAACAACGGCGCTTCAAACCGGGGCAACATGGATTGCCAGGTCTTTGCCGTTTCCAAAGCGTTTGTCAGCAGAAAACCGCTCACCTTACGAATGAGATCGCTTCGCTCTGCGATCTCCATAATTGCGGTATGACTAGCTGGTTTCTGTTTTGCACGTTTCCAGCTGAGCACCGCCTCAAATCCCGCGAGCTCCTCCGTTGGCAAATACACAATCGGCTGGAACAGGATCGACAGCTGGCCATTGTCGACAGCCTTACGTAACTCCAACTCTTCCGACACGCTGCTTCCGGTGTGCGTCAGCATCGCCGGTTGGAACAGCTCAATGCGATCAGCACCTTTGCGTTTGGCGCGGTACATCGCGATTTCAGCATGCTTCAGCAGGGCATCTGAGGAAGACTCATCACCATCATAAACCGCTAAACCCAGCGAACCGGTCAACACAACATCCTGCCCGGCAATCTTGATCGGCGTCCGCAACGAACGGCGGATCGTCTCAGCCAGCGTCGCCAACTCCCTGGGGTCCTGTTGGTTTAAAAGCAGGATGGCAAACTGATCACCGGCAATGCGAGCCAAAGTATCGTTATCACCCAGGTGCCGCTTCAAACGCCGCGCTGTTGTAACCAAGAGGCTATCGCCGACAACAGGACCTAGATTTGCGTTGACGCTACGGAAACGGTCCAAGTCAATAAAGATCACGGTAGGGCGAATGTTATCTTCCGATTTCGCCCGCTGACTTGCGACCTCAAGCCGGTCGATGAAAATCTCGCGGTTGGGCAGCGCCGTGACACGGCAATTGACAGCATCCTGCAACAGACGCTCATGCGTACGCTTGGTGTCCGTGATATCACGCATCAAGCCAACGCATCGGACGTTGCGATGCTCGGCGTTCTCGACACTCGCGGCTTCGAGTTCATACCACCGGTAGGTATTGTCGGCATGCCGCATTCGGAACTCTAGCCGGATCCGGCCTCCAGCGCGTTCTTTGATCGACCACAGCACGAGACGGAACCGGTCCCGATCCCCTTCCTGAACATACTCAAGAAAGTCGTCGACCTTTGTACATAACTCGCCGTGGTTCAGACCCAACTGCGCTTCCAAGATCGGCCCAACCTTGATCTCGTCGCGGCGCGCGCTCCATTCCCAAGTCGCCGCACCAACTCCGTCAACAGCCAACGAACGCAACTGCTGCTCGTTGGGCGCAGCGCCGTACGTTGGTTCAAGCGAGCGGAATGCAAACTGCGTCACGGTGAAGCCGAGTAGAACGACAACGAGAACGAGACCGGCGGCCAATCCCCCAACAACAATGTCACCAGACATCCGGCCCGTAAGCGTGACTGCCGTCGCAAAGATCCAGACGAGGAACAAAATCCACGTCGGGATAATCGACATCGCCCGGTCCTGACCACGAAGCGCCAAAAACAACACGAGTAAAGCGCCTGCACCACCAATGAGCAGGAATGACAATCGCGCAAACGTCGCTGACAAACGCGGATCAACAACAGCAACCGCAATCAGCGCCAGCTGCGCCAGAATCCACACCCCAAACAACATCCGCACGAGCCCGTGACTGAGCCCTAACCGTAGGAACGTGAATAGGAAAATGACCAAACTAGCCGCAATGGAGGCCTCACCCGCCGCTCGATAGACGGCGTTGTCCTCTGGCCGGAGGTTGAAAAGCTTATGGAAGAAGCCGAAGTCGATGCACAAATAAACCAGAACGCACCAAGCGACCAACGCCGCAGTGGGAAAGATCGCTTTGTGGTTCGCTGCGAAAATAGCGGTCAAGAAGATCGCCATAAGGCCAGTCAACCCGAGCAGCGTCCCGTTCAAAAGCTGACGCTCGCGAACCTTCAGCTCGTACGCCAAGGGCTTCCACAAAAAGATCCTGGAAAACCGTTCGGATGACAGCTCACCGACGAACGTGATCGTCTGGCCCGGTTCAAGCGTGATACGGAATACGTCAGCCCGATCACTCTTAACGCGTTCAGGCACAAATCCGATCGACGGCGTCACTGCGGATATCCGGCTCGCGTCGAGATCCGGCCAAACCGCACCGGAGCCGACACTGTTATACCGGTCCGCCGTCAGCCAACGCTCGATATGGCGCTCAGTCCGGTTGGTCAGCGCAAACACGATCCAATTCGGATTTGTGCCCGGCGTCAGCGCCTTGACGTCCATGCGCCCGACAACACCATCAAGCCCAGCTGCCGTCTCAACCTGCAGACTATCGCCGCGGTTATCCCAGATTTCACCACGGGAGGTGATCTCAATCACGTCCGCGCGCGGATTTACAACGATAGGGTCGACCGCCTGCGCCGGCGAAAGTTGCATAAAGAACCCGAAAAGGGCGGCAGCAAAGCATAGGGCTATGCGAAGGCACGCCCTGTCCGCGCGGAGCCAGAACGCTCCTTGTTCGCGGCGCTGCTCGTCCATTATGCGTTCGTCTCCTAGTCCAGATCCTCGGCCAAAAGGGCGAATCGAATATGATCCTGCCACGATCCGCTGATCTTGAGATAGCGCCGTGCCAAGCCTTCTTTAACGAATCCGGTTCGCTCCAGAACCCTTATCGACGCTGTATTGGACGGCATAGAGGCAGCTTCAAGTCGATGCAGCCTTAACTGGCCAAAAGCATGTTGGATAACTCTACGCACTGATTCGGTCATGTAGCCTTGACCGACGTAGGGCTGGCCAAGCCAGTAGCCGAGCGTCGCGCACTGCATCACGCCCCGACGCACGTTGCCAAGTGTCACGCCGCCCAGAAAATTTCCCGGCCGGTCGAATACACCAAAAGCATAACCTAAATCGTCACGAGCTTCGCGCTGATAATGCCGAACCCGCAACCGGAACGAACTTTTCCAAAGCTCATCTTGACGCCATGCCGGCTCCCAGGGCTCCAGATGCTCCCGGCTTTCGGCCCGTAAATCGGCCCAAGCGGTATAGTCATCAAGAGTTAGCGGCCGCAAAATGACACGCTCGCCCAAGAGCGGCAGCGTGCTTTCCCTTTCTCCCGTCGGCCGTAAGAATGCCAACGATAACCCTCCAGTTAAGCCGCCGCAGTCCGCAAACCCTCAACGCTGCGTTCGGCGATATCAATGGACTTTGCGCCGGACCCGACAACAGCCACCGTCGCTCCAACCTTGATCATCTTTTGTAGCAAAGCACGGATATCATCGGCCCCGACCTGTTCGACCTTCTCAATCAACTGCGTTTTGTCAGTCAACTTGCCGTGACCCGCAAGCTGACGAGCCATCTGTTCCGCCCTAACCGCCGAGCTTTCCAGTCCCATCATCAAGCCAGCCTTGAGCTGGGCCTTAGAACGCTGGATTTCCTGTTCGGAGGGATCATTTTCCGACAGCCTGTGGATTTCCGATGAAATGACATCCAGCAACTGTACCGCAAGCTCTGGGCTGGTTGCCGCGTGGACTGCAAAAAATCCGGTATCTCTCAACGCCCAAGCCGTTGAATAGACAGAGTAACACATGCCCCGTTTCTCGCGCGCTTCTTGAAACAGGCGTGAAGACATACCCCCGCCCAGCAAACCGGAAAGGACCTGCGCGGTGAAATACTCCTGGGAATTGTACTGAGGACCCTCGAAACCGACTAGAACATGACATTGCTCAAACGGCCGAGACGACCCAATCGGACCTCCGGCATAATGGGCTGGTTCCGTCTCAACATGACTGTCAGAAGCACCATCCGCAGGCGCTAAGGGCAGCCCGCCAAACTTGTCTTCAGCCAGCTGGACGATTTCGTCATGCGAAACACCACCCGCCGCGCTTAAGACGATCTTCGGTGCCACATACCGTTGCTGAAGATGTAGTCTGAGGCTGTCAGGCGAAATCGCTTCAACGGTCTCCGGCGTGCCGAGAATCGTCCGTCCGAGAGGCTGACCGGAATAGGCTGCTGCCTGGGCCAGATCATAGACGACATCATCCGGACTATCCTGGCTCGCTGCGATTTCTTGAAGGATGACATCGCGTTCGCGCTCAAGCTCCTCGGCATCAAACACCGAGTGATGCATGATATCTGACAACACGTCGATTGCCGTAGGCTCATCGCCTTTCAAAACTCGCGCATAGTAAGCTGTGGTCTCGATGCTGGTCGCAGCATTGATATCACCACCGATGTTTTCGATCTCTTCAGCAATGTCTTTGGCAGAACGCTTCTGAGTACCTTTGAAAGCCATATGCTCCAGAAAGTGAGCAATGCCATTGACCGGGGCAGGATCATCCCTCGCGCCCACGCCGACCCATGCCCCGAGAGATACCGTCTCTAGATGCGGCATTTCGTGCGTCACAACGCGCAGTCCATTCGCGAGTTTCGTAATATTGGTCGTCATAGAGATCCTGCTTGCGCCGCCGCCGCACGCCCAGTTTCTTCCACATAGGCTTCAACAACAGACTGATCATTGTCTAAGACTTCAAAACGTTCTGGATCACTCATCAGATTGCTCAATGCGGCAGGCAATCCGGGACGTTGGCCGGTAATGGTTTCCATCGCGTCAGGGAATTTCGCCGGATGAGCAGTCGCCAACACGACTTCCGGCACCTCACCATTCGAGGCATCACCGACGGAATCAAAAGCATAAACGCCACAAGCGGTATGCGGTTCGACAAGATACCCAGCACCCGAGAGCACCTTCTTGATTGTCCCCGCGACATCCGCCTCACTTGCGGCCGCTGCTTGGAAATCACCTTGCACGGACTTGGAAACCTTAGGGTCTAGCTCAAATCGCTGAGACTGCTTCAAGCTCTCCATTTGCCTGCGAATTGAGCTCGCATCGCGTGCTGAGGCTTCGAACAGGTAGCGCTCAAAATTTGACGAAATCTGAATGTCCATAGACGGCGACGTGGTCGCAACAACGCCGCGCATTTCGTAAGCACCGCTTTCAAGCGTTCTCGGCAAGATATCGTTTTCGTTCGATGCGATGACCAAACGGTCAATGGGAAGTCCCATTCGACGAGCCACAAAGCCCGCAAAAATATCACCGAAGTTCCCTGTCGGAACTGAAAACGCAACCTTCCGGTGAGGCGCGCCAAGTGCAACAGCGGCCGCAAAATAGTAGGTTATCTGCGCGACGATGCGCGCCCAGTTGATCGAGTTGACGCCCGACAAACTAACCCGGTCGCGAAAGGCATGATTGTTGAACATGCCTTTGACTAACGCCTGGCAATCATCAAACGTGCCACGGATCGCAACCGCATGCACATTGGCTTCAGTCGGCGTCGTCATCATGCGGCGCTGAACATCTGAAACCCGGCCTTCAGGGAAGAGGATGTAGACATCAACATTCGAGGCACCACGAAACGCCTCGATTGCCGCCCCACCGGTATCGCCCGATGTCGCACCGACAATGGTTGCCCGACTGCCGCGCTTTTGCAGCACGTGATCCATCAGCCGCGCGAGGAGCTGCATCGCCACGTCTTTGAACGCAAGCGTCGGTCCGTGAAACAACTCCAACACGAAACGGTTCGGCGCGATTTGAACAAGTGGCGTCACTGCACTGTGCGAGAAGGTGCCATAGGCAGCCTGTGCCATATCTGACAAAGCCGCCCGCCCGACCACGTTGCCGACATAGGGGTGAATGACCTCAACCGCCAGCTCGTCAAATGGCAGCCCAGCAAATCCGGCAATCTTCTCTTCCGAGAACGACGGCCAACTTTCCGGCACATAAAGACCACCGTCCCGCGCCAGGCCAGCGAGGAGGACCTCTTCAAAGTCAAGCTTTGGGGCTTCGCCCCGTGTCGAAACGTATTCCAAAGGATGTTCTCGAAAGCTTAGGAACAAATAGACGCCAACAGGGCCAAGCCCCCCCAACGCAGAGGCTCCGAAACCTGTGTCCAATGCCAGCAACGCTCTGGCAGCCCCCGGGTCAAAGACCCTGAAAACTGTGCGGCAAACTAATCTGCCGGACACGCGACAACAAGGGATTGAACACAAATGAGTGGCAAGAAACCGGCTGATGCGCCCCGCAACCCAAGAATCAAGAGATTTTTGACAGTCGCGCCCACGCAAAAGCGCCAAAAACCGCCATGAGAGTCACCGCTAACCCATACCACGTCAGTGCATACTCCAAATGCTTGTTGGAAATCCGAAACTCTGAGACCCCTGGGCGCGGCCATTCGGTACTGTCAGGACGCGACTTTGCCGCCGCTTCAGCGACGACGAAGAAAGGCGCGGCAGCTGGCGCTGCACCTGATCTGCCCTCAAACGCCGATGCCTGCATGCCCTCCAGATCGCGCCAATACCAAACGTTATTCGCGACATCGTTAGGCGGCGAGAAGCGTCCCTGCGCTCCGGGCATCCGCGCATGACCCGTCAAGCTCACCTCGCCAGAACCCGACCACCTCTCCGGCTCTCCGCGAAGGGCCTTCGGGATGTATCCGCGATTGACCCAGACGATCTGATCAGGTGCATATTCCAATGGTTCATAGACGTCATAACCCGGGCCCATGCGCTGGTCGGGTGCATAATAGAACCGAGACAAACCAGGTAAAAAGCGACCTTTAAGCGAGACCCGCTGATAATCGACGCGGTCTGAGGCTGAGTTCTGAACCACCATCTCTAAGGCAACTGGAGCCCCTAACCGTCGCTCATCGACTTTCGCAATGAGCAACTCCTTTTCAGCCTTCCGGGACATCTGCCAATTCCCCAGGCTGACCAAGACACCCAAACCGACAACACTGAGAAGAGTCGGCCATAACAGACCTGCGCGAGATAACCGTGCAAGCATCGGCGAAAACCAATCCTTCTGTTTTCAATCAAATATTGGAAATTCAAGCTCAGGCGTTTCTATCGTCGACCTGCCTCTTCGTCCATGCGGCGCACACCCGCTCAGTCCTCGTGTAAACGCCCTTCTTCGGCGCGATAATAGTATTGCAGGGCGATCAGCGTCGCTTTCAACACGCGCAGAAGCCCCAAGGCAAGAATTGGTGTCACCAAGCCCCATAAGACAGCATGAACCCAAAGTGGCGGCCCCACATTAAACTCAACCCAAAGCGCACCACCCAGAACGAAAAACCCCAGGATGAAGATCGCAAAGACCGCCGGGCCATCGCCCGTATCGACAAACTTGTAGTCGAGCCCACACTCCGAACAGCTCTCGCGCAGATTAAGAAACGTGTGCAGCAAAGACCCTTTCCCACAACGAGGACATTTAACCATCAAGCCAGCATAGATCGGCGAGACATCGCTCTCGCGGCTAATCCGGTCCTGTCCTGGTTTCCATGTCATCAGATCACCTCGGGCTAAATCGATTGACCACTTAAATGACCTTGATCAGCTTTCTGCGCATTGAGGATTGTCAACCGGCGATCCTGGACTTGGAACGACTTGGGGCGGCAAAAGCCGCCCCGGTCGTCATTGATCTAGTAAACACCACGCCAACCTGATCAGCACCAAGCACATCAGGTTGAGGACGGAACGTTAATGCCCAGCATTAGCGCCTGCGCCCCAAACATAGATGGAAGCAAACAGGAACAGCCAGACGACGTCAACAAAGTGCCAGTACCAGGCAGCCGCCTCGAAGCCGAAGTGCTTTTTGACGGTGAAGCCACCACCCATGGCGCGGAACAGGCAGACCGCCAGGAAGATGGTTCCGATGACAACGTGAGCGCCGTGGAAACCGGTCGCCATAAAGAAGGTCGCGCCATAGATGTGACCGGAGAAGTTGAAGGCCGCGTGACCGTATTCATAAACCTGCATGGCCGTAAAGATCATGCCGAGAATGACGGTAGCTGCGAGACCGTAGATCAGCTGGTCGCGTTTGTCTTCAAGCAACGCATGGTGTGCCCAGGTCACGGTCACACCAGACAGAAGCAGGATCAGCGTGTTGACGAACGGCAATCCCCAAGGTGCAAACGTGTGCTGGAAGTTCTCCGACTGTACCGGTGGCCACTGCCCACCCGTCACTTCGTTGCGCTGAACCAGACCGATCTGCTCGACAACGTTTGTCGGCTGGTAAACACCGGCTGGGAACAATGCCACATCAAAGTAAGCCCAGAACCAAGCAACGAAGAACATCACCTCAGAGGCGATGAACATGATCATGCCGTAGCGCAGGTGGAGCTGCACAACCGGGGTATGGTGACCGCCGTTGCTTTCTGCAATGACGTCCGCCCACCAGCGATAAGCAACAAAGCAAAGAGCAACAAACGAGACGAGGAACAACCAAGGGCCTGTAATCCCAAAGACGCCTTCTTGCGCCGTGCGCATCCAGGCAATCGCACCAACAGCTGTCGCAAGTGCCGCCACCGACGCAAAAATCGGCCAGGGACTTGGATCAATTAGGTGGTAATCGTGGTTCTTCGCGTGGCTATCGCCCATAGTGCTCTCCCGTTTCCCTCACTTCAGATCCAAGCTGGCTTTGCCCGCCGCGGACCGTTATTGCTTTCAATTCAGATCCAAAAATCTCGTCGTCGTAGTCATCACCCGCCCGCTTTCGGCGAACTTGCAGGCACGTCAGCCTGCGCCGATTTTTCGGTTGGGAAAAACGTGTAGGACAGCGTCAATTCCGAGATGTGGCCGGCGTTGGAGTCTTTCACGATCTCCGGATCAACATAGAAGCTCACCGGCATCTCGACGCTCTCACCAGGTTGCAACGTCTGCTCGGTGAAACAGAAACACTCGATCTTGTTGAAGTAGATCCCTGCCGAATTCGGATAGACGTTGAAGGTCGCTGTTCCAGTCGTAGCTTGATCGGAAACGTTTGTTGCCCGGTACATCGCAATGCGGTTTTCACCAAGCTTCAAGTCGAACTTGTGCTCGACAGGCTCAAACTTCCACTTGAGCTTGTCAGAAACGTTGGCATCAAAACGCATCGTAATCGATTGATCGATCACCGTATCGGACGGCTGAGCAGCAACCTGTGGCGTCCCACCAAAACCTGTCACCTGACAGAAAATCTGATAGAGCGGCACGGCAGCATAGGACATCCCGATCATGCCCAGCGCGATCGACGCGCAGATGATGGCGACCCGGCGTTGACGCCTAGCAGCGATAATCTCAGATGACACGACCGATCCATCGCTCATGAGTTTCTGTCTGCTCCATTCTGAGGGCGCATCTACGGACACACGCCCTACGTTCGAACTTCCTTCAGCCACGCGGCCAACCACTTATATCGGCCGGTTCAACGCATTCCCGCCAAGATGAACGATGGTCGCCGCGTAAAACAGAACGACCAACACACCCAATCCGACAGCAATCGCGATGGACCGCATTCTCTGCCGCTTCACACGCATAGCCTCAACTTCCGCTTCCGATAGCTGACCTTGGCTCACGTCAATCAAACCCTTCTAATCACGCCACTCAACCTGACCGCACACACCGACCAAGCCGAGCAGGAAACTATCTCACACCTACCCAAACAGCGGCGCCAGCTTTACGGCGAGGTTCTCACCCAACAACACCGCAAACAACGCGAACAGATAGAAGATCGAGAATGCAAACAGCCGCTTCGCAACCTTGTCTGCCTCACGCCCCTTCGTCGTGCGATAAACCTGGAATGCCAACCACAAAAAGACTGCACCCAGCACAACCGACGCTGCCAGATAAGCCAAACCGCCAAACCCCAGGAAGTATGGGGTCGTCGCAAGCGGCACAAGCAGCAGCGAGTAGATAACGATCTGGCGGCGCGTTTCCTGAGCTCCCGCAACAACCGGCAGCATCGGCACACCGACGCGCTCATAATCGCGGCAACGATAGAGTGCCAGCGCCCAGAAGTGTGGCGGCGTCCACATGAAAATGATCAGAAACAGCACGATGCTTTCAACGGAAACATCGCCCGTAACAGCGGCCCATCCGATCATTGGCGGGAATGCCCCAGCCGCCCCACCGATAACGATGTTCTGCGGCGTCCGACGCTTCAGCCACATAGTGTAGACGAAGACGTAGAAAGCAATCGTTAGCGCCAACAAGCCGCCGGCGACCCAGTTGACCAGAACGCCCAACGTCAACACTGACGTGACCGACATCACTGTGCCAAATGTCAAGGCCTCAGTTTCGGTCACCAGCCCGCGCGGAATTGGTCGCGCAGCAGTTCGCGCCATATGGCGGTCAATGTCCGCGTCGTACCACATGTTGAGCGCGCCAGAAGCGCCAGCACCAACAGCAATCGACAACAGCGCAATGAATCCCAACACCGGATGCAAATCACCCGGCGCAGCAAGCATGCCGACGAGCGCCGTGAAAATCACAAGCGACATCACACGCGGCTTCATCAGCGCGAAAAAATCTTCAACACCAGGACCGAGCGCGATTGTTGAGCGCGCATCGCCTGGTTGTCCTCCCAAAACTTCAGCCGGTCTGTTCATCAGCTCTTTTTTCTTCGACTGGTCGCAAGTTTCAACAATGACGCTGCCAGACCAATTGCAGATCTACTGGCGTCAATCACGCTGCTGCTCGATCAATTCAAGCAAGCAGCAGCAGGCGAAACACTCAAACAATGCAGACGGGCCGCACAATCAGCCCATCCGACACTTGGGAACCTCGAAGCACTCCAGGATTCTGAGCCGCTTCGAATTCACCGCAACCGGGCACCGATTTGCCCGGCCGCGAAACCAACCCCTTAGTGGTGATCGGTAGCTTTGATCTTCGGCAGCGTCTCGAAGCAGTGGTACGGAGGTGGCGAGGACAGGGTCCACTCCAGCGTCGTCGCACCTTCACCCCATGGGTTCTCGCCGACACGCTCGCGCCGGGACATTGCGACAAACACACCGATCAAGAAGCAAATCGTACCAAGAGCTGTGATGTAAGAGCCGATCGAAGATACCTGGTTCCAGAATGCGTAACCGTCTGGATAGTCAATGTAGCGACGCGGCATACCGGCAGCACCCAGGAAGTGCTGCGGGAAGAACAGCACGTTGGCACCAACGAAGGTCAGCCAGAAGTGCAGCCTGCCCCAGAACTCCGAATACATGTAGCCGGATATTTTCGGGAACCAGTAGTACCAACCCGCAAAGATCGAGAACACGGCCCCGAGCGACAATACGTAGTGGAAGTGCGCCACAACGTAGTAGGTGTCATGGAGCGCGCGGTCGACACCGGCGTTCGCAAGCATCACGCCCGTCACGCCGCCCACGGTGAACAGGAAGATGAAGCCCAGCGCCCAAATCATTGGCAAGCGGAACGAAATCGATCCGCCCCACATTGTCGCGATCCAGGAGAAGATCTTCACGCCCGTCGGAACCGCGATCACCATCGTTGCAAAGACGAAGTAAGCCTGAGTCTCAACGCTGATGCCGGCAGTGTACATGTGGTGCGCCCAGACGATGAAGCCGACAACACCGATCGCGACCATTGCGTAGGCCATGCCAAGGTAGCCGAAGACCGGCTTCTTGGAGAAGGTCGCAATGATCTGGGAGATGATGCCGAAGCCCGGCAGGATCAGAATGTACACCTCAGGGTGCGCGAAGAACCAGAAAAGGTGCTGGTAAAGCAGCGGGTCACCGCCACCTGCTGGGTCGAAGAACGTCGTGCCGAAGTTACGATCGGTCAGCATCATCGTGATGGCGCCGGCGAACACTGGCAGCGACAGAAGCAGCAGGAACGTCGTCACAAGGATCGACCAGACGAAGAGCGGCATCTTATGCAACGTCATGCCTGGCGCACGCATGTTGAAGATCGTCGTGATGAAGTTGATTGCCCCAAGGATCGACGATGCACCAGCGACGTGCATGGACAAGATGGCAAAGTCGACGGCTGGTCCAGGAGCACCCGATGTCGAAAGCGGCGGATAAAGCGTCCAACCGCCACCAAAACCGGTACCACCACTATCGCCTTCAACGAAGAGCGACATCAACAGTAGGATGAAAGCAACCGGCAGCAACCAGAACGAAATGTTGTTCATCCGCGGGAACGCCATATCCGGCGCGCCAATCATCAGCGGAACAAACCAGTTTCCGAATCCGCCGATCATCGCCGGCATGACCATGAAGAAGACCATGATCAAACCGTGCGCCGTGACGAACACGTTAAACAGATGTGGGTTGTCGGCAAAGATCTGGACGCCTGGCTCAGCCAGCTCCATACGCATTGCGACAGACAGCGCGCCACCGATGATCCCCGCGAAAATCGCGAAGATCAGATACATGGTCCCGATGTCTTTGTGGTTAGTGGAATAGAGCCAGCGCTTAACAAAGCTTGTCGGCGCGCCGTTCTCATCGAAACCAGCCTGAGCCGTTGCCATTTTGAGTTTCCCCTTAAACCTAGGTCGTGCCTTTTTTGGCCCCTGACGGCGCGTTCATCCCCAACCGCCAGAACGAAGGTGCCCGCACCGCGGTACGAGCACCTCCTAAGCCTGATTAGTGTTCAGCAGAAGCGAGCTTATTGCGAGACTTCAGCTCCAAAGCCGCCTTGTGAATGATTTCGTTCGCTTTGTCCTCATCGTCCTCTTTGCGCGCAGCAACCCACGCATCAAAGGTCTGCTGATCGACAACGCGAACCGCGATCGGCATGAATGCATGGTTCACACCGCAAAGTTCAGAGCACTGGCCGTAGAAGACGCCTTCGCGCTCCGCCTTGAACCACGTCGCCGTCAGGCGCCCTGGAACAGCGTCGGTCTTCGAACCGAAGGAAGGAATGGTCCAGTTGTGGAGGACGTCACCAGCAGTAACGAGCACGTGGACGACCTTACCGACGGGAACGACAACGTCATTGTCGACGGCCAGATTTCGCGGTGCATCAAGCCCCTTCTCGCGGCGCTCTTTGATTCCATCGTCATCCAGCATGTAGCTATCGAATGAGAAGTCGCCGTAATCAGGATAAGAATGGCTCCAATACCACTGATGACCAGTCGCTTTGATTGTCAGATCTGGCTTCGGGTAGGCATATTGCAGATGCAGCAACTTGAAAGACGGCACTGCAATAACCACTAGTATAATGATCGGCACGACGGTCCACACGACTTCGATAAACGTGTTGTGCGTGACCCGCGAAGGATTTGGATTGCTCTTCTCGTTGAAGGCAAACATGACGTAGACCATCAGCGCCAGAACAAAAATCGCAATTGCGATGATGATGTACGTAACGAGGTTGTAGAAGTCATGGATGCTCTGAGCTACCGGCGTCACAGCACCTTGAAGGCCCAGTTGTCCGTCGACAGGCTGGCCAGCGACGGCTTCTGCGCTAGCCGGCAACGCAAACGTCACCAATGCCATAAGACATGTAAGACCAGCCACAGACCACATCCCCAGCAGTCGGTTCAACATTGTTCGCTCCCTAAATCGCCTAGCATTCGACCAGGCCTCTATTAGTCTGTGTACGACACACCGCTCACCAACAAACCTTCCGAGTTCGCGCCACCCGGAGCAGCAGATGTCGTCACTATTGAATTGAATGGATCGAGCAGACGAGCCCACGCGCGCATCAAACCCTACGCCAATAGCATAAGTCAACTTTCATGCGTCAATTGCGCGCGCGAAACGACTCGTATGACGTGGATCAATGCACACCGCTAATAGCAACGCTTCGGCCACCCCGCAAATCAGCTTTGTTGAAGGGTCGGCCCAAGTGCCAAATAAGTCCCAATTTAGCCGCTTTCCTCCCGGATCGACATGCATGCTCAAGGACGCAAAAAGTCCATCCTCACTTCTGGAAACAACCGACTGGGCGGAGAAACGAGTTTGCCAACACTACAAACAACAACGTTGAATCGGGAAAGACTCTGCGTACGCACGTGCGCGATGGCAGCAGCAGGAGTTGGCCTGCTGATTCTCTGCGTGCTCGCGCTCACGTTTGGAGGTGCAGCCGCTCAGACCCGAGATGGCAAAGTCCGATCGCAGCACGGCGACTGGCAGATCGTCTGCAAGCCACCACCTCCAGGAGCAAGTGCTGAAGTCTGCGCCATCGTCCAAAGCGTAACGGCAGAAGACCGCAACAACGTCGGCCTAACAGTTTATTTTCAGAAGTTCACCGACGGCACACAGGTCCTGCGTGTCTTTGCTCCATTGGGCGTTCTTTTGCCGCCAGGTCTGGGGTTGAAAATCGATGGTCAGGATGTTGGAAACGCACCGTTCCTACGATGCCATTCATTCGCCTGTTATGCGCAAGTGACTGTCGATGCAAATCTCGTCGGAAAACTCCGTGGCGGCAATCAAGCGGTATTCATTATTTTCCAGACCGAAGAAGCAGGGATTGGAATACCGATTTCTTTGGCGGGCTTTTCTGAGGCACTCGGGAATCTCTAAGCCCGATTTCAAATTTCAAAACAAACATACGATGGGATTCCAATGGCGGTTGAAGCCACAAGAGCCAAACCGCTGCTCATCTAGCTTGGCCGCATGAATGCAATTTATTGTTTCTGGACTGGGTTCGTAATAGCCAAATCTTTGCGACGTAGTAGCCGGCCCCAGTATCCATCGAATTTGTGGACCAAGCTCGTCGGTGTCGATTGATTGTAGAGTGCACGCTCTTCGTTGTGCCAACGAAAGATACCGCCGCTCAGGTTATAGACGCCAGCAGCGCCTTGGCTCGCCAGAGTTTGACGAACACGCTGCGCCATAGTCGAGCTGCGCGCACCAACCGAACAGTAGAAAACGACTGCTTTGCCGCTGACATCACCAGCTAAATCCAAAACCGTCTGCGTGTCAGCTTTGGGGTCAATCCGGATCGCACCCGCCAGGTGGCTGACTTCGTATTCGGCCTGTTCGCGCACATCGAGTAACACGACGTCCTTGCGCTGACTGAGGTCGTCGAGATCCTGAGGATTGACGTGGGTGATCTGCCGGTAACGCAAACGCATAACCGCCTCCACTGCCGAAAGCGGTGAAAAGCGGCCATTCTTGTTGTTTTCTACCAAGGCTGGGTCTTGATCCGCCTGATTATAGTTCACCGGCTCAGTTTGACGAGCTGTCTCAATAATCGATTTCGAAACATCAGAATAGCCAAAACCGACACATAATGCGGCAGCTGAAACTGCAAGCGCCAAGGCGAGCACTTTTTTAGCTGGCATTCTAACCTTCCCGACCCCGATCACCGGCCTGAGCCTGTATAACGGACATTGAATTCAAAAATACGAATATGATCTTATGATATAAGTAGTCAGGGTGGCGTTGATTCTGAAATCACAGATTCGCGAGATCTGCGTGATTGGTTCACGAATTTGATCCCTCTAAGCGGACAACAAAAAACGACCGACGGGCAAGCCGTCGGTCGTCAATTTGAATGCACCAATCTTTTGATGAGCTACGCGTCCGAACCAAGGTCACGTACGGAAACCCTTTTCACGACCAGAACCGTCAAGATGCGCGCAATTCCGTTTCAGCAAGTTTGTGGGTTCCGTTGAAACGGGAAAGCTCTTTGCGGGACTTCAACCGTACTGGTTCTGCGACCGGCTCGGGCGCGCGTTCTGGTTCTTCCACCCTGACATAACCCTGGTGGCCACTGGAAACCGCTTCCGCGATCCTGCGCGTCGACTCGGCGCAATCGTGGAACGCACCCTGCCAGTAGTTTGTGTACGCCGCAATCACACCAGCAGGCGATCTGCAAGTTGCCAGCTGACCGGACAACTCCAGTGTCGCGCGCGCCCGCCTGGATGCCAAACCCCACAACTCTAACTGGGCACGAACAGGGGCTTTCCA
Source organism: Filomicrobium sp. (assembly GCA_040219445.1). Taxonomy (GTDB): domain Bacteria; phylum Pseudomonadota; class Alphaproteobacteria; order Rhizobiales; family Hyphomicrobiaceae; genus Filomicrobium. Next base: position 989,097 of record JAVJSM010000003.1, on the reverse strand, counting down.
ATCCGACTTATCGACTTCCGTCTCGCCAAACATGGGTGCGTAATACCGATCCAGCGCATCGTGCAACGCGCAATACTCTAAGCTATTGTTTTTGAACTGAAAGTTCATACCCTGGCCGCCTCCACGCTAGCTATGCTCTTAATCGAACGTCGTACATGTCATATAAATCACATCACAGACTACGCAAGCTTGATCCAGCGCAAGTATTGTTTCATTTCTGAAAGAGTTTTCGACGCGTAGGAGCACACCCCAAAATCCCGCGAGCAATCTCGCCGGTAGTGTCAGGGTTTAACCCTCTCTTCAAGCTAAGATTGCATCGATACTGCAAACCTCCACGACCTTGAATTGAAAAGGACGTCGTCGGCGAAAAATGCGTTGACAGGCGTTGTCGGACCGGTGGTTTAGTAGTGGTTGAGCACTTTGATTTATCCATTTTGACGACGAGAAAAGATTGTGACCTCGGCGGAAATATTCAGGACGCGACGGTCAGCGAAACCAAATCGCCAGCAGCGCGGAAACCCACACACACGTTGCTTCCGACGCAAACAAGTTGGCCGGTTGACGGCTCGCGTCGCAACGGCAGCGGCTGCTGCAATCCTGGCTCTAGCGCTTGCCACCTCCGCGCAGGCCCAAGACGCCATAACAACAGGAGCCGACACCGCAGACGAGGCCAGCAAAGATGGCCCCACCGACCGCCATAAGGAGATGTGGGTGGGTGCTGACGCGGGTGACAACTACTGGCTCGTCTATTCGGGCACGACACTCGCACCATTCACAGACATCCATCAAAACGGCCTGCGACTTCGCATTGTTGGCGGTTACGGACAATACAGCTACCAGATCGCCTCAGAGGCCCGAGCAACGCAGAATTTCGATGCGCAAGTGAATTTCGCCGATGCGCTTATCGGATACCTTTGGAGGCTCGACCCCCTGATCCTTAAGCTCTTCATCGGGGGATCCGCCATCGATCACCAGATCACACCCTTTGACCGCAACAACACCGTCACCGGCCTGGATTGGGGTCTCAAGGGCGTCGCCGAATTCTGGTTCAACATTGGGACGAACGGCTTCGCCTCCGTTGATCTCGCTTGGTCACAAGCCCACAACACCCGCTCAGCTCGAGCAAGACTGGGCTACAAGCCCTTCCCCAATTTCTCGGCAGGCCCAGAATTCGGCATCAACATGGACCGGCAGGGCGACTATAAGATTTCCGAGGAAGACCCAAATTTTCGAGCCGAAGCAATTGACTATGGCCGCGTCGGCCTGTTTGCTCGCTATGAGTGGTATGGTGGGGAACTCTCAGGATCCGCCGGATTAATCGGTGATTTCCGTGCGCAGCGCTCTGCCTATGGCACGCTGAACTGGATTGTTCAGTTCTGACACCTACCGCCGAGAGAGCTACAGGCAGCCGAACGCAGTCACGTTGCTGAGACCGATATGAATTCAAGATCTGGCAAAGCGACCATTCGCCGATCCGACGTCCCGCCTGCCGGTTGGCTGAGACGGGCAACGCTCATGCTCGTGGGGATTTTCACCCTCTTCGCTACGACCGCAAACGCCAAAACCTGCGCCGACGTCGTGGTTCACGCAGCTGGCGAACCTGCAAGTTACGAGTGGCTTGCCCGCATCAAAACCCACGCCAACTGGCGCTCAAAGGTCCGCAACATGTCGAACCTGGGCGATCCATTCGCGAACTGGGAACGTGCAGAAAACTCAAGCGAACGCTGCTTTTCAGGGCCCGAAGGGACAGTTTGCGAGTTTACGGGCACGCCCTGCCGGAAAGACTAGCCCCCTAAACTCATAGACGGCCCCACGCCCGTTACCCAGGGAACAGCTGGAACAACACAATCCGGCTATAACGACCACGCAGTACCACGCCTCAGCGGCTCGACGTCCGGCGCGAAAACCCGTTTGGACATTGTTCGCGAAAGGAAAAACCCAAAAAGCCGCCACGCTGGAGTTGCGGCAGCACCAACACCAAAACCAAAACACGCAAGCCCCCTTCGCACTGTGTAGCAGACGAACCACGCCCAAAAACCACCTTAAGTGATCGCGTTCACCGGCGCTTTACCGTCACAATTGCGAGCCATATAAAACGAACATTCGTTTTGTTAATCGTAGAGATAACCAAACCTAGGCGCACCAACACACACCATTAGGACGACGGAAGCGGGACATCGTCATGCCGAAACTAAAGCCAGAAACTGTCGAAGCACGGCGCGAGCATATTCTCGATGCTTCCGAACGCTGCTTTGCGCGCTCTGGCTTTCATCGCACAACCATGGCCGACATCTGTGCAGAGGCTAAAGTCAGCGCAGGTGCGCTCTACGTTCATTTCGAATCGAAAGAAGCGCTGATTGCCGGCATCGTCGAGCGCGACCGCACGAACCTGACCGATCAATTTGCAGAGATGGCCAAAGCTCCGGACCTCACAGCGGCCATTGGCGCTTTGGGCGAGCACTACACGTTCGAGCAACCGCAATACAAACGCATCCTCAACCTTGAGATCGCGGCCGAAGCGACCCGCAATGAGAACATCGCCGAAATCTGGATGGCATGCGACAGGTTCGTGATTGAGAACCTTACGAACCTCATTGCAGACGCCCAGCGCGATGGCCGTGTCAATCCGGTGGCTTCGCCCGAAGAAACCGCTCGGATGATCTGCGTAATCGGCGAAGGCATGTTCTGGCGTCGCGCCGTCGATACCGAACTCGATGGCGAGAGCCTGATGCCAATCATCATGCACGCCATCGCGTCCCTGCTGCGTCCCACCGGAACAGATGATCAAACCGATTTCACTGCCGGACCACCGCAAAGAGTGGCCGAGCTGGAGCAACAATCATGAAGAAATGGATTCTTCTATTCTTAATCACCGCGGCTGGTGGGCTTGCTGGCTACCTGGATTACACCGGGCAGATCGACCTGCGCGCATTTGCCAATAAGAGCATCGAGCAAGCAACCGAACTGGCAGAGAACTTTGCCAAAGACGAAGCAAAAGCTGCCGCGAAAACGGATGCGAGCAAATCAGCGGCACAACTTGCACCCGCAGTCAGCATTGCCGTCGCAAATCCCGAAACCTTTGTTGATCGGATCATGGTGACAGGCTCGCTCGTCGCCCGCGAACAAATCCTAATTGCCCCCGAAGTTGAAGGCCCGCGCATCGTCAAACTCGAAGTGGAAGTCGGCGACACGGTCGAAGAGGGCCAGCTCCTGGCAAAGCTGGAGCAGGAATCTATGCGCGCTAAGAAAGCACAACAAGAGGCCAGTCTGCGCAAAGCCAAAGCCGCAATCGCACAGGCCGAAAGCAGCGTCGAGGAAGCGGAATCGACGTTGAAAGAAGCGCGCGCGCAGCTCAAACGCGCACAGCCGCTGGTGAAAAAGAAACACCTGTCCGGCACGATCTTCGACCAGCGTCAGGCTGCAGTCGATATCGCGCGCGCCCGGTTGGTGAACGCCACCAACGGCGTTGCACTTGCCCAAGCCGACGAAGCGCAAATCAATGCGCAACTTCGCGAGCTTGACTGGAACCTGTCGCGCACAGAAATCCGCGCACCCGCATCTGGGCTCATTACACGCCGCAACGCACGCATCGGCGACGTCGTCTCAGGTTCGAAAAATGCCTTGTTCCACCTTGCTAAAGACGCCGAGATCGAACTTGAAGCAACTGTTGTTGAGCCCAAACTGGCCCGCATGTCGGTTGGCCAACAGGCAAGCGTCTCGGTATTCGGTGCTGGCGATATCAGCGGCAAAGTCCGGCTCATCTCAGCCGAGATCGACCCGACCACTCGCCTCGGCACAGCGCGCATTTTCCTCGGCGACAACCCAGCTCTCAAGATCGGCGCTTTCGGTCGCGCCACGATCATCACGCGCCAAAGCGAAGGGCTGTCAGTTCCGGTCTCGGCGGTTCTGTATGATGACGCCCAGCCTTACGTCCAAAAAGTAGAGGCTGGAAAAGTCAAATCGATACCCGTCACGCTTGGCTTGGCCGATAACCAGCGCGTGGAAATCACCTCAGGCTTGCATCAGGGCGATGAAGTGGTCGCCAAATCAGGAACGTTCCTGCGCAACGGCGATGCGGTGCGTCCGGCCCACCGCGACAAGCAGGTAAGTGAGATCCGCGAATGAACGTCTCCGCCTGGGCAATTCGCCAGCCGATCCCGTCGCTGGTCTTATTCCTCATTTTGATGGTGCTGGGTTGGGCCAGCTTCAACACGCTGCCGATAACGCGTTTCCCCAACATCGATGTGGCCGTGATCCAGGTGATGATCACGCAATCGGGTGCTGCCCCGTCGGAACTGGAAACCCAGGTCAGCAAGAAGGTCGAAGACGCTGTCGCCGGTGTCACCGGAGTTAAACATCAGACGACAACAATCACGGAAGGATCATCCCTTTCGTTGATCGAATTTCGCCTGGAAGTCGATGCCGACCGCGCGTTGAATGATGTCAAAGACGCCATCGCCCGCATTCGAAGCGACCTCCCTCGCACCATCGACGAACCCATAATCCAGCGCATCGATATCGAAGGCCTCCCTATCGTCACCTATTCGGTGAGTGATCCGACGATGAGCATCGAGGAACTCTCGTGGTTCGTCGATGACGTCGTGAAGCGCCGTCTGCAAAGCGTCAAAGGGGTCTCAGCAATCGACCGCATCGGCGGTGTTGAGCGCGAGATCCACGTCACGCTTGACCCTGACCGGCTGTTATCGCTGGGGATCACCGCAGGCGAGGTAAACGCGCAGCTGCGCGCCACCAACATCGATCTGGCAGGCGGGCGCGGTGAGATTGCCAACCGCGAACAAGCCATCCGTACGCTGGCTGGCAAACGGAAAGTCGAAGACTTGGCAGCCACATCCATTGCCTTACCCGGCGGCCGCAACATCCGCCTCGATGAACTGGGAACCGTCACAGATACCTGGGAAGAGCCCCGCACCTTTGCCATACTCGACGGCCAATCCGTCGTTGCCTTTGCGGTTACACGTGGCAAGGGCGCAAGCGACGCGACAGTCGCCAAACAAGTCGCTGAAAAAGTCGATAAGATCAAAAAGGACTTCCCCAACGCGGAAATCGCACGCATCGATAATAGCGTCGACAACACCGTTGGCACCTACGAAGCAACAATGAAGACGTTGATCGAGGGTGCCATTCTGGCAGTCATCGTGGTCTTTCTGTTTCTGCGCGATTTGCGCGCGACGATTATTGCCGCCATCGCACTGCCGCTCTCCATCATCCCGGCATTCTTCGCGATGGAGTTCTTCGGCTTCTCATTGAACCTCGTCTCATTGCTTGCCATCACCATCGTCACGGGCATTCTCGTTGACGACGCCATCGTCGAGATCGAGAACATCGTCCGGCATATGCGCATGGGCAAATCGCCCTACCGTGCTTCATTGGAAGCTGCTGATGAAATCGGCCTGGCAGTCATTGCCATCACCGTCACAATCATTGCCGTTTTCGTGCCGGTGAGCTTTATGGGTGGCATCGCCGGACAATACTTCAAGCAGTTCGGCTTGACCGTTGCCTTCGCCGTCTTCTTCTCGCTACTTGTCGCACGCCTGATCACACCGCTGCTGTCGGCGTACTTCATGCGCGCAGAAGAAAAGCCCCACAAAGACGGGTGGATGATCAACGCCTATACGAAACTGGTGAGTTGGACCGTCCGCCACCGCATCGCATCGGTTGCATTCGGGTTGTTGGTTTTTGCGGGCTCGATTGGGTCGTTCTATCTGCTGCCATCTGGCTTCCTGCCGACAGAAGACATCTCTCGCGCTTTGCTGGCCGTTGAACTACCTCCTGGCTCCAGACTGGACGAAACAAAAGACAAAACCGCAAACATCGCAGAACTGTTGAAGAAGAACGAGAACATCGAAAGCGTCTTCATCAACGGCGGTACGATATTGGGATCCGGCTCGGAGGTCCGCAAAGCCACCTTCGTCATCGCACTGAAACCAAAAGACAAGCGCGAACAATCCCAAGCTGAGATCCAACAGGATATTGGACAGGCTCTCGCTGAAGTGCCTGACATTCGGTACTGGTTCTTGCAGGAGAATGGTCAGCGCCAGTTCCAGCTTGTCGTCAGCGGTGCGAATGCCGATGCCGTCAACCGAGTCGGCGCAGATCTCACCAGTCAGGCCAAACGCGTCCCGACTCTGCTCAACGTCGTCTCAACCGCCGAACTCGACCGGCCGGAGCTGCGCGTTTACCCCAAAAGCGACGTTGCTGCAGATCTTGGCGTCTCAACGCAGGCAATTTCTGAAGCCGTCCGTATCGCCACGATCGGTGACATCGGCGCCAACCTCGCAAAATTCGACGTCGGTACGCGCCAAGTCCCGATCCGCGTCAAGCTGCCGAATAACGCTCGCGCTGATTTGGAACTATTGGAAAACCTAACCGTAACGAGCGCCAGCGGCAAAGCCATCCCGCTGGCTGCCGTTGCGGATTTCCAGCTTTCCCAAGGCCCGACATCGATCGAGCGCTATGACCGCAACCGCCGTATTTTGATTGGCGGCGACCTCGTCGGCGATGCCCCGTTGGGCGATGCCGTGGATGCCGTCATGGCGCTACCAGCTGCAAAAGATTTGCCCGAGGGTGTCATCGTAAAGCAGTTCGGCGATGCGGAAATCATGGTTGAGGTTTTTGAGGGCTTCGCCAAAGCCATGGGCGCAGGCTTGATGATGGTCTACGCGGTCCTGGTATTGCTGTTCTCAAGCTTTCTCCAACCCATCACCATTTTGTTCTCGCTGCCACTTTCAATCGGTGGTGCCATCGTTGCACTCGCACTAACTGGCAATCCGATTAGCCTGCCCGTCGTCATCGGCATCTTGATGCTGATGGGGATTGTGACAAAGAACGCGATCATGCTCGTCGACTTTGCCATCGAACAGCAAAAGCACGGCATGGCGCGCAACGCCGCAATTATTGACGCAGGCCGCAAACGCGCCCGCCCAATCGTCATGACCACCATCGCCATGGTCGGTGGCATGGTGCCATCAGCCCTGGCACTCGATGCCGGCGGAGAGTTCCGCGCGCCAATGGCCATCGCGGTGATCGGCGGACTGATCTCATCAACGGTTCTATCGCTGTTGTTTGTCCCAGCCGTCTACGTGTTGATGGACGACTTTGGCCGTGGCGTCTGGTGGGTTTTCTCACGCTACATTGGTGAGACTGACGAGCACACACCGCCCGACCAGACACCCAAAACAACGGCACAGAGTGTGGCAAAACCGGCCGAATAGCTGGCGCTTGGGAAACTGTCATAGCGCTCTGGGAATGTTGTCACCTGTTCAGTCTGGCACTTAATGTCAGCTTTAGTGCAATCCCATCCCCGGAGTGACCCATCATGTTCGACGCAAAAAGTATCCTCGAAGCCCTCGTCAACGGCAACAAACGCCCCGCCAGCTCATCCGCGGGAAGCCAGGGAGACCCGCTCAGCGACTTGCTCGGCGGCAACGGTGGTCTCGGCGATTTGCTGCGCAATGCGCTGCCTCAAGCCGGGGCTGAGTCAAGTTCTGGCAAACAGGGTGACCCCTTAAGCGATCTGCTCGGCAAGTTGGGCGGCGGCCAACAACGCAACGCCGCATCCGATCAGTCAGCTGGCGGCAGCGGTGGCGGCTTTGGCGGTTTAGGCGATCTCCTGGGACAGCTTGGGGCCGGTTCGGCCAGTTCGTCGAGTTCCAACAACCCCGGCCAACAAAAAAGCATTACAGACGTCTTCGGTGATATCCTCAATCAAGCCAAAGAAGGGACCAAGGAAGGTGCTTCCAAGTTCGATGAGGCAACCGGTGCGAGCGACAAGATGGGCGACCTTGCCCGTCAGCTTTCAGGCCGTTCGCCGGAAGAATTGATGGAAGCACTGAAAGAGTTGATCAGCAACAACAAGCTTGGAGCAGGTGCCGCCCTTGGCGGGCTCGGCGCACTCATCCTCGGGACTCAGACCGGCCGCTCCATCGCAGTGAACGCGGCGAAACTCGGAGCCCTCGCCTTGATCGGCGGTCTCGCCTACAAGGCCTACCGCAATTATCAGGACGGCGCATCGACTGATCAATCAGCGCAAGGCGACATCGCGGAGCCCCCGCACGGATCTGGCTTTGAACCCGATTCCGTCAGCAATGACGATGCGATACTTATGGTTCGCACGATGATCGCCGCCGCAGCAGCTGATGGCCGCATCGATGCAAACGAACAGCAACGCATAATAGAAAACCTTCAAGGAAGCGGCGAGCTTGATGCAGACGCCCAAGAGTTTCTAGCGAAGGAACTGAACGCACCCGCATCGGTTGCCGACATCGCGAATGCCGTCTCCAGCAAAGAGCAGGCTGCCCAGGTCTTTGCAGCCGCCCGCATTGCGATCGATCCAGATACGTCTTCGGAACACCGCTTCCTTGGCGAACTGGCCGACCGCCTCAACCTAGACAGCGCGCTCGCCATGCATATCGACGCTGCGGCCCGAGCGAGTTAATCACTGCGAGATCGCAACAAAAAAGGCCCCGGATCGTCTGGTCCGGGGCCTTCTTTCCATAAGCAAACTTTCACCGTGCTGGCCAATTGGCCAAGTTTTACGCGGAACGGAGCAGAGCAATCAGCCCTGCCTTGTCAGTGGGTTGCTTTAGATGCCACCGAGGCCGGCTTCACTGCAAGCGCGCCTTCCTGGCGGAAGAATACGTCAACGCGCATCCCCGTCAGCAATGGTGGCGTACCCTCAAGCTCGACAACGACCTCAAGAACATCGACATCGTTTGGACGGCGGGGGCCACGAACAGCGATGCGTGGGCTACCCAGCGCACCGGAGATTTCCTTCACGACACCCTCAAACTCACGGTTTGGATACGCGTCAGCTTTCACAATCGCCTTCTGGCCAACACGCACCTTGCCAACGTCCCGCTCCTCGACTTCGGCGCGCACATTCATTTTGCTGAGGTCGCCAAAGACGAACAGTGGAGCCTCCACGCTTGGAGCAGCCGTTTCACCTTCGCGTGCCATGACATTCAGGATGGTGCCATCGAATGGAGCGCGGATACGTGTACGTTCGACCGCCTCTTCGGCGAGCGCCAGATCCGCACGTGCAATCGTCAATGACGTATCGAGACGACCTGGCAATGGCAAATCCGGGTTGGCATTGAGCAGCTTGAGATCAGCTTCGGCTTTGGCCAAACGCTTTTCAGAAGCCGTAACGGCATCGCGCGCAGCAAGCACATCACTGTCGCGGGCTTCCTCATCACGCTTCAACTGCAAAGTATCATCAAGCCCGCGCCAAGCACGATAAACCTCGCGCTGCGCATCAGCCACTTCGTCTTCCAGTTTACGGCGGTCAAGCGCCAAGCCTGTGACTTCTTCTTCCGCCCGCTCCAGCTTACGCACTTGCTCTTCAGCCTCAGCCGCGATGACTTTTTGCCGGGCTTCGCTATCTTTCAGCTTTACGAGGACATCGCCTTTCGAGACCCGGTCGCCAATCGAAACCAAAACCTTTTCGATCCGGCCACCAGCACGCGCGGAGATCCGCACTGCACCAGTCGATGGTTCGACTCGGCCCGTCGCCGAGGCCGCCCAAGTCGGAATCTTCACGTCACCGCTTTGCGCATTGGCTGAAGCCAAGAAGGCGTAATTGCTGTCGGAGGTGTTAGGCCCGCGCAGCATCGTCGACAACATGCCACCCGCAATCGTAATGGCGATAAGGAACGTCGAAATGTTGCTATCGATCTTAGGCATGTGCTTTCCGTCGTTTTGTGAGATCGGTGATTTCTGGCGCATCAAGCCCATCCGGCCTGCGTTCTTCGCCAACAATAAGCCCGTCTTCGATACGCACTACGCGATCGGCATAGGGCAAGGTTCTTGGATCGTGTGTAACCGCAAGCACGCTACGCTCTTGCTCATGCGCAATACGTGCGAGCAATTCCATAACTGAGTGACCGTTTTCGCTATCGAGTGCTGCTGTCGGCTCATCGGCCAAAACGATCGACGGCGAACTAACAATCGCCCGGGCAACAGCAACACGTTGCTGCTCTCCGCCCGATAGATTTCCAGGAAAATTCTTCAAGCGGTGGCCGAGACCCACTTGCCGCAAAACATCTTCGCAGCGCCGCGCCGCTTTGTATCCCTTCTGCCCACGCACATCGAGTGCGATCCGCACGTTTTCAAGGGCCGACAAGGTCGGAAACAGGTTGTAAGACTGAAAGATAAAGCCAATGTGATCGCGCCGAAGAACTGCCAACTGTTCCGGGTCGAGCCCTTGGGTTGGCGTACCGGCGACAACAAGATCGCCTGACGTCGGCTGCAGGATGCATCCAAGGATCGACAGCAGCGTTGTTTTACCGCTGCCCGACGGCCCCATCAGCAAGGTCAGTTCCCCCGGCACCAGCTCAAGCCCGACACCTTTCAGTGCCCGCACTTTGCCCGCGCCCTGTCCCAGCTCCTTTACGATGTTGTTGGCGGAAAGAACCGCTTCTGTGGTCATCGACTGAATACCGTAGCTGGATCGATTTTGGTGACCTTTACAATCGCCGAAATCGCTGAGATCGCACACATGAATAATGTCACCGAGAACAGCCCTGCCGCCAACTCTGGCGTCATGACGATCGGCAACGGCGTAGATTGACTGGCAAGCACCACCAATAAGGCTAGCACCATACCCAGGATGTAACCCAGTACAGCGCTAAGACCGGCCTGGGTTAGGATCACTTTATGGATATAGCCCGATGACGAACCAAGCGCACGAAGAGTCGCAAACTCATTGATGTGATCCTTGGTGCTGGAATAGAGGGTCTGGGCAACAATCACGGTTCCCACGAGGATGCCCAGCAACGCGCCGCCGATCAGTGCCACACCGGCACCCGTCCGGAAGAGCCACTGCCGCAGACTACGCTGGCGAAACTCGGCCTTGGTCAGCACTTCAGCACCTTCGAGGCGGCTCAAAAGGTCGTTACGAACCTTCTCGGCATCAACACCGGGATAGAGCTTCACCAGATGGAACGTAGCCAAATCGCTCCCAGGAGCCCCTGCGAGCTGACGACCGCGCGACAGCGGCATGTAGACATAGGGTGACTGCGTGAAAGATCTAACACCCGAGGTCAAAGCGCCAATCTTGACCCGGCCCGGACCGATTTGCGCAGTATCACCCAGCTTCGCAACCCCGAGATCTTTGAGATAAGTCTCGTCAACGGCAATCGCATTCGGCGCCTTGATGTCTTCCCAAGTGCCGGTTTCTAGCGCCAGCGGCTGCAGCGCACCATCTTCAGCGTCCGAACCGATTATAACGACCCGCGTCGAGCCGCCTGTTGGTTTGCGCCACTCCGAAAAACGTACCACAATTGGCGTCACACGTTGCACGCCAGGCGTCGCCAAAGCTTGATGCCGCTCTCGTGAGCCCATCAGCATACCGCCATCTTCGAAGCTCTTGGCACCGTAAGGCATGACCCAGAGCTCAGCGTCTGCATTATCGATATTGGCCGTGATCATCCGGCTCGCGCCCAGATAGAGGCCAAGCTGAACAGCAACCAAAACGATAGAGAACAAGATTCCGACCAGCGTCACCATCAAGCGGACACGGTCATGAAACAGGTTACGAAATGCGAGCGTAAAGATCATCAGCAGCCCTGTTTTTACCTTTTTGAGCCCCGGCCGGCAGAAAACCGGAAAAGTTTGCGGCAGAACAAAACAAAATCACTGACCGCTAATATTTTCCACCCTGTCCGAATATCTTGGCGTTTCAGCACGAACAGCGGCGCAAGTACATGAGGCTTTGTATCACAAGTTCGCGTGCTAAAGTTAATTATGAGACAAAATAGTGCTATTTTGGGACAATTAAAGAAAGTGCGGCATTATGAAGTAATCTTTTTGCAACGGCCGGCTTGACCCAGCCATAGTCGAAAGACAGTCAAATTGAGCCCGACTTTATGCCAATATCATGGTATTGTTGGGGTCATTTCTTCAAATCTTTGGATTGAGCATCAAACAAATGTCCAAAAAACAGCAAATCCGAGACCTGATGCTGCGCTCTGGCAGCGCACTTGGAATTCTCCTGCTTTCAGGCTCGATCACTCTGGTTGAAGCCCAAGAACCAAAGCCTCAGGCTCCAGAGATGGGCCTCTGGTACGATGACAGCGGCCGCGGCGCCGTTGAAATCTCCCCGTGTGGCAATCAGCTGTGCGGCCATATCGTTTGGCTACACAAAACCACAGATTCCCAAGGGCGGCCGTTACACGACAAATACAATCCCGAGCCTCAAATGCGGAACAGGCCCATTTGCGGAATTCAGGTTCTTGGCAACCTCAATCCGCAAGGCGACGGTTCGTGGGGTGCCGGTTGGGTATACGATCCTAAAGTCGGCAAAAGTTACGACGTCGAAATAAAACTCGCGAATGCAAATACATTGACGGTCTTCGGATACGCGGGCGTAAAACTGTTTGGAAAAAAACTCGTTTGGAAACGCGCGCCTGCTGATCTACCAAAATGCGACAGCCCACTACCGGCTTCCGTTCGCTAGACCAGCAATCAAAGAAAATTCAATTCGAAAAGCCAAAAGGCCGAGAGCGTATTGCTCTCGGCCTTTTCTGTAGTAATTCCGGCTGAAACGTCGCGATTTAACCCGAGATCTCAACGACCTCTGCAGTACGACGCTTTGGCGCAGCGGTTTTGCGCTCTGCCTCGACACGAGCAACAAGACGGGTCGAGAAATCAAGCGCGCGGTCAAGAACCAGATCCCGCTGCCGATCAAGCGTCACGATGTGATAGCAGTCGTCCAAAATCACGGCTTCTACAGGGCCCGACAAACCGCGCTGCAACTTCAGCGCATTCTTCAGATTGCTTTGATCGTCATCACGCGGGTGCACAATCAAAGTCGGCACCTTGATGTCAGATAACCGATGGCGCATGTGCCAGACGAGCCGGCAGAATTCCAGGACCATCACACCAGGACGCGCATAGACTTCTTCAATCGAACGGTTCTCCGCCTTGAATGCATCGGTCATGAACTTACGAATACGCTCGTCCTTGATGCCGTAAGGCGCACGTTGATTGAACTTGAACAGACGCGCAAACCAACGCGTGTGCACCAAGCGATAGAAGTTGAACGTCCATGGCACCGCCCAGCCGTTCGGCCAGAGCGTCGGCGCAAACGCCAGAACACCGGATACTTTGTCAGAACGCTCTCGGGCGAGCTTCAGCGCCAGGATGGCACCGGCGGACAAGCCACCAACCAAAACCGTGTCGCACTTCGCACTGAGTTCGTCGAAAACCCGCTCAACTTCCGCAAACCAATCCTGCCAGCGAGCCAAGCTCAGTACGTCGGTCCCGTTGGTCATGCCCGGCAGCATTGGGCATTCCACGGTGTAACCTTCGCGGGCAAAACCTTGAGCAACGTACTTCAATTCGAGCGGCGTACCACCGAGGCTGTGAATTAACAGCACCCCGACGTTGCCGCCTTCGTATGAAAGGCCGCCAAGCAAGGCCAACTTGTTTGTGTTGTTTTTCATCGCCTTAATTGAACTCGCTTACATCTCAACCCAGCATATGTACGGCAACTGAACAGTCCGTGCAAACACGGTGCCGTAACCGACTGGATCGGCATGGTTAAATCTCAACTCTGCGACTAGCCCCTTGATCCCCGAGGAACCGGACAAGCCCCAAAACCGCATAGCTTTGCGGAAACTGCGTCCCGCTTAAGCGCCGCGGCGCTCATGTCCTGCGATTTCCAGACCAACGCCTGAGTTTCGCAGCCAATGCTCGGCGGTGGTTAAATCCCCAACGCGACCTCAAAAGCGATGAGGCATCGCGCCGCAATTCAAATCCCGCACATTGTGCAGCGCACAAAAAGCCCGGAAGTCGGTTAACATTGCAAGCCCCTCCAAACAACAATTGATCATTGTTACAGAGGCGTAATTGCGCTGGTTCACATCGGCCTTATTGCCGCACCGCACAATTTCGGCCACAAAACATGATCCAGGACCGCACTTCCAACCGGGCTCGTTTGCCACTGCTGTCAAAGATTGATTTAGCCTGAACTTGCTTAACCATCTGTCGCCCACGGAACAGTTTTGCGGGCGAATTGCCGGATTTTTACCTTGTTGGATTTAATATTGTTATCAAACGGTTACAAATCACCGTTACCGGCTGCTCTGATACGACAGTTGGGATCCCAGCCGCAGCGTCTTTAGAGAATTTATCGCCTTCGCCACTCTCAATGCGCCCACCTCGACCATATACGAGAGTTGCTGAGGCAATGAGAAATGTGGCAGCCCGACAACACGCTTATGCCACGCCTGCAACAAACAGATCATCTTTACGGTGTCTCCTAGATGGTATTCCTGCCAAGATAACGCGACAGTTTGACCGTTAGATCGCTAGCAGGTTGGGCGAGTGTCCCCCGGCCATCGCGAACGATTCAGATGCTCAAATGCATGTTGGGTGCGACGAGGGAAGTTAGCGGGGGCGGAATCCAATGAACGGCACGTTGGGAGGCCGAACGGGCGTGGCTCGGATCTACAGAACCTTCGTTTCAGGCGTCGTGTCGATTGCTTTGGCTGTGACGCCAACACTCAGCGCCTTCGCGCAAGACATCACGCGCGAACAAATCGAAGCCTGCAAATCTCAGGACGAAGACAGCTTCCGACGCGCAATTGCCAGCGTCACGGTCAAATCTCTTGCTGAGAGCTTGAAAACCATCAATTACAAATCGCTCGTCGACCAGGAATGGCGCGACGGTGACGTCGATACGATCATCGATACCCGCGTCGATATCGCAATCAAAGAAATTCGCGAAGAGACGAGCTGGGGCAATCTGCTCAAAACACTGGCCTACCGCGAGGAAGCCCAAAAGCTTGCCACGGAAGCAGCCGAACGTGTTTACCAGTCCGAGGTTGTGACCAAAGCCATTGAAACACTGGCAAGCGGTGTCGGCGAAAAGATCGGCCAGAACATCGAATTCGCGGCCAAAGATGCGGCCCAACCGGCTCTGCGTTGCCTACAGGAATACTTGGGACCGCGCTACGGTTCGACTGTGGCAAATCTCGTCCGTGACGATGCGCGTCAAGACTTCGCAGCACCTTCCGGCGACGGTACCGCAAACATTACGCCTGGCAGCGTTTTGCGCCAAGCAGGCGGCGGCGCCACCGGCCTTGCGATCCTAATCGTTAGGCGCCAACTCGCTAACATTGCACGGTCTATCGGCCAACGAATTGTCGGCAGCGTACTGGCGCGCCTCGTCTCCGTTGTCGCCGGCGGCGTCGGTCTGGTGCTAATCGCGAAGGATATCTGGGATTTCCGTCACGGTGTATTGCCTATCATCGAAACCGAAATGAAATCGGCGGAAACAAAAGACAAAGTCCGTCAGGTGCTCGCCGATACGATCTCGACCCAAATTCAATCCCACGTCGAACAAATCGGACAAAGCGCGGCCGATCGGGTGATTACGGTATGGCATGAGTTCCGGGCAGCCCACCTAAAAGCACTCGAACTGGCCGACAAGAACACGGAATTTCGGGGTTTCCTCGATACGTTGAGCGCCAACCGCCTTGGAAGACTTGATGAAATCGTTTCCCTGATCCTGCCCAAAGAAGGCGAAGCAGGCGTCTTGACACGTCTCGAAAACGGCACCTTGAGCGAAGCCGTAACCCGACTGCCCGATTCCGCCATCCAGATCGCCCGCGCCACTCGGTCTCTTGAAAAAGGTCTGAAGTGGCACGCAATTGCAGGTGCCAAAACTGACGACGTCGTTGAGTACGGCATCTACCTCGAGACAGAACCAAACAAATTCACCACCACGTCCCTGAATAAGCTGCTGGCTCTTGGAGACCAGGTTGCAGTCGTTCGCCTAGCTGGATTAGACGCACAAGCACGCGCAACCTTGTTTGACCTCGACACGTTGTCGTTAAAGGGCTTGGCGCGCAGCCTGAACCGAGAAGAACTCGGCCAACTCGCAGAATACCTAACCGGGCTACAACAAACCGCGCGCGAACAAATCCTGCAAACAGTCGCCAAGGAACCAGCAAAGCTGAAGCTTCTCGCCCGTCAACGCATCCGCCACGCGGTTCTGACAAGCTCAGATCAAACCGCCGCCGTGGAAATGATGCTGCGCAGCAACAACGGTTTTTCGCCGAAGGTCACCTGGAACGACATGCGGCTCGTTCTCGATGGACGTGTCCATCCATTGCTCCTGCTCGATAAGCATCCAATTTCACTCGGAGCTTTGGCGCTGATGTTGCTAATGGCGCTCTTCATTCTGCGCCGCCTGTTCTACTCCCCGAAACCCCGCGCACCCAAAAGCGCATAAGCCCCTCTGGCCCACAGCGCCATCTGTCATCGGCCAAACCGCAAAGCCGATATCAAAGCTGGGTTAATCCGCTCACTGACGCTCCTGAACCCCAGCGAAATAGCGAACCCGCACGGCGTCACCGGCCCCACAGTTTACACTGCCAGCCCCTAAAGCTGTGGACTGACTTGCGCCAGTCTGTCGCGCGTCATTGCGTGGACTGGAGGAAACCGGGCCACTTTGGTGAAGGTGTGTGACACCAGTTTACGGACTGGCACATGTTCGAAGCGCAGTTCTGGAGGCAACCCGCTCGATGTTTGCTGAAACAGGCGACCGACCAAGAACTCATGCTCGCACATGCGGCTCCATCGAATAGAGCCCAGCCGCTTCAAAACCGATTTGGACGCATCGATGAACACGAAACGCAACAGCTTCATGCTGAACCGTCATCGCTACGAAATCGCAGCCGCGGTGATCCTGACACTATCGGCAATTGGATTCTTGGCCGCAGCAGCATTCAGTTACAAATCGAACCAGATCTGGTCGTCCGAAGAAACGATCCAATCACCCCTGCGAAATCCATAAACGAGCAGTTCGAGTAAGTACTAGACACCGGCCAAACCGCCGAAACGTCATCGAACAAGAAAATGTTAAAGTGGGCACCACATTTCGTAATTGCCCCTTAGACGTCCAAAAACTCAGCACGAACCAAACCGCGTACGGAGTTCCCAACGTAGAACCGGTCCGCGCGATGCAAATCCTCCAACTTGAGCGAGCCTTCCTTGGCTTTTCCAACTGCAATAAGCTCGCGTCGCAGCGTACCTGGCAGGAGCCCTGCAGAAAGCGGCGGCGTAACCAGTAGCTCACCCTGTTCTACAAAAATCGTTGTTCGGCTTCCCTCTGCGACTTCGCCATTCTCATTGAGATAAATGACTTCGTCCGCACCGACTTCCTTATTGTATTTGGCCCACTCGGTATCATAGAGCTCGCGGCGCGTTGTCTTGTGATAGAGAAAGCGATCAGCACTGTTGAGCCGCGTCGGCGAAACGACCACCTTCATCACTTCGGGGGTCGACCCTGGTGCCAACTCGGTCGCCGTTAATTTGACGGTTCCGTCTTCAGCAAGCGTCAAACGCACACGAAGGTTCTGCCCTTCGAATCCCATCACAGCATCCGCAATCGCCTTGCGTACTTGGCGCTCGCTGAACAAAAACGCGAAGTGCGCTGCTGAATCGCGCAACCGGTCGATATGGCGCTGCTCCAGCCAGATCCCCTTGCCCGGCTCGTAAAGCATGGTTTCGATCAACTCGAACGGCTTAGGCGGGTCTGTCAGGAACTGCATTTTGAGCAGACATTCCTCGAACTCACTGCCCCCTTGAGAGTCGAACACGACCCCGGAGCCGATCCCCATCTCGCCTACCCCACCGCGTTTGATAACAGGAGTGCGGATCGCAACGTTAAAGAGAGACCGACCCTTCGGCGAAAAATGTCCGATAGCACCGCAATAAACGCCGCGCGCTTCTGTCTCCAATTCGGCGATAAGCTCCATGGCACGGATCTTAGGTGCACCTGTAATCGAACCAGGCGGATAGATCCCTGCAAGGAGATCTCGCAGACCGATGCCCTGCTCCAGCGTGGCGGTCACGCCCGACGTCATCTGATGCAGCGTCTTGAAGGTTTCGACCGTGAACAGGTCATCGACGCGAACGCTCCCAATCTCCGCGATCCGGCCAAGATCGTTTCGCATCAGGTCAACGATCATAAGGTTCTCAGCGCGCTGCTTATGATCGCTCGCTAGAACCTGCCGTTGGCCCTCATCTGCTTCAATCGCGCCAAGCCGCGGTGCCGTACCTTTCATTGGCCGTGTATGAATCAAACGGCCGTCTTGCTCGATGAAAAGTTCCGGCGAGGCCGACAGTACCGTCACCTCTCCGGTATCTACGACAGCGCCATAGGCAACCGGCTGCTTTGCCCGCAAGTCACGATAAAACGTGAGCGGCGAACCCAAGAGCTGGAACCGCGCTTTGAACGTCAGGTTGATCTGGTAGATGTCACCAGCGCGGATCAGTTCCAGCGCCTCAGCAAAACGCGCCTCATACTGCTCTCGCGTCCAAGCGAGACGAACATCGGAGAACTCATGGCTGGCACTGCGAGTGGTTTCATTCAACCACTCGAGAACACCAGACCCTGTCATTTCCTGGGGCGCTTCATAAAGACCAAACCACAGCAACGGAACGTCACGGTCTTTGGGCATGAGGTGCGCGAGCTTCGGCTCCATGACGTAACCGAGTTCGTACGAGAAGAACCCCGCCGCATGCAGCCCATCACCCACCGCCTGCTCAAGCCGCTGTAAGGCCCCTTCAACCGCTTCCGGCGTGTCTGCTCGAATGATCTCTTTAGGTTCGGTGAAAAGCAGCGATGGCGCGCGCGTTCCTGAGCTGTTGTCGAGCAAGACAAAGGCTTCTGACAGCCCACGATGGGCCGACGGATCGTTAGGAGCGCGCGGGAGAGTCTGCAGTGTTTTCGTCATTCGCCCTTGTAGCCCGAAAGTCTAAAGAAGGCCACGAGGCGCGTCGCATTGACACCAGCCTGGACCTGCTTTTCAGCAACTTTCTCGACGGACTGAAAATGTTTGGGCACCTTGGTGCGATCCCCAAAGAGTGTCACCAGAAGGATTGGCCCTTGCGCGCCTTTTTTAAACGGCCGCACCAGCTCAAAGTGATCGCGCGGGCGACCTTGAGATTTCCAAGCGTAAACAGGCGTCGGCTCGTCGCGCATATAATAGAGCAGTTCCGCTGTCATCGCCCGGTCATCGCTCAACACTGCGCTATAGGGTTCGCCTCGTGCCCGCGCCGCTTGCAGTTCCTTGCGAACCGCAACAACCGAGGCTTCCCATCCGAGCGTCCGCGCAAAGGGCGCCACCCCGGACGGTAAAGGCACTTGCCCAGCAACCGCCATGCCCCCGACGAGCAAAGCCAAGCACGCAGCATGAATGCCCATTGATACTTTGAACCAGGGCCAAGCGACATCACGGATCATCGTCGCTGTGACGAGAATGCTGGCCGCCACATAAGCTACAGCCGCCCAATTCGCATGCGCGCGAGATAGAAACGCCTGGACCACGATGGCCAGGATGACCGGAACCGAAAACGCGAGCAACAAACGATCAGCTTCTGGCAATTTCTGCCGGGTCGCCCTCCAGCAGATGACAAGCAACGCCCCAAACAAAATCGGTCCGAAAACGCCAAACTGCGCTCCAAAAAACTCGAGCGCTTTGTTGGGATGCAAGAGCGGACCGCCCCACTTCGCGTTATCGGCCGTATGCGAGAACGTGGCGAATTTGTTTTCAAGGTTCCAAAGTATGTTGGGCACGATCATCGCTGCACCGATCGCCAGGGCGACCCATAACCGCAAATCGCGCGCAAAGTGCCGCCGCTCAGGAGTCATGACCAGATAGACGACCAAGCAAACCACGAACCACGCCATAGCGTACTTGGCGTTTAGGCCAACTCCAAAGGCCACGCCCAGCAAGAGCCCAGGCCACCAAGCCTCCGTCTCAAACAGCCGGATCAGCGCATAAAGCGCGACAGCCCAGAACACGAGCAACGGCACGTCGGTGGAAATAATCCCGGAAGACAGCGAAACCGCCGGCAAAGTTGCAAAGACAAGTGCTGAGAGTACCCCTATCCGGACATCATAGAGATGACGGCCGATAAAAAAGATGCCCAGCGCCGTCGCCGTATGGAGAAACGGAGAGGGCAACCGCACGCAAAATTCGCTCACGCCGCAGACGCCAGTAAAAAGCCCGATAATCCAGGCAATCAGCGGCGGTTTCGAGTAATAGCCAAATGCTGGTTCCAAACTCCAGAACCAATACTGGGCTTCATCGAAAAAGAGATCCGTTCGATTGAAGTATAAAGCAACGATCCGTACCACAAGAAGCGTTGCCAGGCCGCCGATCAACAGGCGCACCCAACCCATCTCGTCGCCTTTATTGCTCAGGCTAACCATCTCGAACTTAATCCCAATCGCCCCAAAACCTTGGTCCAATTCTCGCCAGACAGGATCGCATCCCCGCCCCGATTGCAAGAACGGCTGTAAGCGCTCCTAACAAACAACCAACCGGACGCCTTGGTAGAGCCGTAGCGGGTGGTGTATGTCAATTCCGCGATTCCATATAGGGAGAGGCCTACCCAGTTTTCACGAGGGTGGGCCGCCGAACCAAGGAGCAGGTATGCACATCACCGTGGTCATTCCAGCACTAAACGAAGCTGGAAACATCGGCCGGCTGGTCGCCGAGACCTACGAGCATGTGCCTCAGGAGACGTTACGTGAATTGATCGTCGTCGATGATGGCAGCGACGATGCGACTGCGGACGAAATCAAACAGATGATCGCAGCCGGCAAGCATCCAGGCTTGCGCCTCATCCGCCACCAGTCGCGTTGTGGTCAGTCGGTTGCGCTCCGCACCGGTGTGACAGCCGCCACCAACCCTGTCATCGCCCAAATGGACGGCGACGGCCAGAATGATCCCAAAGACATTCCAAAATTGCTTGAACGTCTCGCAGCCCCGGGCACAGAAGGACCAGCCCTCGTTGGCGGCTGGAGGCAAACCCGCAAGGATACGGGCTCAAAACGTTTTGCGTCTCGCGCAGCCAACGGCATCCGCGATTTTGTCCTACGCGACAATTGCCCAGACACCGGCTGCGGCATCAAAGTTTACTGGCGCGATGTTTTTTTGCGGCTGCCCTTTTTTACCAGCATGCATCGCTACCTTCCAGCAATGTTCCAAACCTACGGGCAATCAACGGCATACGTTCCCGTTAATGACCGCCCGCGTGTGGCCGGACAATCCAAGTACTCAAACTTCACCCGCGCGCTCGTTGGCCTCTACGACCTGATCGGCGTCAGCTGGCTGCGGCGGCGCTCGCGCATACCCGAGATCGTAGAGTCAGTCGGGTCTGGAACAGAACCGTCCTCGAAACAAAGCGGGTCAGCCTAGCGCTATGAAGACCGCCAAACGTCCCGACCACAAAGGCATCGAAAGCTCTTCAGCGGCCCGTCCAGCCACAAGCGATGTCTCACCAACACCTGCCGTTCGCGAGTTCTAAGCCCCATGCTGGAAACTGATGGCGAGAAAACCAAACGCATTGCACAGTTGAAGGCGCTGCTGAGAGGCAAGGACAATACCTTGCTTCGCAACATCGGCCTGCTCATCCTCGCCGTCATTGCAGTCTCCGCGCTCTTTTGGGCGAGTGCGCAGGTTATCGGCCTGGATGAAAACGGTATCCTAGCCCAAACCTTCAAGAGCTTTGCCAACAGCCCTTGGGCACCTGTGATTGTCGCGGCAGGATACACGGCAGCGTCCTTCATTGGAGCCCCGCAGTTTCTGCTCATCGCCATAACGGTTGCCGCCTTTGGCCCTCTCTATGGCTTCGTATTTTCCATTCTCGCAACGCTAACCAGCGCTTCGGTCAACTTCCTTGTCGCGCGTTATCTCGGTGCCGATTGGTTGCGCCGCCGCGGTTGGCATGGCATCGGCGGCCTAACAGAAATGGTCGGCCGCAACGGGTTTATGGCAGCCTTGTTGGTGCGTATCGTCCCCTCAGCGCCCTTCATCGTCGTTAACATGGGCTTAGGCCTGACGCGCTGTTCCTACCCCGCTTTTCTCGCAGGTACGGGCATCGGCATCATTCCCAAAACTGCACTCATCGCCCTCTTAGGAAAAGTTGTCGAACGCGCTCAAACTGGAGACATTCAAGCGATCCAATATCTGATCCTCGCCGCAGTTGGCTGGATCGCGCTGGCCTTTGCCACCAAATGGATCGTGCGCCGTCGCGAACAAGCCAAGCTCAAAACCGGCGAATTTGAAAACGATAGCCCCGCCTGAGGAGAGCCAAAATACGGCAGGCCAGGACACCACTATGGCTTCTCTTAGAATTCACAAACTTGTGCTCGAGAATAAGCGGCCCAATAATTGCGCCACGACCACAAATATGGTCACCGAAGGATAACCCTAAACCTACCAACGACCGCAGCTCTCTCCAGCGGCCCAATCGGAGGACAACCACATGAATTTCCTGAAGTCCAACTTCGTAGCAGCGCTCCTCTTCTTGGCCGTCTCGGGCATGGTCTTCGCACCGACGGCACATGCTCACGACGATGATCTCATCATCAAACCAAGCGCCAAAAGCGTGAAAGGTACGATCGACGCGCTAAAGGACATTCTTCTTGCCAAAGGCATCACCGTTTTTGGCCGCGTTGATCACGCCATGAACGCCGAAAAAGCCGGACTCGAGCTGCCACCTACAGAGCTGTTGGTCTTCGGCAACCCAAAACTGGGCACGCCTTTGATGCAATCGAACCGCAAAATCGCGATCGACCTGCCAATGAAGGCGCTCGCCTGGCAGGACGCGGAAGGAAAAGTGTTCCTTGGCTACACCGATCCCGACGAACTCAAAGACCGCTACGATATCGACGACAAAGACCCGGTTTTCGCAAAAATGAAGAAAGCCCTGGGTGCCATGACCGACAAAGCAATCGCCAAATAGATCGCAAACGAACCCTGTGCGGAGCGGCAAACAGACACCGGCGCGACTTGATTTAATCCCGCCGATTCTACCTCTATCCTCGCGATAAGCTATTGACGCGGCAACGAATATCCAACCCGCGTCAATCCGCACACAAAAATGCGCAAAACAATCGCCGATACCGCTTCACAAATCGCAAAGCGGTTGTTATACACGCGCTTCCCGATACGTGATCGTATCGTGGCGCGGTGCACACAATGCTTCTTCTCGGCCCACTTAATTGGTCCTGCAAGCATTTGACCGGAGATGCACCGCCTTCCGGACAACCCGGATGACTTGACCGCCTTCCCCACGGGATGGCGCACAAGTGCAATGGTGACGCGGGGTGGAGCAGCCCGGTAGCTCGTCAGGCTCATAACCTGAAGGTCGTCGGTTCAAATCCGGCCCCCGCAACCAAAATTTACCAATGAAACCAACTACATAGGCTAGGGCTGTGCGCCTAGCGAGTTGAGAAAATGATCAGCCCCCCACTCGAGGAGCGGTCAGAAGATTGTCGCAAAACTCAACCAACTTCCATAGCTTAACTGCGGTCAGGTCAGTCACTTGCCGACAACAAGTCCCTGATGCTTTCTCCCCCACTTCTCCATCGCCTCTCGTTTCTCGCGATTATAACTATACCGGATATGGACAGTGCTCATCGCAGTGCCTTTTCGAGCGCTAGCATGATTTGAATTGAGCGAGATCGGATGAGGCGAAACCTCCAACATCGCCATGTGAGATGCTGCAGTCCTTCGCAAATCGTGCGCTTTGAAATCGTCAAGTCGGAGAGCTTCTGACGAACGAGCAACCGGCTTGATCGCAGCATCGGCGCCAATAGGCTGCGTCCCATATTGATTAGAAAACAGCCATCGCGAACCCGGCGCAAGCAATCTAGCTTCGCTAAACAGCGCGCAGTGCTGGCTGGCGGTTGCTTTTTGGGGCATGCAGGACCTGATCCTCAAGCTGCCAGGCGTTGAGGCGACCCGCGTGGACCAAACCGGCGGAGACGTCCCCAACACCACGTATCGCCACCATGGCGACCATGCAGAAGGGATCGAGATCCGGCTCGACCCTTAACGGATTTCGTGTCGCCAGATCCTGGGGTTTTTCTTTCAAATCCACGATCCGAGGGCCCAGGACCAGCAGGGTAACAATATTGGCCGCCCGTACCGCTTTGCAATTAGCTATACCGACGAGGACCAAAAAAGCAGATCGCCATCGAAACTGTTGCGGATGTAGAGGCGAGTGGACCATGGCCGGGTAATGTCGTGACGGAGTTGGCACCAGCGGACGACTCCTTGGGGGGCCGAACACGAGCACCAGGACCACTTGCAACGCTATCCGACTGGCTACACGTGCCACTCCCCCTAATTGGGTGCTGCCACACCGAGCCTCTAACGTGGCCTAGGCCGACGCGTAAGTGCAAAGATGCGGTGTCGGGTCAGGCAAATTGAAAACGACGCACCCATGGCTGACGTACACTACGAGAATCTACACTTCAACCCGGATATCGTTGAGTTCCAAGGTCTCGCCAAGGCAATGGCTAAGCCGGTCGGGTATACCGCAGCATTGTCCGTCATCACCCAACTCGCCCAGTTGCTACGGTTACGTGTGGCGCAACTGAACCCGTGCTCCTATTGCCTCATCCTACACACCCAAGCGGCTCATGATCAGGGCGTCTTAGTGACCCGGGTCTCCAACCTGCAAAGTTCGCGGGACAGCGCTCTCTATTCGGAGGCGGAGTGTGCCGCGCTCGCGTACACCGAAGCGCTCAGTTAGTATGACATCGTCAACTTTCCTGCCCGACACGAAACACTTCGGGCGCACTTCGATGAAAAGCAAGTCGCCTGTCTAGCCCCCTTGGTCTGTACCGGTCATCCGGATTTTCTCCAAAAAACGTTTCTGGTGCAGGCAGTCGCATGCTGGGAGCGGTGTGGGGTCGGTTGGTTTGCGCTGCTCTCTATTCTGTCCGCGCAAGAAAACCAAGAATATCCTCCCGGTTACCATCAAGTGCTGGGGCTGGGGCACGCTCGCTGGGATCAGCCAGGCTCGACATTTTGATCGGATTGCCAGCCATCTTGATGCTTCCAGCGGCCGGGTCGTCGGACGAGATGATCATGTTGCGTGCCACGACGTGCTCATCGTTGACGACCTGTTCGACGTTGTTGATCGGCCCGCATGGCACACCGGCATCGCCGATAATGCTCAGCCATTCCGTTGATGTGTTTGATGCAAGCGCTGCCTCAATCTCCCGTTTCAAGCGATCGACATTCCGCGTGCGCAAATCGTTACTCTGGAATTCTGGATCATCCGCAAGTTCATCTCGTCCAAGCGCCTTGCAGAGTTTCCCAAACAAAGTATCGTTTCCCGCTGCAACAATGATGTAACTGTCAGACGTTCTGTAAGCCTCGAACGGGGTTATCGATGGGTGGCGGGCTCCGAGCGGTTGGGGAACTTTACCGTCTGCCAAATAGCGACCGATGGCGTTCTCCAAAATTGCTACTTGGCAGTCGAGCATACCGACATCAACGAAGGCACCTTTTCCGGTACGTTCGCGTTCTAACAGTGCCGAAAGAATGCCGTTTAAACCGAAGAGGCCGGCGGTGATGTCACCTATTGAAGTGCCGACACGGGTTGGCCCGCTGTCTGGATAACCGGTTACGCTCATGATGCCGCCCATCCCTTGCACGACCATGTCATAAGCTGCGCGTTTGGAGTACGGGCCTGAGTGACCGAAGCCTGAAATGGCTGAATAGATCAGTCTTGGATTGAGTTCCTGCAACTTATCCCAGCCGTAGTTCAGCTTCTGCATGGTTCCAGGTCGGTAGTTTTCAACGAGCACGTCGGCACGTTTAACGAGATCCTCAAAAACCGCCCGGTCGTCATCCTCTTTCAAGTTCAGTGCGATACTTTCCTTGCCGCGGTTGAGAGACATGAAATAGGCAGACTGCCCATTGATGAAGGGGCCGAATTGTCGTGCGTCGTCACCGCTTCCCGGAGCCTCGACTTTGATTACCCTCGCACCAAGATCCGCCATCACCATCGTCGCGTAAGGTCCTGCGAGAACCCGTGTGAGGTCGATCACCAACAGGTTGTCGAGAGGGCCGCTTATCTTCATTTTCATTCTCCAAATCGGCGCTTTTCATTTTGCCAAGAGCGGCTAATCAGTTCCGAGCTTCGGGTTTCCACGGAACTGTGACGGCAGCAATTGTGCGACGGACCGCGACGCAATGACTCGCCGCTCTTTGGCAAAGCGCTCGTGATTGCTTTCAATGTGGTCGAGATCATAAAGGTAGTTGACCATCAGTCCGGCGGCTTGACTGAGGCTGCGAGCGGAGAGATCACCAAGCCAGTTGATCCGCTCTAGTCGAGCGCCGTTTCCTAGGTGGAACCTCGCGACGGGATCGATGGGGTCACCGTCCTTGTTCTTGGCGACAAGATAATACTGTGCTGCGAGCGCAAGAAACGCGTTCTGCACCTCATGTTTTATTGCATCGCTTTTGGCCCAGTCTGGGTTGTCGAGCTTTTCGACAAACGCCCGACTCTCTTCAGTGAGATGCCCCTGAGGATCATCGCGCAATAGTCCCTGGAGCCAGCGTCGAAAGGTCGGCACCGGCGATAGCGTTACGAATGTCTCCAGATGCGGCAGGTCGCGTTTCAATTCCTCGACGACTCTTTTGATCAAGAAGTTTCCGAACGAGACACCACGCAGTCCTTTCTGGCAGTTCGAAATCGAATAAAAGACCGCAGTCGTTGCGATGTCTGGTTCAATGGGTTGACGCTCAGTATCCAGGATCGGCCCGATAGCCTCAGGTATGGACTGCGTGAGAGCGACCTCAACAAAGATGAGAGGTTCGTCAGCCAAGGCCGGGTGAAAATAAGCGTAACAACGTCGATCGGGTGGATCGATCCTGCGGCGCAGATCCTCCCAGCTTTGGATTTCGTGCACTGCTTCGTAACGGATTATCTTTTCGAGTATTGAAGCGGGCGACCCCCAACCGATGCGTTCCAGAACCAAAAATCCGGGGTTAAACCAGGATGCCAACAGGTGGTCGAAGTCGTGATCCACTTCAGATAGTTCCGGCTCTAACCGCAACAAAGGAAGCAGGTCTTCGCGCATCCGGACCAGCTCTTCCGTGCCCCTTGGGGCACGGTTGAGGCGGCGGAACAACTCTTGCCGGCGCGGTTCTGCGGCTTCGTGCAGATGTATCGCGTCGGCGTCGGTTGCAGACTCTAGGAACGCCTGTGCGGCTTTTTTGATCGCTTCATGATCGGGGCCGAAGCCGCTGTGAAGCAAACGAAAGAAGTTGCGCTTTTCTACCGAGGATAGGTTGCGATAGCTGCTCAGGGCCTCGTGGGCCAGCGCCACGCCAGACGCTGCTCCACGTTCTGATAACAGCGCCTCGGCAAGCGACCCGATCTCCTGGTCGCGTTGCGGTAGGCCCACGCCATCTAAAAGGACAGGCTCTCCCTTTATGAAGTGCCGACCGTGGTCGACCATCGATGCGAGAAGCTGAGTGAGGTAAGTCGACCTCATAGCACCGGCCCCATTAAGAAGTTCGGAAGCCAAGTCGCGATCCCAGGAAAGATCGAGATGATGATGATTGCCAAGACCATGCAGCCGACAAACGGCAACGAACCCATCAGGATCGTTTTGAGCGGGATATCCGGAGCGATCCCGTTGATCACGTAGAGGTTCAAGCCGACAGGGGGCGAGATCAGACCGATCTCCATGTTGATGGTGAGGATGACCGCAAACCAGTAGGGATCGAACCCAGCCGCGGTAATGATCGGCAGCAGGATTGGTGCGGTCATCAAGATCACAGCAACCGGTGGCAGAAAGAAACCGGCGATCAGCAGAAAGACGTTGATTGCGCCCATGAGAACCCAACGATTGACGTCAAGCGTTCCGATCCACTCGGCGATTGATTGTGTAATCGTCAGGCTCGAAAGCATGTAGGAAAAGACGCCAGCGGCACCGATAATGAACATGATCATTACCGACTCGCGGGTTGAGTCTCGAAGAACCACCCAAAGGTCCTTTGGGTTCCAAAGCTGATAGATGATCATTGCGATCAGCAGGCACATGAGGGCGCCAACTGCCGCCGTCTCGGAAGGTGTGGCAACGCCTCCGTACATTGCATAAAGCACACCGAGGATCACGGCCAGGAACGGTAATACGCGAGGAAGAATTTCGAAACGTTCTGCCCACGTGTACTTACGCGGTGTGAGGACGTTACCGGAGCCATTGCGCCAAGTGTCAAACAACGACCAAGCCATGAAGAGGCCGACTAGAAGCAGGCCGGGAAGTACACCGGCGAGAAACAGCCGGCCGATGGACGTTTCAGTCGCGATCCCATAGACGATCATTGTCACCGAAGGCGGGATCAAGATTCCAAGTGTGCCTCCGGCAGCAATCGAACCGGCCGCGACACCATCCGGATAGCCGCGCTTGCGCATTTCAGGGATGCCCATCTTGCCGATAGCTGCGCAGGTTGCGGGAGACGAACCCGACATCGCAGCAAATAGCGCGCAAGCGCCAAGATTCGAGATGACCAAACCGCCAGGAACACGCGTCAGCCAACGGTCGAGGGCTTCGTACAGATCCGCGCCCGCTCGCGTGGAGGCAATTGCTGCGCCCATAATGATGAACATCGGGATCGAAAGCAGGGCAAAATTGTTCAGCTTGCCAAAGAAGATCTCTGGCAGCAATTCCAAGGATCGAATTCCGTCGAAGACAAGAAGGAAACCAGCGGCAACGATGAGTAGGCCAGTGGCAACTGAAACTCCGGAGAACAAGACAACGATGGTGACGATGGCGACGAGGGCGCCGAGAATGAGTGGATCCATTGCAATCAATCCTCAATGCCAAAGGGTTTCTCATCGCCGGTCAAGACCGCGAACAAGTCTGCTGCGAGCTGCAGGAAGTAGAGTCCGAAACCAATGGGGAGAGCGAGATAAGGGATCCAAAGGCTGACCGCCCAGACCGTGTCAGATGTCCACCCGCGTTCCCATGCGAGATGCCACATCTCAAATCCGTAGAACGCCATCACGCCGATGATCAGCAGCGCGAGTCCCAACGTGACGATGGCAAGCAGGCGTCTCAATAAAGGTGGCAGCATTAGCGGCAGAAGATCCACGTTCACGTGCCCCCGCAAACGTTGCACGTAAGGCAGGCCAATCATTGTTGCACCGATCATCAGATAGACAACGGCTTCCGTCTGCCAGATCGTTGACTGGTTCATCACAAAACGGATCCAGATCATCTGGCAGGTGATGGCAACGGCGATCACGATCATGAACGCAGCGACGACGCCACAGATCAAAGACAGAAATGCAATCAGCCGGATGATCGGGTTTTGGCTATTGGAGCCGGCCGGTTTTGCATGAGAAGCAGGCG
This sequence comes from Filomicrobium sp., assembly GCA_040219445.1. Lineage (GTDB taxonomy): Bacteria > Pseudomonadota > Alphaproteobacteria > Rhizobiales > Hyphomicrobiaceae > Filomicrobium. Next base: position 959,891 of record JAVJSM010000003.1, on the reverse strand, counting down.
AACCTGACATCGTTGAACTCCCGAGAAATCTACGCGCCGAAACAGGACCAGGTCAGGCGTCAGGCGCGGAGTCATGCTTGACGGTCAATTTTGATTTCGCAGCCAAGCCGGTTGGTTGAGGCTGTGATGTGTTTTTATTTCTTCAGCGATTTTTGACGGTGGTCAGACGGCTACGAGGAGACGGCTTCAGAAGTCGTCCATCGACGGCAACAAAGTAGGGTCGTGAGAATTGGTGAAGTCTTGATTTGCTTTCCGTATGGGCATGGCTTTGCGGCCGCGCCCATACGGAAATAGAAGTTGTGAGTTATTCGACGGCCAATGCGAGGTCGAGGAGTTCCTGTCCACCCTTCGTTTTGTCGACGAAAAGCTTGTAGGACGTTTTTTTCGCGATATCTCGCCATGACGCGAACTCTTCCGACGTCATGTTTTTGACTTCAACGCCGTTCTTCTTGAAGACTTCGACGGCGTTCGCGTCCTGCTTCTTGGCTTCGGAGAGGTAGTACGCTTCCGCCTTTGCAGCGCCAGCCTTAATCGCAGCCTGCTGTTCGGCTGTTAAGCCATCAAACGTCGACTTGTTCATCATCAGGGGCTGGTACATGAACCAGAGCGCAACGTCGCCAGCAGGCGTGAAGCACTTGACCTGTTCGTAAATCCGATACGACACGAAGCTAGAGGATGACGTATTTGCAGCCTGCAAGACGCCCGTTTGCATGGCGTTATAGATTTCGGAAGATGCCATTGAGGTAATTGAAGCGCCCGCGCCAGCCAGCATTTGTTCAAATGCTTTGCCTGCAGCGCGCGTTTGCAGACCTTTCACATCGTTCGGGCTCGTGATGCACTTTTCTTTTCCGGCAAACCCACCCGCAAGATAACCATGCACGAGGACCATGACGTCGTCCTTGGCCATGATCTCTTCAAGCTTGCCCATGAAAGGCGACTTGTTGAGACGCGCTGCGTGGTCATGGTTTTTCACCAGACCAGGCATCAAGGTGAGGTTGTACTGTGGTCGCTCGCCACCTGCATAGGCGAGCGGGAAAACCGTCATGTCGAGGTGGCCGCGCGATAACGGGCGATACTGCTCGCGAGGTTTGAACAGTGATTTCGATGGGAAGATTTTAATCGAAAGGCCGACGTTTGCCTTCTCGACTTCATCAGCCACGATCTGCGCAACCTTGTGGCGAACATCTTTCGTCGACCACTGGTGCGACAGTCGCAACTCCTTTGCTTGTGCGGCCAGAGTGGTTGCAAGCATAGCAACTGCGGCGACGCCCAAAGTTGTTGTTCGTGTCCTCATTGGTTCCTCCCTTGAGAACTCAGTTGATTTGTGTTGATGCGCTTTATTGCAGCACATGTGTTTTCAATAGCGCCTTTATGTATACATGACAAGATGTATTGTGCACAAAACCTACATCCCCTATATCCAAGCATGTAGGTTTTGTGGGTACGAGCGCGATATCAGACGAGCCACAACGACTGTTGAGAGAAAAAAGACTGCAAGTGCACTTGCGACTTTGAGAGGTTCTTGATGCAGACAAACGCTGCCGAGCACATCCGTCAGACCCTGGAAGACGAAATTGCGAGCGGTCGCCTTACGCCGGGCTCCCGATTGGAAGAGCTTGCGCTGGCGGATCGCTTTGATGTTTCGCGCACACCTGTTCGTGAGGCTTTGCGTTTGCTTTCCACGTCGGGGCTCATTGAAATTCAACGTCGCAAAGGCGCAGTGGTGGCGACCATGAGCATGGAGCGATTGGTTGGACTGTTTGAAGTGATGTCGGAGTTTGAGGGGGTCTGCGGTCGGCTTGCAGCGCGGCGGGCGACGGAAGCCGAAGTTCAGGCTTTGTGGGCACAGCATGAAGCCTGCGGTGAAGCGGCAAAATCGAAAGATGCAAACGTTTACTATGAGGCGAACGCCACATTTCATGAGTTGATTTATGTGGCCACGCACAACCCCTACCTTGCCGAAGAAGTGCGCCAGCTTCGACGCCGCCTCCAACCTTACCGCCGCTTACAGCTTCGTATGCGAGGGCGCATCACTGAATCGTTTCATGAGCATGAAGCTATTGTTCAGGCGATTTCAGATGGCGACGAGGAAGTGGCCACTAAGGCGCTTAGTTCTCATGTTTCAGTGCAAGGGCACAGGTTCGCCGATTGGCTGTGCAGTGTGAACTCACTGGTAAGTGGTCGTGGAAGTGACTGAGTAAGTCATCCCTGTCGAAGATTACGTCGGGGCACTGGTGTGACATACCGCTTAACACGATCATCCAGCGCATCGGCTAGCAGTGAACTGTAGCTGCTGTAAGCCGGGCAGCGTGCGAGTTCGGGTGTGCGCCGACCCCAAGCTGAACTTTGGCAACATCCCGGCCACTAGTTTGGAGCATTCAGCGCACATCAAGCACAAAGCGAAAGAGGTCTGCTAATGGGATGGAACGGCTGCTCCCCTGAGCGAGCAGCTTAGGCTCGATGCCTTTAGCCTGCAATTGAAGAAGCAGCATCCCATGTCAGCGGTATCTAGCATGAGGCCAGCAGAACTCGCCGTCATCGGTATCAATATCGATAAGGACGTGTTTCACATCATCGGCTTTGATCCAGCAGGGACGATTTTCTACGGCGCAAGGTCAAGCGACAGGCACTGAATACGACATTTAAAAAGCTGCCTCGTTGTGTCATTGGCCTTGAGGCTTGCATTCGCGCACATTTCGTGAGCCATACGCTTCGGCGGCTGGGCTTCGGGCTCGTGGGCTTTTGTCTTCCTCATTACTGGGGTGTCTGTGAGCCTCCCTAGAGCCCAGGACGCCTGACTAACATAGGCGCAATCTTGACGTTAATACCCGAATAGAACGCTGGACCTATCGGCCTCGAAGCAGAATGAGATCAATGATGGCTAAGACGTAAGCCAAGTATGGCTGTAGGTCTGCCCGTGTTTCTTCGACGAACAGTTGCCATTCAGTTTTTTCGGCCCAGACAACGCAGGCATTTGCCCCAGGTCGCGAGCCAGCAATGGTACCATAAAGTGCGCTACCAGAGTTTTTGAAGAGCCGTTTTGCCATTGCATGATCGCCTGCAACACAAGCAACCAAAGCGGCGATAGCCTGGAAGTGCTTGCCAGCGCCATCGCGTTCCAAGTGTTGCCAACTTTGTTCGAACCGGTCCCAGTTGATGTTAGAACGGACAAATAGGTCGTTGCCGTATTCGTTTTCAAACGCTTGCAAGTAAGTCAATGCGTAGCCGCCAAGCACATTCTTTTGTTGCTGCTTCTCATCGACTTCCCGCGCCCACAACTCGAGCGCATCAGCCGAACCACCCCAGCGCGGCAGGTGTATGTCAGCAGCCGCTGCATATAGAGCCTTGTAACGCGGAAAACGATCAAGTGCTTCGGCCAACAACAGCGATGTATGAGAGCCTCGTTGACCCTCGATCAATGACAGCCTAAGGCGCAGTAAGTACCAATGTGGATCTGACGCTGCAATCAAATGGTTCTTGACGATATAGGCACGAAGCTTGTCGATGAGCGCGCGTTTCGGGACCGTTGCCTGCCGGTCAGCTTTTGAAAAGCCATCTAGACTGAAAGAGTTGAGAACCCCAGCGAGCCTGACGTGTGCCTCTAGAACGATTGGCGTCGGGGAGTTTGGAAACAGCTCTCTCCAACGCATGAAGTGGGCGGGAAGCCGGGGATCGTTAGGACCTGCAATAATGCCCCGATAAAATAGTTCGAGTTTGCTGACACCATTTTGCGTCAGAGTGCTTTTCGTCCGAAACTCATCAACGGCGTTTTCGATTGCTGCAATCTGATCGTCGTTCCCAATGCTGCCAAGGAAAACAGAACCTGACGTACCCGACAAATTTTGATCTTCGACACTCAGGAGATCTATCGGTGAGGCGTTTGCGTCCAGCACGACAGGTGCGCATGCTATGAAAAACACAAACAGCCATGTGCCAAGTCTTTTCAGCATTGCGTTGCCCCCAAAACCTCGTCCCAATTAGTTGCGAGACTTACTTTCTTTGTTGAATTTGGCGCGTTCGATTCTTGAGTGACAGGAGCTCAAGATATCGTCATTCGCCCACACAGAATTCACCGGCGCAGTCATCGCTTTCGGCAGCAACTTCTCGGCCAATGTGTCGTCGCCAGCAATGCAAGTGAAATAGGCGAAGTGGTTCGTGTTCCAGGCGTCTGGGTAGTCCTGCAAAACGCGCATCATTGACTTGCGCATACGTTCCCAGTCTACGAGTCGAGACCGTAACAAGTCACCGCCGTAGTAAGCCGTTTGGGACCACTTTAAACGCGCATACATAGAGTCCCCGTGCTCTTTCCTGGTTCGGTCGACCGCGAGTTCTACTAAGTCGTCCATAAGCTGAACCGGATCGTGACCGCATCTGAGGCCAACATCGTAGGCCCGGAAATAGAGCCAGTAGTAGCTTGGAAATTTTTTCGTGCCTTCTTTCAACAAGCTCCACGCATCGCGCCATTCGTTGCAGCGGTAGACATAGGAATAGATGGAAATGTAATACCATCCTGGGTCAGCAGAGGCCGAGCTATGATGGTCTTTTAGATATTTGAATAGCTCCATCGCTAACCCTGGAACTTCATCAGCGTGCCTCTTGGCATCCGGCGTCTCATGTTGACTCCAGATCAGTCGCTGGTAGAGAAGCGCTTCTTTCCGGCTTGCGATAAAGACGTCGAGGAAAGGGTCGTATTGGCTGGTGGAACGCCATGTTTCGTACTGTTTGAAAAGTTCTGAGATGCCACGCGTCGCCACCGGTGTTCTTCGCAGCCTCTCATGAAGTTCACGGTAGTAGATCGAAAGCTGCGGCAATCCGCTGTTGGTCGTCGCGTTGCGGCGTCTCAAATCGGCGACGAAATTCGATCTCTCTTCATAAGCCGAAACCGCCCATGGAATGTTACGTCCTTCTCGTTCAAGTTTGGTTCGGAGAATGAGTTCGGGTACCGGCTTTAAGCGCGGCGCGACAGGTCGGGTATCGGGTGCAAGGTTCTGTAATCCGGCAACAGGGCTGCGCCGCCTGTCAGCAGAAGCGTCCGTCGAAGAAACTGTAAGCGTGGAAGCAACGATCGAGAGGGCGAAGAAAGCCCGAGAAAGCAAGTACATTTGAAAGCCAGCGATTTATTGATCGCTTGCCAGTGTGACTTGGAGTGATGAACATTCCTGCCACAGAAAACCTCTGGTTTTATGTTTTGGCGCTGCTGCCCATTTACCAATAACCTCAGGACCGTGCACACCCACAACCGGAGAATTTTCCAAATCCCGGTGGCCCAAAGACGGGGAGCAGGTCAGCCAAATTAAGACAAACATTCTCACTGGACCACGCGATGGGGGCTGGTCACTCAATCTGAAATATTAAAGAAAACTAGCATCCGTGCACTGCTGAAACCGGCTTGGGTCATCTGCTTCGCGATACCCGCGCACTCTCTCCTCAAACAAACTTCTACTGAAAGCCGCTTGCGGTTGAGCCTGATCGTCAATTGAATTCATGTCAGGCGCGTACTCTAACTTGGACAACCTCTCCTTCTGCGCATAGAGCGCCGGAAGGAAGTTTTCAAAGGTTCCAACCTCGATAACATTGTGCCGCTGCCAGGCCTCGAAGAACTCGGGTGCGTATTGTGAGGTTATTTTTTTGTTGACGAGCTTTGCAAGCAGCCCATGTCCCGAGACACCAATGACCACTTCATAGTGGTAATGAACGCCTTGGTGGATCGACCCTTCAAAGACATCCTTGAAATGAATACGGAGCATCATCGCGGGACCGAAAAACGGAAGGACTTTTCCCATAGCCCAACCGTCCTCACCGACGTAATAGATTTTCAACTTCGCATCGACCGGATATTTCCAGCCGTAGACATCGTACTGCATTGCTTCGCGGATGTGGATCGAGCAGCCAGGTTTTGCCGTATCCCCAGGCCCCAGTTGCCCTGAAAGCGTTGCGCTGAGATGATCGACAGGATGCCACAATAAGTAACCGGGAACTTGCCTACCGTGGTAGCCAGGTACATCACGCAAACGGACCTCAAGGTTCGGAAAATTCAAGAACCACCAGTGGATCATTTCAGCACGAACTCCACGAAGGAGAGCGTGGTTTAAAACAACACAAAACTGCCCGTTGTCGCGTTCATGGATCTCGAACAAAGAGCTCTCTAGTGGTTTCAGTTTCCAGCCAAAGTCTCGCGCTGGCGGCATCTTGAGCTCAGTCACTCTTTGTACTCCTAGACTTCCGCTGCGTCCGCTGCAATGTTGTCAATGGCAACATCACACTCAATGTAGGCAGTGTCAACATGAAGTCCGACCAAGACCAATCATCCAGCTATCACCACGGCGACCTTCGAGAGGTGCTCATCTCAAAAGCCCTGGAAACGATTGAGGCTCGTGGCGTCGAAGCAGTAAGTCTGCGCGCACTTGCTCGGGATATCGGCGTGAGTCATGCAGCACCGATGCGGCATTTCCCCACGCGATCGGCCTTATTGGCAGCAATTGCTCAGAATGGCATCACATCACTCATCGGCGCGGCCGCCCGCCAAGCGCGTTCAACGCGCCTGACTAGTCGTGACAAGTTACAAGCAATGGCCGAGGGATACGTGGATTGGGCAATTTCAAATCCCGTTCATCACATGCTCATTCGCAATCAAGATGTGATGCGTCATGCAGACCAGACACTACGTGACGACATCATGGCTTATGCGCACTTGCACGAGCAAACCATTGTGCTGGCACAGCAGGACGGTTGGCGAAGCGATGAAGTTTCAAAATCAATATTTCTAGAACTTACTGCACTTACAGCAGGCCTTGCGCTTGTTGCCTCAGATCCGATCTACGTAACAGTATTCAAAGGGCGTCCTCGGAGGGCGGCAATCAAATCGATAATCTCTAAATATTTTGCAACGGGGAACGATTGAGTTCGCAAGCGGTACTTCACCCTATGCCAACCGGACAATCAGATCTGCACCACCGCGCACTCGGCATAAGCCACCCGCACCCGACACTTTTTGAGAGAAACCACCAACCGCCAGCGAGGACCACAGCGGAAGTTAGTACCTCAATGCCGAAACTCGCCTACACTCGACTGACTGCAATCGAGTTGCCTGCATCCGTTGTGGAACAACTCCCAAAGATTTGCCGGTCTCCGACCATCGGTTGAGGGCAATGCCCGCCTCGCGCACGTCAAGAACGACGCCCCCTCCCTACTCAATAGCAGGGAAGTCGCGGGCCGGACCGATGGGTTTATCGTCTCGTTCGAACAGAGCTGGACTCTGCATGTAAAGGGCAAGCAAGCGCGAAAGAGCATGCAGTGAATCTATGTGCGTGCGCTCATAGCCGTGCGATGCGTCCAGACCAAAACACACCAGCGCCGTTCTGATGTCGTTGCCCGCCTCGAGAGCCGCCGCCGAGTCGCTCCGGTAATGATTGAAGACGTCCCTGCTGTGCTCAATGCCGTACCGCTGACAAACTTTGATTAGACTGCGTGTCAGGTGCCAGTCGAACGGTCCAGTCGAGTCCTGCATGGCAATGGTAACGCCATAATCGCTCGTGTATTGCACCGACGCTATGGTGCCATTGTCCACTGAGAGAAGTTCTGCAACGTCGCCGTGCAGCACATGGGACGCTCCGACGCCAACCTCTTCCGATATCGTGAAGATCAGGTGGCAGTCCATCGGCAATACAATATCATCCGCCTCGATCACGGCCTTTGCTGCTGCCAACTTCGCCGCGACACCGGCCTTATTGTCGAGATGCCGGGAACAGATAAAGCCGTTCGGTGCAAAGAATGGTTCAGGCGAGACAGCGACCATATCACCGACGTGAATGCCGGCATTGCGAACGTCTTCCTCGTTGGTGACGCGCGCATCGAGACGCAGCTCTAGGTTCTCCCAACTGGAGGGCTGCGTATCGATTTCGTCTCCGTAGGTATGGCCAGATGCTTTAAGTGGAAGGATGGTGCCAGTCGTTCGCTTGTCGTCATCGGAATAGACCGTCACGCGCGCACCTTCAGCAAAACGCGCCGACCAGTGTCCGACTTGTGAAAGTCGTGGCCATCCGTTTGCCGCATGGAAGCCTTTAATGATGGCACCAAGGGTATCAAGATGCGTGACGATTGCGCGATCGGGGCTTTCCCGTTCTCCCTTCAAATCTGCTCGGATCGCACCACGGCGGGTCAGTTCAAATGGCACGCCGAGACTTTCGAGTTCATGACACACGTAGCCGACGGCTTCATCTGTCATGCCCGTCGGGCTGGGTATATCAAGGAGTTCTTTGAGAATGCGCCGGAGGTAGCCGAGGTCGATTTCGAGGTCTTGCATCTGCATTCGCTTGTATGTGTCGGTCAGGGACGTGTTGAAGGAAATAGAAAATCTACAAACTTCTCAACCGTTGGTGCTGGTTCGTGGTTAGCAAGGCCTGGACGCTCGTTAGCCTCGATGATCCAGTATGCAGGCTGATCGATTGCTGGAACGATAAAGTCCAGTCCCACAACAGGCATTCCAAGAATGCTAGCTGCCCGACAGGCGGCATCAGCAAGCGAGGCGTGCAAGTCCGGCGTTACGTCATGGATTGTGCCTCCGGTATGCAGATTGGCTGTCTTGCGAACCGGAAGAACCTCGCCATCGTCGAGGACGTCATCGAGTGAGTAGCCCGCATGGCGCAGGCAACGCTCTGTCTCATCATCAATCGGTATAGAGCTTTCGCCACGCGTCGCGGCCTCTCTACGTCGGCTCTGCTTTTCGATGAGATCGCGAATGCTATGGCTACCGTCCCCGACAATTGAAGCTGGCCTACGAACCGCTGCGGCAACAACCTCCCCATCGATGACGATAATGCGCACGTCATGCCCAGACACGAATTGTTCGACAATAACGTCATTGCTGATCTGTCGAGCCGCTTCGAATGATGCCTTGACGCTTTTTGCAGACTGGAGGTCGACAAAAACCGCTTGTCCCTGTTCGCCCTTAACCGGCTTAACGACGACCCGTCCGTATCGCTCCTGAAATCTCACCGCGCTTTCTGCATCGGCGACTTGCTCCTGGGCTGGCACCATGAGGCCCCCTTGTGCGAGCAACCGATGTGTCAATGCCTTGTCATCGCATCGGCTCATGGCAACAGCGCTGGTCAGATCGCTTAGCGACTCGCGGCAGGCTACGGAGCGACCACCAACGGTCAACTTAAAGAGACCGGCTTCGGCGTCTTCGACCTCAACACTAATGCCGCGGCGGCGCGCCTCTTCCACGATGATCTGAGCATAGACATTGAGCTGGTAGTCAGGCTCAGGGCCCGTGAAGAGCCGTTCGTTCACGACATTCTTCTTTTTGATACAGAACGCGGGAACTTGGATGAAACCGAGTTTTTCGTAAAGCCCGATGGCGTCGTCGTTGTCATGCATCACGGACAAATCCATGAACGAACGGCCTATTTGCTCAAAGTGATGCGCGAGCGCCAGAGAAAGTTTTTTGCCAACACCTGGACGTCTTGCGTTGGTATCGACTGCTAACGCCCAAAGGCTCGAACCGTTGTCGGGATCCTTGAACGCAGCAACGTGGTCTATCCCCTCAACAATCCCGACAATCTCACCGTTCGAGGGCTCTTCGGCAACGAGCAGAATGAGTTCGTCGCGGCCTTTCGCGCGCGCGACAAAGCCATCCTCCCATGGGATCATCCCGCGAGCGTGATAAATGGCATTGATACGCTCCTGATCTTCGGGTTCGGCTTCGCGGATCATAAGGCCCTCTTCCGAGATCTCCGGCAAGGGCGTGTCAAACGTCCGCCTGAAGGTATGAGACGGGTCTAGGAATAGGGCAAGCGGTGCCACTGCCAGGACGACATGCGGTTCCCGAACATATAGCGCAATGTCGCGGTGCCCCTTTTCTTCTTCCTGCAGCAGAGCCGCAAGAACTTCGGGATCGGCAAAGGTTTGGCCGAAGACCAATCGGCCCCAGCCGCAATCAATCGACACGTTCGCGCAGTCGTTCTTCTCGAACCACTCGACGGGCGCGCCCCAGTTTTTGAGACTCGCCATGTCTTCAAGTCCGCGACTTAAGGGACTTTTCGCATCGTCACTCATCGTCGGATCTCCCGCACCGGATGTACCCAGGCGTTGATAACAGCAAACATTCCTTTGACTAATCCACCCCTCAGACCGAGTGGGACTGTAGCCATAGTTCGAGTAGCGCAATCTGCCAAAGTTTTGACCCCCGCAACGGCGTAATGTGTTCGCGAGGGTTTTCTAGAAGCATCTCGACATAATCGCGCTTGAAGATGCCCCGTTCGCATGCAGACCTGCTCTTAAGCGCATCATTGACCATGTCCCACACGGGCCCTTCTATGTACTTGAGCGCTGGCACCGGGAAGTATCCTTTCGGACGATCAATAACCTCTGAAGGGATTACCTTGCGCGCGACGTCTTTGAGGACGCCCTTGCCTTCGTGTTTGAGTTTGTGATCAGCAGGAATTTTGGCCGCTAATTCCACGAGTTCATGGTCAAGGAAGGGAACACGCGCTTCAAGGCCCCACGCCATGGTCATGTTATCGACCCGCTTCACAGGGTCATCAGCCAACATGATTTGCGTATCAATCCGCAACGCACGATCGATTGCCGAAGATGCTCCCGGTTTTGCGAAATGCTGCGTGACAAAGTCCAGACTGTAATCTTCGCTTACCAACTCGTCTTCGACCGCTTCGGCGTACCCCGCGTGGTCGCGGTCGAAGAAAAAGTTGGCGTAATCAGATACGCCCGCGCCGGCCGATACCAACGGCGGATACCAATGATAGCCACCGAAGATTTCATCCGCTCCCTGCCCGCTTTGCACGACCTTGACGTGCTTTTGGACCTCCCGCGACAGCAAGAAAAATCCAATGTTGTCATGGCTCACCATCGGCTCTGACATGGCCTTAAAGGTGGCCGGCAGGTTGGTGATCATTTCGTCCGTCGGAACCTGAATCTTGAAGTGCTCGGTTCCAAAATGCTTGGCAATAAGGTCCGAGTACTTGAATTCATTGCCCTCTTCACCGCCGACGGATTCAAAGCCAACCGAAAATGTCTTGAGACCTGTTTGCCCTGCGTCTGCGAGCAAACCAACGATGAGGCTTGAATCGACACCACCCGATAAGAGAACACCAACGGGAACGTCAGCCACCATGCGTCGGTCGACAGCGCGCCTTAACGCGTCATGCACCCGCTCTTCCCAAGCTTCTGCGGGAAGCCCGATGTCCTCTGCTGTTCGATCAAACGATGGCTCCCAGTAAACCTCATCCTTCCGACTTCCATCCGCCGAGATGACCGACACTGTCGCGGGAGGCAGTTTGCGGATGCCGTTGATGATCGTGTGCGGCGGTGGAACTACAGCGTGGAATGTCATGTAGTGATGCAACGCCGCGGGATTGATGCTTCGGTCAATTCCTTCGGTTGCGAGCAACGCTGGAAGCGAAGATGCAAAGCGCAAAGCTCGCGTGCCATCACGTCCCTTCGCCTCAGCCAAATAGAGCGGCTTGATCCCCAGCCGGTCGCGCGCCAGAACAACACGCCCGGTTTCCCTTTCGTGGATCGCGAATGCAAACATTCCGTTGAAGCGGGCCACGCAATCTGGGCCCCAAGACGCATACGCTTTGAGGATTACTTCCGTATCGCTGTCAGAAAAGAACCGGTGGCCCAGCCCTTCCAGCTCTTGCCTGAGGTCCTTGTAGTTATAAATGCACCCATTGAAGGCGAGCGTCAGCCCCAGCTCCGAGTCAACCATCGGCTGGCTGCCGCGGGGTGAGAGGTCGATAATGCGCAGGCGGCGGTGACCAAACCCAACGCTGTCTCGCACCACGACACTGCCCGCATCGGGACCACGTGGCTGCATAACTTCACACATCGTCTCGATGGTCGCCGCTGAGGCCGGACTACCATCGAATTTAATCTCTCCGCATATCCCGCACAAAAGAACTGTATCCTTAAAAATTCCAAGACGTTGTTAGCATAGCATTCTCAAGCAATTGAGCGGCCGCGTCAAAGTACGCTCAAGTTGCTAGGTAGTATGCTGCATACCGTACTCCATTCTATCGGTGCGAGTGTATTGCACAGTGTAAGCAGAGCTGGCGCATGTTGATCGGGCCTGCAGAAGACAACTGAAACTTGGTGAAAAACCTCTACGGCGACCTTTGCCCATGGCGCTTAACCTACATCGCCGGAAGCAAGGCTTCGAGATCTGACAATGTATTGGCTTCCTCGATTGGTTTGTCCCGACGCCAGCGGTGGATGCGTGGAAACCGCAGCGCGACGCCCGACTTGTGACGGCTGCTGCGTTGAATGCCTTCAAACGCAATCTCGAAAACATGCTCGGCGTTGACCGACCGAACAGGTCCGAACCGCTCCAAAGTATTTTTCCGGATCCAGCGGGTCAGCTCATTGAACTCGGCATCGGTTAGACCAGAATAAGCTTTCGCACACGGGACAAGCTCATTGCCACGCCACACGGCAAACGTCAGGTCGGTGAAAAGGTTGGCACGCCTTCCATGCCCGGACTGAGCATAAATCATGACAGCATCAATCGTCAGCGGATTGACCTTCCATTTCCACCAATCGCCTTTCTTGCGTCCAGCCAGATAGGGGCTCTCCTTGCGCTTGAGCATCAGGCCTTCGCTACCATAATCACGAGACATCGCGCGCTCGTCTGCCAGATCGGCCCATGATTGGAACGGCACCACAGGGGAAAGCATGAGCGTGCCACCAACGTTGTTTCGCGCCACCAGATCCTCAAGTGCTTGACGACGCGCACTGAAAGGGTGGTCGCGAATATCCTGCCCGCCAGATTCCAAGAGGTCGTAGGCTTTGAGGACGACTGGCGCTTCATTCAGCAGTTTCTTGGAAACGCTTTTGCGGTTGATGCGCGTTTGTAGCGTTTGGAAATCGAGCGGATGTCCTTCGCGCCAGGGGAGTATTTCACCATCGAGCACGGTCCCATCCGGCAAAAAGTCTTTGAATGGCGAAAACTCGGGGAATCGATCCGTTACGAGTTCTTCGCCGCGGGACCAAACATAGATCTCGCCACCACGTATGATGACCTGCCCCCTGATGCCGTCCCATTTGCGTTCTGCGATCCACTCTTCCGGTGGACCGAGTGCGTCGGGTTCCCCCTCAACAGGGTGCGCCAAATAAAACGGATAGGGACGCGACAGATTCTCGCGTGGGTCATCTGACAGAACCAATTCAGTGAAGGTTTTTGTTTCCGGAGACCAGTCTCCCATCAAACGATGAGCGAGCAGCGGTTCGTCGATCCCCGTGGCTTGCGCCAGCGCTCGCGTCATGAGTTTCTGAGAGACGCCAATCCTGAACCCGCCGGTTATAATCTTGTTAAACAAGAACCGTTCAGTTGATCCCAGCGCCTGCCAGGCCAATAAGATTTGGTGTTTTTTCTCGTTGTCGTCTTTTCCTTCGAGCCCTTTAATTACTTTGATCCAGTCGGACATTGAATTGTCGCTTTCGGCAACTGGCATAGGCAGCACAAGAGCGATTGTCTCAGCTAGATCACCAACGACAGGATAGGCCTCCTCGAAAAGCCAAAGCGGGATCTCTGCGGCTTCGGCAGCCCACTCGCGTAGCAACGTCGTGGTGACAGTCCGTCTTGGACGCTTGTGGGAAAGAAGGGCAATCGTCCAGAGCTTGTCGTCGTCTGGAGCTTCGCGAAAATACGTCGCAAGTGCTGCAACTTTTGCGTTTGTCTTTGTGGTTTGATCAAGCGCTGAAAACAGCTCTGCAAAGTGTTTCATGAAGTGGCGCCACCTTCGGCAGTGACATCAGCTTCGGCATTCTCTTTGGTGCTTTCATCAAGAGCTTCGCCTTCGTAATCCGTTTGCGCAATGCGAGCATCGTAGCCCTGGGTTTCAAGCCAACGGCGGAACACGGATGTGTAACCATGCGTTACATAAACTCGTTCCGCATCACTTGCTTTCACTGCATCATTCAACTGTTGCCAATCGACATGATCGGAAAGGACGAACCCTCGGTCTACCGCGCGCCTACGTCGAACGCCGCGCAGGGCCATCCAGCCTGATGCAACACCGGTTGACGCGGGACCGATCCGTCGCATCCAAGAGGACCCGAGCGCCGACGGTGGCGCGATGACCAAGCTTCCAGCAAAAGAACTTCGCGGAATGTCTGCGGTTATGTAAGTCGTGTCTGGAAGCTTGATACCTTGGGCGCGCAGAACTTCGTTGGTTCCCTCGACAGCTCCATGTGTGAAGATTGGTCCGATGGATGGGTCTACGCCGGCCAAAACCCGTTGGGCCTTGCCAAGCGAATAAGCCCCAATGACGCTAGCTTTGCCAATGGCTTTGTTCGTACGCCACCAATCGTTGATCTCTTCCAGAACCTCTGTCTGAGGCCGCCAATTGAAGACCGGCAACCCAAACGTACATTCAGTGATCATCGTGCTGCAGCGAACTGACTCAAAGGTTTCTGTCAGCCCATCAGGTTCAGTTTTATAGTCTCCGGTAAAGACCCAAACTTCACCCTTATAGGCAACGCGGATCTGCGCCGAACCCATAATGTGGCCAGCGGGATGAAACGAAAACTCGACACCGTTGATCGTTAGCTTCTCGCCAAACGCAATCGTTTCAACGTCGGCCCCGAGGCGATGTCGGATAATCGGAGCGGCAGCAGCGGTCGCCAAATAGTGTCGATGACCGGCTCGCGCATGGTCGGAATGCCCGTGTGTGATCAGGGCCCGCTCAACCGGACGCCAGGGGTCCAGATAGACCCTGGCCGTCGGACAAAAAATGCCCTTGTCTGTGAATTCTAACAGCGCCATGAGCTACGAGTTAGGCTCCGGAGAGGTCGAAGCAAAGTTTGCGGCTAAGCTTCTCTTTTTTGAGGCCCTACAGCCCAGTTTCCACGACCAGGATGAAGAGGTCCAAACCGAGAGTTTGAGTTGGAAGTCGGCTCACTCGATGTTGGATGCTAGCTATTCACCCAGCCTGATGTAACAATGGACGGTGTCGAAGCCTAGCGTGGTGACCTACAAAAGGCCAAGGTTGAAAAAACAGAAAAAGTCTAACTGACTAGGGAGAGCACTATCGTGAGATTTCGCATTATTGTCGCTGTTGTTTTACTGAGCTCTACGACTGGATTTGCTGGCGAGCTCTCAAGCTTTAACGGTGTCGCCAAAGGAAAATCCACGCGCCAGGCCGAGCCGGTTGCTGAAGGGCACGTGCTACTGAACCTGAGCACCGTTTACAGCTCATTTGAAACCTCAGACCCAAAAAGCCCTTTCAAAGATCAAACTGGAAAATGCTGGGGCGCTATTGAGGTTAATCCTCCGAATGCGAATGGCGGCGGAAACTGCGTTTTTACAACGGCGTCCGGTGACAAGCATTTCAACAAATGGACGGTAACCGGACTTTCGAAAGACGGTGCGTCCGTTGGCAACTGGGTCGTAATCGGCGGCACCGGCAAGTATGAAGGCGCATCGGGCGGCGGAACGTTCCAGGCACTGACAGACCAGAAAACTGGTGAGACTTCCAACACAGTCGAAGGTGCGGTCATATTGAAGTGAGCGCTGCTTGAGTTATAGATATTCGATAGTTCGGCGAAATGCGCCAGGAGGAACTCGATGAAGATCGCGTTACGTGATCTTTGGCCCCGCGGTTTTGCACGGTTGGCAATGCTTATCCTTGCTCTTATCGCGAGCACAGCGGCGGCACATGCAGCTGATAAGACTGAGGAAGAATTGGAGCACGCTCGGTTAGTTCGGCATGGCGCTGAGATCTTCCAGCGCTGCACGGCCTGCCATCGTATTGGCGTTGACGCAACAAACCGCATTGGACCCCAACTCAACAATCTGATCGGGCGAAAGGCGGGCTCTATTGACGGAGCACGATACTCCGAAGCAATGAAACGGGCAGGTGAAGACGGCCTTGTCTGGACAACCACGACCTTGGACGCTTTTCTTTCCGACCCACCCGCATTCATTGAGGGCACGACAATGGGATTGCGTGGCGTTGCCGACGAAGGTGAGCGCAAAGCGCTCATTGTTTACCTTGAAGCTTTCTCCCTTGGCGCTGCAGACATTCCCGAAATTGCCGTCACACCACCTCGAAGGTCGGACCCGAAACCCGCAGATGAAATCATGGCGATCAAGGGTGATCCCGAATTCGGTGAATACCTCTCCGGCGAATGCCTGACGTGCCATCAGCCCAGCGGCGCTAACAAAGGTATCCCATCAATTATCGGCTGGCCGACAGAAGACTTCGTCATCGCGATGCACGCCTATAAGACCCAATCGCGAAAGCACCCCGTCATGAGAATGATTGCAGGGCGCTTGTCAGACGAGGAAATCGCATCGCTCGCCGCCTTCTTTCAGACCAAAACGAAATAATCGGGCCAACAAAACACGGCCATGCTTGCAGTGATCATAAGCAAACAATGAGTTGATCAACTTCGGAGGAAACACATGTCTATTTCGCGCCGGCGTTTCGTCGTGGGAGCCACCGTTTCAACTGCGGCGCTGGCAGCGCCAAGCATCTTGCGGGCGGACACAAAACCGAAGGTCGTCGTCATTGGCGGCGGAGCCGGTGGCGGAACCGCTGCACGCTACATCGCAAAGGGATCAAAGGGAGCGATCGATGTAACACTCGTCGAACCGCAAAAAACCTACACAACTTGCTTCTTCTCAAATCTCTACATCGGCGGTTTTAGGTCGTTTGACTCCATCACCCACACGTATAAAGACCTCGAAAGCGCCGTGGGCGTCAAAGTCGCACACGACTATGCCAAGAGCATAGACCGCAAGGCAAAGGTGGTCACACTCGCGGATGGTTCAACTGTACCCTACAACAAACTCGTCGTGGCCCCGGGCATCTCAATGAAGTGGGACAGCGTCACCGGCTACTCGGCCGACGCCGCCGAGAAGATGCCACACGCCTGGCAAGCCGGACCGCAGACCCAGCTATTGAAATCGAAGATTGAAGCAATGAAAGAGGGCGGCACGTTCGTGATGATCGCACCACCCAATCCTTACCGCTGTCCACCCGGCCCCTACGAGCGCATTTCGATGGTGGCCCATGTGCTCAGCAAAAAAAATCCAAAAGCAAAAATCATCATCCTTGACCCGAAGGAGAAGTTCTCCAAACAGGCCCTGTTCATGGAAGGCTGGCAGGAACTTTATCCTGGTATGATTGAATGGATCCCGGCTTCACTGCACGGCGGCATCAAATCAATCAATCCCGATACTGGCGCGATTGAAACGGATCTCGACGTCTTCAAGTCAGACGTTGCGAATGTCATTCCGGCGCAAACCGCAGGCGAGATCGCGGTGAAGTCAGGTCTGGCAAACGATAGCGGCTTCTGCCCGATTGTACCCAGCAGCATGCAGAGTCAGGCCGACGACAACATCTACATTCTCGGCGACGCAACAATTGCTGGTGACATGCCGAAGTCGGGTTATTCTGCTAACAGCCAGGCAAAGGTTTGCGCAAATGCGGTGCGTGGCGCGCTCACGGGTTCACGTGTGTTTCCAGCGAAATACTCCAATACATGCTGGAGCCTTGTCGGGACCGATAATGGCGTGAAAGTCGGCGCTAATTACGAAGCCAAGCCAGAGAAGATCACGAAGACGTCGGGCTTCATTTCAAAAACAGGCGAAGACGCAGCGTTGCGCAAAGCCACCTACGAGGAAAGCCTCGGCTGGTATGCCGGCATCAGCAATGATATCTTTGGTGCTTAGGTCTTCCTGAATTGATATCAGCAACTGGAGCGGATTTGCCCACCCGCTCCAGTCGTTTCGTTTTCCGACTGACGCTACCAATCAGCGACAATCCTGGCGACGATTTCCTTCACCGCGCCCCCAAAAAGAAAAGCGGTGAATAGACCCGTTTTCCGTAGGTCCGTTACATCGCAGCCACGCCGCATAACTGCGTCTGTGTAGCTCCGTCAGACAAAGAAAAATTGCCCGCATCCTATCCCCAGAAAGTGGATGTCAAGGGCCTGCGATCACAACCGCCCAATTCTAACCTCAGCTCCAGCGTCGACCTCATGTCTCCGGTTGGCGCAAATGTAATGCGTAAGGAGCTTAAGTTAGATGGGTTACACCGCACAGAAACATCCATACCTCCATTGGATCGCACCAAGATCCGCACATCGCGGCCTGATAAGAAACAATCCATGGCTACCGGAAGCCTGCAGCAAGGCAGCAGCGCTGTTCGATGATAAATCGCTTCAGGTGCCAGCGGTCGTACTAGCCGCAGCACACGAAACAGCTATCGACTACATTGTTCAAGCGCCTGTTCTTGTCCTCGCCGCAACGAAACAATCCGATCTTGCGATGCGTACAAACCGCGAGCGTGTGGCGGCACATTTCAAGGTCGTCTGCAGTGCCCGGCTACGCCTCAAAGACCTGATGCGCTTGTTTCAACTGGCACCGCAATTACGCACCCTATCGGGCCAAGCCCTACGTCGGGATCATTACCGGCTATTGAAACTAATCTCAGACATTCCGCCATCACGCCTTGCACAGGTCATCCCCAAGTCGCCCGCTGACCAAACGGCTTGGCTGAATGCGACAACGCATTGGCGCACGGTGGCACTGCGCGTCAGCAAACAGTCAGATTGGATTGTCAGGTGGGCGGCAAGCAATGCATGTCATGACGTCAGCGCAAAAGATCCAACCGAACTCATCGATTTCGCGTACCACAATCAGGCGAACTTCGATCGCCGCTGGAACCTCACCGATGCTGAGGCCGCCTGCGCAAGGTGGCACGCGGAACTCGCCGAAAAGTCGATTAAAAATCTCTACTCAAGCAAGCAGTTGTCTGAGGTTGCCGACTATGGCCCCCTGCCAATCGAAGCTGACATCAACGACCATCAGTTCATTGCACTGCGCACCCGCTTAGACATTTTTGAGGAGGGGCGAGCCATGCACCACTGCGTGTCGGTTTACGCAAGCAACGTTTTCACTGGCGGTTGCTGGCTCTATTCGATCAAGAAAGGCGGTGCACGCGTCGCAACGCTAGAAGTTCGAACGCGCCACAACGGCTTCGAATTGGCGCAGATCAAATCGCACTGCAATACATGCCCGCCAGCGATCACTCGTAGAGCCGCGAAAAAGTTCTTGGCGGTGGTCAACGCAAGCATTGAACAAAAACTGGAAACTGGTGCCGTGCAAAAAAGATTGGCGCGCCGCTCGTAACGATTACCAATCGCTGGGGGTGCAGGGGTATTTGCCGGCCCCGGTTATCGGAGCAGTTTTGGACAACAGCTGCTCCGACATTGTCCGGCATGAGCCGCCAGCCAAAGCCGTTAGGCATTCCAAACCTAACTTCTAAATCTCGAAGGTTCCTTACCACACGTCCCCGACCCCAGCGCGAACGAGCTTAACTTACCCGCCAGGCTTTCGCTCCCCTTGCTTCATGTACTATATTTCACAGGCACGCCGATCGACAGAGCGAGAGTTATGACCGCATCGCCCCATGATCCTGAACATGCCAGGCCCGAGTTTTCTGGCGCCGAAATCGGCGCGCTCGCGCATCTATATCGTGGCGAAGTCTACCGCAGCACACTGTGGCGCACGCGGCTGGACACAACGACCAACTGGTCGGTCGTGACACTCGGCATCGCCATCTCCGTGTCATTCTCATCGCGCGATGCATCGCCTGTACCGTTGGTGCTCGTCGGACTGCTAA
Organism: Filomicrobium sp.; assembly: GCA_040219445.1. GTDB lineage: Bacteria > Pseudomonadota > Alphaproteobacteria > Rhizobiales > Hyphomicrobiaceae > Filomicrobium. The sequence goes on along the minus strand of JAVJSM010000003.1, from coordinate 940,242 downwards.
TCCTCTTCTTCCTGCTGTTGGAAGCACGGCGCTATCGCTATTTCAACGTCTGGCGCGCACGAGCACGCTGGATGGAGAAACACTTCTATGCGCCGATGCTCGAAACCGGCGACCAGCATTTGGAACAAGGTTGGCAGCAAACGTTGGCGAGAGATTACCACGAACCGCGCTACCACATCAGTTACTGGCGCGCGGTCGGGCGCCGCTTACGCCGCAATTACATCGCCATCCTGGCCATACAAACACTAGCTTATCTGACCAAGATCATGGTTCATCCTGGCCCCGTCGAGGACTTATCGATGTTTCTCGAACGCGCAGCAATCGGCCCCATGCCGGGTGAGGCCGTTTTGCTTGGCGGCGTCGCCTACAACTGTACCCTTATAGGGCTGGCGTTGGTCACGCTTTACATGGATCGAGCCAAGCACGGCGAGCGGCCCGTTGGCGGCATGGGATAAAGACACACAAAAGAATTGCGCCAGGAACGCTTTCAACTGCAATCCCCAAGCCTCAGGCGATTTCGCATTAACATCTTTACGGACAACCCAGCCAAGACTTGAAGGTTGCGCCACAATCCAGCATCATCGGATTCGTTCGAAACCAATGTCTAGCCGCCGAGACGTGTTGAGATACCGACAATGACTTTCGACTCTAGAACAAAAGAACTGGCAAAAGCCCACGATGCCGTCGACCGGTTGCGCGAAGCACAAAGCCACCTGCAACAGCGCAGCGACCTAACAACCGACATCGCAGATCGCACAATTCGCTTCGTGCTATTCACCGCAGTCGCGTGTCTTGTCGCCTATGCATTTTGGATGCTGTGACGGCCCGCATCTTTCTTGCCCCAAGCACCAAAACCGCAGGTTCGTACATCGCGCCTACGCCCCTAAAGCGATCAAAACCTGCATAGACACTTCAGCAGCAGGAAAATCAAAACGGCCCGACGAGCCCACCACAAATGCAAGAGGGCCGGCTCTCTTGCGAGAACCGGCCCCCTGCAAGCTAGGAGCTATATGTTCGGGGGGTAGCCTAGCTTAGAACTTGATCCGAGCGCCACCGATAACGGTCTGCCACTCTTCGGTCGAAACCGCACCTGCAGTCGTCGTGATGTCGGCATCGTAGTATTTGTAGTGGATATAGATATCCATCGCAGCCGCGCTGATCTGCTGGTTCGCACCAATCTCGAAGTACTCGACATCGACGTTCGTGATTGTCGAACCATCGAATTCAAAAGTACCGCCGGTGCTACCAGCTGGCGTGCCTGCAAAGCGTTCGGCATAACCACCGAATACCGTTGTTTTGCCCAGTGAACTCCACTTCTGCTCGATACCAACTTGGAAGTGGTAGAACTCGTTGTCGGAATCGAAGTTGGCAACGTTCTGAGCCCGAAGCGCCGCTTCCTTGCCATCGTCTTCGCGGAAGCCATAGGCACCGGTTGCGAACAAGCCAGACGGCGTATGTTTGATGCTCGCCGACAGACCAATTTCGCGGCAGTGCGCATCTACGCCACCGACGTTACCGTCGTCGATGCACTCTTCATCACGCTCAGTCGCTTCGCCGTAGCCAACTGCTGCAGCAAGTTTGAAGCCCTGAAACTCGGTCGCGTAGCGAAGAGCAACGCCCCAGATATCGTCTTCACCCCAGTGTGCCGAGAGTGCAAATCCAGCAAACGTCGGCGAGTTGTAACGGACCAGGTTGCCGCGAGATCCTTCACCAGGCTCAAGCACGGTTACAGCATCACCCCATTCGATGACGTTGGCACCGGTCCCCGATTGGCGAATGTCGAACTCATCGTTCGCATCGAAGATGTCGGGGTTCGCGAAGTGCTTGATGTTCGCAATCTGCGTTTGCGTCACGCCGTCAGTTGCGAAGCTAGCTTCGCCAACGGTCAAAGAACCATACGTCTTGCTGCCGATCGTCCACTCGGCCTTGCGAAGGTCGAACTCTCCGCCACTGCCATCATCGTTATCAGCGGTGAGATCACCCTGGTCTGCAGAACGAAGACCAATCTCGATTTTGAATTTCGCGTACCAATCGCTGTTGATTTTCGCTTTGCCTTTGAAGCCAAATCGGGTGCGCGACGTGTCGTTGGTGAACTGGTAGGTGTTGGTCTCAAAACCATCGTCCCAAACACCAATAGCTTCGTTGACCTGACCGTAAATTGTCAGGCTAACCTTCCGGTTACCCTTGCGGGCCGTGGTCGCTTCAAGTTCTGCGACACGCTCCTCAAGGTCTGCACAGCAGTCACCACCAAGATCGGCACCATAAGAAGCGGTTGGAATAAGAGCAGCGCTCAAAAGGAGTGCCGCCCCAACTTTGTAAGCTTTCATGATCTTCCCTCAAACAAGAGCTCAATTCCATACGAACGGGGCCACATTGACGTAATAGCTGAGCCAGGAATGGGCCCGCCTTGTTAACGCGAGACAGCAGCGGTTCGCCGTGGCGGACCATTGCACCGATGAGCTGGCAATCCGCTGGAGCAGATGTGCTTACAAAGGAACACCATGCAGAGCTGGAAGCGTCGCAAGAGTGTCACCAGACGTACATAAAGCCGATAAAACCGAAGCCTCGCAGTGGCAGCCATAACTGGTTCAAAAGCTTGTAAAAATGAGCCACCGAATAATCACGCGACCGTCATTCAACGTCATTCACGGTGCCGTCAGAGCTACTTCCGAAAACCCTGCGCGCTTGTATTTGTCATTGTGGAGATAAGCAAAAGCCACGGGATGGTCTGAGCAAAATGCGAATACTTTATATCTGGAGAGATCGCGCAACCGCGCGCTACACCCGCGAGCAATTACGACTGCTAGAAGTCACCTTTGACGCTTTCAGTGAAACGGAAGAAGCGTTTGAAGCAGTGGCCACATTGGAAAAGTATGATGCAGTCATTCTGGACGTCGAAAATGCAAATACACAGGCCATTGATGTCATAAACAGACTGGCCTCTGATACCATCGCCCCGCCCATCCTCGTCACGTTTGACGCGAACGATTTACACCTTGCAGCAGATGCGCTGGCAGTTGGCGCCATCGACTTGCTGGTAAGGCCCTTCGAACGCACGGAGCTCTTACTTCGACTGCGCCGAGTGATGGTTATGTCTTCCCGAAGTATCGACGCGGAACCTCGCGCGATAGAACTGGGTCCATTGCGTTTCAACCTCGAAACACGTGAGGTTGCACTCGACGGAAAACCTATCGCACTAACGCGTCGGGACCGTCGCGTATTAGAAGTTCTGCTGGAGCATCACGGCAACCCGATCAGCAAAGAAAAAATCGCCGCGCAGGTATTTTCAGCCGAAGACGCCGGGATCCCCCAAACGATAGAATCGTACGTCTACCGCCTCCGCAACAAGATCAAGCATCCAAGTATAGAGATCGCCACCGTGCGAGGGTTGGGCTACAAACTTCGTCTTCGCATAGAAGCGGAGGACAAAAACGACGCCGTAGACTGCTGACCAAGCCAGCGAATTGCCAGAAATCGAATTACATTCTGACAAAAACTTTATTCAGACTTCAAAAGTTCAACGGCAAACGACGATTGAAACGTCAACGATAAAATCAGCGTGAATGAAAAGCGACGCCTCTCGCATCTCAGGATAGCGTCCGATCAAAAAATCGATTTGCACTACGCACGCCAACCAAGGATCCAAATCCAAAAGTTCCAGTAGGGATCTCGGCGCTTAAGCGGATCGAACAGCTTCGACTTCAAAAACGATTTCAGCCAGAAAACGCTCCATCGATCGCGCCTCAGCTGTCTCGTTGATGTTTTTGGAAATGGCTTGATAGAAGCCGCGAGACTTCGCCAACTGTTTGATCGCATCGGCAAGTGCCGACGCACTCAACCGGCGTGCCAATACCCCGTGCTGCCCGGTGACCACCTGCTCAGCCAAACCACCCACCGGCATCGCGGCGATCGGCATCCCACTGCCAAGCGCAACGCACGCTACACCCGATTGGCTCGCCTCAATATGTGAGCAAGCCATGATATCGTGTTGCGCGAGGATCGAGGGAATTTCGCTATCGTCGATCCAACAGTTCTGGATATCGGCATTCACAGCCATGAGGCCGTCGCGCGCTTTGCCTAGGCTGCCTGACCCATAAACACCCAGGTCGACTGCGCATCCAGAATTCTGAAGCGATCCGATTGCCTCAGCCAATAGCGGCAAACCTTTGTACTCCATGATCCGGCCAAGAAAGAGAACACGCGCCGGTCGATCAGTTGGGAGAACCCGGTTGTTGCGGCTCGCGCCAAACGTCAGATCTGGATGAGATAACGGCAGCACCTGGCTTTGGTGGGCAAGCTTCTTTGCGATGACACGCTCTGCAACCGCGCGGCTCAAGGTGATAACCGTGTCCGCATTACGCGCATCCCATGACAACCATTTCGTGAGCCACGCCGTGTTATCGCCCGGGTGAGGCACAACGTCATGGATGATTGTGAAATAGGGAACGCCCAGCTTGCGAATGTCGCGAGACAAAATCGGCGACCAAATGTGCGGCATCAGCGTTACAGCGGCAGCTGGCCGGTTTTCTTCGATCCACTGACGTAGCTTCCGCTGAGCGACCCTGAGGTTTTGCAAATTCTCGACAGACGCGCCCCGCGAAAACGTCGAGAGTTCCGAAACTTTGGCACCGGTCGCTTTCAGGTTCTCGATTTCTTCATTCTGACTGGAAACGATAAAGCGCGCCTCGAAGTCCGACAGGTGCTGCGCTGCTTCAGCCAACTCGATCGAGAACCGACCAAGTGCACCACGACGTCCAAGATAAATGAACCAGATTTCAGGACGGGTTTTGTTCATGCGATCCGACCTGCGCGCCTCAGCATCGGAGACGCGCTTGGTGTTTAGGTTACGGCTTCACGGTTGCAGGCCAAGGGCCTCCGCGACGATCTGAGAATAGTGGTCCGGACCCCAGTTTTCGAATGCGAAATCCTGACCTGCTCTCCCCAAGGATTCCCTCAGCCCAACATCCGCGCGCAGTTTCTTCAAATATTCAGCCGCCGAATTTACATCAGCATCGGCCCAGTGCAACGACGCGTGATCATAGATGCCTTGCGGATCTAAAGCGGGAGTCAGCGTGAAAGGTACAGGACAACCGGTCTCTTCAGTTAGGAAATCCCGATTGCCCGACCAGTCCGTTGCAATAACAGGAATGCCGCGAAGCATCGCTTCAGCCAACACAAGCCCAAAACCCTCGGAGCGATGCAACGAAATCAGAACGTCAGTCTTGGCATAAAGATCTTCGATTTGCTGTTCGCTCCATGTCGCATTGATGAGTTCGACATTATCTGTCTCGGCGACCCGTTGCTTGAAGTCTTCGTGACCAGGATATCGTTCATCAAAATTCGATGTCTTGATCAGCAGCCGTACGTCCTGCGAATCTCCAAAGGCGAGCCGAAACGCTTCGAGCACTGCATAGGGGTTCTTACGCCCAACGCTTGAGGCCGCATTAAACATGCAGGTGACCGTGAAACAGTCGCGTCGCTCCGTATTGGAGGGAAGCTCCTCCTTGGACCGCCCCAGCGCCACGGGGTGCGGCACCACGCGAACCGGTTTCCCCTTCGCTATCGGTCTTACAGCTTCAGCAACAAATGTGCTTGGCACCCAGATCTCATGAACAAAATCGATGCCAAACTTCCAATCGCTTGGCACCGCTTCCAACTCCCACGCCCAGTAACCGACAACGTATTTGTCTCGAATAAACGACCGTCCCAGCTGCCATATCGCCATAGGCACAAGCGGACTATTCACGTGCACAATGAGAACGCCTGGTCCTGCATTTGGCGTGGCATACGTTCCCTGCGGGAGATCGAGTTCCACTGGCTGTTGCAAAGCGGTGGTAATATCCAACGGCTGAGCATTCCAGCCCTGTGAACCCAAAGCCTCAAAACACAACCGCGCCGATTGTCCCAGACCAGATGCCGTGCGCAAGGCACCCGCAACGATTATTGGTTGAGCGGGCCTACTGTCCATCGACGGCTTTGCCGCCAGAGTCGCCGTCGCGCCAAACAAAAGCTGGCGGCGAAACTGACGCGGAATTCGTTGCCAGATATGTTTGTGAAGGGCGTTTCGCAGGCCTGTCGGCATCAGCGTCCTACATCGGCGAGGGTCAGTTCTAAATCACGCCGACTGCTTTGCATCATCATGCGGTCGTGTCTAGCCCCTTAGCGCACGCCAACGGGTTCCAAGTCAGCTGGCCTAGACAAATCGGAGGTCAGAGCACACACCCACTACAATCAATAAGCATTCTTGCCGCTCAACAAAACAAACGGCGTCATAGCGACAATGTAGAGGTCGAACCGCACAGACCAGTTATCAATGTAGAAGAGATCACACTCCACCCGGCGCTGGATCTTGTCCGCCGTATCAGTTTCTCCACGCCAACCGCATATTTGAGCCCAACCCGTAATGCCCGGCTTAACGCGATGCCTCGCGAGATAACCCTGCACCACATCCTGATAAAGCGAGCTACCCGCCTTCGCCTGTGTTGCATGTGGTCGCGGTCCAACAAGTGACATCTCGCCGGTGAGCACGTTTAACAATTGCGGCAACTCATCAAGACTGGTCTTGCGAATGATCCTGCCGACCTTGGTGACACGCGGATCACCTTTGGTCACGAGCTTGGCCGCATTCGCATCAGACTGATCAGCATACATCGACCGGAACTTGTAGACCTCAACAAGCTCATTGTTGAAGCCGTATCGGCGCTGCTTGAATAGGATCGGCCCTTTGCTCTCGAGCCGCACAGCTAAAGCCACCAAAGCCATCACGGGTGCAGCAAGACACAAGATCGCAAGAGCCATAAGGCGATCAAAAATGTTTTTAAGCGCACGATCCCAATCATTCAGCGGCTTATCCATGACCGCAAGAACAGGCACATCACCGATGTACTTGTATGCGTTTGAGTTCAACCGCAGCTTTGCGTTCAAAGCTGAAACACGGATGTCCACCCGAATAGCAAAGAGCTCCTGCAAAATCTGCAGCAACCGGTCTTCTGCCCTTAAAGGAATCGAAACGAGAACCAGGTCAACGGCTTCGTCCTGGCAATAGCTAGCAAGTTGATCGAAATTACCGAGCTTCTGCAGCTGGCTCGCTCCATCGCCCGACCGCGCGCCATTGCGATCATCAAAATAGCCAAGCACGTCGACTTGCCCCTGGCCCGACTTTGTCAAAGCGGCCACAAGGTCATCGGCATCTTTTCCGCTACCCACAATTACTGTGCGGCGGCTCAGAACACCTGCACGGGAGAGTCCCAGAACCAACTGTTCAACAACCAGACGAACACAAACGAGACCGATAAAAGATAGCCCCATCCATACAATCAGGATATGGGGCTCAAGACCTTTGACGGACAGGATATGCGCCGCACCCGCGAGAGCAACGAGCAACACAGTCATCGCCCGCGTGACTTTGCTGATTTGTCCTGAGCGGTCTTGAAAAGCTGCGATCGAATAAGACCAATGCGACCGCAACAACAGGACCGCTGCCAAGCTTACGATCAGCCCTGCATAGAAGCTCTGCGTCGAACTTACCGCCGCGTTAACGCCAGATGCTGAAACGACAATCCAACCAGAAACAAAAACACAGATCGCATCGATAAACGCCACAGTGAACAGCAGCTTCGGTAGCGATAACGCCCCGTGGCCATCCAAAAACAGGTTTGCAGGGAAACGATGAGCAAACCCGGAATCACTAGGAGCTTGCAAAGCACCTGCAACGCCCTCACTAGAATTGCGCCCATCGATTGTCGTGATATCAGACATGTCATACGCCGGAATTTACTCAAATGCCGACGGTACTTTGCCACCCGATAGTAAAAACTATCCGAACCGGCATACAGTTCCACAAATCAATATATTCAACCAATTCGATCAATTAAAAGAAATTAGCAAAATCCGAATACAGATGAGTTCGTCCATTCAAGAATGATCAAGACCGGCAATTCCTCCAATTAGGGCTCAACTTCAATTTCTTAACTCATAAGACGTAAAATCAGGTCGTCATTCGCAACACATCGTTGCGGCTCCGCTTAGCTGACCTACCTTTAAATAGGTTCCGCCCTCTCGATGAACGTCAACGATTCAACTCGAGCCGAGGTCGAATTGGGTCCGCTCGCAGGTTTCATTCAGGAACGCCATGAGGCAAAGCGCGCTAAATCAACTGAACGACATTCCCGTCCGTTACCCAATAACGACGAGGACTGTCTGCGACGCGTTGGAAGCCCGTAGCTATCCTGATATCGAAGTCTTGGTCACTGACGGTCTTTCCCGGCAATGGGATCGTGACCTTACGCTGTTTAATGATAGTGTTTATGACCAAGCAAACTTCCTCGGAGAAAAGCTCTGGGGACCAAACAGACTGAGCCAACTCGTCCTGAAACAAAATGGGCAACCGATCGCCGCGGCTCAGATCTTTCTATTTCAGGTAACAAGAGACTTTGGCGGCGGTATTGCCTACGCGAAATTCGGACCGCTTTGGCGACCAAAAGGAACCAAACCCAACGTCACCGTTTATCGTCTGGCGTGCCAGGCCCTCATTGAAGAATATGCAATTCGGCGAAAACTGTGCCTGACAATTGCACCCGGTCCAGACCCGGTCTATGGCAGCCAACAAGTAGACGTACTCAATGAGCTAGGTTTTGTGCGCAAACGCGATATCACAGCCGCTTTGCGCTACATGGTCGACGTCAACCTCGATTTGGCCGAGCAGCGCAAAAGCCTATCGTCCAAGTGGCGGTACAATCTCAAAAAGTCCGAAAAGAACGATATCGACGTCACGTTCCTGCAAGATGACGCGGCGCGCCAAGCCTTCCGCGACCTGCACGAAGAAATGCGCGCACGTAAAAACTACAAGGAAAAAACTTGGGCCGACGAGTTTGACGAAGTCGCTGACAAGATCCCTGATAAGCTACGCCCCAATGTTGTGCTGGCACGCAACGAGGGTCGCGCCGTAGCGGGCGCTGTCGTCGGCGCCATCGGCGATACCGCAATTTATCTCTTTGGCGGGTCGAGCAGAGAAGGGTTGGACTTGCGAGCCGGCTACCTGCTGCAGTGGGAAATCATCCGCAAACTCACCTCAGACCCTGACGTAAGATGGTACGACCTCGACAACGATGCATTCGGCAACCCTGGATTACGCCAGTTCAAGTCCGGGCTTGTAGGCCGCCGCGGCGTCATTTTTGAACTACCTGGTGAGTTTGAATACTGCTGCCACAGGCGCAGCCGTATCACCGCAGACCTCGTCCAAGGCCTTCGTCAGGGCCGAAATCTTTTCCAGACTACATTGGATAATCTGCGCCACCGGATGGGCCACTAACGCCCACCCTCGTAGCTCAATTCAACCCTGACTCGCAGCACTCAAACCCGTTGAGCGTGATCCACGTTCCCGACTGGAACGCCACCTCCAGCCTGCTCCCGACTTCACTCACCTGAACCCGAACGTCGAAACACCAGTCAGTTTGGCCGATTGCCAAGCCAACACGCCTGACCAAAGCACCGTTGTGATAACAACGGCAAAACTCGCACCAAACATACCGAACGCAGGCACCGCGAAAACTGCTGTCACCAAGAGTGTCCCGGCACCAATCAGCGAAGCCTTGACGGCAGCATTCTGCTGGCCGGCCAGAACGAGGATCTGTGAACCAGGACCTAGGACGGATCTCGCAACAAGGCTCAGCGATAAGACAACGAGGATCACATGTCCGGCCACAAACTCCTGGCCAAACAGAGCCAACAGGTAATTGCCACCTAAAGCGAAAATGCAGGTCATCGCGAGGCAGAGCACAAGGCAAAGCAGATTGGCTTGCTTGATCCTTGCTTGCAGGTCGTCAAATCGGCCATCGTTATAGGCATCAGCAGCATCGGGCAGAATGAGCTGATGGACAAGCTGGATTCCGAACCCAGCAAGAAGCGCAATCTTGAGACAAACGGCAAAGATTGCGAGTTCACGACTTTCTAGCAGCGGAGCGGTTGCAAAGATCACAACATCGGCAAATGCCGCTGTGAACAAGGCCACCGGAATCATGGGGAGACCGGCAGAGATCCACGTCTTCCACCCATCGCGAACCTCAGGCGAAGAAGAAGCCCGGCACGCAACAACATCTTGGATCGCTTTGTCGGTTCTTCGAAGTTGCAGTCCTGCCAAAACCACCGCAGCCAATAGGTGCAGTCCCAACAGCAATTCCGGCGACCCTTGCAAACCGACAAGCGGTACAATTAGGGCAATCGCAACAATCGTCACTGGCCTGCCAAGCAGGTCTGGAAGATAAGCGGTATGAAACTGGCGGAACGCATTCGCAAAAGCGCCGTTGAGCCGCATCATCGCCAACGGAATGGCGGTCGCAACGCCCAAAAACAACGCGGTAGCGAGAGCGCGATCAGCTAGCAAAAAAATGGCAAGCCCGGACACGACAACCCCGATCCCGAGACCAACCGCCACGCACATTCGCGCGCCTTTAACGAAAGCCGACAACTGGTCGAAAGAGTTCGATTTCCGGTAGCTTGAGATAAAGCGGATTGCCACTGAGGGCAGGCCGAAACAAATAACAATAGCCAGAATAGCCGCGATGCTCAAAGCCTGGAAATAAAGCCCGAGCGCTTCCGGACCAAGCCACCTGGCAAGGAGTATCTGTCCCAGAAACCCAAGTCCCGCACCTGCCACACGCGCGCTGCCGATACTTGCCATGCGCGACAGAAGCACTGACAAACCGCCCTTATCGCCAACATGCTGGTAGGGCGAAACGGTCATGTGTTCTGAGCTTTCAAAGGAGCGGACGCTGCTGGCAATGAGCCTTTCACATCTTGGCTGTCCCGAACTGGCCGCTTGAAATCCGATGGAACGAACTTGGACAATCCCGGAATTTGGTTGGCAAACAACGCCAATGTCGGAACCGGGTCGCGCCAATCCCATGTCATGTGGATCGGAGCCCGAAGTCCCAACCAAAGCAATCTTCCGAATTCTGAAAGTGCTTGCGGACCACCAATCTGCTGCTCCTGTAGTGCGACGCGCAGTCCACGCAAATCGCAGTACGTCCACGCATACCTCTTGCCACCCTTAGCAGTGAAGTGCGGCTCGGCCGTGCCGCCACCCTCAGCAAGATCAACCGCCAACCTGCTCAACTCTAATCCGCAGGCTTCAGGGACAGCATGATTGCCAGCAATGCGTGGATTGAGTTCAAGAAACGAAAGTCGCTCGGAAGCTCGGTCAACGATAAACTGAACGCAGCCCACGCCCGTGTAATCGAGCGCTGAAAGGAGTTTCTCCGTCGCATCCTTCAGGTCATCGTCGAGGTCAACGGTCAATCCATCGACCGCAAGACCGGTACCATCTCGTAAATGCGTACGCAGGATTTTCGCAGCGAGCAGTCGTAGAGGCTTACCGTGTTGAGCCGCGAAATACACGTTGTAGCGCGGCCCTTCGACATACTCTTGAACGATGAGAGAACGATGCCCTTCCGGCCATTCCGGTAGTAGCTTTTTGAACTCGTCCTCTGAGTGACAGATGACAGCCTTTCTCCCGTTAATCGGAAGCGATGAAGCGAGCGGACGCACAATAAAAGGATAGTCGACCCGGGATCCAGCTTCACGCAGCTCATCAAATGAATCGATAATTGCGAACTTTGCGCACGGTACGCCAACCTCTGCTGCTAGCTTGACCATTTCCATCTTGTTCAAGCACTGCTGCACAATCGAACTTGACGGCGTCGCATAGACCCTGTCTTGCGGTAGATGTTTTTGATGCTTGGCCAAACCCGTCACGCAAGGCTCCCAAACCGGAAGAATGATTTCGATGTCGGGCCGCTGGCGAAGGAAGCTGTTTAGGGCTGCAAAAAAACTCGTCTCGTCTTCGATTGGAGGATGATCCCAACACTCAGAAACATAGCGCGAGAATTCCGAACACCCTTCTCCGCCCCCGCGCGTAACGATGATCCGGTATCCGAGCGGTGCCAGTTGTCGCGCAAGTGTCAGCGTCGGACGATAATTCCCAAGCAGGAGAATAGAACGCATTTCATGTGACCTTCTTGCAGAACACGGCAGGCTTACGAATTCGACGTAGCTATTTCCGCCCAGCGATCATTGGTAGGACAGTTGCGAGCGAGCGTCGCAGGCCGGGGGGGAGCTGATGAAAGCGTGATTTCAGTTCGTCTTTCAGCGACTGCAGACCGAATGCAAGATAGGCCTGGCCCAGCGCGGAATTGGCGAGCGTGTAATCTGCGACGTCGATCTCGGTATCCGCCCAACGCTTTTTGTAGCCATCGCTGGGAGGCAGCAGATCATAAGTCTCCACACCCAGCCCATGCAGATACGCAATCGTCTCTTCCATCTGCAGCGCCCCAGGCCCGAAGTCCTGGTAAGCCGGATCGAAAGCGCCGACGTGTGCGATGTAATGCTGGCCTGACCTGAGACCGATCTCAACGGCGATGATTTCCCCGCCACACGAAAACTCGCTGACCAGAAGGGTCTTGCCAGACGTCTCCGAACGGGCGAGATCGATCCAGAAGCTCTCGAACCTGTCGTCCAGGAAAGCGCGTGAGATCTGGCCACGCAGCGTCAGCCACTCGGCCTTGAAATCCATCGCTTTCTTGACAGCCGGAACTGCTTTGTCGCCACCAGTGTGAACACAAAACTTGAGTGCGCCACGCTCTTCCAAAAGCGTGCGGTGCCGCCTGCGGGCCCGCCGCGTCTTACCGCTGAAACGGGAGCGGAATTTTTCCATCGTCGGGAAGGCTGTGAGGTCGATCGCCATCGCGGTTTCGCTTTGCGTTGGCGCCAAACCTGTCGCCCTCATCACCGGAGCCAAAGCCCCATCGGCGCGTAACCGGTCAAACTGAATGAGGTCGGCTTTGCCATGCGCTTTTAGGTGCTCAAGGCCGAGTTCGAGCCACCGATCGGCATCCGGACCATCGCGAACAATGGCATCGCCATATTGCGCGACCGGGTCGCCAAGCCAGCGCAGGACTTTCAATCCGAAGCGGCTTTCGCGAACCATCGGCCAGGCCATGACAAGCTCACCGCCGCGATATCCAAGAAGAACCACAACATCGGATGCCTCAAAATGGGACAGCCAATGCTGGATAAACGCAAGAGATTGAAACTGCAGGCTCGGCCCGCGCGCATGTTCAATTAGACGCGCCCAATCCACCGACAGCGTGCCTAAGCTCCCAACCTCCCCAACAAGCTCAAAACGCAACTCAGAGCGAAGAGAGATTGAGGGCGTACAACGTTCTGAAGTGTGAATAGCTTCGCGCATTAACCCAAGCTTTACTGGCTGAACTGCTTGCATTGTGCCGAATACCCACGAATAGTTTCGAACTGAAATGGAGTATTGGAAACAGCAAGCCACATGCCAGTTTCGGGCTTTTTCCTCTTTATCTGGTTAAACTTGGTGCCCTAATTTGATGTGAGCCAACAAATATCTGTATTGGCGAACCTGATGTGCCTCAGCGGCCGCCCAGCCGAATGAATTCCCCTCCATTAAAGCAGGTGACGCACTTTGCGCGACCCGGCAACTTCTCCCCTTGCCTTTTCGCTGCGGCGCAGCGAGGATCGCCCCCATGAGCAGCAAAACGCTTCATATCCTCATCATCGACAGCAACAAGGTTCGCGCTTCAATTATCGAAGAGGGACTGCGTGAAGGCGGTGACGTGCGGGTCACGACACTGTCGGAGACCAACGAACTCATGCGCCGGATCGTCGAAATCGATCCCGACGTTGTGTTCATTGATCTGGAAGACCCAAACCGCGATGTGCTCGAACACATGTTTGCGGTATCACGAGCTGTGAAGCGACCAATCGCGATGTTTGTTGATCAAAGCGACCAAGCTTCGATCGAGGCCGCAATCGAGGCCGGCGTATCGGCCTACATCGTAGATGGGTTAAAGAAGGAAAGAGTTCGCTCCATCCTCGACACCGCCATTTCTCGCTTCAATGCCTTCGATAAACTGCGCCGCGAACTTGACGACACACGTTCGGAGTTGGCCAACCGGAAGATCATCGATCGGGCCAAATCAATCCTCATGCAGACCCGCGGTCTATCGGAACCCGAGGCTTACAGCCTGTTACGCAAAACGGCGATGAACCAAAACCGCCGAATGGCCGAGATTGCCGAAAGCCTTGTCCTGGCAGCCGGTTTGATGGACGGAGGCGAAGACCAATGAGCCAAACAATCGAAACGGTTAGGGCCGGCTTCATCCCGCTTGTCGACGCAGCCCCCCTCATAGTTGCCTCAGAACTGGGCTTCGCCAAAGAAGAAGACCTAAACCTACAGCTGATACGCGAAACATCCTGGGCAACGATCCGCGACCGGTTGGCAGTTGCCCACCTCGATGTCGCTCATATTCTGGCACCGCTACCGGTCGCCGCAAATCTAGGGCTAACACCGCTGGGTGTGCCGATGGTCGTGCCAATGGCACTCGGTAGCGGGGCCAACACAATCACCATCTCACGCAAGGTCTACGAAAACGAACTTGCGGTTCATACCCCGCCGCAAGACCTCTCAGCCCGCAGCGTCCTGGAAGCATTCGCAGCCATGGTCACAGCGCGGCGCGAACAAAAACACGAACCAATCAAGTTTGGAATTGTGCACGCATTCTCCGCGCACAACTACCAACTCTCTTACTGGTTGGCTGCTGCAAACATCGATCTCACCGAAGACGTCGAGCTTGTGGTCGTCCCACCTTCACTAATGCCAGCAGCCCTGGCCGCCGGACAAATCGATGGCTTCTGTGCAGGAGAACCGTGGGGCACTGCAGCGGTTCAAGAAGGTAGCGGCTTCATCTTAACCACCAACGCACACATCTGGCGAAACAGTCCTGAGAAAGTGATTAGCGCCCGCCAAAGCTGGGTCGCCGAAGACCAGGAACGCGTCGCAAAGTTGATCCGCGCCATTTATCGCGCCGCCGTGTGGTGCGACCAGCCTGATAATCAGGAAGCATTGGCATTACTCTTGGCGCGGCCGGAGTACGTCGGCGTCCCCGTGGATCATATTCGACCAAGCCTAAAGCGGCACATACCAGCGCAAGATGGCTCGCTGCATTCCGTCGAGGGATTCTTAAACTTCTCACACAACGCAGCGACGTTCCCATGGGCCAGCCATGCATTATGGTTTTACAGCCAGATGATCCGTTGGGGTCAGGCAGAGTTGCATGAGCGCGCCCTCACAGCTGCGCGGGCCACCTACCGACCCGACCTTTACCGCAAAGCGCTCGCCTCACTTTCGGTCGAACTCCCGCGTGCTGATTCCAAGGTCGAAGGTGCAATGTCGCAAGCCATGCCGGTCGGCTCCCGCAAGGGCGATCTGGTCCTTGGCCCCGACACCTTTTTCGACGGTGCGACATTCGATCCCGACGATCTCGACGGCTATTTGCGCAAGCTTCCGTAAACCAAAAACATCCGCATCAGACCTTCGTTTTACGCCATATTGTGCAGGTGCTTTTTTGCGGTGCAACGTGGTGGCAATCTTGCTGAAATCATAAGCAGAGGGCGGCTATCGCAAAAGTAAACGCCATGGCTGCAAAACCACTAATCATTTGTAAATAAACGCATAACCTCGAATTTCACGGGTTTGGCACGCTGCTTGCCAATAGTAATCCGAGGCCAACGTGGGTCCTCCCTAGACTTCTGCCCGAACTCGGGCAACGGCAACGCCGCCGAACCTCCAGCAGGCACAGCCTCGCTTGAGTTCGTGCGGCGTTTTTTTTGGCCCCCCGCTTCCGTGGGGGCGGCGAATTAAACAAGGAGACAATGGATGATCGCCCAGAGTTATCCAGCAGGTGTTTCAAGGCTCCGAAAGTTGATGCTGGCGGCCGCTGGCACAGTAGCAATGGCCTGTGCGGCATTTGCCACCGGCGCCAACGCTGAGACTCTTGACGTTGAAAAAGATGAATTGAAGTTTGGCTTCATCAAGCTCACCGACATGGCGCCACTCGCCGTCGCAAAAGAGCTTGGCTACTTCGAAGACGAAGGACTGTTCGTTACGCTGGAAGCGCAGGCGAACTGGAAGGTCTTGCTTGACCGCGTCATCACCGGCGAACTCGACGGCGCTCACATGTTGGCTGGTCAGCCACTCGCCGCCACGATCGGCTTCGGCACCAAAGCCCACATCATCACACCGTTCTCGATGGACTTGAATGGCAACGGCATCACGGTTTCCAACGAAGTCTGGGAACTGATGAAGCCTCACATTCCAAAGCGCGAAGACGGCAAGCCGCAGCACCCGATTAAAGCCGACGCGCTCGTGCCTGTGATCGAAAAGTTTGCCGACGAAGGCAAGCCGTTCAAAATGGGAATGGTGTTCCCAGTTTCGACCCACAACTACGAACTGCGCTACTGGCTGGCCGCAGGTGGCATCCATCCTGGCTACTACTCGCCAACGGATACGTCCGGCACCATCCAGGCAAAAGCTCTGCTGTCGGTCACGCCACCACCACAGATGCCCGCAACCCTCGAAGCCGGTACGATCTATGGCTACTGCGTAGGTGAGCCATGGAACCAGGCTGCTGTGTTTAAAGGCATCGGCGTTCCAGTGATCACCGACTACCAGATCTGGAAAAACAACCCAGAAAAGGTATTCGGCATCACCAAAGAATTCGCTGAAAAGTACCCCAACACGACGCTGGCTCTGACTAAAGCGCTTATCCGTGCTGCCAAATGGCTGGACGAAAACAACAACGCCAACCGCATGGAAGCGGTGAAAATGTTGGCACGTCCAGAATACGTCGGTGCAGACGCTGAAGTCATCGCTAACTCGATGACGGGAACCTTCGAATTCGAGAAGGGCGATAAGCGCGAAATCCCAGACTTCAACGTCTTCTATCGCTACTTCGCAACCTACCCATTCTATTCCGACGCCATCTGGTACCTCACTCAGATGCGCCGCTGGGGCCAGATCCCTGAAGGTAAATCGGACGAGTGGTACTTTGACGTCGCCAAGAAGGTCTACCGTCCAGACCTCTACATGAAGGCCGCTGAGATGCTGATCGCAGAAGGCCACGTCAAAAAAGCTGACTTCCCGTTTGGCACTGACGGCTTCCGCCCTCCAGTTCCTGCTGCCGACATCATCGATGGCATCCCCTACGACGGCAAGCAGCCAAACGCTTACCTCAAAAGCCTGAAAATCGGCCTCAAGGGCAAAGACAAAGTCGAAGGCTCTGAAGTCGTCAGCAACTAATCAATGCACTGACAGCATTCGACAGACATCAAGAAGGGGCGGCCGGCCTGCCCCTTCCCCAAAACCCCAAGAAGCAAATTCAGCCAAGACGAACCGGAGATGACCATGGCTGCCGTGACCGACTACATCGACAGGAATGAGGAAGAAGCCCGCGAGCGCCGCCGTCAAGCCTTTCACCAGAGGCTCAACAGCGCTGCCGGCATGCTGGGCGTTTTTGGTTTAGGCTTCATAATCCCGCTGATCAAACTCGCGCTTGGCGACAGCCCGAAAGAAAACCTGCGCGACCTTTGGCAGAAGCTGTTCGTGCCGCTGATCGGCATTGTTACGTTTATCGCCGCCTGGGCTATTCTTGCCCCGCAGGTCAAAACATCGCTCGGTGCAATTCCAGGCCCGACGCAGGTTCTAGAGCAGGCCGGCAACCTTTACCAAGATCACCTTGACGCCCGCGAGCGCCAGGCGGCCTTCTATGAGCGCCAGGAAAAGCGAAATGAGAAGCTCATCGCAGCAGGCAAGGAAGACCGCGTGAGATGGCGCAGCTACACAGGCGCACCGACCTTCTTCGACCAGATCGGCACAAGCCTTCTGACAGTCGCCTTCGGCTTCATCGTGGGTGTTGTCATTGCTATTCCGCTGGGGATCATGTCCGGTCTTTCAGCAACGGTGAATGGCGCCATTAACCCGCTGATCCAGATCTTTAAACCGGTTTCGCCACTCGCTTGGCTGCCAATCGTCACCATGGTCGTTTCCGCCACTTACGTGACACCATATGAGTGGATGCCAAAGTCGATGCTGATTTCGGCAATCACGGTCACACTCTGCTCGCTATGGCCAACGCTGATCAACACCGCCCTTGGCGTTTCATCGATCGATAAAGACCTCCTCAACGTCGGACGCGTTCTACAGTTGCCGACCTGGAGCACGGTCACGAAGCTGGTCCTCCCATCATCCTTGCCACTCATCTTCACAGGCATGCGTCTGTCGTTGGGCGTGGGCTGGATGGTTCTCATCGCCGCTGAGATGCTCGCCCAAAACCCAGGCCTTGGAAAGTTCGTCTGGGACGAGTTCCAGAACGGTTCGTCGAGTTCGCTGGCCAAAATCATGGTCGCCGTCCTCACCATCGGCATCATCGGCTTCCTGCTCGACCGGCTGATCTATGCCCTGCAAGTCGCCTTCACCTACTCCGACAAGCGCTAATTAGGACGGGGAAAAAGACAGATGGCTTTTCTTGAATTGAACGGCGTCGAAAAAAGCTACGGCGACGGCGTTGAGAAGACCGAGGTCCTCAAAAACGTCAACCTGACGATCAACGAAGGTGAATTTGTTGCCATCGTCGGGTTTTCCGGATCCGGTAAGACGACCCTGATTTCAACAATCGCGGGCCTCGTAACACCGGACTTTGGAGAGGTGCTTTTGAAAGGCGAGCCAATCAAAGGCCCAGGTCCGGATCGCGGCATCGTCTTCCAGTCGTACTCGCTGATGCCTTGGCTGACCGTCTTCGACAACATCGCACTCGCTGTCGATCAGGTCTTCCGCAAGGACGCAAAAGCCGCACGCAAAGAAAGAACCGAGCATTACATCGACATGGTCGGTCTTACCCATGCCCGGGATCGCCGCCCGGCAGAGCTTTCGGGTGGCATGCGTCAGCGCGTAGCCGTCGCCCGCGCGCTCGCCATGAGCCCGGAGATCTTGCTGCTGGACGAGCCTCTCTCAGCGTTGGACGCACTAACGCGTTCAAAGCTACAGGACGAGATCGAGAAGATCTGGCACGAAGACAAACGGACCGTTCTCCTCATCACCAACGATGTTGACGAAGCGATCCTTCTGGCTGACCGGATCATCCCACTGACCCCAGGGCCAGGCGCAAGCCTTGGCAAAGAGTTCAAGGTCGATCTCGCCCGTCCACGCGAAGCAACCAAGCTGAGCACCGATCCCCAGTTCCAGAAACTGCGCCAGGAGATCACCAACTACCTGATCGATCTTGGTGCCGAACGCGCTGCTCAGACTACAGAAACGACCGAGCTGCCAAACGTCGTTCCAATGCGCCCAGGCGAATCCAAAAAGCTGCCGAAAGTTTACGAAGACGCAGCCAAATCACCTCGCTCTGATCGCTATCTTGAGTTCACCCAGCTCGACAAGGTCTACCCGACGCCAAAAGGACCGCTCAAGGTGGTCGATGGCTTCGACCTGATCATGAAGAAGGGTGAGTTCATTACTCTGATCGGCCACTCTGGTTGCGGCAAGTCGACCGTACTGTCGATGACGGCGGGCCTCAACGAAGTCACAGCAGGCGGCATCATTCTTGACGGTAAGGAAGTCAACGCGGCCGGTCCTGACCGCGCCGTTGTGTTCCAAGCCCCGTCGCTGTTCCCTTGGCTGACCGCCAGCGAAAACGTCATGCTCGGCGTTGACCGCGTCTACCCAAATGCAAGCGCGGCTGAACGCAAAGACATCGTCTCGTACTATCTGGAACGTGTCGGCCTGGCAGACGCCATGGACAAACGCGCGAGCGATTTGTCGAACGGCATGAAACAACGCGTCGGTATCGCTCGCGCGTTCGCCTTGTCACCAAAGCTGCTGTTGCTCGATGAGCCTTTCGGGATGCTCGACAGCCTCACGCGATGGGAACTGCAAGAAGTTCTGATGGAGGTGTGGAGCCGTACCAAGGTGACCGCCATCTGCGTCACGCACGATGTCGACGAAGCCATCCTTCTGGCCGACCGCTGCGTGATGATGACCAACGGTCCGAACGCCCGTATCGGCAACATCATGGACGTCGATCTTCCGCGTCCACGCACCCGTAAGGCACTACTCGAGCACCCGGACTACTACGCCTATCGCCAGGAACTTCTTGAATTCCTCGAAGCCTATGAAGGTGGCGCGAACCCACCGCCTGAAGTGCTCGCCGGATTGAAGAAGGCGAAGCAGCGGTCCACAGGCTCAGCAAAAACTGAAGCGGCGTAAGAGGGGGAGGAAGATGGCACAACGACTTGTTGTCATTGGCAACGGCATGGCGCCGGGCCGGGCTCTTGAGAAACTGTTCGATGCAGCCCCGGGCGCTTATGACGTCACGATCTTCAACGCGGAACCGCGCGTAAACTATGACCGCATCATGCTATCGCCGGTTCTCTCAGGTGAAAAAACATACGAAGACATCATCATCCACGGTGATGACTGGTATGCCGACAAAGGGGTAACGCTGCATAAAGGTAAGCGCGTCGTTGCTATCGACCGCGCGGCAAAAACCGTCTCGGCCGCTGATGGAACACAGGCAGCTTACGACAAGCTCTTAATCGCGACCGGCTCGAACCCGTTCATCATTCCGGTACCGGGTCACGACCTACCGGGCGTCCTCGCCTATCGCGATCTCGATGACGTTGACGCCATGTTGGAAGCAGCCCAAGGCGGCGGCAAAGCTGTCGTCATCGGCGGCGGTCTGTTGGGTTTGGAAGCAGCCGCTGGCCTCAAGTCCCGCGGCATGGACGTCACCGTTCTGCACTTGATGCCAACGTTGATGGAGCGCCAGCTCGACACCGCTGCGGGACAGCTTTTGAAACGCGCATTGGAAGCTCGCGGCATTGACGTCATCACCGAAGCCAACACCAAAGAGATCGTTGGCACACATCCAAGCCTCAGTCCGTCGCGGGTGCGGGCGGTTAAACTTGCTGATGACAGCGAGATCGAAGCCGACATTGTTGTCATGGCAGTTGGCATTCGACCAAGCTGCGCGCTTGCAAAAGAAGCGGGCCTTGAAGTCAATCGCGGCATCGTCGTCAGCAGCGACATGCGCACGTCTGACCCCGATATCTACGCGGTTGGCGAATGCGTCGAGCACGATGGTAACGTCTACGGCTTGGTCGCACCGCTCTACGAACAGGCCGGCGTCGTCGCACGTGGACTGGCAGGCGCAACCGGAGACCTATTCTCCGACAAGGCACTCGCCACAAAACTGAAAGTCACCGGCATCGACCTGTTCTCCGCCGGCGACTTCGCAGACGGAGAGGACCGCGAAGAAATCGTACTTCGTGACGCGACCCTCGGTGTCTACAAGCGGCTCATCTTGCAAGACGACAAGCTCATCGGTGCCGTGATGTTTGGTGACACAGCCGACTCAGGCTGGTTCTTCCAACTCATCAAAGACGGTACCGATATAAGCGAAATGCGCGAGACGCTGATCTTTGGCCCGGCCTATGCGGGAGGAGCATCCGGCGAGGACCCTACGGCGGCCGTTGCAGCGCTGCCTGACGCAGCAGAGATCTGCGGTTGCAACGGCATTTGCAAAGGCGAAATCGTTTCGGCAATCAATGAGAAAGGCTTGACGGCACTCGATGATGTTCGCGCTCACACCAAGGCGTCCGCATCATGTGGCACTTGTAGCGGACTGGTTGAGCAACTGCTGGCACTGACTTTGGGCGATGGCTACAATCCAAACGCCGTCAAACCAATGTGCGGCTGCACAGACCTCAGCCATGGGGATGTCCGACGTCTCATCGTCGCAAAAGAGCTAAAAACCATTCCCGATGTCATGCAGGAACTGGAGTGGAAGACGTCATGCGGATGCGCAAAGTGCCGCCCAGCGCTCAACTACTACCTATTGTCGAGCTGGCCTGGCGAATACGTCGATGACAACCAGTCGCGTTTCATCAACGAGCGCGTACACGCCAACATCCAAAAGGATGGCACTTACTCGGTAGTGCCACGCATGTGGGGCGGGATGACAACGCCCGACGAATTGCGTGCTATTGCCGATGTCGCCGACAAATTCCAAATCCCAGCCGTTAAGTGCACGGGCGGTCAACGCATCGATTTGCTCGGCGTCAAGAAAGAAGACCTACCAGCAGTTTGGGCCGACCTAAACGCAGCTGGAATGGTCTCGGGCCACGCTTACGGTAAGGCACTCCGGACGGTGAAAACCTGCGTCGGCTCCGATTGGTGCCGGTTCGGAACGCAAGATTCAACCGGTCTTGGCATTAAGCTTGAAAAGTTCCTCTGGGGGTCTTGGACACCCGCAAAGGTCAAGCTCGCGGTTTCGGGTTGCCCAAGGAACTGTGCAGAAGCGACCTGCAAAGACATTGGCGTCATCTGCGTCGACAGCGGCTACGAAATCCATTTCGCGGGCGCAGCCGGTCTCGATATCAAAGGCACCGAAATCCTTTGCCACGTCAAAACAGAAGAAGAATCGATCGAGGTCATTGGCGCGCTGACACAGCTCTACCGAGAGCAGGGTCACTACCTCGAGCGGATCTATAAGTGGGCGAAAAGGGTGGGCATCGACTCCATCAAAGCAACTGTTGTCGATGACCTCGAGAAGCGTCGGGCGCTCTGCGACGCATTTGTCTACTCACAGAAATTCTCGCAAACAGACCCATGGTCGGAACGTGCAAGCGGTGTCCGCGATTCCCACGAGTTCCACCCAATGGCTGACCTGACCAAATTGGAGGCGGCGGAATGACTATGATTGACGATGGCGCATGGATCGACGTTGGTGCACTCGACGATGTCCCACCTCAAGGTGCACGCTTGCTGAAAACGCCTTCAGGTTGCGTAGCTGTGTTCCGCACGGCTACCGGCGAACTCTTTGCACTTGACGACCGCTGCCCACACAAAGGCGGCCCGTTAAGCCAAGGGATCGTGCACGGAAACGCAGTCACCTGTCCGTTGCACAACTGGGTGATCTCGCTCGAAAGCGGTGAGGCACAAGGCGCAGACGAGGGCCGCGTCACCACCTACCCCGTTCGCATTCAGGAAGGCCGCATTCTTATCGAGGCTTCAAAACTCACGCACGCAAAGGATGCCGCATAATGCTGGTCGCAACGGCCCGGCGTGACGTTACAAGAACAACCTGCCCCTATTGCGGGGTAGGCTGTGGCGTTCTCGCAAAACCGTCAGCCTGCGGAACCGACGCGGAAATTTGCGGTGATCCCGATCATCCTGCCAACTACGGTCGGCTTTGCTCAAAAGGTTCCGCGTTAGGCGAAACACTGTCGCTTGCCGACCGGCTGCTCTACCCGATGGCAAACGGACAGCAGGTCGGCTGGGAAGCAGCCCTTGATCAGTGCGCCGGCGCTTTTTCAACGGCAATTCGCGATCACGGTCCTGACAGCGTCGCACTCTACGTCTCCGGCCAAATTCTGACCGAGGACTACTACGTCGCCAACAAGCTGATGAAAGGCTTCGTCGGCACAGCCAATATTGATACGAATTCCCGACTATGCATGGCCTCCTCGGTCGCCGGCCATAAGCGCGCCTTCGGAACCGATACCGTTCCAGGCGTCTACGAAGATCTCGAATGCGCAGATCTTGTCGTTCTCGTCGGCTCCAATCTGGCCTGGTGTCACCCGGTCCTCTATCAGCGGCTATCCGCGGCTCGAAAAAACCGCGGCACCAAAATCGTCGTCATCGATCCACGCGAAACAGCGACCTGCGAAATCGCCGACCTGCACCTGCCCATAAAGCCGGGCATGGACGTCGCCCTCTTTAACGGCCTGCTCGCACATATCGACGCCGTTGGCCTCATCAACCAGAACTACATCTCGGAGCACACCACCGGCTTTGAGAATGCCCTTGCTGAAGCCCAAACGACGGATTTCACCACGATCGCCAACGCCTGTGGTCTGCCGCTCGCGCGCGTCGTGGACTTCTACAACATGTGGGCCAAAACGGAGCGCACCGTCACCGTTTACAGCCAGGGCGTAAACCAATCGACGGCTGGCACCGACAAAGTCAACGCCATCATCAATTGTCACCTCGCGACCGGTCGCATTGGACGCCCGGGAATGGGTCCGTTCTCCGTGACCGGCCAGCCAAACGCCATGGGGGGCCGCGAAACCGGTGGGCTTGCCAACATGCTGGCCGCCCATATGGAACTCGCCAATCCAACGCACCGCCGGATCGTTCAAGACTTTTGGCGCTCGCCAGTCATCACGGATACGCCAGGCTTTAAAGCCGTAGACCTGTTCGACGCCGTGGGTGATGGACGCATCAAGGCGCTCTGGATTATGGCAACCAACCCTGTTGACAGCCTGCCCGAAGCCGACCGCGTCCGGGCCGCGATTGACAACTGCCCGTTTGTGGCCGTCTCCGATGTGACCCGTCACACCGACACCACCGCACTTGCCGATGTCCTGTTGCCCGCCCTTGCCTGGGGCGAGAAAGATGGCACCGTAACGAACTCAGAGCGACGCGTCTCACGCCAGCGCGCGTTCTTGAATCCACCAGGCGAAGCGCGGGCCGACTGGTGGCAAATTTGCGAGGTGGCAAAGAAACTGGGTCACGCGCCTGCCTTCAGCTACGCAGGCCCATCTGAAATCTACGCCGAATATGCAGCTCTGACAGGTGCCTCAAACGAAGGTTCGCGCGATCTCGATATCTCTGCCCATTCGGACATCAGCAAATCCGACTATGACGCCCTGGAACCATTCCAATGGCCAAAGGCAATAGATCAGACAACGGCCAAGAAGCGCTTTTTTGCAGACGGCGGCTTTTATACAGACGACGGCCGCGCCAGGTTCATCACAACGCCAATCCGCTCTCCCGCAACCGAAACGGATAACGACTTCCCATTCGTGCTCAACACCGGCCGTATCCGCGACCAGTGGCACACCATGACCCGCACGGCAAAATCACCGCGACTGATGTCGCATCGCGCCGAACCGTTTCTTGAGATTCACCCCGAAGACGCCGCGACACTTGGCCTGTCCAATGACAAAATTGCACGGGTCAAAAGCCGAGCTGGGGAAGCGTACCTTCGCGTTTCAACGACCACATCGGTTCGTAAGGGCGAAGTCTTCGCCCCCATTCACTGGACCGATGAATACGCCAGCCGCGCTCGGATCGACGCACTTGTCGGAGCTTACACCGATCCTGTGTCAGGCCAGCCAGAAGCAAAGTTCACCCCGGTTTCGGTCACACCCCACGACACAACTTGGTACGCTTGCGCTTTATCGACGCAAACCTTCAAACGCCCCGCCGTCGACTATCACGCCCTCGCACCAGTAAAAGACGGCACCCGCATAGAACTTGCGCACAGCCACAGCGTCGAAGACTGGGACAGCTTCGCCGACGAACTCTTCGCAATCAGCGACGCAGATGAAGCCGACTTGGAGCGCCTCACCTATCGCGATGCAAGAGCAGGGCAGTATCGTTTTGCGCTCCTGCAAAACGGTCAACTCGTCGCCGCGCTTTTTGTATCGCCGTCCCCTGTCACTGTGTCTCGGACATGGGCCGCCAGCCATCTTGGGAAAGCAGTCGCACCGGAAGAACGGCTCCACCTCCTGGCCGGCAGACCTGGTGCCGATATGCCGGACAAGGGCGCGATCGTCTGTTCCTGCTTCGAGGTTGGTGCCAACGAAATCGCTGAAGCCGTGAGAGGCGGCGGATGTAACAACGTCGAAGCGGTCGGCAACTGCCTCAAAGCCGGTACGAACTGCGGTTCCTGCCGAGCAGAAATCGGGAGAATCGTGGATGCAAATCGCGTCTCGGAAGCCGTCTGAAGCAGGCCTGTCTCGCATCAAGCCGCTGGCAAAGCTCCCGCTCTTCTACGATCTGTCAGGCAAACGCGTCGTCCTTGCAGGAGGCAGCGCTGCAGCGGCTTGGAAGGCGGAACTGATCGCGGCAGCCGGTGCTGAGGTCGAGATTTACGCCGACCACCTCGACGATGAAATGTCCGTGCTCATCGCCCGTGGCAGCGATGCGGGAAAATTCGTTCATCACGCCCGACCCTGGAACAGCGACATTTTCCATGGCGCAGCCCTCGCATTGGCTGACGCTGCAAGCGATGCAGAAGCCAAGGCGTTCTATTGCGCGGCCCGCGCCGCCAGCGTCCCCGTCAACGTCATAGATAAACCGGCATTCTGCGAGTTTCAGTTCGGCTCTATCGTCAACCGGTCCCCAGTCGTCATCGGCATCTCCACCGACGGCGCAGCTCCGGTCCTCGGACAAGCCATCCGTCGCCGGATCGAAACGCTGTTACCATCATCCCTCGCATCCTGGGCTGCGCTTGCAAAGGACATACGAAAGCAGGTTGCATCCCTACTGCCCTCCAGTCAGCAGCGGCGCGCTTTTTGGGAAAGCTTCTCAGACCGAGCTTTCACGCAGGACCCAACACCTCCCAACCACGACACAATCACCCGCCTGATTGGAGCGCTTAGCTCTAAGACCAAACCCAAAGTTGGAAAGGTTACCTTGGTCGGAGCCGGTCCAGGCGACCCAGAACTCCTGACACTCAAAGCCGTTCGCGCGCTCCAATCTGCAGATGTAATCCTCTTCGACGACTTGGTCTCAGACGGTGTTCTTGAACTTGCGCGCCGCGAAGCCAAACGCATGATGGTCGGAAAACGCGGCCAACGCGCCAGCTGCCGTCAAGACGACATCAACGACCTCATGATCAAACTCGCCAAACAGGGGAAACATGTGGTCCGGTTGAAGTCGGGCGACCCGATGATCTTCGGTCGAGCAGGCGAAGAGATGGAGCAACTTGAGGCCGCCGACATCCCGGTCGCAGTCGTTCCAGGCATCTCAGCCGCGGTCGCCCTGGCATCAGAGCTCGGACTATCGCTAACACACCGGGACTTCGCCCATTCAGTGCGTTTCGTCACTGGACACTCCCGTGCCGGCCAGTTGCCGAGCCATTTGGATTGGCGCGGGCTCGCTGATCCCCAAACGACGCTACTGTTTTACATGGGCGGACGCACCGCACCCCAGATCGCAGAACGCTTGATGGCAGAAGGGTTAACCGGCAACACACCAACCGTGGTCGCAACCGACATTTCCCGTCCCAGTGCGATGAAGACGACGATGACCTTGTCCGACCTTGGCCAACGAGGCGCACTTCCCACCGACAGCCCAGTGTTGATCGGCATCGGCACAGCATTCCACAAAGAATACCAGAAGCGTCACCCGGTAAGCGAGCCAGCCGAAGCCCAACGTATGAGCCTCTAGCAGACGCACCGCCGGTTCCGACAGTCAACCGCCACTCCATACAAATGGCGTTCACCCGCCGTCATCCTCCGGCCGAAATTGTCCATCCACAGTAGTTGCAGCACCTAGCCGAATGTGAAATAGCATCCGGCAGATGCACCAAGCTTTAAGTAGGGGCAGCGATAGTAAAGGGCCATCGCGTCGAAACAGCGAGCCACTCGCGCGCCAGGAGTAAAAATGCGTTGGATCTATATCTTCAGCTGCCTTGTTGCCGTCTGGCTACTCTCAGCAGCGCCAGCCCTTTCGGAACCAAAACCTAACAAAGCTCCGAACGCCAGCGCTAAAACCAACGAGCCCTTGCCAAATGAAATTCGGCTCAACCTGCTGATCCGCACAACAATCATCGCCGTCAATAATGCGAACCTCACCAACAATTATTCTGTCCTGAGAGAACTCGCCTCCGGTCAGTTTAAAAAAGCAAATAGCGCGAAACGTCTCTCAGAAATTTTCGCACCGCTGCGCAAAAGAAAAATCGACTTCGCACCTATATTGTTTTTCCCACCCAAACTCATCAAACCAGCCGCCATTGATGCCGATGGAAGGTTGCGCCTGTCCGGCTTTTTCGACACGCGTCCCGAACGCATCATCTTCGACATGCTGTTCTTGAAAGAAGAACCCGGCTGGAAATTATTTGGCATCTTGCTCGACACGAAGCCCGCACAAGCTGCGAAGGCGAAACAGAACACTCAAGCACCGCGTCAAGCACCCAATCAATAAACTGAACACCGTTATCCACAGGCAGACGACCGATTAGTTTCGCTAGATGCCTCTTATCAGCTTGTCTGCAAACAACTGATCTAACAAGCTTCCAAAACAGAGGATAAATTTGCACACACGCACTAATCAGCGTTCAGTGTATACACTCAGCCCCTTGAAAATTAAGCATATTTCCAAGAGGTCCCGACTGTTGCTGAACAGTGACAAATTCTGGGCGAAACAACCGTGTGCGCAATATTTCCATTGCTGAACGCAAGTTTCTCGCGCTACCCATTCAAGTGGATGGGCAAAACCTGTGGATATCTTCATCACAGCACATACGCCCAGTCCGAGTGAGCAGGGGAGGCCCCCTGTCCCAAATACTACCTGAAGTTAGCGGAAAACTTCAGGATCCATTGAGAACCAAGGCCCTCTCATTGGACACGACGGTTAGAGCGATAGCGGACTCTAACCGGGCTGGTTAACCGGCCACACGTTTCACTAAAGACACTTCAAGACCACGCGGGGTGCGGGGTTAGTCCGGAATGATTTCACAGTCGGTCTTTGGCCGCTGGGGGGAAACATTCGGATCCTAACGAGCACCAAGTTGAGCCATCGATTCGGTCATCGAGTCGGCGGAGGGAAGCATATTGTTTTGCGTGTGGAGTCTAAAATGAGACCGCGTAGTAAGAGTAAAAAGAAAACGAATTTGGGATTCGGTGTCAGCGCGAACCGCGATACTATCCCAAAAGCATGTATTTCACACAGAACACCAAAACCGGCGACATCCGCACGCCTCTCAGTTTTGGCATCTGCAAGCGTGATTGCTCTCACACTGTCAGTTTCTTCATTCACACCAGACCACGCAGCGGCCGCGAACTGCGGTGGCGGCAACAATATTACCGGAACACAATCAGGAAGAACCAATGCGGCCGGTGGTCCGAGCCTGAACTGCGTACAAAACAACGTCGTTGGAGACCAAGCAGTCCGCTTCAACGGCACCTCAGGTTTTGGGTTCGGTCCAGGAACCGCAGACATTCAAAACAACCAAGTGCTGGGGGATGAGTCGTTGAGCGGAAACGGCTCAGCAGTTTTCTTTGGCTTCGGAAGCGCCACACTCCTCAACAATAACGTGATCGGCATCGGTTCGATTAGTGGCAATGGCACCACTGGGGCCGGAGTTGCCAACGCAAACATTCAAGACAACTTCGTTGGTGGCAACGACTCGCTATCGGGCAACGGCAGCTCTCTTGGCGGGAACACAACGGCCACCATCTTGAACAACATCGTCGTCGGCAACGGCTCGGGCTCCAACAATGGAACCGGTCTCGAGGGTGCCAACGCCACGGTCTCCGACAACCTCATCGTCGGCAACGGATCAGGAAGCTTCAACGGTTTCCTTACCGGCACCGCAACAGTCACCGGAAACACAATCATCGGAAACGATTCCGGCAGCGCCAACCAGGGCACGGTTACCGATAACACCATCATAGGCGATGGATCGGGTTCGCTGAATTTCTTCGGCCCAGTCACTGGCAATACGATTATCGGCGACGCATCCGGCTCTCTCAACTTCGGTAGCGTCAGTAATAACACCATCATCGGCAACGCTTCTGGCAACCTCAATGGAGACGGGTTTGGCAATAACCTGATTGTCGGCAATCTGTCCGGCAACGGCAACGGCGAAGGCTTCCAGAACAACACCATTATTGGCGATCTATCGGGCAACCTCGCCGGCAGTAACGTCTTTGGAAACACCGTTATCGGCGACGCCTCCGGCAACGGCTACGCGGACGGTGCCAGCTTCAACAACGTTGTGGGATCTGGATCTGGCAACGGCGTCGACGGGAACAACAACTCAGTTCTTGGCAATCTCTCCGGCAACGTGGTCGAAGGCAACCGCAACCAAGCCACCGGCTTCGCAAGCGGCAACGGCGTCGACGGCAATGACAACCTCGCAAGTGGCTCGGGTACCGGGAACATCGTTGTCGGCAACCAAAACACGGGCATCGGCTCCCTCACCGGTAACGGGGTATTCGGAAACGAGAACACGGCAACTGGCGCAGAGTCCGGCAACGTCGTCGTTGGGAACGCCAACAGCGCAAATGGCGCTGGCTCAGGAAACGTTGTGATCGGTGACGAGAACGTCGCCAACGGCAGCAACTCTGGAAACTTTGTCGGCGGTGACAACAACTCCGCATCCGGCAGCGGGTCTGGCAACTTCGTACTCGGAAGCTTCAACTCCGCAAACGGCTCCACCACCGGTAACGGAGTGGTTGGCTTTTTGAACAGCGCATCCGGTGCAATCTCAGGAAATGGCGTCGTTGGAGTTGGCAACACGGCCAACGGAGCACTCTCCGGCAACCTTGTTGATGGCTCCGGCAATACCGCAACCGGCTTAGCTTCCGGCAACATCGTTGAAGGCAACGGAAACCAGGCCAGCGGCGTCCTTTCCGGAAACGGCGTTGAAGGCAACTTCAACCAGGCGTCCGGCTTCTTCAGCGGCAATGATGTTGAAGGCAACCGCAACCAGGCATCGGGTGCCCTGAGTGGCAACGACGTTGAAGGAAACGGCAACAAGGTTTGGGGCGACGGCTCGGGTAATTTGGTCCGCGGCAATCGCAACACCGCCAACGCAGCGCTCAGCGGCAACGCCGTGTTCGGCAATGATAACAACGCCTACGGCACAGGCTCAGGCAACCTTGTCATCGGCAACCGCAACACTGCAGACGGAGACTTCTCCGGAAACGCTGTCCTTGGCTCGGATAACCGCGCGGAAGGCACAGGCTCAGGCAACCTCGTCGCCGGATTTGGCAACCAAGCCAGCGGTATCGGTTCCGGAAATCTCGTTGCAGGCCTTGCCAACCAAGCTCAGGGCGCGTTCTCCGGAAACGCCGTCCTTGGCGTCGGCAACTCGGCAAACGGTATCGCTTCGGGTAATGGCGTTGTCGGAATAGGAAACCAGTCGCAAGGCATCGCATCTGGCAACCTTGTTGCAGGAGTTAACAACCAGACAAGCGGCCTGGTCACAGGTAATGCCGTCATTGGCGCGGCAAACCAGTCAAGCGGCACGCTCTCCGGAAACGCCGTAATTGGTCTCGCAAACCAAACCTCAGGAGTGGCTTCTGGTAACTTGGTCGCCGGTGCCGCCAACCAATCCTCGGGCGTCGCCTCAGGAAACCTTGTGGCTGGCATCAATAACCAAGCGAGCGGTCTTCTGACGGGTAACGGCATTGTTGGAGACAACAACCAAGCCAGCGGTGTTAACGCCGGTAACTCGGTCACAGGCGATAACAACCTTGCAAGCGGCAACAATGCGGGCAACTCCGTAACCGGAGATGACAACATCGCATTCGGTACGGGAGCTGGTAACAGCGTCACCGCTTCGCGGACCGTATCGGTAGGCAACTCGGCTCTCGCAAGCAGTGATGATGCACTGGCGGTGGGAACATCCTCAGCGGCATCAGCAAACAACGCACTCGCTGTCGGATCGTCAGCCTCAGCCTCCGCGACAAGTGCACTGGCTGTTGGAACTGGCGCCACCGCGACCCAGGAAGACGCCATCGCAATCGGCACCGGCGCATCGTCAACAGGTACTGCTGCGATCGCAATCGGCGCAGGCGCAACGGCAACCGGCTCTGTCGCGCTCGGCAGAAACGCAACCGCATCGAATGGCGGCACGGCAATCGGCGACAACACGTCTGCGACGCCGTCAAATTCAGCAGCATTCGGCAACGGCGCTGTCGCAACATTGTCTGATCAGCAGGTTTTCGGCACCACCGACAACACCTACACAACACCAGGCATCACTTCGCTTAAGAGCAAACAGCGCCAGTCCGGTCCGCTTGAGGTGGTGACGTCTGACGCTGCTGGTAACCTGGCAACCGATGGTGGCGACATCTTCCGCAGGCTCGACGAAGCAGAATCGGGAACGGCGTTGGCAATCTCCATGGAGAACCCTGACCTTGTCTCAGGCGAGGTCTTTGGGGTCGCCATGAACGTTGGCTTCTACGAAGGCGCAAAGGCTCTCTCTGTGAGCGCCCAGGGTGTCGTCGGAAAGGACGTCTTCTCTAAAGGTGATCGACTCGCAGTTTCAGGCGGCTTTGGCGTCGGCTTCGAAAACGATCGCGGTGAAGAAGTCGTGGGTGGACGTCTCGGCGCACAGTTAACCTGGCGCTAAAACACTGAACTAGCCGCGCAAAACGAGCGGCTAGTACTATTTTCGGGCTTCGAGGGAAGCCTACTTGCTCGGGTGGTCGAGTTCAAAGAACCGCAAGAGGGGTACAGTGAGGATCTTGTGTTTCCTCGGTCTGGGCCACCCGAGCCAAACACTTCTCTTTGTGAAGAGCACCTTAACGACCAGCACAACGTTTCAAGCAACCAAAGACGGCCTCTCCTCAAGATGAGCCACGCGCCAAGCGACGGGTCCTGAAGATCCACCTGAGTCATCGAACTCGCCGACCAGCGATCGGCAGGATCGTCATTAGAACCAGCGGGATTCACAACACAAATTCCATCTGCATACGTGGCATGATCACGAATGCACCTCGGCGCCGCTACGCCTGTCGACCAACTATGCAAATAGAATCGTTTTAATCTATACTCCGCGAGCTAACTCGTTTCGGCATCTCGCTGCGCCTGTGACCGCTCGTTCTGGAATGTAGCGATTTACTCAGGTGTCATTGCGTTAGGCGGCAGCTTTGCACGGCCTAGCGCCAAGAGTTGCCTCGACTGAGCTAACGCGGAACGAGACGAGCCAGATACGTTAGAGTTTCCGGCTAGCTGGCCCCAGGCCGAGGAAAACGCTGATGCGAATGCCAAAACAAATCTCGGATGCAATTCGCATCCTGGTGTGGTGCTACCGCTCAGATGAACTGGTCAAAGTTGCATCGGTCGCGGAAGAACTCGGCATCACCCGGCAAATGGCGTTGAAGCTATCTAACATTCTCCGCCAACTCGGCCTTCTTGAAACTTCAAGAGGCCCCAGCGGCGGCATTAAACTTTCGCCGTTGGCACGTGATGCGACCATCGGCAACATCGTTCGAACGCTGCTGAAACGCCCAGAACTCCGCAAAGAAGCCCGCGAAGACGCCGACTTTGGGAGCCTCTACAGCGAGGCTATGGACGCATTTCTAGCGGTCCTCGATAAAGAGAAACTCTCGGACTTGGCCACACGTGCGGCAAAGCCAAAGAAAAAGCCTGCTGCAGCTAAGCGGCCAGCCCGCGCAAGCAAAAAAGCAACCGCGGTCGCAGCCAAGAAACGCACGCGTTCCGCTTCGGGTAAAGGCCGCACCGTAAACTGACCCGTCGGCTTCCTTCGACAACCTCAACACTGCCAAACCAACGCTGGCTGCCGCCCCAGAACCGAGGGATGGCGGATAGCGGCCCGTTGTTTTTCCGGCTGTCCATGCTCTTGGCATGCGGGGGAACAACACTTCGCGACATATTGTCTACAAAGTTTGTATAGAATTGCCTTCATCGAGGAGCGGAGTTAGATGATATTTGTTGACTAAAAAGGAATACAAATGTCATGAGCCAACTCTGCACATGCTTGTTGCAGCATCTTCTTGTCTCAGCCATTAGCTTGGCAAGCCTTATGGGTCACATCCCAACCACGAGCGCTTCCGGAAACTCACCATTAAAGGCATTCGAGCAGATCCGTCCCTGTCCAATGGGTTTCATGGCAGAACTGTTGTCTAAAGACAGTCGCCAACCGATCGCCGCACGCGAAGAATTGATCGTCACGTGCGCAACAGGTCACTGCCAACCCGAAAACGGACTAGCAACTGAACATCAGGTCAAGACAGCCGCAAAAATGGACCACTCCGTTGCCCTTGTAATCCTCGGCATGTCTTACGACACCCGCCCTGAATCAGCAGCCGACCGCAAGCACGCCACCCGCTACTACGAACGCGCAGCCCAATCCGGCAACCGGCTTGCGATGCACTATCTTGGGCTAAATCATCTGCGCAGGACCGCAGACAACACCCGTCTACAGGAAGGTATAAGCTGGCTCACAAAGGCTGCACGCTATGGACACGCCGTCTCGGCGATGCTGCTAGGTCAGATCTATGCCCACGGCCGATACCAAACAAAGCGAAATGCTTGCCTAGCAAAATATTGGTACCTTCAGGCAGCCACAAATGGCATGCCGAACGCCAAACTCCTTGCCACGCGCATTCAGCAATCAGAGAACTGCAACGTTAAATTCGCCCAGCGTTTTAAAGGACCAAACTAGACTGCAATTTTGTACTGATGTTTTGCTGCAGCCACCACACGCACTAGCCGCAATTCCCAGTGCACAAGCCAGAATGCCTTGAGCAAATCCCTACGCCTGACCAAGCTTCATCAAGCCCTCTCGCGTTGCCACCCGAGGCTGCCAGCCGAGGCCTTTAAGGCGCGATGTATCGACGATGAGATCCCCCGACAAACGCTCAGCAACCCTGTCCAATCCGAACAAACTTGCGCACGCACGAAACGCGCTCGATGGAACCGGAACCGTCACACCAGAACGGCCCGAGCCTGCTCGTAACGTCGCAACGATCTCAGCAATCGTCATCGGATCATCATCGGCAACCAGAAAGGGCCGCGACAAAGATTGATCGGTTTCAATCAACGTGCAAACCGCCCCGGAAAGGTTATCAAGCGCCAACAGCGACCGCCGCCCTGACGGGATCGGCAATGGCAAAACTCGTCGTGAACATGCAGCTTTGATCAATGCACCCATATTGCCTTCGACCCCAGGCCCATAAACCAACGCCGACCGCAGAGCCGCCCATTCGAGACCGACATCCGCCAGCCCCTCTTCAGCCGCAAGTTTCGAGCGTCCGTAGTCATCGCAAGGTTCCGGAGGCAAATCCTCGCTAAGAATGACCTCGCTGGCATGACCTGCTTGCGCCCGCACTGACGACAAAAAAATGAAGCGCTTCGCGCCAGCTCGTTTTGCAGCCGCTGCAAGCGAAACCGTGGCAACCGTATTGAATGCGCGAAAATCATCATGCGGCGCGCCGGACATCTGCGGATCAATCGCCGCCGAATGAACCACGACATCGACGTCTTCCAACGCGCGCGACAGATTCATGGGCCGAACCAAATCACCAATCACCGCACTGTCGGTATCGGGCATCGCATCGACCGGCCGCCGAAGCAAAACACGCACCCGATAGCCCGACTGACGAAGGCTCGCCAGAAGCCCACGCCCAATGAAACCCGTAGCGCCGGTTAGCGCGATCAGTGTCGCTCCCATCCCACAGTCCCTCGCGCAGATTCAGTCTCGGCCAGCGCTGCCTTCACATCAAATCATCGCTACCACACCGCTGCCCACAAAGCTCCAGGGCAAGGCGCAAAAAACTATGAACGATCGTGCGTGTTCTCGAAAAACCAGTCGCCAAGACCGACCGTCCTGTCCTACGCTCAAATGGTGACAGAGGCCGTGGCAAAAAACTGGGTAGATACCCCACTCAACCGAAACGACCCAGTTTCCCAACCACTCATACCTACGCCACACCGAAGGCGTTTCAAGAACTGGAGCCGCCAGAATGTACTTCAGTGTGTTTCAGATCTTTAAGCCAGGTATCGGCCCGTCGAGCTCACACACGATGGGTCCAATGACCGCCTGCGCGATGTTCCGCAACACGCTATCCCAAGCACTTGCAACGTCTTTGAAAGATAAGCAGGTCACCCAAATTCGCTGTCATCTTTTCGGCTCCCTTGCATTCACCGGGGAAGGTCACGGCACCGACCGGGCCGCGTGCCTCGGCCTGCTCGGCTTCCAGCCCGACGACGTTTGCCCCGACCTTGCAGCACAGCGCTTAAGCGAACTGGCCGCAAACAAATGTTTAGAGCTTCCAACTGGACGAGCCACAATAGCATTCGACCCGGACACCGACATCGTTTTCGATTACGACCAACGCGACCTCCCGCACCCCAACACGATGTGCGTGCAAGCACTCGATGCAAAGGGAGAAGTCTGCCTAGAAGAAACATACTGTTCGATTGGCGGTGGCTTCGTCGTAACCCGCGCAGAAATTCAATCCGAGCACAAAACCATCGCAAACGAGGACGCACCAACCCCGCCCCACAGCTTTTGCTCGATGGCCGAACTCTTGAACGTCTGCACGACCAACAACCTCTCAATCGCTGAAGTGATGCGGCAAAACGAGCTCGCTGCGATGTCCTCAGACGATCTCAACCACAAGCTCGATCACATCCTCAACATCATGCTTCGTTGCATCGAGCGGGGAATGTCAACCGAAGGCATCTTACCTGGAGGCCTGGGCGTCAAACGGCGCGCAAGTGACCTGAAAAATCGCCTTGATGCCGAACGTCACAAAAATGAAGCCCGCCCGCATGCAGCGAACGATTGGCTTTGCGCTTATGCTATGGCGGTCAACGAAGAAAACGCCGCTGGGAATCAAATCGTCACCGCCCCAACCAACGGTGCAGCAGGAGTCGTACCCGCTGTCCTCCGGTATTACAAAGATCACATCGCCTATCCGAATGACTGCGACGAAGACCTGCGAAAGTTCCTACTAGTAGCCGCAGCTGTCGGCGGCATTATCAAACAACGCGCATCCATTTCAGGTGCAGAGGTGGGATGCCAAGGCGAGGTCGGCTCAGCATCCGCTATGGCCGCCGCAGGCCTGTGCTCCGCCCTTGGTGGCACAAACGAGCAAATCGAAAACGCATCGGAAATTGCCCTCGAACACCACCTTGGCATGACCTGCGACCCGGTCCGGGGACTGGTTCAGGTCCCTTGTATCGAGCGCAATGCCTTCGGTGCCATAAAAGCCCTAACCGCAGCCTCGCTCGCGCTTCACGGCGATGGATCCCACGTCATGCCGCTCGACAACTGCATAGAGGCCATGCGCCAAACTGGACTCGAAATGAGCTCGAATTTCAAAGAAACAAGTCAAGGTGGGCTCGCTGTCAATCTGCCTGAGTGCTGAACGTCCAGGGTGCGAGCTTATAGAATACTGATGCATTAATTGGCTGACAGATCCAGCAACACATGCGAGCAAACGAAGTTCAAGCTATGCCGCCAACACCGTGATTGCGCACGAGATAACCAACCACATCATCTGGATTTTCGGTGCCGTATTCTGGCTCATGGTAGCCGGCGGGATACCAGAAGTAGGTCGCACCGACCTTGCGCACGAGGCCGACGAAGTGCCCGTCTTTCACAATCTTGATCTTGTGAAGGCCAACCCATTCAGCGCCAAGTCCGTTCTGCGCAAGGCAGCTGTAATCGAACTTGGAACGGTTCTTCCGGCCGAATACTCTTTCCACAGACATAGGACGCACTTTTCTAAAATTTGAAATAGATGCCTCTGTATACGCCGACCACATTAGCAATCAACGACAATGCAAAAACGCGGAGAACAAGCGCTTAAATCAATGACTCAATTTGTCATGAATAAAGCAACGTTCTGGCAGCAACTTGCACGCCAGCTCGGTTCAGATTTCGACACCCAGCTTCAACTCATCCCAACGCGAAACATAAATGCGAAACCAAGGCGCGAAGTCTTGCGGAGCCCGGCTGACTTCTTGATGTAAATCCGGCAATGCGATCCAACGCGTTTCGCTGACCTCCGTTGGAGCACCTGCCGGCGCAGGTAGAACTTCGTCTGTTACATAGCGAAAGACATGAACGCGTTCGTTCTCCCAAAGATCGCCTGCAACCTGCGCACGATAATCGAGCTGCGCGCAATGTTCGAGATTCGGCACGTCCATTGTGAGCTCTTCACGCAATCGGCGATGCGCCGCCGCGGCGAGCCCTTCGCCCCAATCAGGATGCGTGCAGCACGTGTTCGCCCACTGACCGCCACTGTGATACTTGCCAGCCGCACGCTTTTGGATCAGCAAGCGACCCGCCGAGAACACAAAAACGGACACCGCCAGATGCAACAAATCTTCACGATGAGCCTGCATCTTCTCAACGCGGTAAAGGCGACCTTCGGCATCAATCGCCGGAATGATTGTAACCTCAGTCATGGTGGTGTTTCCGAACCACGATCAAATCAACTGCGTGAATTCGACACGCGGAAGTGCAGACGCAAACGCGCTCGAATTCGGCCAGCCAAGCTAGCACAAAGGCACGTCACCGCCACCACCTGTGAGAACATGGCGAAGGGGCTTGGAATGGCCTTTGCCGCCCGCCCATAAGAAAGGCGGCTCAGAGCGAAAACCCCAAGCCGCTTCAAACCATGTTCCTATGCTCGATCCCGTGTGAATCAAGCTTAACTCAACCGGGTCCCATCCAACCTCAGCTCTTTGATCGCTCACAGGTACTAAGACCAAGCGGCAGATAAGCCGGGCAGAAGCGTACCGTAGCAGTCAAAATCATCATGCCACCAACAACGAATGCGCCATAATAGAAGAGCGAGTTGCTCCACAGCTCTAGAGCCGGCATCAATAACGGCAACGCGATCAGAATCGCGCCGACGACGAACCTCAACATACGATCGGTGTTGCCGACATTTGCAGCTTTAAACATGATAGCAGTCCTCTTTGTGGGTCAGCCACGTTCAGCTCTGACCGGGCCAAAACATATACAGATTGTCGAATGTATCATGCTCGTGCATACCTCCAATGACATCGATCAATTCTCACAATGTCCTGATGAGGTACTCCGCAGGACCACCTGAACAGCCAAAAACCGCCGCAAAGCCGGCGGTCATGTCTGGCGAGCAACACCGTCAAAGCCGCTGGCAAATGACTGGCAAACATTCAAAAAAGGTGAAGGCCACCGTGGCGAACGAGCCGACCAGTCCCGACACAGACAGTAACGAAGCCGAACAACGCGAGACCATTGAGTTCCTCGCCAACCCCGCCACACACGGCTGCGATCATGTCGAACACATCACAACCCACATCTCGCATGTCTTTATCGCAGGGGACCGCACCTATAAGCTAAAGCGTGCCGTCGCCCGCAGCTTCGTTGACTACAGTACGCTCCAAAAGAGAAAAGCTCTTTGCGAACGCGAACTCGCGGTCAACGTCGAAAACGCGCCAGAGATCTACTTAGCCGTTCGCGCCATCTACTCGACGCCCGCAGGCTTGACCCTATGTGATCTTAACGCCCCCGGCACTCCTGTCGACTACGTTGTCGAAATGCGCACTTTTGCAGCTGACGATAATCTCGACACGCGGGCGCAATCAGGAACACTCAATTCACAGCAGATCGAAGAACTCGCTGACACAATCGCCGACCAACACAAACGTGTCCCGAACACTTCGGCTTACGGCGGTGCAGCGGCAGTCCGGCAAACCATCGACGAATTGGCCAAAACAATAGAGAGCACACCCTGCGGCCCTGCACTCATGGCGCCGCTGACAAAATGGAGCAACGCCGCAAAAAACGAACTCTCCCGCCATGTCGCGCAGTTAGAAGCTCGTCGGCATCACGGGTACGTCCGCCGTTGCCACGGCGATTTGCACCTTGCCAACATCTGCCTCATCGACGGCCATCCGCGCCTCTTCGACGCGATCGAATTCAGCGAACAGATCGCATCAATTGATGTCCTTTACGACATCGCCTTCACGGCAATGGATCTGTTGTACCGAGACCTACGCCCGCAGGCGAACAGTCTACTGAGCCGCTACCTCAACCTGACACGTGATTATTCCGGGCTCACTTTGATGCCACTGTTTGTCTCCATGCGCGCAACCGTACGTGCAATGGTCGCGGCAGCGGGCACCACCAAAGAACACAAAAGAGACGCCGCGCACCGTCTAGATTTTGCAATCCGCTGCTTGGAACCACAGCCAAAACCACAACTCATCGCCGTTGGCGGATTGTCAGGCTCCGGCAAATCGACTCTCGCCAGGCAACTCGCCGCAAAAATTCCCGGCCTGTTCGGCGCATTGATGATCCGGTCCGACGTCTGCCGCAAACGGCTGTTCAACGTTGCACCAGAAGCGCCCTTACCAGACACAGCATATAAGCCCCATGTCAGCCAGCAAGTTTACGAGATCATGCGGAAGGATGCCCATCGCGCGCTAAAGGCAGGAACGTCCGTAATCCTCGACGCCACCTACCGCGAGCAATCCGAGACAGAAAGCCTTGCAATATTGGCCAAAAACCTGGGAACAGAGTTCACTGGATTCTGGCTCTCGGCAGATCTTGAAACGCTCAAAGACAGGATCACCAAACGCTCAAGCGATGCCTCAGATGCAACGCCTCAGATCGCAGCAAAACAATGGCAGAATATGAGCGACAAACCCGGGTGGATTATCCTCAACGCCAACCGGCCACCCGAGGACATCGCCGCCGAAGCGCTACAATCCCTGGGTCTTTGCCCGCCGCATACCGATTAGCAACCAGCAGCCTGCACTGCCCCTGATGTATCCATCCAGAACCGCGTCAGCTCAATATCGTCAGGGTTGAGCTTCTCCTTGAAGCCAAGCCCACGGCATAGTTTTAGCATTCCGCCGTTCCAACGCATCACGTCGCCGTACAAAGACCCAATCGGCTCAACAGTGGCGTACTCGATTAGAGTCTTCATCAAGGCCCATCCGATCCCCTGACCCTGCATGTCACTACGCACGATGACGGCAAACTCCGCCTCGGTATAATCTGGGTTGGCAGCTAATCGCGACACACCAAGTAAATCTCCGCTTGCAACATCAATCCCCACAAACGCCATCGCACGCGCATAGTCGATCTGCGTAAAGCGAGCAATTTGCTCATGCGTTGGCTTCATAGCCTGACCAAAAAAGCGAAAGCGAATATCCTGCGAAGTTAGCTGTTCCAAAAACGACGGATAGAGTGCTTCGTCTTCCGGCCGGATCGGTCGAACCCGCAAGGCTCGGTCTTTGACGGTCATCGTCTGATCCCACACCGACGGATAGGGCCGCAGGGCAAAACGCGGATTGTCACCTGGCTTGCTGTCTTCACAAGGCGCAACGGCAATACGCGCATCCAGCGCGATAACGCCGTCAGCATCAGCGAGCAACGGGTTGATATCGAGTTCGCGGATTTGGGGCATATCCGCTGCCAACTGCGCAAGACGCACGAGCGCTAGAGCGATGCTTTCACGATCGGCCGGTGGCGTACTCCGATAACCATTGAGGAGGCGAGAAATACGCGTCTCATCGATCAAATCCTGCGCCAACGTCAGATCAAGCGGTGGTAACGCCAGCGCTTTGTCTCGCACCGTCTCTACAGATGCCCCCCCGGCCCCAAAAAGCACGACGGGTCCGAAAACTGGATCATCGGCAAGCCCGAGGATCAACTCATACGCACCCAGCCGTTTAATCATCGGCTGCACAACGACGCCTTCAATTCGTGCATTAGGAACGAGGGCCCGAGCTTGCGCCAGCATCACTTCCGTGGCCGAACGGGCTTCTTCTTCAGTTGAAAGGTTAAGCCGCACGCCGCCAACATCAGACTTATGCGTGATGTCTTGCGACAAGATCTTCAGCACAACCGCTTCTGCGCCCCGCAGCATATCGCGCGCGATTTCAGCAGCAGCATCAGCAGACGCGGCCACTTTCGTCTCAACAGTGGTGATGCCGTAGGCCTTGAGAATCGACTTGGCTTCGGGCTCGCTAAGCCATTTACGGCCTTCCTCTAGAGCACGCCCCAGGGTTTCGCGAACGCCTGCGCGATCTGGCGTAAAGTCCCCTGGAATACCCGGCGGTGTTCGCATCAGCGACTTCTGCGCCTTGGCATGGTTCGCGAGAAACGCAAATCCCTGAACCGCTTGCGCCGGCGTGTCATAAACCGGAATACCGGCATCAGACAGTTTCTCAACTCCAGTTCGCGTAGTCGCTTCACCCAGCCAGTTTGCCAGGATTGGTTTAGCGGTCTTCCTATCCTTCAAGGTATCCTTGCGAACTTCGACGATGCGCCGCGCAACCTCATCAGACGAAGCCAACGCCGTCGGGCAATTCATCACCAACACCGCATCCGCATTTGGATCGGCCAACAAGGCACGCAAAGCATCTTCATATCGGTCTGCACCAGCATCACCAATAATATCGACTGGGTTCGCCTTCGACCACGTATTTGGCAACACCTCATGCAGGCGCGCCAAGGTTTCTTCACCAAGCTCAGCAAACCGCGCGCCCGAGTACGCCAGCGCATCCGCGGCCAATACCCCGGCACCGCCGCCATTCGTCAATATCGCCAGCCTGTCGGAATGGATCGTCTTGTGTCGCGCTAGCACCTCCGCGGCACCAAAGAGATCACCCAAGTCATCGACACGCAAAATCCCGGCACGCCTGAAAGCCGTTTCATAAACCGCGTCACGCCCCGCCAAGGCCCCGGTATGTGACGCTGCCGCACGCGCCGCCTCCGCCGACCGTCCAGCTTTGACTGCAATCACCGGCTTGCCGCGCGCTGCCGACCGTGCCGCCGACATGAACTTGCGGGCATCCGTAACCTGCTCCAGATACATCACGATCGCCCGTGTGTTCGGATCGTAAGCCAGGTAATCGAGCATGTCGCCAACATCTACGTCGGCCATATCGCCCATTGAGGCGACGACCGAAAACCCGATTCCCCGCGCCTCCGCCCAATCGAGCATCGCCACTACGATCGCCCCCGATTGGGACAGCAATGCAATGTCACCTTTGCGAGGCTTCAAATGAGAAAAGCTTGCATCGAGTCCAACGCGCGGCACCAAAAGCCCAAGGCAGTTCGGCCCGAGAATGCGCAAACAGGTCGGCTTTGCTGCATCGAGCATTTTTTGGCGCAAACCGTTGTCGCCACCAACGCCTGCCGTAACAACGACCGCCGCACGCGCGCCAGCTTCGGACAGATCCTGAATTACCGTTGGGATCGTCTGCGGTGGCGTAACAACGACACCCAAATCAACCGGGCGAGGCAAATCAGCAATCGAAGGATAACAAGTCCGGCCGGCAATCTCAGAACGCCGCGGATTGACCAATTGGATATCACCTTGAAACCCGCCAGCCGTCAGGCGTTCTAGAACGGTCGCTCCCATTGAGCCAGGCGTTGCACTCGCTCCAATGAGCGCAACGGATCGTGGCTTGAAAAGACCATCAAGGTTTCGCACGCTCATGACAATGCTCTCACTTCTCTCTTGTCCGAATCCGCAGCCCGCGCCGAAAACCGGTGCATACGTTCCCAGACGAATACGTTCGCAGAATTTGGAGCTCAATCCAGCACAGGCTTAAGACACGTACGTGTCGCTTTGATTGATGACTGTCAATCAAATGCCGGAAAAACGGCGCGGACTTCAGACAAAACCATCTAAAACGTGGCCAATCCGAGAAAAGCCAAGACACCCGCAAATTCGTGCTTGATCATCGTCAATGCAAGTATCAGAATTCGATGATAGGCAATACCTATGCACTCGGGATGCCGCGAACCAACAAAGGCTCCGAGCTAAAAAACCTTTAGATGCTCATGGCAG
This sequence comes from Filomicrobium sp., assembly GCA_040219445.1. Taxonomy (GTDB): domain Bacteria; phylum Pseudomonadota; class Alphaproteobacteria; order Rhizobiales; family Hyphomicrobiaceae; genus Filomicrobium. The sequence continues at coordinate 897,027 of JAVJSM010000003.1, read as the reverse complement.
GGAACAGACCGGCAAACTGCTGAGCTGTCCCATAGGATGGGACTGCGCCGCCTGACGAGCAACGCCAAATTCACCGTTCCATACGGCCACGCATCCTTGATCGAAAATGCAACACAAAGAGCATCTGGCGGCGGCCTAACCAAGACCCGCTTCCCAACGCCCATCACGTTGCAATCGATCGCAAGCAAGGAGTGGTCGCGAGCCGTCACCGATAGCAATGCCATTGCCCCGTGACCATTGAGCATCCGAAAACGCGGAACTGAAACATGCTTTTGAAATCCAATGTTGGTCTAACCGACCGATCAATTCGAACACTCCTCGGCATCTGCCTTGTGGCGTTTGCGATGTCTGGAGACCAAACCGGATTTGAATGGTTGGGCTGGATCGGCGTGATCCCTTTAGCAACCGGATTGATCGGCTCATGCCCCCTCTATTCAGCATTCGGAATCAACACACGCGGCGTTTGACGGCCATGCGTCTAGATGGACCGAGAACCCAGCGCATGTGCAGCATGCTCGCGCCTGCCAATAAAAACGACCCAATAACAACGACAATGAAAAGGAGACGTCCCCATGCCAAACTTCACATCGTCAGATCCAAGCAGCGCATTTGATCCTTTTTCGATCAAATCACTGTTCCCCCCGGCTTCATCCGACGCGATGCAATCGGCCACGCAGATGTACCAGCTTTGGTTCCAATCTTGGCTCACTGCAAATGCTGAGACGACGAGATTCCTAGCTCATCGCCTCCAGCAAGATATGCGGTTCCCCATGAGCCTTGCCGAGTGCCATAGCCCTCAGGCCATCGCTGAAAAACAGATGGAATTTTGGAATACGATGGCCAAGGACTATGCCCGCCAGGCCGAAAAAATGCAGGCAATCTTCACGGACAGCTTTCGGGCTTACGACCGAAGCTCCACGCTCAACTGGCCGGAGCCCACGACGGGCCGGGGTAGAAGCAGGACACGCATGCAGAATGCATAGGCCCACCGCCAAAAGGCCAGCTTCGGCATGACTGAATTGGCCTTGCGGCACCCTGGCGCAGCTTTCGGTAACCTGCGCCAGGGTTTATTGATCTTTGTCAACGTGGAACGAAGTACGGCGGTCCATAGTGGCAGCATGGGGAAATGGAATTCGAACGCCGCTCATGTCGCAACTGAAGACCAAGCAAAACAGCACAGCACAGCGGAATGACGATTTTATCGTCGTGCCGACCTGCTGCGGACTCGTGGTCGTTTCACATCAAGCCGATGCCGAAGAGCACACCGAAACCTCAGCACACACAACGTTATCACCGGTTTCTGCAGGCACAGGTTTTGAGCACGGCAAGCGACCCCAAAATTTCAAGAGAGCACCCACTCAGGCCTTACCTCTCGACACCGTCTTGAGTTCATTGACGTGGCTGCTTCTGGCGATAGCTGCCATCACAATGGTCGTCGAAGAAAAATCAAACGTCCTGGCGATCTCTGCGGCTCTTTTCACCATCACCGCCGTTGGACTTTTTTCAGAATACAAGGCGCGGCAATCGCTGCGCTCTGGAAGGTCAATCAAAAAAAACGATGTCCCCACAACAAGCTTGGGACAAGCAGGCAGCACGGCGCAGCTAAACTAAACCGATGTAGGCAACGCTTCCCGCAATGGGCAAAGACGCTACCGTCTCGGCTCGTAGCGAGACTTTTCGCGTCAATTCCAGGAAGGTAACGATGTCGAAAAAGAATAAGACCCACATCCAAGATCTTGCAGGGTCTACCATGCATCCAGGCAGCGCCGCTCCCGTTTCGCAGGCGAAGTACAATCCCATTGAGACCACACTACCACTGCCAGGCCTTGCGGACACGGAAGCACACGACGACGTCGGCCGCGATTCCTACAGCGCAACAGCAGCGACAGAGTTCCTGGATCGATCGTTTCATGCTGGTCTCGCCAGATACTCAGCCGGCATTTCCCCCGCCGCCTTAATCACCGCATACCTCGATTGGGCAGTCCACTTATCACTCTCGCCCGGCAAGCAATTCGAACTTCAACAGAAGTTCTTTCGCAAAACCGCAAGGCTAAATCGCTACATCTTCAACGAAGCTTTGATGACCGGCAATGGCCATCCCTGTATTGAACCGCTGCCGCAGGATAACCGCTTCAAATCCGAAAAATGGCAACAGTGGCCTTTCAACGTCATCCACCAGTCGTTCCTGCTCCAGCAGCAATGGTGGCATAACGCAACTTGCGGCGTACGCGGTGTGGAACCTCGTCACGCGCGGGCCATCGAGTTCATCACACGCCAAATGCTCGACACCCTGTCGCCCTCGAACTTCCTACTCACAAATCCAGAGTTGCAGGAAGAAACGCGCAAACAGGTCGGCATGAATCTGGTGCGCGGCGCGATGAACTTCATGAATGATCTGACCAACAGCTTAAGTGGTGCGCAAAACCCCGAAAAACTAAGCCATGTTGTCGGGCGCGATGTTGCCAAGACGCCCGGAAAGGTCATCTATCGCAACGACTTGATAGAGCTGATCCACTACCAACCAACAAAATCCAAAGTCCACGCGGCCCCGGTCATGATCGTCCCCGCCTGGATCATGAAGTACTACATTCTCGATCTGTCGCCGAACAACTCGATGGTGCAATACCTGCTGGGCGAAGGTCATGACGTCTTCATGATCTCCTGGCGAAACCCCGGCCCGTCGCATCGAGATTTCGGGTTCGATGACTATCGCAAACTCGGCCCGATGAAAGCTCTCGATGTCATCGAAAAAGTAACCGGCGAGCGCGAAATTCACGGTGCCGGATACTGTCTTGGAGGGACGCTTCTGTCGATCGCGGCAGCCGCAATGGCAAGGAATGGCGACCACCGGCTAAAGTCCATCACACTATTGGCAGCCCAAACAGACTTCTCATCACCCGGCGAACTTGGTCTGTTCATCGACGACAGCCAGATCGCATTCCTGGAAGACATGATGTGGGAGCAGGGCTTCTTGGACTCCAGCCAGATGGCAGGCGCTTTTCAACTCTTGCGCTCGAACGACCTGATCTGGTCTCGCGTAATTCGCGAGTACCTTCTAGGAAAGCGTGAGAACAGCAACGATCTGATGTCGTGGAACGCAGACGCTACGCGCATGCCCTACCGTATGCACTCTGAGTATTTGCGCAGTCTGTTCTTGAACAACGATCTCGCAGAAGGGCGTTTCAAGGTCGCTGGCCATGCCATTTCGATCGGCGATATCAGAGCTCCAATGTTTGTGGTCGCCACAGACCGCGATCACGTTTCGCCCTGGCATTCCGTCTACCGCATACACCTGCTCGCCGACACCCCCGTCACGTTCGTCCTAACGAAGGGCGGCCACAATGGTGGTATTGTCTCTGAACCCGGTCACCCCAGGCGCAGCTACCAAATCGCAATCCGCAAACCGGAAGAAAACTACATAGAAGCCAACGCATGGTTGGCAACGGCCGCCCGACATCCAGGCTCCTGGTGGGAAGCGTGGAGCCAATGGCTCAAGGCGGGATCAACTGGACGTATTCGCCAACCCAACCACCCTAGAACAAAGGAAAGTTCCGGTCCGACAGCCGTTTTGTGTGACGCACCTGGCATCTACGTCCACGAGCGATAGCTACCAAAGTATTAGAGCTGTACAGGACCGGCCTAGAAGAGACTATTTTTCCCCAATTCCAACGGGAAGCTCAATCTAAGGTCCGATCTATGTCAGAACTGTTATTATTCTCGCGACGCATTGGGCAACTTTAGTTTGCGATTACTCGCGGGACACCTTGTCGCCAAATGCACAACAGACTAGCATCAGACTCGCTCAATAATTGCTTTGTGCGGAGGCGCCCGGATGTCCAACGACCCAATTCAACTTGGGCGAAATAGCTGTGCGGCATGCGCGGTGCGCAACCGCGCGGTTTGCGGAGCGTTGAACGATACTGAACTTCAAGATCTCAATCGTATTGGCAGAATCCGCCGCTTCAGAGCGGGTGATGTGATTCTCGCAGACGAAGAACCAACTACGTTCTTTGCAAATATTGTTTCTGGCGTCGTCAAACTGGAAAAAACATCCGCAGACGGACGCCAGCAGATCGTCGGTTTGGTTTTTGCTCCAGATTTTCTGGGGCGCGCCTTTGCGGACTCCAACCCATACTTTGCGCAAGCCGCGACCGACGTCGAAGCCTGCACATTCCCACACGCAGCCTTCGAAGCGTTGATGCGTCAACATCCAAACCTTGAACACCGCTTGTTCGAAAACACTCTGAATGAGCTCGATTCAGCGCGCGATTGGATGTTCGTGCTAGGCCGCAAGAGCGCTCAGGAAAAAGTCGCCAGCTTCTTGCACCTGATTGCAAAACGCCAACCGATGATCGGTTGTCATACGGAACAAGGACCCCATGCCGCGCACTTCGAACTACCACTCACTCGCGCGGACATTGCTGACTTCCTTGGCCTCACGATCGAGACGGTGAGCCGTCAACTGTCGCACCTCAAGCGCCAGGGCACCATCAAACTACTCAGCGGACGCGAGGTGGTCGTGCCTGATCTGCGTTCTCTGGCGTCAAAAGCCCAAGGTGGAAACGAGGCCGTCGCCTAAAGTCTAAGACCAAAACGTAGCCCCGCCTTCGAAGTCCAAGTAATACGAATTTCCAATCTCAAAATTTGATCAGGGCGTTTCGCCCTGCATGTCTTCTTTGGCCTGCGCCAAAGCATCGCTGATGGTCGCGATGTCGCTTTCGTTAACTCGCCAGTTGTCGTTCAAATGCGAAGCAAGTTCCATCTTCTGATCCGGCGAGAGCACCCTTCGCGCGGTTGGTAAAACCGTTACATTTTCCCAATTGATATGGCGCCTTAGCGGGATAAAAAATCCACGCAACATGTAGCCCAGCATTTCTGAGTTGCGTGGCTTGTCGCCACCCGCCAACTGCTCCAACTCGTCAGCAATTTCATGGGCAAATGGATCATCACTTTCGTGCTCTTGCTCTAAGGCGCGCAAGACCCTCTCGCAGTCGACCCCAAACTGCGAACTCCGTCTAAGTGCCGGAAAAAGCAGCTGTTCTTCGAGAGCAACGTGCTGCGGCAGACCCACCCTCAACACGTGAACAACGCTGCGGCACAAGGCTGGCTGCGCGGTGTTTGGTAACCCGTCAGCGATCAACTCTAAGGCGTCGCAAAGCTCAAGCTTCCAATCATGTTCCATCTCAAAAACTGCGATTGGATCATCCAATGGAACCTCGCCGTGACCAGAGATTTCGGCTCCTACAAGATGCAAATGCGAAGGCTGAAATGGCATCGGCTAGCGGGCTCCGATCAGTTGATAGTGTCGCAACATGCGAGCTGAATACAGGGCATCTGCAACAGTAGAGCAGCAGAAACACCAGCATGGATTGCGCTCAAAGTAGAAGCGCCGAAACGAACGCTCATTGATCCTGATCAATGCCGGTAAGCGCCCCGCGCGGGAAGTAGAAGTGCGGGGATGGGGGCGAAACAAGATCAACATGAGCTTGCCCTAGTTCCGACACGTCCTCCCTCTGATTGGAGAAAGCTGATGGCTGCAACTACAAACAGCGAGGAGATGTCCGCGCTCTCCGATGCGCTCGCCGTACTCGGAGCCGCGATTGCGGCAATTCTCGGTTTCTATCTAACACTCTATTCGTCCGATCCAGTGATGAAGTTCCACGGTGCCGTTCTCGGCATTGGCGCTATTGTTGGCGCAGGCGTGGTACTCTCCTCGCTGTCGTCGAAGGGCGCTGAACGCCCATACTATCATGACGGCCCCATTAAATTCGCGGCCATCGCCTCGATGTTCTGGGGTATCGCAGGTTTCCTTGTCGGTGACATCATCGCCTGGCAGATGGCCTTCCCGGTATTGAACTTTGACCTGCCTTGGACAAGCTTCGGCCGCCTGCGTCCGCTGCATACATCTGCGGTGATCTTCGCATTCGGCGGTAACGCGTTGCTCGCAACGTCGTTCTACATTGTCCAGCGCACCACCAAGGCCCGCTTGTTTGGCCGTTGGTCGCCCTGGTTCGTCGTCTTCGGCTACAACCTCTTCATCGTAATCGCAGGCACCGGCTACATCTTGGGTGTCACCCAAGGTAAAGAATATGCCGAACCTGAGTGGTACGCTGACCTCCTGTTGACGGTCGTCTGGGTCTACTACCTGATCGTTTTTGGCGGCACGCTCCTAAAACGTAAAGAGCCGCACATCTACGTTGCGAACTGGTTCTTCCTTGCGATGATCCTGACGATTGCCATGCTGCACATCGTCAACAACCTGACCCTGCCGGTCTCCTGGACCGAACCGAAGAGCTACATCGTCTTTGCAGGTGTTCAAGATGCGATGACGCAATGGTGGTACGGCCACAACGCTGTGGGCTTCTTCCTCACCGCCGGCTTCCTTGGCATGATGTACTACTTCATTCCAAAGCGTGCCGAACGTCCGGTCTATTCCTACCGCCTGTCGATCGTCCACTTCTGGTCGTTGATCTTCCTCTACATCTGGGCTGGTCCACACCACCTTCACTACACAGCCCTGCCTGACTGGGCGCAGACACTTGGCATGACCTTCTCGATCATGCTGTGGATGCCGTCCTGGGGTGGTATGATCAACGGTCTGATGACGCTCTCAGGTGCCTGGGACAAACTCAGAACCGACCCGGTCATCCGTATGATGGTTGTTTCGGTTGCCTTCTACGGCATGTCGACCTTCGAAGGTCCGCTGATGTCGATTAAGGCCGTCAACTCGCTCAGCCACTACACGGACTGGACAATCGGCCACGTGCACTCAGGTGCTCTCGGCTGGGTTGGCATGATCTCCTTCGGCGCACTCTACTGCCTGTTCCCATGGCTGTGGAAACGCCGCGGTCTCTACTCGATGCGTCTTGTCGAGTGGCACTTCTGGATCTCGACCATCGGTATCCTGCTCTACATCACCGCGATGTGGGTCTCTGGAATTCTGCAAGGTCTGATGTGGCGTGCCTACGACGAACTTGGCTTCCTGAAGTACTCGTTCGTTGAGACCGTCGACGCCATGCACATTCCATACATCATCCGTGCAGGTGGTGGCGCTCTGTTCGTCATCGGCGCCCTGATCATGGCCTACAACCTCTGGCGCACGGTCCGTGGAGACGAGCCTGTTGATGCAGCTGACCAGCCGGTCGTTGCAGCAGCTCCTGAACTCCGCGCATCGCTTCAGCCAGCCGAATAAGGGAGAACACACCAATGCTCAGTAAACATGGTGTATTCGAACGAAACACCTGGCTCCTTTCGATCGGCATCCTTGTTGTGGTGGCGATCGGGGGACTGGTCGAAATCGCACCGCTCTTCTACCTCAAATCAACGATTGAAAAGGTAGAAGGCATGCGCCCTTACACTCCGCTGGAGCTAGAAGGTCGCGACATCTACATCCGCGAGGGGTGCTATGTTTGCCACTCGCAGATGGTCCGTTCGCTACGTGACGAAGTCGAGCGTTACGGTCACTACAGCCTTGCTGCAGAAAGCATGTACGATCACCCATTCCAATGGGGATCCAAGCGTACCGGTCCGGACCTTGCTCGCGTTGGCGGCAAGTATTCGAACGACTGGCACGCCGCCCACATGACCAACCCACGCTCGGTTGTGCCTGAATCGATCATGCCTGGTTATCCATGGCTTGCAGAACGCAAGCTGGATACGAAGGTCGTCGCCGAAAAGCTGAAGACGCAAGCCGCAATCGGCGTGCCCTACAGCGACGATATGATCGCCAACGCTGAAACCGATCTAATCGCTCAAAGCAACCCAGACGCTGATGGGGCGGACGCTGTCGGGGAACGTTACCCTAAAGCGGTTGTCGGCAACTTCGACGGTAAACCCGAAGAAGTTACCGAGCTGGATGCGATGATCGCCTATCTGCAGGTCCTAGGCACGCTTGTCGACTTCACCAAGTACGACAATGCCGGACCGAACCTGCGCTAGGAGGTGCAATCGTGACTTACCAAACCGTAGCAGCGTTTACGCAAAGCTTCTCAACGGTCCTGTTTTTCGCCCTGTTCATTGGCGTGGTCATCTACGCCGTGTGGCCCGGCAACCGTAAATCCTTCGATTACGCAAGCCGGATCCCGTTTGACAACGATGAACATGATCCAACCTTCACGCGGGACACCGGAGGCCGGAAATAATGGCTGATGACAAAAGAGTAGACGATGTAACCGGCGTCGAAACCACCGGGCACGTGTGGGATGATGACCTCGAAGAGCTCAATAAGCCGCTACCCAAATGGTGGCTTTGGGTGATGTATGCGACGATCATCTGGGCAATCGGATATTGGATCCTTTATCCGTCCTGGCCCCTTGTTTCCGACTACACCAGAGGCACGCTCGGCTACAGCCAACGCGCCGTAGTTATGGAACAGGTCGCTGCGGGCAAGGCTGCCCAGTCGAAGTTCCGTGACGCCATTGCCAATACGGAACTCAGTGAAATTCCAAACAAACCGGAATTGCTGAGCTTCGCAATCGCAGGTGGTAACGCGGCGTTTAAGGAGAACTGTGCACCGTGCCATGGTCGTGGTGCTCAAGGCTTCAAAGGCTATCCGAACCTCAACGACGACGACTGGATCTGGGGCGGCGATCTTTCCGCCATCCATCAGACCATCGTTCACGGCATTCGCAACGCGGACGACGATTCTCGCCAAAGCGACATGCCGAAATTCGGTGCCGATGAGCTCCTCGAAAAAGCGCAGATCAACGACACGGCTGAATATGTCTTGTCACTGAGCGGTTCGGGCTCCGACGCAGCGGCAGCCGAGCGTGGCAAAGCCGTCTATGCGGAAAACTGCGCCTCCTGCCATGGCGAAAACGGCAAGGGCAACATCGAGCTTGGTGCGCCAAATCTTACGGACAGCATCTGGCTCTATGGCGGCGACAAAGAAGATGTGATCACGTCGATCAACACCGGTCGTGGCGGCGTTATGCCACCTTGGAATACACGCCTCGACGAAGTGACGATCAAGCAGCTCGCTGTCTACGTCCACGCCCTTGGTGGCGGACAATAAATTCAGGCGACCGACAAGCGCGGTCAGGCCTAACATAACAAGACGACAGGAAGCCTCTAGCAGGCTTCCTGTAAGACAAAAGACAACAAAACAAACCAACAAAAACAACTAAACTGGCGACACCAGCCCCCAGGCACGCGAACGAGACGGCACCGCCTTCAAGGAATTACGTGAGCATGGTGACGACACCCGATTCTTTCATCACACCCAAGTCTGACAGCGCCAGTGGCGCAGCAGCTGCTGCCAAGACAGAAGCTGCACCTGGCGTCGAGCGCCACGATGTCAACGCCGTCAATGCCAAAGACAACCGCAGCCTCTACGCTGAACGCGTCGCCATCCACCCAAAGCGCGCGCGTGGACTGTTTCGCAATCTGAAGTGGCTCGTAATGGCCCTCACACTTGGCTTCTACTACCTGATGCCATGGGTGCGGTGGGATCGCGGCCCAGCCCTTCCTGACCAAGCCTTCCTGATCGACTTTGCCAATCAGAGACTGTTCTTCGGGCCGTTAGAAATCTGGGCGCAGGAGTTCTACTACATTACGGGCCTTCTTATCTTAGGCTCTCTGTTGCTGTTCCTGGTAACCGCCTTAGCCGGGCGCGTGTGGTGCGGCTACGCCTGTCCGCAAACAGTATGGACAGATCTTTTCATTGCGGTGGAACGCTTTATTCAAGGCGATCGCAACGCCCGATTGCGCCTTCAGAAAGCGCCTTGGACATTCGACAAAATCTGGAAGCTTACGGCTACACATTCCACGTGGCTTCTGATCTCGCTCGTCACCGGCGGCGCGCTTGTCTTCTATTTCCGCGACGCCCCAACACTTGCCCATGAACTCCTCACCGGAACAGCTCCAGAAATCGCCTACGTGTTCTTGGGAGTGTTCACGGCATCGACTTACCTGCTCGGTGGGCTCGCACGCGAACAAGTCTGCATCTACATGTGCCCCTGGCCGCGCATCCAAGGCGCCATGTTTGACGACCACTCGATGCTAGTGACCTATCGCGGACATCGCGGCGAACCGCGCGGCCCGCATAAAAAAGGTGAAACCTGGGAAGGCCGGGGCGATTGCATCGACTGCAAACAGTGCGTCGTCGTCTGCCCAATGGGGATCGATATCCGTGACGGCGCACAACTTGAGTGCATCCACTGCGCATTATGTATCGATGCCTGTAACGAGATCATGGACAAGATCGGCCGTCCACGGAACCTGATCGCCTACGATACCTTCCATAACCTCGAAGCTGCCGAAACCGGGAAAACTGCCCCGGTCAAAGTCTTCCGCCCGCGCACCATCCTCTACATGGTCCTGATCCCGGCCGTCATGGCCCTGATGACCTATGGCTGGATGAATCGCTCAGAGCTTCAACTCAACGTTTTACGCGATCGCAACCCGTTGTTCGTCCGACTCTCAGACGGCGGTATCCGCAACGGCTATACCGTAAAGATCCTGAACAAACGCCACGATACGCGCAGCTTCAAGATCGGCGTTGAAGGGCTGCCAAGCGGAATTTCGGCACCCAAAATCGACATTGTCGGCTTCCAGGAAAATGATCCGACAATCGCCGTCGTTCCCGATGACCTTCGAGCCTTGCGCCTTTACCTGTCGCTGCCCAAGGCCGAAGCCGCCAAGCTGACATCTGAAGCGACTGATTTGTACTTTGTTGTCACCGATGTTGGCGACAAGACTCAGACCCGCCGTCGCAGCAATTTCCGGAGGCCGCAATAATGAGCACGTATCAACCCATGGCTAATCCAAACCACTCCGGCTGGACCTTGACGGGCTGGCACGTCCTCGGCGCCATACTGGTCTTCTTCAGTGTGTTGTTCGTGGTGAACGGCGTCTTTCTCTACTACGCCATCACCACATTCACCGGCATCGAAACAAGCGACGCTTACCGCAAAGGCATTTCTTACAACCAAAACCTGCAGGAAGAGCGCCGTTTTGAACAACTCGGCTGGCAGGGCAAAATCGCTGGTGACGGGAAAACGATCAAACTCACGCTTCTAACGCAAGATGGAACGCCCGTGCGCGGCATGGACGTCTCAGGCAAGGTTGGCCGCCCGGCAACCGACAAGTTCGATCAGACCGTGACCTTCAAAGATCAAGGCAACGGCATCTATGCCGCTAAAGATGCCAACCTCGCACCAGGCAATTGGATTGTTGTTGTCGAGGTGCGCGAACCGGTCTCTCAAAACTCTGAACCTCGCTTCCGACTGAAGGAACGCTTATGGCTCTCGCAGTAGATTTCGCTCCTGGCGAAACGGCACAAAACGCAAATGCAAAAGCGGCCATCGAAAACGATGGCCCGCAACGCGCAATTTTTGCCATTGAGAATATGAACTGCGGCGGCTGCATGCGCAAAATCGAGCGCGTGCTAGTTGAAGCCGCAGGCATCGCCAACGTCCGGGCAAATCTATCAGCCAAGCGTGTCACAGTTCAGTTCGACCCCAACACGACAGACACTGAAGGCATCATCAAAACGCTTGGTGATGCCGGCTTCCGCGCCGCCGATCTCGCCCACAGCGATGACGATGCGAACACCCGCGCGGATCGCGATCTCTTGCGCAAACTGGCCGTGGCTGGTTTTGCCGCTGCCAACATCATGCTGCTCTCGGTCTCCGTCTGGGCCGGCCTTGCCAGCGACATGACTCATGAGATCCGCACGCTGTTCCACTGGCTTTCAGCCCTCATCGCACTACCCACCGTGGCTTATTCGGGCCAGCCATTTTTCCGTTCCGCAATGACAGCGCTGCGAGCCTGGCGCCTTAATATGGACGTGCCGATTTCGCTGGCCATCATCCTCGCCACCGGCATGAGCCTCGTCCAAACGATGCGCGGCACCGACCAAGTCTATTTCGATGCCAGCGTCTCATTGTTGTTCTTCCTCTTGATTGGCCGCTACCTGGACCAAAGCCTTCGCAGCCAAGCCAAGGGTGCAGCTCAAAACCTACTGGGCATGAAAGCCGGCTGGGCCACAGTCCTTAACGAGGATGGCAGCAGCGAGCGTCTACCCGCCCGCGCGCTCATGCCTGGCATGCGCGTGCTCGTTGCTACCGGAGAACGCATCGCTGTCGATGGCCGCATCGTCTCTGGAACAACAGACGTCGACGAACAACTCATCACCGGTGAAACCGTACCTCGTGCAGCCACCACCGGAGACGCAGTTTACGCCGGAACGATCTCGCTCACCGCCCCGATTGAAGTCGAAGCAACGGCAGCCGACAACGATACACTGCTTGCCGAAATCGCCCGGCTCATGGAAACCGCCGAACAAAACAAGGGACGCTATGTCCGCCTTGCTGACAAGGCCGCAGGCATTTATGCGCCTCTCGTCCACGCACTCGGGCTTGCCACCTTCATCGGCTGGATGGTGCTCGGTGCAGGCTGGGAAACTGCACTGACCACTGCAATTTCGGTTCTCATCATCACCTGCCCATGTGCCCTAGCGCTCGCCGTTCCAGCCGTACAGGTCGCCGCAACGAGCCGCCTGTTTGGCCGCGGCGTTATCATGACGTCCGCTGATGGCCTCGAACGCTTGGCGGAGATCGACACCATCGTGTTTGATAAAACCGGCACGCTGACGCGCGGCGAACCCGAACTCACAAATGGGAACGAGATCTCCGATACCATCCTGTCCGACGCAGCCAGCCTCGCAGCCCACAGTCGCCACCCCTATGCACAGGCCGTCCTGCAAGCGGCCAACGCGCGTGGCCTGTCCATCACGCCTGTCACAGGCGTCGAAGAAACACCCGGTTGCGGCCTATCATGGCGCGATGAAAACGACCGGGAAGCACGCCTTGGTTCGCCGACATGGTGCGACGTCCACAACACCACCTCGGAGCTAGCGGAAGCTTCCATGTGGTACCGACCTGCTGGTGGTAACCCAGTCGCGTTCCACTTTACAGATGCACTAAGAGAAGGTGCCGCTGAAACCATCGCCAACGCGAAAAACGCAGGCCTCCGCGTGATCCTGCTATCTGGTGACCGCCAATCCGCCGTCACCCAAACCGCTGCCGCTGCCGGAATCGACGAGTGGCATGCTGAGCAGCGCCCCAACGAAAAGATCGCGCTTCTGAAAAAGCTCGAAAGCGAAGGCAGTCGGGTGCTAATGGTCGGCGACGGTCTGAACGATGCGCCAGCATTGGCAACCGCGCACGCTTCGCTGTCGCCGTCCTCAGCAGCCGAAGTCAGCCAGATCGCATCCGATGGCATTATGCAAGGCCATCGCCTGACACCCGTTAAAGAAACAATCTCGGTCGCGCACCATACGCGCAGAATGTCGCTGCAAAACTTCGGTATCGCCGCCGCCTACAACGCCATCTGCATTCCACTGGCAATGGCTGGCTTCGTCACACCCTTGATCGCAGCAATTGCGATGTCAGCCTCATCCATCATCGTGACTGCAAATGCGCTTCGCCTGACGACAGCAAAGCTAACGCTGTGAGGAGCCAGCACGGTCAAGCCGGGGCTGGCGGCACAAATCGCCACCGTCCCGCGCCGCAGATGAGGTCGCAGCCAGATCCGGTAGCCTGCGAGAAGCACTGGTCGTCAGCACAAAACTCGACTAAATCTCGAAACCAAGTGATTAGCTCCAGTTAACAGAGGTCCGAACATGGTCTCATTGTCCTGGCTTATCCCAGCTGCACTGTTCCTGGGCCTCCTGGGCCTCGGCGCATTCCTTTGGGCATTGAGATCTGGCCAGTTTGAAGATCTCGAGGGAGCCGCCTACCGCATCCTGGATGACGATGAGCCGTCACAGAAAAAAGCAGACCAAATCGACAAGCAAGACTAGTAACGGCACAAAAAAAGCGGAGCTCTCAAGCCCCGCTCTTCCCTAACTCCGCGATTACGTTGGCACCTATCGCCTACTCATCCGCTCGCCGAACGAGTTCGGCGTAAGCATGCCACGTAGCGTGCCCGACAAGCGGGAATGCAACGACCAAACCAATAAACATCGTCGCGATGCCGCAGGCCATGATCCCTGCAATCAAGGCAGCCCACAACAACATCGCATGCAGGTTCTTTGCAACCGCTCGAACGCTCACCGTCATCGCAGTCAGAAAGTCAACACGATGGTACACCAACAACGGGACTGATATCGCAGAGACACTAAAAGCGAAGAACGCTAGGACGCCACCCACAATCGTGCCGACAATCAAGAGCCCCAATCCGTGCGTCGTAAACAACAGCTCGGGAATAAACTGCTCAGCCGCTGGCAACGTCGCGTCACCGAAGAAGATGGCAAACAGCAAGAATGCGATGCGTAGCCACGAAGAAAAGATAAACAGCAGCACAAAGCCCATGTACGCCAACTGTAACGGCGATGCTGCCTTGACCCATGCGATCTTGTCTAAAGAGAGCTCTTCGTTTGCCGCCCGGCGCCGGGAAATCTCATAAAGGCCGATGGCCAACAGAGGCCCTAGGATTAAGAAACCGCCCGACAGAGCTACAATCACAGATTGCCAACCGGCTTGGAAAAGTCCGTAAACAAGAGCGAGCGAGATCGCAGCAAAGACTGCACCATAGCCCAGACTAAGTTTAGGCGTCTCTGTTAGATCCCTCCAGCCCGCTGCAAGCCAAGCCCACGGCGCATCAAAAGCAACAGAATCAACAACGAAATCACTTGGCAAAGCATCTTTTTCAGCTTGGGTTGCAGCAGCCATTCATCCCATCCATATTCTCAATATCGAGCCGGGTTCGAACAAACCCGGTCAATCGTTCTCACACCCCCTGTCTGTACCACCTTGCGGACCTCGGATCAGCCTGAATTTTCTTACATGTCGCAATGTTAGGCATGGACGCCGAATGCATAGAACCGATCCTAAGGTTCAGCAGCGAGCTGCGGCCTATTGGCTGACGTCCGTGAACGAGCGACACCGCGAGTGACACCGGCTTTGCTGGAATAATCGTCGCCAACAGCCGGTTTTACGACAACAAACGATGATGAGAGTCAGCAACGAGCAGGGTTTTGACCTAGTTATCCTACAAACCGGGCAAAAGCGGTTTTCCCAATCAACTGAGTGGATTGTGAGGTTTCCTCCAGAGTGCGGCGAAGACATCCACACACACCCGCATTAGTGCCACTTAGACGACTTGGCAGCACCTAGCCATCCTAGTAGATAAACGCCAGCTGCGAATCGAACGCGATAAAAGAACCGCAACCGAGCGAGGATCTGTGCACAAAAGCAGGCATTTGAAGGACTTGGAAGCCGAAAGCATCCATATCCTGCGCGAAGTGGCCGGACAGTTTGAACGTCCGGTCTTGATGTATTCGATCGGCAAGGACTCTTCAGTCCTATTGCATCTCGCCCTAAAGGCGTTCTATCCCGCCAAACCGCCTTATCC
Source organism: Filomicrobium sp. (assembly GCA_040219445.1). Classification (GTDB taxonomy): domain Bacteria; phylum Pseudomonadota; class Alphaproteobacteria; order Rhizobiales; family Hyphomicrobiaceae; genus Filomicrobium. The sequence goes on along the minus strand of JAVJSM010000003.1, from coordinate 881,670 downwards.
GCTACTTCACGTGGATACGACGTGGAAGTTCCGCGAGATGATTTCGTTCCGCGATGAGACCGCCAAAAAACACGGCCTCGACATGATCGTGCATATCAACCAGGAAGGTGTCGCGGAAGGAATAGGCCCCTTCACCCACGGTAGCGCACTACATACTGACATTATGAAGACCCAAGCGCTGCGCCAGGCCTTGGAAGCGCACAAGTTCGATGCAGCCATCGGTGGCGCACGACGCGACGAAGAGAAATCCCGCGCGAAGGAACGTGTTTTCTCACACCGAACAGCGGATCACCGCTGGGACCCCAAAAAGCAACGCCCGGAACTCTGGCAAACATACAACGGTCGCCTCTCACCAGGCGAAACGATGCGCGTCTTCCCACTGTCGAACTGGACCGAACTCGACATCTGGGAATACATCCTTGTCGAAGAAATCCCGATCGTCCCATTGTACTTCTCAGCCGAACGCCCGGTCGTCGAACGTGATGGCATGATCATGATGGTCGATGATGAACGCCTCCCGCTAAACGACGGCGAAACCCCGCAAATGCGGCAGGTCCGCTTCCGTACGCTCGGCTGCTATCCGCTCACTGGGGCCATCGAGTCTCCGGCAACAACAATCGCGGACATCGTCAACGAGATTAAAGCCGCCCGGACCTCCGAGCGCCAAGGCCGTATGATCGATCGCGATCAGGCAGGCTCAATGGAAAAGAAAAAAGAAGAGGGGTACTTCTGATGGACGCAGAAACAGCGCGCCCAGCCGCCTCAGGCTCTAACCCCGACGCAACAATCAACCCCGGGTCCGACGGCGAACTCCCGATCCTTCGCTTTCTCACCTGCGGCAGCGTTGATGATGGAAAGTCAACTCTCATCGGGCGCCTGCTTTTTGACTGCCAGCTCATCCACGAAGACACCCTGGAGAGCTTGTCAGCCGAAAGCCGCAACTTCGGCACCACCGGCGGCGAACTCGACCTGGCGCTCTTGGTCGACGGACTGCAGGCTGAACGCGAACAGGGCATCACCATCGATGTTGCTTATCGCTACTTCTCAACGCCGCAACGCAAGTTCATCGTCGCCGACACACCAGGTCATGAACAGTACACGCGCAACATGGCAACAGGTGCCTCACGCTGCGATCTGGCCATCATCCTGGTCGACGCCCGCAAAGGCGTGATCACGCAAACCCGCCGCCACAGCTGTATCGCTCATCTCCTCGGCATCAAACACGTTGTTGTCGCTGTCAACAAAATGGACTTGGTCGACTTCGACGCCATCCGCTTTGCTGAGATCGAAAAGGAATACATGGAGTTTGCCGGAGCCCTCGGCATTCCACACATCACAACGATCCCGCTCTCCGCACTGACCGGCGATAACATTTCCAGCCGCAGCGAAAAGACACTGTGGTACAGCGGCCCGACCCTGTTGGAAAAACTGGAAACCGTTGACGTCAGCACAGCTTCGGCGGGCGGGCCTCTTCGCATGCCGGTGCAATGGGTCTGTCGCCCAGATCTTGATTTCCGCGGCTATGCCGGAACACTCGTCTCAGGCTCCGTTAAGCCAGGAGACAGCGTCGTCGCCTTGCCAAGCGCCCGCACCAGCACGCTGCAACGCATCGTTACTGCCGACGGTGACCTGCCTGAAGCGAACGCTGGCGATGCGGTTATGCTGACACTCGCAGATGAAATCGACATCTCCCGCGGGGATGTTATCTGCGCAGCCAACGACCGTGCCGAAGTCGCCGATCAGTTCGCCGCCGACATTGTCTGGATGAGCGAACGCCCACTTCTCAAAGGCCGCCCGTACCTCTTACGCATCGGCCAACAATCGGCCGTTTGTCAGATCAGCGAGCTCAAACACAAACTCAATGTCGAAACCCTGGAGCACATCGCAAGCCGCCAGATGGAGCTTAACGATATTGGCTTGTGTAATCTGTCAGTCTCCAAACCAATCGTCTTCGACCGCTACGAGGATAATCGCGAGAATGGCGGCTTCATTCTCATTGACCGACTGACCAACGAAACAGTCGGCGCTGGCATGATCCGGTTCTCATTGCGCCGGGCACACAACGTCCATTGGCAAGCTGTCGACATCCAAAAAACGGCGCGTGCATCGATTAAACACCAGAAGGCGTGCTGCCTTTGGTTCACCGGATTGTCCGGCTCGGGCAAATCGACAATCGCAAACCTGCTCGAAAAGCGCCTCTATTCGCAGGGCCGCCACACCTATCTGCTCGATGGCGATAACGTCCGCCACGGCCTCAACCGCGACCTCGGCTTCACCGACGCCGACCGCGTTGAGAACATCCGCCGTGTCACCGAAGTCGCGCGCCTGATGGTTGACGCGGGCCTCATCACCGTCGTCTCCTTCATCTCACCATTCCGGGCTGAACGTCGTTTTGCTCGTGAGCGGTTTGATACGGGCGAGTTCCTGGAGCTCTACGTCGACACGCCAATCGAGGTTTGCGAAACCCGCGACCCTAAAGGCCTTTATGCCAAAGCACGTGCGGGCGAAATCAAGAACTTCACCGGGATCTCTTCACCCTACGAACCACCAACAGAGCCGGAATACGTCCTCCACGGTGGATCAAAATCCCCCGAAACCCTGGTTGATGAACTAATTGAACACCTAACAGCCGCCGGTATCATCGACGAAGTCTAGATGCCATTGACCAATTTCTCGCGATCCGGTTGCAATCCTGCGGGCTGGTCGCGAGAGTAATGAACAAAGACCTGCCCAAAAGACCAAGCAAAACAAAGGTCCTTTCAAAATTGCCGGAGGCTTCGTTCGGCAGCGCGAATAAGTTAACGGAGCCACAGGGAGCCTTGCCATATGGGCAACTCAACGACCACCGGCTTGTGGGACCACCTCTCGGCACTCAATCCGAATTCGATAAAGAAGGCGTTGAGCACACTGAGGCGGTTCGTCCACTATGTGTGTCACAAACTCACATTCGATTTCACGTTAGTTGTCCTACTTGGCCTGATTGCCCGAGGCTTGAACCTTGCAGCGCTGGCTGGAACGATCAAAATTGCTGCCGTAGTTTTTTTTCAGTGGGAACAAGCAAAGGGTATCGCCAACGCGCTTGGCTTTGACGGCAGCAGCCTAACAAAACCCGACGTCGCTTGGATTGGCGGCGGATTGATCGTCCTGCTCTACGTGAGTGCGGGACTGGCAGGCTATTTCCAAAAGCTTCTCAAATACAAAATGAGGATCAATGGCGAACATGCGTTGTTAAGCTCCTTCTTCGAGCAACCACGCGTGACAGAATTTATCGCCGAACGCGACACCCGCGCGAGCGCAATGCGCAGCATCGGTGCCTACGCCCGGGCAAGCGTCAACTTAGCCGAAGCAATTTCATACACAGCCATGTGCGGCTTGATCCTTGCCTTGCTAAGCCTAGTATTACCGATGTTGATCATCTTCGCACTGGCTGCCCTGCTACCGCTGCAAGCCGTCTATCTTGTGGCCGGCCGCCGCGCGCACGTTGCAAGCAAAACAATTTCCAATCTTGAAAAGGAGCGCAGCGAAGTCTTCAAGCAAATGCTACCGAAAAGGGCCAAACGAAAACAGCCGGCAACCCCTATCACTAAAGAGCAGCTTACAGCATTGACCCAGGATTATCTTCGCCTAACTGGCAAGGTATCGGACAAGCGTCAAACCATGCTGAAAGGTCAATCGAGCCCAGACCTTGTGTTCGCAGTTGTCTCTGGCGCGGTCCTAGCAACAGCCATTGTGGTGCTTTCTTCAATGGAGACAACAACCGAGCGTCTGATTTACCTCCTGATCGGTTTCCTACTCATTCGCTTTCTATTCATCTTTATTCGAAGCGTACTTTCAAATTCCCAATCGATCATCCAAGACCTGGACCAGATCCGGTTCGTACATGACACCGTTCTGGACGGCCGCGACCCCGTTCCGAGCGCAACGGCAACTAGCTCTGAACCGTTGGATGATTTGGAAAACGACGAATAAGCAGCAGAATTGGCTGCTCCAAAATCAGTGCGCTCCTCGATCCAAGATCACGCCGTATTTTTTTCATTTATGCGTGAAAGCGACCACCTAGTGCCCGTACCAAGCAAAAATCAAAGCAAAATATCGTCAGCATCGATTTGCTGAGCATCCACTTTGAGCAAGCGGATGCTATTTCCGCCAAACGAAATTAAGGTATCACGGCCATCTGCTTCAATCGTAAGCTGACCGATCCGATTGAGCCCCGTGACGTCTCGCAAATCGAGACGGTCCTCGCCCAAGCGAAAACCACGAACAACATCATCGCCCCAGTTGTCGCTAAAACTTGCGGTGTCGCTACCGTTGGCAAAGGCATAGGTATCATTGCCTTCACCGCCCCAATAGCGATCGCGGCCAGCCCCCCCTGCTAGAAAGTCGTTACCAGCACCACCATCGAGCAGATCGTCGCCGGTAGATCCAATCAGCCGGTCTCGACCATCTCCCCCACGCAACAAGTCCCGACCAGAGCCACCATGAAGGATGTCATCACCGGCAAGCCCAAACAGTCTGTCATTGCCCGCTTCGCCATAGAGCAAGTCATTGCCTGAACCACCGTTCAAGACATCATTCTCCGTCCCTCCAGCAAGCCTATCATTACCAGTCCCACCAAGAAGGGCATCTCGTCCCGAACCTCCAAACAGTCTGTCAAAACCGCCACCACCGATAAGGCGGTCGTTGTGTTGATCTCCAACCAGTGTGTCGCGCAACGACCCACCGGTCAGAACATCATGGCCAAAACCACCATAGGCAGCATTCGCACCTTCACCGGTCTTGATTGTATCGTTACCATCACCGCCGCGAAGAACATCGTTGCCCAGACCACCATCAAGTAAGTCGTGGCCGTCGCCCCCCTTCAAAACATCGCGGCCATCCATACCGAACAGCCGGTCATGTCCGTTGTTGCCGATAAGAACATTGTTCGAAGAGTTGCCAAAAATAAAATCTCTGCCTGAACCTCCGCGGGCGTTTTCGATCACAACACCATTTGCAATGGTATAGCCACCGTAGACACCATTTACGCTCGACAGGTATCCACCGGCGTAAGGATCGCCAAAGTTCACAGAGGCGGCCCGCAAATCGATGGTCGAAGCAGCGCTGCCCCGATGCTCAATCGTATCTATACCGCCAGCATCCCACAGCGCCTGGTAGTAGGTCCCCGTCCCGTTGGAAGCCATCAGCTGATAGGTGTCGTTGCCGGTCTTGTAGGACTGATTGGCTCCATACATCTGCTGGATTGTGTAGATGTCAAACGCCATAGGGCCGCCAGACCAGCCGTAGTTTGGCGTCGAATAGGGATTGAGATTATCGCCGACACGGCCGTCGATGTAGCTCATGACCGTGTGGAAGCTCTGATTGTAATTTAAGTACCCGGTAACCCAAGGGCTGGTGACGCCGGTAAACACCGTTGATGTGCCGCCATCATCATGCGGATGCGCAAGACCCAACCCGTGACCAACTTCATGCAGGATTGTCGAGAAACCAAACCCACCCTGTTCCAGGCCACCAGTAGAGTTGGTGTAATCCCAGCCAACACCCTGCCAATTGAAGTATCCGTCCTGCTGTCCGTTCCCGGGAAAAAAGAAGGCACCGAGAATACCTTCTTGGCCAAACACCGCGTCATTGACGTTATGCAACAAGAAGTCGGCCTGGGCTTCATTGGCCGTCTGCACGAACCGCAGGTCCGCAACGTTCGACCACTGTTCGAGAGCCGCTCGGAACTGCGCCATCTCGTAACTGTTCCAAGCAAAGTAGTCGTCGCTGAACGCATAAGTCACTGTCTTGTCAGACAGGCGATAGCCGCTATCCAAAGCGTCGCTAAATGCGTTGCTCATGATGCCCCCAATCGACCGTGCGACCCAGCGCTATCCCAGATCGAACCCCCACAAACGGTCTTGTGCTTTGCCCAAGTATCAATAAACGCAAATCGAGACTTTCCAGCTCATGCCCAGGCCGGAGACTCACTCTTCAACTAATCTAGGAAACTTAACGGCCACCGGCATCCATAGCAAACCAGCGAACCCGCCCAATGTGGATGAAAACAGGGCAATAACCAACCAGTCGCCCTGCCAACTCAAACAAATAAAGCAGCTAATACTGCGACTTAGCTCACGTCGGCGGTTGTGGGGCGCCGCGCAACCTCTAGACTCATTCCACTAACACGAATCTGTTTTGCGAAACTTGAGGCCAAAGAGTTCCTGGCTACGGCTTCAAAGTCACGATCAGAAAAACCGAAGTGCTCACGCACTAACTCAAACTCGCTGGCCATCGTGCAACCAAACGCTCCCGGATCGTCGGTATTGATCGAAAAATTGAGCCCCAGGTCTCGCGCTTGCCCGATAGGGTGTTGCGGAATGGATGCGGCAGCCCCCATCTTGAGGTTGCTGGTCGGGCAGAATTCCAGATGCACTTGCTCATCGCGCAAGCGCTCGACCAAATCCTGATCTTCAAACGCCGCAATACCGTGACCGATCCGGTCTGCGCCACAAACGTCAATTGCTTCTATGACTTCATCCGGCCCGCCAAGCTCACCGGCGTGGATCTCGATGCCAAGACCATGATCTTTCAGCTCCCGGCACATCCGCGAAAAGCGGGTCGCCGGTTGGTCGGTTTCAAGGCCCGCAATTGAGATCCCGGCAATCCCTTCTTCTTTCGCCAGAAAGATGCACCGCTCTGTATCCTTGACAATAAATTCGTCGGGCAAACTGCGCGGAACGAGAAACAAGAACTCAAGCTGAATACGCCCAGCTTCACGCTCGCGTACCCAAGTACGGAATTCTGCGAACTCCTCTGCAAGTGCACCAAAATCGCGCGAGAACATCATCGGAGAAATCATCATCTCCGCATAGACGACACCTTGCGCGACGAGCTGTTCGATATGCCAGCCAAGAATTGGCAGATAGGTGCGCCAGCTAGCCGTCTTATAGGGCTCAACGCGCATGAGCCATTGCCCAAATCCGTCAGGACCTTCCCCAAACGAAACCGGTTTGGCAGCCTCCGGCGCAACCAGGATCTCTTCCCCACCAGCACGCAGATCCCACAGGAGCGCCGGCGTCAAAACTCCGATCAGATGGCAGTGGAGTTCAACTTTAGGTACCGCTTCATGGACCATTTATCGCCCTTCGGATTCATTGGCGGCACGATATCGACGTACCCGTCTTGGGAAACAATGAAAATCAATGCCGGATGTGGAGAGCTGGTCACGTAATTCGCTGCCGAGTTATAGCGCCCGCCCCGCTGCCATGTGCCGCTCGACGTTGAACCACCATCCATGATCGCGCCAACAGCATGCACGTTGCCGCCGACATCTGCGATCAGAGTCCCGTCGATAGCCGTGAGCTGCGTTGTAACTTCCGGTGTCAGAGCCACCGGCCGGATCGGGATACATTGAGACGAGAGCCGCTGCGCTTCTTTCGGAGCTGCTGGCGTAAAGAGAATGTTCGTTCCCACAGGCTGTTGGGCTGCGATAATCGCAATGTTCCAGAGCGTCTCCAACCCTTCCTCATCGACCATCGGCAAACACTTTTTGATGTGCGCCTGGAAGATCTGCTTGGTCAGAATACGTTCGGCTTCAACCGGAGTGCCGTAAGAGATCATCGCGAGCAACTGCTCGCCACGCTGCATCGTCCAGATCCCACGCCCCTTGAACAGAACATGCGGACAATCCTGGATTTGGTCGAAGTCGCAAAAGCCATAGAAGTAGTCGCCATCAAACAGCAACGCGAACTGCTGCGAGGCCATTTCGATCAATTTGCGCGCACCGGTCTTGTGCGAAAGATGCACAGGACGCCGGAATTCGATGCTTGGCTTAATGTTGGCCGCACCCCGTTTTGCCAACACGATGTAACCAGCACCCGCCCGGCCTTCGTACTGGGCTGCAGCCAAATCGCAGCAGAGCTCATAGAGCCCGTAGTTCATCCGGCCGGTCGCTTCTTGCGATAGCTTTTGCAGGAAAAGCTGAGCTGCGGCACGCGAAAGAAGGTCTGGAGCTAAACCAAAGAAGGTATCCGATTGGCGCGGAGATAAGCAGTACTGAAGCGAGACGTAGATCAGCGCATCAAAAAGCCGCTTGATCTCGAACATCCGAGGTTCGCTGGCGGCGGATTCTGCACTGGGTTCCTGGCGTGAAGACGTAATCAGAAATCCAACCGTACGGTGATCGAACTCCGTCCGTGTTGATTTGAAAACAAACTCACCGCCGGCCTCAGCAACTTCCAGCTGGTCAAAGTAAGCCAGCATTGCCTCTTCGAGTGCTGGGTCGCGCTCATCTTCGCACGACACGAGTTGGACTTTTCCGCTTTGTCCGCTCCGCCGTGCCGCTTTCCCGTCGATCACGGCCGGGCGGCTGTCGACGCTTGACGCAATCTGAATACCCGACTGGTCCTGCAATGCGACGACGAACGTAATCTCGTAATCTTCATTGAATTTCGACAGCAAGCTACGAACCTGCTCGAAAGACTCAAGAGAAACAGAGATGCGTTTGCCGGCCGACGGCGCCTGCTGCGTCACTTGCGGCTTGATGTCGGGTTCTTTTAACAAAACTGATCCGCCTCACTTTGATCAAATCGGCAATGCGCAGAGCCCTTAGGCCGGCTCAAACATGTCTGCGAAATCTCCGCCGCCAGCAACCGTCATGCCCTCAAACATTGCAGCCTGTGCAAACTTCGCACCTGAGAACCACGCCGCACCCGCCACATCGACGTCCCGAAAATTCACATCTTGGCCAAACACCGCGCCTTCAAACCCGCACGATTTCTGAAACCATGCGCGCTCAAACGACGCCTTGCCGGAGAACTCGCAATCCGTGAACGCCGCGGCATCCGCAAACCGCGCCTTGCCGAAGGACGCTTCGTGCATCTTGGCATCGGCGAACCAAGCGCATCTGGCAAAATCGGTATGCTCAAAAATCGCCTGCCCCAGAACTTGGAACTTCCGAAACTGACCCTGGCGCGAAAACATCGAGTTGGAGAAATCGGCGGTCCCGTAAAAAGTGGAACGCTCGAAGTTCGTGTCTCCCATAAACGAAACTTGTCGGAAGGCGGCTGGTCCATAGAACGTGGAACCCTGCATCCAGCAGTCAGCCTCGAATTCACTTCCGCTAAAATCCGCTCTGCCAGGGAACAGCAGGGCGGCAAAGTCGACCGTTTCGGTAAAACAAGCACCGGAAAAATTCGCAATCGCCAGAGCGTCGCAAACGGCTGACAAAGCAGGGTCGGCAACGGCGAGGCTGCGGACATCCATCATGTCCTGCGCCCAGGCATTCCAAGTTTGCCGACCGGCTGCAAACCGACCCATCGTCGCCAAGCGCTGCTCGAAATGTGCTTTTTCGGAAATGGGCCCGATGTCGCCAAGCAGAGCCCGCGCAAGTTGCACGACATCATCGCCATAGTCGGTGTTCTCAACCCACGGGTTCAAGAGCTTCAGTTCCGCCACAACGGTCGAATTACGCTGAGGATTGAACTTGGTCATGGGTATGAAACGCCCGAACTGTTCGGCCCGACCTCCCGGCGAATTCCACCCAGCGGATTGAACCGATTATGACGAAGTGCTCAAAAGCCGCCCAGATAGAGGTCTGCACGCCTGATGGCTTCTACTTGGAACTGGTGCCGAAAACGCGCCAACGGCTGCATCTATCGGCCACCCGAACACAGCACCCGTCTCCAGTCTCGAAACAAGAGAGGATTGCTGCCCGAATTACCATAATGAGGCAGCGTAAAGATATTGCTAAGAAACGCAGATGCCAGCTGTTATCGCCCACCCCCAGGGACCACAGCCGGGAGCGAAATGCAGTAGCGTCAACGGAAACGACAGGCCGAATAGCGAAGAGTTAAGGCTTTCGGCAGACCAGCATTTTGGAAAGAAAAGCCAGCTTCTGGCATTCAATCGTCAGCCCCGCACCCCTAAACACACCGTCGAGGTCATCAATCGCGTAACCGCGGTAGTACGGCTCATGGAAGCGGACCGGAAACGCCTCCAGCAATCCGTCCCAACCTGGCTTATCGCCAATCTGCAAGCTGTCGATGAAGATGAAACACCCGCCAGGTTTCAGTATGCGCGCAACTTCGCAAGCAACATTGCGGCGAACCATCGGCGGCAGTTCGTGAAACAGAAAGACGCTGGTGACCACATCTTGGCTCGCGTCTTCTAAAGGCATCTCTTCTGCATTCGCGTTCAACCAGTCGACCTTCCGAAGAGAGCCAAGATGCCGTTGCGCCTCCTCCAGATAGGTCGCACTAAGATCAAGCCCGGTTAAGCGCATCGCAGGGTACAGCCGACGAACATCCTTGAGCAAACGTCCCGTCCCGCAAGCCACGTCGCACAAAGAAACCTTTCGCTGGTCTCTCGCAGCCATAACTTCATGAAGTGGCACCAACGCTTTCCTGCGCATGGCCGCAGCCGCACCGTTGAACAGCGTCTCAACTTGTATGTCGTAGAGTTTCGCAGACTCTTCCGACAAATAGCCACCAGTCTGAAAATGGAAATCTTGCTTGAAGTAGTCGGGCAGTTCATCCCCGTCGTCATCAACAACATCATCGACCGTTGACGAGTCTCGATTGCGCCGACGCTCAGCAACACCCGGCAGATCAGCAAACATCCCGCGAATGCGACGGAAGTGTTCGATAGGCCCAGTCACTTCTTCATGGCCCATCGGCATAGCGCCTTGCGCAACCGCCTGTGCGTCAGCTCGCAAGAGCGAACGTAGGTCAGCAAGCAGCTCTTTGCGGTCGGGAACTGGTTTGGTCGGCGTAAACGAAACAGGCGGCGCAAACCGGCGCGACTGCCGTTGCATCATCCAGCTAAGTCCGCTGTACCAGGACATGCGTGCCATGTTCCCGGCAAACTGCACGGCCATTTCAAGTTGGTTCGCCATACTGGTCACCTGCACGCATCATCAACGCTTCTTTCAGACTACACCCAGAACGATAATCTCTTCTCGCAAATGCTCAAGTCAGAGTTGCTTACCGGAGGGACCAGCGCCGCAAAGTTAGGTCCTAGAAACAATTTCAACGAAAGAACTAATTTCGACAAGATCCGCGCAGGATCACCGCATCAGAAGCTCAAACTAAAAATCATGATTGCCCAAACAAGATTCTGATTTCGAAAGGAAAAAGTCACAACAACACCGCCTGCAGCATATTGCAGCCCGGTTAACCCAATAGGAAAAACCATTCGCAACATGGGAACTTCCTATGCCTTCGTCCTCTTGATTAGCTTCCGCTAATGACGATTTTGTGCAAATGCTAACAAAAGGACATAATCCCAGGAGTAGGCGCTGCAATGTCAGGATATGAGCGTATTGTAATTCTCTCGGGTGCTGGTCTTTCCGCCGAATCCGGACTGGCAACCTTCCGCGACAAAGACGGAATTTGGAACAAATACGATTATCGCGACGTCGCCACCCCGGAAGGCTTCCAGCGCAATCCTCACCTCGTCTATGAATTTTACAACATGCGCCGCAAAGAGGGCGCTAAAGCACAGCCCAACCACGCGCACGCCGCGCTCGCTCACCTTCAAAAAAACCATCCTGGCGACGTTTTGATCGTCACTCAAAACATCGACTGTTTGCACGAAGCGGCCGGCTCGAGCGAACTGCTTCATATGCACGGCGACATGCAGTCTATGGTCTGCACCCACTGTGATGCGCATCTACCCTGGACTACCGATCTTTCCGACGAACTGACCTGTCCAGAATGTGAACTGAGCGGCGGCTTGCGTCCCAACGTTGTTTGGTTTGGCGAAGTGCCATACCACCTACCGCGCATCGCTGATGCACTGTCAAAGTGCGATCTGTTTCTTTCGATCGGCACCAGCGGCAATGTCTACCCGGCAGCTGGATTTGTCGCTGCCGCCATCGACGCAGGCGCGCATACCGTGGAACTCAACCTGGAGCCGTCCTTCACCGCAAGCCATTTCGCCGAATGCCACCACGGGCACGCGACCGAAATCGTTCCAGCTTACGTTGAGCACCTTCTCTCAGGCCAACCATTCGAACGGTGCCAGGCCGCTTAATTTCGATAGAAACAGACTCACGTGGAATTGCAGTGCTGGTCGTACGGCTTACCGCCGCGTACCCTATCGCTTCAGCACGCAAACGACCTCGACATGCGGTGAAAACAAGAACTGATCGATCGGCGTCACCTGCACCAGCCTGTAGCCGCCATCAATCAAGGTACGCAGATCCCGCGCAGCCGTTGCGAGATTGCAAGACACCGCCACAACAATGGGCACCTTCGATTTAGCAAGGCTTGCCGCTTGGGCTTTTGCTCCGGCCCGCGGCGGATCGAACACGACAAGATCAAAAGGCTCGAGCTCCTTGCGCGAAAGCGGTTCCTGGAACAAGTCCCGCACCCGCGTTTCAATTCCTTTGACGCCCTGTGTCCGCCGATCCGCTTCTTCAAGCGCATCGATTGCCCGCGCCTCGCTATCGATTGCAAGGACCTTCGCCCGGCTTGCCAACGGAAACGAAAACGCACCTACCCCGCAGAAAAGATCAGCCACGCGCTTGGCACGTTTTCCAAAAGCCGAGACGATCAACTTAGCCATCTCTGACTCGGCCTCAGCTGAGGCTTGAAGGAACACGCCCGGCGGAGGAGCCACCTCAGCTGGCCCGCATTTGATGATAGGTAACCCGGCCTGATAAATCGGGTCATCATCAAGGCTCAGACGCAAAAGCCCAAGTTCAGCCGATCGCTGCGAAAGCTCAGCACTCACGCGCGGCGAGAGCTTCTCCGCCCCACCCACAACATTCACATCGAGGCCATTCTCGGCACGCAAAATCGTGACGCGAACATCTTCACCGCTAGAAACCAACGGCACCAGCAGCTGCCGCAACCCCGGCAACACCCGAAGAATATCGGGTGCCGCAACCGGACACTCGGCAAGGTCAACCAGCACATGGCGACCTGCCTGCAAAAAACCCAGCTCAATGTCGCGACCCTGCCTACGCGCTGTCAAAACGACCCGGCGGCGCCCACCCAAACCGACCTCAACCGTAGGCGATAAATCAACAGCAATTCCGCGTGCCGCAAAAGCTGAGCTCACCAAACTACGCTTCCATGCCCGGTAGTCGTCACGGTTCAGGTGCTGCAAACTGCAGCCTCCGCAAACACCAAAGTGCTCACAAACAGGTTGAATCCGTTGCGGCGATGGCGCGACGACATCCATCAGCTGCGCGCGTTCATCTTCAAGCGCAACCTCGACTTCTTCGCCCGGCAGTGCAAACGGGACAAAAACATCCTGGTCCCCGATCCGGGCAATCCCATCGCCTTGTGCGCCAAGCTTATCGATCGTGACCCGCAACCTAGTCTCTCTCTATGACTGATGAAGATGGATTCTCTCAAAACCCAGCACCATTACCGCAACCTGCGCCTTAAACACCGCCACCAATGCGTTGGGCCCCAAGAAGAAACTCAACGTTACCTTTCTTGCCCGGTAGCGGTGAAGCAATAGTTTCGGTCACCTGCCACCCGAGCCCCTCAAGGACAACACGCACGTTCTCGCACGCCATCAACCCAGCGTCTGCATCACGCACGACGCCTCCTTTTCCAAGCGCTTCCCGACCGAGCTCAAACTGTGGTTTGACCAAAGCTACGAGCCAGCACTGAGGACCCGCAAACTTGTCGATGTGCGGCAAAACCTTCGTGACCGAGATAAAACTCACATCGATGACAATGGCCCCTACGCGTTCCGGCACATGGGACGCAGTAAGCTTCCGCGCGTCCTGCCCCTCCAAAACCACAACGCGTTGATCCTCAAGCAAGCTCTCATCAAGCTGATCCTGCCCGACATCGACGGCATAGACGCGAGCTGCACCAGATTCTAGCAAAACCTGCGTAAAGCCACCCGTCGAAGCACCGATATCAAGGGCCGTTACGCCATCGCAACCGAAACCGAATTCACGCAAGCCGGCCAACAGCTTGGCACCGCTTCGGGCAACATAAGCGTTGGCCTCTTCATCAATCTCAATCGAAGTCGCAGCATCCACCAACTGCCCGGCCTTCGCGGCAACCATCCCGGCAACCCAAACAGCACCCCGCGCCACCAGATCACGGGCCCGCGAACGCGACTGAACCATGCCGCGTCGCACCAACTCTTGGTCCAACCGCTGTCTCTTCGAACTTGTCATCTCAAGTTTGTGATCACTCGCAAAACCGACACTTGATACTTTTTTTCTTGCTGGAGCCAATATTCAAACCGACACTGAACACTCAACTATAATTTGGAGGATCAGCCCATGAAACGTGCACTGCTTTTGAGTTCAGCTTTTAGCTTGATTTTTGCCGGAGCCGCCATGGCTCAAACAGCCTCTCCTGAAGGCGCAAAAGTTTACTTCATCGCGCCCGCCAATGGGGCTGAAGTTTCAAGCCCGGTTACTGTCCAGTTCGGATTATCGGGTATGGGCGTTGCGCCCGCTGGTGTCGAGAAAGCAAAGACAGGTCACCATCATCTTCTGATCAACCAGAAGCTCGAAGACTATAGCGCCCCGATCCCCGCTGACGACACCCACAAGCATTTCGGCGGCGGTCAGACGGAAACGACAATCGAACTAAAACCCGGCAAGCACACCTTGCAACTCATTTTGGCCGACCAAAACCACATTCCGCACGCCCCACCGGTCCAAAGCGAAGTCATTACGATCACAGTGAAGTAAAACGAGACGGGCCTAAAAACATAGCAAGGCGCGACCGCAAAACGTCGCGCCTTTTCTATTGGCTGAGTGTTTGTCACTCAACAAACCAACTTGTCGTTGCACCACAGGAAACACTGTCCCAAACACGCTGATAGATTGCAGACGTTTCCGCCGACCCGGCCAGCGACCAACACACTGAAGTGAAGCTGGACAAAGGCTACTTCCGGCAGATTATTTATGCTGCGACTGGTTCAGAAGAAGACGATCGAACTGGCTCAGCGTGCCTATCCGTCGCGAGAGCGGATCCGGAATTTTCTGTTGCGGCAGCAGCTGCCCGAGATAGCGGCTCCGACCCCGTCACCTCACCGCTGGACTGAGCCACGCCATAGGCTTCATCACGATTGCTGCGGCACGTTTCCTGGGCACCAACAACACCGGGCAAGACCTCGCTCAGTTCGAGCAGCATCCGCTCGTAAGCGTAATCAACAGCATCGAGTTGGCGCGCAGCCGCATCGTGCAAATCTTCAACCTGCTGTGTTCTAGCGATACCCTCTGCAACAAAGTCATTCAGACGGTCCCACTGCACATCGCCATCCAGATGCAACTCATCATGCGCGTCCCGCACCACCGAAGTTGCAGCTTCATCAAGATTTTGTTTTTCTGCGCTCATCGCAAACATCGGCCGAACCGAAGCCCGCCGATATGCCCCCTTCTTTTCGGCAGCTCCGTTCAAAAACGCACGAACCGAGCCGCGAGCCTTGCCAGCAAAGGCTGCACCCCGATCAATCGCACCAAGCGCCGCCTGCCGGTACTTGGCAGCAGCGATTTGAGCCCGATCTACGGGAAGAGCCGAAACAACCGGCAATCGAAAACCTGAAGACTTACGAACAACGCGACGAGTTGCAGTCACCCGCTTTGGCTGAGGACGATCATCCTCAGCAGCAGCCAACCCCAAAGGAACCTCAGTATGAACGCTGTACGGCGCCAACATCCGAACCGCGATCAAGCTAACGAGCACGATCACCATAAAGATGATGAGGCCTTCCGTTCCTATTAAGGGCAAAAGATTCATTCGCTCCAACACCAAGCTTCTGAGCACGAGGCTAATCTCTAGCGGAATGAGCCGCCGTCAATTTAGATTGACCCTCCAACTCAAAAATCAGCCGGAAAGAAGAATCAATTTATGCTCGAATATTCTACTTCAAAATCATCAAAATGTTTAGCGTTAAATTAACGATAATGAGAAGATTTCTTATGAATTATATTCAGGGATGAAAAGCGCGAACACGCAGAAAAGTGCCGCGCACATTTAACCGCGTTAACTAGCACACGTCTGTGCAGCTTTGGGCCGCCAAACCTGGTCGAGATGACATTGAGCAACGCCATATCCGGCCACCTAACACACTAGATAAAGCACTGCGGCGAGGTGCAAAATCAGAAGTCTATTTGGCCTTAGAACTCCATCCTTCGATATTCGGAGCCCTTTTGAAACGATAGTGTCCGGTAATTTCGCTTCCGAAAAGCCAATCCTCTTCCCGCACACCATAACCACGGTTATGAATCACAAATGGAACGCCGGCGAGAGTCTGTTTGTCCGAAACAATCGCAATATGCGTCTTGGAGAAAGTACCGTCGGGCACGTAATAGGTAACCAAATCGCCTGGCATGTAATTCCCAGGATCTTTGCTCACCTTCAAACTGGTGCCATAGCGGGAAAAGTACTTTTTCAGAACTCGGACACGCCGATGATCGATGTTGCGGTCCCCTGAACCCAACCGTGATCGGTGAACAAGCGGCTGCAGGTCAATTCCGAGTTTGCGGTAGGCGCGAATGACAACATCTGTGCAAACGCCAACGTACCACGGCACATCGCCCATCGGATATTCGAGCTGGCGATAACTGGGATCATAAATGACGGGAACAGTGCGCTGCTCACGCGCGGCTGCAACCAGCTTCTGGGCGAAAACGACTTCACCGCCCGCCTGAGCCTTGGCAAACCCGACATCGCTAGAGCCAACCAGCCCAATCGCCGACATCAACACCAAGACGACCGCACTCCGCGCCGCACTGCAAACAAGGGCGAACACTACTCGTGTCTCCAGAATTTAGAAGAGGATGGCGACCGCAACGCCAACACTGCGACAATTAACCATCTTGGAACACCCAAGTCCATAGGTTTCGGCGGAAAAACTATCGTTCAGCTGCGGCGCACATTGCGCCCAAAAGCAACCGAGAAAATACCTTCAGCAAAACGCATCTCACGAGCCGAAGCCAACCTCACGACGAACATCTTCACGCGACCAACCTGCCTCACGGAGCGCGCGCAAACTCGTGTCGGAATTGCTTTTTGCAAGCTTGCGCCCGTCTGCGCCACAGATCAGCTCATGATGCGAATAGATCGGCTCTGGTAGGTCAAGCAGAACTTGCAGCAGCCGATGAACACCGGTTGCCGGCTGCAGATCCTGCCCCCGCACCACATGCGTCACGCCTTGCAGCGTATCGTCCAACACGACGGAAAGATGATAACTCGTCGGCACATCCTTGCGCTGGATGACAACGTCACCCCACACGACAGGATCGACACTTCGCTCACAATGCTCCCCATCTGCCGCCATCTCAACATAGCCAAGGCCAGCCGACTGGGAGCCGCCCGGGCTAGTGAGGTCCGCACATGATTGCGCAAGACGCTCACGACAGAGCTTCCGGGCCGCCGCCATATCAAGCCGCATCGCAAACGGCGTACCGCGAGCTAACTGCTCCTGAACCGCTACGGCAGATCGCCCCCGCCACAAACCCGGATAAACCCAAGCCCCATCGGGATCGCGTGGCGCATCTGAAACCTTCGCCACCTCATCGATCTCGGCTCTCGTCGCAAAGCAAGGATAGAGCACCCCCATGCCCTCCAGCCTTGCCGCCGCCGCCCGATAGTCATCGAAGTGCTCAGATTGGCGCCGCACCTCGCCTTCCCATTCAAACCCAATCCAATGGAGATCCTCTTCAATCGCGGCAACGAACTCTTCGCGCGTGCGCCCGACATCAATGTCCTCTATGCGCAACAGCACTTTTCCGCCCAATCGACGTGCTTGCAGTTGGTTATGCAGAGCCGATGCCGCATGCCCGAGGTGCAGCAACCCATTAGGGCTCGGTGCAAACCGCAACACAGGTTGGCTCATCGATGAGGCTCCAAGTGATCATGCTCCATCAATTGGCATTGGCACGCACCGGGCAATCGGCAACAATGCAGAGTTTGACAGTGGAGCGGCTCATCTAACTCCACGCCACTCAAAACCCAAACCTGCCGACACACAACAATGCCGCCAGGACTGACCGCTCAATGCCACCGCGAAAAAAACCAGCTAAACCAATCATCGAAACCACAGCCGATATCAAACGCGGCTGCCGACAATTACGCAAACTTTGCCCCAACCTCAAAGCGATCCACAAGCAGATCGGAGACCCACCGCTGCGACGCCACACGGCTGGATTTCCCGGCTTAGCCCGCATCGTTGTGGGCCAACAACTCTCGATTGCCAGTGCAGGTGCTATCTGGAAGCGGCTTGAAACCACGACCCAACCATTCTCTCCGGACACCTTCTTAAACCACAACGACGAAACCCTAAGGTCCGTCGGGTTATCGCGCGGAAAAACGAAAACCCTGCGCGGAATCGCAATGGCAGCAAGTGAAGGCACCCTCAATTTCAGCCAGCTCGAAACCGCCAGCATCGACGAAATCCATGAGCACCTCACCGCCTTACCCGGCATCGGCCCATGGACGGCGGACATCTATTGCCTATTCTGCATCGGCACCCAAGACGCGTTTGCACCTGGAGATCTGGCGCTGCAGGAAGCGGCGCGGATAGCTCTCAAAACCGAATCACGCCCGTCACAAAATGAGCTTGTAGAGCTCGCTGAACGCTGGCGGCCCTGGCGCGGCGTCGCTGCCAGGCTCTTGTGGGCCTACTACGCAACGAAACCCCACCGCGCCGAGTAAAGAAACGGACCGACCCGCCTTTTTCAGCCGCAAACCCTTGTATTTGCACAGCCCCAGCGCCATTTGCGCAGCGATCGCAAGTTCTATGAAGCTTCGGTTTGCAGGATGGGAATGATGCAAATCGGCTTTTTTGCAACCCTTTGATACTTCTCACAGGAGAGCTTCACAGAGCTGACATGCACGTTTAGTATCCCGGCGTCGGTCTGGTGGCGCGGACCGATTCTGGAAAAGACCCAACAGGAGGCACGAACGTGAATCGTTCTGCTGCAATGCTGGACAACTCTCCGGCCCTGGTTCTCAATGCCGACTTCCGGCCCCTGAGCTATTATCCGCTATCGCTCTGGAGTTGGCAGGAAGCGGTGAAGGCTGTGTTCCTCGATCGTGTGAACATCGTCTCTGAGTACGATCGCCATGTTTCCAGCCCGAACTTTAAAATGAGACTGCCGAGCGTTGTCTCGTTGAAGAGCTACGTAAAGCCGGCCCTCTTCCCTGCTTTCACGCGCTTCAATGTATTTCTGCGCGACCGGTTTACCTGTCAGTACTGCGGTATTCAGGAAGACCTGACGTTCGACCACGTAATCCCACGCTCGCGCGGGGGACTGACACGTTGGGACAACGTCGTAACGGCTTGCGCGCCATGTAACCTCAAAAAGGGTGGGGATATGCCTGAAGTCGCCGGCATGCTGCCGATGCAGGCTCCCTACCGCCCAACAGTATTTGAGTTACACCGCAATGGTCGGATGTTTCCACCGAACTATCTGCATGAAAGCTGGCTCGATTACCTCTATTGGGACACCGAGCTGGAGCCTTAAACGGCACCAACATCATGCAAGCGGACAACAAAAAAGGGCGCCTCTCGGCGCCCTTAAATTTGCAGGACTGGCTGATAACCTAGTGATCAAAGCGTAAGCCCGTCCGGGCGCCAACCTAGGCCGCCTTTTTATCGGACGTCGCACACATGCGTTCGGCGATGACTTCAACCGCCTTGCTCCAGTCATTCCCAACGTCTTGCGCCTTGTGCGAAAACCCAAAGGCTTTCAGCGCATCAGCAGGCGTTCCGCCATCGCGAAACACGCGAGCACAAGCTTGGCGGGCAAAGCCAAGGGTTTGGTGCCATTGCATCTGGTCGACATACTCTGGGCTCATCTGCATTTGCATTGCTCCATTTACTTCCGCGACGCCCGGTCTTGAGGGCGGCAGATGCGAGGAACGCTGACGTGCTGCTACGCGCAACCGGGACATACAGCACTTCGTTTGAGGCGAAGTCTCAAGCGCTCGACGCATCTGCCAACTGGAAGAGACGGAACCCTCAAAGGTTCAAACGTCTCGAACTCAAATCTTCCGGGGCAAACTCTTAATTTCCGCACTTAACGCAAACAAACACACGACAACCAACGCCACTTAAAGCTCATCAGGATTCGTCAGCTTCAATCGTTACGCCGCCGATCAAATCCGTCACGACATCACTCAACGGACGCCAACTCGACTCATCACTCTCCACAACACGCCTCCAACACAAACCAACATAACCTTCAGATAACAAAGCCACGACCGGCCGGTTCAAATCCGCATCTGACCGTCACCGGTCATGGCCAAGTTCCATCTTCCAGGGCGGGGACCCGGGAATACGCATCACAAACGAAAACAACGCTTCACAAACGCAACGAAGTACCAACGCCTTAGGCAACCAACTCAACACAACGCATCAGAACGCAACTCAGGAGCTCTCGCCGAAGCGTTAACCTGCCGGCCAATACGCTTACATTTCTTCGCCCGGACAGAACGCCTCAATCCTTCGAACACTGCGGGGAGCATGTCCTTGGGAGAGGGCCCCGAAACCAACGCACCACTCTTACGCTTACGGTAGGCAACAAACTCAGTCGCAGAACTCGACGACTGGGTACCAACGCTCACCAACTCACGAAGAACCAACTCGGAACGGGAAACGGCACACGAAACTTGAGAACGACTCATGGGGAAACGCCACGCACTTCTAACGACTCGAAACAAACAACTCGGGTTCGCCATACTCAAAACGCGGCGGGTACAATTGCCTGGAGAGGGCACTCAGGCAGCGGCCGAGACACAGGCCGCGAAGAACAAAAACGAGGCTGACGACAACAACGTCCAACTCACTCAACTCAGCCTGCCAGGGCGCTCTACACTCAACTTCCTCTTTGCAAACTCAGCTCCGAGGTGCGCCCCTTCGTTAAGAAACTATTAACCGTTTCATTTGGGCAACATAAAGACAGGAACTGGGCCTGTGGACGGTGAATTAATTGACAGTGGATGAACAAACCACAGAAGCCCCGGAAGCGCTTTTCTCTGCGCAACCGAGCTTGCAACTAGTGATCTGAATCTGATGACGAAATTGATTTAGCGCTGATCGACAGCGGCAAATGCGGCTTTCAACGATCCGATGAAGAGGACAAACGAAAGCACAGCATTCCAACCTGCAAAAGTGAGCCCCAGGAACCAGAACTCGGGCTCATCACAGCGGACCACTTTGGTCTCTTCCAAAGCACCAAGCAGCCCTTCGGCTGAGGTCGTGATGTCTTGTCCACCCGCGCAGGCCTGAGGCCCCGGCCAGAAACCATACTCGGCCCCCGCCTGATATACTCCCAACCCAGAGTTAAACAGGAACGCCAGCGAGACGACGAAAAATAAGATGGCAGCCGTCCGCTCTTTTTCAGAACTCAACAGCACGAGCGCACCGAAAAGTAGTGGAATGCCAGCATAGTAGGCGTAGCGCTGCTGCAGACAAAGCGGGCAGGGCCGATAACCGCCCAGAAACTCGAAAGCCAAAGCCGCAACAATGACGGCCGCAGCCAGAAAAAGCATCCAGCTGCCCAGCTCATATGCTTGCGATTTCAACGCATTCCCCGACTGGCCTGCCATAAGCTTCTCCTCAACCCGCACGCTGTCGCCAACAACCCTTTACAGCAAAAACTTGATGGCAATGAACCCACCGATCAGAAGAGCAACAAACACGGTAAACACCAGCCCCAGCCGCTTTTCGATGAAGTCCTTGATTGGTGGACCGAACCAATAAAGCAAAGCGGCCACAACGAAAAATCGCAATCCGCGCGATAACACACTCGCCAAAATGAACGAAATCACGCTGAGCTGGGTCGCTCCGCTCGCAATGGTAATCACTTTGTAGGGAAATGGCGTCACGCCGAACACGAACACGATCCAAGCGCCGTATTCATTGTATTGCGAAGCAAACTGCTGGAACTTTTCGCTGTAGCCGTAAAGCTCAAGCACCGGCTGACCAACGGTATCGAACAAAAACAAGCCAATGAGATAACCAAAGATCCCGCCAAGCACCGAACCCACGGTCGCTACGGCAGCGAAATACCAAGCCTTGGCCCGCTCTGCCAAGACCATTGGGATCAGCATCACATCAGGCGGTATCGGGAAAAACGAGCTCTCAACAAAAGACACGCCAAAAAGAGCTGGCACCGCGCGCTTGTCGCTGGCAGCCCGCATCGTCCAGTCATAAAGGCTTCTGATCATAGCACCGGGAACTTAAACTGCTTCGAGGTGGGACCGCCTCGCGACGAAGGTCAGCAAAGGAAGGCGGGATGCAGGCCGTCTATTCGATCGCGTTTAGCCTGTCTACTTCCAATTCGCTTAAGAAGACGACAACGGCATGGCACTTGGCGATACCGGCTCAAAGCTATTGGAAAGTTGCAACACCAGTTCGTCGATCAACAAGCGCCCTGAACCGACGGCTTTCAGCCTCCGACCATCCGAACTTTGGCCGAGCACACCCTGATCGATGAGCCGGTCGATCACGGAGACTGAAGGTCGCACACGGCCAATATCGGCAAGGCGTTTCAGATCAAGCCCCTCTCGAAGACGCAACCCCATAAGCAAAATCTCATCTGCCGCAGCTTCACGTCCGATCGGCTCATAAACACTGAGGCCGTGCCCCCGCGCCTCGACCTGCGTCGCCCATGTCTCAGGGTGCTTTTCGGTCTCCGTGCCAACTCGTACCGAATTATTGGTTTCAGCCACACCGCCATCTTCAACAAGACGCCCGTGCGCGCCCGGACCTGCGCCAACATAGGCACCGTAACGCCAATAGGTCAGGTTATGGCGGCTTTCTTGCCCAGGCTTTGCATAGTTAGAAACTTCGTAAGCCGGCAATCCAGCGGCAGCAGTCATCTCTTCTGTCAGACTG
Source organism: Filomicrobium sp. (assembly GCA_040219445.1). Taxonomy (GTDB): domain Bacteria; phylum Pseudomonadota; class Alphaproteobacteria; order Rhizobiales; family Hyphomicrobiaceae; genus Filomicrobium. The sequence goes on along the minus strand of JAVJSM010000003.1, from coordinate 858,858 downwards.
TAAAAATCCGCAGCCAAGTCGCCATCTGGGACAACCAGCTTACCCGCCTGAGAGAGCTTCTCGAAAACCGTGCCGGGCTCAATGGTGAGCTGATAAAGCGACAAGTGCGACGGCCCGAACCGCAAAGCCTCATCAAGCTCAGCCTTCCATGCCGCAAGCGTCTGCCCGCTACGCGCATAAATCAGGTCGAACGAAACTCTCTCAAAGGTCGTGACTGCGATCTCCAACGCCCGTCGCGCTTCTTCAACGGAGTGAATTCGGCCCAGCGCTTTCAGGTCGTCGTCCAGCAGTGACTGCACGCCAATCGAAACCCGGTTAATTCCCGCCCGCCGATAACCCTGGAACCGCGCTGCCTCGACTGAGCCCGGATTCGCTTCCAGCGTAATTTCCGCATCTTCGACAAGCGGCCACAACCGGCCGATTTCTTCCAGAATTTTCGAAACTGTCTCCGGCTGCATCAACGATGGCGTACCGCCACCGAAGAAAACAGACGTCGCACGCCGAGGCCCGGTCCGCTCCCGCAGATAACTCAGCTCGCGAAGGTAAGCACTCAAAAACCGCGCTTCGTCCCAGCCGCTATGACCATCCGAACCGCCAAAACGAACATGACTGTTGAAGTCGCAGTAAGGGCACTTCTGCGCGCAAAACGGCCAATGCACATAAACACCAAAGCCAGCGGGGTCTCGCACGGAGCAGCTTTACCTCTCAAACATCGAACTCAGGTCGCCGCAGAAAACGAAGGTAATATGGAACGCTCTAAGTCTGCGAACGGCCTGCCAGCAGCGTCTTCGCAAGTAAGCGCCAGCGCGGTTCTGATTCAAGATTATCGTTCTTAGAAACCCAGATCTTCAACGCCTTGAGATAAGCCGCAAGCTCACGATTGTCCCACTCACCAGGGTTGGCCGCGAGGTCAGCTGCAAGGTTATCGATAAAGGTGCCAAGTTCAGCGCGCGTCGACAAATTAGCCGCCGCCGCAGATAGCCCCTCATAAGCACCGGCTCCTGATTTTGAAAGCTCAGCAACTGCCGCATCCCGAAGCGGTAAGCCTGCCAGCTTCGTTTCCTTAAACCTCTGGAATGCTCTCGAGCGATGCGACATGGCATGCTTCTGGTCAGGCTCCATCTCGCCAAAGGTCAACTCATGACCATCGGGCTGGAACATGGGGTCGTACCCAAATCCATTTCCACCGCGCACCGGACGCACCAGAATGCCATCGACCCGACCTTCGAAAACTTCAGCCTGCCCATCCGGCCACGCTAAACAAAGCGTGCAGATAAAGTTGGCGCGAGGCCCCGGTGCCGCCCAACCTTGACGCTTCTCAATCTCCTCATCGACCTTCTGCATCGCCAGTGCAAAGTCTTTTGAAGGCCCCGCCCAGCGCGCAGAGTAAATGCCAGGAGCCCCACCGAGACATTCAACCTCAAGCCCTGAATCGTCAGCCAACGCAGGCAAACCGGATGCCGTCGCAGCCGCCACCGCTTTCAACTTCGCATTGCCCGCAAAGGTCGGCTCGGTCTCTTCAGGCTCAGGCAGGTTCAAATCACCAGCCGACACAGCATCAAGCCCAAACGGAGCAATCAACTGTTTGATTTCCCAAACTTTCCCTTGGTTGTGGCTTGCCACGACAAGCCGCATTCCAGCGGACAGTTCGTTCGTCATCACGCTTTTCCCGGTAGGCTGAATAAGAGCATTGGCAGAGGTCAGCCGCAGACGGCCGCAAGCAACCTGAGCTTAGCTGATGGTGAGCTTTTGGAGTTGCAACAATTCGCCGATGCCTTTTTTCGCCAAGTCCATCAACGCTTCGAAGTTCTCGTGGCTAAACGGCGAGGTCTCCGCAGTGCCTTGAATTTCGACAATGCCGCCGTTGCCGGTCATCACGAAGTTCGCGTCTGCGTCAGCATTAGAATCTTCAGCATAATCAAGGTCGAGCACAGGCGTGCCTTTATAGAGACCACACGAAATCGCCGCCACCTGATCGGTTAGCACATCGTCTTTCACCATATCGCGGACTTTCATCCACTCGATACAGTCGCTGAGTGCGACCCATGCACCGGTGATCGCAGCAGTTCGCGTCCCGCCATCGGCCTGGATAACATCGCAGTCGATCGTGATCTGACGCTCGCCGAGCTTTTCTAAATCCACAATCGCCCGTAACGCTCGCCCGATCAGCCGCTGAATCTCATGCGTCCGACCAGACGGCGACCCGCGCGTCACCTCGCGACGCGTCCGCTCAAGCGTCGCCCGTGGCAACATCGCATATTCGGCCGTTACCCAGCCGCGACCCTGCCCCTTGAGCCAGGGCGGCACCCGCTCTTCAAGCGTCGCCGTGCAAAGAACATGCGTGTTTCCGAATTTAATGAGGCATGACCCCTCGGCGTGAAGAGAAACGGCACGATCGATTGAAACGCGGCGCAGTTCGTCGGGCTGGCGGTTGGATGGGCGCATAAAACTAGAGCTCTGATAGGGGGCCAACGACCGCAGCATGACCAGTAAGCAGCCCGGCAAGACCCGTTAAAGTGGAGAGAATTGGAAGTTGCGCGAACCTAGAAGAGGCCCGCCTCGGGTTCAACAGATAAAATAAAGTGCGGGAATTGCTGCGCCAAATCAGCAAACGCCCGAAATCAAACGGCCCTGTACGGCCTTGTAAAGCCCCTGTACCCACACCTAGATTCTGCCCACAACCCAGCCTCTGGATAGCTGGCCGCCCAAAAGCTAGACTGTCCCGCGCTGCGAAACGAAATTCAGGCAATAGATAGCGATGAGTGAAGCACGGCTGGAGCCAGGCGATCGTCTCCTCAAGATTGACGAGCTAAACGAGCGCTCGCGAACCATCCTCCGCCAAATCGTGGAATCCTACCTGCACACCGGCGAACCGGTGGGGTCGCGCAATCTCGCCCGCTCGCTGCCGATGAGCCTCTCGCCAGCCTCGATCCGTAACGTCATGTCGGATCTGGAGCACCTGGGATTGATCGCTGCCCCACATACCTCAGCTGGCCGGTTACCAACGCAGTCAGGACTGCGCATGTTCGTCGACGGCCTACTGGAGCTGGGGGATCTCAGTGACGACGAACGCCGTTCGATCGAAGCGCAAATCTCCGGAGGGAATCAAAGTTCATTCGATACGCTCCTCAATGAAGCAGGAGAAATGATTTCCGGCCTTTCCCACTGCGCTGGCGTTGTATTGGCCGACAAACAGGTAGAGCGCCTGAAGCAAGTTGAGTTCGTCCCGCTCGACCCGCACAAAGCGCTTGTCATTCTCGTTGGGGAATCTGGCGAAGTCGAAAACCGCATCCTTGAATTGCCAGAAGGTCTGCCTTCGGGCGCACTGACTAAAGCCAGCAACTACCTGAACGCTCATATCCAAGGCTTAACGATTGGCGAAGCCATCGCCAAACTCAATTCTGAACATGAAAAAACGAAAGCCGAACTCGACGAACTCACCCAACGCGTTATCAACTCCGGCTTGGCGGAATGGTCCGGCACGCTTGATGACCGCAAGAGCCTGATCGTCAGAGGTCAATCCAATCTGTTGAAAGAGGTCACCGCCCAGGAAGACTTGGAGCGCATCCGCCACCTGTTCGATGACTTGGAAAAGAAGCAGGATCTGATGCAGGTTCTCGGCATCGCCGAAGCTGCTGAAGGCGTCAAAATCTTTATTGGCTCGGAAAACAAACTGTTTTCCTTGTCCGGCTCGTCAATGATTGTCGCACCCTTCCGCGACGACCACCGTAAAATCGTCGGTGTTATCGGGATTATCGGCCCAACCCGCCTCAATTATGCGCGGATTATTCCAATGGTCGACTACACAGCCAAGCTGGTAAGCAAGCTGCTGACTTGAATTCGACAGGCTCTCACTGATATCGAAAGGGCGCTGCGCACCAGCTCGCACGCGGTCTGTTCAACCTTTTGAGGTCTGACCGACCAGCTGGGCACCGGCGCAACCACTAGGGAATCGGAGATAGGATGACCGACGACACCAAAAAAACCGGTCAAAACGACAACACGCCGCTGTCGGACGCCGACCAACCATCCAAAAAAACCGAAACACCCGAAATCCCAGGCACAGCGGCATTTGACTCACTACAATCTGATTTCGAACAGGAAGCCGGCAATATGGACCCACTAGACTTCGCCGACTCCCCCGTCGACGCGGTGGAAATGCTCCAAGCACAGCTAGAAACCATGGAGGAACAGCAGGCAGAACTTGCTGAACGCCTCGCTGAAGCGCAAAAGGAAATCCACCGCAATCAGGCAGAAATCCAAAACCTGCATCGCCGCCGCGAGAAGGAAATCGAAGAAGCCGGAAAATATGCGATCACGAAGTTCGCACGCGATACGGTCGCGGTTGCCGACAACTTCGAGCGGGCAATTTCATCCGTCCCAGAAGACGCCCTCGTCGATAATCCGGTTCTGAAATCGCTGCTCGACGGCGTCACCATGACCGAGCGCGAATTCTTGAACGTGCTCGAGCGTCACGGCGTCCAGCGTATCTCACCCAAGGACGAGCTATTCGACCCGCATAAGCACCAAGCCGTAATGGAACAGGATGACAAAGCCGTTCCAGCCGGGACCGTGCTGCAGGTGTACCAAGCCGGCTACATGATCGCCGACCGCGTGCTGCGACCAGCAATGGTCGTCGTCGCCAAAGGTGGTCCGAAACCGGTGAAAGAACAAAAAGAAGAAGAAAAGCCAGAAGAAGACGTTAGCGCACCTGACGAGGCAAATGTCCAACCTGATGTAGAAGCAAACGCCTCAGAAGAAAGCGAAGCTCCGAAGAACGGAACGGAGCAAACTTGACGACAGGTTCCAGTTTTCAACGCCTTAAGAACCGCACACGGCACTGAACCGCGCTTAAAAAATTAAAGGGTCGGAACCAGAAAGTTCCGACCCTTTTAGTTAAGAACCAAGTTGTACTACTGCGCCGGCGCACCCGCGGCAGGCGAACGGTTGCCGGGTGACCCGCCCTGGCCGACGACACCCGACAAAATCGCGGCAGCACCGGCCAAGCCACCATCGCCACCGCCGGTCACCATGGTATGTGGAACAAGCCGTGAGATAAGCCCGACCAACTCAGGCTTCTCTTGTAATGCTGCCAGCGTTTTTTCTAACGCCTGCAACAGTGCAACCCGGTCTTGCCCAAGAACTTCAGCCTGGGCCCGTTGACCGCGTGCCAGCTCTTCGAGGAACTGGCGCTCCGCGCTACCAAGCGCAGCCCGCTCCGCTTCACGCTGCTTCGCGACCTGCACAGCAATCTGCGCCTCAACGAGCCGCGGCTGCTCGTTTGCCGTCGCACGTGCCTGCTCGGTCTCGATGCGCTTGGCTTGCGCCGCCGTTTCACGCTCGTAAGCTTTTGAGAGCTGATCTGCTAACTGCTCACGCAAACGCTGCACAAGAAGCTCTGGCGGCACAGCCGGTTCGCCAAGACGGATCTCCTGGATTTCAACACCGGCTTTGCGGCCTTCACGTTTCACCGCATCTTCAATGTTCTGCTCAAGCGCATCGCGGTTTTCGATGAGATCGAGCACCTCCGTCTTGCGCCGAATGGTCTTCGTTGGATCATTCGGATCAGGCACTTCGATTTCCGACCCCGCAACGTTGCGAACAATGGATCGAATAACCGGCGTCAGGATCCGGTTCTCGATCTCCTCAAGCCCGCCAACAGCACCAACAACAATCGGCGCATTCTTCGGGTTGACCTGCACAAGCACACGCAGCTCTTGTGGGATATCCCAACCCTCTACCTTAACGAACACGGCACGATCTGCAGCTTCGACCGGGACTTTCTGCGTCTCAGTCCTTTCGTTCTGCTTGATGTTACCCTGCTGATCGACCGACAGATCGATAATGCGCTTTGTGAAACCGCCTTTGTATTCCCAGGTCTTCACACGCGTATCGACAAGCGTCACTTCGTAGGCTTTGCGGTTGAGATAGTAAGCACCCGGCAAAAGCGGCTCGCGCCAGATCCCAACACATCCAGGCGGCACCAGTGGTACCGACAAAGCACCAGGAACGAATTCGCTAGCCTTCACTTCTTCCTTCACGCACGAAACACCCGGCTTCGAAACGTTACTCTTCACAACGCCGACATGACCAGCCGGGATGATCGTCGCGCGCGTATCGTCATCACGCTCCGGAACGAACTCCTGCACCCGAACATCGAACAAGTACCGGTTAAGACGCCAATCCCCCGGTTTCAAAACCGTTTCCTGAGGACCGCGAAAGCCACCTTCGGTCAAGAAGGTCTCAGCCGTCAGCATATCGGTCAGCCGGTCATCCGCGATCTTCGGCGCGATAAACATACCGTCCGGCATAGCCTGGCCATCTCTGGCGACAATCTCGCCGTAGTGGCCTTCCGGAACCTTCACAACCGGATAGCTCTCCACATCGTAGAGAACCCGAACCAGCGGAATAAAATGGAAGCCCGGCCCCAAGATCTTCGCTTGCGGACCCTTTTGTCCAGAAAGCGCAATAATCCGACCCTTGGGCAGTTCCTGGAAAGCGTAGATGCGTTTCAGATGCCCCACGCTATCGGCATCGATCAAGACAAACGAGGTCGAAGCGAGAAGGAACAAGCCAACGACGATAGAAGCCACAGCGCCGAGTAACCCACCGGCTGTCTGTGCTACACGTCGGGCCTTCGCCATCCGTCCGCCTTTGTCATCCTCACCGCCGATCTGCGCAGGCAGCTTGAGTTGCCCGCCGCCGCGGACCAAACGCCAGATACCGTACGCAAGTGCTAGAAAACCTAAGATGACGTACAGCATTTCCAGGCCTCGCCAATAAAGAATCAGAATCAAAAGAGAGTCTTTGGCGAACTATTGTGAGACAGGATTCAATAATTCATTACCGAATTGCATAGGCTTATTGAGCAATAGGAAATAGAACGAACCAGGAACCACTATTCCAAAGGGCGAACTCTACGCATGGTGATGTTGATCCGCCCACCTTCCGGCAACAGCGACGAAGAACCGGAAATCACACGATCAATCCCGTGATACGCAAACCGCGCACTACCGCCCAAGACGAACACATCACCCGACTTCAAGTTGTATCGGGTCTTGGTCCCTCCGCGCTTCAAACCGCCAACGTGGAAAACAGCCTCGTCACCAAGAGAAACGGAGACAACGGGAGCATCCCTTTCCTCTTCATCGCGATCCACATGGCTGCCCATCTTCGCACCGTCAGCATAGTAGTTAACCAAGCAGGCTTCGGGCATCCCGGGGTAATCCGCCACCGCACGCCATAGATCGAGAAGCTGTTGCGGAATTTCGGGCCAAGGCTGTCCGGTTTCAGGGTGCACGTCTTGGTAACGGTAGCCCTTTACCTTGTCGGAAACCCAGCCCAATGAGCCGCAATTCGTCATTTCCACCGAGAACGGACGGCCCGAGCGCGGCATGACAGGTCGAAAGTAAGGGGCCGTTTTTGCGGCGTCCCTTAAGTCGCTCAACAGGTTCTCCTGCTCCGAAAGACTAAGAAAACCCTCTAAATGTCGGCATCCCTCGACCATCGCTTAACGCAAGCTCCAACACAGAAAATGCCAACAAGACAACAAGTTCTAGTGCAACAGACGGTCTCTGGACGATTCGCCAACTGACCGGGCCGCCTCTCTACTGTGTTTCTTCAACAACCGCCACAATTGGCGCGGTTGCACGGCGAAACAGGCCGCTTATATATCTGTCCATCAAGTCACGATCTCAAGTCGCCGCGGCCGGGAGCGCTGCGGTCGGCTGTATCAAAGGGGACCGTACCTAGGCGCCGGTCGAAGGCGTCACTCCGCAACGAGCGAGTAGGTATTCCGGGGCGCCGAAGAAAAAGGGCCCAGACGGTCTGCCGCAATCGAAAGGAATTACGAAGAATGTCAAAAGTTATCGGCATCGACCTTGGAACCACGAACTCCTGCGTCGCTGTTATGGAAGGTGGCAAGCCTCGCGTGCTCGACAACGCTGAAGGCGCCAATACGACACCCTCGATCGTCGCTTTCACAGAAGATGGCGAGCGTCTGGTCGGTCTGCCAGCAAAACGTCAGGCCGTAACGAACCCACTGAACACCTTGTTCGCGATTAAGCGCCTCATCGGCCGACGCTTCGATGACCCAACCGTTAAGAAAGATCAGGACCTCGTTCCGTATGAGATCGTCGAAGGCCCAAGTGGCGACGCGTGGATCGAAGCTGGCGGCAAGAAATATTCACCGCAGGAAATCTCTGCCTTCATTCTGCAAAAGATGAAGGAAACCGCTGAAGCGAAGCTCGGCGAGACCGTTACTCAGGCAGTCATCACCGTTCCGGCTTACTTCAATGACGCCCAGCGCCAGGCAACCAAAGACGCCGGTAAAATCGCGGGCCTCGAAGTGCTGCGCATCATTAACGAGCCGACCGCAGCCGCTCTGGCTTATGGCCTCGACAAAAAAGACACCGCAACCACAATCGCTGTCTATGACCTTGGCGGAGGTACCTTCGATATATCGATCCTCGAGATCGGCGACGGTGTCTTCGAAGTGAAATCGACCAACGGCGATACTTTCCTTGGTGGTGAAGACTTCGACATGGCGCTCGTCTCTTATCTGGCTGATGAGTTCAAGAAAGAAAACTCAATCGACCTGCGCCAGGACAAGCTCGCCCTGCAGCGCCTCAAGGAAGCTGCTGAAAAAGCCAAGATCGAACTGTCCTCATCTTCGCAAACGGAAGTCAACCTGCCGTTCATCACAGCGGATCAATCGGGTCCGAAACACCTGACCATGAAGCTGACCCGGGCCAAGATGGAAAGCCTAGTCAGCGACCTGATCGACCGCACCAAAGGTCCGTGTCAGCAAGCAATCAAAGACGCCGGTCTCAAAGCTGCAGACATCGACGAAGTCGTCCTCGTTGGTGGCATGACGCGCATGCCGCGCGTGCAGGAAGTCGTCAAACAGCTCTTCGGTAAAGAACCTCATAAAGGCGTCAACCCGGACGAGGTCGTTGCAGTCGGCGCTGCCATCCAGGCCGGTGTTCTCAAAGGTGAAGTTAAAGACGTCCTGCTTCTTGACGTTACGCCTCTGTCGCTTGGCATCGAAACACTTGGCGGTGTGTTTACCCGCCTTATCGATCGCAACACCACGATCCCAACGAAAAAGAGCCAGGTGTTCTCCACCGCTGAAGATGGCCAAAGCGCTGTGACGATCCGGGTCCAGCAGGGCGAGCGCGAAATGGCTGCCGATAACAAACTACTTGGTCAGTTCGACCTTATCGGCATTCCACCAGCACCACGCGGCGTACCGCAGATCGAGGTCACGTTCGACATCGACGCCAATGGTATCGTCCACGTTTCGGCCAAAGACAAAGCGACCGGCAAAGAGCAATCGGTTCGCATTGAAGCTTCCGGCGGTCTGACGGACGACGAGATCGATAAAATGGTCAAGGACGCCGAAGCCCACGCCAGCGAAGACAAAGTTCGCCGTGAGCTCGTCGAGACGCGCAACCAAGCTGAAGCCATGGTCCACGCGACCGAGAAAACCCTTGAAGAGAACAAGGACAACGAAAAGGTCGCCGCTGTTAAAGACGAAGTTGAAGCAGCCATCAACGACACCAAAGAAGCTATGGGCAAAGAGGATCTCGAAGCCATCAAGACGGCTGTTGCGAACCTGACCCAGGCTTCCATGAAGATTGGTGAAGCGGTCTATGCCGGCCAGCAGGAAACCGCTGAAGCTGACGCAGCTGCCGATGCAGCCGCTTCGTCAGACCCAGCCGACGATGTCGTCGATGCCGATTTTGAAGAAGTCGACGACGACAAGAAAAAGGCCTAATCGGCCGATTTACGCCTACCACGTGGGGTCCGGCTTTCGACCGGGCCCCAAAATTCGTTTATAAGGATCTGAAGACCCTGGCCCTGATTCTTTTTGAAGATGGCCCTCGGGCACACCAGCCGAGCAAGCGGGAGCTAACGATCGAACGCGCATTACAGACATCAAGCCGGTCTCGTCCAGTCCCCCGATACCGCCCGCCAGGTGCGCGAACTCCGCTGTAAGGAAAGCAATGACGACAATGGCCAAGCGCGACTATTACGAGGTTCTCGGCGTTGACCGCAGCGCAGACGAAAAGGATTTGAAATCCGCTTTTCGAAAATTGGCCAAGAAATACCACCCGGATGCCAACCCCGGTGATGAAAACGCTGAAAAGAACTTCAAAGAGGTGAACGAAGCCTACGAGGCGCTTCGTGATCCGCAAAAGCGAGCCGCTTACGACCAATTCGGCCATGCCGCTTTCGACGGAGCCGGACGCGGCCCCGGCGGACAAGGTGGGTTTGGTCCAGATTTCGCGTCGTCGATGTCTGACATCTTCGACGATCTGTTCGGCGAATTCATGGGCGGTCGGCGCGGACCTGGCGGACGTCGCGGCGGGCATGAACGTGGCGCGGACTTGCGCTACAATATGACCATCAAACTCGACGAAGCCTACGAAGGTAAGACCGCACAAATTCGCGTCCCGACCAGCGTCATCTGTGAGACCTGTAATGGTAGCGGCGCAAAGCCAGGCACACAGCCGGTAACTTGCCCGGCCTGTTCGGGTGCCGGTAAAATCCGCGCAAGCCAAGGCTTCTTCACCATTGAGCGCCCCTGTCCCAACTGTCAGGGCCGTGGCGAAGTCATCGAAGACCCATGCACAGACTGCTCAGGCACGGGTCGCAAGACCAAAGAGCGCACGCTTTCGGTAAACATTCCCGCGGGCGTCGAAGACGGCACGCGCATCCGCTTGTCTGGAGAAGGCGAAGCAGGCATGAGAGGTGGCCCAACCGGCGACCTTTACATCTTCTTGTCGATCGAACCGCACCCAATCTTTCAGCGCGACGGCTCAGATATTTTCTGCCGCGTGCCAATTTCAATGACCACCGCTGCACTGGGTGGAACCATCGAAGTTCCAACAGTCAGTGGCACAAAGTCTCGCGTAAAAATCCCTGAGGCCACACAAAGCGGCAAACAGTTCCGGCTGAAAGGAAAAGGCATGCCGGTCCTGCGCTCGAAGCTAACCGGCGACATGTACATCCAGGTCGAAGTTGAAACGCCGACCAATCTCAACAAACGCCAGCGCGAGCTGCTTGAAGAGTTTCAAAAGCTATCTGGAGATAAAACCAGCCCCGAAAGCCAAAGCTTTTTCGATCGGGTTAAGGGCCTTTTTGAAGGCGATAGCAAAGACCTCTGATTCGACTAATTTTGAATCCGACCACACCCATACGCCTGCCTAATGCCAGACCCGATAAACTTTGGTTGTAGGCACGGAGCATTCGCGGATTCGACTTTCGGTCGGAAGCGACTTATTGCCATTGATTCTTGATCGCAATCAAAGTTCAGCTTGGCACGAGACTTAGTGTGCCAACGTCCAAGATCACTAGGAATCTTGGGGAACTGGAGATAGCGATCATGCAGCTCACAAAAAAATTTCTGGCCCTTGCCACCCTTTGCGCCGCAGTCTCGATGAACGCGGGCGTTGCTAATGCCGAAATGACGGAAGCAGGCAAAAAAGCCATGCAGGCCGCCGGCAAAATCATGTTCGAACAGCGCTGCGAAAGCTGCCATGCCGATGACCCTAAACGCAAAGCTTATGGCCCAAGCCTGCTAGGCGTGGTCGGCCGCAAAGCCGGAACGTTGGAAGGTTTCGATTACTCAGACGCCATGAAGAATTCCGGCATCGTCTGGAACCTGAACAGCCTGCGCGCCTGGATGGCCGACAACGACGGCTTCATGCCTGGCACCCGTATGCGCCACGTTGGCATTACCGATAAAGCCGAACAGGACTTCCTCCTGGCTTACATCGAATCGCTGACCACCAAATAAATCGCGCCAGACTGCACCACGCGGCGAGTTCTGCGGTTTGAATCGCAGAATGCTACTGCGCGCACGGAGCATCAAAGATTAGCCCAAAAGGCACCGGACCAGCCCAGGACCGGTGCCTTTTTTGTGAAGCATACACCTCCACAGCCCCAAGGGCTCACGTGTTGGCAAAGACCAGTCGAAATTAACGGGTTTGATCCATCCACACCGCAAACGCGTATCTGCTTTTTGAAGATCGTGCGCGAAAAAGAAGGACAAACCCAAATGACCGCATTCCGATTGACCCACTTGAACCAAGTAGTTCGCCAATCCGCAGCAAAATTTACCATTTGTGCGTTGGCGCTCTTCTCGGCGCTGACACTCCCCGCGTCAGCAGGAAGTCCTCCTCAAAACGCGCCACAACCTTCTCCAGAAGCGGTTTTAAAACTCGGCAACATGCTCGTCCTGCAGCGCTGCTCCAACTGCCATGCGCTCGAACCTGGAGAGGACCGCTATGCAGCGCCCCTTCACAACCTTTTTGGCCGTGCGCCCGGTAGTCTTGATGGCTTCACCTATTCCGAGAACATGAAGGGCATCAACACACCATGGACACCCTCAACGCTCGATAACTGGCTAGCGCAAACCACGTTCGACACGCCGGACATCCGCATGCGCCACACCGGCATCGAGAACCACGTGCACCGTAAGGCCGTCATCGCCTACTTGAAAACCCTCCCCGGCAACGCCAAAAAGTAGAGCGACAAGAAGCCAGGGAATTCCGATCATGAGCGAACCGACACGACTGCTGTTTATCGCAGGCTCCGCCCGCAGCGGGTCTTTCAACAAGAAGGTTGCCCGCCTGGGTGCACAGATCGCTCAAGCCAACGGCATAACCAGCACGTTCGCAGATCTTGGCGACTATCCAATGCCGGTCTACGACGGAGACCTGGAGGCAGGCGAAGGCCCTCCGGAAAATGCCCGTAAATTGAAAGCTCTGTTCCAGCTTCACACCGGCATTTTGATCGCCAGCCCAGAATACAACGCGTCCATTTCACCACTTCTGAAAAACACGCTTGATTGGGTCAGCCGTGTCCGAGAAGAAGGTGAAGGTATGAACGAAGTTTACCGCACCAGAGTCTTCGCACTGGCCTCTGCATCTCCTGGCGGCATGGGCGGACTACGCGGCCTGAACACGGTGCGCCACGTTCTTGAAATCGGATTAGGAGCGTTGGTCCTGCCGGAACAAATCGCTGTGCCACGCGCCGCGAATGCCTTCAACGAAGATGGCAATCTGGCGGACGAGGCAGCCCAAGAACGTTACAAGAGCCTGATCGAAAACCTAGCTCGGGTCGCAAAGGTTCTACACGGCTGAGCTTATGGGCGCTCCGCGACTGCCCAGCCCGACGCACACCGCGCACACGAAACGCCTCCCGTGCAGCTCAGGGTTTTATGACCGTCAGTACGACCGTCATCGTGATTGCGGAGAGCACGGTACCAAGCGCCACGGCACCTGATGCGGAATTGACCGCACGGCCATTCTTATTGGCAAAGATGTAGGCGTTCGCCCCTGTTGGCGCGGCCGCAACGATCGTTACGACACCTAGCGAAACCGGGTCGAGTCCCAAAACAAAGTAGCCGAGCGAAAACGCCACGATCGGCATAGCCAACAGCTTCAACGCTATAATCATCGTGAGCGTTGGGACCTGGCCTTTGATCTGAAAACGAACGAGCGACAACCCGAGCGCCACCAAAGCAGCCGGAACACCCGCCTGCGCCAACAAGTTTAGAACCTTCAAGCCAACGTCCGGCATTGTGAAGCCGAAGAGCCGCCACAACACGCCAGCAACAATGCCGAGAATGATCGGATTATGACTGAGGTCGTCAAACAACCGGGCAGCAACCGTTGAAAGACCGACACCAACCTGCCGGTCGGCCATACGCGCATGCAGTGTTGTCGCCAGCCAAAGCGACGGAGCGTGCACTGACAGGATTAGAGCGAGTGGCGCAGCTGCAGGCGTACCGAATGTTGTAAGGCTAATCGGAATACCCAGCATTACGGCATTTCCGAACACAGTCGACATCGCAATCGAAGCACCATCGAGCATCGGTCGCTTTAGGACGAACTTTGTGCCCAATACCGACAGCAAATACGCCGTTGCAATCGCACCGTAGAAACTCAACCAGACCCCGGCGACGGAAACATCGCCGAGTTCCATCGTCGCAATCGTCTTAAACAGGAGAGCTGGAATGGCGAGGTTAAAAGCGAACTCTGAGACGCCTTTTTCAGCCGTCGGCGATAGCCATTGCAGCCGGCCAAACAAAAAACCAATCGCAATAAGCCCAAACACCGGCGCAATGATCGAAAGGACGTCCAGCACGTCTCAACTAAACCCTTCTTGAGAAAATCCACCTAATCGGAGAACCGGCCAACCCCAAACAAAAAAGCAGCTCCAAGCCATGCTCATCATAGGAAAACGCATGCATGTGGACTGCCATCAAAACGGAAGCACAAGCGTCCCAACTGCACGCGACACGCATGGACAAAACTGCGTCTTGCGTTCCTCGTCATTGAGGCAGGAATCCTTATGCAGCACCTCGCCTTCGACGTACTGCGTGACGCATTCTCCGCAGCCCCCTGTCCGACACCCCGGCTCAATCGGCACGTCTGCAGCAATCAACGCATCAAGGCACGAAACATTTTCAGGAACGACGATTCGCTGGTCACTCCAGACAAGCCAAACTTCGAACTTGGTATTCTGCGGCACGCAGCTGCCTTTCCCTCACAGTCTTATACAAGAATTCAAGCGCCACGCCAAACTGCCAAACGTCACACCCAATTATTCCCCGACCATCAGAGCACAGCCTGCACTCCATAAGTCGCCACGTGTTGCGAGATACAATCACCCACGATCCCAAACCTGTCGGAGTGAAAGCAGCGAACGCTGGAAAAAACAATCCGCAAGTGTGATGATCAGACGTTGAGTAGGCACCACCACTCAACGGCAACTATTCGAAACCAATCAGGAGCGACTGAATGTCGGACCAAACCCGCCTAGAAACTGTGCTCCAAAAAATCGATAACGCAAATTCCGCCGACCCAAACATGACCGAGCTCGACGGACGTTCGACGCCATCGGCACTCCTTTACGGCCAACGCATGTCGAATGTTCTAAGCGAGTTTCAACCTGAGGCGTCCGAGCATCTTCAGATTGCCGTACGCGCGCAACATATCGAACGCTGGACCAGAGAACGCAGCGACTACCCCGAGGGCCGTGCCGGTTATCTTGCATGGCGCAAAGACGCTGCAGTATTTCACGGTCAACGCGCATCTGATTTGATGCTTGAAGCGGGATACGATCAGACTGATTGCGAACGTGTCGCGCTATTGCTTTCCAAACGGGCAATAAAAAAAGACGCCGAAGCCCAAACGTTGGAAGACGTCGCCTGCCTCGTTTTCATGCGTTGGTACTTCTCGCCGTTCGCAGCAGACCGGCCGGAAGACGAACTATTTCGCATCGTCCAAAAAACCGCGCGAAAGATGTCTCAACCAGGACGCGACGCCGCGCTCAAGCTGCCGCTACCCGAACACCTCGTGCCAGCCATTCAATCAGCCGCTGATTGAAACCGAGCCATCAACCCGAAACTACGGTCCACACAGAAGTCATGCATAGAACAAAGGACGCAAATTACATTGCCTGGAACTTATTCCTAAACCCACGGCAGATAAAAAGGGGAATAGAAGTCTCATAAAAAAGATCCGCTCCGATACCGGTTTTACGCAAACCAGCGGACAAAAAACTCTCTAGGGCGAGACCAAGTGAGGAAAAAAGATGCAGACATTGGTCTCGGCATCAATCGATAGGTTTTTTGGGCCAAAAGCTTCCGATCTACTATTGCACGCCAAGGCACACCCACCAGAAGCCGAAACTGAACGAAATCGACAGATTATCCGGCGCGTCCAGTCTATCGCGGGAGTGTTCTACATCCTGACGATCGTTTGGATCCTAGTCGAATCACTGACGATCGACTGGCCGATCTCTGGCGTCATCATTCCCTTCCGCCTTCTGGCAGCCGTGGGCTTTGCCTACCTCGCGCGCAAAAAGTTCGAAGCGACGTTGAAAAACGCCTACATCGCTATTGGCGGCCTGATCGGAACGGCAATAGCTTTTTGCCTCGCTGCCAATTTATCCTTTTGGTGGTTCGGCTTACCGCAATCTCACTTTACAGCTGACACATACCTTTACGCTCCCTTCCTGATCGCAGCCGGTCTCAGCTTTTTTCCGCTGACGGCTCTTGAGTGCCTCATCCTCGCCTTGCCGCTGATGGGCACGATGACCCTGACCGCAATTCTGTGGTCGAGCATTGACCCTTCAATATCTGTCGGCGCAATTGTCGTAATACTCGCCTTGCTAATCGGAATTGGTGCCGTTTCCGCAATGAGCCAGTTGCGGCTCCTGTTGAGACTCGTCGAACGTTCGTCACGGGACGCTCTGACCGCGACATTGAACAGACGCGCAGGCAGTGAGCTCTTGATCGCAACCTTCGCACTGGCAGAACGCCAAAACAGGCCTCTATCGGTGATATTTATCGACCTAGACCGGTTCAAGCAGATTAACGACCGTTGGGGTCATGCGAGCGGCGACCAAGTCCTCCAGGACGCGGCTCAGTCTATTGCGCGTTGCCTGCGGAAACAGGACAGCGTCATTCGATGGGGCGGCGAGGAATTTGCCATTCTTCTTCCAGAAACCGACAGCACCGGCGCAGAGCGCGTTGTCCAGAAGATTGCAGCACATGGGATCGGTTTGCGCCCAAACCACATGCCACAAACCGGTAGCATAGGAATTGCTGAGCGAACGGCGGACAAATCCACCCACGTTATGGAACTCGTTGAACTCGCCGATCAACGCATGTACCGGGCAAAGCAAGCCGGCCGCAATTGCTACATTGGCCCGGATTCGAAAACAAAAGTGTTCATCAGAAAAAAGCCCTCGGTACGCTCTAGCGATAGCACCTGCGTTTGCGCTGTACCGGCAGCCTAGCGCCTCACTATGACGGCCAGGCATGTTGAAGTCGAAACTGTTGGTTCACATCATACGACCCGAGGAAGCACCAAACACAGCCGGCTTTCCGAAAAAGAAAAGGCAGCGATCGCGACCGATCACTGCCTTCATATCCTGAGCAACAACGCTCCGCGAGATTAGTCGCGGGTCATGCTGGTTGCCTGATATTTGCTGTCGAACTTGATGTCCCACTGACCGCCGAACTTGCACTTGGCGTCATCAACTTCGAATGTACCGCTACCTTCGGTTTCTTTCTCCAG
Source organism: Filomicrobium sp. (assembly GCA_040219445.1). GTDB lineage: Bacteria > Pseudomonadota > Alphaproteobacteria > Rhizobiales > Hyphomicrobiaceae > Filomicrobium. The sequence continues at coordinate 841,759 of JAVJSM010000003.1, read as the reverse complement.
CTCGCCACCTTCGCAACCAAGTGCCGCAAGCGCTTCAGCGAGCTTTTTGGCTTCTTCGTCGGATGGCTTGGAGTCGGCAAAAGCGGCCGATGTGCCGAGAACCAAAGCTGCGATGATGGCAACAGAACGAGTCATGTAAGACCTCCTTATCAGTGCTGGAATGACCATAATAACGAGTTACACCCACGCCTGTTGCGCCGCAATAGGCATGACTAAATCCCCCTAAAATACGGGAATTATTCCTAATTTAATTCGGGATTAATACTTATCTCTGCGCTTTGGATTTTGCACTGCACACTTGTTGTTCCTCGCCGCACCAGTCAGTTTTTCCCGCCGAGACGAGGTGATTAAGACATTACTACCCAAATCCACTGCACCAACACACCAAGTCGCACCAAATACAGGCCTGGAACAAAGGAGCCTCGCCACTTGCCGAAGCGTTGACGCAACGCTACACGTCGATTGATCTTCCAACTGCGAGGCGGGGCGAAATGGGCAATATCCTGATCATCTTTCTGAACTTCCTGGTCCAGGCCATTCAGGTCTACGTCTTCATCGTGATCGCGGGCGTCATATTCAGCTGGCTGATCGCGTTTGGCGTGGTTAATCCCTACAACCCGACCGTTCGATCGATACATCAGGCCATTGATGCTCTGACTGAACCAGCGCTACGACCAATCCGGCGCATTCTCCCAGACCTCGGGTCCGTCGACATTTCACCGATCGTTTTGCTTCTGGTCTTGATGTATCTGGTCATTCCCATCATCCAGCAATTGCCATTGATGCTGGGCCTTTAAGAGTGCTCACGGCACGTAAGCCTGATGAGCCTTGGCAAATCTCTGAAACCGGCGTCACACTCCGCGTCCGCGTGACGCCAAACGCCTCTACGGACAAAATCGTTGGTTGGTGCGAAACGGCTGACGGCCCTGCTCTTCAGGTCAAGGTCCGCGCAATCCCGGAAAATGGCGCTGCCAATACCGCCGTCGAGAAACTGATTGCCAAGTGGCTCGATCTCCCAAAATCCAGCGTTAACCTTCGCGCAGGCACCAAATCACGCGTCAAGTTGCTGCATGTCCAGGCGGAAGGGGGTACTTTAGTACATAGCCTTCGCGCCAAAACGAACGTACTCGGGCAGGGCAAATGATTTTTGGATTATTCGGCCGCAAGTCAAAGCCGCAAAACACACAACAAACGCAGGAGGAAACATCAAACATGTCGAGCGCACGAGTCATCGACGGAAAAGCCGTCGCCGCACAGGTCCGCGCGGATCTCGCCGCCAAAGTTGAAGCACTGAAAAGTGCTCATGGTTTCACGCCAGGACTCGCAGTTGTGCTCGTTGGAGAGGATCCAGCAAGCCAAGTCTACGTGCGTAACAAAGGTCAGCAGACCAAAGAAGTCGGCATGAACTCGATCGAGCACAAACTGCCAGCGGAGACATCGGAAGCCGATCTCTTGGCGCTCGTCGACAAACTGAATAACGACCCAGCCGTTAACGGTATCTTGGTCCAACTACCAGTTCCAAAACACATCAATTCTGAGAAAGTCCTCAATGCCATTGATCCAGCAAAGGACGTTGATGGCTTCCACCCGGTGAACGTCGGCCGCCTGTGGGTCGGTGAACCTGCGCTAGCGCCTTGCACACCAACGGGCTCGCTCATCCTGGCCAAGTCAGTCCAGGAAAACCTCTCCGGCATGAACGCCGTCGTCATCGGACGTTCCAACATCGTTGGCAAACCGATGGCCGCGCTGCTCCTTCGCGAGAACTGCACCGTGACGGTCGCACACAGCCGCACCAAGGATATCGCGTCTGTCGTCAGAGGCGCCGACTTGGTCGTAGCCGCGGTCGGCATTGCTGAATTCGTCAAGGGCGACTGGATCAAGCCTGGTGCCATCGTAATCGATGTCGGCATCAACCGCGTCGAAGTCCCAGGCGGCAAAGCCAAACTCAAAGGCGACGTCGACTACGCGCCAGCCGCAGAAGTCGCCAGTGCCATTACGCCGGTTCCAGGCGGCGTCGGCCCGATGACGATCGCCTGCCTGCTGAAGAACACGCTGCAAGCAGCTCAGATGCAGCGCGGTCTCGAAATCACCGCCTGATCGCTATGCGCACCTAATCAACGCAAAAACAAACGGCCACTCGATCTCTCGGGCGGCCGTTTTTGATTTGAAAACCAAACGATCGGTGATCAGTTACGGCCGTAGCCACCATCATCGTTGCGGAAACCAGCACAGATATCCTGCACGCGAATGTCGTGTCCGATCCACTGGCAGATCTCGCGTTTCGTCGATGGGTTCTGCCGGATCTGCCGCGCGGAAACCTTAGACCCATATCCTTTGGCGACACGCGCAAGATGGTTATCGCCGCAATAAGGGGTCGCGATCGGACTTCCTTGCACGATCTGGTAAGCACCCTGGCAGCGGATCTTAGCTTCAGCGGGCGAAACTTGGGCACCAAATGCAAACGCAGCCAATGCACCGACGACTGGTACGAATACGTACTTCATAACTCTAGGCCTCCTATGGACCATTCGATGTGCGTCCTACCCGCCCGCACTAGTTAGGACGTTGCCGCGCGCGACCGCAAATCAGATTTTGACGAAATCCTTCACACCTCGGTGAAACTCTGGTCAGCCAGACCTCATCTTGAAGTGAACACTGCTTAAAATGAAAAGAGGGAGCCGTTGCTGGAACCAGCCCGCTCCCCCTCCCGGCCACCCAAAAGGATGCTGTCATGGGCGGTCGGGAGGGGGAGCGGGCTGGCGGTGCTATTCCGCCTCGAGCGGAAACCAAAAAAGAGGGGGCCGAAGCCCCCTCTCTCTTACTCAGCTGCTTTGCTGCCACCCAACTTGTAGAGGCGCTGAAGCATCGCATCGAAACCACCCGTTTCGCCGGTGTGCAAATCAATCTTGCCAACCTTCTCCACGAGCTTCTCCAACGCTTCGAGTTCCTTGAGCCGCAACAACAACGGGTTGTCTTCCATCAACCGTGCTGTGTTGAGCAACGAACGCGTTGCAGCCGTTTCTTCCTGACGGCGAATGAGGTTTGCCTTCGCAACCCGCTCCGCCTCAACGACCTTGTTAAGCAACGAACGTACGTCGCCGGGCAAGATCACATCCTTGACGCCGATTTCACCGATCTCGACACCAAGATCCTCAGCCCGCTTACTCACGAACGAACGAACTTCGCGGTCGATCGTGTCGCGTGCGGCAAGGATATCGTCGAGCGTGCGCGTCGCGACCGCTTCACGGATGGCAAACTGCACCATCCGGTAAAGCGTGTTGGCAACGTCACCCGAACCCATCACCGCCTTCTGCGGCGATACGATTTTGTAGAAGGCCGTAAGCGTCACACGGATACCAACGCGGTCCTTCGTCAAAATCTCCTGTGCCGTCACTTCAAGCGGCGTCGGCCTGAGATCCAACCGGCGCACTTCTACCTTTCGGCCGACTTCCCAGAAGGCATGGCGTCCAGGCTTAAGCGTCTCAACAAACGCACCGTTGATGAACAACAAACCAACTTCGTATTCCTCGATCACATGGACCTTGAACAAGTTGGTCTGGAAATCCGCCAACCGGTCGAGAACCTTGTTGGTCAACCGTGCGTTGCTTGCCGCGTCGATGCGTTCCACATCAACTTGCGTCAACGTCTTCCAGTACGCGCGCGTTGAGTTTGGACGCACCAACCGAACAGGCTCACCATCGAGAGAAACAATCGCCACCTCTTCAGCCGAGGTCTGCACGATGACGAAGTTCTCTTCGGCAAGCTTCGGATGCGTCTTTTCAAACATCAACGCCCGCTCAGCAGGAATTTCGGCACGCGCAACGTTTACGATCTCAGCCGCATAATGCCCGGCAAGATCTAGCGTCCGGAACCGGCCCGGACCAAGCAATTGTTCAAAACGACCGTTGCGAGACAAGAACGCGCGTTCGCTATCCTTGACGTCTACTGTGAAAAAACCAATGCCGAACATGATCCATATTCCTACTTCATTTCGATCCTTTGATATTGGTCGGAGCCACCAGCGAACTGCCTGAACTCCAACCGTGCTCTCTACCGTTGCGACGCCCACGCTGCGTCATTCGAAAGGGTCGCCGAGCGCCCTAGCCCACATGACTGACCACGGGCTCCCGCTTAAGCTCCAGGTCTGTGACCTTTGCCGCGCGCTGCGAGCCGACCGCCTTCCCGAAGGAAGCGCAAACCGACCCGGGGCACGAAGCGCCAGCCACAGTCCCGCAGCGGTATCCGCGGCAGCACATATTGGCAGCCGTGCTGCTCACCGCAGCGCCCACCTTCGGCCGAAACCAAAAGCGTTTGCCGCAGCTCGCCGGACCACAACGCCCGGCTTCCCATCAGTCTTTGGTCTGGCCCCTAACCAGATGCGTTTGGTAACACGCATTGCAGGATTCGAACCTGCGAAAGCCTTTCGGCTAGCTGGATTAAAAGTCCAGTGTTCGACCATCGAACGTGGAGAAGCTAAAGGGATTTGAACCCTCGTCCTTCCGGGTCTGACCCAGATGCTCTACCTCTGAGCTATAGCCTCGACCTTGAACTTGCAGAACACACGCACCGCAAAGCGAGGCGCGCTAGACGGGTCTCACAGAGCCCGAACACATGGCGTTGCCCAAGGGAGGCGGAGAGCTAAGGGGGGAATTGGGCGAAAGTATATTTCAAAAGCGTTGATCTTAAGGACATTTGCGAATTTCAGTGTCGCAGCTCCCGTGACGCTTGCCGGCATTGCCGGTAAGAGATCAGGATGCATTTGGCACAATGTGAGATGGGGAGCCGAAATGAGCCGACTTGCACGACCGCTGGAAGACCTTCGCGCGCATTATGATGTCGTTGTCGTCGGATCTGGTTACGGCGGGGGTGTCTCGGCATCCAGGTTGGCACGCGCGGGCAAAAAGGTTGCTGTCCTTGAGCGCGGCCGCGAAATTCTGACTGGCGAATTCCCCTCCCGCTTTCCAGAGCTGCGCAATGAGATGCGCGTCACAAGCAAATCATCGGTTTCCGGCTCACCAACCGCATTATTCGATCTTCGCCTGGGCAAAGACATCCACGTCTTAACAGGCTGTGGCCTGGGTGGCGGGTCGCTCGTTAATGCAGGCGTCACCCTTCGCCCAGACAACCGTGTCTTTGCCGACGAAGTCTGGCCGGGGCAAATCCGTCAAGATGGCCTGCTCGACAAAGGATTTGCCAACGCCGAAAAGTGGATCCGCCCCTCGACGCATCCACGCGCGAGCGAAATGACAAAGTATCAGGCCGTCGCCAGCGCAGCCGACGCCGCCAATTGCACCATGCGCGACACACCCGTCGCAGTAAGCTTCGAGGACAACGTGAACCCGGCGGGCGTCCGCCAGACCGCCTGCACCTCATGCGGTGACTGCTGCTCAGGCTGCAACGTCGGTGCCAAGAATACCGTCGCCTTATCGTACCTGCCGGATGCTGCCCGCCACGGTGCCGAAATCTTCACCGAGATCAGCGTGCGCCGCGTCGTCAAACGGAGCGACGGCAGCTGGCAGATTGAAGCCCTGCCGACCAACCATAAATCATCCGGCAAATCACAAGACGAAGCCGCTTTGATCACCATCGAAGCAAACGTCGTTATCCTGGCTGCAGGCACGCTTGGCTCAACGGAAATCCTGCTTCGGTCAGCTGAGTCTGGCCTCGCCGTATCCGAGCGACTCGGCAAAAGGTTCTCTGCCAATGGCGACATCATCGCGTTTGGCTACGGCGGAGATCAAACCGTCAACGCCATTGGCATAGGCCATCCACCAAAGATTGAGAATTTCGAAGTCGGCAGCGCCGTCACAGGGCAACTCGAGCATCACGATGCGGACAATCTGGATCATCAATTCGCCGTCCAGGATGGCGCTTTGCCGTCGCCCATCGCCCCGGTCCTGCCAGTGATGTTCTTGCCCAACGGACGTTTGCTCGGTGCCGTCCAAAGCCTGATCAGCGGTGTCTATAACGGTCCGTTTTCTCGGTTGCAGACTTTCTTCGCGGTCTCCCACGACAGCGCATCCGGCGCATTCAGCCTCGACGGCGATCAGCTTGCGCTCAGCTGGCCAGGTGCCAAAGACGAACCCGTCTACCAACGCCTCGGTGAAGCCTTGTCAAAGATCGCCGGACAACTCGGCGGGAGCTATGTCCAGAACCCACTGGCTGGAACGGTCATGGGCAACCAACCTGCAACCGCACATCCGCTTGGTGGCTGCGGCATGGGTTCGGACTGCCAAAGTGGTGTCGTCAACCACAAAGGCCAGGTCTTCGATCGCTCGGCTGGATCAGACGCCACCGCAGTCCACTCTGGCCTCTACGTCATCGATGGCTCGATTATCCCACGCTCGCTCGGTGTCAATCCGCTGTTCACCATCACCGCGCTTGCAGAGCGAGCGATGTTGCATATGCGGGCCGATTTCGGACTGTCATTCGATATTGAGCCGGTCACCGGAGACATCACCGAGGCGACCGCGCCGGGCGCGGTTTACGCCTAGGGTGTTGGCGGACGGACCCGCGTTTTAACGAGAGCAACTTTGGTTTTCGCACGCCCGCAGCGGCAAGCATGATCAGCTAGAGCCGCGAGGCTCCGTCGATATCCATCGTGCCAGACGCATCCGTATTCGAGCGGCGCGATCCCGGTGCAGGCCTGTTGTTTTGCGCTTCGTTTGCCAGCGCGGACGAGGCGCCAAACACAGTTGAGCTTATCCCACCAGAAAACCCAATTGCCTGCGGTTCGACACCCGTAGCAACAGCCGCTTCAACAACGGTCGCACCAAATTTCTGAACCTGCAAAACAGCCAACGGCCGCGTCGACAGCCCATCAGCTTGCAAGACGAACCGGCCATCAACACCATCAAAACCCGCCGGGTTAGCGAGATTGGCTTGCGTATAACGCTGGCCCTTCGGCCTGTCAGACAATGAAATCGCCAGCTTGACTGCATCGTAGGCGTGGCTTGCCACCCGCGGCGGCGACTGCCCGAACGTCTTCGAAAAACGCTCAGCGAACGCCTGCCAGCCACGCGGATCAGGCCCAGGATACCAGCCACCCACAAAAACAGCATTCTGACCGATATTGGGATAGTCCCAGCCACCAAGACCTATGAGCTGCGTCGTCCGCGTATCGAGATTGGCATAAGCGAGCTGCGGCCCGAGCACGGGCAAAGTCTCGCGGTTGCCCGGCAGGAAGAAGGCATCAACGGGCGCACCCAATTGCGCCGCTTCGTTGATCACATCGAACACACGCTTGGCCGGCTCCAGCATGGCGTTTGCGCCACCTTCATAACGCTCCAGCGCCACCACCTGCCCGCCACCGCGCGACACCGCCGCAGAGAATGCCTGCGCAACCGTATCACCATAGGCTCCAGCCGGAATCAGCGCCGCGTATCGCCGCTTACCCTGGCGAAGTGCAAACGAAACAATGCGCGCCACTTCTGCTTGCGGAAGATAGCTCATCAGGTAGACGCCACCGGTCACAACCGACCGATCATTCGACAGCGTCAAAACCGGCACGTTTGAAGCCCGGGCGACAGCTGCCACCTGCCCCACCGACCGGCCAAACAATGGGCCGACGATAATTTCAGCGCCTTCCGCGATGGCCGCCCGGGCAGCCGCCTCCGCACCCTGCGAAGTACCGTCATCGTGCTTGACGATAAGTTGCACCCGCGGATTGTCGGATTCAAAAAGCGCTAGCTCTCCAGCCTGTTTAAGACCTTTGCCAATCAACGCCGCCTGACCGAAGCCCTTCAGCGGCAGCAACATAGCAATCGTAACCGGACGATGTCGCTTTTTCGGAGCAACCGCAGGAGATTGTCCACCGGCACCGACCTGTGGTGCGGACGGCATGCTGTCCAAATTGGCCGCGCAACCAGCCACTGCCACGAGCACCAAAGATGCCAGGAGCCAAAACAGTGCCTTTATAGAATTGCGCAGTACCAAGTAGTCCCGCTCCCCATAACCAGTTCCGACCACACCGGAAAAAACAACGCGATAACAGATCAGCCCCAAGCCAACCAATCGACCGCCTCCCGCGAGTGATTCGCAGGTATCTTATGATAGGGGTTGAATGGACCGCCAGCGTCCGACCACCCAAAAACTCAATTAGTTGGCAAATTTGACCACTTGCAGCCGATTTGCCCACGACCAGGGGCTAAGTGCTAAACCAAAAAGACAGGTTATATTTGCCCCTTGAGGACTTGGGCCCTCGAACCTCCCAGTGCAACAGCTCACAATCCTCTGCGAACAGATCAATATCGAGCAAGCGCTGCATTCGCCATCGCCCATTTAAAATTTGGAAAAGACCAGCCCATTGCCCGCGTCCCCGGACAGTCCGCACACCCACCTTAAGGATCGCGTCTCAAGCGAACTCGCACAAGCTCTGCAACGCGCTCATAGCCCCGGGTTGCATCTCGTCGCGACGCCTATCGGCAATCTCTCCGACATCACTTTGCGCGCCCTCGCCATCCTGGCGACCGCCGATGTTGTCTATGCCGAAGACACTCGCCACAGCGGCAAGCTGCTCAGTCACTTTGGCATCCGAACCAAACTGAAACCGTATCACGAGCACAACGCGAGCCACGAGCGCCCGGCCATCTTAGCAGCGCTTGCCGAACAAAGGAGTATCGCACTCATATCGGATGCTGGAACCCCGTTGATCTCAGACCCAGGCTACAAGCTTGTCCGCGATTGCGCCGAAGCTGGACATACCGTCGACTGCATCCCAGGTGCCGCAGCTCCCATCACCGCATTGGTCACTTCCGGACTACCAACCGACACCTTCTTGTTCGCAGGCTTCCTCCCAAACAAAGCCTCGGCGCGCAAATCCCGCATCGACGAACTCAGCGCGCTACCGGCAACATTGATCCTGTTCGAAGCCCCAAGCCGTTTGGCTGACACTCTCGCTGCACTCGCTGAAGGATTAGGCGACCGGCCGGCCGCTGTCGCGCGGGAACTTACCAAGCTGAATGAGGAATTGGCGCGCGGAACGCTATCGAGCCTTGCTCAAGATTTCTCTGATCGAGACAGCATCAAAGGCGAAATCGTCATAGTGATTGCCCCGCCAACTCCGCAAATGGTCGACGACGACAGGATCTCCCAAGCACTTCAGGATGCCATGCCGTCTATGTCGCTGCGCGATGCTGCAAAATCCGTATCCGAATCCCTGAAAGTTCCCCGCAAACGCGTTTATGACCTGGGTCTGAAGCTGCGCCAGGGCGGGGACTGATGGGACGAGGTACGAGCCAAAGCGGGGGCGGGAGCCAGGACGCAAGCAGCGAAACGACCACGCGCCGTCAACGTTACAAGTCAGGCCTGGCAGCCGAGCGGACAGCCGCCATCTGGCTTTTCTTGAAAGGCTATGTCGTCCTCGGCGCAAGGGTCCGCACGCCCGCTGGCGAAATCGATCTCATCGCAACACGCGGCAAACGCATCGCATTTGTCGAAGTAAAACGGCGAAGAACTCTCGAATTGGCTGAAGCCTCGGTGACAGCCAAACAGCGCCAACGCACTCGGCACGCTGCGGACCTCTGGTTGGCAAAGCATCCGCGCTATCAGGAGCACACCATCGGCTTCGACTTGATCTTTCTACTCCCGTGGCACCTTCCCATCCATTTGCCGAACGCATTGTAAATAGTCCAATGTTCACTATTTGTTCTTGCGCGTACCGCTGCTTTGGCGTACGTTGTTTCGTGAACATGGGAAACCGATAATCCAACAGGGGCTGTGCATGTACGCTCAGATTTCGACCCTCGCCTTTGTCGGCGTCGAAGCGCGTGCTGTCGAGGTCCAAGTCCGCATTACACCCGGACAGCAAGCCTTCATGATCGTGGGTTTGCCCGACAAAGCCGTCGCAGAAAGCCGGAAACGGGTCCGCAACGCACTTCACGCGGTCGGCCTTGGCCTTCCTTATAAGCACCTAACCGTAAATCTCGCTCCAGCCGACCTCCCAAAAGAAGGCAGCCATTACGATTTGGCCATCGCCCTCGCCCTGATGGCGGCGATGGGGGCAATCGCGCCGGAGGCTATCTCGGAATATGCCGCCATAGGTGAGTTGGCCCTGGATGGCTCAATCAGGGAAGTTCCCGGTGCGCTCCCAGCTGCAATCGGTGCTAACGCTCTGGGCAAGGGGCTGATCTGCCCGGCAGCTTGTGGTTCTGAAGCCGCTTGGGCTGGGGAAGAAATGAACATCCTCGCGCCTGAACACCTCTTAAGCTTGGTCAATCATTTCAAAGGTCACCAAGTCCTCTCCCGGCCCAAACCAAGCATTGCCGAATCGGCGAAACCGATGCCGGACCTCAAAGACATCAAAGGCCAGGAAAGCGCCAAACGCGTTCTCGAAATCGCTGCAGCCGGCGGCCACAACATGCTGATGATCGGTCCACCAGGGTCAGGCAAATCAATGCTGGCAGCTCGCCTGCCATCCATCCTGCCACCGCTCACGCCAGAAGAAATGCTGGAAGTCTCGATGGTACATTCGCTCGCTGGCGAATTGATGGGCGGCAAGCTTGCCTCCGAGCGCCCCTTCCGACAACCGCACCATTCCGCAAGCATGGCCGCCCTCGTCGGCGGCGGATCACGCCCCCGCCCCGGCGAAGCGAGCCTAGCGCATCTGGGCGTATTGTTTCTCGATGAGCTTCCCGAGTTCAACCCACAGGTGCTCGATAGCCTGCGTCAGCCGCTCGAAACCGGTGAAATGGTCATTGCACGTGCCAATCACCGGATCTCCTACCCCTCGCGCATCCAGCTCATCGCCGCGATGAACCCTTGCAGATGCGGTACAAGCAATCCGGGCCAGTCCTGCAAGCGTGGTCCCAGGTGCGCTGAAGACTATCAGGCGCGGATCTCCGGCCCTCTGATGGATCGCATAGATCTTCAGATTGAAGTCCCTGCTGTAACCGCAGCCGACCTCGTTTTGCCCCCAGCAAAAGAAGGTAGCGCCGAAGTACGCGCCCGCGTCGAGAGTGCGCGCAACCGCCAGTTAGAAAGATTTGCCTCACTCGGCGTCAAAGGAACCAGAACCAACGCGGAATGTGCCGGTCAAATCCTTGAAGAAACCGCCATGCCAGACGAAGCAGGGCAAAAGCTCCTTCGCCAAGCAGCCGAAAACCTAGGATTATCAGCACGCGGGTTTCACCGAACACTGCGTGTCGCACGCACACTCGCTGACCTGGACGAAACCGATCAGGTAACGCGCCTTCATATCGCAGAAGCACTGTCTTATCGGGGCGAAACACTGCGTAGAAAACAGGCCGCCTGACACTCAAACATTCGCTTGCCGGCGCACCGCTGTACTGGAGGCCAACGCCAGTTGGAAGAGTTGCCCAGAACCCAGTGATTCAGGCCAATAAAAAACCGACGCCTAAAGTAGCCGCCGGTTCTCAAAAATCACGTTATCGGGGAAACGAGGCCTAGGCAGCCCCATCACCTGTTCCACCAGCATCACCGGCTTCGTCGTCATCGGAGCCTTCGCCCAGCTGCGGCAACGGGCGTGCATGATGGCTGGTAATTTTCCAAACCCCGTCTTCCTTTACGAAAACGTTGCTAGCAGTCATCGTGCTACCTTCAACGTCTTCGAAACAAAACACCACAGCGACCCGGCCCTCGCGCACCACCATCGGGTCACGCACGAACACAGCTGGCGGATCATTGCTGATCATCAGCCGATGCCATGAAGCCATGACGTCCTCGCGACCGGTGATGCCTGGCCAATCGGGATGATAAACCGAAACATCCTCCCGCCGTGACCACATCTCATCCATTGCCGCAAAGTCACCGGAACGGAAAACATCATAGAAGTGTTCGTTGACGGCCAGCACTTCTGCCAACTTAGCGTCCTGATCCATACCCATTCGACGTGCCACTCCTTCACTTCGCCCGAACAAAGAATACCCGGAAAACAAAGGCTTCTTCGCGGCAGGCACCCTACAAGCCAGCGACAACCGCACCACCGTTCATGCCGGCCCCTGCTGCACACAGTAACACGCGATCGCCAACCTGGAAGCCACGAGTTTGAGACAAACTTGACATAGTGAACGGGATTGTCGCTGCAGAACTGTTCCCGAAGGCCTCCAAAGTGGTGCAACAGGTCCGCTGTGGGATCTTTAGGTTGCGGGAAACAGCGTCCAAAATCCGAACATTCGCTTGGTGAGGCACGAAGTGATCGATATCCTCTGCGGTGAGCCCCGCAGTCTCCAAAACATTCCGAGATGCATCCGTCATCATGGACACAGCTTTTTGAAAAACCGCTCGGCCGTCTCGCATTTGCATTTGCAGGGCCTCGGGCGACAGCCCCGGTTCGAACGGCTCCGCACTGCCGCCAGCTGCGATCTTGATCAGCTCATATCCTTCTCCGTCTGTGCGCAGATCCGCCGCCAGAATGCCAGCCCCGCGATCCTCGCAAGGGGTCAACAAAACGGCACCGGCCGCATCAGCAAACAACACAGAACTGGCTTTTTCGTTCGGATTGATCCGCCGCGACAGGATATTGGCTGCGATCACAAGCGCTTTCTTCTGGTGCAGTCGAACAAATCCGTCCGCCATGGTCAGAGCATATAGAAACCCGGCACAGGCCCCCGTCAAATCGATCCCGCCCGCAGAGCCCAAACCTAGGCGGTGCACAACAAGCGGGGCTGTCGGCGGCAACAAATGGTCAGGCGTTGAAGTCGCCAGCAAAACAAGACCGACATCGCCTCCAGCATCACCTGCCGCATCAAGCGCCATGCGCCCCGCAGCCACCGCCATGTCGGAAAGCTTTTCCCCATCCGCCGCCCAGCGCCGCTCCCGAATTCCCGTGCGGCGCTCAATCCAGCCAGGTTCGAGGCCCAAACGTTGCTCGATCTCAGCGTTTACGACAACTCGCTGTGGCGCATAGTGGCCAAAACCAGCAAACCTGACACCACCGGCTGCTGCGCCCCTAACCGCAAGTGTCATGCGCGGGCCTCCGCCAAGACAGACCGAACACCCGCTTCCAGAACCTCATAAACCTGAGAAAGCTCATCATCGGAAATGCAGTAGGGCGGCATCACGTAGATCGTATTCCCCAACGGCCGCAACAGCACACCGCGTTCCAGGAAAGTCCGCTGAAGGGCAGGCCCGATACCCGCCAGGTACCCAGAATCCGGAACATCAATATCGACGGCTGTGATCGTTCCACACTGCCGGCAATTCTTGAACAGCCCGCTTGCATTCTGCCTCGCCAAGGCTGCCGATTGCTTCTCGGCCAGCTGGGTGATGCGCTCGCGAACCGGCTCATCCTTCCAAATCTGGACATTCTCAAGCGCCGCCGCGCAACACAGCGGGTTTGCCGTGAACGATGAAGAGTGAAAGAAAGTTTTTGAACGGTCCTCCGAATAATGCGCAGCAAAGATGGGCTCGGTCGCAAACGTGGCCGCAAGCGGCAGATAACCGCCCGTCAGCCCTTTCGCGATACACATGATATCGGGCGTGACACCGGCTTGGTCACAGGCAAACACCGTTCCCGTCCGCCCCCAACCGGTCATCACCTCATCGGCAATCAGCAACACATCGTGCGCTTTGGTGATCCGGCGCATCTCTTTCAGCGTCGCTGCATCCCACATCAACATACCGCCAGCCCCAAGGACCAGCGGCTCCACAACAAGGGCCGCGACGTCGCCTGTCCTGCATTGCGCTTCCAGTTCCTCAAGAACCGCAGCCTCACGCCCGGTTTCAGGAAACGGCAACCGCACGACATCAAACAACAGCGGCGCATAAGCCGCGTTGAAAACACCGCGCTCACCCGCCGACATCGTACCGATGGTGTCACCGTGATAGGCATGCTCAAGCACGATCACACGGGTCCGCTGGTGGCCGAGATTATGCCAATAGCCAAGCGCCATCTTCAGAGCGACCTCAACGGCAGTAGACCCCGAATCCGAATAGAATACTCGGGTCAGCTCAGCGGGAACCAGCTTCACCAGTTCCTCCGCCAGCCGCTCAGCCGGCGGATGCGTAAAGCCTGCAAAAATTACCTGATCGAGCTCTTCAGCCTGCCGTTTCACCGCCTCCACGATGCGCGGATGACAATGCCCATGTGTGATGACCCACCACGACGAAATCGCATCAATAAGCGTGCCGCCATCAGCCCGATGTAGTCGCGCACCAGACGCCCGCGCGACGTTAATCGCAGGCGGCGCTGTCCGATGCTGCGTAAAAGGATGCCAAACCGGGGACGAAGTGGTCACAAAAAATCCTTAAGATCGAAGTTATCCGCAAACGCCCGCGCCAACGCCCCTTGGTCCAACGGCGAGACGAACGGCAACCGCCCGAGACGTTTAACCTGCCCCATCCGGCTGATCGTCGCCTCAACCTTTGGCTCGGGGTCACCAACAAAAGCGACGCCAACGATCGGGATGTTGCGCGCGCGCAGGGCTTCAAGCGAGAGCAAGCTGTGGTTGATCGTACCAAGTGCCGTGCGCGCCACCAACACAACAGGTGCAGCCCAACCGGCAACGACATCAACCTGCAAGTCGTCATTGTTAAGCGGAACCAGCAAACCGCCCGCGAGCTCAATAACGAGTGGACGCTCCGTTTGCGGCGGTACAAGCCGCACGGCATCCACCGTCACGCCATCGATCTCAGCCGCAAGGTGCGGCGACATCGGTTCAGTCAGCTTGTAAACTTCAGGAAAGATCTGCTCTGCGGGCAAACCACTGAGTTCCGCAACGCACTCACGGTCTGTTCCATCGGCAAGCCCGGATTGGACCGGCTTCCAATAATCGGCATCAAGCGCGCCAGCGAGCGCCGCGGAAAACACGGTCTTGCCAACGCCGGTATCCGTCCCGGCAACAACCAACCGATGCTGTTTCGTCAAACCGCTGCTCCCTGGTTCACCTGAGCAATTTCAGCCGCGCCAAGGCCTACTTTTGCAAGCTCTTCCGCGAGCGCTAACGCAAACGCCTCAAAAATCGATGCATCAACATTCATCGTAATCGGAACTCTAAGCCGCGCACTCCCCTCCGGGACGGTCGGCGGCCGGATCGCCCGGACATCAAAACCGCGGCGCTGCATCGCTTCAGCAACACACACCGCCAGTTCATCCCGGCCAACTATCACGGGCTGAATGTGCGTCCCGGTCGGTTTGATCCCGCAATGGGACTCAAGCAGCGAACCCGCCGACGTCACAAGCTCCCGATGTGCTGCACGCCGGCTGTCTGGACCATCACCAGTGTCAGCTTTGACGAGCTCCAAGGCAGCGCGCACGGCTGATGCCATAAGCGGGGATGGCGCAGTAGAATAGATGAAGGGACGGCAGCGATTAACCAGATAGTCGATCAGCAACCGCGACCCGCAAACCAGACCGCCCATCGCACCCAACGCCTTGCCACAGGTATGCAGCGACAAAACATCCTCGCGGCCTTCAAGATGCGCACCCAATCCGCGGCCCTGAGGGCCAAGCACGCCGGTTGCATGCGCCTCATCGATCAGCAACACGCCGTCATGTGCTTCCGCAAGCCCAATCAGATCATCGAGCGGAGCAACATCCCCATCCATGCTGTAGAGGCTCTCAACCGCCAACCATGGACGGCCTTTACCACCGGCCTTGCGCCACGTCTTGATAACGTCCTCAAAGGCCTGCGCATCGTTATGACGGGCAGCGGTTTTTTCCGCCCGCGATAGCTTCATGCCGTCATGGGCGCTGGCATGGATGAGATTGTCATAAACAATCACGTCACCACGTTGCGGCAACGTCGCTAACACCGCCGCATTGGCAGAAAAACCGCTAGCAAAATAAAGCGCTGCTTCCGCCCCGAAGAACTCCGCCGCTTCCGCTTCGAGCTTCTCATGCTCTGGATCATTTCCGCGCAACAGCCGCGAGCCACCCGAACCAATCGCCACGCCTCGACTTATCGCACGAACAATCGCCTGACGAAGCTCCTCGCTATTAGCGAGCCCAAGATAATCATTGGAAGAGAAGTCATGGCCCTGACGCGGCGTCAAACGACGCAACCGGTTACGCCGCTCCAGCGCCAACAGAGATTGCGCGTGTTCGCGAAATTGGTTTGTCGTCGTGTCGCTATCGCTGCTCAATCGGAGTTTCCTGCACTCCCCACAGCCTCACCACGTAACCCCAGCTTGGCAAACAGACGATCATCAGCATCCTCGCCAGGATTATCCGCCGTCAGCAATTGCTCCCCGCAGAAAATCGAATTTGCACCGGCAAAGAAGCACAACGCCTGTAGCTCATCGCTCATCTCACTGCGCCCAGCCGACAGCCGCACATGAGACTTCGGCATCATGATCCGCGCAACAGCAATCGCACGCACAAAGGCGACGCCATCGACCTTATCGATGTTCTCCAGCGGCGTGCCTTCCATGGCCATCAACATATTGATCGGCACGCTTTCTGGATGCTCCGGCAGGTTCGCCAGCGTAACCAGCATATCGAGCCGGTCGTCCTCGGTTTCCCCCATCCCGAGAATTCCACCCGAACAGACTTTCATGCCCGAGTTGCGGACCCGCTCCAGCGTCTCAAGGCGATCGACAAACGTCCGCGAGGTGATAACCTCAGGATAATACCGCTCTGAGGTATCGATGTTGTGGTTGTAGTAATCGAGGCCCGCTTCACGCAGCTGCGCAACTTCTTCGTCGCTCAACATACCCAGTGTCATGCAGGTTTCCATGCCAAGGCTTTTGACGCCTGCCACCATCGCCAGCACAACATCCATGTCGCGCTGCTTAGGGCTGCGCCAAGCCGCCCCCATGCAGTACCGGGTCGCGCCTTTGGCCTTTGCCGCGCGCGCGCCCTCCAACACCTTTTCCACCGCCATCAGCTTGGAAGCTTTTAGCCCCGTCTGATAGCGGGCTGACTGACTGCAATAGGAGCAATCCTCAGGACAACCACCGGTCTTGATCGACAACAGCTGGCTCTTCTGAACAACGTTGGGATCGAAATGCTCGCGGTGAACACACTGTGCGCGGAACAGCAGATCGTTAAACGGCAGCTCATAGATCGCCCGGGCTTCGGCAAGCGTCCAGTTATGGCGGCCCCCGCCAACTTCTGCCGCACCATCACTGCGCTCAGTCTGATCTTCGCTCACGTGGTTATCGAGCATCCGTATCCGATCTCCCTGCCGCAACAGCCAAACCTGCGGCTCACATTCAGTGTTCAATTTATCCGGGCGCAATCAATGTCCCGCCCCGCCTCAAGATGCAAGGTGCCGTTCGTCGCGTTTACCTGGACTTCGATCCGGCAAATTAAGGTTTAAGACCCATCCGTCAATGACCGGCGGGATTAAGCTGCAAGCAAAGCACATTATAGTGCCCAGCCAGGGAATTCGTCAGCTCCGGTATACAAAAACGCCTGCGCCTCAACTCGGCAAACCCGGGACCTTCCAAGACCTTCAGCCCCTAAACCCCGATTTTGCCACCACCCTTCTTGGTAATGGCCACCACCGCCGGACGCGGCGGCACACTCCACTTAAAGTCGGGCCAGCGGGTGCGCGGGCTCTTGAACGTCGAAACAACGCCCTTTTCACCAGCCCCCGGATGCTGGACAGCAACAAAAAACGTCTTTGTATCAGGCGTCACGCAGGGCCCGCACAGCTCCGCTCCGACCGGGCATCTGTAAAACAACCGGCCCGTCCCACGCGCCTTTCCGTCCGTCTCCAGCGCCCAGAGACCATCAGCACGCCCGGTTTTACGGCCCGAATTTCCGTCTGTCGCAATCCACAAACGCCCTTCAGCATCGAAAACGCAGTTATCGGGGTTGGCAAACCAGCCGTTCTCGCTGGTCGCCGGATTGAACGTCGCCCCAACCTCGGCGTCTTCCGGGTCACCGCACTTCACCAGGATCTCCCATCGAAACGTCGCCGCCGTATGATCCCCCCCATCGGGCGTGATCTCAACGATATGGCCGTACTTGTTGAACGCCCGCGGATTGGCGGCATTCGTCGCAACTTCGGTGCGTTTTGTATTGTTGGTAAGCATGCAATAGACCTTGCCGGTGCGCGGATTGGCTTCGATATCCTCCGGCCGATCCATTTTCGTTGCACCAAGCAGATCAGCCGCAATCCGCGTATTGATCACCACGTCGCCCTGGTCAGCAAATCCACTCGATGGCGTCAGCGGCCCCTCACCGAAAACCAGCGGCAACCAGATCCCGCTACCATCGGAGTTCAAGCGCGCAACATAAAGCGTCCCATCATCGAGGATGTCCTTGTTACCTTTACGACTCGCTTCATCAACCTTTGCCTTGGTCACGAACCGGTAGATGTACTCAAAGCGCTGGTCATCGCCTTGGTAGACAACAAACCGGCCATCGCGATTGACGATGTTCCCTGCGCCCTCATGCTTGAAACGGCCCAGCGCCGTGCGCTTCTTCGGCGTTGAGTTGGGATCGAGCGGATCGATCTCGACCACCCAGCCAAAGCGGTTAACCTCATTGGGCTCCTTCGCAACGTCAAACCGGTCGTGATGCTCACCCCAGTTATAAAACTCCGCTGGCGCTCCGTAGCGGCGAAGCGAAGCCGACTGAGGTGATTTCTTCGCCGCGTTCTTGTTGAAGAAATAGCCGTTGAAGTTCTCTTCACACGTCAGCCACGTCCCCCACGGCGTAACAGCACCGGCGCAGTTGTTGAGCATGCCGCGCACCTTCCGGCCGTCTTTATCGTAGCTCGTGCGCATTTTCTCATGACCGGCCGCCGGACCGGTAATCTCAATCGGCGTCTCCGCTGTGATCCGCCTTGCATAAACAGAGTCGGCAACCACCGCCCAGGTATCAGCCGTGCGCTTAACCTCAATCACCGAACCGCCATGCGCCATCATCTCCACAGCAACGCGCTCCGGCGTCATTTGCTCAAAGCGTTTTGATTTCTTGTCCGTCGGGTCGATACCAGGAAACATAAGTTCTTCGTTCGTGAACTCATGGTTGACGACAAGCAGACCATGATCCGCGCGTCCAGCCAGCGGAATGAAGCCGAGGAAGTCGTTATTGTAGCCAAACTGCTTGGCCTGCGCTTCAGCAGTCAGGTTCTCAGCATCGAACTTCGGTGCATCAGCTTCGACCTTATCGCCCCAGCCGATCAACACATCGGCCAGATACCCGTCCGCCACGTAATCGCGCTCACTCTCCCCGGCGGTGACTTCCCGAAAGTTGAAATTCGGCGTCGTCAACGGAGCTTCCGAACAAGCCGACAGCACAACAGCAGGCGAAACCGCAGCCGCAATCGCGGTGGTCGCCAATACGCCTTGCATCAGATCGCGCCGCGACAACCGTTCGGCCAGCACATCGCCAAAGGTTGCATTTGCAGTCACGTTAACCGGTTCATCTTCGGACTTTTCAAACTGGTACGAGCGGCTCAGATCGCTGTCATCCCGATTGACCATTGGTGAACGAACTCCTCAAACGAACAAATGAGCCTCACACAGGGCGTCGGGTTAGAAAAGCACGCCAGTTTGTCGTCCTGACGAAACTCTGCAATTGGCACTTAACGCCGTTTTGGCCGGTCCGCAGCCTGGCGCGAAAGCCCGGCCTCCAAATTGCAGCAGCCCATTCAAGTTTGTCCAATTGCTCAGATTTGAAACACCGCAGGCTCCCATGTTCGAACGCAACCGCATCGATAACGCTTCACGAACGCGCGAAAATACCATCCACGTTGAACTGGAGCTGGATGACGGCCGCATCGCGAAAGGCTGCGTTTTCCTCGTTTCAACGCGGCAGCTCTACGACGAAATGAACGACAACGGCGGTTTTCTGGATTTTCAATCTTACGAAGGTCCGCGCGAACTGATCGCCAAGAGCACGCTCCGCACCATCCGGCCCACCAAAGTGCCAGCTGCCAAACCGCTGCCCACCGCTTCAGCCAATCCGAATGAGTTTGACCCCTACAAGATCCTCGGTTTACCGCGCGGCGCTGCTATGGAAGCCGCCCGCGAAGCTTACCACCGGCTCGCACGGCGCTATCACCCCGACCGCTTCAATGGTGCTGATCTCCCAGACGAGATTTCAGATTACATCCAAGCGATGTCACGCCGTCTGAACGCAGCCTATGCGGCCCTCGACAAACCTCTCAAGGCAAAACGCGAAATCAACCGCGCGAAGACCGAACCGATCTACCAGCGCGGCGGATAAAAAAAGCGGGCGCAGCGCTACACGCAACCGCACCCACCCTCCAAACCAACACACGAACCAGACCGCAAACAGCCCGCCTGCTCAGCTCCGGCCCCGCATGCCCAGCGTCCGCAAACGCAGCGCCTGCAATTTGATGAACCCTTCAGCATCCTTCTGATCGTACGCACCTTCGTCGTCTTCAAAGGTAACGAGCTGATCGGAGTAAAGCGATTTCGGGCTGGCGCGACCGATGACAATCACGTTGCCCTTGTACAGCTTGAGACGAACTTCGCCCTCAACATGCTCTTGGCTCTGGTCGATGGCTGCCTGCAACATCTCGCGCTCAGGCGAGAACCAGAACCCATTGTAAATGAGCTCTGCATACCGCGGCATCAGCTCATCTTTCAGGTGCGCTGCTCCGCGATCGAGTGTGAGGCTTTCCATGGCCCGGTGCGCTTCCAGCAAGATCGTCCCGCCTGGCGTTTCATAAACACCACGCGACTTCATCCCAACAAACCGGTTCTCAACCAGATCGACCCGGCCAATACCGTTATCGCGCCCCAGATCATTCAACCGCGCCAACAAGGTTGCAGGAGAAAGCTTCTCGCCATTGATGGAAACCGCATCGCCCTTCTCGAAGCCGATGGTAATGATGGTCGCCTCATCGGGCGCATCTTCAGGGGCAACCGTGCGCATATAGACGTAAGGTGGCGGCTCACCGTTCGGGTCTTCCAGAACCTTACCTTCAGACGACGAATGCAGAAGGTTCGCATCAACCGAAAACGGCGCTTCTCCGCGCTTGTCTTTTGGAACAGGAATCTGATGCTTTTCAGCAAACGCAATCAGATCTTCGCGGCTCTTGAACTCCCACTCCCGCCACGGCGCGATAATCTTGATCGACGGCTCAAGCGCATAGTAGCCAAGCTCAAACCGGACCTGGTCATTTCCTTTACCGGTCGCACCATGACAAACCGCATCGGCTCCCATCTCACGCGCAATCTCGATCTGACGTTTGGAGATTAACGGCCGCGCAATCGACGTGCCCAGCAGATAGATGCCCTCATAAAGCGCATTGGCCCGCATCATCGGGTAGACGTAATCGGCGACAAACTCTTCGCGCAGATCCTCGATGAAGATATTCTCATCCTTGATGCCAAGGAGCTCGGCCTTCTGGCGCGCTGGTTCGAGTTCTTCGCCCTGACCAAGATCAGCCGTGAACGTCACGACCTCAGCACCGTATTCTTCCTGCAGCCACTTCAGGATGATCGATGTATCAAGCCCGCCTGAATAGGCCAGAACGACCTTTTTGATTTTACCTTTGAGGTTTTGCTCATTCGCTGCTGGCATGGAGTTTCTTCGCGGTCCCTGAAGTTTTGAATTCTAAGTTGCTGAACGCTTGCGCCCAAGGCGGCAGGCTGGCGCGGCACTATAGGCAAACCAGTGATACCCGCAACATAATCATCGAGACCTTGCTGCGATTAAGCTGGTCTCGTGAAAATTGTTATACCGTACACCCGCAAAAACGACCTTGCTGGAACCTCATCATCCGGCTTTGATGAGGCGTGATTCCAAAACGATCTAAAGGAGTTAGCCCTTGTTCCGCAAGCTCGTAACCGCTCACCTCGCAGCCCTGCTTCTCGCCTTCGCGCCACTTGGATTGACGGCCGGACCTGGCCTTGCCAAGGACACAGCCGCCACCGCGAAGAAAGCAAAAAGCAAAACGACCAAATCCAAGGCCTCGGACAAGGAGGCAAAGAAGAAAACGGCGACGAAGAAGAAGAAATCTGAATCCACCAAGGCCAAAGCGAAAACCAAAAAAGACAGCTCCAAGTCAGCCGCAAAAACAAAACCCACCAAGGCGAAAAACTCAGCAGCGAAGACGAAGGCGAAGTCATCGGCGAAGCCAACAAGCAAATGCCAGGGCCTCGCCAAAACCGCTTGCCAGACGAAAGGCTGTGTCTGGGTCAAGGCCAGTAAGGTCAACGGCAAAGACCGCAAAGCCTACTGCCGCAAGAAACCGCAAAAGAAGAAATGATATCTGGCTGGTGGTCTCAGCTTCCAGGCGGAGAAACCAGCGACACAACCTTGGCCACCTAGAGGCCGGAACAAAAAAGGCGGTACCGCAAATCGCAGCGGGCCGCCTCTTCGTTTTCGGATTTGGTAAGTAAGCCGGACGAGTCGACGCTCGCCTCCTGAAGCGGCCCCTAACCCTTGCGCTCAGTCTGCGGCGCGAAGAACTTCATCAGCATATCCGGATTGAATGGCATAATCGCGAACGCCAACGTAAACGGGTTCGGTACTTCAGTATGCTCGATCCGCTGGACCTTCGTTGGGGTCCGCTCCTGCTCACGCCGATAATCGGACAGCGCCTTTTCCATCGAGTTTGCCGCAATGTTGTAGGCATCGAGCGCCGCCGCGTTCCCGCGCGCTGCTGGCCACGCGACCTGCTCCGGAACACCAAACGAAATCATGCCGACAGCCATTGGAAATGCCGTCGATTGAAACGGCTTCATCATCTCCATCCACGGTGCCATCGGTGTGAACATACCGTACGGCACACCAAACGGCGTGAGCGAAGCAAATGGGTTGCTTGGGGTCATGGCCGATGGCAGGGCCGCCCAGGGCATCATGCAGGAGGCACTGCCTCGTGGGGTAGATGGCAAACTGTACGGGTTCGTCGTGCGAGACGTCGACCGGCCATGGGTTTGCTGAGATTGTTCGATAAAGGCATCGACCGATTGCCCCCAAACACGCAGCATCTGGCCCGCGACAGCCTGATAAGCAGCACCGCTGGCGTTGAGATAGTTGACCACCGCGTCGGTGCAACTCTTGTTAAATCTGTCCTGCGCACTGCTATCGAACATTTAAGAAACTCCGCCAGTCCGGCTAAGCGGGCCTCACAGCGGAAACGAACCGCTGAGGAACCACGCGTTGTCACGCTCATGGCGGATCACTCTTCGCCGCCTTAAGCATGCATTTTAAGTCACAATAGTTGAGATTTTGCATCGCAACAATAGCTATTGCGGCGCAAAACTAGAAATTTAGCCCAAAGACTCGCGGAAAAACCTAACCAAATACCTATCAGTGCGGTTTGCCGACCCCAGGCACCGCACTCATGCTCGCAGAACCTTGACCGACACCAACCCGGCCGACAGGTTGCTCATCCATCAAACTGGAGTTCGCGACTTTCAAATGCTCTCGTGAAGTATCTTCCTCGGGCTGATCATCATAGTCGCTGTGACCCTCAGGTGAGGTCGACCTCTGCGGTTTATACGTACCGCCCGCTCGATGGCCGGCAATCAGCCAGTAAACGTATCCGGCAATGATTCCTGAGAAAGCAAACGCTGCAACGGCATAACCATTAGCAATTGTCGGCTGCCCGCTGTTCTCGCCAGCATAAAGCACGACGAACCCGGCAAGCGCGATCCCTAACCCAACGAAAACGTAATAGGCCCAGCCTCGAAGGCCTTGCATGCCCCCAAATATGATCGCCAGTAACGCAAATGGTGCCGCAAACAGCGCCGCCTGCGTCGCAGCCGAAAGCGCGACCAGCCAGGCAAATCCAATACGCTGCAGCCGCGTGTCTTGGTCTAGCGCATAAAGATCCGCAGGCGTGATCACGAATAGGACCTGTGTGATCGCCGCAGCTAGGCAGGCCAGCGCAAAGCCAAGTACGATACGTATGAAAGCCGCGAACATAGCAGACCTTGTGAATTGAGCCCGTCGTTTCAAACTCTTAACGAGAGCCATACGATATACGCTTAGATAGCTCTACCGCAAATCAGCAGTTTCCTGAACAACGCTCAAAAGCATGCGGCAAAGTTGAAGAGACAAACTCAAGCCGACCGTCCGGCGAGCAGCCAATAAACAAAACCGCCCGCAAAGCCTGCTGCCGCAAACACCTGCCAAAGCACCGCCGGACCACCCTCAACGCCCTGCGCGAGGAGCGGAGTCACCGCCAGCGAAGCCCCACCGCCGATCACGTAGTAGAGCAACGACCGGATGCGGGCCACCTCGCCAATAATGACGAATACGATCGCTGGGATGACCGTAAACGTCGCCACCAACGCCGTGCCATGCTCGATAAATGAGAAGACAAGGTCGAAGTCTTGGCTCGACGCGCCGACCTCGTGCATCGACTGCGTCATGCGTTCCAAGCCGAGCGTCACCAGCACAAAGATCGACGTCAAGGCGGCCAACAAAAACGCCAGCGGAACCAAAATCATCCGCCCAACCGTTTTCCAAAACACGAAACTCAGCCTCCGTCGCTGGGTGCGTTAACGACCGCACGCTCCGAGGCTCTGAGCTTCTGGCTTGCCGACTTCAGCTGACCGCAAGCTGCCAAGATATCGCGTCCACGCGGGGTCCGCACAGGGCTTGCATACCCAGCCCGGTTGACGATCTCAGCGAACTTTTCGATCTGCTCCCAATCGGAGCACTCGTACTCCGCACCCGGCCAGGCATTGAACGGGATCAGGTTGATCTTAGCGGGAATACCAGACAGCAACCGCACCAACGCACGAGCATCATCCAGGCTGTCATTGACGCCTTTCAGCATGACATATTCGAACGTGATCCGGCGCGCGTTTGAAAGACCAGGGTAGTTGCGGCACGCATCAAGCAACTGCTGGATCGGGTATTTGCGATTGATCGGTACCAGCACATCGCGCAAATCATCGCGAACAGCATGCAGCGAGATGGCCAGCATCGTTCCGGCTTCCGCGCCCCAACGCGCGATCTCCGGCACAACGCCCGACGTCGACAACGTGATCCGCCGCTTCGAATGCGAAAGACCGCCGCTGTCTGAAGCGATCTCCATCGCTGTCCGGACGTTCTCGAAATTGTAAAGCGGTTCGCCCATCCCCATCAGCACGATGTTGGTGATCTTGCGGTCGGACTCTGGAAGCATCGCGCCACTGCCCTGAACCTCTGCACCAGGCCAATCACCCAACCGGTCGCGGGCCAGCATGATCTGCCCCACGACCTCCGCATGGGTGAGGTTGCGAACCAGCTTCTGCGTCCCCGTATGGCAGAACGTACAGGTCAATGTGCAACCGACCTGGCTCGAAATACACAACGTCCCGCGGGCAGCCTCCGGGATGTAGACGGTCTCAATCTCAGGTGCCCGCGCCTCGTGTTCGCGTTTGGGCAACCGCAAAAGCCATTTGCGCGTACCATCCTGAGAAATCTGCTCAGACACGATCTCCGGCCGCGCCAGAGTTGCCGCCGCCTCGATCTGTGCCCGTAAGGTCTTCGAGATGTCGGTCATCTCATCAAACGAGGTCACCCCACGCGCATAGATCCAACCCCAAAGCTGGCTGACACGCATGCGGCGCTGACGCTCCGGCACACCCAACGCGCTCAGGAATTCTTTGAGGTCAGCCTTGCTCGCACCAGCCAACGTCGGCAGCACAGCTTTGCTCGCGCCCTCGGAGGCTTCCGCCCCATCACCTGCCGTGTTCAGAACCAGAACCATTTCAACTCTTCATTTCAGATGCTTCGGAGATAAGCGCTCCACAGCTCGGCACTCAATGCCCAACGCTCGCAGCCACAAAATAACGAATTTCCGCACGTTCACCAGAAAAAGCCTGCCGCAGCTTAACGGGGCATTAGCCCGGCCTGCGTCAGCGCACCCAAATCGCCTTTCCGTATCGGAAGACGCCACCCTATGCTAAGGGCCCAGAAGTAACAAACCGGATTGCCCAAACGTAACGGAGCACTCCCCTAGGGAGCGAAAAGCCCACAATATGTCGCTGAAAACAGATGCCTCCACGCATATTGCCGAGCAATCGTCGAACAGCCTCTCGACGACCTTGTATCTCGCTATCACCGGCTTGTCAGCGGCTTGCGGCCTTGTTGTAGAAATTGTCGCCGGCCGCATGATCGCACCCTATCTGGGCATGTCGCTCTACACCTGGACGGCCATCATCGCCGTCGTTCTAGCAGGGTTTTCAGCCGGCCACTGGGTCGGCGGCTGGCTTGCGGCCAAACCGCCTCAGACGGCCCGCCGGGGCGTTGCCCTCAGTCTTTTTCTCGCAGGGTTAACCGCCTTACTCAGCCTCATCCTGTTACGGACATTCTCAGGACCCATCATTTCGCTCGGTTTGGCACCGGTCCCAACGATCCTGATCCTCACGACCATTTTGTTCTTCCTCCCAAGCTTCTTCGTCGGCATTCCTTCGCCAGCACTAACGAAGCTTGCCATCGACGAGAAGCCCGAGCGCATGGGGCAACTCCTTGGTGCCTTCTACGCCATCGGAGCCTTCGGCAGCATCCTTGGAACATTGGCGGCCGGATACATCTTCATCTCGTATTTCGGCACCATCCGCACCATCCTGACCTGCGCCGCACTCTATTTCGTCATGGCTGCGACATTGTTCCTCGAAGACCGATGGCGCACCAGGCAACCAATGCTCTCAAGAGGAACACTGACGCCGGTCATCATCGCAGTGGTTTTGAGCAGCGCTCTTGCTTTATGGGGGCGCGGCGTTCAAGCCTTCGTCGAAAACTGCACCAAGGAAAGCGCCTACTACTGCATCCGCGTGATCGACATAAGCCAAGACGTAGGGTTACCAGCTAAAACGATGGTGCTCGATAACCTCGGCCATGGCACCAACCTGCGCGACCGGCCCGATATCTTCCTGACACCCTACGTTGAAGCGCAGGACTCGCTTGTCCGGCTCCGCCATCTGGCCGCGGTAAAGGCTGGCGTCACCCAAAGCCAAACCTTCGAAGCGTTCTTCATCGGCGGAGGCGCTTACACCCTACCGCGCGGTTGGCTTGCCGCGATCCCCGGCTCCAAAATGACGGTCGCTGAAGTCGACCCGGACGTCACCAAAATCGCGCATGACAGCTTCTGGCTCCCTAAAGACCCGCGCCTCAAAGTCTTGCATCGCGACGCGCGAAGCGCATTGGCCAAGGAACCTGAATCCAAGTTCAACGTCATCGTCGGCGATGCCTTCCATGACATCGCGGTCCCCCAACATCTCGTGACCCAGGAGTTTTTCCAACTCATCGAAAGCCGGCTACGTGATGATGGCGCGTACCTAATGAACGTTGTCGATTCCGGCCCAGAACCAAGACTCGCGCTATCGATCTACGACACGCTTCGCACCGTGTTCCCAATCGTCGAGATGTGGCGTCCGGATGGTCAGGGGAAGCGCCAAACCTTCGTCCTGCTTGCAAGCAAAACCGCGAGCCCAAACGAAAACCTCGGCTCTCGCGTCGATCCCTCAGCATCATGGCATCGCTTGACCGAGACCGAATTGACCACCCTCCGACGGGTAACACCCGCACCGATCATCCTGACCGACGACTATGCCCCGGTCGACCGGTTGATCGGCGTGAATTGAACGGCTCACCGGTTCCCGGATCGGCAACCCCAAGCCGCCACCTCACTCAAGGTTTCCAAGACAGGAAATTCGCAAGGAGCTTGAGGCCTAGGGTCTGGCTCTTTTCCGGGTGGAATTGCGTCCCGGCGATATGATCGCGCGCCACCATCGCCGTAATCGGGCCGCCATAATCCGATAGCGCCACCACATCATTATCGGTCTCAGGAACCAGATGATACGAATGCACAAAATAGGCGTGCAGCCCACCCGGCCCTGTTTCAATACCGTTTAACAAAGGATGCGGATGAACCTGCTGAAGCGTGTTCCAGCCCATGTGCGGGATCTTCAGGTTCTCGTCGTCAGGCTCAATGGCCTGGACTTCACCAGGGATCCACCCAAAGCCTTCCGTTGTTCCGAACTCAAGGCCGCGCGTCGCCATCAGCTGCATACCGACACAGATGCCAAGATAAGGCCGCTGCTTTTCCATAACGGCATCCATCAGGGCAGGCAGCAGACCCGGTACGGCTTCAAGTCCGGCGCGACAATCAGCAAACGCACCCACGCCTGGCAGTATAACCCGATCCGCCGAAGCAACCTCAGACGGCTCAGCCGTAATCAGAACGCGTGCGTCTGCCTCACTCTCGCGCGCAGCCCGCTCCAACGCCTTACCCGCCGAATGCAGGTTCCCTGATCCGTAATCGATAATGACCGCTGTCTGCATAACCGGCTTATTGAACCTCGCCCTATTGCGGTTGCCCAAAAGCCGGCGGGGTGTAAGCAGGCTGCTCGTAAGACTGCCCACCATAAAGCGACCCACCGGCCACTTGGTCTGGCACAGCCTGGCGCTCAATCCAGCCTTCAAAGAAGCGGCGCTCACATTCGCGCGCATTGGCCCCGCTGACGGAGCCGATCATCAGCCAGCCGCGACGGTTCAAGGTCCAGCGCTCAATTGAATCAGCCTCCAGCGCGATCAGAAAGTGAAGCGCAAGCGAAGCAAGAGCGACCCAATCCGGTGCAACGCCTAATGCCCCAAGCGTCCCAAAAAGGGCACCAACGACCACGGCATAAATAAGGAACGCGAGCCACATCCGGTTAACCAACATCCAGACCGGTGACAGCAAAAACGCAAACCAGCTGAACCCATCGCGCACGAAAACCAGGCGCTCGGCCTGCTCCTCAGGGCTCGCCATCGGCGTTGGCGGTTCATGGACGGTGTAAGCAACCACGCGGTTCTGCGCTCCAATACGACTAAGCGTCAACAGCATTGTACTATAAAGTTCCCTTGGTCGAAGGCACACGACCGGCTTGGCGCGGGTCGATCTCAATTGCCTGACGCAAAGCCCGGGCCAAACCTTTATAGCAAGTCTCGGCAATATGATGGCTATTGTCGCCATAGATATTGGCGACATGGCACGTAATTCCAGAATTCTGCACGAACGCCTGGAACCACTCCTGGAACAGCTCGGTATCGAAATCGCCAACCTTTTCGCGCGGGAATTCGACCTGCCAGACAAGGAACGGCCGGCCGGAAACATCAACAGCAACACGCGTTAAGCACTCGTCCATCGGCAGATGGACATCTGCGTAGCGCGTAATGCCCTTCTTGTCGCCAATCGCAGCCTTAAAGGCCTGCCCTAACGCAATCCCGCAGTCTTCAGCGGTGTGGTGGGAATCGATGTGCAAATCCCCCTTGGCTTTCAACCGGATATCGATGAGCGAGTGGCGCGCCAGTTGCTCCAGCATGTGGTCAAGGAATCCAATACCTGTCTCGACCTCATAGGCACCTGTCCCATCAAGGTCGATTTCGACCGAAATTTCGGTCTCCTTGGTGTTGCGATCCAACTTGCTCTTGCGCTGCACCGATGTGCTCACGTGGCTCATCCTCAAATAAGTTTGCTGAAAACTGACGTTTACATCGCTCAAAAAGCTGACGCGCGTGGGTTTCCAACCGGTTAACGTGTGCATTTAACAGGTGTCGGGCGCAACCGCCAGTAGCTCGCCCCGGTCAGCTTCCTGAGACCCACGAACGCAGTATCATCGGGCAAATGCCGTGCCAGACTTGACAGGCAACCAACAAACCCCCTTATCCGGCACCCATGACTATGAACCCTGAAGCACACGCGCAGTCCGGCTCACAAAGCTGGCACGCCACCACAATTCTTACCGTCCGCAAAAATGGCCATGTCGTTATTGCCGGCGATGGCCAGGTCAGTCTTGGCCAAACGGTCATCAAATCGAACGCCAAAAAGGTCCGACGCCTCGGCAAAGGTGACGTTATCGCCGGTTTTGCTGGAGCCACCGCTGATGCCTTCACGTTGTTCGAGCGCCTTGAAGCAAAACTCGATAAGTACCCCGGGCAGCTCATGCGCGCAGCCGTTGAGCTTGCCAAGGACTGGCGCACCGATCGCTACCTGCGCCGCTTGGAAGCAATGATGATTGTTGCCGATGCCAAAACAACGCTTGTTCTAACCGGCACCGGCGATGTCCTTGAGCCGGAAAACCACGTCATGGGCATCGGCTCGGGCGGAAATTATGCCCTTGCAGCAGCCCGCGCCCTTCTCGATCAGCCGCTCGAGGCCGAACAAATCGCCCGCAAAGCGATGGAGATCGCAGCCGAAATTTGCGTCTACACAAACGACTCTTTCGTCGTCGAAAGCCTAGAGGCAGAGCAGTGACCTGAAACAACAGACGACCGGTCCGCAAAAAGCCGCCTTTGCACAACAATCGCCTACGCTACCAATCTGCGAGCCGCACCTTGGCTCCCCAACCCAGATGTTGCCTTAAGTCATGACCAACTTCTCACCCCGTGAAATCGTTTCCGAACTGGACCGCTACATCATTGGCCAAAACGACGCCAAACGCTCGGTCGCAATCGCGCTCCGGAACAGGTGGCGTCGCCAACAGCTTGAAGGGGATCTTAAGGAAGAGGTCCTGCCGAAAAACATATTGATGATTGGCCCTACAGGCGTCGGCAAAACCGAAATTTCCCGTCGCCTTGCGCGCCTGGCCGGTGCCCCGTTCCTGAAAGTCGAGGCCACAAAGTTTACCGAAGTCGGTTATGTCGGCCGCGATGTCGAAAGCATTGTCCGCGATCTGGTCGAGGTCGGCATCGGCATTGTGCGGGATGCCAAGCGAAAAGACGTTCGGACCATGGCTGAAAAAGCCGCTGAAGAACGCGTCCTTGATGCCTTAGTTGGCGCTACATCATCGCCAGCAACACGCGAGAGTTTCCGAAAAAAACTGCGCGCCGGCGAGCTGGACGATAAAGAAATCGAGCTGGAGGTCGCCGACAACACCGGTGGCATTCCGATGTTCGAAATCCCCGGCCAACCCGGCGGCTCATTTAGCGCCGTCAACTTGAACGACATGCTGGGTAAAGCCTTCGGTGGGCGCACCAAAAAGCGCCGCATCACCGTAGCGCAGAGCCATGAGATTCTCATAAACGAGGAAAGTGACCGGCTGATCGATCAAGAGGAAATCACAGCAGAAGCAGTCGCTGCAGTTGAAAATAACGGCATCGTCTTCCTCGATGAAATCGACAAGATCTGCTCGCGTTCGGATGGAGCCGGCCGCGCCAGTGGCGACGTCAGCCGCGAGGGCGTACAACGGGATCTCCTGCCGCTAATTGAAGGCACGACAGTCGCGACAAAGCACGGCCCAGTTAAAACCGACCACATCTTGTTTATAGCATCAGGCGCATTCCACGTTGCCAAACCGTCCGACTTGCTACCCGAATTGCAGGGTCGCCTTCCCATCCGTGTCGAACTTCAGGCGCTCACGCGTGAAGATTTCCGCAGGATTCTCACCGAAACTGAAGCGAGCCTCATCAAGCAGTACGTAGCACTCATGGCGACGGAAGGTTTGACGCTGGAGTTTACGGACGATGCCATCGACGCACTCGCCGATACAGCCGTCTCCGTCAACGAAACGGTCGAGAACATTGGGGCGAGAAGGCTGCAAACTGTAATGGAGCGCGTGCTCGATGAAATCTCGTTCGAAGCTTCCGACCGAGACGGCGAGACGGTGACCATCGATGCCGCTTACATCAACGAGCGTGTCGGAGAACTTTCCAAAGACGCAGATCTCTCTCGCTTCATTCTGTAGGTCGCAGGCAACGTCCCATACTTCCCAACATCTCGCAGCGTGATGAGCCTCCATCACTTAACTTTGCACAACGCAGCTTCAAACCCAGGCCATCAACATCGGTTTGCACAAAAAAGAGCGGCTGAACCAAACAGCCGCCCCAGTCGATTAATGGCAACGCGTCTTTACTATCGTCTTCCAATAAACAAGCAGAACACCAGGCCGGCCCGACATTGCGGACCGGCAAAATGTGATCCCATCAGGCCGCCAACGCTTCATCATGGGTTGGGAAGCTGACAACGTTTTCAGCCTCACCAACCGTTGGCGCTTGTGCAGCAACCATGTTGTCTCCCATCTGCGCATCACGCTTGCGGAACCAGCGCAACGACGTGTTGGTCAAAACGCTTCCAGGACCAACAGCTTGAACCAGAAGTCCATCTTCATCACCCAGCATCCAGGACATCTTCGCTTCAATCTCTTCAGCTGTCTCGTGGCTCTCAATATACCAAGTTTGCTCCAGCGGACGCGCCCAGCGCTCGCCAGTCGACATGATGATATCCGCAAGGACACGCTTTTTGGCGTTTGGATTAGCAAGGTCGTAGGAGATCAGGAATGTGCGCATGGGGGGCTCTCGTCTGTTTGGATCAAGGCCTTGGAAACGCGGAACTGATTGGCCAGGGCTCGTTAGAACGTAAATAGAACATGGCATGAATCGCCGATAGCGTAAAGCCTAAGTTCGATTTTTGTTCCCGTTGAGGCCAAATGTAGAACAAATGAGGACGGCCAGCGCCCGGACGACTTCATACACCCAAGACAGATGGTGCTCGCAACGCATCGCGTCGCGACAGGCCACGCTCCATTTGCAAGACAACCCGCGAACGATTCCGGTTTAGCTTTTCAGAATATCGCGAAGGTTAGCAAGGAGCGCGAGAAGCTCTGTCTGCGATCGCACATTCGATTTCTCGAACACGCTCGACAATTGTGATTTCGTCGTGTCGCGAGAAACACCCGTTTGCTTGGCATAGTCTGTCATCGACTGCCCGGCAGCTAGCGCCGACACCAATCGCGCTTCCGCATGCGTATAGCCCAAGAGACTGCGGATGTTGTCCGGAGCAATGGTCTGAACGCCAACCATCTCCTTCAATAGGATCACTCTGCTAGGACCTTCGTGAAGGTACTTGAGTAGTCTGATCCGAAACGAATCCAATTCGCCAAGATTCTCCCGAAGGTTCAGGACAAGACCGGCATAGCGCCGTTCGCCTTCGAAGCACTCAACCCGAAACGGCACCGACGTCCCTAAGCCAGATTGGCGACCTGCCATCGTCAGTGCCGTCGAGAACCTCTTTTGGGATTTTTTCTCTTTGCAAAATGGTACGCCAAGAGCATCCATTTCTATTGTATGACCAGCATCTAATAAGCTGGCTGCCGTAGCATTGTACCTCTGTACAATACCCGCATCGCTAATCATGATCGCAGCCGCATCAAAAAATTCGAGAAAAGAATCGACGCTATCTTTGCTTTCAGCCGACTTGACAAGAAGCCTGTTTAGCTCAATTGCCCTCTGGAAATGCGGAACAATGGCACGCATCGCGGTCAAATCGTCGTCCAGGTTTTCAAGCGCGTTTGCAGAAAAAGGAGCAACGCTCAGAACGCCCGTTCGGCCGTCAGAATTGAAGAGAACTGATCCAATGTGTTCGGGTGTCCAGTGGTTGGGGCGCATCCAATCATTGAAGAATTCATCAGATTTCAAGTCCTCTGCGCTCACGCATTCAAGCGCGCAAAGCGTCTGCCCAGGCCCGTACTTTTGAAGAGCAATAGTTGGATAGGGATTGACCTTCCAATAATGTGCTTGAAAAGCCTCAGCAGATTTGTCCGCGACACCCGCTCCCACCATCAATGAATCGTTGAGACCGGACTCGTCCTCAAAATGCAGAGCGCAAGGCGCACCGCCGAAAGTGTCAGACAGCGCAGCCATGGCGTCCGGCCACCGCTCCGGCTCAACGGCCGCGGCGTAGATTTTATCGAGCAGAATGGGAAGAAGCCTGCTTTGAAAGTCTTGCATTAGAGATGGTGATGAGGCCTAAAAGGAAATGTTTTTTTCGATTGTTAGCTGCAAAACTACAGATGTTTTTGAAGTATACGAAACTTACCGATCAGCGTTCAATAGTGCTAAAGCCGCTATTGGATCAATACGTCCATCATAAAGCGCGCGACCTGTAATTGCCCCTTCCAGCATTTTGTATTCTGGCATCAGAAGTGCTTTTACGTCATCAATGGACGCAAGCCCTCCCGACGCAATCACTGGAATTGATGTTGACTTAGCAAGATCAGCCGTCGCTGGAAGGTTGAGGCCCTTTAACACACCATCACGTTCAATGTCGGTGTAAATGATTGCTGAAACACCGGCGTCTTCGAAACGAGCAGCAAGATCTATTGCCGTCAATTCACTCGTTTCCGCCCACCCTTCTACCGCAACCTTGCCACCCTTGGCGTCAATGCCAACCGCAACCCGGCCGGGGAACAACCGGCAGGCTTCCCGTACGAGCTCTGGGTCACGCACCGCAATCGTCCCCAAGATGACGCGCGAGATTCCTTTACCAAGCCACATCTCAATCGTTGCCAGATCACGGATACCGCCACCCAACTGCGTTGGGATCTTCAGTGCAGCAAGGATTGCGTCGACCGCACCAGCATTCACAGGACGCCCGGCAAAGGCTCCGTTCAGATCGACGACGTGAAGATAGGTGAACCCCTGGTCTTGAAACGCAAGAGCTTGGGCCGCGGGATCATCATTGAAAACCGTCGCCTGTTCCATTTCGCCAAGCTTGAGCCGCACACACTGACCGTCTTTGAGGTCGATGGCAGGAAACAGGATCACGTTTTTATCGCTTTCAATCTGAGGCATACCGCTCTTGGCGGATGCACGAGGTTATCGGGATCGGACATAGCACGTCTCACATGGCACAACGCGCTGGACAGACACCGTTGTCTTTTCTAATCGGCCATGGAATGGCTAAGATGTTCTCGTAACGTACTCCAAGCAGAGAACGCAACCTGCTTGAGCCGCCCCCGTTGTCGCACTTCGTAATCAACTCGCTTTTGTAATGCACATGACACCAAATCCGCTACTGCTGACAGAGACCGCTCCCAGGAAGCACCCGAATCCGATTTGCGAAGCTGACGCTGTCGATATCTGGATCGCCCGGTGGTTACGGGTCCGCCGGATCGAAATCCTGCGCCGCTACGAGTGCGACCCGCGCCGGCTATACGAGATCTGGGAAGGACGCCGATTTCCAGAAAGCCGAGATCGAGCCCGCAAGGTCTTCGTCGAGCGTTATCCAGAACTCGTTGATCGTGTGGATTTTGGCAATCACCGCGTCATTCCGCGCTCGAACAATGCGCCCGACCAACTCAAACTCTTCGACTGACTCTACGCGAATAAATGCCGGTGAACCCGGGCAAAAGAATTTTGGCTGAAACACTTCCAAACTTGTAGCATGCCATATACCCAAGATCTGAAACGATCCTCGTTGCCCGTCACCCCAGACCTCTCACCACTGCCATCCTGGCCTCAGCTCGGACGATCTAAAGAATGAATGAAATCGACTGGGCAGTTGCTGCATTCGCTGCCGCGGTCTTCGTCTTTGCCGGAACAGTGAAAGGTGGCTTGGGGCTTGGCCTCCCCCCGATCGCAATGGGCCTCTTGGTCTTTGTCATGTCACCGCTGGAAGCAGCAGCCCTGTTGGTCTTGCCCGCCCTCGCCACCAACATCGGCCAAACTTTCATTGGCAAGCATCTCGCAAAACTGACCCGACGGTTCTGGCCCATGCTAACAGCCATGGCGGTTCTGACTTTGGCTGGAACAGGTTGGCTCCAAAGCGGCAATCCGCAGTTGCTTTTGGCGGGCCTCGGCTTGGTGCTAGCAGCTTATGCGCTGTTCGCACTGACAGGCCGCTCCCTGTCCTACACAAAGTCTTCAGAGACATGGCTCGGCCCAATCGTAGGAGCAACATCCGGCGCATTGACCGCCAGTACCGGCATTTGCGCCGTACCTAGCGTCCCCTACGTCCAGTCCGCAAACCTGCAACGCGATGAACTCGTCCAAGCCCTTGGCCTTCTCTTTATGGTCGCCAATCTGTCTTTGGCGGCGAACTTGGCGATATCAGGTGCTTTTTCAGCTGCTGCGGCACCAATTGTTGTCATTTGCGTTGTGAGCGCTCTTGCAGGTGTCGCAATCGGAAGCTGGCTACGCAGCCAAATCGATGAAGTCTTGTTCCGGAGAATCTTTCTCGTCGGCCTACTGCTGTTAGGCCTCAACCTTTGCGGAAGAGCACTACTTGCAGCTTAACTGATGGCGCCAGCAATCCAGAAAACTGGCGCACATGCGTCACTCTGCCGGCGCGGGTGCTTTACCACCAGTAGCTAAGCCTGTCGGCGCGCTTCCAGATTCCCGCTCCAGCTTACGCGCAACATCTCCGGGCGATCCCGTCCGACGGGCAAGCAACGAATATGCGACCGGAATGAGGTAGAGCGTCATAAACGTTGCGGCCAAAACGCCCGACAAGACGACCGTCCCGATAACCAAACGCGTCTCAGCACCCGCGCCGAATGACCAGATCAACGGAATGCTCCCCGCTGCTGTCGTAATGCCAGTCATAATAATTGGCCGCAGCCGCACGACTGAAGCTTCCAACAAGGCATCATCAAAGCCTTTTCCTTGATCGCGCAATTGATTGGCAAACTCCACAATCAGAATGCCGTTCTTCGCAGCAAGGCCGACCAACATGATCAAACCAATCTGCGAGAAGATATTGAGCGTCGCCCCGGTGAGCCACAAACCGAGTAGTGCCCCCCCGACGGCAAGCGGCACAGTCAACATAATGACCAAAGGATGCACCCAGCTTTCGAACTGAGCAGCCAAAACGAGAAACACGACGACCACACCGAGCAGAAACACAAACAGCAGCGACTGGCCTGCATTCTTGTAGTCGAGCGATTGCCCTTTGTAGTCGATGATCACCGATGGCGGCAGCTTCTCCCGCGCAAGCTTCTCGATATGCTCCAAAGCATCCCCAAGCGCCAGATTGTCCGCGAGGTTCGCTTCAAGAGTAATCGCGCGAATACGGTTGTATCGGTTTAGAGCCGTCGAACCGGCCTCTTCCCGCACCTTCACAAAATTCGACAACGGAATGAGGGCATCGGTTCGTTCAGAACGCACATGGATGTTCTGCAGGCTGGCGGGCGTGCGCTGGATATCCCGCAACCCTTCCAGAATCACATCGTACTCTTCACCGTTGTCGACGTAAGTCGTCACCCGCCGCGAGCCGAGCATCGTCTGCAAGGTGCGCCCGATATTTGAGACGGTGACGCCAAGTTCCGCAGCCCGGTTGTAGTTTATCTCAACGCGCAGCTGCGGCTGGGTTTCCTTGTAATCCCAATCGAGACCAACGATCCCCGGATTATCTTCTTCAATCGCAGCGACCAACGTATCTCGCCATTCGGCAAGCTGTTCCCAAGTCCCGCCACCAATCGTCATCCGTAGCGGTTTGCGCAGGCGTCCGCCAAGTCCCTGCCGCATCACTGGAAAGGCACGAACGCCCGGAAGATCGGCAAGTTTGCCACGAACTTCGCCGATGATCTTGAATGCAGAGCGCCGCTTCGCCCAGTCATTCAACACGACAATGATGATGCCGGTATTGAACGTCTCATAGTTGGCGAACGTTCTCGGAGCACGAACCAAAAGCCGTTGGAACTCACCCGTTTCAGTATAGGGCACCAAGCGGCGTTCGATTTCGTCCATGTACTCCTTCATGTAGGCATAGGTCGCCCCTTCAGGCCCGTTAACAAAGACGAAGAATGCGCCGCGGTCTTCCTTCGGTGCGTACTCCGCAGGAAGTCTTTCAAATAACATCCAAGCGCCAGCGCACAGGCCGAAAAAGATGAGGAGCACCAGAAACCGCGCTGCAAGAGCAGCCCGCAACGTCACACGATACGCTGTACGGACACCACCGAATACGTAATCGACAAAACGCTCACCGATCCCGGGTTTGACGCCCTGCTTGAGAACCTTGCTGGCAATCATGGGCGACAGCGACAGCGCGACAAAACTTGAAAACGCAACGGCCGCAGCCATTGTGAGAGCGAACTCGGAAAACAGCCGCCCCAGATCACCTTCCAAAAAGGCAATGGGGACGAACACCGAGATCAAAACTACGGTTGTTGCGATAACGGCGAACCCAACCTGCCGCGTTCCGTTAAACGCTGCGACGAGGGGCGTCTCGCCAAGTTCGCGAATACGCCGGACAATGTTCTCCAACACTACGATGGCGTCATCAACCACAAGACCGATAGCAAGAACCAGAGCCAACAGCGTCAGCAGGTTAACGGAGAAACCCAGCACATAAAGAACCGTGAAGGTCGCAACAATCGATACCGGCACGGTCACCATCGGCACCAACGTCGCGCGTATGCTGCCAAGGAAAAGCATGATCACCAAAATCACGAGGGCAATCGCAATAAATAGCGTCTTATAAACCTCGTTGATCGCACCTTCGATAAAGACCGACGTATCGTAGCTCTGCCGGATCTGCATCCCATTCGGCAGCCCAGCCTTATTGATGCGCGCAGCTTCTTCTTTGGCCGCGCGTGCGACCGCAATCGTATTAGCCGTCGACTGCTTTATGATCCCGATGCCGACCATCGGCACCTGATTGCCGCGGAAGAAGCTTCGATCCTCTTCGGTCCCTTTTTCAACCCTCGCGATGTCACCTAAGCGCACCAAATAACCATCCGCGCCGCGCCTCAAAACGAGAGTCGCGAACTGTTCTGCCGATGTAAATGAGCGCTCGACACGTACGGTGAAAAGCTGATCGCGCGATTCTATGGAACCCGCCGGCAGCTCCACGTTCTCAGAGCGCAACGCGTTTTCAACGTCGTTTGCCGTCAACCCACGCGCCGCCATCTTCTTACGGTCAAGCCAAATACGCATGGCGTAAATCTGCTGCCCACCAACGCGAACACGGGCAACACCATCGAGAACCGAGAACCTATCCACCAAATAACGCTGCGCATAATCGGTGAGTTCAGGCACCGTCATCTCATCGCTTGCCAGGTTGAGCCACATGATCACGTTGCGGTTGGCATCGACTTTTTGGATCTCCGGTGCGTCTGCCTCTGCGGGAAGGTCGTCAAGAATACCTGACACGCGATCGCGAATGTCGTTTGCCGCTGCATCGACATCCCGGCCCACCTTGAACTCGATGGTGACAGTAGACTCGCCGTCCTCACTTTCCGATTCGATAAACGCGATGCCTTCAACACCCGAGATACGCTCTTCGATGAGTTCGGTGATGCGCGTTTCGACAACGT
Organism: Filomicrobium sp.; assembly: GCA_040219445.1. GTDB lineage: Bacteria > Pseudomonadota > Alphaproteobacteria > Rhizobiales > Hyphomicrobiaceae > Filomicrobium. The sequence continues at coordinate 802,915 of JAVJSM010000003.1, read as the reverse complement.
TGGCAGATGCACCTGGATAAAGCGTCTGCACACTCACAATCGGTGGGTCGATATCAGGGTACTGCCGCAACGGCAGCCGGTCATAGGACACGATCCCAAATGCGATCAGCAGCAGCGAAGCCACAGCGGCAAGCACGGGACGTTTAACCGAAACATCGGAAATGAACATGTGCGCGGTATCCTGAACCTAAAACGACACAATCTAAGATGCGTAGCTTTGTCGACGCAGACCTGCCGAAAATGATCCGCAGCTGGCCCGCATCAGGTACCTTTCTCGGCTTTCTGCTTGAGCAGTTCGCTTAAGGATTGGTCACCGTCGTCGATAGCGGTGATCTTGACAGCCTGTCCGGCCTTAACGCGTAACGTCCCGTCAACGATCACAAAAGTACCAGCCTTCAATCCAGCGGTAACTTCAACCTTGCCATCGGTTCGCATACCCAATTCGACAAGCTGAGATGCAACAACAGGCTTGTCGCTTTTCGGATCTACGACCAGAACGCGTGCTTCACGCCCGCGACGGATCACAGACTTCTCTGGAACAACGACCGCCTCTCGGCGGTTTTTCAAGATTTCCAAAGTCATCAACATGCCGGCTTTGAGAGAACCATCCTCGTTTGGCAGCACAGCCCGCACAGTGACAGACCGCGTCACTGGATCAATACGGCTATCGATGCCAGTCACCTTCCCAACGAAGGTGCGTCCATCGAAAGCTTCGGCGGTGGCTTCTATCTCTAGCCCAACCCTGATCGTGGAGAGGAAAGTTGCTGGCACCGAGAAGTCGAGCTTCATGACGCTGTCATCATCGATGGTCGTGATCACCGTACCTGGCTCGACCAAAGCCCCGACGCTGATGCGCCGCAATCCGACAACGCCCGCGAACGGTGCTTCTATCCGGCGGTCGGCAAGTCTGGACTTCACAGCATCAAGCCGTGCAATGGCTGTTTCGAAGTTACGACGGCGCTCAGATAGAACCGCTTCCGAGCTTACGCCGCGCTTAGCCAAAGGCTTGGCGCGCTCTAGCTGTTCGAGCGCCTCACGAACAGTCGCTTCAACTTCCTTTAGGTTGGCTTCTTCTTCACCGTTCGTCATCAAAGCAAGGGTTTCACCCTTCTTGACGCGTTGGCCATCCTCGAACTTGATCTCAGTGATGATCTCGGTGACCTGGGCCGTGATCGTCACTTGCTCGTTCGCGCGAAGCGTGCCGAGCGCTTCTAGGCGATCAACAAGACCCGTCTGCTTGGCCTCAGCAAGGATAACAGGCGGTGGAGAACCTTGCGCGGCGACCGGCGTGTAAGCCGACACCAACAGGCACACTGCACCAACAAAAATGGCACCCAGACCTAGTCGTGATGGTGGCCATATCCTCAGCCCCTCTAACAAATCCTCTTCAGCGGCTTTTGCCACGAATTCTCCTCCTGAGAACATCCAATCCACGCCGCCGACAAGAAGTTCGAAAGCTCAACTTCTCAGATTTAGCACATTCTTCGCCGTTTCCAGTACCTGCGCATGGGCAGAGGTTACCCGGCACCATCAAGTAATAGTGATTTCAGCCAGCAGAAATCTGCATCGTCCGCCGCAAGTAGCCACCAATCCAGGAACAACAAATGGCCGGGTCAAGACCCGGCCACGTTGCGATCTAGCTCAGGATTGCCAAAACTTAATTGGTGATGGCGACTGATTGGACTTCGACGCGATCATCTTTGCGGCTGATCTCAATTCGTGCCGGGGCTTTACCAACCCGAGCTGGCGATGAGAGGACAACACTCTGGCCGGATGCCAACACAGCCTCGAAGCGAACAGCGTTGCTATCGCGATCCGAAAGCGTTGCAACAACGCGGTAACCGCCTTTTTCAACCGTGTAGTAAGCGACGCCGTTGACCTTACCCAGATCAATCAACTCACCCTTGTAGGCAGCCAATTCACCCGCCTGAACCGATGTTGCGAGACCAGCAGCGGCAACGAAAGTGGCGAGTACGGACTTGATGCTTTTCATGATCATTTGCTCCTGCATGTTTGGAAACGTCTGTGTCGTGTTTCCTTCTGAGCTGGAGAATGATAGATCTTGCATAATTAGTCCAACAGATAGAATTCATAATGGCTATCGATCACATCAATTTAGCTCGCATCGACCTCAACCTGCTCGTGGCCTTCGATGCCCTACTAACCGAGCGCAGCGTAACCAAAGCCGCGACGCGCGTGGGTTTGGGCCAATCAGCCATGAGCCACAACCTCGCGCGGTTGCGGCAGCTCTTCGATGACGAGTTGTTTGTACGATCTTCCGATGGGATGAACCCAACACCAAGGGCACTCGCTTTGGCGGACCGCATCCGCATCGCGTTATCCGGGATCGAAACGATCGTCACACGTGCCGACGAGTTCGACCCGGCGACGACGGAGCGCACATTTCATATTGCTTTGCCGGACAGCGTCGAAATGCTGATCGGTCCAAAGTTGTTGGCGATGGGATGCGAAAAAGCCCCAGGCATCCGGTTCCGCTTCCATTCCACAGATGAACGCCAACTGCTGGAAGAGATCGACGCTGACACCATCGACCTGGGAATTGGCATCGGCACCTTTCCAGAGGGCCAAGTCCATCACAAACGACGGCTGCTCGGAACCGACACGTACCTCTGCATGTTCAACGCCGAAAAGGTCGGCCTCAAACCTCCCATCTCGCTGGAAGATTACATTCGCCTTCCACACATCCTGACAAGCTTACGCAAAGGTGAACGAGGGGTCGTCGACGATGCGCTTGAGAAGCTCGGCCAAGCGCGAAAAGTAGCCCTGACGACTCCACGTTTCGTCGGTGTCCCGTTTCTAGTGGCGGGCGCACCAGCCATCACCACCATGCACGCTCAGCTGGCGAGAATATTCGCACGCGATCTCGATCTGACACTTAGTCCAGTCCCCGTTGAGTTGCCAGAAGTCACAATATCGATGTTGTGGCACGCATCTTATGACAGCGACCCAGGGCACCAATGGCTGCGCGACGAAATCCTACGTGCGAGCGGCAAATCTCGCTGACAGGCCAGCTTCCAAAACAGCAGGCAGACCAATTCAACTCCGTGATCGGAGAATGCCAGGGTTAGCAAACCGCTAACCATAACCGAGCGGCTACGCACGGTACGTTTCCCGTGCGTATCAAGGAAACCGAAACCACAATCACCTGCAACTACTGCCGATATTTAGATTTGATTCTATTGTCATACCCAAGCTTGTTCCCTGATGAAGCAGCCAAATCCAACGGGCACCCTCTCCATTTCGTGAACGCTTAAGCGTCGTCTCTGGCATACACATTGCTGCGACGATGCTGGATTCTCGTTCAACGTCGTAAGGCTTCTTGCAATGCAAAAGATCTTCACCAATTGGCAGCCGTTCCATAATGAACTGTTCGGCGAGCACACGGTCAATTTGGGACACAGCCTTAGCGACAGTGGCTTGTTTTCGGACGACGCACTGGCCGACTTGATCGAACGCACACCGCGACATTCTTACCATGTCTCGACAATGGACCCCGAGAGCCATGACCCACGCTCACGCCGTGAAGGAACCATTGACGGCCTCAGCGGACACCAAACCCTGCGCGCCATTCGCAACGGGCACATTTGGCTGAACCTGCGAGACGCCGCCGATTGCAACCCAGCTTACGGCGACCTCCTCCAACAGATCTATGACGAGCTTGAAGAGCGCACAGGCGTCAAAACCTTCAAGCAAAAAATGACGATCCTGATTTCCAGCCCGAACGTTCACGTGGGTTACCACAGCGATGTGCCCGGCCAGACGCTTTGGCAGGTGCGCGGAACCAAACGTGTTTACCTCTATCCCAACAAGGCGCCATTCCTTCCGCAACCACAGCTTGAGAAGATCCTTCTTGGTGAGGCGCACGAAGTCAGCCTAGAATTCGAACCCTGGTTCGATGACCATGCAGAGATTGTCGATCTGGAACCCGGTCGCATGTTGACCTGGCCCCACAACGCACCGCACCGCGTCGTCAACCACGATTGCTTGAACATTTCGGTTACGACCGAACACTGGACTGCACCGCTGCGCAACGCTTATGCGGTCAACTATGCCAACGGATTGATGCGCTCATGGACGGGCGCAAAGAGCCTCTCGCAGGCTTCCGATGATCTGGGCGTTTACCCAAAGCTGGCATTAGCCGCAGCCCACAAACTCGCCGGATTCCAGAAGCTCCGCCGTCATAGCTTCAAGATTGATTTCTCAGTTGATCCGGAAGCTCCACTCGGCTTTGTCGACATCCCACCCACCGAATTCGTTAAGTAAGAATCCTCACCGAACACAACCGAAAAATTGATCAAGTAAAAGAGATGACAGCGCAATCCATCAGACAGGATTCTTCGCCGTGCCCAGCCTGCACGGATCGAGACGTTGTCATCACGTCCATAAGCGAAGCAAGCAGCTTACAAGCCATTGCAGAGCCGTGGCGCGAGTTCGAGACGCACGCTGCCAACCCAAATCTCTTCACATCAGTTGACTGGTGCAGACATGCGTTCAACCAATTGGATCGCGACAAAAACCGGCACTTTCTAATCGCGCAGGCCTACGAAAACCAAAGGCTCGTCGCTCTATGGCCACTCTCCACTCGCAAGCATGGAGCCTTGCGCATTGCGTCCAGCATTGCCGCACCTTTCGACCAGTATTCCGATCTTCTGCTAGCCCCAGACGTCGCGCCGGAAAGAACGATCGATGCTATCCTCGACCACCTGCGCCGCGCACACGTGGCAGATGGTCTGATCCTGCGCAAAGTAAAGACCACCAGCGACCTTTACGGGCACTTGCGCAACAAGGCTCACGTTATCAATCACAATGCCGAAGCGCCTCATATCTCACTCGACCCCGACCAGCCGTTTGACGCGTTCCTAAAACAACTCAACTCAAAGACTCGCAAGAACCTTCGCAATTACGCCAACCGGCTCCAACGCGAGGGAAACGTCGAGCATGTCGTAATCGAAGGGCCCAAAACTGGCCAGGTCATCGCCCAGTGCTTTGATGAACGCAACGCTTGGTTGACCGACAACGGTTACTCATCCGAAGCGTTCCGCGACCCGCACTTCAAACAATTCCTGCTCGGGCTCGCCAAGGCGGACCGTGCGTTAGGCCTTGTTGCATTCGTCTTAAAAATCGACGGAGAGCCAGTGGCATTGCAGTGGGGTTTCATACGCGGCGACTGCTATTATGCGTTCATGTCGTGCCGCAACCCCAAGTACGAAAGTTTCAGCGTTGGCCGATTACACCTGCGCCACATAATCGAGGTTTGCCACAAATTCGGTCTGCGCACGATTGACCTTATGGTCCCGGCCTCACCCTACAAAATGAACTGGACCAAACAAACTGAACCCGTCGTCGATATCGTTCAGCCCTGGTCTGCCAAAGGCCACGTCGTTCTGGGCTTGCTGGAGCGCAACGTCCGCCCAGCCGTCAAGCGCTGCCTTGGCAAAGCCCCAACCGCGTTACGCAAGCCCGTGATGGCCTTGCTCAACCGTTGACGTGAAACGATGCCCGGCGGGAGCACCTTCCAACCGCAAGCGGCGCGGAAAAAACCGGTGCGTTGAGCTCACGTGGCCTTCACTGGAAACTGGTCTGAAAGAACCTTATCGAAATAAAGAATGGTGCGCTTCAAGCCTTCGCGAAGCTGCACCTTCGGCTCCCAATCAAGGTACATCTTCGCCTTGGTCGTATCCGGTTTGCGTTGCTTGGGATCATCCCCAGGCAACGGATGGAATGACAGCTTTGACGACGATCCGACAAGCTCAATCACGTTCTCCGCAAGTTCCCGAATTGTGAACTCGCCTTGATTGCCAAGGTTGATCGGACCGGTGATCGAAGGATCAGATTGCATGAGCGCCAGGAACCCGGCGATCATGTCGTCGACATAACAGAACGACCGCGTCTGATCGCCCTCACCATAGATCGTGATCGGTTCGTTACGCAGCGCTTGAACGATAAAATTCGAAACCACACGACCGTCATTGGGATGCATCCGCGGCCCGTAGGTATTGAAGATGCGCGCAACCTTGATCTGCAATCCATACTGGCGATGGTAGTCGAAGAACATCGTCTCCGCGCATCGCTTGCCTTCATCATAGCAAGACCGCGGACCGATGCAGTTGACGTTGCCCCAGTACTCTTCCGGTTGAGGATGTACGATCGGGTCACCGTAAACCTCCGAAGTCGAGGCCTGGAAAATCGGGCACCTTAAACGCGTCGCCAACTGCAGCAGATTGAGCGAACCTTGCACATTGGTTTTCGTCGTCTGAACGGGATCGTGTTGGTAGTGAATCGGAGACGCTGGGCAGGCCAGATTATAAATCTCGTCGACCTCGACATTCAGCGGGGTCGTAATGTCATGTCGCAGAAGTTCGAACCGCGGATCCGACAGCAAGTGAATTATATTGCCCTTGGAACCTGTGAAAAAATTATCGAGACACAAAACGTAATGTCCCTGCGCAAGCAGCTGCTCGCACAAATGTGAACCGAGAAAACCGGCACCGCCGGTCACAAGTGTCGTCTTTTCTACGCGCATTTAGAGTGGCCTTAAACTGCCGCAAGCGGCTAGAAACCCATGATCCGGGCGCGATGCACCCCACCACAACTCATCCAAGCGAACTCAAAGAGATCGGCATTGCAACGAAATCCAAGCCTTATCGCTAACGCGGTCAGGCAGAGGGTAATACGCTCAACCATGACCATATGAAGCATTGATTAGCCTGGCAATTTTATCCATTACATACAAGAGATTGTAGACGAGAAAAGAGATTCTGATTTAACAGAATTATGATCAACATTTACTCCTGCGTCTGCGAAAGAACGTCATAATGGCGACTTTGACTTCGCAGAAAGCGTTGGAGTAACGCATAACAAGTTTGCCACACACGCTCGTGCCGATTAGGGCGCCGCGTTCGTGGAATACGAGACGTCGTTGCGCGAAAACAGATCGGAGACAGGTACGATTGTACCTCAGGAACGAATGTAATGACCGATATAGAATCCGACAAAATCCAAGCAGAGTTGGAAAACGGTTCTGGTCGCCAACGCACCCTTACCGCGAACGTCATCTCTGAGGTTTACCCGTTTATCGAATTCGCGATTCTATTCTGCAGCGGCCTTCTCGTCGCTGAGATATATGTCGGCGGAATACTTGGACACACGACTTACTTCCAGCATTACATTTGGCCGATAACCGTAACGTCGCTGCTCACAAGAACGGTCCTCACGCTCGGCAAAGCTTATCAACTGCGCACGCTCATCCGTTTCTTCGATGGAGCTGAAAGAGCTGTCGTCGGCATCGCAGTTGCCTTTACGATAACAGTTCTGATTGCACTCTTTCTCGGCAATACCGGAGACTTCTCTCGCGTCTGGTTTGTATCTTGGTTTGCTGTGTCTGTTGCGTCGATCTGGACAGCGCGTGCTTTCGCAAGTCATTACGTGACCCGCTCGTTATCGCTCGATGCCGAACGCCAACGGCTTGTCCTGGTTGGCGACGCAGACGGGTTGGAACGGCTGCGCACGCAGATCGGGGTATCCAATCTGCAAGACCTTGTCCTCCACTCGTTCGACGTTGCACTACCGGGTGGAAAAGACGCCTCGGATGCGGACATCTTCAAGACAACCCTAGAGTACTTGAAGTCATCGCCCGCCGATACGATCATCATCGCACCCTCACCCAACAGCGATCTGTCTATCAATGCAGCGGTCGACCAATTCGAGCACCTGCCCGTTCGCGTAAAACTGTTCCTCGATTTGGGGCTCCAAGACATCCCGCTGCAGGGCATCGACAAACTTGGCAACGCCCACGTCGTTGAACTCAGCAAACCCCCGTTAACCGAGTGGGAACGGGCGCTAAAACGAGCCTTTGACGTGACCATTTCGGCCATCGCGCTCATCTTACTGTCACCCCTCCTGACCTTGGTCGCGGCAGCCATCCGCTGGGAATCTCCAGGCCCTGCGATTTACCGCCAGCAACGGCATGGAAGAGACAACGAGCCCTTCACCGTCTTCAAGTTCCGCTCGATGACCGTGACCGAAAGCACGGGCGACTTCAAACAAGCCACCCGCAACGATGCCCGTGTAACGAGACTTGGTTCTTTCTTGCGCAAGTCATCAATCGACGAACTTCCACAGCTGGCCAACGTGTTGCTTGGCGATATGTCAATCGTCGGCCCGAGGCCGCACCCAATCGCACTAAACGACAAGTTTTCCGCGCTGATCCCACGTTACGACTCCCGCCACCGCGTGAAGCCCGGGATAACCGGCTGGGCGCAGATCAAAGGGCACCGGGGGCCGACACCTCACGTCGCTGACATGCAAAAGAGGGTCGATGCGGACCTTTACTACATTCAGAATTGGTCGTTTTGGTTCGACATCAAGATCATCGCCAGCACACCGTTCGTGGCTCTTCTTCAGCGCAACGCAATCTAAGCTCGCACAGACGAGCTAAAGGAAACGAAGGCACGATGCAGTATCGTCAGAATCCTGAGGTTACTTGCGGTCTGAGCCGCCGTCGATGAGCGGCATAAACACGGCCCCAACAACAACATCCCAGCGTCCACCACCGCCAATCGCAGCAACAACATCACGCGGCACAGGTTGTAGCCGTCCGGCAAACTCGCCACGCATCGTGGCCCGGTTTAATCCTGCGCGTCCGTGCAGAGAAATCGCCAAGTTCTTGGACAGCAAGACGCTGTTCTTGTCCCTGCGCGTATGCAGCTGAAAGTCATTCAAACCGTCGAACTTACGAACGCGGCGTTTGTCCCACCATTCAATGCGTCCACCAAGTGTCGGAACATAGAACGCGTTGTCGTCGGAGGTCGTCAGCATTTCACGGGCTTTCAAAACGCCGCTGTAATCGCGGACCCAAAACAGCAGTCCATCTTTCTGTCCGCCCGTACTGACGATGTTACGGCGAAAGGTCGTCGCTCCCGAAACCCAGGTGTTGCCGCGAGCAATCTCCAAAGCGTCCCGATTGACCCGATCATCATCCTGAATAAGCAGGCCGTAACGATTGCCGACAATCGTATTGTGATAAACCCTGACGTGCGTCGCGTTGGAAAGTGCGATGCCGGCTTCCTTGTTCTTCCGCATCACGTTGGACGCGATGATTCCATGCGAGGAAATCTCGTAAAACAAACCATGACGCACATTGTGTTTGAAGACATTTCGCGAAATCGTAACACCCGAAACGTCGATATCAATCCAAAGTCCGTTTGCACGATTCCCTTCGAACACATTGTCAGTGATTGAGAGGTTGCGAGACGATGTGAGCTTTGCGCCTGCAGCTTCCGAAATAACACCTGTCTGGACGAACCCCTCCTGGTTATTAGCAAGAAAACGGTTTCCCCTTAAAACAAGCCCGTCGGCCTTCCACGCAGAGAGCCCCATCATGCCGTTATTCACAAACGTATTGCCTTGAACCCTCGCGTTTGGTGCAAAAATGGACAGCCCCTTCACCGCGCTCCAAGCAATGGTGTTGTCGGCAAATGTAAGGTCCGCCGCATTGCCTTTGATAGCACCGCCTAAGCCCGGTTGGGCAACGGGTGAGTAATGCGCAAACCCGAGCCCTCGAACCACTGACCCGCGTCCGCCCTGCCAGATTACAAGAGCAGTTTTGTGAACCGAGACCTCGACGGTGCGCCCGCGCGGGTTTGTTCCAACGAACAATTTCCTACGCACTCGATCGACAAAGAAAGTGCCACGCTTGACCGCCGACCTCGACGTCACCTGTTTCAATGGTCGCCCGTCTACGAACACCTGTTCAGGCAAACCGGCATTAGGAAATTCCGGGTCTAGATTTCGAACATCGAAGCAGTCGCTACAAAACGAATGCCGCCAATCATCTTTGCGCCAAACGCGACCTTCGCGGACCCAACCGCGAACGACAATGCTGCCTTTTAACCATACTTTCTCATTCGGGTAGGCTTGCAGGGTTAATCGCTTTGAAAGATCAGGCAGGCTCTCCCGGTACGTTCCCGCACGTATTACAATCGTAGAGCCGGGCTTAGCGGCGTTGATCGCAGCCGAAACCGTTCGGAACGGTCGCTTACGCGTGCCTCGATTTCGATCACTGCCGTTTGGAGCAACAAACAACGCTGCGCGAGGAATAGCGTAGTTTGTGTCTTTAACCATAGGCTGCAAAAACGAACCAGCCTGAGCTGAAGCACCAAACAAATTCCAAGTTTGGCAGGCCAGAATTGCAGCAATCACAATGCAACAAATCCATGGAAGGGAATTCGTTACGTTACGAAACACTGCTATGATTGAATGACGTATCTTCTGCAAGCCATCTCCTGGATCTTCGATCCAAAGCCCCAATCGAACCGGCACAATAACAGGCTTCACAACTGGATTGAATTTCAGCACGGTAACGGTCAGTGAAAATTCTCGTGTGCCACAATTTCTATCAGCAGCCTGGCGGTGAAGATAAGGTCTTTGCCGAAGAGACTGCGCTGCTCGAAGACCATGGCCACTCCGTTGTCCGCTACACCAGGCACAACGATGACCTGAATACCATGGGGAAGGTCGAGACTCTCAGATCGCTTTTCTGGAACCCCCAAACAGTACGTGAGTTGGGCGATGTAATCGAAACCGAACGTCCCGACGTTTTGCATTGTCATAACACGTTCCCACTCATCTCTCCGTCGGCTTATGCCGCCGCAAAGAGAGGCAAAGTCGCCGTCGTGCAAACCCTCCACAATTACCGAATGGTTTGCCCAAACGCACAATTCCTGCGCGACGGCAAAGTCTGCACGACTTGCGCGACAAAATCATTCGCATGGCCAGCCATACGGCACGCCTGCTATCGCAGCAGCAAGACCGCCTCCGCCGCCATCGCTCTCCAACAAACCTCACGTCGCGTTTTCGACCCCAAATCAAGCAGGGTCGATCGCTACATTGCGCTGACTGAATTTTCGAAAAAAACGTTCGTCGACAGCGGGCTTCCTGGAGAGAAAATCGCGGTCAAACCAAACTTTGTCGCCAAAGATCCAGGCGTTGGAAGCGGCGTCGGCGGATATGCAGTCTTCGTTGGGCGGTTGTCAGAAGAAAAAGGCATTCACACTCTATTGCAGGCGTGGCGGCAACTTCCGTTTGATCTTGAACTTAAGATACTGGGCGACGGGCCCTTAGGCGATCAAGTTGCCGCCGCAGCCCAAACCGATCAACGCATCAAGTGGCTTGGACATCAACCCACCACAGCAGTCAACGCGGCTCTAGCCGAAGCAAAGTTTCTGATCATGCCCTCCATCTGGTTCGAGACCTTCGGCCTCAGCATGATCGAAGCCTATGCACATGGAACACCCGTCATTGCCTCAAATCTCGGTGCCATGACCGAAATCGTCAAACACGGCAATACAGGTTTCTTGTTTGAGCCAGGGCAAGCTGGCGAATTGTCCGCTACAATCAAAAAGGCAACCGATGATGAGGCACTGCTCCAAGCAATGCGCCAAAACGCCCGACAAGAATTCGAACATCATTACTCTGCCGACCGCAACTATACGCAACTAATTGACGTCTACACCGACGCTGTGACCTCATCGTCTTCCGCAAATAAACTGGAAGCCACTGCATGAACCATGCGACGGATCTGACATTAAGATTCAATGCGAACAAATGACTGCAAAAAACTGGTTTATAATAGTTTAGATTAACAATAGGCCACCAAGAACGAGCCAAGACCAACGAAGTTACTGGTTGTAGACCTAAGCAGGCGATCGATCATAGAGGCACAAGCCCGAACATGCAGGACAACAACGCGTTAAAGACTCGACACCCGTCTCAGTTCGTGAGTCACCATCGCACCAATTTCACAAAGTCGCGTGAACTGCAGGCCGTCGTCCACGACGTTATCCCAGGCGGCTGCCACACGCTCGCGAAGGGTGACGATCAATTCCCGGTCCTCTCACCGGGTTTCATCGAGCGTGGCAAGGGTTCTCATGTTTGGGACGTCGACGGCAACGAGTACATTGAATACGGCATGGGGTGTCGGGCCGTTACCCTTGGCCATGCATTTCCTCCCGTTGTCGAAGCGGTCAAAGCCGAGCTTGAACGCGGCTGCAACTTCGGCAGGCCTGCACCGATCGAACTCGAATGCGCACAAATGCTACTCGGCATGATCGAAGGTGGCGAGATGTGCAAGTTCGGCAAAGACGGATCGGCCATAACCACCGCCGCACTAAAACTGGCGCGCGCTCACACCCGTCGCGACAAAGTCGCGCTGTGCGCCGACCATCCGTTCTTTTCCGTTCACGACTGGTTTATTGGAACGACCGCGATCAACGCCGGCATCCCGGAAGTGGTCAAGAAGATGTCGCTAACGTTCCGCTACAACGACATCGACAGCTTGCGCACGTTGTTCCAGGAGCATCCCGGCGAAATCGCAGCGGTTATCTTGGAGCCCGCCAAATATGTTGACCCTGAAGACGGCTTTCTACACAAAGTTCAGAGCCTATGTGACGAGAACGGCACCGTCTTCATCCTCGATGAAATGATCACCGGTTTCCGCTGGCACAACGGCGGCGCCCAAAAATACTACGATATCGTTCCCGATCTTTCATGCTTCGGCAAAGCCTTTGCAAATGGAATGTCCGCATCCGCTTTGGTTGGCAAAAAGGAGATCATGGAACTCGGCGGTTTGTACCATGACCGCGACCGCGTCTTCCTTCTTTCAGCAACGCACGGCGCTGAGACGCACGCGCTAGCTGGTGCCATCGCATCCATGCAGGTCTACCAAAACGAACCTGTCATCGAAACACTCAACGCCCGCGGCGCTCGCCTCAAGCAAGGGCTGCTGGAAGTCATTGCGCAACATCGCCTCGAGGGCATCGTCGGCGTATTCGGCAAACCCTGCTGCATGGTCCTCACCAGTTGCGACGGCCATGGCAAAGCCTCGCAAGCATTCCGAACATTGATGCTGCAAGAAACCATCAAGCGCGGCATGATTATCCCGTCACTGGTCGTTAGCTATTCGCATTCCGAACAAGACATCGACGACACGATCGAAGCCATTGACCAATCGCTATACGTCTACCGCAAAGCTCTAGAGGAAGGCGTCGAAAAATACCTCGTCGGTCGGCCATCGAAAGTCGTTTATCGCAACCGTAACTAACCGCAAGTCCCGGCACGGCAGCTGAGCCAAGAGACCCCTGAATGCTGTTTGCTCTAGAAGATCGCGAAGAGAACGTTGGCCAAGAGCTGTACGCTCTTGCGACGAAGCTCTTCCCGATTCATCGCAGTATAACCGGCGACGGTGTCCGAGAAACCCTTCGCATCCTGCAATCTGTGGCGCCCGTTGAAATCAAAGAAGTACCAACCGGCACTCAAGCCTTTGATTGGACCGTTCCCGCGGAATGGACGATCCGCGATGCCTTCGTCAAAAACGTTAAAAGCGAGCGCGTTATCGACTGGCGAAAGTCGACGCTGCATGTGGTTAACGGCAGCCAACCCATCAACGCAACCGTGACTTGGAGTGAGTTACGACAAAAACTCCACACGCTTCCAGAGCAGCCCACACTGGTGCCCTACCGCACATGCTTTTTCAAAGAGGATTGGGGCTTCTGCCTCTCACAAGAAGACTTTGACCGTCTCGACGCCCAAGGCGAGCAAACCTACGAAGCCGTAATCGATGCAAGCGTGAAAAACGGCGCACTTACCTACGGCGAAGTCTACCTACCGGGCGAAACAAAAGACGAGGTTCTGATTTCAGCGCACATCTGCCACCCATCATTGGCAAACGACAATCTGTCGGGCATCTGCGTTGCCGCGATATTAGCAAACATGCTTCAGTCCGCCCCAAAACGTCGCCTGTCCTACCGTTTCGTATTCGCTCCGGCAACCATCGGCGCAATTGTCTGGCTCTCGCAAAACCAACATCGCCTTGCCAACATTCGCCATGGCCTGATCCTGACGTTGCTGGGCGACAAAGGCCAACTCCGATACAAGCAGAGCCGCATCGGATCAGCCAAGATCGATCAGGTCGTCGCGCACGTCTTGGCCAATTCCGGAGCACCGTATGAAATCCGTCCCTTCACACCAGTCGGTTATGACGAACGCCAGTATTGCTCACCGGGCATCAACCTACCCATGGGCTGCCTGATGCGCACCCCGGCGGGCGAGTTCGACGAGTATCATACCTCTGCCGACAATCTCGATTTTATCCACCCAGACCAGTTGGCCAGCGCAACACAAACGATCCTAAAAATTCTTGGTGTCCTGGAAGCCGACGAGTATTTCATCAACCAGAAACCATTCTGCGAGCCAAAGCTTGGTCAATATGGATTGTATGAGAGCATGCCCGAACAAGGAGACGGGGCCGCACTTCAGGAGGCAGTCCAATGGGTCCTGAACTTCTCTGACGGAAACCACTCACTGTTCGACATTACGCAGCGATCAGGCGTGGACTTCGCAGTCATTAACGATGCCGCAACACGGCTGGTTGCCGCTGGCCTGCTCTTAAGGAAGAACAATTCCAGCAAATGCGGCACCGGGGCGAGCCTAACTAACGAACAGGTTAGACCCAACGACCGAGCTGCCAAGCGTTAACCAGCTTCTCTGCTCAAAGTTGGAGCGTAACCACGATCAATCACACTCGATCAACAACGGGACTGAGACCTATCGATGTGAAACACAGTCCGCTAAGATCACTCCAGCGATAAGCCGCTGTTTCAACGACTGAAATGTACGTAACCACGGCATCAGATCGGGTCTTAGGAGACGATGGGCCCTGAGAATTCTCAACAGGTTCGATGAAGAACACCGACAGCAAAAGCAAATGCCGGTTCTGCGGATCGACACGCCTCACATCCGTGGTCGATCTTGGCAAATCCCCATTGTGCGAAAGCTTCCTAACAGCCGAACAGCTCTCCGAACCTGAGAGCTTCTACAAACTGCAGGCCTTCGTTTGTGAGGATTGCTTTCTGGTGCAGGTGGAGGAACACGTAAGCGGCGAACAAATTTTCGGCGGCGACTATGCGTACTTCTCCTCTTTCTCGGACAGCTGGCTTGCTCACTGCCGGTTATTCGCCGAACAAGTCACACAGCGGTTCAAGCTTGACGCCTCCAGTCAAGTCATCGAACTCGCAAGCAACGACGGATATCTCCTGCAGAATTTTGTCGCAGACGGCATTCCCGCACTCGGAATTGAGCCCGCCGAAAACGTTGCCAAAGCCGCAATCGAAAAAGGCGTCCCCACACTCGTGAAATTCTTTGGCGTCAAGACCGCTGAAGAATTGTCGGGCGAAGGCATCCAGGCAGATCTACTCTGCGCCAACAATGTTCTCGCCCATGTACCTGACCTCAACGACTTTGTCGCCGGCATCAAAATCGCTCTAAAACCAACCGGCGTTGCCACGATTGAGTGCCCGCATCTGATGCGCCTTTTCGAGGGGAATCAATTCGACACGATCTACCAGGAGCATTACTGCTACTTCTCCATCCACGCCCTGAAAAACATTTTCGGTCATCACGGCCTGGAAATGTTCGATATCGAAGAATTAGAAACGCACGGCGGGTCGCTAAGACTTTACTTGCACCACACCGAGGACAATTCGCACAAAGTAACCGAGAACGTTCATCGGCTTCACAATATCGAAATCGAAAAGGGGTACGACACAGCTGATGCCTACAGCTCGTTCGAAGAAAGGGTCCACGCGACCAAAAGGAATTTTCTTGAGTTTTTGATCGACGCCAAACGAAACAACAAGCAGGTTGCAGGCTACGGCGCTCCTGGCAAAGGCAATACGTTGCTGAACTATTGCGGCGTTCGAACAGACTTCATCGACTACGTCGTCGATCGGAACCCCTATAAACACGGCAAGTACCTGCCCGGAACGCACATCCCAATTTACCCCCCGGAGCAATTAGCTATGACCAAGCCCGACTACATAGTTATTATGCCCTGGAATCTGAAAGACGAAATCGCAGCCCAGCTTGACTACACAAAATCCTGGGGTGCCAAACTGGTTGTCGCGATACCAGAGCTGACGATCCTTTAGCGCCGAAGGTTGCCCCGAGTCGCAACACACGTGAGTGAAGTAAATGAAAGTCGTACTTTTCTGTGGCGGTTTCGGAATGAGAATGCGGGAATACTCTGAGGCTATTCCCAAGCCAATGGTAAACATTGGCAACAGACCCATCATCTGGCACATCATGAAGTACTACGCCCAAAACGGCCATAAAGACTTTATTTTGTGCCTTGGCTGGAAAGCAGAATTCGTCAAGCAGTACTTCCTGCAATACGATGAATGCATCTCCAATGATTTCGTCATTTCATCCGGCGGCAGCAACGTCGAACTGCTCAGCAGCGACATCCACGACTGGCGCATCACATTCGTCGACACCGGCATGCGCTCCAACATCGGCGAACGCCTGAAAGCCGTCGAGAAACACTTGGAAGGCGAAGAAGAATTCCTCGCCAACTACACAGACGGACTGTCCGATGCACCTCTGCCTGAGATGATCGAATCCTTTCGCCGGCAGAACAGCATCGCCTCTTTCGTATCAGTAAAACCCTCCCACTCATTCCATTCGATCACCGCCGGCGAAAATGGCGTCGTAGAAACCATAGAACCCATCGCAGATTCAGGCGCTCTCATGAACGGAGGCTTCTTTGTCTTTCGCAAAGAGTTCTTTGACTACCTCGGCCCGGGCGAAGAGATCGTCGAAGAACCTTTTCAGCGGCTGATTAAAGAAGGCAAGCTCTCCACCTATATCCACGACGGGTTTTGGAGCTGCATGGACACCTTCAAGGAAAAGCAAGATCTCGACGACATGTATGCTTCCGGCAAGACCCCCTGGGTAATCTGGTAGTGACACGAACGGGAAACCTGCCACCCACACCGCCCCGCAATCTAGCTCTCAAAAGCAGAACATGCTGACGCTCAAAACCGACAACGTGAAGACGATCCTGTGTATCGGCGCGCATTCCGACGATATCGAAATCGGTTGCGGCGGCACGGTCCTCACGCTTCTGAACGAGCAGAAAGACATACAAGTTCATTGGGTCGTTTTGAGCGCAGAAGGAAGTCGTCGGGACGAGGCCCAAAAAGCAGCTGACATATTTCTACAAGACGCCAAATCCAAAACGGTCGAAATCAAAAACTTCACAGACACCCGGTTCGAGTACCAAGACGCGCTTCGCATCAAAGACTACTTCCGCGAACTCTCCCAAACGGTCCAACCGGATCTCGTGTTCACCCACCGTCGCGCCGACGTGCACCAAGATCACCGCTTCGTTGGAGAGTTGACCTGGCAGACCTTCCGCAACCACATGATACTTGAATACGAAATTCCAAAGTACGAAGGCGATCTGGGTCAGCCTTCCGTGTTTGTAGCAATCGACAGTGAGCTGGCAGCAAAAAAGGTGGCGACAATAACTGAGGTCTTTGAAACCCAGAAATCGAAACCCTGGTTCGACACCGAGACCTTACAATCCTTGATGCGCCTTCGCGGCGTCGAATGCCAGTCGCCTAGCGGAAAAGCCGAAGGCTTCTACTGCCGCAAACTACGGCTCTTCTGAAAACCAGCCGACGCCAGTCATTCCACGAGGCAACAACGCGCACAACGCTAGGTGCCGCGCGCACTCGTAAGCCGTGACTTCAACCAATCAGCCGTTAAGAGATAAACAAAGCGCGGAGCTGAAAACAGATACCGTTTGTAAAGCCGTCGCGGCTCTTTGCACAATCGAAACAACCATTCAAATCCAAGCCGATGGACGATCTGCGGCGACGGACTCGTGATCCCACCGATGGTATCGAATGCTGCTCCCACACCAATCAACGCAGCTTGAATCTGCGGATGGTAACGGCCCATCCAACGCTCCTGCTTCGGACAACCTAATCCGACAAATAGAAGCTGGGCACCCGATGACCGGATCCTCTCAAGCATCGCCGCCTCTTCGTCAGGGCTTAATTCTCGGAACGGCGGCGAATAAGCATACACGATCTGAAGACCCGGAAACCGCTCTAACAAGCCGGCTTTAATCCGATCCAAAACAGCATCGTCACGCCCGCCAACGAGCGCAATCGGCACTCCGTCGGCTTCCGCTTTAGCACAAAGCTTCAGCGTCATCTCATATCCAAGAACCGTCTTCATGGGCTTCACGCCGCAGCGAAGCGCCCTTGCAGTTTGCAAGACGGTACTATCGGAGATGACGTAATCGGCACCGTTGACGATGGCGCGATGCTCATCGGAATCATAACAAATGAGGCACTGAGAGACGTCAGGTACGCAGCAGTAAAGAGCGTTGCCCTCCGCTGCTGCGTCAACGAACTGCCGGACAAACTGATCAATCTGGATGTGGTCGAGACGCATACCGAGGACATAGTGGCGCGCACATCGATTCGCGGCGCCCACTTCTTCGGTTCCAGCCACCTGCTCGGCCACGACCATTGATCAGGCAACCTTGGTGCTGTTGCCCAAGCGGCTATTCTGCCCGTCGATCCACTCGTAAGTCCGGCGCAAACCATCTTCGAGCCGAGTTGAGGGGCGCCAGCCAAGGTGAGAATGAATAAGATTGTTGTCGCTGTTGCGACCCCGAACTCCGGTTGGACCTGGAATGTGCCGCTTGATGACTTTCTTTCCAGCGATACCAGACACGATGTCGACGAGCTTGTTAATCGTGACCATCTCATCCGAACCGATGTTGCATGGCCCAGTCCAGCTCGAGCGCATCAGGCGGAGCGTTCCTTCCAGACACTCGTCAATGAAAAGGAACGACCGGGTCTGCTCACCATCGCCCCAAATCTCGACTTCACCACCACTGTGCGCCTCTGAAACCTTCCGGCAAATCGCAGCAGGAGCTTTTTCTTTGCCATCGTTCCACGCACCTTCCGGACCAAAGATGTTGTGGTAGCGCGCGATGCGGGTCTGCATACCGTGGTTACGAGCGTACGCCAGATAGAGACGCTCGGAGAATAATTTCTCCCAACCGTATTCGCTGTCAGGCGCAGCCGGATAACAGGAGTCTTCGGAGCACTGCGGGTTGTTTGGATCAAGCTGATTGTACTCGGGATAGATGCACGCAGACGACGAATAGAAGATGCGCTTGATGTTGCGCTTGTGACAAGTGTCGAGCACATTGAGGTTGATCGTTGCCGAGTTGTGCATCACATCGGCATCATTCTCACCTGTAAAAATGTATCCAGCTCCCCCCATGTCAGCAGCAAGCTGGTAGACCTCATCGAACTTCCTATCGATGATATCTCGAACGAACGCTTGGTCGCGCAAATCGCCAATCGCAAAATCATCTGCGTCGGTTTCTGAAAAACGCGGAAACTTCAAATCGGTCGCGCGAACCCAATGCCCCTCGGATTTAAGTCGGCGAACAAGGTGGTGACCGATGAACCCTCCAGCACCACAAACCAAAACAGATTTCTTCTGCATTACCACGACACCTCAACAGTCAACTCACCACGATCACTCATACCGTCCAACGCACATTATCTCAATGCATATGACTGGGCCTTTTTTTGTTCTGCAGCATAAAACATTTTCTTTTGAAAGATAGATGGTTACTGCATCAGGCTAAGTCAGAGAAAATGCTCAAAAAGCCAGCACTCATCAGTCGTCTGAGCCTCAACTTCGTGCAAGTCAAAACTTGGTGAGAGGTGAGATAAGAACCGATTAGTCGGTAGCTGAGTGCGCGCACCTGTCACACCCGACCTGCACGAGTACTGCCGACAGCAGCTCTTCGGCTTCGGTCAGGCAGGTCATGCCGATAGCAAGCAAGAAAACCAACCAACAAGAAGCACAAGTTATCTACAAACGTGGACCACATGATCACCGACTCCATGCCATTTCGCGCCAACACAAATATGACAATGGACATGTAAAAAAGCGTCAGGATCACCGGACGAACGCGAAGCCGCCCCGTCATGAACAACACCGTCAAAATCAAAAACGCAAGCAGACAAACGCCAACGAGCCCAAGATCCAGAGCCGTATCGATATAGCCGCTGTGGCTGCTACCGGTTAGCCGGATAAACTCGATTTGAGAGCTGTGCTTTGGCGACGACTCGTCGAACGTCCAGAAAGCTCGGTAACCGTTGCCAAGGATTGGTGCCTGAGCAATGTAATCCCAAACGAACTCCCAAATTTCGCGACGCCCGGTGAAGCTGGTACTGCCAAACACAGCAAGGAAAATATCGTCCATCTTGAGCCTGAACAGGTGCGCGAAGATGTAGCCAAGCGAAAAAAGCCCGGTGGCAAATAGTGCCAGCACAGGCAGGACACCCAGTCGTAAAACTCGCACTGTAACGTAGAGGCCAAGCGACAACACGGGAGCCATCAAAACCAAAGCAAGTGCCGTCTTAGAATAACTGGCCAACGTCAAAACCAGCGCACCGGCCACAGTGAAGAGCGCAATTGCGCGGGTGAAAAAACCACCGCGGAAAAGATGGAAGAAACCGAACATGAACGCGCAGCCAGCCGCGCCTCCGAGCGTGTTCTTGTGGTCGTAGATACCCGCGTGCCCGATAGGACTGGGTGGACGCAGGATGACGGCGACAAGATTCACAGCCACGGCAACCGCAAACATCAACAAGAGGTATCGAAGTATCTTGTCTGGGTTGGCAGCAACCGCCACCGAAACAAGCAACGTGCTAAAAATGATACTTTGATAGATGGCTAGCGTCAGCGTATTGCCAGAATCTCGGGACCAAGCAACGGACGCAAATGCCAACGCAAGGAACAACACTCCGGGCAGCGCGGCAAAAAACAGCTCTTTGGGCGGCCGAAACGAACTACAGGCGGCCAGCGCAAGGGAGACCAGCAAAATAACCGGCATAAAAATCTGCGTCACAAACGTCGATTTTTGATCGGCACCAACGCTTACGCCACCAAAGCCATAGCCAACCGCCAGATCGAAGTTGATCAGCGGATCAATAAGCGCCGAGTAACCGATCAGAAGGGCGGGAATCAAAGCCGCCAAGCCAGCCGCAACACTGGAAAGACTCCGATGCCGAAGTCCACCTCCAGAATAAGTCGGCGATGCCTGGGTTCCCGTCAACATGGACAACTCAAGTCAACTCCACCCGGCCCGGATCCGTATCCGACTAACTAGAAGGGCCGGACAAATAGGGCTTGGCACGCGCTACAATCGATCCACGCGTACGTTGTTTGTCTTGCGCTGGAAGCACCTTAAAAGGCAAACCCAACGTCTCAGACGGATGTTGTTGGTTACCGACGTGACCCGTCCCACCTCGAACAACAGCTTGAACCAGTTTTCTCGTGCGAGAGGCGCGGACTGAAGCTTTGTCGGAAATCTCCACCTTGGATGCATCCGTGCTCTTGGCGGCTTGCGGTTCTTCCTTCACCTCAGTGGGAGGCGTTTCAGAACTCGCAGGTTCATTGTCTTCTGAATCTTGAGGCGTGACAGCAAAAAGTCCCCGCAGCAGCGCCACAATGATACCGATCACAAGCCCAAGCGCGCCAGCAGCGATCAGTAACAAGAGCGCGGGAGGTTCACTTGGCCGCGACGAAACACGCGCTGTCGAGATGATGCGCGCTGTCGTGCTTGGCAAATCCACCTGGGCCCAAGCTTCGCGCGATCTTTGCAAAAACGCTTCATACAAAGACAGATTGATCTTCGCCTGCGATTCAAGCTCACGCAGCTTGACGACATCCAGATTGGACGTCGCCAACTGACCTTTCAGCTGATCAACCTCACTTCCAAGATTCGACACACGCTCACGCGCGGTCTCGAATGTCACGTCCAACCGATCAAGAATTCGCGTATACTCAGCGCGTATGGCACTAGCCAAAGACGCTTGCCGCTGCTTCAGCTGGCGTACAACCGGATGGCTCTCCAGCAACGTCGAACGCTGACCGGCAAGCTGCGAGTCAATCGCAGCGAGCTGGACCTGAAGCTGTGCCAACACTTGCGATTCGCCGATTTCGGCTTTCTGCAGCCCAGCCTGTCCGCGATCAGCAAGCGCTTTGCGGACTTGATTGCGCCGCGCCGCAGCGGCCTGCATATCCGATCGTGACTGGGCTAACTGCTGATTCAAATCGCTAAGGCGCTGCTCAATCAAAAGCGTCTGTTTGGCATCGATTAGGTTGTTGTTCTTCTTGTACGTCTCAACGGCTGCCGAGCTGTCAAGAGACGATTTTTGCAGTTCCGCCAGCTTGTCTGAAAGCAGCGTTGCAGCATCACGGATCGTTTCGGCCGCCGCACCGTTAACCTCTGCCATATAGATGGAAGCCAGCCGATTAGCGATCCGCGCAGCCTTTTGCGGATCTTTCGAACTGATCGATATGCGAATGACATATGTATTGCGCTGACGATCAACGCGCATTTGACGCAGCAGTTTCCGCAAGGCCCGATCAGAAGCACTTTCATTTTTCCAAAGCGCAGCGTTGGGGCCGTAGATCACGGATTGCAAAGTCTGCTTCGCCAGCTCAATAAACCACGGAGTATCCGGCTTGCCGAACTCAGAATCATCAGCCAGTCCTTCGTCCGCAATAAGTTTGTCGATGACTTTCTGAGACTGCAGAAGCTCGATCTGGCTTTCCAAGAGAAGCGTATCGGCACCGGCCGCAGACGTACCGAGGCCAGTCGGAGCAATTTCACCATCGACCGTCTGACGTTCCCGAGGGTCGATCAGGATATCGACATGTGAACTGTAATACGGCGTTGCAATCCAGATGTACGCCAACGCTGTCAACACGGCGAGCAGCGCGACAAGCAAAACCGTTTTCCAGCGCGAGACGATCGCGCCGACCGCTTCACGAACATCTTCGGTAAACGGCCGTTCAGCGTGAAATGCCGAGTAACCGGCTACCGGAGCCGCGTCTTTTTGCGAATTCATACTCATTTTCACGCACGCAACAAACGTCTCACAGCAAACACACCATCGCCACTAGCAAGGAGTTTGCGAAAGCGGTTCCTTTGTACTCACAGTCAAGTCGGCGGCATCTGCCAGGCACACACCCGTGCATAGCCTGCCTATCAACGGCTCAGGTGCAACACTCAGTCCATCTCACGGCCGCGGCACCTACACACGGCATCCGCTAAAGTTATGGTTCGCGGCGCACCGGGTCAGCACAAAGTGATACACAAAGTTAACCGTGTGATCACATCACGGAAACTTCAAAAAATTGCTATAAATCAAAATCATAGAAGGCGACTTGTCGATCATGGCGCTGACATACTATCAGTCGTCCGCTTCATCTTAATGATGATCCGGGACTGCCAGTCGATCTCAACGACACGACAAGGTAGTTTGACGGTAACTCCAACAAAGCAGGCGCTGTGGGATATGCTAGCCGCCACGAATGAAGGGTCTAGAGCCACGGGCTGTGCTGCTGTTGCCCGCAAACGCGGTAAGTTCCCGTGAAGCCTAGGCCTAACCCAAGCGATCGCAATCCTCGAAATTCAAAGCCCTCACCCACAAAACACTTACAGAAAAACGCACCAGCTCCTGTTTCCTTGCGACAGGAATACTGACCTTCAACCCGCCGCGTCGGATCGAACATGACACTTCGAACTCTTCTAGCAGGTTCGACCTACGCAGAACGCCTTGTCGCTTTGGCCAGAGCAAGAAGCTCGCTGGCACTTGTCGATCAGGGCGTTGTCAGCGGCATGCGCTTTGGAACAAGCTTAATCATCGGACGCTTGTCCGGACCTGCAGATCTCGGTCTCTACGCCATCGCATTCGCGACGCTACTGTTCGCCCTTAGCGTTCAAGAATCTTTGATTATGCGGCCCTACACGGTCTTCGGACAACGCATGGGCCCAAAGCGGCTAAAAAGTTTCGCAGGCAGCGCCCTATTTCAACACGGCCTTTTGGCATTGGCCTCGGTGCTCTTCTTGAGCGTTTCCGGGCTAGCCCTACTCGCTCTGGAACTCACCGCACCACGCCTAGCGCACATCGTTCTCATCCTGACACTCGTCATCCCGTTCGCTCTGTCTTGGGACTTTGCCCGGCGAATGGCGTTCGCCCACCTGAGAATGGAAGTCGCACTGGCCATCGATATCGCACTGGCCGTCCTCCAGTTGGGAATACTCCTCGCCGTCGCGTCACTGGAGATGCTGTATGTCGAAACAGCGCTCTTGGTTATTGCTCTGGCAACTGCAATCGTCGGCGCAGCGTGGCTGTTCTACCGGCGTCACAATTTCGTTGTCCGCCGCAGAAACGTTGAAGCGGACACGGTAAGAAATTGGCGCTTTGGCCGCTGGATCCTTGGCGGCCAGCTCGTTGCCGTGCTGCATGGCTATACCGTTCCACTGGCGCTCAACTTCATTCTTGGCGCGCAGATGGCCGGCATCTTTATTGCTGGCGAAACCCTGGCACTCTTGTCAAACCCAGTTCTTCTTGGCCTTAGCAACTGGCTAAGCCCGAGGGCTGCGGCAGCTTACGCCAGCGGAGGCATCAAGAGCGCCACGCACATCACATTACAGGCAATCCTGGCAATATGGGTTTTGATCGCCCCGCTGGCAGTCGTCTTCTTTTTCTTTGGCGACACCGTGCTCACATTCGTCTATGGCGCTGAATACGCAGGACATGGCTGGATGGTCGCCATCTTGGGGCTATGCCCCTTCACGTGGGGCACGATATTTCTTCTCACGTGCGGCCTGTTTGCGATTGAAAAAGCAGATCAAGTCTTCGCAGCCACGTTCGCTGGATTTCTAATTTCCCTACTGTTGGTATTCCCTCTCACGCAATCCATGCACTTACCCGGCGCCGCACTCGCGCTTCTCATAGGCTCAAGCTTCACGGCTTTGTTTCTCGCAGCCATCCTCGTTTATGCCAACATGGGTCGGAGTGAGAAATGATGAGCTGTCATGGAATTTACGGTCGTCAAAGCCAGCGCCTTAAGCAAGGAAGAGATATCAACCTGGTCTGATCTCCAGGCTGACAACGAGGATCTCCGCAACCCGTGCTTCCATCCTGCGTATACGCTCACCGCATCAAGCGTGTGCGACAACGTTGAGGTCGCAGTGCTCCGGCAGCGCGGTCGGGCCGTTGGCTTCTTCCCATTCCAACGCAAGAGCAGACGTGTCGGAGGACCGGTCGGCGGCATACTCTCAGACATTCACGGAGTGATCACACGACCAAATATCGAATTCGAAGCCGAAGAACTTCTGAAGGCTTGCGGTCTCGACTGCTGGCATTTCAACCATTTGCTCACGTCCCAGATGGCGTTCCAAAAGTACCACCACGACAATGAAGTCAGCTACATTATGGACCTGAGCAAAGGGATAGAGAATTACTTGGATGGACTTCAGCGGGCTGGGTCCTCCGTCCTTTCACAGGTCCGTCGCAAAACTCGCCAGCTCGAACAAATCGCGGGCCCGCTGAGGTTCCGGTTCGATCATAACGATCAAGGAATCTTCCAAACGCTCGTTACCTGGAAACGAGAACAACTTGTAAAGCAAGGCTTTGCCGACATGTTCGCCACACCTTGGATTGCAAGGCTTATCGAAGCCATCCGGCATGCGAGTTCCAACGACGGTTTCCGCGGCCACCTTCCAACTCTTCATGCAGGAGACGAACTAATTGCGGGGATGGTTGGAATGTCTTGCGGCACAACGACCACCTCATGGATCCCGATGTACAATCCGCGTTACGCCAAGCAATCACCTGGATTGATCTTCCACGTTGAACTTGCGAAACGCTCTGCATCAGAGGGCATAACGACTATCGATCTCGGCTGCGGCGAAAACCAGATGAAGACGAGATTAAGCTCCAAGACGGTCTCCGTCTCAATGGGAGCCGTCGACCTGAGGTTCGCGACGAGCACGCTAACAAGCGCATGGTACGGTGCCCGAAAGATAGTTCGTTCGCAAATCTCAAACCCCAAAACGCTACAGCTGCTACGGCGTCTTCGTCGCGCTTAGACCACAGAACCAAGGCAACCGCGTCATGGCTTTCAATCCGCTCTTCCTTGCTCGAAAAATTTCAAGCCGACTGGCACAGCACGGTCCAATCGACACAACGCGTTGGTTGTGGTCGCATATCGAGCTCCGCGCGCGCGAACGGTGGCTAAACATCGAAACTGAGTCACATGTTGAGGCAGCTAAACTAGACCTGGGCGAAAACTGCAATCACTACGAGCCAATCAGCTACACGACGTTCGATACCATCCTCGACCGGCTAGACATTTCCCCGGCACGCGATTGTTTTTTGGATATCGGATGCGGCAAAGGCCGCGCGGTGATCATGGCCGCAACCAAACCCTTCAAGCAGGTGATCGGCGTCGAACTCTCCGAAGACCTTTGCAAGATCGCCGAAGAGAATATCAAGCGCGCAAAACCAAAGCTACAATGTCAGGCCGTTGAGATTGTGTGCACAGACGCCACAACATACCAGATCCCTGAAAACGTAAATGTCATCTTCTTATGGAACCCATTCTATGGTCCCGTGCTGGATACGGTGCTCGAAAACATCCGGAGATCGCTGCTGAAGGCTCCGCGCGAGCTAACGATTTTTCAGGGGCTCCCCCATAGAGAACCTGATCCTATGATGGGTCTGGACTGGCTTACCGACCGCGAAATGATTAACGCCAAATTCTTCACGGGTATTGATATCGTGAGGTACAAGGCCGAAATGACACGGAGCCAGTCGACAGAGAACACCGCGATGAAGTATGCAAAAGCTAAACAATCGCATCATTAATAATGGCAGCGCGGAAAAAATGGAACTCGCGGGCAAAAGCGTATTGTAACAAACTATGCTCTAGTTCGACGTAGAAAGATGACGAAGTCAGAACCTAAAGTGTCGATCGGCATCCCGGTTTACAACGGGCAGAAGTATATTGCCCGCGCGATAGACTGCGCACTCGATCAGACGTATTCCGATTTCAAACTTTTCATTTCTGACAACGCGTCCGACGACCAGACGGAAGACATTTGCCGCGACTACGCCAAACGCGACAAACGCGTCATATATATGCGTCAACCCAAAAACCTCGGCGCAGTTCCCAACTTCAATCACGTCTTCGACGTGTCAGACTCTGAGTACTATAAGTGGGCGGCCGTCGACGACTTGTATGACAAGTCTTACCTCCAAAAAGCCGTCGCGATTTTAGATAATAATCCTGATGTCGTTTGGTGCCACTCGCGAACTTCTCATATCGACTTCGCCGGTCGCCTCCTAGACGTCCCCGACGGCGTTGACGTTGCCTATCCTGAGCGCGAATCCGAAATCACGAGCACGAGATTTAAATCCGTTCTGCTTGGTCAGGGCGGATGCCACGACATCTACGGCCTGATCCGTAGCGCTGCGATCAGACAGACGCCGGGGCACATTGCCTGCTACGGCTCGGAAAAAATCTTGATTGCAGAACTCTGCTTACTTGGCCGTTATTTGGAGATCCCAGAAACCCTCTTCTTGTGCGGCGTAGTCGAGGAAGGTTCCGGCAACCTTAGCACTGCCGAAGAACAACAAGCTTTCGTCGACGCGCGCCGTCCGAAAAGCACGCGCAATGCACGGCTAACGACGCTCAATGGTTACATGAGCGCCATTCGCCGCTCTGCTCCCAACACAATGGAAGCCCTGCGATGCCGGATGGTTGTGTTGCAATGGCTATTTCAGGTTTCCAAATGGCGGTCGGTCCTGGAAAAAAGCCTTAAGGGCCAAGGTCTCGGTGGCGGCAACATCGAGCGCATTAAACAGATTCAGGGAAAGTAACGGATTGGCAAACACAACAGCCCGAAACGATCCTAGGTCAGAAGCTAAGGCAGGCTGGCCGCCGAATTCACACACTGCGGAACTTCAACGATGAGCCGATTTGGCGCACTAAAAGACAAGTCCATTTTTGTGACGGGCCACACAGGCTTCAAAGGCTCGTGGCTGTCGCTATGGCTCAGCCAACTTGGCGCAAACGTCAGCGGATTCTCGCTCGACCCCCCGTCTAATCCCAACAACTTCGCCGTTTCGAATGTAGAAGGCTGCCTGCAACACCATTTTCACGCTGACATCCGCAACGAGGAATTGCTCTTTGAGGCGCTTCGAACTTCGGATCCCGACATCATCCTGCATCTGGCAGCACAAACCGTCGTCCGAGAGGGCTACCGCTCACCGCGCGAGACCTTCGACGTCAACGTCATGGGCACAATCAGCTTGCTCGAATGCGTCCGCAGGTTGGATCGGCCCTGCATCGTTATCTGTGTGACAAGCGACAAGTGCTATCACAACAAGGAGCAGGTCTGGGGTTACAAAGAAAGCGATGCCATGGGAGAACGCGATCCCTATGGCGGCAGCAAGGGCGCTGCTGAACTCGCCATCCGCTCCTATCGTCACTCGTTTTTTCCGCCCGAACGCATTGCTGAACACGGTGTCAAACTCGCGAGCGCCCGCGCCGGCAACGTCATCGGCGGCGGCGATTGGAAACAGGATGCGTTGATTGTCGACATCGTCAAAGCCATGTCAGCTGGTGACCCGGTCGCTTTGCGAAACCCGACGGCCGTACGTCCATGGCAACACGTCTTCCAGTGTCTCGACGGCTACCTGACGCTCTCATGCCGAATGCTGGAGAGCGATAACCCCAAATACGCCAGCGGCTGGAACTTCGGACCAGTCCCCGGCGACGACATTGCAGTCAGCGAAATCGCTGAGATCTTCCTGCAAGAGTGGGGAAGCGGTTCGTGGATTGACGCGAGCGATGCGTCCAACCCGAAAGAGGCTGGTATCCTCCGGGTTTCAATTGAAAGAGCGATTTTTGAACTCGGCTGGAAACCCGGTTGGGACGTCCGCGAAACGGTTCGCCGCACCGTCGAGTGGTATCGTCACTACGTCAATGGCGCAGAAAACATGCAGCAGTTCTGTTTTGAGCAAATCGCCGCCTACGAAGCCGAGTTCGATAAGTAGTCCGCCCCGCTACTCTCGCCTTCCGCGTATCCCTTCATAAACTTTGACCGCTACTCCAACGCCGACGAGCCTTGGAATGCGATGGCAGTGAGTTTCAGAGCTTGGATCGCATTGGTGATCTCACGCGTTTGCGCCAATAGCACCTCAACCGCGTCCTCAATCATCCGATTGCCTTCGGCGTTGCCTTCCGCCAGCATCTGGTCATAGGCTTCCGTCGTTTCAGCGCGATCAAAAATCGCCTTCAGTTTAGCGACGGAAACATCAAGAGCGTCTAGCACGCGCTTGTCGGCTTCGGGCGAAACAGTGCGCACCATCTCAGACACGCTTGGCCCCGATACCACCTCGCCGTTCGGCCGAACGTACTTGCCGATATAGACGTTGCGAATTCCAATGGCATTGTAGTAGTGCGAAGCATGCGTGTTGTCGGAAAAACAATCATGCTCTTCTTCGGGATCATGCAACAGCAAACCAAGCTTCATCCGCTCACCGGCAAGTTCGCCGTAAGATAGCGAGCCCATCCCGGTGAATAGGGAAACGAGTCCGCGAATACCATCCTGCTCCAAAACTGCTTTGCGCGCCGCACCGCCATCCTGCCACTGCGCCACCATCCATGTCAGATCATCGACCAGAAGCGTTGTTGCCGCTTTCAGATACGCCGCACGCCGGTCACAGTTGCCACCCGTACAGTTCGCCGTGTCGAAATCCGTAGCCGGGCGCGCACCTTTGCCAGCTTCAGTTCCGTTGAGGTCCTGCCCCCACAAGAGAAACTCGATCGCATGAAAGCCGGTTGCCACATTGGCCTCAATCCCATTGGCTTCTTGCAGAGTATCCGCCAACAGCTTCTTATCGATCACAGACGCATCAACGTCTTTGCCGCCAATCTTAAGCTTCTTGTTTGCAATGACATTCGCAAGATAGAGCTCGTTCTCGCCGAAGGTCTCCTCGTACGAGCGCGAGACGTAATCAATCAGACCTTCATCAAGCGGCCACGCATTCACCTGCCCTTCCCAGTTATCAACGATCGGATTGCCAAAGCGATAGACTTCGGTCTGCTGATAGGGAATGCGCGTGCGTATCCAAGCATCTTGCGCCGCTTTCAAAGTCTGCGCAGACGGTCCCGCAATCAACGCATCGATACTGCGCTCCATCTCCTTCGCCGCCGCTAGCGCATCTGAGTATTTTGCGAGCGCCAAATCCGCATAGTTCGTGGAGACCGCAATGGCATTTTCAGCAGCGCGCGCAGGCACCTGAAGTACCAGGAAACAGAAAAACAAAACTGCAATCGTCGCTAGTCTTGACCGCACAACGCGTCTCCCCGTGGCAAGCAGATTGGGTGTGATGAAAGCCCTTGCGCAGCACCATATATAGTCTCTCATGGCCACCGCCAAGGACACACCCCTAGCTCTAGCGGCCACAGGCAAAATTATCCACTCTTATAGTGAGGAACCGCAAAGTAAACTGAGACGCGCCCGCTACATACCGGCCAGGGTTGAAACCTAGTCCACTGAAATCATTGGTGACCCCGGCAGGACTCGAACCTGCTACCCCGAGATTAGGAATCTCGTGCTCTATCCTGATGAGCTACGGGGCCGGTATTCGCGTCCCAAGTAACAAGACGCCAAAGCAATAGCAGCCCATGCGGCCCCTGTGGTATCACATCCGCCAAAATCAGCAAAACGTTGCCTCCGAACAGATTGCGCGGGGAACGATGTCAAACGTGGGGTGATGCACGGCGAAGCGGCATAGACGTATCGACCAAGATGCTCAGCCACAAGCGACCGAAACCTAAACGCATTAGCTCAAGATCTTCCAAAAAAGCACGAAGTCATAACACCAATGCAAAACACCAAAGGTAAAGATCAATCGCAAGGCGCAAACGCCCAGCTCGTCAAACAGCAGTTCGGATCTTCAGCCCGCGCTTATGCCGAATGCGAAGTCCACCGCAGCGGTGCCAGCCTCGACCGGCTCGTCGAACTCGTCGCTCCTCAGGACGACTGGACAGCCCTCGACATCGCGACCGGTGCCGGGCACACCGCAGCCGTCTTCGCCCCGCACGTCGCAAAAGTTGTCGCAAGCGACATTACAGAAGAGATGCTTGCCGAAGCGCTGGAGCTGGCACGCGAGCGTGGGCTCAAAAACCTCTCGACCGAAGTTGCCAATGCCGAAGACCTGCCCTTCGACGACAACAGCTTCGACCTGGTGACCTGTCGGCTCGCGGCCCACCACTTTCCAAATCCAAACCGCTTCGTCGCTGAAACCTCCCGCGTCTTGAGAAAAGGCGGAACGTTCGCTCTCGTCGACAACATCCCGCCAACGCCCGAAACAACGCCAGGGCTCACCGCATCTGAGGAACAAGCCGCCGCCAAAACCTACAACTCTTTCGAAAAACTCCGCGACCCGAGCCACGCACGCGCGCTCTCAGCAGCCGAATGGCAGGGCTTGTGCGAGCAAAACAATCTGACATTTGACAGTCTTGAGGTGATAGAAAAGGAAATGGCATTCCAGCCCTGGGTCGAACGCATGCACTGTAGCGAAGACACCACTGAGGCCCTGCGCTCCCAGATCACAACGACAGGAACGGTACTCAACACCTTCCTGAAACCACGCCAAATCGATGGCGAGTTACATTTCTCGCTGCGAGAAGCGATCCTGATCGCCAAGAAAACTGGTTAACTATAGAACCAGCAAGGATTATTGGATCGCTCGTAGCACTACGGCATCAATCGGCAGAACACCACTCAATATCGGCCAAAAGTCGATATCTGGGGTTGAATTTCTGCCGCGTTCAGGCCAGCTTAATCTCAAGTTGAGGCCGCGATAGCGGTCCAATTCAGGGGTTGGTGTTTAGAGATCGGGCACTAAGGGGCTTTTGATGCGAGCGATTGTTCTGACAGCGCTTTTTGCGGCCACCTTTGCTTGGCTTCCGCTAATGGCCGGGACAGCCCTTGCCGAGGGACCGCCGACACCGGAAGAATACGTCGCTTATGTCGGCGGCGATGCCCGTATCGTGCCCCCTGGCAGCCTTAAATTTGACGGCTCCACCCAACAGTGTGGCAGACGCCCGACTGTTCTCGATCCCAACCTCGACGATTACGGCGCAGCTTACCCGGGCTTCCTGATCATGAACCCACGGCTGCTGTCCAGGGTTTCTACACCGGTTAAGATGTGGATCTACGCACATGAATGCGGCCACCAGTTTCGCGGCCCGGATGAAGAAACCGCCGACTGTTTCGCGGTCCAACGTGGCCGCCGCTACGGTTGGCTGACCTATGAGGGCCTCGAAGAGGTCTGTAGCTTCATCGCCCCGGCAAAAGGCGACATGATGCACCTCAAGGGCTCGCATCGCTGCGAATACATGCGCAAATGCTACGCCGACCCAACGGTCCGCTGAAGCTTAGGCTGCAAGCCAACTAATCCCCGCATCAAAACCCAGAAGATAGACTGGCAACAACGTGCAGCGTACCGGAGCACGCCCCCGTGGAGTGGACCCAACTCACCCGCAAGATCCTTGAGCTGGCCGAGACTGTCCACCGCTGGCTCACGGCCCTTTCCGGCCTGGAACCGGAGCGCAAAAACCGCATCGCAGGCTATGCAGAGAAAATCGCCGACACCCTGGCCCGAGCCGCAGACGCCCTATCTGCTGCAGAAAACCAAAGAAAATCCGGAAAATCAGCTCTCAAACACCGCCGCACGGCCATTCGCGAACTTGGCCGAATCAATGGATATGTCGCGACAATCGTAACTGTTCTCGACGGCCAACTTGACGGACGCCGCCTTGCTGGCGTTAAAAAGCGCTTGGAAACACTCGACAGTGGCGCGCTCGACGCCCCCTACGCCGGCTCATCCAAGGCCCGTAGGCTCAGAATCGAAAAGCTGTACGCTGCCGAAGGTTATTTTCGCGCCCTTGCCGACGGGTTGCGGGTCTAGATCTGAAACCAGGTCGGACCAGCCCCAAACGCGCCACTCCAGGAGACCATGGATGGATAAGTTCACGACTCTGACAGGCGTCGCAGCACCCCTGCCGATCCGCAATGTCGACACCGACATGATCATCCCCAAGCAGTTCTTGAAGACCATCCAGCGCTCCGGCCTTGGCAAATCACTGTTTTTCGAGATGCGTTTCGATCAGGAAGGCAACGAGAACCCGGAGTTCGTGCTCAACAAACCTGCGTATCGCTCGGCTGAGATCCTCGTCACCGGCGACAACTTTGGCTGCGGCTCATCGCGCGAACACGCGCCATGGGCGTTATTGGACTTCGGCATTCGCTGCGTGATTGCACCCGACTTCGCCGACATCTTCTATAACAACTGCTTCCAGAATGGCATCTTACCAATCAAGCTTCCGCAGGAAGAAGTCGACAAACTGATGGACGATGCTGAGCGCGGCGCCAACGCAACGCTGACGGTTGATCTGGAAGCCCAGGAAATTCGCGGACCCGATGGTGGCGTGATCAAATTCGATCTTGAACCATTCCGCAAACACTGCCTTCTGAACGGCCTGGACAACATCGGCCTGACGCTCGAAAAAACCGACAAGATCGCCGCTTACGAGGCAAAAGCTTCCGAGGCTCGCCCCTGGCTTTGATCGAAACGATGAGATCAATTCCGCTTTCGTAATCGGGGGCAAAAACAATATCAGCGAAGGCGCGCTAGCCTTCGCGATCACCTATCTGGCCAGCTTCCCATCCGATCAACGCGAGCTTCCGGTTCAAACCCCAATGGTATCCACCTAGCCCGCCGTCAGACCGCACCACCCTGTGACACGGCACAATAAAAGATAGCGGGTTCTTACCAACCGCCGTGCCAACCGCCCGCGCGGCTTTGTGCGTACAAACCTGCTCGGCAATCTGCCGGTAGCTGACAACTCCGCCCATCGGAATCTTCAACAACGCCTGCCACACTCGCACCTCCCACTCTGTGCCGATCATCACCAGACGCACTGGGTCTTCATGCGACCAACGCGCTGGATCAAAAACAACATCAAGAATCGGCTGAGTTCGCTCTGGCGCTTCGACAAGCTCTGCCCCAGGCCACCGTCGCAAGAGATCATCCCGAGCATCGTTCGCGTTCTGACCCTTGTCGTCATCAACAAACGCAAGGCCCGCCAGCCCACGCGTCGTTGCCACCGCGACAGCCGTACCGAATGGCGTCGCGTGAACACCGTAGGCCATCTGAAGCCCGACACCCCGTTTTTTAAACTCACCGGGCGTCATCGCCTCATGCGTCACAAATAGATCGTGCAACCGACCGCCACCCGACATACCCACAGCGTGCGCAGTGCCAAGTACACTCTCACTGTCCAGGAGCAAACGCCGAGCGCGGTCAAGTGCAATCGCACTGGTGAATTCTTTTGGCGACAGCCCACACCAGCGCTTAAACAGCCTCTGACAATGAAACGTCGAAACGCCGAGATGGCGGGCTAGGTCATCAAGCCCAGACGCATCACGATCTGCCTGCCTCAGATAGGCGATTGCACGACGAACAAACGCGTAATCGGCTTCATCGCAAACCGCGCTGTGAGGATCTCCGGGTTGTTGCGCAAGTTCAACCAGTTCCGCCATACGACATGCCTTCGGCTAAGCTTCAGTGGGCGAACGCTTATGCCAGGGGACGCTCGCGTTTGCGACCCGTTTCTTGCGCGATCCAATAGAACGGTAGCCGCCCGAGACGGAGCCCGGGCAAACCACACAACGCCCTCAGATCAAACGCGTGCCGTCTTGGCGTCGAGTAAAGCGGACGAAAGCGCCCCGGCAAAATCCCGCTTCTCGTCATCGCTCAAAAACCTGCCGAACGTAATCTGACGTCCGTGAGACGCAAGCCAGATGTTGGCCTTACCATCGTGTTCCTCGGTTACACCGACACGAACCCAGTACGGATTGAAATCAACGCTACGGCTTTTGCCCTTGGGATCAAAATGAGTCAGCGTCAGCCGTTCCGGAGACAACTCAACCGTCTCGTATTCCAACCCGGAACGGTAGTTGAGCTTGAAGGCCCAATAGATCAACAGTACATCGAGACCAAAGAAACCCAGGATCGGCCACGCGCCCAACATCAAAAAATACAAACCGACCGCGAAGCTCACAAAGCCGATCGCAGACATGAGAACCACAAAACCCGTAGGACTTAACGACCGGTGCGGACGCAAAATCGCGTTGAATGTTCTGTCCGGTTGCGTTTCTAGTTGCTCTTCGCTCATGCGTTCAACCTTATCAGACGCCGCCTCGACCTCTCAAACGGCCAAGCCATGACCCGAAACTCTGCCACGAAAAAAACGACTGCGAAAGCCAAGCCCCCCGCTCGGGTATCGAAAAAATCAGCGGCCGCGAAAAGCGCTCAGCCAGCAACCGGAAAAACCAAACCAAAACCCGCTTCACCTGCGAAAACCGCAAAAAAAACGAGCGCAACGACCAAAAAAGACGCAGCGAGACCAGCTACGAAATCCACAGCAGCCAAATCTTCGAAGTCCAAATCATCCACAAAACCGGCCCGCAAAAAGGCGCGGCGTCGCCCTTCTGTTGATCCTGCCGTCGTCCACCAGATCTTTTCGCGCTTTCACGCCATCGAGCCCGAACCCAAAGGCGAACTCGAACACACCGACGCCTACACACTTCTCGTTGCGGTCGTCCTGTCGGCGCAAGCGACAGACGCTGGCGTCAACAAAGCAACCCGCGGTCTCTTCGCCGCCGCCAACACACCGCAGAAGATGGTGGACCTGGGAGAAGACAAAGTTCGCGAATTGATCAAGACGATTGGCCTCTATCGCAACAAGGCAAAAAACGTGATTGCGCTTTCACAAAAACTGATCGACGAGTTTGAAGGCGCGGTGCCGGAGGACGCCAAGCACCTGGAAAGCCTTCCCGGCGTTGGACGCAAAACAGCTAACGTTGTCCTGAATGTTTGGTTCGGTCATCCCACAATGGCTGTCGACACCCACGTCTATCGCATTGCGCACCGGCTTGGCTTCTCAAACGGCAAAACGCCCGATGATGTAGAAAGCGATCTTCTCAAAATCGTACCTGACGAATTCGGCGTCCCGGCTCACCATTGGCTCATCTTGCACGGGCGCTACTTGTGCAAAGCCCGAAAGCCGGAATGCTGGCGATGCCCAATCACCGACCTCTGTCCCGTTAAAGAAAAAACGCCGGCTCCCAAAACGTAGGGAACCGGCGTCTTGATGACCCGCGACGTAAATACGTTCGCGTGCGTCAGCGCGATCAGTAAGTGATCACGGCCAGCAGGCGGTGACCAGCGCGCGTTGCGAGCTCGTCGCACTCGATTGTGCGATCGCCATCTGTGTTGGCAGCTTTGAAGCGAGCTTTAACAAGACGGGTCCACTCGACGCGGTCGAGGCCCTTACGCTTGATCTTGTTGTAGCGCTTGAAGGTCTTTGGACCGATACGGTCGCTGACTTCATCGTACTCAAGCGTAAAATCGTTGTCGTCGTTGAGCGCCTTAAAGGTCTTCTTGCCAGCACGCTTAGCTTCAAAAATGTTGAGCTTGCCATCGCGGGTGCGATCGTTTTTGGCGATCACTTCGCAGACGTGACCGGCTTCAGCGACGGGCGTCAGAGCGGTGGCAGCGAAACCTGCAGCCATGACAGCGGCGAGGCCGAGTGTGAATTTGGACTTCATGAGGTGGTCCTCCTGTTACGCAACCCATAAGGCGTGCCGCCATTCAGGAAGCCAAAGTCAACGACAATCCATCAGCCGCAATACACCCGCCGGGTTTAGTTTGCGCGTGAGCGTTAGCACCACAACAGACTTATTGGAAAGGGTTTTTTGCACCGCAACAATTCGCCGCAAGGGTGCGGCTTTCGGTAAAAAAGTCCGACAACGCCGGCTTAATCCGCTTGAACACCATCCAAACGCACGGCGACACCAGCCTTCGCCATGTGCTGTTTCGCCTCACCAATAGAGTGCGTACCGAAGTGGAAAATCGACGCGGCCAGCACAGCACTCGCCCGTCCCTCGCGAACTCCGTCAACCAAATGATCCAGGTTGCCAACTCCGCCAGACGCAATCACAGGCACCGAA
Source organism: Filomicrobium sp. (assembly GCA_040219445.1). Lineage (GTDB taxonomy): Bacteria > Pseudomonadota > Alphaproteobacteria > Rhizobiales > Hyphomicrobiaceae > Filomicrobium. Next base: position 766,062 of record JAVJSM010000003.1, on the reverse strand, counting down.
ACCGCATCCGAAATCGCCCGCGTTAACGCGTTGTCGAAACCAATCTTGGTGCCATCCCTGTCCATAGAAGTCAGAAGGATCTCACCTGCGCCTAACGCAACGACCTCCTTGGCGTATTCAACCGCATCAAGCCCGGTCGGATTTCGGCCCCCGTGTGTAAAGATCTCCCACTTTAGCGGTTCGCCCGGACCGGAGACCTGCTTTGCATCAATCGCCACGACAATGCACTGCGCACCGAACTTCTCGGCCGCCTCACGAACAAACTCGCGCCGGTTCACCGCAGCCGTATTGATTGAGACTTTGTCAGCACCAGCTTCCAGTAGCTTCCGCACATCCTCAACCGTGCGCACGCCGCCACCCACCGTCAGCGGCATGAAGCAACGTTCAGCTGTTTCTTCAACAATGTGGAAGATCGTGTCCCGGTTCTCGTGACTGGCGGTGATGTCAAGGAAACACAACTCGTCAGCACCGGCAGCATCGTAGGCAGCCGCAGCTTCGACCGGGTCACCAGCATCAATCAAGTCAACGAAATTGACGCCCTTAACGACACGGCCGTCTTTGACGTCGAGACATGGGATAATTCGGATTTTAAGGCTCATAGCCGTTCAGGTAGCATAGCCAGGAGAAATGGGGAATCCCTGCTTATCGCACGAACACGAGCGTTGAGAACCGGTGACCGCTGCTGAACCGACGAGAACGCGGATCACTGCGCAGGCTCTACAGGCGCACGCGTCTCAGCAAGCCACTCCAACACCCCGCGACCTGCAGCAGCGCCTGTTGCAAAACACCCCTGCAACAGGTACCCGCCCGTCGGTGCTTCCCAGTCGAGCATTTCGCCTGCAACAAAAACGCCCGGCCGTCGGCGCAACATCAGCCGGTGGTCAAGTTCTTTGAACGCAACCCCACCAGCTGTCGAAATGGCTTGGTCGATAGGCTGCGTCCCCACTAACTTAACGGGCACAGACTTGATCAACGCTGCGAGTTTTGGCACTTCAAGTCCGGTCAGGCGGTCCGGCATTTGCTCTGACACAGCCGCTTCCTGCAGCAATCCGATGGCCACTGGCGACAACCGCAACACCTTGCGGAGGTATGTCGACATCGACTGCTTGCCGCGCTCCTGCGACAGAGCCTGCGTGATCTCTGTGACGGTGAAGTCGGGCCGCAAATCAACATACAAAATGGCCTTACCGCTCTCTGCGATCTCTTCGCGCAAAGGCGCCGAAAGCGCATAAACCGCACTGCCCTCAATACCTAACGCAGTAACGACAGCCTCCCCGCGAACCTTGAGATGACCAAACGTCAAACCGATCCGCTTTAATGGCTTGCCTTGAAACTTCTCTCGAAAGAACGCGGACCAATCCGCAATAAAACCGCAGTTGGCCGCCCGCAGCGGCGCGACAGTCAATCCTTGCCTTACAAGGATGTCGACCCACCCCCCGTCAGAACCGAGCCGTGACCAGCTTCCACCACCCAAAGCCAGAATTGCCGCATCCGGCTTTTCTTTGAGCGCACCATCAGACGTATCGAATCGTAAGCTTCCATCCCGATCCCAACCGACCCAGCGCGCCCGCGTTACGATTTCAACACCGTGACGGTTTAAGCGGGCGAGCCAAGCGCGCAGGAGTGGCGACGCCTTCATGGAAACAGGAAAAACCCGACCACTGGAACCAACGAACGTCTCTTCTCCAAGCTCTTCGGACCAAGACCGCAAAGCCTTCGGCGGCAGCGCTTCAATCGGCCCGCGCAAGGCGTCAGCACCTTCGCCATACCGCTGCAGGAATTCTGCCAACCCCTCGCTATGCGTGAGATTGAGCCCCCCGCGACCAGCCATGAGGAGCTTACGGCCAACCGATGGCATACGCTCGAACACGGTGACAGCAACACCACTGTTCGACAGCACTTCCGCAGCCATGAGCCCTGCAGGCCCCCCACCAATCACGGCAACTTCATGCATCGCAGACGATCGACACCTCGCGTCTCAACAAACGAGCCTCCAAACACCCTCCTGAACGCAGGCCAACGCCGTCACTTGAGCGAGCGCCAAGCCCCATGGCAATTCGACTTCCGGTAGCAGAAAGCGTCGCTGAACAGCCGATAATCCGTCCTTGATCGTCATCAAGTATCAAGGCTCCCCCGCCTAAAGCGCTATTTCGAGCACCGGACGCCGGTTGTTTGGGCAGCACAAAGCTATTGCGCCAATGCCGGCCTGAAGGGCAATTCGTTACGACGGAGCCATGGGGTAGGACAATAATTCTCAATATGCGCAAAGGTAGAACAGATTTCTACTTATATGAGTTAGGGCGTAGAAAATAGGGAAAAAATTCGCTATCTCTATAAGGCAATGAGTGCAGCGCACAAAGAGGCGCCAACACAAGACCAATGATCATAGCCCCAAGGTCCAAGAGCCTGACATGAGCGATACGACGATCAAAATCCACGTCGAGCTGCCAGACGGCAGCCTTCGGACGCTAGAAGCCCCCGAAGGCTATCGCGTCATGGAAGTGATCCGCGACTACGGCCTGCCGATTAAGGCCGAATGCGGCGGCGCATGCGCCTGCGCGACCTGCCACGTCCGCCTGCCAGATGGCTGGGTCGACCGCGTCATCCCCGCCCGCGACGAGGAAATGGACAAACTCGATGAGATTCCTAGCGCTGACGATTACTCGCGCCTGTGTTGTCAGATCCTGACAGACACCGCCATCGACGGGCTCGTTGTGAGACTGGAGCCCGACAGCATCCTCGAAGAAGAATTTAAGATTGCGAGTTGAGCCAATGCTCGAAACATCCACACATAACAACAAGGGCGCCCGCCAAGCGCGCGTTGTTCTGGTTGGTGCCGGTCCTGGCGATCCAGAATTGCTAACCCTGAAAGCCGTTCGCGCGCTCGAAGACGCCGATGTCATCCTTTATGATGAACTGGTTGACCCACGCATTCTCGACCACGCTAGCGAACTCGCGCTCAAAATCCACGTCGGCAAGCGAGGCGGCCAACCAAGCTGGCAACAAAAAGACATCCAGTCCCTGATCCTCGAACACGCAGTCGATGGTCAAACCGTGGTACGCCTCAAAGGTGGTGACCCGTTTGTCTTCGGCCGTGGAGGCGAAGAAATCGCTAACGTCCGCGCCGCCGGCATCAACGTTGACGTCGTCCCTGGCATCACGGCTGCCGTCGCAGCAGCGTCTTCTGCCCAGATCCCGCTGACACACCGCGACCTGTCCCGCACCGTGACCTTCATGTCTGGCGCAGGCCCAGGCCATGGCTTGCCGGACTTTACCCATATCGACCTTACGGCTCTCAACGATGGCCAACACACACTTGCCGTCTACATGGCCGTCAAAAACGCTGGCAGCCTCGGCCAGGCAATTGTTGCCGCGGGATGGGATGCAAAAACACCGGTTCTCGCCATCGAAAACGCCTCACGCCCCAATGAACGCCGCGTACGCGCGACGGTCTCAGATCTCGCCAACCGGCCAGCCGCACTCAACCTTGAAAGCCCCGCCATCCTCCTGATCGGCCAAGTCGCAGGACTTGCCGTCAACGGCCAACTGGATGTCGTCGAAACAGCCCTCAACGAATTCCGCTCACGGGAGCTCGAACATGCCTAGCATCATCACCGCAAACCGCCTGCAAGACGGCATCGTTGTCTATCTCGCAAAAGATGGCGGCTGGCGGACCGATCTCTCAGCCGCTCACATCGCTGAAGACAAAGACCAACTCGCAGCACTCGAAGTGATCGCCAGCAAAGCAGCAGGCGACCAGCTCATCGTTGGCGCTTACCCGATGGACGTCGAAATCTCCCAAGGAACGCCTGCACCAAAATCAGTGCGCGAGAAAATCCGCGCCGCGCACCGCCCGACAATCGCTGCCGTTAATGAGGCCCGCTGATGTACCGCTATGATGACTTCGATCGCAGCTTTTTGATCGACCGCAACCGCGAATTCCGCAACCAGGTTGAGCGCCGCCTCGCTGGCGAACTGACCGAAGATCAGTTCAAGCCACTGCGCCTGATGAATGGTCTCTACCTGCAGCTCCACGCCTACATGCTGCGGGTCGCCATTCCCTATGGCGCAGTCACCACGCGTCAGATGCGCCAGCTTGCGATGATCGCGCGCCGTTGGGACAAAGGCTTTGGCCACTGGACCACGCGCCAGAACATCCAGTTCAACTGGATCAAACTGGTCGACGTTCCAGACATCCTGGAAGCACTCGCCGAAGTCGACATGCACGCGATCCAGACAAGCGGCAACTGCATCCGCAACGTCACCGCAGACCCTTATGCTGGCGCTGCCGCCGATGAGGTTGAGGACCCGCGCATCTGGGCTGAAATCCTGCGTCAGTGGTCAACCAACCACCCCGAATTCACGTTCCTGCCGCGCAAGTTTAAGTTCGCGATCACCGGCGCTCTGGAAGACCGTGCCGCGATTGCCTTCCACGATATCGGCATTCGTATCGTTGGTGGCCCGAACGGAACCATCGGCTTCAAGATCTACGTCGGCGGCGGTCAGGGCCGTACGCCTTATGTCGCCCAGGAAATGAAGTCCTTCCTCAAGCCGGAGGAACTGCTCTCCTATCTGGAAGCGATGCTCCGCGTCTACAATCTGCATGGACGCCGCGACAACCTGTATAAGGCCCGCATCAAAATCCTGGTCAACGCCATCGGCATCGATGCCTATCGCGAGCAGGTCGAAGAAGAATGGGAGCGCACGCGCGAGGAGGACATCGATCTTCCAGCCGAAGAAATCGCACGCATCCGTTCGCACTTCACACCACCTGATCTGCCAGCCCGCCCGCTGGACGAAGCAGCATTTGCCAAACGCCGCACAGAAGACGCAGGCTTCGACCGCTGGGTTCGCCGCAACACCATCGCGCACAAAAACCCGGACTACGCCATCGTCTCCATCGCGTTCAAAGAGCCAGGCCGTCCGCCAGGTGACGCATCAGCAGAAGAAATGGAACGCGTAGCCGATGCAGCCGACCTCTACAGCCGCTCCGAGCTGCGCATCACCTACACCCAGAACGTCATCCTTCCGCATGTCGCCCGGGCGGATTTGATCGCGCTTTATGACGAACTGAACGAAGCAGGCTTGGTCGCTGGAAACACCGATCTAATCACCGACATCATCGCCTGCCCTGGCCTTGATTACTGCAACCTTGCCAACGCCCGCTCGATCCCCATCGCGCAAGCAATCACGGACCGCTTCGCCGATCCGGAACGCGCTGAGGACATTGGCGATCTGCGCCTCAACATCTCGGGCTGCATTAACGCCTGCGGTCACCACCACGCCGGGCACATCGGCATCCTGGGTGTCGATAAGAAGGGAACCGAGCACTACCAGATCACGCTCGGCGGGTCCCCGGATAACGATGCCTCCGTTGGCGAGATCTTAGGTCCCAGCTTCCCGGCTGAAGACCTGCCTGATGCCATCGACACAATTATCGAGACCTACTTAGCCCAGCGCGAGCCTGGCGAAAAGTTCCTCGCCACATACCGACGCATTGGCCCGGCCCCGTTTAAGGAGACCCTCTATGGAACGCGTTGATCTGAGAACCGCCCAACTCGTCAACTCCGCGAATGTGGAACTGGCCACCGAGTACGGGACAGAGAAAACGGGCGCGACCGAACTCGAAGTCACCGCCAGCCGCAAGGAGCGGCACGCGGCCATCGTTGAAGCAGTGTTGGCAGGCAACGCGATAGCAGTTCCGTTTGCCAAGTTCAACGACGGGCGTGGTTTCTCGCTCGCTCGCCTACTACGCAGCGAACACGGATTCCGCGGCGAAATTCGCGCCGTCGGTCACGTCATCCCCGACCAAGCGTTGCATCTGCTGCGCTCAGGCTTCGACACCGCTGACATCGGCGAAGCCAAGAACCTGAAGCATTGGCAGTCCTCCCTCAAAAGCTATTCCGGCACATATCAAACGGCGGCCCGCAACCCGCTCGCACTGCGGCGACAAGCGATGCGCGAAAAATCCGGAAAAGAGCGGGCACTCGCAATTTCGAAAAAGCTTGCGTCCGTTGATGATCTGGCCGAGCGACTCCGCATTGTCGCAGCAGAAGTTCCAGGGCAGCGTGCCTTCTCAACAAGCCTTGGCAAAGAAGATCAAGCGATCCTTCACGCCGTCCACGAATCGGGCATCGAAGCTGAAATCTTCACTCTCGACACGCACAAGCACTTTTCTGAAACTCTACAAACGCGGGAGCGTTCGCAGGAACGTTACGGCCTTGAGATCAAGGTCGTGACACCAAACGCAGACGATCTGCGTGAACTCATCGCTCAAGATGGCGAAGAGGGTTTTCGCGCGTCGGTCGCAGGTCGCAAAGCCTGCTGCATGATCCGCAAAGTGCTCCCGCTTAATCGTGCCTTGCGCGGCAGCGTGAGCTGGCTCACCGGACTCCGCCGTGACCAGTCCGCCGAACGCGCCGACGTCAACTTTGTCACCTGGGACAGCTCACTCGGGCTCTTCAAGATCAGCCCGTTAGCAGATTGGTCGGATGAAAAACTGGAAGCCTACTTGGCTAAACACAATGTTCCGGTCAATCCACTGCATGCCGAAGGGTATCCCTCAATCGGCTGCAAACCCTGCACGCGAGCCGTCAAGCCTGGTGAAGATCCACGCGCCGGTCGTTGGTGGTGGGAAAACATGGACGGCAAGGAATGCGGCCTTCACCCCGGCGGCCGTCAACTCGACGAAGTTGCCTGACCTGTCCCCCATAGTTTGATTAAAAAGTTTCGCGCGGCGCCCTGAAAAGGGCGCCGCGCGATTGCTTTTTGAAGGAGCCTTTAACGTCTGGCTAACCAACACGCGCGACACTTTAGGAGTTAGCCTTGGAGGCCAGGGCGTGGAACGTCCCGGAAATTTTTTGAATTCTGACAACCCTGTGACAACCGGAACAGACGGTCACGAACCGCTCCCCCATAGTGGGTTCATCAAACGGAACAAAACACCGGACCCCACGCCAAACCCTCGGGAGCCAAGACCATGAACACCACTGTTATCGCAGCTCTGACCCTGGCAATCATCGCCGTAAGCGCGACACAGGCTTCAGCAGTCAGCAACTCCGTCCGCTACGCCTGCATGGGCGATTACCTGTCTTACTGCTCGATGCACGCCCCAGGCGGCACCGCCGTCAAGCGCTGCATGCGCCACAATGGATCAAAACTTTCGCGCCGCTGCGTAAAAGCTCTCGTCAACGCCGGATACGTCTCGAAAAAAGAAGTTCGCCGCCGCGCTGCAAAGCTGGGCCGCTGATTAAAAAACAACACCACTCAGAATAGAAAACCGGCGGGCCACTTTGGGCTCGCCGTTTCGCATTTAAAACTTGCGCCGCTCTTCGGATTGACTAGCCTGTCGGGAAAATGGCAATCGTGCTTGAGACACATGCAGAAAAACTTATGGAAGTCATTTCAGAAATTGAGACGTAGCTTCCTACCGGGTCAAAATACGACCGCTGCCAACAACAAGAATAACCTATCTCAAACGCTGGCGATCTTGGTTTTTGCTATCGCCATAATCGTAACTGCTGGTTTCTTGAAGACCGCGCAGGCAACCGAGATGCCACCCCCATTTCGCGAAAGCATCCATCTCGTTGATACGGCACTGATCCTTGCCGTAGACACGAGTCAATCTGTCGACGAAACCCGTTTCCGACTGCAAATGGACGGCATAGCTGCCGCGCTGGAAGACGCCGGTGTAATTAACACCATTCTCGGCGGTCCGCGCGGGGCCATCGCATTACAACTTGTCACCTGGTCCGATCATTCGACCGTTGCACTTCCGTGGACGCGGATTGCTTCAAAATCCGACGCTGACGTTGTTGCGTCTCGCATCCGAAGACTACCAAGGCTCGGCGGCGAGTATACATGTATGGGGCGAATGTTTCGAAATATGAGCGAGACAATCATCAACGAGATCCCATATAAGGCGTTGAAGACGGTCATCGATGTTTCGGGCGACGGGATCGATAACTGCGAAATGGCAACGGCAACGAAATCTGCACGCAACGCAATTGTCGCTAAAGGAATTATTATAAACGGCCTACCAATAATCGTTGATCGCGCAGAACTGGTCGGTCAAGGTGCATACCAGGCACCCGGCAAAGACTTTTCACTGCTTATCCCGCCAGATCAGAGAAAACGCCAGACACTCGCCGATTGGTTCGAGGATAATGTGATCGGAGGTTATGGCGCGTTCTCTATTTCAGCTGATGGCTATGGCGATTTCGCACGTGCTATGAGAAGCAAATTTCTGGTTGAGATCTCGCTCAGGGATGAACAGGGTCCCGCGCCGAAAAAACAATACGCGTCTTCAAGATAGGCGTTAATCAAGCAAGAAAGAATAGTAGTTACAAAGCCTTAAAGGCGAATAAATCATTAGTCTGACGGGATCTGAATTGCCACGGGCATAGGGGCCGTGTAGGCTAAATTAAAACCTGAGGCATGAAATTGGGATTTAGTCTGCAGAGATAAGCAGACAAACTGGGAGGACATGCGTCTTGATGTGGGATACCTGGTCGCCTGCGGCCTGCGGAATCCATGTGGCGTGTAGTTTCGCAGAATCGCTCAACGACGCCATCGCAGAATTGCGGGCTGGAATCCCGCCTGCCGAATTCGAACACCTGATCGTTTTCTTCTCGGTCAAGCTTGACCCCAAGCTTTTAGCCGAACGTTTGAACCATGCCTTCCCGAATACGCCGATCAGCGGCTGCACGACCGCAGGTGAGATTTCGCCAGCCGGAATTAACCGCGGCAGCATTCAGATCATCGCATTTGAAAAACGCCACTTCAAAGTTGCCAGCGCGATAATCGAAGAAGCCAGTAGCAGCAGCGTTGAGGCCGCCTCGAAGACAGCTCGTCGACTGAAATCGCAACTTTCCGTCCAGAACAGCTCCCCAAACAAGTTCGGGCTTCTACTGACAGACGGCATCAGCAATTGCGAGGAAACGCTCGTCGCATCGATAAGCTGGGCGCTTGGCGATATCCAAATGATAGGTGGGTCCGCCGGCGACGACCTCCAGTTCTCCAATGCCGCACTAATCCACGAAGGCCGATCAATCAGAGACGCTGCGATCTTAATGCTCGTCGAAACCGACGTGCCCTTCCACGCTTTCAAGACACAGAACTTCGATCCAACCGGAACAAAACTCGTCATCACAGCGTGCGATCCTGAGAAGCGCATCGTGCACGAGTTCAATGCGGAAAAAGCAGCCCACGAATACGCCAACGCAATCGGACTGATCCCTGCTGACCTTGGACCATTTAGCTTCGCGTCACATCCGCTCGTAGTCAAAGTCGGGAACGACTATTACTGCCGCTCTATCCGCAACATGAACCCAGACGGCAGCCTGTCGTTCTTCTGTGCCATCGATGTCGGTCTCGTCTTGACAATCGCACGGCCAACCGATCTCGCCGACGCGACCGAAGCCAAACTCATGGAAGTCGACAAACTCCTGTCAGGAACCGAACTTATTCTGGGCTTTGATTGCATCCTGCGCAGACTGGACGCGGAAAACCGCCAAATGGGCTCGCGCATCGAGAAACTCTACAAGAAACACAAAGTCGTAGGCTTCCATACCTACGGCGAACAGTTCAATGCCATGCACCTCAATCAGACATTGACCGGCATTGCATTCGGCGGTCTTGGCAAGTGACGGGCGACCGGACTTAAGCCCCATCGTGTTGATCGGATGATCAAACTTTTTTAGTCAAACGAACCATCGCGAAACGAAATGGCCACCCATGCTGCCACCTTCAAATGATGACTTGTCGCGTCAGATCGAGAAGCTAAACAAGATCAACGCGGCGCTAATTGAGCGGGTCGAGCGATCCGTAGAACAGCAGGGTAATTCCTACTCGCTGTTCACTGCCGCTATTGGCCTGGAACAACAGGTCCGGCAGCGCACAGATGAGCTCCAAGAAACGCTCGAACGCCTAGAACGCTCCAATGAGGCGATGCTCGCTGCGAAGGAAGAGGCCGAACGGGCAAACGAAGCGAAGACCCGCTTCTTTACCGCCGTTGGTCACGATCTCCTTCAACCTCTACACGCCGCGCGTCTAACGCTTTCGGCACTTGGGGAAAGCCTCGACGAACAAGAGCAAAAAACACTCGCACATCAGGTCGACCACGCCTTGTCTTCGGTGGAAGACTTGCTGCGCACTATGCTCGACATCACCAAAATCGAGACCGGCGTAACCCAACCTGCACCTCGAACCCTCTCACTCTCGGAACTCTTCCAATCGCTGCGGCTCGATTTCGCACCAATCGTCGCTGAAAAAGGTCTGCGCCTGGATATCCCTGAAACCAGTCTGCTGGTGACATCCGACCCGGCAATGCTACGTCGCATCTTGCAGAACTTTCTCTCTAACGCCGCGCGCTTCACTGACAATGGCGCCATTTCTCTTCGCGCCGTCACGCTAGACGATGAAGCGCTCCGTATCGAAGTGCGCGACACAGGAATCGGCATTCCTGAATCCGACCGGAAAAGAATTTTTGAGGAGTTCCAAAGCGGATCAAGCGAACGTCCGACCAATCAAGGCGGGTTTGGTCTTGGCTTATTTATCGTAAAGCGCATGGCACAGGCGCTTGGACATGACATTGGTTTGGAAACAAAACCAGGTGTTGGCTCAACGTTCTCTGTGACTGTCCCACGTGCGCAGGTCTGCTCCCAAGACTTTGTCACACAGGCTAGGCAGGTCGAAGCGCGACGCGCGCAGTATGGTTTCTCCGATCTCCAGGTCATGGTGATCGAGAACGATCTCAATATTATTGCTGCAACCAAAAATTTGCTGGAGAAGTGGCACTGTCAGGCCCACACCGCAACCGACATCAAACAGATCGAAAACTTCATCGCAAACACACAATACCCGCCATCCATCATCCTTGCCGATTACCACCTCGACAACGATGAATGTGGCCTAACAGGTGTGATCAAATTGCGCGAAGCGTTTGGCCGGAACATCCCTGCGATCGTGATTACCGCAGACCACGGTGCGGAGTCGGCACAAGCCGTCAAAGAAGCCGACTGCGAGCTTCTGCGAAAACCGATCCGACCAGCAGAACTACGAGCGCTCATGCGGCACATGCTGGATTGATCAGGCTACCACGCCCTCCAACAGCCTGTGACAGTTGCCGGGCAACGGTGATGACGGCAATCACAACACCGGCGATCATGATGGGAACGAGAAAAATCGTTTCAGCTTAGGCGGAGTTTGCGTTAGCCCGCATCAGTCGCAGCAGACGACTCATCACCCAGCGAGATCTTGGAAACTTCGATCACCGCCTGCGTTCTGGAAGCGACCCCAAGCTTACGCAGGATCTCCGAGACGTGGGCCTTAACCGTCGTTTCGCCGACACTCAGTTCGTGAGCGATCTGCTTGTTGAGCAGCCCTTGCTTGAGCATCTTCATGACACGCAGCTGCTGCGGCGTGAGCGTTTTTAGGCGATTAATGATCGCATTCTCTTCGTTATCAGCGTCATCCGGTGGCTCATAAGATGGCGGCAGATAGACTTCGCCGTTCATGACCCCTTGGATTGCCTCAACCAGCTCTGGCTTGCGTACCGACTTCGCAATATAGCCGGCCGCTCCACAGGTGATCGCACGATGAATTGTATCAGCGTCTTCGATCGCCGAAACGATCACAACAGGAAGCTTTGGATAACGAGATCTAAGATCCAACAGGCCGTCAAACCCACGAGTGCCAGGCATATTTAGGTCGAGCAGCACCATGTCATAGCCACCACCAGCTTCCAGCTTGTCGTTAGCAATGATCAGGGTATTCGCCTCGTCAATGTCCGCTTCGGGGAACGCCGCATGGACGGCAAGTTTCAAAGCATCGAGAAAAAGCGGGTGGTCGTCTATAACGAGGAAGCTCTCTGGCATTTCTGCGGTTTCCAGGAAACTGAGGTCATTCGGCTGATACGACATAGTTTTACCGATCCGCGTCGCTAGTGCAATCGCACAGCCCATCTTCATGCCAGAAACCAAACAGGGGCGGGCAGAAACTCCGCCCACCCCTTAAATTTTCGATTAGGTATACATTGGGACCCAATCAGATTACTTGGCAGCTGTGGTCTTCGGCAGCTTGAACGTCCAGACCATGCCGCCCTGGTTCAGGTTAGCAACGGTCTTAGCAACTTCACCGCCCCACAGAGGAACAGCACCACCCCAACCGGAAACAACAGTTAGCATCTGCTCACCGTTTTCTTCCCAGGTGATCGGCGAACCAACAATGCCGGAACCGGTGTTGAACTTCCAAAGAACTTTACCTGACTTGGCGTCCAGAGCCTTGAGGTAACCCTCAGGCGTACCGGTGATAACAAGACCACCCGCCGTTGTCAGAACACCACCCCAGAGAGGAGCTTTGTTCTTCATTTCCCAGACGATCTTCCCGGTCTTCGGATCAATTGCACGAAGCGAACCGATGTAGTCGTCATAGAGCGGCTTAATGGTGAAGCCTGCGCCGAGGTAAGCGGCACCAGCCTTGTAGGTCACTGGCTCGTTCCAGAGATCCATGCCCCACTCGTTCGAAGGAACGTAGAACAGCTTGGTCTGCTTCGAGTACGCAATTGGCATCCAGTTCTTGCCGCCAAGGAAACTTGGAGCAACAAAGACAGACTTACCTTTTTTGCCGTCTTTGGCATCGGTAGGATTGCCTGGATAGTTTTCCTTCACGTAGATCGGACGGCCATTCTTATCGAGGCCTTTCGCCCAAGTGATCTTGGTGACGAACGGGAAGCCTCGGATGAATTTGCCGTTCTCGCGGTTGAGAACGTAGAAGAAGCCGTTACGGTCAGCGGTCGCGACAGCTTTCGTACCGTCGAGATCGAAGGAAACAACTTCGTTCACACCGTCGTAGTCCCAGCCGTCATGTGGCGTCGTCTGGAAGCCCCACTTGATGTTGCCGGTTTCTGGATCGATCGCGATACGGGATGCAGACCACTTGTTGTCGCCAGGACGCATGTGGCTGTTCCAAGGAGCCGGGTTACCAGCGCCGACGAAGATCGTTTTGGTCTCGTCGTCGTAGGTACCGCCGAGCCAAGTCGCTGCACCACCGGTTTTCCACAGATCGCCCGGCCAGCTTTCATTCTTCTTGCCGGTCATTGTGGATTCTTTGCCGTTCAGCGTACCCATGTGACCTTCGATGGTCGGACGCGTCCAAACGAGTTCACCGGTTTCAGCTTTGCGTGCTTCGACGCGGCCGATAACGCCGAATTCACCACCGGAGACGCCGGTGACGAGAAGCGGACCGTGAGCTTTGGAAGGAACGATCAGAGGAGCTGCCGTGTAGGAGTAGCCCTTCTTGTAGTCGTCGATTTTCTTTTTCCAGACGACTTTACCGGTCTTTGCGCTGAGCGCGACCAGCTTAGCGTCAAGCGTACCGAAGATGAACTTGTCACCGATCAGAGCGCCGCCACGGTTGATAACGTCGCAGCATGGCAGGATGCCTTCTGGAAGACGGGCGTCGTACTGCCAGATCTCATGACCGGTCTTGGTATCGATTGCCCATGCACGGCTGTAGGAGCCGGTGATGTACATGACGCCATCTTTGACGAGCGGTTGAGTTTCCTGACCGCGCATCTTTTCGCCGCCGAGCGACATCGCCCAAACTGGAACCAGCGAACCGACGTTGGAGGTGTTGATTTTGTCGAGCGGGCTATAACGCTGACCTGCTGGGCCAAGACCGTTAGACACAACGTCAGCGGTCGTGGTCGCATCGTTGACGATGTCGTCGATCGACACATCGGCAAGAGCTGGCTGCGAAATAGCAACCGTCAATGCAAATGCACTGGCGGTGAGAAGAGACTTCCTCATATTGGCGTTCCCTTGTTTTTGAATTGGTTGCCAAGAAACTGGCAGCCCATCGAAAAAGATTTCGAACGGGATTGCTTAGCGAAACTGGCTGACCGAAATAGCGCCGTCTTGAACAGAAGCGAATGGAGGAGGAAAACGCGTAATACCGCCCCGATCGAAATCTATTCCCAGCGCAATTTTGGCAAACCAAGCCTAGGACACGTTATCGCAGCCTGCTAAAGGCGCTAATTGCCAAATAGTACAGGTACAGCACCCAACTTCGCCTGGAACTTTTCCCGAAATTGTTCGTCGAAAACCGCAAGCGATCGCTCGCCAAGATTCTCTGCGGACTGTCAGGCACGCAGCTTGCTCAAGAAAAGTTTGATTAAGGGGCTATTCAGTCGGCCGGTCGACTCTTGGCCATTGCGCCTGCTCCAACGCGGGATAGAGGTGCATCACCGACCTCCCAAATTCATAACGCGCCAGCGCAATGCTCTCTGCCCACTTCGGCAACGGCTCTTCCATTGCTTCCGGCATAGACAGACCTTGGTCGAATGCCGACCCGATCTTATCCTCGATCATCTTGAGCCATTGGTTCGTCTGGTCAACACCTCGACGCCCTGATTCAGCAGGTCCGTGACCAGGGACAAGTTTGGAGTAATTGACCTCTTCCAGGCGTTCCAAGCTTGCATACCATTTTCCAAGGTCCGCATGAGGCGTTGTTGCAGCGCGGTCGAGAAACACCAAATCACTCGCAATGAGCAAACCGCTTCGCTCGTCGAAGATAGCCAAGTCGCAGTCCGTGTGCCCTTGTAGTACAAGGTAGCGCAACCGCCGCTCGCCAATGTCTTCGTGGCCATCAACGATAATCTTTTGGGGTAGAACAACGTCAGTCCCACGCATCCAATCGCCGGCCAAATAGTACATTGCCGACGCAAAGTCCTCACCAGACTCCTTCAACCCATCCACCACACCTTGCGGTGCAGCAAGCGCGTCGGCGGAGAAGGCTTGGCAGCCGAAAACGTGATCCGGGTGAATGTGAGTCAACAATGCGCGCACGACGGGTTTGCCGGTCAAACTGCGCGCTAAGGCTTCCAGCTCCACCCCATAACGCTTAGACGGTCCGGTATCGATAACGATAGCGCCATCCTTCGTATCGAGGATCACGATGTTGGCAATCGCACCACCGTTTTTGGAGGTGATCGCCTCGTTCGCACCAACCACCATCCATGCGCCGTCGGCGAGCTCAACCGGTTTCAAACCGTAACTCAAAGGCGCCGAAACTGCAGAAAACATGGGGAGCAGCGCCATCCCACCAGCAACGCCGGATGCGCTCAGAAACTTCCGACGATCAAGCTTGGTGCCGGTCGCGGTCCTAAGATCGCGCTTTAAGTTCAACGGCGAACCTCCGCACGTCCCGGCACAGCAAGGCGACTCTCTTTCCAGGACGTATCGATCTTAGACGAAAACAAGTTGCCACCAATATCGCGGCTATCGACCTGGATCGAACGATCCTTAACTGGCAAGCGGACCATCATTGTAAGTGTCGGATCTTCACTTACCGGCTCGCGCATCTCGATCTTCGCCAGAACCTTGCCCGAGTTATCGCGAACGAACACTTCCTCAATGTAAAAGGCAGGGATGTTGTTTTGCGCAAGACCGGTATCCATCGGATGCTTGATGGTCATACGGAATCGAGCCAACCCATCTGCCTGACGCCAAGCACGACCACGCGTATTGCCGACGGTCAACGCCCAATCAGGCTGATTGCGTGCCATCGCTGGTGCCGAACAACCACCACCGGCTGCATCAAGATACTTGCCTCCGACGTGCCAGACGCCGTCACTCGTCAGGACTGCCGCGCGAACTGGAGTCGCCTGCTCGACCTTCAAGCGGAACGAAACGAACGGGGCTGCAGCTGTCGGCGTAAGTGTCAAGGTGTGTTGAATGGGATTGAGGTCGGCGAACACGACGACCTTCTCCACGCCTTTCAACTGACGCGCGTCAATCGTGACAGGAACCTGCGCTTGGTTCTCAACAACCAGCGGAACCGAAACCTTTACGCGTGGATCGAACACATAATCCGCATCGCCGATGAACTCATCGCGCAAATCTTCCCACATTGGAGAATCGAACGGGTCTTTTGGCCCGGCGGCATGAGCTCGATCAAACCCGAAACCAACCAGCAGCAATCCGCTGCACAGCAAGGCGGCAAAAAGTGATGCAAGGGCCGGGCGTAATTCGCTCATCAGGATCGATCTCCAAGAAACAACGTCGAGTCACTATAGCTTATCACCCAAAAGGATTACAGCCGAGTTCGCTTCACAATTTCGAAGCTCATTTTGGTGCGAGGTAACTCACGCCATATTTGTTGAAGATTTTGGCGAGTTCTCCATTGCCACGTAGCTTTCGCAGCGCAGCACCAATGGCATATCCAAGGTCACGGCTGTCTTCTTTGACCGCGATCCCAATATTCCATTTTGACCGCAGGGTCTCGGGAAACTCCGGAGTCGAAAACTTTAGTTTAAGATCCTTACCGCTTATCGCCGCCTCGATTTGCGCCCGCCGCGCCATCAACCCGGAACTTCCCCCTTCAAGAAAGTTCTCGGCAGCGCTCTTAAAAACTTTGAACGGGCTAACGTTGTTGCGGATTTTGCCGTCGCGCGCAAAAGCAAGGAAGTAATGCGTCGAAGTCCCGAACTCGCAGGCAACCTTGTTTCCTTTGCCATCGAGGAACGAATCCAAACTCGCATCCTCACCCAACACGTCGGTTTTCACGGCCAGAACGACTTCTTCATGAAAGTAGGCGTTCGAGATCGCAGCCAAGTTGTTCCGGGCGATCAACTCCCGATCCATAGGGACGTGCAGCATGACGTCACCTTTGACCCCGCCCGTCCGCGGTCCTTGCCAGATGTTAGAGCGAATATCGTCGTCAACTGACTCACCTGCGCCGCGAGCAATGATGTCAGCCTTCAACCCAAGCTCTCTTGCGATGGCCCGGCCGATATCGGCATCGATACCGAGAACCTTTCCATCCTCAACCCACGAGAACGGCCACGTTTCGGTATAGACGTTCACTCTTAAAACGCCATGCGCCTTGACGTCATCCAACGGCCGCGCCACCGCGCTCGACGCGATGACACACGCCAAAAGCAAGAATGCAGCGGCTGAAGAAATCCAGCCACTGCGCCCGCCCAACCAAAAGAGCATGGGGGAGATCACTCTTCGTATTTGGATTCGATGTATGTGCGAATCGCCCACATAGCTTCTTGGCTCAGCAATCCTTCGAATGCCGGCATGCGCGTGATCCCGTTGATCGTCGCACCATTGCGAATTCGTTCGATGAACCACTCATCACCCTCGTCGCCCTTATCGAGATAGCGAAGGTCAGGTGAAAGACCGCCCGAAATCACTTCCAGGCCGTGGCAACGGGCACAGTTTTGGGTGTAACCAGATGCGCCGATTTCGAGCGCGACTTTGTTATCCCGATATGGGTTAACAATGAGCCATTCTTCACCAAGCGGCTTGAGCCCTTTGGTGTCGACAGGTTGCGGCGCAACATCACCGTGCGCAAAACCTTGTTGGGTGCCAATTACGAGGGCGAAACAGACTAAGAGCGACGTGGCCAAACCACGAAGAAAATGCATGAGGTACCACTCCTTGAGAGTTCTGAAGCGTTTTCCGATTCCCTGATGTTTTTTATAGGCTTCGCAGCGCAGAATATGACACTGGAAATAAGTGCAAGGCCCCATAGACAATAGGTGAAGATGAAGGCTGTCGTGGAGCAGATTTCAGCCTTTGCGCCTCAAGCAGTTTCTCCAAAACACCTGCAACGGCTCACAGCTACATTCATAATCTTAACTGATGACTGCCCACCCCAGTCGCGTTAACTACGACAAAGCTGTACGCACCTGCAAAACAAAAGTAGTTCGACCGTGCTGTCGTTTACTAAAGTTCCAAATTCTTGTGATGACCAAGACATGATCGACCGAGTTGAACTTCGAAACAGCCAACCGGACGACGAACCCTGCATTACAGAACTTTACCGTTCGGCATTCCCTGACGAAGATCTCTTGCCGCTTGTAACATCGCTGCTCCGCGAGGGCGTGGACGTACTCTCGCTCGTTGCAATCGCTGATCAGAAGCCAGTGGCTCATGCGATCTTCACAAGTTGCACGATCGACGCCGCAACTGAAAAGGTCGCGCTTCTTGGTCCACTCGCGGTTTGCACGCAATGGCAGCGAAAAGGCATCGGACGCAAGATCGTGCAAGCCGGCTTCGAAACGTTACGTTCAACCGGCACAACCCAGGTATTCGTCCTCGGTGATCCAGCTTATTACGGCCGCCTCGGTTTCCGCCCTGAACACCAAGTGTCTCCGCCTTACGCCCTTCCCGACATATGGCGGAATGCATGGCAGACATTGCGCCATTCGGAGGTTCGCCAACCCACCCAAGGAACGCTCAACGTTCCAGCACCGTGGCGCCAAAAATCACTGTGGTTACCCGCCGAGTAATGTCAGAATTTCCCTTCGACTACTCGGCAATAAGTAACTGTAATACCGGCAAATAAGGAAAAATTCCCGGCAATTCATAAGTACCTAAGTACACCTGCATTCGGCTCAAAGACTTCCTAAGTTATGCGCAAACAATAGATCCCCGGCCTGCCGACATTGTCCATCAAAAAAGTTGGGTATCAGGCGGCTCAGAAACGCGCGATTCGGAGGAAACACATGAGCAAGACTCTGCGGTTGGCAATGACCCTAGCGGCACTCACTGCAGGTGCCTGGGCATTGCCCGCAAACGCTGACGAGCTCTACGTTTCAAACGAAAAAGACAACACCATCTCGGTCATCGACGCAGAGACCCTAAAGGTGGTGCGCACCTTCGATGTCGGCATGCGCCCACGCGGCATCACATTCTCGCCCGATCAAAAATACTTCTACGTCTGCGCCAGCGATAGCGACACTGTGCAGGTCTTTGATGCCAAGACCGACAAATGGCTCTACGACCTTCCTTCAGGCGAAGATCCAGAACAGTTTGCCGTCTCCCCCGACGGCAAACGTCTTTACATCGCCAACGAGGACAACGCCGTCACCACCATTGTCGATTTGGAAACTCGTAAAGTCGTTCAGCAAGTCGACGTCGGAATCGAGCCCGAAGGTATGGCGGTCTCGCCCGACAATAAGATTGCAGTGACAACGTCGGAAACGACGAACATGGCGCACCTCATCGACACCAATACGTTTGAAGTCACAGACAACATCCTTGTGGACCAACGCCCGCGCCACGCCGAGTTCACGTCAGACGGCAAATATCTCTGGGTCTCTTCGGAAATTGGCGGAACGGTCTCCATCATTAATATGGAGACACGGAAAATTGAACACAAACTGACTTTTCAGATCAGCGGCTTGACGGAAGATGTCATCCAGCCAGTGGGCTTCAAACTGACCAAGGATCAAAAGACTGCCTTCATCGCTTTAGGACCGGCAAACCGCGTCGCCGTTGTCGATGTCCCAACTTTGAAGGTCAAGAAGTACATCCTGGTCGGACAGCGCGTCTGGCACATGGCATTCAGCCGCGATCAAAAGATGCTGTATACGACCAACGGCATCTCGAATGACGTCACGGCCATCGATGTCAAGAAACTGAAAGCAAAAAAATCAATTACGGTAGGACGCTACCCATGGGGCATCGCACTGAAACACACAGACTAATCCCGGCGGTTGATCGAGACCGACACCTACCACGTCGACGGTCACACAAGCGCGCCCCAAACTCGTTCGCTGCGATAGCCTTAACAATTCTTCTCACACTGTATGGTGGGTCACTGTCGACCGCATCAGCTGTCGAGATTACCGGTAGCAATTTCGACCCGACCACTGGCTACCGTATCAAGCACTACCGCGCCGTCCTCCCCGACTCTGTCCCAGGCGGCGCGACCATCGATACCGAACAAGTCGAGAAACTGTTCAAAGCTGGCAACACGATCTTCCTGGATGTCATGCCATCGACAGGTGCCGGCTTCAGTCCCAAAACCGGCAAATGGCGCCTTACCAAAAAACGCGAAAATATCCCGGGCTCTACCTGGCTACCCGATGTCGGCCGCGGAAAACTGCAACCTGCCCTGCAGCACTATTTCGAAGATAACCTTCGCGAACTCACCGGCGGCAACAAATCCAAACAGATCCTAATCTATTGCCAGTCTGATTGCTGGATGGCCTGGAACGCTGTACGGCGCGCCAGCGAACTGGGCTACCAAAACATTTACTGGTACCCCCACGGGACAGATGCTTGGAAAGACTGGGACAACCCCACCGTACCTGCCACACCTGTGCCTGTGAAAATCGCTGCCACTGGCAACAGCTCCGACACATCAACGGCTAACAACAAAACAAAGCCGACCTCTGCTCCACTGGCGGGCACAAAAACCATCTACCTCATTGATGGTCAGGGCACGCCGACCGAAATCGGTCAGGTCGCATTTACGAACTCCGGCGAGAAATCGGCGATTGACGTAAAGCTGCAGTCTAAGGATTTCGAAGAGAAGTTCCTGTCGATGCGTCCGTTCCGCTGCATTGATGGCACCAAACAAACGGTGTGCCACTTACCATATCCCTACCAGCTCGAAGACAAGGTGACAGCAAAGGACCTTCGCGACCTGGAGTACCGCCTGCTGTTTCTGCATAAGGGCCCAACAGATTACGGCATCGATGCATGGAACGGCATGTACTACCGACTCAAAGCGGACGCGTCAGGAAAAATCACCGGTGCACTTCACGAAGCCGACTTCAATATCCTCGCCGTTCCGCCAGAACCAGGCGTTACCCGGCCAATTGGCGAAGCGGACCTGCAAGAGGCTGAAACAGAACGGCACCGGTTTCCGAAAATCGAAATACGATAACCTGGCAGCCGACACTGTTCAGTTTGAAACAAGTGCAGCCCGCCACAAATCGATTGAACTGATAGTGTCCCCATCACGAATTCACGCAAACGGTTAACGCCTTCGCGTATGCAGCATTGCGCACAAAACCAGATTTTCTCTTTTGATTTCAGTGCTATACATTGAAACTAGATCATACGGTTCAGTGTGGTAATCTGCCGTTGGTGTTCCAAGCGGAACAGCGCAAGGCCATGTAACAAAGTATTTATGTCCTGTTCATGTGAACACTGCCAACATGGCCCGAAACTCGCAACTATTCCGCTCAAATTCCGCTTCAATTGCGGGATTTCTTTTGGATTCTGACCCCGGGGTGCCCAAATGAATTGGCGAAACAAACGACATCTAAGGCTGGCGGCGCTGCCGGTCTTAGTCGCCGCAAGCTTCTCCACCGCCGTAGCAAAAGACACCGAAGACAATGAAAAGTTCGACGTGTCCGCCATCGCAAGATCCATCACGTTGGATTCCAAACTATCGCGATGCACGGTCTCTAAGGAACGTAAAGGCAAAGGCCTCGAAAACCTCCTGACTGTGCTCAAGGAAGGCAAGGCTCCAGTCGTCGCGCGCGCAGTGCACCGTTGGAAACAAAAGCGTATCGCGGGCGAAACGCGCAAAACGCCTAAGTTCATTTTTGGCAGCAAGACCGGCACTGACAAAGATGCCAAGCTGGCCATCATGAGCGACGAATACGACTCCGTAACCTGGGGTCCGGCATTCGACGAAAATGGCGGCAAGAAGCTCTACAAGACGTTCGGTAAATCCGCTGATTGTAAATGTGACACGCCTCTGAACGGCAAGCTCGACCCAATGGTCACGGGCCTACGTGAAGCACTCGAGGTAACCGGCAAAGAAGAGTTGATCTCTTGGG
This sequence comes from Filomicrobium sp., assembly GCA_040219445.1. GTDB lineage: Bacteria > Pseudomonadota > Alphaproteobacteria > Rhizobiales > Hyphomicrobiaceae > Filomicrobium. The sequence goes on along the minus strand of JAVJSM010000003.1, from coordinate 744,470 downwards.
GCAACGAATTCACAGCCCACGACCTGGCCTCCGTCGCCCAGCATGTCATCGCCACTCAGGAGCCTCAGGAAGGCGAGATCGGCGACGGCGTTAAGTTGGAGGTTGGCCTTCAAACCTACACCACGCGCCAGCTGTTCGGTTACATGCACCCGGTCTATGACCCAGATGCGAATTCACTTTCTTGCCAGAAGCTCGAGGACTCCGTCCCCGTATCGACCGAGTTTCAGCTCTATGTCGCTTTGACCGGCATCCAGGAAAATGAAGAAGCTGAACTGGCTGATGCCAGCGGGGTAGACGACGGCCTTGAAGGCGATGAAGCCCAAGGCGACGCCGAACTCGTCAGCGAAGAAGACGACACCACAACAGCCGAAACTGATCTAGCGGAGGCTGGTGAAGAACTCGCTGATGACGAAATCGGTCGCGAAGAAGAAGTCGAAGAGCAAGACGTTGCAGCCCTCGACACCGTCGCCGATGGCGATACCTCTGACGTAAGCGCTGACGCCTACGATGCAGTAGAAACTGTCGAGGAAGACGTTAGCCCATCGCAACCGCGTCAGTCTTACACGAAGCGCCGTCGTTCGAAGAAAGTCTACAAAACTCTCAGCGACGATCCATACTACGAAGAAGAGCCCATCCACGTCGTAGATGATGAGCCCGTCTACATTGTCGACGATATCGAAGACGACGTCGATGACTGGTACGACTACCCAGGCTACTATCCAGGTGATTTGATCGACGTATATGTCGAACCACCACCTCCTGTCATTATCGTGCGTCCTCCGGTTATTGCGCCAGTTGTCGCGATCCTCGGCGGTGCAGTTGTGTTCGCAGCGGTCACGCGCCCACGCTGGAGACGTCCACTAGCGATCAACCGACTGGTACGTCGTCGTGCGCTGGCCCGCAACAACACGACAATCAACGTCAACTTCTTCCGGCCACGCCGTGCCGCCCGCTTTAAGCCTGGTTGGGGCCTGAAGCAGAACCGCGGCTTTGTTCTTCCCAAGAAAGCACGTCGCGGCCTGGCCGCAAGCAATCGCCGCCTGATCCGAGCCAAAGCCCGCGCTGGCAACCCGGGTCTGCGTGGTCCACGTGGCAATAAAGGGTTCTGGAAGAACAAGCGTCGCAACGCAGGCAACAAGGCACTGGGCAAAGCAGCCCGGATCAAGGCCAACCGCGCTAAGAACGCTATCGCCCGTCGTAAGGCAGCGCAAAAGGCAGCACTTGCAAAAGGTGGCAAAGGTCCACTCGGCAAGAATGGTAAGCGTCGTCCCGGTTTGGCCAACAAGACGCCAGCCCAACGCGCAGCCATCGCCAAGCGTAATGCCGCGAAAAGGGCAGCGCTTGCCAAACGGAAAGCCGCTGCCCAGAAGGGCAAAGGCCTGAAACCGGGCGCAAAGAATGCCGCACTGAAGAAGAAGCGTGCCGCTGCAAAACAAGCTGCGCTCGCTAAGAAACGCGCAGCAGCAAGAAAGCAAGCCGCAAACAAGAATACGGCTGCAGCTAAGAAAGCTGCTGCGGCGAAAAGGAAAGCGGCCGCAAAACGCAAGCAACTGGCAGCAAAACAGGCCGCGGATAAGCGTAAAGGCGCCGCTGCCAAAAAGGCTGCAGCACAAAAGCGTAAAGCAGCTGCCGCAAAGAAAGCCGCTGCCGCACGCAAAAAAGCTGCCGCTCAGAAAGCTGCTGCTTCAAAGCGCCAGGCTGCCGCAAAACGAGCCGCTGCCGCAAAACGCCAGGCTGCAGCGAAACGTGCCGCCGCAGCAAAGCGCAAGGCCGCTGCCCAGCGTAAAGCCGCTGCGAAGCGTCAAGCAAACGCCAAACGTCAAGCTGCAGCGAGACGTGCTGCCGCGAAACGCAACGCAGCTGCCAAGCGTGCGAAAGCTCAACAGGCTGCACGCCGCCGTGCAAAGCAGGCTCAGGCAAAAGCCAGGGCACGGGCACAAAAACAAGCCCGCGCGAGAGCCCAAAAGCAGGCCCGCGCGCGCGCTCAGAAACAAGCCCGTGCTCGCGCCCAGGCACAAGCCCGAGCAAGACGTGCAGCAGCCCAGCGCGCGAAAGCTGCCCGGCAAAGAAGAAATCAGTAACGCCGGCGCCAGCGTCCTTCACAAAAAGAAGGGCGCTGGCTCAGCCAAAAGCCAAGAACGAAAAAACGGCGCGCTCCCACCAGCGTGCCGTTTTGCAAGACAAGACCCTACCGCGCTCAGTCGCAACCCCAACAACTCAAGACGCGTAAGAACCTCTGGGTTCAACGCTCACGCCTGCGCAAATCACTGCCCCAAAACCAGCTGAGCGGACTTCAACGCAGCACCACAACCAAACGCAAAAGAGCGTAACCCGATGGAGACAATAATGATTGCGTACCCAAAACTCCTTACAGGCAGCCTTCTGTCCTGCGCACTTCTCGCAGCGTCGCTATCAGCGGCAAGCGCAGAAGGCACGGACTATTCGCGCTACTTCAAATCGTCATCAGCCCTCTCAGCCGTTGCCAGCGCAGTCTCAATTCTGGAGCCCTGCGAAAAACCAATCAAGTTTGAAGAAACCAAAGACGGCTCAACCCTTAAACTCAAAATGACGTGTCCCGCCACGGAAGGCGATGCAATCGTCGTGGAGCTAACCTTCCAAACAGACGATGCCGGAAACCTCTTCCCGGATTCCTTCGATTACGGAAACTAACGGCCAGGCATATCTTGGCGAAGCTCTGTGGGTGCGAACCGGTTGTTTCGCACCCATTGTTTTGCGCCGGTCGGGTAGTCGCTCAAACCAAATCGGGCTTCACAAGCATCAGCCACAAAATCGCAAGCACAGCCAAGAATGCCGGTATCCCAAAGAGGAACCAGGCTCCGAACAATCTGTAATAGCGCTCCGGAAGTTCGCAACCCGCGGCGCTTGCCTGCCGCGCCAAGTCGCGCATTTGCGATTGCATCCAAACAACGGGCATCCAGAACGCTCCTGTCACCAAGTACAACGCAATTGACAGGATGAGCCAACCCTCAGCCAAACTCCACCCCACCAGATGGGCAAGTGCCAGCCCGGTTATAGGCTGCAGCGCAACGGCACTGGCCGTAAAGATCCAATCGGCGACAACAACGACAGAAGCGGTATGCGCCACGATCCTGGCATTATTCGTACGATGCGCCATCAGCATGAAAAACGCGATTCCCGCCCCCGTACCAAGCAACACGCAGGCACCAATGACGTGGATCCAACGAAGAAGGTCGACGAACTCCATCAACGCTCCTCAGCCGACGCAAGCAGCGCGATGGCGGTTCCAATAACGGGCAATATCTTGACGAGCGGACCGAGCGGATCAGCCCACAACGCGGGCACAACCAAACTGGCTGCAATCATGTACCCAACCGACAGTGCAATGGCCGCCTGACAGGCAAGCACAAAGGTCCGCCGAAATAGCAATCCAACACCAACCAAGATATCAGCCAACCCGCCGAAAACGACGAGCGTTGTTGCCAGAGATGGACCAAGCGGCCCGGCGACAACATCGCGTGCCGCAGCCAGCTGCCACAGACCAATCAACCCTGAAACAATCCAAAACGCTGCAAAGCCAATAAGCAACGGCGCAAAAACAAGCTGCATCCGCGCAAACACGCGTTCCTGCCGGGTTGAAGGCAGACGGTCCAGCGTCGTTGCCAACGGACCGCACTCTAAACCCGTCGCATCTCGCCACGATTCAGGATCGCCGCGGACCCCCTCGCTCAAGACCTGCAGCGCCGTTGTACGTAGCGGCGAACGCCACCCAAACCAACCCGCGACATCTGCAAGACGACCCACCGCATGGCCAACAAGAGCCGGCACCGAAACGACGGCGGCAGGTTCAGGAAACCCGAGCCACTTTCTAAAATCTTGAACAACCGCCAGGAGACTTTGGGCCTCCGGTTCAACCAAATCGAATTCGCGCTTCACCAACGCATAGCGCTCGAGTGCCAGAACGGTGGCCCGCGAGACCTCATCGACGGCAACGGTTTGAATCTTTGCATCGGCCAAGAAAATCGGTTGCACCTCCGGAACAGCGGCCAACATTCGGAGCAGACTCGTGCCGCCATAGGCCGTTGGCGAGATCACCAAACCCGGTTTCAAAATCACCCAATCCAATTGGGAGGCCCGCAGTGCTGTATCGGCCTCACCCTTGGTCGCGTAAAACTCGGTCGAAGCTTGCGGATCAGCTCCGGGCGCAGAGATCTGAACAAAACGCGTCACCGATTTCTGCTGACAAGCATCAATGAGCGCCAAAATCGAATCGCGTTGAACCTTGCTAAGGTCATCGATCGAACCCGTTTGCAAAGCTCCTGATGCATTGACGACCGCATCGACACCTTCCAGAAGCGGCAACCAGTCCTTCGGGGCAAGCATCTGATTAAGGTCACCGCTCACCCAACTGACTTTCTCAGGCAGCAGCACCCTTGCTTTTGGCGATCGCGACAACCCCACGACGTGATGACCCGACTTGGTCAGCGCTCGGGCCACGGATTGGCCAATGAGACCATACGCCCCCAGCAGAAGAACGCGCATCGCGGTGCCCCCAGTCTTCCCGCAAGCAGCCCCTTGGCCACTGCGAAAACGAAATCCAACCCACGCCCAATCCTATAGAGGACCATGCCTCAACCGACAATAATCAAAATTGGACATTTCCCAACAAACATCTTTGCCATGAATCAGTGAGAAAAAACGAAATTACGACAACCCACAAGCGTCACACAATCGATATATGATTTATCTGTAATGTCGACCAATCTTCTTTTTTAGAAGAACAGAAGCATTGCGGCGCAAAGTACTGAAGAGAAAAAATCAATTAAAGCGGCGCTTCCGATTTGCGCCGAATAAGCTGCAAACCTGATAAGTACCGAGGCAACGAAATTACCTATCAACCGATTATCTTATCGATCGAAGTTCGCAATAGACCCAAAGGCAGCCTAACTGAAAAATGCTCTAACGAAGAACAACCGATCGACAGGAGGCATTCCCATAGTGAGGGGCTGATGCATAACGCTTACTTCGTGGAGCATCGAATGCAACGCGCGAAAAATCGATCAAAGACTCGAAGGTGGCAGGTCGCAATCCTAGCCGCAGTCTTGATCGCGTGCACCCCGCAATTGCCAAAAACATACTACACATCAGATATTTACGACAGCGCCTCCCTAACCACAACGCTTAGTGGTTCAATCTCAATGCTCATACCGCTTCCCGATCGCTTTTCCTTCGCGGTTATGGCCTCCCATTGGCGCAACCGGCCTTTGCCTCTACATGGCCCCGTCATCATACAAACAAAAAAAGAGGCAGAGAAAATCTGGGAAACAAGAAATCAAAAACTAGCGGGTGTTTCAACCATCGGCATTCGGGTCGCCACAACATCGCCGCATTACGCAAAGGCGGTTAAACGTAAAGCAACAGCTATAGCCAATAGCGCACCTGCCAAATCAATAACTGCCAGAAATGTTGTCCCAAAAAAGAAAGTGAGACGGTGGAAGGTTCCCAAAAAAATAAAGCCAACAACGCCAATTAAAGTCGCCAGCAACTGGGCCGATGAAGCGCTCTATTTCGATACCGCCCAATAGTTCACTGCCCAAATATGACAGACGCAGGGCCGCTCGGGACCACCAGCCCACCATCTACTTTAAAGGGCGATCATTGAAAAAAGGTCAGACCCAGCCATTCGCTGGAGCAAAGAAAAAATACAGCGCGGGTAGTTCAGATCGCAGCCACAGTTTAATTACGTAGGCTGACGCAAAGCACGGCTTCCGACCGTCGAATACGCAGATCTGTTTCACTCAAAAACTTTCAGCCGCATAAGATTATGGCAAACAAATTCCTCCCAGTCCTGTAGAGGACTGAGGCCGAGTTTATAAGATCGCCACCATCATTGATAAATCAAGTTCGAACTACAGTGTCGACCACAAGGGCCATAATTCGTATGGTCTTCTCATCTGATTTTTCGGCGAATAGCTCGGAAACACTGAAAGACAGCAAGTCAATGTCCCACTCAAATGACACGGCAAAAACCTATTCAAATTCCGCGGAACCTCTGCAGTTGACAGACGGCCGCGAAGATAGGCGTGTGCAAACAGACCTGCCTGTCATCCTCAACATTTCTGGCGTGAATTTCCAAGCTGAATTCAAAGACTTATCTGACAGTGGCGCAGCCGTATCCGTACGCACAGGCCTAGTTCCCCGTGCTAGCCAGGAGCTAACGCTCACGCTCGTCGACGGAAGTGAAAAGCCAGCCACGGTCGTCTGGCAGGATGGCAGCCACGTAGGCCTGATGTTTAATGGCAGCAAAGTCGACGCAGCAGACGTCCTTGATCCAGCACACCTTGGAGAAGACTACTTTAAAGGGTTAATTCGTATGCGCCGAATGGCTTGCAGCTAGGCAAAGCAATGCACGCAAAATACGGGTCGAATAGTCCAGAAACGATGCACAAAACGAGGTCCTTTGTAGAATAGTATATCTCGATTGCAATCGATTAGAATGCAACCACTAAAATGAGCCTCAAATAAATTTCGCATTGGTAGCTTTCCAAAAAACAGGGAAGGCAGAAACCAATGCAGAAAAGCAAACAACTATTCTTTTCGACAGCCGCAGTCGCATTCGCCGCGATCTTCGTATCCGGTTGCTCGTCCAGCTCGGTCGTTTCTCGAATGACACCGAGCTTTGTTCCAAAACTCGGCTTTAGCCCATCATGGACCGGAACATCAGCAAGCCCACGCGTCTGGACCGCCAGCCATGCGCCACGTAAAGGCGGTGGCCGCTACAAAGTCGGCGCCCCCTACAAAGTGGCCGGCAAGATGTACTACCCGCGCGAGGACCCTTACTACAATCGCGTCGGCGTCGCGTCGTGGTATGGCGACGACTTTCACGGACGGCTCACCGCGAATGGCGAAATCTATGACATGAACGCCCTGACTGCTGCGCATCCGACGTTACCAATGCCGTCTCTCGTAAAAGTGACCAACCTGAAAAACAATCGGTCGCTCATCGTTCGCGTAAATGACCGCGGTCCATTCGTTCACGACCGTCTGATTGACCTGTCGCGACGCAGCGCCGACTTGCTCGGACTAAGATCTGCTGGATTAGCGAAGGTTCGCGTCCAGTACATCGGCCGCGCGCCACTGAACGGAGACGACAGCTACGAGCGTCGCTACGCTCAAGGCCACCGCAAAAAATCGTCTTGGTTTAGCTTCTAACCGCGGAGCAAACGAGCAACCAGCAAAACAAGATTGTTAGCGCCACCCGTTTAACTCGCACCGACACCGCTCATCTCGGTTCACGCAGAATTACAAACGAACAAGCGCAACACTAATCAGAAAGGAAAAGGGCGTCTGTGGACCAAAACCGCAGACGCCTTTCAGCATTTTCAAATTATCGTCGAGAAAAATAGAACGATTTCGAGCCAGGTCAGACGCGAAGCAGTCCGCGCAGAAGCCGCGGAATTTCGCTCAAAGGCGCAACCTCTGAGGCGGCATCAGCTTCTTCGACCGCGCGTGGCATGCCCCACACAACACAAGACGCCTGATCCTGCGCAATCGTATACCCGCCAAGCTCGTGCAACCGCTGAAACGCAGGCCCACCATCAGAACCCATTCCGGTCATCATCACAGCGATAATATTGCGTCCAAAGACTTCTCGCGCGCTGTCAACGAGAACGTCGACGCTGGGCTTGTATAAGCTCTCGCCAGCGTCTTTGCACACAGCGATTTTCTTGTCCTTCGACACACGCAAATGCTGTCCGCCAGGCGCGATATAGACTGTCCCCGGAACCAGCGCTGCACCATCGTTCGCTTCAACGACGTTGACCTGCGACGCGTCGTTGAGCTGCCGCGCCAAAGCCTTGGTAAATCCAGGCGGCATGTGTTGAGCCACCAAAACCGGTACCGGCGTGTTTTTTGGTAGTTGGGAGATCACTTTCTGCAAAGCAGGAGGACCGCCCGTGCTACTGCCAATCAAAACAACATTCGCCGAAACCGACCGCGTCGGAACCCTCGCAGGTTTCCGCACAGCAGGAGCCGAAACAGACGAATGCGCAGAACCAGACGACGTTGCAACTGGCGAAGTCCGCCGTCCAACCGGCGGCTTAACCGGTGCCGCCCGCACGGGCCGCTTCGCCGCTTTGCTGGCTTCCACCGCCGCCAAAAGTTTCTGATGGATATGCTCAGCACCTTGCGACTTCGGAATGAAGTCGATGGCCCCTAAACGCAGCGCTTCAAGCGTTACGCGAGCACCTTCCTCGGTCACACCGCTGACCATCACGACAGGAATCTTGATGCGTGCAACGATCTGTTTGAGCGCCTCAATGCCATTCATACCAGGCATCTCGACGTCCATCGTTATGACGTCCGGACGCAACCGCGCGGCTTTCTCGACACCACTACGGCCATCGTTAGCTGTGTCGACCACCTTAAAGCGCTTATCTTCCTCGATGCGGCGGACCAATGCACGCTGCATGAACACCGAGTCTTCAACAACAAGCACGCGGATGGTTCTGTTCACAGTTCGCTCTCCGCCAGTAAAGCTTCTGTTCTGTATCATACCGTAAACAATGGGTTAGGCCTGATGCCGCTCACAAAACTCGGGCAGGTGCAGCAGGTCTTGAATGCGGTCTTGCCCCACGACCGCCGCGAATCGAACCGGCCGGGAAAGATAGGAAATGACTAAATTCACCAAATGAAGTCAAACTCAAGATGAGCCGCCTGCTGCCAATTCGTCGGTGCATCTCGCAGCATAGCCGCAAATGATTAACCAAAATGGGTTTATTCAAAAATCTGAATTTTCCTATTCAATCCTTCGAGAAAATCAGTCTACAGAAGTATTGGCACGGGCATGCGGGCAACAAAGACGATCAATCGATCCCAAACAAGCAAAATACGATTGCGCTAGAAAACACGACAAATTCCGTAAAAAACGGAAAAATTCATAAAAATCAAAAAACTAAACAAAGCAATGGATTGTCGAGAATACAGTATAGGGAAGAAAATAAACAACACTTATTGAAAGTTGCGGTTGTCCAAAGGGGCGTTTATCTGCTTTACATGCTCTGCAAACAAGAACTATAGTCTAGTGTAACGTGTCAAGTTGCGAAATGTAACATAACACGTATGCGGCAACGTTCGCATCCCAGCGGGCGGGTAGGGGCATGTCTGACGGGTTTGGCCCATGCGCCAGTACTGCGGTGAAAACGTGACCGTGCGGCAGTCGATCTAGAAAACACACGCGCAAACTAAACACTGACCAGTAGATCCACTGATCGGCTAACCTTGAGGCAACCTGACAGCAGTCTGGATGAAATAGAGATCGGAAAACTTGATCGTATACGTGTAGTTTTCCGCTTAGAAGCAGCTAAGAACAAACGATAGAGTCAACTTAGCTCCTATGAGAAAACAGAAGCTAGTCAAATCAGTCTGACAACTAATTTTGGTCCCATGCTACAGAAATTTGTCGGTCCAATTTACCTTCAAGTCTATGAAATACTGAAATCGGATATTTTAAATGGGCGTTGGGCAATCGGAAGTGCGCTGCCAAGTGAAATCGACCTTGCGAAAGACTACGGCGTCAGCGTCGGTACGATGCGCAAATCGCTCGGATTGCTTGTCAATGAAAGCTTTATCCAACGTCAGCGGGGCCGAGGTACTGTCGTTGTAGACCGAACAGCTAGGCGGCAAAGCTCGAACCTGGCTGGCAAGCTAACTTTCAAAGGTGAAGTGGTGCATATCGCTCCACAAGTCGTCGAGATCATACGCCGCCGCCCAACCGAGGAAGAAGCCTCGGCACTTGGCATCCGCCCGCATGCCGAGGTTCATGCCGTCAACCGCTCGGTCATCAGCAAGGCAGAGTTCCGGTTCTTCGAAACGGTTGTCGTACCGCAAGAACTCGTTGGAGATCTGCCTGATGACTTGACGAAGGTGGTCCACGAGGACTTGGGTCAGGCATTGTGGGATCAAGTGCCTGAGTATTCCATCGCAAATGTTCAAGAACGCATCTTCCCCATGGCTGCGACCGACGACATCGCCAGAATGCTGGAAACAGATACTGGCGCATTAGTCTTGCGGGTCACAAGGATTGCCTACGCGGAACAGGACATCGCGCTCGAATACACGTTGCGATATATGCAATTGCTCGACGCAGAATACGCCATCGAGTTTCAAGCAGACTGACCCACCCTGCTGTCCAGCTGCCTGCGGAAGTTTTTAAGTGCGCCAAAAGGCAAAGCCGCCGATTTAGATCGGCGGCTTCTCTTATGGATGCGTTATCTCCAGCTGTGCCAACAAACTTCAAGAACCCGTTGACGCGACCGTACTGATATCGGCACAAGGTTTGCGATCAAGTTACAGCCTTAGCTCTAATCGACGCCAAACCACGCGACGGAAGGGTCGTGGTCTTCGGGCGAACTGCTGACGCAGCAGCGGCGGCAGGACGTGGTGTCGATGGCATGGTCGGTCGTGGCTTATGCAGTTGCTTGACCATCGTATCGGCGACATCCGAGCGCAGCGGGGGTGCCGCGTCTTGTTTTCTCGCTCCAAGCGTTTTTGCCTGCCCTTTGGCTCCGCAGCGCAATAGAAGCTTGTGCTGTGGATCCGGAGCGAACTCGGTCGAAATACCGACAACTGTCTCGGAAGCTCCAAGAAGTAGAACACCGTCGTCATTCATGACGCCGCGAATCTTCTTGAGAATTTCGCCTTTTGTTTTGGCATCGAAGTAGATCAACACATTGCGGCAGAATACAACGTCAAACCGACCAAGACCCGTCATCGGGTTAAGCAGGTTGAACTGACGGAAGTTGATCTGCGAGCGATACTCTGGTTTGACCTGCCAACGATCTCCAATCTGTTTGAAGTACTTCAACAGAAGTGGAGTGCTAAGACCGCGCTGCACTTCGAATTGGGAGTACTTTCCTTCTTTAGCCTTTTCGAGAACAGAGTCTGACAAGTCAGTCGCAACGATCTCACACTTCCGATTGCCGATGAGCGGACGCAGTTGCTCCAATAGGATCAGCAGAGAGTATGGCTCCTGTCCTGTTGAACACGCCGCGCTCCAAATCCGGAGCGGTTGCCCTGGGCGACGTTTCTTGATCAGCTCTGGAACAATGATGTCCTTGAACTTGTCAAACGGTTGCCGGTCACGAAAGAAGAAGGTTTCATTGATCGTCATCGTCTGGATGACCGCATCTACGAGCTTAGTGTTCGTCCCACGCCGCAGCTCAAGCACCAACGCATTGAGGTCGGCTAACCCGTACTCCGACAAGATTGGACGCATCTTGCTCTCGACAAGATACTTCTTTTCTTCGTCGATCACGAGGCCGGATTTGGTGTGAACGAAACTGCAAAATTCCTTGAAAGCCGAAGTCATAACATCCTCTACCAAGCGGTACTCTGTTCAGCCCGTATAATCATTGCACTGTTTGCCCGGTCAGGTTTGTCTGAGATAGCTTTTGCGTCCTGGTGCTCAACGAAGAAGCGATCAACGCACAGTCCACATTTCTCAGACGGCCTCAGCCGCGCGGCTAAGTTCAGGCTGCTCAAGCACTCACCTGGAGGTCGAGTACGCCCACTTCCTCGAGCTTGCCTCTAAGGATGGTTTCGTCGAAAGGTTTCATGATGAATTCATCAGCACCTGCGTTGATCGCCTTCGCAATGTCTTCGAAGGCATTTTCCGTGGTGCAAAATACGATTCTGGGGCACTCGCCTTTTGGTTCGCGCCGCACTTTTTTGAGGAAAGCGATGCCGTCCATGATCGGCATGTTCCAGTCAAGAAGAATAACGTCCGGCATCTTCTGCCGGCACTTTTCTAGGGCCTCTTGACCATTCTCAGCTTCATCGACTTCGAATCCGAAACCCTCGACAATGCGTCGCGAAAATTTACGAACCACACGAGAGTCGTCCACGACGAGCGCTAACGCCATATTACTCCACTCCAACCACTCAACAACTTCAACGAACGCCAAAAGGCGCTATCAGACCAACGTCAGGCCTTCACAAAATCAAACAGCTTGTCGGTATCCAGCACCGGAATAAGCAGATCTCCAACCCGATAGAGCCGTGACGAATAACGCGAACGGTTTGGATCAAGGTGCTGCGGCACAGGAACCAGCATGTTGTCGGCCAGTGAGATCACATCGCCTACTTCATCGACAATCAGCGCAAAGTGCTCGCCCTTGCACTCAATTCCGATAGCAAGTGCATTGCCGCCATCTTCAGGCTCAGGCATCCGCAAACGCTGACGAAGGCTGACAGCCGTCACGACTTTCCCGCGCAGATTGACGAGGCCGACAATATCAGGCGGACCGTTCGGGATCGCCGTCACCGACGCAATCCGAAAGATCGTCTGCGTCTCCTGCACAGACAGTCCGAAGATGTCGCCCCCAACAAAAACCGTGAAGTAACTTTCGGCGTTCGACAAAACAAATGGTTCGACGGTCTCAGCCTCAACGCTCTCTTCGTTGTTAATCAGATCTGTGCCGCTCATGCCGCCACCCCTTCATCATTATCGGCTGCATCATCCAACCCAGCTGTCATCGAGATCAACTGATCGAGGAGCGCCAAGCGATCGTGTTTAAGAACATGCGAGATTGCACTGCCATCAAGCTCAGCCGGTGCGATCAACTGATCAAGTTCAGAGGACAGCAAAACGAGAGCCGAAGAGTGCGACTTCTTCAGTCGGACAAGCTCGTCTTCCAAGCGCCCGCCATCTGCAGGCTGCCACACTTCGTCAATCACGAATGCAGCAACACGTTTCTCTCGCTCAACCACGTCCTCGACTTGCTGCATCGTTTCAACTGCAAAGACGTTGAAACCAGCCGAAGTCAACATCGGGCAAAGGACACCCGAGACATAGCGATCATCTGACAGAACAACGACCGGCCGCGACGTTGAAACCGGACGGCTGCGCGGTTCAGGATAAGCTTGCTGCATGTAGTAGACGATATCGAGGAGCTCGACGGCTTTGTCATTGTATACGGCCGTTCCGATAACCTCAGAGCTGTTCTCTTCGAGCGCAAACTTCAGATCTTCTTCAAAGATGTCGGCGATCTCATCGACAAGCAGACCCATAGTCTGACCACCGCTGGCTACGATCAAAACGGGGTAGTTCTGATCTTCTTCCCAGCCCATCGCACCACCGACCTGAACAATCGGCATCAAGCCGTTTTCACGCTGCAAGACGTAGCGACCATTGACCACTTCGATGCTGCTTGCTGGAACCATCTCGATGCGCGAGATGAGCGACAGTGGGATGACTTTCGGTGCCCCCGCACCCGCATGGAATGCCACGTAGCGACGCTTGTCCGTACGTGCATCACCGTTGCGACCAGCTTCGCGTTTTTTGTCGTCGATCTTCTCAATCCCCAAGAGTTGTGCCGCACCAGCTGGATCGAGGATCAGCACAACCGAACCATCCCCAAGGATCGTATGCCCCGTGAAGGTTTTCAGATGCGCCAGCGTCGAACTCATCGGCTTGACAACGATCTCCTGAACGTCAGCGACCGCATCGACAATCACACCGAAAGTCTGCACGCCGACACGCATGATCACGACCAGCTGATCTTCGCGGTTGATGTTTTCCTCATCAATCGCCTCGCCCAGATGCAAGATGCCCTTCAGATCAACAACCGGGATGACCTCTTCACGCAACTTCAGGACCAGCGCATTTTGAAGACGTTCAATGCGATGGCGTGACTGGCTACCAAGACCGACGGCCTCAACAACCGCATGTTGCGGTAGCGCGTAACGTTGATCGCCAACGACAACGATAAGGGCCGGCGCAATCGCAAGCGTCAGCGGAATCTTGAGGCTAAACGTACAGCCTGCACCCTGCTTCGACTTCAGGCTTACAGAGCCACCAATAGCTTCTAGGTTCGAGCGCACAACGTCCATACCGACGCCACGTCCCGATACACTTGTAACTTCTTTGGCCGTCGAGAACCCTGGCTCAAAGATTAGCTGGCAGATATCCTGTTCGGAAGCCTGCTCAAGCTCACCTTCTGACATCAAGCCTTTAGTCTGTGCTTTCTCTTTCAGCTTCTCAATGTTGAGACCGCGACCGTCATCTTCGATTGCAATCGTAATCTGGCCCGCTTCGTGAGCAGCAGAGACCCGGATCTGACCAGCTTCAGGCTTACCAGCTTCAATACGCTCTTCCGGCGTTTCCAAGCCATGGTCAGCACAATTGCGGATCAAGTGGGTGAGCGGGTCCCGCATCACTTCGATGAGCTGACGATCAAGCTCGGTATCGGCACCAGCGGTTACGAGGTCGATCTTCTTACCAAGCTCAGAAGCCAATTCGCGGATCAGACGCGGCAGGTTTGCATAAAGACGTCCGACCGGCTGCATGCGCGCTCGCATAACAGCATCCTGAAGGTCGGTTGTCAGCGCCGAAAGACGCTGCATCGGCCCCTTCAAACCGTCTTCTTCCTTCTGGCGCGTCAGCTCAAGAAGCTGGTTTCGCGTCAGGACGAGTTCGGAAACGAGCTGCATGATCTGCTCAATCGTGTCGACCGTGACACGAATGGATTCTTGAGCTTTCGCACCATCGTTCTCAGACTTCGCGGAGCGTGGTGGTGCAGGCTTCTTCGCTGCAGCAGGTTGCGCTTTTGGAGCTTCGGGTTTGGGCTCAGTTGCCGCAGCCTGCGGCGCAGCTGCTTCTTCCGTTACCGACGATGCCGCTTCAGCTGTTGCCTGTCCGTCTGCTTCAGCTACCGTTTCAGCTTCGGCCGCGGGTTCTGCGCTGCCAGCCTTATTGGCATTCGAAGGCAAGTTGTCACGCAACAGCTGCTTGACATCTTCATCATCACCTGGTGGCTCGGAACCAAGCTCAGAGACTTCAGCGAGAATCTGCTTAATCCGGTCGATCGCGACGAGTACAACAGACACCGTCTTGTCGGTCGGCGGCACGCCGTCGCGCAACTCGCTAATGACAGTCTCAGCAAGGTGGGCGATCTCGGGAAGACGTTCTAGACCCAGGAAGCTGGCCGTTCCCTTGATCGTATGAAGCAAACGGAAGATGCTCGCCAATAGATCTTCGTTGGTCGGATCACGTTCAAAATCGATAAGCTGATTCTCAGCACCTTCGATGTGTTCAGTGGTCTCGGTAAGAAAATCGCTTAGTAGCTCATCCATTTTTCGTCCTGCCCCTCGGAACCTTTTTGCTTGCCCGACTGTTTCCTAAGCTAAGCTCTGTTTAAACGGCGGCACGCATCAGCTGGTCGGCATGACCCTGCTGGTCCAACTCGGAACTGGCGTAGCCGTGGTTGACCATTTCAGCGAGTTCAGCCAATGCGGCGCGGAACTTCGGCGCCATCTTTTCGCAGTACTCTTCAATCTCTTCCGGCACGATCGAGCCATCTGGCTTACGGTGCTCTGAAATGACGTCGATGTACTCTTCCGCCATCAGGTTCAGCGCATCGACTCGCGCCTCAAACAGATGGCGAAAATCCGGATCGATAGAACGGTATGTCTCCAGTGTACGCGCGCTACCAGGAAGATTGGATTTCTCGAAGTACTCCACGTAGGTTTGCGGCCGCCAACGCAGAAGATCATCCATCATTTCTGGAAGAAGAACTGGCAAATTCTCAATCAGCAGCAAAATCTCGTTAAAATGATTGAGAAAATCATTCGCAATTCCTGAAGCCGAATTTACAAGCTCAGCAGCCCGTTCTTCTAAATCGCTCATTCCCAGACCCTTTCATTCGCGCTGCGATTTATCGAAGGCATTTTAGTGACCAGAAATCACACAAAGAAACAGCCTTCTAATCGGAGCCATAAAACCACAAAATAGGTAAATCAGGAATTAATTGGCGTGCAAAATAAAACCTGAAAACCTATATAGAATATCATTTACTCAAGAATTAGCGGTCGCGAAGAAACTCTTCAACAACAACAACATAGCGACCTTTGGATTGCGCAAGTTTCGTCAAACAAATACGGGACTCATTACCCGAAACGACAACATTGCTTTGTGCATCAACTGGCAGCTCAATAATGGACCCGACACGTAATTTAGCGACTTCCGCGAGCGTCGATGTTCCACCCTCAATAGAAGCCTTCAGTTGAATTGGAGAATTGGAAACACCGGTCCGCAGGCGGTTTGCCCAGTCAGAATCAATTGTCGCGACTCCGCCACCGCCGCGTCTTTGCAGCTTCTGACGTAGCGGGTAGATCGCCGACTGCGGTATCATCACGAAGATCTGCCCGCCACGATCCATAATCTGCAGGATGACCTGGGCAAACGCGACAACGAAATCAGTCTGCCCCATCATCATGAATTCGATTTTCGACTCGACGCGATCAAGAATGAACTCGATCTCCGCGACTTCTGCGAATGATTCCTTGAGAGACTCGGCAGCCCGACCCGCAATCTCCTGAGC
Organism: Filomicrobium sp.; assembly: GCA_040219445.1. Classification (GTDB taxonomy): domain Bacteria; phylum Pseudomonadota; class Alphaproteobacteria; order Rhizobiales; family Hyphomicrobiaceae; genus Filomicrobium. The sequence continues at coordinate 728,112 of JAVJSM010000003.1, read as the reverse complement.
TAGTCGCAATTCTATCGTCGAGAATGGCCGTTCCGGATCGATCTCACCCTCTTCACCTCCGCCATCTGAGCCATAGACGGCTTCAATGAGCGACATCACGGCACGCGGGTCCAATCCAACAACAATACGGGCATCCCAGCTCGGCACATAATAAACAAAGGCGACTCCGCCTTCGTACCGCTCAAGCACATCCCAAACGCTTTCCATCTCGACCTTGTTGACAAGCATCGATGATGGAAGCGGGCACAGCTCCCGAATGAAGGCAGCACAAGACGTCGCGACGCCGGTGAATGCGTCCTTAATGACAGGCAGGCTTTCAATCGACAACTCTGGGTGCCGAAAGAGCTTCTCTATTACCTGCCGACTTGCCATTGGTTGCTCACCCCGAAGTAACGTTCCAAGCAGCGACCGCCGCCAATCAAGAACAAATCACAAAAGCCTATTCACTCGTCGGATTTAGTTCGATCAAACCGCGATCGGCCATCTCAAGTGCCAAATCAGCAATTTGCCTTTGTGCCTTGAGGATATCCTTCTTCAGCGCCGGCGCACCACCCGACAGCTCCTGCTCAATCATACGTTTCGCACGAGCCGAAACTGCAGCAAGCGCCACATCGACAATCTCGGTCGCAGCACCCTTCAGAGCCAGAACAGTTTGTTCGGTCGAAGCCTCGTCAAACAAGCGCGACCGCGCTTCCGGCGACAGCTTGACGATATCTTCAAAGGTGAACAGCAGCCCCTTGACCACCGCAGCTTCCTTCGGACGGTAGTCTTCCAGACTGGTAAGCACCTCATCCATCTGGGATTTATCGAGCTTGTTGAGAATATCAGCCAAACGTGCCTGCAGGTTAGGCCCAGAGCTACGGGTCACACCGGACAACAGGTTTGTTGCCAGCGTTTCTTCCAAAATCGTCGCGGCTTCTTCGGTAACCGGCTTGATCGTCAACATGCGCCGCATCAATTCGTTGCGCATCTGAGCTGGCATTTGCCCGACAATAGCCGCAGCCATCTCTGGCGAGACCTTGGACAAAACGTAAGCCCCAACTTGGGGATGCTCTTTAGCAAGGAACTGCGCAACGTTAATCTCGGGTGTCTTGGACAACCGCGGCCATACCGCCTTGGTTGAACCCCCTTTGACGTCCGCTAGAATCTCGACCGCTTCTTCGTCAGAAATATTTCCGGCGATCAGCTGCTCCGCATGTGCGGACGTACCAACAAGATCAGCACCCAGCTGCAAACTCTCAACAAGGTCATCGATGATCTTATCAACGACAGGCGGCTCAACCGAACCCAGACCCGCCGCAGATCGCGCAACGATCTTCAGTTCACTGGCGTCGAATTGTTTGACGATTTTATCGGCAAGCGGCTTGCCCATCGCGAGTAGAAGCGCGGTCGCGCGTTCGGCGCCCGACAACTCCTCCAAACGGATTCGAACCCTGGGGTCAAGATCGGCCGACATTCAACTGTCCCACCTAGCGCCACCGACACGGCACAAAGAATTTTCCTGGTCTACCGGGCTACGATGAGGAACTTGCGTCGACCTTACCGCCATCGCTAACGCAAGGCGCATGCGCCTCTCACGCACCACATTCAAGAACGAGTAAGCCCGCTTCCGATGGGGCGAAAGCGGGCTATGGAGTTGCCGACTGGCAGGCATTTAGCCTGGGGGGCATGTGGGTGGGAGGTGCCAGCAGAGCAACTCTGTCTAAGACAGGTTCCCCTTAGGCCGGCACAGCACCAAGAGCCTCACCGATGCGCTCTTTCAGGAGCGGCGCCGTGAATGGCTTAACTAGGTAGCAGTTTGCGCCAGCAGACTTAGCTGCTTCAACGTTTTCTGCTTTTGCCTCAGCGGTAACCAGGATGAACGGCAGCTTCGCTGTGCGCTCGGTCGAACGGACCACTTTGAGAAGATCGAATCCAGTCATCGGCTCCATGTTCCAATCGGAGATGATGAGGTCGTAGTCGTTCTCTTGAATTTTAGCTAAAGCCTCTTCGCCATTGCTGGCTTCGTGGACGTTCTCATACCCGCACTGTTTCAACAGTTTCCGCATAATGCGAACCATTGTGCTGTAATCATCCACAACAAGAATGCACATATTCGGATCGATTGACATGACGCCCCTTTTACCGATGAAATTTCAGACAAAACCAAGGGCGAAAATCTAATTGAAACCGCCCGAAAACCTTACGAGAGAAAATAGTCCTTAATAGTGAACGCGGCGTAAACAACCTAATCAAAAACACCAAATTACAATAAACGATATCATATATAGGACATGTATTGAAATCGAGACTTATTAAAAATAGAAAGTTGAATTAAAAGAAATAATTACAGCGTCCAATTTAAATTGGAAATCATTACCGCGATACGTTTTTGTCGCCTCGATTGACTTCAGCCATCCACTCATTACGCATCAGAACTGCCGGATCAGCCGCTGTTGAACGGCGCAACGATTTTCCAGAGGCTTGCCCAACACCGCAGAACTTGGCCGCTTCTGCTGTCCAACCGCCAAGCTTTGCAGCAACGAGTTTCCCGATCACAGCGCATATGTATCGCTTCTGAGCCGGTTTGTTGCGCTCGCTGGCATGATAGCGGGCGACCGCCCGCGTCCAATTCTTTTCCCGGTTGTAAAGACGCTTTAGAAACCGCGCCGCATAATCAACGTTCTTTGCCGGCTCCAACATCTCGGCAACCGACCGGAAGTGACGCTTGTGGTAATGGTGGTTGATCTGCATGCAGCCGACATCAATCAGCTTAATCCCACGCTTCCGCGCCGCATAAAATTCCTGCATCGCCTCGTTACGGCTGAGGTCGTAAATGGCTTTGCCATTGATGTTCAGCGCATAGGGGCGCAACCCATCGCCACGACCGGTCTCGGTCAGGCCGACCGCTGCCAAAACTGCAACCGGAACACCGTGACGTTTGGCAGCGCTGGCGAACTGACGTTCACAGATCCCGGAAGTGTTAATCCGCCCCGCACTGGCGGCGTCAAACAACGATACCGTCAGCAACCCGGCCAAGATCATTACCGTTTTGGGCGGTGTCAGAACTGCGGGCATCAGTCGGCTCACCACCCGCATCAGCAGTATCGGATTTGTTGGGCTCACCATCCCCGCCATGATCGAACCCTCTCATCGCATCGTCACCGCCTGCGCCGCCGCGATCACCTTCCCCGCCACGGCCAAAATCCATACGCTGCTGTTGAGGATCGGTATCGTTGCGCATCTGCCCAAACGTTTGCCGGCTCGGCTCAAACTCGGTTTTTACGATGACAACCTCATCGACGACATATCCGGAACGCTTGAGAACCTCTGTCAGGATATCCTTATCCGCCGCCAGCTGGGACAAAGCCGCCTGCGAACCAGCCGTCACATGAACCGACAGCGCATCACCCTTCAAAGCCAAGCGCACCGTCACACTTCCCAAATGTTCTGGCGTCAACTCCACATCGAGAATTTTGACCAGTTGCGATCCTTGGGTTGAGTTTTGCTGCTGCCCCATTCCTTGCAAGCGTGCCAGGTCATTCGCCGACTGCGGCCCGGATGTCTTCAATGCATCACGGATCCGGTCACCCAATTGCTGTGCCACGCCAGGCTGCCCAGCATCCTGACGCCCGTCTTTGACAACATCTGTTGTGAGTTCTGACCGACTAACCTGTCGCTCGGCAGTCGTGTCCAGACTGACCGCCTTAGCATCTTTGGGCACCGCCAGTTGCGCTTCAAGTTCACCATCAGCCGGAACCTGAGTTGCATCCACCGATTTATTAGCCCCCGCTTGTGCTGCCAAGCGCCATTGTGGAACGATCGGCAGATGAGTTTCCTGACCGACAACGCGCGCCTTAACGCTGGCAGGGTTTGCAACAGCCGCCTCCTCAGCTTGAGCGCCGGCGCGACCGCGCCGCTGCGAGACCTGCTCAAGCGATTGCAAGATCTCCGGCACGTCGGCGAACAGGTCTGCAGCATCTGTTTGGGAAGAAACCGGAACAGTCCGTTGTCCCTGCGATGACGCAGCAAGACTTGCCGGGTCAGAGCTGGTCTGCGACAGCTTTTCCCGTCCTACCGCGGCCGAAACGATCGATGCCAAATCGCTTACGCGCTGCTCGCCAGCAGGGGTCTGGCTCGACTGAGACAACGCGCTTTGCTGCGTCAGCTGGTTCTTCGGATCATGAAGGGCTGGCGTATTTGAAAAAGCTTGCGCACCATCATCCTGCAAAGCCAGACCTGATTGCGCGCGAGTTTGAACGCCTCCCGAATCATCCAGCCCATCGATAGCTTCCTTGCCGAGGACAGCTTCGTCACCGGAGATAGCTCCGTCCGCTACACCCTCGTCTTGCAGGCCGGCAACATTCACACCCTGCTCTCCATTCGCGCCCTGAGACTGCAAAGCGGCCTTATCAAGTGCGGATTCAAATTCCGTAGCAAGGCCAGCCGCGCCTGCCTCTCTACCGGGAGGCCCAGGTTTTATTTCGGCATCAGATATCTCGCCGTCATCACGAGTGGCCTCGCTCAATCCTTGCCCTTGGCCATTACGACCTCCAGCCTCACCACCAGCTTTGTCGATCAAATCAGAAAATTCCGAGGCTGCCTCATCAGACACGCTCGAGTCCGACTGACCCGACTTGCCCAACCCCTTCGCGACACTTCCCGTGTCACCAACAAGCATACGCTCCAGATTCATCGATCCAACTCCTGCATCAGGCTATCGATCGACGCGATCAGTTCATTGGACTGTTTTGCTGATGTCTTGGCGGCAGCCACTTCAGGCCACGCCAGAGGCCCACCATTTTCAGTCTCGAACTTCGTCTCGTCATCAACGTTCGGAACATCCGGCCACCGCCGGATCGCCCCAGTTAGACTCCTAATCGCACCACGCAGTTCTGACTGCTCCGCGGTCAATAGCTCATCATCGACAGTCTCAATCATTTGCCGGCCGCGATCATAGTCATCGCCCAACACCAGCATTGCCGACTCATAAAGTTGAAGCGGTGCGTAATCTTCAAGCAGCAACGCCGACTTGATTTTCTGTGCTTCCTTGACAGCAAACTTCGTTGTCTTCGCCAACCCCCAGCCCGTCGCTTCCCGAGCAAGGCTCATCAGCAGGCGTTTCCGTTGCGACGGTCGCAGTTTTTCAAGAAACCCCTTCAACCTTCTAAGCTTTTTGGGATCCCCACCGGCGTAGTCTTCGCGCGCCAAAGTCTCAGCAACCTGTAGTAACAATCCGCTGGAAAAAACCGATTGACCAAAGCGCCGCAAGTAGCGCGACGTCAACATATCGAACTGACCATTGCCAGGCATCGTCGCCTCAAGCGGGATCTGTCGCCGCAACGCCGATTCTTCGACAATCGTACCCGGCGACAAGATACGCGCATCGTTGAGAAGCTTGCGGATCTCGTTCGGCCGGCGCGCACCAATCGTCAACGCCTTGATCAAAGCCATATGCCCTGCAAGCGTCGCTTCCATGTCGCGCGGATTGGCATCCCGAAGCAGCCGGTAAGCATCGAGCTTCCGGCCTTCCGAGTAAGCAAGCACGGCAGTCGCAAGCTTGAGGTAGCGCGTCGGCAAAAGCGAGTCGCGAATAAGCTGGCGAAGAATATCCGGCGGTCCACCGCTCATGACGAACTTGAGTGCCGCACGCGCATTGCGCAGGTCCGTCAACCAAAGCGTTCGATCTACGGCCAATAGCTCACGGCTCGCAGCGGCAAGTTGCGCCTTTTGAGCCTTGAATGCACTGCGATCTCCACGAGCGACCCGATTCTGCAGCTCGATAATCTTGCGGACGATCATGTAAGGTGGCTTCGGCCCACCGGGCAAAGTCGCGTACTGCTCCCACACGTGCACCGGCACATAAGGCTTGGCGGGTTTCGCGGACTCAGCGTCCTTATCGCCTTTTTCCTTCTTCGAATATGAATCGTCTGACTTGCTTCCAGCATGAACCGGTTCGGCCAAGACAAATCCAGCAGCCAAAACGATAAGACCCAATTGGACCGACCGCAGAAGCTGTTGGATCACGTCGGAGCCCTCCGCAACAAGATCTCAATACGGCGGTTTACAGCAGAGTTCGGATCTCGCTTATCCCGCAGCTTCTTGTCGGCATAGCCCTCGATTTTCTCAAACCGGCTTTCGGGAATTCCGGTGTTAACGAGCAGCCCATACGCGGTATAGGCGCGGCCCATAGACAGACGCCAGTTGTCGTTATCAACCGCCCGGAAGGGACGGGCGTCGGTGTGACCGCGAACAACAATCTTGCCAGCAGTTGCCTTCAGGATATCGCCGATCTTACCCATTAGGTCGGTGAGTTCTTTACCGGCGTCCGAAGATGCCGACGCAAACATGCCAAACCGCTCCTTATCCGTCAGGCTAATCAGAACGCCCTCTTTATCGACGGTCACGTTGATGTTTGGCAGCTTCGCACCCGCAACACCATCAACGGCCTTTTTGATCGCCGCATGCACCAACCGGGCTTCTCGTTTGAGTTCGGCCTTCAGAGCCTTTTCAGCCGCAGCCTTCTTCTCAAGCTTCTTGGCTTCTACTGACAGTTTGTCCCACTCACCCTTACCTTTTGCAGCCTGGCTGGCTTTGGCATCGCCGGCATCAAGGTCTTTTGCGAGCGCAACCGTCTCACTGCGGAAAACCGGGTCAAAGGGATCTCGGAATGCATCACCTTGATTCACTGCAGTCCCGCTAACCGGGGAAGCATCGTCTTCTTTCTTCGCGCCAATCCCCTTCACTTGCGTCTGCGCTGAAAGTTGCCGCACAACGTCATAGGGATCTGTGAAAAGCTGCTTGTCGACATGCGCCTTTCCGCTGTCGAGATTGCCGATACCCTCACCCTTTGTACCTGTTGGCGAATTCCTCACACGGTCAGGCAGATCGCGCGGCTCTTTCGTGTTTTCCTTATCGAGCGTCTTGACCCCTTTTTGCGAGGCGGTGTCGGCGGTCAACTCAATCGGATTGAAGTAGGTTGCAATCTGCTTTTTGGTTTTCTCATCCGTCGCATTCGTCAGCCACAACACCAGAAACAGCGCCATCATAGCCGTCATGAAGTCGGCAAATGCAATCTTCCACGCCGTACTGCCGTGCCCATCTTCGCCCCCACCGCCTTTGCGTTTGACAATGACAATTTCTTGGGCGGCGACATCATCATCTTCAACGGCCATCAGCACCCCCGGTGATCTCGTTCAGCCAACCGGAGATACGCGCCGTCAATACGGTCGTATCGACTTGCGCCGTCAGCTCGACTTCCTCTTCGCTGACCTTTTCTCGAATGATCCAATTTTGCGGCAGCTTCGCCTTGAGCGCGTCAACCAACAGCTGCGGCCCAGTAATCGTGACCGTGGTTGTGCCCAAGGCGTCAACCGTCTCGGCAATGGTCGCTGACAGATCTGAAATTGCGCGCTCTTGTAGCTTTTCGTCGATAAACGGAAGAACCGTAGCCGCCACGTCTTTGGCAATTTCCTCGCGGATCGCAGCCAGCGACTCTTTCAAACCAACGACAACCTGGTTGCCAAATTTGGACATCCACTCTGCCTGAGCATCGGCAATGCGTTTGTCAGTTTGCTCCTTTTGCAAATCCAAAGCATCTTGATGCTCAGCATCGGCAGCGGCATAACCCGCGCCGTATCCCTCCTCGTAAGAGGCTCGAACATCTTCTTCCGACAACCGCGGAGCTTTGTCTTCTTCGCGACGCTCTTCTTCCTCCGCCTTTAGCTCTTCCTCAAAAGCAAGGGCCATTTCAGCCGTCGGGCTGAGCTCCTGGAGCACGGTGAATGCAGGAACAAACCTCATATCTGGCCTTCTCCCTCCCTAATCCACTGCTTCATGATGAGAACGAATTGCTCTTCATCGAGCTCAATAAGTTTTTCAAGACGTTCCTTCGGCGGCGGCAATCGGCCGATATTGTCACCTCTGATGATCGCCAGATCATCGAGAAGTTCGGCCTCGATACTGGACGGCTCTAACTGACCTTGATCCCCGCCACCGCCGCTCGCATCAACCGTGACGCCATCCTCTAGCGCCGCCTGTGGTGCCATCTCACGAAGGACGCCCAGGGCCGGGCGAACCGCCATCACAAGCACCAGGAAGACAATGGCCAAAGCGGCCGACGCGTTGATGATGGTGCCAATGTTGCGCATCAGATAACCAGCAACGCCAACTTCGGGAATTGGCTGCAGTTGATTTCCATCGGCAAGGAAATCGACTGCCGAAACTTCGATCCGGTCACCACGATCTTCAGAGATGCCCGTTGCTGCCGAGATGACTCGTTTCAGCTCAACAAGCTGCTGCTCCAAGAGCTCATCTGTCGCCCCGTTACCCAGCATGCTCATGACCTGCTTGCGGTTGACGAGCACGGCAAGCGTCATGTTTTCGAGCCGGTAGCCATTGCTTTCCGTATTAACCAGGCGCGAGTTAAGCTCGTAGTTCGTCAGCTCTTCGCGGCGTTCTTCCTGCCGCTTGCTTTGATCGCCGCCAGCGCCACCGCCCTCTTCTTGCGGAATGTTCTGATCGACCCCGACCGCAGGGTTAGCTGCTCGGTTTTCGGTCGAACCTTCCTGCTTCACAACCCGAACCGACCGTTCGACGCGTGAATCCGGATCGAAAGTCTGCTCGCGAACATTGCGGCGATCTGTGTTGAGCCGCAGCGCAACACTGACCTGGTAGTTTCCAAGTCCAAGGTAAGGCGCCAACGTCCGACCGGCCGCTTCTTCGATCTGCCGGCTCATTTTCTGTTCGAGTTCCAGCATCGTATGCGGCGCGCGAACTGAAGCGTCTCCAGCAGCAGCCAACACCGCACCATCCGTGCTCAAAACAGAAACATCTTCGATTTTCATGCCTGGAACGGCGGCGGCGACCAAATGGCGAATCGCCTGTGTACCAGTGAACTCGCCACGCGAGCCAATCATCCGAACGACGACAGACCCTGACGGCGAACGTCTTTTCCGCCGAAAGGAGCCCCCATCCGGCATGACCAAGTGTACACGCGCCGCCTGCACACCTTCAATCGATTGGACTGTTCTGGCGATCTCGCCTTCAAGCGCACGAACCCGCGTCACCTCCTGCATGAAGGACGTCAGGCCCATCGACCCAAGCTGGTCGAAAAGTTCATAGCCGCTGGAAGAGCCGCTGGGCAGGCCTTGCTGGGCCAGGATCATGCGCGCGCGCGCCGTCTTGCCGAAGGGGACGAGGATGCTCGACCCTTCCGGATTGACGTCAAAATCTATCCCAGCCCGCTCAAGCGCCGAGGCCATACGTCCGACGTCTTGGCTCTCAAGTCCACTGTACAGCACTTCATGAGCCGGCTGGCTCAGGTAGCGCGCACCGTAGATGATGCCAATGAAGACGATGAGCCCGACAACCCCCAGCGCTGTCAGCCGCTTGATCCCAAGCTGCTTTAAGCTACTGACGAGTTGGGAGATTTGCTGTTGCCCAATAGCAGCGGCCACGCATCATTGCTCCGAATTTAATCTACGGACCAACTTCAGCCAGAAAGCTTGCGTGGGGATGGTGGCAGGTATGCTGGCGCATACAAGAAAGCCACGCCCCCGAAGGAGCGTGGCTCATTTGCACTGCTAATTCCGTATGACGATTAACGGAACAGCGACAGGATGTTCTGTGCCGAAGAGTTGGCGATCGACAGAGCCTGGATACCGAGCTGCTGCTGAACCTGCAGAGCCTGGAGGCGGGTCGACTCTTCGTTCATGTCAGCGTCGACGAGTGTCGAGATGCCGCGATCGATGGAGTCCATCAGAGCGCCAACGAAGTCTTTCTGCAGATCAATGCGGTTCTTCGAAGAACCAAGATCGGTTGCAGCGGTCGTCATTTCCTGGATGGAAGCGTCGACAGCAGAGATGAAGTCATCGATCTGAGCGTCAGTTGCGCTGGAGATGTCGATTTCGTTGGTGCCGTCAAACGAAGCAACGACGATCGAACCAGTGTCAGTGCCCTGAACGATACCGCCAGCAACAGCAGCCGTTTCCGTCGAAGCAGTTGCTTCAGCAGAGGTGTAGCGCTGAGAAGCGAGAATACCCAGTTCACCTTCAGTTGCCGAACCAGAACCGGCTACGCCGCCCTGACCGTCAGTGTTGGAGTTGAACAGGTAGGTACCGGAAACGTTGATCGAGATCGTATTGACCGAAACACCGTTTTCGTCGCGAGTGAAGGACGAAACAACAGCTTCCGTAGCAGTATAGGTGTAGGTACCAGAACCGTCCTGGCCGTTGTCAACCGACAGCCAGTTCTCACCAGAGAAGGCAGCCGAAGTAGCGTTTGCGCGGAGCTGGTCCTGCAGAGCGTCGATTTCGCTCTGTACCTTCTCGCGGTCAACACCAGGCTCACGTGCAGCAACGAGCTTTGCTTTCATCTCAGAAGCAACGTCGATTGCCGCATTCATGCCGGTGTAAGCAACGTCAACAGTTGCGGCACCGAGGCCGAGAGCGTCAGAAACAGCCGAAAGCGAACGGTTGTCCGAACGCATCGTGGTGGCCATGGACCAGTAAGCAGCGTTGTCTTTAGCTTCAGAAACGGCAAGACCGGTTGAGATGCGCGACTGCGTCTCAAGCATGCTGTTGTTCGTTTTGTTCAGCGACTGCAGCGCAGTCATTGCCGCAAAGTTCGTATTGATGCTGTTCATCTAGAATGTCCCTATGGGTCACTACATTTGTCTGGGACATACCGGTTTCCCCGGTATGGCGGCACGGCCTCATGCCTTTGGGATCCCCCCAATCCGCCATTTGAACGCGACTTTCACACAGAGCCGATTTAAGAACGGTTAATCCGACCGTTTACACCCACCAACCGATCGATTTTACTAAGCAAATGAACGAACAAGACTTCCCACCAGGAGGTTCCACCCATCGAGTAGAACAAAGAACAACACCTTGAACGGAAGCGAAATTGCTGTTGGCGGCAACATCATCATGCCCATCGCCATGGTTAACGTTGCGACAATCAAATCGATCACGAGAAACGGAAGAATAATCAAAAAGCCAATTTCAAACCCTCGCCTGAGCTCGGATATCATAAACGCAGGCACCAAAACGCGAAGTTCTATATCCTCTGAATTAGCTGTCGGTGTAATTCCGGCCAACTCTTCGAATAACAGAACGTCCTTCTCTCTTACATGAGCACGCATGAACTTTTTAAATGGTTCCGTGATTCGTGCATAGGCTTCTTCTTCGGTGATTTGCTCTTCTACGAGCGGCTTGACACCCTCGCGCCACGCTTCATCAAAGGTTGGCGCCATGACATAAAAAGTTAAGAAAAGAGCCAAGCTGACAAGAATAATGTTTGCAGGAGTCGTTTGCAGGCCTAGGCCGATCCTCAAAAACGAAAGCGCAATAATAAAACGCGTGAAACACGTCGCCATAATGAGTAGCCCTGGCGCAACCGACAATACGGTCACCAAAGCAACGAGCTGCACAATTCGGCCGCTCGTGCTGGAAGCACCTTCGGGGACAAGCGCCGACAAATCAGGCGCTTGGGCGTAAGCCGATGTGGTCATGAACAGAGCAACGACCAAGATACCAAGGAATCTGATCATTCGAATATGAGCCCTTTGATCACCAGCCGGTCGACGGCCCCCTGACTTCGAACCCTCGCGATATCCTGCAAGTCATCCGTCAAATACTCCAAACCTGAAGCACCTTGGATTTGATCCAGACTGACGGTTCTCAAATACGCCAGAATGTCGCTTGCAATCTCGCTTTTTACGGCAGTAAACCCAGCCTCTGGCTCGCTTTTAAAAACGATAGCCGTCTCAAGGCGAACCCACGCACCAGACGATTTGGCGAGACTCGCAATGATTGGATCAAGACCAATGATCTCGTTGATCTTCCCGTCATCGGCTTTTTTATCGCCGTCTTCGCCGCCAGCCTCCTTGTCGGAGGCATCATCGCCATAGCCCTTCTTGCCTTTCTTTTCTGCTTTCTTCTTGGCTACGTCCGGGCTTTCTTTAACGGTGGCAACCTGCTCGGTTTCATCGGCATCATTGAATAGGAAGAGCTTCGAGCCGACACCTAAGCCGCCTCCAATAACGGTCAAAATGATAAGCGGGACAACAATACCCCCGCCGCCAGCAGACTTCTCTTTTCCGTCAGCAGCTGCTGCCATTCCTTGAAGCCTCACCCGAGCAATTGAGCGTTAGCACCACGTCTCAATGTTGTATGGCCGCCCCAGACGCGAACTTTGTAACATGCATCGAAGGGGCTATTTCCCCGCTAGCCCGCCAACCTTGAGTGGCGCTGACCACAACAAGCTGATGGCCGGTATTCCTGTAGATAACCGGCCATCAGGCTCCAATTGTCAGAATGGCGCAACAGCGTCGACGATTTGGTGGCCCCAACCAGGCTGCTGCACTTCCATGAGCCGGCCACGCCCACCATACGAAATTCGGGCTTCTGCAATTCGCTCGTAGGAAACGGTATTGTCGGACTTGATGTCTTTCGGATCGACAATCCCTGAAACGGTCAGAACGCGGAGTTCGTAATTGACCCGAACCTCCTGCGATCCCTTAATGATCAAAGTACCGTTTGGCAGCACATCGGAAACCACAGCAGCAACCAGAAGGTCGATGCTTTCAGAGCGTTCAATCGCTCCCTTGCCCTCGTGGTCGGTCTTGGCATCAACCGCCGACCCAAGCGAACCCTCACCCGACGACGCCCAACCGCGCCACAAGATGTCGTGGCTGAAACTCCAGTCAAAGTCATTCGTCGCATCGCGCGACCGCTTCGAGTTGTTGTCGAGCGCAGCCTTATCCTTGATCGATATCTTGACCGTCAGAACATCGCCAATCCGGCGCGCGCGTGGATCCTTGAAGAGATCCGCAGCACTGTCCCGCCAGAACGACTGCCCCTGGTAGCCCGTACGGATTACTCGTGGCTCGCTTGGAATATCAAGAACAGGTTGCACAACGCCGGTTCCGACCGGCGACAAGGTTGGCTCACGACCAATCTCTTTCGGGTCAATCGCACATCCTGCTATCAACATGGCGCAAGCGGCGGCAACGATAAGTGGCCTCATGTCCCCCCGCCTTTCTTCGCCGCCTGACGACGCGCATATCTTGCGACACCAGCAATCGTGGATGCGAGCCGGGCCGCTTTTTCAGTCTCCATCTCATTAAGGATCGAGCTGGCCGTCCGCGGCTTGAGTTTCGTAATGATTGCTGCCGCCGTCATCTCATCAACCGAAGAAAGCTGCTGGGATGCCGCATCAGGACGCATTGATTGAAAAATCTTCACCAACGACTCGGTTCCAAGTTCAACGAACTGGTCCCGGCGCTCAACCCATGACTTGAGCTCGGCAATACGTTCTTCGAGGATTGCACGGCGGTCATCAAGTTCCTTCGCAAGCTTTTTCAGCTGCCCAGCCTGCCAGGCAAACCGCGCGTCGGTCGCAATATCACCAACAGCCTGACAATAGCGCTCAGCCAAGGTTCCCTTCGGGGCCAGAGCCTTGCCAGGCTGGCGTTTCGATCCGTAACCCACCCTGTGCGCCGACGCAGCCCAGCCGCTTTTCTTTGCGCTTGGCTCAGCAGCACCCACAGGAGGCATCGGCATCAGGAGGGTAAGCGCAACCGCCAAGAAAGGCAGGGCATAACCGAACGCGCGAGGAGCGAAGGTCGTGTCAGATTTCAACGTCGCATATTTCATATCTCGACCTCCGATCATTGAACGATCAGTTCCGCCTGCAATGCCCCTGTCGACTTCATCGCCTGTAGAATTGCGATGATGCCCGGCGGCTTCAGACCCATCCGGTTCAAACCATTAACAAGCGTGTGTAGATCTGCGCCACGCACGATCGATAAAGCACCACTCTCTTGCTCGGCACTCACCGACGTTTCTGAGGTAACGACCGTTTGACCGTCGGAAAATGGGAGCGGTTGAGAAACACTGGGCGTTTCAGTTACACGAACCGTAAGATTGCCGTGGGTCACCGCAACCGTTGAAATCTGCACATCTTTGCCAATGACGATTGTCCCAGTGCGCTCGTCAATTACGACACGTGCCGGCACATCCGGCTCAACCATCAATTCGCCGATCTCTGCGAGAAACCGGCTTGGCGACGTGCGCTCAGGGACCCGAACCGAAATCGTCCTAAGATCGTCTTCTTCTGCCAGCTCAGCACCAAAGCGCTTGAGGCTGTAGGTGTTGATCGCGTCGCTGACGCGCACCGCCGTATTAAAATCAGGATTGCGAAGTTCCAGTTTCAATGCACGAGCGTGCCGCAACTCCCCCGGTGCCGGCCGTTCGATCAACCCACCGTTGGGTACCCGGCCTGCAGTCGGCACACCATGGGTGAGAGATTCTGAAGCGCCTTCGCTCGAAAACCCGGAAACCGCAACTGATCCCTGGCCAACCGCATAAATCTGGTTGTCGCCCGCATATAGAGGCGTAGACAAAAGAACACCGCCCGCCAACGACGTCGCATCGCCAATCGACGTCACAACGATGTCAATGCGGCCACCGGCCTTGGCAAAGGGAGGCAATTCTGCCGTGACCATAACGGCAGCGACGTTTTTCGTACGCGCACCCGCATCTCGAATGTTGACACCGAGACGCTCCAACATGGACCGTACGGATTGTTCGGTGAACGGCGAGTTGCGAAGGGTATCACCGGTACCCTTGAGACCGGTCACCAAGCCATAACCCAACAGTTGGTTGGGACGCACGCCGCGAATTGTAATGACGTCCTTCAAGCGGACTGAAGCAGCACTGACATCACCAGCGAAAACCACCAAAGCCAGCAGAGCACACAAAACCCGCATCAACGCCCCCCGACATCTACAGCACCGTCGTCGCGCACAGCACCCCGAACAACGCGACCGCTGTCAACATTCTGGACGCTAATGATCTGCCCAACTGAACCTGATTGAATTGCTTTGCCGAGCCCCGTGATCACAAGCCCGCCCACCGAATAGATCAAAGTAACCTGGGTACCTTCGACAACTGCGTTGCTGTCGCGAATGGCGTTACGCGGAATCGGCCGGCCGGCGACGAGCATACGCCGCGCCACCTTGCCTTCCAGATCACGTTTCCGAAGAATGTAAGACCCTGCGGTTTTGCGGCGAAGCCGGAAACGCTTTTCCGAAACCACATCAGCCGAAATCGTATCACCGGGATAGATCGTCAGCGTTGGAACCGGCATGGATCGGCGCACAATCTGGGCGTCTGCCGCAACCGAGGAGAACCCCAGGAGGCATAAAGCGGCCAGAGCTGCCAAAACGCGCATTGTTATCAAGCCCCCTAAAGAGTGGCTGTCAGCTTACGAGTTAGCGGATGCCCTTACTCGTCGTCGACATCATGTCGTCAGCTGCTTGAATGACTTTCGAGTTCATCTCGTAAGCGCGCTGCGCCGAGATGAGTTCTGTGATTTCCTTAACCGGGTCTACGTTTGAATCTTCCAGATATCCCTGGCGGATCGAACCGAAACCATCTTCTCCCGGAATTCCTGTAACGGCCGCACCGGACGCTTCCGTCTCCCGGAAGAGGTTGTTTCCAAGCGGCGTCATGCCTGCTTCGTTGGCAAATGACGCAACCGTCAACTGTCCGATAGACTGCGGCTCGGTCTCTCCGTCTATCAATGCGAAGACTTCACCGGTCTGGTTGATGGTCAGTTTAATCGTCTGATCGGGCACGGTGATGTTGGGCTGCACGAGGTAGCCATCGGTCGTCACGATACGGCCATTGGAATCCGTATTGAACGAACCAGCGCGCGTATAAAGTGTCTCGCCAAGTGGGCTTTGAATCCGAAACCAGCCATTGCCAATCAACGCAAGATCAAGCTTGTTGCCGGTCTGCGCCAACGAACCTTGCGTGTGAACCGTACGAACGGCCGCAGCCCGAACACCTAGGCCAACCTGAATTCCTTCTGGAACGACAGTGTCGTTGCCCGCGTTCGCTGCGCCCGCAACCCGCTCGGCCTGATAAAGCAGGTCGGTAAACTCCGCGCGCCCACGCTTAAAGCCCGTCGTGTTGATGTTCGCGATGTTGTTCGCGATCACCTCAACATTGAGCTGCTGCGCGTTCATACCAGTCGCAGCAATCGCCAAAGCCCTCATAAATTCTCTCCACTTTAGATTTGCATACGACTAACTTCGAGATAGGCCTCGACAACCTTGTTACGTACAGCAATTGCGGTTTGCAGTTTCTGCTGCGCTTCCATCACCGCCTCGACAACTTCCTGCGCCGACGCTTGTCCTGCGACGCCGGAAATCGAGACCTGCTCAGCATTTCTCAGCTTTCCGATTGCGTCAGTGAGCGCACTTTCAAGCGCATGCGAGAACGAGTCGGCATCGACAGGAGAAGCGACTGCATTAGCCGCCCCCGCACCCATCGCGTCATTTGTTTCCTTTACGGCGCCGGGTCCGGCAATTCCTGAGATCGCATCAATCATCGTCCTGTCCTCAACAGATCAATGGTTGCACTGATCATATCGCGTGCCTGCTTCATCACCTGAAGGTTGGCCTCGTACGACCGCGACGCCTCCTTCATGTCGGCAACCTCCGAAAGCATGTTGACGTTCGGAAGCAAAACGTTGCCTTTGTCATCCGCCGCAGGGTGACCAGGGTCATGCACCAATCGGAACGGGTCTTCGTGTTTCTCGATACCAGCAATTCGAACGCGGGAAACACCAGCAGCTTCGTCGACGGTGTGGGCGAAGCTGATGACCTTGCGCGCAAATGGCTCACCACCCGGCGTCGCAGCTGTCACGTTTGCGTTTGCCAGGTTTTCACTGACAACCCGCAGACGCTTCGACTGAGCGTGAAGCCCAGACGATGCGACAGACAAGGCGGCTTGCAGTGCGTCAGCCATGAATTAATTCCCTCAGTTCATACGCGCTTTGCCACCCCAAACGGCGCATAACGCAAATTCAATTTGATAGTTACCCCCGCGACTTACTCGCGAACGGCCGAAATCATCATCTGGTGGAAGGCACCAACAACCTCGACAGTCAACGCATGCGATCCTTTGACTTGTGCCGAACGGATCAACTCATGCTCAAGACTGACGGTGTTGCCCGAGTGCTTACCCTCACCTCGGCCACGCTCTGTCGCTTTGACATCGACACCATTCGCCGGTGCCGAGGAAATGTGACCTGCAGACGTCACCTTGGTGTCGAGCCGAGCCCCCTCAAGATAACTCTCAAATGCCGCCACATCTCGCGCCCGGTACCCAGGGGTATCAGCGTTCGCAATGTTACTGGCAATTGCAGACTGCCTTGCTGAGAGCCACTGCATGCGCTGAGATGAAATAGCAAAGAGTGCAAGCTCAGACACGCAATTCTCCCCCGAAAGACAATAATCGATTTCATCAGAGAATTTATCTGGGTGAGCTTATCTGAAACTGTTCACGGGAAAGAAGAAAATAGAACTCTAATTGCTAGCAGCCGTAATAATGCGGGCTTCGCTCAATGCAGAATTCAAATAAACTGGCAATTGTGATGAATTAACATCAACCGCCTCGCAATCAATATAGTCAATCTCCACACCACCTGTTGAACCCGACAGCATCAGGCGGAAATAAACCGTCATATCTTCAGCACGGAAGCTCATGTTAAACTCAACCTCCGGCACAGAACCCCAGAGAATACGGACTTCTCCGGCATCATGAACTTCAAACACACCAGGTCGGAAGAACTGCTCCGCAGCCGAATAAACAAGCGATTTGATATTTCCGCTTTTTTCAAAGCGCGAAAACGCAATAATATCGACAACCTCGAATCCACGAATTTCACTTGCAATTGGACGCAAGTGCGCTCCGAGAATCTCTTCGCAAATTCCAGGTGAAACTGTTCGTTGCGCTCGCATCGTTTACTGCAAAGCTCCAATAGGTGGGGCGGGATTCTTTTTCATAAGGCTAAGGACCAGACTGGCGATAGCCTCGTAAAACTGCGGCGGGATCGCTTGATCGACCTCGACAGCGTCGAACAAGGAGCGCGCTAACGCTTTGTCTTCGATCAGCGGTATTTCAGCCTTTTCGGCAACTTCACGAATCTTCAAGGCAATGTGGTCGGTCCCCTTCGCCAACACCATCGGTACAGGCGTCTCGTCTTTTACGTATCGCAACGCGACGGCGTAGTGGGTTGGGTTCACGACAACCATGGTGGCCTTCGGCACCGACGAGATCATCCTCTTGCGTGACAAGTCCCGGATCATCGAGCGCATTTTCGAGCGCACAATCGGGTCACCCTGGACTTGCTTTTGCTCGTCCTTGACCTCTTCGCGCGTCATTTTCAAATCCTGAAACCATGTGTGCCGGGTCCAGGCGATGTCGGCTGCAACGATGATCAAAAAGGCGACTGAAACACCAATTAACGTTGTGTTGGCCAACGTATGAATGACCGACATGTGCGCCGCTGGCTCGGTCTGCATCATGTTGAAGATGTCGGACTGATAGCTTTGCAGCAGAATGAAGCCAACGACACTGAGGATGAAGAACTTGGCCAACGTCTTGAGGAACTCGACGAGCCCCTTGGCCCCAAAAATCCGGCCGAACCCCTTCTTGATCGACAGCTTCGAGATATCCGGCTTGATCCTTTTAGGCGCAAACCTCGGCTGCATCTGCGCAAATGAGGCCATCAGACCCAAAGGTATCAAGATGAATACGAGCGGCACGATCAGCCAGAGCCCCTGTATGGCGATATAAAAAAACAACTGGTGCGCATCTTCACCGGTCCGCAATCGCCACTGTTCAGGACGATCGAGAAAGTGCTGCAGCAAGATCAGCAGTTTTCCGATTGCAAACTCCAACACCAACATCGAAAGAACGGCGATACCCAACAGCGACGCAAGAATACCAGCCTCTTTCGAAACCGGCGCATTACCCTCTTCGAGAGCATCCGCCAGCTTTTTCGGAGTTGGCTCTTCGGTTTTACTTTCTTTGTCCGGGGCTTCACTCATAGCAACCCAAGCCTAACTGGAACGTCTGCACCGACGCTCCCACAGGCAACAGCCCCTCGAATGGGTTGCATCAGCCCTCCAGGTCGTCAGCAGAGATACCGACAACACTCGTCAGGCTCACACCAAACCGGGATTGCGATTCATCCAGGATGACCACTTCACCGCGCGCCACAATGCGGTTGTTCACAACAATATCAACCGGTTCGCCAACCTTGCGATCAAGCGGAATGATTGCACCACGCGTCAATTTCATCAGGCGCGACAAAGGCATCTGCGTTGTCCCGAGCACGATCTCGATCTCGACCGGGATGCTCATAACAACGTCGAGACCGTCAAAGCCTCCTGAGGCTTCGGCCGTTGCCGCTTCCGCAGCAGCAGCAGGTTCCGCAGGTTGTCCACTCGCAGGCGCGGCCACAGCCTGATCACCACCTGCGGCATCAGCTTCGCCCGCGACCTTCTCCAGTCCAGCTTCAACAGATCCAGTCATTCGCCTTCAAGTCCCCCGGAATCTTAAATTTGCGCTGCGGGCATCAACAAACGAGCCCGCGCAGCTCAACAATCTCAGGCGCTAAACTCTAAGCCGCCATCTTCGCCCCGTCTTCACCACCATTCATCGTCTGCTCTTCCAGCTCATCAATTGAAGGCCGGTCGCCGTAAGAAATGGTCTTGCGCCCATGTTCGATCGCAACCTGAGGAATCGCACCATTCATGAAGGCCAACAGCGTCTGCTTCACCACAACGTAGGGACGCATGCCCTTCTGGCGCACGATCTTCACCTGCGTGGCAATCGGCGCGAAGATACAGTAGGAGAAGAAGATACCGGCAAACGTACCCACAAGCGCTGCACCAATCATCTTACCAAGGATTTCAGGCGGCTTATCGAGCGAACCCATGGTCTTAATCACACCGAGGACGGCCGCAACGATACCAATAGCAGGCAAGCCTTCTGCAACGGTTGAGATCGCCTGATAGGCCTTCAATTTGTCAGCACGAGCGGTCTCGATTTCCTCGTCCATCAACGCTTCGATTTCATGGGGACGCGCATTGCCCATGATGATCAAGCGGAAGTAATCGCAGATAAACGTGCGCAGCTCGAGGTTCTTGTTGAGCTTTGGAAAGGCCTGGAACACAGCGGATTCGTCTGGGTTTTCGACGTGCGCCTCAACCTCGCTGCGAGACTTGCTGCGAAATTCGCGCATAAGAACGAAGATGCACCCAAGAATGGAAAGGTAATCGGCCTTCTTTGGTGCCTTGGCTGTAAACACCTCGACCAAGGCCTTACCCGAATCCATGATCACTTTCATCGTGTTGGCAACGATGAACGTCCCAAGCGCCGCGCCGAGGATGATGACATATTCCCATGGCTGCCAGATGACCCAGAGGTTGCCGCCCATGGCGACAAAGCCACCGCCCATACAGGCGAGCGTAATAATCAGACCAATGATAATCGTCACGGGACATCCCCTCGCGTAAATCCGCATTCAAATAACGCGTTCGCGCTTGTGCGAAACTTGCTGAAGGCTGTCCCAAGAAGAATTTCGTCATTCGGCAGCTGCAATGCGGCCCAAAAACTACGGCAGCGAACTGAATGCGTGTTGGCCATGGACCTCAAGGGCTGCCGCAAGGCTTACAAAAGCAAACCGTGACACGAAAAATGAGAGATATTTTTCGCGAATGGAGATGACGCGTGCTCACGACAATTGCGAGCTATCGCCTTCTGTCCGGGGACCTCGAGCGGTCTCTGGAAAACACAAGAAATGAACCGTTCGTCAATCGCGAAACGGAATATTACCTAGAGAACATCGAGAACGTTAAGTCGATCGACGAGTTTGTCGATAACGACAGGCTTTTCAACTATGCCATGAAAGCCCTCGGACTCGAAGAAATGAGCTATGCGAAAGCCTTCATGCGCAAAGCACTCGAAGGCGGCATTGACGATCCTCAGTCCTTCGCCAACAGCTTTCAAGACCCTCGCTACCAGGAGTTTGTCGCAACCTTCAACTTCGTCCGCCACGGCGAGAACACGACGATCTTCGAACGGACGCGCTCAGGCGTCGCCGACCAATACGTCCGCCAAACGCTTGAAGAAAACGCTGGCGCTGACAACCAAGGTGTTCGCCTTGCGTTGTACTTCCAGCGTAAAGCTCCCGAAGTCACCAGTGTCTACGGGCTGATGGGCGATCGCGCGCTCTTGGAAGTAACCCAGACTGCGCTCAACCTTTCCTCAAACACCTCCTCACTCGACATTGACCGCCAAGCCGAGTTGATTGCCCGGGAGCTCGATATTGAGGACTTGAAGGACCCAGAGAAGCTTGACGCCTTCATTGAAAGGTTCACCGCGATCTGGGAAGTTTCAAACCCATCATCAGTCTCAAGCAACACGGCAGTTCCAAACATCATTCTTTCCCAACCGACCATTGTCGGTATTGGAGACGGTATTTTGGCCAGCCTGCAAAACCTAAAAATTGGGGGCTGATCAAATATGGAAACCGGTATTTACGTCGCGTTGTCAGGGCAAATCGCTGCACAGCGCCGCTTGGAAACCATTGCACACAACGTTGCCAATGCGAGTACGCCAGGCTTTCGTGCTGAAGAGGTCAGCTTCACGAGCTTGGTCTCCCAAACGAGCGACGGCCCTGTCGCCTTCTCATCGATGGGCGAAAGCTACCTGTCGCTGCAAACCGGCCCGATCGTCCAGACAAACAATCCGCTGGATGTCGCCGTATCAGGTGACGCTTACCTCGCTCTGCAAACGCCAGAAGGCCTGATTTACACCCGCGACGGACGCCTCAAGGTAACGCCAAACGGTGAATTGCAATCGATTACCGGCTATCCGGTTGCAGACAGGGCAGGCGCGACCATTCTGCTTAACGCGCGAGGCGGTACGGTTCAGATCGACAAAAACGGTACGATCACGCAAGACAACATCGTGCGCGGCGCCATCGGCCTTTACACCATCGAAGAAGGCGCAAAACTCGAACGTCGCGACAACTCAGGTTTTGCCTCTGAAATCCCGGGTAACCCAGTGACGGATTTCAGCAAGATGTCACTGCGCCAAGGCTTTATCGAGCAATCGAACGTCAATTCGATGATGGAACTTAGCCGCCTGATTCAGATTTCCCGAAGCTTCGATGCTGTCGCCAACGCAGTTGACCAATCCGAACGGTCCTTGAAAGAAGCCATCCGTGCACTCGGCGGTAGCTAAGCCGTCTCAACTTGAGTGCTAAAAAATATCTGAGTCACTCAGCAAGCCGTCGCTCAAGACCCGCTTGAGCAAAACGGGCTAACGAGAGAGCAAGACGTGCAAACCGAGACTCCCAATTCTGAGACAAACACGGTAATTGCGGGCGAACAAGAATCCGCCCCCCTCCAGTTGCCAGATTTTTCGTTGCCGCCAAACAACCGACCGACCGCACTTCAATCGATCGGCAATAACGTTGCACGCATCCTTAAGTCCCAAACAACACGCATCGCTGGCACGGTCACAGACATCGACCGGACCCACTACATCGTTTCGGGCTTTGGCAGCAACGCGCGCCTGGGTGATCTCGTCCTCCTCAAAGACGGAGAAAACGAAGCAGAAGGTGAGGTCATCCGGCTGCAACCGGATCGGGCCACAATTAAACCGTACGGACCGATCGAGTTTACTCGGCTAGGCGATCGCGCTTGGCTGTCCGGTCAAATCGAAGTTCGCCCCACGCTTGCTTGGAAAGGCCGCACCGTAAACGCATTGGCGCAACCCATAGACGGTGGCGGCGAGTTACCCCAAGGCGACGCTAGCTACACACGCGACCGCGCACCGCCGCCGCCGCTTGAACTGGAAAAGGTTTCAGAGCCACTCACGACCGGCGTACGCGCGATAGATCTGTTCACGCCACTTTGCTCCGGCCAGAGGATTGGTGTGTTTGCCGGTTCCGGCGTTGGAAAGTCCTCGCTGCTCGCAATGCTGTCACAAGGCAAGAACTTTGATTCCGTCGTACTGGGTCTCGTCGGCGAACGTGGCCGCGAAGTTCGCCACTTCCTCGACGACGTCTTCGGCTCCCACAAAGATCGGACCACCGCGGTTGTCGCATCAGGTGCAGAAAGCGCGATGCTCCGCAGGCTCGCTCCCTACACCGCAATGTGCATTGCCGAATACCTGCGCGACCAAGGCGAGCGCGTCTTGCTTGTGCTCGATTCGCTCACGCGCTTCGCTCACGCTTCGCGGGAAGTCGGGCTCGCCGCCGGGGAACCGCCAGTGTCTCGTGGCTATCCACCATCCGTATTCAGCGATCTTCCGCGTCTGCTCGAACGCGCCGGCGCTGGCCAAAACGGCCAGGGCTCAATCACAGGCATCTTTTCTGTCCTAATCGACGGTGACGACCACAACGATCCAGTAGCCGATTCCATCCGTGGCATTCTCGACGGCCACGTTGTGCTCGATCGAGAGATCGCCGACCAGGGCCGCTATCCGGCCATCAACATGCTGTCGTCGATTTCACGCCTGGCAACACATTGTTGGACCGATGCGCAGCGCGACCTCATCACCAGACTGAAATCTCTGATCTCAAGGTTTGAAGATTCGCGAGACCTGCGTGCCGTCGGGGCCTATCAACCTGGCACCGATCTGGAACTCGATGACGCCGTCCGCATCGTCCCAAAAGTCTACGAAGCCTTAAAGCAGCGGCCAGGCGAACCCATTGCTGATGATGCATTCGCCGAGCTCGCCAAGCGTCTCTCACCCCAGCAAGAAAAATAAGTTTCAAAAAACAAACAAGCGCCAGGGCGAGCTGGAGCCCGCAGTCAACTTCATACTCTTAGTCGCCAACAAAAAACGCCGCCCGATGACATCGGTTACGGCGCTTTTTTCGATGGCTCGTTCCCCTTTACTAAAGGAAACAAATCTACCTGGATTCAGTGCTGAGGGATCAAGCTGCCTCAGTCCAGTACTCCACACTCTCCATCACAACGGTGCGGCGGCACCATTCGATCGGTTTGCCTTCAGAATCATAAGCCGTACGATCGCAGATCAAAACCGCAGTACCCGGCTCAACGCCCAGATGTGAAGCGCTTTCGCCATCGGCGACCGAAGGCCTTACACGCTCCGTGCACCGGCGGATAAACGAGCTGTATTCCATGAAATCATCGTCCGACAGCTCACGCAGATCGGATTTCGAGATCGCACGTTCGACAATATGCACATCTTCGTAGATGCGAATGATGCCCTTGATCAGCTTCTTGCGCCGTACCCGAATAATGGAATCGTCTTTCTTCAATTCCAAGAACGGTTGAACTTCCGCACTGACCGGCTCCCTTTCAGAAGAAATGTAGCCAAACCCATCAATCGAAAAATGCTCACCATTCAGATGAAAATGGTCGAGCCTTTTGCGAGAGATTTGACGCGGATCAGAAACGAAAGTTCCACGCCCCTGACGGCGCGTAATCCAACCTGCCGTTTCCAGTTCCTGCAACGCTTTCCGCATCGTACCGACGCTGACGCCGAATTCCCTGGCTAAATCGCCTTCATTTGGAAGCGTCGAACCGACTTTCCACATTTGTGAGAGAATGCGTTCATGCAGAAGTTTGTAAATCTGCATATACAGCGGGCCGCTGTAAATCGGCTTCGATTCTGTCCGAAAATTCCCCAAAGCTTATCCTCCGTGACTCGGATTTAGGTCACAAACGAACTTCGCAGCATCCCCAAAATGCTATTAATCGCGAAGCTCGCGAAAAACGCATAACAAACACGTTTTCGCGGAAGAACTTTGAGTTCCAGGAACGCCCGCCGCACGAAAAAGTATCAGACTAAAAGTCGCAACACGCAATCATCTAGACAATGTTTCATGTTGATCAGGAGGGTGAAGTATGAAGGGCATACTATATAGTTTTATATAAGTATTCCTAACACTGATGACCTCGTCAGGATCAGCTTCGATAGAAAGTTAGCACCCCGACCAGAACCAAGCCTACCAACGTGTTTTCCAGAAGCCCTCCACAGCACAACCATGCCAAACAACTTCGCCCTCACAAGAGGTTAACCAAACCTCGCTAGACTTGTTCAAATTGCAGAGAATTTTGCGTCCGGCGAATTGGTAGCATTCAGCATTAGCTCTGTAACTTATGTAAGACTGGTGTGTTGGTGCGTTGTGGTTGTGTTTGAGGAAGTTCTAAAGCGTTTAGAGGCTGAAGGATCACGGCGGCCACACCAGACAAGTGGCCATCCGACAGCTGCACGCGCAAAGGTTGCGAACCGTGCGGCCTGCGCAATCAATACCACATCGTTCCCACAAGGCTATTTTCGCGATGAGCGCAACAGCGCATATAAACCAACCGAAGTCGTAGACGCGCCGTGTCATCAAGAGCCAACTCTTGAAACGCTTCAGACCGCCTATAGCAAAGTGCGCAAAAAACTCAGAAATGCATCCAACCTAGATTTGGCCGCACTTAGAAAAATTCGCAAATCGTACGCTAACGAATTCCACCCGGATCGAGTTCCAGCGGACCTTAAACAGCTGGCAAACCGGCAATTGGCCGAGATCAACGCCTGTCTGGATTCAGCTAAAGCAACCACAGGCAATTAGAGTTAAATTTTTCTATATCGTCAGAAACGCCCGTAAACCGGCCTCTGTGAGAGACACGGGAAGAATTAGATTCAATTGTACGGATTTATTCGGTTAACGCTTTACCATCGGGATAGGGGCAATTGTGCTTTTAAGATTCCCGGAAAGGCGCGCGGGCATTCTAGCGTCATGACACAGCTAATTGACATATCGCCCCTTGAGCATCGTCGAGACGCCATTCGCGAATGGCTCGAGGAAACTGCCCCGTACGCTCGCTTTGAGCAGCGCCATCTGGAGCAGAACACCCCCGAACGTGCCTACTGGCACCTCGGATATCAGGCAGCTCTTGCAGATGCTCTGGAGTTGATCACCAACTGCCAGAACCCTGCATACACCGTGGACACGACCAATTCGTACCCGGTGGACGAACAGGATGAAGAGAACTCCCCGGAGGCTTGAATTTGTGGAAGAGCTCACACTCTTTCTCAAAAGCCTCCTTGGACGTCGCGAGCGGCAGAAACTTGAAAAGACTGCTCGTGCCAATCATGTCGCGCAGTGTCTGCGATAGTTCTTTATCGCTGCGTCCGATATGCGTGATACGGAAACGGCCATTGAAATCTTGGTGGCCCAGAGCATAAACGCCCGGGGAGCGTTCCTTCACAGCGTCGGCAATTCCATCAACGGTCAACCGGTAAGGGCCTATAAGACCGCTCTTCACCGCTACATTCACCGCTACCTCCTTCTAAATCTGACACAAGGGCCAAAGCTCATCGCTTTGACGCAACCTTGGCGCATCGAATTTGATCGCGCGTAACGTAGTTCAGCTGCTCGATCAGAACTTCTTCGACCATTTTTCGTCCTAGGGACTTATTGGTCTTCTTAATTATCTCTTGCACAACCGCATCAAGATCAGCGCGCTTCTTCTCTGCAAAGCGAACCGACTCCGCGTTGTAGATGACGCGGAATACGCTATCGACAAAGTGAGTCTCAAACTCTTTTTGATGCTTCTTCAGCTTCTTTTCGCGAACGCCGTAAACAAGCTTCGTAACCACGTAGGCTACAACTTCTCCGTCCAGAACGATTGGCACGCTGATCGGAGGCATTGTGACATAACTCATCCCGCCAAGCTGGACCGCCTTATCGACCGGCTTACCCGAATCCGAAAGCATATCCGCGCCATAGACACCGCCAAGCGTTGCCAGACACACCCAGACTCCAAGGATGAGGTGTTTGATCAAGGCCGCCCCCGCGCAACAGCTTCCTGATGTGAATAGGTGCCGTCGGATTCTGCTTCCTGAATCGAGACCCGAACGATCTCAGCAATCGAGCGGACAGCATCCATATTCCGTTGGAGTAGTTCGTGGTTGGCGTTAACCGCCTCGCGCAACCTTGGGATCAAGTCGCCGGCACGCGCACGAAGTTCATCTTCGCTAAGCTTGTTGATGGCACGGCCCAGCTCCAACAGCGCATGGTTTTTGCGTTCTATATGAACATCAATGTCATCAAGTGAACGGCTTCTCAAAGCCTCGTTCTCTAGAGCTAGAGCATCTTCCAACCGTCCGAAAAGCTGGGGCAAAACATCTCGACCATTATCAGCATCCCGACCGGAACGCCCCGCGACTGAATTCATTCTAGAACCTGTCATACCTCACGCTTCCTTTCCGGCACCGCCCCTAAACCCTCTGTAGTCGACGCAACGGATTGAACCGGTCGCGACTGCCCATCCAAGGTTCGGCCATCAAACAAATTCAAATCAAGAGACTGCGAAAGCTCTGCAGCAACATGCTCTGCCAACATTGACCGCCAGACATTCCCTGCCGTACCGCCACCGGTAAACGAAGCCATCTCTTTCGGAAGGATGGTCTCTACGACAGTGTTCAACAGCAAGCGCTGAAGCATCTCCTCAGCATCTTCTTTCTTCTCAGGCCTCACCTGCACCAGACCAGATTTGGTGTTATCAGCCACCGCAGTCTTGGCTTCGAGAGTCGCCGTCGCATCAAGCGCCGAACGCACAACATCCCCAAAGCTTCCAGCCTGGCTTGGCGCTGCAATAGGCGCCGCACGCGATGCCGATGTCAGTGACGAAAAGTTATTCTCGATATCATTCCCAGGAGCATTACGGAGTACCCCGGCAATCAAATCTATTCCCGGGCTGACGCCCATGATCCCACCTCGTCTAAAGCCAGCTGCTACGCTGGCTCAGCGAACTTGCAGGAACCTTGCGCCAAGCCATTATCAATCAAGAGGTTGCATGGATTCAGCAGCCTGCTGGGCTTTTCTGTACTTGCGTTTCATCCGGTCGAGTTGCGCTTTCCGTAACGCCGCCTCAGCTGAGGCATCGATAACGCGTTGCTCAACCTTGGCGACGTCGGCAGACGCCCGACTTGCAACCTTCACGACCTCATCGGCAATCCCGTACTTGAAGGCCGTATTACAAGCGAGGAACTCGAACGCATCCTGCTGCTTCTTGAGATACTGGTTTTTCTCCATTTGCAGCATCGCCAAATTGCGCTGATCACGCTCATAAAGCGCTTCAAAAACATCAATTAACCGCTTCAACCGCTTGGGGTCGTTCATCTCTCACTCACCCTTCGATAATGAAGCGGGAAAAATGCTGGAAGAAGATCTGCAGCATTTCCGGCAGCAAAAAGTACATCGCGAGAAGGCCTCCAAAAATCAAAAATGGAATGGAGACAAAGTATGCTGGGATCTGCGGAACCATCTTATTCACGAGCCCGAACAGCAGGTTGATCATCAAGCCATAGGCAACGAACGGCCCGCTGATCTGCAAAACGAGAAAGAAGGCTTGCGAAAACGCGAGCGCGATTCGCTCAAGGCCGCTTTGGACATCAAAAAACGTACCAACAGGCACGAATTGGAAGGACAGGACGAGCCCCCTAATCACCTCCAGATGGAGGTTCAAAAGAAAGAACAGCAAGACTGCGATTGCACTGATCAGCGAAGCAAGAGCCGGGATCGGTTCATCAGCGGGCGAGACACCCGGCAGGGTTCCAAGACCAATAAACATCGCGATGGCCGTGCCCATGAATTCCAACGCCGCCATGAACACCCGAACAGACAATCCAATCGAAGCACCAACCAGAGCCTCGTTGATGATCAGTTCAACGAGCCGGGCACCCTCAACCTTCCCATATGCGGCCAAATAGTCGGGCACGATAATCGGGGCCAGGGCCAACGTGACGGCAACCGCGATGTAAACGCGAAATCGAACTGGAATACGCCCGGAGGACAACCCCGGCACCAGCATAAAGCAGCCGCCAATTCGGCAGAAAATCACAAACGTCGGGATCACATAGTCGACCCATTCGCTCATTTTGCGATTGTTCCAAGTGTCCTTAGTTCAATGCCTCGCGCCACTTCCGAATTCGACAACACCGGCAGCGATGGGAACAAACGCTCGATCACCATGCGCACGTAGGGTCGTGCTTCAGGCGCTGTCACCAGGACAAACTTTTCGCCTTTATCCATCCAACCGCGTATGACTTTCGCCGCCTCCTGACCGAAGTCTTCGATAAGCCTCGGATCAATATCGAACTCGACAATCTCACCGTCCGGACCCCGCTTGAGCGCTTGGTGGAAGGCAAGATCCCACTGCCCACCCAGCCGCAATATGCTGAGGACACCACCTTGAGACATCTCCCCGCAAATCTGTTGCGACATACGCAAGCGAACATGCTCGGCCACTTGCTCTGCACGGCGAGCATGCGGGGCAATCTCCGCAATTGCCTCAAGGATGAGATGCAGGTTGCGGATCGAAATCCGCTCCGCCAGCAGAAGCTTCAAGACGGCCTGGATGCCGGAGTAAGAAATGTGACTTGGCGTAATCTCATCGAGGAGGCGCTTGTACTCCGGTGCCTGCCGATCGAAGAGCTTCCGCATATCCTTGTAGGACAGGAGCTGCGCCAGGTTGTTGCGGATCACTTCACTTAAATGGGTCAGCAACACCGACTGGTTGTCGACCGGCATAAAGCCTTCTCGCTTCACCTCTTTTGAATAGGATTGCGGGATCCAAAGTGCCTTCATGCCAAACGCCGGTTCACGGACTTCGTCGCCCGGAACACTCGGCGGATCGGTATCGCCAATGATCACAAGAACATCGCCAATCCGAAGTTCCTGCGCAGCAACGACGGTCCCATGGATACGGATTTCATAGGTCTTCGCCGGCAGCGACAAATCATCGGTCAATCGAATATCCGGAACGACAAACCCATACTCCATCGCAAACTTCCGGCGCATCTTAGAAACGCGCTGCGATAGCTCGTTTTTCTCTTTGAGCATTTCGTTGGCGATGTGCGGCCCGAAACACACTTCAATCTCGGGCACTTCAAGAGCATCCGCCACCGACCCTTTGGCCTTTATCGCTTCTTGTCGCTCCGCCTCTACTTTGCGCTCATGCTCTTCAGCTTCCAGCATGGCTCGGTGTCGGGGAACAGCGTAAGCGACGTAGGCCATACCCGAGCCAAGCAGTGCAAACGGCAGAAACGGCAAACCGGGCATCAAAGCCACGATGCCCATCAAGGCAGCAGCCACCATCAACGCGCGCGGATATCCGCCAAGCTGTTCGAAAACCGCAACCTCAGCCGCTCCTTCCGTTCGGCCTTTCGCGACCAGAAGACCGGCAGCAAGAGAAACGATCAGAGCAGGGATCTGCGAAACAAGACCATCGCCAACCGATAGCTTGACGAAGACATCAGCAGCTGCGGAAGGATCCATGTCGTAGCGGAGCACACCAATAACGATGCCGCCAACGATGTTGACCGCCGTAATGATGAGACCGGCAATCGCATCGCCGCGAACGAACTTGGACGCACCGTCCATGGCACCGAAGAACGCACTTTCCTCTTCAAGCTCGGAGCGCCGCCGCCGCGCTTCTTGTTCGTCGATAATACCGGCCGAAAGGTCGGCATCGATTGCCATCTGTTTGCCCGGTACGGCATCAAGCGTAAACCTTGCGCCAACCTCGGCGATACGCGTCGCGCCTTTGGTGATAACGAGGAAGTTGACCGTCAGAAGGATCGCGAAGACGACAAGTCCAATGACAAAGTCACCACCCATGACGATGTTCGAAAAACCACCAATAACGGCACCCGCCGCATCGGTTCCATTCGATCCTTCAGTCAGAATGAGCCGTGTCGTCGCGATGTTCAGCGACAAACGCAACATCGTCGCGATCAGCAAAATGGTTGGAAAGGCAGAAAATTCGAGCGGTTTCTTGATCCAAAGCGCAACCATCAGGATCAATACGGACAGCGCGATAGAGAACGACAGCCCCAAGTCGACAAGCGCAGGCGGCAGCGGCAAAAACAGGACACTGAGAATGAAAACGATACCGGCGGCAAAGCCAATATCGCGTCCACTACTTCCCAATCCGCGTGCTTCAGCCAATCCGCTGGCCTGACTCATGGAATTCCCCCAATCGGCGTTCACTTTCCCACACCTACCGAGCCATTCTCAGCCGGGGGCTTGCGTGAAACCTACCGATGGGCCGGTTTGGTCGTCGAAGCTGTTAAGAAATCGTTTAGAGGTGCCGATTTGCGACGAACCGCAGACCTTGCCGAGAAAAAATCCAAGCAAGCCAAGCCAAATATGGTCAATCAGCGCGACTCAAAAAACCGGTCGCGCCTGCTCGAGAACCTAAAACCCGGTCTCAATGCGCGAGAAGCACATCTGCGCTAGTGCAAACACAACAGCACCCATGAACGGAGCTGAAGCGATCAAGACAAAGAAGATGGCGATAATCTTCGGAATAAAAGTAAGCGTCATCTCCTGAACCTGAGTCAACGCTTGCAGCAGTGCGATCGTCACACCAACGATCATCGCCACAATGACAGCCGGACTGGACGCTACGATAATGGCCCAGATGGCCGCTTGCGCAAGGTCCAGTGCATCTGCTTCATTCATCTCAACATCCGATCAGGAGATGGTCACACCAGGACCAACCGTCAGCGACCCGCCGCCTTCCAGATAGGCAACCAATCCCTCGTTCGTTACTTTGACCGACTGAACCTTGCCCGAAACTGATCCATCCGCAGACGTCACCGTCCGCCCAATCACAGCATCCGATTGCGACAGAGAAAGACTCGTAATCAGTTCATCAAGCTTGGCGTTCGATTGGATCGTCTGCTCGACCTGCGAGAAGGTGGCGAGCTGCGCAACATATTCGGTCGACTCGGCCGGGTTCAGCGGATCCTGATTTTCCATCTGTGCTACGAGGAGCTGCAGAAACATCTCATAATCAACATCCGCCGCTGACGACGTTGACGTTGTTGAGGACGCATTGCTAGTGGTTGCTGAACTCTCGTTCTGCTGAACCGGATTAATGACATCGACCGACACAGTGCGACCTCCAAGTTTCGCGCCGAAGCGCTCAGGCGACAGCCGGAACTGTCTTCTTCGATTTCAAGATCTCGTCTTCCAACGGGAATAGTTTGCGAAGTACCTTCATTGCCTCGAACACACGGTCAGCGACCATAAAGGCGTGCGCTTGTTCGAGCCCATCCAGGATTTGCTTGTTCTCGAACGCAACAACCACCTTTTCCCGGTGCTCCTCGTAAATCTTCCGAGCAAACGGCGCGGTGTTCGGCTCAATCAAGATCGACTGAATGACGAAGTACATCTGACGCAACGGCGTCACGGCCTCTTCTTCCTGCAACACGTGGGATTCCAGCAGGAAAACAACGTCATTCATGAATTCCAGAGTGACTTTGCGGTCCGGCCGAAGAACAGCACCGTTGACGAACAACCGTTCGTTTCTCCGCAGATGAATCTTTAGAGATGATTTCATTTCAAGCCTTCGCTAATGGCCTCTGAAACCGTGATGATACCGCTAAATGAGTGCGACTCGCCGGAGCGAATACGTTCGGCTTCTTTCAAAATCCAGATGCCGATAGAAATGATTTGGGCCCGCAGCTCTTTTGGCAGGTCATTTTCTTCAGCTGCAAGGTCTTCGACAAGGATGGTCCAAAGCTTGTTAGCAAACGCCAGGGCCTTAGCAGCCTCGACCGAGTTAACACCACTTTCTTCGGCAGCCTTCAAAAGCTCGATTGAATAATCAAGAGCTTTACGCTCACGGTCACGCGCCTCTTGTGGCAACTCTTCAAGCACATCTTCGTAGGAGAACTTGTACATCCCTGCCCTCTTCGATTGTTACGCCCCTAGGAAGCTCGTCGCACTAGAGGAAATTGAGAATCGACAATTGCTGAATGCGCGATGTCACGGCATACGACGTTTCGATCTGAGTGAGCAGCGAAGTTACCCGCGCCGAAGCTTCGAAAGCATCGACTCCCTCTATATCGCCGATCCGCAAATCAAGAACTTCCCGCTGCGTCTGTATCCGGTCCACCGCATCAGCAATGCGTCCTTCCACTGTGCCAACCTGAGCTTGAACGACGCTGACGTCTTGCACAGCTTGGCCAGTTCTTTCAGCCAGCCAATGCGCCATTGCTTCAAACGTATTCGGGTTAAGATCGAGCGTTCCAAGATCGGTGGCAGCAGCAAAAACAGAAGCGAGCTTGCGGAAGGCTTCATCATTTGCGCTAACGGCACCGTCAACCGTTTCGGTACTCGATATGCGCACAGTTGGCTTCGTGTCAGATGCCGATGACCAGTTTGTCCCCCAGTCCGGATCTTCGAACAGATCAGAGTAAGCCCCATTAAGGAATGCGATCATATCGGTGTCGGAAATCGTCTCGACGGCAGGGTCAGTCGCTGTGAATCCAAATTCTGCCAAGAAAGCAGCCTCCACCGAAGCGCGGCTCGCCGGAGTTGGATTTGCAAAGTAATCTTCCATTGGCGGCTGGCCGGAATTGGTTCCAGCAAACATGTATGCGCCATCAAAGTTCGTATTGAGCAAATCCTTCAGCATCGTCATCCGGGTCTCGCCCTGGGCCTTTATGACACTCGGTCCAGACGGTCCCTGCGCTGAAAGAAGTTCCGCAGTAAAGTCTTGTGCGCTTGTCGCCATCGCCTCTAGAGCGTCCTGAGTCACACCGAGCTTCGTCGACAACACCGAATTCGATCGGTCTAGCACAACCATCTCTTCGCGTTCCTGACGCAGATAGCTAAGGCTCGCGTACTGTCCTCCAACAGCAACACCAACATCGGCATGACGACCTGTGCTCAATTCGAGCTGAGCTTCCGCGATCCGCTCTTGCGACCGCATAATGTTCATGCGAACCGATTCACCGATCGCGTGGGTCGAAATGAATGTTGTTTTCATCGGGATTAACTCGTCGCAGCTAGGATGGCTTCATACATTTGGTCGACCACCTGCAACAGCCGAGATGAGGCTTGGTAGGACCGCTCAAGATCAAGAAGCTTTGTCATCTCTTCATCGAGGTTCACACCAACGTTGCTCGACAAAACCTCTCGCGATTTCTCAACGACGATTGTTGTGTACTCGCGTTCATCATCCACGTCCGAGCGCATTTTCTGAAACCAACCCTCAGCCGACGACGTGAACTCGATAAGACTTGCAGTTGTCTCAAGTCCGGCAGCAGCATCGAACGTGACCTGCGTTGAGAAATTGCCCATCAGCTCATTAATGCGGCCGGTGAAACCAGCTTCGCCAGCGGTGTTGTAAGAGTAGGCCGGATTGAGCGGATCGGAGATTGCCCCATCACGCAGCAAGAATGGATCACCGCCCTGGTCAGGATCGACATTCGCATTAACTTCAATGATTGCCGCAAGGCCATCGACCAATGTCCCGGCTGCGGGAACACCAGTTGCACCAGCATACGTAAAGAGACCAGGAACATCAGGAAGTGCCGGGACCGCACTCTGATCACTCTCGGCAAACGCTTCCACCAACGAACGAGCAATCTCATCAAGCTGGGCTTGGAATGACGGCAACGTGTCGTCGCGAAGCGTCGCAAGGCCAGCGATACGACCGCTCTGCGCTGGCGCAGTGGCGTTAGGACCGGTGATTGGCATTCCATCGATATAAACCGCACCACCATCCGTGCCTGCGGGAAGAACGGGAGACGGAACCATCTCAACTGTCCGCGGCGTGCGCTCAAACAATGTCGCACCACCAGCGGCAAAAATCACAACGTCATTATTGGAACGCGTAACAGTACGGATCTCGACTTCTTCAGAAATTGCGAGCAGCAGACCATCTCGCTGGTCGAGATAATCGGTCACGTCTTCGTTGAATTGCGTACCGCGAATGATCGCGTTGTTGACCTCTTCAAACGTCTCCAGAAGGCTATTGAGGTCAGCGACACTCTGCTCAAGCTGGGCATCGGCATCCTGGCGAACCTGGGCGACGGTCGTCGACAGCGTATTCAGCTGTGTTGCCAAATCCTTGGCCGCAGCAACGGCAGATTGGGCGCGAATAATATCGTTTGGTGCAGAAGAAAAGAACTGAAGCTCGTCGCGAAGGTTGCCCAGCAACGCAGTTGGCGAACGACCAAGCTCGATGCCGCCCATAACCGACTCGACGATATCAAGACCGCCCATTTCAGCAGTCTTTGCCGAGTAGTTGGACGTAGCAGAAACCAAGTTATCGAATAAGGCCGCGTTCGAAACTCGACCAACACCGTTGACGCGCACGCCACCACCGTAACTGGTAACGACAAGCGCGTCTTTTCGCGTCGCATTCGGATCGCCAACCCCGGCCACGTTCCTCGAAACGACCGCTGACCGCTCAGCGGTAGTAGCAAGGGACGAGCGCCCAATATCGAAGCTGAGGGAAAGCGACATTTTAGAAACCTCTTGAAACGATCAACTCAACCTGATCGATCAGCGCTTGAGATTGACAAGAACATCGAGCAGGTCTGAGCCCGTTTGGAAGACTTTAGAGTTGGCTGTGTAGTTACGCTGCGACTCGATCATCATCGTCAGCTCGGTCGCGAGATCGACGGTCGAACCCTCCAAGGCCCCCGAGACGATCTTGCCCATGCCGCTCTCTCCTGGGAAACCGACGCGCAGCTCACCGGAATCGGCACTCAACGTGTAAACGTTGCCCGAGCTAGGGTTTAGCTGATCGGGGCTGATGACCGTCGCGAGCGGCACCTGGTAAATGGCAGCACGTGAACTGTTTTCGTAAACAGCATAGACGTAGCCATCATCGGTGAATTCCAGCGTCTCCACTTCACTCGGCCCGTTGCCGTTCACATTGACATCGAGAACCGTATAACCAGCGGCAAGCTGCGTGCTTCCAGCCAGGTCAAGGTCAAAAGAAGAACCACCAGGGAAGGTGAATGTCGCCGTTGAAGCACTCGTCAAAGCACCGCTCGTTGCATCGAACGTCAGCGTTTGAGACACAAGCGGTCCAGCACTATACGGGAATGTCGTTGCAGGGTCGGCCAGCGAGTTATCATAAACACTGACTTCCCAGGTCTCTGCAGCCGTCTTTGTAAAATACACGTCAACAACCACCTCGTTACCCAAGTAGTCGAAGCCGACGAGAGAAGATTTTGAGGTGTATTGAGATCCGACAACGTTGTCAGATGGCAAACTGCCGGCAGGCACAATCGCCTCTGAAGAAGGGAGGTTGACCGTCAGCGAACCCAAGGTCGACGGTGAGGCAACAAGGCTCTGCGTGGCGATCGAAACAGGCTCCAAACCGGCAGTACCGTTTGCAACAACAGTGTTTCCGCCCGCCTGAACGGGGTAGCCCAAAAGCTTGAATCCCGCTGCGTTAACAAGTTCACCTTCACCATTTGGTACGAACGAGCCTGCACGCGTCAAACCTGTTGCATCTGCGGAGGTCTGAACCAAGAAGAACCCGCCGCCCTCAATACCAAGATCGGTCGAGGACTGCGTGAATTGTAGGTTGCCCTGCTCACTAATTCGGTATCGAACAGCCGTCTCGACGCCACCCGACGAGTATTCGGTCTCATTGTTTCCAAGAACGAGGGTCGAAAATTCTGTCGAAGCCGCCTTGTATCCTGCGGTGTTTACATTCGCGATATTATCAGCCACCGCCCCAAGACGATTTCCCTGCGCCGCCATTCCAGACGCGCCAGTTCTCATCAGACCGTAAACGCTCATTGAGCCAACCCTCGTTTGCCATCGGAATTCGAGTCAGAAGTATCCCGACGCAAACTTGCGTCGGACTGGACTGCACCCACCCAGCGTCAATGCGGAGACGAACTCAAAGAAACGGAAATCAAAAACGAGATAGAAACGAAATGTTAAGAAAATCGAGGGTCAGTTGCGAACCAGCATATATCCAAGATGCCTCTTGGAATCGATCGGATCCCGACCAAGCCGCACCCGCAAACGCTTTCGAAGTTTGCTGATATGACTCTCAATGACATTCTCATCGATGTCGACTTCGAAAAGTCCATAGACCGAGCTGAAAATCTGAGCCTTTGTCACCCTGCGGCCAGCATTCGCGACGAAGTACTCTAGAATTCGAAGCTCTCGTCTCGGCAAGAGCATTGGCTCACCGCCCACGATTGGCTCCCGGCCATCGCGAAAAACGACGATATCGCCAGCCCCCTCCGCTTCATCAACCTTCGAACGCCGAAGAATAGCAGCGACCCGCGCAAGTATCTCGCGCGCATGACATGGCGCATTGACCACATCATCAACACCTGCCGCGAATAGCTCCAAGGTTTTGTCTAGCGATTTCTTATCATCAAGCGCGATGATAGCAGCTGCAGTACGCTTTTTGATCAGGCGCGCCAGCTCATTTCGCTCCTCGCAATCGCCAATAAGCACGGCATCAATAGCGCCGACATCTCGCTCGTCCGCTGCTGCGACCCAACCTCCAAAGTCACAGGGCGACAGCTGTGTTGCAGAAACGCCTTCCCTCTGGAAGGACGTAGCAATACCGCCATCCTCAACTGTGGATTCATTAACGACGATAATCACCGCCGCACCTCCCCCGAATGCGAATCAGTTCCCCTCATGTATTTCCGAAATATCATGGGGCTTAAACAACGGTCAATTATTGCTAAGCTCAAGTATTCGCTCATGATCTTTTTGCAACGGAGCTATCTATTACAGTAGATAAAGGATAGATCTCTAGAGGAGTTGAGTTGCACAGACGTCAGACTTTTCCACAGCCTCAACCACATTTTTCAACATGGCCTCCACAAAAGTTGAATTAGGCTCCAAGTGCGACACCATTTTTCTCGAAACACAATTTCAAAAAATGAGATTGGAAAAAGAATGATTATTTCGCTACCGGCGGAGGGGCCAAATTCCGTGGCATATTATATTCAAGGCGAAATATTGCAGCATCAAACACCACAGAAACAACCAACAAGCTTCACAAGTCTTTGAAGTATAAGGCGGAATTTTGAATTTCCAGAAGCAGCTGTAATCTTAATATAAAAGAATACTTATTATCCCATTGACCTAAAATGGGAAGTTTAGCAAACACAATGCGGGACCAGATTCTACAGCGGAAGGACACAATCAACCGACTGGGATCGACTGTGAGCAGAACCATGATTAAATGTAAAAAGTGCGGCTTCACCGTCTCGGTTGAGAAGCAAAAAAATGAGAAACTATATACTTATCAACCTGAGACCTGGGCATGTAATTGCAAAGAACGTCAGGCCACAAGCCCAAGTACCTGCATCAACTTCATCAAGGCTATGAAAGAATAAATCGAGCTCAAGTCTCATAGCAGAAGAAAAACTCACGCATCCTGACTTCCCAGATCCCGAACCGCTTGCACCTCAAAGAGTATACGCCAAACGAAGTCCGCCCCAGTGCCTGCCTTTGATGTAGATGGGCGCGGACACGTCCATCATCGCCACAAACGTCCCGTTGCCCATATCACGTCCATACCCTTGAACGAGGAATGGCCATTCGTTCCGGCCAGCACCAACACCGACGCGGTCGTTGAAAATCCGCCGATTCCTGCTGTTTGCAGCGTTGAAAACAGGATCGTCTGTCATAGGTTTAGAAAACTTGGAATTGTGGGTCGGCAAATAGCCGTTGGTATCAACGGCTGCGGAGAACACCACCCGATCATTGAGCAACAACGCTTCGTCGAAGATTGGCGTCAAGATTTGATCAAACACATCAACGTACCGAGTGGAGTACTTCTGCGGATCTGACCCGGCCACCGGCACATAGGCGGTGTCGAAAACATCCTCAACACTCAATCGTCCACTGCCGATCGCATTCTCGATAGCGGCCGCCACACGTTTCGACCGCTCCACGACATCGCGGACAAAGATCGAGTTCTTCTTATCTATACCGAGCTCAACTGAGCGGGCGATCATGATTTCACCCGACTCCTGCAATACTCCAAGACGCCCTTCCATATCAGAAACAGCGTTCGCAGATTGCTTAAAGTCACCTTGGATGTCACCGATGCTCGAGTGCAGAGTCTCGCTAAGCCCATTAATTCGAGCAGCCATCTCCTGAATGGTTTGGGTTTGGGAGACAATTCCCTGCACCGTGCCATCAACAGAGTCGAACGTCTCAATCAACTGCCCGGACACTTCCCCAACTGACATCGCCAGGTCTCGGCTCTGACGTCCCTGCTCGATCAGCTTCTTCGACTTGTCCGTGAGGCTGTTAATCGTTGTTGTGATCTCCTGCGTCGCTTGACCGGTCTGGCTCGCCAGCTCTTTCACTTCGCCCGCAACCACCGCAAATCCGCGACCCGCTTCGCCTGCCCTTGCAGCTTCGATCGTCGCGTTCAGCGCCAGCAAATTCGTTTGCTTTGCTATGCCGTTGATCACACCGATAACTTTGACAACACTGGAGAGAGCCGTCTGAAGCTCTTCCAAAAGCACATCGCCTTCGCCCACCATCGACACAAGCGTATCAATTTGCTCCATCGCTGATCGCAACTGAGCCACCGACTGCGTAACCTCAGTGCCGGCCTTTTCAGCAATACTCAGGTTGCCCTCGGCTGCCATGGCGATTTCGGAATTGTTCCCAGAGAGCTGCTGCATGCATTCGCTGGCATTGTCTAACTGGGCAACCTGGTTCGAGATGCGCTGCGAAATCTCGTTCGTTTTGATCGAAACTTCGACGATGCTCTGACCCGCTGAGCTAGCTCGGTCGGAAAGATCCCGGATTGCCTCATTCTGTCCAGCCTCAGACAAACCTGCTGCAACCTTGTCTTTTTCATCAACGTCGATTGTAAGTTGACCAGCTTGCACGGCTATCCCCTGATATCTTTGGCCAGGAAGCGAAAAGCTCTGGCGTGATGATTTAAGTAGATTCAAGACGCCAAACGGACATGCGGTCTCTCTAAACCTGCCCAGCAGAAAGACCGTGAGGCGCGCGAGGACGCACTTCACTAAACATTGTTCGACTGACCTTGCTCAGAACTTGCGATGCGCCCGCGCCAACTTGGTACAAAAGTGCAACCCGACAAGACCCAATGCACACGAGAAAACGCGCGAGAAACTGCACTACGGCAGCTTCAAACAAGGTTCGTGTTCCAAAGCAGAATCAAGGCTTCTCGCCGCTGAATCGGACAGCGGTTGAGAATTCATAAGGCGGGCTGAACATGTACGGAACAATTCTGGTTTTCTTGGTCGGCACAGTGTTGAGCTTTTCAGCCTTGCTATGGCTCCTGCTGAAGCCTTCCAAAAAAAAGCGCAATCGCGGAAAGCCGGCTCGCCAGAAGCAGAACGACCCCCTGACCCAGGGTTTTCAGCATATCTTGAAAAATGAAAGCTACGAGCGCGCCGTGAAAGCCATCGGCGCAATCCAATCCGAACTCGATATTCAACTACGTATTGCCGGACGCAACGGTCGGTGGCCGCATAACGACAACATCCCGCTTCACGTTTCTTCCGAAAGCAAACAACAACTGGAAGACTGTGTGGACCTCGTTGAAGAACTGTTCTCTAAAGAAACCGCAACGCGCTTTAAAGGAGCCGTGACGCGGCTCGCCGAAATCGATCAAAGTGAGAAACTCGGCCAGTCAACGAGATACGCGACAGCGGCGATTGGAACGCTGCGCAGCGAGCTGGCACCAGTGTCCCTGCCCGTTTCCGAGCAGACTCTCGAAACGCCAAACCAACCGCTCCGACAGCTTGCTTAACCAGTTGGTTGCTGCTTCCAGATTGGGGAATGGCGACACAAAGCTTACCCCCTCTATGGCGCAAGAAGAAAATCACCACACAAGAAAGCCGCAGGCAGGATCAACTTCGCGGTTAACCGAACCTAAAACCGTGTCACAAATTACCTAGCAGGGGAAATCGCTACCCCCGGATCTCGATAAGAAGTCGAGATGATCCGAATGGAGTTAGTAGTCCGCTAACATCCTTTAATGAACTGCGTTATCTGCCATTAGGTGAATTGTGGCATAATCATCAACGTTGGTCCGGACAGGCCAACATTGACGGGCCAATTTGGCCCACTCACTGCACTTATGACATCAAAACTTTAAATGCTGTTGCTGCCGTTACTCCCCCGGCGACAACAGCATTTTTTTGTTTGGCCCTCGTCCTGAAGAACACCGGTCAGAAAAATCCAAGATGCTTTCAATTTGAACATTTCCCTTGAAAGCCGCGTAGCAACCCCCGTGATAAAAGGATATTGCTACAGCAAGGGACTGGCAGGCCATATGACCGGCCCGCCATAGAGCGATGACTGCTCCAGGTTGTATCTGACCTGCACCCCCCTGGCATTTTTGCGGCTGAGGCGTTCCGTCTTCATCTTGCAATTGCAGCATTCGCCGCTGCCAGGGATAACCTATGTTTAGACACCTGCCCAAGCTTGCCGTGTTCGCAACCCTTGCGGTCCTTGCTTTACCCGGCAATGAAGCCCAACGCGATCTCGTGCTGCAAGGAGTCTCGCAGGCCTTCACCAAAGCCTACCACTACTGCGATACCGAGCCGACCAAATGCCAAAGGCTAAGGGAACTTGCAATCGAAGCCCAGCGCGTTGCGGTAACACCACCGCCAGCCGCACACCCTGCCGTCTATTCGCTGGACGAAATTGACACCAGCAAAGCGACATGGCGCTTCGAGCAGAACACAACCGTCTCACAGTCGAATTGGTTGGCTGGTCCGACACACTAAGGGTCAGACAGCAAACTCAAGTTTATTGGGTCTTCGCCGGGATTACGATGTGCTGGCCAGGCTTAAGCTGGTCGCTTACCAAGCCATTGACA
This sequence comes from Filomicrobium sp., assembly GCA_040219445.1. Lineage (GTDB taxonomy): Bacteria > Pseudomonadota > Alphaproteobacteria > Rhizobiales > Hyphomicrobiaceae > Filomicrobium. The sequence goes on along the minus strand of JAVJSM010000003.1, from coordinate 686,615 downwards.
GAAAACAGCTGGGCAACTGTTACGTTGTGCTGGCGCGCGATGCTGTAAAGCGTATCGCCTTCTCGCACCACAATCACTTGATTTGAAGATAACGCACTGGACCCAGGCTGTTGCGCTTTCCAACCAAGCGTACTGCGCTTGCGACCTGAAGCATCATATGCAGCACGGTCCTGCCGCGCGACTGGAGCTTCATCGGGATATCCAGCGGCCGGTGCCTGAGGTTGTACCTGCTCGGAAGAGCGAGGAGCCTCACCCTCATGACCGCTCAGATCAAGCCTGGCTTTCGCTGTGCAAGCCGCCAGAAGTGGCAACGCCCAGAGCATCAAGACAAATCGTTTTAGGCGCATAAGCCGACCTGCTAGCGGATTTTAGGAAGCTAAAACATGCCCGAGCGGCATCGATGGGGATTAAACGTCCGTTCGCTGATGTGAAGCTTATCGCAATCGCATTTCTTTGAACGACAGCGAAAACACAACCAAACGAAGTAGCGCGCTTTCAGCCGCTAGTTATATAGCCCCACCAGTTTCACGACCTCGCCCCCAAGACCCATCTTGAACTTCTTCACACCTGCAGCCGACTCATCATTGATGCCGCCAAGGTCGAAATCGGCAATCCCGCGTTGCTTCAATTGGCGAATTGCTTCCCACAAAAGAAGGTGGTGCGCTGAGTGCTGACGCCCGTCGGGTAACGTCCAGCCAACTTGGTACGTTGCAGCCTTACCATGCAGAAAGACTAGGATCGCAGCGACGGTTTTGCCATCCAACTGTGCGTTCACAATCAGCGCTTCATTGCGGGCCGACTGAAAGCCCATCAAGCACTCAAGAAAAGCAAGGCTAACGCCCGAGTAGTTTTTCTCTTTCCGGTCAGCCTCATAGTGACGAAGAAATGCTGCGTGCGAAGCAAGCTCCCAATCAACCTCAACGGACAGCGGACTTCGCTCAGCCTTCGATAGGCTGTTTCTCCATTTCCCGGCCAATCCAGCCCTTATGACCTGCTCGTTGGCTTCCAGATTGAGCCAGATCGTTTCATACCCAACGACTTCCTCATTACGCGACAAGCCGCTCGCTGTCAGCATGTGCTGAGCCCCGATACGTTCATCAAGCTCCGGGATGACCCGCTTCTTCCGACCGAAGCGGCGCGGAAACTGCCTCGCAAATTCCCTGAAGAACGCGTCACTCGCAGAGTGTTGATCGACACCGTCAAACCACAAGGGCCCCCGATCGACAGTCAGCATGTGGATCGCATTACCCAGCAAACCGACCTCACCGATTTGCACGAGACCGCAAGGAACACCATCAAGCGATATCAAACCGCGGCGAGCACCCAGCTGATCAATCTGCCGCGCGGCCTGGGCATACGGAAAATACTGCGAAAGGGTTGAACGCCGGATCTTGGCAAACAACGCAAACCACTCTTCAAGCGGCGTCTGATCCCACGCGATTGTGCAGTCGGTCATTTGTCAAAGCCTTGGGGTGCGCAACCGCGCGCAAGAAATTCAAGTCGTTCAAGCAACAACTTTCAAAGGCGTGAAAAGCGAACCTTGCGCGAAGCTTGCCGCTAACGCCAACTAGCCTCGTGTCTCACTCTCACCTCCGGCAAACCAACAAGAAATGCGAGCCCACCAGACACGGGACCCCATCCCCACCAATTCAACTCGCAACTCGCCCGCGAAGTAAGCAATGAACTCAGGACCCAGGTTGCCCATAAGGACACCGCCGGTCTTCAAGTTCCCATCACAAGGATCTGACAACATGTAATAAGCTAACCGGCGCGCGTTGGGCTATTTCTTATTGGCAAGATAAGCTGAAGTTCGATGAGCACCGTTTTGAATGACCTATTCCTGAGGACCACACGATGACCGAACCATCGCTCGACTGGATTGACGTTGGACATGTCGACGACTTGCCCGAAGGACGGGTTAAATCAGTAACTGCGCGCACACGCACTCTTTGCCTCTCTCATTTCGACGGACAATGGGCAGCGATGGACAACCGCTGTCCGCACCAGGGCGGCCCTCTCGGCGAAGGCTCAATCGAACGCGGCATTGGTAACAAGTGTTGGATCCGTTGCCCCTGGCATGGCTGGGACTTCGATCCACTCACCGGAAAGCCGCCTGGCGGTCATGAAGATACGGGCCAGGAAACCTATCCGGTAGAAATCCGTAATGACCGCGTCATGATCGGCCTGGAACCCGAGCCCGAGAGTCAGCGCACCATTACCGACGCCATGGCGGAAACAATGGTGAACTGGGGCGTGCGCCGCGTATTCGGGATGGTCGGCCATTCCAATCTTGGGCTTGCCGAAGCGCTACGACTTCGCGCCAACGCCAATGAACTAAGCTACATCGGCATCCGCCACGAGGGTGCCGCCGCCTTCGCCGCATCGGCCTATGGCAAACTCACCGGCCGTCCCGCGGCATGTTTGACGATCGCTGGCCCCGGCGCAACGAACCTTCTAACGGGCCTCTGGGACGCTAAGGTTGACCGCGCACCCGTGCTCGCACTGACAGGGCAGGTACAAACCCAGGTCTTCGGCCCAGGTGCATTCCAAGACATCGATTTGAAATCTGCTTTCGACTCTGTATCGCGCTTTTCGCAACCGGTCCTGTCGACCTCCAACGCGCCCGAGCTAATGACACTTGCCTGCAAAACGGCAATCATCGAGCGCGACGTCGCACATCTTATTTTCCCCGACGATGTCCAAACGATCCCAAGCGACGCCGCAGCGGGCAAACCCCACGGCCGCATTTCGGGCGCAACGGTCATTCCTTCCGAAGACGACTTATCGAAAGCGACCGAGATGATCAACGCGGCCCAGCGCCCGCTGGTTGTACTCGGTCATGGCGCTGCAGACATCCGCGATCAGGTCATCGCGTTGGCAGAGAAAATCGGTGCTCCCGTTACAACGACTTTCAAAGGCAAGGGCCTCATTGCCGATAACCACCCAAACGCGGCTGGCGTCCTCGGCCGCTCAGGCACACCCATCGCGAGTTGGTTCATGAATGAGGCGGACCTCATCATCGCGCTCGGGTCTTCGTTTGCAAATCACACCGGCATCGAAAAATCAAAACCCATCATCCAGGTTGATTTCGAGCGTATGCAGTTGGGCAAATTCCACCCCGTTGCATTGCCTGTTTGGGGAGAGATCGGAGAATTCTGCAAGGCCGTCACACCACGGGTCTCGCGCCCGTCAGGTGCTCCCGACCAAATCGCGGAACTCGTCGAACGTTGGAAGATCTGGCGCGACGAGAAGGAACGCCGCCTCACCGAAGACAGAGGCAAGGGCATCCACTCAGCGGCTGTGTTCAAAGCACTGACGGCGATCTGCCCGAACGACGCAGTTATCGCCGTCGATGTCGGCAACAATACGTATTCGTTCGGCCGTTACTTCGAACCACAAGGCCAGCGCATCTTGATGTCGGGATACCTCGGATCAATCGGTTTCGGCCTCCCCGCCGCCATTGGTGCATGGTCAGCCGTTCAAGATTTCGATCACCTGCGAGGGCGCAAAGTCATTTCGATCTCCGGCGACGGCGGCTTCGGCCAATACGCGATGGAATTCACCACCGCCGTCAAATACGGCATGGATATCACCCACATCCTGCTCAACAACTCCGAGCTCGGCAAAATCTCAAAAGAGCAACGCTCCGGCGAGTGGCCTGTTTGGGAAACCCATCTCAGCAACCCATCGTTTGCCGCCTTCGCCCGACTATGCGGTGGCCATGGCGCAAAAGTCAGCACCACATCTGAACTCGATGAAGCAATCAAAACAGCACTCGACTTCAAAGGCCCTGCACTCGTTGAGATCATGACCGACCCGGAACTCGTCTAAGCCGAGACTTGCTGCCCCAGAAGGATGCTTACAATGACCCTGCCATCTGGCCTCCGCCAACATGCACCGTCGGACTTGATCCCTGCCCGCTCTACCACACACTTGGCCGTACAGTTCGCAACTCGCGCGGCCAGAGCGAACCTTCCCGCACAACCCGATGACAGTCATTCGAACCTAGGTTGGGACAACAAGATCGGCGGCCTAATTTCGCAGCCAATAGAAGCTGGAACATCCGTCCATCAAATTGGCGTCGGCTTTACGCCGCTTCGCCTCGTCGTCCTACGCGACCACCAAGAGATCGCTTCAACCAACCTAGCCAGCATGACCGTAACGAACGCATCCGAGTGGCTCGATACCCAACTTGCAAGCGCAGGTTTGAAAGCAGCCGGCCCGGTCGAACTGCCATACAAACTCCCCCCGGAAGTGGCCGTTCTGACCGCCTTTGATACCGAGGACCCAAGCTCAATTGCGACGCTTGCAGCATGGTTTGCATTCGCCCACGACGAGTTATCAGCGTTTGCCGAGCGTCACCCACAGGTATCTCCGGGTCCAAGCCCGGTGCGGAACTGGCCGCACCACTTCGACATCGCGACCTATGTGGCACTCGAACCCGGCGACCCCGAAACCGCCAAAGGTATCGGCGTCGGATTGTCACCGGGCGATGAGAGCTTTCACGAACCCTACTTCTACATCAATCCGTGGCCACGTCCTGGTCCGGTCGGCCTACCTGACATCCCAGACCCTGGTCATTGGAACACCAAGGGTTTCGTCGGCATGGTGATTACGGCCAGCGAACTCTTGGCAGCACCCGACAACCTCGACTTCGCCAACCACATTGATACCTTGTTCGCCACGGGACGCTCGTTACAGGGATGTTGAACTCGCGAACCGATAAAGCCCCAGCGGACCATTTGAGTAAGCGCCGAATTCAGTCGTAACAATGCAAAGGCTTTGAACGTGACCATCCTGTTGCTCGCAGAAATCTGGCTCTACATCGGACTGGCCGTTGCAATTGTCTTCATTGGCTACGGTCTCGACCGGGTCGAGGAAAACGCACGCGGCTCTTACCTCTTCCGCCCGCTGCTCGTGCCGGGCGTCATTCTGCTCTGGCCGATGGTCCTATCCCGGTGGATGACGGTCGAAAAAACTGGCTATGACGAAATCCGGCGCGACCGGCCTCTGCGTGGCGGCCACTTCCCGGTCTGGATTGTACTCGCCTTCGCAATCCCGGCGATATTTGTCGGGGCAATGTTGATACGCCAGTCACCGCCGCTAACTGGCGACGGCGCAGTCCAGCTCGCAGCACCCGACCGGTAAAGGAAGCGATATGAGCGTCAAATACACACCGGTCCAATGGACGAAATCGAAAATCGCCTACGACCTCGTCGTCCTCGCGATGGTCTTCACCTACATTCTCTTGTTCATCAGGATCGCCCCGCAATTCATGGGCGACATAAAGCCCGCCGACGGCGACATTGTTCGCGCCCGCGCATTCGGCACCTGCGCGTTTCTCCTTCTGACAGTCATTCTTTGCATAGGCCCGTTGGCCCGGCTTGACCGTCGATTTCTGCCGCTGCTTTACAACCGCAGGCACATCGGCGTTATCACGTTTCTCGTTGCCCTAAGCCACGCGGCATTCGTCCTCAACTGGTACTTCAATTTCAGCCCAACGCCGCGCCTTGAAGCGCTACTGACCTCCAACACCAGCTACACTCAGGTCCTTGGGTTTCCATTCGAAGCCCTTGGTATTCTTGCGCTGCTCGCTCTTGCAGTCCTCGCGTTCACCAGTCACGATTTCTGGCTCAGCTTCCTCACCCCGCGCATTTGGAAAGCCCTGCATTACGCCATCTATCCGGCATACGCTCTCGTCGTCGGACACGTGGCACTCGGTTCATTGCAGAGCCAGTCGGATCCAACATTTACCATCGTCACGGCAGCCTCTGTTGCACTGGTCTGCGGCCTCCATGTTGCAGCAAGCTTCAAAGACCGGGGGAATGACCCAAGACGGCAATCCGAGAAAACCGATTGGCTCCCGGTTGCCAAAACTGCTGAGTTCCAAGAAGGCAAAGCCCGCATTGTCCGGCTTGATAACGGAGACCGCATCGCTGTGTTCCTCCACAAGGGCGCTTTCTCAGCAATCAGCAATGCCTGCGCCCATCAAAACGGCCCCCTCGGTGAAGGCAAAATCATTGGCGACTGCATCACGTGTCCTTGGCATGGATTTCAGTACCGCCTGACGGATGGCTGTTCACCTGCACCGTTCACAGAGAAGGTGCCGACCTACGCTCTTCGGCTCGAAGGAGAAACCATCCTCGTCTCGACAAAAAGAAATCCACCTGGAACCTACGTAGAGCCGGTACCACTCCTGCAGGAGGGAAACTGATGGCTGAAAAGAAAGAGCCCCCATTCTTCGTTGGCTATTTTTCAACGCCTGCGCCGATCAAAGCATTCATGGCCCTCGTCGCACTATTCCTGCTCGGCGCTTTTTCGGCACTGGCTTTGTCAATCGCAACCGGACAGGACGACCCCGGCACTGGCAACTTCCAGTGGGCCTGGGGCCAGCAAGTCGTCACAGGTCGCCTTGAAACCTTGCCCTACCCCGTCCTTCACATCACACAAGGTACAAAGCACCTCGCTGCAGGAAACTCGCTATTGTTATCCGGCGTCGGCAAGAAAGGCATCCAAACGCGCGTAGAAGAGTTGGATGGCAAGTTAGTTCAGCTTAAAGGGATTGCCCTTCAGCGCGGCGACATCCGAGCGCTACAGGTCGGCGATGGGCAAGACGCAATAACAGCGGTCGACGGCACCACTCCCGGTCAAGAGATCAAACAGCTCGGAAGATGGCGGCTCAAGGGAGAGATCTGCGATGGCAAATGTCTGGCCGGAGCCATGCGACCGGGACGCGGTATGTCCCATCGCGCTTGCGCCAACCTCTGCCTCATAGGTGGTGCACCACCGGTCTTTGTTTCCGCCGATCCAGTCGACAACCAGGATTTCTTCCTCATCGGCGATAGTGACGGCAACCCGCTACCAGCGGACTATCTCAACTATGTGGCGCTGCTTGTCTCGCTTGAAGGCACTGTCGAGCGTCGCGGCGAGTTGCTCGTCTTCAAAGCGGACTGGCCGACTCTAAAGGTGCTTCAATGATGTCCTTCTTCCACGCAATCCGACACGTGATCGGGCTTTCCATCGCTGCGCTACTTACGGTTGTAGCTATCTACCTCTCGCGTTTCTGGATATGGACAGCCCCGTGGAGCACTGACGGGCTACTTGCCATCAAGGCCTTATCCCCGTTTGGCGATAGAATTCGCGCGTGGCTGGGCGGAACATGGCTCTGGGACTTCGACATCCTGATTTGGGGATGCTCAACTATTTTGGCGTTATCGTTGCTTCAAATCATCGCGCGCCGATTGAAGATGTGAGGCATGATCGCCACTGGCACAGCCTAAATTTGGGCTCCAATGCCGCAAGAACCAGCTTGCACTTGGGCGATAAGCGCACGACAGCAATAAATTCGAGACCCCAATCACCCCTGCTTTCGTCCGATATCAGATTTTTCTGACACACACTTCCAAAATATAAACATTGCATTAGCCATTCGAGACTAATTTACTTCGGACTGCGCAGAAGCGTCGGACAAGCGACCAAGTAGGGCGCTGCCGAATTGTGACCAGCAATTAAATGCATAACGTGTGTTGGGTTGCAGACGCGTTGGTCGATCCAGTTGTGGCCGGCACATCGTATCCGTCAACACCTCGGCTAGATAGGTAGAATTGTTGACCAACCGGAGCAATGGTTGTGGTTGAGAAATCAAATTTTGCGGCCGCCAGCGGCGCAGACCCTCAAACCGACACGGACCAGGGCTTAGTAATCGTCGGCAAAGCGGCTGTAAGCTTGCAAATCGTTGCGCTCGCTGCTGCAATTTTTAGCGCTGCCGCCTATGGCTGGATTAATGATCCGGGCTTCCTACCCATTCAACTCTTCATAATCGTGCTACTCGCATTGTCCGGAGCGCTTACGGCATTCTCGGTCTGGGCCGATACCGGCTCTGGAACTTCAGACGCCAACGCCGGCGCCGCAGCATCCCTCAACCGCCGAGTTTCGGCCATAGAAAGCATTGCCGCCGGCCTCGACAGCATACTGTCCAAAACGCTGGAAGTTGTTCAAACTTCATTGACGGTCAATGCCAGACAACAAGACCTGATTGGCAAGTCCGGAAGCGAGTCTGCAGAGGATATGGCCGAGCTGGCAAAAGAAAATGCCTCGATCAAAGAACTTGCCAACCAGCTAAAAGCAAAACTGCAATCCGCCAAATCAGAAACTGAACGCCTGCAAGGAGAGTTGGAAAAGGTTACGGCTGAGAACTACACAGACGGCCTATCCCGCCTCAAAAACCGCAAATGGTTCGACAAACGCATCAAGCAAGAAATTGAAGCAGCCGAGAAGAAAAATACACCATTCAGCTTGGCGCTTCTCGACTTGGACAAGTTCAAGAACATCAACGACAAGTTTGGCCATCCGACCGGGGACCGCATTATCAAATGGGTCGGTGAGCGCTTGATCGAAAACGTCAAAGGCCGCGACAGCGCGGCAAGATATGGCGGTGAAGAATTTGCGATCATGTTGCCCGACACGACACTGAACGACGCCAAGTCCGTCCTTGAAAAGATTCGCAAGAAGTTTGAATCCGTTAATTGGACGCACGCTCAGTCCGGCCGAACAATAGGTCAGGTCACGGTGTCGGTCGGCATCGCCGAATTTAAGTCAGGTGAGACTGAAGAATCTCTATTGTCCCGCGCCGATAAGAATCTCTACGAAGCCAAAGTTAAAGGGCGCAACCAAGTCATCGCTAAATAACCGCATCTAAGAACTTCAAATTTTGGACCTTAGAGGCCAATCTTCTGCACCGACCTGCACCTGCCGAATGTCGAGCACTCAGTTTTCATTGAGGTCAGTGGCCTGAAAACAAGTCCAGCGGAGTTGGCGGGATTTAGTTCAAACGCGACAGCAAGCCCGAAGGGCTCAAGAGCAACGCGACCCGGCACGAGTACCGCCCTGTCCATCCGGAGCACGACCAGCGCGTGAGAACATAACAATGGCGGAGAGGGAGTCCGCCATATTCATATCCCCAAGCGTTCCAGACTGTCCGAATTACAGATGTTAGAACAGCAATTTACTAAGCACGCTGCTCGTCATTGTTCACATTGATCCGCTTGAAACCGCACACTATGTTGGGGAAAATGTTAGGGAAATATAGCAGGTAGACACTAACCTTGGCCGGCAAGATCCATAAGTTAACTGCCCGGGGCGTTAAGGCTGCAAACAAGGCGGGCCGCCTTGGAGATGGCGGCAACCTATATCTCAACGTCGCCAACGGCGGGACGAAATCCTGGGTTTTTGTGTATCGGCGACGAGACACCAAGAAGCTCGTTGAACTGGGTCTTGGCTCCGCGAAAACAGTCACCCTTGCTGAAGCACGATCTAAGGCAGCAGCACTTCGCAAGCAGCTTTCCGAGGGCATTGATCCTAAGGCGGAGCGAACACGTTCTACGCGCCGAACGATTCCAACGTTTGCAAGGTTCGCCTCTGAATTCATCGAGGACCAAAAGACCGGCTGGCGAAATGAAAAGCACCGTCACCAGTGGTCTCAAACCATCGAAACCTACTGCGCACCAATCGCAGATCTCCCAGTAAATACGGTCACTCAAGCAGACGTCCTTTCGATCCTTAAGCCAATCTGGCAAACAAAAGCCGAAACAGCTTCTCGCCTTCGCGGACGAATTGAGAAAATCCTTGATGCCGCGAAAGCGCGAGGTCTGCGAGATGGCGAGAACCCAGCTCGCTGGAAAGGGCACCTTCAGTTGCTTCTACCGCAACGGCAGAAGCTTCAGCGCGGACATCACGCGGCAATGCCGTACCAGGATGTCCCAACATTCTTCAACCGCCTTGCTAATCTCAATTCAGTATCAGCTAAGGCCCTGCAGTTTATTATCCTGACGACCGTACGTTCCGGATGTGTGTTGAGGTCGAAGCGCGATGGTATCGTACACGGCATGCGTTGGGAGGAAGTCGACTTCGACAACGCCTTGTGGGAAGTGCCCGCGCAGCGCATGAAGTCCGGGAAGGACTTCCGCGTCCCACTATCGCCGTCATCAATTGCGATTCTTGAATACCTGCAGGGGTTAGACGTTGACTTTGTGTTTCCGGGGCAACGCGAAGGGACACCGCTCTCTGAGATGGCTTGCGAACTTGTCATGCGTCGGCTCGCAGTAAAGCCAGCAACCGTCCACGGCTTTCGAACCTCGTTCCGGTGTTGGGTGGCTGAATGTACAGACAGCCCAGACTGGGTGGCCGAAATGAGCCTCGCACACGTTGTCGGAAACGCAGTGGAGCGCGCTTATCAACGCAGCGATGTTTTGGAACGCCGCCGGAATCTTATCGAGGATTGGGCCAACTATGTCACCTCAGCCGACACCTGACCCAACAGGCCCCTTGGGCTTGGAACTCGACTGGTCGGCGATCGAACTGGCAGGGAATGTAAAGGTTCCTGAGGACGTTCGGCAATCTATTCTCTTGCTCATGAATGAGTACAGTTCAACCCTCGAAAGGGATAAGTCAACGCTGCGCCTAACGTTTAGAGAAGTCAACGTTGCGCTGCGTCGCTTGGCCAACAACGTCAAGAAATCGAAGGTCCAGCTCGTTGCTTCAGGCTTTGAACCGCTACGCATAACCGGCACTGACTCTCACCTGTATGTCTTCGGGGCGTTCGATGTCGATCCAGCCGACCACGTCGCTCTTCAGCTCGCGCTCGACCGCTGGTCTCGACAGCATTGCGAATATCGGCCGCACGCACGACCAGATGACTTGCAACAGCTATCTGAGTTTTGTTGGGATCTACCAAATTACAGTGCTGCCAAAATCAATGCTGCGCTGGCTCGACTCAAAGTTGATTTAATAGATCCAGAATACGCGGCGCGGTTCCGTATGCTGCAGAAGGGTCTCTTCAAACTAGACTTTCACTACTTCCTGCTCCTCGGCCCCGCGGACAAGGATGCGCTAGAACAAAGCGCGATAAGAATTGCGGAACAGAGGTTTCGTTCCTCCGACGCCGTAAGCAGCCCCACACTTGAGGAAATCCAACCTTGCGATTTGGTTGATTTTTGCCAGCCTGTTACCAATCAGCAGAAACGTAGCGCGCCCCACGACCCTGCGAGCTTTCTCTACTTTAAACTAGCCCACCTCTACGAGTTGTGCGGTGGCGATGCAAAAACCCACTACGACCCCATGCGCGAGCCCGTAGGCGATGACGACCCTTCTCCCCGCACGCATGAATTCACGCGTTTTGTCTTCGCAATCCAGAAACATCTCCCTGCAGACAGGCGATTCGCCCCCACCCTGGACGCGCTAGCCAACGCATTGGCACACCACGTGCTGATGTGGAAAAATAATATATATAAATAACTTACCGCCTTACGATAACTTTCTATCTTAGTCTCTGCTGTGCGCAGTATTTCGTTTTGGTTTTTGGTCGACGGCGTTCAACGCCAACCGACCGAGAACCTAAATGTCCACCCAGAGAACTCTCTCCCCCATTACTTTTCGCATAGCTGACGCGGTCAAGGTTTCTGGCCTCGGCCGGACGAAATTATATGAGCTCATCAAAACCGGTCAGCTCAAATCCGTGCGAGTTGGCGGGCGGCGCCTTATCGACGCTGCGAGCTTGCGGTCACTGCTTCTTGACGGCGAGGTTCACGATGACTGAACCGAACCCAAAGGGCACGAAGCTCGTTCCGCTTGACAGTTTTGTGCCCATCCAAAAAAATGAGACAAACCGGTCACTTCCATATCAGATAGAAGCCCCCCTTTGGCGGGTCTGGATGGAGAGATTACCTAGGAAACTTTACTGTACGGACTACCTCAATCACGGACTAATAATACGGCAACGCAAGGCTGCATTGCGCTTCGCTTACATCCAATTTGATCCGCCTTTTCTTCGCTACTGGATTGTCTTGGACCTTGACTACAAAGATTCATCTGAAGCCTGGGAACGTCATGATCTGCCAGCACCCAATATCATCTGTGAAAATCCGGCAAACGGGCATGCACACTATTACTATGGCCTGACCAAACCCGTTAGTACCGGCTCACTTAGTCGAACAAAGCCGATCAAATATCTTGCTGCAATCGAACGTGGGCTTACGCTCCGGTTGCGTGCGGATAGCGGTTACGCTGGCGTCGTTGCAAAGAACCCAATTTCGGAGAGGTGGCGCACAAGCTGGTCGGCGATTTTTCCGTATTCACTGAATGAGCTTGAGGGCTGGCTTACTCCAGGGGAAATGAGGCGGCCACCAAAACCGCAACAGCAAATTGGTATCGGCAGGAATTGTTCACTATTCGATGATTTACGCGGCTATGCGTATTCGGCCGTGTTGCGCTTCAAGAGTGAACGACTCCCACCTGATTTATTCTTCGAGCACCTAGTTGGCCACGCAAACGCGTTGAACCAGTCTTTCTGCACCCCCCTGAGGTATAGCGAAGTTCGTTGCATTGCGCGGTCAGTTTCCAAATGGACTTGGAGAAACTTTTCGCCTGAAGAGTTCTCCGAAATCCAATCAGCTCGTCGCTCTTCATTGAAATGTAAACGGGCAGCGATCCTTAACGGGATTGACCCAATCCATCGCGAAGCGATGTCGACCGAAGACATCGCTGAGCACCTAAATTGTTCAAGGCGAACGGCACGACGGTATCGAAGCGAACTCACTACAACTGACTGCACCACCATAACAGAACAGGCTCCATGGAAGGCAGAAGGCATCAGCCGGGCAACTTGGTACAGGCGGCAGAAGCAAAAGCGCGAAGCGCAATAATCCCGAGCTTAGCTTCCTAACATCAAGAAATGGACCTCAATGTCGTCGCTCGCCCGCTTGTTCGTCTCCAACAAGTTCCCCAAAGAAGACTGCAGCCCGGAAGTTGAGCCTGCTGCAGCCCTGCCAAGGGTCCCTATGGCCCAAGTTGTAAGACAGGAAAACCGTCCGCAGAGTGCCACGCCACTTCAGCTCACGACCCATGACTTCGTCGAACGCTTCCTTGAATGGAATGTCAAACATGGGTCGCTCGATTGGATCAGATGGCGAGCTGCGACGCACTTGGCGTTTGAGTTCGCGAGCTTCCAAAACGTTGCGCCAATATCGAACATGGCGCTCTCCAAACAACTTGCAAAACGCGGCGTGCAACGTCAGCAGAGATACCTAAAGAACGACGAGCCCGACTATCAAAAGCAACGAGATTGCGGTCACAAACGGCCGCGTCATCAGTACGTACGCCTGCCGAGACCTTCGCATGTTGAACAACGCTGCTCAGCGAAGAGAACAGGTCTCTAATGCGTGTACCAGTAGCTCCATTGCCCTGTAAAAATACCTCATCGGCTTTCCGCTCAACATGCGCACCAAAATCAACATCGGCCAGATTGAACAGCGCTGTTCACAATCGCAACTCGATGCTTAAGCTTGCTGAACCAGCGCTGTTCGAACAGTTTGAAGCCAGCTTCAGCTCTAGCTTGAACAGCACTGTCTTGGTCCAGGTCGCTTTCGCTTGACCAAATCCAATCAGTTAGTTCGGATGTCCGAGAACTGCCGGGTCTGCATCTTGTGTGCTGATAATGTACTACGACACTACCTCTACGAACTTCAACTCTCATCAATTGAAATCAATCTTGTAACTTCATTTGTTTTAAACCCGATCGCCGAGGGTTGGCGAACCCCTGACAGGAAAGCGACATTGTAGAGCTCGCGCACAACGCGCTCCAGGCGAATCCAGGTAACGATGTCGCTGCTGGGTAGATCGACCATAAACAATCCGCAACGGGCGTTCGTGCCTTTTTCATTTGGTGCCTCGTCAAGATGCAGACGTTGAAATGTGCGGTTGTTCCGCGGCAAAGATAAACCGACTACGGCGCAGCCGCCGGCGAAAGCTAACCCGCATGCGTAAACAGGACAAAAGGCGACCGGGACAAACGTGCGTTTTTCGAGATCCACCCATCCCAATTCTCCGCTACCGGAATTGAGCAGCCAAAGGTGGCGGGCAATGAAAGTTGCATATTTGGCATCGCACTAGGCGGCCAAGACAAGACTTCAGTTGGCAAACCCAGTTCAACAAACCATTTCGAATTCGGCGAGGCTACATCACTTGTTGGCCGCCCCGCATTCCGGAGTTCAACGTTTGCGTTCCATCGCTACCACAACTCGTTGAACACTTGGCCGGAGAACGAGAAAGCCGCGATAACCAAGCTCGGTTATTTGCCTCACAACGGGTAATTTGCCGATGCGTGCGACGAACGCAAACCTCGGCAATAGTGACCACATCTCGAAAAAAGCAACTGCACCGCTTTTGATTTTGCCATCGGCACTACGAACTTGAAAACGGTCCATCGCCGATCGTCGGTCGAGCCCGGGTGCCACATCATCACGCTCTAGCCGACTAACATCGATCCAATCGATCTTTTCTGAACCGGACTGACGACGATAGAAAGCAATTTCACGTCGGCATAAGGGACAGCTTCCGTCGAAGTAAACTGCCAAGTTTGCCTCCGACTCTTTTGCTTCTGACGGGTTGCTCAACATAGTCGGCTTCTCTCGCATTCGAACTGATTTATTACATAGGTCGCGATAGTTTGTTTTTGTCTCGCAGATGATTAACGATCTGCTAGCCAGGTCAGATCTGAATGAGCAATCTTTGAGAGCACAATAATCCACCCGCAACTTTGATGGCAGGTAAGACTCATCCAATAAAGAGCAATCCTCGTTACCCCAATACATTTTGAACGAGGAGGCTAAGTCATGCTGTCGGCTTATCGATCAGTTATGCACCCGGATTATAACCCTCTGAATCGTCTTCCCAGAGTTCGGGCCTATCAGCTGATGGTCGTGCTAAGCTGGATGTGGACAGGCATCTTCTGTGCCAGCTTTGCAGGCTGGGCTTGGTTTGGCGAGTTGATGATTGCCCACGTCCTTCTGCTGGTCGGAACGCTCATCACGGTGGCAACTTTTCAAATTTCGCCCCGTAAACAAGAAGCGCTACATCGGCCGACCGCGCGCGACTTCCCGAGAGCTGATGGAACTGCGCGTTACGATGATGTCTGGGGTGGGTAACCGCCCGATCTCAGCGCGTCCAATGCGGAGTTCTAATGACTACCAGACGATGCCACGAAGTGGTGTTCCCGCCACTACCAATTGACATTCACTTGGCCAAGCCCGTCTTGTGTGGGCAAGCTACCTGGGTCACCTTCGGTATCGTCACGACTGAAAAAAGGATGAGATGGAGACGCCGACTATTGGTCACTAGACGCAAGCTAATCACGCTAGCGGTCGCGTTCTGCGCCATTAGCGTTGAATGGAGGCCCAGTATGGCCGCGCCATCCAATAATATAATCGATGATCTCAGTCGATCCCCTTCCAGCGCCAGCAACGGTGCAGAATGGCAATTCGTGGCCGACGGTGTAATGGGTGGCGTGTCAAAAGGCTGGATGGCGTATGAAAACGTCCAAGGGCGTATCGCGCTGCGAATGCAGGGCGACGTTAGTCTTGAAAACAACGGTGGCTTCATTCAAGTCGCGTTGGATCTCGCGCCTGATGGTTCGACGGTTGATGGAACTGAATTCAATGGCATAGAGATCGATACTGTCGGCAATAGCCGAAGCTACAATCTGCACCTTCGCACAGCTGATGTGACTCGCCCTTGGCAATCCTATCGCCAGAGCTTTAAAGCGGGGCAGTCTTGGCAAACGCATCGGCTGCCTTTTGCGGACTTTAGGGGCTATAGGATCAGTCAACCGCTGAATCTCAGAAGGCTCCGTCGCATCGGCATTCTAGCCATTGGAGAGGCTTTCGACGCGGATATCGCAATAGGTGGCATCCGGTTCTATCGTTGATGTGTCGGGCCGTGACCCTGTGCGAAAAGCACTAACCGACAACAAGCTAACGTCAGAAAAGCCAACGTCGTGCCACATCGAAACGCACGAACTTTTTGGCTGGCCAGATTACTTTCGTTTCACGTCCATACGACAAGTGATTGCAAACTAGTATCTCCACAGATGGAGCAAGGTAACCAGGCCGTGCAACATGACCAGCGTCCCAAAGAACGTTGTGAAGAACCGCAATCGGCTTTGCCTCATCGCTAAGTATTCGGGCGATTGCTTGACTTCACTTTTCCAGACCAAAGAATTGCCATTCAGTCGGGCAGCCTCACGGTGATAGGTCAGCCACCGCACCAAAAAACGAAACATCAATCTAAGACCGACTCCTGACAGCAGCAATACCGAGACCTTTAATACCGCGTCCATGACTTCACCTCTAAGCTTTTAACGGGGTTCCTGGCGGGGAAAAGAACGCGATGCGACGACCGCTGCACGCGAGTTTATTGCACAAACCAATCAATCAATCGTCGCGTGTAATGAACTGCGAGCCTTTGAACATGGCGCGGCTTCAGCGAAGAAACTGGGTCAGCTGAATCCAGACGCCTGTCTGAGGGTCGGTCAGAACACGAAGTCATCTGCGGAAACTTCGCTGATAGAGAGACCAACAACAGTCACACTACCGCTTCCGTAATCAATTGTGGAACCAGTTGGCACCCACCCAAAACTACCCTTGGTGAAAGCCGTCGATATTTGCAGGTCGGCCATGCTGTCGACGCCAACGATTTTCGAGAAGTCTATTTTGTCAGTATCATTGAGGAAGTCCTCAATCCGGTCATTACCATCGGCATAATCAAAAACAAAATTATCTGCTCCGCTGCCACCGAAAAGTACATCATTTCCTCGGCCACCATCGATGGTGTCATTGCCACGTTCACCTCTCAGCTCGTTCCTCCCTGTTGAGCCCTTGATGATATCGCTGTGCCTTGTACCAATAATATTTTCGATGCTGGATAAAACTTCCCAACTGCGGCTGTCATAGTCGTAGGCCATGCTCGCATCGAGGTCGACATACTTGCGCCCCTCAGCCCATGCCGAATAATCCACCGTGTCCGTGCCACTACCACCGTTGTAGTAATCTCGGCCAGACCCGCCGATCAGTGTGTCGTTTCCACTACCGCCATAAAGCGAATCATTGCCACCGCCACCGACGAGTTCATCATTGCCGCTTTCACCTCTCAGCTCGTCGTTTCCGGATCGGCCAAAGAGTTCATTGTTGGCGAAGTCACCAATCAATTTGTCCGCTTTATTGGTCCCGATCACGTTCTCAATGCTTGAAACGAGGTAGCGATATCCGTTCGCTTCATTGACGTCATGGCCGCCATTGATATTGCCAAATCCTTGGTCGAGATCGATGTGGGCTCCGTGACCATGATCATCGCCTATGATCAGAGTGTCCTCTCCATCACCTCCCCAAACGCGACTGCCAAACTGGAATGCGCCCCAAGCATAAGGCTGAGCTTCCTGATCTAACGTAACTATGTCGTTGCCGGATCCGCCATCGACCCTATCGAATGTGGTGACATTGTAAATCTCGTCGTGTCCATCACCGCCCTCGATTTCATCGCGATCATTATCAAAGCCAGCATAAATGGTGTCATCGCCATCGCCACCAGAGATGAAATCCACGCCTGTGCCACCACTTAGATAATCTTCACCTTCACCACCAAAAATCCTGTCATTACCTTCGTGGCCGAACACGTGATCATCATCATCACCGCCACCAAGCCAGTCATTCCCAGAGCCACCCCTTATCCAGTCCTTACCGTCGCCGCCCCGGATGTCGTCATCGCCTGCATGGCCACTGAGTTCGTCGTTGCCGTCACCCCCAAGGATGTTGTCATCGCCATCACCACCGCCAATGATATCATCGCCAATCCCACCATCGATGTAGTCGTCGCCGCCGCCGCCACCGATGGTATCGTTACCTTCCCCGCCGAAGAGCATGTCGTGGTTGTTGCCGCTGTAGATGTCATCGTCACCGCCGCCGCCATTGATCCAGTATCTGGGATCGAACGCCCACAAGCTGGACTTGTTTATGAAATCATCATTATCCGTGGTTGGTAGCATCGTGAACTTGCTCATGCCGAATTTCCCATATTGCGCGTGATGTGACCTTTTGTTGAGGGAAACTTGCGTGAGAACGCAGCGGCCTCAGTCCCACATGGAACAAGCGAAATCCGAATTTTGGAAAATGCGTGTTGGAAAAGTAACGAGCGTGCACCACGAGCTCCCTAACAAGTCACACACGCATCAAAAAACAGCCATGCAAGAACTCTGAAGCACTTCGATTGAACTCAGAGAAACCCTTCTTGCGTGAGTCCCTCCTGGTCCTCAATCTTTGAAGCAAACGAAGCCAGGTTCAGCAAAAGCCGGCGCGGACCTCGTCTCCTCATAGTCACTGATGGCCCGAAAGGGCCAGTTGGATGCCGTCCCGATACACGAAGGAACATCGCAACTTTAACAGAGGCCGAAAGCACGAACGGTGGACGTCCAATCCTACAAAGTATTGGCCGGTCGGCCGGAAGCCCGACAAGTTCATATGTTAGCCGATCTCTAACTCGACGAGTTTAACTGCGGCTTCCCCCCCCCAAAAAAAAATCAGGTCTGTCGTTGGCTTGTTCCCGTAGGGACGGAGGCCAGACAACTGCTACGTTAGTGTTCTTCCAGTTTTGGAAATGGAGGGAAAAGGTCGTGGTTGAACGCAACTGGAAAATGGGTGCAGCAATCGTGCTGACAGTTCTTGTGGTAGTCGGAGTTGGCCGCTTCGCCTACTTGGGACAATTGCAAGAGCATCGCTTTCAACTCATGTCGCAATGCTCAGCAGGTGGCTCGGTCGGGATAAAAAGCTGTACCGAGCTAATCAAGTACGAGCCCGACAATGCAACTGCCTATTCTCAACGAGCTTTCGCACACCAAGTTTCCGGCGAGCATCAACGCGCAATTAGCGATTACGAGAATGCTCTAAGAGTACAGCCAAACCACGTCTTCAGTCTGCTCAACCGCGGTCGTCTCTATGGAGAACTAAAACAATACGAGCCGGCAATAAGAGATTTCTCAACTGTCATCACAATGCCGCTCAGCGAAGGATTTTCGACGCAGGAATACCGGCAAGACGCTTCAAGAGGCCGTGCAGAAGCCTATGAAGCTTTGGGAAAGTACAAACTGGCGATTGCTGACTACACTAAGCTTATTCAACACGATCCGGAAGCAGGCTGGATAGCTGAAACCAGAGGACGCCTGTACTACAAGGCGGGGCATTACGGCAAGGCGGTAAAGGACTTCACTGCCCTATTGCGAGGCTCTCCGAACTCAAGCTTTTATCTCTTTGGGCGCGGCCAAGCATATTACAAAAAGAAAGACTACCAACGTGCCATCACGGATTTCAATCGGGTGATTGAGATCGCCCCACGGCACATCGCTGCGATACTCTATCGAGCCGATATATTTGCAGCTACCGGCCAAAAGGGAGAGGCAATCGTAGAACTTCAAAAAGCGGTCGCTTTAGATCCGTCATTTCACCCCGCCCGGCGCATGCTCAAACGGCTGAAGAGCGAAGTATCTGCAGCGCCCAAATTTTAGGACGTAAATATTCAGCAAAAGGCCCACCTTGTCTGAAACTGGCCCGTCTCGACGAAAGTGACCGGCGCGGCAAACGGCAGCCCTTGAACGTATCGCGTCGGATTTGCGAGATGTTCTATCGACTGTCGGCTATCGAAGAAAGATCGTCCTTACTGAGCGCTCTACCAAATCGACCTTGATGACCCCAAGCAGACATTGCCCGTACGCTACTGTCAAAGGTGTTCAATGAGAACAATCCACGCACCCCGCTTCGACACAAAGCCCAACTAAGTTCTTGTCTTCGAGATTTCAGAGATCTTGCGTTTGTACCCATCGAACATGTTGGCGACCATCGCGGTCACCTCACCGCCTGCTTTGTCTGGCGTTCCGGCATCAAACGGAGGCACGGGTTCGTATTCGGCCATTAACTGGACGGCTTTTGCATAGCGGTCATCACGCTGTTTCGCGACCAACGCCAACCCAAAGTCAATTCCAGCAGTAACACCGGCTCCTGTGACGCGGTTCCGATCGATCACATAACGCTCGTCAATAGGGATTGCACCAAACTCGGCCAACTGATCGCGCACCACCCAATGTGACGTCGCTTTATAGCCATCCAATAGACCCGCTTGTCCAAGGATCAATGAGCCCGTGCAGACACTCGTTACATACTCTGCGCTAGCCCCTCTGCTCTTTACAAAATCAATTGTTTTTTGATCTTGCATGGCATCGAGTGTTCCACTGGAACCTCCTGGCACCACCAGGAACGTGAGCTTTTGTGGGCATGTTTCAAAGGTCGTGTCTGCCATTATCGACAACGGAAGATCGCTCTTTACTGGTCCAGTGTCTTTGGCAACCATGTGCACACGAGCGCCGAGCAGACACGCGAGCATGTAATGGGGACCGACAACATCAAGTGCCGTGAAACCAGGATAAAGGAGAAACGCGATCTCCTCGTCACCACGAAACCATGCTGGTGGTAGTCCACTCATATCATGCATTTCGTCAGCTGATTGACCCTGGGCAAAGGCAGTCGACAGGCCGCCGGCACCAGCAAGGATACCGGTACCGGCGCCAGCTAGCGCCAGCAAAAGGTCACGCTTTGTGATATCCATTAATGTGTCTCCTAGGCTTCAAAAAGTGACCTTGAGTCCAGCCTTCACGTTAACCGGCGTAAGCGGTCCAACGTTCCCTTGGAACAGAAAGTTAGGAACGTATTCCTCTTTATCAAACAGGTTTTCGATCCCAAGCTGGGCTTCGACGTTGCCAACTTTATAGGATGCTTGGGCGTCAACGACTGCGTAGCCATCTGTAAAGAAGGTGTTGCCAAGGTCGCCAGCACGCTCGCTCAATGCGGTGACGCCCGCACCAAGTCCAAGCCCCTCCAAGGGACCTTCGGTGAAGAGATAACGAAAGGCGAGACGACCCGAGTGTTCTGGGACGCGCTGCAGGAGGTTGCCATCAAACGCACTTCCGTCTTGGTCAATCTTTGCGTCTGTGTAGGCATAGTTCGCGATAAAGCTCCAGTTCGGTGTGGGTTGCCAAACCCCATCAAATTCAAACCCGCGGCTACGTTGGTCGGCAACGTCCAAAAGCCCAGTCTGCGCTGAAACGGTGGCGAAGACTGCTGCATCTTCCCGCTCCAGATGGAACACGGCGACCGATCCTGATAGGCCAATTTGTTTATTCTTGAAACGGACACCCGCTTCGATCTGTTCATTGCGCTCAATCGCAACTTGGCCAACGGTAAAGAACGATGAAGAGGCAGCGACCGTCGGCGGAGAACGGAACCCACGTCCCCACCCAACAAAGGGTGTAAAGTTGGGTGTGACATCCACGGCAACGCCGACACGTGGCGAAAAAATGGTGTCTTCCAAATCGACATCAACGAAACTATCGATTTCATAACGCGCGTCCGAAACCGACAAGCCAGCAAGGACATGGACACGGTCGAGGAAAGTTGTTTGGCTCTGAAGAATTGCCGTGGTCGTAAAAGAGTCAAAGGTGTCGGGAGTGCCCGTAGGCGGCAGTTGAAACGGTGACGTCTGCACTGCGTTGATGTCACCAACTGCGCCAAAGGCAAACGCGGACTCAAACGATGTCAGCGTTGACTGGTGTTCTACGCCGACGAGCAGTGTTGGTTTGACTTCCTTTGAGACTTTAGGCGTCCAAACGATTTCCCCGCCGGCATCGAACAGCTTCAGTTCCGCATATTGTTGGCTGTCGAGCCTGACGAGTTCATCCGACGTACCGGCGAAAAAGAATGGGCCTTGTGCGGTGACCGTGGAGAACTGGTCGCCGAATGAATGCTGAAATCCGGAACGCACCCGGGCCAACAACTCACTCGTGAACTTATGCTCACCCAAAACATCAATTGTGTAGGCATCAAGTTCGGTTTTTGGTTGGTCAAGCGCGGCAGCGAAGGTATCGCGCGGAAGATCAAAGGCTGGGAAGTTCTCACCAGACGTGGGCAATCCGGGATAAAGATCATATTCGGTCCGCTGGTAACGGCCCCGAAACTGCAGAACTGTTCGCCCATCATCGTAACGCAGTGTCGGGTAAATGCCGAAGAATTGGCTTTCGACCTCGTCTACAAAATCGCCAGACGTGCGGGCATCACCTGTGACGCGAAAAGCGAGATCGCCGTTTGTCGAAATCGGCTGGTTGATATCAAACGCGACGTTTGCGAATTCAAAACTGCCACCGAACGCTTCGATCGTGGCGAACCGTTTCTTTTCCGGAATCTTTTCTACAATGTTCACGACGCCACTTATCGGCGCACCGTTGGCTGCGGTGAAGAGGGATGAGGTCGGTCCCTTAAGAACTTCCACCCGCTCGATGTTTATCGTGCCGCGGGGGTCAAACCCCTGGTCCAGAAGCGCAATCCTGCCATTGACGTAGGTCTCAACGAATTGACCGCGGACCAGGAAATCACCATCAAGCTGTTGTGTGCCTTCACGTCGCTCTATGCCTTGCACGCCCGAGATGTTGCGCGTGATCTCGGTAAGGTTTGAAGCCTGCTGATCCTCTATTACCTTGCGTGGGATCACCGCAATAGACTGAGGAATCTGTTCAATCGGCGTGCGGGTTCGGCTGCCGCTGTCGGCTGTAAAGGCCACGTAACCGGCAACGACGCCAGCGCCGGTTGCCTCTGCGGGTTGCCCACCAAACTGCTCCCCAGGCTCGACCAAAATTCCATCAATAACGATCGGGTCCAGCGCTTGTTGCGCGTGCGCTTTAAAAGTGAATGCCGACAAGGCGAGGGTGCTGATTGCGCAAGGCGCAATCAAGCTGCGTAGATAGCAGATCATGGAAATCTCCAAGCGAAGTTTTGACCGCGACGAGCGGTTTGCCAGTTAATCGGACGTCAAACTTGGAGAGATCTTGGCGGTGCACGCGCGCTGTAACCGCGAAGTTCGCGTTGGCGGAGTAGCTGTTCTGCAGCCCAGAGTTCTGGTGTGGCCGTTGGTGGGGCAGCCAAAGCTATTGACTGTTCGCCGGGAGCAAGTGCCAACGGAAGAGTCGAGAACGCGCACGGTTCGGAAGCTGTCGCACCTTGGTCAGTAGGCTGGTCCGGATCACCATCTATGTTAGCGATCGTGCCCGCAATGTCTGACTGACAGATGATGAGTTGGAGGCCATCGGAAGGATCGTCGCCCTGCGCGACCATGACGCCAGGCGCGATGAGCGCGCGGATAAAAACCGCGCACACAAGAACCCAAATTTCCCAACGCTCGTAACTCACGCCAACCACCTCTGTCACGAACAGGCTGCAATGGACTTTGTTGCAGTGCAAGGTGACATTGGCTCCGCATACCAACCAGCAAAGTCACGTTGCTTGGCCGCAACAGTCAACGTGTCGGTGACTCTGCGGTGAGCGGGGGGGCATGGTTACCGCTAGAGTGTTCGGCTACGAACGCTAGGTATTCATGCTATGCGGAACGCACCCCGAGCCAATCTCGGAAGCGAATGAACCGCAAATGGCAGCTGAAGCGCGCAGGTGATGTCTGCAAATGGCCCGTCTCGTCGTTTGAGCCAACCAGTGTAGACTTCCGGAGCTGAAGCCATCGCGTCGAGTTCGCGCGATGTTTTCTCAACTGTGAGCTAACGAGGGTGAGGCGTCGGTGCTCCAAACGCTACGAAATCGTCGAAGATGACCCATTCTGGACATTTCTTTGCTGAATTGCAGTCCGGCCAAAAGTCCGCTTTGTCTTAGCTCACGGTCATCACGAGGTAATTCCTCGCAGACCTATTCGTCTGGAAGAGAAGGTTGCTGCAACAGGCGCAAGCTATCGAATTGTTTGGCCTTGGTGTGAATGACGCAAGCACGCTCATCGTTGTTATCGGGATCGGCGCAGGTCACTTTGATGCCGTCGGGATAAAAACTCTCATTGCTGCATGTCCCAAGGTAGGTCCAAGAGCCATCTACTTCTTCGTTTCGAGACAACGTGACGACTTTGCATTCGGACTTCAGCATGATTAGCCGGCCGACCTGATAGTCCTTCAGTTCGGCATTCGCGCTTGAACCATAGCCACAAAGAATTGCCGTTAAGGCAACAAACAAGATGGCACGCATTGGATGATCTCGTCGCTCAGAAGCCGCCATCAATCTTCAGGCTGGGCATCGATGTAGGTGCGGATCGCCCACATGGCTTCTTGGCTGATGAGCCCTTCAAACGGCGGCATTTTGGTTGCGCCGTTGTGAATGCGGCCCTTGCGAACACGATTGAGATACCACTGATCACCGTCGGGGTCTTCTTCCAGATATCGAAGGTCGGGAGCAATACCGCCCGATTTAACCTCAAGTCCGTGGCAACGCGCGCAGTTTGAATTGTACCCAGAAGCTCCGATCCTGATGGCCGTTTCATTGCCTTTGTAAGGGTTCGTGTCTCGCCAGTCGTCCCCTAGCTTTTCCAAACCTGTCGTGTCGACAGGTTGTGGCGCACCGTCGCCATGGGCCAATGCAGAGATGGATAGCGTAACACACAGCGCCGATGCGGCCAGCGCAGTGAATGCTCGTTTCATTTTGTTTCCTCGTTCGTTATTTTGCGGATGAATTGCTATGTTTTTCCGCGCTGGTTTGCACGGGATCGATCCAAATTTTCCATCTTGCGCTACCGTCGATCTGCAGCGAGTAAACACCAGCCTTCTCGATCAAAAACGTATCTTCGCCCCCGCCTCCGATATGGAGGTTTTGGACCACGTCACCGGCTTCATCGAGCAGATAGAGAACAAAGATCACGCCTTCGCTGCGATAGCGCAGCACATGAGGCCCCGCGAGCTTGAAGGGTTTCGTTTTGACACCAAGCTTGCCCGAGTAGAGCGGTGGCGCATTCCTTTTCGCCACCTCATCGAAACAAGACAGACGTCGATCGGCCTCAGTGACTTTCCGACACGTCTGCAAAGCCGCAACGATGTCACGCTCTGCGCGATTGCTGCCCGGTCGCTGCCCATCACCAGCCTGGAGATGTGACGGCCCCATGCACATCGCCAGCACTGCAAAGAGCAGCATCGCTTGTTTCATTGTGTCTTCGTTTCTCGCCCGGCTCTATCCTTGGCTTCAAATTCCCAAACCGGTTCATTGGTCTGCCAAGTGTGCGGACATCCCAAGCACCCATCCATTACCGCGTCCTGGAAAATCGTGAACCTCATCTTCGCGCCATCAAGAACGGCGTGAGCAAGATTGGTATTGTAGAGTTTTGTCTCTTGCAGGTCGGCATTGTTGAGTAGGGCGCGTTCGAAATTCGCTTTACTGGCACGTGCCATTTCGAGGTTCGCCGCCGTCAGATCAGCGCCAGTGAAATTCGCCCCGAGGGCCCTGCTAAAAGAGAGGTTGGCACCTCGCAAGGAAGCCTCGACGAATTTCGCACCATGCAGAAACCCGATGACGAGATCGGCGCCGTCCAGATTGGCACCGGACAGGTTCGCGCCCTTGAGGTTTGCGTGACGCAGCTTTGCGCGCGCCATGTTTGCGCCTCGAAGATCAGCCCCGCGAAGGTCCGCCTTGTGGAGATCAGCATGGCGCAGATCGACATGACGACAAACCGTTTTCGGCTTTATTTCACAACCATTGACGATCCAAGGATCAGGGCGTGGTTGTTCATTTTTGACTTTTTCAAACGCGCTGACAGGGCCTGCAAGTAGTGCAGCAACGAAGCCAACGAAAAGGGACCAGCGAACGCCCCCGTGCGAAACGCATCGGGAGAACTGGGAAACGGCTGAAGACCTCAGCATGAATTTAACTCCAGATGAGAAGCCCGGTGACGAGCACTGGCCACCAAGTTTGACGACCGCCGTTACGCCAATTGTACGGCGGTCGCTGGGAACGCGGCACGGATATGAGGAATCCGGAACCGCAAACCGAAAGCTGTTACTTCTTCGCTTCGCCCGAATCTGCGAGGCGCTTCGGCACGGCAAACACCCAGAACGATCCGCCCTGGCTGACCTGCTTGGTCATGTCGGCCATGTCACCGCCCCACAGCGGAACAGCGCCGCCATAGCCGGATGCGAGGCCGATGTACTGCTGACCGTCCATTTCCCAGGTGACAGGCTGCGAGACGATGCCAGAACCGGTCTGGAACTTCCAAAGTTCCTCGCCAGTTTTGGCGTTGAACGCCTTCACATAACCATCAGACGTACCCGTGAAGACGAGGTTGCCCTTGGTAACCAGTGTACCGGCCCAAAGCGGCATCTCTTCCTTGTGGGTCCAGACGATCTTGCCGGTTGCGGGGTCCATAGCCGTCAGAGCGCCAACATGCGTGTCGAATTGACGTTTGATGCGAAAGCCCTGGCCGAGATATGCCGCACCCTTCTTATAGGTGACGTTTTCGGTCCAGTAGTCTTCCGTCCAGTGGTTGGCCGGGATGTAGAACAGGCCGGTTTCCGGGCTGTAGGACATCGGCATCCAGTTTGTGCCGCCAAGGAAGTTCGGCGTGACCTGGATGGTTTTACCGCGCTTCTCGCCAGGAGCCGGAGGCGGCGGACGCTGTCCGGCGACTTCCATCGGACGGCCGGTCTTCAGATCCCAACCTGTTGCCCAGGAGATATCCGGAACGAACGGATAGATGCCGAATGCACCACCGACCTGTTTGGAGATCTTGCCGTCGCGCTTTGTTAGTTCATCGAGCTTGGTGATGAACATGTATCCATTGCGGTCAGCATGAGCACCAGCCCGAACGGTCTTGCCGTCCTTGGTTTTCATGTCGAACAGCGTGATTGGGTTATTGCCCGAGAAGTCCCACGCGTCGTTCGGCGTGTGCTGGAAGAAGCCAACAAGTTCACCCGTGGATGGCTCAAGATAAGCTTGGCCGGAGGTGTACAGGCTGTCGTAATCCTGCCAGTTGCCGTCAAGACCGGAGCGATACCAGGTGTTCCATGGGGCCGGGTTGCCGGTTCCAACAACGATCGTGTTGGTCTTGATATCGAAGGTTGCCGTTTGCCATGGCGCACCACCACCGTGGTACCAAGCTTCACGCTTTGAGCCGTCTTTGTTGTTCGGCCAGGATGGCGCTTTCGGATCACCGGTCGGAGATGACTCTTTTCCGTTAAGGCGGCCCATGTGGCCTTCGACAAACGGACGCATCCAGATTTCTTCACCGGTCTTCGGGTCGCGTGCAAACAGCTTACCGACAACGCCGAATTCATCACCGGAAGAACCATGGATGAGCAACACTTTACCGGTCTTCTGGTCCTTCACAATGGAAGGTGCACCTGTCATTGTGTAGCCGGCCGTGTGGTCGCCGAACTTCTTCTTCCAAACGACCTTTCCGGTGTTTTTGTTGAGCGCCACCATGCCGGCATCAAGCGTACCCATGAAGAACAAATCGCCGTAGAGCGCACCGCCGCGGTTGACAACGTCACAGCAAGGACGGATGTCGTCGGGAAGCCTTGCCTGATAGCTCCATAGCTTCTTGCCCGTCTTTGCATCGAGCGCGAAAGCACGCGAATACGATGCCGTGACGTAGACGATGCCGTCGTGAATCAGCGCCTGGGTCTCTTGACCGCGCTGCTTTTCATCGCCGAACGAGAATGACCAAACGGCCTTCATGTTCTTGACGTTGTCTTCGTTGATGGTCGTTAGTGGGCTGAAGCGGTGGTTGCGGAGACCAATTCCCCAATGCACGACGTCCCCGGTGGTTTTTTCGTCGTTGACGATGTCTTCCCAGGTGACTGGCTTGGTCTTCAGGCCGTCTTTTGCATCTGCGGTCAGCGTGCCGGAAACAAATGCCGTCATGGCAAATGCAGAAACACCGGCCAATAGCGCTGCGTTGCGCCATCCTTTCATGCGAGTTCTCCCAATTTTGATTTTAGTTTGATTCAGATAACGTCGATCTCAGCGGGCAAATAGCTCGTAACCTCAAGGCCGACCTCGGTTTCCCGAACGGTTGGTTTTGTCCAGAGTTTCATGGCAAATCCCATTTTCTTGCCGGCATGTATCAGTGAGAAAATTAAAGCCTATCTTCTTCACCGGACCGGACTCATCAGGGCAGGATCACCCTCGTGGAAGTCATAGTGTCGCGTTTATGAGAACGTCCTGAGAGAAGCTTGAGAAATCTCTCAAGAAGCCATGTACTTTGGTTCCGTTAGGGAATTTAGCGAACGTGGTTTTGGATATGTTTGATCGAAATATTTACTAGGTCGGCATCAAGTTCAGGAAAACTTGAATCCGATACCACGCACCGTCGTGATGGCGGCATCAACGCCCTTGGCTTTGAGCTTGCGACGCAAGTAACCGACATAAACGTCAACCGTATTCGGTGTTACTTCAGCGTCCATACCCCAAGCGGCCTGCAAGATCCTTTCTCGCGACACGGCTTGCCCGGCATGTCGTGCAAGAAACAACAAGACGCTGAATTCTCGTGGCGTGAGATCAATCACGTCATCACCAACACGGGCTTCATGAGCCAGTAGGTCAATAACTACATCACCATGTCGAAGAACCGACGCGGCCCCCAATGCGCTGTCGCGACGGGCGATAGCTCTCAGGCGCGCCACAAGCTCGTCGACTGCAAACGGCTTCGTCAGATAATCGTCTGCGCCTGACCGGAAGCCTTCGAGTTTATCCTCAAGACTATCGCGTGCCGTCAACATGCAGATGGGCGTGGTTATGCCGGCTGACCGGAGTTCCTGACACAGCGAAAAACCGTCTGCGTCGGGCAGCATCAGATCAAGTACGACAGCCGCGTAGTTTCCCGAAGAGACACGTTTCACGAGCTGTGCGCCCGATTGCACCCAGTCAACGTCAAAGCCGTTGGCCAACAGCCCGTTGCGAAGGAACCTTCCGATCCCCGTGTCATCTTCGACTATGAGAATCTTCATTTCAGTAACGGAAGTTCCACTTGAACGCGCAAGCCATTCGGTCTGAGATTGGTTGCGTTGATGCGTCCTTGGTGCTGCTGGGTAATCCATTGGGCAACGGCTAGCCCGAGACCTGTCCCGGACTGTGCTCTGCCTGTTTCAGATTGGAAGTAGGGATCGAACAAGCGCGACAAGTCAGTCTCTGGTACGCCAGGCCCCATATCATCAACTGTGATGACAGCACTGCGGCCATCGTCACTTGAAGAGACGTCGAAACGTACATTCGCGCCGGGCGGGGAAAACTTGATGGCGTTGTCGAGCACGGCAAGGATGCCTTGCTGTAATCGCTCGGGATCAGCCAGACACCGCTCTTCGCAGATCGATATCGTCGAGGTTAACTGCACCTCATTTGACTTCGCGTAAGCCTCTGAAACGGATTTAATTTTCGTGGCCACCTCACGGAGCGATAACGCCTGCAATGACAGCTGCAGTCGGCCGTCATCGGAACGGGCCAGAGCCAACAGATCGACGATCCGACGTTTTAGGTAGTTACCACTTGCTACGATGTGGGAAAGCGCTTCATCGTCGTGGCCTTTGTTGCCGCTTTGCCGGTTTAAAGCGACCTCGGCTTCACCAAGGAGCACCGTCAATGGCGTGCGTAACTCGTGGGAAACCTTCGCGAAAAACAAGCGGCGGGAACGATCAATCTCCGCCAAGCGCGACGCTTTTTCCCGCAGCTGCTTGGTCCGTTCTTCGACGGTCTGCTCCAACTCATCGTTTGCGGCAAGCAGCCTGCTTTGCTGTCGCGAAAGCTGTTCGGCCATGTCATTGAAGCGGTGCGCAAGTCGGGACAACTCGGGCGGGCCACCCTCACGAATGCGATGAGACAGATCGCCTGACGCGAGGGCTGTTGAACCAAGCCCAAGTTCCCGGAGTGGGCGCATGAGCAGGCGATAGGCAAACAACGCGGCTAACAAAACCGCAATGGAGACGGTCGAAAGGGTTATGGCAGAAGCCACCATCAAACGCTCGCGCAAAAGCACCATATCGCCAAGGCGGGCACGGACCTCCTCCTTCTCATCAGCGGAGACCTCTCTGACTATGCGATTGAGATGACGGTAATCCACCGCAATCACATTGTTCATGAAGTTTCGAACAGCACTTCCAGAATCGAGCCTACTCACAAGCGCCCTCTGGCGATCGATGCCATGTCGCATGCTCGAAAAAAGCGCGCGGATTGCATAAACAGATTTGAATTCCTCCCGCTCCCTATTCCGCTCTTCACCCTCGGCTAGCGCAGCGACTTCTTCTCCGACCCTCCCGATGAGCGTCGCGACCAAACTTTCAATCCTGTCTGGGTCTGCGCGCAACAGCGGCGGAGAACGCGGATCGACGATGCCGTTGACTTCTGCAATGAGAAGTCGGCCGATCTCAGCTTCGATACCCGTTGCGAGAGCAAGTTGGTCGTAAGAGCGGACGGTGCGATCAAGCTGTTCTTGAGCTTGCGAGAAAGCCCAGAACGCAACGAGCGCAGAAGAAACCAAAACAGCGATAGCGACGATTGCACCTGTGGCGATTAGAAAACGCAATGAAGGGTTCATTTGTTTCGTCCCACCTTCATGCGCTCCCTCGCGGATTGCAGTTAAACTGCGCCAAGAAAGTGCCGAACTATGCATTCTAACGTACCATCTTGAATTGTACGTTGGTGCCAGTTTTAGCTATTGATTTAATCGCCGCACCATTAAGGATCTTTTCCGCATCGTTGCCGGGATTTATTGACTCGGATATTTGCATCTAACTCATCTTTCCAACGCGCACGGCTTTCCCTTCGCGTTGACAAAGCTCAGTTCCACACGTTCTTTGGATATGCACTTTTCCAAGTTTGCTGACGGGATTGCGGAGTTAGATGCGCTCTATCTACAGTTTGCTCTTTGGTTTCTTGGCCCTCACGGCGATACCAACGATATGCGGCATCGCGTTTGCAGGAAGGGAGCAAGTCCATATTGAGATGGTCGAAACTCTCGAAGCCTACGCCGTCTACAAGATGGGGCGCTACGAGGATGCGTTTGAAGCTTGGCTCGCACTTGCTGAGAAGGGCAATGCGCAGGGCATTTTGAATGTCGCCAACATGTATTTGGCTGGCGAAGGTGTTCCCAAAGACCCCCGTAAGGCGATCTCCTGGTATCGGAAGGGTGCCGAGCAAGGCGACCCACACTGCCTCCTGAATCTTGCTAAGGCCTATGAGACAGGTGATGGCATCGAACCAGATCAGGATAAGGCTAAACAGTTTTTCGAACGCGCCGCAGGTGCCGGAGCATCCGAAGCGCAAATCAGGGTCGCACAAAGGCATTTAATGTTGGGTGAGACAGGCCAAGCTCGAGTATGGCTGGAGCGGGCGGCTGGAAAAGGTGAGCAACTTGCGATGGCAATGCTCGCAAATTTGGAGCCCAGTCCCGCCGCTGATGAAACGACAGTATCAGTTAGCGAGCGCAGGCGCATCGACGCATTGGTTGCCGATATGGATGCTGCTGCTAACGCCCGCGATGCGAACTGGTTGACAAAAGCAGTTCGCGAAAACGCCGTGATCAATATCCAACTGCCTGGCCAGCCGGAATTCCAGCAGTTGACCAAGGATGAATACCGAAAACTGTGGGAGGTGACATTCAGTAAAACCGAACGCTACCGCTTTGCGCGGAACGACCATCAGATCAAGGCGGGCGGCAAAAGAATAATCCTACACAGCAAGATTCGAGAGTATTTGACGACGAACTCTCGGACTGAAGAACTCATCCTCAACGAAGAGCTGGCTCTATCGGCGGGCCCAACAGGCAGGCTAACCATCGACCGTGTGACACTTTCTGTGACGCGTGCGTATTGAAACTCGCAAGCCAGCCATGTGTTTCCTGGACGCCCAAACGTTAATTGGTTCAAACTCTCCATCTGACACATCTGAGTACGTCGATTAAACGTTCTGTCTTTGCGCGCCATCACAGGCGGTCGATCGGACAACGGCGAGATCAAGGGCTCTGTCGCGTCGCGATTAAGCCTGTTGAGTGGAATTGCAGGAAAAAAGGAACTTGTGCCAATGACAAAAGATAAACTGCACAAAGTGCTGCCCCTCGCGGCTGCGGCCTTCTCTACAATCGTGACAGCTGGTGGACTGCTTAGCCCGGTCGCTGCCCAGTCACCGCTTGACCCTGTGCCGTTTGCAGGGGGTCAAGTTCCAGATGACCTTAAGACGATGGTGATTGGAACGCGGTTCATTCGTGCCTCTGGCGGTGACGTTTCGCCCGGTAGGCAATTCAATGAGTTCCGAATTCCCTTGTCCGACTTCAATAAGACCGATCACTGCGTGGACCAAGGGTCGCTGGAGGTGGCTGAGGAGTACTTTCGAACCCTTGGCCGTATGCTTGAGAAAACGGGTTACTATTACCAATTGCCGGACCAGGACACCGGTCGCCTAATCTCCAAATGTGAATCGCAAAACGGTGCTCCACCGAAGGCACTCGCAAACAAGGGTACGAAAATCTTGGCCTATGGCCGGGTCGTCCCTACGACCGCGGCGCCAGCTTTAGAGGAGACGCTACGTTGAAGTTCGGCTCCTCAATACGCAGCCTTTCGCCAGCTGTATGTGTCGTCGCTTGCTTGCCGTTCGCACTGCACACCTCAAGCGCCATCGCGGCAGCGCCCCTTCCGCACTCAATAGAGGTGAAAGCCTCTCCCGAAGGTGCTCCCGTCAAATGCACAATGCGAGCGACCTATGACATAGCCGGCGTTGACGTCACGTTCGAGGTTTTGGCAAGACCTGCGAAAAGTGTTGTTCAATTTGAGATGCGGACCTACACGGCACTGGTTGTCCGCGATATTTGGTTGAAAACGGAATCTTTGTTCACGCTTGGTGTGTTTCCCCCGGGCCGCACGAACTCAATCGGGACGCTTGTGGTCAAGGGACAACTGGAAAAGGACAAGGCGAGGTCTTTGCTATCCGACCTTACAGACAAAGGTGCTGAAGTCTCTATCGTAAGTGGCGGTACAATGCCTGCTGCAAGAATGGCCGTCGATATTCCTCAACCACTCCCCGACCTCCAGGCGACAAAGTTCAAAACTTGTTGGATGCGCTTATTATGACAGGGGCTCCGTATGACCTGGAGAGGAAGTTTGGATACCCCTGACACAAAGCGGCGTTGCTAACGCGGTCCAAAAAACCGCAAATACTCACGATGCAGATGCTAATCCCTTCACTTGGTCGATCGCATGTATCTTTCCGTTCGACCCCATAAGATTGAGCTGAACAATGGTTGCGTCACCGAATGAGAACGGCCATTGGCTTCCATCAGCATTGAGCGATTTCTCAGCTTTCGTCGTCAATGAAATCTGCTCGTTCGCGATGCTGCTACCCCAGACTTCACCCTTGATGATGTGTTTCTTGAGGACCTTGGCGAGCTTGCCCTTGTTCTCTGGCTTCATGAGCTCAGCGAGCTTTTCTTTGGGGACCTTTGCGAAGGCGTCATCGGTTGGCGCGAATACGGTAACCGGCTGATCGCCATTGAGGACAGACGTCATTCCGGCCGCTTCGACTGCCTTCAAGAAGGTGGTGAATTGCCCCGTATTTTCGGCTTGTTGAAGGACGGTTGGATAGGATTGGCTAGCAAGAGCAGGAGCGGCAATAAGACCGGCAGCCAGGGCGATGAAACCAATTTTTGTTTTCGACATTTTTGACATCTCCTCTTTATCGATGCGGGTTTGGGCTGCGTAGGAGGAATTAAAATTCGCCTACTCAACATCAGATGGGCCCTACTTTCGTCGCATCAAATAGAAGTTGAAGACGGTAATGATCGAATTCTTCTATTGAGCTTAGGACTTCTTCCTATTGGCTGTAGATGTATTCTAGCTAGCCTTGGAATTTATCCCACGAGCTTCAGCTTTCTTGTTCGCTTGAGTATTGAACGTCTCAAATCTGAATAGAGTACTTTGCAGTCAGTTGCCGATGCGTAGGTGGATATCGACTCCAAGATTCAGCTGTTTAGTTTGTCGAATCTGTCGCACTCAATTCGCCATCATGCAGGACCATACTTAACGCGTGGCAGCGGTCATGCAGCGCGCCTATATCCTGTGATGTTCTGCTGCTACATGGCGGTATCGCGCGTCACCCACACGATGCGCTGATCATTAATGGAGACACAAAAATGAAGAGAATTGCAGTCTGCGCACTGGCACTTGTTATGGCGGCACCAGTTGCTCTTGCCGACGACAAACCGTCAGCCGACGAAATGGCAAAGATGCAAGCCACCGCCAAAGCCTGGGGCTGCAGTGGCGGCCAGGGTGAGAAGGAAACAGAGGGTACGGGTGTGTTCGAACTCAATGATGTCAAATGCGCTGACGGTGCCAACTACGACATCAAAATGGACCCCAACTACAAAGTCGTCAGCATCACAGCTGACTGATCGATCATGTACCCTGCCCGGTTTTCTTAGCCGGGCGGGGCCTGCGAATGTCGTTGGAGCGCCTGCGACGGCCCTGCTAACGCCGGAACCCAAAACGTCACCGAACCAACAATAAAACTGAGCCACTCAATGGGGGCTGATCATTGGAGATTAAGACGCCTGGCCTCACATCGATCTCGTCAGGGGCCCGCCGATGGCTGTCCAAAATGAACGGTAGGAGCTAGTCGGGCAAAGAGAAAACAAGGACAGATTCGCCCGACTTGAAACCCCACAACGCGTTCCCACCT
Organism: Filomicrobium sp.; assembly: GCA_040219445.1. Classification (GTDB taxonomy): domain Bacteria; phylum Pseudomonadota; class Alphaproteobacteria; order Rhizobiales; family Hyphomicrobiaceae; genus Filomicrobium. The sequence continues at coordinate 652,227 of JAVJSM010000003.1, read as the reverse complement.
GCCGCAACGGCCACATGTTGCCGTCCGTCGACTTCGAAGGTGACTGGTGGTGCATTAGCGCCGGCATCCGCCTTATACGTCCACAGCTGTTCACCCGTCTTGCTATCGAACGCTGAGAACTGACCGGTTCCTTCTCCAGAAAAAACAAGTCGCCCTGCGGTGGCAAGAGATCCGCCAATCATGGGTTCGGTGCTTTTGAACTGCCACGCGATGCGTCCTTTGTTTGATAGATCGATGGCAGACAAGGTTCCGTGTCGTTGTTTCTTCAATGGCTTTAGTGTCGTGTAGGCGATTGGCTCACTGTTTGGCGTGGCCTCGGTCTCGTTCTTCGTATACTCGAAGGGCATGTGCACAGCGTTGACGAAGACGAACTCCAGGTCCGGATCATAGGCCGTTGGAGACCAGTTCGCGCCGCCACCGGGACCGGGGAATATGACGGTTCCAGATTCAGCGGGTGGTGAAAAAAGGTTCTGCTGGGGAACGAAAGCCTCTGATCTGAAAAGTAGTTTTCCAGATTTGCGGTCGTGGACGAAGTACCACCCCATCTTACTCGCCTGACCGACAGCCGGTACCACCTGACCCTTTACTTCGACGTCAAACAGAGTTGGAGGACTGGCGACGTCATAGCCCCAGAGATCGTGCGGCACTTGCTGGTAGTACCAAACAAGTTTTCCCGTTTCCGCATCCAGTGCAACCAGGGAAGACGTGTAGAGATTGTCACCTGGTCGACCGACTCCAACGCCCTGAGGAGCGGGATTGCCGGTTCCGAAAAACAAGACGCCTGTCTCTTTGTCTAGCGCAGGCGTATGGAAGATTGAACCGCCGCCGAATTTCCAGGCCTGCCTAAACCGCGGGGCGGCTTCTTTTTCAGCCTCGATATCGCGCTTAAGGTCGACCCCATAAGCTGTCCGCTCAGCGAAGGGCCCTTCCCATCCTTCTTTTGTCGTTTCGAATTTCCAAACCTCGTCTCCGGTTTCGGAATCAAATGCAGCCAAGAAGCCGGGCTGACCATACTGACCCGCGATCCCAACGACGGCAGATTCAAGCCCTGAACCAGCAACCTTCTCCAGATGCAGGCCATACCCAACACCCGTGATCCCCACAATAACCTTGCCATTGTACAAGAGCGGTGCAGCCGATGCGCCGACGCCAGTTGACCCGCGCACGTTGTCTTTCAAAATAGGATTGTCGCTGGAGAGTACAGCTTTGCTCTCCGTATCAATTTTGCGCGTAACCAACGGCACATCCCAGACCACACGGCCGGTCTTTGCATCAAGCGCGACTAGCCTGGCGTCCACCGTCGCCACATAAACCTTTCCATACCCTAGGGCGACACCCTTGTTGGAAGGTCCACCGAACAGTTTTTTCGTCCGACGTGAGTGCCGGTAACGCCAAACCTCCGAGCCCGTCTTTGCGTCGACGGCAATGACGTGAGAAAACGCGGTGGAGATGTACATGATGCCGTTCTCGACCAGAGGAGTGGTCTGAAAAGTGCCAGCGACCCCAGTCTTGAACTCCCATTTCAATCTCAGTGTCTTGACATTTGCGCGATTGATTTGAGCCAAAGGCGAGTAACGTTGATTGTTATATTCCCTTCCATTGATCATCCAGTTTGAGGCCTCTCGACCGGCTGAATGAAGCCGAGAATCTGAAACGCCTTGCGCTGCAAGACTGACTCCTGAGAGCAAAAGAGCCAACAAAACAGATGCGAAAAGACTGCGGCACGTTTTGCGTGGCGGCATTAGACGACCTCGGATTAGCAGGAGTTTCTTGGACTGGTTCAATCAACATAAAGCTAACCACATAACCGGGGTCTGTTGTCAGAACCGTGTCAGGTTGCAAAACATTCCTAAGGCCGTCGGACCGCTGGCTCGCGCCTGACATGTTTCTTACGATTACTTTGCCTGGTTCTGACAAACGCAGAGTGCCGCCGTGTAGAAACTACTCACAGTCATTGATGCTCCGTTTTTCTCGGTGGAGGTGTTGTGCAAGAAAAAAACAGAGCAGGCGAGCAATTACGAGCAAACAATGAAAGCGATAAAAGGCAAAATCACGGTCTTGGTTTTGGGGGTGCTGATCGTCGGGTCAGCATCCCCTGCGTATCCAGAACTAAAAGATGAACAAGTCGGCCACTTGATTTTTATGAAAACGGACTGCCGACTTCAGAAGTTGAGGTCGACCGATAACGAGGATGGCTCTCGGGCATACACTGGTACATGCCAGAACCTGACGCACTACCCCGACGGGATCCGAGTTACTTGCCCTGATCCGGATAACGATGATGAACGCACGTGCACCATTCACACAAAGCCGAGATCCTTCGATCATCTGGACCTTCTTCGAAGATGACGGGTATTGCAGTCGCCTGCCGGCTATCGTTAGCTCTCCTGCGTTTCGGCACTCGTGGTCGGGTGGCGTCCATGCCTGAATGTGCAGGGCCTGAACGTGCAGGGCCTGAACGTGCAGGGAAGGTAACTGAACCCGTGATTTCCTCCCATGGACAGATTGGGATCGTGCCGACAAAATGATTGGGAAAGTTCCTCTCGACGAAACACAAGCTTCCCACCGCGACTACAACAATAACACGCATTGAAAATGCCGCTTAGCGGCCCGTCAATCAGCAAAGAACGCGACTGGATCCATGCTGAAACATCTCATAAAAAACAAATGGCAAGCCGGAGCGATCTGTGGATTTGCGGTGCTTGTGGGACTAGGTGGCTACTGGGTGACGCGCAGTGCAGCAGATCCGCGCGAAGACCTGCTCCAAGGAGACTACGCTGCCGCTATTGCAAAGTATGAGCGCGCCGCAGAGGAGGGAGATGCAGGTGCGCAAAACACCCTCGGCAACATCTACTATCTTGGTCTGGGTGTAACACGCGATTATGAGGAAGCCGCTCGGTGGTATCTTCGCGCAGCCAAAACCGGCAATGGGCCCTCCCTTGTCAACTTGGGTATTCTCCATCGTCACGGACTTGGCGTCGAAAAAGATATACTGAAGGCTTTTGCTTGCTTTCTGCTTGCTGAGAGGGCCGGAATAAAGAAAGCCAAAACCCACATGAAATTCCTCACGCGGATGAACTACATCACAGGGCACATGGTGGAAGCGGCGAGAGAAAACTACAGAGAGCTGCCTAATTTGATCAAGAACATCAAGATTGGCAGGGCCCCACAGCAACCTCAATAATCAGCACTTTCACGCCCATTTTCCCGACAACTGGTTTCGACGGTTGGTGGGTTAGGAAAATCGTGGACTAACTAATAGAAGCGTGTCCAAAAAACTGGACCGGCATTGGAAACGCCTAAATGACGGAACTAACAAGTAAACTCTCAGGGCATTTGGCACGTTTGGCGGCAAGACGGCAAAGCAGCAGTGCCCAGCATGCTCCCAATATAACAGACCACATCTATCTCCAGACCTGGCTCATCATAGCGATCTTTTGTGCTTTTGCGGCATGGGTCGCTTTCGACAATGACATATTCCATATCATGGTCGATACGGACAAAAGCTATTTGTCTTTGGTGACAATCATAGTCTTCTTGGCGGCAAGCGCACACGCAGCCTGGCACATTGCCGCTACCGCAAAGCGCATCAAAGCGGCAAACAGATATCTCGACGGCAACACGGACGAGAGCTTCAAGCCAAGCGACATCCCTCCATCGGCGCGGACCGCGGTGAATCTGAACGACAGCGGCCCAACCTTCGTTGGAAACTTTTTACGCGATGTCAGCGACTCCCAAGCGCTCTCGCGCAGTAAGAAGCAAGGTCGTCCCGACAACCACATTCTGGAAATATACGCTGATCAGTTACGCTCTCCAGTTGAGATCGGCTGGTTCATCGTCGACTTACTCGTGCGATTAGGATTGCTTGGAACCATTGTTGGTTTCATTTTGATCCTGCGAACGTTGGTCGATGGCCCGTTGCCTCGCGCTGACGAGATTCAATCCCTTCTCATATCGATGAGCGGCGGCATGGGCACGGCCCTGTTCACGACCTTAGCTGGGCTGACAACCGCAACGTTGCTCGGCCTGCAATACATGGTTCTGGGCCGCAGCGTTGAAACGTTGATCGCATCGCTTATTCGCATTAACGAACGAACAGAAACTGACCAGTCGAGAGCCGATGTTCCATGCCGATTAGATTAGGCTCGCGAAACAGCAATCTCAGGCAAAACCCCGCCGATCCCTTCACCGATCTTTTGTTCAACATCTTGATCGGTTTTATGCTGCTGTTTTTCATTGCTATCGTCTTTCTCAACCCAGAAAAGAAAAAAGGTAAGGTCGACCTCGATGCGGAGTATGTGATTTCGGTATCTTGGCCTGACAACAATCCTGACGACATCGACACCTGGATCGAAGATCCTCAGGGTAACGTAACCTGGTTTCGAAATCGCGAGGCAGGGCTGGTGCATCTCGATCGAGATGACCGCGGCATGCTGTACGACACCTTGATGATCAACGGAAAGCAGGTCGCTAACCCCCTCAACCAGGAGATTACGACCATTCGCAAATTGGTGCCGGGCGAATATACGGTCAACTTGCATTACTTCGCCAGCGAGACGCAAAAGCCGGTCGTCGTCAAAGTGAAACTCGCGAAAGTGAACCCGGTTTACACGGTGTTTTATTACGCTGACGTCCAAATGAACCGTAAAGGTGACGAAAAAACAGCCGTGCGATTTACCTTAGCAAGCGACGGCAGCGTAAGAAGCATCAACCAACTGCAAAAGAAGCTCGTAACAACAAACTAGCGACGGACCTTACTGGCACAAAAGCCGTGAGAAGAATAGCCAGACCGGGAGGATAGTTTAAAATGTCGAACTTAGGACTAGCAGGTTTGATTATGGCCTATGTCGTTCTAGCGACATTTCTTCTGTGCCTCCATTTATACGCGAACTGGAATTGGTGGGCCAAGGCAGGAGTGACGATTGCGATCGCCATTTTTTATTTCGTGACCTACTTTTCCATTCCCCAGATGCTGGGTTGGCCAGCTCGTGACGGTTTGCCAGAGAAATTCCGCCTCATTGCGTATCACGTCAAAGACAACGAGAGCATCTATCTCTGGGCGAAAACGATACAAAGCGGCACGGTTCAACCGAAGCCACGTGCTTATGTCCTGCCTTATTCTGAATCGCTTCGCAAAGCTGTCGCGGACGCGGGCCAAAGAATGAAAACGGGCCTTACGATTATCGGCGAAGTCGACGAGGCGAAAAGAAATCTGCGGCCCAAAAATGCAGCAACAATAACGCGGCGAACCGAAGAGCTGAACATAACCTTTCAGGATGCCCCTAACGCCAACAACCTGACTAAGGACTGAGTTATTCAGCGTCGAAAAATCAGTCAAACACCGGCTTCTTCCGGGGGAATGAGAAACAGATGCAGACTATGGGACTCGCAGGCTTAGTCGCGGCTTTTGGCGTGCTGGCGGCATTGCTACTGAGCGTTTTGTTGTATTCCACATGGCAGTGGTGGATTAAAGCGACCGCTACGCTTGGCTTGTTGCTTTTTTATGTTGCCACTTATCTCTCCATACCACCCTTATTGGGGTGGCCCACCAACCACGATGTGCCTAAGCAGTTCCGACTGATGGCGTTTAGTGTCGAGGAAAATCAAGGCGTATATATCTGGGCAAACGATCTAAGCAAGGGCGTCCAGATTGGAACACCACGCGCTTACGTGTTGCCCTATAACAAACTACTTCATGAGGACATCGAAATTGCCGGGGCAAAACTCAAGCGCGGTATCAACATCATCGGCGAAGTCACCACATCGGAACCGCCTTCCTCGCCGCAATCGGCGGACAAAAAAACAGGACGCAAGATTGCCAATACTGTGACGTTCCTTGAGGCTCCTGAGGCGCTGATTCCGAGACATCGTCGATAAACAGCGATGAACGCTAGCCACGGCCGGTCGGAATTTGGCTCTGTCAGCTTTGCCGAAGCGCAGTGCAAGCAACGAATGCAGCTGGGCCACCCGATAGAACTAGCGAGCGAAAACACCGCGTCCGTTGTTTGAAGTATCGCCGCTTCGGCTTTGGCCTTGCCAAATGCCCAGGAGAAAACAGTTACTTATTCTGTTTATGTGCAAATTGCGGATGCCGGTCGTTGCGAAAGTCAGACTCAGTTTTAACTCAACTACTGGCCCGCCCCAGACAAACTGCCAACAGCTTTGTATCGACGCCACCGAAGGTGAGCCTCTCCCACTGAAGCGCGCCGGTGATTTTTGCAAAGGCCCGAAGCTGTCTTGCACCGAGTGCAGGGTGATGTCTGTTGTTAGTGGTGGACCCGCCCCCAGCACGCCATCGGCATGCAGCCCACGGTGTCCGAATTGTGCCAGTGAATACTCCAACGCTGCCAAAGAAACCAGTGGCACAGATTTAGCGGAGGAGAAGACATCAGGAGTTTCACTCTGGTCAGAGCACCTTATGAACGCCGCCTGCCCACCATTACAAAACGGAATTCCGGTCCAACTTCAGAGCGAGTTTTCGGACCGCTATAAAAAAGCTAGTCGTTGGGGAAAGGGTCGGGGAAACTACAAGAATCCAAAGCCAATTCATTGATAATAATAATGAAAAATCAATTCTATGGCGGAGAGGGAGGGATTCGAACCCTCGATACCCTTGCGAGTATGCCGCATTTCGAGTGCGGTGCTTTCGACCACTCAGCCACCTCTCCCAGGCGAACCAAATGCTTGGCCGGAGCGCGCTTTTAGCGCCTCAAACGAATCGATGCAAGCGCGGCGCAGACTTGAGCATTCTCAACCATTTCGCTCCGGAACCCATTGCAGCGAATCTTCGCCGCTGGTATCGTCCTCATCAGGATTTAACAACTGGAAGGAGGTGATCTGATGTCGAGTGAGATCTTTGTGCCGGCCGAGGTTTTCGGGTGCAAGAGCGCTATATCAGAGCAGCCTCTGAATCGGGCTTGAGCATCGCGGTTTTGACAGGCCAAAGGGCCTCAGCCGTACCAATCTCACGGGGGTCGCCATAGGCGGCCCCTTTGTGTTTTTGGAGACCTTAGCCACCCGCGTTCAACATTCTTTGCAAACCTAATCAGATTGTATCTACCGCCCGCACGAGGCGTATTGAACCAACGTCAAACCAACATTCCAATACTCAAGCCCTCCCTGCCAATAACGGTTCCTTGGGGAACAGCTCACACGTAAGCCGCCGCTGTAAACCATGCAGCGCAACCATGAGCTCCAAAAAACGATTGGGCCCACTGCTCTCAGAAGCAGCACCGGCCCGGCAGGATCCTATTGGAATGATACAACCAAAATACCGCACCACTCTACCGCAAAAGAACAGCTTATTCCTAACCGACGGCGGCCTCGAAACCGTAATGGTTTTCCAAAACGGAATTGAGCTCCCCTGCTTCGCTGCCATCGACCTGCTGCGCACCGCGAATGGTGCAAAGTTGCTGGCTGAGTATTTCGAACCCTATTGCGAAATCGCGCGGAATGCGGGCGCGGGCCTGATCGTCGAAACCGCAACTTGGCGTGCCAGCCCGGATTGGGCAGAACCCATCGGCTTCACCAACCTCAACGAGTTGGCAGATGCCAACATCCTCGCCGCTCGTAGCGCCTTCGAGATCCGCACGAAATTTGAAACTCCACAAATGCCGGTGGTCGTATCAGGCTGCATCGGCCCGCGCGGCGACGGCTATTCCCCCGACACCACGATGACCATCTCCGAAGCCGCCAACTACCACAGCTGGCAAATCGGCATCCTCGCCCGCAGCGGCGTTGACCTGATCACCGCTATAACCATGCCCACCATTGAAGAAGCTACTGGCATCGCCTTGGCGGCAAAGAACGCCAAGGTCCCAGCAGCAATCTCTTTCACCGTGGAAACCAATGGACGCCTGCCAACGGGCGAAACGCTTGAAGAAGCGATCCACGCCGTCGATGAGGCCACCAATCGATCGTCGGAATACTACATGATCAACTGCGCCCACCCGACCCACTTTGCCGAAACGCTCGACAACGCCGGGGCATGGGTCGGCCGGATCAAAGGCATCCGCGCCAATGCCTCCACGCGCTCCCATGCCGAACTGGACTGCGCCTGCGATCTCGACGCCGGAGACCCGGTGCAGCTAGGTCGCGAAATGGCGGACCTCAAAACACGCTTCCCGCATTTGACGGTTCTCGGCGGCTGTTGCGGCACCGATCATCGCCACATCGCGGAGATTGCAGCCGCCACCGCAGCGTCTCAATCGCAAGCAGCCGAGTAGATCATCGAACGCAAACGCTGACCGGCTCTAGCAAACAACATCCAGAAGCGCCGTCGCTGGCGCTTCATTCTCGTAACCTTGCGCCTGAACGCGGCCCTCTCGCGCACCTGCCACCATCACCAGCCGCGTTAGCGGATTAAGAACCGGCGGTTTCAACCAATCAAAATCTGATTCAAAGTCCGGCGCGAGTGAGCCGACAAGGCGCGCGCGACCTTTACTGTCGACACCGCGTGAACTCCCCTTGTAACGCGCTGACTGCCAATGATTGGCAGCCACCCCCGGCCCTTCGTGAACTTCAGCAGTTTCCTCTTCGCGCTCGATCACGACGGTTTCGTCAGGACTAAGCCCCGCCAAGGTATAGATGCAGGGCGACGCAATCGGCGTCTCGGTCAAGCGCGCCTTGGCCTCGGAATAACCCCGCGCCGTCGCAAAGACCTTTCGCAGCAGGTAGGCCGGTGTCGAATGCGGACGCGACCACACCCGCGCTTTGTTGGCAGCCCAGTCAAGCGCGAACAACCCAATAGACCGCCGCATGGGGGCTTGGTTCAGTGCCGCCGAAAAACGCCCTGACGCCATGCCTTGCAAAACGCCCGTATAACCCGGCCACGTCAGCGCCAGGAATGGACCCGCCTCAGCTGAAACCCGCGCCGCGATGACGTATTCACCAAGCCCCGGCATACCCCAATCTAAAACCCGAACCAGCCGCGCCGAAGATCCAGTTGGATCCGCCGCCACCCTGCAGGTGCAGCACCACTCATAGTTGGCCGATAAAAAGTAAACGCCTGGCCGCCCCAATATTCGAGCGACACGATCGATTTCCGGCAGATTCTCGTGGTTCCAGCGCGCCATCCAGCGCCGGGAAACCTTGTCGAGCCCGGAAAGAAAGGTCTTCGAAACGCCGCGCGTAGCACCGCTGATCAACGCATCGGCCCGATCACGCTGCGCAATAAGCGTCGCGGGCCCCAACTCGTCTTGCTGATCCACTTCAATCAGCGGTATTTCATTAAAGCCTCTCATATCGGCTAAGCATCACCCGCAAACGTTGACAAATCGAGGCAGTTCCGTCAGAAAAGCCCGGCCGCGAAGGGTTCACAGTCTTTCGCGCAATAGCCGCTGCCTGAGGCCAAATGCGCCGTTCACGATTTTTATGAGCGTGCGCCTCACGGTTGTAGCGACGATTTAGGGCGGGAAGGCATTGAATTTCCGGCAATAAATCATAGCGCAGCACGTGCTTCCAAAGTCCGCATAACCGGCTCGCCGGTGAGACCTGATGCGGCGCCACAAGGCGCGAACAAACCCGTTGGGGCCAATCAATAGGGCTCCGGCGATAAAACGCATTGAACAGAACAAAGGTCCCGTCAGCCATGTATGCTGTCATTAAAACGGGTGGCAAGCAGTATCGCGTCGCCCAGAACGATCTCATCACCATTGAACGCCTCGAAGGCGAAGCCGGCGCATCGATCGAATTCTCCGACGTCCTGATGGTCGGCGAAGGCGACGACGTGAAAGTTGGAACGCCATTCGTCTCAGGCGCAAAAGTCACCGGCGAACTCGTCGATCAGGCCCGCGGCCCGAAGGTCATCGCCTTCAAAAAGCGCCGCCGCAAGAATTCACGCCGCAAGAAAGGCCACCGCCAGCACATCTCGCTGGTCCGCATCACGGCCATCAGCGGCTAACGAGCAAAATTGAAGGCAAACATCCAGCCGCAACCCCGCAACAGCCTCCATCAAGAATGGCGCGATCCGGTTGCAGGCATTGATATCGGAAGGACGAAAACGAGATGGCACAGAAGAAAGCCGGCGGTTCGACCAAAAACGGTCGCGACTCAGAATCCAAACGCCTTGGCGTGAAGCGCTATGGCGGTGAGCGGGTCATCCCAGGCAATATCATTGTACGCCAGCGCGGAACCAAGTGGCACCCAGGCAGTGGCGTTGGCATGGGCACCGACCACACGATCTTCGCCAAGGTCGAAGGCCACGTTGAATTCCGCACCAAGCGTAATGGCCGGACCTACATTTCGGTACACCCGAAAACGGTAGAAGCTGCCGAGTAAGCCCGCCGAAGGGCAACTGGCAGCCGTTGTATCCGAGGTTCCTGAGGCCGCTCGCAAGCCATAAACTGCGGGCGGCTTTCTCAACTCTCACCCCGACGGAATTCCAATGCCCGCTGCAGAAATCCAAACTAAGCGCCTGCGCCTACGGCAGCTGACAACTGAAGATACCCATCGCATCGCGGAACTGGGCGGTGACTGGGATGTCGCCAGTATGACCTCGCGTATGCCTTATCCTTACACGTTGGACGCCGCAGCACAGTGGATTGAAGGCCTGAACGACGGCGAACGCGTCTTCGGAATCGAACACGAAGGCGAGTTGATCGGCGTCACCGGATACCACCGCGACGCAAAAGCAAACTCAGCTGAAATCGGCTACTGGATCGGTAAACCTTACTGGGGGCGAGGCTTCGCAACCGAAGCAGCCAGCGCCGTGATTGACCATGTGTTTCGCTCCAATAGCGCGGCAACAATTACCTGCGGACACTTTGACGATAACCCCGCATCGGCGCGGGTGATCGAGAAGCTAGGCTTTGAAAAAACGGGCACCAGGCTTTGGTGGTGCGAAGCCCGAAAACTTGACCACCTGGCCGTCCGCTACGAACTCACGAAGCCAGCCGGTTTCTGGCAGAAGCTCGCCCGGCTACGTCCGGCAAGCTGAACGAACGAATTGAATCCGCGCATCCGTTTAACGCAAAGTAATCGAAGCGCGCAGCGTACCAAGCGTAAAAGAAAATGAAATTTCTCGACCAAGCCAAAATCTATCTGAAATCGGGCAAAGGCGGCGAAGGCTCCATCTCCTTTCGCCGTGAGAAATACATTGAGTACGGCGGTCCCGATGGCGGCGATGGCGGCAAAGGCGGCGATGTCTGGTTCGAGTGCGTGGCAAACCTCAACACGCTGATCGATTTCCGCTACCAACAACACTACAAAGCCAAGAACGGCATCCCCGGCATGGGCCGCAACCGATCCGGACCATCAGGCGACGACTGCGTGATCAAAGTCCCTCCCGGCACAGAGGTCTACGCCGAAGACAACGAAACCCTGCTTGCAGATCTCAAAGACCCCGGCGCGCGTTTCCGCATTGCCAAGGGCGGCAACGGCGGATTTGGTAACGCACATTTCAAAAGCCCAACCAACCAAGCCCCACGCCACGCCAACCCCGGCCAGCCCGGTGAAGAGCTCACCGTTTGGCTGCGCATGAAGCTGATCGCCGACGCCGGTCTGGTCGGCCTACCCAATGCTGGCAAATCGACTTTCCTGGCTGCCGTATCAGCCGCAAAACCAAAAATCGCAGATTACCCATTCACCACGTTGCACCCCAACCTTGGCGTTGTCCGCGCAGGCGACAAAGACTTTGTCCTCGCCGACATCCCGGGCCTTATCGAAGGCGCCAGCGAAGGTGCGGGCCTAGGCACACGCTTTCTCGGGCACGTCGAACGCACACGTGTTCTCCTACATCTCATCGATTGCACCGAGGAAAACGTGGCAGAAGCTTATGAAACCGTTCGAGGCGAGCTTGAAGCCTATGATGATGCCCTGATCGATAAGCCGGAGATCATCGCACTCTCGAAGATCGATGCCATCACTGAGGATGACCTCAAGCAAAAGTTCGCTGAGCTCAAGGAAGTCTGCCCCAAGCGGCCACTTCTGCTTTCAGCTGTGTCCGGCAAGGGCGTCGATGAAGCACTCTATGCGATTGCTTCCCACATTAAAGAGGCCGAAGCCCAAGACGCAGAAGAGCAAACCGAAAAGAAGCCCTGGCAGCCCTGACACGGATGAGCCGATGGCACGCGGCGGGAAACTGACCGAGGATTAACCAATCAAAGTCCGTCACCGCCGGGCAAAGTGTGCTATCTGCAGGACTGCCGTTCAATACACCAATCCAGCATATCAATGATCCGATGGCCGACAGCGCTCAAACCGAAAAGACAAAGGCCCCAACTGTGCGCCCTGAATGGCAGGCCGCGAAGCGCATCGTCGTGAAACTCGGCTCGGCGCTGCTTGCGAATGCCGAAACCGGATCACTGAATAAGGCATGGTTGGATTCGCTTCTGGAAGATATTGGAGCCTTACGTAGGCAGGACCGTGAAGTCGTCCTCGTATCCTCCGGCGCTATTGCGCTTGGACGCCAATCTTTAAAACTGCCCAAAGGACCTCTGGCATTAGAGGAAAGCCAAGCCGCCGCCGCCGTTGGACAGATTTCGCTCGCCCACGCCTACGCCGACCTCGCCAAAGGCCATGGCCTCACCGCAGCACAGATCCTTCTCACACTCGGAGACACCGAGCAGCGCCGCCGTTACCTCAACGCCCGCGATACGTTGCTGACACTGCTTCGGTTATCAGCACTCCCCGTCGTCAACGAAAACGACACTGTCGCCACCAACGAAATTCGCTACGGCGATAACGACCGGCTATCCGCTCGCGTCGCTTCAATGATCGACGCTGACTGCCTGGTTCTGCTCTCCGATGTGGACGGCCTCTATACCGCACCGCCTGGAGAGAATTCGAGTGCAAAGCGCCTAGACGTGATTACCGAGATTACAACCGAAATCGAGGCTATGGCTGGCGATGCGGGCAGCGAGCTCTCGCGCGGCGGCATGCGCACGAAAGTTGAAGCGGCGAAAATCGCCCGCGCAGCCGGCTGCGATATGGTGATTGCATCAGGCAAAACGACAAACCCGCTTCGCGCTATTGGCGAAGGCGCAACTTGCACATGGTTCCTCGCTCCAACAGACCCAGTGACCTCGCGCAAGCGCTGGATTTCCGGCCAGCTTGAACCCAAAGGCGCGGTCGTCGTAGATGCCGGGGCGCAGAAGGCTCTCTTTTCTGGCCGCAGCCTCCTACCTGCTGGCGTACGCGAAGTTTCTGGAGCTTTCGACCGAGGCGAGGCCGTCGTGATAAAAGGACCCGACGGGCGCGACCTTGGCCGCGGAATTGCGGCTTATGCAAAATCGGAAGCAGAACGAATCATCGGAAAGAAGACGAGCGAAATCGCAGAAATTTTGGGTTTCGCAGGACGAGACGAACTCATCCATCGTGATGACATGGCCTTAAACCGGCAACATCGGGACGACAGCTGAGGGACCAGTAAATTCATGTCAAATGACCAGATTATTGACGCTGAAATCGAAGGTATCGCCGAGTACTTCCGCCATTTGGGCCTACCCGTCGAAGTCGCCGAACTGGATGGTGGCGCAAAGGGCATTCGCGCAACCAGCAGTGGCATCCCTTTTTCTGCGTTCCTATTTAAGAACGAAGACAAGCAGAGTCCCTATTTGATGCTGAGCTGCATGTTTCCCGACCGCAAAGCCAGCCTCGAATGGGCGAACAATTGGAACAACCGTTTTCCGCTAACGCGCGCTTCGATCAACTCAGATGGTGAAGCGATGCTGACCCACTCATTGATCCTGACCGCTGTTAATGGCGCACACTTGAAAGAAGTGATGTCGTGGTGGGATTTGCTCTTGCGGATCTTTGTTGAGGATCTCATGGCCGCTCAGAGCTAGACTTGGCCCCCGGCGGGTCGTGTGCACAGCGTAGACAAAGCCTGCGACCCGCTCATCTCTAACCAGGCAATAACGGACAAAACACTCAAACCCACTGGCCGAGCAAGAGGCCTTTCGGAGACTGCACAACAATGAACGTCACGGTCCAAAAACAACTCCAGGAAAGCAACGTAGAAGCCTTGATGCTAGCCATGGGCGAAGCCGCCCGCGCCGCCGCTAGGGGTCTCGCCGTTGCTCCGCGGGAGACAAAGGACGAGGCGTTAAGAATTGCAGCCGAAGAAATGCGCAACCACACGTCAGAGATCATCGAAGCCAACAAACGCGACTTGAAAGCCGCTGAAGACGCAGGCCGTCCAGGCTCCTACCTCGACCGGCTGATGCTCGATCCCTCGCGCATCGAACAAATCGCACTGGGCCTTGAAGCGATCGCCGATCTCGACGATCCCGTCGGCTCGGTGATGACCGAGTGGGATCGGCCCAACGGTCTGCAAATCTCCCGTGTACGCGTGCCTATCGGCGTCATTGGTATCATTTACGAAAGCCGGCCAAACGTTACAGCCGATGCTGGCGCGTTATGTTTGAAATCCGGCAACGCCGCGATTTTGCGTGGAGGGTCCGATAGCCATCAGTCGAGCCTGGCCATCCTCACCTGCCTTGCCCACGGGCTGCGCAAAACTGGATTACCCGAAGACGCCATTCAAATCGTACCCACCACAGACCGCGAAGCTGTCGGTGAGATGTTGCGCGGGCTGCAGGGTACCGTTGATGTCATCGTCCCTCGCGGGGGCAAGAGCCTCGTCGCCCGCGTTCAGGATGAAGCCCGCGTCCCAGTGTTCGCGCACCTCGAAGGCATTTGCCACACGTATGTCGACCGCGGTGCCGACATCGATATGGCGAAAGACATCGTCATCAACGCCAAGCTGCGGCGCACCGGGATTTGCGGCGCAACCGAAACCCTGCTTGTCGACAAGAACGCGCACGAAGACTACTTAACGCCCCTGGTCAAAGCGCTGCTTGACGCCGGCTGCGAAGTGCGCGGCGATACCGCCACACAAGCCGCCGACGCCCGCGTCACGCCGGCAACCGAAAAAGACTGGGGCACCGAACATCTCGACGCAATCATCTCTGTGAAAACCGTTGATGGCATCGACGACGCGATTTCGCACATCGCAAAATATGGATCGCAACACACAGACAGCATCATCACCGAATGCTTCGGAACAGCGGAGCGTTTCCTTGCGCGCGTAGATTCCGCAATCGTAATGCACAATGCTTCGACGCAATTCGCCGATGGCGGCCAGTTCGGCATGGGCGCGGAAATCGGCATTGCGACAGGTCGCATGCACGCGCGCGGCCCGGTTGGTTTGGAGCAGCTAACGACCTTCAAATATGTTGTCCGCGGACAGGGGCAGGTGCGTCCCAAATGATCGTACCGCCCAAAGTTGATTCCCGACAACACGACCACCTGCATCCAGCATACCGCCTGGAGCTTACGCTTTGACAGGCCTCCCCTCTGCGACCCAGCGGTCCAGCTTCGCCGTAACGACGCCACCGGTCTGGCCTGGGGCCCGCATTGGATTAATGGGCGGCTCGTTTAATCCGCCGCATGAAGGCCACCTGATCGTCGCTCGTACCGCCATTCGACGGCTAAGGTTGGATCGCCTTTGGTGGGTCGTAACCCCCGGGAATCCACTGAAAGAAAACAACGCGCTGCCCACGACCGACAAGCGCATCGAAGCCATCGAAGCCATGGCAAATCACACTGCCATGATCACCACCGATTTCGAATGCCAACTGGGAACCAGCTACACTGCCCAAACCATTCGTTTTCTCAAACGACAGCATCCGGCAGCGAATTTTGTGTGGATCATGGGAGCCGACAATCTGGCAACCTTCCACCGCTGGCAGCGCTGGAAAGAGATCGCCACAACCCTGCCAATCGCGGTCGTCGACCGCCCCGATTGGCGCTTCAAGGCTCTTGCATCTCCAGCCGCCCGCTACCTCAAACCGTGGCGCTATCGCGAGCGCAAAGCCAGGGCCGTTCCGGCCTTGCCAGCACCAGCGTGGGTGTTCTTATCGACACGGTTGTCGAACCAGTCTTCGACGGCGCTCAGAGCCAAGGCAAAAATGTAGAGAAATAGAAGCAACTTGCTGAGATGTGACAAAAGTTGCCCAAACGCCACAAAAGATGACGCTATTCTGTCAAACAAGGGCAATAAACTGCTTGTTAATGGTTGCTCGAGTTGTACCGAGAGCTTACCCTTCTCAGCGTTGGAAGAAGTGCCTATATCCACCGCTCAAAATCATAGAAAGCGGGCCTGTAGCTCGATTTCCGCGATACGAGGCGAACCCCTTTGGAAAGAACTCCAACTGAACTGGTTCGATGAGGAAAGGACGAACACTTAAATATGCCAACTGCGAATGAGGCTACCATGACGGGTGAGCCTCCGAGCGAGGCGTTGCCCGAAAGCAAAGTCTCCTCAACGCTCGTGGACAGCATTGTCCGCTGGCTTGATGAAGCCAAAGCGGAAGAGATTGTCACGATCGATCTGGCAGGCAAGACGTCGATTGGCGACTTTATGATTGTCGCCTCCGGTCGCAACGACCGGCACGTCGCAGCCATTGCCGGCAAAATCAGAGAGCAGCTCAAAGACAAAGGACATGGTCGCGCCCGCATTGAGGGTGATGACGCATGCGACTGGGTCTTGATCGATACCGGCGACATTATCGTCCACCTGTTCCGTCCTGAAGTTCGGGAGTTCTACAATCTCGAACGGATGTGGGAAGGCGAGCGCCCGGCCGAATCGACATCTCACTGATCGTCTCGCACATCATGTGAGAGCAACGCTCGGTATGCTTGCAGTAGCCAGCGCCGATGAAGCGGTGAGCTCGTGCCTGACCAGTCGCGTCAGCACCACGCTCGCATCTAGCATGCTGTGCGGCGACGCGCTGGCTTCTAAGCACCAAATGGAACCCCTGCGATGCGCCTAACCATTGCTGCAATTGGCCGCCTGAAGTCCGGGCCTGAAGCAGCCCTTGTCGAGCGCTACACGGACTTGGCAAAGGGGCTTGGGCGCTCCTGCAGTTTGGGGCCCGTACAGATCCTCGAATTCCCAGAGGCCCGCACGCCTCAGCGAGACCAGCGTCGCAATGATGAAGCGAAGCGCCTGTTATCCGCGACCAAAGACGCCTCCGTGCATGTCCTGCTTGACGAACGTGGAAATCAGTTTTCAAGCGACGACCTTGCAAGTTTCCTGAGCCGGTCCCGCGACGACGGCGCACGCGAAATTGCGTTCCTCATTGGAGGGGCTGACGGCCATGGCGAACCAGCCCGCAAGGCCTGCCCAACAACACTGTCTCTGTCGAAGCTAACCCTGCCCCATGGCCTTGCGCGCATAATGCTTGCCGAGCAGCTCTATCGCGCCATTACCATCGTCGCCGGGCACCCGTATCATCGTGCTTAACCGACGGTCACGCCAATCGTGCACTAGTTATTGCGCAAGCAAGATCCGGTCGAGAAGCCGAGTCGGCAAGACCCGCCGCAAGACATCCGCGGCATACGTTGGCGTGGTCACGAAATAGCGCGGCTTAGGACGGCGGCTCTCAACCGCATCGATCAGCTTCTCAACGACGGCCTCAGGCTCAAGCTTAAAGGTCTCTCGCCCGCCGGCTTCGAGTTGCGCAAGCCGCGCTTTATACGCGGTTCGGTGCGGCGAAGTCTCCATATCAATCGTCGCTTTCAGGCGATGCAGAGCATTTTCGACAAACCGCGATCGGATCGGCCCAGGCTCAATGAGCGAAACATGAATTCCCGTGTCTCGCAATTCGAGACGCATCGCATCGCTTAGTCCCTCAAGTGCGAACTTGGTCGCACAGTAAGCCCCACGAAATCGCCCGGCGACGAGGCCCAGCACGGACGAACATTGAACAATTCGTCCAGCCCCCCGCACTCTCATTTGTGGAATAATTCGGCACGTCAGATCATGCCCGCCAAAGACGTTCACTTCAAACTGATGCCGTAACAAGTCCGCGGAAAGATCTTCGACAGCACCGAGCTGGCCAAACGCTGCGTTGTTAAAGATCGCATCAATACGCCCATCGGTAAGCTCCAGCGCTTTGTTCGCGCAAGCTTCAACGCTAACCGGATCTGCGAGTTCCAACTCAAGCGCGTCGACGCCAACCTTACGCGAGAGCTTCTCAAGGTCTTCTGCCTTACGAGCAGTGGCCAACACCCGCCAACCCCGCCGAGACATCGTTTCGGCTGCAGCAAAGCCAATGCCAGAAGACGCACCCGTAATCAGAATAGAACGGTCGGCCATCTCAAGCTCTGCCTCGCTTCATTGCCGAACCTGCCATGACTGCGGCGCAAACAAATTTCGAAGTTGGCAACCAAGCCTCAAGCAGGCTTCGCTGACAATAAAAGTCACCCAACCGCGAAGCCGCCGTGAGACAACACAGTGATAACTGCACCAACTTTCATCATTGTTGGAACTTGGTACCGCGAGCACCAAAGTCGGCGTCAACCTTTGCCTTTTTCGCGGCAGCTCGAGCAGGTTCCAGAAACTTCGATGAATTTAACCTTCGGCGTGAAATCAACCGAAGCGGCCAGTTCTTTCACTCCATCGAAGATGTGCTGTGCTGGAACTTCAACCACGCTCCCACACTGCTCGCAGGCCAGGAAAATAGGCCGACCCTTTTTGCCATGCTCATGCCGGCGGCAAGCAAAGAATGCGTTCTTACTCTCCAGCCGATGAATGACGCCAGCTTCCATCAGGGCATCAATCGACCGGTAAACTGAGATCGGTGCAAGGCGGGTTCCTTTATCCGCCAACCGTTCCAAGATCTCGTAGGCCCCAATCGACCCGCGGATCGCCGCGATCTCACAAAAGACCTGTTCTCGCAGTTGCGTAAAACGCAGATTTTTTTGTTCAAACGCCGACTTCGCCCGCCCGACGATATCCTTGAGCATGTCTTGGGTATCTTGGGTTTGCTCGGGCGCAATCGATTCTGTCATTGTTTTCGACATCGCTGCAGCTAGTTCCTTGCTTCCTCTTTCCCCCCACCGTTAGTGCCAACGGCTCTTGAGAGGGTTGATGTATTTTATCTCTCAATATAAGCGCAACTTCGTTTCAATGCGACCAAGTTATTTTTTGCCATGATCAAGCAAGGCTTTATCGCCCAAGAACACCACCCGAATGCCTTACTTTTGCAAACTTTTCGCGGTCCGTTAACGATTGTCGGCACGGGGTTGTACAAACGGTTACCAAGCAATAACAACGCAACCGATTCGATCCGCCCGTGCTGCGTCTGAAATTCATTCAATCGCCAGAGACGCCCGCGGCCTAACATGCACACACCGTTATCTTATATCATTGCCGCCCGCCGCACCGCGCTTGGCCGTGTTGGTGGTTTACATCGCAATCGCCGCATCGAAACGCTTACAGCGCCCGTCATCTCGGCCGCACTCGAAGATTGCAACATTGCTCCGGAACGCGTCGACGAAATCATTGTCGGAAACGCGACCCAGGGCGGAAACCCTGCACGCACAATCGCACTTGCAGCAGGACTTCCAGAGTGCGCTGCAGCATTTACCATCGACCGGCAATGTGCATCTGGCCTCGACGCGATCATCACCGCCTGCCGCACCATTGCCGACGGGGAAGCAAACATCGTAGTGGCAGGTGGCGCGGAAGCCATCTCAACGGCCCCCTGGCGTATTGCCAAACCTAAGAGCCTTTACCAACTCCCTCGCTTCATGGGCATCGAACCCTCGATGATGGACGAATCCGAAGAGCCCCATCATTTCGAAGCCTCAGAAGAACTCTCGCAACGCCTAAACATCGCGCGCGACCAACAAGACGCTTGGGCGTTGAAATCACACCTCAAGGCGCAATCAGCACGTGAGCAAAAGCGGTTTGTGGGGGAGATTGTCCCACTCAAAGGTAACCCCGAAGAAGCTCGCGACCAAAGCGCAAGCTCCGACCTCGACCCAGAGGACTTCGCCGCCGAAGCCCCGTTCCTGCCGCCTGAAGGCAGCCACACACCGGGCAACACCAGCGCGATGCACGACGGCGCGGCAATGGTCGTCGTTGTCTCGCAGACCGTCTGGGAAGAACTCGGTAAACCACCAGCATTGCGGTTAATGGCAGGTGTCTCACGCGGCGTTAAGGCCGACAACGAGGCAGGCGCGCCAATGGAAGCGATGCAAAAACTCTTCGACCGCGCCAAAGACTTTAACCCCAAAGACATCGGGTTAGTTGAACTGAGCGAAACCTCGGCCGCCCAGGCCATCGCTTTTTCATCCTCGCTTGGATTTGCCGATGACCTGATTAACCCTGACGGCGGAGCCGTTGTGCGCGGCCACCCACTTGCTGCAGCCGGCGCCGTACTCGTTGTCCGGTTGTTCAGCGGCATGGTGCGCAACCATTCTGAAAGCCGGCTAAAATATGGCGCTTGCGCCTTAGGCGCGATCGGCGGCATTGGCGTTGCCGCATTATTTGAAGCTGTTTGACAGTCCCACAGCTCTCGTCGGTGACTTTTCCTGTTCATCACCGCTGTTGATTAAGTTGTGTTGGCATCAACCAAAAAAGAATGACGTCTCGCTTCGCTAGCCCCCCCTTTGCTATGCTGTCTCCACGACAAAACATTTCTTTCCGTTAAGGAAGAGGTCTTACCGCCAGCGGTCGCGATATTGTCAGGATCGCACGTAACAATCGGTAACGATTCTAGCATTTGCCACTTAGCGATTGAGGCACATCGCGTGGCAGGTAAGCAAACAGCATGGGTGCGGAGCAGACTTGATGGACATCGTCGCGATCACGGAGTCGCTGAAGCCGGTGAGTGAGTGGCTCGTCCGGAACTGGTCGGTCATCGCGATCACGCTCAGCCTCTATGTCCTCTTCTTATGGTCGCGCGGATTCTGGAAACGCGTTCTCCAGGTCGTCGAGAAGGTCGCTTTCTCCAACTGGCAATTGGCGTTGCTGGGTGCAACCGGACTGGTCCTTTCGCTCGCCTCCGGGTGGACCACCTGGGACGGCATGCGCAATTTCACCAACGAACCCGTCCTCTCGTTGATGATCACCTTCGGCATTCAGGGCGTCATGCTAATCGTCGCCTGGTTGATCGGGGAGAGCTTCGCCTCCGGCATGAACGTCCAGAGCAATTCCCGCTCAAACGGGCGCGGCGGTGTTGGTTTCGAGTGGGTCATCGGCGCGTTTTTGGGTGCTGGTATTGTCTTCGGCCTCGTCCTGCTGATGGTTCGTGGCAGCCTCCCCATCACGCAGGAGCAGATCCTCTTTGGCGGTGTCGCCATTGGCATCATCGCACTCATCGCGGTCGTGCAGGGTGACCTTCTGACCCCCTACATCCGCAGTTCGAAAATCATCCTGCGCAACGCTGTCTTGTGGATCATGTTCCTCTCGTGCATGGCGACCTCGGTTTTCTTCTCCTTTGACTCGCTCTTTTCCACCATCTTCCCGCAAGAAGAACGCGCCCGCGCCGCCGAATTACGCGCGCAAAACCAAGTTGCCGGTATTGTTTCAGACATCGGGCAAACGATCGAAACCCGAAGACTGAGCGAAGCCGAAGCCCTCTTCAAATCGAAGGGCTGGCAGGCCTACGAAATCGAGCTAAGTCGCCTGGCCGGCCGCGCTCAGGGTGCCCAGCGCGCCATCGAAGAATACTTCGTCGGCCTAATGGAAGAACGCCGCCGCGCGGTTGCAGAACAACAAGAGCGCAGAGCATCGGCCGAAAGCCAACAAGCCGCGATCCAGGTCCGCTCCGTTCAACTCAACGAAGAAATCGCCCGCCTGCAGGCGTCACGTCCGGAAGCTGCAGCCGCTGTCGAGCAACAACGACAAGTCGTTTCGGAGATCCAAAGGCGCCTCGATGAGCAACGCGCCATCGTGCTTGCCGAAGAAAAAGGCGTTGAAGGAACCGGCAGGGTCGGACGCGGCAGACAATGGCGCGCCGAACGCGCAACCGAAGGTAAAATCCGCGCCGAACTGCAGGTGGCCAACGAACGCCTCGCCAGTCCACAACGCCGCGTCGACAAGATCGACAAGCGAATTTCGACAATCAAAGCGGAACTCGCCCAGATCGCCGGCCAGATCGCGCAGCTCAAGGGCGAAGCCCAAACCGCGGAACAGCGCATACTCGCAACCGAGCGTACGACAGGCATCGAAGAAGCCTCGCTCAAGGTTGACCCGGCCCGCGTGCTGCCGGCATTCGAACGCGCCAAGGTCGCCTTCCGCCAGGAGCCAACCCAGCAACGCCTAAACGATCTGCAGCAACAGTGCTCGCAGTTACTGAAAGCCATGACGCAAACGCCAACAACAAAAGAAAGCGTGCGCGACATCGACTGCGACCCACGCCAGGCCGGCGAAGCTGCTGCCATCGTCTTTGCCCTTAATCAGGGAACCCAGGTATTCTTGGCGAACTGTGCGGGCGGCGAACGCCTCGAAAAGCTTGGCTCCACCGACGCGCTCTTCGGCTTTGCGCGCAAGTGCTTGTCCGATTCTGGTTTGCCCAGCGAAGCGACCGACGAACTACGCACCAAAATCAACCTCGCCGAACTGAACCGCGATGACAAAGCCCACCGCTTCGTCGTCACCTGGAACGCCTTCAACGATGGCAACCGGCTCGCTTACCTCGCTCTGGCAATCGCGATTGCCATTGACGCTCTGGTCTTCATGTCCGGCCTGTTTGGCGCAAATGCGGTGCGCTCGCCACTGCAGGATGTCCCCCGTTACCAGGCCCGCTCAGCACAACAACTCGAGGCCGTCATCGAAACTGGCCTGCAGCCGCATCCTTATGAAAACGCGCGTGCAACCATTGCCGCGATGCGTCCGATCGTGGCGCAAAACGGCTTCACACAAAAAGTCGTGCTCGATAATCCCGGCGCGCCCGACTATGCAGCGGTCCTCTCCGTCGTCAACGCCGCCCGTTCCATCGGAGCCGCCGACGAAGATCCAAACCGCCCACACACCTACCTGATCCGGCCTGAACTCTTCGAGTTTCTGTCCGTGATTGCCCACCGCCATTACCAATCGAACGACGAGCATAAACGCCTCGCCGAATTGAACCGCCTCGTCACCGTTTCGCTACAACCACATGTCGGCGATCACGCCGATATCGTTCTTCACAACATGCATCCGATCAACGATCGAGAAGGTACCGGCTACACGTCCGAAATCCTGCTGAAAAAGGTCAATGAACCACAGGTCCCGGTTGTCCGACGCGTGTTGAATGCGGGCGCGGTGTTGAACTTTATCCGGCACGACTCGCGCCAGGGCGAAGACGACCGCTATTACGTCCACAAAGACCTCTACAAAACTCTCATGATGATTGCGGCCGCCAACCCCGTGACAGGGACATGGCTTGATGCCCGTCCGTTACGCGCGAAAGCCGCCAAAAAACCCGAGCGCTTGCCCGCAGCCACACCGCAAGTTGCCGCCAGCAACACGCAACTCCTGTCAGATCAACGCCAAGCATCAAACGACGATAGCGCGTACGAAGAACCAGAAGCACAAGACGACTTCGGGTATGAGGACATGGAGTCAAACGAAGACATTGCGTTCAGCGATGCGCTTCGTGACGACCATTCTGACCTAGGTTACTTCGCTGGCGACGAGTTGAACGAAGATGTCGGCAAACCTGAACCTGGACCCGAACAATACCGCGATTACTTTGAACGAGAGCTCCTTAACGCACTTGGTTTCGATGACACCGACCGGATCAAAAATCGGCTTGAAGCCGACGGCGTCAAAGAAGCCGCAATGGACGCTTGGAAAGTCCTCAAGCACCACTGCAATCGCAACGCGATCCTGAATGGTCATGTCGACCGGTTTGGCAACGATCGCGACGTCGATTTCAGCAAAGTCTATTCGTCTCTCCGCAGCGATGTCGGCAGTTCCAGCCCAGAAGCAGCTGACCAGCTCGAACGGGTGATGTCAGAACTCAATCAGCAGCTGCCAGTCCTGTTGCTGTTCCCCGAACTGGGGCTCATCCCTTACCTGATCGAACGGCTGGAAGATGCCAACGTCGCCGGACACGACTTAAACGACGCCGAGCAGCACCTTTTGCAACGTTTGCGCAACGTCAACGAACTCATCCGCCAAACCGACCTTACCGACGTCGACACCTGGCAGCAGATCAAGGACACGATCTCGGGATGGGAAGCAGATGAGCGCAACGTGTCGCCGCAGAAGAAAGATCCCAATTCCGGCGTCGCATAGGAACCGCTGAACGAACAATTGGCCTCGCAGCAAAACCAAAACGAAAACAGGCGACCAAGAAACCGGTCGCCTGTTTTTTTTCATCCAAACCAGAAGAAAAGCGCCATTGCGGTCGAGCGAGTCATACGGCGTTCAGGTTCGTTCAAATCCGCTATTCAAGGCGCGCTGTGACCTTGAGGACACGACGGCGCAAAACAATAACCAAGCCGCCAATCACCGCGATTTCGCCACACCCTTAGCGCCATTCCGCCGCAGCCCACGCCTAGCTTCGCGACAGTTATTCGCGAGTTTAGGAGATTTTCAATTATGTCGGTCGTCCGTCCAATTAAGGCCGCGGCACAAACTGCAGCTTTGACATTCTGCTTGAGCCTTTGTGCGCTGGCCGTAGCACTGTTCTTTTCCTCTCTCAATCATGCCCATGCCGCCGAAGTCAAAATATCCGCAGGGCTTGGCCAGTCCGTTATTTCTACAGAAGGCGGCAAAGTCTATCTGCGCTTGAACCTCAAAGCGCTCGCGCATCAGGCAAATGAAACCCGTCCGCCACTGAACGTCGGCCTCGTTCTCGACAAATCAGGCTCAATGCGCGGCAAGCGTATGAACGCCGCAAAAGAAGCAGCCCGCATGGCCGTGTCGCGGCTGGGCGGCGAAGATGCCGTCGCTCTCGTGGCTTACGACCACAGCGTCTCGGTCCTTCAGCCCGCACGTCGTTCGATCTCGCACAGCAAGTTTACCGCGGCTATCAACCAGTTGCAGGCCGGCGGCCGCACCGCTCTCTTCGCAGGCGTCACAGAGGGTGCTCGCCAGGTCGAGCGCTACCTCAAAGAGCGCCAGATTAACCGTGTGATTTTGATGTCGGACGGCTTGGCAAACGTGGGTCCATCCTCGCCAGCAGAGTTAGCCAAACTGGGCCAGGAACTCGGCGGCAAAGGCATCTCGGTCACAACTATCGGCCTTGGCTTAGGTTACAACGAAGACCTGATGCAGCGCCTGGCGCTCGCCAGCGATGGCAACCACGCCTTTGCGGAAACTCCCGACGATCTGATCCGCATCTTCAACTCTGAATTCGGTGACACACTTTCCGTCGCAGCCACCGACATTGAAATCATCATCGAGGTTGAAGCCGGCTTTAAGCCTAAGCGCATCCTTGGCCGCCACGCCGAAATCGATGGCTCGCGCGTCAAGGTCCGCTTCAATCAGCTGACCGCGCTGAACGAGCGCTACGTCATCGTGGAGTTGGATGCGGCTGCCTCGGCACCAGCAGCCGACATCGCAGTCGCCAAAGTCGAAGCAACATACCTTGACCTGCAAAACGGAAACCGCCGCACCACGTCAGCCAACGTTACTGCTTCAGTTTCGGCTGAGCGGTCCAAACAGGAAGCCAGCGTCGACAAGGAAATCATGAGCGAAATCACCACGCAGATTGCAACCGAGCGGTCTGAAAAAGCCGTAGAATTACGCGACAAAGGCGACTTGGCTGGCGCCCGCAAACTCCTGCAGGAAAACGCCAGCTACATCGGGCGAATGAAAACAGGCCTAGCAGCAGGCGACGCACCCGCCTCGCCTAAGGCCATCAAGGAACTCGAAGAGCTACAGGAGCAAAGTGTGACCGCCGCCGACAATCTAGAAGCCGGCAAGTGGAGCAAGACCCGTAAGTCCATGCGCTATCAGCAGCACAAGGCGAAGGTCCGCCAGTCGTACTAACTAGAATAAGCTCGCAACCTGGCGAGACATAGCAGACGAAGGCGAGCCAAAGGTCTCCAGGCCAGCGGCTCGCCCATTTTGTATCCGAATTCACGATACCAGAGCAGTATCAAAGCTCGAACGGAACAACCCGTTGACGCTGCTCGCCCAGACCATCGATACCAAGCGTCATCACATCACCGGCTTTTAGCCACGCTGGCTCTTCCATCCCAAGCGCCACACCAGGCGGCGTGCCGGTCGTAATCACATCTCCAGGTTCCAGGATCATGAACTGAGACACATAGCTCAGCATGTAGGGGATCTTGAATACCATACTAGACGTCGAACCGGTCTGCCGACGCTCGCCATTGACGTCTAACCAAAGCCCCAGATTATCGAGATCCAATTCATCGGCCGTTACCAGCCACGGTCCAAGCGGCCCGAACGTCTCACAGCATTTGCCCTTCGCCCACTGCCCGGACCGTTCGATCTGGAAGTGCCTTTCGGACACATCATTACAAATGCAAAAGCCCCCGCGATGTGAGACATCGCATCGGCCTCTTCGACGTAACGGGCACGCTTGCCAATCACAAAGGCAAGTTCCACCTCCCAATCGAGTTTCAGCGAGCCCTTCGGGATCATCACATCGTCGTTCGGGCCGACAATGCAGTTGCCAGTCTTGTTGAAGATCACCGGCTCCCGCGGAATACGAAGGCCCGCCTCTGCAGCGTGATCGGCATAGTTGAGCCCGATACCGATGAAGTTGCGGACATCCGCAACCGGAGCCCCGATTCTTTCGTCAGCCGACACGACCGGCAGGCTGTTGAGATCAAGCCCGCGCAGCTTTGCAAAAACATCATCAGACAGACCGGTTTCACCCGCATAATCGGCAACATGCGCCGACACGTCTCGGATTGCACCGGCAGCGTCCACAACCCCAGGTTTTTCTTGGCCAGCCTCACCAAATCGCACAAGTTTCATCTCAAGCTTCCTCCCTAAAATCCCTGAAAGATGCCGTTCAGATGTTATCCGTCGGCATTCGACATTGGTCAGACCAGACACAATCCACTGACAAGCACGGCAATTCATGCTTATATCCGCCGCAAATTGTAAGAGAATTTGAATTGTTCAGGTGGCATTGCGGCAGTCCACCGCACGGACGTGGGGGTTGGTTCAAGTGTTTGATGAATGAGATTTTGTAATCCGGCAATTCGCTCAACCCAGGGTTGACAAAGCCGCCCTAAACACTCCATTTCATCGTGCTCAAAGGTGACGATGAACACTGACGAGTGCTCCAGCCAAACGACAACATATGAGAATCTAACAGTTATTTTCCACAGCGCTGACCGGCCAACCGATTGAGCACTTGCCTGAGGCGCACCATCATCGACATTTAAGATGAGCACGGGGACATAATCTCGGGAAACCGATGACAAGCGATGCGACCAATACGGGGGCTGCCAAACAAAACGCGGGGCCGCAGCCCAACACCACGTCGAGCCGTCGACGCTTTGGCCTAACGGCAAAAGACCTGCGCCTGCGCTTGGCCCGCTGGCGGCGCGGTCTATTGTTCGTGGCACTCTTCAGCTTGGTCATCAACTTCCTGATGCTGACGGTACCGGTCTACCTCATGCAGCTGTCTGACCGGGTGCTTGTGAGCCGCAGCCTCGATACGCTCATTATGCTGACCGCTGGCGCCATCGGAGCAATTATGCTGCTCGCGATGTTTGATATGGTCCGGCGCTACATCCTGACCCGCATCGGCTTGCGGTTGGAAACGGAGCTAGGAGGGCCGCTGCTAGCGGCCTCGATCGACCAAACCGCCAATGGCACCAGCACCGACGTGCAAGGCTTGCGCGACCTAAGCCAGGTCCGCAGCTTTGTTTCCGGGCCTGTCGTCCCAAACCTCTTCGACCTGCCAGTGGCACCGCTCTACATTCTGATGGTCTATCTGATCCATCCCGACCTCGGCTGGATCGCAATGATCGGCAGCGTCATCCTCTTAGCTTTTGCACTTGCCAACCAGTCCTTCACTGCGAAGCCGCTATCGACCGCAAGCCAACATTCGATGGTGGCCATCGCTCGCGCTCAGGCCCACACGCGCAACGCGGATTCCGTCCGTGCAATGGGCATGCTGCCTGATTGCGTACGTGCATGGGGCGAAGAAAACCGCGACGCCATCGATAACCAGCGTGTCGCCAACGACCGCAACGCCATCATTTCCGGCCTCTCCAAGCTGTTCCGCTTGTTGCTGCAGATAGCCATCCTGGGTTGGGGTGCGTTTCTAACTCTGGGCAACGAAGTAACCGCCGGTATGGCCATCGCGGCTTCGATCATCGGCAGCCGTGCCCTGGCCCCCATTGAGGGAGCCATTGAAGGCTGGCGCAGCCTGACTTCTGCACGCCAGGCTTACGAGCGCCTGAAGGGCGTGCTGTCCCGCGCGACCGCCCGCTCCGACCGGATCGAACTGCCCGAACCGCAAGGCAATGTCGGCGTCGAAAAAGCCGTTTATGTCGCCCCACAGTCCCGTGATCCGATCATTAAAGGGATCACATTCGACATTCCCCAAGGTAGCCTAATCGCCCTTATCGGAGCTACCGGCGCGGGAAAATCAACTCTCGGCCGGATGCTCGCTGGCGCTATCGATCCCACCAGCGGCACGATCCGCCTTGATGGTGCCGACTTGCGCAATTGGGACGCGCTGCAACGCGGCGACTACATTGGATACCTGCCGCAAGGCGTCGAACTGTTTCCTGGAACCATCGCACAAAACATCGCACGGCTGCGCGATGACGCGACCGACGAGGAGATCGTCAAGGCTGCGCGCTTTGCAGGTGCTCATGACCTGATCCTGCGCCAGAAACACGGCTACGAGACGATGATCCAACTAGGCGGCACACCTCTATCAGGCGGAGAACGACAGCGCGTCGCCCTCGCCCGTGCGTTCTATGGCTCGCCAAAGGTAGTGGTGCTCGATGAACCGGACGCAAACCTCGACCGTGATGGTGAAACCGCACTCGCCAACTGCCTGGTGAAAGCCAAGGAAACCGGCATCACAACCATCATCATCATCCAGCGTCCGGCAATGCTACGCTACGTTGACCGGATCCTGGCCATGTCTGACGGGCAGATCGAAGCTTATGGCCCCCGCGACAAGCTGCTGCGTCGGCCCGTCGAAGCCCAAAAGCCCGACAATCAAGATGCGGCAGCGTCCGGCTCCGAAGCAACCGGCAGTGAGTCCGCAGCAGACCAGGACCCCTCGATGCTGCCCGACAAATTTGCCAGCATTCAAGGCGGCCCAAAAGGGCATGGAGCCTAGTCAAGGCGTAACGCGATGTCGCAAAAACAACCCAGCACACCAACCCGCAGCTCCAACGCATTTGATGATTGGCACAAATCCGTGCGGCGTAGCTATTGGGGCCCGACGATCTTCGGACTGACCGTCCTTGTTGGTCTGTTTGGCAGCTTTGGCCTTTGGGCTTCGACTGCGGAACTAGCCAGCGCGACCGTTGCGCAAGGCGTTTTCGTTGCGACGGGCACCAACAAAACCATCCAGCATCTCGAAGGCGGCATCGTTCGCGAACTTCTCATCGAAGAGGGTGATCACGTAAAGGCCGGGCAACCCCTCGTCCGTCTTGATTCAGAACGAGCGGGTGCCGAATTACGTCGGCTGGAACTGCAATACAAAACGCTGGCCGCCACGCTTGCCCGCCTACGCGCAGAACAAAACGATTCAAAGAACGTCGCCTTCCCCGATTTCCTCAAGCAGAGCGCCACCGGCCCAGAAACCGAAGGAATCCTGTCCTCACAGCTCAACCTGTTCAAAGCCCGGCAAAAAAAGCACCGCGATGAAGTCAAAATTCTTCGCCGACGCGTGTCTGCGGTTGAGGAAGAAATCACTGGCTTGAAGGCTCAAAAGAAAGCCGCGCAAGCCCAGATGAAGCTCGTTGACCGCGAACTTTCAGTCAACGAAGAACTCATGAAGAAGGGCCTCGCGCGCTTGCCGACCGTCCTGCAGCTGCGCCGGACCCGCGTCAAACTTGAAGGCGACATCGGCCAGTTCACATCAAGCGTTGGCCAAGCGCGCCAACGCATTTTGGAAACCCAGGCTGAGATTCTGTCCGTTCAGTCTCGCAGAGCGCAAGAACTCGCCGACGAATTCCGTGACGCCCAAACAAACTTCGACGACATCGCTGAACGCCTCAAAGCCGCTCGAGACATTTCAAACCGGCTGACGGTCACAGCACCCGTGCGTGGGATCATCATCAAGTTGCATCATCACACGACCGGCGGTGTTGTAGCACCCGGTGAGAAAATCATTGACCTTCTGCCGACCGACGAAAAGCTTCTCGTTGAAGCCTATGTGCGCCCGCAAGATATCGACTCTGTTCATCAGGGGCTCGCGGCGGACTTGCGCCTTTCCGCCCTAAGCCAACGAACCGTGCCCGTTCTCACCGGCGAAGTCGTCTACGTGTCCGCCGACACCATCGAAGGCAAACAACCCGGTGAAGTCTATTACGTCGCGCGTGTTTCGATCCCCGATGACCAGCTTGCACTCATCAAAGACCAAGAGATCTCACCAGGTATGCCCGCTGAAGTGTACATCAAAACCGGTGCCCGCACGCTCGTCGAATACATCGTCCGACCCGTGACCGATAGCTTCAATCGCG
Source organism: Filomicrobium sp. (assembly GCA_040219445.1). GTDB lineage: Bacteria > Pseudomonadota > Alphaproteobacteria > Rhizobiales > Hyphomicrobiaceae > Filomicrobium. Next base: position 621,858 of record JAVJSM010000003.1, on the reverse strand, counting down.
CGTTCCGAGAAGATTGAGCCCACGAATAACCGTCACGAATCTCTCGTAAAATCCCATTCGACGCTGACACCAGCGAACAGCCAGACACCGTCACTGGGGCAACAATCTGCGGCCTAACTCGGGCACTTTGGTGCACTTCCCGCGCGTTTGCCGCAAAAAAGCTCTACTTCTGCAGAAGGTGCTCTACGGGGAGAAATTGGGAATACGGGCAATCAGGGCAATGGGACGAACGACGGCAACGGCCATTAAGATCGCCGTCTATCTGCTGGGCATCTTAGGCGCGACTTCAGTGCTGGCGGCAGACGTCACGCTTCGGATGAAAGGCGGTGGGTTCGAAATCAACGGCTCCTTGCAGTCGTTTGATGGAAAAGCCTACGTGATCCGCTCCGAAGAGTTTGGTGAAATGAACCTCAACGCCAAACGTTTCGATTGCATCGGCGCCGCATGTCCAAACGCTCAAGCAACTGGCAGCCTCGCGACCCCGACCGGCGGGCCTGCGGGCGTAACCCTGCCGACTTGGGTGCTGGGTGACGCAACGTTGGTTGGCGGCAACGCAATCGGCACACACTACATACCCGAATTGGTCGCCGCATTTGCCGCTGCAAACGGCTACATCATCAAGAAATCCATCGGCCGCGACACCCGTGACCTAACGTTCGTTCTTACCGACAGAGAAAACCGCACAGTCGGCCGCGTGTTCGTGAAACGCCATGGTGTCCCAGCCGGCATGGCCGACCTGTTGGAAGGAAAAGCAGATCTCGTTTGGAGCGGCGCCCCCGCAACCGAACAAGACGTCAGAGCCTTTGCAAACAAGGGCATTAATATCCGGTCGATAAGCTCCGAACATGTCTTTGCGCTCGACGCGTTGGCGGTCCTCGTTCATCCGCAAAACCCGCTTCTGTCTCTCTCGATTGACCAGATTGCGGACATCTTTGCAGGACGCGTAACCGATTGGATTGAGCTTGGTGGAACTCCGGGTCCAATCAACGTTTACGCCCCCGTAGCTGGTATGGGCGCAGGAGAAGCATTCGAAAACCTCGTCCTGAACCCGCGTAACTTAAAGCTGTCGGAGAACGCAACACGACTTGAAAGCGGATCGGAGTGGACAAGCGCTGTCGCTTCCGACCCTCTGGGTATCGGCTTCAATATGCTGGGTTACATCAGCGGCACCAAGCCCCTCAACATCAAACAGTCCTGCGGCCTTGTTTCAAAGCCAACGGTGTTCTCCGCAAAAACCGAAGAGTTTCCATTAGCCCGGCGCCTCTATTTTTACACCCGCGGTGACCCAACCTCCCGCATCACGCGAGCGCTACTGGAATTCGCACTTTCACCAGGTGCCCAGGTCGCGTTGAAGAACGCCAAGTTCGTCGACCAGCAACCTGACGAAGTGACCTTCCGGGAACAAGCAAGCCGAGTGGCTTACGCTCTGACCGCCCAAAACGAAGACTTCAGCTTTGAGGATATGCCCAACCTGTTGACGGATATCTCGCGCGCTAATCGGCTCTCGACGACATTCCGCTTTAATCTTGGATCCGCCTTTCTCGATACCAAAGCTGAACAAGACATCGAGCGTCTCGCCAAAGAACTCCAAAAGCCTGCCTACGAGGGGCGTAGTGTCATGCTTCTGGGCTTTGCAGATTCGCTTGGCCGCTACGAGGTCAATCTTGAGGTCTCTAAAGCACGCGCCGATACCGTAGCCAACGCTTTGAAAAAGGCGGGATACGCAGAGGCGGTCGCAAAAGCATACGGGGAATTGGCGCCGATCGCCTGCAACGACACGCCCGAAGGTCGCAACCTCAACCGGCGCGTTGAAGTCTGGATCAAGTGACGCGTTGGTCGCTCGCATCACCGGAGTTGTCATCGTGTCAACACCGAATGGCCAGCCGACCACGACAAGACGAAAAAGAGGAAACATGCCGAAGGTAGTTCTTGGTGTTGGTAGCCGCGTAACGGCAAGCATCGTCACCGCGCTATTCGCCTTCTTCGTAGCAGCGCTCCTGCCAGTCTCGAACGCTCATGCAGCCTGGAAACCTTGGAAGCCGATCAAGTTCATCGTGATGGCCGGCAAGGGTGGAGGCGCAGACAAAGCCGTTCGCTTCCTCGTAAAAACCATGAAGGAACGCAAACTGGTCGATGTCCCATTTGAGATCATAAACATCCCAGGCAATTCCGGAGGCGACGCAATGGCTCGCCTGCAGCAGCTCAAAGGCGACAACCACGCGATTCTGTTCACATTGAACAGCTTCTACACGACACCAATCCGCCAGCCGGAACTCAAAATCGACATCTCCAAGTTCACACCCATCGCGCGTCTTGCCGAAGATGTTTTCTTGTTGTGGGTCAACGCCGAACGCCAAGACATCAACACGATCGAGGACTTCGTGAAAGCCGTGCGGGAGAAGGGCGATACATGGGTCATGTCTGGCACGGGCACCGGCGCGGAAGACAATCTCCTTACTGATTTCTTCAACACGATGTATGGCCTCAACATAAAATACAGAGCGCTCAAAGGCGGAGGGGCTGTTGCAAAGGAACTCGTTGGCAAAAAAGCCGATTCCACGGTTAACAACCCGTCCGAACAAGCCAAGTATTACGCCCAGGGCCTGACCAAACCCATCGTCGCCATCACGCCAAGCCGCTTAGAACAGTTTCGGAGCACACCGACACTCACCGAAACCGGCATGGCCTTCCACTACTTCATGCAACGCTCCGTTGTCGGCGCGCCGGGAATGTCACGCCCAGCCAGGGGTTTCTATGAAAAGCTCTTCAAAAACCTGTTCAACTCACCTGAATGGCAAGGTTACCGAAAGAAAAACAGCCTCGGCGGAGACTTGCTCTCTGGCCCGGAATTGATGAAGTATTGGAAAAAGCAAAGAGAAAAGCACCGGCGTTGGGAAATGACCATCGAACTCCTGCAAGCGCTGGCACCTGCCCGATGACAGCACAAAACCAAAAGCACAGTGAGCCTGAAATCGCCCAATTGTACCGCTCAATTGGCCGGGCCGATCACAAGCCAGGGAAAGTCAGGCGCAAGCCGATGCAAAGCGAGCAACAGGACATCCACGACGACAGCCCGTCAATCGCGCTAAAAATACGCGAAGAAATCGCACGCCGTCGGATTACCCGCCAACAGCTCGCAGACGATGCGCGGATCTCACTCTCAACACTGGAAAAAGCACTGTCAGGCCGACGCCCTTTCACAATCGCCACACTGGTGAGATTGGAAGAAGCCTTGGGGATGTCGCTGAGAGGCCTACCCGAAAACACCCCACCTCAGCGCGAGAAAATCACCTCACTCGCACCGGAAAACCTAGGGTCCTATGCCCGCCCTGCGGTGAGCTGGATCGAAGGCGCTTACCTGACCTTACGACCCTCGTTCGGCGACCGCGATGCCGTTTATGCTTACCGTACCGAAATTGCCTGGGATGACGACACCTCCAGCCTTGCATTCCGCGAAGCAGAACGGATGGACGCCGACTTTTCTCAGTGGGGCCAAGTCTCAATCCCCCATCAGTCAGGCCATATCTATCTCGTCACCAACCGCCACGGGCAGTTCCGTCTCGTTGTCATGTCGCGCCCGATCATCAACGGCGAAATGCACGGCATCCTAACGACGCTGCTTGCCGGGCGCGGCGCGCAACTGACACCCGTTTCGACCCCAATCGCTTTCATCCCAATCGATAATGGTGAGAAACACCACTTCGGCCGCATCGCCAAAGGGCACCCGGCATTCGAACGCTATAGCAGTTCCCTGCGCCGTACGGTCGAAGAACCTTTTGCACTGTTCCCGCCATTCGCTAGGTAGCAAACCTTCAAGCCTTCTTCGCAAACGAACGTTCGGGCAAATACGAGCGAACCTTCGGCACGAACCCCTTGGCGTGAGCGCGCTGCATTCCTTCCCAATACCCCATCGTCATCAGATCCGCGTTGGCATCGCGGAAATGGCGGCGCAGTTCCGGATCATCGATCCGAAGCCCAACCAGCATTTCTTCCGGTAGAAAAATTGTTCCCGTCTCAAAAAACCAATCCGGGATATCTTCTTCGCCATCGAAGCGGTCGCTGTTGGTGCGGACCTTCACACCATCCAACGGCTCGACGGCATCATAGTCAAACAAGTAGATCTTACCGATCCGGCTCACCCCGTAGTTCCGCGCATCAAGATCCTTGTTGAAGATGTTGGCGGCAGCATTGTTCTGAATGCAGATGCCCAGTTCTTCGATCGCACGCTTGCCCGCATCGAGATCTGCGGTTTGCAAAAAGACCGGAAGCGGTACGAGCTTCATCTGCACGATCAGGTGTTTGAACAAAACGTAGCGGTGCAGGATAACCACCGAGCTGGGCGCGGCTGTCGCGAACTCCTTGAGTAGCTCAGGGGCAAACCAAGACCGCTCAAGCCGCACATTCGAAAACATGACGTTGTCGAGCATCGACCCGGCACGGTCCATATCGTGCACCAGCCCATACTTTGCCAACACCGCTTCGGGTCCGTCAAAAGCATCCCACTTGTAACCCTCAGCTGGCGTATCCCGGATCACTTTGAGCACATAACGCGAGGACGGCATTGAAAATCCAATCGCTACAGTGCCCCGCGAACCGACAGCGAAATCAATTGTCTCGTTGGTTCGCACGTGCTCAGCCATAAGCTCCCGCATGACCGCAACTTTGCCAACGTGATTGAACCCAATCGTTGAGTAGTGCAGCCCCAACGGCCGCTTTGGCATTAGTTCGTGCAGGAACCTCGCAAGCTGGTGATAGGCGTGTTCGGTAACGTGAAAGTTCGCCAAAGCCGACGAGAAAATTCGGTGGATCTCATCGGCCTCGAAAATAATCGCATCCGCGTGGATGCCGCTCTTGTCATTGAGAAGCGCGATTACAAAAGGGAGGAACTGTTCGGAATTTTGCCCACCGGCCGCCACCGAAAAGTCTGCCTCGACATCGTTTCCGCCACCGGCAATTTGCTCGCCCACATCTGTAGGGTGATACCAAACCCGCCCGGCAACATAGGCACCGCGATTGCGAAAGAAACCAGCGTTGATCACCTGGATTGCACAGGGGCTATCGACTTTTCCCCCACGCCGAGCAAGCTCAGCATTGACAAGCTCGGCAAGCAACTCGGCATCGCTCGAAAGATCTCGAAATGGGGCATCAAAACTTGGAACCGACAGAACATGCGCCATTGCCCCAGCGCTGACCTTACCCGACGCCGGAAAGGTCCTTGTCACATCATGCCAGGTTTCGGAACCGGGCCCGTCCGTGTCACGCCCCGCATAGTAGGCAACAGGTGCCCACTCCCCTTGCCGCACGGCCCGGCGCGTCGAGCGCAGAAACGCAAAGGCAAGATCGGCTTCATAGCGGCGATGAATAAAATCGAGATAGGCCGCTTCAATCTCGACCCAGAAGCCGCGCTCGTCAGGGATGTTCTGCGGCCAATAGCGCTGCAGCAATGGTACGAGCGCATTGAGATAGCGCCCGTATATCGTCAGACGCTCTTTTGAAAGCTTGAAAGTTTCAGGCCAGTTGCACGTCTCAAAAAGCTTCTTATAGGCAAACGGGATTTCGCGGGAGCGTACGTAGTAGTGTTCGAATACTACGAGCAGGGCCCGAGCAATTGCTTCGGCCCGCTCACGTCGCCCGACATCGAAACCCACCGCACTTAATACATGCTCCGCCTGCGCTAGGGCACGCTGCAAACGCTCATCGGCAGGCTCTGGTTCGGTCTGGTCCTGCTCCGGCTCAACTGTTTCGTTGACCGCCTCCAAGACCATTCCTCCTTAAAAAACCAAACCTCCAAGGCACTCTGAATTGGGCCTTTTGAAGTAACGACATAGCCGCGGACCCAAGCCGGGCCACCAGCAGTCGTTAGAAACACGTGGGCTCGGGGTGCACGAGGCACCCCGTAAGAGCAAACGCTCTTATTCCGCAGCTTCTGCAGGTACTTTTTCGTCGACTTTCTCAACCCGGGCTGCGCAGAACTTGAACTCTGGGATCTTGCCCAACGGATCAAGCTTTGGGTTCGTCAGCATGTTGGCCGCAGCTTCGGCAAAACAGAACGGGATGAAGACCATGCCCTCGGCCACATCTCGATCAACACGAGACTTGATGCGGATCGTCCCGCGACGCGTGGTGACATCGACAAACGCACCGGGTTCAAGCCCCAACCGCTTCATGTCCCTCGGGTTCAAACCTGCAATGGCTTCGGGTTCGAGCGCATCAAGGTTCCCCGCACGGCGCGTCATGGAGCCGGTATGCCAATGCTCCAACAGACGGCCGGTTGTCAGCACCATCGGATAGTCTGCATCCGGCAACTCATCAGGCGGCAGCAATTCCGCCGGAACGATTTTCGCACGACCAGAGCGCGTCGGGAACGAGTTCGAGAAGATGATCTCATTGCCCGGCTTCTCAGGATCATCGCACGGATAAGTCACCGAATCTTCATCCAGGAGACGCTCCCACGTGATGTTGTCGAGCGACGGCATCACCGCAGCCATCTCCGTGAAGATTTCGCCGACATCCTTGTAGGACCAGTCCAATCCGACCCGCTGCGCCAACTCCTGAATGAGCTCCCAATCCTGGCGCGCATCGCCTGGTGGCGGAACAACCGGACGCGCCAACTGAACTTGACGGTTCGTGTTGGTGAACGTGCCCCACTTCTCCGCGTGGGCAGAAGCCGGCAGGATGACATCAGCATGCCAAGCCGTCTCGGTGACAAAGATATCCTGCACGACCAAATGCTTGAGTTTCGCAAGCGCGCCGCGCGCATGATGCGCATCCGGGTCTGACATCGCAGGGTTCTCACCCATGACATACATGCCGGTGATCTCATCATTGTGGATTGCGCGCATGATCTCCACGACCGTCAGGCCTTTTTTGGGATCAAGCTTCGTCCCCCACAAGCGCTCGAACTTGGCATGTACGGCTGGATCTTCGACCGAAATGTAATCGGGATAGACCATCGGAATAAGACCGGCATCCGAGGCACCTTGCACGTTGTTCTGGCCACGCAATGGATGCAAGCCAGTACCCGGACGGCCGATCTGACCGGTCACAAGCGCCAGCGAGATCAAGCAGCGAGCGTTGTCTGTGCCGTGTGTATGCTGCGAAACGCCCATACCCCAGAAGATGAGTGAACGTTCCGAGCGCGCATAAAGCCGGGCCACTTCGCGGATCGTCTTCGCATCGATGCCGCAGACCGGTTCCATCGCCTCAGGCGTGAATTCTGCAACACGCTTTTTGAGCTGCTCATAGCCTTCCGTATGCGCCTGCACATACTGGATGTCGACCATCCCTTCGGTGATGATCACATTCAGCATCGCGTTCAACAGGGCGACATCGTTGCCCGGCTTGAACTGCAAGTGATGCGACGCATAGCGCTCCAAACCACCGTCATGACCGCGCGGGTCCATGATGATCAGCTTTGAGCCGCGCGCTGCAGCATCCTTGAGATAGGTCGCCGCGACAGGGTGGTTCTGGTGCGGGCGCGCGCCGATTACGATCATGCAATCGCTGTCTTCGGCCGCCATGAATGGCGCGGATACCGCACCTGAATTGAGCCCCTCCATCAACGCAGCCACCGACGATGCATGGCAGAGCCGCGTGCAGTGGTCGACGTTGTTGGTGCCAAAGCCCTGACGAATGAGTTTCTGGAAGAGGTAAGCTTCCTCGTTCGAACCCTTTGCTGAACCAAAGCCAGCCAGCGCCGAACCGCCTTTGTCATCGGCGATCTTCTTCAGACCAGACGCTGCGAAGTCGAGCGCCTCTTCCCAAGTCGCCTCACGGAACACATCAGAGATGTTCTCCGTACGCAGCTGCATGTCAGCATCTTTAGCAACACCTTCGCGGCGGATCAGCGGCTTGGTAACACGGTCAGCGTGGTGGATGTAGTCGAATCCAAAGCGGCCTTTGACGCACAAACGGTTCTCGTTTGCCGGACCATCACGACCATCCACGTAGAGGATCTTGTTGTCCTTGACGTGTACGCGGGTCTGACACCCAACGCCGCAATAAGGGCAAAGCGTATCGACACTCTTATCCTCGAAATGGACGCGCTTACCTTTCTCATCGAGAAGGTTGGCTTCCATCAACGCACCTGTCGGGCACGCCTGCACGCACTCACCGCAAGCCACACATGTGGAGTGACCCATTCCAATGTCAAAATCGAAAACCGGCTTAGAGCCATGGCCGCGATAGGCCATACCGATGACGTCATTATGCTGCACCTCGCGACAGGCGCGCACGCACAGACCACAGTTGATGCAGGAGTCGAGGTTTACGGCAATCGCCGCATGCGTTGAGTCCGGCGCGGGGCGGTCAGCTCGCGGATAACGGCTCCTGGCATCGATCCCCATGTCATCGACCCAGTTCCAAAATGACGATGCCGGATCGTGACTTTCTTCGCGCTCGGGCTGATCCGCAATCAGCAACTCGAAGACCATCTCGCGGGACTTCTTCGCCCGCTCACTGGCCGACTTGACCTTCATGCCTTCAGCGACCTTGCGCTGGCACGACGCCGTCAAGACCCGCTCACCTTCAACTTCCACCATACAGGCACGGCAGTTACCGTCTGCGCGATACCCTGGTTGCGGCAGCCAGCACAAATGCGGGATCGTTACCCCTTCACGCTTTGCTACCTGCCAGATCGTTTCTCCCACTTCCGCCTCGACATCCCGGCCGTCGAGTTCGAACTTGATTTTTTCTGTCATTGAAAGCCTCAGCTAACATAACATTTATGGGGACTGCGTGTGACCGCACTGCCTGTCTGCCAGGTCAGCCCGCGCGGTGGTGAGAACCACGCAGTCCCTTATTCGAGATCCTCAGGGAAGAACTTTATCACGCTCATCAACGGATTCGAGGCAGCTTGCCCCAATCCGCAGATCGACGCATCTGTCATCACCTGAGCCAAATCCTTCAGCAACGGCCCGTCCCAAGTCTCCCGACTCATAAGCTGGACCGCCTTTTCTGTGCCGTTCCGGCACGGTGTGCACTGCCCGCAGCTTTCATCTTCGAAAAACCGCATCAGGTTCAGCGCCACATCTTTCATGTCGTCCTTATCCGACAAGATAACAACAGCATGGCTACCAACAAAACAGCCATGTTTCTCAAGCTGACCAAAATCAAGCGGAAGATCAGACATCGACGCCGGCAGAATGCCGCCTGACGCGCCGCCCGGCAGATAGCCCTTGAACGTATGACCATCCAGCATGCCGCCGCATAGCTCGATTAACTCTTCGATGGTCGATCCGGCTGCCGTTAACACAACGCCCGGTTTTTTGACGCGACCGGAGACCGAATATGAGCGAAGCCCCTTGCCACCATTCTTACCTTGTTCGGCGAACCAATCCGGGCCTTTTTCAACAATCTTCGGGATCCAGTACAGCGTCTCGACGTTATTGACGAGTGTCGGCCGGTCGAAAATACCCACCTGCGCAACGTACGGCGGGCGGTGACGCGGCAGACCGCGCTTGCCTTCGATCGACTCGATCATGGCGCTTTCTTCACCGCAGATGTAAGCCCCAGCGCCTCGGCGAATACTAACCTTCGTATTCTGGATGAGGCCTGCTGCTTCGAGCTTGGGTAACTCGTCACGAAGGATCTTAATAACAGCTGGGTATTCATCGCGCATGTAGATGAAGACTTCTTCAGCCTCCACAGCCCAGGCCGCAATCAGCATGCCCTCAAGGAACTGGTGTGGGCGCGTCTCCAGGTAGTGCCGGTCTTTGAAAGTGCCAGGCTCGCCTTCGTCACCGTTCACGGCCATCAGGCGCGGGCCTTTTTCAGCTCGCACAAATCCCCACTTACGGCCCGTCGGGAAGCCAGCGCCTCCCAACCCGCGCAAGCCACCATCCGATAGCGAAGCGATCACGTCATCGACGCTCGTGTCGCCTGCAAGGCAAGACCGCAGAACCTTGTACCCGCCTTGCTCGATGTAATCGCCAAGCGTCTGGTATTCAGGGATCTCCGGATGCGTCTCGCCCGCGAGAGCCAGCTTTTTCACCTTGGCAACATCGGCATGGTCAACGTGATGGTGGCCGATGTGACAAACCGGAGCCGTATGACACGAGCCGACGCAGGGCGCACGAACCACACGCACATTCGGCATATCTTCGGCTTGAAGTGCTGAGATCAACTCCTCAGCACCCGCCATCATGCATGACAAGCTTTCGCACACGCGAATAGTCGTTGCCGCGGGACGCTCCGCATCGTCCGGCACCACATCAAAGTGGGCATAGAATGTCGCGACCTCATAAACTTCTGCCATCGGCAGCTTCATCAAAGTCGCAAGGCCGTGCAAATGCCCGGCCGGCAGGCAGCCTTCCGCATCCTGGATTTTGTGGAGGTATTCAATGAGCAGGGGACGTTCATAAGGCGGTGGCCCAATCAGCGCAGCAACAGCTTCCTTCTCCTCCGGCGCGAGAACCCGCCCCTTTGGAAAAGGCACTGCCTTGCGGCGACCCGCGCCCGGGTGAATTGCCTTTCCGCCCTTGAAAGTCATCTCGCTCATTGACGTTCCCTTTTAACTGAGTGCCGCCCGCATCGTGTCTCCGATGCTTCCAGCATGCGGCGCTATTATAACCCCTGCAGACCGCAGTCTTTCGATCTTCGAGCTTGCCGAACCAGCCTGACCACTCACCAAAGCACCGGCATGCCCCATCCGTCGTTCTGGCGGCGCGTGCCGACCTGCGACCAAAGCGACGACAGGTTTGTCGGTCGTACGGCGCTCAAGCAACTCGGCAACCTGCTCTTCTTCGGTACCGCCAATCTCACCAACAACAACGATACCTTCCGTCTCATCGTCGTCTATAAAGCGTTCAACGCACTGAGCAAGCGAGATACCGTGGACCGGATCTCCACCCACACCGACGGTCGTTGACTGCCCAAGCCCAACGGTCGTCGTCTGCGCCACAATCTCACTCGTCAACGAAGCCGACCGTGAAGCAATGCCAATCCGACCGCGTTGAGCATCAACCGTCGACATGACGCCGAGCTGACCAATCCCTGGCGCCAACAGCCCCTGCGAGTTTGGCCCGATAAGGACGCTGCTTGAGCCCTCCAAGGCCTGCCGCACGCGGACCATATCCAAAACCGGGACACGCTCCGTTACACAGACAATCACGCCGATATTGTTCTCAATCGCCTCTATGATTGCTGCACCTGCGTTACTCGGCGGCACAAACACCATAGTTGCATCCGCGCCCGTCTCCTCGATGGCTTCCGCCACCGTATTGAAGATCGGCAGATCGAGATGGCGTTGCCCGCCCTTTCCAGGGGTAACGCCAGCAACAAGTTGGGTCCCATAAGATTGCATACGTGCGCAGTGAAAAGTGGCGGCTCTGCCGGTCAGCCCCTGACAGATCACCTTGGTCTCCGAATTGATCAGAATAGCCATTACGCAGCCTCCCCTCGGCACAGCGCGACGGCGGTTTGCGCCGCATCCAGCATCGAATCGGCTTCGTAATAGCTGATCCCGTTGTTCTTTAGTACTGTACGCGCAAATTGGGAATTGTTTCCAGCCATTCGGATAACAATTGGTAGGGCTCTCGGACGCCGTCTAAGGGCGATTCCGAGCCCCTCGGCGATTGTGTCGCACCGCTGCATCCCTCCACCGTGGACATTTACGAGGATCGAGCGGGTCCTTGGATTCGACAATAACAACTCGAAACCCTTGGCAATATCGAGGCTGGATGCCGTTGTTCGGATGTCCATGAAGTTGGCAGGCGCACCCCCGCAATCAACCAAGAGGTCGTTCGTTGCCAAAGCTAACCCAGCGCCATTAACGGCAACCCCTATGTCACCGCCGAGGCTCAAATAGTTGATCCGGAACCTCTGTGCCTCTAGGTCGTGATGATCATGCAGGGCGCTCTCGTTTTCAAACCGAAGGCTTTCCATTTGCGGCTGGCGCGACAAAGCGTTGTCGTCGATCGTGACTTTGGCGTCGATTGCAATGAGCTGACCATCAGCGCTTAAGGCAAGCGGATTGATGTCGATCATCGTTGCATCGTGGGCAACGAACACAGCAGCCAGATTTCGCAAAAGCTCGGTTAGCGCCAGGGCGGCACCCGCATCTGGAGCGACCTCTGCTGCAAGACCATCGAAATCCCCAACCAGCCGCCGTCCACTGAATGTCAACTCTCGCGACCGGATCAAACCAGGCTCGGCCTTCGCGCGCTCCTCAAGCCCGGTTCCGCCGGCCGCTGACGCAAGCATCAAGATCTTGCCGGTGTCCTGTTGCAGCGCGATTGCCACGTAAAGTTCGCGTACGACGTCAATGAACTGTTCGACCAGCACCTTCGAAACAGTCTGCTGCGGCATCCGCCCGCTTGCAATATCGAACGACCGCCCAATCAGAAACTGCGCCTGGGCTTCCACCTCGGCCGTGCTGTTTGCATAGCGGATTACATCGACCAACGCCCGATCGCTTGCCATGAGCTGACCCTTCACCGCATAGCGTCGGCAGCCCAGACGTTCTGAGACAGCGCGAGCTTCATCTTGATTGGTCGCTACGCCGCCCATGGGGCAGCTGACTCCGAAGCTGGATAACAGCTTCTTAGCCTGGAATTCGTGCAACAGCATGGGTCGCACCTCCCTGTTTTCGCGTTGTTATTTGCGTCTTTTTTGTCTTTGCGCGCGCGCCAGCGATAGAAGCCTCAGGCCATCAAATGCAATTATACCCGCTCGGCCATCACGCTGGTATACCATATGCCAACGTGCGAGAGCTGTCGAGAGAGAACCGCGGACCAAACGCAAGTTTGATGCGGAACGCCAACACGAAAAAGGTTTTCTGAGGGAGTAAAGACTAAAAGGCCTGCCCGCCGACTGGAGGACAGGAACTCTAACAAACGCGACTTAGACCTGACTGGCTGCCATCTAGGTCGCGGAGAAAATCCTTACGAACCTGACTTGCGTGCACCTTGACCGGGCTCATCGCTGAACAAGTAGCAGTAGGTGATCGGGTCGTAATACTGCATAAGGTGTTTCACGAAATCACGGACCGGCAAACCCAGCGCCTCAGCCCAAACACCGTACTTGTCGGGCGGGATGCGACCACGGCCTGTCTCGAGCTGAGAAATAAACGTGTAGTACTCAACACCCACTTGCTGTGCGAGTTGCCTCTGAGAGAGCCCCTTGGCTTCCCGAAGTTCACGCAGCCAACGTCCGGCCGCCTTTCGCAGTTCCTGCGTCTGGGTGTCCTGACGCTTTTGTGGGTTGGAATACATTGTTCGAGACCATCTTTTTTATTGCCCACGAGGGCACTTGTACAAAACCCCGCCAACAGCAAACAACTGATGTGCGGTCAACACCGCTCACGATCATAGAGCAAAATACATACGCCTGAATTAGATAGCAAGCTACAAATACTAATTGGCGACGACAATAATTTGAATAGATCAGAAGTGATCCATCAGAACAGTTTAAACGTGCGACATTCCGAACGCACGAAAAATGAAATAAGATGCTGAAAGTAAACAAAAAAAATAGAAGTATACAGTGATCAGAAAACTCTGTGCGATAAAGTATTACGTAATGGGACAGCCCCGTAAAACTCAAAAGCGCACAAATAAAGAACGTCCAAAGTTTAGCCCGCAAAGAGCCACAGCCTCACAATTAGAAGACTGCGGCCCGGGCTTGAAATCAGAGTTCGCGGAGCGACTTACGAGCGACATCGGTAAATGGCGACAGCAGATAATCAGCGACCGTCCGTTCACCTGTTGCGATAAAAAGGTCGGCAGGCATACCCGCTGTCAGGCTGCCCTTGTACTCCGCCGGGATCTGCGAATCCTGCACCTCAACGATACCGAGATAATAAGGCTCATTGGTTGCCTGATCTACGAGACGGTCAGGTGAGACGCTGCGGATCTGCCCGAGAATGAGCGGTAGCGTACGGCTCTTGAAGCCAGGGAAGCGAACCTCCGTCGGGCTGCCGATTTCCACGTGGTTGATGTCAACAGGATTGATCCGAACTTCAATCCGCAGTGAATCGTTGATCGGAACCAATTCCAACATTGGCTCGCCGGCACGCACAACGCCGCCAATCGTGTGAACTTGTAGGTTCTGAACAACGCCGCTCAGAGGTGCACGGATCTCAAGACGTTTCACAACGTCGTGCGCCATTCGGATGCGTTCACGCAGCTCCGGCAACTGAACGCGAACCTCACGCAACCCTTCGATGACTTCTTCCTGGAACTTCTGCTTGGTATGGATGATCTGCAGCTTAGCTTCGCCGATACCATTCTCGTTACGGGCGATATCCGCAATCGTTTGACCGAGCCGACCTTCGAGCGAGTAAATCTCGCGCTCCATCGACTTCAACCGGTTAACCGGATAATAGCCGCGTTTCGCGAGGCTAGCGACTTTCTCATACTCTTCTTTGATGCTCTTAATCTGACCTTCGGTCGAAGCTTTGAGTGCTTCAAGACCAGCGATCGTGCGGCCTAGCTGTTCAATACGGCTGTCCAAGATGTTCGCCTGCGCCCCAATTGACGCACGGCGCTCTTTAAACTGCTGTTCTTGGTCGATCATGTATTTGCGCGTCGACAACTTAGCTGCGCGGTCGATAAGCTCCTGTGGAAACGTGATCTTCTCAGCTTTCTGGCGTTCGGCAATCAAGCGCGCTTCTAATGCAAGTGCAGCGTCGATCTGACCGTTGAGCATCTCCGCTTGTGCCTGCGCTTGCAGCGGATCAAGACGAAACAGGACATCGCCCTTATTGACGGCCTGGGTCTCCTTAACAAGGATCTCCCTCACTATGCCGCCTTCGAAGTGCTGAATGCGCTTGCGGTTGCTCTCAACCGTCACTGATCCAGATGCAATAACGGCACTTTCCAGCTTGGCGAGTGCCGACCAAGCTCCGAACACCCCGAACACAAGGAAGATGATGCCATATCCAATTACAGTATAGGGGAACTGACCCGACTGCTGCTGTACCCCAGGGGCAACCGGGGCACTATTTTGCGGAACCAACGCCGTCATCGTACCACTCCTACTCACCGTAATTCTGCGCCGCTTTTGCGCTATATTATCCTATCACCGGCCCCAATTGACGCTAAATCAACCGAACCGGCGATCAATTAATTTCAGTCAAATCCAACTATGAACCCGTCGCGCCGACCGCACGCGACTGGCCACCATTCGGCTTGCGAGCGTCTTTTTCTCCGCCCTTGGCAGCACCGTCCTCGCCCTCTCCGACCGCACGCGGCTTGAGGAGCTGGTCCACAACCTCCTTGGTCGGGCCGAACATATGAACGCCACCGTCTTTAAGCGCGAGGATCTTGTCGGCTGCTGCAAGAAGGTTTGGCGTATGCGTGGCGAAAACGACGGTCGTACCTTGCTCCCTGCAGCGCTTAATCGCTGCCAACAAAACCTGCTCACCATGTCGGTCCAAATGAGCATTCGGCTCATCAAGAACCAAGAGGCTCGGCGCCCCATACATCGCGCGAGCAAGACCGATACGTTGACGTTGCCCGCCAGAAAGCGAAGCACCCATCTCGCCAACCTGCGTATCATAGCCGTCCGGCAGCTGCTGAATGAGCGGATGAGCACCCGACATCATGCCCGCCTTGACCGCAAGCTGCGGATCTTCGTCCTTGCGGAAACGCGCAATGTTATCTGTCACACTTCCGGAGAAAAGCTCGATGTCCTGCGGTAGATAACCAATGTGCTGACCCAGTCGTTCCGGATCCCAGTGGCGCAAATCAGAACCATCAAGCCGCATCACGCCCGAAGCCGGCTGCCAAACGCCAACCATGGCGCGCAGCAACGTCGACTTACCTGCAGCACTCGGCCCGATAACCGCGAGGACTTCACCAGGTGAAATCTCAAAGCCGATGTTCTTAAGGATAGGTTTCGAACCCTGCCCTGCGGCAACGTAAAGGCTCTCTGCAGCCAAACGGCCTTTCGGCGGAGGTAGTGGTGTCTTCTCCGCCTCTTGCCCTGCTTCCGCGAATAGCGCTTCCAGTCGGTTCCAAGAGTTGCGAGCCGACATGAAAGCCTTCCACTGGCCGACCGATTGTTCAACCGGCGCTAGCGCGCGACCCATCATAATCGATGCGGCAATCATCATACCAGGCGAGATGAGCCCCTGAATTGCGAGATAGGCACCAGTTCCAAGGATCAAAATCTGTAACGTCTGGCGAACGAATTTCGTCGTCGCCATGATCGACCCGGCCCAATCGCTAGCTTTTGCCTGATACTTCAACGCCTCAACATGTCGGTCGGCCCAGCACTGATGGATCGCCCGATGCATACCCAAGGCGTGAATGACTTCAACGTTGTTCATTGATGAGGAAGCGTAGTGCGCAGCTTCACTGGACCGCTTACCAGCTTCTTTCAGTGAATCACGCGTCGCGTATTCATTCGCCAAGGCAAGCCCAAACAGCAACAGCGCACCAGCCAAGGCCACAACGCCCAAATAGGGGTGGAACAAGAAACAAATCGCGACGAAGAAGGGAGCAAATGGTGCGTCGCAAAGCGTGATCACCCCCGAACCGGTCCAGAATTCCCGAACCGTATCCATATCCCGGAGTGTCGAAGAAGGCGCTGTCGAACGGTGCGAAAGGGCAGAGCCGAGTGCTGTCCGAAACAAAGGACCATTAAGTTCATGGTCGAACTTGTATCCAGCACGAACTAGGATACGCGATCTGAGCGCATCCAATCCGCTATAGGTGAGCAACAAGAAGACCGCAATTACCGTTAAAGCTATCAGCGTGCCTTCACTGCGGCTCGACAGAACGCGGTCATAAATCTGCAACATATAAACCGGGCCAACGAACAACAGAATGTTGCAAAACACACTGAAGATCATCACCGTAATCAGTGCTGGCCGGAAATTTCCAAAAGCAACCGAAAGGGGGCTTTGCACGACGGCCCCCGCTGGACCGTTACTGCGCGACGACATCTATTCCTCCCGGCAACCACTCAAAATACATACAGCCGCTCCCAACTGCCCCATCTTCGTACGATAAAAAACACAAGCGCGACAATGCTGAATTCAGCAATTCGCGTGCCGTATTCTCATCGCTCGGCCAAACCGATCCGTGAGCAGTCTTCTTGGTTCTTCGTTAACAGCGAAAAAGTCAGCCTCAAAACCACTCGATACTCTACAAGCCACCCGCGACATCTAGACTTCGATGCATTTTGTATACGCCCGATTAAGGACTTACCCGACCTGTTTTCGTTTCAAATCGGAACACTTTGCAACTTTTGGTCTTGACGTCCCAAGCCTGTATTGATTTTACTATACGCAGGATCGAGAGCAAATCTCAACACTAAAACCATGCAACGCGGGGCCGTTTTCCGCGAACGATATCGGCTTGCCTCCTCGACCCGAATTTTTTTGCATTTGTTCTGTCTTCTGGAGGAGCAGCGGTTATGCCTATCACCCCACTTAATGCCGACTCTGCGACTAAAGTCGTCGCGATTTGGCAGACGCTTTTTGGCACAGCGCCACCAAGCGAAGCCTTCCTTAATCGTCAGATTATCCTTTATGAGCGTGATCCCGACAATTACCTCGATATCGTCTACAGATCGCGTGTGTTCCAGAATGAGTTCGCAAATGACCGCGGCGTCGTTCCGGAAATCAATCTCATCAAAGTGATGCACGCCAACCTTGGCCTCAGCTTCCCGCCGCTGGCCAATATGCGTTTATGGTCCAACCGTTTTGACGGTGGCGACCTGCTTGAATTCGTTTACAGCCGTCCATGGATCCAACAAACAGCCGAGCATGCCGCCTCTGACTTCGTAACGAAGCTTATCGATGGCGACGAAGTTGCGTTCGGCGAAAGCCTCTTCAACCAGCCTGAGCAACCAGTTAACGAAGCCCCAACCGGCATCAACATGACTGACCTCGGGGACGTCTCCGAAGATCTCGCTGCTGGTTCGAACGTTGCGACGCTGGAAGCAATCGACCCAGACGCCGACGATACCCACGTCTTCACGATCGTTAACGACGACGACGTTCCATTCACCGTCGCCGGCGACAACATGATCGTTTACCAGGGCGGTGACGTCGAAAACGACACCGACTTCGTCCTGCAGGTCATGGTCGAAGACAGCGCCGGTAATGAAGGCGGCCCATTCGCAGTTACGGTTACAGTCACCAACGAAGATCCAGTCGATCCGATTGAAGTTGGTTCTGGTGAACCAGGCACAGCAGGCGACGACCTCTTCGTTGGCGATGAAGACAGCCTCCCAGGCGCAAGCATCGACGGCGGTGAAGGCAACGACACGCTCAAAGTTATCGTCAATCTCAACTTCGACCCAGGTGACTCCGGCGAAAGCCGCGCACAGCTGAACATCTATGACGATCACTTCGGCGACTTTAACATCGATGGCCGCTACGTTGGCGCTTTCCACGCGAAAGACATCGAAACGCTCGACGTTAAAGTATTCGGTTTCTACGACGAAGATGATGTAATCATCGACGCCGCAGGCATGCCGGATCTTGAGAAAATCGTGATTGACGGCTCCCAAGCTGAACTGCCTGTCGCAATCGCGAATATTAACGAAGCCGATGGCCTAGAAATCGAGCTCAGCCACTCTATCACGACTGACTTCGTTTTCGACTTCAAGAAAGGCCTGACACAGGGCACTGAAACTGTCCAAGTTACTGTCGACCACATCGGCGCTATTGAAGATAGCAGCGACAAGGAAGACGACGGTAAGAGCAAGACCGAAACCAAGGGCGGCAACCTGATCTTCACCGAAGCTGGCACCACGCCAGAGCACGGTAAGCTCGCCAACCTTGAGCAAGTCGACCTCGTCTTTGAAGGTGACCCAAGCGCAATCGGCTCGATCATCTCCGGCGTCGTCAAAGACGAATACGGCGATGTCGTCGACGGCCTTGAAACGATCACGGGTACCGGCGACGCCAAAGTTGTCATCGGCTACGAAGCACCACTGATCGAATTCAACAAGTATCTCCAGACGATCGACATGTCAGGCACAACCGCCGACAACGAGTACGTCGTTGGCTGGGGTGACGACTACTGGAAAGTTCCAGTTTACGAGTACGACGAGTACGGCAAGAAGTCGCTCGTTGAAAAGCTGCCACTGACATTCCTCGGCGGTTCCGGCGACGAAACCATCTTCCTGCCTAATGGTCTGTTCAACGCAACGATCAACGGCGGCGACGGCTTCGACACGGTAATCCTGGAAGATTTGCCTGTCGGTAAGGACAACAGCTTCGACGGCATCGAACTCGTCAAGATTGTCAGCCCTGTTGGTTCCGACGATCCATGGAACCCAGACATGCTCGACATGGGCGTCCTGGCTGGTGTCACGAACGTTGAACTGTCCTGTGGCATCAACTGCTACGACTACCTGAGCACTTACGAAGAAGGTTTCGACGTCGAGAAACAGCTTCGTTCGCTCTCGCAGCAGCTCGATGGCAACCTGTTCTCGTTCCTCGACATGAAGAACCTGGCGTCTGACACCGAGTACACGCTGACCATCGCACCAAGCGGCGAACACAGCTCGGGTCGTAGCTCTGAAGGTAAGAAAGACGAACCAGCCGACCTCGGCGACTTCAAGGATCCAGATCCACAGGGTCTTGACGGCAAAGTCCTCGTCCTCGACATCGACGTCGGCGAAGAAGACACCGAGACAACTCCACAAGCTGGTAACGGCACGAACGATGTCTTCAACCTGGTTCTCGAAGACGACATCGATGTCTTCCTGACGGCAAGCGAAACCGAAGAACTGAATGTGACAGCAGCCACCAAGTATGGTGACGGCGGCCACACGATCTACTTCGGCAAGCGCGATGTCGAAAAAACACTTGAGCCAGTCGACCAGAACTATGATGGCGAAATCGACGACGACGATCTTGTCCAAAACGAACACTATGAAGACGTTTTGGAATTCGACGAAGTCAACAACGAAAAAGACATCGACATCGCTGAAGACCTCACCACCATCAACCTCGATGGCGAAGCGGACTTCATCGAACTGGCCTCTGCGAAACCGGAACTCACTCCAAACCTGGAAACGATCGACGCTTCGGCTCTTGAAGGCGCAACCCGCCTCGTTGTGAGCAAAGGCTTCGGTTCCAACGCGGACACCGGTCTCACAGTTATCGCAACCGATAACGACGACATCGTCTACGGCACCAACAACGGTGACACGCTAATCATGAACGGTGGCATGGACTACGCCAACGGTCTTGGTGGCGATGACACCATCCTCGGTGGCGACGACATGGACAACCTGATCGGCGGCGGCGGTGCTGACCTCGTCAACGGCGGCGCAGGTGCCGACTGGATGACAGGTGGCGGCGACACGGCAACGATCCGGGAAATCGTCATCGAAGGCAAAATTGGCGACGGCGACACCTACACCGTCATCATCGATGCCCACGGTGAAGAAATCCCTGTCGAAACCACATTCAGACTGGACAAGTTCTACATCTGGACCAAGCTGAAGTGGGAGAACGAAGACAACGTCAGCTACTCCAACAGCGACTTCTATGACCGTCTTTGGAGCCTCGATGCTGATGAGAAAGAGCATCTCAAGCTGCAGCACCTGCAGAAAGAGATGGCTTACAACATCAACTACAAGCTCTACGCCCACGACCTGGGTGGCGAGATGTACTCCGAAGTTGATGAGCACGGCCGCTTGGTTGTTGTGAAGGAATCTGGCTTCGACTTCGAACTCATCGGCTTCGCAGTCGATGGACACGGCATTGAAGATCACCCAGAAATGGCGACCTTCACCATCGAGCCAGGTAACTATGACTATGGCGACAAAGTCATCATCAAGCTCGAAAAAGGCTACTACTATTACTACGACTCTGAAGAGCTCTACGTTAAAGTAGACGACTCGTTGGATACCAATGACGACGGTGTTGTTGACCAGAACGAAGTAGCCGAAGCGTTGGCTGAGAAGATCAACAGCCATTCGAACCTTGCCGACAGTGCAGAAGTCATCGGTGACGGCGATACGGTTAAGCTGACCTCACACGAGTATGCTTTCCGCATCGACACCGATGGTGGCACCAAGGTGGTCGACGCTCGAGCTCACATCAGCTTCAGCGATGTACATGGCATCGTTGCCTTCAAGCTCAACAACGGTGAAGATCCATTTGGTCTCAACCTCTTTGATCTCTCCGGTCTGTACGGATCGCCAAGTGGAGCAGACATCGCGGTTGTCGGTCAGATCGTTTCCGATCTGGGCTTCAACTGGGATCCAGGCCTGACCTTCGCGTATAAAGAAGGAAAAGACGCTTATTACGTCTTCAAAGACAACCAGGGCGAAACCGTCGCAACGGTCAAGGTCGACCACCTCTACCGTGACAAGTTCGACTTGGAGATCTACGGACCTAAGGATGGCTCTCCATTCCCGGATACGCCACTTGCGAATTCCGCAATGCTTATCAAGGAAGCCGGCGACGATTCAGGCGATGAAGACATCGTCATCATGCCTGAGCTCTGGACCGACGTCACCGACAACAAAGATCCATGGATTGAGAACGTCATCGAAGATACCTCTGAAGGCATCGACGCTGGCGGCCTGATCCAGGCTGGCGATCCAGACGACAGCGACACCTTCGTTGTCAGCGAGGAAGACCCAGATCCAGGTGTCGACCACCACAACGACTTCGTCGAAGGCTCCGAAGAAGACTTGATCGATACGATCAAAGACTTCGTCACCGCCTACGCCGAGAAGCACTACGAAGACGATCCAAAGGCAAACGTCATCGCCGATAAGATCGACTTCGAAGGCATCGACGTTGATGGTGTCGGTAACTTTGTCGACGCATCGGTTGAAGCCGGCACCCAGGAAAATCCTGTTGTCTTCGCAAACTACGCCGAAGCGCTTGATGAAGCTCAGGATGAGTTCCTGCTCTTCGCTCTGCAAAACGGTGGCCTGACCGAAGGCTACGCAGCTGCGAGCTACATGGATGGCGGCGAAGTCGCCACCGCAGTCTTCTCCTTCCAGGATGACGGCGACTTCCTCGCCGACAGCGGTGTCAAGTTGGTTGGCATCGGTCCAGGCGAAGTAACCGAAGACGACATCATTGGCGACTTCATGACTGTCTAATCTGCGGGCCAAAACGGAACGGGCATCAGCCCGTTCCCCACACAAGATCGAAGACCCCGGCGCGCATATGCCCAGTTAACTAAAGGGCAACTGCATGCCGGGGTTTTCCGTCAGATGGCATTAGAGATGCTTATGTTTCTAATAAGTTACGGATCGTGCCAAATCGGCAGAGGAACCGTATCGAAATGAAACACGACCAACACACGCCAACGTTAAGCGTCCCAAAATCGTACCCAGGATAAGGCCATGTCCATTAACAACGATATTGTACAGCTCAGCCAGAGCGAAGCGCGGGAATCCGACGGCACAGGCAACAATCTCGCAAACGATCTGTGGGGCGCCGCCGGGGAACAGTTGATCCGCATCACCTACGCCGACTACGCGGATGCAATCGACGAACCGGAAGATCGCGGCAACGCGCGCGAGATTTCAAATGCTATGGCAGACCTGCCTGACGGCACTCCAAACACCTTCGACACAAGCCAACTCTTTATCTTCTTTGGCCAATACATCGACCACGACCTCGACCTCGTTGGCGAAGATGCAAATGCCGGCCACATGACGACCGTGGTGCCAAACGGCGACCCCGTCTTCCCTGATGGCAGCCACCTTACTCTGGAACGCTCGGCAGTCGTTCCCGGCACTGGCGAGAATGGCCAAGCACGCGAACACGCGAACCTGATCACAAGCTACCTCGACGCCTCCAACGTGTACGGCTCCAGCGAAGCTGTGACCAATGTGCTTCGCGATGGCGCTTACATGATTACGAATGCCGATGGCGGCGCAGCGACCGTCGCCGACATTGAAGCCGTCCATGGCGTAGGAGCCGCCGCCGGCCTGTTCATGGGGAACCCTGGCACAGCGCATGTTCTGGGTGATGTCCGCAGCGATGAAAACATCGCACTGACATCGATGCATGAAATCTGGATGAAGGAACACAACTATCAGGTCGACCGCCTGAAAGACATGAACCTCGGCCTCAGCGATGAAGAGCTATTCCAGACCGCACGGATGATCGTTGAAGCCGAATATCAAAAGGTGGTCTACGATGAGTGGCTACCAGAACTGATCGGCGATGTTCTGCCCGATTACACCGGCTACAAAAATTATGTAGACGCATCCATCTCAAACGAATTCGCCGGAGCCGCATTCCGCTTTGGTCACACAATGCTGCCAACCGACTTCGAACGCTTGAACGAAGACGGCACGGTCACCCAAAACCTCAGCCTGTTCGACACATTCTTCCAGCCTGAAAAACTGGACCAAGCTGGCGGCGTTGATGCCCTGGTACGTGGCCTCGCTGCAAACGAAACAAGTGAGTTCGACGCCAAGATCATTGACGATGTCCGCAACCTTCTGTTCGGCGGCCCACGCGACCTTGCAACTTTGAACATCATGCGCGGCCGCGACCAGGGCATTCCACCAATCAATGATGTAAGAGCAGACCTCGGCCTGACCCCTTACGCAGATTTCCACGAACTAACCTCTGACGCGACGCTTGCAGCAGCACTGTCTGCAGCCTACGGCGGCGACATCAACAAGGTAGATCTCTGGGTCGGCATCCTAGCCGAAGACAAAGTCTATGGGGCACAAGTCGGCGAAACATTGCAGGTCATCTTGATCGATCAGTTCGCCCGCTTGCGCGATGGCGACCGCTTCTACTATGAGCACCGCCTAGCGGACAAACCTCATCTACTTGAGGAAATCGAACACTCCTCGTTCGCCGAAATCATCAAACGCAACACCGATATCGACCACCTGCAAAATGAAGTTTTCAAAGCCTACGAGCGCAAAGTCGGCGACGCAGGCGACAATGAAATCTACGGCGGCGACGAGAAGGATCTTATCGCTGGCGAAGACGGCAACGATACCTTGCACGGCGGCGGAAACGACGATGAGATCTACGGCGGCAAAGGCGACGATGATCTCTTCGGCGACGACGGGCATGACGCCATCTACGGTGAGGATGGCGAAGACTACATCTTGGCCGGAACCGGTAACGACCATGTCGAAGGCGGCAACGGCAACGACATCATCTATCTCCAAGACGGATATGACTTTGCGCTTGGAGGTGATGGCCATGATTACATCGATGCCGGCAATCACGATGACATTGTAAGCGGCGACAAAGGCAATGACACGATTCTTGGCGGAAATGGCAACGATGGTCTCTATGGAGGCGAGGGCTGGGACAAACTCTACGGCCAGCGCGATGTAGACAAAATCCTGGGCGGCGACGGGCGAGATTACATCCATGGCGGCGCCCACAACGACCGCCTTTACGGCGAAGACGGCCGTGACAAGATCATCGGCGCCCACGGAAACGACTACATCAATGGCGGCGCAGATGGAGACTTTCTCTACGGCGGAAACCACAACGACGACATCTTTGGCGGTGCTGCACGTGACCGGATCTATGGTCAGCACGGCAACGATTACATCGACGGTGGGACCGGCAATGACCTGCTCTGGGGCGGAGGCGGCCGCGACTACTTCGTCATGGGCGACCACATGGGATTCGATCGGATCTATGACTTCAACGACCGCCATGATGTATTGGTCGTCGGTGATCACTTCTCTTCCATGAGACAAGTCAGCAAGAACCTAGTCGACTCGCGACACGGTACGTTCGTCGACTTCGGCCAAGGCGAAAAAGTTCTGCTGATCGGCGTCAACAGCTACGAGCTTGACGCATCCAACTTCAGCTTCCACACCTCATAATCGAGCACAATCGCCCACGACAAAAAAGATGCCGGCCTGACCGATTCAGACCGGCATCTTTTTTTGCAATGTCGAGACCAGCGCTAGAAAGTTCGTCCGGCCAATCAGAGTGCTCACCGCTGACGTCTAAAATCGCCAATGAAGGCGCTTACTACAGAACCCGTCCGACGCAACGGACTCTGTTCTCCAACAGCGTCCCAGAACAGTCGGCACCATCGACAGGACTGTCCGAGGCGAGCAAAACCGGATGCGTTGCATAAGTCACGATCTCCCAAGGCATGCTAATGAGAAACCGGTCTCAGATGGGACCAAACACGTATCCCGTTCGGACTTGTAACTTCGTCTTTTTGGCAGACCGCAAAAAGCCCGGGATACTGCTGCACCCGGGCCTCAAGGCGAATGGTATCTGGATCAATCTGAAACTTACGCCGAGCTAAGAACGTCGAACATAGCTTCAAACGTCAGTGCTTGGCCGACCATGTTGACCTCGTCACCGTTGTCGAGAATAACGCTTTCGACTTCAAGTTCTTGTGGTGGCTTCGTCGCAACGGACAATGCATCGTAGAGGTAGAAGCTGTCCAAGACTTCCGCATATCGAACATCTTCTACGAGCACTAAGAATGTCCTCAAAACCTCTACCGGATCAAAGGCCGAAAAATCACCCAGCTGTTCCATCGGGTCGAGTAGAACGTCATCGCCGCTCGGTCCAACAAGCGATGGTGTATCAGCTATGCGCGGTGGTTGTGGGGCCATTGGGTT
Source organism: Filomicrobium sp. (assembly GCA_040219445.1). GTDB lineage: Bacteria > Pseudomonadota > Alphaproteobacteria > Rhizobiales > Hyphomicrobiaceae > Filomicrobium. Next base: position 596,349 of record JAVJSM010000003.1, on the reverse strand, counting down.
TGAAACAAATGGCGGGTCATCAAGGCGCATTGTAGGAGCGGTTGTCCCACTTCCAACGTCGCCTGTGGAGGACCCAGTATTAACCGGCAGACCACTAGAGGACGGCTCCGCGCTTGAGCTACTGGAAACCGGGTCGGTCGAAGCTGTCGGACCAGAATCCGCCTGCGGCAAAACTAACGCCGCCGTCGTGACTGGGTCTTCCGAACCAGTTTCGAACGAAAAACCGGTATCCGCGACCACATCGAGCAGCGAATTCAAGTCGCCTTCGGATGGGCTCTTTAAACCCAGTGAAATCAGAACGCTTGCCGTACCACTATCTTGCGCAGGTTCGACAAACAGTGGTGTCGAACTTCCATTCGTTTCGCCATTCTCGCCATTCGCGGAAGCATCGTTGTCTTCGGTTACACCGAGGTCATCGTTGTCGGTCGCATCATCACTGGTCGCGATGGTGTGGACGTTGCGACCACCCTCGCTGTCAGCATCTTTGATTTGGCCTTGATCGTTAACCGCTGCAAACATGTCAGCATCGAGCTGGGCCCGATCACGCAGCTGTCTGTCCGCAACTCCGAGTTCCGCTTCGAGGTCAATCAGGAGCGATTCCTTATCGCCATCCAGGTCGACCTCGACATTTTCAAGGCTTGCCTCACCCAACAGGCTACCCGCGGTGTCATTGCCCGCATTGTGTGCTGTGCGCACTGATCCGTCAGGACCAACCATTTCTGAACGCAATTTAGCGATCTGCGCTTCTACAGCAGCAACAACCGCTTCCAGCGTACCGTCGATGCTTTCGTGGAATTCCGAGAAGCTTCTGAGGCCTTCAAACACACTGTTTGGATCGAACGTCAGCTCAAAATTGTCCGAACGCTTCGCATCCATAAGGATACCGGCAATAATCGCAGCTGCTGTCAGCGCAATTACCCGAGGACCTTCGAATGTCGAACTATTTTCGAGCTTCTCCCATCGTGTGAGTTGTTTGGCGGGCTGATAGGAAGGCTGTGACTTTTCATTCTTGGCTGCGGCAACCGCATCCAACGCACTTTCAGGCAGATCTTCAATTGCCTGACCAACCTCAGCGGCCTGCGCAGACGAACCTTTGGTCAACTCAACGAGGAAATAGAGTGTGGCGACGAACGCAGCCAGCCCACTTGCTGGATGCATCCAAATCCGGGTCGAATTCGAACTTTTCTGGTCTGGCAAAACGACTGGATAGGTATTCAAAAACTGATTGACGATTTCAGAAAAGGAATAACCCGAGAAACTAACGGATAAATGGCAAACTTGGGCAACAAAGCGATCATCAATTCGGGCAAAATGGACAATCACATCGCCGGTGTTGGCGTTGCAGAACGCATACCAACGATCGCCCTCATCAGTCTGTCCCTCTTCGCACTCAATAGGCAAACCAGCTCGAGACAGTGTCGAAGCGACGCGGTATATCTCAGCAACGTCTTGATTCGACCATTTTTTCGAACTGCAGGCTTCGCGAGCCTCGAAAAGGGGTACTACTTCGGCAGACATTCAAACTGTCTCCCCTACGCACTAAAAATCGCTACAAAACTATCCGAAGGTACAATCTTCGGCAAGGAGAATATTTATATTTACTGTAGGCCTTTCACGGAATTGTGTAACAAGGTTTTTTGTACACAAAAACCTATGTATACAACCGCCGTCATTTGCAACGCCCATATTGAAGACCTTATTCAAGAGACGAAAAACGGCCACTCGTAATTCCGTAGCACACTTTCCGACACCACACCAGGAAATTGCATAGTAAATATGTTGCAATCTTTAGTGGCATAGGATGTGAACGAGACGTACTAACCAGCCGAAAATGAACGAAAAGAGCAAGCAGCGACTCCCGATCCACGACGTCATACCCGAGCTTTTTGACGCCATGGCGACGGCCCAAGCAGCCGTATTGATCGCGCCTCCCGGAGCCGGAAAAACAACATGTGTTCCACTCGCACTAAGAGACGAAGACTGGCTCAAAGAAAACAAGATCATTCTGCTTGAGCCGCGCCGTATTGCGGCCCGTACCGCCGCCCAGCGCATGGCGCACATGCTGGGCGAGAGCGTTGGCGAAACAGTCGGCCTCCGCGCCCGCTTCGACACCAAAATCGGCGCAAAAACTCAGATCGAAGTGGTGACAGAAGGCGTTTTCACGCGGATGATCTTGTCTGATCCAAGCCTTGAAGGCATCGGCGCCGTCATCTTCGACGAATTCCACGAACGCTCACTCGATGCGGACTTCGGATTGGCATTGTGCCTGGACGCCATGGCCGGTTACCGCGAAGACCTCCGCGTGTTGGTCATGTCCGCAACGCTTGCTGGCTCGCGCGTCGCACAGCTTCTTGGGCACGCCCCGGTTATTGAAAGCGCCGGCCGCATGCACCCGGTTACCACGCGCTATCTCGGCCGCTCTCAAAACGCACGCATCGAAGTTCAGACCGCCGATGCAATTGAATTAGCACTTCGAAACGAACCTGGGTCGATTCTCGTCTTCCTCCCCGGACAAGGCGAGATCAGGAGAACTGCCCGGGAGCTTGAGGAGCGGCTCGACGCACGTGAAGACGTCATGATCTGCCCGCTTTATGGCGCTCTGACACCGGCTGAACAGGACCGCGCCATCCAGCCCCCCGCGCATGGCCTTCGTAAGGTCGTCCTTGGCACCTCCATCGCAGAGACATCACTCACAATCGAGGGCGTAAGGGTAATCATAGATAGCGGCCTCGCCCGCGTCCCAAGATATGAACCAGGGGCGGGCATTACACGGCTGGAAACGGTACGAGCTTCGAGAGCCTCAGTTGATCAGCGCCAGGGCCGCGCGGGACGAACCGAGCCTGGCGTTTGCTACCGGCTTTGGAATGAACCGCAAACAAGAGCCCTGCCCGAATTCAGCGAGCCTGAAATCGTCGCCGCCGATCTGAATGGGCTGCTCCTCGACTGTGCGGATTGGGGCGTGACCGACCCCCATGAACTGAAATGGCTCGATCCTCCGCCGCAAGCCGCACTTGATGCAGCCCGCCAAGACCTCACAAGCATCGGCGCGCTGGATAACGTCGGCCACATTACCCCTGTAGGCCGAGCACTCCGCGAGATACCCTTACCACCACGGCTCGCCGCCATGGTCATCACAGGCGCTCATCACTCATCAGATGCTGCCCACACCGCCGCGCAAATCGCAGCCCTTCTTGTTGAGCGCGACATGGGCGGCACTGATGCCGACCTAAGAGACCGGCTCGCCCGCTTCCGCAACGATCGGTCAAAACGCTCTCGTCAGATGCTCAGGCTTTCAGAAGGGTGGGCCAAATCAGCTCTAAAAGCCGCTAAGAACACTGGGCCGAGCCGCAACACTTCACGAACAGACGGCTCCAACCTACACTCCTTAGCGGCCCACTCGGCTGCCGCATATCCAGATCGGATAGCAAAGCAGCGCGGTGAAAAGGGCCAATACCTGCTTGCAAGCGGGCGCGGTGCAAACATCGACGCGACCCATGCTCTCGCTAAAGAACCATTCTTGGTGGTGGCTGAATTGCAGGGTAAAGCAGCCGCCACGCGTATTCTCTCTGCCGCACCGCTATCGGAGCAAGAACTCTACAAGATCGCAGGGGATCGCGTTGTCCGTTCCCAGGTCATCGAATACGACGCCGAGGCCCGCGCCCTTCGCCAACGCGAAGTAACCAAACTCGACGCCATAACCTTAAACTCGAAGCCGATGCGGCTTGACGCACAAGACAGCGAGCACTGCGCAAACATCCTGGCCGAAGGATTGGCGGCGACCGGCGTAGACAAGCTTCCTTGGAGCAGAGCGCAACAACAACTGCGCCATCGCATCAGGTTTTTGCGAACAGCCGGACAAGACGAACTACCCGATGTAAGCGACGAAGCGCTAGCCGCAACCGCGCCCGATTGGCTCGCACCGTTTCTGACCGGAAAAACCAAAGCCGACCAGGTCTCCGCAAACGATCTCCAACAAGCGCTGTCGATGCTGCTACCTCACCATCTACTCAGCGAGATCGATTCTGCGGCACCGACGCACTTCGTTGCGCCGACCGGCCACAAACACCCGATTGATTACGATGGCCCAGGCGCACCCGCACTTAACATCCGCGTCCAGGAGCTCTTCGGCCTGAAAACGCATCCAACAATCGCTAACGGAAAACTGCCGTTGACACTAAACCTCATGTCACCGGCTAACAGACCAATCCAGATCACCCGTGACCTGCCGGGTTTTTGGCAAGGCTCCTGGGCTTCAGTAAAAGCGGATATGAAAGGCAGGTATCCCAAACATCCCTGGCCCGACGATCCTGCAAATGCAGCTCCGACACGCCGGGCAAAACCACGCAAGCCCTAGCGCTGAACCTCGATCGTTTGAAGCCCGCCGTCTTCGCCTTTCAAAATACGGCAGGCGGGGTATAGCGTGCCCGGCATCTCCGCGCACTTTTTCTCAAGCTCTGAACACGATGGAAGCTTCTCGCCAGCGTAACACTTCTGTGCGGCAAGCCCGTCCATATAGGTGGCAAACGCATGCGGACCGTTGGGTTGTGAATGCGTGTAGAAAATCGCGGCCGATACGACAGCAGTACCAAGCAGCCAAAGTGCGGCAGCCCTTAGCGCAACCCATCGCCGCTTGGTCAGACCGAGCCAAGCCGGATTGTGCATGCCGATGACGAAGCTAATCGCTCCAAACGCGACACAGACCCAGAAGAACGCTTCGGCGGCTGTCTGTAAAAAGATAAGTTGGTCGTAGGTCATCAGGTGGCAGCAAATACAAAAAAAGCCGACGCAGAAAACGCATCGGCCTTTCAACTGTCAAGTCGGCAGATCAATGACCGGTCGCACCGGCATGACCGAAGCCGGCCTTCGGCGTGTTGACGTGCGGCGCCATCGGGCCAGTCGTCGGATGACCGTGCGCAACAGCGAGATAGGCTTCACGCAAGCGCTCCGGCGAAACCAACAGCTTGTCTTTCCATTCGCCCAACCGGAACCCGGTCTGAATAAGACCACGCAGCATACCCACGTGGTCGGTCATGCCAACGCACTGCGCACCAACCAGCTTGTCGCCCTCAAATTCGAGCTTCATGTACTTGAAGTTGTCTTCGTCGACGAGCTTTGCAGTCTCGCCAACCTGCGCGCCTTGCCATAGCCCGAACGACGACGAAATCAGCCCCATCGTATCGAGCACGTTCATGTTAAGCGAACCGCGGTGTTTGTGCTGATGCCCGGCCATGTTGAGCGCAGCAATGCGGCCATGCTCGACGGCAACCGGCTGAATGGCGAGCATGTCAGGTTTACCTGTTGAGAGGTCGATCCCCTCACAACAGTCACCGGCAGCGTAAATGTCTGGTGCCGTCGTCTGCAGGTATTCATCGACGATAATACCCGTGTTGACCTTGACGCCGGAGCCGACCAGGTAACCCGTATTCGAGCGAACGCCGACCGCGAGAACGCATAGATCGGCATCGGCCTCCGAGCCATCAGACAACCCGACCTTGAGCCGCGCGCCGCCCTCTTCGCCTTTGGCGATGTTGACGACACGCGTATTGGTAACGACACGCACGCCTTTAGTTTCACACCAACGGCCCAGCATCCCGCCGGCTGTCTCATCCATCATACGAGCAACCATGCGTGGGGCCAGCTCGACAACCGTGATCTTACAACCGCGCAGATAAAGAGCTTCCAGGATAATGGAGCCGATGAACCCGGCACCCACCAGCACCACCGGTGAACCTTTGTCAGCAAGGTCCAGGATGTGGCGGCCATCTTCCAGCGTCCAGCACGTCTCAACACCGGTGTTGTTTGCACCGGGGATCGGCGGCATGATCGGGCTTGCACCCGTCGCGATCAGAAGCCTGTCGTAAGGCAGCACTTCACCCGTCGACAGGTAGAGTTTCTTTTCCGCAGAATCGATGCCGCCGCAGCGGCCCATGATGTAGCGGATGCGCTGCTTGTCGTAATGCTCCGGGTCCTGGCGCAGATAGGTGCCGCCCTCATCGATCTTTCCATAGATGAGATAAGGCAAAGCCATCCGCGAATAAGGCGGCTCCGGCTCTCCACCGATCAGCGTGATCGTTGCGTTAGGGTCGACGCTGCGCAGCGTTTCAGCGGCAGTAACACCAGCTGGTCCAGCACCCAATACGACATAATTCATAAGTCATACCTCTTGGCCGCGTACGCGGTTTAAACCGTCTGATTTGCAGGACGTTTCGCCACGAGAGCCCGGGCGCCAGGATCGTCCGCAGCCAGCTTAACGCGCGGTATCGTATTTATGGAAGAACGGGCGGCGGTTTTTTGCCGTCGCCCGTGCAGAAAAGTTAAAAGGCCCCGCCAAGCAAGCTTAGCGGAGCCTCCAAAACGTTAGATCGCCAGACGCGACAGCGTCTCGTTGGTGGGAACACCATCTGCCGTCCAACCGCGAAGCTGGTAGTACTCCGGCAGCATCTTATCGAGACCGTTGACGAGACCCTTCGCAGGACCGGTCGCAGCAGCTTCTTTGAGAAGGCGCGGCGGCAGGTTGTCGTCTTTGGCAGTGAACCCAGCGCGATGGTTAAACATGCGCTCCATGTTCCAGATCCGCTCACCAATTTCGAGCATCCGCTCTGGTGTCCACTCACCCTCGCAAGCCGCATCAACCTGCGGTGCGATATCGTTCAGCGTCCAGGCAAACGTCGTGAAAACGCAGAGGCCCGAGCTATCAACAGCAGCGGTTGCATCCTGGAAGGCTTTGACGAGCGCTGGCTTACCTTCGGTGACCAACGGATCGGTTTTCTCCGGAATGCCGAGCATCTCAGATGAAACCGTGTACGAACGCAGGTGACACGCACCACGGTTCGAGGTGGCATAGGTCAGACCCATGCCCTGGATGCCACGCGCGTCGTAAGCCGGGAATTCCTGGCCTTTAACGGTCATGGAGAGTTCCGGACGGCCATACTTGGCGCACAGACGCGCCGACCCAAGACCCAGCTCCTTACCGAAGCCTTCAGCTTTACCGGTCAGCTCCACACATTTCACGAGCGCTTCAGCTGAACCGAATTTCAGCTCAAGTCCACCCGTGTGCTCTTTGGTGAGAACACCCTCTTCGTAAAGCTCCATCGCAGCCGAAACGGTTGCACCGAACGAAATCGGGTCAAGGCCCTGCTCGTTACAGATGAAGTTGACGTAGGTCAGCGCTTCCAGATCATCGATGCCGGTGTTGGAGCCCAGCGCCCAGGCGGCTTCGTACTCAAGACCACCTGAAGAGTGCCAGTACTCTGGCTTATTGACGACGGTGAAGTGCTTCTCATCGATCTTGGAGATACGACCGCAAGCAATCGTGCAGGCAAAGCAGGCCTGGTTGGTCTGCAGGTTCTTCTCGCCATCGCTCGAACGTGGCGTCGCCATCGCCTCAGCGGAGATGTCGTGCGCGCCTTCGAACTGAACTTCGCGGCTGTTGCGCGTCGGCATAGCACCCGCTTCGTTGATGGCGTTCATCAGAACCTGGGTGCCGTAGCTTGGCAGACCGCTGCCGGTGACAGCATTTTCGGCCAGAACCTTTTTGCCGTCGTTGGTGGCTTTGAGGAACGCCCGCGGATCTTTGACCTTAACGCCGTTGGTACCGCGAACAGCAACAGCTTTCAGGTTCTTCGAACCAAGCACTGCACCAACTCCGGAACGACCTGCTGCACGGTGCAAATCGTTGACGATAGCCGAGTACAGAACGCCGTTTTCGCCCGAGATACCGATCGTTGCGACGTGCATCATCGGATCTTGATGCTTCGCTTTGATCCACTCATCTGCATTCCAGACCGATGTGCCCCAGATCTCGGAAGCATCCAGCAACTCGACCTTGTCATCGATCACGCAGAGGTAAACCGGAGTCGGCGACTTACCTTCGAGGATGATCATGTCCCAACCAGCAAACTTCAGCTCGGCACCGAAATATCCGCCAGAGTTGGAGCAAGCAATTGCGTTGGTCAGTGGACCTTTAGTGATGACCGAGTATCGACCACCCGTCGAAGCGCAGGTGCCGGTCAGAGGACCAGTTGCAAAAATGATCTTGTTGTCAGGACCAAGCGGATCGCAGGTCGCATCGACCTCTTCCACGAGATACTTCGAAGCCAGACCTCGTTGTCCGAGGTAATCTTTCGCCCAATCCATATTGAGCGGTTCGGTCTGAACCGTACCGTTGGTCAGGTTCACCCGGAGAATTTTACCAGTCCAACCCATTGGACGTCTCTCCCACAAATTGGTTCATACAATTTGAGGTGCGGGCGCAGTCAGTTGTTCCTGTCGTTTCACGTCGACAAGGCACAAGCCGGCACGCAACAGCCACCTCAGCAAAAGCTTAGTGGCCGGTTCCGGAAGCCTGGCTGGCCTTCGGTGTATTTGGTCCTTCGCTCGTCGCAGCGTTGGCCGACTGAGTAGCCCAGATCTTCATTTTATCGAAGCCAGCCTGTTCGGTGTCTTGGTAGGTGATCGCACCTGTTGGGCATGCGTCCGCACAAGCGGGTTTACCGCCGCACAAGTCGCACTTGATAACTTTACCCGTCGATGCATTATAATTCACCGTGCCGAATGGGCAGGCGATCGTGCAGACCTTGCAACCAACGCAGAGATTTTCATGGACGATTTTAACGCCCATTTCGTTGGTTGTAATCGCGTTGACTGGGCACGCTTGCTGGCACCAAGCTTCGGCGCATTGCGTGCAGGTATAGGGAACGAAGCGTGCTTCGGTGTGAAAATCGAAAACACGGATACGAGATTTGGCGACATTGAATTCGCCTTCGTTTTCGAGCGAGCAAGCCATTTCGCACTGTTTACATGCAGTGCACTTGCCAGCGTCGATCACTAGCGCCTTGAGCATTATGTTCCTCCGGTGGGGCCTTGTTGGCGGATTTTTCGCCACAGGATACCCGACCTTGGCGCGATGCACTTGGTCGGGTCAACTGTACTTTTGGAACATAAGTCTTAGATCGTCAGCCCAGAGCTTGGCCCTGTGACCCACCAAGCGCACCTTTATGTACGTTTTTTGGATTCCGTTGCACGATTACGGCGCTGCTAGAATGCACGCTAGCTACCGGCGTTGACCAACACAGCCTGTCCAAATCATGCGCCAAATAGAAGAGGCTTGTGACGCTCGGAGATCAGCAATTCCGGTCAACGGTGCTTGATCCCCACCAAGACAACTTCGCGCAATTGCGTTAACGCCCTCAATTAGCTACGCAACAAGCTCGTAAGTTCCGTCGAACGTTCGATTCGACCGACAAACGAACCGCTTAGGGGATTTCTCGTGAAGATTTGCATGATCGGCGCCGGCTACGTCGGACTTGTGTCCGCTGCTTGTTTCTCCGAATTCGGCTGGAACGTGACTTGCGTCGACAACGACCCGGCACGCCTCGCCCAAATGGCCGAAGGTAAGTCTCCAATATATGAGCCCGGCCTCGATGACCTGATGACCCGCAACATGAAGGCGGGCCGCCTCACATTTTCCGGCGACCTGGGTCCCGCGGTCAAAGAAGCCGACATCGTCTTCCTCGCAGTTGGCACACCAATGCGCCGAGGCGACGGATATGCCGATCTCTCCTACGTTTATGGTGCCGTTGAAGAACTCGCCCCACATCTTGATGGCTTCACGGTCATCACAACCAAGTCGACTGTCCCAGTCGGCACGAGCCGCGAGATTGAAAAGCGCCTTAAAGAACTACGCCCTGACGCCGATTACGCCGTCTGTTCGAACCCTGAATTCCTTCGTGAAGGCTCAGCCATCCAGGACTTCACCCATCCTGATCGCGTCCTCGTAGGTCTCGATGATCCGCGCGCCCAGGAGGTGATGGAGCATCTCTACAAGCCGTTGTCTCTGCGCAATGCACCCGTGGTGTTCGTCAGCCGCGAATCCGCTGAACTCGCCAAATACGCCGCTAACGCGTTCCTGGCGATGAAGATCAGCTTCATCAATGAAGTATCGGATCTCTGCGAAAGCGTTGGCGCAAACGTGCAGGAGGTCGCAAACGCAATCGGAAAGGACCGCCGCATCGGCGAAAAGTTCCTGCATCCAGGCCCTGGGTACGGCGGCTCATGCTTTCCAAAAGACGTCTCGGCTATCGTGCGTACCGCCCGCGAAGCACGTTCGCCGCTATCACTGGTCGAACAAGTCCAAACCGTTAACGATGAACGCAAAATCGCGATGGCGACGCGCGTCGAACGCCTGCTTGGCGGCTCAGTTCGAGGCAAAACGATTGGCGTGCTGGGCGTGACCTTCAAGCCCAACACTGATGACATGCGCGAAAGCCCCAGCCTCGTGATCGTCCCAATGCTGCAAGAACGCGGCGCAACGGTCCGCGCCTACGACCCACAGGGCCGCTCCCAGGCAGAGCCACTGTTGCCTGACGTAATCTGGTGCGAGAGTTCACTCGACGCCCTGAAAGACGCTGACGTTCTGGTGGTGCTGACCGAGTGGAATGAATTCCGCGCGCTTGATCTAAAAGCCGCAAAAGCGACGATGGCAGGGGACCTTCTCGTCGACCTGCGCAACATCTTTAGCCCGGCCAAGGCAAAAGCAGCCGGCTTCCGCTATGACAGCATCGGCCGCCCGCAAAACGGTTAAGGATGTAAGCGAGGTGTCACCTCAAATCGAGGATGGCCGCAAAGCGCGCTAAAAACGCTCGTCAACCGGCCATCGCGGATTCCCAGGTGGCTCACCTCTTACACGAGACGAACAGTTCGAAATTCGGACAGAATTCCGGCGGGTTGTCAGAACGGTCATCCGTCTTCAGCCAATGCAGGCATTCATCCGCGTTATAGCAATGCAGACACTTGGACCGCGCTTGCGAATACCCCTCTCCCGACCTCGCCCTTATGAGCGCAACTTCGTCGACGTCGAGCGCATCGACCATGTCCTGCATGCGGCGCGCCCGCATTTCGACCCGACGCAACAACGGCCGATCCATAGGATTTCCTCTCAATTACATATGAAAATGGATGGCAAATTATTTGCTCTTTCGTTGAACGAAAAATAGTGCATTAGCCAGAAGGTGCACTTGACCGATATCAAGTCTTCCTGCGGCAGATTTGCGTTTCAGAGGAAATTCACAGGAAGCTTGAGGCTAAGCCATCCTGTCAAATCACGCGCACGGTTCCACGAGCTTTTCGCAAAACTACACCAAGCTTTGCATCGCCGCCCGCTTAATAGGGAACCGGGTACTTGCGATGGATCTTTGCAATCCCGCGCAGAACCTCATCTGAGAGCTTCAAATCACCTGCAGCAACTGCAATCTCCAGCTGATCGATCCGGCTCGCACCGATAATACTTGCTGTCGTGAAGGGTCGGGCTAGCGTGAAGGCAATCGCCATCTGGCTTGGATCAAGCCCATGTTCTTTTGCCAGGTCAACATAGGCCCGGGTCGCCGATACGCACATCGCCGTCTCACGCGTCATCCCATCAAGGAATTCTTTGCGGGAACCTTTTGGCACATCACCATCAAGATACTTGCCGCTCAAAATACCCATCGCCAGCGGCGACCACGCTAGTAGCCCCACATCTTCGTAATGGGCCGCTTCCGCCCAATCGGTATCAAACAGGCGGCACAACAAACTGTACTCGTTTTGAACTGACTGCACGCGCGGCAAGCCATGGTCATCGGCCAGCTTGAGAAGCTGCATGACACCCCAAACAGTATCATCCGAGACGCCAAAGGCCCGGATTTTACCTTCAGCAACCAGTTCGCCAACCGCCCGCAAGCTCTCCAGAAGGTTGTCCCGCGCGCGCTCCCGATCCTGCTTAGCAGGGTTGTAAGTCCAGTGCTGCTGGAAATGATAGCTGCCACGCTGTGGCCAATGGAACTGGTAAAGATCGATGTAATCTGTCTGCAGCCTCTTGAGGCTCCCCTCAACCGCAAGCTTGATTTCGGCCCCATTTATGCCCCGCCCATCGCGAACCGTCTTATTGCCGATACCGGTGATCTTTGACGCCAACACAACATCCTGCCGACGCCCTGGGTTCGCCTGAAACCAAGTCCCGATGATCTCTTCGGTCCTGCCTGACAGATCATTGCCGGCACCAATCGGATACATCTCCGCCGTGTCCCAGAAATTTACGCCCTGGCTAAGCGCATAATCCATCTGCTGATGGCCTTCAGCTTCGGTGTTCTGAGAACCCCACGTCATCGTCCCAAGACAAATCCGGCTGACCTCGATATCGCTCCGGCCAAGCTTCACGTACTCCATGTTCTGTCCTTTGAATTTGCCTACGCAGGCGCGCTACAAGCCTGCAACACACCATCCTGTTACGTGTCGTGCTGTCTCACACCAACTTACCGGGGTTGAGGATGCCGTTCGGATCAAGCGCCTTGCGAACCGCCCGCATCATGTCGAGTTCGACACTTGAACGATACTTGGCAAGCCCATCCTTTTTCATCCGGCCAATGCCATGTTCAGCCGATATAGAACCGCCCATGCTGACGACAAGGTCGTGAACCGCTTCGCTCATCGTGTCCCACATATCAAGATAGGCTTTCTTATCCATCCCGTCGGGCTGCATCACGTTGTAGTGCAGGTTGCCGTCGCCATAGTGGCCGAACACAAACGGCTTCGCGCCTTTACAAACGCTCTGCACAACCTCTTCTGCGCGACGTACGTACTCGGGAATAGACGCAACAGGCACTGAGATATCGTGCTTGATCGAACCGCCTTCAAATTTCTGCGCTTCTGACATGTCTTCGCGCAGCTTCCAAAGCCGTCCGGTTTGATCCAGCGTTTCAGCAATCGCAGCATCAACGACAACACCATCCTCAAACCCGCCTTCAAGAATGCTCTGCAACGTTGCTTGCGCACCGCCATCAGCCTGACCGCTTGAGATCTCAATCAGCACATACCAAGGCGCATCAGCCTCCAATGGTCGACGGTTACCCGGCATGTGTTCGACAACCACATCGACACACCACGCCGCCATGAATTCAAACGCAGTCAGGTTCGTGCCGGCTGCTTTCCGCGCACGCTCAAAGAGCGTCTGCGCCGCATCAAGCCCGCTGAGTGCCACAAACGCTGTTGCTTTCTCGACCGGGCGCGGAAAGAGCTTCAAAACCGCTGCGGTGATGATCCCAAGCGTGCCTTCCGACCCAATAAAGAGATGTTTCAAATCATAGCCCGTATTGTCTTTTTTGAGCGCCCTCAGCCCGTCCCAAATCCTCCCATCGGGAAGCACCACTTCGAGACCCAAGGTCAGGTCGCGGGTATTGCCGTAACTGAGAACCTGCACACCGCCAGCATTGGACGCAAGGTTACCTCCAATGCGGCACGTGCCTTCAGCCCCAAGGCTCAGCGGAAACAAAGCCCCAGCCTCTTCGGCAGCCGCCTGAACCTCCGCCAGCACAACCCCGGCTTCAACCACCATGTAGCCCGCAGCCGGATCGACCTTCCGGACCTTATTGAGCCGCTCCAGCGACACGACGATTTCATCACCCGACTCAAACGGGATTTGCGCACCCACCAAGCCAGTGTTCCCGCCCTGCGGCACAACCGCAACCCGCGCGTCATTGGCGATCGACAAGATTTGCGAAACTTCCTCAACCGAACCTGGCCGCAACACAACCGGTGTGCGGCCGACATAAAGGTCCCGCCACTCCGTCAGATAGCGTGCCTGATCTTCGGGGGAGCGCAACGCTTGATCTGGACCGACAACATCAGCAAGTCGCGCCAGAACGTCTTCGCTAGGTCGATTGAGCATTTCTTCCTTCGTAAATAGGTCGGTCCACTGACTTGCTTGGCTGAATACCGTAAGCGTTTCAGCAAAACATCCAGCGCCAATTTGAATGTCAGATTGACGCCACCGCAACCGCTTTCTAATCGTTAGCGCAAGATTCGTTTCACGCTGGCACCGCGAGCTTTGTCACGCCAGCATGCGAAACTACCAAGCCCGACTCCTGGCATTCGAGATGGAACTGACGTCATGCGATATCTGGTAAGCGGTGCTGCAGGCTTCATTGGCTACCATACGGCTCAGGCCCTCATCAACGCAGGCCATGACGTCATCGGCTTCGACAATCTCAACGATTACTACGATGTCAGCCTTAAAGAAGCCCGACTAAACGAACTCGCAAGCGCACCCAACTTCACCTTCCAGAAACTGGATCTCAAAGACCGCGACGGGATGGAAGCGCTCTTTGCCAATCACCAACCCCAGCGCGTGATCCACCTCGCCGCACAGGCAGGCGTCCGCTACTCCATTGAAAACCCGCATGCCTATATCGATTCAAACGTCGTCGGCATGCTCCACATCCTCGAAGGCTGCCGCCATCACAACATCGAGCATCTCGTGTTCGCCTCATCCAGCTCGGTCTATGGCGCGAATACAAAAATGCCATTCGAAGTGTCTGACAATGTCGACCACCCCGTAAGCCTCTATGCGGCGACTAAAAAAGCCGATGAGTTGATGGCCCACACCTACGCCCACCTTTACGGCTTACCCGTCACCGGGCTGCGCTTCTTTACCGTCTACGGCCCATGGGGTCGCCCGGATATGGCGCTTTTCAAGTTCACACAACGCATGTTGGCTGGCGAACCAATCGACATCTTCAACAACGGCAAACACGCCCGCGACTTCACCTACATCGACGACGTTGTCGAAGGCGTCATACGCACCAGCAACGTCGTGCCGAAAGGCAACCCTGACTGGAATGCTCAAGGCCCATCGGGGGCCGCCACGTCCCGCGCGCCTTACCGCATTTATAATATCGGCAACTCTGAACCCGTCGAGCTGATGGACATGATTGCCGCCCTGGAAAAGGCTCTCGGCAAAACCGCCAAAAAGAACTTCCTGCCCATGCAGCCAGGCGATGTTCTAGCGACCTACGCCAACGTCGATGATTTGAAAACCGATGTTGGGTTCAAACCCCAGACACCAATTGAAACCGGCATCGCCCGCTTCGTTGAATGGTACCGAGAATTCTACGATCCCACGACAACATAACACCCTGCCAACAGCTAAGATCAAGCGCCCGCAGAAAGCCGCCCCTTCAAAGCTTCACTCGCATAGACGATAAAGCCGCCATTGCGGTAACCCGCATCGGTCTTCCCATAAACAAACGGTGCGCCATCCAGCGTCGTCACCAATCCACCCGCAGCCCGCACGACCGCGTGACCTGCGGATGTATCCCACTCCATCGTCGGTCCATGGCGTGGATAAAGATCAGCTTCACCTGCGGCCACGAGACAAAACTTGAGCGAAGAGCCGATGTTCTTGCGGCCGCTGACCGGCATCGGCAATGCGTCCAGCCAAGCTTCACCCTCTGAGGTTCCGTGCGAGCGGCTAGCCACAACAGTTAAACCTTCATCCGGCACCGATCGCGTGGCCATCGGCGCAAGTTCTAACCCGCCAAAACCCTGTTCAACCGCCTGGTGTGGGTCCTCGATTTTGGCCTGCGCCGCCTGATCAGCCCCAACGGTCAGGTAGAGATCACCAAGCGCTGGCGCATAAACGATCCCGAAAATGGGAACGCCGTTTTCAACAAGACCAATGTTAACGGTGAACTGCCCTGATCCGCCGGTGAATTCCCGTGTCCCATCGAGCGGATCGACCAGGAAAAAGCGCTCGCCAACTTCTGGAACTTCGCCACGGCTTACGGCCTCTTCGGCAATCACCGGAATGTCCGGAACAAGCTGTTTCAGGTCATCCAGGATGACGACTTCAGCCTCTTGGTCGGCAAGTGTCACAGGGCTCCCATCAGCTTTAGACGTCACACCAGCATCGTCGCTCTTGAAGTACCTGAGCGTGACGATACCCGCCTTCAACGCGGTAACGGTCAGATTTTCAGCCAAGGATTGGATATCGATATCGCTCATGCCGGAAAGGCTCCTGCCAGTGTTGGTCTCGTTATCAGAGCGCGGCCTTAACACACGAACGCCGAAAGCGCGAATAGCAGCCAGCGCTTCTCCCCGGATATGAGGCTTAGGCCCTAACGGGCATCTGACCTCGCCAACTTATCCCCCTGAGCCCCAGTCCCGGCAAGATTGAGCCAACGTTTCAACGGGTTGCAGCAAAAAGAAGAGCAGGATGCAGGAAACCGACAACTTAAAGCTGCCCTACCTGATGGCAGCCCAGGCGCAAAAGCACGTCACCCATAACGAAGCCTTGCGCGCCCTCGATGCGATTATCCACCTCAGCATCGCAGACCGCAACCTCACTGCACCGCCCGCCAGTCCACAAGCAGGCACGCGTTACCTGATCGCCGCCGGTGCAACGGGCGATTGGGCTGGTAAAGATGGCGAGATCGCCGCTTACCAGGACGACGCTTGGATGTTCTACGCACCGCAAGCCGGGTGGCTTGCCTGGATCTCGGACGAAGACGTTGCGTTGATCTTCGATGGAACCACGTGGCTCTCACTTGGCAGTGGTGGTGGAGGTGGTATCACCAGCGTCAATCCAATTTCGTTCGTTGGCGTCAACGCAACCGCCGACACAACCAACCGCCTGTCGGTGTCCTCACCGGCCACACTGTTTAATCACGAAGGCAACGGGCATCAACTCAAGCTCAATAAAGCCGCTCCCGCAGACACCGCATCCTTGCTCTACCAGACGGGTTTTTCCGGGCGTGCCGAACTTGGCCTAACAGGCGATGACGATTTTCATTTCAAGGTAAGCGATGACGGCACCACATGGAACGACGCCATTGTCATCGACCGGACCAACGGCGCAGTTACGTTTCCCAACACGACCCTCAGCGGTGGCGGAGGCGGCGCCGGCTTCCGCCGCTCGCTGCTCATTAACGGGGACTTCGGTATCAATCAGCGTGTTTTCGCAGGCGGCTCGCTAAGTTCCGGCGTTTATGGCTACGACCGCTGGAAGGCAAGCGGCGGCGCGGCCGTCGTTTCACGCAGCGCTACCACCGGGGTCATTACCTTTACCAGCGGAACGCTTGAGCAGATCATTGAACTTCTGGCTGCCGGGGTGGCCGGTCTGGACGTGACTTTGAGTGTTTGGGATCTCACAGGCGGCAACCTGGATTACGACGTTGCTGGTATCACCGGAACTGTTACGGCCGGCAGCGGCCAACGCTCTGCAACCATCTCCGTTCCCGGCGGCGCGACCGGCAATCTTTCCGTAAAATTCTCGCCAAACTCAGGGGCAGTGACCTTCGACCGGGTCAAGCTCGAAGTCGGCTCAACGGCAACACCGTTCGAGTATCGGCCGCTCGCCGAAGAGCTGCTGAACTGCCAGCGCTACTTCTGTAAGTCGTTTCCGTTAACGCAAGTTCCAGGCATCACAAACGCAACCGACAACGTCTACGCTGGCTTCGACTGGAACACATCGTACATCGGCACACAGGCGATCATGTACCCCGCCGAAATGCGCTCGGTACCCACGTTAACCTTTTATCCCAATCATGATCTCGGCGCGTCAATCGGCGAATGGGCAGCGCTGGCAAGCGGTTACCAAACTGCACCGGTGTCGGTCACGGCGTGGCTGAGCAACCGGCAATTTCTAGCCAACCTTTTTCTGCCCGGTCACGGGCTGAACGGTAGGGGCACGTTCGCACGCGGACACTACACGGCAGAAGCGGAGCTTTGACGATGACAATTACGGCAACGTACGCGAGCGAAGAGCAGACCACTGTCCTGGTGTCCGACGGCACCATCGTGCGGAACATTCCGGTCAACCCAGAAAACGTTGACTACCAAACCTTCATCGCGAGCGGAGTACCAATCGCACCCTACGTGCCACCTCCGGTGAATGTTCACGACATTCGCCAAGAGCGAGACCGTCGCCTTTGGGCTCTCGTCGGCGCAACACGCAAAGAAGAATTCGACGAATTGCGGCTCACCGCCACGATGGAGGGCGTCCGCCTATTGAACAAGGGACAGCAAAACTGGACCCCTGAAGAAGCCGCACGCGCATTCGAGTTAGAGGCACTAGAGGCGCGACTGGTCGCGATCCGCGCGAAAGCAGCCGAGCTCGAAGAGACGCTACCGCCAAGCTACCAAGACGACTCTTATTGGGAAACGTCCGGCACCTAGCCAACACCAGAAGAAAAGAAAAAAGCCGCCAATTCTTAGGCGGCTTTTTCGTGTGAATTCGGGATATCCAGGTTGCCGACGGAAACCGACATAACCCATGCGCTACAGGCAGATCACCGTTACCGTGCAGACTTACCCCAAAGCTCAACTTCACCTTGGCCCTTGAGGTTCAGTTTCGTGCGATACTGGAACGTGATCCGATCGATGAAGCGCTTTCGACCTTTAAGGTCGAACGGCTTTGAAGCTTCACCGGCTCGAAGCGTACCGTACAAACCGATATCTTCGCGCTTGCCGTTTCCATAAACAATCGTCATGCCATACATCTGCACGTCCTGATCGAGCGCACGGACACGAATGCTGGTGTAACGGCCCTTCGATTTACCGATATCGAAAGTATCGCTGTCTTTATTGAAAAGCGAAGCTTTACGGACACCAAGGAGCTTCCAATCTCGACCTAAACGACCTTGGCGATCTCTACGTTCACGACGACGTTCGTAATGTCCGCGAGGCGCAGACTTTCCAAGCAGGTCGATGCGAGCAAGCTCGCTACGTCCACGCTGAGGCCGCAACGTCAAATCAACACGCGAAATCTTGCGACGGTACCCTAACAGGTCGATTGGCGGCGTTGCCTCACCCGGCTCCAGCCGGTCACGAATGCGTACCTCTTGGCGATCACCGTTTTCGAAAACAATTTCAGCCTTTCGCAGGACAACTGCGTCAACCCAGGCCCGAAGGCGGATCGATCCAACAGCACGGTCGTCACCGTCGAGGCGCATGCGAACCTGTCTATCTTTGGTATCCAAGCGGACCGTATCGAGCACGTTGTAACCACCTGGCTCGTCGGCAATCAAACCTTCCACGTTGGCAAAGCCATTGCTTTTTGCACGCTGGCGATACTCAATCTGGACCGAATCGATAGCCGCGCGTTTACCTGGCAAATCAATCGGCTGTGTTGCGTCACCCCGGCGAATTAGTTGCTCGATCTTGTAGCTTTCTGTTCTCCCGTTCCTGAATTTGACATGCAGGTTCGACACGTAGATGTTGTCGCCGTACGCAACCACACGAATTTTCTTGAACAGACCCGATCTCTCTTTGATGTCGATGACATCAATCGCCCGGCGATCCTCAGCAAGCAGTTTCGCCCAGTCGTTCTTGCCAGCCATAGCTGGACTTGCCTGCAGCGCCCCGAGCAGGAATGCTCCTGCAAGAGCCATTTTGAATTTAGACACTGATCTTCCTCCCTGGATACGCTACACCGACCAAAAAGCACTTCTGGCCGGAACAATAACCAGCCTACGAAGTACTGCTCCTAACAGGTTACGTCGACAGAAAAATGAACAGATAAGGGCAAGCTGCGGAACACCGCTTTGTTCCAAAAAACGGCAGACACCAAACCTTCGCCGCAATCGCAAAAGCCTAGCGGCACCTTGGCGAATGCAGCAGGATCACCAGATGTTGGGGACATTCGTGCTGAAGCGCGCCACTAAAACTCTGTAAACTCGAGCAGGCTACACATGACAGACAGCCTTCCAGGCTCACCGCTCCCCGACACGGACCTTTGGCGCTGCGCTGCAAAATGGCTGACAGACGGTAGGACAATTGCGCTGGCAACGGTTGTCGACACATGGGGCTCCGCTCCTGTTCCGCTTGGCGGCCAGATGGTGATTGCGACGCCAGATCAATTTCAGGGGTCTGTTTCAGGTGGATGTGTCGAAGTCGACGTCATTACCGCAGCACTCGAATTGATCGACAGCGGCCAAGGTCAACTCTTGTCATTTGGCGTCTCCAACGAAACCGCCTGGCAGCAAGGTTTGCCGTGCGGTGGAACCATTGAAGTCTTCGTTGAGAGGCTGTCTCCCGCCGAGGGTCTCGAATTTGCCAACACAATGGCTACGGCCAGAGACAACCGCGTGTCTATCCTCATCGAGACAAACCTTAAAACGGGACAACGCAGGCTATACCAGCCATCAGACGACATGCCGCCAGGCCATACCGAACTTTTCGCGCAAGGACGCAGCAAGCGGATCAAGTCAGAATGTGAAGAGCTTTTCCTTCAAATCCTGCAACCTGCGCCAAAAATCCTGATCGTCGGCGCAACCCATATTGCGCAGGCACTCGTTGCGCACCTCAACATAGTTGATGCGTCCGCCGTCGTGATCGATCCACGTGATAGCTTCGCTTCACAGGCCCGCTTCGGCGAAACCGAAATTCGCAACGAATGGCCTGCAGAGGCGTTTGAAACGCTAGACGTCGACGAGCACACAGCAGTTGTTGTGCTCGCTCACGTTGCCCAGATTGACGATGAAGCACTCACTTGGGCGCTCAAAAGTAAAGCCCGTTTCATCGGCGCGCTTGGATCGCGCAGAAATCACAAAAAGCGTTGCGAACGCCTGAAGGCTGCCGGGTTCTCAGACCAAGATCTTGCCAGAATAAGATGCCCGATTGGTCTAAACATCGGCGCCGTCACGCCAGAAGAAATCGCGCT
The DNA here is from genome assembly GCA_040219445.1 of Filomicrobium sp. GTDB lineage: Bacteria > Pseudomonadota > Alphaproteobacteria > Rhizobiales > Hyphomicrobiaceae > Filomicrobium. The sequence continues at coordinate 575,879 of JAVJSM010000003.1, read as the reverse complement.
TGCGACAGCTGCTGAGATCGTGATGACATTTCGCCAGCCCAGACCGCGCGAAGAGACATGAATGCCTCAGGAGACCACGAACAATAAATTGAACGATCCGTCACTGCCGGCTGAGAGCACAGACGAACTTACAGTCGCCATCATCATGTTGGCTGCCGGCAGCTCGAAGCGGTTTGGGACGAACGATAAGCTCCTCGCAGATATCGACGGGAAACCGGTCATTTTTCACACCCTAGAAGCAGTTAACTCCGCAAGAACAGTCACGACGCTGGTCGTTGCCGATACGAGAAACTCTGAGCTCCTCGAACTCCTTGACCCGCTGCCAATTACCATTGCCCGAAACAAAAAAGCCTGCGAAGGCATCGGAGGCTCTATAGCTGCTGGAATTACAGCACTGCCGGAACACGTCGACGGTGCGCTGATCCTACCCGCCGACATGCCATGGATGACGGCTGAACTACTCGATCATCTCATCAAGGTGTTCAAAAAAGAAAAAGGCCGAAAGGTCATCGTCCCACTCGCGCCGACCGGCGAGCAACGCAATCCCGTGATCTGGCCAAAACGCCATTTTGCCGACCTGGCCCAACTCAAAGGCGACGCGGGTGCCAAACGGCTGATTCCAACCAGCACGGCCGACAAACTGGAAGTCTTGCACAATAGCGCAAAGCCATTCCGCGATATCGACACGCCAGCAGACCTGCGTACTTAACAAAACTTTGCATTGCCGAAATCACGGCGAAATCCAACACTGATCTAATCCGCTTCCAGCGTGCGAATTCTCGTAGCTACAGGGTTAATCCGGGCCTGGGCGGGCGACTTGCATAGTCGACCTTCAGCCTGCGTTCATGGCCTTTGGAATAAGGTCAAAGAAACCAGAAAACCCAGATTTATGAACCGTAGGGGACTGAAGGGCGTATAAAGACAGGGCTCAAGACTGAGTGCGTAGCCCGTCTCAAGATCGCCATATCGAGGCCAAAATTAGCGCACCCAGGATGCGGCAATTGCAAATGAATGCTCATGACCGAAAGATCAAAGATATGACCGGTGCGCAAAAGCGAGATCATGGCGCGATGCGTCAAAATAGCTCCGGCGCAACCGTCAAGCTTGAAACAGTCGGCCCCGGCGGCGTTTCTCAACCTGATGCCGCTTCACAGACGCAGCCTGATAACCGTCCAGTCCGCCTTCTCGCAGCGACACTGCGCATAGCTCTCAAGATCCTCTTGCCAGTCGCGATCGTGGCAGGCGGCTACTACGGATACAATCATCTGGTTGCCACGAAACCCGAGCCCAAAGTGCGCCCGAAACAAGAGCGGAGCTTTACGGTTCAAACCCAGATCCTGAAAGCTGGCGATTTTCGCCCAACGCTGACCATGTTTGGTTCGACGGTCGCCGGCCGTCAGGTCGACATTCGCGCGTTGGTATCTGGCCAGGTTGTCGAAACCAGCCCAACGCTTCGTGAAGGTGGCCAGGTCGAAGCTGGCGAATTGCTGTTAAAGATTGATCAGATCGATTACCGGACCGGCCTTGCTGAACTGAACGCCCAGCTCGTCGAAACTCGCGCAAGAGCTGAAGAGTTCGAAAGTTCACTTGCAGTCGCCAAGCAATCCCTAAAACACGCTCGCGACCAGTTGGAGCTTGCAAAAACCGATCTTGCGCGCGCCGAACCCCTGGCCCGTCGTGGAGCAATCTCCGCAAGAACCGTCGATGATCGTCGACAGATCCTCTTGCAGCGCCAACAGGCTGCCGATGAATTGCAAAACAACCTCAAAGTTTGGCAGGCGCGCATTGTCCAGCAACAAGCTGCCGCCACGCGCCTAGAAACGTCAATCGAACGAGCCGAACGCCGCTTGGCCGAAACCCGTTTGCGCGCCCCGTTTTCGGCTTACGTAACAGAAGTCGGTGCGCAGGTCGGGCGTATGGTCGGGTCCAATGACAAGGTCGCGACCCTCATCGATCGTGATTGGATTGAAGTCCGCTTCAACCTGACCGACGAACAATACGGACGCATCGTTGCAAACGAAAAATCAATCGCAGGCCGCGAAGTCGATGTGCGTTGGGTGCTTGGACAAACCGTGTTCACCTACCCCGCAACAATCGAACGTGTCGGCGCGCGCATCACCTCGGATACCGGCGGCGTCGAGGTCTTTGCTAGAATAGCAAACCCTCTTGAACCCGTTCCACTCCGCCCGGGTGCTTTTGTCGAGATCAACGTCCCCGACACGAAATATCGCGCGGTGTTTAAAGTGCCCGCAGCAGCGCTTTACAACGGCGACACGATTTATGTCATCGAAAACGATCGCCTGGTTGGCCGCAAGGTCAGCATTGTCGGCGGGAAGTCTCAGGATCTCCTCGTCAGGGGTGACCTGAAAGACGGCGAGCGCATCATGACCTCGCGCATTTCAACGCCAGGAGACGGCATTAAGGTCGTCGAGGCAGGCAAGCGTGAATAGTCAGATGCCATCTCTTACTCCACCTACACCCCTGCCACCCGGCAGCGGCGGCCTCATCGGTGTGTTCGTGCGTCACCCAACAGCCCCGAACCTGTTGATGGCGGTGCTCATCCTCATCGGAATATTCAGCCTCCTGCGGCTGAACCGTCAGTTTTTCCCAAGCTTTGAACTCCCCGTCATTTCGGTCTCTGTCCCGTGGCCCGGCGCAAGTGCTGAAGATGTCGAAACCAACATTCTGGAAGTTCTGGAACCCGAACTCCGCTTCCTTGATGACGTCAGTGAAGTCACCTCGATCGCTCGTGAAGGCTCAGGCGTAATCTCCCTAGAGTTTCAAAGAAACGCGGACCTTTCCAAGGCCCAAAGCGACGTTGAGCAAGCCGTTAATCGCGTCACGACATTGCCCGAGGATTCCGAGCGCCCAATCATTTCTCGCGCTGTTTTCTTTGATAGCGTCGCATCGATCGCCCTTTCCGGACCGTTCAGCGAACAGGTCCTGAAGATCTTCGCGAAACAAATGCGCGACGAGCTTTTGGCGTCGGGCATCGACCGAGTCACACTCAATGGCTCCCGCGACGAAGAAATCTGGATCAAAATCCGTGAGGCAGACCTTCGACGGCTTGGGCTGACTTTACAGCAAGTCGCCGACCGCGTTCGTCAAAACACGCAGGACCTTCCAGCTGGTAAGCTCGAAGGCGAAACCGAAATTCAGTTACGCGCCCGCGCAGAACGAAAAACGCCTGAGACCATCGGCGAGATTGAAATCAAAGCCGGTACATCAGGGGAAAAAATCTTCCTGCGTGACATCGCCGAAATCGACACGCGCTTCGAACGCGAAGGCAAAATCGGCATCATGCGCGGGCAACCCGCAATCGAATTGGCCGTCCAGCGTGCCGAGCGGGCCGACACCCTGAAGACAATGGAGATCCTTAATTCCTACCTCGACAGGGTCCGGCCGACGTTACCAGAGTCGCTTGAGGTCAAGGTCTATGACGTGCGCGGGAAGTTCGTCGCTCAACGGCTCGGGATTCTCATCGAAAACGGCCTGCAAGGGCTGGCGATTGTCCTGATGTTGCTATTCATATTCCTCAATGCGCGCGTCGCATTCTGGGTCGCTGCGGGCATTCCGGTCGCGTTACTGGCTGCCCTCGGGGTCATGTATCTGACCGGCCAGACCATCAACATGGTCTCAATGTTCGCACTGATCATGATGACCGGCATCATTGTTGACGATGCGATCGTTGTTGGCGAACAAACGGCCACACTGGAAGAGCAAGGCTACAGCGGCATGGACGCCGCCCAACTTGGGGCGGTGGGAATGTTGGCCCCCGTCTCCGCTGCAATGATCACAACGCTGTGCTCGTTTTTCCCGATTGTCGCCATCACCGGCCGCATGGGCGACATCCTGGTGGCAATCCCGTTGGTTGTCGTTGCGGTCCTCATCGCGAGCTTGATCGAGTGCTTCCTGATCCTTCCGGGCCACCTACGGCATCGGAGTTCGAAGAAGAGACAGAACAGCTGGATTCGCAGGCGGTTCGACGCCGGTTTCGCGGCCGTGCGCGAAGGCCCGGTACGCTGGATCGTAAAAACCTCATACGCTTGGCGTTACACGACAGTCGCCATTCTTCTTGCGAGCCTCTTCATCGCAATCGGCATGATTGCCGGAGGCCGGGTGGGCTTCCAGTTCTTCCCATCTCCCGAATCCGAAAATCTAACCGCTCAGATTGAGTTCGCGCCGGGCATCCCTCGCCAGCAGCAGGTTGCAGCCCTCCAGCAGCTCGAAAACGCGCTTTACCGCACCGAGAAAAAGCTGCTTGCAAACATTGAGCAGCCATCGACAGACGCGGCCTCGAACAAAACTGACTCCGACTCATTGACCGGAGCAATAGATGACGCCGTCAAGAATACAGTCAAGTTTCTCGGCTTCAGCGACAATGGCGATGAACGGCCAGAAACACAGCTGATCGAAGCCGTCTTCACGACTGTGGGCAAAGCCGGACGCACGCAAAACGACAATGTCGCCCAGGTCGCTGCACAGCTGACGCCCAGTGAGATCCGCTCGATCCGAACCAAAACCTTTTCGCAAGCTTGGCGGAAAGAACTGCCCAAAATCGCAGGCATCGAATCCATATCGATCATCGCGCGGCGTGCAGGTCCACCGGGACGCGATGTCGACGTGCGCCTGCAAAGCGCACCCGTAGAGGTCCTGAAAGCCGCTGCCGAAGAGCTGAAACAAATCCTCACCGGATTCCCAGGCGTCAAAGCGATTTCTGACGACCTGCCGTACGGCAAGCAGGAGTTCGTCTTCGAAGTGAATGCTCGCGGAAACGCTTTAGGCTTCACCGGACAATCCGTCGGCAACCAGGTCCGTCGCGCATTCGAAGGCGCAATTGCCACCCGCTTCGCTCGCGGTGATGAAGAGATCACTGTTCGCGTCATGCGCCAACAATCTCAAGGTGGCCGTCAGGACCTGGAGAACTTCTATCTTTCGACGCCCACCGGTGAGCGTGTCCCGCTGAAAGAGGTCGTGGACATAACGGAACGGCGCTCGTTCTCCATCGTACAGCGTCGAGACGGAATCCGAACGGTCGGCGTGACTGGCGACATTGATGCCGAGGTGACCAGCACGGAAGAAGTTGTCGAACGTCTTGAAGCCGAAGTCATGCCCTCGCTCGCCGCCAAGTATGGCATCGGCTACACGTACAAGGGTCGTGACGAGGAACGGCGCGATTCATTCCGAGATCTACAGCAGGGCGCCATTTTGGCATTTGCCCTCATGTACATAACGCTCGCATGGGTATTCGGCAGTTATTGGAAACCCATCACCGTGATGTTGATCATCCCGTTCGGCCTCGTTGGCGCAATCCTCGGCCACTACGTGATGGGCTTCTCGCTCACAATCATTTCGATGATTGGTTTGCTCGGACTGTCCGGCATCCTCGTCAACGATTCCATCGTCTTGGTGAGCCGCATCAAACAGCGCTTAAACGAAGGCGAAAGTCTGGAGGATGCTTCCATTGGTGGAGCCGTAGATCGTTTCCGCGCCGTGTTGTTGACATCACTAACAACCGTTGGCGGTTTGACGCCACTTCTGTTCGAAACGAGCCGTCAGGCGCAGTTCCTGATCCCGATGGCAATCACGCTGGTGTTCGGATTGGCGGCTGCGACAATCCTCGTACTGTTGCTCGTCCCCGCCCTGATCGGTATCGGCGGAGACGTCGGCAACATCTGGAACAGGACTGGACGCGGCATCGGCGCAATAACAGGTTTCTTGCGCCGACCCGAAAACCGCGCGAAGCCTGTTGGGGCCGGACTGGAACCTGGCGAATAAGCTAAAAGCCTGAAGACATCGAACGTAGAAACTGAAATGGCAGCGTCAGCAGCTTCGACGCGCTAGCCCGCAACGAGTGTTATGAATTTCCGTGGCACCCAGCCATAGAGGCATGGCCCATCGTAAAATCTGAGCGAATTAGAAGGCGACGACACTTCGCAATCCTCCAGGCTCTGCCCCAGGTCCGGAAAAACAATGCCGACGTAGTCACTGACTTCATCGCACATAAAAACCACTTCTCCGTTCGGCACTTCGGCAACCGAATGCCCCGTGGGCGCGGTCCGCACGGCTATGCTCTGGCTTCCGGTTTGTTCCAATCCTGAGATCCTCCCAGAACTCCCGCACGCGTCAAGATCGTCGCCACCTACAATGATCGGCAAATAGCGATTGGTTCCCTCAACGCGACGGGTACCCGGCACACACCCGCTCTCTGCTTCAAGTGCCTTAAGTGCCTCGACGACCAGCTTTGCCGACGCGGAGATTTTTCCATAGGGCGGGAAACACGCATGAGGAAAAGCCGCCTTGCCTTTGGCGGATTTGAAGCAGTAGCCAGCATCCGCAAAGATCTGATTGCGCTGATGCCAAAGGTCCCCGCAATGTGAGACCTGAGCTGCCACCGGGCTCGGCGTGAACAAAGCCGAGACAGCGAATGACAATGCAAGCACCGCTGAAAGCCCAGCCATCCGAAAAGACATGCGCGCGTACCCCGCTTCGTTGTTCGAACCAATCAGTTTGGTTGAAATACTGACACAGCCATTGCCCAAAGAAATAGCCGGTGACAGACGCCACCGGCTAATTTTGTTGTGCAAGGTAAATTTGAAGCGCGTTTAGAACAGCCCTTCGATCTGCCCTGCCTCGTTAAGCATAATGGCTTCAGCCGATGGTTTGCGCGGCAAACCGGGCATGCGCATAATGTCACCGCAAACCGCGACGATGAATTCCGCACCCGCCGCCAGGATGACCTCGCGCACCGGAATCTCATGGCCCGTCGGCGCGCCACGCTTATTCGGATCGGTCGAGAACGAGTACTGGGTCTTCGCGACACAAATCGGCAGGTGGCCATAACCAGCGTCCTGCAAGTCCCGCACTTGGTTCATCACCGAGGCACTGCCTGAAATATTGTCGGCGCGATAAACCTCAGTCGCGATCGTCTTGATCTTGTCCCAAAGCGGCAAGTCGTCAGCATAAAGCGTCTTGAAGTCGGCTTGACCCGAGTCAGCAAGCTCAACGACATGGTGGGCGAGATCTTCAATTCCAGCGCCACCATCAGCCCAGTGGTTGGCAAGGAACGCCTTGGCACCAGCAGCCTCGGCAGCAGCTTTGACGGCTTGCACCTCGGCATCCGTATCTGTGATGAACTTGTTAATCGCAACCACCGGCGGCACGCCAAATTTGCGAAGGTTCTCAAGGTGCCGTTGGAGGTTCGTTGCCCCCTTCTTCACCGCTTCAACGTTCTCGGCTTTCAACTCGTCTTTGGCCACACCGCCATGCATCTTCAAAGCGCGGATGGTCGCGACAAGCACGACAGCCGAAGGCTTCAAGCCCGCCATACGACACTTGATGTCGAAGAACTTCTCAGCACCAAGGTCTGCACCAAAACCAGCTTCAGTGACGACATAGTCGCAAAGTTTCAACGCGGTGGTCGTCGCAAGAACTGAGTTACAACCATGCGCAATGTTGGCAAACGGACCCCCATGGATAAAGACAGGGTTGTTTTCTAGCGTCTGCACCAGGTTGGGCATGAGCGCATCTTTGAGCAGCACGGTCATCGGACCGTCCGCCTTCAACTCACGCGCCAGAACGGGTTTCTTCTCCCGCGTGTATCCCACGACAATATTGCCAAGCCTGCGCTGAAGGTCTTTGAGATCTTTCGCGAGGCAAAGGATTGCCATGACTTCGGAGGCAACTGTGATATCGAAGCCGTCCTGACGCGGGAACCCGTTAGCAACACCACCCAGCGAGTTCGTGATTTGACGCAATGCACGGTCATTCATGTCAAGGACACGGCGCCAAGCGATACGGCGCGCATCGATACCCAGCGAGTTGCCCCAGTAAATGTGGTTGTCGAGAAGTGCCGCCAGCAGGTTGTTGGCAGACGTGATCGCGTGGAAGTCCCCGGTGAAGTGGAGGTTGATATCCTCCATCGGCACGACCTGCGCGTACCCGCCGCCAGCAGCACCACCTTTAACGCCGAAGCAGGGCCCAAGTGACGGCTCACGCAGACAGCTCATGGCTTTCTTGCCGATCCGGTTAAGTCCATCACCCAGACCTACCGTCGTCGTGGTCTTTCCTTCACCAGCAGGCGTTGGCGAAATAGCTGTGACCAGGATGAGTTTCCCGTCAGGGCGGTCTTTCAGGCTCTCGATGAACTCGGCCGACAACTTCGCCTTGTAGGGCCCGTAATTCAGCAGCGCATCGCTTGAAACATCAACCTTGGTGGCGACTTCCGCGATTGGCCGCATCGACGCTTCGCGCGCGATTTCAATATCGGATTTGACAGACATTAAAGCGTTCCCTTGTCCTTCGCAGGCGTCATACACCCACGGTCGGTTTGATTTGTTGGGGCTTGGAACTACGACTCGGTGCGTTCGCACACGTCGCCGACTTTGAGTCCGGACGCCTCAGCCCATTCCACGCCCGTAACTTTGGCATCTTTACCCGGACGGACACGCTTGGCTAGGATTGCACCTTCGCCTGCGGCAATAACGACACCTTCATCACTGATGCTGAGGATCTCACCGGGCTTTCCCGAACCATCCACTTTGGCCGCGTCAAAAATCGAAATCTGCGTGCCATTGAGCGTGGTCCAGGCCCCAGGTTGCGGGTTTCCGGCTCGTATCCAGTTGTAGCATTCGTCTGCCGACTTCGACCAATCGAGCTGCGCCACCTTCTTGGAGAACCAGCTTTCATACGAGCCTGCATCCAGATCTTGCGTGTGCTTCAGAATGACGCCCGCCTTGACCATGTCGAGGCACTCGATCATCGCGTCGACTCCCATCGGAAACAGCTTCTTGAAGTAGACGTCCCCGAGAGTTTCATCCGGGCCAATTGGGCAGGTTTTCTGCAGGAAGATCGGCCCTTCATCGAGGCCATCATCCGGCCAGAAGATAGTGAGACCGGTGTGCTTTTTGCCCATCGCAATCGGCCAATTGATGCTCGACGGACCTCGGTGCGCAGGGCACAGCGATGGGTGATATTGAAACGTCCCGTGGCGCGGCGCATCGCGTACAGCTTCCGGCACGAACAACAGCACATACGCCATCATGCAGACATCAGCATTAAACGACTTCATCAACTCCAACGCTTCTGGTGTTTTCCAGGACGCCGGTTGATGCACAGGCAGTCCTTTTTCCCGGGCAAGTTCTGCGAGAGGGTCTTCGGGCTTGCCTTCCTTCGTCGGGGCACAGCACACCGCGACAACGTTCTCGCCGCGCTCAAGGAGCTTTTCGAGAACCGCTTTACCAAAGGCCTGCTGGCCATGCACTACGATACGCATGCGTCCTCCCTTTCCGCCCGAAGGTGCCCGGGGGAATGAATGAAGTTTCGATTTCGACGGATCAAGCCTGCCCCGATCCGACGGTACTTGTTGTTATGAGTTGGGCGTTACTCGGCGGCCATCTTCTTGACGACTTCCGTCGCGCCATCTGATTTGAGCTGCTCGACTTCTTCTTCCGAATAGCCAAGCACCTCTGTCAAAATTTCAGACGTGTGTTCACCAAGTAGCGGCGACCGCGTCACCTCGACCTCGGTGTCCGAGAACTTAATCGGGCAACCAACCGTGAGGTAAGGACCGCGCTCTGGGTGATCGACCTCAACGATGGTTCCCGTTTCCCGCAGACCCTCATCCTCTGCGATCTCCTTCATTGAGAGAATCGGGCCAACCGGAATATCAAGCGGGTTACAGATCTCCATGACTTCAAACTTGGTCTTGGTCATCGTCCACTGCTCAACACGCTTAAAGATCTCATTGAGCTTGTCGAGGCGCTCCGGCGGTGTTGCGTAACCGGTTTTCGTTTTCCACTCTGGCTCGCCGATCACATCGCAGATCTTCTCCCAAACAGCCGCCTGGGTAATGAAGTAGGTGTACGCATTCGGGTCGGTCTCCCAACCTTTACACTTGAGAATTCGCCCCGGCTGACCACCGCCAGAATCGTTTCCAGCACGCGGCGTTGCTTCACCAAAGGGAATGCCTTCGCCGTACTGCGAATACTCTTTGAGCGGACCTGCGTTGAGCCGCTGCTGATCACGAAGCTTCACACGGCAGAGGTTCAAAACACCATCCTGCATCGGCGCCAGAACCTTCTGGCCGCGACCCGTTCTCTCGCGCTGGAAAAGCGCCGTCATAATGCCGAGTGCCAAGTGCAGGCCGGTGCCGGAATCACCGATTTGCGCGCCCGTCACAACTGGCGGACCATCAAGGAAACCGGTCGTCGAAGCTGAGCCGCCTGCGCATTGCGCAACGTTCTCGTAAACCTTGCAGTCTTCATAAGGGCCTGGGCCAAATCCCTTTACCGAAGCCATGATCATGCGCGGGTTAAGTTCCTGGATCCGCTCCCAGGAGAAACCCATCCGGTCGAGAGCACCAGGTGCAAAGTTCTCAACCAGCACGTCGCAGGTCTTGACCAGACGCTCCAAGACTTCCTTACCCTTAGCATTCTTGGTGTTCAGCGTGATCGAGCGCTTGTTATGGTTGAGCATAGTGAAATAGAGGCTGTCAGCCCCTTCAACGTCGACCAGCTGCTTACGCGTCGCATCACCGACACCCGGGCGTTCAACCTTAATGACGTCCGCGCCAAACCAACCCAGTAGCTGAGTACAGGTCGGTCCGGACTGCACGTGCGTGAAATCGAGGATCCTGACTCCATCGAGCGCTTTAGCCATCTTTCAAAGCCCTTTGCGGTTTCTTGATCATTGCAGCTACCGCCGCACTGATGACGCGTTTGATTTTGTTTGCTTTCAGCGAGCCCGGCGACACAAAACACCGAACCCAACTTTAGTTTAAGTCGCTTATCCTGCGAGGGCTTTAAAAAGCCCCCGCAGGAATTGCAAGTTTTACTTGTACATCGTCTGGTTCTTCGTGCCCGGCGCATACTCTGTCGGGTCGACCCAGATGTTCACAACGGCAGATTTTCCGGTCTTGGCGATCTGCTCGCGCGCCCGCAGCAGCGCTGGCTGAATATCATCGGCTTCGCGAACCTCTTCGCCGTAGCCGCCAAGCATCTCAGCGAACTTCGAGAACGGGATATCGCCCAACAGATTGCCGACGTTTCCGCGCTGCTCACCATACTTGGAGATCTGGCCATAGCGGATCTGGTTCATCGCGGAGTTATTACCGATGACCGCCAGATACGGCGCGCCGAAGCGGTTGGCGGTTTCCATATCGAAAGCCGTCATGCCGAAGGAACCATCACCGTAGTAGCACATGACTTCCTTATTGGGATGCGCGAGCTTAGCCGCCATGGCGAACCCGGTGCCAACCCCAAGCGAACCAAGTGCGCCAGGGTCCATCCATTGGCCCGGACCGCGAGGACGAACAGCCTGCGCCGAAATCGTCACCACATCTCCGCCATCACCGATGTAAACGGTGTCTTCGCCCAGGAATTCGTTGATTTCCCACGCCACGCGGAACGGATGGATCGGCGAGCGGTCGGATGTGAAAAGCGGCATCAGCTTCTCAAGTGCAGCCGCTTCGGCTTCTCTCAGCTTTGCCATCCACTGCTTACGTGCCTGCCGCTTGCCATTGTCGAGCTTCGCTGAGGCCGCATCAAGCACAGCCGCCAAGATCGCGCCAGGATGGCCAGCAAGACCCAACGAAATGTCACGGTTCTTACCAACCGTCTTGTAGTCAAGGTCGATCTGGACGAGTTCGAGGTCTTTCGAAATACGCTTGCCGTAACCCATGCGGAAATCGAACGGCGTGCCGACAATGACAATCACATCTGCATTCTTGAACGCCAGCGAACGCGTCCGATCGAAATGGTGCTCATCGCCAGGAGGCAGCATGCCGCGGCTCGCACCATTGAAATAACCTGGGATATCAAGACCGCGCAGGAGCGCAATCGCATCGTCTTGCCCGCGAGATGCGAAGACTTGCTGACCGAAAAGAATTGCCGGACGCTCGGCATTCACCAGTAGGTCGGCAAGCTTCTCAACGTCTTTAGGGTCACCCACCGAACGCACAGACGCGCGATAGGAACCGGGCTTTGGAACAACGGCTTCATCGATATGGACTTCGCGGTCCAGTACGTCGCGTGGAATTTCGAGATAAGCCGGGCCGTAAGCCCCCGCGAAACACTCGCGCGCCGCCATCGAAATCATGTCAGCAACGCGCTCGGTAGATCGCACGCTATCGGAGAACTTTGTAATCGGCCGCATCATATCAACATGCGGCAAATCCTGCAGCGAACCCATGCGATGTTGGGTAAGCGCGCCTTGACCGCCAATATGAAGAACCGGACTTTCAGACCTGAACGCGGTGGCAACACCCGTGACAGCGTTCGTGCATCCAGGGCCTGCAGTTGTCACAACGCAGCCCAGCTTCCCGGTTTGGCGGGCATAACCATCGGCCGCATGTGCCGCAACTTGCTCGTGGCGAACGTCGATGATGCGAATGCCTTCATCGATGCAACCGTCATAGATGTCGATGATGTGCCCGCCGCAAAGCGTAAAGATCGTATCAACGCCCTCGTTCTTCAGCGCCTTTGCAGCAAGCCGGCCACCGGAAACGATATTAGGGTCAGAACTCTTCCGCGCGAGGGTATCATCGGCAGTATTCGTCGTGGTTGCAGTAGCGGCCATTAGCAGCCTCCCATGTCAGAGCAGGGTGCCTTGCACCCCTTGCCTTCTTCGTCATTCGATTTCGACATACTGATCGACGTGATCACGCAAGCGAATCGTGTGATCCCGAACGAGCTGTCCTGCACGTTCGGAGTCTCTTGCTTCCAGAGCTTCGATGATGTCTTTGTGGTCTGAGATCGAACGTTTGGCGCGATCCTTTTCAAAGATCGCCCGGTTGCGGATCGCCCGCACATGCACGAACAATCCATCCGTGATGTCCTTGATGAGATCGTTACCGCCCAGGTTGATGATGGCTTGGTGAAACGTGATGTTGGCGTCTGAATATTCGCCCATCCGTCGCGCCACCGCATCCTGGCTAAAGTCGTCGACCAACTCGTGTAATGCAGCGATCTCAGCATCGCTCGCCACATCGCACGCTAGCTGCGCGGCCATGCTTTCTAGTGCGGCCCAGACCGTAATCATCTCCATGATTTCGGCTTTGGTTTTGCGGACAATAAAAATACCCCGTCGCGCGACAACCCGAACCAACCCTTCCTGGTCAAGCTGCGCCAAAGCTTCGCGCAACGGCGTCCTAGAAATCCCAAAGCGGGCAGACAAGTCTCGCTCATCAAGACGTAATTCGACGTTGTTGTCGTAAATGTTCATTTCCGTAATGGCCGCCTTTAAGGCCGTGTAGGCGCGAGCCTTAAGGCTTTGACTTTCGCCGATCGGCGCAACGGAAAGACGCTTCATAGACATTGTGACCCCTCAGGGTTTCAGAACTCCAGCAACAAGAAAAATGACCGATATTATTTGACCGACAATCCGATTGCTGGATGCGTGCATTGCCGGCCTTCTTAGAGTTCTAGCTCATGTCCTTTCTGCTCAGCCTGTCTGCTCGCACCATCATTGGTATACCATATACCAGACCATGCAAAGCGCTCAAGTAAATTGCCGGATCAAGCCCAAAAAAGTTATGCCATCCCAGCAAACACGGCCGCATGCACGGGACTTGGTAGCTAGCACATCAACTGCTCGCCGCGTCTGGAACCCGCTTGCCAAGCACACGTTTGTAAATCCAGAAGAACACCGGCAGGAACAGCAGGATCAAAGCGACAACCATGATCGGTCCTGAGTAGGGACGCGTGAAAAAGATCATCGGATCACCGCTACTAATCAGCAGCGATTGCCTGAGTGCGCGCTCTGCCAACGGACCGAGAACAATCGCAAGCACTGCTGGTGCCAGAGGATAATCGAGCTTGCGCATCAGATACCCTACAATGCCGAACACAAGCATCAGCCACACGTCATACATCGACTGGTTTGGTGCATAACCGCCAACCAGACAGAGAACGAAGATGATCGGTGCGAGCAACGTGAATGGCAGTTTGAGAACCCAGATAAACGCGGGGATGAATGCGATATTGAGGACCACTGCAAACAGGTTGGCTGCATAGAGCGACGCGATCAGGCCCCACACGAATTCGGGCTGTTCGTCAAAAAGCCGAGGACCAGGCTCCAGCCCCCACAAAACCATGCCACCCAACAAAATCGCTGTCGTCGGGGAACCTGGAATTCCAAGCGTCAGCATCGGCAGCATTGAACCCGTCGACGCGGCGTTGTTGGCAGCTTCCGGCGCCACGACACCTTCAAGGCTTCCCTTGCCAAATTTTTCAGGTTCTTTCGACATCTGCTTGGCAAAGCCGTAAGCCATCAGCGACCCTGGAGTGGCACCAGCAGCTGGCAGGATGCCGACAAAGTAACCAAGAACGGAACCCATGATCATGGTCTTCCACGTTCTGATCAGCTCCCACAGATTGGCCATCGTGCGTTTCCACGACACGATCGCTTCCGATAGCTGCGATTTTCCGCCTGCACGTTGGTTCTCCTCGATCGTCCAGAGCATTTCACCGATGCCGTAGATCCCAATCGCGAGCACCAGGAACTTGATACCATCCATGAACTCGGTGATGTCGAAGAAGACGAGGCGTGGTTCTCCAGAGACGGTGTCAAAACCGACTGCCGCAAGCACAAGACCGATGCAGATCGAGAACATGGTCTTGGCGATGTCATCGCCGCCCAAACCAACGAACGTCGCGAACGCCAACATCATCAGCGCGAATTCTTCCGGATCACCGAACACAAGCGCGATGTGGGCAAGCGGTGGGGCCGCCATTGTGAACAAAATGACCGAGATTGTCCCGCCGGCAAATGATGCGACCGCTGCCGCGGCCAAGGCTTTGTCGGCTAAACCTCTCTTAGCAAGCGGTCGACCATCAAACGTCGTCGCAACCGCAGTTGACGCCCCGGGAATACCCAACATGACAGACGATATAGCGCCGCCGTACATCGCTCCGTAATAGAGCGCCGCAAGAAAGATGATGGCTCCGGTCGGCGGTACGAGGTACGTAAGCGGCAGAAGAATTGCGACACCGTTGACCGAACCGAGACCTGGCATCGCGCCAATAAACAAGCCCGCCGTGCAGCCGAGGATAATTAGGCCAAGGTTCATGGGCTGCAACGCCACCGTGAACCCTTCCATTAGAAGTCCGAATACTTCAACCATATGCAGGCCTCAGGCTCTTAACTTTCTTGATAACACGATGCACGACGTCGGCATCCATATCGGTTCATCTCGATTGACATTGGTCTTGCTTCAAAGCCCCGCCATCCCGAAGTATTTGAAGATCGGCAGGAAGAACGGTTCGGTGATGCCTTTCGGCAAAATGATCTTCAAAGCGAGCTCGAAAAACGAGAACGTCAAAACCGGCACGGAGATCGAAAACAGAGCAGTTTTCGCAAAGCTGTGACGCCCAAGAAACCCGACGTAAAAGACCATGAAGAAGAAGATCGCCACGTAGGCACCAAGCGGCGGCAGCAGCGGAATTGTCCCAATCGACAAACCTTGAAACAGCCCCACCGTAATAAACAGCGCCAGGGCAACTGATCCCACTTCGCCAAGAACACCTGGTAGAAAAAACGGCTCGGTCGATGCAGCAGGTACGCTCGATCGGCGCACCCAGTTGACCAGCATACCGATGCAACAAATGAGCATCGTAGCCGCCAACCAGAACGGCCACGCACCGCCGCCAGGCCCTTCGTCAGGGATCCAGCCAATCGGCAGCTCAGCACTCTTCCACATCAGATAACCGGAAAAGACTGCCATCAGGAGAGACATTAAGAGCTCTGCCGTGCGAACGGTCACGAAACCCTCCCGTACGGTTCTTGAAAAACAAAAATGTTGAGATGCTTGGAAAATGCCCGGCAGGATCACGATGGACCCTGGCCGGGCAAATCATAGAGCCGCGCTACTTGATCGCGCCCATTTTCTTGAGCATGGCTTCATGGACGCCACGCTCCTTCTTCCAGTAAGCCATCAGGTCGTCACCGGACAACGGATCACCCTGAAGGGCTTTCTTCGTCCGATACTCCTGCCACTTCTTGGAGTTAAAGACCTTCGTGAACAGGTCCTTATAGTACTTCTTCGCATCATCGCTCATGCCAGGCGCGCCAACCACGGTGCGCTGCATGTAATAAACGAAGTCCTTGCCGAGCTCTTTGAACGTCGGCGAGTCTTTGAACAGCCCGATGCGCTCGTCAGTAAAGCAGGCGAGTGGGCGGGTCTTCGCAGCCTTGAAGAAACCCTCCTGCTCAGAAGGATTGTTGACCGTGGAATCTGCGTTGTTACCAGCAAGCTGCTTGGCAACCTTACCGCCGCCTTTGTACGGCACGTACTTCATGTTCAAGCCGTAAGCCGAATTAAGGAAGTCGGTAAGCAAGTTGTCTTCAGAGTTCTTGCCGGTACCAGCCATAATCCACTTATCGCCGGCAGCTTTTGCAGCAGCCACAAACTCGTCAACGGTCTTGATTTCTTTGCCGTCTTTACGGGCAGTGTTGACCCACAAGCAGAAGGTGTCTTCTGCCATGCGCATGATCGGCGTGAACTCTTCGACGTTAACACCGAGCTTAGGCTGACGCAGCGGCGTGGTGTAGAAGCTGTTCAGCGTGAACATGATGGTGTGGTTGTCGCCCTTCTTACCCTTAAGGTAATTGAGCGCGACAGCACCGGAACCCCCGGCCTTGTTGATCGGGTTTACGGTCGGACCCAGCTTTTCTTCAGCAATAATGCCCTGAATGTAGCGAACAGCCTTATCGGCGCCGCCGCCCTTGCCAGCCATCACGATAAAATCGATAGGCTTTTGCGGTTTCCACTCAGCCTGTGCTGCCGAGTAAATTCCTACGGTCAGCGCGGCTGCACCGACCGTTCCCAGGGCTACCCCCAGAGTCCGTCCACGACGTTGAAGCATCAAAATTCCTCCGTTTTGCGCTTCGCTTTTTTGCGCAGACCGTAAGGAAAAAAGTCATCCCTGAAGACCTGCGCGCGATTGTCTTGCGCTTAGTAGTTGGGCAACAACAAGGTCGTATGACTTTTGCGTGCCAACTGGGATACAATATGCCAACAAGCTAGGCCACGCAAACGCTTTTTCGACCTTCGTTTAAGAATGGAAGCTTCTGCGCGCAAACGCAAATACCGATTGCTGTTAAAGCGATGCGCGGCCAGATTTAGGTTTCAAACGGCAACACGCAATTCCAAATCCTCCTCAAAATTGGGACCCAAACCTCAACCAGCATCAAAATTAGAGCGCGTGAACCAAAGAGCCCCTCGCCATGCACCTCCACGAGTACCAAGCCAAAGAAATCCTCGAACGTTATGGAATCGATATTCCGCGGGGACGGATTGTCGGTCGGACGGAAGATGCGGGAAAGGTCGCCTCACGGCTTGGTTTTCCGCGCTTCATCGTCAAATCCCAGGTCCGCACGATTGAACGTTTCGCCGAAGGCGGGATCAGGTTCTCAGCCTCCCCGGAAGGCGTTGCCGCAACGGCGGACGCCATGTTCAGGGCTTTTGATGCATCTGCGCAAAACCCTTCGCAACGACGCACCGACGACATTCGTTGGCTACTTATCGAGGAAGCAATCCCGACCGCATTGCAGATCTACGCGGCAATCATTCTCGACCCAACAACATCGGCCATGACGTTATTGACGAGCCGGTCTGGCGGATCAGGGATCGAAAAGCGTGCCGAACTCGATCCTGAGTTAATCAACGCAACGCCATTGTCATTAACGCCCTCAGGTCTAGTCGGAGACTTTGATACAGCGGCGGCAAGTTTGGGACTTCCGCCCGACCTCACGCCCAAAGCTGCAGAAATTTTTCAGAAGCTGGCAAAGTTGGCATTCGAACTGGATGCCTTGCAGGTCGAGATCAATCCGCTCGCCCTGACGCCGTCGAACCAGTTCATCGCCCTCGACGCCAAACTCCAGATCGACGACCACGCTCTGTTTCGCCATCCCGGTCTATCTGCCTACCGCGATGCGGTGAGCGACGACGAAGATGATCCTAACGAGCTGGCCGCCGACCGGCACCAGCTCAACTACGCCGCCCTTGATGGCTCGATCGGCATTGTCGTCAACGGAGCTGGCCTCGCTCTGAGCACTCTGGATATGCTGCACGATGCCGGCGGGAAACCCGCAAACTTCATGGACATCCGAACCACCGCCACAAGCCTGGATATCGCATACGGGGTGGAGCTCGTTATTTCGGCCCCACGTACCAAGGTGCTGTTGGTCAACGTCCACGGTGGCGGCATGCAACGTTGCGATACCATCGCCGAAGGCATCGCGGTCGCTGCTTGCCGTGCCCCGCGCCATGTCCCGATCATTGCCCGCTTTGCCGGCAACAACGCAGAGTTCGCCTCCGTTCGCTTAGAAGCCGCCGGCCTCAACTTCCAAACGGCCACGACAATGCAACAAGCCGTCCGCCTCGCCGTCGAAACGTGCCATACCTCCGAGGACAGCTAGGAAAGACCATCGCGAGGACCGTCCCGATAAGGATACTGCGTCGCGACAATTAGACTTTTTGACGATAAGAACCAGCTGGTATACCAGCCCTCATCAAATCGAACATACGTGCAAGTCTGGGGAGCAAGACGAATGAAGCTTTGTGTCTACGGAGCAGGCGCAATTGGCGCGCATCTGGCAGTGCTGTTATCGGAAGCAGGCGTCGACGTCTCTGTCGTTGCTCGCGGCGCCCATCTCGAAGCGATCCAGCAAAAGGGCCTGAAGCTGATCATCGGCGGTGAGGAAAAAATCGCCAAGGTTCGCGCCGCCAAAGATCCTGCAGACCTTGGCGTCCATGACTACGTCATCGTCGCGGTGAAGTCTCACCAGGCTTGGGATGCAGCCGAACACATGGTCCCATTACTCGGACCTGACACGCATGTCGTAACCGCACAAAACGGCATTCCGTGGTGGTACTTCTACGGCCTCAAAGGACCTTGGGAAAACAAACAAATCCAGAGCGTCGACCCAGGCGGACGCCAATGGAACGCAATCGGGCCTGAGCGCGCCATCGGTTGCACAGTTTATCCCGCAGCCGAAATTACCGAGCCTGGCGTGATCAAGCACACGTACGGCGATCGCTATAACCTCGGCGAACCAAACGGTGAAATCAGCGCAAGGGTCCAGGCCCTGGCCACCGCTCTTGAAGCCGCAAACCTCAAGTGTCGCGTTTATGAGCAGATCCGTGACGACATCTGGCTGAAGCTTTGGGGGAACCTCTGTTTCAACCCGATCTCAGCGCTGACCCACGCCACCCTGGACGTGGTGGCAACAGATCCAGGAACCCGGTCGGTTGCTCACGCCATGATGACCGAAGCAGAAGCCCTGGCTCGCAAGATGGGAGCGGACTTCCGCGTCGACATCGAACGCCGTATCAACGGTGCCGCAGCCGTCGGTGCCCACCGGACATCCATGCTCCAGGATCTTGAAAAAGGCCGTAAGCTAGAACTGGATGCCCTCTTGACCGCCGTCGCAGAGATGGGCCGCCTCGTCGACGTCCCAACCCCAACAATCGACACCGTACTGGCCTTGACCCAACAGATGGGCCGGGTCGCCGGTGTCTATCCTGTCTTCCCAGAATTGGAAGGCGGCGCCTGATTGAAACGGCGGGATTTGCGGGCTCCCAGAACGCGCAACACTTAAGGTCGACAGCGTAAGCACCCCTCACAAACAAAACCGGCAGCTCTCACGCGCTGCCGGTTTCTTTTTTCCACGCCTCCAGCTTGGCAATTCCAGAAGTTGCAGGGCAGCAGTTGTAAAGCTGTCACATTAGGAAAAGTCGGAGGAAGATCCCTTCCACATTTTTCTTCGTTGTTTGGTGTCTAATTTGAAAATCAGAGGTCCCTGGTAGGATATTAGAAAAGAGCCTCAAAAAGCTGAATACTATACATAAATAACCGCTCCCAAAAATCGACAGATTCACCTAATCCCAACGTTGCGCAAGCCATCGCAAACGATGACGGACCTTGTAGACCATCCGTCCAGAAAAAGTGGAAAGACCTATCCTCATCAAAACACGCGCAGCAGGCAATCTGGCGCTTGAATTCACCGCTTGCCGAATGCAAAAAGGCGGCGCTGCAGCGGCAGGCGAGGGCACGCAAAACTGCCGAATGCTGATTGCCGGCGGGGATCGGTTCGGAGTGAAAACACGGACCGTACCGAATGATCGGCTGCACTGTCATTAGAAACAGACAGGACGAAAAGCGGGGCAACTGACAAAACGCTGGCCAAAGGCCGGCGTTTTTTCTTTGCCCGCAACGCCTCTGGTTCACCAGCCTCTGGAAAACAGTAAACCGAGCAAAGTCCAGAACAGGCGCCCGCGAGGCTATAGAGCTAAACGGGAGGTTGAAGGGTCGTCTTCGATTTCTTCAGGAGCGCTTCTCTACGCGTTACATAAGCTGACGCGGCGAAAATGATGAGCCCACCCAACCACGTCATGCCATCGATTGCTTCGCGAAACGCCAAGTAGCCAAACAGAACCGCAAAGGGCAGCCGCACGAACTTGAACGTCATCACCAATGAGGCTTCCATCGCCGCGTAAGCTCGCACCAAGCTCATATGCCCCAGCACCGCCACAAACCCCATCGCGGCGAACAAACCCCACATCTGTAACGAAGGCCAAGTCCACACAAACAATGCCGGAACAAGCGACAAAGGCGTCAAAAGAAGGTTGGTCAGGAAAACCACGCGGTCCGCATCATCCTCGCGCGTCAGTCGCTTAACGAGCGGACCGATGACGCCCACAGCACACGCTGAGATGAGAGCGAGCAGCTGCCCAGCCCCAAACTCCGAACCCGCGGGACGCAAGATAATCAACGCCCCAATCAATCCTACAAATAGCGCCATCCAGCGCCGGATCTGAACTCGCTCACCAAGCATCAAGATCGCAAATGCGGTTCCAAACAATGGCGACAGGAAGCTGATTGCGGTCACCTCACCAACCGGAATAAGCGCTACCGAATGGAACATCGCAGTCATCGCGATGAAGCTCAAGCCGACACGCAAACCATAGAGGTGAAGGTTCTGCGTTTTGACAAGCGACATGCCGCGCCACGCAAACAGCGGCAGCATCCAAACCACACAAAAAAGGTTCCGGAAAAAAACAACCTGCGATGGGTCGGTGCCGTTGAGCGCTGCATAACGACCAAGCGTGATGAGCGCCGCGAGAAATGCCATTGCTGCGAAGACAAACAGCACTCCAATAAGCGGCCGATCAGATTGCCCCGACCGCCCACTCGCAACAAACGCATTAAGAAGCGCCGACAAGCTGTATTTGCTTCCGGATTCCCCCGCCTTCGTCGCAGGATCGTTTTTCATGAGATGGTGTCTTTACACTTGCGCAAGCCAAGCTCTTCGGCACGAGCTCGTGTTTAATCGAGCTCCAATGAGGCAGCTAAACTAGGCGCTCGCAACCTTAATCGCAACAACCGTCGCGTTGTCCTGATGCGGCTCGCGGCAAGCTTCTACGGCTCGGATCAATGCGCTGGCAATAGCATCCGAACCGTCATCGCAATAGCCCTTGATCACCCTTTCGATCTCATCGTCATCCAGCGTATTCAGACCATCGCTCGCCAAGATAACAACGTCGTCCGGTTCCAGAACCAACGCTTTTTTCGAGCTATCAACCAAATCGAGCTCTTCGCCGGTTACTGCCGAGCGCAGCATGTGCCGTCGCGGGTCTTGTTTGGCCTGCTCCAGAGAAATCTGCCCTGCCGCGGCCATGCGGTCGAGTTCCGGGGCCAGCGAATGGTCCTCGTTCAGAACGGCCATCTCGCCGCGCCGAAAAAGATAAAGCGGACTATCTCCAACACTCACCCATTCCAGGCCTGCACCCGTAAAAGCCGTACCAATCACGGTCGATCCCATGCCACTCAGCATGGGATCGGCTGCAACTTTCTTGGCAAGTGAATCGTTTGCAGCACCCAGTGATGCCTGCAGACGTCCGGACACGGAGCCATTTGCAGCTTGAAATGCCGACACGAATTGGTCGCAGATCGTCTTACTGGCAAGGGCACCGCCGATATGGCCACCCATCCCGTCTGCAAGCACGGCAATGAGATCGCTGCCAGCGCCGTCCGCTGGCGCGATCGTCTGCACCGTTGCCGTATCTTCCTGGTATTCGCGGGCGCCTCGCGTTGCGCGCCTGCCGTGTTCAAATGCGAGCATCAGCCCTTGTTTTCCGCAATCTCAGACCAGTCGAAGTCGCTCCCACAAAACGGCACGAAGACCAGCTGCGTGCGCCCCATCACAATCACGTCCATCGCCGACAGTTCAACGGCACCGGTTGGACGCGTATTGTTTATGGAAACAACGTTTGTCTTTGCCAAGTTCGGAACGAACAAGAAAGACCGGTCGCTTGAATCGTAGCGAATATAAGCCTGCTCTTCCGCCGAGATAGCATCATCACCAAAATCGATGGGGATACGTTGCGTCAACGCGCGCCCGATGGAGTTATTGCCTTCGAAAACCGGTCGGAACGCGCCGATACCCGGCCCCCCAACAATCACAAGCCACCCGACGACCGGATCGCAATCAAACTGACCGCGCGCCACCTGAACCTTGCCGCGAACGAGCTGCGTCCGCGCTTCATCTTCTGATTTTGCAACCATGACGTTTGCCACCCGTGAGGTATCGGTAGTTTCTTCCACATGCGCCGTTTCCGGCGTTACGACAGCTGCACCGCGAGCTTCCCGCGCCGCATCGGCCGCACTCAAACCGCTCGTGCGGGGCACCTCTTCAACATCAGCCACCGCGGGGGCTGGTTCGGGTTGCGAAACATCTGCCTCAACCGTCTCAGACTCTTTGGGCAGCGGCGGCGGCAACTGAATAGGCGCTGCATCGACTGCGGTTGGCTCATCTGAAGGCGGCTCTGCGTTCCGTGCCTTCAAACCATCGGTATCTTCGCGACTGGCAGCAGCCAAAGCATCCTTTAAAGTTCCTAAGAACCCGGACCTTTGTGCCGGTGCTTTAGGGTCTTGACCCATCAAACTTGTCCTCCCGAATACGTGGCGTCCCCAGCCTCGAAATCCTTCGATAGTTTTTCGAACTCTAGATCAAGTCCTACTCTAAAGCATCGCTGGCAGAAAAGCTGAAGCCAATTCCGCCTCTATTTCGCTCTCAAGTATTGAGAACTCCGCGCGAAGAGCAAGACTTACCGACCAAAACAACCCAATCTCCAAACACAACTCACATCCAGACAAGCCCGGCATTCCGAGCTAATCCACGATCTCGAAACGCAAAATAGCCTTGCCGAGCGCGATTTCTTCACCGCCAGACAACCTGCTGTGCGAGATCCGCTGACCATCGACGAAAACCCCGTTGCCTAAGTCATCGGCAAGATCAGTGATCATGTACCCATTCTCAAAGTCCCGCTGCACCATCGCGTGATAGCGGTGCACGGTGGAATGCTCAAGTCGTAGCTCGTTGTCGGACTCACGGCCGATCCGCATAACCATTTGATCACCGACAAACCGGTGGGCCTCACCAGAGCGAGCCTCATCCGCGTCCTGCTCGACGAAAAAAACAGCATTCGCAAATGCCGAAGACTTCTGTTTTGCCTTACTCGTATCGCGTTCCAGATCGGTCTGCGGGACAGCGTGCAACGCCTTGACACGCGATGTCTTGGGCTCACCTTCGGCAACGGCACGCAACATCATGCCACCAATCAATAGGACCGGAAGCACGACGATGACGGCCAGCCCAAACACCAGCGCGGGCGCGGTATCATAGCCAAGACCGACCGCACTACCGACCAACCTGACCGACTCCTGCAATAGATCTTCCGCGCTTTGCAAAAAATCACCCAGCCAAGCCACCTCGCCTAACCCCGTCCGTATCGAATCCACCAGCCGTGCTAAATTCGCCCGCCTTCAAAACAGCTTGGACGCGTTTTGAAACAATCGAGACAAACGCACGCTCTAACGCCACATTCATGCTGCAAAAGTGGCATCACAAAGGTGCTTATCGCGAAGTTACGGCGTCTTGTCGGGAAAAATGTCCTGCAGCACCACCTCCATCTAATTGCGAGGGGATGATAACGTCGCGTGAACTGCGGGATTGAAACGGGGACGGTCCACCCATTGGCGGACCAGGAATGATGACGAATTTTGTTGCGCTCTCAGAGGGGACCAGACTGGTCGGCGACTACGTCGTCGAAAAGGTGCTGGGAGCTGGCGGCTTCGGTATTACTTACCTTGCTCGTGAGAGCGACCTCGACCGACTGGTTACGATCAAAGAGTATTTCCCCAGCGATTTCGCAGCCCGCAAAGATGGCTGCGACGCCGTCCCACGCTCTCAGGAATCGCTGCCAGATTACAAATGGGGCTTAGAACGCTTCGTCGCCGAAGCCCAAACGCTTGCTCGCTTCAAACACCAACACATCGTCGGCGTTCACCGGTACTTCCGCGCCAACAACACGGCCTACATGGTGCTTCACTACGAAGAGGGCCAAAGCCTCAAGAACTGGCTAAAAACCCTCGGTCGCGTGCCACGCCAAGCGGACCTCGACAAGATCACGGCTCCCCTTCTGGATGCGCTGGAAGTGATCCACAACGCCGACTTCCTCCACCGCGATATCGCGCCCGATAACATCATCATCCGCAAAGACGGCCAACCCGTCCTGATCGACTTTGGTTCAGCCCGCGGCGAGATCGCAAGCCACTCAAAAACCATTTCGGCGCTCGTGAAACCCGGCTACAGCCCCTACGAGCAGTACGCTGAGAAAAACAGCCGTCAAGGCCCGTGGACAGACATCTACGCCCTTGGTGCGACACTGTTTTTTGCTGTCACAAAGAAGCGTCCGCCCGACGCGGTTCTGCGCGTAACGAAAGACGAATACCGAGCAGTCTCAGAACTGGCACTTGGCTCGTACCGCAAACGGTTTCTGCGCGCGATAGACTCAGCCCTTCATGTTGACATCGCATCGCGACCACAATCGATTGCAGCCTGGCGCGGCGAACTCCTGGGGCCAGATGAACCCAAGAAGAGCTGGATTGGAGGCCGCAACAAAAAACCAGCTCGCGACCCACTCGACCCGCTGTCAGATCATCCAGCTGCAGGGCTAGCTGCCGCGAGCGATGCCGCAGGCGCCAGCGCACCACCACAACCAGATACCCCAGGTCCGCTTGGCGGTATGCTCGACTTCCTTGATGACCTGAAGCAACCAGGCAAAGCCGGTCCAGAAACACCGCAAGCCCGACACGGTGGGGGTGGCGAGACAGACGTTAAAACCAACCCCAACCAAAAACCAAACGAACCGCAAGCGCCGCAACCAAAAGGCAAGGCGGCCGGAAGTCAAGCCGGAACGGTCCGCATTGATGCGCCACCGCTGGCCCCGATATTCAATCGAAAACGCAAACAAAAGGCAGCCCCGCCGCCGCCAGCCGAAGAACCGGCACCAGCCGCAGCAGAACGCGCCAAGCCAGCCAAAAAGCGAAAGACAAAAGCGCAACCCGTTCAGGCGCTACCGGTTCCTGTCGAATTAGAACGTTTGCCGCCCAAACCGCCCGGCGAACCGCTGTTACAGCGCGGAGCGCGTTGGGGAAAAGTCCTTCTAAATCTAATGGTTGTGAGCGTTCTCGGTTTCGGGGTGTACGCCAACCGCGAGCACTTTCCAGAAGTCGATACAGCCGCCATCAGTGCTTACATCGAGGACCTGACCAAGCCCGCGCCGCCATCGGTCAAAACCGGAACACCCAAAGCTGCAGCGAAAGAACCGAAAGAAACAACAAACCTAGCTGAGCCGACGAGGTCAGAAGACCAAGCCGCAGCCAGCACCCCACCCGTTGCCGCGCGCGTCAACACATTCAACGCACACGCTGGCCCGGTCTCTGCTTTAGCTTACAGCGGCGACGGCAAATCGGTCCTGACGACAGGCGAAGACAAAACCCTTCGCATCTGGTCAGTCGCCAGCGGAACGCTCCAGCGCACCATCAACATGAGCCACGGACCAGCAACCTCGCTTACGGTTTCTGGCCGTTACGCTGCGACAGGCCACAAAGATGGCACCACCGATGTCTGGGATCTCGCAGCCGGCACCCGCATTGCCGAGCTACGACGTAACGAGGCACCGATCTGGTCTGTGAGCTTCACAAGAGCCGGCCGCCTCGCGGTTGCCGGACACGATTGGACCGTAGCTCTGTGGGACATCCGCCGACCGGGCGCACCAATCCACGTCTTTGACGACCACAAAAACCCTGTCCAGACGGTGTCGCTGTCGAACGGAGGAAATCTTCTGGCGTCCGGCGGCGCTGACCGCCAACTGAAACTCATCAATCTCAATACGCTCGACACGATCCGCACGTACCGCAAACAACGTGACTTCGTCACCGCAGCTGCATTCTCACCGGATGACCGACTGATCGCGTCTGGCACTTTGAATGGCAGTTTGAGCATTTTCAAAACCGGCTCTCGGTCCCGCGTCCGCCAAATCCGCGGCCATGACGCAGAGATCAAGGCACTTGCATTCTCGCCTGATGGCAGACTGCTTGTCTCAGCGAGCAAAGATGGAACGATCCGTGTTCGCGAAACCCGGCGTTGGCGCACGATAAAAACCCTGCCCGACCATCGCGGCTCCGTGAATGCGGTAGCCTTTGCCCCCGACGGCAAGACGTTCGCGACAACCGGTGCGGATGGCAATATCCGCGTCTGGGCGACAGCTGCTTTTTTGAACTAGCGGGCGGCACCGCACTCAACAGACGTCCGTCAAAAAACAAAGGCTGGACAGGTCCTACCTGTCCAGCCTCCCCCCGCTGCCGAGCGTAATGAAACGCTGGCGCAACTTTTTAGTCGGCGCACATGCCAGAGCGCGCCGTTCACCAACCGACGTCAAGCGTCGGTCGGCTCCTTCGAAGATGCCTTGCTCTCGGCTTCTACTTTTGAAAGTGCGGCGCGCACGGCATCCACGTTTTCGCGATCGCGGCGCTTGGGCGCTGGTGCCTGGAACGCGCGGCGCGCGTGATGCTCACAGTATGGCAATCCAGGGACCGCCTTTCCGCCGCAGAAATAGAAGTCTTGGGTTTGAGGATCGCCGACCGGCCAACGGCAGCTGCAGGCTTCCAGGGTCTGAATGGACTTGCGCTGCGCTTCCGGGATCTCGATCTCTTCAACCGTCGGAACATATCCATCGCCGCTATAAAGCTCACGAACGGTTGGATTGCCTGTCGTTGGAAAACGCGGCCGAGCCGGGCGCTTTACAACGTTTGCATTGCGTTTACGGGGGCGATGAGACTTGACGCGCGATGTTGTCGCCCGACCGGACAATCCGAGCCGGTGCACTTTGCCGATCACAGCGTTCCGGGTGACGCCCCCGAGGCGTCCGGCGATCTGGCTGGCACTCAGGCCTTCGGACCAAAGCTTCTTCAGAAGGTCGACTCTCTCATCGGTCCAGGACATCTATTTCGCTCCTTACAGAATCACGATACGTTCGCGCCCGAACTTGAGGGCGCGCCACACTGGCGATCGCAGAGCTGGAAACAGATAGAATTGCCGCAGCGCAATGCAGGCGCGCGCAAGACCCTGCCCAGTCAAAAGCGACCGGTGGATGAACTTCACTGAGTTAAACGCTTGGGACAGTTACTCACGCGAACAACAAAAAGCCGGGATACACATCGGCCTACGCGTGCTGACAACGATATGAAGCGGAATACAGCGCCCATCGATACAAGATGTCGTGTCAGGCAAGGTTGAAGATACCTCAAGTGGCTTAGAAGCGACAAGGGTCCTCAACGGGTTAACCTGTGGTTGACATTTTTTGTTGCGCGCCCGCCACAGCCGCGATTCGTGGGCTTGCTTTTCCTTATGAGCCAGATGAGACGGCCTTAAGAGCCACCTGCACCCGGTGAGATGCGCCGTTGACAGGCGTGCGCACCACGCCTATTCACAGTATTTCGCACATGGCCGCCTGCAATGGCGGCCTTTTTGATTTGGGAGAAGTGGAAAGCCGGAGATGGCTGTAAATAGTCCAACTGCTGCAATGCCTGCATCGTCACCTGAAACGCCCTCGGCGTCGGTGATGCCCACCTACGCGCGGCAGAACATTGTGTTCGAACGCGGAGAAGGATCGTGGCTGCAGACGGCAGATGGCAACCGCTATCTCGACTTTGGCTCCGGAGTTGCCGTCAACGCACTCGGACATGCCCATCCGCATCTTGTTGAAGCGCTAAAAGATCAAGCGGACAAACTCTGGCACACGTCCAACCTGTATCGCGTCGCCGAACAAGAACGCCTCGCTGAGCGTTTGTGCGCGGCGACCTTCGCCGAGAAGGTGTTCTTTTGTAACTCCGGTGCCGAAGCCTGCGAAGGCGCAATCAAAACGGCGCGCCGCTACCACTATGCCAAGGGCGAACCTGAGCGCTGGCGCATCATAACGTTCGAAGGCGCATTCCACGGCCGTACGCTCGCAGCACTGTCTGCTGCCGGAAATCCCAAATACTTGGAAGGTTTCGGTGAACCCGCAGGCGGCTTTGATCACGTTGCATTTGGCGACATCGACGCGGTCAAAGAGGCGATCACCGACGAGACGGCGGCCGTCATGGTCGAACCGGTCCAGGGTGAGGGCGGCGTTCGCGTTGTACCGGTAGAGTTTCTCACTGAGTTACGAGAGCTGTGCGACGAAAACGGGCTGCTTCTTGTGCTGGACGAGGTCCAAACGGGCGTCGGCCGCACGGGCAAGCTGTTCGCCTATCAGCATTCTGAAATTGCGCCAGATATCATGCCCATCGCCAAAGGTATTGGCGGCGGCTTTCCACTCGGAGCGATACTGGCAACCGAAGAAGCTTCGATCGGCATGGTCGCCGGGACGCATGGCTCGACATTCGGCGGTAATCCAATGGCTTGCGCCGTTGGCAATGCAGTGCTCGATGTTGTTCTCGAACCAGGGTTCCTGGAAGATGTCGAAGCAAAGGCAGGGCGCGCACGCCAGTGCCTTGCAGAAATCGAAGACGATTATTCCGATCTTGTCGAAGAGGTCCGCGCCAGCGGCTTGCTCATCGGCCTGAAACTCCGCGCGGAGCTGCAGCCTGCCGAGCTGGTTGGAAAATCACTCAATGAGAACCTCCTGACAATAGGCGCCGGTGATAACGTCGTTCGCCTCATCCCCCCACTGACCGTCTCCCAAGACGAAATCAGCGAAGGTTTCACTCGTTTGAAACGAGCGCTTTCACGCCTTCGCGATACCGTTCCTAAGAACCGATAATCATGGAGCAGCGGGTTGAACAACATGCCCCCCCGCCATTTTCTAGATCTCGACGTCATTGATTCCGATAGCCTGCGCCGCATCGTCGACAACGCGGCCGCGATGAAACGCGCCGGAAAACGCGTGCCGCAGGATTTGCGCCCACCTGACGTCGAAGACTCCATCTTGGGAATGATCTTTGAGAAGCCCTCAACCCGGACTCGCGTCTCGTTCGATGTCGCAATGCGCCAACTCGGCGGCCAAACAATCGTACTGAACCATACCGATCTACAGTTAGGCCGCGGCGAATCGATTGCCGACACGGCACGAGTCTTATCGCGTTACGTCGACGCCATCATGCTCCGCACCAACAGTCACGAAACGCTCAACGAAATGGCCGCCCACGCAACGGTGCCTTTGATTAACGGACTGACTGACCGCAGCCACCCCTGCCAGATCATCGCGGACATCGTGACTTTCGAAGAAGCAAAAGGGCCAATTGCCGGACGCTCGGTCGCCTGGGTCGGTGATGGCAACAACGTCGCCGCATCCTGGATGCATGCAGCAGTCCAGTTCGGATTTGAACTGCGCGTCGCATGCCCAAACGAATTACTCCCAGACCCTGAGGTCGTCGCTTGGGTCCAATCCCAAAAAGGCAAGCTGACCATCACGCAAAGCGCAGATGCCGCGGTCAATGGAGTTGATTGCGTCGTCACCGACACCTGGGTCTCAATGGGCCAAAAGGATGCTGACCGCCGCAAGGAGCTGTTGCGGCCCTATGCCGTCACCGAAGCGCTGATGGAAAAAGCAGACAAAGACGCTATCTTCATGCATTGCCTGCCAGCTTATCGAGGTAACGAAGTCACCGAAGCGGTCCTCGAAGGCCCACAATCAGTCGTCTTCGACGAGGCAGAAAACCGCCTGCATGCGCAAAAAGCAATTCTGGCGTGGTGTTTGGGAGCCTAGATCTCTTGGCCGAAGCTGAAGACAACAACGGCGCGAGCCAAACCCAAAACGGGAAAACAGATTTGGCAAACGGCAATCCAGAGGCACAAATCGCCGGGGACGATGCTGTACTGCCATTCCAAACCGTACGCTCAGGTATGGCAGGCCGGATTGTGAAGCTAGGTCCATCCCTGGATCAGATCCTTTCCAGGCACGACTACCCTGATCCTGTAAGCGAGACACTCGGCCAGGCACTTACTCTGACATCGATGCTCGGCGCCGCCCTCAAGATCAACGGCCGACTGACGTTACAAACTAAATCCGACGGTGCGCTTGATCTCTTGGTAGTCAACTACGACACGCCAGGCCACCTCCGCGGCTATGCAAGTTTCGATGGTGAAAAGCTTCCTAAAGACACTTCCACCGCCGGACCGAATTCGGCCGGGGCCAGCGCGAGTTCACCAACGGCAGCACCCGACAAACAAATACTCGGCGACGGCTATCTAGCTCTAACAATCGACCCGGGCGGCGACATGGATCGTTACCAGGGCATTGTTGCATTAGAGAGCGAAAGCCTCTCCAGTGCGGCTTTGACATACTTCCGCCAATCCGAACAGCTGCCCACATTCATCCGCCTTGCGGTTGCGCGTGTGTTCGAACCCGACAAGTCGGCAAACGGAAGCAACGAACCAAATGACGAGACGGCCTCTGAGCCGCAAGGCCGTTGGACTTGGCGCGCAGGTGGACTGATGCTGCAGCATGTCGCCAGTACTGGTGGGACCGCAGCGCCGGAGCAGGAAGGCGAAGCGCTGCCACTCTCAGGCGAAGACGATGAGGATTGGCGTCGCACCCACATGCTGGCCTCCACCGTCGAAGACCACGAGCTCACCGATCCCGACTTACCTGCGGAAGACTTGCTCTACCGCTTGTTCCACGAAGAGGGCGTCCGGGTTCAAACCCCACATCGCGTGCAAGACCAGTGCAAATGTTCGCGGGAGCGGGTAACAGGCTTCCTCGACCGCTTTGCCGCCGAAGGTATCGATGACCTGCGCGAACCCGATGGCGCGATTGTTGTGACATGCGAATTCTGCAACGAAAAGTACCGCTTCGAAAAAGACGAAATCGGCTAGCGCGACGAAATCAGTCGCGCCAAACAACAAACGTCTTGCCACACGCGATTCAGACGTCGCTCTCTTCGCCAACATCAAGCCCTGCCAGAAACTGGGTCAGGTCCTCGGTCATGTGATGCACATGTTCTGGCGGTTTGGACCAAGTCTTGATCTTCGCCTGGATCGGATGATCATAGAATTCTGAGTGCACCAGCACAGTCGTCATACCAAGCGTATGCGGCGCTTCAAGGTTATGGGGCATGTCTTCAAACATCGCCGATGCACGCGGCTCAACGCCGTGATGGCGGACCATCTTATCGAACGCTTCTGCTTCAGGCTTTGGCACGAAATCGCACGTTTCGATCGAGCTGATACCTTCGAACTCATCGAGAATACCAAGCTTGCCCGCGACGCGCTCCGCATGCCTTGTCGAGCCGTTCGTGAAAATAAGTTTGCGACCCGGCAAACGATTGATCGCCGCCTTCAGTTCCGGAAGCTCAGGGACACAGGTTAAGTCGATATCGTGGACATAATCGAGAAATGGTTCCGGCGACATCTTATGCACCTGCATCAATCCCGACAGCGTCGTCCCAAACTGCTTGTAATAGGCTTTCTGAAGATGGCGCGCTTGTGCAAAGGGAACGCCGAGCTCTTTCGCAATAAAGGACCCCATGCGCTGATCGACTTGCGCAAACAAATTGCACTCAGCCGGATAAAGCGTGTTGTCGAGATCGAAAATCCAGATATCAGTCTCGTCAAAACCGGGGCGGCTCTCATCAAGCTGAGAAAGCTTCGCGCGCTCCGACACGCCTGAAGATCGCGAAGCGCGATTGTCACCTAGCCTATCCGAGTCGTTACTCACGAGAACCTGTTTTCCTGACCAACCAACGTTCCAACACCATGCTCGGTGAAGAGTTCTAAGAGCACACAGTGCGGCACACGACCGTCTATAATCACCACGGCTTCGACACCCGCTTCAACAACCTCAATGCACCCTTCCATCTTCGGGATCATGCCGCCCGAAATCGTTCCGTCTCGGATAAGCCCCCGTGCCTCGTCAACCGACAACGTCGATATCAACTTGTTGTCGCCATCAAGGACACCGGAAACATCAGTCAACAACAGCAAACGCTTCGCTTTCATTCGCGCCGCAAGTGCCGAAGCAAAGCTATCTGCGTTCACGTTCAACGTCTCACCCTCGGGCGACAGCGCCACCGGAGCAATTACCGGAATGAGGTCGGAATCGGAAATCACGTCCACGATGTGTGGGTTGACGTACTTCGGATCACCGACGTACCCAATATCGACAGCCTGCATGATGTTAGATGTCGGATCACTCATCTCGGTAATGCGTGTCGCGACCATCAGGTTTGCATCCTTACCCGAAATCCCGACAGCTTTTCCGCCCTGCCGGTTGATAGCCGAAACGATCTCCTTATTGATCGCCCCGGCCAAAACCATCTCAACAACTTCAACGGTAGGCTTGTCGGTTACCCTGAGCCCATTAACGAACTCAGATTTAATCGACAGCTTCGCCAGCATCTTCGCGATCTGCGGCCCGCCACCATGCACGATAATGGGGTTAACACCCGACTGCTTGAGATAGACAACATCCTGCGCGAACGCATCCGACAAGGCTTGATCACCCATCGCATTGCCGCCGAACTTGATCACAACGGTTTTTTCGTCATAGCGGATGAGATGCGGCAGCGCCTCTGCAAGAATTCGTGCCTGAACGTGGGCCGAAATGTTATCGGACCCGTTCGAGTTTTCCACCATCTGCGGCGGATGGGCGTGCTTTGCCTTATCGCTCATTTGTTGCTTTCCGTAACGGCAGTCTTCTTGTCTGGATTTCGCCAGATTTCTCAACGCTTCGGCCACTTTGCCACACGCATTGTTGTTTCGGCGGCACTTATATCGTGCACAGCGCCAAGAACAACGGAATTCGCACACATTCTGGTGGTATCCGCGCTAAGAACAAGAAGAAAACACCGCTTCCGTGGTAGGACGCCCACGACAGCGCGTTTATTCGCTTCAGACTGCAACATGATGCCTTGAAAGGGACGACGGCAATGGGGGCGGGCATCGCCGAACAATTACCACCGATTCCAATGTCACCGCTCCTGGGGCAAACCCTTGCGCGCGCCGCTGAGTACGCCCAGGAGCAATCTCATGCAGAAGTCGCGATCGATCACCTCCTGCTTGCACTGACCGAAGATGACGCAGCCCGCCAGGTCATGGGATCAAGCGGCGTCGATATCCCAGCCCTGCAAACCGATGTTTCTCAGCAAATCGGCCGTATTGAAGACCGCCTGCCCCCAGGCCAACCGCCAACGGCGAACATCTCTGAAGAACTACGCCGCATCTTAAACGCCGCTGCCATCGCAGCACGCGCCGGACGTCGCAACTCCATCGACGGTGCCATCGTCCTGGCTGCCATCATCGGCGATGCCAAAACGAGTGCTGCAGGCCTTTTGCGCGCTCACGGACTGACATTCGAAGTGGCAATCGACGCCATTCGCCAGGTCGCCAGAGCGGCACCACAAGAACCATCTCCAAACCCACCGGGCAACGCTGCGCAACCATCGTCACCGCCGATCAACGATGCTCTGGCAAACGCACGCGCACGTGTCGCGAGCCGCAAGGCTGCGGGTTACTCCGACCAACTCGCGCAACAGCGCCAAGACGACGTCCAGCCCTCTGAGGGCCTGGACTCGTTTGATAGCGAGTTTGAAGAAGCAGATGTCGACGCGCAAGAACCTGAACCCCAACCCGATACAGGCGTCACCTCAGCTGAACCCGCGCCAACGCAACCGCAATCCGACGCAGATACCTTGTCAGCCGACCTCAACGCATTGATCGTTGCCGCATCCAACAAGTCACCAGACGACCGCACGGTCGCACAAACCAGCATCGTACCTGTCAGCGAGGAAAACCCGCTGCGACCGCCGGCACCTCCACCGCCAGCTGTCGCGACACCAAAACCTTCCCCGCAACCTGCGCCATTACCGCAGCCACCTCCACAAACGAAGAAGCAAGAAGCCCCTGTCGAAGCGCGGCAAGAACCTGCTGCACCTAACGCAGGGCCGCCGCCGGCGCCGCCACCAACACCACCGAACCCGTCGACAGCCGGTCCACCACCGGCAGAAAAACCGGCGACAGCAAATCCCCTCCCACCTCCGCCGCCACCCGGCGCGGCAAGACCACAGCAACAACCTGCCTGGACCCCACCTGCTGGAGAAAATCAAAACACGCCGCCACAACAGCCCCGCGGCGCACCACCTCCGGTACCGGCCAATGCGCCGATGCGGCCACCGCCGCCAGCTCCTGGAAACCCCGCTGCTGGAGTGGTTGCAGCCGCACGCGCTCCGGATCAGGCACCGCCTCCCGTTGACCAGCCCCGCCGCGATGCCAGCTGGACACCACCGCCAGGCCATCAACCCATACCGCCCGTTGGACCACCTCGTGTGCAGCCGCGTGGCAGTGCTCCAGGCGCACCGCCGCCACCAAGCGGCGCAACCCAGGGGCTGCCGACTCCCGACGACGTCTTTAACCAGCCTGCGCAAAACCCGCACAACGTCGAGCCACTCACCAAAGGGCCGAACCGCGCCCCGCAGACACCGCCACCAAGTCCGACCCTGACTGGTGGAATTGCACCGGGCGCGGGATCCGCCCCCAGCCCGCAAGAGACACCAACCGTTTTGCCCGGCCAGCTTGTCGAGAACGTTCCGCGAAAAATGCGAGTCGGAATTTCTTCTCCTGTCGAAGTGCGGATCGCCAAAGCCGAGGTCAAGGCAATTTCCGAAGGCCTCGACATGGGCGTGACCGCGTTCCGCCATGAGGTACAAGTCACCAAAGCCATGAGCGTCCGGCTCCGCGCCCCAGAAGGCGGATTCTTCATTGAAACCGCGTCACCTGAAACACAGTGGATCGAAAACGCGCTCGGCTTGATGGCTGACGACTATGCTCGTTGGCGCTGGAATGTAACGCCGAAGCTACGCGGCAAACGCCGTCTCCAACTTATCGTCTCTGCAAGAACAGTCGGTCCTGACGGGCTCGCCGCCGAAACCGCACTGCCTGATCAGATCATCGAAATCCGCGTCGCAACCAACTACGCGCGGCTATTCAAAAGCGTTGCCGGTTGGGCAGTCGCCGGTATGCTTGGCGGCGTGCTTGCGAAGTTCGGGAGCCAGATCTGGACCGCTGTCGACCCGCTCATCAAATCGCTCATGCAATAGCTCCACACAAGCTTGCCGAGTTTGGGCACAGACCAGCTCCACACGACTTTAGGAAGTGTGGACATAGAGAAGGTGCGCTCCACACCGGCCCGCCCAATCGAAAAAAATCCTAGATCCAGAAGACGTGCGCTAAACTTCAAAAACCTGCGCCAGGGTCCCACGCAGTTCCGGTAGCCCCTGCCCTTTCAGCGAAGATACGCCAAGAACAGCAGGATAAGCCGCGGGGTGTTTGTTGAGCGCGTTCGCAGTTGCTGCCTCTAACGCTTCGAGCTGGGGCACCTTGATCTTATCGGTTTTAGTCAGGACCACCTGGTAACTGACGGCTGCAATATCGAGCATGTCCATGATTTCGGCATCGACCGGCTTAATACCGTGACGTGAATCGATGAGAAGAAACACACGCTTCAAAGTTGGACGCCCGCGCAGGTAATCCTTGATGAGATCCGTCCAGGTATCCACCTTGGCCTTCGGCGCCCGTGCAAACCCGTAGCCGGGAAGGTCGAAGAGATAAGCCGGCGGAACATCCTCGCTCGCTGCTGGTGCAAACACGTTGAGCTCCTGCGTCCGACCCGGTGTGTTGGAGGTCCGAGCCAGGCCCTTTTGCAGCAACAGCGCGTTTATTAAGCTGGATTTACCGACGTTCGACCGGCCTGCAAACGCCACCTCCGGGCGGTCAGCCGGAGGCAATGCTGCGATCTCAACCACGCCTTTGACAAAGTCCCAACGGCGTCGGCAAAGCGCTTCACCTTTTTCGATAGCAGCGGCACTGACCTGGGTATCTTCCAGCATTTCGTCAAAGACCCTTGCGCCTCACATAACGGCCCGGCAGCACCATCGATAGGCCCCACACATCGCGCACAGCCTCGACCTTGCACATCGGACCAAACGCCCAACGCGTGGTCAATGTCAGATCGCTCGGACCCACCAGCACGAATGCAAGCTAGCTGCTTTTTCGCTTCGGAAACAGATCGAGTAACGCCTGGAAAGTCTTCTTCAGATTTTCCACGAGCGGCACCTCCGCACCCTGACGCTTCATAATCACGTACTGCTGGATGAGCGATAGGATGTTGTTCCATGCCCAATAGATGACGAGACCAGCGGGGAAGGTCGCCAGCAGGAATGTGAACATCACCGGCATCCAGTTGAAGATCATCTGTTGCGTCGGATCAGGCTGCGTTGGGTTTAGCTGCATCTGCAGCCACATCGTGATGCCCATGATGAGCGGCCACACGCCAACCAAAAGGAAACCTGGCACGTCAAAGGGCAGAAGACCGAACAGGTTGAAAATCGATGTCGGATCAGGCGCTGAAAGGTCCGTAATCCATCCGTAGAACGGCGCGTGCCGCATATCGATCGAAACGAACAGAACCTTGTAGAGCGCGAAGAACACCGGGATCTGCAAAAGGATCGGCAAGCACCCGGCCAGCGGATTGATCTTCTCCTTCTGGTAGAGCGCCATCAGCTCTTGTTGCTGCTTTT
Source organism: Filomicrobium sp. (assembly GCA_040219445.1). Taxonomy (GTDB): domain Bacteria; phylum Pseudomonadota; class Alphaproteobacteria; order Rhizobiales; family Hyphomicrobiaceae; genus Filomicrobium. The sequence goes on along the minus strand of JAVJSM010000003.1, from coordinate 538,980 downwards.
GTTTGTCGTCGGGGTACTTCTCTTTGAGTTTCTCCATTTCCGGCTGCAGCTTCTTCATCTGCGCCATGGAGACATACGCACGGTTGGCAAGTGGATAGAACGCCGCCTTCACGATCACCGTCGTTGCCAGAATGGCCAGTCCGAAATTCCCAAACAGACCATGCAGCCAATGCAGCAGGTAATAGAGCGGCTTGGTAATGAAGTAGAACCAGCCCCAGTCGATCAGGTAGTTGAACTCAAGAATCTTGTACTGCTCTTCATAGCCCTCGATGAGGTCCACTTTTTTGGCACCGGCAAACAAGAGCGTACTGACATCAGCCGTCCCGCCAGCAACAACCGTGACCGGGTTCATCTGAAAATCGGCTTGGAAGGATTCTGCTCCCGGCTGTCGGGATTTGGATGGTGCCCAGAACTGCGCCGAGTAACCCTGAGATTGGTCAGGAACGAGCGCCGTAGCCCAGTACTTATCCGTGAACCCAAGCCACCCGCCTTTGACACCAGTAAACTTGACCGGCTTTTCACTGTCGATCAGCTCGTAGTAGTCGTATTCCTGCAGCTTCTCATCGCCCAGCCAACCGATCGCGCCTTCATGCTGAACAAAGAAGCCTTCGATCTTGGGAGTGCCCTGCCGATAAATCCGCGCGTAGGGATGCAACACGATATCGCCCGACGAGGTATTGCGGACGTCGTCCCGGATCGTGAACAAATATGAATCGTCGACCGTAATGGTGCGCTTGAATTCGAGCCCTTCGCCATTGTTCCAGGTGAGAACCAAGGGCTTTGCAGGAGTTAGCTCAGCACCATCAGCAGCTTGCCAGACGGTCTCACCATTCGGCGCTTTCGCTCCGCCGGGTGCCAACCATCCATGCTCAGCAAAGTAGGGGTAGCGAGAATTTGACGGCTGAAGAACCACAACATCTTCGCTATCGGGTTTCGTTGTCTGTTTGTAAGTGAGCAAACGAACGTCATCGATGCGCGCGCCCTTGAGCGTAATAGAGCCTTCGATAAGCGGCGTCTTGATCTTGACCCGTCGCGTTGGATCAGCCGTTGTTGAAGTTCCGGTGCCACCGGCAATTCCTGGTGCGCCGGACGTAGCCACACCCGGGTTCGGCGTCGCGCCTTGTTCAGTTTGCTGATTTGGCAGCGGTGGTGGTTCGGGTGGTGGAAAGAAAATCTGCCAGATAACCAAAACGGCCATCGAAAGAACGACGGCCAACATCAAGTTGGTATGGTTGTCGGGTTGTTGACCTTGCATCGCCGCCTCAGCTCTCGTTTGCCGCGGTGCCTCTGCCGGAAACCAAAAGTCCGGCTGAACACGTCACGTCACAAACGAAGTCCACCACCTCTTGCCTGAGGGAACAGCACCAGCCACCACCTCAGACCTCAAATCTTCGCACCGTTCTATACAGGGGAGTCGGGCCAGCCGCCAGCATTGGCTCTTACCGCTGAACGCTCCCCCGCCCCGGCAGTCGGCCTGAACGCCTGCGTCGCGCAATCGGTCGACCGTCTAGTGTTGCATGAACCCTCTCAAACGCCGTCTGAAGGTCCTCTAACAGCTGGGCGAATTTCTGCGTCAATGCCGCCCGTCGCGCGATGAGCACATAGTCGCAGTCATCTCTGGCTCGATTTGGTGCGATTTCCCTCACCGCCTCACGAAAACGGCGTCTGATGCGGTTCCTGGCTACCGCGTTCCCGATTTTCTTCGTGATCGTGAAACCGAACCGCGCGCCCTGACTTTGGCCAGCTTCAGTCTCGTCGACGCCCAATCCAGAGAGATCAGGCACGCCTTCGCGTAATCGGGCTTCTAACGCAAACGAGGCAGCACCCCACCGGGCACCGCCGCGTACACGCAGAAAATCAGAACGCTTTTTGAGGGTCGCGATAGGCGGATCATGCCGAGCACGTGCCACAACGCACCAGATCAGGCAGACAGTTTTTTCCGGCCCTTCGCACGGCGACGAGCAAGAACGCGAACACCACCTTTTGTGGCCATACGCTTGCGGAAGCCATGGCGCCGTTTGCGTACAAGCCGGCTGGGTTGATATGTACGTTTCACGTCAAGTCTCCAAATTTACTTGGTTGCCCAACACCCATCGGCGCGAAGCAGGAAACCGACAACACCAAAGGGCGCGCAGCAGCATGGGCGGCGCCAAACCGGTAAGTTGTCGAGATTCAATTTCAGAAGTTCGAGACCGGGCTTATAAGCGCGCCATTAGTTAAAGTCAAACATAGTCGGGAGCCAATCGGCTGGCGACATACGACCCCGAAAGCACAACAGGGATCGAAGGCCCCAGTTCACGGCCGATCACGAACATCCTGGCACCATCACGACTGCTTGAGAGGCCATTCTCAACCAACGTTTTTTCATCCATCTTCAGCCTGCCCCCGGGGAAATACAAAAAAGACTGCAAGCGCTGAAAGAAAATCTAGGAGCGAAGCATTTTTTTCTAATAACGGGGAAATTGTGAGCACAAACGGGAATTTCATCCTCACGGAGATGACATGATCATGACAATCAAGAGCAAGAAAGAGAGTATTAATAACCCAAGACGGCAAATATTAGGGGCAGCTGCTGCGCTTGTTGCTGTTTTCGCAGGGTCAACACTTGTAGCGCCAGCAAATGCACTTGCGGAAGAGGGTGTAACCGAATACTTCGCCAAGTACTCTGCAGACTCAGCCGAAACCGTCGATCACACGACTTGGAACGACCTCCTTGCCAAATACATTGTCCCTGGCAACGACGGTATTAACCGGGTCGACTACGATGGCTGGAAAGCAAACGGCCACGCGTCGCTTAAGACCTACCTCAAGGGCTTGCAAAAGGTTGATCCGCGCAAACTCGGCCGCAGCGAAAAGTTTGCCTACTGGGCGAACCTCTATAACGCCAAAACGATCGACGTCGTCCTTGAGCACTACCCGGTTGAATCCATTCGCAAGATTACGATCAACGAAGGTCTCTTCGGCTTTCTCAAGAAGAGCGTCGGCGTCGGCGGGCCTTGGAAAGCGAAAATCATCAACGTTTCGGGCAAAAACCTAAGCCTCGACAACGTCGAACACGACATCATGCGCCCGCTCTTCAAAGATCCGCGCGTCCACTATGCCGTCAACTGTGCCTCCTACGGTTGCCCGAACTTAGCGGCAGAAGCGTTCACCGGTGCCAATCTCGAGACCCTGCTCGATTCTGGTGCAAAGGCCTTCGTCAACCATCCGCGCGGCATTTCGATCACCGACGGCGGCGTCAAAGCCTCCTCCATCTACCAGTGGTTCCAAGTTGATTTTGGCGGCACTGAAGCCGGCGTCCTGGATCACGTGCGCAAATACGCAAATCCGGAGCTGAAAAAGCGCCTCGAAGGCAAAAACTCCATCGCGAGTTACGCCTACGACTGGTCCCTCAACACAATTAAGAGCGGCTCCTAGAGCTTCCTGCGCCCAAACAGGATAAGGAACATAACCAATGAACAATCCTAAGACACATACGGCTGCTGCAACCGATAAATCAGCCTTGAAAACCTGGGCTCCGCTGATCGTGATTGTTGGCCTCATGGGCCTCGTCTTTGCGATGGGCTGGCACAAGTACCTGACGCTCGAGCAGCTTGGCCGCAATTACGCAGCGCTGAGCGAGTTCATCTCCGCAAACATGATCTTGTCGATCCTGGCCTATGCCGCGCTTTACATCGTCGTTGTCGCATTGTCGCTGCCAGGCGCACTCGCACTAACATTAGCTGGCGGCCTGTTCTTCGGCTGGCAGATTGGCGGCCCGGTCACCGTCGTGGCAGCCACCATCGGCGCAACCATCATCTTCCTGGTTGCAAAAACCTCGCTCGGCGAAACTCTGGCCGCCAAAGCTGGCCCGGCAATCAACAAACTGCGGGAAGGCTTCCAGGAAAACGCTTTGAGCTACTTGCTGTTCTTGCGGCTTGTCCCAGCGTTCCCGTTCTTCGTCGTCAACCTGGCCCCTGCACTTCTGGGCGTCCCGTTGCGCACCTACGTCCTTGGAACGCTCGTCGGCATTATCCCTGGAACGATGGCGTTTTCGTTCGCCGCATCGCAGCTCAAGACCATCATTGAAAAAACAAACGCCGAGCATGCTGCCTGCGTCGCCGCAAATGGCCTCGCCGCATGCCCTTACTCCATTGATGCGAGCACGCTCGTAAGCAAAGAAATCATTCTTGCCTTTGCCGCCATTGGCGTCGTCGCACTCATCCCAGTCATTGTTAAGAAGTGGAGCAGCCGCCATGCAGCAGCATAACCAGGCCGCCAACGTGTTTGGCAAAACCGCATCAACCGGCGATGTTCCCGGCGGTGCAGCCGTAGGTAACTCAGGCGGAGCTGCCGCAGCTCCAGGCCCAGGTCGAAAAGACGAAACGATCAAGTGCGACATCTGCGTTATTGGCGCAGGCTCCGGTGGACTGTCGGTAGCTGCTGCAGCTGCTGCATTCGGCGTCAACGTTGTCCTGCTCGAGAAGCACAAGATGGGTGGCGATTGCCTCAACTACGGTTGCGTTCCATCCAAAGCGCTGATCGCAGCAGGTAAACGCGCGCATTCAATGCGAACGTCAGCTGCGTTCGGTGTCAATCCACATGAACCAAGCATCGACTACAAAGCAGTACATGACCACGTCCATAGCGTGATCGCAGCGATTGAGCCCAACGACTCGGTTGAACGCTTCACCGGACTTGGCGTGAACGTCATCGAAGCAGCTGGCCGCTTCATCGACCAGAACACGGTCGAGGCCGGCGACAGACGCATCAAGGCACGCCGCTTCGTAATCGCCACCGGGTCCGCCCCCTTCGTGCCGCCCATCAACGGCCTCGATAACGTTCCCTACTTCACGAACGAGACAATCTTCGACAACCAGTCGAAGATCGATCACCTGATTATCGTGGGCGGCGGCCCAATCGGAATGGAGATGGCTCAGGCCCATCACCGCCTTGGTGCCAAAGTCACCGTCATCGAGGGTGCCAAAGCCCTTGCCAAAGACGATCCGGAAATGACCCGCATCGTACTCGATCAACTGCGCGCAGAAGGCATCGAGATCCGTGAAGGCGCGACCGTTGCCAAAGTCGAAGGTTCGGCCGGTGCCATCACCGTGCACACCAAAGCTGGCGACAAACAAGAAACCGTCGAAGGAAGCCACATCTTGATCGCAGCCGGGCGCAAACCCAACGTTGCTGATCTCGGTCTTGATGAAGCTGGCATCCAGTATGACAAGCGCGGCATTAAGGTCGACGCCGGACTCGTCACGTCTAACAAGCGCGTCTATGCCATCGGCGATGTGATTGGCGGCCTACAATTCACCCACGTGGCCAACTACCACGCCGGCATCGTCATTCGCAAAGCGCTCTTCCGTCTGCCAGTCAAAGTTGACGAAAGCGTCATCCCTTGGGTCACCTACACCGATCCGGAACTGGCCCACGTCGGATTAAGCGAAGATCAGGCCGTCGAAAAACACGGCAAGGTTTCCGTACTGCGCTGGCCGTATCACGAAAACGATCGCGCCCAAGCCGAACGCGCCACCGCCGGACACGTCAAGGTCATCACTGACAAGAAAGGCCGCATTCTTGGCGCCACGATTGTCGGCGACCATGCTGGCGAACTGATCCAGATGTGGAGCCTTGCCATCTCCCAGAAGATGAAGATCAAGGCCATGACCGAGTGGATTTCGCCTTACCCAACAATGGCGGAGATCAATAAGCGGGCAGCCTATAAGTTCTTCTCCGGCGCAACGTCGAACCCGTTGGTCCGCAAAGCGATTGGGCTACTGGCCAAACTGGGCTAAGCCCCGACGATACATACCCGCACCCGGCGCAAATACCGGGTGCGGCCCCCACCTTGCCACCATCACTGACCAAACTCCGCAAGTTAACGGGTTTCGCAGCACGTGTGCTAACGTCTAACCCTTGGCATCCCCATTTCGGGGTAACATCGCGAACAGCAATCGAGATCGACGGTACTGGAGCAAGTTCAAGGCAATGGGCCGGAACTGATTAACCCAACCGACGCACATATGGATCAAAGAACTGACCAGTCAGCTTCGCCGCAGACACCACCGGAAAACAACGAGAACCGAGCGGCGCAAAATCCGTTAACCAAAAGCGCGACCACCGCCCGCCGTACCCTCGCGCGGTTATTCGGCAGCACAAACCAAGCAGCAACCATCTCCGCTTGGCAGCGTTTGCGCCTGCCATTCAAGCTACTCGTCTTGACAGCTGCGTTCGTCATGCTGGCCGAGGTGTTGATATTTGTTCCATCGGTCGCGAACCATCGGGTCAATTGGTTGAACGACCGACTAATGTCCGCCCACCTCGCAACGCTCGCGGCTGAATCCGCCCCCAACGGAACCATCCCGAAAATGCTCAACGACGAGCTTTTACGGACGGCAGATGTAAAGACCGTTGCTGTCCGACGCGAGGGTCTCAGACGTATTGTCCTCTCACCAACCGAGCCTTTTCAAGTCAATGCCATCGTTGACCTGCGCCCGGATGCAGACCGTTCAATATTCGGAGAGATCGGATATCGCCTGAACCTAATCGGCGAAGCACTCGCAGCACTGGTCCGCAACGAAAAGCGCACCTTACGCGTGATTGGCCCACTGGACGGACAAGCAGGTGATTTCATCGAAATCGTCATTCCCGAAGCACCGCTTCGAGAGGCCCTGCGCCGCTACGGCCGAAACATCCTAGTCTTATCGATCATCATTTCACTATTCACCGCAGCGCTCGTTTATCTGGCCTTGTCTCGACTTCTCGTTCTTCCAATGATGCGCATCACAGACAACATGCTGCACTTTGCAAAAAGTCCTGATGCCAGTCGCATTATCGAACCCTCGCTGCGAGCTGATGAAGTCGGGATTGCCGAGCGTGAGCTCGCCTCCATGCAACGTCAACTCTCCCAACTGCTCTTACAAAAGAACCGCTTGGCGCAACTGGGCCTCGCCGTTAGCAAGATCAATCACGATCTGCGGAACATGCTGGCCAGCGCCCAGCTCCTTTCTGATCGACTCGCGTCCCTGCCAGACCCGACTGTACAGCGGTTCGCACCCAAACTCATCGCGTCGCTAGACCGAGCGATCAACTTCTGCAACGGGACGCTGATGTATGGCCGCGCCCAAGAAGAGCCCCCACGGAGAGAACTTATCCAGTTGCGTCCATTGATCGACGAAGTCGGCGATGGCCTCGGCTTACCCCGGCCTGGAGAAGTGAACTGGGTCGCAGACTTCGACGACAGCCTTGCCGTCGACGCCGACCGCGATCACCTCTACCGGATTCTTTCAAACCTCTCCCGAAATGCGTTACAGGCAATCGAAGCGCAAGCTGGCAAGGCCGCCGATAACAGTAAAGCACCACCAGGAGAGATCCGTGTCTCAGCCCAGCGCGAAGGGCGCAGCGTGACAATCGAAGTTCGCGACAATGGGCCCGGCATACCGCCACGTGCTCGAGAACGGCTATTCCAGGCATTCCAGTCGTCGCAGCGCAAAGGCGGATCTGGGCTTGGCCTGGCGATTGCGCAGGAATTGTTGGCTGCTCATGGCGGCACCATCGAAGTCCTGGAGCCTGAAGTCGGAGCTGCTTTCCGTCTGACGATCCCAGACCGCTCACCGAAACCGTAGGGTCGGTTCCGCCGATCCAACATGCACCAATCCCAAACCTGAGCATTCGTCAAAAAACGAGCGAAGAAAAGTGCGCCAAAGGCCCAGACAAGTCTTGCAAGATCGAGAACGATACGCAGTATGCGTGCGCCACTGCCAACCGTGCCGGGACCTATCGAATGCTAAAAAAAGTCTATTCAAAACTGCTGATATTTCTGGCGTCGGTGAAATCGCGCGTCATCAAGAAGCTTCTTGGCGGTCGGGTCGATGCCTTATTGGTCCGAACAGCGCGTGGCGACTTTCTTGTAGACCCTGCCGACCTGGGCGTCGGCGGCATGGTAACAAAAAGCGGGGGCTACGGTGATCATGAGATTGCGCGGATTGAGAGCCTCACCGACAAGTCGTCAAATGTCTTGTTCGTCGGCGGTCACATCGGCACCATCGCCATACCCATCGCCGAAACTGTCCACAAAGTCACCGTCGTCGAACCAAACCCTAAAACTCACCGACTACTGAAAACCAACATCGCAATCAACGGGACGGACAACATAAGAACTGTCACAGTCGCCGCAAGTGACCAGAAGGGTGAGATCGAGTTCGTCTTAAACACGACAAACTCCGGTGGCTCAAAACGAATGCCGATCATCAAAGACTATATGTACTTCTACGATAATCCCGAAATCACTTCCGTACCATGTGACCGGCTCGATGACTTGGTGCCAGAACCTGTTGATCTCATTGTTATGGATATCGAAGGTTCGGAGTACTTTGCCTTGAAAGGCATGCCGCGTCATTTGTCTGAGACGCAACACCTGATAATCGAGTTTCTCCCCCACCATCTACGCAACGTTGCAGCCATCACAGTGGCAGAATTCCTAAAACCGATCGAAAATGAATTTGACCAACTCTTCATCCCTTCGCGCCAAATGACTGTCCGACGTGAGGAATTCCAAAAGGTCCTCGAAGAAATGTATGAAGCTGACATGTGCGATGAAGCGATGGTGTTCTCAAAAACGCGGTAACGCGTTAACGGTAAGCGTCGCAAACTTGCCAACCTTCGAAACGCCACTACCCCGTCTACACCGTAGGGCTACCTGACACCGCAAAGCGCATCTTGATCCGACGGAACAATTGATCGCGAACCTTGCGATAACTCTCCAGGATCTGCTCTTCGGTCGCGTCATCCGGCAACGCCGTGGCATCGAGCGTTGGCCAGTACTCGACATCGATCTGCGCAGTCCGCGTCATTTCGAGCGCTTTGTGATGCGCTTCCGGCGATAGAGAGATAATCAGATCAATCGGCTCATCTTCAACAGCGGCCAGTTCGGACGGCCGATGCTTGGAAATATCAATCCCGAGCTCAGACAAAGACTCTATCGCATAAGGGTCCATCTCACCCGCCCGCACGCCCGCCGAGTTAACAGTCAGCCGACTACCCACGAGGTGCTTCAAGATACCCTCAGCCATCGGCGAGCGCACAGCATTTAAGCTGCACGCGAAAAGCACGTTCCGCACGGTCGAGTTTTTCGGCCCTCCCAGCGGCACGGCCTTATCCCTTCCAATGCAGCGCGCAAATCAAAGTAAACAAACGGCGGGCTGTATCGAAGTCGACCTCGATCTTTCCGGCAAGACGTTCAACCAGCAACTTGCTGCCCTCATCGTGCAGTCCACGCCGACCGATATCGATGGCCTGGATCTTCGAAGCTGGCGCGGTCCGGATCGCTTCATAATAACTGTCGCAAACCAAAAAGTAATCTTTGATGATCTTCTTGAAGGGCTGAAGCGACAAACCCTGGGAACCAACCGCGTCTCCACCCTCATTGAAGACGTCCATCATCAACTTGTCGTCTACGATCGAGAGATCCAGCCGATAAGGGCCATCGTCAACATCAACGAGTTTAAACTCATTCGATTCGAGAATATCGAAAATTGCGACTTCCCGTTCGTGGTCGATATGAGGTTTCTTGCGCGCAATCGACGACTGATCGAGGTTGATCTCAAAAAGCCGGGTTCGCGAATTTGGCTGTGGAGCGAATTCTGACATGCGTGGCTCTCACCCTGAATTTTTGAGGCGGATCTCAACCGATCGCCTGTGCCCTTCAAGACCTTCGGATCGGGCAAGCGCCATCGCGGCCGGGCCCAGCTTCTCAAGAGCTTCGGCATCAAGCTTGAGAATCGAACTTCGCTTCATGAAATCGAGAACGCCAAGGCCGGACGAAAAACGCGCTGAACGCGCCGTTGGCAAAACGTGATTGGTTCCCGCCACATAATCCCCGATGACTTCCGGAGTGTAGGACCCAATAAAGATCGCCCCCGCATTGTTGATCTGAGCCACGAGATCTTCAGCATTCGCTGTCGCAATCTCCAAGTGCTCAGCAGCAACGCGGTTAGCCAAAGGCGGAGCCTCATCCAGAGAGTTAAGAACAATGATCGCGCCGTAATCGCGCCAGCTCGGCTCTGCAATTTCATTGCGCGGTAACTCCGCAAGCTGACGCTCAACAGCAGCCTCCACCGCATCTGCGAACGCCGCATCATCGGTCATCAGGATCGACTGCGCAGCCGTATCGTGTTCGGCTTGCGCCAAAAGGTCGGTCGCAATCCACTCAGGATCGTTGTCCTTATCGGCGATCACGAGGACTTCGGACGGACCGGCTATAGAGTCGATTCCAACGATGCCGTAAACCTGCCGCTTGGCTGCTGCCACAAACGCATTGCCCGGGCCGACAATCGTTGCCACCGGCGCAATGGTCTCGGTGCCATAAGCAAGCGCGGCAACCGCCTGCGCCCCGCCAACACGATAGATCTCATCAGCCACCATACTGCCAGCAGCCAGCACCAGCGGATTGAGTTCGCCCCGCGGCGTTGGAACAACCATCACGACACGCGACACGCCGGCTACTTTTGCCGGAATGCCGTTCATAAGAACTGAGCTTGGATAAGAGGCGGTACCGCCAGGCACATAAAGGCCGGCAGAATCTACCGGCGTCCACCGTTCGCCAAGCTCGACACCGGCATCGTCCTTATAGCGCCCGGAAGTGGGCTTCTGGCGCTCGTGATGGGCAGCAATCCGGTCACGCGCAAATTCCAAAGCTTCTAAAGCCTCCGGAGCGGTTGCCTTTACCTCTGCAATCGCGGCGGCAATCTCATCCGGCCCAATCTCAATTCCTTTGGCGGCCAGATCAACAGAATCGAACTTTTCAGAAAGATCTATTAGCGCCGCGTCGCCGCGCGCATGCACATCCTTGATGATGTCACGAACTACACCGTCGACCTCTTCGGATACTTCGCGTTTCTGAGCCAAAAGCTCCGCGAAGCGATCAGAAAAATCCCCATCGGAGCTCTTTAGCCGGTTTACCATTCTTCTCTCTGCTCCATTCGAGGTGCCCGTCACGACGCCATGTCTTGTTTGTAGGAAGATGCATCTAGCAACGGTGTAGAAACGAATTCACTTAGGTTCATCACCGTCCGGATGATCGGGCTTGCTGTCAGTCTTCCACGCCGCACCCAAATCACGAAGCTCGGTCTCTATGCATTCGACCTCAACGGCCAGCTGCGGTCCGCCGGAAAAATAAAGTGTCACCAGGCCGGACGGCGCTTCCTGCTCCTCAAACTGAATCGCAAGAAGACTAACAACCTCATTGGGCTTTGATCGATCAAATCCCAAACTGCGAACCGCTTTGACCTTGTCGAACCGCAACCCACATTGCCGCCGCTCAAACTCCTTAGCGGATTTACGATCCGAAACACCGTCCCAATCGAAGCGGTTCAAAACAAGGACCAGCCGCCGTGCCGCTTTGTCGTAAGCGATATCGCCCACGCGGCCGACCGCATCTTGCAGATGTGCCGAAACGATTTGCAGGTCTTCAGCATCAAGTGCGAGCAGTTTCAGTTCCGACATCGCGGTATTTCAGCCTCAAGGAGCGATAAAAACCAAATCTTCCAGGTCACCTAAGCGATCCGTCCCGCTTGATACCGGGGCCTTTGGGCCAAAGCAAGCCGCCTGGAGGGCAGGCAAAGTACCGCAACAATTGACCAAACCGAACAGAGCGGTTGCCTGAACGACCTCAGCTAGCAGCTAGCTCAGTACCAATACACGCTTAGCCCTCAGAAACCCTGGTAATCGTTGCGCCACATCGCGACAGCTTCTCTTCCAGCCGCTCGAAACCTCGATCGAGGTGATAGACGCGATTGATCAGCGTTTCGCCTTCCGCCATCAAGCCAGCGATCACCAGCGAAACAGAGGCCCGAAGATCGGTGGCCATAACCGGCGCACCACGCAACTTCTTCACGCCCGTGATTGTCGCCGTATCGCCGTGCAGCTGTATGTCAGCACCAAGACGCGCTAGCTCTTGAACATGCATGAACCGGTTTTCAAAGATCGTCTCGCGGATAACACTCGTCCCGCCCGCCCGTGTGACCAAGGCCATCATCTGAGCCTGCAAGTCGGTTGGAAAACCCGGGAAGGGCTGCGTCTCAACCGTAACCGGCGCTATTTCACCGCCCGAACGCGAAATTCGAATGCCCTCTGGCACAGCTTCGACAGTCGTCCCTGTGCGAGCCAGCGCATCAAGCGCGGCTTGCAAATGCTCAGCGCATGCGCCTTCCAGCAAAACGTCACCACCTGTTGCAGCAACCGCGAACGCAAACGTTCCCGTCTCAATCCGATCCGGCACAACGCTGTGAACCGCACCCTCAAGGCGCTCGCGTCCCTGAATCTTCAAAGTGGATGAGCCGATCCCTTCGATCTCAACACCCATCTTGACGAGACACTCGGCCACGTCGCCGATTTCAGGTTCTCGCGCCGCGTTCTCGATAAGCGTTTCGCCCTTTGCAAGCGCAGCCGCCAACAGCACGTTATGTGTTGCCCCAACGGAGACCTTTGGAAACGTGATGCGGTTTCCAACAAGCCCGTTCGGCGCTTTTGCCAGAACATAACCGCCGTCGATGTCAATCTGAGCACCGAGCGCCTTCAGACCCTCCAAATGCATATCGACCGGACGCGTTCCAATCGCACAGCCGCCAGGCAGCGAAACCTTCGCCGATCTCATTCGCGCGATAAGCGGGCCCAGAACCCAGAAGCTCGCCCGCATCCGGCTGACCATCTCGTAAGGTGCGGTCGTATCGACAATATCCCGCGCAGTCAGATGAAACGTTTCACCGAGATAGGCAGACGGCCCAGCGCGCTTGCCATCAACGGCAAGATCGACGCCATGGTTGCGAAGGATCCGCGCCAGCAAATTAACGTCGGCAAGATTCGGTACATTCTTCAGCGACAGCCGGTCGTCGGTAAGAAGGCTTGCGATCATCAGCGGCAGAGCAGCGTTCTTGGCACCTGAGATCGGGATAGTCCCGTTAAGCTGCTGCCCACCGACAATCTTAATACGATCCATGATTTCTAGCCTTAGCTCTTCGTTTCTTCAGCGTTTTGCAAACGCGCCAGTTTGTTGTTCTTTCCCGGCCCGCTTTGAGATCGCCCACCTGCGATTTGACCCGACAAAGAAATTGCCGATCTGAGAACTCGGCAATAACCGATGCAATGTATCCACAAAGCGAGACACTTAGTCGGGTTCGGCCCTCGACCGCAAGGGGAACAGCCGGGTCGATTTGGAAAATCAGTCTTCTGTTTGAGCGCCCGGATCGGCAGAATTTGCTTTTTCCGCCGAGCTTTTCGCCCTCATCAGCGCCTTACGTTTTTTCAAGTTCTCACGCAATTGCGCCTCAAGCCGTTCTTGACGCAGGGCTTTTTGATCCTTCTTGGCAGAAACCGGCTTGCTGTCAGTCAATTTGCGTTGCCCCTTGTTGAGACGGACGTTCGATCAGATTGTTTAAACTCAGAAGCCGTTAAGACCTCGTTGATTCCATAGCCGTCGGCGACCCATATGCAGCATGATCAGGCGCATCCGTGTCCTCCACGATGAACCAAGTTTCGCAGTCCCCAACGCCCTTTATGTCAATAACACCATGCGGTTCGAGCTGGAATTCCGGCTCAAGATACTCGCGACAGGCCGGGCACACGAGAACACGATTGGGCTGCGACTTGTTCTCCAGGCGCGCCGCAAGGTTCACGGTATCACCCCACACATCATAGGTGAACTTATGCGTCCCGATCACACCCGCCATTACGGGCCCAGCCGCTAGGCCAACGCGCATGGAAAGGTCAATCGATTTTTCACGACGCACCCGCTCAACGACCCGCTGCATGTCTATCGCCAACCGCGCCAAACGTGATGTTGGATCGGGCACAGGATCGGGTACACCTGCCGCAGCCATGTAGGCGTCACCGATTGTTTTAATCTTCTCGACACCATGAAATGCGGCTAAGCGATCGAATTCGGTGACAATCTCGTTCAGCAGCTCCACCGTCTTTTGCGGGCCAAGCGACCGGGCAAGCGCCACGAAACCTGAGATGTCGGTGAACAAAATGGCTGCATGGTCATGACTGTCGGCAATCGCATCCCCGGGATTCTCTTTCAGCCGTTCAACAACACTGTCGGGCAAGATGTTACGCAGCAGAGCATCGGTCTCCGCCTTTGCGGATTCCGCGAGCGAAAACGCATAATAGACGGTCGCCGCGATCAAAACGCCGGTCGTAATCGACGCCTGCATGTAAAGGTCCCAAAGCACCTTATCGGGAGCATCGATCCACGCCTTGTGCCCGGGGAACAAATTCCAAGCCAAGACATGTAGCGCTATGGCCAGCACCACCGTCGATAATACGAGGCGCATACGCTCAACGCCGAACACGACAAAGGTTGCTGCTGTCCCGATGAAGTACTGCAGATGCAGCCCGGATTCATGCCCAAGGTAAGCTGTAAACAAAAACAGCCCAATGTATTCGGACACGATAATGATCAAGCCACCGGCCAAATCCGAAAAGCGGTGCGAATACGGAACGGTAAGAGCGGTAAAAAACAGCGCGGTATTGAGGTAGATGACTGGCGCGAACGTCTCGAAGTCCATAAACGTATTCTGGATCGCATAACCTGCCGTCGTCAGCGCGATCAGATAGGCAACCAGGTTCATCACGACGAGACGGCGCTGCACATCTGGCGGATAACCCTCCGTGCCCAGACGCGCCAACCACCGCATGCCCCGCCGAGCCCGCCGCCACAATGATGCTGCTTCAGAACCAATTCGCCCTCCGCGACGGCCCGAAGATAGGGAACCGTCTGCTGTGACAGAGCTGTTATTATGGTCCTGCATGGCGTCCAAGGCGCTACCAGTTCTTTGCCCCGTTCAAGTGCTGAACGGGCGGGAAAGCCTACATTCAGGCTGCAAACCGAGGTCTATTGCGCCAGTTTAAGGCAATTTTTGTGACGCGTCCCTTGGCAAAACAGGTTCCGCCATCGGCTGAGTAAAGGATGCGCAAACTCGCCAGAAACCAGCGAGAAGCTCGTCAAAGCCCGGCAATATCTTCCAATTCGAAAACACTGCAACGAATTGACTGTCCGTCACGCTTGATGGCCCCGTTGCCTTCCAAAAGTGACAATGCCGTGTTGACCTTCGGTCTGCTCGCCCCAATGAGGAGAGCAAGCTCGCTCTGGGACATTTTGAACGGAATCGTCACTTCGTCGTCTTCAGGCTCTTCGCCAGCCCGCGCTCTGACGGCCGTCAGGAAAAACCGGGCGAGCCGGACTTCAATCGGACACAACGCAATGGCTTCGAGTTGCTGATCGGCTTCACGTAGCCGCTGACACAAAAACTTCAGCATCGATTCGGCGACCGTCGAATGCGATTCGAGCACCCGTTGAAACGCGGATCGCGACAACGAATAGGCCGCAACCTTCGTCGCAGCCGTAGCATCGGCCGTTCTGAGCCCGCCATCAATCATGGCAATCTCACCGAACAAACTGCCTGCTTCGGCGTGCGCGAAGGAAAGCTCACGCCCCTCCGCCGTCAGCACCGACAACCGCACGCGGCCGTCCGCCACGAGATAAACATCCTTACCCTCATCACCGCGCGCGAATATCACCTGACCATTGGAAAACGACACCGGCCGCATTTCCTTGGCAATTGCCGCACAGCTTTCCTCATCCAGACCCGAAAACAGAGAGGTTGCCTTTATCAGATCGGTCAGATTTTGGTTGGCACTCATCGATAGTCCTCCGATGCGGTCTGGATCAGCGCGGTCAGGGCTCGCCGGCACGGCTCTAGAATCTTATCAAGCCACAGCGACATGATGGCAACGAATTTGTCGCCTCTTGCTTTTCTGCATGCAGCTTTGCATTGTCGCGGCCGTCGGCGCATCCGCTGTCAGCACGCAATTTCTTGGGCTTCCACTTAATCGAACAGGTTTCATGACAACCGCCAAGGATACGATATTTTCTGCGTTAAGCCGAACCGATGGTCCACGGCGTGACACACTCAGGCGTGAGCTGGCCCGCCGAAAGCCTTCGGCCCAAACCGGAAAAAGCCGGCCAAAACTCATTCTGGCAAGTGCCAGTCCGCGCCGATTGGCGTTACTGGCCCAGATTGGCATCGACCCGGATGCGCTAAGACCAGCAGATATCGACGAAACTCCGCGTAAAGGAGAGATGCCACGCGGACTGGTCTCTCGACTTGCACGCCAAAAAGCCGAGACCGCCCGCGACCAGATCGCCAATGATAAAGATATCGCCGATGGCTTCATTCTGGCCGCTGACACAATCGTCTCCTCCGGCCGAAAGATCCTGCTCAAGCCCCAGTTCATGGAAGAGGCGGTGGCCTCGTTGCAGCTACTGTCCGGCCGGACGCATCGCGTCATGACCGGCGTCTGCCTCATCACACCCGACGACAAGCTGCGCACCCGCATCGTCGAAACTCGGGTCCGTTTCAAACACTTGAGCCGCGCGGAAATCGAAGCCTACATCGCCTCCCGGGAATGGCGCGGCAAGGCTGGCGGGTATGCGATCCAGGGGCTGGCCGGAGCCTTTGTCCAAAAAATCATCGGCTCATACACCAACGTGGTCGGCTTACCGGTGCTTGAAATCGCCAACATGTTGGCGGGCGATGGTTACCCCATTCACTACGCTTGGCTAAAAATGGGCGAAGCCGACGAGGAATAGTGAGGAATCTTAAAATCGCTTTTAGTGCAGCTTTTGGCGGTAGGAAGGAACCCAAATGGCAGACGAGCAGCAAAAAGCTGCAACGAATGACAAACCGGTCGACGCGCGCGTCGGCACCGGCCGGCCCTGCCCAATCTGCAAATCACCCTCAGTCTTTAAATACCGCCCGTTTTGCTCACGACGCTGCGCCGATGTCGACCTTTCACGCTGGATGACAGGAAAATACGCAGTCGCCGGTGGTGATGCGGATGAAGACGAGGATGGCGATCAAGCCCGAGCAGCCGAGGCCGTCCGCTCCATCGCGCCCCGCGACAGCGAAGGTTAATTGCGTCACCTGCCTGCCCGGCTCCAAAATCGCATAATTGGCCCAAAACCGAGCACTTCCAGGTGTTTGCGCTGCGCGACGAATGGCGCAAAAATTAGCCGGATGATCCCGCTTGCCAGCCACGTTCGGCTTCATTATAAGTCGGGTCTTCGCGCGATCTGCTTCGGCAGGTGCGCCTCCCGCCCAGGTAGCTCAGTTGGTAGAGCACGTGACTGAAAATCACGGTGTCGGTGGTTCGATTCCGCCCCTGGGCACCATTACTTCCCAAAATTCATAAAATGAACTGAGCCAAACCGCTGACGAAACGCTTTGGCGCGCGCGGGTTGCGGCTACAGTGCAAAACTCAAGTATTGTGAATTCGCGCCACGCCCCTGCACTTGGCCAACCATTTGAACGTTTACTGCAGAACGTGCAGGGTGTCCCGAGCTAACTTCAGCACGGCGTCAAACTTGGGATCCACGATGAAGCTTTCGGCACGACTAGCAGCGGCTCTACTATGCTTAACGGTTGGGAGTGCTAACCAGGCGCTTGCGCAAGACTTTAAGTGGCAGGCGAACGCCTACAATGACCCCAACAACCGCGGCAAATACACCGCTTACCTGACCCAAGCCGTGCCCGAAACGGACAACGTAGCTTTCCGTGCCTCCTGCCAGCCGGGTTCATCAGCCCGCTTCGCCCCAACCATACTGGTTTACAACACCGGTAGCCTGCCCCGGAACACCAAGCTCTCCGTGTCTTTCTTCGTTGACGGTCAAAGGGTCCATCGGATGCGCGGCCTCGTCTACCACCCAGACTCTGAAGAAGGTATCGCCGGCATCTTCCTTCGCGCCAGAATCAACGACCCGCTATGGGAGCTCCTCGCATCGAACTCGTATGTCCGCTACGAAGCCAACAACATGGGTAAGGCCGGCATGCACCTATCGGGCTCGCGACAGGCAATCGAGCGGTTTCGCGGCGATTGCCGGCGCATCTTCGGCATTAACGCAACTCAACCAGCACAAAGACCCACACAGCCCAAACCCCGCACACACAAAGTTCGCTACAATTGCCAAAACGGCCCGCAAATGACCGTCATCTATCGCGGCAATACCCTGCGCTATGTTTACGACGGACCCGACAGCGCCATGCGGACGATGCGAGCCCACAAGGGCAATCGGCGTCACTTTAAAGACGGCCCAAACTCCATCACGCTGGAGCCCAATCGCGGGACAGTGGACTACCGCGAAGGCAACGATCTTTATGACCGCTGCAAAGCCTTCTGATGGCTCTGAGCAACAAGGACGGCACAATGCGCTTGCATAAAATCTCCGCCTCGGTTCTGGCTGCGTGCATCTGCTTCGTCGCGTTTACGAATAGCGCACAAGCCACGTTCTGCCGTAGCTACGAGCAAACCTCGTCGAACGCTGGGGATTGTCCCGACTGCCAACTGAGCATCATGAACTTTCCGCAAGAGCAGGCCTATGCAGTCCACGCGAGCAACGGCTGGCAGGCTGAGCTGAACTACGTGGAAGGCGACAGCTCGGTTGCGACAGGCGGTGGCAGATGGCGGAAAGGATTACCGCATGCCTATGCCGGACGAGACTTCGATCTCGACCTAACCCAGCAGGGAAAAACGCTGTCGATGGTCATGTCCACAATAATCGACGGACACCGACAAGTCATCCGAGCCGAGTTCCGCTGCACGGGCTGACCCGCCCGCGGCTCCGGCGGGTAGGCCGGCTATCCCAACACAGGCACCAAGATGTCCGGCCGCGTGAGCAACACCTGCCACCGCAGCCGAACCAAACTCATTCATTGCGTCGGGAACTTTTCTTTCAGGCTTACCAGACCCGGCTTGATGATGGCTTCAACTGCAGCCTTTGCTTCAGCATCGGTCTTACCCTTCGGCGCAAACGACACTGACCAGATCAACATCGAGATGCCTTCTTCGCGCTTACGCAATTTGAAAGAGCCGTTGAAGTGCTTCACCGGCAGCGCACCTTCCACCACGGTGTACTCGTAGTTCGTCTCCGCCCCCTCAGTCTTGGCTTCTTTGACGGTACCGCCCGCTTCCAACGTCAAGGTACGCGTAACCTTGTCGCCGTCCTTGCCTTCGGCACACGCTTTCACCGCTGGGTTCCAATCCGCAATCGCGCAGAAGCCGCCAATCTTCGACCAGATTTCTTCCGGCGTGCCTTTCAGCATGAGCTTCTCTCTGACCATAAGCACGTTGGCGGCATTCGCCGGCACCACGTAGGCAGCAACAACACCAATCGCGATCAACACGTGGGCCGACTTCACAATCCAAGACTTCACTGAGCGTCCTCCGAGACATTTGTTTTTAAACATTCGCAACCGCATTTTAGCAGCTACAGCATTGGCGCAGCACCGACGGGCAGTCACCGCCACCGCGCAGCGCCGCAGTAAACTGGACACGCAACAAAAAAGCTAGAGACGTCTCTTTGAGAAGCCAATCTCGCCGCACTTTGTGAAGCGCAAAGCACACAAGCTAACCTGCTGTATTATTCTTACAGGCATTCACGGATCAGTCTTCATCCCACCGGCACAAGTAAAATTACACAATCCATAACAGAAGCTTACTGCCACTCTATTTCTAGACTTTCCATGTCAACAAGTCATGATCTGGCCTTTTTCTCCATATTTTTGTGCCACTCTCAACGAGGGAAAAGACACGTCACTAAGAAACCTGGAACTGCGCTTAGTGTCATGTTGGTTTGAGCCAGCGACACTCGTGCTACGCAGACAAGCCTTCGTTTAAAGAAGAAGATTTGGAGAGCAAGTGGGGCCATTCAAACTTACAAACAGCACGGACACCTATGGCGCAGTGTCCCGCATCCTGCACTGGGGCATGGCCATTGCTATATTCGCCATGTTCGCTCTGGGTCTATGGATGCGGACTTTGGATTACTACAGCCCGTGGTACCAGCAGGCACCCAACATTCACAAAAGCATTGGCATCATCCTGCTTGCCCTGCTGGTGTTGCGCCTCATCTGGCGGCTTGCCAACGTGCAACCCGATGACAGCCACTTGAAGCCCATCGAACGGCGCATCTCCAAAGCGACCCACTGGGCGTTCTACGCGATCTTATTCGCCCTGATGGTATCTGGCTATTTCATCTCGACCGTCGACGGCCGCGCGATCGACGTCTTCGACTGGTTTGCCGTGCCCTCTATCTATGTCCAGAAAGGACTGGAAGATACCTTCGGCATCATCCACGAATACCTAGCCTATCTCGTCATGGCACTCGCTGGCATCCACGCCGCAGCGGCCTTGAAACACCATTTCTACGACCGCGATATCACATTGCGCCGCATGTGGTCCGGGCGGTCGACAAGGCCATACACATCTATCGATCCAGAAAGGAACTAACCGATGAAATCGCATTTGAAATTGCTTGGCGCGCTCGTCATGCTCGCCGTCATTGGCATTCAATCATCCGCGCATGCAGAAACATTCGTCATCGACACAAAAGGCGCCCACGCGTCGATCAACTTCCGCATCAAGCACCTCGGTTTCAGCTGGCTCACCGGACGCTTCGACAAATTCAGCGGCGAGTTTACCTACGACGAAAAAGCGCCCGAAAAAGCCTCCATCAAAGTTGAAATCGACACCGCAAGCGTCAACTCAAACCACGCCGAACGCGACAAGCATCTGCGAAACGCGGACTTCCTCGATGTCACGAAATTCCCTAAGGCAACATTCGAAAGCACTTCGGTGGAAGTTGGCGAAAACCAAACCGCGAAAGTTCATGGCACGCTCACGCTACATGGCGTCACCAAGGACATCACCATCGACGCGAAATACATCGGTGGCGGTAAAGATCCCTGGGGCGGCTTCCGTCGGGGGTTTGCCGGCACAACCAAACTCGCCCTCGCTGACTTTGGCATCAACTACAATCTCGGCCCCGCCTCCAAAGAGGTGGAACTAGACCTGCACGTCGAAGGCATCCGCAAGTAACCCTTGCTAACCGCCTCACCGCCGACCACAAAAAAGCGTCACCGAACCCGGTGGCGCTTTTTTGTCACCTAAAACAAAAGCCATCCACCCCAAGCACCGCACCTTAAAAATCAATCGACATCTTGAAGCTGCCGGAGTGGGCGATGTGGTCTTCGTCGAACTCGGTGTCGTAACGCAGCGAGAAGTTGACGCCTTCTTCGGAGGTCATCTCCAGACCCGTTGCGATGCCCACCACCGCCGTGTCGATACTCGTCTTGACTTCAAACGCCGCAACGTCGTC
The DNA here is from genome assembly GCA_040219445.1 of Filomicrobium sp. Lineage (GTDB taxonomy): Bacteria > Pseudomonadota > Alphaproteobacteria > Rhizobiales > Hyphomicrobiaceae > Filomicrobium. The sequence continues at coordinate 517,784 of JAVJSM010000003.1, read as the reverse complement.
AGGCGCACCCGCCAATCGCACCGGTAAGATCAGTTCTTTTTCCGGGTGCAGCGAAACCCCGACCTCAACGAACGGTCGGACGCTCTGCCTCGCTCCAAGCCCAATGGTGCCACCGATCTGAATGGCCGGACGAATAGTATAGAGCGTCTCGTCAAAGCTTTCGGAATAAGCCGACAACGCACCCGCGCCGGTTTCCTCAAAGCCGTTATTGCGAAGCTGCGTGATCTCAAAATCCACCAGCGGCTTGATGAAGAAACGCGCATCGCCGAACTGATACGCGCCCCTGATCCGCCCGGAAAGATAAGCTGAATCCGCTTCGCTGTAAGCTGTCATGAAAGCACCGGGAAAGTTGATCTGCCGCTCCCCCTCGGTCTCCGTGTACCCCACCGTCAATGCACCAGCAAACAACCACGGCCCATCGGTGTATTTCAAAACAGCACCGCCCGAGAACGTATCGCCTGAACTTGAGAACGTTTCCTTATTGGTCGACGTCGTCGTTGAATATCCAAGCGCGCCGCCCAGACGCCAATTCGGCGCAATGGCAACCTGCAAGCCTGCCGCAAATTCGCTGGTGTTCTGCTCGTAGCCAACGGTGCTATCAGTCTCGTCCTGGGTCATCCGGCGCTGCGTTGCCCGCGCCCAGTAACATTGCCCTTCCGCGATCGGCGCATTAGGGCCGGAATGCACCGGACAGCTCAATACCTTATCGGCGAAATACGAGACACCCTCGTAGAACGAGTTCACATCCGACATATGCGATTCAGGGTTTAGCGTCGCAACAGCCGCATCGTACTCTTCCGGATCTGTCAGCGTCGCCAGCGTCACGAAGAATGGATTGAGCTCATCGGATATGCCCGCGTTGAGAGCCTGGTTGAGATAAGCTGCAACACTGTCCTGGTTCGGAGACAGCGCGTTTGATTCGAAGTCGTAATCCGCAACCAGATTCACGTGGCCGCCATCAACAACGACCTCGTAGTCGATCACGACCGTATCTTTCACACGCAAACCATTGGCCCTCGCACCACCTTCAGCGGCCACCAATGTCACGGGTTTGTTCCTTTCGAGCTGCTGAAGATTGACGACAAGCTCGCCACTCAGGTCCACAGCACCCGTAACGTTGATGCGGTCCGACGCGACGTTGGAAAAATCAACATCGGCAAACAACTGCCCTGAAGCAGTTTGCTCAAAATCACCGATCACTTTGGTAGTACCAACGGTGCCGTTGCCACCTGGTGAGATATCGCCCGCATTCGTCAGCTTGCCGCCGCCAAGATTGATCGTCCTGTTCGCATGCAGCAGTCCGCCAGCACGGTTGAAAATCGCATTCGATCCGCTACCGAGATAGATATTGCCTTCGATCGTGCCGAAGTTTTCGATGGTATCGTCACCGGTCGTCGCCTGAATGGCATTGCCGCTCAGCGCCGACAATGTGCCATACGACGTGACCTTATTCGTCCCCCCGCCGACAATCCGAACCGCAAATCCATCACCTGAACCGCCCTGAACAACCCGGGTATCGATATCCAGATTGATCGCAGTACCACTTCCGCCCTCAAGCCGGAATGCGCTGCTGTCGACACCTAAGGCCATGACATCGGAAGAAACGTCAACATCAATGTCGCCGCCAGTTCCCAAGCTCTCAGCAAAGATGCCATCAGCCTGCTTGCCAGACGTCTGCACACTCCCGTCCGACAGTGTAACTTTCACCGTCTCGGTTGCGCCGGTGCCTTCCGATTGCGCGAAAATGCCGGTCGCAAAATCACCCGTCGTCTGGATGCCACCTTCGTGCTCAACGCTCACCGCACCGGCATCACCGCTTGTGCTTTGGCTTTGCGCCTGAATGCCCAGCGCGCCCTGGCCTGACGTAACGATAACCCCGTTGGATTTGACCGTAACATCACGCGCAGCGCCGCTGGCGACCAAGCTCTGCGCAACAAGCGCGTGAGCCTCGGCCCCCTCTGTAACGATCATCCCCTCAACGTCGACATCAACCGCTGCGCCACCACTTGACTTTGCCAGTAACGCAATCGCATCCGCACCCTCAGTTGCTATGTCAGCGGTCACGTTGACCACCACACCGCCTGTGGTCCCAGCGTTCTCAGCGTGAACACCAACCGAGTCGTCCCCAGTCGTGCGGACGCCGTCACCGCGCAAAGTAACCGACACAACGCCTGCCGGGTCGTCAGCGGTAGATTGCGCAAACAGACCCGATGATGAAGCCCCCTTGGTTTGGACAAGACCTTGATGCGAGATGGTGACGTCACCGCTCGTCTTGGCATAAACCGCTGTCGAGCTGTCGCCTTGTGTCGTCAAATCAGCAACCGCGCTTACGGATACAACTCCATTAGATCCTTCGCTTTCGGCGTGAATACCACCCGAATTTGCGCCCTCCGTATGGACACCGCCGCCACCCGTCAGCGAAACGTTGACCGCGCCCGTTGCATTGTCGCTTGTCGAAAGCGCAAAGATGCCTCGCGACGCCGCACCACCGGTGACAACCGTTCCGTCATGCGAAACCGTCACGTCACCACTCGTCTTGGCATGAACCGCTGTCGAGTCGTCGCCCCGCGTCGCGACATCCGCCGAAAGATCGACTTCAACTTCACCGCTCGTCCCGAGACTTTCGGCAAAAATGCCAACTGCGCTGACGCCAGTCGTCGCAACGCCACCATCTGAGACGGAGACTTTGACCTTACCTGTGGTGTTTGCACTGGAGGATTGCGCGAAGATGCCGGTTGAGTAATCGCCGGTGGTCTGCACCACACCATCGTGATTAACGGTAACATCACTCGCATCGCCACTCTTTCCGACGCTACCAAAGAACCCAACCGCGGGAAGCCCAACGCCCGTATCGCCTAAGACGCCGCCACCACCGCCGATACTCTGAGCCAGAACTCCAAACGCGGCTTGTCCGGATGTCGCAATCGTTCCTTTGCTATCGATCTGGACCTTATGGCCTGTGCCACCGCCGCCACCGCTGCGCTGGAAGGCAACACCAACACCCGTATTCATGAAACCGCGCCGGACATTGCCAGCTACGCCACCGCCGCCACCGATGCTCTGCGCAACAACGGCATGCGCAGCCAGGCCACCCGTCGTCACGTCGCCAAGAAGATCGAGACGAGCGATACCCCCATCGCCAGCTGCACCGCCCTCACCACCGATGCCAATCTTGCCGGTCTCGCCAATGGCACCATAACCACCAATTCCACCTCCGCCTCCGACGCTTTGCGCAAGAACAGCCATCGATCCATCGCCCTGCGTCGCGATACTCCGAGCCACCCCAGTTGTACGGTCGCCACTCGTCACCGTGACGGCCTTGCCATCGCCACTGGCCCCACCAGACCCACCGACACTGACATCCCATTTTTTCAGGAACCCAACCTTGTTGAGGCCGGGCGGCACAGAACCGCCAATCACCGGCAGCGGTATTCCAGAGCTATGGCTGCCATGCCCGCCTTCGCCTCCGCCGGCACCAATACTCTGCGCAAAAATACCCATCGCATCGTGACCAGTCGTCGTCACGTTAGCTAGGTTTGTGACATCAACCGAACCACCATCATTGCCGCTGCCACCATCTCCACCAATCGAAACGTTGGCCGTAAAATTTCCTTTTTTGCCATCCGCTTTGCCGTCGCCGTTGTTGTCTTCGTCGGCCTCGCTTCCACCACCACCAGGAGTAAACAGCGAAAACGAATTGGCATTACCCCCGCGCCCACCGCCGCCGCCGATGCTTTGCGCGACAACGCCATGCGACGTATCTCCGGCAGTGGTGACTTGGCCGCCGGTCACCACGGTTACGGCATCGGCAATTCCGCCGCTTCCTCCAGTGCCGCCGACAGCAACGCCAAGTTGCAGGTCTTTGCCCGCAGCTTCCGATTGCGTGTTGATGCCATACGTCGAAACCGACCCACCATTTCCGCCGCCACCGCCAACGCTTTGCGCAAAGATCCCAACGGCGTCATAGCCATGCGTGATGACCCCGCCACCAGCACTGACGTCAACTGTACCGCCTTTACCGCCACCGCCGCCCGAACCACCAATGCCAATGTTGACCTGCGTATTGGAACCACCGTTGGTCAGATCAAAGTCAGCTGCCAAGCCACCGGTACCACCACCGCCGCCAATGCTCTGGGCAAGAACACCATGGGCCTGCTGCCCGGATGTCTCAATCCGGTTTTGAAGCTGTGCGGCGACCGCTTCGCCATCACCACCATCGCCAGCAGACCCGCCAAGCGAAAACTCCCCGTTGCGAGATTCATTGCCGGAGAAGGCACCTGACACAGCCAGACCACCGTCGCCACCACCACCGCCAACCGATTGAATGAAGACGCCGATAGCGCGCGCGCCGACTGTCTTAACGGTATCCTTTGAGGTGACAGAAACCTCGCCGCCGTGGCTTGCGTCTCCACCGCTGCCGCCGACTGCAACAGAAAGCGACTTCTGCCCTGACGAAGTCGTCAGCGTCCCCGACAACGCAAAGCCACCTGCTCCACCGCCGCCGCCAACACTTTGCGCGTGAATGCCATGCGCACGCTCACCCTGTGTCGACACCGAACCGTCAGCTTCGACATCAACATCGTCTCCATCACCACCACCGCCACCAGTCCCGCCGATAGCAACACCAACGTCCGGCGCGCCCTCCGTATGCATCGAGGCTTTCATCCCAAAGCCGCCGTGGCCACCGCCACCGCCGACGCTTTGAGCAAGAATCCCGACGGCATGCTCACCAGATGTCCCAACTGACTTCGTTGTCGTAACGGATACGGCCCGGCCATGACCCGCCGTCCCGCCGGACCCACCCATACTCAGACCAACATTTGCCCCGTCGCCAAAAGAAGCCGAAAACGAACCGGAAAATCCGCCAGAACCACCGCCACCACCAACAGACTGCGCAAACACCGCGTGCGATCCCTCACCCAGCGTATTCAGACGGCCTGAACTTGAAACGGAAACAGTCTTAGCACTCCCTCCGTCACCTCCAGCCCCCCCAAGCGAAGCTGTCAAACTCGGTGCATCGGCCGTCGCAGCAGCGCCGATAGCGAACCCGCCATGACCACCGCCACCGCCGATACTCTGCGCATGGATTGCGTTCGATAAGCTGCCGCTGGTTGTGATATCGCCCGAAGCGCTGACATCCACTTCGCCACCATCACCGCCGCCGCCGCCATGACCGCCAAACGCAGCAACAGCAGCACCTGAAGAACTCAATGCGCCGCTGACAGCAAACCCACCGTTACCTCCACCACCGCCGACACTCTGCCCGAAGATGCCGTGCGAAACGTCTCCGAACGTGACAATCAAACCGTCGGCTGCAACTTTGACCTTTTTGCCCTCACCGCCTACACCAGCCGACCCACCCATAGCCGCCGCAAACGACGGTCCGTCTGAAGCCGCACCAGCAACCGCGAAGCCCCCATGACCACCACCGCCGCCAACACTCTCCGCATTGATCCCGTAAGAGTGGTCACTCTGTGTCGTAATATTGCTGTTGGAGAGAACGGTAACCTCGCTACCATCTCCACCACCGGCACCGCTCCCCCCGAAGGCCGCACTCATCGCAACAGGGCCACCAGACAAAGCCACCGAAAACCCACCACGGCCACCACCGCCGCCAACGCCTTGTGCGTGGATGCCGTGCGAACGTGCACCTTCTGTAGCAATCTCCCCGTTATTGGCCGCTTCGCACGCCGCGCCACCCGACACCGTCGTGCAATCGATCACCGTAACAGTCGACGCATGCCCGCCTTTTGCACCTGAACCACCCAACGCAATCGACGCCGCGGGCCCTGCCCCGAGACTTGAGCCACCATCGCCGCCGCCACCGCCAACACTTTGCGCGAAAATCGCGGTTGCATCATCGCCCTCTGTCGTGAGCACCGCATTCGTGGAGTTTGAAACGTCAACGGTTCCAGCATCACCGCCGTCATCTCCGGAGCCACCGAGCGAGGCGAAACCAGCACTCGATCCACCGTGGCCGCCGCCGCCGCCAACGCTTTGCGCATGAATCGCAACGGCACCCCTGCTGGTGGTTTCAATCGTCCCGGCATTGCTAACCGTAACGTTTCCACCAGCTCCACCATGCGCACCGCTACCGCCGATGCTGACCAGCCCTGCGGAATCACCGCCATCGCCACCGCTACCGCCAACGCTCTGCGCAAAGATGCCAATTGCATCAACGCCGGATGTCGAGATCTTCGCGCTCGCCGGGTTCCCATCACCCGCGTCATTGGTCACATCGACATGGTTGCCATCGCCCCCCAGACCACCAACACCACCTAGACCAACCACACCGACGCCATTACCGCCACGCCCACCACCGCCGCCAACGCTCTGAACATAGATACCGTTCGAGTAGTCTCCGGTTGTTGTGATGATACCGGCGTTGGTCGCCGACACGGCTCCGCCATTGCCAGCGCTACCTCCGGTACCGCCATAGCCAACAAAACCAGCACCCGATCCGCCGCTGCCGCCAAACCCGCCGACACTGTGCAAAAAGACTCCAAACGCATGGGCTCCACTGGTGGCGATCGAACCGTCGTTGGTGACATCGACGCTGCCCGCATGCCCACCATCGCCGCCATCGCCACCGCCAGCAAAAAGACCACCACCACCAGAATCACCGCCAATGCCGCCGTGGTTTTGACCAACAATTCCGATGGCACCTGAACCCGACGTTTGGATCGAACCTGAGCTTTCGATGGTTACGGACTTGTCGGAGTTATCCCCGCCGGTACCGCCATCCTTACCACCGCCAAGATGGCCAGAGCCGCCATCACCGCCGTTGCCTGCTCGCGCGATGCCAAAAATTCCAACGGCACCCGACCCTGATGTGGTGACCGATGCTTCACTTCGAACATCAACGTTGCCAGACGGATGCCCAGCATCGCCACCACTGGCTCCATGCGGATCGAACGGATCATCATTTTCGTCATGGCCGTCCGATCCCTTCGGACCAAGACTCTCCGCGATGATCCCAATCGCGGAAGCACCCATCGTCGTCACCACAGTTGTTGAATCGGCGCGAATTGTGACGTCTGCGCCAGCTTCGAAAACATCAAAGAACCCAATCGTCGAATTCGATGTGCCAGAACATTGGATCGTTCCCCCGGCATCGGCACTGCAGCCAGCAAGAGCCGATTCAGCGTATCCAGCGCTGATCGCGTAAATCGACACCCCGCCTAGAAACAGGACGCGCAGTCGGCGGTTGAGGCTTGGAAACGGCATCACGCTTAAATCTCGGGATATGAGAAGGAAGAAAAACGCAATGCTCTGCAGAATCAATATTCTGCCTGAAATTCGTTAATAACGCGCGCGTTTTCATTAAGAAATGGGACGCGAAACAAACGAAAATATCAAAAAAATTCAACTATTGAAGAATTTTAAAAAAAGAACTCAAAACAAACGCACGAGTCGAGCATCCATTGCTGCTTAGATATCGAACCAACTGCCGCAATCAACACGACGCGGCCCCACGCTGCGCCACATACAAAAGCCCTCTTGATCGCAGGCGCGCAAGCCGTTACGTTGCAGATGCCTTCAGGGAGGCATCCGGGTCCGCGGAAAGCTCGACAGAGCACCTTGATTTAAGGACTGCCATATATTGGCATTTCTCCTTGCGCCCAATTAGCGGACCATTGGGCAAGACATGGAGAAAGCCAGTGCTTCCCAAAATCGAAAAACTGCGTTCCGAAGCCAAAAAGTTGAAAAAGGCTTTTGCATCTGGCGATGCAGACGCCGCAGCGCGTCTTCACGCAACACTTCCAGATATCAACACCCCCAAACACGCCGATTTTCTGCATCTTCTAGCGCGCGAAAATGGGTTTCCAAGCTGGCCTGCCCTGAAAGCTGCAACAGAAGCTGCCAAGCTGGACCGCGCACAAAAAATCAAAGCCTCGGAACGCGCCGTTCTCAACGGATCGTTTCTGATGCTCGATCGATTGCTCGAACAAGACCCTGACCTGATCGACGCGCACCTCGGGTTGCAGATAGCGTTCGCGCGCGCGGCCAAAGTACGCGAGGCTCTCGCCAAAGACCCAAACCTTGCAAAAGCCTCAATATCGGAACGCCCGCCACTGTGCTGGCTCACATACTCAAAGCTCGTCAACCGCAAGCCGGAGATCGTCGCTGACCAACTTGAGATCCTCGACGCGTTGATTGCAGCAGGCGCAGACCCCAACGCGAGCATTCCCGCTGAACCCGGCTCGGACCACCGCCTGTCCGCTCTTTACGGCGCGATTGGACATTCTCAAAACCTTGCCTTGTCCGAAGCACTGCTCAAAGCTGGCGCGAACCCCAACGACAACGAGTCGCTCTATCACGCAACCGAGATGCCGACGCTGGACGGCGTCAAGCTGCTGTTCTCACACGGTGCAGAAGTTGGCAGAACAAACGCCTTCTTGCGCATGCTCGACATAGAAAATCCTGAAGGCGTCAAACTGTTCCTGTCCAACGGGGCCGATCCCAACGCCCCTCCTTATCGCCACCCCTCCGACGAACCTGCGGAAGCGCGCAACGCCTTACACCATGCAATCATCCGCGGACGTTATGCAGAAGTCGCTGCCCTGTTGCTCGACGCGGGCGTCAACACAGAAGTGCCCTTTGGCAACCGCAGCTCATATGCACTGGCTCGAATCTGCGGCAATCGAGATATCGCCGGACTTCTCGAAGAGCGCGGCCTCGACACACAACTGACACCGGCAGAAACGTTTCTGGCCGCCATTGCAGACATCGATGAAAGCAAAGCCCGCACAACGCTCAACGCGCATCCCGACCTTTGGCAAGATCTGTCCCACTTCGATAAGACACGGCAAACCGAACTTGCCATGCGACGCGAGTGCCAACCGGTTTTAGAGCTGATGGCTGATCTGGGCTTCGACATCAATCTTCAAGGAGAGAGCGACATGCCACCCATTCATGCAGCGGCTTGGTGGGGCCATGCCGACATTGTCGAGATGTACATCGCCCGTGGCGCAAACCTCGATATCGAAAACATGTTCGGCGGCGAGACATTGGGAACCGCGATCCACGGATCAGCCAATTGCCCCGCGCGCGACGATGGCGATTACGAACGCACCGTACTCGCTCTTCTAAATGCTGGCGCCGTGATCCGCCCGGAAGCGGGACACCTAGAAATGGGCACAGACAACATCTCTTTGTTGCTGGAGAGTACGTTGGAAAGCGGCTGATCGCGTCAACGCGCGCCTAGAACAAAAAACCGGGGGCGACTCAATTTGCCGCCCCCCACCTTATCGCAAGCAGTCAGGCCAGATAACTCCACTTTCATCATGCGACCGGTCTCGACTGCCGGTTGCTTGACCTCCGGACTTCCACGCAAACTTGCTTGGCGCGAGCGCGACACCCCGAGCCTCCGACTCACGCATCGGCAAAATATCGCAGTTCGGCCATAGACCGCTCGAAAGGCTTTCGCGGTACTCTTGAGGAAGTCCGGCCTCAACCATCGCATCGGCCGCAGTAGCGTGATCGTAATCAAGCGAATGATGCTCAATCAACAACTCGTCTTGCGAAGGTGTCAGAACGCTGTACCAAACCCGCGCCGTTCCATCGTTGGCAGGCATGCCGATCACACCTGGATTGTGCCATAGAAGGCCATCAATGGCCTCACTGAATGGCAACCCACAGTGCCCGCCAATCACACCATCGCAGACGGCAAGCTCAAGCTCCCCGCGCTTTACATCCCGATTCGTCGTCGCGAAAATGAAGCGATTGATCGAATCCACACCACCATGGATCACTGCGAAGCGCCCGCCGCCGATCATGAGATCAATCCGCCGCGGAAGCTTGGCAAGCTCCTGGCGGTGGGACGAGTTAATCATCCGCCGCGCGTAGTTAAACCAGACAAGTGCCAGGCGCTCACACTGGCTGCCCTCGTCAAAACCGCAACCGCAATCAGCCAAATCATTGGCTAACTGTTCATCACAGTTGCCCATCACGCAGTGAATTCCGCTCCCCAAAACGAGTTCAATCGTCGCGCGTGGATCGGCGCAATAGGCCGCGAGATCACCGGTGCAGATAATCTGGCTCGGCGGAATGTTCAGACGGTTCGCATGCTCCAGCAAAGCTCTCGTAGCCTGGAGATTGCCATAGGGTCCTCCGAAAACAAGAACAGGCTCAGTAGTGTCAAGAACCGGCCAACTATTCGTCATTTTTGCCTTTGATCCTGTCGGTGATGCCGAGGCGCACGCGTCTCATGATTAACGCGGGCATAAACAATATGTGTGGTGACATTGAGCGCAAACGCTGCAAACCATGCGCGCTTGTTGAATTGGACGGAGAGACTTGATGGTGGATTCTGTCGCCACCCTTGCGGTTATCACAGCTGTCGTCGCAGCTTCTAGCATTTACCTCAGCCCCGCCGCACGCGACACAGGGCCATTCTACCGGGGTCTATCCGCCAACGGAACCGCACCTGGGCTCTGGTCACTGACATTCTCCCAAGTGACGACCTGGATATTCGCGCGCTCAATCATGAATGCGTGCATCCTCGGATACTTCTACGGAGTTGCTGGCGCGCTTGCTTACGCAGCATACTACCTGTCGTTCCTAACCGGCGCGTGGATTATCTCCAGCCTCCGCTTCCGGCACGGCTTCGACAACGTCCAGCAGTTCCTAGCTGATCGGTTTGGAACTGCCGGGACATCAACATACAACCTCGTGGTCGCTCTGCGTCTCATTTCGGAAGTGTTCGCCAACCTTCTCGTTATCGGACTGATCTTCGGTGGAGCAGGCTCCGACAGCTACGTAGCAGTAATCCTACTCGTCGGCGCAGTGACATTTGGCTATGCCGCCATGGGGGGCCTAAACGCGTCCATTCGAACCGACGTCTTCCAGATGTGGGTCTTTCTTGTCGTTTTCGTTTTGTTGCTTGCAGTTATCGTGGGCACCGGCACATTCGACATCGGCCAACTGGCAAGCGCGTTCCCTGAAAGCACAAACCCCGGCTGGGTCCTGCTTGCCGTCGCATTCTTACAGGTCTGGAGCTACCCATTACACGATCCCGTCATGATGGACCGCAGTTTCATCGCGGACCGCAAGACAACGATGGCCAGCTTCTACCATGCGGCATGGATTTCGTTCCTGTGCATCCTGGCATTCGGTCTGATCGGAGTATGGGCTGGCCTCAACAAATTAGAAGGCGAGAGTTTCGTTCCAACTTTGACCCGCCTCATCGGCGAATGGCCGACGCTCCTATTCAACGTCGCACTCGTCGTCTCATGCATGTCGACACTCGACTCGACATTCTCAAGCACCGCAAAACTTGTGGTCGTTGATATGCGTGTAGCCAAACCGACAGTTTGGAATGGCCGCATCGCTATGGCGCTGTTCCTCGTCATCGGTCTGGCGATGGTATTCTTAGGATCAAAGGACCTGTTCAGCGCAGTCGCCGTTTCGGGCACGGCTTCGATGTTCCTCGCACCAGTCGTATTCTTCTCAATCTGGATGGGACGCACTGACATTCCCGTTTGGAGTTATCTCGTATCCTTCTGCGCTGCCATCTCAGCGGCAGTCATCTACTTCACGGACACCTCCGGATACACCTCCATTATGTTGGATTTGACAGGTTTCGAGCACAAATACAGCCAGCTCCTTGTCCTGTGTATCGGCACGCTTGTTGTAGGCTGTGGCGCATTCCTTTTAGGCATGGCAAGCCACACAAACCGCGAGTCCGCGGAAACAAGTTAACCGGACCTCTACGAACCTAGACTAGACCGCCAACTTCTCGTTGGCCGAACCGACAACTTGCGCAGCTGCGGCCGTTCTGAAATAAACTGCACCATGCGCAAGACACGACAGGTAGCTGCTTTGCCCATACGGCATCGCGAAGATGGAACCATCGAGGTCTGCCTCGTCACGACTCGAGAAACTCAACGCTGGGTCATCCCAAAGGGTTGGGCAACGAACAAGCGCACCAACGCTAAGATGGCAGCCCTGGAAGCTCTCGAAGAGGCAGGGCTTGAAGGCAAGATCAGCGGAAAACCGCTAGGCTTTTATCGCTACTTTAAACGTCAAATACGAACGTTCGAACTTGTCCGTGTCGAAGTCTTTACGATGACGGTTGAGAAAGAACGGAAGAAGTGGCCTGAAGCAGATCAACGAGAACGCATCTGGGTCTCGCCAGCTGAAGCAGCAACGATGGTTGTCGAGCCAGGCTTGTCGGCGTTGCTCGCCGACTTCGAACCTGCGGGTAACGATAACTCGCCACCGAAGAAAAAGAAGCAGCGCATAAAGGCACCAAAACAAAATCCAACCAAGCTGACGGGCGGCAAAGGGAACAGCAAAAAGCACAAATCTCCATAGTTATTGGCGCGCTAACAGAGCCGCAACTATCCGAGGCCCGCGTTTGCAACGAGCTCATCGGCAAGCGCTAGCCGCTCCGATCCGACTTGCTCTGCCGTTACGCTCCTTAAGTCGCCCAAGGCCGCAAAAGCTTCGTCGCGACTTAATCCACGTAACCGCAACAAGAGGTAAACAAAAAACCCGTTCGGTGGATGCCGGCCGAACAGTGGAAATAGATCCTCGGGTTCGGCTCCGCTTCAATGCTCTGCAGCAGCGTTTCGAGATGCCTAACGACATCTGTCTCACGCAGAATTTCCAAGCGACCGCCTTCGATGGGTAACCAAAGCCACTCACAACTCAGTTCTTCGCAAATCCTGCGCACGGGTTGAACCTGTTCGCGCTTACTGAGAAGCGTGCAGCAATGGGTGAGCTTCAGTGCCGCCAGACAGTCACGAGATTTCTTTCCAGGGCGGGGCCCTACAAACAGCTGGATCTCCTTCTTAGCAAGAGCCGCCGCAACGTTCTGCATCTCCCAGCTCATCACCCGTATCTCGCCTGGCCCATTATCTCAATTACGCTAACTCGGTTCGAATATAGCGACGGCTGTTCTAACCGATTGACCGCCAAAGATGGCTGGAGCCACATTCGTCATGTACGCGCCGACCATCGAAACCGTGAAAGAAGTAGCAAAACACAGAATATCGGTAGGATTGCGAACTGCGTTAGCCCGAGCGTCCATTGCGTGAGAGCAGTGATCACAACCCATAGCACAGGCACGACAAGGGCAACCGCAGCTTTGCGGCCAGTCACGACAGCCAAGAGCGCCATTGTGAGGAGTACCGTCGGATCGGGTGCCAACCCGACCACCTCTGCCTGTTTCCAATTCCCCTCAAACGCAGCAATCGCCGGATAGCCAACGATCGCGAACACACCCGCAACCACGGCCAATGCTCGCTGCGTTTCCGATACCTCACATTTGAAACGCAGCGCCCGATCGGACGCCAACCAAAAAAGCAACACTGCTTGAACTACGAAAATTGGCGCAACATAAGGTGCCGCCCAGTTGATGGTTGCGTAACGTTGCCAAAAGAAAACCCAAGCTACGAATACCCACATCAACGCTAGGGAACCTAGCGCCAGTCGAACTCGCAACTGCGTCGGAGTGGCGATCGCAACAAACACACCTGCTGCCACCAACAGCGCAAAAACCTGCACGGGCCACAACGCCTCATTGTGAAGCAGAAACAGGCGCTGGTAGGTTCTCTCGGAAAACAACAGAAAATCTGACAGCGTGTAAGTCACGACAACCAGCTCTCAGAGCTCATTGACGTATGCTGCCATCTTCATGCGCAGCCGTTCGTCAGGAAGCGGTCGAGCGGCAACGCCAAGGTTCTCCCGCACATGATCCACACGTGTTGTCGCTGGAATTGCGCATGTCACGGCGGGATGTGAGATGACAAACGCGAGCAGAAACTGCGCCCAACTCGTGGCACCGGTTTCCTTCAACCATGGCGGCAAAGGTTTGCCCTCAACACGACGAAGCAGGTCTCCACGCTGATATGGCCGGTTGATGATAACCGCGATACCCCGCTCACGCGCGAGTGGGAGAATGCGGTTCTCAACCTCACGGTCGATGGCATTATACGTGACCTGCACAAAATCTATCGGCTCAGAACCCATGACCCGCTCCAACTCAGCATGCCGACGCCCGTGCGAAGTCGTGATTCCAACATAACGGAGCCGGCCTGCCGATTTCATCTCTCGCAGCATCTCAAGGTGCGTCTTCCACGCCACTAAATTGTGCACCTGTATCAGATCGTGTGAGGGCACGCCCCAATGCGAAAGCGATTCCTCGATTTGTCTTGGTCCACCTGTCTGCGACGACGTCCAAACCTTTTCGGCAGAGAACGCCGTTGTAGGATATCCAAGTTTTTGCAGCCCATAGCCAATTGTAGCTTGCGCGGAACCGTACATCGGTGAGGTATCGATCAACCGACCACCGCCTTCAAAAAACGCTGCGATCACCGCCGCGCATTCGTCCAGCAACTTCGGATCTGAACCCACGTTAAACGTAATCCAGCTTCCAAGCCCAACGAGCGGCAAACGTTCGCCAGACGACGGAATTGCCCGTGTGGCTGGCTTAGCCAGTTCCGTTCCAGATTGCGCACTGGAAACAAAAAAGCCAGAAACACCGGCCGTCAGCCCACCCAACACAACCGCACGACGATCAATTCGCATCCTAATTCCTCGGGGTCACGTGACGTCACATCCCCAACATAGGAACCCGCCGGTATCAGCTGCAAGGCATCGGTCCGAAGAGAACCCACCTTACTGCAGCTTCCATAACTTCGCGGTGCTATCCAATGAAGACGTAATAACAAACACGCCATCTGCGGAGAACTCGGCGTTCTCCACCTCTTTCTGGTGCCCCTTTAGCGTCAGCAAATGCTTAGCTGTTTTCGTATCCCACGCGCGGACAAACTTGTCGTGACCGACCGTCCAAAAGCTTCTGCCGTCGGGATGGAACACCACCTCGACGATGTTTCGCCGGTGCGCCTTTTCGACCATCGCCAACATTTTCGCCGTCGCGACATCCCAAACGCGCACGGTCTTATCACTACCAGCCGAAACGGCGAGAGCGCCGTCCGGGGAAAAAGCGACTGCCGTGACAGCACGCGTATTACCACCAAGTTTCGCCGTAAGGCTCAAGTCGCCCAAGTTCCAAAGCCCAGCCGTTTTGTCGCTTGAAGCCGTGAGAAGCTTATCGCCTTTAGGATTGAACGTCGCCAGCATGACCATGCTTGTGTGTTCGGTCATGACACCCATTGCATCGCCGCTTTTTGTATCCCAAAGACGAACCGTCTTATCGCTGGACGTCGTCACAATCTTCTTGTCATCGGGGCTGAAACTGGCACTCGTAATCCAGTGCTTGTGTCCAGCCAGCACATGCACAGCCTCTCCGCTCGCAACATCCCAAACACGCGCGGTCTTATCATAGGAGCCCGTTACCACATACTTGCCATCGTGGCTGAAACCAATCATCTCTACGCTCTGCTCATGCCCTTCCAGAACGAACTCCTCTTTGCCCGTTGAAGCATCCCACAATCGGGCTGTCTTATCTCGCGAAGCGGTTGCGATGACCGTTCCGTCCGGGCTGAACACGGCCTGACGAAGGCCTTTTGCATGGCCTTGTAGGACAAGCAAAACCTTCCCCGTGTCCCGATCCCAAACACGAGCAGTCCCATCGCTTGATGCCGTAATGACGCGGGTACCATCAGGGCTGAAGTGAGCGCTATTGACGGGACGCTCATGGCCTTCGTACGTCAAGACGGGAGCGATCTCTTTAGCGTTGTCAGTGGCAAGGGCAGTCCCATCGGCAGCAACGACTAAGATAGCAAGAGCAACGCCGAGCGCTACGCACACTTGGCGCGCTTGGGCTACGAAGTGAACGTTGTGCGTCTTAGTCCTATTGGTTCGAGCAGGTCGGTGAGTAAGTTGCAAAGTCATTGGCGTGCTCCCGGAATTGTCTTCTTATTATTTCGGCCCTTTTTCAGACTAGTCGTAGCCGCTTGATGCAAAACCTATCCCCGACTCCGCGATTTGGTCAGAACCGGACAGGCCAGCGTCTTGCGGAACGCCGCGCGAAGCTCATCTTCAGTCTCCGCAGTCACCTGAATGCCGCCGGTTTCACGAGCCAAGCATCGCGATTGCAGCAAACCCTTGCCGGTCGAGACCCGTCGCCGCATATAGCTGATGACGTGAACCGTCACGTCTTTGCCTGTAAGTTCAAGTTGACGCGCAAGCTCGCAAGGTTTGCCGCCGCACGTCTCCTCTCCATCGGTCAGCAATACGATCACGGCCGGTTTGGACCGATACCGAAGAATTTCGGCCGCTTGTTCTATCGCCCCAGTAAGCGGAGTCCGCCCTGCCGGCACGAGCGCATCAACACGCGACATAATCTGAGCGGGAGAATACCGCCCGGGCTGCAACTGGAGCTCAATGTTGTCGCATTTGTTGTAGGGGCCAGGACCGTATGAAATAAGCCCAACACGCCGCACCGAGGTAATATCAGGCAGGACACGACGCAGAGCATTTCTAACGTGTGAGATGCGCGATACCTGGCCAATCCAGTCTGTGCCTGCCATCGACCCGGAAGCATCGAAGACCAGCATGGCGTCGAGCTCACACTGTTCCAAACGGTTCGCCTTCGCAGGGGCCGGCGAAGCAAATATGAGAGCCAATAAAAAAACGAGCATAAGACCACAAGACTTGGCGCAAACGTCCTTTGTCATCAGCCTTTGCTCCTCTACAGCTCGCGCGGCGCCTTCCAGCCTGGGTGATCGAATTGATTGGCGTACTGCGCCAGAGCTTCATCCATCAAAACGATACCGTCGATAGCGCCGATCATTTTGTTGGACCCGCCGATGGCTTTCACGCCGCGTTCCAGGTCGGCTAGGATGTAGCTCAACTCCATTCGCGCATCGTCTTTGAGCGTCGACACATCTCTGATCTTTTCGATCAGCGCGACAACACGCGATGACATCTTGATTGCCGTCAACTTTGGCATTCGCCGGTGCGTGATAAGCGAGTGGTTGTTCGCTACAAGATCGCGAATTTCAACCATCGCATCTTGTGTGGCTTTATCGATTGAGTGTTGTTTCGCGCTCCGCGTGTCGCCTTTGGCGCCGTCAGCTGCAACAGATACAACGGGCAAGCCAACCAAAGGCAGCAGAGCTAAGAGCAGCAACGACAATTTGAAAGTCCGAACTCGCATAACTAACCAATACTTGTTTTTTGTCAGATCACTTCAAGGCTTCACCGCGACACCCCAAGGCAGGCGGCCAACCGGAACCGAACGTGTTGCCTTCAACGTAGACGCATCAACTACGGTCATATCGTTGGTGAGCCCGTTCGCGACATAAATTTTCGAGCCATCCGGATGCACCTCCAAATGCCAGGGACGTTGGCCAACCAGGATAAACTTCTCAACCTTGAAGGTTTTGGAATCGACAACAGCCAGACGGTTCGCAGGGCCCAGCGCTACGAAGGCTTTCGAACCATCCTTGGAGAAGCGAATGCCGAGTGGCTGGATCAGGTTCTCGCGGATACCCGGAATCTCGAAGGTGATCCGCTCGATGATTTCATAGGTCTCGCTATCAATCACCGAAACAGTTCCGCCGATCTCCGCAGAGACCCAAACGTTCTTACCCTCTTTGTCGAACTCCGCATGACGCGGCCGCGTATCGACTAGAACGTTCGCGAGAACTTCCAGAGACGCGTTGTCAATAACATGCGCCATACTGGAAGCTTCAGATGTGGCGACGGTGATTTTGTTGTCAGGGCTGACAGCCATCCCTTCTGGTTCAACGCCAATTGGAATCTCTGCCAAGACCTTGCCCGACTCACGTTCGATCACCGTGACGATCGCATCGTCTTCGTTGGCCACATAGATCCGCTCGTTGTTTGGGTCGACATCAAGAAGCTCCGGATCAGGACCGGAATCGATATGCCTGACAATTTCCAGAGTTTCCGTGTCGATGACGTCGAGTCGGTTATCGTCTCCAGCGCAAACGAGGAGCTGCTTAAAATCCGGCGTCAGCACCATGCCCCTGGGGCGGCGCGAAGTCTTGATAGTCTTGATGACCTCCAGGCTCTTGCCGTCAATCACGGTAACCGTGTTGTCTTTTTCATTGCTCACGAAAATGGTCGTGGCACTAACTGAAAAAGGCACCAACATCCAACCGAGAGACAAAACCGCCATCTTGACGAAGTTTGGTAAGAGGTTCATTCGCGTTTCCTACAAGCCCATGCGTATTAGTTGTTGAAGCGACAGCGTGACTCGGGCTCGTCGATCCCAAGCGTATCAGTGAGATATCTGTGATGAAGGAACTTCGCCTGAGGTGAGATCGACACCAGCGTCCGCGGCCCTGACAGCAAAATCGGCTGACGCAGTTGGTGGTTCCAAGTTCGAAAATTCAGGCCCTGTCCCTTGAAACCGGCGACCTTGAAATCGTCGGACATGATGTAGTCACGTAGCGTATCGGGGTCATTAGAGTTGTTGCGCAGTACGGCTTCACCAACGATTCTCACCGCAAGCCACGCCGCATAATCGCGTTCCGTCATCACACGGCCTGCATGCCGCTCAAACCTGCGCTGCATCTGCGTTCCGGCATACTGCTCAAAAGAACGGTGCCAGGCGACAGCGCTCAGTCCATGCGATCCGACCACCGGACTGGGATCAGTCGTGCGCCACATGAGGTAATCGCCGAAGACTTCAGACGCATCGGCGACCATCAAAACGTCATGCTCCGGCACGCTTTGAGTAAGGAGCGGCATCTGTGTCTGAATTTGCTGGTGACCGTCATCGGTACGCCGGTTCCCGCCCTCGAATTCATACGTACGTTCTTCGACGATCTTGCCACCGAAACGCTTGGCCGCACGCTTCATTGCCCGCGCGAATTCAAGATCTTTGGGTTTGCGGCCCGTCAACAGGAACCAGCGTCGCCACTGCTTCCAGATCAGGAATTGCGCGAGCGCATCGGCCCGTTGCGCCCAGCTGGGAATTATGTGGAACAGGTTCCAACGACAGTTTTTTCCCCTAAGATCATCATTACTGGAACGGACGTTAAAGAGCGTCTTCCCCCGAGCTTCTACGAGGTCTGAGACCGCGAGCAGATCAGTTGGCTCAAGGTCAGCAACGATGAACGACACGCCATCGGCAAACAGCGAAATCGCCGTGTCGCGAATATCACCATCCAGCGAGACAGATTTCTCAACGAGTTCGTAGTCATGCCCCAACAACCGACCAGTGGTCGCGTTGTACTTGATGCCCATCCGGGCACCTTGAACTCCATTGTCGGTCAGGATCTTGTCAACCAACGACAACGGCGGCGGCTCTTCATACTGGCGCGTAAGGTACCCAATCTTGATGCTGAGCTTGATCTTGGATCCTGTATTGGCGGGAGCTTTAGCCTGCGCGCGTTTCGTTTCCTGCAAAGGCGCGGCTCGAGCATCAGAGGTCTGAACCAACCCGACCAACAGAAAACTTGCAAGCCCATAGAACCAGCTTGCCAAGAACAAAGCGTACAAACGCGTCATGTCGCTCCTTTCAAGCCGAACTCAAATGGGACTGCTCCACCGAGCCACGGTCGGCTCGGTGAAGGCTTCGCCAGAAATGCGTATTTGACGCGCGACCGCTTACCAATCTCTTTTCTTGGCCCGACCGCGATAAACCGAACGAACGAAGGCAATGATCTTCCAGAGCTCTTCTTCTTTTTCGATGATCTCGAGATAGCCCGGCATCGGCCCAACAACAGTTTCCTTAGCGATCCTTTTGCGACCTAGCTCTTTGGAACCCAGTGCAATCAAGCGGAAAATCGTGTCATCGTCGCTGCCATAAACAAAGCGCTCATTGGTCAACGGAGGACACATTCCCCCGCCACCGCCACCGCCGTGGCAACCGTTGCAGCTATAATCGAGATAGAGCTGCTTTCCTTGAGCGATGGCTTCTTTGTTGTCGGTAAACGGGTTGAACAACTTGCCTTCAGGTGTTTTTACCGCATCTGCCAAAGTCCGTGTGGCCGAAAGCTTCGCGGCTTCTGCGCGTGCGGCATCTGTAATTTCAATCGGCTTATCGCCCCCGGCAGCTTTGGCCTCGCTCTTGGTCTCGCCGCTGCCATGCGCAGCTTCGCCAGCCGAAACCTCGCGACGCTTGCGCTCCAAAAGCCTTTTGACGCGCTCGCTTTGCTCGTCTTCAGCTTGCTTTTCTGCAGCCTCGCGAGCTTTGCGGTCAGCTTCGCGACGCTCAGCTGCTGCCTTGTCCTCGGCTTCCTTCTTTTTGCGAGCCTCTTCCGTCTTTTTTGGATCTTGCGCGGACATTACTGGCGCTGTAACGGCAGCAAACCCGATTGCCACCAAACACAAAGCCACAACCATCCTGAGTGGTTTAGAAGTCATTTCTCCTCCCGAATTCGGCGCCCCAGTTTTTTCCAAGAACGCAATTTTTCAGCCGCGTTTAGGTGGGCTGATTTGTTCGATCCTGTAGTCTTGCTCTGCTGAAGGTCAAGGAAGTTTCAAGGAAACTTCCGTGCCCAAAATTCCCGTTCTGCTCCCGACGTGATAAAAAAGAAATGACCGTGGCAACAAAAGCTTAGAACACGCACCCATCAGCGTTTCTTTCGCTTCGTCCGCTGCAGGACTTTCAAAAGTCCAGCGAGTTGAACGTTGCCGTTTTCCTTCGCCAATTGCATCGCTGTTTGTCCGACTCCATTCTTGGCTTCCGGATCAGCTCCTGATTGCACAAGTAGCCCCACAATCGGAATCTGGTTCTTCGCGGCCGCTAGCATCAAGGCGGTCACACCGCCTGAGGTGATGGCATTCACATCAGCCCCTTTTTTGATCAGCGCCCTCGCGAGTTTCACTGGTGTCGGATAGGTGTGCTTAAGTCTCTCAATCCGCTTGCGGCCTGCCCCCAGGGTGAAGTGCTTTTTCTCCCGACCCGATATCAGCATGAGCGGTGTGAGCGCTTGAGCCGCATTGCGGCTGTTAGGATCGGCACCACCCTCCACCAACGCAATGGCTGCAGCGTAATGGTCTTCGGCAATTGCAATCCCCAAGGGCGTCGCGTATTCTGAAGCACGCACTTCCGTATCTGCTCCAGCCTGCGTCAATGCCTCAATGGTTGGCACATGATCTCGCAATGCTGCATGCAGAATCGCCGTATATCCATCACCGTCTTTCGTGTCAGGATTGGCACCCAGGTCCAACAAGAGCTTGAGCGTATCAATGTCCCTACTACGTGACGCAGTATGGATTGGAGCATAGCCCTGATTGTCTAAGGCATTCAGATCAGCACCCTTCTCAGCGAGAAAACGGATGCGGTCCGGGTCGCCTGCAAGAGTTGCATTCGCCAGTTCTAGCTGAATGTCCGCGCCTTCGGCCAGCCATGCCTTGAGTTTGGCACGCGTGACACGCTGGTGCTCAGCAATTTTGTCAGGATCGCGCTCCTGCAGCTCAGCTTCGACGGGTTTTTCATAGACACCATGTGCAGCCAAATCGCCCGGAACGTAGCACTTTGAGCAAATCACGAGTGGTACACCGAAATCACGCAAGATCTGCTCGATTTCTTTTTTGCGCGCATCCAGAGCAAGCTCAATTTTGTAACGCAGGATTTGGTCCGAGCGCCTAACGCCCATCGCCACGGAAAACTCCAATGGAATGGCATCTTCCATCAGGTTGACCGGCTTAACAGTTATCGGCGCACCCTTGCTTGCCAGCCATCCCGCGAACGGCCCCCACACCCCAGCGATGTCAATTTCGCCATCGACGACTTGTTGGACTTGGAACCACGGTTGACGCTCTTTTCGTGTCTCGCCACCGCGCGACAACGGCTGAATCACAACGTTCTCGGTAATGCCGCGCTCTTTGAGAACCTGGCGAAGCGCGGACGTCTGAAACACGCCGACCTTCTTTTCCCGCAAAGCTGGATCATCGAACGAAGTAATGTCTAAGTTCAGATCATTTCGCCAAGCCAGGACATATGTTGTCCGATAAATCGGCTCGGTTGTTACCAAGCTCTCATAGTCCGCCGGAATCCCCATAAGGACATCACAGTCCTTGGTTTGCGATGCGAGTCGGCTCAAACCTCGCTCGAAATATGGACGCCAGAAATAAACAAGGCTCGCGTCGAGCTCGGCTGCCAACACCTCGGCGATCTTGTTCTGAAATCCTTCTTTCTTGTTGTTTGAAAGTGGTAAGTTAGCGGGATCGGCGCAGACCTTCAGCTCGCTCAGCCGGCGCTCCTTCGCAGCTATCTTTAAAGCGGTATGATCACGCGCCAGCAAGGGTTCGTCGGCATCGAGTTTTTTCAAAGCCGCATCGAGATTTCGTTCGTGCTTGGCGCGATCAAACTCCGCCAGAGCCTGAACAGGGGCGAGCAGAAGTCCGCTCAGAATTACGGCTTGCAGAAAGCTGGAACTGCGCACGCTCAGATGATCTCTCATGTGGTGTATTGGAACTTGGAGTTATTGCAAACCAAGGAGGTCTGCATAAACCCGGACGCCCGGCGACTCTGAAAAAAGTCGCCGGGCGTTGTGACGGAAAATCAACCGTTAGCGATCATTACTCCATGATCGCGAACGTGAAGAGCGTGCCACCCTGGGGGATCTTGTCGAGGTTAGCGGCCTTCGTCATCGCAGTTGCACCGATCGCACCAAACTTGTCGTTGAGATCGAGACCTGCGGTCACAGGAAGACCAATCCATCCACCGATACCGGACAGGATAGACACATACTGCTTGCCTTTCACCTTGTAGGTGATCGGGTTGCCGATGATGCCGGAAGACAGTTTACGCTGCCACAGGACCTTGCCGGAGTTCCGATCAACTGCGCGGAAGTCACCGCCCAACGAACCGTAGAAGACAAGACCACCGTCCGTGACGAGCGTGCCGCCCCAGTTTGGATACTGATCAGGAATTTCCCACTCAGTTTTACCGGTCAGAACGTCGAACTTCTTGACCTTACCAGTCGTGCCTGGCTTTTCAGGATACATGAAGACGTTCGCGAAGACGTAAACCGTACCCTGTTGGGTGTGTGTACGCTTCTGAGGCTCAAGCTCCATGCACCAGTTGTTCGTTGGGCAGTAGAACTTCGTTGGGTCTTTCGGATCAACAGAACAAGGCTGCTGGTCTTTACCGCCCATCGCCGATGGGCAAGCCGCAACGTTACGGCCAACTTCAAGCGGTGAGTGCTTGCGAACCTTGATCGGGCGACCGGTCTTCAGGTCAACCTTCTCAGCCCAGTCTACCGTCACGTACTTGTGGGCGCGCAGCAGCGTACCGTCAGCACGATCATGGACATAAGCAAAACCGTTACGGTCGAAGTGAACGAGCGCTTTACGCTTCTTGCCGTCAACTTCCATGTCAACGAGCATGTTCTCGTTAACGCCGTCGTAGTCCCACTGGTCAAACGGGGTCATCTGGTACGCCCAGACAGCTTCACCGGTGTCGACTTTGCGGGCAAAGGTTGTCATCGACCACTTGTTGTCGAATTCACCCGTGTTGCACTCATCATGCGTTTTCTTCGCACAACGATAGGATGGGCTCCACAGACCTGGGTTGCCAGTCGAGTAGTAGACCATCTTGAGCTCTGGATCGTAGCTGAACCAGCCCCAAGCAGCACCACCGCCGATTTTGTAGTCCTCACCCACGTGGGTTGAGATACCAAGGTCTTTGCCAGCCATACCGAAGTGCGGGTTAGCTTTGTTGGTGTCTTTTGAGAGGCAGACATCCTTGTCCGAACCGGTCGAATGGCAGTTCCAAACCATTTTACCGTCGGCAAGGTTGTATGCTGATACGCGTCCGCGTGCCGCGAACTCGTCACCGCCAAAACCAATGATGACAAGGTTCTCAGCAATCAGCGGAGCGTTGGTGATTGTCTCACCTTTTTCCGGCCAAGCGTGCTTGACGACCCAGGCTTCTTTACCGGTTTTCGCATCAAGAGCGATGACGAAACCATCAAGCGTCGCGAAGACAACTTTGCCGTCTGCATAGGCAGGACCACGGTTCACCGTATCGCAGCAGGCGCGAGGAACAGCCGACTCATCGCGGTCGGTTTGCTTCACGTAGTTCCAGATCTGCTGTGGCTGATCCGGGTTTGAAAGGTCAAGCGCCTGAACGATGTTACACTTCGACATCTCAGGGCAACCCGAGACGAAATACATCATCGGTGTGCCATCGACATCGACAACCACCGGCTGACCCTCATGACCACGCAGAGCCCCGGTCGATTGCGACCAAGCCATCTGCAGCTTGCCAACGTTCTTCGTGTTGATATCGGCAAGATCCGAATGCCGGGTCAGAGCATTGTCGCGGCCCGGCGCTGGCCACTGAGCAGAATCTGCTGCTCTCTTTTCGACTTCTTCATTGGCGCTCACTGGCGTGACGGCCAGCCCGGCGACGGCAATGCCGCACGCTAGGCTCAATAATGCGCGCATTCTCATGCGTTTCCTCCTTGCACGAGTCCCAAAGCCCCGAGCCGGTCAATGTTGCGATTGTCGTTATTGATAATGCAGCCCGACCCGAGATTATTTTGAACTGGATCGCGTATTGGACTCCAGTCGAAGAAATTTATAGTGCCGCATTCCCATCACCGGATAGCGGGTTAATTCACTAATGCTGTCGGGATTAATTCCTGCAGCTGCGCGACTTTTTGGAACTCTAGCGGAATAACGGCCCTATTCATCGAGTTCCAGAACCTGCGCAAACCGCCGTCTTTGGTGGAGCTTCTGCGCGCAACTTTCTAACTTCCACACAGGTTGATTAGACACATTCGAAAAACAGAACGTAGTATTCTTGATCACTGAATAGGATTGAAAACCAAAAAACAAATTCTAGGAGGCGAAAACACAATGGGCAGGGATTGGATCAATCAGCTTATATTTTGCGTTCTTTTCGCAATTGCAACATCGACAACAGGGCTCAAAGCTGACGACAGCGCATGGAACGATATCCGCGAGGAAGTTTTCGGAAAGCGCGAAATAAGCCCTATTAGCAATGGGTTCAAGATGTATGTTGAGGGATCGGCAAAAGACGCATCAATCGTCCCAATCTCTTTTCGCATCCCCTCAAACATGGTCGACAAGACCAAAAGTTTGCACGTGCTAATTGACCGGAACCCCGCTCCGATCGCCGCGGTATTCAGCTTCGGGGACGGGTACCGAGACGGTGTCAACATCGGCGAACGGAAGATCGATGCCAGAATTCGAATCGATAACTTCTCCAAGGTGCGCGCGATTTTTGAGACCGTAGACGGCAATCTGTTCATGGCTGAGAAATTCGTCGCCGGTGCTGGCGGCTGCTCCGCTGTCGGCGCTAAAGATCCTGACAAAGCGCTCGCGCAACTGGGCCGTATCCGCGTGAAACTAAACCAACAAGCAGCCCTGGGTACGGACTGGCGCGAAGCTGTCGTCATGGTGCGCCACCCAAACTTCACCGGAATGCAGATGGACCCAAAAACCGGCGACTACACCCCGGCTTGGTTTGTGGAACGCATCGAGGTGAAGCGTGCTGGCAAGCTCATGATGAGCGTAAACACCGGCATCTCTATCTCAGAAGACCCCAACCTGCGTTTCACATTTGGAGCCGGAACACTTGGCGACAAACTCAACGTCAAAGCCACCGACACCAAAGGCTCAAACTTCTATGGAGAGAGCGCGCCTACCGGATGAGCGTCGTGCGCCGGTACCCGACCAGCAGCGTCACTCAAACAGCAGGTGAAACGCTAGATCACCTGCCATTTGATCGAGATTTTGAGCTTCATCGCCATTTGTCAGGATGACGATTGAAGCCCATTTCTTTGGCTTCTTAAGCTCCACGATCATGTTGAGCGAAGTAAATCCAGGCACAAAACCTGTGTGGCTCAAGATCCTGCGGTCGCTCAACTCCTCAATGAACCATCCCATGCCGTACCACATGATGGGCGTCACGCGAGCGTTGTTGCCGAACATCGCGCTCAATGAAGCCTCATTGAGAATCTGCCTCTTCATCAGCGCAACGTTCCAGCGCCGGAGGTCCACGGCATTGCTGACGAGCTCGCCGCTACCTTTGAGCCAGTCAGGCTTCAGAAACGCGGGTCGCCGCCGATAATTCGGCGCTGCTACCTCGGTTTCCGAACGGATTTCGCCAACAACACCCGTCGAAGTCATCCCGGCAGCGTCGAATAACCGTCTCAGCCGCGCTGAATAGGTCCCATCCAACCCTCTTTGCGAAGGCGTGACTCGATCCAATATCTCGGCCAGCATGAAGTACGACGTGTTCGAATAACTAAACGAGCCCGCCCAGCCGGACCGCAGCTCCAAGCGCTTCAGCGCATTCAAAAGTCGCGGCGCAGGTGCGCTCCCCCACGGATCGAGTCCCCGCGGCGGCTTCACCGTGAAGTTGGGCAGGTTCGCCGTCATTGTAAGCAAACGCTTAATTGTTAATGGAGACGACCTATTCCAATGCCGGGTATCTGGAAAGATCTCCGCAACCTCGGTATCCAGTGAGAGTGGGCTGTTGGTGCCCGAGACGCTATCTCCACTTTCCACCGCCGAGAGTAGCGCTGCGGCGGTAAACTGTTTGGTGATCGAACCTACGAGATAACGGGTCTGCGCCGTTGCACGAACGCCAGGAGCGGCAACGCCATAGCCTTTTTCCAGGACGGGTTCGCCATCAACTGCAAGTGATATCGAAATGGCGCTTGGCTTTGCAGGCCGCGCATCCTCAGGCCGCGCGAGATTTCTCTCTATAACCCGGTCAATGTTTTCGAGCCGCTGTGCCGACAGCTGACCTGCAACAGCCGGCAAACCGGCGACACATAAGGACGATGCCACAAGGGCGTGCAAGAGAAGCAAGCGGCAATGTCCGCTCTTAACTGTCTTGGGTTTCCGCATAGCTTCAGCAGGGTGCCCGATGCCTGAGCCAGATGGCAAATCATTAATTCTGGGGAGCTTACCAAGCCCAAACACAACAATCTAACGACCGAGAACCTTGCGGCTTGTTTTCCGGCGGCGTTTTGCACAAGCTGGCCAACAACCCACCGCCCAACGAATCTTAAGAGGCCCAAAATGCCCGGTACTTTCAGACCCTTATTGGCAGCTATAGCCATACTTGCGGCGTTCACTGCAGCTTTGGAGCCTCTCGCGGCAACCGAAAACGACAGCATCACAACGCCACGCTGGGTCAAAGAAAAAGACGCGGAAGGCATCTGGAAAGCCGTGACGCCACCGGGCAACATGAAGGGTGAGTTTGAAAGTCACGATCCCATTGGCTTGGCGTCAGGTACACTCATAAAGGCCGACTGCTCAATAAACTGGGTAAGTCCAGACACCGGGAAGCTCTATTGTTTCGCCAGCGGAACATCGCTCGTGTATTTCCTCAATTGGCCGAAAAAGAACACCAAACGCGCCAGCAATGGTTGGGAAACGCTGTCTTCGCCGACGAATTGAAAACTGGCATCCTCGTCGACTCCGGGAAATGTTCCCGAGGTCGTGCGTTTCATTTTCATAGAAATAGTCAACGCCACGTCGCTGCATTGAAGCGGTTTCGGCATCGTGTTAGGCGACAAAAAACACGATTGAAGGAAACGCTATGCCGTCGAACACCTCCCCGAAACTTGCTAGATTTTTCAGTGCAGCAGCTGCCTTGTGCACTGTAGGTCTGACAGCACTCCCCGCATCTGCAGACAGTCTCCCAACACGCAAAAGCGGCCTTTGGGAACAAAAGACCGTCATGAATCAGGGCGATGGGCCGCGCGACCACACGATGACGCTTTGCATCGATGACGCGATGGAGAAGAGCACGGCGGAAAAGAGCGTTAAGCAACACAAAGAAAGCTGCACAAAGTACGAAATCAAGAAGTCGGATGGCAAAACAGAAGTCGTCTCCGATTGCGTCTTTAACGACCGCCCGGTTTCCAGCAACACCACGATGAGCGGCGACTTTGAAAAGAGCTTTAAGATCCAGATCGAAACGAAAACGACGCTGACCGATAAAGGGCGCTCACGCGTGATGACCCGCACGATTGACCAGAAAGGAACGTATCTTGGTGCCGATTGCGGAGACTTGAAACCCGGCGAAGCCAAAGGCTCGAACGGTGACCGTATCATGGTTCAATAGGCCGAACGGTCGAACCGATAGCAGCCCCGAACCAGCAGGCCGGCCTCACAAGCCGGCCCAAATTATTTGGTTTATTTCAAATCGCGCGCGACTCTGAACCCGACAGTCATATTGCGCAAATCAGGTGAGTTGCGAAGCCGCATTGAGGCTCGCATCTGACGCGGTTCCCAAAAGCATGACCCGCCTCGAAAGACCTTCAACCCTTCCGGGTCGTTTTGCTTCGGGCAGCTTCGCTTCGTACGTGGCGATCCATCACGCGGGCTGTCTGTGTAGTCTTCGCAAAAGTAGTCAGCAACCCACTCCCAAGCGTTACCATGAACGTTGTAGAGCCCCCAGGCATTCGGCTCGAACGATCCAACCGGATAGAGACCGTTCATATCGCGATCGCTGCCACAACCATCGCAACAAGCCATGACTTTGCCATCACGCGTCGGCTTATCTCCCCACCAATAAGGCGTTAGTGACCCGGCCCGCGAGGCGTATTCCCACTGCTTTTCGGATGGCAAGCGGTAGCGAAAACCAGTCTTTTTTGACAACCATTCCGCGTAGGCGTCCGCATCTTTCCAGCTGATCCCCGTGACAGGCTGATCGTCCCCCGTGAGGTACTGGGCAATGCTCTTATACGTGATGCCGGTTCCGGTCTTGATGTTGTGTTGGCCCCCGGGTTCGTCCCATTCAGGATGACGACATCCGCCATCGTCAACGCAAGCCTTGTATTCTGAAACACGAACCTCGTTGCGGCCGACCGCAAAAACCGGAATTGAAATCGGATGCCGCTCCTCGGTCTTCAGGCGTCCGGGCTCATCATTCGGCGACCCAACAACTGCACCCGGCTTTGAAGCAGGCACAACAACCATGTCAGGACAGTCCAGTTCTTTCCCACAGTCGTTAAACGTCTCACCACTTCCAGCCGTGAACGGTTTTTCGGACCGGCGACCGGGAAGCCCGAATTCGACAACAACGCGTTCCCCCTGGCCCGCGGTTACTGTGCCAGCCGCTTCCTCCGCCACCGCCAACACATGGCCCACAAGCGTACTGCCCCAAACCAACGCAACCGCAGCGACAATGCCGTGTTTCCTTATCAAATGCCTGATCCCTTAGCCAATGATCCCGATGCCCACAAACAAAAGGCCGGCAGATGTCGCCAGCCTTTGATCTGCATATTCGAAGTATCGCTTACGCAAATGGCAAGCTCACTTCGCGAGCTTTTCTTTGATTGCATTCAGGCCAGCGTCAAAGATTCCGGAGATGATGTCTTTGGCCTCTTTATCTGGCTTGCCTTTCGCAGCGAAAGAGGCTGTCCAGCCAACGGTCGCGCTCTTGTCATCGCCCACAACGTCAAATAGCGCGCTATAGTCCTTCACGGGCAGCGGGCTCTCAGTAATCTTGTACATGTAGCCCATCGCATCGTTGCCGGTGTGTTTTTCCTTGATCGTCGCACCGTCTTGAAGCGTCAAAATGCGGAAACTCGCGTCGCCTTCTTTGGTCTCTTCACACTTTGCAACGGCGGGGTGCCAGTCCGAAATCGCACAGAAACCACCGATCGCCTTCCACACCTCTTCTGCACTCTTGTCGAGCTTCAGTGTCTTTGTCACTTGGAGTGATTGAGCAGCCATAGCCGCATGACCGCTTGCCATCACGAACACAGCAAGCAATGCAAATCTAATCGAGCGCATACGTCCTCCCAAAGGAATAGTTTTTTGATTTAGTTGACATCTACAGCTCATGCGCAGCGCAACCACAAGCGCCAATGCCCCTGCATTTTTTGCGACCCCAAGGAAAGAAAAGCCGGCGCGTTAAAGCGCCGACTTAAAACAAGCTTGAGGAAGCTAACCGATCAAAACACAACTCGATTTGCAGAAACATGGGAGGACTTCCCAACAAACCTATGCTGGTTTGCCTGAATACGACTTTTCGGCAGTTGGGCCTTCGGTCGACCATAAAGGTAAACAAAGCACGCCTGACGATCATGGAACGCCAAGATAGTCCTTGCAGCTCTTCAGGTCATCGCAAGGATAAGCGATATCGATTGCCTTCTGGCAACCATATAGCGACCCGCCCACACACAAGCTGAATAGCCGATTGGGGTCGTCCTTGTAATTGTTCATGATTTGCAAAGTGAACTTGCTGCACTTGGCCTGCAGGCGCGGCCAGGCTTTTTTCTTAATCTCATCTTTGCCGGCTATGAACCCGTTTCCACAGATCTCCATCCCGTAGCTTTGGCCGATGTTTCGCAAGTTATCGCGCCCTTCGACACCGATATCATCCAGCGAAATCTTCTTCTTCGCTTCCGGCACTTTTGTGATATCGGACTGGGCCAGCGCGGTTTGCGGCACAAGCAGAAGAGCAAAGATGGCGACAACAATCCGGCAACTGCGGAACATAACGAACTTCCTTCATTTCTTTAACGTCGTGAACAAGCGCCCCTATGGGCCTCAGGGCTTAATCGCAACTCCCCACGGCAAAGCGCCTCCGACAGGGACAGACTTCACAGCCTTTTCAGCCACAACGTCAATCACAGTCAAATCGTTCGACAACCCGTTTGCGACGTAAAGCGTCTTTCCATCCGGGTGAAGCGCCATGTGCCAAGGTCGCTGCCCGACAAGGATGTACTTACGCACTTTCAAGGATGCCGTATCAATGAGCGCCATTCGGTTGGCCGGTCCGAGCGCCACATATGCGGTCTTTCCATCCTTCGTGAAGCGGATACCCATCGGCTGAATGAGTTCAGGTCGAACTCCGGGAATCTCAAAACCAATCTTCTTGATGATCTTTTTGGTTTCAGAATCGATGATTGACACCGTGCCCCCGATTTCCGCTGAAACCCAGGCCTGCTTGCCATCATATGTGAAACGAGACTCTCTCGGGCGGGTGTCTACGAAAACGTTCGCAATCACTTCAAACGTGTTGGCATCAATGAAGTGTGCCATCGACGTTGTCTCGGACGTCGCGACCGCCATCGTTGACTCTGGATTGACATGCATGCCCTCCGGCTCAACCCCGACCGGGACCTCTGCGAGAACCTCCCCGGTGTCCCGCCGCATGATGGTGACCAATGCATCGTCTTCGTTAGCAATAAAGATTCGCTCACCCTTCGGATCGACGTCAAGCAGCTCTGGGTCAGGGCCAGAATCTAATGTCCGCGTGATCGTTAGCGTCTCGGTGTCGATCACATCGAGCCGATTATCATCACCAGCGCATACGAGCACTTCCTTGAAGTCTGGTGTAATGACTATCCCGCGCGGCCGCAGCCCTGTCGGAATTGTTTTGATCACCTTCAAGGTCTTGCTGTCGAGAACCGTGACGGTGTTGTCACGCTCGTTGCTGACAAAAATCTTCGCGGCCTGAGCTTGATCCAGAATCGAGCCAACGAAGAATACTGAAAGCGTCAGAATGAGAAATGATATTCGCATGCGTGCTTGTTGAACCGTGGAGTTGAAGAACACTACGAAGGAAACCGGCAGCCAGACTCAGGTGCGTCAAAACCCAGTGTGTCTGTCAGATGCTTAGGGTGCAGAAACCCAGGCTGCGGTGAAATCGAGATCAACGAACGCGCCGCCATCAACAAGACCGGTTGGCGCAGTTGCTGATTCCACTTTCTGAATGTGAGGCCACGCCCTTTGAACGCTGCAAGGACAAACGCATCTGACAGAATATAATCACGGACGACCTTGGGGTTGGCCGAACCAGACCGCATCAACGCTTCGCCAAATACCCGCAACCCAAGCCAACCAAAGTAATCGCGCTCGGTCATCTTCCGCCCGGCCAATCTTTCAAACCGGCTCTGCATCTGCGTCCCACCGTACTGCTCGAAAGCAACATGCCAAGCCACGGGAACAAGACCATGCGTTCCGGAAACCGCGCGCGGCACAGCCGTTCGAAAGAGCATGAACTCGCCAAACATCTCGGAGGTGTCGGCAACCACGACGACATCGTGCTCAGGTGCCCGCTGCGTCAATCGCGGAATTCTGGATTGGATCTGCTGATGCCCATCATCGGCCCGGCGGTGCCCTGCCCGAAACGTATTCTGACGCTCATCGACAATCTTCAAACCAAAGCGTTTTGCCGCGCGTCGCATGGCTTTGATGAATTCTTCGTCCTTCGAAGCCGTGCCCTTCACAAGAAGCAACCGTCGCCATTTCTTCCAGGCAAAGTACTGCGCCAATGCATCAGCGCGCATAGCAAGGCTTGGCGGCACATGAAAGAGATTTCCGCGACAGTATTCGTTGCGAAGCCGGTCATCGCTGGCGCGGATATTTACAATAAGTGCATCCTTAGCTTCAGGCAGCGCCGAGACCGCAAGGAGGTCATCAGGCTCAAGGTCAGCGACGAAGAAACGCCGACCTTCATCCAGGAGCTTCTTGGCCGCTGCAACGACATCACCATCGGCCGGCAGGATAACTTCATCCAGCTCATAGTGATGGCCGAGAATGCGCGCTGTGCCGACATTATTTTTGTGCCCCAACCGCGCGCCCTGAATGCCCTTATCTTTAAGGATCGGATCGACGAGAGACAAAGGCAGCGGTTCAGGATACCGCTTGCCCAAATACACCACGTTTGCTCGAACGCCTTTCGACTCGCCCTGTTTGGCGCTGACGTCGCTTACCGCAAACAAGGCAGCAAGCAGCACCAGCGACATGAGAACACTCAAACGAACGATATGGCGTACGTAGAAACTCAGAAGCACTTTAGCCAGCACCTCGGCATTTGTTGATAGACTCTCGAACGGAAAAGAGGACGGCTAAGAGCCCTCAACCAGTATCAAGACGAAAGCGGCTGTGCACAGAACCGCAAGCGCGATCGACAGAACTAAGAACAGCCGATGTCTCGATTGCTGTTCCCCTCCGTCTTCATTCACCGCACACGGCTCCCTTGCCCATTACCACCAGCCAACGAAAACAGCTTGATCGCCTGTATGGCGGCATCACTGTTTGAATCGTTCGCAATCATTAGGGGCGTCTTGCCAACATCACTCTTGGCATTGAGATCCGCCCCGTTCTGCACCAACAAACCAAGCATGGATGGGTTGTTATGGCCTGCAGCGATCATCACCGGCGTGACCCCGGCGTTAGATCGAGCATTGACATCAGCACCCTCATTGATCAGCTGACGTGCAACATCAAGCACACCTGGCCCCTGATCGATTTGAGCCTCGCGCTTCTTCGCAGGCACTTGCGTTGATAACAACATCAAGGGCGTCAACTGATCCTCACCCATCGGCTGGTTTA
The DNA here is from genome assembly GCA_040219445.1 of Filomicrobium sp. GTDB lineage: Bacteria > Pseudomonadota > Alphaproteobacteria > Rhizobiales > Hyphomicrobiaceae > Filomicrobium. The sequence continues at coordinate 484,607 of JAVJSM010000003.1, read as the reverse complement.
TCGCTGCACCTTGTTCGAGCAAGGCCTGTACAGACCAGAATTTCCGCTCGCCAATTGCAAGGGCAAGGGCGGTAAAACCAAGGGGTGTTTTTTCCTCAATCTTCGCGCCCGCCCGAACCAACGTTTCAATTGTGGGCACGTGGTTGCGGAACGCCGCATGCATCAATGGCGTCCAACCATTGTGATCTTTCACATCAACGTTGGCCCCCAAGCTGGCCAGCAGCTCAACCATCTCAGAGTCGCGATAGCGCGCCGCGTTGTGGATCGGTGCATAACCTAGATTATCAAGCTTGTCTGGCTTTGCGCCCTTCTCCAACAGGAAGCGAATGCGATTGGCATCTGAAGCGGTCGTCGCATTGGCAAGCTCCACATCAAGATCTGCCCCGTCTTCCAGCCAGGCCTCCAAGCGCTCCCGGTCAACAATCTGATCCTTTGAAGCTTTCGATTCATCAAGGGCGATCTGTTCTTTTGGAATTGGTTTCAGGTAGCGATCCTGGCTCGTTTCCAGAAAGCCTTTGTAGAACGACCCATGTGAAGGAATGTCACCTGAAACAATGCATCGGCTGCACTGCACCAGCGGAACACCGTACTCCTCGAGAATCGCTTTAATCTCATCCTTCGACTGTTGCATTGCGAATTCAAGTTTCAGCTTTAGCAGGATGTGGGTCGTCCGCATCCCCATCGACAGGCTGAACTCCAAAGGCACGCTGTCGTCCATTTTGTTGGCTGGTTGCAAGCGTAAAGGCGCGCCAAGCTTCGTTTTGACATATCCCGCAAACGGCCCCCATACGCCGGCGATATCAAGCTCGCCGTCGGCGACCTTTTTGACCTGGCGCCAAGGTTGGTCCTCTTTGACCAGATCGGCACGTTGCGAAATCGTATGAACTTCCACGTTCTCGCCGCGGATGTCATAGCGGGTTAGCAGCTCGCGAATGCCGGAATGCTGGAAGACCCCGATCTTCAGCTTGCGTAGCTGAGGGTCCTTGAAGTCCTTGATCGTGATATCGCGCTCTTCGCGAGAAGCAAAAACGTAGGTCGTGCGGTAGAGCGGTTGGGTCGTAAGAATGTCGTCATAGTTCTCCGGCATACCCATCAACACGTCGCATTCGCGGTTGGCGAAAGTCTCGCGTGTCAAGCCGCGTTCGATGTAGGGCCTCCAGAAGAACGAGGCTTTGCCGCCGATTTTCTTGGCGAGCAATTCAGCAATCTTGTTCTGATAGCCTTCACGCTTGATGTTGGATAGCGGCATATTGCCTGGATCGGCGCACACGCGGAGCGTATCGACCTTGTGCTTGCGCGCGGCGCGCCGTGCTGCCGACTTCTCAGCCGGTGTCAACTTTTCGTAGTCGATCTCTTTGGAATAATCCAAGACCTGAGCTGAGGCCGTTAACGGCACCGCAACAACCGATGTTGCGAATACGAGAAGTCCAAGAACGCTGACACGTTTCAATGGCGTCTCCTGATCCCTGATTCGATGATGGACCGGCACACAGCTTTCCGCTGCTTTCTGTTGCCTGGCGTTTCCGAGTTTTCTTGTGAGAAAAGACGCCGGCTAACTGCTAGCCGGCGTCCTCAGTCATCTATCGCGTTTACTTATTCGTAAATGCGGAAGGTGTGCAGAGCACCGCCCTGTGGGATTAGGTCGAGCCGGGTGGCCTTCGCCATCGCAGTCGCACCGATCGCGCCGTACTTATCGTTCATGTCGAGACCTGCGGTAACTGGCAGACCGATCCAGCCACCGAGACCCGAGAAGATCGACACGTACTGCTTACCTTTAATCCGGTAGGTGATCGGGTTCCCGATGATTCCGGAAGCAAGCTTACGCTCCCATAGGACCTTGCCGCTCTTACGATCAACAGCACGGAAATGACCGCTCTTCGAACCGTAGAAGGCAAGACCACCATCGGTGACCAGGATGCCACCCCAATTTGGATATGGATCCGGAATTTCCCAAACAGTCTCACCAGTCAAGACGTTGAACTTCTTGAATTTACCCGTCGTGCCTGGCTTTTCTGGATACATGTAGACGTTAGCAAAGACGTAAACGGTACCCTGCTGGGTGTGCGTACGCTTCTGCGGCTCGTCTTCCATGCACCAGTTGTTCGTTGGGCAGTAGAAGAGGTGAGGCTCTTTCGGATCAACCGCGCAAGGCTGTTGGTCTTTACCACCCATAGCGGACGGGCAAGCCTGCGTGTTCACACCGACAGCGAACGGCGAGTGCTTCTTGACTTTAACAGGACGACCCGTTTTGAGGTCAACCTTCTCGGCCCAGTTCACTGTGACGAACTTATGTGCGCGAAGCAGCGTGCCGTCGACACGGTTGTGAACGTAAGCAAAGCCATTACGGTCGAAGTGGACCAGCGCTTTCGTCATCTTACCGTCGATTTCCATGTCGACGAGGATGTTCTCGTTAACGCCGTCGTAGTCCCACTGATCGAATGGAGTCATCTGGTAAGCCCAGACGCCTTCACCGGTATCAACGCGGCGAGCCCAGGTGGTCATTGACCACTTGTTGTCATAGGTGCCGTCGTTGCACTTTTCGTGGGTCAGGTCTTTGCCTTTGTAACCGCAGCGATAGGATGGGCTCCAGTGGCCGGGGTTACCGGTCGACCAGAAGATCATCTTCAGCTCAGGGTCGTAGCTGCCCCATGCCCAATAGGCACCGCCACCGATTTGCCATTCACCCTTCTTGTGCTCACCGATCGGACCAGGATACGTGGTAATACCAAGGTCCTTACCTGCGGTACCGAAGTGCGGGTTGGCTTTGTTGAAGTCTTTTCCGATGCAGACGTCTTTGTCAGAGCCGGTTGCGTGGCACTTCCAAACTTCCTTACCGGTTTTCAGGTCGTAGGCCGTCAAACGCCCACGAGCAGCGAATTCGTCACCACCGAAACCGGCGATAACAAGGTTTTCAGCGACAAGCGTCGGACCGGTGATCGTCTCACCTTTTTCCGGCCAAGCATGCTTGACGGTCCAAACTTCCTTACCGGTTTTCGCATCAAGCGCGATAACGAAACCATCGAGCGTATGGAAGATGACCTTACCGTCAGCGTAGTTCAAACCGCGGTGAATAACGTCGCAGCATGCACGTGGAACGGCCGACTCGTCACGGTCGGTTTCTTTGTTGTAACGCCAAATAGCTTTCGGATCATCAGGATTCGAAAGGTCGAGCGCCTGCACGATGTTTGGCCATGCCGAAACGAAGAACATCATTGGCTTGCCGTCGATCTCAACGACGACGGGCTGGCCTTCGTGACCACGCAGAGCACCGGTCGACTGCGACCACGCCATCTGCAGGTTCTTTACGTTGTCCGTGGTGATGTCTTTAAGCGTTGAGTGACGGGTCAACGCCAAATCACGGCCAGGTGCCGGCCAGAGATTTTCGTTTTTGGCCCTTTCAATGATTTCGTCATTTGCGGCAGCAGGCCCCGCAAATGCGAACCCTGCGGCAAGCATACCGCTGAGTAGGCCAATGGCGATTCTACTCCTCATCGAGGTCTCCTCTAATTTATTGTTCCCAAATTGGAACTTTTTGGACGGCTAAAACAATTATTGGCCAAAACACCCCGGATTATTGCCCATCCCGTGTTCCCCATTTCCTGACCTCCAATAAAAGCCGAAGAAAAAGGACGGGATGCGCAAGAACTGCGGACCAGAACTAATTGGTCAGCAAGCTCATAAGCACTCTTCGGAAATCACCAGCTTCGCTTTTTTCCCGCCAAGCCGCGACTTTTCCCCCAAGCCCGGTTTGCTTCTTTCTTATTTGCAGACCTCCCCTTACTGGAAAAACGCTCGGAAAAATCGGGTCGGCCGAAAATTCCAGTGCAAGGAGGAAGACTTTTAAAACAGCCGACCCACCAAACCGAGCAATGAAATATCATCACGCTCGAGGGCAATGAGCCACAGGACTAGATCCTGATGTTTTTCGAATTGATGCCAAAAATAAGTGGCGCGGAGACTCTGACGTTTCGGGAACAAATTTCCGGAATTCTTCCCGAGATAAGGGCGATTAAAATGGCACAAAAGTACCACTCAAAGAATCGATGCCGTTCCGCTCTTGTTTGCAATAGCCATGATTTCAGTAATGTTTTCGGCCATAAGTTTCGTTTTTATTTCAGCCGCTACGTTTGCGATCGTTTTTTGGCTGACACCAAGGTCTTCAGCAATTGTGCGATAAGTTTGCCCCTTTGAGATCAAAGATAAGACCTGGAGTTCCCGCATCGAGAGTTGGTGCAACGGGTTGGAACTCCCGCACACGCCAACGTAGGCGAGTTCAGAGGCGATCTCACGGCTTATGTAACTGCCACCGCGGCGCACCTCCTCGAAGGCAGACAGAAACTCTTCATGCCACGTCTCTTTCAGCAGATAGCCGTTCGCGCCGAGCGCAATTGCTTTGCTTACAATGACTGGATCGCTGTGCATGCTGAAAATGATGACGGGCGTCTTCTTATCGTGAAGGCGCATCCTCTGAACAAACGAGAGCCCGCCCAGCGCACCGGTGTTGACAGAGAGATCCACGATAAGGAGCGCAGGCTTGTGCTGACGAAAGAGCTGAAAGCCTTTCGAAAAGCTCGACGATGTCCAGACCTCCTCTACACCAGCTTCCTCTAGAAACCGTTTGCAGCCCTGCAAAACCACAGGGTGGTCATCGATAACAAGAGCAGTCGTCATTGGCTCAAGCCTCCATCGGCCGGCAATTGCTTCCGGCCCCCAGCGCACGAATCTTGGTCGATGTCCGACACTGCCGGCACCACAAGACGAAGACGAACGCCTCCTTCTTCCATTAGTGAAACACCAAATGACCCGCCGCAGGCCTGCAGGCGCATCCGCATTGTCGTGAGACCGAAACCAAGTTGAAATGTCTCTGGCAGCCCGCGGCCGTCGTCTTCGATTTCGAGAACAAGCGGCGAGAGGGGGTCAGCCGCACTCTGATGTTGCAGAAAAACCGTTATGGTTTTAGCACGTCCATGCCGCATTGCGTTGGTAACGCCTTCCTGAACCGCCCGATATAGAAGCAGGTCACGGTCTTCACCGTAGCTGCGCTGAGGTGCACTGATCTGGCTGATGAAGTCGATCTCAGGGTGCCGCTGGCTATATTCCCGCAGTAGTTTTTGGAGCAACTGCCCAATCGTGATGTGACCTACCGTGATCGGATAAAGACCATTGAGTATGCTGCGGTTGGATTGCTTGAGCCGGTCACAGATTTCTCCCAACTCGGCAATCCTGTCGTTTGCCTGAAGCAGCTCCTCGGGTGGAAGTTTCCCGCAAAGCTTTTTTATCGAGGAGACGCTGGACATGATGCCGAACAGGCAAGGGCCGATTTCATCGTGTAATTCACCCGCAATCCGGCGCCGCTCCTTTTCTTGAACCTCCATCACTTTTCGAAAAAGCTGACTGTTCTCACTGCGCGCATATTCAAGATTCTCGGCCAAATGATTGAAGCTATGAACCACCCGTTGCAGTTCGATCGTTCTTGGCATCTCGACTCGAATGCCCGCTTGCTCTCTTTCGAGTTCCTCCATCCCCAAGGCTACGCTCGACAACGGCCTCAGAACGTATCCGAGGACAAAATACAAGATGGCAATGATCCCGGCATTGGCAACGAGCCAGATAAGCCCAATCGTCTGCAAGCCTGTCCAAGCCTCCCCGAATTCATCGGATGGCCGACTTGCAAGGAGGACATTCGCAACCAATTCAGAACCTACCCGAATCGATACCTCTCGCATCTCGGGTTGCAGACCCAAAACGTCCAGGAAGAGCGACCGAGGCTCATCAGTCTGAACCTCTGACAACATTTGAATGCGCGCTGTATCAGCATTGCGGACCGGTCCGCCAACGAAGCGCTCCAGACCGATCACCCGAACATGACGGCCCTCAGAAAACTGGACAACAATCTGGTCCAGCAAATGCGTAACTCCATCTTGAGATGAAATGTTTTCACTGGCCGTCCGGACAAGTTCTTCGGCGATGTCGAGCGCTGCTGTCGTCTCGGCAAGCGTTCGGTTGCGCGCATCTGCTATGAGAAAAGTCGTTGCCGCAAGTGTCGCTGCCAAGGTGATTGCCGCAAACGCTGTCAGCAGCTGCCACCGCAAGGTCTGCCTGCGCCACCACTGGCCAAGTCGCGTGGATTTACCCTGCGCACCAATGCGCCAGGGCAACACAGCCAGCGGTTTGATCAAAGTCGACATCGCGGTATGGCCGAGCACACCTCGGCAAGAAGTCCCGTTAAGTCAATAAATTAGCCAGTAAATCGGGATGCAGGATAGAGAAGAAAGGCGAGCTTTGGGCTTCCGAGAACTCCCGAACTCGGCGGAAAGTTTTCCAAGGACCGCGCAAATAGAAGCCATCTCTAAAAGAGCTTCTTGTCGATAGCCAAACGGACAAGCTCCGGCAACGACTTCGCGCCATAGCGTTCCCGCAGGCGATTGCTGTCCTTGGCAACGGTCTTGTAGGAAATACCCAACCGGAAGGCGATCTCGTTGAGGCTCTCGCCGTGCGCCAAGCTGTGCAGAATATCGATCTCTCGTTTTGACAACTTGTTACTCGTCGCTGCACCACTCAAACGGAGCGTTGCCACCTCTTGAACCAGGCCCTCGGGTAACCAGCTCTTACCCTCAGCAACTCTGTTCACAGCCTCAACAAGTGTTTCGGCCGAGACTGATTTTCCAACAAAAGCCTTTGCTCCGGCCTCCAGGGCGAGCGCCGCAGATCCAGCGCTTTCCGCACCTGTTAGGACGATGACCTTCACGCCCGGATGTTGTTCTATTGCAGTTTCGACAAACTCTAACCCCGAGCCATCCGGCAAATCCAGCTCAACAATCACGATGTCTGGTTTGAGCCGCATAAAGACCGACTTGGCAGACGCAATACAGCTAACCTGGCTCACTTGCACATCAGCACGGTCACTAAACAGCCGCGTCACGCCCTCCGCAATCAAAGGGTGGCCATCTATGATCAGCAGTATCACGTCTTCGTCGTCTCCAGAGCGATTTGTTTCGCAAAGACGACGTTGAGCAAAAATATATAGAGTACGAAAAGGGCAAGAATTCACAGATTAGCTGGGCGGTTTTCCCAATGTTTCGAACCTTCTGACGCAATCGCCTGGGACAGCAATCGACATTAAACTCAAAATTCAAATTAGCGAGCTCTTTCGGTGGTCGTGTGACAAAGCAGCAACTAGGTTTTTATCATTAAAAACAGATTGTTAGAAGAATTCAGGAATTCGATGCAATAGCCGTTCCGTTTATTGAATTTTACCCCAGTTCCCTCCCGCAAGTATCCCAGAACGTAGGGCCGTACGCGAAGCGCTAGCGCCGATAGACGGTGCGAAGCAGCCGGAACGGCAGCGGAAGTTCTCGAGGGAAGTTTAAGGGACGGGACAATGAAAATAAGATTCGCCACCACAACGGCAGTGCTAACTCTAAGTATGTTGGTGCCGCACATGGCCGCCCAGGCCCAGCAACAGCTTAGCCCGATTGTGATTGAATCGCAGGGCGGCGCACCGGCGGTCTCTGACCCAATCGGCAAGGGGCGCGAAAACTCGGTTCTCGGTGCTGCCAACAGCGGGGGCGCGCAAGCAAGAGCGGACCAGTCGGCGCAGACGCCAGTCAATGCCCGTCAAATCGTACCGAGTAGCCTCGAAGGTTACTCCACATCGGCAACCCGCGTTTCCGAAGACACCTTCGATGAACGCCGCGACCGCAACCTCAACGAAGCTCTGAAAAAGGTTTCAGGCATTGTCATCACGAACGATGACGGCGCGGCTCACCATGGTGGCATCAGTATTCACGGTTCGGCACCTCGTCGTGGCCGCAAAGTCCTACTCATGGAAGACGGTCATGTCGTCAACTTGGCGCTTTGGCTTGACCCATCCGTCCACTTCGCGCCTCCCTACGAGCGCCTTGAAGCGTTTGAAGTCATTCGCGGCCCGGTAACGTCGCATGGCCCGAACAACAACTTCGGCATCATCAACCTGCGCAATCTATCGCCATTTGGGCCGGATGAAGTCGGCCTTAGCTTCTCGCTGGGTTGGACGGATAACGGCGACAATGACCAGATGGACATTTCTAACCGCCGCCACGCCCATATCCGCCAGAGCTTCAACAATGTCGGGGTTGTCGCGTCATACACCGGCGCGAACCAGGAAGGTGCTTGGAACACTGAGGTTCTGCGCTTTGATGATTTCTACGGCTCCATTGGTTGGAAAGGAACCAACCAGGACCTAATCGTCAATTATAGCTACGCCAAGCAGCGCGACAATTACGATGAATCGAACCTGGAGGCTGAAGACGGCGAGCCAGGTGATCCAGAACGCCTGTTCCAGCAGTTCGGCCACGACAAGTTGGCTTTTGCGCCAGGTGCCGCAGTCAACACCTATGCGGGTGAGATCCACCGCGGTCAGCTAACGCACAACCTCTATATTAACCGGGACACAACGATCTCGACGCGCGTTTATGCGCAGTCTCACCGTCGCGATCGCTATCAGATCGTCACTCTGGAAGATGACCCCACAGATGTTGATGATGATGAAGCAGGATTGGTCGCCGTCTTCGAAGACGACGAGCTGCTCATTCCTGAAGATTCGATGTTCGGCCGGCTGCGTACATTCAAGCACATTGGAGCAGAAACCCGTGCGGAGTTCGCCAACCTGCCGCTCATGGGTGGCATGAAGCATGATATCCAAGCCGGTATTCGCTACGAGTATCAGGAAATGACAAACCGGAACTTCCTGGGGGCTTCTGGTCAGATCTTGGAAGACGGCGACGTTGCAGGCCTGACAATCTTCGAGCGTAACCTCGATGCTGACACGGTGTCTGCATTCCTGCAGTCGAACATTCACGTCACGCAGAACTTCAATGTCGTCCCTGGCGTCCGCTTCGAATGGTATGAGGTCAACCGCCAGAACAAAGTGGTCGCCGAAGAAGAAGGCGAAGCCGAAGAGATCGAGGATGATGAATGCGGAGAGATCCGTGACGGTCTCGATGAGTGCCTTGAAATCGAAGGTATCAACCGCGACCCGATCCCGAATGAAAGCTACGACTCAGCAAACGTTCTTCCAGGCATCTCGTTTGCCTACACCGGGTTCAACCGCACCACCGTTTATGGCGGTTACCACCGGGGACAGTCCACCGCGGTTCTACGCAACGAAGACTTCCCTGCACCCGATGAGATCGGCGACAACTTCCAGCTAGGCGTGCGCTCAACCGCGGTCAAAGGTCTGACGTTCGATGTCGCCGGTTACTATACCAACCTCAAAGACTATCAGTTCGGACAAAGCTTCTCGACAGCTTCCGACCGTGGCTTCGGCCGTGCCGATGAAGTCCGCATCTTTGGTGCCGAAGTGTATGGCCGTCTCGATAGCCAGGCCATCACCGGCGGTCCATGGAACGTCTTTGCTGAAGCGACCTACTCCTATGCCAACGGCGAGTTTGTCAAAGGCACCAGCGGTCAGTCTGGAGAGGACGAGGACGATCCAACAACCGAAGTTTCCATTGCGGGCAATCAGCTACCAGAGATCATCCCTCACGTTGCCGTGCTGACCCTTGGTATCGCTCACAAGCCAGCGGGCGGTTGGGGTTGGAACGCGAGCGCCAGCTATACCTATCGCGGTAACTTCTTCACCGACGAGTTCGAAACCCCATTCGGTGGCGATGGCGAAGGTGAAGCAGGTGAAGTTCCAGACGTCTGGTTGTTATCGGCACGCGCAAGCCTGCAGATCGCTGACACCGACACCTACCTCTGGGTCTCCGGTACCAACCTCACCGACGAACTCTACATCACCGACCGCGAAGACGGCCTGAAACCGGGTCAGGCGCGCACCTTCTGGACCGGTGTCAAAATGAAGTTCTAAGTGAGGCAGATGGTCCCCACTTTTGGGGACCAACCATCCCAAAAAAAAAGGGCCGCATTGATGTGCGGCCCTTTTTTGTTTCGGAAGGTTTTAGCGGCCAATCGCCCTGGTGCGCTCTTACACCCGGTACACCTCGTCCTTCAGCTAATCGGGCTCTACTCAAATCTGGCGGAGATTTAGGCAACCTCGTTGGATATCGGTGACGTATCCTGAGCGAGTCGAAGGACACAAGCAACGCGCAGTGGTCACCGTGAGGAGCGGTAGCGACGAGAGCACCAGGACCCCGGCACGGCCCACGAAATGACGACAGGTCATTACACGGCCATTACATCTAAGACGACCGCTAGATTTTTCCGCCGAGAGGCAGACACTAACTCGTTGATTTCATTGGCGCACCGGGGAAGATTCGAACTCCCGACCCCCAGATTCGTAGTCAGGCCTTCACATATTTCGGCATGGTCCAGCATCATAAATTATCTAGCAGAATCAATAGACAGTGCCGTCAGTGATGCTAGGCATCTTACCACAATCTGCGCTAAAATGTGCGCTACATGTGTGCTACAGTTCTTCAGCTTCAACCCCCTGCCCTGCCTCCAATGGCCAAAACAGTTCGCACGAAAATCACCGCTGCTGCGGTCAATGCCCTGCAACCTGGTTACGTCATCCTGGACCCGGAGCTGACTGGTTTTGGGGTCCGGCGGCAGACAGATGCCAGCGTCTACTTCGTGCGCAAACGCATCAAGAACCGGACGCCCTGGATAACGATTGGCACCCATGGCGCCATTGGTCCTGATGGCAAGCCTTGGACGCATAAGACCGCCCGTGATGCTGCTATTCGTATCCTGGGCGAAATTGCAGCGGGCCGTGATCCCAGCCGACACCGTGACCAGGCAGCAAGCTCCCCTACCCTCAAAGCAGCCACCGAAGTGTTCATGGCCGAACATGGCCCTAAGCTCAAAGCCCGGACACGTGAGGAGTACCAGCGTCTGCTGGACAAAGACATCCTCCCTGCCCTTGGTGACAACAAGGTCCCGGATGTGACCCGCAGCCAGGTGGCACGCTTCCATGCGGACCTGGCCGATACTCCAAGGAAGGCCAACTTTGCTTTGGCGGTGCTGTCGAAGTTCATGTCCTGGGCAGAGGCGGAAGAGTTTCGCCCCAAAGGCTCCAACCCTTGTTTGGGCATCAAGAAATTCAAGGAACGCAAGAAGGAGCGCTTCCTCAGTCATGCGGAGTTTGTGGCGTTGGGTGAGGTGCTCACCAAAGCCGAAACGGAAAACCTCATCACGCCCTATGCTGCCGCTGCGATCCGCCTGCTCATTTTCACCGGGGCTCGCCGCAACGAAATCCTCACTCTGGAGTGGCGGTTTGCGGACTTTGAACGGCGGGTTTTGCGTCTGCCAGACTCCAAGACCGGTGAGAAAATCATCCGACTGAACGCCGCAGCTGTTGAAGTGCTGACCACCCTCCCCCGCCAGGAGGGCAATCCGTATGTCATTGCCGGTCACAAGGAACGGCAGCATCTCGTCAATCTGCAAAAATCCTGGGATCGGGTGCGGACCCTGGCTGGGCTTAATGATGTCCGCCTGCATGACTTGCGGCATTCGTTTGCGAGCATGATTGCGTCTGCGCCTGGCTCCTCGCTCATCCAACTTGGCGGCCTTCTTGGTCACCGGAATCCAAGCACTACTGCGCGCTACGCCCACCTCTTTGATGATCCGCTGGACCAGCTCAATGAGAGTGCTGGGGATATGATTGGGAAAGTTCTAAATTCCACTATCCCAAAATAACAAAACCGGTGCTTTGGGAAACCTTAACATCCCATGTGTGGGTTATCCCACAGTTCCAACATTCCAATTACACGAAGTTTCTACATACCGATATCGTGATTTCGGAATACAATGAGTCAGAGAAATCCTGATTTCCCGTCTTCTTGAATTTGTGAAACGCCACTATAACGAAATCCCAATTGACAAATAAAGCACACCTCCACAAGTGGAATATCCCAAACTTAAGACATTCATATTTCCCACCATTACGATACTCCAATGAAAACGATAGCGATTGCCCAACAAAAAGGAGGCGCGGGTAAAACTACGCTTACAATGAACCTTGCTATTGCAGCTCACCAAAAGCGCAAGCGCGTCCTCATTTTAGATATAGACCCTCAACAAAGTTCTTTGGATTGGCATGAAAGTCGGAGCGCTCCACCCAATGTTCTAGCGGCTACCGAAAAAGACCTCGAAACTCTTGTAAAAGAAGCTTTTGAAAGTCTGTATGATTTTCTCATTATTGATACCGCACCCAAATCAGAAAGCAGCATCCGCGTTGCCGCCGAAAAAGCCGACCTCGTTCTAATGCCATGCCAGCCGTCAAAGTTGGACCGCCAAGCTATTGGCGATACGGTAAGCACGGTTACCCTAACACGAACACCTGCTTGGATCGTCCTTAACAACTGCATTGTGACCAGCAAACTGGTTGAGACGACTGTGGAGGAGCTTTCTAAGTCTTATGACACGCCCATTGCCCCGGTTGCTTTGGGCAAGCGGGCCGCTTTTGCTGCGGCACTGGAAGAAGATCAGGCAGTGTTGGAGTTTGAGCCCCGTGGAAAGGCTGCGGAAGAGGTAAGAGCGCTTTATAAATTCGTCTGTAAACAACTGGGGATCAAACCATGAGTGATCTTAGCGCTCGCATCGCCGCAAAGGCTCGTGAAGAAGCAGAGAAGAAAAAGAACAAGCCTCCGCACCCAGGGCCTACTCCTGATAAGCCTGGTGGCAACGAGTCAGAAGGAAGTGACACTGAAGGCTCTTCCAACAACCAGCAAACCGACTCCAATAACGCTAATGACCCCACGAAGACGTACAGAGAAGGGAAGCGCAATATTTCAGCCTATCATTCTGACGCGGTGTTTCGGCAGTTCAAAATTCTGGCAGCAGAAAACGACCTGACAGTTCAGGAACTTCACCGTGAGGCCTTAAATCTATTGTTTTCCCGTTACGGCAAGCCTCCGATTGCTTAGCGGGAACGGGTGCCGCGTACCTCGGGTTGAGATTCTGAAGCCTCCCATTGGGGCAATGCAAAAAACAATAGATATTATGAGCAATTAAAACTTCCCAGTTTGCTCGGAAATCTCTATATTCAATCAACAAAGGGAAGGGCTATATTTGGAGAAATTGACTCGGCAACAGCAGCGGCTGATCAATGCTGGCGCTGCCATCAGGGGGAATCCATACCCTCAGGCCGACGATATTTCGTTTCTAGCAAGTGAACTCGTCCAAACCACACTCCCTTATACCGACCCTGGTGACGTACCCATTTGGGTCAGATACAATGGCGATATCACCTTCACGATTCAACAGGGATATTGTGGCAAAGAGCCGTATGGTTATCCCTATGGAATTGTTCCACGCATCCTGCTTACCTGGACTACCAAACAACTTCTGCTCCAGGATCACAATCGAATTTACCTGGGAAAAAGTCTTCGTTCTTTTGTGCGCTCTCTTGGTTTCGATCCAAATTCAGGCGGCAAACGTGGTGACAGGACTCGTGTGGAGCAAATGGTGCAGAGGTTCTTCCGTGCTAAATTCAGTACGAACATCGTGAGAGATAGCAAGCTCACGCGCAGACTTAAATACAGCGACTTACAGTTTGCTCCCGATGGGGAGTTCTGGTGGGACTATTCCGGAGACGAGGAAGACGTCTTCGATGGGTACGTGGATATTGGTCACAAAGCTGCGAAGATGCTTCGTACTTCTCCTGTACCGTTGGACAATCGCGCTCTCTGTGCGCTTCGGGACTCCTGTCTCGCCATGGATCTATATAATTGGTACGGCTATAAAACATATCTTGCCAACAAGCATGGAGAGACGAAAGAAGTTCCTTATCGTGCGGCGATGAAGCAGCTGGGCTGCAAGTTTGGCAACATTAGGGATATCACTAAAGGGGATGTGAGCAACTTTCGCCGTGAGGCGAAATTAATGACAAAGCGAATTGCTGCGGCATACCCATTTTACAACATCGATTTCTTCAACGGAGTGATTTACATCCATCCCTCAAAGCTACCGCTGCAAGAGCGGTATGAATCGAAAAGTAATTTATATTCAGCATCTTAAATGGGAAGAAACGTTACTCCCCTGTGCTTTTACCGCCCTGTGAATGATTCAACTTATCCACAAAGAAACGTTACCCCGGTAATTTTACCCGCAGAAACAATCATTTGCTCAGGTTTTCAATACTTTATCTGGGGTGGAACGTTACTCCCCATAATAAAACAATGCTTTAGGCGAACGGCTTATAAACTTAGTTGGGAAGAAGAGTTACTGACATCCTATATAGTTCTTCTTATAAATTCCTATATTTTTTGTTGAGGCAGAAATGGGGATAACTTCGGCGGAAATGCTGTCCGTAAAAAAACAAAAAGGAACTCGCCATCGGCTCGTAGCTTGATAGCGGCCCTACAAGCCCCGCCACCCAGCCCTGGGCGTTAAATAAACGCATTTCGACCATCAGAACCAACCAGACCACCGCAAACAACCGAAAGGCTTTGAAAACGGGAATGGGGGCTTTGCTGTCTGTGGAGCAGAGTAGGGGAGGCCTCAACTACTCGCTGTGGCTTCGTGGGAGGCCGATTCAAGGCGTTGGGTTGTCTATTGGGAAGCTGGCAGAGCAGGCGCAAAAGTTCCGTGGTTTTATTCCTAAAGCTCAATATCGTCTTCTGATTTTTTCTCAAAGCCCCAAATTTTCTTCAAGCCTTCTGGCGTACCGCTTTCCGCTGTATTGATTCTGGCTCGTTGGTACCGCGCGCGATCAATATGCTTGAACAATCGATATTCCTTTAGTCTCTGAGTTAATGGTTTGGTAGGCCCCGCTGTGCTCAGCGTACACGGAACGATCCGATTGGCAGGTATGGTTTCGATAATTTTATGAACCATAGGGTCTAGGTTCAAAATGTTCTTTTCCAGGCGCAAGGCAACTGTCTCGCGGTAAAACTGATGGTGTTTCACAATTCGAATATAGCGGCGTAAAATCTCGTAGTTGCTGCGTGAGTGCGGATTTAATACAGCCTCTTCGACCTCATTTTTACTCGGGCACTTATTGTTTCTCACAAGGCCAATTTACTAAAGGCAAAAATTTTAGGCCAAGATAAACTTGGCTATTTCGGGCAATAACTTCGTGTACGCTTTCTTGTGAGAATTCGTCATAATAGGCATCCCAAATGATTTGCTCGTTTTTAGTGCTTCGTTTCCGTACATTTCAAAGTGATCAAGATGATGGAGGCTATTTCCGTTGAGTCGGGCAAGCATGCCGTGTGCGGTGCAGAGTTCGATGTCTATCCTCATCTGGGCATGAGGAATTTCTTCATTAGCGTGTCGTGCTTTGATATTGAGACGGTCCAGCTCGGTAATGGCTTCACGAAGCCGAGCTTCCGCCACGCCAGAACTATCGTCCCCGGCTTCAAGCATCAGGCTCCTCGCCCTTACGGTTTGGTATCTCAGATTGCTGTCTAGCTTTTCTTCGTCATCGGCCAAGCGTGCAGCACTTTCGATAATCTCACTGACGAGCCTGCCGCCAGTGCCGGGGACTTCGTCTGCCAGGCCTCCTCCCCTATGAATGACTTCCTCGACAGAGTAGATTTCCAGTTGCCGCACATCAGGGTCTTCCGGGTCTTTAAGCCCTGCTTCGGCAAGAAGCTCAAGTCCGGTGAGAGCGGCTGTCGATGAGACATTTTGAAAATGGTTGTGACGCAGTCTTGCAACTTCCAATCTTGGATCGCGCAACCGGTTTGCCAAGTCGGAAAGGTCAGCAATGAGTCTTCTCTCGTCGGGGTGACCAAGTCGGTACAGCGACCAAGCTATCGGAGGCAGAACGACTTTGAGCATCCGGTCTCGCTGATCATCGGTTAAGCTGACGCTACTTTGCTGGTCTGCTGCAGCGCTATATAGCAACTGCATGTTTCGCATTGCGATATCGTGGCGGCCGTGAATGATGTGAGATATGACTGCTATGTCGGCGATGTTGCTCAACGCCGCAGGGTCGAACAACGCATCTGTCACCATTTCGGCACTGTTGAATAGGTTCTCAAGCTCTCTACGAAATCTCCTCCGGTAGGTCTCTCTCTCCCATCTTGTATCGTCGGCCACCTTTTCGAAATCCGTCCTGGACTTGTCCAGCAACGACTTTTCATCGTCGGTCACAAATTCGCAGTGCTCCAAGAACTGGAGCATCTTTTTAAGATCCGCATGACTGAGGTCCCTGTATGGGTGTTGCCGGTTAGTCTGCAAAGTGCGTCTGTATTGGCGAAGTAGGTCACCTGGATCGATGTCATCTGGGCAGTTTTCTTCGACAAAAATCGAGATGGCAAACCGTTCTCTTATCTTTGCCACGCTGCCAATGTTTGCGCCACCTTCTAGCCGCCATCGTTCTGTTGCGGCCTCAAAGGTCGTCTGGATTGCGTTTAGGCGCTGCTGCTTAGCTTCCTTAAAGTCGTCAGCTGAAGACTTGATCGAGATTGCCATTCGGTTGTCTGCCCGCTGAGATCAACAAAGTTCAAAATGTCAAGGACAGAACCGGCTTCAGTTCGGTTTGAGCTGTCTTTTCCAACTGTCTCGGGATCTGCGCCCACTGGTCGAAACCGCATGTCGTGGTTGGTTTACCAGGAGCCCCCCGAATGTTCGACGCTTCCAGCACCGAAGCAAACCGCACCCCTTACTTCAAGCCTCGCCGTCAAAAGCCGCGTGCCAAGCACCTGCATGATGGCGACTGTGCAGTTGATCTTCCAACGACTGCCCAAACCGCCGTCGTTGCGCGCAACAGGTTATGCAGCTGGCGCCACCGCAACTACCACCTTCTCAAACGCGAGCCCTGGACTGAGACCGCATTCAACGCGCGTAAGGAAGGCCGCACGTTGGGTGAAGTGATGGCGGAGATGCCGCCGGAAGGCGGTGTCGAAGCCTATGTTTCCGCAATGTCCTCCCAGTCAGAACACTGCATTGCGTGCGGTGCAGACAGTCGTCCCGACTCAGCAGCAGAGTTTCCAACCTACACGCCGACGATGACAGAGTAGGAGTAAGAAGAATGTCCCCAACGCCTCATTACTCGCCGCTTGCGCCACACGTGTTTGCCAACGCAGTGGTCTCGTTGGTTTGTCACGATCCGTCCGAACAGGCAGATCATCACCGCCGATTGCACACCATCTATATGGAGTGCCAGGGCCAGCCCGCCTCCGTCCTTGACTACCGCATGCACCATTATGTGCATGAGCTGCTGACCGATTATTTCGTCGGCCTAGAGGAGACCTGGGAAGACATCCACGGTACGCCGTGGCCTTCGTTTGCCCCAGCTGCGGAGTAATCGCTGTGCTCTGGGCAGACCTGGTCAACACCCCCGATACGCCTGACTTTCCCCATGAGGACCGGATGCACTTTATCGGTCCCTCGGGGAAGGTGTGGCCACTCCGTGAGCGCAAACTACAAGCGCTGGCGCTCGTGGCTGCCATGGCACGGGCAGGGGGCTTCTTTGACCAGTGGGTGGATAAGGTCCGCCATTGCGCCAACCTCATTGACACCCTGGACTGGGTTGATGGCGAACTGCATTACAAGACAGTCGCCAGCGGCTTCCGCTGCAAATATGTCCTGTGTCCGGTGTGCTGGCTGCTGCAATCGCGCAAGCGCCAATTTGAGCTGTTCGCCACCTATCAGCGTCATGCCCAGGCCCATCCCCATGATGTGGCGGTCCTCCTCACCCCAACTTTTCCCAACGCCGGTCACCGGGATTTCCCAAGTGCGGTGACCCGTCTGTTCGATGGGCATCGCCGTATGACCCGGTCGAAGCCCTTTCAGCGGGCGGTGCGGGGTTGGTACCGGACTTGTGAGGCCGTCTACAACCCACGCCGGGACGACTTCAACCTCCATGCCCATTACTTCCTGCTGATGCGCCCGAACTATGGGCCGGGGGCAGAAATTTGGCTGGACCATGGTGCCTGGTTGAAGATTTGGCGACGGTCCATGCGGATGCCGGACATCAAGGTCCTGCATGTCAACCGCATCACCAACCGGGGTGAGCAACCTGCGGGTGATCCTGCTGAAGCAGGCATCGCAGAGGTCACAAAATATCTCTGCAAGGGCTCTTCGATTTTTTCCCGCACCACGCACGGCTTTGCGGCTGACCCCAAGGTCATCAGGACCCTGCATGAGGGCTTCTTTAACCGCCGCCTGCGGGCCATGGGCGGGTCCCTCAAAGCCTTTGCAGAAGACATCGATTTTTCAGCGCTGGAGCGTGCGCCCACTGCTGAGAAAACCGGGGAAGAGACCTTCATGTGGACCACCCATGAAGCGCTCAAGCCCGGTGACTACCTCGTCCAGAATGACCTGGATGAGGCTTCCCCCAACGGCAACTAGAGGAGAGATCCCATGCCGCTCGTCGTCCAATCGCCCATCCTGGGTGTCCGCAAGGTGTCCTACGACGGTAAGGACACCTACTACCTCCAGACCGGGGAGGCCCTGCCGGATGGGTCCTTCGGTCAGATGGAGGTCCGCCTGGAAGGTCAGCCCAATCTGACCGAACTCCAGCGCGACCACATCGCCACGGTGGCTGTCACTGCCTACGCGGGCAAGCGTGGCGTTGGCTTCAGCCAGGTGCCCAACACCCGGATTGAGGTGAAGCCGCCTCATTCTGCTGCGGCAAAGGGGTGAGGGGTACCATGCGCAACACACCAAACAGCGGGGCGGCCACCTCGGCCGCCTTCGTCCTAGCTATTTTGTGGTTCGGGGCAGGGTTCTTCCTGCTGGATGCGTTGCGCGAGTTCACCGCCCGAGAGCATGTCATCGATAAATACTATCGCTGGCTGGGCCACCGGGATTTCCTGGAAAAATTCGGGGTCACTTCAGTTCAGCCCACCCAGTACGTTAATCACTTGCTGTGGCTTGACCAGCAACTGATGACCCACGCCATCGGTGTGGTGCTGTTTACACCAGGTGTTGTTGCTTTCCTGTGGGCCGTGGTGATTGGTCTCCATCAGGCTTCGCAGTACCGGCCGAAGTCACGCCCTGTTGTTGTGAGCTACAGCTCCTCTGAGGAGCAGCCGTTTACCGAGCACGTGCGCCAGTATCTGCGCAATCGTGTCTTGCTCCAGCTGCGCTGGTCCTATTTCCAAGAGCTTTTCTGCTGCCTGGTGCCCGTGTTTAAGTTTGCGGTTGCCGCTGCTCTTGCGGCCTACATTGGTGCCTACCTGGCCAGCGGTGACTACGGTTTGGCAAAAGTCGTGGCGGTGGCGTTATGTGTGGCCATCCTGCTGACCACGCCGTTGTGGTACAGCCTGGTTTTTCATGAAGACCTTCCCGAGTACCCGGCAGACAATGCCGGTGTAGACCTGACTTACCTGCGCCACCGCGAAAACGCGTCCTGGCGTCATTTCCTGCTACTATTGCGCCCCAAGTATTGGACCGACTACTGGCGCTTTGTGGCCCTGGTTGCGCCTCATCATTCTCTGCGGGGCTACAAGTTTGAAATCCAGGAAAACGAACAGCTGCCGTACATCGTAGTGACGGAACACGATATCGACAGCACCTATCCTCGTGTCATTAGCCGGCATGACAATACCCCTGGCCTGCTGCAGCGGTATGCGGCTGGCTCGGTCACGCGGCGTGAACTGATCCGCCAGCAATACCTCCGGTCACTGCCGTCCCTTCATCCCAGCTCACGCGGTTACAGCGAATTCGATATCTCGGCCATCAGCCCGGATGGCAAACTGCTGTACTTGCCGGTGGCCATTGGTGCCGACAGCACCAAAGACAACTTTGATTTCATGGACCTTGAGCAGACTGACCATGCTGCCCAACGATACGTGTTCCGCTCAGAGCGCAAAGCCATTGATGTTGACCACTGGCAGTCGTCCTTGCCCCAAATCGAGGCATACCTTGGTGGCCGTTGGCGTGTGCAAAAACGCGATGGCGCTTCACTTATGCTCTACAGGTTGCCCGAGGTTCCGGAAAGCTTCCCACTAGAGCCGCAGTTCCTGAGGCCGGGGGAGATTTTCTTTGGTTTGGATCTCAATACCGCCCAGCCGGTCTACCTGCCCTGGCAGAAGCTGACCCATACCTTGATTGCGGGGCCGTCCGGTTTCGGCAAGAGCGTGTTCCTGCATCAGATGATGGCCAGCGTGGTGACCAACTTCGACCAGTTTGAATCCATCTACCTGGTTGATTTGAAGTTTGGTCTGGAGCTGAAGAGCTATCCTTCGTTGTCGGGGAAGTTCAATCTGACCCGCACTCCTGAAGAGGTGCCAGCTCTTACCAAGACCCTCCTTGCGGAAATGGAGCGCCGGGGCAAGTTGATGGATGAGCGCAATCTGACTCACTGGGATGGTCCGCTCATCCTCATTGTTATTGATGAGTTTGCGGATGTGCTCCTGAGCCAGCCCAAAAAGGGTGGGGAAGGGGGCAAGACCAATGTCCGAGAAGAAGTGGAGCGGGACCTTGTGCGCCTCACCAACCTGTCACGGGCGTTGGGGTTTAGGTTCTGGGTGCAGTCGCAGAAGACCACCACGGATGCGGTGCCATCTGCGTTCCGGCATAACCTGTCGACCGTGATCAGCTTCCGGATGCCGAGCAACATGTCCGCCGCCAACCTGTACGGTGATGCGCAGGACATGCCAGCTGACATCACCAAGCTAAAACGAGGCCAGGCCATCTACCGTGATGGCCGTACTTCAGAAATGGTGGCAGTGCAGGGGGCTTATGTGGAGTTTGAGGATGTGGCTCGCTTTTGTCGGACTCGTGAAGCCCGCTAAAAGTCGCTATATTGGCGCTTCACAAAGAACGAACCCTTTCCAAGGACTCGGTTATCCCTAATGAAGTTTTACGTCGATTTCGCGCCGGGCGATGAACACGGCCTCAGACTCCTGGATCGCCTCAGGTCACAAGGCATTGAAGTTGTAACGAGACCAGAATTAGAGCATTTGGACCCTGAGGCGAGACAAAGCATTTTACAGAAGTGCGGGCAATTCATTATTGTTGTGTCTCAGGGCTATACTCCTCCTTCTTATGAAGCAGAATTAATTTCACTTGCCGATGAACGCCCTTTCGATACAGTCGCTTTAACACAGGAAAAATCGAACTTAGAGTTCTTGCCTGACAATCTTAAAAATTCTCTTGAGATAATTGTTGATCCGAATTTCAATTCCGATTCCACTATTAATGTACTTCTTTCGCCTGCTCGTGCGCAGACCATTGGCGACGGCGTAGTCTTGGATGAGGTTCACGTTCCTGCTTCGGCCGCTTCAACTACTGCTCGACGTCAGGAGTTCGATCGAGCTTTGTTTTCTAAACTAAAGTCGTTTGAAGTAGCTCCTATAGCGTTTGAGCCCCACCTTGCAAATGGATCAGAAACACCGCCTTTGAAAAATTCAGTGAAGAGCGGAATAAAGAACATCTGGCTAGACCTATTGTTAATTTACGGTCTCATCGCAGCAGCAGTCGCAGCTGCTTATTTGTTTGCTACACAGTACGCCGCTTCACTTATTTGGAACGTAGTGCCGCTTGCGCATCCCGTTCCTTCTATCGACGAGGGTGACGAATTTGAAATTGCCGCCTTCGCACCATTAGCAGCCATGCCTGGCTCATCCTTCAGCGTTGACGTATTGGTTACCCCCCCACCTGAAAAACTGGTTGCCATGGATGCATTGAAACTCAACTCCGATACCACCGCAGAAACGAGTGTTCGTACGTTTAGGAAATCGGTGCAAATGAACGACGAGATCGTGATTACCTTTGCTCCGGTTGGTCCTCGCGGATTACGTGGAAGAATCCAATCCCGCCTCGTGGTTTGGCGCAGTCAACCTCAATCGGTCAGGTTCAATACACAAATTCCGCGAGCTGGGGTAGCAAACGAGTCTTATGAAGCGGAACTATGCATAGAGCTAAATGGAGCCGTGATCGGCGCACAATCCATTCAAGTTAGATGCGGACATCCTGATCAGGCAACCACTAGCGTTCCTTCGGTCGTGACAAGCGACTCCACATTTGTGAACACTCTGATTGTAGTGGGAAGACATGAAGAGATCGAAGAGCTCCCAGACGATTACTTCCTTCGGATGAGCGCTCAGGGTGTGATTTCTTACACTGACCTTCGAGAAGATCCTGATAAACTAGATGAAGGGATTGATACTATTTCTCTTGAAGAGGCTACGTCCAAATCTGAGGCAATCCTCGTCATCGGGGATCCGGAAACTTCACACGTCAAGGCAGAGATCGACGATATTCAGAAGCTTGCCAGGCAGCAAGGGCAGCCCCCGCTAAAGCTCTTTGTGGTGAGGTGGTCGGACTCCGTAACATCTGTTCCTCGTGCGCTAGCAACATATCGACCTATTTACACGTCGCCGATTGCTCGGGACGCGGCAGCTTAATTACAGACGGACCATTGAATGATCATGAGTGATGTCGATTCAGTATTGTCGGAGCTTGATGCTATCGTATCTAAGATGGTCGATGTCTACCAAGAGTCTGGACTGAAGGACCAAGAACTTAAGGCGGCCTGGGAGGTATTTGAGGTTCTTGAGGATGAGTTTCGGAACACGGCTCGAAATCGCTTGGATTCAACCTTGGCGCAGATGATCGAGCGGCTGCAACTAGTTGATGGAACCACTATTGATGATCTCCGGGGTGGGGTGTCAATGTATCGTGGCGTATTGGCTCGGTTGGCAGCAGAGACTTCAACTACATCAAGTAGCGTCTTGATTGATCCTGCACTAATTGTTGAGTTGGACAAAGTTAATTGGCCTGGTTGGGATACGCTTAGAGCAGTGACCCTTTGCCGCGAGTTGAATAGCTGTTACCAGTCGGAATCCGTTTTGGCCTGCTGTATTCTCAGTCGCGCTCTTTGCGAGCATCTGTCTATTGTTTATCTACACTATGTTCTGGACCAGAGAATAGACCAAATTAGCTCAGTAAAAAGTGCAAAGCCTTTTAAGGTAGCTATTAGTGAATTGAGAGGCCAACTCCGGTCAGGATTCGAGCAATTCGAACGGAATATACATTTAACCGGAAATTCCTCAGTCCATGCGGCACCAAGGAGGCGCGAGAGATTCCCGTCAATGTTTGAAGTTAGTTCTTTTTCTACTCCGCTAAATGATTTCATTCGTACAGTGATTCAGGCGCTCGAAAGTAAGAAATGAACACTCGATTCAACTCCCCAGTTTGGCAACCTCATGGAATGTTTCGTCGAGAGCAGGAAGGCATTTTCTTCTAATATTTGCCTTGAGCAGTTCGCACTGCTCGCTACTGAGCCCTTCAAACCCTCCCACGTACAATCTTTCCAAGTTGCTGAGAATAGTAAGGAGTTCCTCTACTGGATCAATATCTGCGGCTAGTTCATCGCTAACTTGACTCCTTTGCTGCGGGACATTTTCTTCTGGCTTCATTCTCGAATCATGAATGAATTGAGAAACATCGTCAAACCTTAACTTGATAAACTAGAAATATCAGTTCGTTTTTGCCTACGGCATAGGCACTCAATCATGGTTGTGAGGACGACTGGGAAGTCCAGTCAAAGTCTCAGTTCAAACAGGCCTGACAGCCTGCCACAGTGTTGGGTGATGAAGCTGCCTCTAGGAGGCCCGCAGCCAGCCGCCGCAGGACTGAACGGGCGGAGAGGCCCCTTGAGGGCCTCGAAGAACGGGCAGGCCTAGAAGGCGCAGCCAGGGCTCCGTAGAGCAAGTAAGGAACACAGCACTAGCGCAGAGTCGGAAGGCCCCGCTTGAACTGCAGCTCATGCCTGGTCTGATTCATCGGCCAATCAAATATGAGAGACGGACGTGGCTGTGGCCAACATCAGCTATTATGACGGGGTTGTCAGAGGGACTTATCCATAGCAGGCCAGCTCGTAGCGCTGTTTCATTGAGCTGGCGAAGAGATGGCTACTGCTGTGGGTAAGTCAGTGCTCGCCTCTTCTTGGGGTTATGACTGTGATGGATATCAGGACCAAACAGCACCCAATGCAGACGCCTCAGCATCATCCGGAACCTGCTGAAGCACCCTCGAATGACGACCATCCAACCTATGACCCCTGAAAAGGCCAGAAATTCAATAAACAAATTAGCTTCCATAAATTCTAAGCGGTGCCCTTCGACACCGCATCTCCCATTTTTTTCTTAGTATCTTGTAGTTTTCTGGAAAAACTCCCCTATGAGGCGATCTACGGCCTCTTGATCATGAAGCGGTTCCGAGTCCTCGTGTATATCCTGTGGTATCCAAACTCGTTCTCTGACTAGCCAACGTTGGTGTTTTGGTTGGATCGATGTTGAAGTATCGCCTTGAATAGGCGTGACATTGTTTGTCATGGTTTTTTTCTTTCGTTCGTTTAATTGCTCGCCAGCTTCCATACTTGCGAACAGATTTATTCTATCGCATTTTCACTTGAAACGCTCGAATCAACGGTTGACTTTTCCGTCAATTTGAGGCTATTATTCAGCGTTCATGATTTTGAACTTTCGGATCGCTAAGCCTCTTCCATTTTAACCAAGGCTTGGCGATTTTTATTTGCGCTTAACCGGAAAATGCGCAATCCAAATATCAAATAATTCAATGACTTAATTGCGCATAATGATAATTATGTTAAATCGATTTCTTTCTCCATGATTCGGAATCCAACGCGGCAATGATACTTTTCAGGTGCTCTGGATGAACCTTCTGGCTGGATGTTTCGTACTCCACGTAGATCTCTAGCGGTATTCCTAGACATTCCGCCATTTCCAACTGTGTCAGATTGTTGTCTTCTCGGTATTCCCGGAGCCTTAGCTTCCACAGCCAGCTGTTGCCAGAGTGATTGAGGGTGACGATATCAGCCACTGTCTGCTCTTTCGTTGGTTCGTCTCTCCGACCAACTCAAAGGGTGGCCGGACATTCGTAACCTCGTAGCAAGGCCAATGGGTTTTAGGGCCTAGGCCCTTGGACATACCATCGTATCCGGCCATAGGCCGATTCACTACGTTACGGCTGTTACGAAGAGCCGACGCCCATTGCGGGCGCAACAGTAAGTATACTCAGAAAACACATAAAAGCGATTGCGCTGACTGGTTTTTGGGCTCTGAACAGGTAGGTCTTGGTTGGATTATCTTCTGCGCCGTAATCGGTACAATATGCTCTCAACGTCGCCGATCTCTAACTGTACGCTTGCCAATTCTTTTCTGGCTTCCTCATAAAGCTCCCAATTTGCATCGGCTGTTTTAAGGTCGCCAAAATCGACTGCGCTTCGTGTTCGTTCCTTCAACAGTTGGAGCTGCCTCTCAAGCTTCAGCTCCTTTTGCCCGAGCATCAGCAACGTTTGCTCCAGACCCTGGATTCGATCTGACATGTCTACAGCTCAGGATTCGAGAGCTTCATCCAATCGCCTCGATAGCGTGTCCATGCGCTCGCTGATATCAAGTATTTGCTTTGCTACCGCACCTAGTTCCCCGCCTTCAGCTGCCACTTCCGTGCAATAGTCTTGAAGTGCGTTCATATCTGCTTCTGTCAGCTGGTCTGCGGTCTGTTCAGCATGAGCGTCATCCAATAAATTACTTTTCATAGATTTATGCTGAGTCATTCCGCTGTCTTCGTCAAGCAATTCGAAAATCAAAAGGCACCCCGTGGGGTGCCAATTCATTGTACGGTTTCGTACAGTATACTTCACGGCGATCGGTGGTCGTAATACGTAGCGCCGCAATTGAGATGATACCAAACCCGCCGTTTTTGTCACCCCTCCTCCCTCACTATTCTGCTGTGAAATGAGGCGTTCTGTACGGCGATTTCAGCGCGTTCAATAGTTCAAGCCTTTCATTCCTCATCTGTCGTCAAAAACCCAGCCAAAAACCCGTTGAGCGCGTACAGGTACTTCAAATGAGGTCGTTCTCAAAAATTACGAGCGTAGCGAGTTCCATTTTCGTGGCCCGCCGAGCGATAGCGAGGCGTTGGCCACGCCAGTGGCCAACGCGCCAATCTGCACCCGTTGCATGAAGACCTCATGTTTCTCCAAACTTAATGCATCACTTCAGAAGCGACTTCTAACTGCCTGAGTTATTCGTTGGAGAGACTGAATTAATTGCAGAAAGTTCTTGGTAGTGCATTTGACACTGTGATAAAGGGGCCAATTAATTTTTAGGGAAGAGAAGTCTATATATTTAAGCGCAACTATACATCGCTGCGCGACATAGGTGACAGAAGCGCCACAAATGGCGCTGAGCTTCCCAAACCCCACAACAAGAATGAGAGGAGAAATGCTGCGAGATGCCCTCGCCGCACATGGACGTATATATTGTTCGTCGTGCCAACGACGATTCCGCACTGGCCGCTGCTGCTTACGGCGCTGGTGTGCGTTTGTATGACCATCGGTTGCGGGACTTCCATGATTGGCGGCATCGGAAAGATGTGGCTCACGCTGAAATCATGGGTCCTGAAGGCATGGCGGACTATCTCTATGATCGGGAGACCTTGTGGAACAAGGTTGAAGAGCTGGAGACCCGAAAAGATGCCCAGCTGGCACGGCGCGTCATCCTGGCGCTCCCGTGTGAGTTGGGACCAGAAGAGCGTTTGGAACTTGTTCGTGAGTATGTGGCTGAGCAATTTGTATCGAAGGGGATGGTGGCAGACATTGCCCTCCACAATCCCGACCTGGCCAAGGGTAAGGACCACCGGAATTTCCACGCGCACATCCTGCTGACGCTGCGCAAGGCGGGACCGGATGGCTTGTACCGGACCAAGACCAGAGAGTGGAACTCCCGCGCGTTGATCCCGGAATGGCGTGCTGCCTGGGCCGATCATCAAACGCGTGCTCTGCAACGCGCAGGTCACCAGGTTGTACTGAACCGGAAAACCTTAAAACCAGAAACCCAGCTCCAACATCCCCTGCCCCGCAACCTCCAGCTCGAAACGCTGCCGGAGTTCAAGCTTGGTCGAGAATTTAAGCCTGACTCACCGCAATGGAACACGCTTGATGAGCGGCTTGCCCGTAACATCACCAGAGCAGCTGCTGTCCGCCGCCGTGTCGAACGGAAGAAGCAACGGTTCCTGGAGTTGAAGGAAGACCTGTACCGCCGTAAGGCGTTCCTCATGGGCTCACCAGGGGCGGAGTTTATCCAGAATGAGCGCGCCTACCCGGACAAGCGCTCCCTGCTCCATGTAGAGGGGCGCCTATGGCTCCTTATGAGCATCGAAGACAAGCTGTTCTACTGGGATGTGTTCTGTCGGGGGTTTGAGGCGGCTGTCCGCTTGCAGCGGAAGCGGTTTAAGAGGAAGTGGGAGAAGGATCGTGCAAAAGAGCGCACTCGTGAGCGTTCTCGCGAAAGGTTTAAATTCTAGGTCAGAACAATGAAATGACCACGAACCCATTGGCCTATGTACGAGAGCAAGTCCCGGTCATCCCGCGTCATACGAGCGATGGCCAAGATGATTTCTTTATGATCGTTTATTCTATTTGCGATGACTCGGCGCAATATCTTTGATGTTGCCATGTAGCGGGCGTCTTTGAGCTTCTCATTGGCCCATAGTTCTTCAAGAAACATGCTAACAACGCCCACATGAGAGTGTGGGTCAGCTCCGCGCCCGCCGAGCATTTTGATCATGTTCTCAAAGAGACGGTCAGGCTTACCGGTGGTTTCCACGTCCATCTGGAGTGACAGCATCAACATTCCGTTGGTTACGGAAATGTATGTGTAGCTTCCTTCAATTTGATTGGCTGTCGTTTGAATGAATGTTTTGGCGTCCAATGAACCGTTATCTAGAGCTTTCCGCATTACCGCGTTCAGCCATGCAGATTTCGCGAATCCTGATTCTCGGCCGTACTCTCGCAAACCGAGGTCATCACTAACCAGTAGTATTCCTTCATTCTGAGCTGCCACCAACGCATCGAAAGTATCAAGACCGGTAACATTGCTGTAGCTAGTGATTGTTATCGGAATCTTTTCGTCGAACACAACGGGCAGC
This sequence comes from Filomicrobium sp., assembly GCA_040219445.1. GTDB lineage: Bacteria > Pseudomonadota > Alphaproteobacteria > Rhizobiales > Hyphomicrobiaceae > Filomicrobium. Next base: position 456,806 of record JAVJSM010000003.1, on the reverse strand, counting down.
ACTCGCGTATTCTCTGTTAGCCATTGAATCGCTTTGTCGATGCCGTCCCGCCATTTCTGGATCATCTCTGGTTCCACGAAGCAGGTGCGCACTTCACCGTTAACAAGGCTGCTAGTCAGGCGACCATCTTTGATGTGAAATTCAAGCTCTTCCCGTTTCTCTCTGAGCCGGTCCAGTAAGCTCTGCGTGACATGAATCTTTCCGCAGGTCGCTGTCACCACGTCCAGCAGCTCAAGTCTCCAGGCATTCCAAAATGTCCACAAATCCAAGACACATCCAGCGCCATCATTTTCAGTAATGGCTTGGTGAGCCGCATCTCTTTCTTCACCGTTCCCGATGGCTACCTTCAACGGATGGCCTTCAGCTTCGTGTGCTGTCGCCACATCCAGTGCATCGGCTCCTAGTTTGGCTGCATAGAGCGCCAGTGGCACTCGGCCCGCCAAGTAGGCTTGCCGTTCAACTTCGCTGGCCTCATGTTGTTTGGAGAGCTGTTCTACAAGTGCTGGCGTTTGCGTGGGTTTTTCCGTGTCGACTTCCACTTTCTTGAACACAGCACCGCCTGGAAAGCGCGTTTCGCTGTTGTTCATGATGTCATGAAGTCGAGCTACATATTTGTGCCTGACGCTAACGATTACGAATTTTTGCCCGTCATCAGCTTCCAGTACATCTCCTGCCTTGTGTCCAAGGAATAGCTGAGCAAGCTTGTGCTCAGGCTCCCATGAATTTTCGTCCAAATTTCTCAAATGGCTGTCAGGCTCAATATTGACGAGTGTCGTTTTGGATCTGTTGCCTTCTTCATCCAGTGTGCAGAATTCTACAGCTGCATTGATCTGCACCTCTGGCATGTCCCAGAGTTCGGCTTTTTCTCCAGACCAGCGGCCCTCTGCAAGGATGACGGATGACAACCCCATCCATGCCTCTGCCTTGTCCCGGTTTTCTAGTAGGAGCCGATATGCGTGTGCGGCAGCCCGTTCAGAAAAACCAAACCTTGCTAGAAGACGCGCTATCCGGATTTTTTTCGACAGATTTCCAAGTGGTAGCTCTTCGAGGGGCTCCTTCAGCTCGTCGAGGATTGCCTGAGTGTCGTCCCGCCTAAGGAAGATTTCCACCTGCATAAGTTTTGCGGAACCTGAATTTGGCTCAAGTTCGAGAAGTCGCTCTGTTCGCTCCAGGGACCTGGTTAAGTCACCCGTGTTCCATGCGTGTGCCGCTGTTGTCCATAAAATATCAGGGTCGTCTCGGACGGCTTTTGGGAGGTTGTCGACTGTTTCGTTAAACTCCTTGTCCTGTCTAGCGCTTGCGAGACATCGAACGAACAGACGCAACGACGGACTTGGTCGAGATAGGTCTACAAAGCCCCTGAGAACAGCTGCCGCCTCGGTATGTAAATCTCTGTCGCACAGTTCATCCGCAAGCATAGAACGAACAAAAATACTGTCGTTCTCTTCCAATGTTTCCGACAGTTGCACGAGTTCCGAAATGATCTTGTCTTTTTCGTCACCAGTTGCTTCTAGCTCGCGTATGCTGAGATCAATTAGTTTTTGATAGATGTCTTCCGGCGTAAGCTTTGCTAATGCTTCCTTGGCATCCTTTGCTTGGTCAAGCTCGCCCAGACGTAATGCTAGCTCCGCTATGATACGGAGGCGTATGACCTGATTCGCCTCGTTTAACCCCTCGGGCTTGATCTCCTGAGCTTTTACCAAGCCTCTTTCAGGATTCTTCCGAGCGATAAGTTCAGCTTCGATTAGTTGGTTTTCAGAATCCGAGTCATCCCTGATGACATCGAGTGCTTCGCTGTTGAGTCCTTGTTGGTTGAGACTGAGCGCCAACAATCTTCGGATTTGTGCTTCATCACCGAGTTGCGGAAGGGCTTTCTGTGCCAGGTCTGCACACTCAGGATGACGCTCACATAGTCTGAGTAGCACGCAGGCATTATTAACGGATGCCAACAAGTCATGCTTGTCGGAGAATCCTTGCTCGATCTGTCTCGTAGCCAACGCTTTGATTTTGTCTGCGGCTATATTCAGCTGCTCTACGTCGAAGTTGTTCTTCGGCTGTTGCCCGTCCTCTATCACTAAACTAAGCACGGCCACCGCGTACATCTGGTCAAATTCTTCTTGACCGGTGTGCTTTTCAGCAATGTCGATGACTTTTTGCTCCCAACCGTCTGCTTTGCGGCGCCGAATAAAATCAGCAAGACCGAGGTCGGCATGAATAGAGCCACGTTCTGCTTCTGGTATTAGAGACTCTGGTTCGCCCTCCCAGTCTGACTTTCCAGCCGCTTGCAGCAGGTAGGTGATCGCTGCTTCGCATTTAGGGGTCATGCCCAGGGCCTCCTGGGCAATTTTCATTGCTTCACCCAGTTCGCCCCTTAGAGTCCTTGCTAGCGCTAGGTTCGTTACTGCGAGGCTGTGCTCGGGCTTTATTTCATAGGCTGCTTCAAATCGTTCTGCGGCTTCCTCTTCTCGACCCAACTCAAGAGACACCGAAGCTAGGTTTGTAAGCAACCGATATTGCGCCCAAGGTTTTTCTGAAAGGTCTTCCTCGTTGAACAGTTTAAGCAGACCTTTTTCTGCCGTCAGTGTTTCATGATCCCGGTGCAAGTCTCGGTAGGCGTCGATCTTCCCGTGTAGGGCGGCGTCTTCATGTGCCCAAGGCTTTTCGTCATCTCCACCGTTCGTCTCAGAAACACTGGAATACAATTTCCTCGGCTGGAGTTCGGCGGCAACTAGAGACGCAATTATTTTCGCATCGTCAGGCGATATCGATGTGGGTTGGTAGCTGGCTGCCGCTGACGGCATAAACAGGTTGTACGCAACGTCATGCCTGATTATGAGAGACTCCATTGCCCCCCAACCAAGCAATGTTACCGTAATATCATGCCCCTCATCCCGGAGTTTTTTCTCAATACGGCAGGCAGCATCTGTGGCCGGTGCGTCATCTGGAGACGTTGTCGCTAAGATGATTTCCTTGAGCTGGACATCCAGAGTAAGTGCATCCCGGCATTCCTTCTCTATCTCTTCCTCTTTTAGCGGCCGTACGTATCGCTTACATTGAACGCCAACGAAGTGCTCCGGGTCTCCGTTTCTTTTCGCTAGGATGTCGATGCCGCGCTGCTTTTGGCCACGTCGGCCATATTCTGTCGCATTGGGATCGTTCAGTTCAGCCTGGAATAGTGCAACGCAGTTCCGTTGAAAAGCTTCTGGGTCTTTTGGTTTCGGTATTTCATGAGCAGAACGCACTGACAAAGGAACGTTGTTTGTTGCCTCGGAACTGCGTGTTAATTTCTTCTTTTCTGGTTTCGGAATTTCTTTGGTCATCTATTGAGCCTAGCTCAGTCTTTTTTGGGCCGCCAAGAGTGTTGCTTGATATTCACTCAGATTATCTTCTGGTTCATTGTAGTGTGCTCAGTCCTCACCAAAAATCAGGACATGCGCACCGATCATCCGGCCGTCATCTATTACCCACCTTGGCCGCTGTGCTTCCCCCATCAAGGGACGCTCTGCTGTAAACCCCTTGACGGGGCCCCGCGCTCAGCGTCCCGAGTCGGTGGGCGATGACCGGCTCCAAAAATCAGTGCTGTGGCAGAGCCATGGCTTAAGCTGCTGAAGCTTCAATATCTGATTCGTCGGAGGTCAAGTGCCCCTGGTCTGTTTCGTCTGGTAGAAGAATTACAGTTGATTGAGGCAGGGCAAGTAGTTTGCCGCGCTGCTGTTCAACAAAAGCCTCTTGGAAGTCCAGCAGCTCTGCATGGGGTGGCCGTCCATCCCAGGCATCCCAAAGGCCCTTGAACCGCTTATCCTGGTAGAAAACCTTGCGGGCCAGGATGGGGCGAACACTCTGGTGACAGATGAGACACTCATCACGGTTGAGGTTCATAACCTCATCAGGTGTGCGAAGTGCCCGGCCAGCCTCACCGGAGCCTGCGTTGAGACGTTCGGGCATGACATCTGTGAGCCCGACATAGTGACCGGATGAGCGGGTGTTGACGGTCTTGGTGCCGAGTGTCTTGGAAACGGTTTCGGCATCACGGATTTCATTGACGCCAAAGTACACCTTGGCGGCACAGTTGGCCGAGAATGTCTCTGAGGTATCGCCGTACACACGGCGCAGCTGCGCGAAGTCCTGCACAAACAGGCACAGCTGAATCCCCGCCTTCCGGGCAATGGTGATGGCCGCCTCTGCTGGCTTCAGGCGGCCAAGGTTCGCAAACTCATCCAGCATGAACACCACGCGCTTGTTGCCCTGGTGGGCGACGCGACTGATGGCAGCAATGGAAAGCCCGGCGAGCAACGCCACAGCTGGGTAATAGGTGGCGAGACGCTCCGGTGGAACCACCAGGTACACGCTGGCTGTTTCCATCCGTAGGTCTCCGAAGTTGAAGTCAGACTTACGGGTTGCTTGCGTTAAGCGCGGGCTGTCCCAGACTTCTGTGGCGCCCTTGGCTGTAGCCAGGACCCCTGAGCGTAGCTTGCTGTCCATTTGCTGGATGTTGTTGGCGGTTCGCCGGGCCAATGGATGACCGCAGGCAATCATGTTTCCCAGGACCTCATCAAACGCCTCTTCACTGATGGTCAGGAGATGACGGACTTGAGCCATGGTCTGCCGTTCCGGCGGATGGGCATAAAGCACGTAGATGATGAGGCCTGACAACACGTTCCGGGCCTGGTTATTCCAAAAGGTGTCGTCTCCCTGTCCCCCGTCCTGCACCAACAGAGAGACGATGACTTTGACGTCGTCATGCTCATCCGGTGTACCGACTTGCACAAAGTCCAACGGGTTGAAGCAATCGGTGAGTGGCGCAAAGGGTGCCCAGCAGTAGACCCGACCGGACTTTGCCCGCTGCCGGCGTGTGATGGCCCAGGCTTCCCCGCTGGGGTCATTGACCACCACGGACGCTTCAGGGAGCCGCAATAGGTTTGGAATGACCAGGCTGGATGTTTTGCCTGACTTGGTGGGCGCCACACACAGCAAGTGTTCATCAATACCACTGTGAAGCTCATGATTGGCGACTTCCCCGAGCAGCAGACCTTGGTCATTGAGGAAGCCTGCGGATTTGAGTTCCTGGTTGCGGGCGAAGCGTGCTGTTCCAAAGCTGTCGGAGTCATTACCTAACAGCCACTGGCAGGTGATGAAGCTGTACTTGAAGGTGATGCCGACGAGCTTGCAAAGGAGCCGAAACCCACGCCAGGCCAAGAGAATGACGCTTAGAACCAGCCCGAACAACAACGATATAACTCCCCACATAACCCGATATGGTCCTGGGAAGGGTTTCACGAGTCAAGGGGAGCAATTGAATTACTTATTCACACGTGCCTTCCCTTTCATCAGCTTACAAAATAGGCAATCGTATGCACTTTAGGGTCAATCTCACATTGCGTGAAACAAATTAATTTGTATGCTGTGTATCCAATTATGAGGGTCGCCTCAGGAATCATCAAAAACCTTTTCTATCGGCCGGCCAATTTAATTGGTCGTGTGATTTCCTGTTCCTCATAACTTCGCCGGAACTTTCGAGTTCTATTCCCTCCCCTCTTTTGCCAAGGAGTTTTCATCATGGCGAAAGGAAGTGCCCCAGACTATGTCGTCTCTTACGTGAAGGAAGACCGTGGACAGAAGCGGTGGATTCGTGTCGGAGCAGCCTGGAAGCATCAGAGCGGTGATGGTGTCAGTCTCGTGATTGACGCTGTCCCGGTGAATTTCAGTGGCGAGCTTGTCTTGCGTCCTCCCTATGCAGAGGACCAGCAGGAAGCCGCATAAGGGATCTTCGGTGTAACCTGAACGGCTGGGCATCTACCTGATAGCCCGTTTAAAAGTGCACACATGCCGTCGATCCGATATGGATCATTTTAGAACGGTTGCATTATCCGAAGATGACTGGCGGTTCCTTAGGGAGCCGCCCTTTTTGTTGGGTACTGGTCCACCAGGCACCGCCTTCTATCTCTTTTACCTAGCAGGGGCGGCCCGGCCCCAAGGGTAAAGTGCACGGGCTGCGCCCGCCCTTGACCCCGGCCCCTGATTCCCTGCTCTCCGAGCCAAAAAAAAGGCCGTGCGAAACGAAGTAGGTGGCGACTTGGTCAGCCGCATTTTCTGCGGCGGCAGCAGCCCCGACTAACGCAATCCGGAATGCGGAAGCGTTGTGTTGACAAGCGGTAACGTTGTCGTCATGTCGAGCATCATCTCCAGTGACCCAAGGCAGAAGAACTCGTAGCCCGCCTATTCGACTGACCGATCAACTCCTGTATTCTAAGTCAAAGACACAATCCGTCATGCAGTCCGACGAAGGCCTCACGCTCATGCGGACTAGTTGACCCACTGAACGAGGCCACTAAACGTACGTATACATAGTAAATGATCGCGGAATAGGGCACCAAACAATGACTAACATCAAAGACCCTCGTTTGATTAAGAGTGGCACGGCCAACACGTACAGCTCTGATGATGCGCTCCTGTCCGGAGCGGAGACAAGAGGTTCGCAAGTTCGTTTGCAACTTGAACTATCAAAAGAAGCTTCAGACGAAATGAGCAATCTTATGAATCGATGTGGTTTGGCAACTCGGAAAGACCTCATCAATAACGCACTTGTACTTCTCCGCTGGGCTGTTGATGAGGTAGAAAAAGGAGGCTCAATCAGCTCTGTCGATCCCATAAACAAAAGCTACACTGAGATAAAAACGCCAGCCCTCGATTACGCTTCAAGGCGATCAGTCCAATCATAAATCTTTTAAGAAGTTTCATGGATGTCGAGCAAAAGCGAAAAATCGTTGCCAATCCCGGAATTCATTACTGACGTTATTGAAGAGACAGATGAAGAACGATTTTGGGAAACACGCACTCCATCTGAGCTTGTTATTCTTCTTCATGGAATAAGGTCTAGAGGCGGGTGGTATGAACAGGTCATAGATTTCCTTGAAAACTCTAAGTTCAAAGTGCGCAATATTAGCTGCGGGCGGATCGGCTCGGTTGAATTTCTTTTCTTTTTGGCTTTCGGAGTAGAGAAGTATTACGTCAATAGGCTTCACCGACAAATTGTGGCTGCTATGAGCAAGGAGGGTTCAGGTGCGTGCTCGATCATTTGCCATAGCTTCGGAACCTATTTGCTTTCAAAAGTCATTGAGGCCAACCAAGACTTAGTGTTTGATAGAATTATTCTTTGTGGTTCTGTTATCCCTCAAGAGTTTGAATGGGAGAGATATTCTAATCAATTCAATGAAATTATTAATGAATGCGGGCAGAATGATACTGTCGTGAGGTTGGCTCCGATATTGAGTCATAAACTGGGAAGCACCGGTCGCTTCGGGTTCCGCAACCCCCTTATACAAGACAGATTTCACCACAATACTGGGCACGGGGATTTCTTCAGTAGGTCGTTTGACTTGGGTCTGTGGGCTCGATTCATTAGGGAAGGTGAGTACGTTCGCACGGGCATCCAAATGCGCGAAGATACTGGCCTTGAAACCTTGGCGCTAACCTTGATAAAACTAGTGGCGTGGCCGTTTAAGTTGTTATTTCGAATTACTAACATTCCTTCCAATCTGATTTCCTACTTTATGAAAAGCTGATGCACTTCTGCGGGGGGCAAGGGGGCACGGAAGTCGTCTGGCGAATGTCTCGTTTTGGTCCAAGGCTGAAGTGTTGCCATCGCAGGATGGCGTCTACTGTCGGAGGTAGAGCAGTCGCCACCAGCACATCCTTCCGCTTTCGATGGACGACCGGAACCAAGCGATCGCGTCAGCTAGGTCTCAGGTGGACCCGAAACGATCATACTGAAGACCTAGATATTATATTTCCCACAATCTAGCGGGCTATGGCAGGTCGGACTCGTCAAGTGGTGCCATGTTCGACGGCTGATACGGGTTGCAGGACGAGAGATCAACAACGACAATGGGCTGAGCCAAAATCATTATGATCGTAAAGCATTGATGGATAGTCCTTTGGGCCAGGATAATCCTGGAATCGCTGCACGTAGTTCTTTTCGCGGAAAGGCTCAAGTTTACAACCAGCCACGATTTTCAAGCTTGAAGGCCCAAATCGCGTAGCGTCGTTTACACTCCAATTTTTGGGAAGCTTCAGCCTCGCTCCCTTATAGTTTGTGTGCTCAAATAAAGTGCAGCCTAACGGGGGTATAGCCATCAAAACAGCTTCGTCATCAGGAGCCGGGCACGATCCTGTGGCCTTCCATGCTTTTTCGACACAAACGTAATAGCTGTCTGCAATGCAGGCCGTTTGTCCTGTTTCGAATGTATCGACTGTTCCAGGGAGAGCGCATTTGGAAAAAGCTGGTTGCGAAAAAAAGAAGACTGACACAAGTAATGTTCCGAACAATTTCAACGTTCTCATCTAGGGCTCCACGCTTACTACGACTCAAGCAATCAATTTGACCAAGAGCTTCCGCAATGCTTTTCGCAACGAATGCGATTGGTAACCACGCCAGGGATCTTCATTGGTTGCGCCGATGTTAACGACAATAGTGTGATCCGGTCTAGTCATTAACTCTCCTCTTGGCCCTCATCTTCCGTTGCTGTATTAGCCCAAAGGTGGCGTGAACAGGTGGCAAGCGGACTACATTCTTAGCATGACGGATGGTGGGAATGGTATCTGCGGGACGATCCGATTTTGATTGGGATGAGAAGGTCCAGGGATTGGGGCAAGCTCACCTTCACGCGGTCGTTACTAGACCATTGCCCAGCATTGAGGGGCATTGATCAGCAAGAAGACATGGCTGTTTAGCCCATTCCGTGAGGAAGTTAGCCTCTCCTCATGGATCAGCTTGTCGACACCCTGAATGCCCAACAGCGCGAAGCTGTCACGCATTCCGAAGGCCCCCTCCTCGTCCTAGCTGGTGCAGGTACCGGCAAAACTCGCGTGCTGGTTCAGCGCATTGTCCACCTGGTCCAAAACGAGGGCATCACCCCTTCCCAGGTCTTTTCTGTCACCTTCACCAATAAGGCCGCAAACGAGATGCAGGAACGTTTGGAGGCACGTCTTCCCGATATTCATGGCTTGTGGTTGGGCACCTTTCATGGGCTGGGCTTGCGGATGCTGCGTGAGCGTCACAAGGAAATGGATCTTGCGGCTGATTTCTCTGTCATTGATGCTGACGACCAGCACAGGCTCATTTCCGATGTCATTACAGACGCTGGCCACAGCGTTGCAGACCATCCCTCCAAGCAGCTGGCGGCTGTCGTCAACCGCTGGAAAGACGCTGGACTGAAACCGGACCAGGTCCCTTTTGATGATGCCCAGGCAGAGCGTGGGCTCTACGTTGACCTCTTTCGCCTTTACCAGGAACGCCTCAAAGCACTTCACTTGGTGGACTTCGGTGATCTGCTGCTAAAGCCGCTGGATCTCCTGCGGACCAACACTCGCGTTAAAGAGCAGTGCCACAGGCGGTTCTCTCACATCCTGGTGGATGAAGCGCAAGATATGAACCGGGTCCAATATGCCTGGCTACGTGAGCTTGCTGGTCCGAATGCAAGTTTGTGCCTGGTTGGGGACGATGATCAGAGCATCTACAGCTGGCGTGGTGCCGATGTCTCTCAAATCCTCAACTTCCAATCGGATTATCTATCTGCCTGTGTCGTTCGGTTGGAGCAGAATTACCGTTCAACACCAGCCATCCTGAAACTGGCCAACACAGTTATTGCTCAAAACCAGAAGCGTCTGGACAAAGCGCTGTGGACTACAAGCTCTGATAAGGAGCCGGTTTCACTTATTCGCTTCTTCGATGAGAGGACGGAAGCCAAATTCATCGCCAAAGAATGCTCCGGCATTCGTGACTTGTCTGACGTGGCTATTCTCGTACGAATGGCTGTCCAGACCCAACCCCTGGAAGAAGCCTTCACTTTGGCGGGTATCCCCTACCGTGTGGTTGGTGCCCAGCGGTTCTATGACCGGAAGGAAATCCGGGATGCTCTGGCCCTCCTCCGCTTAGTCACCAAGTCAGGTGATGATCTGGCGTTTCAGCGGATGGTCAACGTACCATCGCGGGGTGCTGGGCCTGCGACGGTCAGCCGGTTGCGCCGCTATGCGACTGCAGCCGGTACATCCATGGAAGACGCTGTTGAACTAGCCTGTGGCGATGGCACCCTCAAGGGTAAGGCCAAATCCGGTTTACTCGTCTTCCTGGCTATGCTGGCGGATTGCCGTCAGCAGACAAGTCTTACTCTGCGTCAGCTGCTGACGTTTGCCCTCGATATCACTGGCTATCAGCAGCTGTTGGACAAGGACCGAACGCCAGCCGGCGAATCCCGCCGTGAACACATCGAGCAGTTGCTTACGGTGTTGGAGTCTTATGAAGAGCCACAGGCGTTCTTTGACCATGTGGCGCTTTCCTCACCCGCTGATGAATCATCTGATGCTGTAACGATATCGACCATTCATGCGGCGAAGGGTTTGGAATTTGACACGATGTTTGTGCCTGGCCTCGACAATGGTCTCCTGCCTCACAAACACGCCCTCACCTCGGCTGACCCTATGGCGTTGGAAGAGGAACGCCGCCTCGCCTACGTGGCCATCACGCGGGCAAAGCGGCGTTTGTTTCTGTCACACGCTCAGCATCGGCGCATATACGGCCAGTTCATGCCATTCGAGCGTTCGCTGTTTCTGCAGGATTACTGAGATATCCGCAGGTCTGGCAGTTCAAAGCTTGGTTGTGTTGAAGCCTTTGGGGCTGCTTCTTCTTGCTGTGGTTGGACCTGCTGCGCTTGCGATTCCTGTCGACCACGCGCCAAAACAAACAACCCCAGCCCGGACACCAGCTCAACCAGGATGGCCGTGATCAGGGTCAGTCCAACCTGGATGCTTTCCCTGGGAAACCCGGTCAACCCATGCAGCATCGTCACCTGTGGGTCTGCATCCTCAACCACCTTATTGGTCGATACCGATTGGCTTAGCTGTGCGTTGAGCTGGCTGATTTTGAGCCTCAACTCCTCAGCACGTTTGGCTGTGACCAGGTCCTTTTGTAAGGATCGCCATTCAGTGCAGTGTTCGTTGGCTTTCCGCCAACGGCTGCGCTTCTCGCAATTGCCAGTGAGCCCTCCAACAGTCCCTACCGACTTCCTTGACTTGCGGCTTCGGTAAATGGGCTTCGCCAAGAGTCCTTCGACTTCAAGCCTGATGGCTTCGGCTGGCTTTACACTAGGCAGGTCCTTCAGCTCACTCTCGGCATCAGCAAGCAGGCGCTTGTGCCGGGCATAGGAATCCGAAGTAACGCTTCTTTCGCCTGCTGTGTCAGCGCGGTTCACGGCAGTAAACCCAATTCCGGACAGCAGCGAATAGCTGCAGCAGGTGATCAGCAATAATCCTGCTGCCAACGCCCTCCAATACTCACGGCGCTGAAAGGCCGGTACCAGGAACAACAGTAAGAGCGGCTTTAGGCAATCAGCTGCGCCACCGGCAAGGCCATACGCCCATGCGTCCAGCTCCGTTTGGCCAAAGCCATAACCGAAGCGAAAGTTCATCATGACGGATACACCCATCATGATGAACACAAGCCCGTAACCGGGGACGCGGGCCCACCAGCTCATGCGTTGTCCTGGGAGCTGTATTCTGCCACGGCGGTGTAGCTGTACTTCTCCAGCCAATCGTCCAGGTCACGCACGTCATAGATGACACGTGCACGCAGTCCTGGACCCGCTTTACGGAAGCGCGGACCTGTTCCCTCAACACGCATCCTGTCCAACGTTTTTGGTGAGATTCGCAGTCTTGCTGCGGCCTCTTCGTTGGTGAGGTAGCGGGGGGACTCATTGGCAGCTGCAGTCATGCGTTACTCCTTCTGAACCGTTCGCGCACACGCTCAACGAGACCCCCTCACCTGCAATGGATGGGTCACGTATTTGGTGAGTGATGCTGCTGCTGGTCTGTCAGCAGATGAGGTTCAGAAGGAAGGTCGGGAGAAGCCCGAACCATAAAGTTGGTGGTCGTCAACAATGATGCGCAGCTTCATACATGATTCAGAACAAAATGGCAACATGCCTACTGGATCGTACGCTGTCTTCGTCGGAACCAATGGTTGGAGCGGATGTGCGCCTCTTGTAGGAAGAGGCTCCCTTATGACCCTGATGTATGGATCGGCTGCTTTTCACGAGTGAGTTGCGTGGCTGGGGACCGGAAGTTGCGAATATGTATCCGGCCTGTTTGATCGGCTCGCGGGCCGTGGCCTTGATGGGCACACGCATACGCCAGTGGTCTCATTAGCGGAACAGGTGGCCATTTCAGCAAATATCTAAAGGACTTCCGCATTTAGTCGGTGCAACCCGTCCTGCTAACTGCGTCGCTTCAAATTATGCGGCAGGCCGAATTCGGCCTGCCGGTTTGTACGGTGAACCGTGGTCTACTTCTTAGCTTCCATGTCGGTGACGCGGTATTTCTTGTCACGACCGAGTTTCAGCTTGAATTCGACCTTATCACCGGCATTGACGCCACCCAGATCGACGCGCTTCGTCACCGGCATATCCATGGTCATTGTCGGCCAACCGAGTTCGGGCATGGGCTCATGCGTGATGTTGATCATGCCCTTTTCAGCATCGACCGAATTGATGACGCCGACGCCACTGGCTTCGTTGGCCTTGGGCATGGAGCCGTGGTCCATTTTTGAATGTTCCATCATTTTCTCGCCGGCCATCTTGCCATGATCCATCATTTTTCCATGGTCCATCTTCTTACCGTGGTCCATGGCTTTTTCGTCCGCCAATGCTGCCGTTGCGAAACCTGCAGTCATGAGCAGGGCGATTGCGATCTGAGTTCTCATTTGTCATCTCCCATTGTTGTGAGATAGTCCAACGATACTCCCATCAAAAGATGGGAGGTTATTGGCTCATTCCAGGCGTTGTCGTGGTGACAAATCCTGTCAGCGCCAAAACCAGAAAAGCTAAACCCCATTCCATTCGTATCGACTGACGAAGCCTTGCAGTGGCTACCTTTGGTCTTTCGCCAATCATGGGTGTCAGTCTGAGTTTGTTGTAGGCAGCCAAAGACAAAATGATTGCTACACCAGTCAGCTTTGCTAGAAACAACTGCTGATAGGCATCTGTTGGCTCAACCCGCCATCCAATCAGTGACCCAAACACAGCCGCGCCCGCGGTGATCACAACGACCACGACGGGCACGGCCAACCGGCCAAAGTGGTCAACGGAGTTGAACGTGTCGTGAGTGCTTGCATTCACGGTGAGTGCGCTGAGCGGCCATAGCGCGCCAATCCACCAGTGCACCGCTACGACATGAGCCAACAGCGCCACCGACGCCCACAATGGCTGACTCGTGCCGGCCGTGTGCCCCTCCAACGCATAAGACGTCATGGCCAAGAATGCGCCGAGTGCTGCAATTGCGCTTGCTTTTACCGTCGCGAGGAGGACCAGCATTACGCCGACAACCCGGAGAAGTGCAGCTTGGCCGTTTGGCATTTCGAAAGCCATCCAGCGCATGTCCGGGCCAAAAGCGAGGTTCCAGTCTCCGCCAGAAATAGCCAATTGAAATATGACAAACCTAGCCGGTTCCGTGAACAGGATAAGCGCGGCTCCAAGCTGCACTTGGCGCACGATAACGGGTTCAACCTGGCGGGCAGCACCCGGGAACGAGAGTGCGAATAGCACGCTCCCGGCAGCCAGAATTGTGCCGAGACAGACGAGGACACGGAGGGTCGCCGTCAAGACATCAGGGTCTAGGCTCATTGGTCCTACACCTTAGTCCGCAGCGACTGAAAACGAGAACGACCCGCTCATCACGTGCCCATCTTTGCCCACGCCGGTCCACGTTACTGTGTAAACGCCGACCTCGAGAGGCGGCACGGACAGAGTGACGTGAGATGTGAACGCCTTTGGGATGCGCGTAATTGAAAGCTTGCCTGAGTCTTGTTCGGGCGCACGAGAAATCTTGGCCAGCGTGAGACGGAGATCGTCCGTAAACTTCAACTCAATCTGGCTCAGGCCTGCCGCAACGGTCGCACCATCAGCTGGAACGCTGTCGTTCATCTGCGAATGCGCAAAGGCGTTGCTACTTGCCACCACGATCAAAAGTATCAGCGCAACGATTTTCGATTGCCTCACCCATCCGTTCATATATTTCGCGTGCATGTGTTTGGTTTTCCTCTGCTTATTCCCAGAAATCGTTGATTTCTTCTACTCATTCCGCCGGCGCCGGGACGGCAGTACCGTCAGAAACAGGCTTCGCTGTTTTATGCCCCGGGTAATGACGGCCCTCCCAAATGAGATAGATGACGGGAATGACGATCAGCGTCAGAATCGTGGTTGAGGCCATTCCGCCAATCATTGGCAACGCAATCCGCCGCATTACGTCGGAGCCCAGCCCTTCGGTGAAAAAAATGGGCGCCAGGGCCGCGACAATGGTGAGAACTGTCATGAGTTTCGGACGCACGCGCATAACGGCACCCGCCATGACCGCGTCCTCCAATTCTTTGAATGTCTTTGGCGGATGCTCGCGGGCTTGCTGGTCGATATAGAGCAGCATCACCACGGCTGTTTCGACCGCGATACCGCCAAGCGCGATGAAGCCAACAGCCACGGCTACCGACATGTTGTAGCCGGCGAGATAGACCGCCCATAAGCCACCGATCAGTCCGAACGGCAGCGAGGTCATGATCATGATCGTGCGGTCGAGTTTGCCAAAATGCAGCATCAGAAGGACGAAGATAATCAGAACGGCGGTCGGAATCGCGATGGCCAGCCGCTCGCTCGCCTCCTGCATCTGCTCGAACTGACCCGACCAGGCAATCGAATAGCCCGGCGGCAGATCGACAGTTCTTGAGATGGTTTCCTGGGCTTCAGAGACAAAACTGCCGATATCGCGATCTGCAATGTCAACGAACACCCATCCCGTCAGCCTCGCGTTTTCCGAGCGGATCAAGGGTGGACCGTCAACCAGGACGATGTCAGCGAGTTCCGCTAGCGGGATATGCTGGCCACGCGGTGTCGGCACGAGGATCTCCGAGAGCTGGTCTGTGTTCTCCCGGAATGGGCGATCGTAGCGCAGAATGATGTCGTAGCGCTCGCGACCCTGCACGCTTTCGGCAACCTTCATGCCGCCGAGCGCTGTTTGAATGATCGACTGGAAGACGGCGAGGTCGATATTCCTTCGCGCAAGTTCGCGCCGATCGGGCCGGATCTCAATGTACTTGCCGCCTTGCACACGGTCGGCGAAGGCCGAGCGCGTACCAGGAACGTCCTTCACGGCGCCTTCCACGGCCAATGCCACACGTTCGATGGTCTTGAGATCATCACCTGAGATCTTGATGCCAATCGGAGTTCGGATCCCGGTGGAGATCATGTCCATCCGGATCTTGATTGGGTAGCCCCAGGAATTCACGAGACCCGGGATCTTGGTGCGCCCATCGAGTTCCGCGATGAGTTCCTTGGCCGTCAGACCTTCGCGCCACTCCTCCTTGGGCTTGAGTTTAATCCAAGTTTCGATCATCGAGATCGGGGCCGGATCGGTCGCGGTGTCCGCACGCCCTAGCTTGCCAAACACGCGCTCGACTTCGGGCAAGGTCTTGATGAGCCGGTTGGTCTGGGCCAGGATTTCCTTCGCCTTGGTGATCGAAACACCAGGAAGGGTCGTCGGCATGTAAAGGAGTTCACCTTCATACAAAGCGGGCATGAACTCTGTACCGGTTCGTGTTACGGGGACGATGACCGAGGCAAGCGCGCCAAGGGTGAGCAGTAAGACGAACCAACGGGCTTTCAGCGACAGCCAAAGCAGCGGGCGGTAGGCGGCCACAAACACCCAGTTGATCGGGTTCTGCATCTCTTTGAGCACTTTGCCCCTGACGAGCCACACCATCAGGACGGGAACGAGCGTCACCGACAGGATGGATGCGAACGCCATGGCGTATGTCTTCGTGAACGCGAGTGGTGCAAACAAGCGATAGCTTTGTCCCGTCAGCGCAAAGACCGGCAGGAATGAAACCGTGATGATGAGGAGCGAGAAAAAGAGCCCCGGCCCAACCTCCTTAGCGGCCATAAGCACGGCATCCCGGCGTTCGGCAGGCGTTGCCTCAGGAGGCATCATTGAGAGTTTTCGGTGCGCGTTCTCGACCATGACAATTGAGGCATCGACCATTGCCCCGATCGCGATAGCAATTCCGCCGAGCGACATGATGTTGGCCGTGATGCCCTGCTCGCCCATAACAATGAAGGCGGCTAAGACGCCGAGTGGCAATGTGATGATCGCGACAAACGCTGAGCGCACATGAAGCAGGAAGATGAACGTCACAATCGCAACGACAATGCCTTCCTGGATGAGCTTTTTCGTCAGGTAGTTTACCGCCCCTTGGATCAGTGGCGCGCGGTCATACACCGTAACGATCTCGACCCCATCGGGTAGCCCGTTCTGAAGTGATTTGATCTTCTCTTTGACTGCGTCGATCACCGTGAGGGCGTTCTCGCCCGACCGCATGACGATGATGCCGCTGACAACTTCCCCCTGACCGTTCAGCTCGGTCACACCGCGACGCAGCTCTGGCCCTTCGATAACGTTCGCAATATCGGAAAGCTGCACGGGCGTGCCGCCGCTCGAATAAACAACGACATCCTTCAAGTCCTGCAACTTCTGCACGTAGCCCGTCGAGCGGACGATGAGCTCCGTTTCGGCCTGCTCGATCACGCGCCCACCAACTTCACTCGACGCGGCCTGGACGGCCTGATGGATGCGTGAGAGCGGGATGTTGTAGGCACGCAGTCGGTTGGGATCCACGAGGACCTGATACTCTTTGACAAAGCCCCCGACCGAGGCGACCTCCGAGACACCCGGAACGGTCGCAAGTTCAAACTTTAAGAACCAGTCCTGCAAGGTTCTCAGTTGAGCGAGATCCCTCTGCCCCGTGCGGTCGACAAGTGCGTATTGAAACACCCAACCCACGCCTGTTGCATCCGGCCCTATCTCTGGTGTCGCGTTGGCGGGCAACGAACTCGTGGCAGCCGACAGAGCCTCGATGACTCGCGAGCGGGCCCAGTACTGGTCGACGTCATCTTCAAAGATCACGTAGACGAAGCTTGTCCCGAACAGGGAAAAGCCGCGCACATCCTTTGTCTTCGGCAAACCGAGGAGACGGGTCGATAGCGGGTACGTCACAAGATCTTCGACGATCTGCGGCGATTGGCCAGGAAATTCGGTGCGAATAATAACCTGCGTGTCGGTCAAGTCGGGAATGGCATCAAGTGGCGTTTTCTGAATCGCCAACCACCCCATGACGACCAGCGCCAATGCGCCGATCAGAACAAGCAATTGGTTTTTAACAGACCAATCGATGACTTTCGCGACGCTCGATTGTGTTGGATCAGCGCCAAGATCGTGTGCAGACATGTTCAAGTATTCCTTGTGATCCCAATGGCGCCGTTAGTGTTGATGTCCCGGCATCGCGCGTCGTGCCGTCTCGGCTTCATCACCTTGCTTCGGCTCAGCAACCTCTTGTGATGCGTTTGGATCAGGCTCGGGCCAGGGGAGGATGTTTGAGCCTCCACGTCCGTAAGGATTGACGGGCCGTCCAGCCAACTGAACCCACTTGCGGCCCATGTCCTGGTCGGCATACATCACGACTTTCTTTTCGGCATAATGCTGAGGTGCCCCATCGCGCATCCACGGTTCGAGGGCCGAAACGAGGGCAGCGAGCGCCGCCTGGATCTCGCTTTCGGTCTGCGCGATCTTGGCTTTTTCCAGGGCCTTGACGGCGTCTTCCATCACGAAGGCAAGTTTCGAATGCTGAAACTGCGGCCACAGCAAAGTTTTGATTTCGATGGCCGGATCGAGGAACTTCGGCTCCACGTCATATCCGTCGACCAGAGCTTCGTGCAGGTATAGTGCAGCATCGACCATATGGTCGATCATCGCGAATTGCCGGTCATCGAGTTTCAAAAGGGCGAGCGGCAATTGCAGCCGCTCGAGTTTTCTGAAGCTTTCGCGAAGTGCGCTCTCTGAATCGAGAAGGAATTGTCCAGAAACAACGATGTCCTCGCCCGGAGCTATCTCGCCAGTAATTTCTGTCCAGCGCCCTGAACTCAGTCCCGTCTTGACTGCGCGTGGCTCGAACCGTCCCTTGCCGAGCGATGCGATGACATAGCGACCACCGCCACTTTTCAGGATGGCTTCGGAGGGAACGGCAAGGCGCTGTTCGGTGCCGACTTCGAACGCGACATCGGCATAGGCGCCCGGCCGCAGTTGCCCATCCTTGTTATCGAGCACAAGCCGCACCTGGCCCGTCCGCGTGTCGGGGTCCACAGTCGGATAGACGTATTCGGCCTTGGCGAACACCTCGCGTCCTGGAATGTTGGGAAATGTGACCCGAGCCGGAGTGCCGTGCTTGATGAAACTCAGGTCCTTTTCCGGCACAGACACCATGAGCCAGACCTGGTCGTAGTTCTGGATTCGCGTCAGCATCGTGCCGCGCTTGACATAGCTGCCGGGGCGCAACTCGATCATGGCGACCGTACCGTCGATCTGGGCGTAGAACGGAACGAATTCCATCACGTCGCGTGTGCGCTCGAGCCGCTCAATCACTTGATCCTGCATACCGAACGCCCGCAGGCGCGTCTTGATGGACTGGATCCGTGCCCGGTTACGCGTTTTGAATGTGTCGAGATAATCGTTCTGGGTTACGATGAATTCCGGCGCATACATCGTGAACAAAAGGTCACCCTTCTTCACCTCATCGCCCACAGCACGAATTTTCAACTCTTCAATCCAGGCCTCTGTTCTGGCCGTCATTTCCGTCTGCATGCGCTCGTTTTCAGCCACAAGACCGAAGCTGCGAATGATGCGTCCAAAGCGCGATTCTTCCGCCTTTGCGATACGCACACCCATGGTCTGAAGCGTCTCGGGTGCCACCGTGATGGCCGTGCGTTGTTCGCTGGCCGAAGCGCCAGGCTTGTCCCCGCCGGTTTCCAGTTTCACAAGGTCCATCCCGCAAATCGGGCACGTTCCAAAGGAATCTGCGATGTAGTGGGGATGCATCGGACAGGTCCATTTGACCGCGCCATCATCCTTTGTTTCCGCAGCGACAGCGGACGTCACCAGCGTACTGGCGAACCCGCTCTTCAGCGCCGAGGCTCCATCCGGTTCCAGGCCTGTGAAGATCTTAAATGGTGAGACGGGCCCGGCCACAAGGGCTGTCGAAAGCATAAAGACAGATAACAGTCGACTGCCCGGTCGCTTCTTTCTGGGAACTGTGTGCTGACAGGTTTTTCTGCACATCTTTGTTAACCTCATAATCATCAGAGCGACGGCGAGAAAGGCCGCGCAGCTTAGTTTGAATGGCAACGGAAACTCTTGGAGCAGCCCGTGCAGTGGCCACTAGGAATTAGTGTCTGCCGGCTTGGCTGCGAGTTCTGCGATGATCGGGCAGTCGTCGTCGTCTTGCCCCGAACATGCTTCCACGAGGCCTCGCAGTGTCTCTACCAGTCCTTGGATCTCTTGTGCCTTAAGCTGCAATTCTTCGAGATGATGAGCTGCGAGGCCTTTCACCTCGCTCGTGTGCCGTTGTTCGTCGCAGTAGAGGCCTAGTAGCTTCCGGCAATCTTCGATCGGGAACCCGAATTCTCGCGCTCGCTTGAGGAACGAAAGTCGTTCGATATGTTCAGCCGAATAGTCGCGATAGCCGTTCGGCTGCCGATCGGCTATGATAAGGCCGATATCTTCATAATAGCGGATCGTCTTCGCGGGGAGCCCGGTCTTTTCTGATGCATCGCCGATATTCATGGGGTCTCGTCCTTCAGCCTGCGTAAGAAATGCAGCGCTATACGACCGGCTCGCGGAATTGCGCGCACGGCACGTGTGGCTGACGCGAGTAATCTTGTGCGTCAGCTAAAGGACGGATCAAATACGGAGGCGATGGGTGCGCAAAAAGGTCGGTTGCGCGCTGCTTAAGTTAGGAGGCCACGCCTCGTGAGGTGGGCCCCGCGCAGCAAGATGCAGGGACAGCAGCCGGTTCGACGTCAACCAAATAGGACTGGCAATGTCGGGATATGGATAACTAACCGCGTCGTCGCTGGAAGCAACTCGAGCCTCGTAACCAGTCAAATAGTGCTCCGGCAATGCGTCAAGGCAAACCACAAGGCACTCTGCCGGATTCACAGGCAGTACTTCGGCATGATCATGATGGGCATGAGTGGGAGGCGCGCTGCGATGCTCTGCCTTCATGCCGTGGCTGACATGACCAAGGGCCGCCGAATTCTTGAAAATGGCCCGCGCAGACTGCAACCCGCCGGCCGCGAGAACGACAAGGGCAAGAGCGATTGACAGAATGTTGCGCACCGTACGGAGCATGCTTGTGCCTGTTGAACTGCTCGTGACTTGAAGCTACGCAAATCTCATGCAGCTTCCACCAGGTGGAAGGTCAAGCAAAAAATACTACAAAAGCATTCTTGATGAAAGCTCATCGTCTACCGTCTTCTGGACTCTTCAAATTTGAGCCAATTTGGTCATGATCCTGCGAGCGACAGTTCTAGCGCTGCAGCCCTATCCGATTTTCCCGAACTGTGACTGGGCCAAGGCTCTCTTTATTGAGTATCATGCGCGGTAAGGAATCGGTCCATCTGGTCGTCGAGCCTCCTTGCGACCACGTGGCGAAGCCCCAGTGAAGGTTTTTCGACAATGAACCATGACAATGCGGCGATCGGCAGTAAGACGATAAATGTAACGACGACATGCGTGATGAGACCAAGCTCCGGTAACATCGCCACAACACACTGTTGAGACACCCAGCCATATATGTAGATACCGAACGATAAATCGACCATGTTGGTCCACCTCCGAAACGGACCATAACGGAATTGACTGAACCAAATTGCGGCATAACAGGCCAACACCGCTGATAAAGGGCGCTCGATCGAGCTTCCTGAAAGTAATGTAAAGACGGTGACAACCCCAATGAGGATCCATGTCGAAACAGGAAGTCTGTGGCGCAAGACATAGGCGCCAATACCCATCGCGAAGGCCAGTGATAAATTCAAGAACCATTGTAGAGAAGAGCCCGGTTGGACAATGCCGGGAATGGCCGTCGCCGCAACATAGACAAATGCCACTCCCGCCACGGCCAGCAACCGCCGCGCATCGTTGCGCCACAGTCCGATAAAGGGAAGTAGCCCAAGCAGAAAATAGCAAATGACCTCATATTTGATCGTCCAAAGCGGGATGTTGATCTGACCGGCAATTGGATTAGCGGAAAACACGAGCGGAAGTGGTGCACTACCAGTCGCAAGAGAGATGGTTTTGACGACGTACAAGTAAGTGTCTGCCGATATAAAATAGGCTGATGCTGTGAGCGTCGAAAAAAGCGGGCCGATCAAGAACGCTGTCAGAAACACGCAAACGGTGAGCCCAGGCAGAATTCGCAGGGCGCGAGAGACCAGGTAGTGCGGCAACGACGGCGATCTATCCAGGCTTGCTGCAACGAGTATCCCGCTCAACACAAAGAATACATTCACCGCGTGCTGTCCAAGAGAGAGCGCCGTAACACCCGCAAGCGGCCCATCTCCTTCGATGCCGGTCACCATCTCGAACGAATGGTCTATGATCACAGCGGAAGCCGCGGCCAACCTCAATACACCAAAGCTATTCTTTTCTCTGTCTAACAGGTCGCCGAGCGTCAATCGCTTTTTCATATCCCAGATCCGTACATTCGGGACGCAGTCTGGTGACTGAAGCCCCTGTTAGCTTGAAGTGCTGCACTTCGTTCAAGGATCAGGCCACACGCGGCATCTCAAATCCACCTAAGCATTTGATATTCCAGTCACTGGAAGGTTATCGGCGATAGCTTGGCGCATACGATTTAGTCGGCGACAGGGGTGCGGTGGCGCTCTTAGAATGGGTGATTTTGCAGATGCTCGCCGGAGCGCTCGTGTCTGCCGTTTTCCGAATTAGCACCTGCAAAGACAATGACTGACTTCACGGTGATCGGTCCAGCAGACAGAGTGTATACCCCGACAACAACCCTGGTCGAGGAGACATCGCGAACCTTTGCGTGGGAGGCCCCGACCACCGTTGCTAATTCATTGCGAGCGTGTGGCTAGGTCGTTGAAAAGAAGCTCCTCAAAGGCCTGCCTCTCGGTGCACCAAGGTAAAGAACTACGCCAAGGGTAACGGGATTCTTAAGCAGAATTGCGTGAACCGAAGAAGTTGAAGAGTAGGCCGAAGACCAGCGCCACGTACCAAGCGTAAACCACGGCTTCGACCAGGCCGATGAGCACACCCTTCACCGTGAGCCACTCGAACCAGGGGAAAAACTGCAACCAAGGCTTATGCATTTCCCAGTCTGGAACGACCAATCCCAGTGCGATACATACGAGGAAGGTCACTACAAAAAGCGCTGTGAGAGCTAAACCAAGCTGAGTGATATCAACTTCTGAAACGCGACGTGTTTGGGTCATTTTCGTGTTTCCCGTGTTCTGATATGCGACGCACGATGCAGTCGCATGTCTTAGCTTCGGAACATGGGGTTTCCAGATACTGGAAGGTCAAGTGGGGTGATTTCGGAAAGCCAATTTCGTCTGCCTCCAGAGGTCGATCTCACGGTGTTGTCGTTCTTCTTCCATTTGGCCTGGGAGTTTTTGCAGGCACCGTTGTTTTCCAGCATGCACGGCGTTTCGCATTTGGCCGGCATCGTGACGTGCCTTCAAGCTACGATTGGCGATGTGGCTATTGCGCTTGTGGCGTTCTGGGGTGCCGCTGTCTTTGCGAATTCTAGACGCTGGTTCATCGCGCCACGCTTGCGAGACCTCACAACGTTCCTCGCGATTGGTATCGGCATCACGATCGGCCTAGAATACCTTCACACCGAAATCACCGGCCGTTGGACGTACGGCGACCAGATGCCGATACTGCCCGTTCTCGGCACTGGCCTTTCTCCGCTCATGCAATGGTTGATCATGCCGATCTTATCGCTTTGGTACTTGAGGCGATTGCAGCCAACGAAACCATCACAGTGAGGAGAGGCAAAGCGCCTCTCCTCTTGGGCCTGTCAGCGGCTCACCCCATGCAGCCCATGCCAGTCAGCACCTTGTTTGCATTCTCCTTCTGCGCGTCGCTCAAGACGCCGTAGAGTTTTTCAAGTGCTGGCTTGACTTGTTTCAGCGTCGCCAAGCGTCCTTCCATCATATCGATGTGGTTAGAGAGCCTGTCGACCGGCGTCCCTGAATGCATGGCCGACATCATCTTGGAGCGCATGTCGTGCATGCCTTCCAGGTTTGCCTTCAGCGCACTGGCATAGCCGTCGAAGGCGTCTTGCTGGGCCTCCGTGATACCGAATTCGGCCTTGATGAAGGCGATGCGTCCTGCGGCATGGGTCTCGCCGGTTTCGGAGTTCATCATCATGCCCATCATGGGACAGCGATCAGACATCATGCCGCGGCCCATGCCGCCCATCATGCCTTTGCCCATCATCCCGGGACCCATTTTTCCGTCCTTCATCACGCCCTTACCCATCATGCCGCCACCGGGCATCTCCGAGGGCTTCATGCCCTTTTCCATGGGCATGGACTGTTCGCTGGATGGTTTTTCGGGATGGTGCTCTTTATGGGACTCCTGCGCGAAGGCCCAGCCGGAGACGACCAAGCTCGCAGCCGTCATGCCGGCTATTACGAGAGTTGCATTCTTCATATCTGTGATCCTTTCAAATTCCGCTTCGGGAATCATCCGTGGCACACGCCAAAAAGTAGGGCGTCGTGGCGCAGCGCGGATGGTTGTACTTTCTTGGTGTTGGCAATAGCGCTCCGGGTTTCGCGGAGGCTTGCGATTACGACTTCGGTGGCGGAGGTTCCGGTCCCGTCGGATGATCGGCCATGGCTGCCCCCGTGAGATGACCGAGCTTATTTCCTGCCGCCTCAAACCGAAGAGCTAGAGAGGCAGTGAGCATCCCAGTAACGCCTATGCAGCAAGACGCTGCGCAGGCACCGCAACCGATGCCGACGGCCATGCAAGTATCGCAGGAGGTTTCACATTCGCCTCGGCAGGGTAGGCAGGTCCATGGCCCAAGCTGAAGTCTGGACACTTGAGATCTGATTCCCTTCGAAGCAGCCTGCAGTTGACCTGCGTGGTCTGATTTCAAGTTGCCCGGCATGACAGATGCGGTCAGCCCAGGGCTGTCGGCAAACCAGTCGGTCTGCATTCTGTGGGCGTGGCCAGAGTGCGCGCGTGTTGAGTGCGCTCCTAGGGCAGCAAGGAGCATCACGGCAATCACGAGGGAAATCCATTTCATCAACAGAAGCCTCCCATAAGCGCATTTCCGTTTCCGGTTTTTTTATTAGTCGACTGTATCGACTGAGGCGTGACATCTCATTGATCAAAATCACCGTGTTCGCTTTGCCGTTTAGAACGGGGAACAATCGACGACGGTCAACGTTCCTCAAAAAAAGGCGGTTCCACCTTTTCAGGTTCGAAGCTTCCAGCAACTGAAACTCAAGCGTTTGCGCTCCGATCCTTCACTACCGCTTCCACTTGCTGGAAGGTCAAGCGTCGTCAGCGAGCATAAAATTGGTTTGAAAGCCTGCTTAGGCCGACACGGAAAAGCCAGCATGCGCCTTGGGTAGATGGATGCTTGACATTCCACCTACCGGAAGCCGTAGACGATGAGCCGCTACAGTTCGAGGTCAAAAATGTCGAAATCGGAATGCCTGCACCATGCGCATGGTGACGATGCTGGATCAACACACGAACGCGCAACAGTGCCTCCGGCTCACGACGCCAAGGCAACTGATCCTGTGTGCGGCATGCGCGTCAATGTGGCGACCGCCGAACATGTCATGCACCATAACGGGCACGACATCTACTTTTGTTCCACACGCTGCAAGGAAAAGTTCGAAGCCGACCCCGAGACTTACGCCGACGGTCCCCCGGCGCCCGAACCGATGCCGGCGGGCACGCAATACACTTGCCCGATGCACCCCGAAATCGTCCAGGAGGGACCTGGCACTTGCCCCATTTGCGGCATGGCGCTGGAGCCGATGGGTGTACCCACGGGTGCGGAAGGTCCCAATCCGGAGCTTGTCGATTTTACCCGCCGCATGATCCTTGGCGCCGTTCTCACCGTCCCGATCCTCATCCTTGCCATGGGCCCTCACCTAGGCCTGCTCGTGCGCGAATGGATCGGAGAGCGCAACGCTGATTGGATCGAGTTCGTGCTCGCCACGCCGGTTGTCCTGTGGGCAGGCTGGCCATTCTTTGTCCGCTGCAAAGATTCGATCCTCAATCGATCACCGAATATGTGGACGCTGATCGGGATCGGCGTTGGTGCGGCCTATCTCTACAGTGCAGTGGCCACGATTGCTCCCGGTGTGTTCCCTGCTGCGTTCCGTGGGCCCGAGGGCTCGGTCGCGATCTACTTCGAGGCGGCAGCCGTCATTGTCGTTCTCGTACTTCTCGGCCAGGTCCTGGAATTGCGTGCGCGGGAACAAACCGGTGGTGCCATCCGCGCCTTGCTTGATCTTGCGCCGAAAACAGCGGTGCGGGTAACGGATGACGACTCGGATGAAACGGTTCCCCTGGAGGATATCCTTGCCGGCGATCGTCTGCGCGTGCGGCCCGGCGATTCGATCCCGGTCGATGGCGTCGTCGTAGAGGGACGCTCTTCGGTCGACGAATCCCTGCTGACGGGGGAACCTGTCCCCGTTGAAAAGACGTCGGGAGATGGCGTGACCGGCGGGACGCTGAACAAGACTGGCTCATTCGTCA
The DNA here is from genome assembly GCA_040219445.1 of Filomicrobium sp. Taxonomy (GTDB): domain Bacteria; phylum Pseudomonadota; class Alphaproteobacteria; order Rhizobiales; family Hyphomicrobiaceae; genus Filomicrobium. The sequence continues at coordinate 431,135 of JAVJSM010000003.1, read as the reverse complement.
TGAAAGCTGAGCGCGTGGGCAGCGAGACCATGCTGTCCCAGATCGTGACCATGGTCGCAGAAGCTCAGCGAAGCCGAGCCCCCATCCAGAAGATGGTCGATGTAGTGGCAAGCTATTTCGTGCCGGCCGTTCTCGTCGTCGCGGTCGTCGCCTTTGTCGTTTGGTCGATCTGGGGGCCAGCTCCGGCTTTAGCGTACGCCTTTATCGTTGCCGTCTCGGTCCTCATTATCGCCTGTCCCTGCGCACTCGGCCTCGCCGCGCCCATGTCTATCATGGTGGCAACAGGACGCGGGGCGCAGGCTGGTGTCTTGATAAAGAACGCGGAGATGCTCGAACGCTTTGCCGATGTAGACACGCTCATCGTCGACAAGACCGGGACGCTCACGGAGGGCAAGCCCAAGCTGACCGACACGAATGCCGTAGAGGGGATGGACGAAGCCGAACTCCTGAAACTCGCAGCGAGCTTGGAACGCGGCAGCGAGCATCCGCTTGCCGAGGCCATTGTCGCTGCCGCGCATGCGCAGAATGTAAAGCTATCTGATGCTTCAAGCTTTGAGGCTGTGACCGGCAAGGGTGTTCGCGGCGCGATTGGTGGTCAGGACGTTGCCCTCGGCAATGCTGCCATGATGGATGAACTGCGTGTTGATCGCACGTCTCTCATCGCCAAGGCCGATGCGCTGCGCGATGAAGGCAAGACCGCCATGTTTGTTGCCGTGGACGGACAGCTTGCGGGCCTTGTCGCTGTGGCAGACCCGGTGAAGGAAACGACGTCCGAGGCCATCACCGCACTTCATGCCGAGGGCTTCAAAGTCGTGATGGTCACCGGAGACAATGCCCGCACGGCCCAGGCGGTTGCGGGCCGGCTTGGCATCGACGAGGTCCGTGCCGATGTGCTGCCTGATCAAAAGGCTGAAATCGTTCGCGAGTTGCAGGCCTCAGGATCGAAGGTCGCGATGGCGGGCGATGGTGTCAATGACGCTCCCGCACTGGCTCAGGCCGATGTCGGGATCGCCATGGGAACGGGTGCGGACGTGGCCATCGAGAGCGCCGGCATCACACTCGTCAAGGGGGACCTGCGCGGCATCGTGCGTGCGCGGCGCCTGTCACAGGTGACGATGGCCAACATCAAACAGAACCTGTTCTTCGCCTTTGCCTACAACGCGCTCGGCGTGCCCGTCGCGGCTGGTGTCCTTTACCCGCTGTTCGGCCTCTTGCTGTCTCCGATCATCGCGGCCGCCGCCATGAGCCTGAGTTCGGTTTCCGTCATCGGCAATGCGCTGCGGCTCAAGACGGTGCGGCTGTAGTCGCGCATAAGTCAGTGCGCTTCTTTCCATCAAACAGACGAGGGTAAGACTTGGAAGACCAATATAAGAAGGGGAGCCTGACGCTCCCCGGCGCCGTCGCCATGGGAACCGGTGTGATGATCGGTGCCGGGATCTTCGCCTTAACCGGCCAGGTGTCGGAGCTTGCCGGCGGGTGGATGCCGGTTGCGTTTCTTGTTGCGGCCGTGGTCAGCGGGTTTAGCGCCTATTCCTACATCAAGCTTGCAGCCGCTTTCCCATCTGCCGGCGGCATCGCGATGTTCTTGCAGAAGGCCTACGGTCCTGGCGTGATCACGGGCGCCTGTGCGCTTCTGATGGCGGGCTCGATGATCATCAACGAAAGCCTGGTGGCTCGCACATTTGCCAGTTACACCATGCGCGCCTTCGATACGGAACCGACGCCCTTTGTACTCTCGGGACTGGCCGTCGCCCTCATCGGTTTCGGATATCTCGTCAACCTGGCGGGCAACCGGACCGTCGAGTGGGTATCGAGCATTTCGGCGGCTCTGAAAATTGGCGGGATCCTCCTTTTTGCCCTCGCAGCCCTGTGGGTATCGGGTGTTTCGTGGACCTCGATCCTGCCAGCGGACAATCAAACGAGCGGATCGGTCGAAGGCTTCATTGCCGGTGTCGCAATTGCGATCCTGGCCTACAAGGGGTTCACGACGATTACCAACAGCGGGTCGGAACTTGTCGACCCGTCAAAGAATGTCGGGCGCGCGATCATGATCTCGCTCGCCATCTGCCTTGCCGTCTACATGCTTGTCGCGCTTGCCGTTCAAAACAACCTGTTGATCGAAGAAATCATTGCGGCAAAGAATTATTCGCTGGCGGAAGCTGCTCGGCCGTCTCTTGGTGCATATGGCGTTGGTTTCACAATTGCGATTGCAATCATCGCGACGGCCTCTGGCCTCATCGCAAGCATGTTCGCGGTCTCCCGGATGCTGACCATGCTGACGGAAATGAACCTGATCCCCCACCGCCACTTCGGGATGACCGGCCGGCTTCAGGGCCATCTCCTCGTCTACACCGCCGTCATCGCAGGTCTTCTGGCGGCGTTCTTTGACCTCAGCCGGATCGCTTCACTCGGTGCGATCTACTATCTCGTCATGGATATCGCCGTGCATTGGGGTGTCTACCGCCATCTTCGTAACGACATTGCCGCCAACGGCTTCGTCTTGATCACAGCCGTGATGCTAGATCTCATTGCGTTGAGCGCGTTCGTCTGGATAAAGCTGAGTTCCGACCCTGGCATTGTTCTCATTGCAGTCGGCTCAATTGCCGCGATCTTTGCGTTTGAATGGCTATTCTTAAGAGTCGGGGGACAACCAAAAACCCATAACCACTGATAAACTGCAGCTTGCCATTGGACCAAGCGTCGCAAAAGGACACCGGCCCGACAGGAGGAAACCTATGTTTCGAACGTGATCATTCTTGATAAAGAAGTCCGACGGCCACGGAAAATTTATGGGTTTGGATAATTCCTGCCCTAGCGGCAACTTACGGCATGTCGATCGACGCGCGATTGCCAAAGGCCTGCGCGGCGCCGTCTGATAATGGAAATTCTTGAGCGGACTCAAAACCAATGCAGGACACAGCGGACGGTACCAATCGAATGGACGAGATGTATCGTTATCAGCGATATTTCTACGATGTAACTCGAAAAGCCTATCTTTTGGGTCGAGACCACATGATCGCTTCGCTCAACGTCCCTGTCGGCGGCTCGGTCTTAGAAGTCGGTTGCGGGACGGCGCGGAACTTAATCCGCGCTGCGAGCAGCTTCCCCGGGGCAACTTGCTTTGGCTTCGACCTCTCCGAGCAGATGCTGACCACTGCACGGACCAATGTAGGCAAAAACGGCTTGCGCGACCGGATCGTCTTGGAGCAAGCCGATGCGACTCAATTCGACCCAGCTGAAACATTTGGATGGGACGGCTTTGATCGAGTTTTTGTCGCCTACTCGCTTTGTATCATCCCGGGCTGGGAGAAGGCGCTTGATCGTTCGTTTCGCGCCGTAAAGCCCGGTGGCTCCTTACATTTGGTCGATTTCGGCGAGCAGGAGCGGCTACCCAGGCTTTTCAGGTCCGCCTTGCGTGCTTGGTTGCGTCAATTTGGGGTGTTTCCGCAGCATGACATGGAGGCCGAGCTGAGGCGGCTGCTGCACGGTCAGTATTCAGATTTCAAATTTGAATCGGTTTATCGCGGATATGCCTATCACGCAGTAATTTTGCGAAACAAGTGAAGGCTTTGCCCAATTGGGCAGATGCGACAAAAAGAAGACCAGGAGTTGGGGGAACTCCTGGCCTCTGGCGATAGACTCGATATTTCGATCAGTCACCCTGGAAAACAGGGCTGTCGAGTGTCGTGTCAGCTCCAGTATGATTCTGAGGCTGAACCGGGTGAGCCTGTGCGATGGACGCCGCAGCAAGCGAAGCAATGACGGCAGCAAGAATAGCGAATTGTTTCATGATCAGTTTCCTTCTTTGAGCTTCAACGATTTTCAGCGCTGTCGTTTTCGCGTCGCTGATGGAATTAAGATAGTCGAGTTCAAAAAAAGGGCGAGCTTTGTTGGGTAACTGCCAACAACAGTCGGGCACCTTGTTACAGAGCGTTACCAAAACCAAATTCGCGAAAATGCGACAGGCCGATATACCTGTGGCTGGAATGTTTGAAAGGAGCGAAGGTTGAACACGGCATCCCCACATGTTCTGGTCGTTGATGACGATCGGGAGATCCGCGAACTCGTTGCCAGGCACTTAAAGAAGCACGGCTTCAAGGTGGATGTTGCCTCAGGTGGAGCCGAGATGAAGGAGGTGATGCTGCGGTCCCGCCTCGACCTGATTGTGCTCGACCGTGTGATGCCAGGAGATGATGGCTTGACGCTGTGCCGCAATCTCAGGGCAACCTCGAACATTCCCGTGATCCTTCTGACCCTTCTTGGATCTGACACAGACCGGATCGTAGGATTGGAGGTTGGCGCTGATGACTATCTTCCCAAGCCATTCAACACTGAGGAACTGGTCGCTCGCATTCGCGCGGTCCTTCGACGCGCGCAAGCATTGCCCACAAACAAGAGTGTGAAGATCGATCGTATCTTCTCCTTTGCGGGCTGGACGCTCGATTGTCGCGCCCGGCGACTAACGACGCCTGATGGGGTTGTCGTGACACTCACTGATGGCGAGTTTGAGTTGCTGCGCGCCCTCGCCGAACGTCCAGGCGTCATCCTCAGCCGCGACGAACTCCTAGACCTGACCAGCCGTCGCGAACCCGGCCTGTTTGATCGCGGTGTTGACATGCAAATCATGCGCTTGCGCCGCAAGCTGTCTGCCCACACCGACGCCTCTGAAATCATCAAGACGATACGCCAGCAGGGGTATATGTTCACAGCCGACGTTGAGGAGGCCGAGCAGTGATCCGCCATCTCGACACAATGCGTGGTCGCGCGTTCGTTCTCATCCTGGCGCTCCTGGTCGTCTCCAATGCGACGGCGCTTTGGCTCTACGGCGGCCGCCATGACGATGCGATGGATGCGTTGCACGATGTCATGGTTGCCGAGCAGGCTGCGGTTGTTTTCCAACTTATGGACCGCCTGCCGCACGACCAACGCCAAGCGGTCGCCGGCGCGCTATCGGGTGCTTTTCTACAAGTACTGGTCGGGAACGTGCAGCGACCGATGTCGGTCCGGCTGAGCGAGCCGCGATCCGATCGCATTGGCGAGATCACAAACGCTCTCCTGGGACGCACGCAGCATGATCGTATCCGCGTGGCGTTAACGACCGGGCCAGATGTTGGTGCTTCTCCCACCCGGGGCACAACGTCTGGCGAAGATTCATTGACAAAGGCCGCGATCTCACACGCGGCGCTTGCGAATGTTCACTTGCAAGGGCGGGTTGAGGCCTCAGCGGCCTTAACCGACGGGACCAAGCTGACCGTTGCGAGCCGGCTCATGTCGGTCCCGCACTTTTCGTGGTCCCAGTTGTTGCCCTCCCTTATTGCCCTTACGCTTTCGGCTCTGGCGATTGCGTTTCTCGTGCTCGGTCGAATGACTGCGCCGCTTCAGCTTCTCGAAAATGCAGCCCACAGGCTTTCTACCAATATCAATGCTCCACCCCTTACAGTTTCCGGGCCCTTCGAAGTCCGCTCGGCAACGGGTGCCTTCAATTCGCTTCAGGCACGCATCAAGGAGTTGATCGCAGACCGCACAGCAACGGCCGCAGCGATCGCTCACGATCTTGGAACGCCGGTCACCCGGATGCGCCTCAGAGCCTTTGATATTACGGACAACGAACTGCGTGAAAAACTCATATCGGACCTCGACCAAATGCAGCGGATGGTCTCCGGTGCGCTCGATTTCACGAGGCTCGATTTCGAACACGAGACAGCAAAGAAGGTTGATTTGTTGTCGATGGTTGAAAGCATTTCTGAGGATTTGACCGATCTGGGTGAGATCGTCGCAATTCAGCCCGGCCCATCCATCACATTGGTCACAAAGCCCGTCCTTTTGCGACGGGCGCTCACCAACCTCATGAAGAACGCCGCGACCTATGGCAAAGCAGCTGATATACGCATCAGCGATAAAGGGAAAGCCGTTGAGATTACCGTTTTCGACGACGGGCCCGGTCTAAGCGATGCCGAGTGGAATGAAGCATCACAACCCTTCCGACGCCTAGGGCGTGCAGACGCCACACAGGGCACAGGTCTTGGTCTGACAATCGCGCGTCGCATCATTGAGAACTTGGGTGGCACACTTTCGAAATCCACCGGTCCGAACCATCGGTTTGGCGTCCGCGTCACACTTCCAAAGTCCACGCAAACCCCGACAGGAACATCACCATGATGGATAAGACGACCTGGATCATGCTCACGGTGGTGATCATCGTATGCACCACGGCATGGCTGCTGTGGCCCGCCGGTGCCGAGTTCAAACCATTGAACGTCAAGATCCCCGAGACATTTACTGCTGAGGCGTGGGAGGGCGGTGAGCTGTTCAGGTCTCACTGCCAGAAATGTCACGGTGTCAACGGATCTGGAACGGATCGCGGACCTCCACTGGTGCACTTGATCTATGAACCAAGTCACCACAGCGACGCAAGCTTTTACCGCGCTGTCGCGCAAGGCGTCACGCAGCATCACTGGCCCTATGGCAACATGCCTGCACTGCCGGATATCACGAGAGAAGAGGTCGCTAAAGTGATCCGCTACGTGCGCGAACTTCAGGTTGCTAACGGCATCGAATGACAACAGCGCGATAGATTCTCATCTGGCTCATCAACTCTCAAACGAGGCTTCAAAACACATGACGAACTTATTCAAATTCGCAATTGGTCCTCTCGCAACCAGCTGCCTTTTCGTTTCTGTCGCGCTCGCCGGTCCCGGACACGAGTCCCACACCCATGGTGCCGCCGTCACGCATGATACTGGGGATGGCCATCACGTGAATGGGGGTCATGGCGGCCATGCGGGCCATGACCACGGCTCCATGGAAACGGACTACGGCCGGCCAGGGAATCCGACGAAGCCTGCTCGCGAGGTGAAGATCGCCATGGTCGAAACGGACGGGGGTATGGCTTTCGAACCAAGCCAGATCGCTGTCGCAAAGGGTGAGCAGATTAAATTCGAGGTCGTGAACGCCGGTGAGCTCGAGCATGAGATAGTTATTGGCACTGTTGAAGAAAACGATAAGCATGCCGCAATGATGGCCGAGAACCCCGAGATGAAGCATGAGGATGCCAACGCGCTGCGCTTGGCGCCTGGCAAAGATGGAAGCTTCATCTGGCATTTCACCAAGGCGGGGATATTTGACATGTCCTGTCTGATCCCAGGTCACAAAGAAGCCGGTATGACTGGTTCCGTAACCGTAATGTAGTTGTCGGGAACAAAGCCTGAATGTATAGGAGCATGTCGGATCGATCGCGCTTTGCTCCAAAAAATTCCGTTTTGATTCTCAAGAGGAGTCGTGCGTCTCCTTTGGGCGCGGCAACACCACCATGTCCCTTGTTTGCCCATGACAACGCACCGAACTCACCGTCCAACTTTCCGCACTTAGGGTAACACCGAACCTTTCTTTGCTTTGCGTCTAGTCTCTCCCTGCGGAATCTGATGCAGTTGAGGTCGACTATCAATCTTGAGACTGCCGCAGCTTCCGCACTTCAGACACCAGCTCACTTCACGGGGTCTTTGGGGTCTAACGGCAATTCCTGTGGTTTGACCTCTTTTTCACGGCCACATTTGCGGCTGTAAAGCCAGACCACACGACCTTCCTGGATGAGGCCTCGCAGCGTTACGGGCGGAAAGGTCTGCCGTCTGCTCATATGCTTCAGCCCTCGTTAAATAATGCAGCCGCATATCACGCACAAAATGGAACAAAACCGCAACATCTAGTCGTAAGATGTGCGCTATGTGTGCGCTAGAGACAATTTTTGATTTTTGAGGAAAGTGTTAAGTGTCTGTTTTTATTGGCGCACCGGGGAAGATTCGAACTCCCGACCCCCAGATTCGTAGTCTGGTGCTCTATCCAGCTGAGCTACCGGTGCGGATCGCGATGAAAAATGCACGGGAGGCTTGTTTCAAACGCCATCCGGCAACGCGAGAGCGCTTGTTTACTCGTTCGCAACGCACAACGCAAGGGCCCCGGCCCGGGTTTTTGTGCGGCATTCTCCTCTGCCAGTAGGATCCGCAGCCCTCCCGTCGCAGATGACCAATTCATCGCGTCAACGCGACAACCAAATGTGTTGCATAAGCAGAGGGTTACCCGGTCGGATGGGCCTTGGCTAAAGCATCCACATCACACGCGGTCAGGGCACCGGCATCAGCCAACGCACGCCCCACCGCTTCAATCGCAGCGAAACGGCGCTTCACGATCGAGGACGCAGCAGACCTACAAGCCGCCAGCGTATGTATCGTGAGTTGGGGCAATAACTCATAGTCGATCTCGGCAGCCCGGTTTTTGCGTAGCTCTGACATCGCCAGCGTTTTCGCGAAACGCCGCGCATCGCGCTCATCCTGCGCACCACTGTTCAAACCAACGGCTTTGGTGAGACCTGCTCCGAAAGCATGCTCCTCCGCGATGCGTCCTGCCAAGCAAACGATTACTTGACTACGGCACCTGGCAACTTCGTCCTGATGGCCATCAAGGGCGCGCTCAATGCGAAACGCTTCGGTATTCACCGCAGCGTCGCCTTGCGCATCGCCAGCCTGTGCACCCGCAATAGCCACACCTCCAAACGGAACCGACAGTTCAACACAGGTGACCGCGTGTCCGGCTTCGTGCATCGCGACGATCAAACGGCGTTCAAGCTCGCTAAGCGACTCCATCGGCACGCACCACTAACCTAAGCGCGTGAAGTAATGAGCACCCGAAAGCACACAATGGCTGACCCGCCATTCAACCGGCTGCCCGTTGAACGAGAAAGTCAGCCGATCAAGCCGCAACATCGGCGCACCTTCGGGCACCTTCAGCCATCCCGCTTCGCGAGTTTTCGCAACGATCGCTTCCAATCGCTCATCGCCGCCAATAACCGTCACGCCGTAGGTCTTTTGAAAATGGTCATATAGCGTATTCGGAACGCTCTGCGCATCGCCAAGGCCCGGAAACAATTGGGCTGGCATAACGATCTGCTCATGCACGAACGGCTTACCTTTGTGGGTCCGCACGCGTGAAACACGGATAACCTCGGCCTCGTCGTCAAGACCCAGGCGTTCACACTCAGCCGCCCGAGCTGAACCCGTCCGGACTTTTGCCCAAAGCGTCTCAGGTGAGATTTGTTGGCCATCCGCATCGTAGAAATTGAAAAAACGAAACAGCATCGTTTCAGGCGTGTGCTCGGCAACGAACGTGCCGCGACCTTGCTTTCTGACCAGCAGCTTTTCCAAGGTGAGCTCGCTGAGTGCTTTGCGAACTGTGCCTTGACTAACGCCAAGCTGTTCGGCCAGCACGAACTCATTGGGAATGAGCTGGCCCGGTTGCCAGATCCCAGACTGGATGCGTTCCAGAAGCCGGTCCTTCACCTGCTGGTAAAGCGGCGATTGTTGTGTCGGACGCGTCAAATCTTGAGATCCGGCCAATTTATTCTCCCTGTTGCGCGAATCAGACGATTGCCAAACACTCTTGTGTCTTATACAAGATCTACACACCTCAAAGAAGACGGCAACTTACACGTTTCGTTTCAAGTCTGCCGAGAACCCAGCCGGCGCGACCGCGATAACCGGAAACCTGGGTGAGGGCATCAAAAACCAAATCAAAACGAAAGGACCACCGGAGTGACCGCCCCACATTTTCTGGTACACAGCCCGAAGGATAACGTCGGAGTTGTTGTCGTGGAAGGCCTAAAGGCTGGAACCGAGATGCTAGGTGTTATTACGGAGAATGACACAACGATCAACGTCACGGCCAAGCACGATATTCCAATCGGCCACAAGGTTGCCCTGAAAGCGCTGCCAACCGGCGAAACCGTCATCAAATACGGTGAGGATATTGGCAAGATGGTCGACGAAGCCGGCCAAGGCGACCACGTCCATGTTCACAATCTCAAAACAAAGCGCTGGTGAGGATCCGCCCCATGGCATCAAAATATTCGAATTTGACGTTTAAAGGTTACCGCCGCGAAAACGGCCGAGTTGGCGTCCGTAACCACGTTATCATCCTACCCGTCGACGACATCTCCAACGCCGCGTGCGAAGCCGTTGGCAACAACATCAAAGGCACGCTTGCCCTTCCGCACTCGTATGGCCGACTGCAGTTTGGTGAAGACCTTGAGCTGCACTTCCGCACCATGATCGGCACTGGGTCCAACCCCAACGTCGCCGCTGTTGTCGTCATCGGTATTGAGCCTGGCTGGACCCAACGCATCGTCGATGGCATTGCCAAAACCGGCAAACCTGTCGCCGGCTTCTCGATTGAACAAAACGGCGATCTCAAAACCATCCAGGATGCCTCCCGCAAGGCGAAAGAATTCGTCCATTACGCGACTGAACTACAACGTGAAGAATGTTCGGTCTCCGAACTCTGGGTCTCGACCAAATGCGGCGAGAGCGACACCACCACAGGCCTTGGGTCCTGCCCGACTGTCGGCAACATGTACGACAAGCTGATCCCTGAAGGCATTCACGGCGTCTTCGGAGAGACCAGCGAAATCACCGGCGCTGAGCACATCTGTAAGCGCCGCGCTGCCAACGAAGAGGTCGGCGAGCGTTGGTATCAGATGTGGCAGGCCTACCAGGACGACGTTATCGAAGCCAACAAAGTCGATGACCTCTCTGAGAGCCAACCGACGAAAGGCAACATCGAAGGCGGCCTGACCACCATCGAAGAAAAGGCTCTCGGCAATCTGGAAAAAATCGGCCATAGCTGCACCTACAAAGACATCCTGCAGCCTGCCGAACAGCCTTCGGGCGGGGCCGGCCTTTACTTCATGGACACCTCATCAGCTGCTGCCGAATGCGTCACCTTGATGGCCGCCGGAGGATACGTCGTCCATACGTTCCCAACCGGTCAGGGCAACGTGGTCGGCAACCCCATTGTGCCCGTCATCAAAATCACCGCAAACCCGCGCACCGTTCGCACCATGAGCGAACATGTCGACGTTGACGTCTCAGGCATCCTCCGCCGCGACATGACAATCGACAGCGCTGGCGACGCCCTAATCGATATGATCGTTCGAACTGCCAACGGCCGCAACACAGCTGCTGAAGCCCTCGGCCACCGCGAGTTCGTCATGACGAAACTCTACCGCAGCGCATAACCCCTCCTCCCCGCGCGTGTTGAGAAGGCCTCTCCCGAACATTTCCGAGAGAGGCCTTTTTCTTGGCCGCAAGCAAGCCCCGGTCGTATAGCGCCAGCTACTTGAATTAAGCGAACTCGATCACTCAGAGATCTTGAAGGGATACTTCGGCACGTGACGGTCGACGATCTCTTCGAACATATCCGCTGCTGGACTAACTAACGCCCGACGCCGCGCCAGGTGTACGCCAACCAGCGGCGGGTCAGCGATTGGCCGGAACACAACATCGCGATGCCGAAAATGCGAAACCCAGCTGGGTAGGATCGAAACGCCAAGCCCAGCAGCAACAAGCGCCAGAATTGTGTGACGCTCATTTGCTTCATGTGCGATCGAGGGAACCAAGTCGCCATCGCGGAACCAGTCGCGCAACATGTCGTGGTAGATCGGTCGCGCAATCCTCGGCGGCAAAACAAGCGGCATTCCAGCAAGGTCTTCGCGTTTGACGGCACGTTTTCGCGCCAGCTTGTTCCCACTTGCCACAACCGCCATCAGCGGCTCTCGAAACAACAAGCGCGACGTCACAAAGCGATCACTTGAAGCCGTTCGAACAAAAGCAAGATCGATATGGTGGTTGGCAATCGCCTCCAATGCCGGTGCCGTCAGAAGTTCCGAAACGCGCAGATCAACCTCTGGCGCGATACGCCTGAAATCGCGAATGACACCAGGCAGCAGCCCTGCTGTCGCTGTATCGACAGCACCAATTCGCAACCACCCAATGCTGTCAGTGTCAGCTAAACGTGCGCGTTGTAGGGCTTTCTCGGAACGCTCCAGAATCTCGCGTGCTTCTTCCAGAAACAATAGCCCGGTCGTCGACAAAGCAACCTTGCGGGTCGTGCGAAAAAACAACTGCGACCCAACTTCCAGTTCCAGTGCTTTGATTTGCGCAGATAGCGCAGGTTGCGCCATGTGTAGACGTTCTGCTGCACGCCCGAAATGTAGCGTTTCCGACACCGCAACAAAACAACGTAACTGCTTGAGTTCCATAGCAATTAACCAAGAAATAGAACGTTGAGATCAATCTGGACCACACGCGCCACAGAACGGTCCGTCAAACATTTATATAGCTGATTTATAAATTGATAAGCCTCAATCATGGCTCAGTTTGCACCTAGCATTCCCGCCAGCAAACGAGAAGCGGACAAGACCGCCAGCTAGACCCAAAAACCAGCTCAAAAATCAGAGCACGTTTCATGTCCATGGGAGGACGATAATGAAGTTCACAACCGCTTTGCGGGCGACGGCCCTTAGTCTCGGCCTTGCCACCGGCCTCGCACTCGCACCGGCTGTCCACGCCGGCGAGTACCCATCCAAATCGATCAGCTACATCATTCCGTTCGGCCCAGGTGGTGAGTCCGACATCTCCGCACGACACCAACAGCCCTACTTCAAAAAGATGTTCGGCCAGGATCTGGTCATTTCTTATAAGCCAGGCGGCGGCGGAGCTGTGGGTTGGTCTCAGCTCAACTCGATGGGTAAAGACGGTTACACCATGATGGGCATCAACCTGCCTCACATCATCATTAAGCCGCGCCAGAAAGACGTCGGGTTCAAAACCGAAGATGTCGACGGCTTCTACATGTTTCACTACACGCCCGATGCCATCGTCGTCACCAACGACAGCCCATTCAAAACGCTTCAGGACCTGATCGACTACGCCAAAGCAAACCCGAAGAAGCTGACGTTTTCAGGCTCGGGTAAAGGCACCGCCAACCACCTCGCTCAGGTAACATTCGATAAGCTCGCCGGCATCGACACGACTTACGTCGCTTTTAAAGGCACGGGCGCTGCGGTCCAAGCGCTACTCGGCAACCAGGTGAAAGCTGAATTCGGCTACACCTCTGTTGGTGCCAAACACGCCGGCAAAGTGCGCCTTCTGGCCGTCGCCATGGAAGAACGGCATCCTGCGTTCAAAGACGTCCCAACGTTCAAAGAATTGGGCTTCGATATCGTCTCCGGCGCTTATCGCGGCATTGCAGTTCCAAAGGGCACCCCGGACGACGTGAAGAAAAAGCTCTCCGACATGATCGGCAAGATCAACGCTGATCCTGAGTTCCGCAAGACGATGGAAGCCGACGGCTTTGCTCTCATCGATGTCGGTTCCGACAAGTACGCGGACTTCATCGCCGAAAAAACCAAAGGCTACGTCGAAGCCGCAAAAGCGGCTGGCGTACTCAAGTAATCGGCACTCCGGTTCCAGCAACCCAGGGTGTTCCAACACCCTGGGCAGTTGGTACGTGGCGATGAACCAATTCAGTTGAGCACTGTTGAGCCCGCGCATCGAGCACCACCCATGTTCAGCTGAGCTAACTACGCATTCGGCCAAAAACCGCTTAGCCGCCTAAAATCGGCGCAGCCTCTCTAGACGACGCAGAAAAATCTCCGCCTCATCATCGTGCGGTTCTCACCAACCCCGCACCAATAAGAACTCTTTGAAAGCAACAGCGCAGCTCCGTTGAGCCAAGCGCGGAAAACGGGTCTGCCATGGCTGCCTTTGAAAACCTGATTGCGGCGATGAGTCCGATGAATTTCCTTTTGGCGCTTGGCGGCGTCATCGCGGGGACGGTGATCGGCTCTCTACCAGGGCTAACAGCAACCATGGCAGTCGCCGTCCTTGTACCAATCACCTTTTCGATGGAACCCGCTTCAGCCTTGATCCTTATGGGTGCCATCTACACCGGCGCCATTTACGGCGGGGCCTACTCCGCAATTCTGCTCAACACACCGGGCACACCTTCCGCTATCGCCACCACGTTTGATGGCTATCCGATGGCGAAGCGTGGAGACGGCGACCTCGCAGTAACACTCGCCTGCATCGCTTCTGTCGTCGGCGGACTAGTGGGCGCTGCATTCCTTCTCATTCTCGCCCCGCCTCTTGCAGGTGTCGCCCTCGCGTTCGGCCCGGTCGAGTATTTCTGGCTCGCGGTCTTCGGCCTCTCACTCATCGCAGCACTATCGGAAGGCAACCTCGTTAAAGCCCTAATGGGCGGATGTCTCGGCCTGCTCCTATCAGCAATCGGTGTTGCTGAAGTCAGTGCAGACATACGCCTGACGTTTGGCTCGCAAGTCCTAGTCGGCGGCATCGAAACAGTCTCTGCGTTAATCGGGCTTTACTGTGTCCCAGTCCTCATCGACCTCGTGGCCACGCCAGACAAACACCTGAAAGTCACGACCGAGAGCAAAGGCCTGCGCCTCAAAGAAGCGATGCACTATTCCTGGCGCGGCAAATTCAACCTCATCCGCTCGTCGGTGGTCGGCACGCTGGTTGGCATCTTGCCGGGCGCAGGCGGATCGATCGCCGGTCTTGTCGCTTATTCAGAAGCCCGCCGTACCGCAAAGAACCAGGAAGAGTTCGGCAAAGGCGCTCCGGAAGGAATTCAGGCCACCGAGTCGGCTAATAACGCCACCGTCGGCGGCGGCTTCATCCCCACACTCGTCCTCGGCATCCCTGGCACGCCACCCGATGCGGTCATCCTCGGCGCTCTCCTCGTCCAGGGCGTCAAAGTCGGTCCCAACCTGTTCACGTCAGAAAGCTCGATCGTCTACACCTTCATCTACGGCCTGTTCATCGCGACCATTTTGATGCTGCCAACCGGACTAATCATTGGCCGCTACGCTTACCGCTCGATCATCGCGATTCCCAAGGCGCTGCTCGTACCAACGGTCGCGTTCATGACCTTGATCGGCACCTACGCCATCCGCAACTCAGTGTCCGACGTTGTCATCATGGTGGTGCTCGGCACCATAGGTTGGGTCCTCGGCCGCTTCGGCTTCTCCGCATCGCCAATCGTTCTCGGACTAATCCTAGGATCAATCGCTGAGCAGGGATTCGTTCAGGCATGGACCATCGGAGCCGCAACCGAGAATTTGACCGGCATGTTCTTCGGACGACCCATCTCGTTGGCCATTATCGCGATGATTGTGATTTCGCTGTTTGGCCCTTCAATCGTCCGCCTGTTCTCTCGCCAGAAGACCCCTGCAACCGGGGAGGACCACCAATGACAACCGACACCAAAAAGGCCTCACGCGATATCTCATCGCCGATCATGGCGGCGCTCTTCATTGCAATCGGCGCGTTAGTGATCTGGGACACAACATTCTACACCGACGCCGACTCTTACGTCTTTCCGCGCACCATCGCTTCGGTCATGATCGGGCTCTCGCTGCTGCTTACGATCCAATGGCTTCTTGGCTGGTCACCCTCTGCGGGCGATCCGGGCGCGACAGTCGACAAATCAGTCCCGCGTCGTCTCATGCTCGTCGCGGCGATGATCGCCACCGCGCTTGCGATGCCATACGTCGGCTTTCTGATTGCTGGTATGGCAGCCTTTGTCATCATCATGCTGACCGCCATGTACGACCCATGGACGCCTTATCGTCTCGCCGTCTATCCCATCGCCGGCATCATCATTGTCGTCGGCTTCTATCTGCTATTTGCACAAGTGCTGCAGGTGCCCCTGCCCGAAGGCAAACTCCCGTTACCGTTCTAAGCAAAACAACCAGGACCGAACGCGATGAAAATCACTTCTATCCGCACCGCTGTCGGACCGATCGCCTCTGAGATCCGCAACGCCTACATCTCGTTCTCGACGATGACCATCAACCTTGTCGCTGTCGAAACCGACGAAACCCGCGGTGGCGAACCCGTCATCGGATACGGCTTTTCGTCCAACGGACGATACGCTCAAACCGGCATCATCGAAGAACGCTTCAAGCCACGGATCCTCGAAGCTAACCCCGCAGATTACGTGGACGAAGAAAACGACACCATCGACCCGCAGGCGTTGTGGTCGATCTTCATGAAAAACGAAAAGCCAGGCGGCCACGGGGATCGCGCCCATGCAGCCGGCGCTCTTGATATGGCGATCTGGGACGCATGCGCAAAGCTCGAACAAATGCCCCTGTGGAGACTGCTCTCAGAACGCTTTAACAATGGCCTTTCAGACGACCGCGTCCTCGTTTACCCAGGCGGCGGCTATTATTACCCCGGCAAGGAACTCGATGGTTTGCGCCAGGAAATGGAAGGCTACCGCGAACAGGGCTACTCCTACGTCAAAATGAAAATCGGCGGCGCGGGCCTCGCACTCGACATCCAGCGCATTGAAACCGTCATCGACGTGGTTGGCGGGGGTCAATATCTCGCTGTTGACGCTAACGGTCGCTTTGACCTCGGCACCGCACTCAACTATGGCCGCGCAATGAAACCATACGGTCTCTTCTGGTATGAAGAAGCCGGTGACCCGCTCGACTACCGCCTCAACGCCGTACTTTCGGAGAATTACTCCGGCTCGATTGCCACCGGTGAAAACCTCTTCTCGCACCACGACGCTCGCAATCTTCTTCGCTACGGCGGCATGCGCCCAGACCGCGATTGGATCCAACTCGATCCTGCATTGTCTTACGGCCTCACCGAATACCTGCGTTTTGTAAAAGTCGTCGATCAACATGGTTGGTCACGCCGACGGTTAATTCCTCACGGAGGCCACCAACTCGCGCTCAACATCGCAGCAGGGTTACAACTCGGCGGCTCGGAATCTTATCCAGGCGTCTTCCAACCCTACGGCGGTTTTGCCGATAAAGTTCCCATCAAGGACGGCTATGTCACGCTCCCCGACGACCCCGGCATCGGTGTAGAATTGAAGCCCGAAATGCTGGGCGAAATGCGCCGACTCCTCGGTTTCGAATAGCACTGGTCTTCGACCGATATCACTTGGTGCTCACCGCTGAGCTGCGCAAATCAGCGAGACCATTCAACCTCGACTCCCAACACGTTAGAAACAGCATGAGCCGAATTGTCATCTCCGAATTTATGGACACCGCCGCGATCGAAAAGCTACGCGCAGATCACGATGTCGTCGTCGATGAAACCCTGTGCGAAAACACTGACGCGTTGGCCGAAACAATCGCAGAGGCCGACGCGCTGATCGTCCGCAACCGCACCCAGGTCACCGCTGAGCTCATCTCAAGCGCTACAAAGCTGAAAGCCGTGGGCCGCCTGGGCGTTGGTCTCGACAACATTGACCTTCAAGCCTGCAAAGCTCGCGACATCGCCGTACTACCGGCTGTTGGTGCTAACGCCGTATCAGTCGCAGAATACGTCCTCACAACTGCCATGATGCTTTTGCGCGGCCCGGTTTACTTCCGCACCTCGGATCTGCAAAACGGAAAATGGCCACGTCCGGAACTCAGCAAGGGTCGCGAAATCGCAGGCAAGACCATGGGCCTCGTCGGCTTCGGCTCGATAGGCCAAACAACAGCCAACCTCGCCCGCGCTGCCGGCTTTAACACAATCGCGTACGATACATTTTTGCCTGCTGACCACGACGCTTGGAAAACGACGGCTTCAAAAAGCCTCGACGAACTACTACGCGAAGCTGAAGTGATCAGCCTGCACTGCCCGCTGACGCCAGAAACAACAAACCTCATCGGCAAAGACGAACTGGCCAAACTCAAGCCAGGCACCGTCCTGATCAACACAGCCCGCGGTGGTATTGTCGACGAAAGAGCCCTTGCCAATTCCCTGAGGTCTGGCCATCTCGGAGGTGCCGCAGTGGATGTGTTCTCATCCGAACCGATCGACGAAGCAACAGCAGAAGTTTTCTCCGATGTTCCAAACCTTGTCCTGACGCCGCACGTCGCTGGCGTCACCGCCGAAAGCAACACACGTATCAGCGCCATCACCGCCGAAAACGTCCTCCGCACCCTCCGGGAAAAACAATCATGAGCACGTCAAACATTTTGGTCGCCGAACTGGAAGCCCTGGTCGCCAGCTATCTCGTCGCCAACAACGTCAGCCAATTGAATGCCGAGGCCGTTGCCCGCGCGCTCGTTCAAGCCGAGGTCGATGGCCAAGGAGGACATGGCCTGACACGGATCGACAGTTACACGGCACAATCTCGCGCTGGAAAAGTCGACGGCCATGCAAATCCCGTCATCACACGCACGCGGCCCGGCAGCATTATGGTCGACGTTGGCACCGGATTCGCCTACCGCGCCCTGGAGCAGGCGACCGATATGCTGCCTGACATCGCCCGCGAAACTGGCATAGCTGCAGCCGGTTTTGTCCGCTCCCACCATGCCGGCGCACTGGGTCAAGCGGTGGAGCGCCTAGCCTCCTCCGGTATACTCGCCATGATGTTCGCCAACGCCCCGCAAGCCATGACGTCATGGGGCGGTCGCAAGGCGCTGTTTGGAACCAATCCGATCGCCTTTGCCGCCCCGCGCAAGAACCGGCCGCCTGTGATTGTCGACCTTGCGTTATCTGAAGTCGCGCGCGGCAAAATCCTCGCCGCGGCCCAAAAAGGCGAACCGATCCCGGAGGGGTGGGCCAAGGATGCCGATGGCAAGCCGACCACCGATTCCAAAGCAGCTTTGAAGGGAACCGTTTATCCCGCCGGCGGGGCCAAAGGCGCTGCACTCGCGTTTATGGTCGAAGTGCTCTCCGCCTCGCTCGTCGGTGCCAACCACTCGTTTGAAGCAAGCTCGCTGTTTGATGCCGAAGGCGGCCCGCCCGCTTTGGGGCAATTCCTCATTGTCATTGACCCCGGCGCGTTTGCTGGCAGCGAAGCTTTTGCTGATCGGCTTGAGTTACTCGCCAGTGAAATCGAGGGCGATGAAGGTGCCCGCATCCCCGGCTACCGCAAACTGGCGCTCCGCGAAACCGCCGCCAAAAACGGCATCTCCGTTTCGGATGAACTCTTGGAAAAACTGCGGTCAGCAAGCTCCGACTGAGCACAACAAACACCCAGCCGATTTCAGCAATTGACGAGTGAGCTTAGCCGCGGGCAAACTTCAGCTGCCCGCGCGCAGCGCCTCTACAATAAGTCCCGCATTGTAACGCATCAGCTGCAGGTAAGTCTCGGCATTGCCGCCCTTCACCGATAGCGAATCCGAGTAAAGTCGCCCTGCGGGTTTTAGGCCCGTCTCCCGCGCAATCTGTTCGATCATCCTCGGGTCGGAAACGTTCTCGATAAACAGCGCTTTGATCCCATCGGAACGGATCTGCCTGATGATCCCGGCAATGTCTTTCGCCGAGGGTTCAGACTCCGTCGACAGCCCCTCCGGCGCATAAATCTCGATGCCGTAGCGCTCGCCGAGATAGTTGAAGGCATCATGTGAAGTGATCATTTTGCGCTGCGCTTTTGGGATACTTGCAAACTTCTGCGCAATCGCATCATCAAGCACCTGCATCGCCTTCAAATATGCTGCTGCATTGGACTTGTAAGTAGGACAGCCCGGTTTGTCGGCAGCGCAGAACCCACGCGCAATGTTCTTGACGTAGATCCGCGCCTTGTCGAGATCCTGCCAGACATGAGGATCATATTCGCCATGCGCATGACCGGAGTCATGTTTATGACTCTTCCCATGACCGTGCCCCTTGTGATGGCCATGCCCGCGCGAGTGCGAACCATCCGCAAACGACAATGGCTTTACGCCCTCACTCGCAACAACGCGCTCGCCGTTGTATCCAGACGCTTTGACCAACCGGGCAAGCCAGCCCTCAAACCCCAAACCGTTCTCGATGACAACATCTGCGCGACCGACCTTTACGGCATCGGAAGGCGTAGGGTTAAACACGTGAGCGTCGCTTCCGGCGCGAACCAAAGACACGACCTCAACACGCTCACCTCCAACGTTTCTTGCCATGTCTGCAAGAATTGAGAACGTCGCGACGACGCGCATTTTGTTCTCGGCTTGAGCAACACCGCTGGCAAACATTGCTCCGACCAGCGCGACCGCTACCAGCAAGCCAAACGCCCGCCTTCGTCTGGCTGAAACCTCACCCTGACCTACCATTGCCATACGACTTGTGACCCCAAAAAACTTCACGCCGAGCGGTGTTTGTGCTGCGGCGTTTTCCAAATGACGCCGCCTGCTTGGCCTACGAACAGCGAAACGATGTAGATCGCGCCGGCCGACAATGTAATCGCCGGACCGGATGCCAACTGCCAGTGAAACGACATAAGTAGCCCAACGTAGCAAGACAACATCGCAACAACGACTGAAACCCAGATCATTCCACTGAGACGATGCGCCCAGAACCTTGCTGAGGCAGCCGGAAGCACCATCAGGCCGACTGCCAGTAACGTTCCAAGCGCCTGGAAACCAGCGACGAGGTTTAACACCACGAGCGCAAGAAAGACGATATGGACAACCGCCCCGGGCCCTTTGACGGAAGCCAGAAAACCCGGATCGACGCATTCCGCAATCAACGGTCGCAAGATCACAGCGAGTGCCGCAATCGAGACCGTGGACGCCGCTCCCAGAACGATCAGCGCCTCGTTATCAAGTGCCAATACGCTGCCGAACAACACGTGCATCAAGTCGACGCTCGAACCCTTGAGACTGACGATGAGCACACCCAAAGAAAGCGAAATCAGATAGAACGCCGCCAAGCTCGCATCTTCCTTAAGTGCAGTACCACGCGCGACCAAACCCGCCGCGACCGCAACGACGAGCCCGGCAATCATGCCTCCAATACTCATTGGCAGGATCTCAAGGCCAAACAGAAAAAAGCCAACCGCAGCCCCTGGTAGGATGGCGTGCGCCATCGCATCACCCATCAAACTCATTCGCCGCAGCATCATGAAAACACCAATTGGTGCCGCGCCAAGCGAAAGCGCCAGACACCCAACCAGTGCCCGGCGCATAAACGAGTATTCGGCAAACGGACCGAACAGAAAATCGTAAATCACCATTCCCGACTTATCCTGACCAGGTCCTTATCCGACTGCTCTCTCACACCAAGGCGCATCGTCGTCCCACCGTTCCGACATCGCGCGCGCGCGCAACAAATTGGCCGGCGTTAAAACCTCCCGCGAAGAGCCCCACGCGATAAGCTCACGCGCAATTAGCAAAGCATCTGGAAACTGCTCTCGGGCCTGATCAAGATCGTGCACCACAGCTACGATCGTGCGGTTTTCGCTATGCCAACGCGTCAACAAATCCATCAGATGATTGGTCGTGCTCGTGTCGATAGCGGTAAACGGCTCGTCTAACAAAATGAGCGGACTGTCCTGGACGAGTACGCGCGCGAACAACACCCGCTGCAACTGCCCACCCGACAATGTATCCAGTGTCCGTTTTTCAAAACCTTCGAGGCCTACCGTCGCAATAGCACCTGCAACGCGCTCTTGGTCATCACGCGAAATGCCGCCGAACATTCCCGTTCGGTTCCATAAACCAAGGCAGACCATCTCATAGACGGAAATCGGAAAACTACGGTCGATGTTGGCCTGCTGCGGCAGGTAACCGATCCGCGCGCGATCCATCCCTTCAATATCGATGTGACCATCCATCGGACGCAGCAGACCAACGATCCCCTTGAGTAACGTGCTCTTCCCGCTGCCGTTTGGACCAACCACAGCGGTCATCGAGCCAGATGCGATCTCGCCACCAAGGTGGTGCACGGCAGGATGCCCATCGTAACCCAGAGTCACATCGGAGATTTTTACACGCGGCGCCTGCCGGTATTGCAAATCCATCAGCTTTACTTCTTCGCAATCACATCGACACAACGGCACCAATAGCAACCCAAACAGCTGCTATCGCGATCGCGGCGAACCCAAGCCGAGTGCGGACACTCCAGTAAAACACCCAGCAACTCCTAGCCACGCACAGACGCGTAAAGTCTTCTTAGGCTCAATCCGATCCGCATGAGGCACATAGGCCTCGTAACTCAAGCGTCGTTTTCTGCAGCGAGAACTTTTGCTGTGACGCCCAACCAAGAAGGCAACGGGTCAGGTCTTTCGACTCAAACTCTTCGACAGACCCACATTCGTCACAGACAGCAAAAGCCACCGCGTCATGACTATGATCGTGAGCGCAGGCGACAAACGCATTGAGCGATTCAAGTTTGTGCACCAAGCCCATATCAATGAGCTTGCCAAGCGCCCGATAGACCGTAGGCGGCGCTTTCACGCCATGACCTTTGAGATCATCGATGAGGTCATAAGCACTGATGGGCTTCCCGCCTTTTCGCAGCGCCGCCAGAATTAGTTTATCTTTCTCGTTCAACCGCTTGCCGGATTCCGGCCGCATATCGCCTGCCATCGCAATTTGTTCCGTTTCCATCGGATTCTGACTACCGAAAGCTATCATTCACGGCGGTTGAAAGTCGACCAACCAACCCTCGGATCAGCACACAATAACACCGTATCCGAGACCATCAGATGGAACCTTGGATGTTATAATGTCCGAACCTCTCCATCCGCAACTCCTCGCACTTCAGCCGGCAAAAGAAAATGCGGTTTGATCGCAACACTACACAATACACAACCTAGGATTTCACCTTGAGGGCATAAAACAACTGTTGTACTACAATCTAAAGTTGCATTACAGTGTTCAACGTCGAATTGAGGGAAATCTTTCTAAGCCCATGAATTCTGCCTAACCGCCCAGTGCGGTCGCCGATATTCATCGGACGCATTCGCACGCCCTCAATTACAACCTTAGATTGTATTTATTGAGGTATACTATGGGAAATGTTCGCGTTGAGTGGGTACCAGTCCAAACCTGGAACCTTGGCCTGTTCGGGTTCGACCATCTGCTTTTGACCTACGAGCCCTTGTCCGGGATCGACCAAACAAACTGGTATGGGATCGAGGGCTCGCGCGTGCCTGCACTGGGTTCGCCGGGCATGGTTCTCGGTGTCCTGGGCGCCGGCGGCACAACCCGGCTAGACGTTTTGAACATCGAAACCAACGGCAACATCCCCGATTCGGCACGCCTCATCGAACTGATCGGCACACCTGAAGCCCGAGGAAGTCGCATAGTTCCACTGTCGGATCCTGACGGCGCGTGGTCGATCATGGGCGACTATGCAGGCCAGATCGAAAGCCAGTTCTTTCCCTACACCGCGTCAGTCCTCCCGTTTTCGGCAAATGCGGCGCTGACATCGACATCTCTCGTCGCCTCTTTGCTGCATTATGCTGGCGCATCGCTAGATAACAGCTTGCCCTTCAACGTCGGCTTCCTGCCAGGGCGTAAGACACTTCTCGGCACGGGTAGCGATGACGACCTGCAAATCGAAAACGGCTTCACCGCAATCTACGGCGGCAGCGGTGGCGACACCTTCTCCGGCACCGATGATCTAAGCAGTGTCGAGAGATTCTATGGTGGCTCGGGCGACGACACCATCAACTGGTCCAAAGGCGGGCACGTTTATCACGGCGGCCAGCTCAACATGACCTACGCCAAGGATGGCATCGACACGGTTGTCTATGACGACGTTGGTCCGTTCTACGTCCGGGCACCCGCAGTCGAACACATCCCGCACTTCAATGCCCGCTGGGTCGTTGAACACGCGACGGGTGAAGACTGGCTGATATCAATCGAACGCCTCGAATGGCGAGCCAAAAACGACTTTATCAAACTCGGACCGGGCGTCGATCTCATTGAAGAAGGAATAGATCTCAACCTGGGAACAGAGACCTCGGCCACTCCGCAGGATGACCGCGGCGACGTCCTCGACCTCTCCGAAGTCGACACCGGGTTGCTTATCAATGCCGCTGAAACCGATACCGTTTTCGTACAATCAGCACCATCGAACAAATATGGGCTTTGGGTGGAAGAAGCCGAATGGATCGTAGGGTCATCTGGTGACGATAAGATTTACTTGAGCGCCAACATGCGCGGCAGCGAAGGCGGCGATGGCAACGATCTCATCGACGGACGGCTCGCGACGGCAGGCTCCGGCACCACCGCCGACGGTGAAACAGCACGCCTTGAAGGCGGAGCTGGTGACGACACAATCGTTTCAACCACCGGAAAAACTCTCGCAATCGGCGGCGCCGGCGCGGACAACTTCATCCTGTCATCAATTACCGGCAGAACCGAAGCCCAAGGAGACGTCGAGTTCATCATCGAAGGAGCCGATGCAGATGACCGACTGTTCATCCCATACAGCTTCCTCGACGGACAAAACGGTAGCTTCGACGGATCTGACCTTCTCCCGGTTCTGGGTGCTCTCGGCAATTACACCGACATGACCAACAACGGAGACATCCTCCGATTCGAATGGCGTCACGAAGACGATTACTTCTACGGACACGACCAAACCGACGGTGTGATCCATTTCGAAGGGTCGATCGAATTCACCGTCGACAGTAACGACCTCCTCATTAACGTCTATCAGGCGCAGCCATTTGATATCCCATTCATCAACGCACAAGGACAGGTGGAATACATCGACACTGTCCTTGCCATCTTGGATGAGACCGAAACGGTTATCCGCGTCAAAGACTTCTCCGAAGGCGACCTTGGTATTCAGTTCCACGACTACGGCCAAGCAACAACGGTCGACCTAGGCGACGGTCGCTCTGCCACCAGCTACGCCAACTTCGATAACGCCGTAAACATTCTGACCAACAACGGCAACTTGACCGCCCCACTCGAGCTACGGCCAACAGCACCTTCCAGCAACCCCAACCATGACGACCAGCAAACCAACGATCCTCTAATCGCCCAAGGCACGGGCCAGAACGACGTCCTGACGGCTGCAAACTCGCAGCCTCATGACATCTTTGGCGGCGACGGAGATGACTCGCTCTCAGGCGGAAGCGGTGATGACACGCTCGATGGCGGCAACGGGACCGACGCGCTTGACGGGGGTGATGGCAACGACTCCTACGTCGTCGACAACGTCTCAGACACCGTCACCGAGTTGGCCGATGCTGGGATCGACCAGGTGACAAGCTCTGTTGATTTCACCGCACCGGCAAACGTTGAGAACATTACACTCACAGGTGACGCAACCTCGGCAACCGGCAATACACTTGCCAACCTCATCATCGGTAACGATACCGCCAACACGTTAAACGGTGGGAGCGGAGACGACACCCTGATCGGACAGTTGGGTGACGATACACTTAACGGAGGTGACGGGAGCGACACGTACGTTTACGTCCGCGGCACCGGAGACGACATCGTCCAAGATACGGGCAGCGGCACCAATGATGCGGACACGTTGTACCTGTCCGGCTATGCCGCAAGCGATGTCACCGTCGTACGTCAATCCTCTTCTGCTGATGACCTAATTCTGCAGCTTGCAGGAGGCGGCAAAGTCACCGTCGAAGACTACTTCCTCAATTCCACCAACGGCATCGAAACCGTGATGTTCGATACCGACACGGATCTAACCCGCGCCGAAATCGACACACTGGCGGCAGCCGCAGGCCTGACGACCAATTCTGCCCCGCAAGCCGCCGATGATGGAAACCTCGCAATCAAAGGGCATGACATCATCATCCCGGCCCTTGCGCTCCTCGAAAACGACAGTGACATCGACGGGGACACACTCACCATCTCAGCTGTCGCAACACCATCGCTCGGCACGGCCACCCTATTGCCAAGCGGCGACATCCAACTCACAGTCCCAGTTGGAACCGAGGAAATCGTCAGCTTCGCCTACACGGTTTCAGATCCATCAGGTGCTACCTCTTCCGCAACGGCCGAATTCTTGGTGAGCCCGGAGAACTTAAGCCCCGCGGCCAATAACGACGGCCCATACCATTTGGCCGCTGCAACGACGGCAACCATCGCCACACAAAACCTGCTCAACAACGATAGCGACCCAGACGGCAACACGCTCCAGATCGTCTCGGTCAGTAACGCAGTTGGTGGAACCGTCACCCTCAACCCCGACGACACGATCACGTTCACTCCCACCTCAGGATATACTGGTCCCGCCTCGTTCGATTACACGATCGAAGACACCTATCTCGCGACCAGCACAGCCACCGTGAATTTGGTTGTGGAAGCGGTCACCGTCATCTCGGGAACGGCAAACAACGACACAATTAACGGAACAGCTGGTTGGGATGACATTTCCTCCGGCGATGGCAGCGACACAGTTTATGGCAACGACGGATCTGACCTGATCGATGGCGGCCAAAGCAACGACACGCTCTACGGAGGTAATGGCGACGACACGCTGATCGGCGGCAACAACGGCGATACGCTCTATGGTGATGCCGGCAGCGATACGCTCGATGGCGGCTCAGGCGTTGACACACTCGACGGCGGAGACGGCAACGATTATCTCTTCGGCGGCAAAAGCGGCGATACCATTCTTGGCGGCGCAGGGCTGGACTTCATAATGGGTGGAGATGGGGCCGACACGATTTCTGGCGGGGCCGATGCCGACGAAATTGATGGCGGGTCCGGCTACGACGATATCGATGCCGATGACGGCAATGATATCGTGTTTGGCGGTGGCGGCTATGACGACATCGATGGCGGCACCGGCAACGATGAACTCCACGGTGACGGCGGCAACGACACCTTGAACGGTGGAGACGGCATCGACGTCATCTTTGGCGGCACCGGCAGCGATACGATCGTAGGCGGCACCGGCAACGACCTGCTATTTGGTGACGGCGGCGGCGACACATACGTATTGTCTGCAGGAGACGGCCATGACATCGTCTACGACTTCGAGGCTGGCGTAAGTGGATCGGATAAAATCGACGTCAGCGCATTTGGCCTCACAACGCTTTCCGCCATCACGGATCTGGCAATAGAAACCCAGACGGACGCTGGAGATGCAACGGTGATCACAATCGACGCAGACACAAGCGTTTCGCTGATCGGCGTCGCAATTGCTGACTTGAGCGGAGGCGACTTCGTTTACGCAACGACATAACTCCAAGATCGAGGCACACTACAAATCTCGATCTCTAGCTTTGCGGTGGCTGATGCAGGGTCGGCCACCGCGCCCGTCAAACCCTCGTTCGAGCACTTTAAAAACAAGGCGCAGCGATCAACCGTCTAAGCTTTCGCCCACCGGCAATCGAAAGGCCGCAATGATAATGGCTGCCCTCGGCCTGGGCTTTCTGATGTTGCCATCAACAGCAACCCGTGCAGCTGAGGCCCCAACGATCCCACCGGATTGCGAGCTAGTAGAATCTCTCACGCTGCAAATATCCGAAATCAGCGATGCAGAAAACTTGGTGCTTAGCGACGGCTCCGAACTCAACCTGAATGTCCTTACATCGGACTTGGATGACCCGGTCGTGTTGCGAACCCAAAAAGGGCTTGTCGGAAAAACGCTCACTATCCTGCAAACCAAAAACAGCGACCACCATCCGGATCGCTACGGCCGCTTAAGTGGACAAGCGATGGTCCACGATAACGAGAAGCGGACGTGGCTGCAGGCAAGGCTCATTTCTCAAGGCATTGCCCAAACACGGATCGAGAGAACTCCAAGCACATGTCTCACCGCCCTGCTCCAACTAGAAGCCACCGCGCGCCAGAATAAAAAGGGCCACTGGGGCACCCGCCTTTTTGAAGTCTTGCCAGCGAGCAAACCAAAGCTGCTTCTCAAAGAAGCACATAGCTATTCAATCGTTGAAGGAACAATCACACGACGTTCAAAATCTCGCGGCCGCGTCTACCTGAATTTCGGTAAAGATTGGAAGCAGGACTTCACTGTTCGCATTCCAGCTCGGTTGGTGAAGAACAATCAAATCGGCGCGCGGTTATCCAAAGGTACGAAGGTACGCGTCCGCGGATGGATAAGGTCTAAAAATGGACCGCTCATGGACGTGCAGAACCTGGACGCGCTCGAGTTTCTTGACTGAACCCAGTACGATGCCACTCGGGTTGCAGCGGCCGCGCGCGTCCCAAGCCGCATCCGCCCGCATTACCGCTAGCCACGCGCCAATAAAAACGCCGGAACCATCTCTGGCCCCGGCGTTAAAAATCGTCAGTCTAAATCTCTGCAATCATCGAGCGGATCAATCAGCAACGCTGCTAAACCCAATTAGGCAGCCTGCGTGGCGTCGCCCTCATCGGTTGCAGAGTCGTCAGCTTCACGTCGGCTACGAGCGCTTTTTGAAAGCACATCGGTAATGCGCTGGATAGCACCGCGCTCGTCAAGCTTACAAACAGCAGCAACTTCCCGTGCCATACGGTCGAGTGCATCTTCGTAAAGCTGGCGCTCAGAGTAAGACTGCTCCGGCTGAGCTTCTGAGCGATAAAGATCCCGCACGACTTCCGCGATCGAGATCAGGTCGCCCGAGTTAATCTTCGTGATGTACTCCTGCGCGCGACGGCTCCACATCGTCCGCTTAACGCGCGCACGACCCTTCAACACGTCAAGCGACTTGTCGACGATATCGTCCTCGGCAAGCTTACGGAGACCAACCGACTCGAGTTTCCCGGTCGGCACCCGCAATGTCAGCTTTTCTTTTTCGAAGTGGATCACGAAAAGCTCCAGCGACATGCCGGCGATTTCCTGCTCTTCGATACCAATGATCTTACCAACACCGTGGGCCGGATAGACGACATGCTCATTCGTCTTGAAACCATGCCGCTGGCTGACTGATTTCTTCTGCTGCGCTGAATCACGGTTTGCAGCAGCCTTTTCAGCAATACCCTTTGGCGTCTTCAGTGGTTTGATCGGCGAGCTAATTTTGCGCGCAGCAGCTTCGGCAATCGATGCCGCAACCGCACGGGCAGCAGCGCCAGTTGCAACCGTTGCAGGCGCAGCTGCAACAACGCCAGCCTCAGCCTTCTTTGTGGTCCGTTTCGCAGCAGGCTTGGCAGCGGCCGTCGGCTTGGCCTTAGCAGCCGCAGGCTTCGTCGCCTTAGAAGCCGGCGCTTTTGCCGTCGGCTTGACCGCAGGCTTCTTCGCAGCGGTTGTTTTTGGCGCAGCAGTCTTTGCTGCCGGCTTCTTCGCAGCGGTTGTTTTTGGTGCAGCCGTCTTTGCGGCAGCAGCTTTAGCCGCGGGCTTCTTCGCTGCTGTAGACTTGGACGCACTCGCGCGGGATTTCGCCGCAACAGTTTTGGCTGCTGGCTTTGCCGCTTTGGTGGTTTTCGTTGTTTTAGTCGACTTCGTGGCTGCAGTTTTTGCAGCTGTTTTTACCGTTTTTGTAGCGGCTTTTGCCTTGACAGGAGCCGCCTTGGATGCGACCCGAGTCCGTGAAGAGGTAGTGCGGCTGGAGGCTGCGGTTTTCGTCTTGGTAGCAGCTCTTGATTTGCTCGCCACAGATGCTCCTTTAGCTTGGGTTGTTGACGACTTCGTTTTTGCCGTTTTAGCCTTGGCTGAGGTCGTATTCTTTTGAGCCATTCGATCTATTACCTCTTCCCACGCATACTATCCGAACGGTCTGCCGATCGTGCGGAATCCGGGCAAACTCAAAGTCTGCCCGCATAAAAATCCCGCGAAGCGGGTTTTCCGCCTGCAGGAATCGAAAAGCGCACCCGCGCACCTCTATTCTGAGGCGACGAATTCGCGAAAAATCTCTATGGCTCGTGCTGTACGATAACGTTCCCTCGGACGACGGCGCTGCCCTGCGCAGTGGTAAATTCCGTTCCAGTCTTCACGAGACGGCCGGACTCCATGTGTTCGCCCTGGTTCTCTAAGTGTTCAGCTACGCCACTCGTTGCTTTCATAACACAATATTCACGGAAATTGAAGAGGTGTTTCCGTTGCTGTATTTACATAGTTACTCGAATATGCAGCGACGGAGGTCATGTTGAGACCTCCGTTGTTTGAAAATTAACCTGCAGATCAACTAGAGTCTTACTTAGTCGCCTTCGCCAGGTTGATCTGAGAAATACTTCTCGAATTTACCTTGTTCGTCGCGATGTTTGTCCGCTTCGGCCATCGCTTCTTTCTTTTGCGTAATATTCGGCCACTTATCCGCATACTCGCGGTTAACTTCGAGCCACTTTTCCAAATCAGGCTCGGTATCCGGCTTGATGGCGTCGACCGGGCATTCAGGCTCACAGACGCCGCAATCGATGCATTCGTCTGGATGAATGACCAGCATATTCTCCCCTTCGTAGAAGCAATCGACAGGACAGACTTCGACGCAATCGGTGAATTTGCATTTGATGCAGTTGTCGTTGACGATGTAGGTCATTCTCTTGTTTGGTCTCCAAATCTTCTCACGCGCCGATTTTTTGCCAACTCGCCGCGGATCTAAAGAGGGTTAGCAAGCGCAATCTCATCGTTGCCGGAATTTGTGCCGGGAACCGCGCCGCTTCGCAAGCCTACTTAACAGGCACCTGGTTCGCTCGCAGACAATATCTAGTCATTGACGCAAACAAGAACCGACAAAAAGTATGCTACCTTTGGTCTCGCCCCTTCATTCGGACAATCTGGCGCCGTTCTTTTTTATTGGGCCGAGCAGATGGTAAATTTGATGCCGGGACGGTAAAGGCCCCGCCTTCGTCACCACCTCCAACTTGTCGTGCCAAACCAGTTAGCGGTTCATTGATTGGCGTCAAGTCTTCATACAACGTCTGAGCTTCGCTGGCAGGCCCGCGGCGCTGCCCCGGTTCCACGACCTTCAAGACCCGAACGCTGCGCCCCACAGAAGCCGTGATCACGTCACCGGGCTTTACGGTATGACTGGGTTTTTGAGTGCGCACTCGGTTAACGCGGATTTTGCCTCGCTCAATCAGGGCCGCAGCCAGGGACCGTGATTTGGCAACGCGTGCGTACCACAACCACTTATCGAGCCGTTGCGCCTGATCCGCCCCGGCACCTCCAGCTACAATAGACCCTTTTCGATCAGCAGGCACCAACTTCGCCCTTCACGCAAATCGTCATCGCCACAACAGCAAGAAATCAAACGGCGCTGCGAAACCCTCAACTTTCCTTGTCGCCCTGCTGTTCTAGTGCATTTTTCAAAGCACTGAGAGCTGCAAACGGAGAATCTGGGTCGATGCCGGATTTCTTGGGCCCGGAAGTATGGAATTCCGGTTTGCGATTTCGACCGCGGTTGCCGCCACCGTCTTTGCGACCGCGACGCGGACCACGATTCTCCGATCCTTTGTCGCCATCGAACTTTTTGCCACCAGCCCCACCGCCTTTCGGCCGGTTCCGGCCACCACCTGGCTTACCGGACTCGCCTGAAGAACGGCGACGCTGCTCCTGATCACCGGCGGGTTTGTCGCCAGAAGAACCAGGGCCGCCTACCGGTTTCTCCGAACCATTGCCGCCCGCTCTTCGACCGCGACCTTGCCCACGCCCACGACGCTGGTTCCGATCTCCATCCGGTCGATTGCGGCGCGGACGCCAGATCTCGATGTAGGCAATCTCTTCTTCAGCACTTTCTACGGTAGAGCCGTCACCCGCAGCATCAGCCGTTGCAGCAACCTCCACACGATCGGCCTGACCTGCTTCAGCTTGTCCTTCCGCTTCACCAGCGGGATCTACCGGAACCTCAGGCTGAGCCTCAGCTGCCGTTTCTTGTGCGCTAGCGTCTTGCGCGACCTCGACCGCCTCCACAGTCTCATTTGCGTCAGCAGTCCCTAGAGCTTCGCCATCTTCGTTAGCCAATGGGGTAGGCTCACTCGGTGCCGCAGCCTCCAACTTAGATTCCGCCTCCACCGCCGCTGGCGAAGAAGGCTCAGATTCCCCTTCAGCAGCGACAGCCGAACCTTCTGAAGCTGGCTCAGCATCTTGAACAGAAGCGCTTGCCTCGTTGTTCTCCTTTGGCAACGGTCGCCGTTCCAAACGGAAGCCCAGCGCCTTCAAAACATTACCAAGCTCAGCCGGAGAGCAGCCCAGTATAGACATCATGTCGGGCGTAACGGTGAAACCGCCGTCTCCCGTCGCACCGTTTGGCGCTTCCTTTGCGGCGTTGTCTTTTTTGCGCCACGCAACCAACGGACGGATCAGATCAGCAAGCCGTTCGAGAATATCAAGGCGCACCGCACGCGGACCGCAAAGGTGAAAACCATAAGCACGATAGAATGCTTCAGGTGTAGCCGGATCCGCCGGAATAGACGTTAAGCCAGCCCGCGGCGGCTCAGGCAGCGCATCCATTTGCAGACCACTCTCGGTCGCATTCTTCAGCGTCCAAAGCATCGCCAACAGCTCGGCTGGTGCTGGTTTCAATAACAACGGCAGATAGATATTAAAGGCACCAAAACGGACGCCATACTTTCGCAACTGAGCGCGCGAAGGTTGATCAAGCGCTTTGATCTCATCCGCGACGGCTTCCCGCTTTAGAATGCCGAAGTTCTCTTTCAGCTGAAAAGCGATCCCGCGCGATAACCCCGTAACGTCTTCCGCTCCAGCAAGCTCAGCCAATGGCTTCAAGCGCTCGCCAACAATCTCCTCAACCCAACGTTCCAAACGCGCCTGGACCTTGTCTTTGTCCGGCTGCGACAAGTGCTCGTCGCAAAACAGCTTGATGCTTGGCTTGAGCGGATCTTCACCAGCTTCGAGTTGGCCGATCTCTTCGTCACGCCACAAAACCGCACCAGCCCGCGTGAACTTGAAGGCATCAAGCTTCGCCGCCGCAACGCGACGTGCCCGCATCGACAGCTCATTACTCAGCACTTGCGCAGCAGCATACCGTGCAGCTTTGCCATCAAGGCTTCCCGCGTGCGTTTCCGGCGAGAACCTGAAACCAATGAGGCGGCCAACATAATGGTCTTCGACACTAACCGAGCCATCATCTTTAATATCTGCGTTCAATTCTTCTTTGTCCCGCATGCCTTTCATGAGCGCGCTGGTGCGCTTGTCAACGAACCGCTGTGTCAATCGGTCGTGCATCGCATCAGATAGCGCATCTTCGATTTCGCGTGTCCGGCCTTGCCAATGGCCGGGATCCTTCAACCAATCGCTTCGGTTGGAAACAAACGTCCACGTCCGGATATGCGCGATACGATTAGCCAGCGTATCGATATCGCCATCCGTGCGGTCCGCAAAAGCAACCTGCTTGGCAAACCAGTCTTCAGGAATGCGCCGATCCCCGCTCATCAGGTACTTGTAGAGCGTCGCGATCAACTCCGCGTGGCTGGTGCTGGAGATCTTGCGGTAGTCCGGGATTTGGCACATCTCCCAAAGCCGCGTGACGGAAGCCCTGTCGGTCGCCATACCGACAACCTCGCTGTCCCGCGACAAGGCTTCGAGCGCATCGACATCGTCCGCAGACCGCGCCCGCGTTAGACGAGGCTCGTTCGGCAGGCCGCGCAAGCTGTCTCGCAGAGCATCAATAGAATTGAAGTTCAAATCGGGATTACGCCACTGCAGAACCCGGATCGGGTCAAACGAATGCGATTCAAGTCGCTCAACGAGATCATTTTCAAACGGTTCGACATCACCGGTCACCCCGAACGTTCCGTCATTCATGTGACGTCCGGCGCGCCCCGCAATCTGCCCCAGTTCACCAGGCGTCAGATTGCGATGATTATGCCCGTCAAATTTCCGGATCGCTGAGAACGCAACCTGATCAACGTCGAGGTTCAAACCCATGCCGATGGCATCGGTCGCCACCAGAAAATCAACGTCACCGGATTGATAAAGCCCAACCTGTGCATTGCGCGTGCGCGGACTTAGCGCCCCCAGCACTACCGCTGCCCCACCCCGCTGGCGCCGGATCAACTCGGCGATCGAGTAAACATCGTTGGCTGAGAAAGCGACAACTGCCGTTCGCGTCGCCAGGCGCGTGATCTTCTTCTGGCCCGTGTAGGTCAGCCGTGAGAGTCTTGGGCGCGAAATAAAGTTGGCACCCGGGATCAGGTCCTGAATGACATCGCGAATGGTTCCTGCACCCAGAAGAAACGTTTCCTGCCGACCACGCGCGTTCAATAGCCTGTCTGTGAAAACATGTCCGCGCTCTGGATCGGCTGCCAGCTGCACTTCATCAATCGCCAGAAAATCGACATCGATATCGCGCGGCATCGCCTCAACCGTCGACACCCAAAACCGTGCCTTCTCTGGCTTGATCTTTTCCTCGCCAGTGATCAGCGCAACTTTGTCAAAGCCAATGCGATTACCAATCTTGTCATAGACTTCACGCGCAAGGAGCCGCAGCGGTAAGCCAATCATGCCGGTCTCATGACCCAGCATGCGCTCAATCGCCAGGTGCGTTTTACCGGTGTTTGTCGGCCCGAGCACCGCCGTAACATGACGAATGCGGGTGTCGAGATTGCTACCCATGGGTGGAGCCCCCTACTTCTGGAGCCGACAAGAATGCCGTGAAACTTGGCATCAGGTTGATCAGACCCTTAAAACCAACAGCTAAGATCGAGCGAACCAATCAAAACCCGCTGCGAGATCTTTTTGTTGAACAAAACTACACTGCCCAGGTTTGAAGACCACAGACAGCCGACGTCACCGCTCGATTGCCCCACTGGCCCGGGAATAGCAACCCCTCGTGACACTTTCCAGCACAGACGACCTCAGAATTGGCCGCGGCAGACGTCCACACAAGCAGCGTTCACGACACATCCGAGCGTTAAACAAAAAAGCGGTGGGTCGCATGATGCGAACCACCGCTGTCGCAGTCTACATCTCTTTTCAAAGAATGCTGACGACAATCAGCAACAATTCCGAGTGCTAGACTCAGCTCATTAGCGGCTGAGCAGCGCGACCTTTCGACGTCGATCATTCTCTAAGCTGATTTTCTGGGCCGTTACCACGACGTGGCCATAGCTGGTCGGGATCGTGATTTCGTGCGGAACAGCGATGTTGGATCGCGGCACCGGCAGCATCGCAATCTCGATGCCATCCGATTTGGCCAGATGCATCGTCTCTCCGGTCGGTCTAAATCCGCCAAGCGGGTTATAACGAACACCACAAACGACAGCTGCTGGCGCGCGGCCACCTTGACCTGCAAAGCCATGAGCAGCGCGCTTGCCCTTATAGCCAAGCTTCAAGTCGAAACGCTGTTTACCGTCGAAAACCGCGAGCTTCCGGTTGCAGGGATTTTTAGCCGTCCCAAAGCTAAGCGCCATAACAGCGCTCAGAGGATCGATCGCATTCTTCAGATGCTGCCGGGTTAGCGGAACTTCGTCATGCGCCATGCCAAATGGGGGAACGACCGATGCTGACGTCACCTGCCCACGGCCAAACCCAACCTTGACCGAACCACTTTGCGCGCTGCCATTGAAGCTCAGCATATAACCTGACGGCTTCGGCCCGTTTTTCCCAAGCGTACCCGAAGAGCGTGAAATTCCGCGCCACTTGATGGCACCGAGCAACGCCGAAAGCTCAGCATCACCGTTCAGGATGTAGGTGTTGCCGCGAACCTCGGACTCGAACCGGAAACTTCCGATATCAAACCCATTGAATGAGATCGCATAAACGGCACTGACTTTGGCGGGGAGCTTGGCCACGCCTGCAACTGCTGGCAGGCCGGAAACGGCAAGGGCAACCGTCGATAAGGCTGCGATCGCCCAACGAGGGCGGGATACAACGCGACTGAACATAACGCAAATCCTGACTTTACGCGTGCCCACACCTGTGCTGACTGGCGAATACTGGCGGGCTAGGGAACACTAGAACTGCCC
Source organism: Filomicrobium sp. (assembly GCA_040219445.1). GTDB lineage: Bacteria > Pseudomonadota > Alphaproteobacteria > Rhizobiales > Hyphomicrobiaceae > Filomicrobium. The sequence goes on along the minus strand of JAVJSM010000003.1, from coordinate 395,779 downwards.
CGACGTTACGCTCGCTTGGTTAACAATCCACTTAGGTCCGTCCCGATCCTGAACACCCCCCGGGGGCGAAATCGCGGCCTCATCGGCCCGAAAACGAGAAAGACTTGACGGGAACGCCCGGTTTCCGGTACACAACGCGCCTGCGCCCGCTGGAACGTCCGGCGGGCTAACTGTTTTCAGCCATCGTGATTAAGCCAGTAAATGGCGCGCGCGGGACCCAGCTGTTGGGACTTCGGCTGCTGCGCCAGGAGAGAACGATATGACCAGGCAATGTGAGCTGACGGGCAAACTCCCGCTCTCTGGCCAACTTCGCAGCCACGCCGAGAACAAGTCGAAGCGCAAGTTCCGTCCGAACCTTTGCAACGTGACGCTTCTGTCCGACACCCTTGAGCGCAGCTTCCGTCTTCGCGTATCGGCTCATGCTCTGAAATCTGTCGAGCATCGCGGCGGCCTGGATGCCTATCTGCTGAAAGCTCGCGACGAAGGACTTTCCGAGCGCTGCCTTAAGATCAAGCGCGATCTCAAGAAGGCCAAAAAAGAAGCAACGACCGAAGAAGGCGCTTCTGCATAACAGGCCTGAATTAAACGGCGGAATACCAGTTAAATAACCTCAGGACATCACGGCTCCGCACAGAACGGCGCATATGAGCTTGAGATAAAAAATCGCGCGCTATGGCTTGGCCAGGCGCGCGTTTTTTTTGCCAAGGCGGAACTGCAAGACAATCGTGCGCTGAAACAAGCGGTTGAAGTTGTCATCCGACATCACGGTGATAATCGCATTACCTTTTGCATCCCGATGCACGGCAATACCTTCCATATTGTCGATGTCCTGCGCCATCGTCGCTTCAAGCAGAACCTGCCCCTCAAGATTCGCCCCCGGCCGGACCTTCTCTAGCGGTAAGCGCCGCAAGCGCATCTTAACGCCTTCCAGCCAGTTAAAGCGCCGCTCCAAAACAACAACATCGCCACCCGGAAGAATCGCAGCACCGGTGATGTCATAACCAGCGATGTCGGTAAGCGAGAACGAACGCCCCTTCCCGCCCGAAAATATCCAGCCTGTGTGGCGGCCCTTGCTGTCGCGCTTACGTTCTGAAATCGCGAGGATCGATCCACGGTACCGCCCACGCGTCAAAACCGTCATCGCCTCAAACCCCTTAAGCGACGACATCCGACCACGGCTTTTGTTCGGGCGCACGTAAGACTTCGGAGCCGACAAGCCCTGCGGCCCAACGTTAAACCGACCGATACGATGGTTTTGCTCAAACGCAATCAAAACCCGGCCGCGCGTTGAAGCCCCCGAAACGAATTCGATTGCTTCCGCATCACGGTCCCGCTCGCGGCGCAGATTCGATCCGTTGAGAGCCTTCAGCGGTCCGCCACTTAGTCCTTGCACACCAGACAAGCGACCATCACGGTAATCAAATTTTCCGGTCATCCAGAGCCCGGCATCCGACACAGCGACAAAGCCCCGCCCGTCCTCGTCGACCGCAATCCCCGACCAACCTCCAAATGTCTTGTCCGACGACGATAACCGCAAGCCGCCAATAAACTCGAGCTGGCCGAATTGCGTTCGAAGCGGATTGGTCCGATCGAAGTGCGTAATCCGTCGGCTTTCAATCTTGAGATCGCGAACTTTGAGTTTTTGCGGGTTAGGTTTCGGCTCAGCCACCGCTGAGACCACCATACCTCCGCCAACGACCAGCGCCCCCGCGAGTACGACACCGCCCAGACCAACCAATCCCCGGCCAAAGCAGCGGACGACGTACGCCCGTCGTGATGCGCGCATACTATCCATGAAGCGATTGACGCTTTTGACGCCCTGAGCGACGCGGCCGTTCGACAATCTTGTTCTCTTCAAACAATTCAACAAGCTTATCCGTCATCGCTCCTGCAAGTTCGCTGGCATCCGAAATTGTAACCGCGCGACGATAATAGCGCGTCACGTCATGCCCGATTCCGATCGCGATCAACTGAACCGGGCTGCGGGTTTCAATCTCGTTGATCACCTGCCGCAAGTGTTGCTCTAGGTAGTACCCGGTGTTCACCGAAAGTGTTGAATCATCGACCGGAGCACCATCCGAGATCATCATCAAAATGCGCCGTTGTTCGGGCCGCGCCAGCAAACGCCGATGCGCCCAAGCCAAAGCTTCCCCATCGATGTTCTCTTTCAGCAAACCTTCGCGCATCATCAACGCAAGCGATTGCTTAGCCCGCCGCCATGGGCTGTCTGCCGTCTTGTAGATAATGTGCCGGAGGTCATTCAGACGGCCTGGGTTTCCAGGCTTACCTTCTTCCAGCCAGGCTTCACGTGATTTTCCACCTTTCCAGGCTTTCGTCGTGAAGCCGAGAATTTCAACCCTCACACCACAGCGCTCCAGCGTCCGAGCGAGGATATCGGCACAGCATGCAGCAACCAAAATCGGCCGCCCCCGCATCGAACCGGAGTTATCAATCAGCAGGGTCACCACCGTATCGCGGAAATCGATATCGCTTTCCTGCATGAAGCTGAGCGGCGCGGTTGGGTCGACAATCACGCGGGTTAGGCGCGAGGAATCAAGTGTGCCTTCCTCAAGGTCGAAGTCCCAATCACGGTTTTGCTGCGCCATCAAACGGCGCTGTAGCCGGTTCGCGAGACGCGCGACAACACTCGACAGTCCCGCAAGTTCTTTATCAAGAAACCCGCGCAGCCGTTCCAGCTCTTCTTCGGACGCAAGCTCGTCAGCCGGCGCTTCTTGATCGTTCTCCCGGGTATAGATCTTGTAGCCAAATGATTCTGGATCATCGAGCACGGACGCATTCGGACGCCATGGCTCAGACGTGTCGGAGAACTCATCTCCGTCCATCTCATCGTCTTCAGATTCATCAGCTGGTGCGGGCTCCGAGCTTTCTTCGAACTCGCCAACATCTTCCTGTTCGCTCGCCTGCTGCGGCTCCTGATCCTCCTCGCCAGCATCACCTGTTTCGTTATCCGGCTGCTGCTCCGAACCGCCCTCGGATTGCTCTGGCTCTGAGTTTTCTTCCTCAGTCTCCTTTGTGGGTTTGCCTTCGTCCATGAGATCCATGGCACGTAGGACATCCTGCATCAACTGCCCAAAGGCCTTCTGGTCACCCACGTGATCGCAAAGCTGATCGATAAGGTCGCCGGCTTTTTCGTCGACCCAAGTGTCCCACTCCTCAATCAGACCACGGGTTGAAGCAGGCGGAGCTTCACCCGTCAGTTTTTGCCGCACAAGCAACGCCAGCGCTTCCGACAGCGGTGCCTCTTCACGCGACCGCACATTCAGATAACGCCCGTGGTCATATTGGGCTTCCAGCCGCGCCGCGAGATTTCGCGCCATGCCCTCCATCTTGGTCGCACCCAAGGCTTCCACCCGAGCGCGCTCGACGGCTTCAAACGTGTCACGCGCAACGCCATGTGACGGTGCCATGCGTTCGAACAGGCGTTTGTCGTGGCACGCAGCACGAAGCGCCAGCGAGTCGGCGGTACCTCTCAGAATAGAAATCTCTTTTATAGAAGGTTGCCGGGGCGGCTCGGGCAAATTCACGGTATGGCCGACAAGCGATGGCACACCCGCGTGATAAGAAACCTGAGTCTCTTCTCCTCCCGCGATGGTTCGCACACAAACCGCAAGCGCTCGCTTCAGAGGCTCAACCGGCGCTTCTTTGCGTTTGCTGCGTTGCTGGGCCATACCCCGTTCCTATCCACCTTCCACGGATTTCTCGTGCGCAGGAGCCGTTTCTTGGTCTCCAAGCACAAGCAAACGCCCCTGTGCCATTACCATCGCCTGATCGGTCGACTTTTCGCGCAGTTCACCGCTAAGTTCGGCAACAAATCCCCGCAACTTTTCCGACCAATCAACCGATTGTACAGTCCAAACGAGCTCTGCATCGCAGCCCTCCGGCACCGCCCTGCGCAACGTCAGCGTAAATCCCAAGCCGACGCTCTCACCGTTTTGCGAAAAACCATCAGCCAAAACCGAAATCAAAATTCCGGTGGAATGGGCAGCGCAAGCGATGATCTTTCCAAAGCGGCTGTTGCCCGCAACCTCGGGATCAAGATGCAGCGGATTGGTATCCCCTGACATGCGGGCATAATCCGCGATGTTCTCCCGCGTAAATCTGTAGGTGCGTGTGACCGTCCGGCCAACTTCAAACAGCGGTCCTGGCAAGGTAGGCTGTGATGCGGCTTTCTCCAAACTCACGCACCCCGAGATTACGCCAGAGCCACGTTTGCTGAGCTTTCAGGCAGATCCTCTCCAAAGCAGCGCTGATAGAACTCAGCCACCACAGGCCGTTCAAGTTCGTCGCATTTGTTGAGAAAGGTCAGTCGGAATGCAAAACCTACATCACCGAAAATTTCTGCGTTCTCAGCCCAGGTCATCACCGTTCTGGGACTCATCACAGTCGACAAGTCACCGTTGATGAACGCCTGGCGCGTTAGATCCGCGACCCGCACCATGTGCGATACGATCTTTCGTTTTTTCTCGTTCTTCGAGAACGACTTCACCTTCGACAGGATGATCCCAACTTCATCGTCATGCGGCAGATAGTTGAGCGCGACGACAATGTTCCAGCGATCCAACTGACCTTGGTTGAGCTGCTGTGTCCCGTGATAAAGGCCAGACGTATCTCCCAACCCAATCGTGTTCGTCGTTGCAAACAACCGGAATGCCGAATGTGGTCGGATCACCCGGGATTGATCGAGCAACGTTAGCCGCCCGGACACTTCAAGCACGCGCTGAATCACGAACATGACGTCCGGACGCCCGGCATCGTACTCATCAAAAACAAGTGCCGTATTCGACTGCAGCGCGTAAGGCAGAATTCCTTCGCGGAACTCAGTGACCTGCTTGCCGTCTTTCAGGATAATTGCATCCTTGCCGACAAGATCAATACGGGACACGTGGCTGTCGAGATTGACCCTGAGGCAGGGCCAGTTAAGCCGCGCAGCAACTTGCTCGATATGGGTTGATTTACCCGTGCCGTGATAGCCCTGAACCATGACCCGGCGATTGTGCTTGAAGCCAGCCAGGATCGCGAGCGTCACATCCTTATTGAACAGATAGTCTGGATCGAGTTCGGGAACGTGCTCGTCCGGTTCAGAATATGCTGGGACCTGAAGATCCGTATCGACCCCGAACAACTGCCGAGCGGAGACCTCGATATCAGGCAACGCCGTCTCAGTAGTCATCGCACCGTCCATTTATTTGCAAGCTCATGAATTTAAGTGTTTTTGTTCGGGTGGGATCGTGCCGCTCAGAAAACGACACGCGAAAACCCATACGACCTGCCGCGCCCGATGGACTTCCCCGATTGAAGTTCTGTTCGCCAGTCTAGAACAGTCAAGGCCGAGCACCGCCCGTCCGATTAAACAAGACCAGCTTGTTTCAGGTAGTTATAGGCTTGCAGGATTTCGCGCAACTTCTCCTCAGACCGGCGATCTCCGCCGTTGGCATCAGGGTGGTGCTCTTTCACCAGAGCTTTATAGCGCGTTTTGATGTCTTCCTTGCCGGCATCAGCCCCAAGGTGCAATGTTTTCAACGCCTTACGCTCAAGCGGCTTGAGCGTCCGCTTCTTGGTTCGGGCATCCTCGCGAGCCTGTTTTGCCCGCCAGGCAAAGAAACCGTGCGGATCTCGGGCTTTCCGAACAGCCTCATCCTGATCCGCGATCGGATCCGCCTCCTGTTCAGGCTTCTGACCGTCGCCCATTTTCCAGGTCGGTCGATGTCCGGTGATCGACTCCTTGAGAAACTTCTCAACCTCGCCGTCTGACATCCCATCGAAATAATTGTAAGAATTGTTGTATTGCCGAACGTGATCGACACAAAACCAATAGTATTCGCCATCTCGGCCCCGTCCCATCGGCGCACGATGGTTGCCGGCCTTCTCGCAGCCCTTCCACTGACACGAAAGCGTCTCAGAAGCAGGCTCCGGAGCTGCCGTTTTCTTGGCCGCCCGACCGCGTTTCCCCGAGACCCGGATCGAGTCAAAATATTTCGATTGAAGTTTCATGCCGCGAAGTATGATCCCTGAACAGCTCCAACACAAGCCGCCATCAGCGGTGATCGGAGCGACCGTTGCGATGACGACATATCGGTCACCAATCCGAAAGCTCAATGATTACGGCTAAACCCAAGATCCTCTGAGCAAAGCCTGGACAATTCGACACGAAGATCATAGCCGAATAAGGGTCTTCAAAAACAATTCATCAGTGAGCCACAACCTGGAGAGCAAGCCTTGAGCATCGAACAGACCATGCGCGAAAAACTTTTGGTGTCACTTGAGCCAACCCGGCTTGACATCATCAACGAAAGTGAACTGCACGCCGGTCATCGCGGCTCACCCGGCACCGGCGAAAGCCATTTTCGTTTATTGATCGTTTCAGAAGCCTTTACCGGGAAGTCACGCGTAGATCGTCACCGCATCGTCAACGAGATTCTCTCTGACGAACTCGCCGGGCGAATCCACGCGATGGCACTCAAGACCTACGCACCAGGTGAAGCCATAAACTAGCAGAGCGCTGCCAAGCTTGATCGCGAGCCCCACAACGTTCACCAACGCAGCGCCAATTATTGCACTGTCGGCTTTGCGTCGTCACCAACTGGCTTCACCCGCAAGGCTGAGAGCTTGTTCCGGTTCTTGCGCAAGACTTCAAACCGGTAGCCATAAAACGTAAAGACTTGCCCTGGCTCTGGGATCGTCTGCGCTTCGTGGATAACAAGACCTGCAACCGTTGTGGCCTCTTCGTCAGGCAAATCCCAATCCATCTGCCGGTTAAGATCGCGAATGGGAACCGATCCATCGACATTCACGGTGCCATCGGCTTGCGGGCGAATGGCCATGTCTTGCGCATCATGCTCGTCGACAATTTGGCCAACGATTTCTTCCAAAATGTCTTCAAGCGTTATGAGCCCCTGCACCTCACCGTACTCATCGACAACGAGCGCCAGCTGCATCTTCTTCTTCAGGAATTGATCCAGAAGCTCCTTGAGGCTGATCGTATCTGGAATGAACCAAGCCTCCTTGGTGAAGTCGGCAAGCTCAAGCCGGTTCAAATCCCAGTCAGTCTTGGCGAGATTGTTTAGCAGGTCTTTGGCGTGCAGCACGCCAACGATGTTCTCCGGCTCATCCTTCCAGATCGGGAAGCGGGAGTACTTTGAGTTAACAACCTCATCGACAAACTCTTCCGGCGGCTCATCGGCATTGATCGTTTCCATCTTGGTCCGGTGGATCATGATATCGGCAACCTGCAAATCGCCAAGATCGAGAACACCCCCAAGCATGTGCGCATCGTGACGGGCAACTGCACCCTCACGGGTCTGCAGCTCAATGTGGCCACGGATCTCGCGATGCGCCGACAGGATGTTCGCCTCATCGTCGCGGGTGGAGGGCGTGAGCGACAAAATCGCACTGACAATTGCTTCAACAAGCACAGTCGCCGGTCGCAACACGACGATTAGGAAGCGCATGATCGGCGCTACGGTAAGCGAGAAGCGGTCGGGATAAGCGAGCGCAAACGTCTTCGGCAACACCTCAGCAAAAATGACCACAAGCAAAGTCAATCCGACCGTCGCATAGGCTACACCGACTTCGCCGAACGTGCTCACCAACAAACTCGTCGTCAGTGCCGAAGCCAGGATGTTCACAAGGTTGTTGCCCAACAGGACAGTACCGATCAACCGCTCCGGTGCCTCCAGCAGCCGATTGACCACCTTCGCCTGACTGTCGCCCTCATCGGCCAAAGCATGCATCCGCGCGCGCGAAGCCGCCGTCAGCGCTGTCTCTGAGCCTGAGAAAAACGCCGACACACCCAGCAGAACGAGAACTCCGCCAAGCGTGATAAAAAACTCGATGTCCATGTGCTTACAAATACTCGAAGGGTTGTATGCGCTTACCTTTGCAGCCGCCAGTATAACCTGGGACCGTTACTGAGATCGTTCTATACCTCAGGAAAAGCCAAACGGCAGTGATAAGTCCCGCAAATCCGGCCAAGAAAGAGAACGACTGATGCGACCTCCACCCGTAACTTCAACGCGTTAGGCCAAGCATCCAATGATAAGGTGCGGGATATTGGCTGTCTCACACAGCAATCAAGACTGAAAGTCGATGTCGAAGAAGGGCATCTCAACTTGCGAGCGTGCCACATTCTTCAGCAAGCAGCGCACGAACGTCAGACAATTCGACGTCCTGGGTCAGGAAGGCTTCACCGATCCCGCGCGCCAACACGAACGTCATCCGGCCATCTTTGACCTTCTTGTCCTGCCCCATCAAGCGGACCAACTCATCAGGATCGAAGCCATTCTCACCGGCGTCACCCGCCGGGATCTGGCTGATATTGATCGGCAAACCTGCCGCCGCGAGGTGAGACGCAACACGCTCCGCCGTGCCTGCAGGGCATAAACCAGAGCGCTCCGAAAACCGAAAAGCCAGAACCATTCCGATCGACACCGCTTCTCCGTGCAAAAGCCGCTGCGAATAGCCCGTCGCAGCTTCCAGAGCATGCCCAAACGTATGACCCAGATTTAACAACCCGCGCACACCGGCTTCGCGCTCATCAGCCAGAACAACATCAGCTTTCGCTTTGACGCTGACCTCCACCGCATTCATCAGCGTGGCCGCATCGTGCGCAAACACGCCGCTGTAATTTTGTTCCAGCCACGAAAAGAACTGCGCGTCGCCCAATAGGCCATACTTGGCAACCTCTGCATATCCCGCGCGCATCTCCCGCTCTGGCAATGTCTTCAGCAGGTCGATGTCTGCGATGACCAGGTTCGGCTGGTGGAACGTGCCTATAAGGTTCTTCCCCTGCCGAGTATTTATGCCGGTTTTGCCGCCAACCGAAGAGTCAACTTGGGCCAACAACGAAGTCGGGATCTGAACATAGCGCACCCCGCGACGCAGGATGCTCGCCGCAAAGCCGGCCAAATCACCGATAACGCCGCCGCCGAATGCGACAACAAAATCGCCCCGCTCAAGGCCCATCTCAAGAAGGCCTTCGCTCAAACGCTCCAGCTGCCCAAAACACTTCGTTCCTTCACCGGGCGGCAGAACAATCGATCCTTTGAAACGACCCTCACCTTTGAGCGCAGCCTCCAGCGAGGCGAGATGATGACCCGCAACGTTCTCGTCCGTGACGACGCCGCACTTTCCTTTGCCAAGCCGCTGTGCGATGGCACGTCCAGCCTCAATGAGCAAACCGCCGCCAATCAGGATTTCATACTCGCGTCCAGGAAGGTTGATCGCCACCGTCCGGTGAGATCCTGCTTGGGCGAGATTTGAGTTAACGATGCTTGGCATAAACGACCCGGCTGATTTGAATCACAAACTGGCAACACGATGCGGCACCAACAGGCCCACACTCACGACCACAGCTCGGTTTCTTTGACGCAGCTTAGAAAGCTTTGTCAAACCGCCTAGTTAAACTTGTCGAGCAAACTGCGAACGATCTCGGCCACGATTTGCTCGTGTGGAACATCCCGGCTTTCGGCCACAATGTCGGCCTCCGCGTAGATCGGATAACGCTCTTTCATCAAACGCGCCATGGTGTGCTCGGGGTCACCCTTCTTCAACAGCGGGCGGTGATCTCGCCGCGCGACACGCCGCATCAAAACTGCCAGATCAGCCTTCAGCCAAACGGAAATCCCACTTTTCTTGATCCCCGCTCGTGTCTCAGCTGACATAAACGCGCCGCCGCCAGTGGCCAGGACCTGCGGGCCGTTTTCGAGCAACCGCGCAATAACTTTGCGCTCTCCGTCGCGAAACTCAACCTCACCGTGATCTTCGAAGATATCGCTGATGGTCTTACCGGCAGCCTTCTCAATTTCATCATCGGCATCGACGAAAGGCAGTTTCAGGCACGACGCCAGACGTCGGCCGATCGCCGACTTGCCACAACCCATCAAACCGACAAGCACGATCGATTTCTGCCCGAGCATTCGCTGCACGGCAGTGACCTCCCGCCGGGAGGCGGATTTTGTGCGATGGCTGAACCCGAAACGCATCATCGAAGACTAAACCAGCCTTTTAGTCTGCCAGAATTGGTAAGAAGTCGCGCCAGAACGGACAACCTCGCAACGTACAATTGCCAGAATCGACCAGCTGACACATAACAGCATCCGCTAAAGCCTTGGTCCAGCCTAGTTTCAGCCGTCGGGAAGCAGATAGGACGTGTTCGCAATGTTAACCACTCTCAAGGGTTGAGTTACCCCGCGACATTTTCACATTTCCTCCAGAAAACAGGTTGCGGCCGCAGGACATAAAGACGCCGATTTATCTGATCAGACTTCGCCACCATATGAGGAGCGGACTACCTAAATGCCCAGTCTCTTCCGTTTTCTTTTCATCGTCGGAGCGTTGTCAGGCTTGGCCTTTGCTGGGCTCTATTTCCTCGCAACCGAGTTCGAACCTGACCAGCGCGAGGTGTCCTACCGACTAGAAGACTTACAGGTAGAACGCCTCGAGGAATAACCAACGGAAACGCATGGCGACGATCGCAAGCCAGGAACGAAACAAAAAACGCGAACGGTGCGCGGCAACCGGACTTCTTCTATCGGCGGCAATCTTCGTTTTATGGGCCACGCCCGCTGCGAACGCTCAGGAAGGCTGGCCATATAGCGAATGGGAAGAGCAGGATCGGACCAACCGGGCTCCAAACCGCCCTGAAAACCGCAATCCAACAACTGGCAACGGATACTCTGATAGCAGTGAACGTTTGCGCCAAATGCGCGAAATACCACAGTTTGGCGACGCCGATCCGAACAACCAAGCAGGGGCGCAAGGCGGCGGAAACCCATCCTTCGGCCGAAGCCCGAACAACGGTACATTCGCCGCACCGACTGCTGTTGAGCGCACCAACCTCGCCCCACTCGACCCGATCCCTCAGGCTGCGCCACCGACGAGCGATCGCAACTATTCCAACACCTTCGACCCGCGCAATCGTACCAACAGTCGCGATGCCCAAACCGGTCGCCGTGCGCCCTCTAGGATCAATGAAAACGTAGCGCCAACTTCCCCACGAAACACCTCGCGTGATTCTAACGGCTGGCGCGCAACACCCAGAGTGGCGAACGAAAACACTTGGCAACCCGCTCCGGCACAGCGTTTCTCCGAGACGGAGCTTGGCGCAACAATCGACCCTGCCAAGGCGCTGCCGCTCGTGGAATCGGTCAAAGCGTCGCCAAAATCGGCCACACTTCACATGCTTCTCGCACAAGCACTTGCGGCACGGCCAACGCTCAATCAACCAGCCGATCCTGCCGTTGACCGCTATGAGGCGGCCCGCATTGATGCATTGACCCGGTTAGGATTTCTGCGCCAAGCGAGCCGCTTCAAAATCCCGACCAATATCAACCGCCAAACTTCAGATTGGGCCGGTTTCGCTCTTCGTCGTTCCATTGTCCGCACCGCCCTGGATCGGCCAGAAGACGCCTGCCGCGACGCGCGCGATATCGTGTCTGTCGCCGACGGGCTACCGCGCAAAGACAAGGATGAGGCGATTTTGTTGTCTGGCTACTGCGCGGCCCACCAGAAAAACCGCCCCGCAGTTCAGCTAGCCGCCGACGTTGCCCGAGACCGCGAGGGTTTTTCGCGAGCAGGCATCGCCGCACTGGAAGCAGCAGCGCGCGGGTCGACACCGCGTGTCTCATCCAACCTGCAGCTGTCTCCAATTAGTTACCGAATGCTCCTTAACGCCGGCGCTGATGCGGGCCGGTTCAGCGTAGGTAGGGCCTCGGACCTGCTTCTTGTGACGATGGCCCAGGATTCGAACCTGCCACCAGAGTCCCAGACCACCGCTGCCGAGCTCGCTGCCGCCAAACGCCTGATCCCTACCGATACGCTCATCGCAGCCTACAAACGGACCCCGGCCGCCAGCACGGACCTGGAGTCCTTGCAATCAGGCGCATCTGGCGGCGACCCGTCACCCGCACTCGCCCGAGCCCGGCTCTATCGAGCAGCCGTCCGTCAGCAGACACCGTTGCGCAAAGTTCGCCTTATCCGTGAATTCCTCGACAAATCGGCCAAAGCTGGGCTCTTTCTGCCGGCACTCGAACTGATGGCCGCGCCGGTCGCGTCAATGAAACCAGTCCCAGAAATCGGCTGGTTTTCTGAAACCGCAATCGAGGCTTTACTAGCCGTCGGCGATACCGGCAGAGCCCGTGACTGGGTCCGGCTGGCCGAAATCTCTGACCCGCGGGGACCAAGGGCCCTGGCCCATTGGACAGCGCTGATCGACATCGCAGATGCCTCAAGGTCCGCCAGACGCGGAGAGGGCCTGGCTTCCGTCGAGCAAATGGCCTTGCAAGGCCGCTTCCGGCCCGTTGATCTCCACCGGCTAGCCACCGTCTTGGACGCGTTGGATTACCAAGTGCCCATTCCACTGTGGGAAGCCGCGAGCCGCACACCCCAACCAAGCGATGGCCATTTGCCAGCCACCGGAATCCTTCCGCAGTTGCAGGACACGGCCAAATCGGGCGATGCTGTTTTAGCGGGCCTGCTGATCGTGAACACCATTGGACCAAAAGGTCCGCGCGGTGCCCATATCATCGCGCTTGGCGACACCATTCGGGCCCTCAAGCGCCTTGGCATGGAAAAAGAAGCCCGACGCATTGGCTTCGAAGCCTTGTTTGAAAGCTGGCCAAGGGCCGCGAGAGGCTGAACCGCCATGCCTTGCGGACCGGGTGGTGCGTTCATTGCAAGTTCGCCCAATTAGTGACCAGCGCCGTTCGGAAACAGTTGGCTGCGTTCTGCCCCACTCTTTTTGCTAGACCCTGGGATGAATGCATGCCCGACGAACCAGCACTGTCAGATAACCGCGCCATAACGCTATTCCTCGACATGCTGGCCGCTGAACGCGGTGCCGCGGAAAACACGCTGGATGCCTACCGCCGCGACCTGGAACAGGCCGGAAATTATCTCAAATCGCGCCAAACGAACCTGACTGAAGCAACCCCCGACAGCATCTCCGGCTTCCTTAGCCACCTAACTCAACAGCGCCTCTCGCCGTCCAGCCGCGCCCGCAAGCTCTCTTCCCTTCGACAGCTTTACCGTTTCCTGCTCGCCGAAGACCTAATCGACGAAGACCCAACGCATGGTTTCGCGGGACCCAAAAAGGCGCGCAGCTTACCGAAAACATTATCCATCGCCGAAGTCGACGCGCTGATCGATACAGCCAAACAGCGGACCCAAAACACCAGCGGCGTGGAGCGCTATCGTGCAGCACGCCTCTATTGCCTCATGGAAATTCTCTACGCCACCGGTCTGCGTGTTAGCGAACTGGTGTCGTTACCTCGCGACCTGCTCGCAAGCGACGACCGCTTCCTGACCGTTAAGGGCAAAGGCGGCCGCGAACGCATGGTACCCCTTTCAGGGCCGGCCCTAGACGCCTTGCAGGACTACCTTAGCCTTGGAGAGACGGCTGGTGATGATCTCGCTCCCACAGTTGCCACACGCTGGCTGTTTCCCTCTAAGAGCGCACAAGGCCATTTGACCCGCCAAAGGTTCGCCCAGGATCTGAAAGATCTCTGCGAAAGCGCTGGCATAGACCCTGAGCGGGTCAGCCCGCATGTCCTGCGTCACGCCTTTGCGAGCCACCTGTTGGACCGCGGCGCCGACCTGCGCGCGGTTCAGCAACTGCTCGGCCATGCTGACATCTCAACTACCGAGATTTACACGCACGTGTTGCAGGAGCGCCTAAAGAAGCTGGTCCAAGACCACCACCCTCTAGCGCAGAAGTCAGATTGAAACAGAATTCGCCCTTAGGGCAGGCACTGCGCCAAGTATCTCTCACAAAACCCGTTTTCACACCGGCCCCGACAATCGGGACACATTCACGCTTTACCCGGCCTTCGCTTGACACGTGTCCGCCGTGTCGCTCTAACCATTCCACGGTTCGTCAACCAGCGTGAGATGTTCTTAAACTAATGGCCAACACCGACCAGCAGCCCGCCGAAACTCTCGACGACCAGCGCGCGGCCGTGCGCACTTACCTCGACTTCGAAAAGCCGATTGCCGAGCTTGAATCCAAGATTGGCGAGTTGCGCGCCGTGATCGACGAGGACACCGAAAAGAGCCTTTCGGAAGAGATCAAAAGGCTGGAAGAAAAGGCCCGTTCAGCGCTTTCTGAAACTTACGCGAAGCTTACGCCTTGGCAGAAAACCCAGGTCGCCCGCCATCCGGAACGCCCGCATTTCCTCGATTACGTGAACCGACTGTTCAAAGACTTCACACCGCTCGCCGGCGACCGCTACTTCGCTGAAGATAACGCCATCGTTGGCGGCCCCGCGACCTTCCGCGGCCGCCCGGTTATGGTCATCGGCCACGAAAAAGGCACAGACACCCAGAGCCGTATCAAGCACAACTTCGGCATGGCCATGCCTGAAGGCTATCGCAAGGCCGTCCGCTTGATGGAAATGGCCGACCGCTTCTCGCTACCGGTTGTGACACTGGTTGATACGGCCGGCGCATATCCGGGCATCGACGCAGAAGAGCGCGGCCAAGCCGAAGCGATCGCCCGTTCCACCGATTGCTGCTTGAAAATCGGCGTCCCCATCGTCGCGGTTATCATCGGTGAAGGCGGATCGGGCGGCGCTGTCGCGATTGCCACCGCGAACCGGATTTTGATGCTGGAACACTCGATCTACTCGGTCATTTCACCGGAGGGCGCAGCCTCCATCATCTGGCGCGATTCCAATAAGAAGGAAGAAGCAGCGACCGCCATGAAGATCACCGCACAGGATCTTCAGGAACTTGGCCTCATTGACGGCATCGTCACGGAGCCTGTCGGCGGCGCTCACCGCGATAGCACGAGCACCATCGACGCCCTCGGCACGGCCATTGCCCTCGCGCTGTCGGAATACGACAACATGCCGCCGGAGCGAATTCGCCGTCAGCGCCACGACCGCTTCCTGCAAATGGGCCGCAGTCTCTAAGAAAGACCTTCCGAGATACTCTCCGAGCCCAGCAGCACCCGTCGGCATGCTTTGTCGCGCCAAGCTCACAACTTTGCGAGCTGGTGAGACCACGGCGACCATCCCACTTTACAGAATGAGACTTTTAACCATTTGTTTCAACGTGTTGGAGCACATCCCTGCGCGCTTTCCGCCGTGACAACGCCGCATTTGAAAGCCAGTTTCCATTCCAAGGGAAAAAGTGAAAACTGCGGCCATCGAAATTCGATTCGGATGTGTTAACGTATTGTTAACGAACCCGAAGCGATTGTCGTTCGAAGTTCGTAAGGGGCACTACGGTATGAGTTCAGTCCAAACGGGTCTCGGCTACCTGTCTGGTAAGCGCTGTTTGTTTTTTGTGCTTGCTGCATCGCTGCTGTTGGCGGCGTGTGCGGGCGGGCCTACGCTGACGCCAGCGCAACAACCGCTCTCCAAAGAAGCCCTCATGCTGCTTGGCCGCAAAGGCATGCAAGTCGGCGCGCCAATGTTCATCCGCGTGTTCAAGGAAGAATCCGAACTGGAAGTTTGGAAAGCCCGAGATGATGGCCGTTTCTATCACTACAAGACTTACCCGATTTGCAATTGGTCCGGTGGTCTCGGCCCTAAACTGAAGCAAGGCGATAAGCAGGCCCCTGAAGGCTTCTACACCGTCGCCAAGCATCAGATGAACCCGAATTCCAGCTTCCACGTCTCCTTCAACCTCGGCTACCCGAACGCCTACGACAAGGCGCACAGCAGAACCGGCAACTACCTGATGGTGCACGGCAAATGCCGTTCCGCCGGGTGCTACGCCATGACCGATGCGTTGATGGAAGAGATCTACGCCCTCGCCCGCGAATCCTTCCGGGCCGGCCAACCCAGCTTCCAGGTCCACGCCTTCCCCTTCCGCATGACGGAAGCCAACATGCAGCGCCACCGCAAACACAAGTGGTACCGCTTCTGGCGCACCTTGAAGACGGGCTACGACCACTTCGAATTGCACCGCATCCCGCCGAACGTTGAGGTGTGCGAACGCCGCTACATGGTCAACGTCGCGTGGCCGACCAGCCGGAAGCTTGACCCCAATGGGCGCTGTCCATCATTCCAGCGCCCCCAGATCGAGCCATTCGTGCCGAGGCCTTCTGAAGAGCAAATCGCTTTTGAGAAAATCCGCGCGCCAGGCCCAAAAATGCGCACGGTCGCCCAAAACGGCCTGTCCACCCTGGTCCCCTATGGTGTCGGCATGTCATCGAAAAACTTGGGCCAAAGTCGCAAGCCAGCCCAGTCATCTAACCCGCTGACCGCTTTGGGCTTCAACTTCTAAGGCCCTCCTAATCGCATCCTCTGCTCCAAGAGACCGCGTCGGCCCTCATCAAGGCGGAGTTGTATCGCAACCACGCCCAAACCGGAATCTCCAAGAACGATCCGTCAGCCGGGCGCACCCAATCCGGTTCGCCACAAACCTGACGACTTACCAAGGTCTTCTCCCGCTCGAACCGCAAGCGATTCTCTGCAGGAGGCAGCATGGCCAGCGCGCCGGGAACATTAATCGAAACCCTGCGCACCGTCGTCTTACTGATCGCCGCCTGTTTCCTTGTTGGCGGCGCGGCCGCGCTCGAACCGCGTCTCAAAACCTACCTCGGCGACCGCATTGCCGGGCTCGTCTCAGATCCCAACACCCGAATGGTCGGCCTGCAGCGAACATGGCGCTATGCCTACTGGGCTATGGGATGGCAATTGCCCGGTACACCGGACCTTAAGAACCTCGACGGACGTCTGGAAGCCGCCGGACTAGAACTTGGCGCACCCGTTTTCATCCGCATCTTCAAGCGTGAGTTTCTTCTCGAAGTCTGGCTGCAGAAAAACGGTCGCTTTGAACGCTTTGCAAGCTACCCCATTTGCCGGTTTTCGGGACGGCTTGGCCCCAAGCTCAAACAAGGTGACCGCCAGGCCCCCGAAGGCATCTACACCGTCTCCAAAGGCCAGCTTAATCCCGCAAGCCGCTGGCACCGCTCCTTCAATCTTGGGTTCCCCAACAGATACGATCGCAACCATTCACGCACCGGCAGCTTCCTGATGGTCCACGGCGGCTGCTCGTCGATTGGCTGCTATGCGATGACCAACGATGTCGTCGACGAGATTTGGCGCATTATCACAGCATCTTTGAACGCCGGACAGAAAAGGTTCCAGGTCCAGGTCTTCCCGTTTCACATGACAAGCGACAACCTCGCTGACGCGAAAGAAGACAAGTGGAAGGACTTCTGGACTCAGCTCAAAACGGCCCACGACTTGTTCGAAGAAACAAAAACACCGCCCCGCGTCGACGTCTGCGGAAAGCGTTACATCGCCAGCGCGGGGACACCGGGAAACAACGGCAGCCGCCGGTTAAACCAGAGCTGCAAAAACCTTAACGCTATGGTGGCCAACTAAATTAACCGGGCTCGGTAACGACAACGAAAGAGAGAAATCACTTTTCGCTCAAACGCGCCTTTTGGAATTTTCTGTTTGGTGCCAAGTCTGATAAAATGCAGCTTAGCAACCGGTAAATCTGCCAAGCCGGAAAAGCTCAGTGCAACGGTGTTGGAACGCTTTGTCCCGTCGTCATGGCTTGTCGCAACAGCATTGAAAACACCGGCTAAGAGTTTGGATCGATCCGCAGATCCGCCACGTGACCAAGGAGCCGACTTGATTACCACGTCGAACGAAGCTCGACCCGCCAGCGCGGCTCCGGCACGAAAATCAACCAGTTTCAGCATGGCCTGGAAGTCAGGCACCGCGGGGCTAATGCTATCGCTGGCAATGCTGACACCCGCACAAGCCCTAAAGATCGAGCTGAAAGACGCCGCACCCGACCGCATTGAACGTCAACGCCTGACAGCACGCGGCGAAACCCTTCCAGGCACCCCGGAAGGCACCCGCGACAGCCGCTTGGAAAAGCTGGACCTTAAAGTTGGGAAACCAGTTCTTATACGAATCTTCAAAGAAGAATCCGAACTCGAACTCTGGATGCTCAAGGGCGAAAAATACGTCAAGTTCGCCACTTACCCAATTTGCCACTGGTCTGGAACACTCGGACCTAAAATGGCCGAAGGCGACAAACAGAGCCCGGAAGGCTTTTACACCGTCAACCGCCGCCTGTTGCATTGGTCTGGACGCTGGCCACGCTCACTAAACCTGGGCTTCCCCAACGTTTTTGACCGCTCATTGCTGCGCACGGGCTCATACATTCTCATCCACGGCGGGTGCACATCGGTTGGCTGCTACGCCATGACCAACCCGGTGATCAAAGAAGTCTTCGGATTGGTTGAGAAGGCCCTGCGCGCAGGCCAACGCCATGTCCCCGTACATGTGTTCCCGTTCCGCTTCACCGAAGCCAACCTCAAAAGGCACGAAAAAAGCGAATGGATGGATTTCTGGCAAAATTTGAAAGCCGGTTACGATTCCTTTGAACGGACCCACCTTCCCCCCAACATCAGCGTCTGCAACGGCCACTATCAAGTCCGCGACGCGATCCCTTCGGAGGTGGGGAGCTCTTCACGCCCTTTAGACGTGTGCGCGAGAACCGCCGAGGTTCTCGCAGCGGAGGACGAATTACAAAGCATTGTCAGCCGCCCATCCCAGTGGCCAAAGTTGACGACCAAACAAAAAAGGCTGGTCAACCTGCTGACGGAAACGCCAAAGCAGATACTTCAGCACCGCAACACGTCCCTCGCCAAAGCCTCTAGCGCCGTCACTCGCGGCAAGCGCGGCCGCAAGACGTACGTTCGCGCACCTGCAGTCAAGGTGACGTGCAATCTGAGACGGCCGAGCTGCCGCAAGCACATGGCACTGAAACGAAAGCGGGCTGCAAAACTTTACGCCGCCAAACAACGCCGCGCAAAACGGCAGGTCCGGGTTTCCAGCCGCCGAAAAAACTCGCGTTCGCGCTGAGTGTGAAGGTACACCGAACTCCAGCAACGAAAACGGCCGCCGAGTGTATGTCCCGGCGGCCATCTTAACCTTCGAAAATTCGGTGCTTTTACTGGCCTCAGCGGCCTCGACCGTGGCAATGCTTGTACTTCTTGCCAGACCCACACGGGCATAGCGCGTTACGCGGTACCTTGCCCCAAGTTGACGGATCGTTCGGATCAATCTGAGCTGCAGCTTTACGGGTTTGCAGCGGAGCTTGGCGCACTTCGTCGCCATCGTCGTAGCGGGAATCTGTTTCGACAGAAACGTCAGCAAATTCGAATTCATCAAGCCCGGTCGTCGCATCGATATGATGCGCTTCCATTGGCGGCAGTTCTGCTGGCTGTAGAAATTCTTCTTCCTCATCCGGTGCCAGTTCAATGTGCATCAGCTGCCCGGTCACCATCTCGCGCAGACGGCCCAGCAGCGCTTCGAACAAAACGAACGCTTCAGTCTTGTATTCGTTGAGCGGATCGCGCTGACCGTAAGCACGGAAACCGATCACCTGACGCAAATGCTCCAGCATCACGAGGTGCTCGCGCCATAAGTGATCAAGCGTCTGCAGCAGGACCATCTTTTCGATCTGCCGGAACATATCCGTTCCGATCTCGACGGCCTTCGCAGCCGCGCGCTCATCAACGGCTTTGATCAGGCGCTCCTCAATCTCTTCATCTGCTATGCCTTCTTCTTCGGCCCAGGAGGCAATCGGAAGGTCAAGCGCAAAGACCTCTTTGACGCCTTCAGCCAAGCCTTGCGTGTCCCACTGCTCGGCGTACGCCTTTTCCGGAATATACTTGGTAACAAGCTCTTCGACGACCTGATGACGAAGGTCCGTCACGGTCTCGGAAACGTCGTCGTTGCCCATGATTTCAAGGCGCTGCTCAAAGATCACCTTACGCTGATCGTTCATCACGTCATCGTATTTGAGAACGTACTTACGAGCATCGTAGTTGCGCGCTTCGACCTTCTTCTGCGCCATTTCCAGCGATTTGTTCATCCATCGGTGGGTGATCGCCTCGCCTTCTTGCATCCCGAGCTTCTTCAGGATGCCTTCCATTTTGTCGGATCCGAAAATCCGCATCAGATCATCGTCAAGCGCCAGATAAAACTTCGAACGACCGGGGTCCCCCTGACGTCCGGAACGGCCACGCAACTGGTTGTCGATACGACGGCTCTCATGGCGTTCAGTCGCAACGACGTAGAGACCGCCAGCGTCAAGCGCGACTTTCTTTTGCTCCGCGACGTCTTTTTCGATTTCCTCGCGCTGCGCTTCAATCTTGTCTTCGTCGGGCTCACGGCCTTCTTCAGTTTCAGCCGCGATCCAATCGCGCAAACGAAACTCAACGTTACCGCCAAGCTGAATGTCCGTTCCGCGACCGGCCATATTGGTCGCAATCGTCACGGCACCTGGAACACCAGCTTGCGCGACGATGTTGGCTTCCTGCTCGTGATACCGCGCGTTGAGGACTTTGTGCGGCACCAACGGTTTACCGGACTTCGCGTTCCGAGCCAGTTCACCCAAGTGCGTCCCGATCGCTTCCAAATGCGACCGGTATTCAGCTTCCTTCTCGGACTTGAAAGTCTCGGCTTGCGCAAGTAGCCTCTTACTCAAATCAGCGACGTATTTCTTGTCGTGTAAAAGACCCGACAACAACTCTGATTTCTCAATCGAGGCTGTACCGACCAGAACCGGCTGCCCGCGACGCACCGCATCCGACAGCTCCATGATGATCGCACGGTACTTCTCATCCTGCGTGCGATAGACCTCGTCGTCTTCATCAAGACGCGCGATGTCAAGGTTCGTTGGGATCTCAAGAACATCGAGCCCATAGATATCCATGAATTCGGATGCTTCAGTCGCCGCCGTACCCGTCATACCGGAAAGCTTGTCGTAAAGGCGGAAGTAATTCTGGAAGGTGATGGACGCCAGGGTTTGGTTTTCCGGCTGGATCGTTGCCTCTTCCTTGGCTTCAAGTGCCTGGTGCAAACCTTCCGAATAACGACGGCCGGGCATCATACGGCCTGTGAACTCGTCAATGATGACAACTTCACCGCCTTTGACGATGTAATCCTTATCGCGCTGGAACAACTTGTGCGCGCGTAGCGCCTGATTGACGTGGTGAACAACCGAAACGTTCTCGACGTCGTATAGCGTGGAGCCCTTGAGAAGTCCGGCCTCAGAAAGCAAGACCTCAATCGCTTCGTTGCCTTCGTCCGTCAGCGCAACCTGTCGCTGCTTTTCATCAATCTCATAGTGCTCAGGATTGAGTTTCGGAATGAACTTGTCGACGGCAACATAGAGATCGGCCTTATCCTCGACCGGCCCCGAAATGATCAGCGGCGTCCGCGCTTCGTCGACCAGAATAGAGTCGACCTCGTCAACGATCGCGTAGGCATGGCCGCGCTGAACCATTTCCTCCGCGCTCATTTTCATATTGTCGCGCAGATAATCGAAACCCAGCTCG
The DNA here is from genome assembly GCA_040219445.1 of Filomicrobium sp. GTDB lineage: Bacteria > Pseudomonadota > Alphaproteobacteria > Rhizobiales > Hyphomicrobiaceae > Filomicrobium. The sequence continues at coordinate 374,442 of JAVJSM010000003.1, read as the reverse complement.
TTGTTGGTCGCATAGGTCACGTCGCAGGCATACTGAGCCTTTCGCTGATCGTCATCGAGGTCGTGGTAAATACAGCCAACGGTCAGACCCAGAAAACGGTAAACTTGGCCCATCCATTCAGCGTCACGCTGTGCCAGGTAGTCGTTGACGGTCACGACGTGCACACCTTTGCCCGTCAGAGCATTCAGATAAACCGGAAGTGTCGCGACGAGCGTCTTACCCTCACCCGTCTTCATCTCAGCGATGTCGCCGCTGTTGAGCACCATGCCGCCAATCAGCTGCACATCAAAGTGACGCTGGCCGAGCGTTCGTTTCGCCGCTTCACGAACTGTCGCGAATGCAGGCACGAGGAGATCGTCAAGCTTGGCACCGCTCTCCAGATCCTGTTTGAAGACTTCGGTCCGGGCACGCAGCTCGTCGTCGCTGAGCGCCTCCAATTCGTTCTCAAGGCCGTTGATTGCCTCTACACGTGGCCGGAATTTGCGAACCCGGCGCTCGTTGGAGGAACCGAATATCTTTGAAGCGAGTGAGCCGATGGAGCCCATAGAGCCGAGAGAAAGCATCAAAGTCCTCAAGATGCGTGATGGAAAGCCGTCCAGAGCGGGCTCTGCGACCAACTTGACAATAAATCCGGCGCTTATTCTGTAACCCGCCCAAATCGGTCTAACTGGGACCGACCGCGCCGTTTTAAAGATATGACCTGGAAAACGGCTAAGCCGCAGTTCCCGGAGGCACCAGATCACACAAGACGCGACTGTGCCTGCCGCGAGCGACAGAAAAGCATCAAGACTGCACAGCAATAAGGAACGCAGACAACGATTGTCAACGCATCGTACTGCCACGCCTGCTGTTACTAAAGTAAGCCTGCCTGTCCAATTCTTCACTTGGCAGCGTGGACGGGCTCTGGTCTAACGGCGAGCGATAAAGTGATGCCGAGTGACCTTAGCACCTGCCAGTTAAGAGCATTGTTGAGCTGCATTCGGTACGAAACAAGACCCTAGCGACAGCTGAGTAGAAATCCAGATGAGCACAAACTCCACCCTATTTGCCGCATTCGCTCTCGCCATCGGACTGGCATTTGGCCCTGCAGCAACGCCCGTTCTCGCGCAGAAAGCCGGAAATGGTGTGATTGCCAACGTCAACGGCCACGACATCACCGAGCGTGACGTCGAGCTTGCCGAAACTGAAATCGGCAACGATTTGGGCAACTTGGCCCCAGAAACCCGCCGTCGTGTCCTCGTCGAATATGTCATCGAGACTCAGCTGATGGCAAACGCCCTCGACAAAGCGGATAACACCAATAAATCCAAGCTCGACAGCGCCAAAGCCTACTTCGAACGCCGCGCAAAGCGCGAAACCTTCTTCGAGACAAACGTGAAATCGAGCATTAGCGAGGCAACCGCTGAGACATTCTTCAAAGACCGGGTCAAATCCATGAACCCGGAAGAGGAAGTAAAAGCTCGTCACATTCTGGTCGAAACCCAGGATGAAGCCCGTGACATCAAAGAGAAGATTGCTCGCGGCGAAAAATTTGAAGACATGGCCAAAGCACACTCCCGGGACCCTGGAACGAAAGACAACGGAGGTCTCCTGGGCTTCTTCTCGCGCGGTCAGATGGTTCCTCAGTTCGAACAAGCAGCCTTCACCGCCCAGCCGAACGAGGTCACAGATCCAGTACAAAGCCGATTCGGCTGGCACCTCATCCTGGTTGAGGAAAAGCGCAAAAAGCCGCTACCGAAATTCGACGAAGTTAAAGATCGGATCCTGAACAGCATGATCCATCAAAAGGCGCAGGCCGTCGCCCAAAAGCTGCGTAGCGACGCGAAAATTGAGTACTTCGACGAAGCGATCAAAAAACAGGTCGCCGAAGAAAAACTCCGTGCAGCAGCCCAGCAAAAGGGCTTTGTTGAGCAGCTGAAAAAGATGCAGGATCAGCAAAAGGACAAACCAGCCGAAAAACCTGCCGAGGCTGACAAAAAATAACTCGCGGTCACTAGTGTCACGGATCCTGCACCTGGACCGACAACCACTTCAAAGCACCAGAACGCGGCCGACATGCCCAACGCATGGGCCGCGTTTTTACTTAGCTCGACCAAGCGTTGCCGGCATGCCGCCTTTGTGATTGTTTCTAGCTCTTCCATCGCCAACACACATAGCGCAAATATTCGGCGAGGTTGCACCAAACGAGTTGTAACGGCTCTGGACAACACGCAATCGCAGAGATCCAAGATCAAGTAAGAGGACCTCAATGGGCAGCATCGGCCCCGTCTCCCCTTTCGCTCCCAAATCCCCTCCCAAGCTGGCAGCCGTCGATGGCGTCTCGTTTGCTACCGCGGAAGCCGGGATCAAGGAGCAGGGCCGACGCGACTTACTGCTCGCCGTGTTCGAACCCGGAACCATCGTCGCGGGAACCTTCACGAAATCGAAAACCCGCTCGGCCGCCGTCGAGTGGTGCGCCGAACAGCTCAAACACGGACAAGCTCGCGCACTCGTTGTCAATTCCGGAAATGCCAATGCATTCACCGGCAAACGCGGTGCGGAAGCTGTACGTCTGACTGCCGAAGCAGCTGCAATCGCCGTAGGTTGCGCACCAGAGGAAGTGTTCATCTCCTCCACCGGCGTTATCGGTGAACCACTCGACACAACAAGCTTTGCGCACCTACTCAGCAATCTCGCCAAACAAACAAAACCAGACGGCTGGCAGGACGCCGCGGCCGCGATCATGACAACCGACACGTTCCCCAAGCTCGCAACCAACCAGCTGACAGAGATCGGCGATGGCAGCTCGCAGCTCTCCGGCATCGCCAAAGGGGCCGGCATGATCGCCCCCGATATGGCAACCATGCTCTCCTACCTCGTCACCGATCTGGCTATCGCTCACGACGACTTGCAGAAGCTCGTATCCGCAACAGTCGACAAAACCTACAATTGCATCACCGTCGATAGCGACACATCCACAAGCGATACCGTTCTCGTTTTCGCGACCGGCAAAGCGAAAGACCGAGGCAATCCCACGGTTAGCGCTGCCAACCAACGAACATTCGAGCTGTTCGCATCATCGCTTCAAAACACAATGCATGACCTCGCCCAACAGATCGTTCGCGATGGAGAAGGGATAACAAAACACGTCACGATCAAAATCGAAGGCGCTGAAAACGACCAGGCCGCACGCCGCATCGGCTTTGCCATTGCCAACTCGCCGCTGGTGAAAACCGCAATTGCAGGAGAAGACCCCAATTGGGGTCGTGTCGTCATGGCTGTAGGCAAATCGGGCGAAGCGGCAGACCGCGATAAACTGGGTATCTGGTTCGGCCCGCACCCTATGGCCGAGGCCGGTGAACGCTCGCCATTGCATGATGAAACAACCGCCGCCAAATACATGAAAGGAGCCGAACTCGAAATTCGCGTCGACATTGGCGTCGGGCTAGGCACAGCGACCGTTTGGACCTGCGATCTGACCCATGGTTACATCTCAATCAATGCCGACTACCGCAGTTAAGTACTCTGGTCATCAAATCCCACAGCCCTTTTGCAAAACCGCCAAACGAGATCCCTAGCGAGACCCAATAAATGGAACATTCCTTCTGGTTGGACCGTTGGCAGAAAGGTGAAATCGGCTTCCATCGCGATGCCTACCACGCCTCACTGGAAGCCCATTGGCCGAACCTCAACGTACCAGCAGGAAGCGATGTGTTCGTACCACTTTGCGGCAAGAGCCTGGATATGCAATGGCTGGCCTTGAGAGGACATCGTGTGATCGGCGCTGAACTTAGCGAAGTAGCCATCGATGCATTCTTCGAAAGCCAAGAGCTTTCCCCCGAAACGCGCCGGGATGGCGAGTTTATCGTCAAGTCAGCGGGCCCTTATGAGCTGTGGTGTGGTGACATCTTCGAGCTTCCCCGGTCAGCTCTAAAAAACACGGCCGCCGTTTATGACCGGGCGTCGCTTGTCGCGTTCGACCCTGGCGCGCAGCTGCGCTATGCCAATTGGCTAATGAAAACTCTCTCCGGCGCACCGATCCTGCTTGTTTCCCTCGATTTCGACCAATCCGAAATGTCAGGCCCACCGTTTTCAATCCCTGAGGCGAAACTCCAAGAGTTGTTCACTGAGGGGTTTATCGTCGAGCGTCTCTCGCGCACCGACGCGTTAGCACTGAACGACCCACTGCGAAAACGCGGTCTGACCCATCTGGTTGAGACCGTCCACGTCTTGAGGAACACGACATGACCGCAGCGACATCAACGCTCACTGCCAAGTCAACACAGCCGGCATCCGTGAAGATCACTTTGGTTGCAGCAGCAGCACTGGTCGATCCCGACAACCGCGTGCTGATCTGCAAGCGCCCGGAAGGCAAATCTCTTGCTGGATTATGGGAGTTCCCTGGCGGCAAGGTTGAACCTGGCGAGTCACCGGAAAAAGCCCTTGTTCGGGAACTACGGGAAGAGCTTAACATCGAAGTCTGCGAAACCTGCTTGAGCCCGTTCACGTTTGCCAGCCACACCTACGAAACGTTTCACCTGCTCATGCCGCTCTATCTTTGCCGTAAGTGGGACGGCGAGCCGACAGCTTCCGAACATCCAGAAATCGCTTGGGTCAAAGCAAACCGCTTGAGCCGTTATCCAATGCCCCCGGCCGATGTGCCAATGATTCCGCTCCTCCGCGACCTGCTGGCATAGGGGTCTGAGCTTCGTCCGCTATCGGATGCGCACGTCGCTCCGAAAAAACACTCGACCGACCGAAACCTTCCGAACGCCGGGCACAAAAAATTAGAGCCCGCCAGTGTAATATCTCTGGCAGGCTCTAAGCGTGTTATAGCACCAGTATAGGTGCACGCTGAGCGCAGACGGCCCAACATCGATTACGTTAGTCTATAAAGCAGCTCGGCCCGCTACCACGAGCACACTCGGATTCAATGTTTGCCCGCCTGCACAAACCGGAGCTGCACCCAGCGCAGGCAAACAATAACCATGTTGATTACAAAAAACGATCACCCGATCGGGTGATCAAAATCATGAATACTTGTATACAATCTACCAGATGAAAAAACAGGCAAGTTACGGCAATCGATAAAGTATATCGATAATGCAATTCAGCTTTGCGACTTCTTTCCCAATACATCTGCCAGGCTGATTTCTGCTGACCCCGGGCGAAGAGGTTGCGGCTGGCTCTCGTCAGGCACCCAGCAAGTGAGCGTCAACAATTCAAACGTAGCCGGCACCCTTCCGTCGGCCAGACCAAACCGCTCCGCATAGACTTCGCAAGCACGCAAAAGAAGTTTCCGGATGACCGGTACGCGACGCCGACTGTTCAAAACGTTGCTGGCCCCCATCGCGCGTAACTCCTGCATGAGATTCAACGGGGTTTCGTAGGTCACGGTCACAAGATCGGAATCTGCCACTGGAAGCGCAAATCCTGCGCGCTGCGCCAAAGCGCCAAGCGACCGAACATCGATAAACGGCGCAACCCGAGGCGACGCCCCTCCGGTAACCTCCTCTTCTGCGATGTACCAAGCCTGACGCAGCTCGCGCAGGGTATCTCCACCCAACAGAGCTCCCAAAAACAACCCGTCGGACTTCAGCGAGCGACGGATCTGAACAAGCGCCCCGGGCAGGTCGTTGACGAATTGAAGCGACAAAGCCGAAACCGCCAGATCGATGTTGCTATTCCCAAAGGGAAGCGCTTGCTCGTCACTCAAGACGCGCAAGCCATCGCACTGGGCCAATAGTTCCGCTGTACGGTCGCAATCGATAACAGCCCCAACATTGGCAAGCGATCCGATCGCCCGACTGACAACACCGTGGTGCGAACCGACGTTGATCGCGCAGGGAAAATCCCGCTTAACAATTTGAAGCCGCTCAACAAAGTCATCGGCCACCCGCTGCAAAAGGAAGTCATAAGACTGCGCTGTCCCGGCATGCCGCCGCCGCCGCTGAAACAAGAGTTCGCGATCAAAGGGTTTATCGCTATCTGCCGTCATCCCGTCTTACGTCGCCTCTGAGGATTGCCATTTACGCGTCTGGCCGTTTCGATATCATGCCGCGAGAAGCTGTTCCAATCCCCACGTAAACCGGTCGATCCATTGCCCAGTTAGAGCATTTCATGACGGAACCGCCGCCCCCCAATTCCCAAACCGAAGTCACCAACACAGAGCTACCGATCGAAACTGGCACCGCACCGGCAGACAAAAGCCGACCGCAGCAAGCCAGAACAGTACCGTCATTAGCGTCATGGGGCTTCGATCTCTTATTCCCGCCGTGTTGCGCCGGCTGCGGCGAACCCGTTGTCGACCGGGACACCCTATGCCCCGAGTGCTGGAAAGACATCGAGTTCATCGTCCCACCGCTTTGCAACCGCCTCGGTATCCGACTACCATTTGCAACCGGCAACGAAATGGTATCCGCAGCCGCAGCCGCACGCCCTCCACTCTACGCACGTGCACGCGCAGTCGGGCACTATGACGGTCCATTGCGCCGATTGGTGCACGCGCTCAAATTTCACGACCGTCAAGACGTTCGCCATATTCTCGCAACCTGGCTCTGTCGTGCAGGGCATCAACTCATCACCGATGCAGATCTGATCATCCCGGTCCCGCTATACCGTCGGCGCCTGCTGACGCGGCGCTACAATCAATCAGCACTGCTTGCCGCTGAAGTCTACCGATTGACCGGCATACGCAGCTATCCACTGGCGCTTGATCGAACCCGTAAGACTAAATCGCAGGTTGGCCTCACCGCCAAACAGCGCCAGCAAAACGTCCGCGGCGCCTTTAAAGTCCCAACCAGATATGCGCGCCTGATCGAGGGTCGCCGGGTGTTGTTGGTTGATGACGTCATCACCACCGGCGCGACTGTTGAAGCCTGCACCCGTGCGCTGTTGGACAACAAGGCAAAAAATGTCGACGTACTCGCAGTCGCGCTTGTTGCAGATCCCTTGCGAGTCACAACCTAATGGCATCTCACGTTGTATGTGGTTCGATGAGTTTTGAAACGGTCGACTGCGAGCCATAACGCCAGGATTCGCCGCACCAGGACCTGCTTCCGAAGCGCCTGAACGCAACCTATATTAGGCGTCGCAAGGAGATTTCACCCGTCATGAGCGACGATCAAGACAACAAAAACGACCAAACTCTTGGGCCTCAAACTCCGCAAGTCACCCTCTATACGACCATGCTGTGCCCGTTCTGCTACCAAGCAAAAGGGTTGCTACAGCAAAAAGGCGTGAGCTTTGAGGAGATTGATGTCACGATGAACTCTGAAAAACGGGCCGCAATGCGGGACCGGGCTGGAGGGCGCAACACAGTTCCTCAAATCTTCATCGGCGACGTCCACGTCGGTGGGTGCGACGACCTCTTTGCGCTTGAACACGCTGGCCGGCTGGACCTAATGCTGAAAGCAGCCAGCGAGACTTAACTCCGATCAGATCTACAATAAGCCGAGCTAATCCCAATATGCCTGCAACCGATCCAGAAAAAACACTGCAAGTCGCACTTGTTCAGATGTGCTCTGGACGTGATCCAGTCCGCAATACCGAAGACGCTAGCCGATTGATCCGCGCTGCTGCCGACAACGGCGCGCAGTACATACAGACACCTGAAGTCACTAACGTCATGGAAGTCGACCGCACAGCGCTCTTTGCAGCAGCCGAACCAGAACCCGAAAACAAGGCGTTGCAAAGCTTCCAAGCACTCGCCAAAGAACTCGCAATCTGGCTGCACATCGGCTCCCTCGCAATACGCAAAACAGAGGACAAACTTGCCAATCGGTCTTACTTGATCAAACCCGACGGCAACATCGCTGCGCGCTATGACAAGCTGCACATGTTCGATGTTTCACTCGCCAACGGAGAGACCTATTGCGAGAGTGATAACTACTCCGCTGGCACCGAAGCCGTGGTCGCCGACACCCCATGGGGCGGTCTTGGCATGACCATCTGTTACGACCTGCGTTTTCCCTACCTATTCCGTGCCCTCGCACAAGGTGGCGCACGAATGATATCGGTCCCTGCCGCCTTCACCCAACCAACCGGCATCGCCCACTGGCGTTCACTCTTGCGGGCTAGAGCGATCGAAACGCAGTGCTTTGTTTTCGCGGCAGCTCAAACAGGAACGCACGAACACGGCCGAAAAACCTACGGCCATAGCCTCATCATCTCACCATGGGGCGAAGTCTTGGCCGAAGCCGAACAGGAGCCAACGGTCCTCTCTGCGACGCTCGATCTTTCGCAAATTGATGCCGTTCGCAGTCGAGTCCCGTCGCTAGCCGCCGACCGCCCCTTCAAACTAACCACAGCCCCAATCTCGGGTAGCTGAACCAGCATGATCAAATACACCCTCCACTGCGAAGAAGGACATGAATTCGAGGCTTGGTTTGGCGGCAACCAAGACTATGAGAACCAAAAATCACGCGCACTATTGAGCTGTCCGGTCTGTACGAGCACAAAGGTCGAAAAATCTCTGATGGCACCAAATGTCATCACGCGAAAAGGCAAGACACCAACCCTCCCGACAGAAGCAAACGAGGCTGCTGCCGCAAGCCCAGCACCCTCGACACCACCACAAGCCACTCACGTCCCCGCTGCATTAGCTTCAAGCGCGGCGCAGAAAGCACTTGTAAATGCCGTGCGCGAATTACGCAGCCACATCGAAGCGAATACCGAAGATGTCGGCAAAGACTTCGCTGAGGAAGCCCGCAAGATCCATTACAGGGAAACGGACGCCCGCGGCATCCGCGGTGAAGCCACACCCTCAGAAGTCAAAGACCTGGAAGAAGAGGGCATCGAGATCGCCATGCTTCCAAAACTGCCCGACGAACACAACTGAACCCTTTACTACTGCTGATAGTGCGCTCGAAAGGGCCCGGCGCAAGTGTGGCCTGAGACGGGAAAACCCAAGACACATCATCATGCGAATTGTTGACGACTGACGCTGATACTTTGACAGGTCCGGCGAACGGCCCTAAGCCGGGCCCATGCCAATCGAAGCCGTGAACTGGCCTCAAGGCCTAACCCCGACAGACGAATATCAAGCCGCCCTCGATTACATCGCGGACGAAGACGGCCACTTGTTTATTACGGGGCGCGCGGGAACCGGCAAATCCACGCTTCTGCGTGCAATCCGAGACATACTGCCAAACGAAATGGTCGTGTTGGCCCCGACCGGCCTTGCAGCCGTTAATATCGGTGGCCAGACCATCCATTCTTTTTTTGGCCTGCCCCCTCGCCTCATCCGCCCGGAAGACATCAAACGAAGCCGCAACGGACGGGTGATGCGGCGCCTGGAATTCATCGTCATTGACGAAGTCTCGATGGTCCGTTCCGATCTGATGTGGGCCATTGACCAGTCGCTGCGCCTCAACCGTGGCCGCGCGAGAGAGCCCTTTGGGGGCTGCCGGTTGATCCTCTTTGGCGACCTTCACCAACTGCCGCCGGTCGTGCAGGAACCAGAGGTTGCTGAACACTTGGAAACATCGTTTGGCGGACCATTCTTCTTTTCGGTGTCGGCTCTAAACGAGGGTGCCGGCACAGCCTTGCTGGAACTCAATCAGGTTTTCCGCCAGTCAGACGAAACGCTGATCAGCGTCTTGAACCGGATCCGAGAAGGCGAGGCCGATGAAGATGACATTGAAGCCCTAAACGAACGCGTTTCGCCCATTCGCACACTCAATGAAGGCGACCCGTTCGTAATCCTGACACCCACCAACGCCGCGGCCCAACGCATTAACACGGCATATCTAGAAGCGCTGCCCGCTAAACCGCGCGCCTATCAAGCTGGTATGACCGGAGAATTCAACCAATCCGCACAGCCCACTGACAGCACGCTGGTGCTCAAGGAAGGTGCCAAGGTCATCCTGCTGCGTAACGACCCTGACCGCCGGTGGGTCAATGGCACCATCGCGCGCATCTCCCGCCTCACAGAAGATCGCGTTTGGATCGACATCTCCGACAAGGAATATGAAATCGAACCGGTGGCGTGGGAACAACGCCGCTATGCTTATGACAAAGAAGCTGAAAAGATCGTCGAAGCCATTGCTGGTACGTTCACCCAGTTTCCGCTGCGGCTCGCATGGGCTTTGACCATTCACAAATCCCAAGGCCTGACGCTTGACCGCGCCTATATCGACCTTGGCAGGGGAACTTTCGCCCACGGTCAAGCCTATGTGGCGCTTTCGCGATGCCGTTCTCTGGAAGGTCTCGCACTTGCACGCCCCCTGCGACCAAATGACGTCCTCTTCGACCCCTCTGCGCTTGGCTACCGCGACGCCTTCCATGCTTTATAGTCATTAACTAATTGCTTTTCCTGCACTTTACTACCGTCACCCACATGCGGGCTGGCATTCGGATGCTGCGCTGCAGCCTCCCCAAAAACTCTATAAATTCAATTGATTTATAGATTCCTACAAAGGTGTAATACGAATCAGCGAACATCTTTGTTGCATTGCACCATTTTTCGCAATATATTGCACTCATCGGAAACGCAGCGCCCATCGACGTGTGAGTGCATTGCACAATGTCTGCGGTCCGAACACGGATCGACGCCTCAACCGCGCCGCCAGACCTTGAACACGGAGAGAGATGATGAACGAACAATTCACCCAACAAGCCCAAGACATGTTTGCAGCAGCTAAAGAAGCTCGCATTCCTGAGAACTTCCAGGCTTTCGCTGAAGAAGGCGTTTCCAAGTCGCGCGAAGCATTCGTCAAAATGAATGCTGTTGCTCAGGACAGCGCTAAAGCAGTTGAAGAAGTTATGCTCGCTGCCCAGGCTGGCGCTAAAGCAATCGGCGAGAAAGTCGTCCACAACACGACTGTAAACGCTCAGGCTGCTTTCGACGCTGCTGAGTCCATCGCTCGCGCTAAGACTGTTCCTGAAGCTGCTCGCCTGCAGGCAAACTTCGTTCAGCAGCAGTTCGCTGTTGCCGGTGCACAGACGAAAGAACTCTTCGAGCTCTCCACGAAGGTTGCTCGCCAGACGTTCGAAACCATGAACACGATCACGACCAAGAACTTCGAACAGTTCAAACAGTAACGTGATCATAAAACTCTGATCCGGCACCTGCCCGCCGGTGAGAGTTAAGCGGCGCGAGGCTCCCCTGCCTCGCGCCGTTTCCTTTTGCGTTTTCCCTGGCAGAAAAACGCACTAAGCTCACCCGCATGACACCGCTTGAGCAAAACGTGCGTGTGCGCCCAGCGTTGCGAAGCGACGCACGAGACCTCTCGCGGATTTGCCGTAGCTCCTGGCGATACGCTTACACCGGTATCATCCCGCACAGGCACCTGGCTCGCACGCTAGATCAACGAACCGAACGCTGGTGGCGAAAGAACCTGTCTTCGCGCGCTGGCGGCTATCTCCTGCTAGAAGTTTTGGAACAGCCTGCTGGTTACGCCAGCCTGGGCTATGCCCGCCATCATGGGGGGCATGAAGGCGAAATTTACGAACTCTACCTCGAACCGACATACCAGGGGCTAGGGTTCGGGGAAGTGCTGTTTGAAAGCTGCCGCATGTCCCTCGATCAAGCCAAAATCCGTGGCCTGATGGTTTGGGTCTTGAAAGACAACGAAACAGCACGCGAGTTTTATCGCCGACGCGGCGGCACCCCACGGACAAAACGGATCGATCATTCCACCGGCGCCAGATTAGAAAAGGTCAGCTACGTCTGGGAATAGTAGCTACGGCTTAAGCCATCCGCCCGAGGCCATAATCACCCTCCAACAGCAAATCCTGAGTCTCTTGCCACCAAAAGCGAATGGCCGCGCGCTGGCGCATCCCATCGCCAGGGCTTATGACTAGTCGACCAGACCTAACCACCGGCCACGCCCCAAAATAACGGGCAGCTATAGCTCCCAGCCACAAGATCCTTCAGGAGACGCCCCATGCGCATCGACGCAATTTCCATCGGCAAAAACCCGCCAGAGGATATCAATGTCATCATTGAGGTGCCGGTGGGTGGCGAGCCGATCAAGTATGAAATGAACAAGGAGGCTGGAACCCTGTTCGTTGACCGCTTCCTCTACACACCAATGCGCTATCCTGGAAACTACGGCTTTGTGCCGCATACGCTCTCTGCAGATGGCGACCCGGTTGACGTCCTTGTCTGCAATACGCGCGGCATCTTCCCAGGTGCGGTTATCAATTGCCGACCAATCGGCGTCATGGTCATGGAAGACGACGGCGGCGGCGACGAGAAAATCATTGCCGTCCCATCTTCAAAGCTGACCAAACGCTATGATCACATCAAGGACTACTCCGACCTACCGGAAATCTCGACCAGTCAGATCGAGCACTTCTTTGCCCACTACAAGGACCTGGAACCTGATAAGTGGGTGAAAATCGGCCATTGGGGCGACGCTGAAGAAGCACGTCAACGAATCGTGGAAGGTATCGATCGCGCCAAATCCGAAGGCGCTTGAACCTGACCGCCAACTAAACCAAGTTACAACGACACATCAGGCTGCCACCAACTCTCGTGGCAGCCTGTACTTTCTCAAGCGAACCAACACAAAAACAAAAACGAGCATGACGATATGGCTGAAGCGAGCAGTCCCTTAAAAATCGCGGTCACGGGAGCTTCCGGCCGCATGGGCCGCGCGCTCATCCGAGCCGTACTGGAAAACGATCAAGCCATTCTATCGGGTGCCACGGAACTTGCCGGTTCCGAAGCGCTCGGGGCCGATGCGGGAACCTTAGCCGGGCTCGATGCAACCGGTTGCCTCGTTAGCTCTGACGCCGAAGCCGCTATTTCAAATGCTGACGCCGTTCTCGACTTCACCGTTCCCGCTGCCACCGTTGCTTTTGCCAAGACAGCCGCCGCCAGCAAGACCGTACACATTATCGGCACAACCGGCTTTGCGACCGAAGATGAACGAGCGATCACTCAAGCTGCCGAAAACACCGCGATTGTCAAAGCTGGAAACATGAGCCTTGGCGTCAACCTCTTGACCGCGCTAACGAAAAAAGTCGCCACCGCACTCGACGTCGATTTCGACATCGAAATCGTCGAAATGCATCACCGCCATAAGGTCGACGCGCCCTCGGGTACCGCCCTCATGCTCGCCAACGCCGCCGCATCAGGCCGTGGCGTTAACCTGGACGACAAAGCCGTGCGCACCCGAGACGGCCATACCGGTCCGCGCCCCGCAGGTGCCATTGGCCTGCAAACACTACGCGGAGGCTCCGTCGTCGGAGATCACAGCGTCATCTTCGCAGGCGAGGGTGAACGCATAACACTGTCCCACCATGCTGAAGACCGTACGATTTTCGCGCGCGGTGCCGTCAAAGCAGCCCTTTGGGCACGCGACAAAGAGCCGGGGCTCTATTCCATGATCGACGTTCTCGGATTATAGGTTGCCCACGGCCTGAAAAGACTACAACGGGGAAAGCAATAGGATGGACAACATGCTTGTGCTAGTTCGACACGGACAAAGTGAGTGGAACAAGCGCAATTTGTTCACGGGCTGGCGCGATCCGGATCTGACCGAGCAGGGTGTCGATGAAGCCATCCGCGCCGGAAAGCTCTTGAAAGCCCAGGGCATCAAGTTCGATGTCGCCTACACGAGTGCCCTTCAGCGCGCCCAGCGCACCCTCAACCTTATTCTTGAGAACGTGGAACAAACTGACCTCGCCGTCACAAAGGACAAGGCGCTGAATGAACGCGACTATGGCGAACTGTCAGGCCTCAACAAAGACGAGGCGCGCACTCGCTGGGGTGCGGACCAAATCCTGATCTGGCGTCGCAGTTATGATGTCCCACCACCAGGCGGTGAAAGCTTAAAAGACACCGCGGCACGCGTGCTGCCGTACTATAAGAAATTCATCTGGCCAGACGTTAAAGCTGGCAAGAACGTCATCGTGGCTGCCCACGGCAACTCCATCCGCGCCCTCATCATGTATCTGGAAGAGCTGACCGCACAGCAGATCTTGGAGCGCGAAGTCGCAACCGGCGTACCGATGGTCTATCGCCTGACCATGCATGGCCACGTCGAGGACTATAAAAGCCTCGTCGCCTGACCAGGCGGACCCGGCATTCGGACACAAGCCGCAGCAGGTACTTTGCAAAGTAAAAGGCGCTGAGGCTGTGATCTCAGCGCTTTTTTTTGGTTCCAGAAAACCTAGCGCCGGACTTTGAGCCGGACATTGGCGAAACCGCACTGAGCTTCGCCAACGCATCGCCCGGCTAAGCAACCTTGCTTTCAGCCTCACGCTTGCGCTCTTGTTTCTTGCGCTCGTTCGGATCGAGCCAGCGCTTGCGCAACCGAATATTCTCAGGCGTAATCTCAACCAACTCGTCATCTTCGATGTAGCTAAGTGCAGCTTCCAGTGACAGCTTCATCGGCGGCGTCAGCGTCTGCGCTTCGTCCTTGCCCGCGGCACGAACGTTGGTCAGCTTCTTGGCTTCGATCACGTTGACGATGAGGTCATTTTCACGCGTGTGCTGACCGACGATCATACCCTCGTAAACCTTCGTCTGCGGGTGGATCAAAGACGGGCCTCGGTCCTGCAAATGGAACAACGAATAGGTCGTTGCTTCGCCAGCGCTTTTCGAAATCAACACACCAGTGCGACGGCCAGGGATCTCGCCTTTAAACGGCGCATAGGCGTGAAACAGACGGTTCATCACCGCCGTGCCACGCGTGTCTGACAACAACTCTGATTGGTACCCAAGTAGCCCGCGCGTTGGCACATGGAAGACAAGCCGCGTCCGCCCGCCACCAGACGGCTTCATCTCAATCATCTCGCCCCTGCGCTCGGAAAGCTTCTTCACCACAACGCCGGAGTGCTCATCATCAACGTCGATGATGACTTCCTCAATCGGCTCCTGGCGCTGCCCCGTCTCCTCATCTTTGCGGAACACAACCCTTGGCCGCGATACCGTCAATTCAAAGCCTTCACGGCGCATATTCTCAATCAGGATCGCCAACTGCAGTTCGCCTCGCCCTGACACCAGGAACGCATCCTTATCATCAGACTCTTCGATACGGATTGCGATGTTGCGCTCAGCTTCCCGCAACAACCGTTCACGGATAACGCGGCTCTGGACCTTGTCGCCTTCCAGGCCGGCAAACGGCCCGTCATTGATGCGGAACGTCATCGACAGAGTCGGTGGATCGATTGGCTGAGCCGCCATTGGCTCTTCAATGGATGGGTGGCAAAGCGTGTCAGCAACCGTCGCCTCGCTCATACCGGCAATCGCAACGATATCACCAGCCTCGCCCGCATCAATCGGCGAGCGCTCTAGGCCACGGAACGCAAGCACCTTCGAAACCCGGAAGCTCTCGATCTGCGAGCCATCCCGGCGCAGCGCCTTAACCTGCATGTTCGGCTTCACCGATCCCGAATAAACGCGGCCCGTCAAAATGCGCCCCAGGAACGCGTCAGCTTCCAGCGTTGTCGCGATCATGCGAAACTCGCCTTCATTCACCGTTGGCGGCGGAACATGTGACAAGATCAAATCGAACATCGGGGACAGATCATCCTGCGGACCTTCCGGTTCGGCAGCCATCCATCCGCTGCGGCCCGATCCGTAAAGGACCGGAAAATCGAGCTGCTCGTCATCCGCCCCGCACGCAGCAAATAGATCGAACACTTCATCCAGCACATCGTTATGCCGCTCATCCGGACGGTCGATCTTATTGATCGCAACAATCGGCCGCATACCTTGCGCCAGCGCCTTGGTGACCACGAACTTGGTCTGCGGCAGCGGACCCTCGGACGCATCAACCAAAACGATACATCCATCGACCATGTTTAGGATGCGCTCAACCTCACCGCCAAAGTCGGCGTGGCCTGGCGTATCGACGATATTGATGCGGGTATCTTTCCAAACGATGCTCGTGCACTTCGCCAGAATAGTGATCCCGCGTTCGCGCTCGATATCGTTGGAATCCATAGCCCGCTCTGCAACCCGCTGATTTTCGCGGAACGCACCGGACTGCTTCAGAAGCTCGTCGACCAACGTGGTTTTGCCATGGTCAACGTGGGCGATGATGGCGATGTTTCGGGTATCCATGAAGGGTTCCAAATGTTGTCGAATGACCGCTCAGCGGTTGTGTCTTCAGCCCGGCACAATGCAGCGACCCGGACCGGCATAAACTCCGGCGCGGCCACTCCAAGTCAGCGGATGCGTCGTTTAGGAAATCTCTGAGACAGGCGCCTAGCACATCGCTTTGCCCACTGCCAGTGGGGCGTTGACGCACGGTGCCAAGTCTCCTGGCAGCAACTCACATTTGGTAAATCGGCACGCAAGAACTGCCTAAAAATGCGCCCGCCAGCGGATCGACGGCTTAACCTCTCGCCGAGGCCCACTTGTCCGAAGTTAGCCATACACCAGATTACGGCATGGTGAATTCGACTTTGCGCCTTTCGACAACCCGATCAGCGGTACCTTTCTTAGCTTTCTGAATAACGGCAACCGCGCCTGTGTACTTGCCCGCCGGCCAACGCGCCGCTTTCAGCTTACGGCCTGCATAGACGAACTTATGCGCGCGGCTTCTTTTCTCGGGCTTCGTCGTCTGGTCCAGTGTTTTAAATCCGGTCGGACCGGCCAATCTGAGCCGCAGCCGATCGCCAACACGCAGATTTATCATCCGCACATAGAACACCAATGCCTTACTCTCAGGCTCCGGTACGGAAACCGTATGATCGCGCTCTACGCCTTTCAGATCCGGAGGTGTACCGGCAAACCCGGCCCCGATAATACGCTCTTTGCCATAGCGCATCTCCGCCAGAAGACCCTTTTGCCAAAGCCCCAAAGCCTCCTTTTCTGCCTGCTCGATCCCACAGGATTTGTTCTGCTTCCGACCTGTGAAGGGATCGATCACGACATCCTTGTGACGCACCGTCAAATGCACATGCGCAAAGTCCGCTCGGCCCGAAAACCCCACAAGACCCAGCGGCGTTCCCCGCTTGACGGATTGGCCAGGCTTAACGAGCAAACTCCCAGACTTCAGATGGCAGTACTGCGTGGTCCAACCACCGCCGTGATCAACGACGATTCCATTCCCGCAGTCGCGCCCGGCAATCGCGCGCCGCATTAGCGATTTGGATTTGTAATCCCGAACCAGCTTGTCGGGCATACCATCGCGGCCCCGCAAAACCTTTCCATCGGCGGCCGCCAGCACGTGCACGCCCGCAGCAGCTTTGGTCGATAAAACGCGAAAATCGGTGCCTTTGTGGCCGTCATAGGTGGCCTGTCCGCAGGCATAATCCAGCCGCCCCGGCCCCGGATCGACATCAACGTAATTCTGGACAAAACAGGATTTGCCGAGCTCACAATCGATCGGCAGAGCAAAACTAGGTGGATCACCATCGGTAGCAGGAGACTGGCCCGTCGCAATCGCCGACCCAAACAAACCGATCAGGAAGACCAACAGCACAGGGTAAAGCTGTTTCAGCATCGGTCTTCCATCTCTTCTGACATCAATACTTCAAACTGCTACCGACGGACCGAAATGTTGCAGCCAGCCGGCGCAGGTCCTATCAAGGCTTGATGTAGGTATAACCTTGACCTTGCAGAAGGCTCAACTCCGCAACCCCAGATGGAACAATATCTTCATCGTAAACGTCGAAAAGATCCTTTTCCTTATCGATCTTGCGACCGCGCAGCGTGTTCGAGCAAACGTTGAACGCAACATTTTGCGTTTTAAGATTGGAGATCGCACCCTGCATCTTGAGGTCATCTTTGGCCTGCGCGAGTAGGCCCAGCCCGTTTCCGTGCATCACCACTTTGACTTCTAGGTTTTCTTTGCCAACCGCATTGATGTGGTTCTGGATATTGCGAAGCGCACCGAAATACTTCTTTCCGCCCTCACCGCCTGGGTAGTTGATGTGATAAACGACTTTTTGCTTGCCATACCGCGGCTCTTCAGCCTGAACGCCTAGCGTCATTCCCACCGCAAGAACAGCCGCCAAAACACCGGCGAAGATTGATCGTAACATCGTTTCACTCCTGTCTTTTTTCGTTTTCAAAGGGCCACTGGGCGAAAGCCCTGTCGGCTCAGGGCGCTAGGTTTGCAAAATGGTTGGCGACCGTTCAAACCAAATGCTTGTGATTAGAGGGAGATTTTCCACTCCTAGCATTCGGCCTGCCAGAAACCGACACGCCGCTTGCTTGCAGCAGAACTTTCAACGCGCTAGAGCATCGCAGGACCTTACCGCGCCCATCACTTAGTCCGAGGGCAGATGGTTCAGGCTTTCGAACTCAAGACCCCATCAAGTAAGAGAAACAAGAATGACCACACATAAGCTACTTTTGCTTCCAGGCGACGGAATCGGCGTTGAAATCATGCGCGAAGTCGAACGCGTCATCGGCATCCTGAATGCCAAGGGCGGAGCAAATAGCTTTGAGTACGAAAGCGATCTGGTCGGCGGCGCTGCCTATGATGCCCATGGTGTCTCCATCACAGAAGAAGCTATGGCCAAAGCTGCCGCTGCTGACGCGATTATTTTTGGCGCCGTGGGCGGGCCAAAGTGGGATGACGTGCCTTACGAGCACCGCCCGGAAGCCGGACTTCTCCGGCTACGCAAAGACTTTGACCTGTTCGCCAACCTGCGCCCGGCAATTTGTTATCCCGCACTTGCCGAAGCCTCCTCGCTAAAGCGCGAACTCGTTGAAGGCCTCGACATCCTCATCCTTCGTGAATTGACTGGCGGCACCTATTTCGGCGAGCCGAAGGAAATCGTCACGTTGGAGAACGGCGAAAAACGCGGTGTCGACACCACGCTTTACACGACGTCTGAGATCGAGCGCGTTGTGAAACTGGCTTGCGATCTTGCCCGCAAACGCTCCAACAAGGTCCACATGGCCGCCAAATGGAACGTCATGAAGTCAGGCGTGCTCTGGCGCGATGTCACGGTGGAAACGCACACGGCGTACGCCCCTGATGTCGAACTTGAATTGATCCTGGCCGACAACTGCGCCATGCAGCTCATCCGCAACCCGAAACAATTCGACGTCATCGTCACAGACAACCTGTTTGGCGACATCCTTTCCGACGAAGCCGCCATGATGACTGGCTCACTGGGCATGCTACCATCAGCATCACTCGGTGCCGCAGACCCTGAAACCAACCGCGCCAAAGCCCTTTATGAACCCGTCCATGGCTCCGCACCCGACATCGCCGGCCAAGGATTGGCAAACCCCATCGCAATGCTCGCAAGCTTCGCCATGGCGTTGCGGTACTCTTGCGACATGGCCTCCGAGGCCGACGCCATCGAGAAAGCCATCGCAAAAGTCTTGGCTGACGGCCTACGCACGGCAGACATTATGCAGAACGGCCTCACCAAGGTCGGCACCGAAGAAATGGGCCAGGCGATTGCCAAGGAAATCGAGTCTGCTCTTTCCTAAGGGCGCGAATTCTAGGAAAACGACAGCGGCACTTTTGGCCGCTCGCAAACGAGGAAAGCTAGAATGGCAAGCAATCTTGAAACCATCGGGCTAGGCGTCAACGACCGGCCAGCTTTCGAAAAGCTCGTAACCTCGCTTGCTGAAGCAGCCCAAGAGGGGCTTTCAACCCCGGTCGGCGATTATCAGGTCTGGCGCTCGCGTTCAGGCGCTGAGGTCTGGCTGCATATCGCACCACCCGTTCAAGACGGCGACAACACGATGCGCGAAATTATGGGGCTAACCCCATTTTTCAACGGCAACAGTGAAATTGCCCTAAACATCACGGAGCGCATCAAGCGTCCCGAAGATAACGCCTTCGAAGGCGCTTATCAGGCATGGGTCGGAACCAGCGAAGCGGCAGCAGCCGAAGGCGGCGATTTCCCAGTGGTTTTCGATGCCGTCGATTTTGCAGCCTTTACATCGCAAACGCTACCGGCCACCTGCCGCGCCCGTATCAGCGGCTTCTCGCGCGAACTCAAAGCGTTTCCAGATGAGGCCGCCTTCTCAGCTGCACAATCGCCAAACGGCCTGGATTTTTCCGCGCAGTCGTTTTTCCCGGTCGGCCTGATGGCTGACGCTGCGAATGAAAACAAAACCGAAAAGACAGCGCCGTCGTCCAATGCGCTCATCAACGGCATTGTCAAAAGCCACCGCGAACTTGTGAATGAACTGACCAATCAGACCTTCCACTGGCTCGAAGTCGAGTCAATTACGGCCACGTTCGACGTTCTCGCCGCCTCCAACGTAATCAAAGGCGAGATCAAGGAAGGCGGAGTTGTTCAGGCATCTTGCTGGCTGTTTGGCCGCATTCTGAAGTAACCGGCCTCAATCTGAACTTCAAAATTGCTATGGCGCACGCCGGGGTTAAACCGACGGTGTGTCTTCACACGTTGCAGCCTGATCCCGGATCCAAGCCCGCGCGGTCCAACCCGGTCGGCCTTCCCGCCGCCTCCGAACCTGATCCTCGGTCCGCGCCACAAAGTAAAACTCAAAGCAGTTCGCACCTCGGCGCGTAACCCGGTAGCAACCACCGCTCAGATCGCCCCGATAGATCGTACAAAACGTCGACCCAATTACGGACCAATGCCCTGTATTTTCAACCGGCCCTTCGAAATACTGAAGCGCGTTGTCGTCCGCATAAACCTCGGAGAACTTCCGCCCATCGACATAGTGACCATCAACGGTCACGCCCTTGAAGGTCTTGGCAAGCTCCTCACCAGACATCCAAGTCTCGATCGCATTGGCGAACCGGGCCATGCTATCGGCAACCAGAAGAAGAAACGCCGCAATAAAAATCGGAAGCGCCAGCTGGTACTTTGTTGGCCTCATTGGATTTACTCTGCGACCCTGCATAAGACCCAACACTCCGAAACTGGTCTAATTACGCCATAAGGTCGCAATATTGCAAAATTCTGGGCTAACGCAGACCGAATGCTAGCCCTGGATCCGGCAAATATCCTGCCGCAGCCTTTTGGCTTCCTTGAACCTTAGGTCGCGAGACGCTAAGTGTGCCCAGCTACACAAAAATTGCGATACTCGCCAGCCGGCCGCTCGTGCGCGCCAGGAGCCATCCGCCGACTTTCGCGAGATATTCGATCTGAACCATAAGGACCAACAAACATGGGCTACAAGGTCGCGATAGTAGGAGCCACGGGCAACGTCGGCCGCGAGATGTTGAACGTTCTTGCGGACCGAAATTTCCCAGCCGACGAAATCATTCCGTTGGCATCACGCCGCTCCATCGGCGTTGAAGTCTCCTGTGGCGAAACGACCCTCAAGTGCCGGGATCTGGAAACATTTGACTTTGCCCAGGCAGATTTCTGTTTGATGTCGGCAGGCTCTACCGTCTCCAAAGAATGGAGCCCGAAAATCGGTGCGAAAGGTTGCGTCGTAATCGATAACTCATCCTGCTGGCGTTATGATCCGGACGTTCCGTTGATCGTTCCAGAGGTGAACCCGGACGCCATCAATGGCTTCACGAAAAAGAACATCATCGCCAATCCCAACTGCTCGACAGCTCAGCTTGTCGTAGCGCTAAAACCGTTGCACGAGCGTGCCGGCATCAAGCGCGTGGTCGTATCCACCTATCAGTCGGTTTCAGGTGCCGGCAAAGAAGCCATGGACGAGCTTTGGTCCCAGACAAAAGGCAAATACGTTCCAGGCCAGGAAGTTGACGCAAAGAACTTCCCCAAAGAGATCGCCTTCAACTGCATTCCTCACATCGACGTCTTCATGGAAGACGGCTACACCAAAGAGGAATGGAAGATGCTGGCCGAGACCAAAAAGATGCTTGATCCCAAGATCAAGCTGTCGGCGACCTGTGTCCGTGTCCCTGTCTTCGTTAGCCACTGCGAGGCCGTCAACCTGGAATTCGAACGCGAGATTGAACCAGACGAAGCCCGCGAGATTCTGCGCAGCGCACCTGGCGTTTCGGTTGTCGATAAACGCGAACCGGGCGGATACGTGACACCCATCGAAGCCGCCGGCGAATACGACACCTACGTCAGCCGCATTCGAAGCGACGCGAGTGTCGATAACGGTCTCGCCATGTGGATCGTCTCCGACAACCTGCTCAAAGGCGCGGCTCTCAACACGGTGCAAATCGCCGAACTGATGGTTGCCCGTGGCCTAGTCGCCAAGGCGGCATGACATAAATCGAGTATACGTTCTTAAACCAAGCAACTAACAACGCGCGACTTGACAGGTGGCCCTTGATTTGGCCGCCTTTTTTGCTGCCGGACCATGCGTACTGATCACCATCTCCGCTGGTCCAAATCTGCGACCGTCTCCAACGTAAGCACCGCTCACGACTTCTGAAAAGTCGTGTAGACTGACCAGTACCACCACCCGCAAAAATCCTACCGGATCGGCAGGAACGAATTCTCTACCAACTGGCCCCCGCTAGGCCGCATCGCTGTCGATCGGCGTGCGTTCACCCGAAAGCCAACAACGCCCCCATGTCTTCGCCGCAAAAACAGACCTCCGCGCAGACCTTTCGCGCGAACCTGCGTCTTCAAACTCTAGAGATAGGTCACCGCCTTGTTCGGGAGGAAGGCCTGCAAAGCGTCCAAGCCCGGCGCATCGCAAAAGAAGCGCGTTGTGCCGTTGGATCGATCTACAATGTGTTTGAGGACCTCGACGGGCTGATCATAGCGCTCAACATGCAAACGCTCTCCGACCTCGGCCGTTCTCTCGCCACCGCGTTCGAGAAGACGCGCGATGAGCCAACGTATGACCGTCTGCTCGCGTTGGCCGAAGCATACTTTGAATTTGCCCAGGAAAACCAAAACGCATGGCGCGCGATCTTCGAGCACCATTTGCCAGCCGAAAAATCAGCACCGGCCGATTACCGCCAAGACCAAGACAACCTGTTCGCACTCGTCGAAGATTGCCTGAGAACCGTAATCGAAGATGATGAAACGCGCCGAAGTGGCGCTCGAGCATTGTTCGCTTCCGTCCACGGAATCGTGTCGTTGTCGCTCGACCGCAAACTTGGTGACTTCGACCCGGAATCGACCAGCCGCCAGATCCTATTCCTGGTCAACAACGCCGCGAAAGGTCTCCAGTCAAACTGATCTGCTTAGAGCTTAGCCGATAACGGCAACCACGAAGCAAATGGCAGCTGCCGCGACGCGACCAAAGGTCAGCCCTTTCGATCTAAAACTCCGGGCTTAGCACCTGGATCTGCCTCAGAAACCGCAGCTTCGAGCTTTCCAAGCGCCTGAACAATGGTGTTGAGATCGGTTAGAAAACGTTCGCGCTGCGACGTTGGCAGAGCTTCGAGAATACGATCATCAACCTTGCGCGCCATCGGTTGTGCCGACTCCAAAATTTTGCGGCCCTCGTCAGTAAGCTTCACCGCATAGGCGCGTGCGTCTTCCTTCGTGCGTCGACGTTGAACGAGCCCTTTTTTGAGCATCCGCCGAATAATGTCCGCCAAAGTGGACCGATCAATACCCGTCATCTCAACGAGATTGGTCTGGCTCAATCCTTCTTTCTCCGAGACAGCAACAAGAACAGCGTATTGCCGAGGTGTCAGATCCTCTCGCCGCATTTCAGATTGAAAGACATCGCCCGCACATTGTCCGGCGCGATGCAAAAGATGGATCGGCGATTGCTCGAGTTGCAAGATTCTCGGCTCCTTGCTGCCGCTTGGGGTCGTGGTCATTTTTTTTGTAAGCTTTGCCATCGGGGGCACTGGTCTGAGTTTGTGGCCTCTACCGTGTCGCTTAGCCCTCGAAGATAAGGACACGTTACGATGCGTAGAAAATACGAATTCGTCTAATTCGTCCACTGTTCAGTTAGATTATGTACTTATCGAATATTAATCGGCGTACCGGGATGAACTGAAAAATAAGTTCTCTAGAAAGATCTTCTGTAATCTTCTTATTTTGAACCACGGGACTTACTCCACCGTCCCGTGAGGCTTAGCGCTCAGCTTTTGCTTTTTTCGTATTTTTGCAAAAGCCCGACCTGCGCCATGGCGAAAATCATGGTGATCGGCATGATCCCCCAGATCTTGAAACTGATCCAGAACTCTTCAGAAAAGTTACGCCAGATGACCTCGTTCAGACCAGCGAGGAAAATAAAAAATAGGCCCCAACGTAACGTCAGGATTCGCCACCCTTCGTCAGTCAGACTTATCGTTTCATCGAGCACATACTTCAGCAACGATTGACCGAATGCGAGCCCACCCAGGAGAATACTCGCAAACATCATGTTCACGATCGTAGGTTTGATTTTGATGAAGAGGGCATCTTGCAGCCACAGCGTCAGGCCGCCAAAGAACAAGATCGCTGCACCTGAAATCAGGGGCATGACCGGAATACGACCAAGCAAATAACGCGAGGCCGTCAGCGATACGACCGTCGCACCCATAAACCAAGCCGTGCCGGTAAAGATCCCGCCTTGCGAGTTGGCAATAAAGAAAACAACAAGAGGTCCCAGTTCAACTGCAAGTTTGACCAACTGCATGGGGTCAAATTCGATTTCAGCTTCGTTCTCACTGCGGCCTTTGTCTGGCGTATCGCCCATGCTCACACATTCCTGAAATCGATCGTTCGCACTTCGGCGACCGGCAAGTGTTTGTCGAAGACTTTTGCAGCGCGGGAGAGAAAGCCACCAACGAAGCATCGTCACGAGGTCACAATTTGCCCAAAACTATAGTCGGGCCACAACCCCTTACTAGCTGCCGGATTAGGAAAACCGGACGATCGACGCATCTGTGTAACGATACGAGCGCCGCCACTGCCTGTTTAGGAACTGGGTGTCGACGGGGCACCGAGCTTCGTAACCGGACCAATGCCACCACCCGCAGGTGATTTGCCTTTGGCCAACTTAGTACTGCTCGTCGTCGCAACAGCTTCGTTCGACTGGCGCGCGTCACCCGATGGGCCAGAACCCGATCCAGTTTCCTCGTCGTGTTCAGGCAGGCGGTATCTTTGCATCAAGGTCGTCAGATACCACGCATAAAGGCCCGACAGCGGCATGATGAAAGCAATCTTGAACAGGATCCAGACATTCACGCCATCGATCTGGAAACCAAGCATGTCATGCCAAGACGAACCGGTCGGAGGATAAAGACCATCCTTCTGGAAGTACTGACGCACTAGCTCGTTCAGGATGGCCGTCAAGACAAAGAACCAAGCAAAGCTCCACGTGAACTTGTCCCAACCTTCCTTGGTGTAGTGGAAGGTGCCTTCAAAGATGTGCTGGAAGAAGTTCTTGTTGTAGAGCAGCCCGCCGAACAGGAACAAAGCGAACATAATATTGAAGATGGTCACTTTGATCTGGACCCACATCGGGTCACCTGTGACCAGCGTCATGATGCCGAAGAGCACCGTAACCGTAGAGGCGATAACTGGGAAAACCGGCAATCGGCCCAGCACGATCTTCATCACGACCATCGCCAAGCCGGTTGTCAGAATAAGCGCCCAGGTACCGGCATTGATACCCGCCGCCGCATTGACGATGAACATGGCGACAAGTGGCCCGAACTCACTCAGGATGTTGACAGTCTGCTTGGCGTTAAACGGAAACCAGCTTTTGCCTTGGGCCATTTTGACGACAATCCTTATTTCATGCGCGGCAGACCCGCATCGCTGAGATAAAACCCACGCTAAAAGTGACGTCGCGCCCGCCAACAAGCCGTTAACGTCGCGGTAAATCTTTTATCTTTGTCCCAGGCCAACGATCAGATTTCGGCCCAAACCATCCCGATCAACCAGCAGCGATTGCTTTCGCGAACTCACCTGCATCGAACGGCTGCATGTCTTCGACGCCCTCCCCAACACCAACAGCGAAAACCGGGAGCTGATGGCGAGCGGAAATCGCAACCAGAATGCCACCGCGCGCGGTTCCATCAAGCTTCGTCATAATGAGCCCGGAAACAGCAGCCCTGTCCTTGAAGACTTCCACCTGCTGCAACGCGTTCTGGCCGGTTGTAGCATCAAGAACAAGAAGACAGTCGTGTGGCGCTTCGGCATCGAATTTGCCAATAACCCGCACAACTTTCTCTAACTCTTCCATAAGAGCTTGTTTATTCTGCAATCTCCCTGCCGTATCGATCAGTACCACGTCATATTGTTCGGCCTCGGCCTGTTTCAAGGCATCATATGCCACACCTGCGGCATCCGCACCCACGTCCCGCGCGATAACAGTTGCTCCGGTCCGCTCACCCCAGACCTTGAGCTGATCAATCGCAGCCGCCCGGAAGGTATCTCCGGCAGCCACCATGACTTTCTTTCCCTCGCTGCGGAACTTTGCGGCAAGCTTGCCGATAGTTGTGGTCTTCCCCGTCCCATTCACACCCACCATCAAGATGACGTGAGGCTTCAGCGAAGGATTGATTTCCAGTTCCTTCGCAACCGGCGTTAAGACATTCGCAACCTCTTCGGCGAGAATGCGCCGCACCTCATCAGGCTCGATGCCTTTTTCGTAGCGCCCCTGCGAGATCCGATCGATGATCTTGGTCGATGTCTCAACACCAAGGTCTGCCTGCAGCAGAAGGTCCTCGAAGTCCTCCAACGTCGTCGCATCGAGTTTGGCACGGGTGAAGATCCCCGTGATGCCCTCTGAGATACGCGCGGAGGTTTTCGTCAGACCAGCTTTGAGGCGACCAAACCAACCCTTCTTCTCTTGCGGTTCTGGCGCCGCTTCCGGCTGAGCTTCAACCGCCGCGACAGGAGCATCCGGGCGTGAGGCCTCAATATCCCCCCCGACATCATCACCCGAAGTAGTCTGTTCAGCGTTGTCGGCAACCTCGCCTGCGGGCGTGGCTTCGGCATCAGCTGTCCGGCCCCCACCCAGCAGCCGTCCGAACAGCCCCTTGCCTTTTTGCCCCGACTGGCTCACCGCAACACCTCTGCTTGTAGTTTTCCACCCGCCATACCGACGACGCGCGCACGAACAACCCCGCCGACGCGACCCGACGACGCGAGTTCCGTTTCTGCAAAATGCTCTGTCCGCCCAAATGCCTGACGCTCCAGCAGCACATCAACTTCGCGCTCCAGCTGCCCGACCTGGAAGTCCGCCAACGCCTGCGCACCCGCCGCGCGCAATCTCTGCGCCCGTTCTTTCACAACCGCACGCGCCACTTGCGGCATCTTTGCCGCCGGCGTCCCTTCACGCGGTGAAAACGGAAAAACGTGCAGGTACGTCAAGCCACAGGCTTCAACCAGCTGAAGCGAGTTTTCAAACATCGCATCGCTCTCAGTTGGAAACCCAGCAATCAGGTCGGCACCAAAAACCACATCCGGCCTGAGCTTACGAACGTCCTCGCAAAACTTGATCGCATCAGCACGCAAATGGCGACGCTTCATCCGCTTCAAGATCAAGTCGTCACCCGCCTGTACCGACAAATGCAGATGCGGCATCAAACGCTCTTCTTCGGCAAGCGCAGCATAGAGCTCTTCGTCCACCTCCACCTGATCGATAGACGACAACCGTAACCGCGGCAGGTCCGGCACAAGCTTCAACACACGCCGCACGAGATTGCCAAGCGATGGCTCACCCGGCAGGTCCTTTCCGTAAGACGTCATATCGACACCGGTGAGAACCACTTCGCGATAGCCGTTCTCAACCAGGTTACGGATTTCCGAGACGACTTCCCCGGCAGCAACCGAACGCGATGGCCCACGGCCATAAGGAATGATGCAAAACGTGCAGCGGTGATCGCATCCGTTCTGCACCTGCACGTAAGCCCGCGCACGCGTGCCAAAACCGCCGATCATATGCGAGGCGGTCTCTCGAACGCTCATGATGTCGTTGACTTGAACCCGCTCGGTTGCACCCAGCGCCAAAGACTGAAACGTTGCAGCTTGCATTTTTTCAGCGTTGCCGATCACGTGATCAACCGCTTCAAGCTCAGCAAACCTTTCAGGCTCAATCTGCGCCGCGCATCCCGTCACAATGATCTTGGCATCAGGACGTTCACGACGAATCCGGCGGATCGTCTGCATGGCCTGACGCACCGCTTCGCCGGTCACTGCACATGTGTTGACAATGATAGCATCGTTGAGGCCGGCAGCTTTCGCATGCCCGCGCATCACCTCCGACTCGTATGTGTTCAGCCGGCAGCCGAGCGTAATCACGTCCGTCGACGAGACAGATGCAGGCGCGTCAGGGACCGGCACCACCGGCCCACACTTTTCGACAACATCGCTCAAGGCAGCAGCCCCTCGTATTCGAAGGTCGCCGGACCAGTCATCAAGATGCGATCATCAACCGTCCATTCGATCTCAAGCGGGCCACCTGGCAAAGCCACCGTCACTTTGCGATCCGTGAACTTCTTACGCACAGCGCACACAGCAGCCGCACAAGCCGCCGACCCACAGGCCTTCGTAAGCCCAGCACCCCGCTCCCAGGTCTTCAGCAAAATCCGATCGCGGCTGACAACCTGCGCCAATGAAATATTGGCCCGCTCCGGGAAGATCGGATGGTTTTCCAACAGCGGGCCGAAGCGCTCAAGGTTATGCACTTCAAGGTCATCGACCCAAAAAATCGCATGCGGATTACCGACATTCACCACTGATGGCGAATGCAGGATTGGATCATCAATCGGACCAACCTGAAGTTCGATCGCACGCGTATCGCGGAATTCCTCGGCGAGCGGAATGTCTTCCCACCCGAACTTCGGCGTTCCCATATCAATCGTGATGTGGTCAGCATCGGTGAACGTCGCGGCCAGATCACCAGCGCCCGTCTCAAACACCATCGAGCGCACACCTGTCGCCTCAGCCAAACTCAAAGCCACACAGCGCGTCCCGTTTCCGCAAGCCGTCACCTCGGAACCATCCGCATTATAAAT
Source organism: Filomicrobium sp. (assembly GCA_040219445.1). Classification (GTDB taxonomy): domain Bacteria; phylum Pseudomonadota; class Alphaproteobacteria; order Rhizobiales; family Hyphomicrobiaceae; genus Filomicrobium. Next base: position 345,760 of record JAVJSM010000003.1, on the reverse strand, counting down.
GCGCATGTAAGCCGTCGCCTCGACATGCTCAGGGTTATGCAGAACCATCAACTGGTCGAACTTGGTTTCCGGCCGGGCTGCAATCGACGCGACTTCACCGGCCTCGAAAACCTTGGCCGAACCGCGCAGGTCCACAACCAGGATCTCGTTGCCAAGACCGTTCATTTTCTGAAATTTAATTGGCTTTGAGTTGCTCATAACGCCGATATATGAAGAAAACGCCTAGCCTTTGCAACGCCAGGCAGCCCAGTAAGGCCACGCAGTCTGGCGAATAGACTAATGGCAACATCCAAGACGTCGAAGGCCCGAAATTCGAAAGCCAAAACTGTCAGCAAAGGAGTTTGCACGTGAAACCCGCGCAGCTTGGCGAACCCTCACCTTGGGTCAAGCGGTTCTTAAGCCATGTCGAACCCGGCAGCAGCGTTCTTGATGTCGCATGCGGATCGGGTCGGCACCTACAGCTCGCGGTTAACCACGGCCTTCACGCGACCGGCGTCGACCAGGACATTTCTAGAGCATCACAACACTTCGCCGGCACAGCGAACGTGACGCTAATCGAAGCCGACCTCGAAACCGGGCATCCGCTAGACGGTGTGATGCCCGCCGGCCGCTTCGATACGGTCATTGTCACCAACTACCTCTGGCGCCCGATCCTGCCTGACATCATTGCCGCCGTCGCACCCGAAGGTCTCCTCATCTACGAGACGTTCGCCATTGGCAACGAGCAGTACGGCAAACCCTCAAACCCGGACTTTCTCTTTCGTCCCGGCGAGCTACTGGAAGCCGTCACACCCCAATTAACGCCGTTCGCCTTTGAGCACGCCCAGCTTGAGAAGCCCGACCGCATCGTCCAGCGCATCTGCGCTGCCGGGCCCGATCACAAATGGTTGAGAACGCCGCCCGTTTTCGAGGCATGAACGGAGGCCCATTTCAGGGCTGATCGAAAAACGAACAGGGATCACCAACTGCTATGAGCTGCAAAAACAAAACCACCCGCGTACTTCAGCTACCCGCACTGGCCCTGATTGCGTCAACGGGCTTCGCCGTTAGTGGTGCACTCGCAGCTCAAACAGACGCACCCAAAGCGAGCGCGACCCCCGTCAAAGTCGAAACGCTGGCAACAGGTCTGAAAAACCCTTGGGCAATCGACTTCCTGCCTGACGGCCGCATGCTCGTAACCGAACGCCCCGGCAGCCTGCGCATCGTCTCCAAGGACGGCAAAGTCTCGAAGCCGGTTGCAGGCTTGCCTGAGGTCTTCGCCCGCGGCCAGGGCGGACTACTTGACGTGAGACTGGCACCAGACTTTGCAACAACCGGAACCGTCTACTGGTCCTACGCCGAGCCGCGCGATGGTGGCAAAGCCGGCACTTCGGTTGCGCGGGGCAAACTCATTCTTGATGACACATCCGCCCGTCTCGATGACGTTAAGGTCATCTACCAGCAATACCCGCTCGTCAGCACCGGCTTCCACTTCGGCTCTCGCATTGTATTCGACAGAACAGGCAACCTATTCGTCACGACGGGCGATCGCGGCAACATGAAAGATGCAGCTCAGGACCCATCCGGTACGATCGGCAAGGTCTTACGAATAACCCCGGATGGGAAACCGGCCGATGGCAACCCGAAGAAATCCGGTTGGGCACCTGAGGTCTGGTCGATCGGCCACCGCAATATTCAAGGTGCGGTGCTAGACGCCGAAACCGGTGAACTTTGGACCGTCGAACACGGCGCACGAGGCGGCGACGAACTGAACAACCCGCAACCCGGCTTGAACTACGGCTGGCCGGTCATCAGCTACGGCCGCGAATACTCCGGCGCAAAGATTGGCATCGGCACCAAGAAGGACGGCATGGAGCAGCCCGTCTATTACTGGGACCCCTCCATCGCCACTTCGGGCATGGTCCTATACACCGGCGACCTCTTTCCAGAGTGGAAAGGTAACTTCCTCGTCGGCGGCCTGCGCGGCGCACAAATCGCTCGCCTTGTCGTGGAAGATGGGAAAGTCGTCGCGGAAGAAAAGCTGCTGGCCGGTGAAGGAGATCGTTTCCGGGATGTCCGCCAGGGACCGGACGGCGCAATATACGCCGTCACTGACGAATCCAATGGCAAACTCGTCCGGGTCTCACCCAAGTAGTCGCGGGGCCCAGCTTCTAGAATGGGTTGAGCTAACTGCTCGGGCCTAACCTAGCGCCTCGTAAACAGGTCTACGCTGCTAGCGACCACCGGTTCCGCCAGGACCGCTTCCTGGAAGGTCTGCTGGCGCAGCTCCGTCGCTGGTCGACTTCAACGCTTGAATCTGCCGGGTATGAACCATTTCATTGGGCCCAATCTGGCAGTCGTTATTCTTATCGAGCAGTCGGAAAGCGGGATTCGGCTTACTCGTCATTTCCTGGATAACGACCTTGCCATCCTTGTTGCTGTCGAAATAGCCGTGATCGGCAGTCTGAAATAGCCGATCTGCCTTCACTATGTTCTTATACTCAACAAGGGTCAAAGCCCCATCTTTGTCCCTGTCAGCTTCGTTGAACAGTTCAGTTGTATAGCGCTGCCATTCTTCGCAGGTGACGGAGTTGTTCTTGTCCAAATCCCAGGTCTGGGCGGCGCTGACAAACAGCAATTCGTTCGAAGATTTCTGCGCAAACGGGTTCCCGCCGCCACCGCAACCAACCAGCGGCAAGGCTGCAAACGACAGAATTAACACTGCGAAACAGCTGTTTTTCATTTGTTTTCACCTTCCCCTGCGCCGTCCTCATAAGCCGCATATCCGGCTAACGAGCCGGAGTCTAGGGGCCTTAAGAGCCAAAAGCCCACCCCCGTGCGGTTGACAAAGCGCCAGTGTTCCCGCAAACACCGTGGCTAATCACTTGAACGGCCCGCAACAACGAGCCGCCCTTTTGCACAGGATCGATGTGCCGCAAAAGCGGCAACAGCATGATTTGGAGGCAAACGGGTCCCCATCCGCCGGCGAGATTCGCCCGCGGGTGCGTTTTTGTTTGGTCATGCAGTCCCTCGTCCGGAGACCGAATTGTTCCAGTCGCTGACAGACCGCCTTTCAGGCGTCCTCGATAAACTCACACGACGCGGCGCGCTCACCGAAGCTGACGTCAACGAGGCGATGCGCGAAATTCGCCGCGCGCTTCTGGAGGCCGACGTCGCCCTCGAAGTCGTTCGTCCGTTTATCGACCGCGTCCGCGAAAAAGCAATTGGCAAGGAAGTCCTCAAATCGGTGACGCCGGGCCAGATGGTGGTCAAGCTCGTCAACGATGAGCTCGTCGATGTCCTGGGCTCCGATGCCGACCCGATTGACCTGAACGCCGTCCCGCCGGTCCCGATCCTGATGGTCGGCCTGCAGGGTTCCGGTAAAACGACCTCGACAGCTAAGATCGCCTACCGCCTCAAAACCAAGGACAAGAAGAAGCCGCTGATGGCGTCCTTGGATACGCGCCGCCCAGCCGCTCAGGAACAGCTCAAAGTCCTCGGCGAACAGACCGAGATCGACACGCTGCCAATCGTCGCCGGCCAGACCCCATTGCAGATCGCCAAGCGGGCAATGGAGGCAGCCAAGCTCGGTGGCTATGACGTGGTGCTCCTCGATACAGCTGGCCGCGTTACCGTCGATGAAGCCTTGATGGCCGAGGTTGCCGAAGTCAAAACCGCCACTGGTCCGCACGAAGTCCTGCTCGTTGCCGACAGCCTCACCGGTCAGGACGCCGTCAACACCGCAAAAGCCTTCGACGGCCGCATCGGCATCACGGGCATCGTCCTCACCCGTGCCGATGGTGATGGCCGCGGCGGTGCCGCCCTGTCGATGCGCGCGGTTACAGGCAAGCCGATCAAGCTCCTCGGCATCGGCGAAAAGTGGGACGAACTCGAAGACTTCCACCCCGGCCGCATCGCCAGCCGCATCCTTGGCATGGGCGACGTTGTCAGCCTCGTCGAAAAAGCCGCCCAAACAATCGATGCCGAAAAGGCAACGCAAATCGCGCAGAAGATGCGCAAAGGTGCGTTCGACCTCGACGACCTCGCCGAACAGCTCAAGCAGATGGAGCGCATGGGCGGCATTCAGGGCGTCATGGGCATGATGCCCGGCATGGGCAAACTCAAAGGTCAGATGGGCGACGTTGCCGCCGGCGAGAAGATGTTCAAACGCCAGCGCGCCATGATCCAGTCCATGACCAAGAAGGAGCGGCGCGCACCTAAGATCCTCGATGCGAAACGCAAACGGCGCATCGCGGCAGGCTCCGGCACCAGCGTCCAGGACATCAACAAGCTCCTTAAGATGCATCGCCAGATGGCCGACATGATGAAGGCCATGGGTAAGAAAGGCATGATGGGCAAGATGATGGGCGGCCTTGGCATCGGCGGCATGGGCGGCGGTGCTGCCCCAAGCGAATCCGAGATGGCCGCCATGCAGCAGGAACTCGCCGCGCTCGATCCTAAAGCCCTCGAACAGTTGCCACCTGAACTGCGCGAAGCCCTGCCCGGCGCAGGCGCTTCCGGACAACCCGCAGCCCCCGGTAAAGCAGGAATGCTTCCAGGTCTCGGCGGCGGTGCTCCTGGCGGATTGCTGCCCGGACTTGGCGGCCCGGCCGGCCTGCCACCAGGCAGCCTCCCCGGCCTCGGCGCACCTGCCCGCGGCGGCAAAAAGAAAAAGAAGAGGAAGTAGGCGATGTGGGAAATCGTTTTCGGACCTTGGAAACCGATCGCTGCGATTTACGGAGGCTGGCTACTGGTGACTTTGGACCCCGGCTGGCGTCCCAACACCTTCTGGCACTACCAAACTGGCAGCTTCGAAGCAGCAGTGGTTGCCCACGCGGAAACAAACGTAGCCGTGGGCCTGACAATCCTCACCGTCCTCGCCATCAAAACTTGCGCCCACATCCACCGCTACCTCAGCGGCCGACCCAGATTCACCGACTAACGACGACAACCATTCAATCAATCCACTCGAACGAAGACCAAGAAGGATCAACAAACGTGTCAGTTAAAATCAGACTTGCCCGCGGCGGCTCCAAGAAGCGCCCGTACTACTACATCGTCGCTGCCGAAAACCGCTCACCTCGCGACGGCCGCTACATCGAACGCGTCGGCACCTATAACCCAATGCTTCCAAAAGACTCCGAGGACCGCGTCACGCTCAAAGTCGAGCGCGTCAAGCACTGGCTCTCAGTTGGCGCACAGCCAACAGACCGCGTCGCCCGCTTCCTTGATGCCGCTGACCTTATGAAACGCGAAGCCCGCAACAACCCTGAAAAGGCTAAGCCGAAGAAGAAGGCTCAGGAGCGTCTGGCTGCTGAAGAAGAGAAAAAACGCGAAGCAGAAGAAGCAGCGAACGCACCAGCCGAAGAAGCTGCAGAGGAAGCGCCTGCCGCTGACGCATAAGCCGTCCGCCGAGCGCATTCGCAACCAAACGAAATGTCGACCAACAGGCCGCTGCCCAAACCGGGCGCGGCCTGTTTTCGTTTTCTCCGCACGCGACCTGAACCACGCCCAACGCAACAGGCCAACCCCGGTCACCCCAAACCAACCGCCATAGAGCTTTCACTCTCCCGCACCAAAAACTCCCACATTTCGCCATTCTGCCTGCCCGATTTCGTTGCCTATTCGGATCGCTGGCGGCACCGAGCGGAGGGATGATTGGAGATGGTGGAGAGCTTGCAGGCACGGGCTGACGCAACAACATCGTATCAGCTCGAAAATCGAGATACCTGGCAACGTCACAACCGACGCACCGCGCCAGTCATGCTCGGCACCCTTCTCGCGCTACTTGTCGCGGGCTGCTCGAACAGCGAGAGCGAAACCCGCGGGTTCGCCCCATCATTCACAGGGACCCAGGCAAGCCCGATTGTCTGGAAGGGGTCAGGTACGGTGCCGCGCCGCCGTGGCGTCTACAAACTTGGGCGGCCCTACAAGGTGGCAGGCCAGACCTACGTTCCTCGACACGACCCCAACTATAACGAAACCGGCATCGCCTCCTGGTACGGCTCAGACTTCCACGGCCGACTTACCGCAAACGGCGAAGTCTACGATATGCACCGCATGACGGCTGCCCATCCGACATTACCGCTACCTTCGTATGTCCGCGTCACCAATCTCGAAAACGGCCGCTCGGCTGTGCTGCGCGTCAATGACCGCGGGCCATTCGTGCATAACCGGATGATTGATCTCTCTCGCGCCGCCGCCAAGACGCTGGGGTTCTTGCAACAGGGAACAGCAAAAGTCCGCGTCATCTACCTCGGACAAGCCGACCTCGACGGCTAACGCCCACTCTCCTTCAATCCCAACAAAAAGGGCCGCCCGGCAAGTAACCGGACAGCCCAATTTCACACAGCTTTGATCTGCGCCGAACTTAGCTTTGCGGACCCAAATCGAACTGAACTTTATCCATGATCTTGGAAGCTTCTGCTGAGTTCTTTGCGATCTCTTCCAACGGAAGCTTATCGGCTTTCAACGTGCCCCAGCTCGCAACGAGCTCCGACGTTGGAACGCCCTCTTTCAGAGGATACTCGTTGACGATGTCAGCGTAGATCTTCTGACCTTTTGCAGACGCCAGAAACTCGATCAGCTTTACACCAGCGGCCGAATGCGGAGCGTTCTTCGCCAGAGCTGCGCCCGAGATGTTAACGTGCGTACCGCGATCATCAGCATTTGGGAACAGAAGTTTGACCGACTTGGCCCACTCCTGCTGCTCGGGCTTCTTCTTGTTGTTTTGCATCGCAGCCATGTAGTAGCTGTTGCCAATCGAGATATCGCACTCGCCCGAGTAGATGGCCTTAACCTGAGCGCGGTCATTACCAGAAGGCTTCCGCGCAAGGTTATTCTTCACGCCACGAGCCCACTCTTCAGCCTTCTCAGCGCCAAGGTGCGCGACGATGGAAGATACCAGACCGATTGTATAAGAGTGCTGGCCGGAGCGGCTACAGATCTTGCCCTTCCACTTAGGGTCGGCAAGCTCTTCATACGTAATCTTGTCCTGCTTGACGCGCTCTTTCGAGGCGTAAATCAAACGCGCACGCTGCGACAGACCAATCCACTGCCCATCAGGATCGCGATAATTAGCTGGAATGTTTGCTGCGACCTTATCCGATGTCACAGGCTGCGTGATGCCAGCCTTCTCAGCGTCCGCTAGGCGTTTGATGTCAACCGTCAAGATGACGTCAACTGGGCTGTTCTTACCCTCAGCGACGACGCGCTCAACCAAGCCCTTTTTGGCATAAACGACTTTGGTCTTGATGCCCGATTCTTTTGTGAAGGCTTCGAGAAGCGGTGCGATTAGCCCTGGCTCGCGGTAGGAATAAATGTTCACTTCATCAGCTGCTTGCGCCTGGAACTGCACCCCACTTGCACAAGTGGCCAACGCAGCAGCAAAAATAACGCCGCTGCGACGCGCGGCATTCTTATTCACAGTCATGACTATCTCCGATCAACGAGGGTCAAGGCCCCGCCATGGACAACGTTTTGGTAAACATCGGCTCACGGCCGATGTGGAGAAATAAAGTCAGGATAAACGAGAAGTCAATTGCCGATTTCTCCAATTTCAAAGATTGGAACAATTCTAATTCTCCTGCTGGATAGTTCCGATGGAGAAATTTGCGAAGCGTTCTCACTTCTTGTTATTTTATTCTTTTGAAATCTAGTATTGCGGAAATCCTGATCTTGAAAACACTTGCAACTACGGGATTATTGTCGCAAAGCCGCTTCGGCGTTAAACAAATTCTCTTGCAAACCTCGCGAGATGACGAAACTACTGTTCACCAAGGTACATTTTCCTAACACGCGGCACCTGCAGCAAACTGAGCGCCTAAATCAAACGATTGAATGACTTTGGCGCTTTCAATCAAGAGGCTGAATGATAACTGAGTTTCTGGCCCTGCCCGACCCGGTATTGATGTCGGCAAGCGGCTTCTTTGTAGGCCTCCTCGTCGGTTTGACAGGCGTCGGAGCCGGCGCCCTGACAACCCCGCTTCTCATTTCCGGCTTTGGTGTCGCGCCGGCAGTCGCCGTTGGCACGGATCTGCTGTTTGCCGGGTTGACCAAAATTGGCGGCGCTTGGCGCCATCATCAGCTCGGCCATGTGAACTGGAAGATTCTGGGCTATCTCGCCGCCGGCAGCATCCTGGCCGCGCTTGCGACATTAGCTTTGATATTCGGTGTTCAAAGCGAGAAGACTGACTTGGGACCCACCATCAAGTTAGTCCTTGCGGCCACGCTGGTAATGAGCGCGATTGCCGTACCGTTAATCCCGGTGCTCTTAGTCAGGCGCAAGAAAACCCCCTCAACGACGGTCGCATCCCGTCCGCTAGCGACAATCGCAATGGGCGCTGTCATCGGCGCAATTGTGACCCTGACCTCAGTTGGAGCTGGAGCCATTGGCGTAGCGGTCCTAACGCTCCTCTATCCAATGCTAAGAGCCCGACATATCGTCGGCACCGATATTGTTCATGCGGTGCCACTAACGCTTCTTTCGGGAACCGGACACCTATCCATCGGTAACGTCGACTACGCCATCCTCGCCGCTCTACTGATTGGATCAGTCCCAGGCATTATGATCGGATCCCGGCTCACATCCGTTTTCCCAGATTGGCTGTTGCGCTTGATTCTGGCCGCTGTATTGGCTTCTGCGGCTTACCTGTTGATAGTGAAGGCCTGACAGAAAAACGCCGTTTATCGCGTGTAATCAGTCCTCCATCAGCGGCCTAAGTCTGTGTTCTGATCCCGGCTATTCACAGCCTTTCAACACAAGCGAGATTAGGCCGCCAAAGTCTTGGACGTTGACTGGCGAATCGCACCAACCTCCAAGCCATCAACCCGGGCCCGTTGAGTTCCTGTTTTTCGTTAGTCAGCCCAGGAGACGTGTTTTGCGTCGCTTAGTAGCTGCAGTCGAAGTAGGAACCTGTGCCATGCCAATCGATGCTCTTGTGAAACCTCTGCTGCCCTTGCCGATCTTCGAGGGTCTAAAGCCTATGCAGATCACTGAAATCGCCCGTCGCGCGGAGCGCATTATTTATCGTCCCGGCGATGTCATCATAGAAGAAGACGCAATCGGTGATGCAGCAGTCGTGATCGTGTCTGGCGATGCAGTCCGCATTTCAGGCTTCGATTACAGCGGGACACCGGAACAGGTCCCGGAGGGCTCACTTGTTGGCGAAATGGCAATGCTCGTTGAGAGCATGCACTCAGCAACCGTCATCGCTCGTGGCAACGTAAAAGCGCTGAGGATCCAACGCAGCGAAATGCATGAACAGATGGAAGAAGACCCAAGCCTCGCTGAACACTTCGTTGCCCGCATCACTGGGCGCTTGAGGACGCTCTCAGCTGATCTTCGCGCAGCTGATCAGACGATAGAGAGCTGGGCGTCAGGCGCTGAGCTCGTTCATTAAGCAAACTCTGAATGCGGATTGAGCAACTGCTGAATGACAGCTTTGCAGCCCTATAAAGCCTCAGTCCGAACAGATTTCGAGCTTACGAGATCAGTAACAGTAAAACTGACCATAAGGGCGCGTCGTTCCGTCCACTTGAGTTGGAAAAATTTTCTGCGTTAACATCTTTTGCAGAGCTTGGGCGGGCGTTTTTTCCTAGAATATGCGGGAAAAGCCCCTGAAATAAAGGACGCCCAGCCTCGGGGGGAGAGACTGGGCGTCAGCGCTTACGCGCGTGATGCCGGGAGGGAAGCCGGCATCTCAGGCTGCATCTTCGGCTAGACGGGGGGCACTACCGAATTACTAATTGATGCGCCTGACTGATTTCAATTTAGACACAGTTTCCTCCTGGTCAATAGTAGCACCCCCCCTACTTCACGAAATCGTGAATGAAAGGTTGCAATTTGTCCTGGGATAAACTGTTGCCATGGTGCTGATCGGCCACGCGCACATTGATTCGTGTGGCCGTCAAAAAATTATTGTTGAAAAGGGCTTCCCGGAGCTTTGATCACAAAGCGGCTGGCATCGATCTCTTCATCACGCTTCAGCGCCCGAACCTCGACACGCGTCTCCAAACCCTGCGCATCGGTCGTGATCCACTCCTTCAACGCGAGGTCAGGCGTTTTGGCCAACACAAGACGGATACGGCCCGGCGTATCTGGGCTTTTATCCTGTAGTGCCAGAAGGAGCGATGTATCGTTTTCCTGCACTTCGGAAATCAGAGAGTCACGCAGAAGGTTTACGTCTTCCCGAAGCAACACGCGAAACGGGGTCTGATCGAGCGCCACACGGTCTTCATTGTTGAGATCGTGGTCCTGGATTGCGAGATACGTCCCATCCGAGATAATCACCTGCCGTGACGGGCGAGAATAATCAAACCGGAACATACCAGGGCGCTTCATCATGAATTTGCCCTTCATGACCTCGCCATTTGCGTCAGTCTGTACAAACCGGCCCTGTAGCGTCTTCAATGCATTAAAGTAACCGTTAACTTTGTCCACCATGGCCGACTGGTTGGCATCAAGCGTTATCGCGCCTTGCCCTTCAGTCGCGACCTGCGCGCTCCAACCTGAGCCTGCTGCATTAGGTTTCGGGGTTTCTTCGGCATTCGCGAACGTTCCAAAAAGCGCTGTCGCTGCCAGCACACTGAACAACCGAGCCGTTCTGATCATCGTTTTCGAAGTCATATGATCCTGTTTCCCATCCCCGTTATCATTGGTTTTCGCGGCCCCACACCGCAAATCCGCCCTCTTGCCTTGTTGGAAAACAATGCGACAAGATCTAGGCGCGCAGCCAATCTGGCGTCCTCTCGAGAGTGCACCCCGACTCAATCAACGCAGTTGATCGCAGCAAATGGACAACGGTGCAACTGCGAAGCAACATGTTGAACACTTGCTAGATCAGTGAGGGTCTTTCAAAGCTGCCTTTAAGCTAGGAAGATAACGAGGCCGGCCAGCCTCACGCAGAGCAAGCGCCACCGCCTCGAACTCTTCCTGTGAGACATCAGCAGCATGGACTCGCAGTCCGGCATTTGGACCCGTCACCAACAGCATGTCGCCGAAATCAAGGAGCTGCTCGGCACCCTGGTCCCCGAGGATCTTTCTCGAACAAGCTTTCGAATTCAGCTTGAACGAAATGCGGCCCTTAAAGCTCTCTTGCAGCACGGGCGTGACGCAAAGCTCGGCTGTGGTTCGTGTGCCAGCGACAAGATGCACCCCTACCGCTTTGCCACGTTCGCTAATCGTCTGGATCGCAGCCTCGATACGTGGCCCTTCCAAGCCCATCAAATCTGCAAGGTCGTCTATGAAGATGGTGATGTGCGGCAAAGGCTCGAACACCATCTCCTCGTGCTCGTAAATCGGCTGGCCTGTGCGCTCACAAAAACCGGTATGAACGGTCCGGGCAATCATCTCACCGCGCCGCCGGGCGTTGCGCACCCTGTTGTTGAAGACGCTCAACGAACGCGCCGACAGTTTCGCCATATTCTTGGCGCGCTCATCAATCTCGCCCACCACCCATTCGAGCGCACGCACAGCCTCTCCAGCCTCACTGATGACAGGTGCCAACAAATGCCCAACACCATTCAACGGCGCAAAATCGACAAAGCCACCGTCAATCACCAACAGGCGACAGTTTACCGGAGCGCTCCGGTAAACCAGCGATAAAACCATCGCCTTCATAGCTGCCGACTTACCGGTCGCAGGAGCACCCGCGATCAACGTATTCGACAGGGCGCCAAGATCAGCAACAACCGGCTGGCCGGCAGGTGTTACACCCAGCGCGATGGGAAGCTCACCACCACTCGAACGGTAAGCTTCCGAACACAACACCTCCCGCAAACCAATTTGCGCGCGATGCACGTTCGGCAGTTCAATCGCGACTTCACCGGATCCCGGAATAACAAAGATACGGGCCGATGGTGCATTGACTGACCGCGCAATGTCATCGGCAAGGCCAATGACTCGAGCCACGTTCGTTCCCTTGTCTGGCGCAAACCGATAAACCGTGACGACCGGACCGGGCTGGACGTCGGTCATCTTGCCGTTGACGCCGAATTGCTGGAGAAAATCCTCCAACAACCGCGAGGTACCCCGAAGAACCGCCTGAGTCAGCTCGGGCCCAGGACGCGATGACACCGTCCGGTGAAGCAGGTTTAGCGACGGACGCGCATAGCCACCGGTCATGCGCAGCTTGGTTCGCGGAAGCTGCGCGGGATCAGCTGCCGCCGCAGGATCGGGACTCGCCACCATCTCGTGTGTTTCCACGCGAGCATCATTCGAGAACGACTGCCGCTGCGAGGAAGATTCCCGAGAAACGGCCTCACGTGACACTCTCTCGACAGGTTCACGCGCTTTTGGCTCCGAAGCCACGCGATCAGAACCAGCGAACTTCGCAACATCTCTCTCGACATCGGGAGCCCGCTCGAACGGACGGCTGAACAGCCCGCCAGGTTGAGGCTCAGCCGCTTTGCGCGGCGGTTTGGCCGTCTTCGGCTTTGACTTATTTGGAGCATCGAAAAGGCCCGGCAGCTCTGGCTGCTCATCCTGTCCGGTTAACTGTTGTGGCTCCGAATCTGCTGCCGCTTTAGGTTCAGGCGCAACAGAAGCCTCCTCCTTGGAAACGTTACGGCCGCTGCGAGTTGTGGCGTCTCTAGGCCGTGCTCCCAACGTTGGAGATTCCTGAACGCGCGGCTCTTCCGCATGACGTTTTGCGGCAACCGCCAACGGCTCGCTCGGAACTTTACCGGCTTGCGAAGCCTGCAAACGCACCGCTGCCGCACTTTCAGGAGCAAACCGGCGCGCAATCGACATGCTGTCTTCGCAAGGCTCTATGAGGTCTGAGCCGTGCTCACCAATCGCCTCATCGTCATCAAATTCAGCATCTTGTTTGTGAGCTGCGGCCTTTTCAGGCGGTGGCGGCGGCGGAGTAGCCTGTGTATCTGCATCCGTGGAAGAGTGATCCGCGACGTGCCTTGCCGGCTCACCCTTCGCCACCCGGTCTCCCATCGGCAGACGAATCCCGTCCCGACGAGCATCATAGTCATCATCAAGGGCAAGGCCGCCCGAACCTCGGGCGGCAAAATCATCATCAGCAGCAATGTCGCGGTCATCAGCCTCAGGTCGCCAATGTCGTTCAGCCGATGGCGCAGCATGATAGGAAAAGCCTCGTCGCCGCTGGTGGTGAGCCGATCCGCTTGGTGGCCGCGCCCGTCGAACCGAAGTTGCATAGCGGTTTCGGAGACGTTCCTTACCGCCGGTGAACAGATCACGCAAAAGCTGCTGTAATCGCTCTTCGTCGATACCGATCGAAGCGCACACAAAGACCACACCGAGAACCGCTAAGGCCAACCCGCACAGCAAGCTCGTGTAAAAGCCGGCCAAATCTTTCGCCGCCCACATCGCAACTGCTACGACACCGTCGCCGACAATACCGCCATAGCCATGGTTGAGGGGCCAATCGATAATCCGCGGCACAAAGCCAAGGGCGCCCGCCAATAAAACAACCGAAGCCACAAACGCGAGGATTTTCCAGCGGGCATCCTGCAACGCGCGGCCGCGCACCAGGTCAATCCCCCAAAACATCGGAGCAAACAGCAGCACGACGCTGGCTAATCCCAGCATCTGCAAGAGCAGATCTGAGATAACAGCACCGAAATATCCGAAGAAATTGCCTGCCGGTTCCCGCGTCACATGCGTCAAACTTGGGTCATCTACCGACCAAGAGATCAGCGAAAGCCACGCGATCAGCAACGCTGCACCCAGCCCATACCCGAGGCCGCGACCAACAAAACGGCGCACGCCGTCTTCAACTGCACGCGGCAGCAGGCGGTAGCCCTCTTCAGGTTGGAACTCTGAGTACATCAACGCAAAACTTGAACCAGCGACTATTCAAGAACGGAAACAATCCGCTCCAAAGCCGTCCTGATCGTCGGCACATCAGCAACCAGCGCCAGTCGAATGAAATCCTCACCCGGGTTAACACCGCGTTGATCTGCCTGCGCCAGGAAGGCACCAGGCAGTACTTTGACACCTGCGCGTTTCCATAGGGTTACCGTAGTGTCGACGCCCCCACCGAAATGAGCCACATCGAGCCACACGAAGAACCCGCCAGCCGGCCTTACATAGCCAAACTTGGTTCCCAGCACGTCATCGCAAACGTCGAATTTTTGCTGATACGCCAAACGGTTAGACTTGACATGATCCTCTTTGGACCAAGCCTCTGCTGAGGCCATTTGCAGCGGCCCAGGCATCTGCGGCCCGATCAGATTACGGATCCCGGTTAACTTCTTAAGAAACACTTGATCCCCAGCCATCATGCCCGACCTCAGCCCCGGAGCGTTCGAACGCTTGGACAAGGAATTAAAGACAATCAGGTTCTTGAACCGCTCCGGCGTTGTAACGGCGACCTCAAGTGCGCCGACTGGCGGTTTGTCGTTGTAGAGCTCGCTGTAGCACTCATCGAAGAACAACATGAAATCATGCTCACGCGCCAAATCCAACGCGCGCTGGATGTAGGCGGCACTTGCAGCCGCGCCTTGAGGATTCGCCGGCGAACACAAATAAAGTGCTGTCGCTCGCGCCATCAGCTCCCGATCAGCAGCAACGGCGTCAAGATCGGGAAGCTGCCCCGTCTCCGGCGTCGCATTCAGAAAGACGGGCTCACAATCGGTAGCCAGTGCCGCTCCGATATAAGCCGCATAATAGGGGTTACACATTAGCATCGCTGGGCGCACGCCATCCGGCAGGCTCTTGCGCCCAACAGCCGGCAGAGCTGCAAAAAACAGCCCCTCGCGCGACCCATTGCAAACGGCCACTTCCGTATCCGGATCCAGCACGAGCTGCTCCCCATAGCGCCTCGTTGCCCAAGCACAAAAAGCCTGCCGCAACTCCGGCAGTCCCACAATCGGCGGATACTTCCGAAACCGCCCCTCGTACTCCTTAATCTTGCTGGTTAGAAAGTCAGGAATCGTTTCGCGCGGCTCACCCAAGGTGAGGTCAATCGTTGGCGTCAAGGCAGGCTCAAACGGCGCCAGCAACTCGCGCGTGCGTTGGAACGGATACGGAAAATCGCCGGCGGCAAGTTGAGAGAGACCGGAGTTCATGAGCGCAATTCGCCATAATCAGTTGATCGAGGCCGCGCACCATACCGGAGTTTGCCCAGGAGTAAAAAGGTTCTAACAACCAAGCTGACGTCAGCCGATCGGGATCATCACCCTGAGCCAACACTCTCCACGGTCGCCAACGTCATCCAACCAAAGCAAGTTTTTCGGTTTCTTTGCCAATAAACTGATCGAGTTCGTCCACCTTCATCGGCCGTCCTAAGAGGAAGCCTTGAACCTGATCGACACCGGCGGCCACGTTGATCTCCAACTCGTCTTCGACCTCGATACCTTCTGCAACTGTCGTCAAATGCAACTCCTTGGCAAAGGACGAAATAGCATGCAGCAATCTGCCATACCGCTTCGGATTGTATTGGCACGCGAGCAGGAAGCTACGATCGAGTTTCAGTTTGTCAAAATCAAACTTCCAAAAATGACCGACACTGGTGTTGCCAGCTCCAAAATCGTCAATGGCAATTGTGATACCAGCCTCTTTGATGAGTTGAAGTTGTGTCCAAACGCAAAACTCATCATCAATTAGAAGAGACTCGGTGATTTCAAGTTCCAGCCGCGATGGATCAAACTCGCGGGAATCAAGAACTTCAAATATTCTGCGTGGCAAATCTCCAGATTTGAATTGTGCAACCGAGAGATTCACCGACACAAAGAAATCTTCCGGCCAGGTCTGGGCTGTATCCAGTGCGCGGCGTAAAACCCAAACGCCGATATTGTCCATTAGACCTGCTTTTTCGGCGATAGGGATGAACTCTCCCGGCGAAATCAAACCGCCAGCAGGGTCACGCAACCGAAGCAGCGCTTCAAAACCGATAAGCTTACGATTCTTTGCTGCAAACATCGGTTGGAAATGAAGCTCAAGCAGTTCGCTTGGTATCGCGCGTTTGAGGAGTTTTTCGACCTCCAACTCACGTCCTCGGGCTGTCTCAAGCTCACGCGTATATTCAATGACCTGATTCCGACCTCGCCGCTTAGCTTCGTAAACCGCAATATCTGCAGCATGCAGTGCGTCTTGCTGGTCTTCTCCTGGACGGCTGAGGTGCGCGCCAATACTCAAAGTCGGAGTAATCCCTCCCACAGCACGGCAAGCGTCATTGAGTGCGGGCTTGATGCGCTCCACCGCTGACCTCAAGCCGGCTTGATCAATAGAGCGATACAGCATGACGAATTCATCACCGCCATAGCGTCCAATCACATCCTGATTGTTCCGAGCTGAAGACTTCAGCGTCCGCGCGACGATCCGAAGAATCTCATCACCGAGTCTGTGTCCGTGCGTATCATTGACGTGCTTGAAGTGATCGACGTCGATGAAAAGGACACCAATCGTCTCATCAACCGCACGATCGGCAAAAACACGATCAATCTCCTGGGTCAACGAATTACGATTCAAGATTCCCGTCAGCTGATCTATCCGCTGCAGGCTGGCGACCCGCTGATCCCGCATTTGCAGTTGCTTTCCACGCCAGATCAACGCAGCCGCTGGCGTAAGGAACACAAGTGCCGAACAGAAGATCAGCCAGATGCTCAACTGCGAATAGGAGTCATGCAAGACTTGGTCGAGTGCCGAAACGTCTACATAAACTTCGATGACGCCCATGCGCTCTCCATCCGGCCCTACCGCTGGAATGTAAGCCTCCACATGCGAGCCTGCTGAAGCGCCTTCGTCATGGCCGTGGTGAAAGCTTACGTCACTTTTGCCCGACTGGAATACCGCAAGAGCACGTGCGTTCAACAATGGATCTTCACCAGACGAGGGGCCGCTGTTCGAACAAAACGTCAGCTTGCCCGCAGGCGTAAACAACTTGAAGCCAATCACGTCCCCGACGGCAATGGTATCTTTAATACGTTGGGCTTGCTCCGGCGTCGCATAGCCGGTCTGAATGATCTTCTCGATTGAGGGCAGCTGAGTTACGAAATCAGAGGCCCATGAAACAGCCTTCGCCTCTGCTTCCCGTTTAATCGAAGAGCTCACATTGGCTTCAAGAAATCGGTCAACCAACGGCGTGATCAGCAAAAAGAGCAAGCAGGTCGCAGCAACGCCGATTACAATTCGGCATCTTTCACTTACTTCTTCGATCTTTAGAGGATTTTGCATCATGACGGCCAATAGCTACGCTTACATTAAAATTCATGGTCAAATATGACAGCGTAAATCTAATAAAAACTTGACTATTCCGATAATCAAAAATGCATCGTATAGTCTTATAGAGAACATAAAAACGAAATCACGCAATAACAAAACCGAATCAAAACAATAGACGCCGTAATTATTATTGGAATTTCCAATTATTTGGAAGCCATGACCTAAAGCTTGATCCGTGATTTCAGTCACGCCTCACACGAGCTCTCGCCAAAGGCTACGCCGGAACCCTACTAGTCGGACCCGCACGCGATATCGTCGGGCCACGGTCGCTCCTTCACATTTTCGGTGAAGAATGCACTATGGTCTCTCCCAACCACGCGCGATGGCTGATGCCAAACAAACAACCGGCCTAGGAGCAAACCGCATGACCCCGGAAAAGCTCAACACCTATATGCACGAGCTCCTAGAAGCGCATGGGTTGCAAGTCGCCATGTATGAAGATTGGCTTCTGCCAAATGGCGAATTCCCGTGCATGCGCGCCACGTGGTTTCCCCCGAAGGAAGAGCAGCGAGTTGGCGAATTCGCGGTGAACATAATGCTCAAAGACAAGCGGATCGTTGACGAACGGTTTGCCGGAATCGGAGCATCAGACGAAGGATTGAAATACGCCCTTGAGTCATTCCAGCAGGGATCACTTCATGTGTTTCTGGCCGCGCTTTGGGACAGTGTCTACGAGAACCAAGTCGAGATCGAGGATTGGTCATGGAGCGGTAAAAACTGGAAGGTCTTCATTGGCAATTACCTTACACGCCACTTTGAAGGCGAAGATCTAGAACTCCCAGACAACCTTTTCGAGCGCGTCGAAAACACCATCAAGGGCCTCGATCTGACCGACGAGATACATTGGGTCCGCATCTACTGCGGCAATTCAGGTACCGGAGCCGACCTAACCGTTGAAGCCCTGCTCGACAATGAACCCTGGGATGACCTTCGCACCACAATCGCGAACGCTGGTTGGCCTGAGAGCAATCACTACTACAGCCTCCGGCTATTCATGATGCTGAAACCCGCCAACTGATCGCACGTCGCCTTCGCGCTTACGACGCCAGAACACAAAGGTTGCAGGCGGCTCACCTCAGTGATCTGCGCCGACTTCACACAAAGTCCGCTTAGTCGGGGATGCAGCTTTGCGGTTCGTTCGACGCTTCTTCGAAACTGGCTCCGCCTCAACGACCTCTGACTCGGTTCCTGCCAGCTGGACTCTATTTCGCCCGTCACTCTTGGCCTGATAGAGCGCCTCATCCGCAGCCCGCAACACGGACTGTGGGCTGTCACCTGCATGCGGAAAAGCCGCAACGCCAACGGAAATCGTAATCTTAGGAAGATTGCTTTCAAGATAGCGCACGCTCAGATTTGCAATACTCGCTCGCAGTTCTTCTGCACGCTGAAGCGCGATCTCCGCCGACGCCCCCGGAAGAAGCACAACGAATTCCTCGCCCCCGAACCTGGAAGGCACGTCTTCCTCGCGGAAGTTATTCTTCAGGCACGCAGCAACAGCGCGGAGAACAGTGTCGCCAGCATCGTGACCGTGGTTATCGTTGAACCGCTTAAAGTTATCGATATCGATCGACAAAGCGCTGACACTTCGACCCTCGTGGCGAGCACGCGCAAATTCCCGACGGCAAGTCTCAAGCATGTAACGCCTGTTGAAGAGGTCTGTCAGCGGGTCACGAATTGATTGGTCACGCAGCTGATCCCTCAACCGGACATTTGCAATCGCTAGACTAATCTGCTCAGCGCATAGGCTCGCGATCCGCCGTTGCTCAGCAATGGTATCGTGCACAGCATCCGTCTTGTGGTGACCACATCCGTATTCTAGGTGCAGCAACCCGACCGTGTCGCCGTGTGCGAGAATCGGGATGCACGAGTAATGATCCGGTTCATGCTTGCCGATGTGCTGACAGCGAAAATCAACTTTCTGCTCACCGTAAGTGTACGGCCTCCCCCGTCGAAGACCCCAGCATTCGTCGGGTTGCATCGCCGCAGCACCTTGATTGCCATTCCAGGAAATCGAATTTTGCAAGACATCTCGGGAATGCGCGTAGATATAAAGCGATCCAGAGCAAGACGGCAGGAGTTTCGAAAGAAACTGAGCGACCATATCGCAGAGCTCATCGAGAGTTTTGCACGATTGAAGCCAATCATTCAGTTGCGACAGAACCAATGCTTCTTCAGTTTTAGCATCGTTTAATCGAAGCGCCTCAGCAACAGCAGCCTCTGCTTCGCGTTCCGCTGTTAGATCGCGCAACGTTTCCACAACCGCAACAATGCGTCCAAAGCTGTCTCGAACCGGGCTCGCCGAAATCGCCAGATAAACACGTTTGCCATTTGGAAGCTGGCACCAGTTCTCTGCGTGCAACTCACCACCGGAGCCCAACTCTATTGATTCAGCCGCATAAAGCTCGTCGAGCTGATCATTTTGGGAGTTTAAAATCACATCCGCCAGGCAGGGCCGCGCTTCCGCGTAGAGCGCGCGCCAATGCTCGCGCGTACCAACAACATCTCTGCTGGATACACCGGTCAATGCCTCGCACGCCCGATTCCAGATGAGAACCTTGCCCCACTTGTTCAACACAAAGGTAGGCACTGGGATCTGCTCGAGGACTTGAGCTGAAAAGAACTTCGACGCGAACATGCCGACCTTCAGATGAGACAAACGTAAAAAAAGTCTCTCCAATTTGATACACATCAAACTTAAAGGTTTCGATAATAGTCAGATAGCGGTGCGATAAAGAGATAATTAAATAATTTAGCTTTTTGCCATCGAGGCAAACATTAAAATACGACCTGCATTCAAAACAATAGGATTAGAAGTTATAGAAACCCAAACGCCCACACACAGGAATAAGAAGCAAAAAGTTCTTAAAACGAAACGCATGAATAGACTTCGGCGCAATAACAAAAAAAAATAGGGCAGACCGCCGAGCCTGCCCCACTTACGTAGTGTCTAAAATGGGAACCTAAACGGCACCTTTCAAACCCGGCCCATCCGCACATCCTCTTCCGGATTAGCAGAGATCTTGTGGATCGACAGATCTGCACCGCGTTGCTGCTCTTGATCGCTCATGCGGAAGCCAAGTGCCACATCAACAATCGTGTAGATCACCAATCCAGCCAGCAACCCGTAAAGCGACCCGGCGACGGAACCGACAAGCTGGCTCATCAGCGTTACGCCGCCCAAACCGCCAAGTGCTTCGGTGCCGAAAATACCGCAGGCAATACCGCCCCAAAGACCGCACAAACCATGCAGTGGCCAGACACCGAGAACATCGTCGATCTGCCACTTGTTCTGTACAAGCTGGAACATCACGACAAAGATCGCTCCGGCAACACCGCCTGTAATCAGAGACCCAATCGGATGCATGATGTCCGAACCGGCACAGACAGCCACCAGTCCGGCCAGCGCACCGTTATGGACAAAGCCAGGGTCATTACGTCCGACAATCACAGAAGCCAGAATTCCACCGGCCATTGCCAACAACGAGTTCATTGCAACAAGACCGCTGACACCCGACAGGCTCTGCGCACTCATCACGTTGAAGCCAAACCAACCGATGCAAAGCATCCATGACCCCATGGCAAGCCACGGAATCGACGACGGCGGGATACCCTGGCCGCCCCCTTTGGAATAACGCCCATACCGCGGCCCAAGCTTCAACACCGCTCCCAGCGCCACCCAGCCGCCGAAGGCGTGCACGACAATCGAACCGGCAAAGTCGTGGAAATCCGCCCCCAGCGCGCCTTTGAAGAGCTCGGACTGCAAACCAAAGTTGCCATTCCACACCGCGCCCTCGATCAGCGGGTAAGCCGCCCCGACCAATAGCGCCGTTGCGAGACACTGCGGCCAGAACCGGGCTCGCTCAGCAATACCGCCTGAAACAATCGCCGGGATCGCTGCCGCAAAGGTGCAGAGGAAGAAGAACTTCACCAGCGAAATGCCTTGCGGGCCGAACGTCTCGCCACCTGCAGCACCCGTCAAAGCGGCTGCGCTGACAAGGAACGTCACGCCATAAGCCACCCAGTACCCGATGAAGAAGTAGGTCACCGTCGAGATCGCGAAGTCGACGAGAATTTTAACGAGCGCGTTGACCTGGTTTTTGTGCCGGACCGTCCCGACCTCCAGAAACGCAAACCCCCCATGCATGGCAAAGACGAGGATCGCTCCCATCAAAAGAAAGAAGACGTCCGCGCCGTGCTGCAGATTTTCCATACGCTCCCCCGATTAGATTTTTTGCTTTTTGCTGACGAATAATCAATCAGATGCTCAGCCAAGAGGCTTGATGCTTGGTTGAGAGGCGTTAAATCAAGAAGTATGCCAATTGATTAATCAAATCTAAACATCGGAAACGCCTATCATTTAAGCGTTCTGCGACGTTTTGTAGAATCGGGGAGCGCATGAATATTACGCAAACTGCCTAACAAAAATGCCCACAAGATAGGCAGGTGGACTTTTCGGGAAGCGTGCCGGTAGCTGCTCGAGCAGCATCTCGCGGACCAAAACCCAGCTTGAAACCCAAGCCTCACGTAGCCTGCGGGAACAGCTGTCAGCCTCACTTCACGCCGGGGTTAGGCAGCTCAACTGACTGGTCGTAGGTGTAGATTTTGCGGATCAGTGTCTCGGGGCTGCCATGAAGAGACAAGGCATCGTGGCGGATAATCCGCCCGGTCTTAGACTCCACGAAAAGCGTTGACCGGGACTCGGTCTCATACGGCAGTTTGGCCTCGTAGAAATAGCGATAGACCTTGAACGTCTTTCCATCCGCCTGCTGCTCACCGACGCATTCCGCCTCCTGCAGACCTGCACGCATCTTGGCAGCATTCTTACGCGACGCCTCCACCCAATCAGGTTCAGGCTGAGTCATGTCCTTGCGCCACGTCTTTCCATCATCGGACGTAAACTGCACGAGGCCACGGATCAGCGTCCAATAAGACCGCCCGACCGTTTCGAACATGATGTTCTCATAATCGAGATACGAAACGTTGGTGCGGAGCAGAACCTCCCCTTTCTGCGAAGTTTCAATCGTCGCCGTAACATTCTTCAGCCCCGCATCATGAGATTTCAGAACACCGCGAATCTCATCCACACACGATGCGCCCGCAGGCCCCGTGACCAAAACAAAAGCCAAAACCAGCGCCGTCAGATTTCGGATCATGAAAACACCTTCGCATCCTGTCAGCGACGATTTAGCAAATACCAGCCCGCCGCAATACTTCACCTGCCACGCATTAAAAAAATGCCCGGATGACAAATCAACCGGGCATTCCTTCAAACATGAATCTAAGCGGTTAACGCCTCAGCGCATGCGGCGCGGGTTCTTATAAAGATCCGACTCGTGATGCTCCAGCTTCGGCTCAAGCTTACCAGCCAGGACATCCTTCCAAAGCCGCCACACATGCCAGCGCGTCTGGCGGTTAAAGATCACCATGCCAGCAAACAGTTTCATCGTCGTCAGAAGCTTCTTGTCGGCATATTCCTTTTTGATCCCGCACTTCCACTTGCCCGCAATCGACGTGATCTTCCCGTCGACGTAGCCGATCTTGTTGTTGTGCTGATCATAAAGCGTGTAATCGCCCCCAACGTTGATGAGCGCCCGCTGCAAACGGAAATACTCTGGCTTGCCATCACGCATCAAGAAGAACGAGAAATGCTCAGGCAGCAGCGGCCACTTAAAGGCTGAGCGCTCCATGTAGATGATGAAGTCATCATCATTTGTGTTGATGGAGTAAGCCGTAACAGGCAGACCGCGCGCACCCATGGTGAGCTGCAAGCTACGCCCGATCATCAGATCCATCGTCGCCCGCCAGCCAAGGCTCTTCGTAAAGAGCTTGAACACCAGACGGCGATCCATCCCCGTGTTGTTGCGCCACGGGTCTTTGCGGAAGCCAACAAGACCGGTGCGCTGCCCGTTCTCGATCACCTCCGCATAGATATCCATGTCGGAAGAAAACTGGCGCGACTTGGCGCGGTTACGCGAGCGCTTGTAGACGCCGAACTCCGTCGCGTTGAGATCCGTCAGCCAGACGTCGACAACGAACTTATGCCATTCCTCAGTTGAGGTAGACGCCCGGGTTGTCCGGCGCGAGACTTTCTCTTCCGCGCCATCAGCGCCGTCTTCGGCCCTGTCACGCTGAAGAACTTCGGCCCGTGCATCGCGCGCTGCATCTGCAGCCGCGGCGTTTGCTTCGGCAAGAGTCGCGCTTGCTGCCGCCATCTGGGTCACTCCTGTTCATCCCGGACGCATGCACAAACGCGAATCACTTCAAAGCTCAGGTTAACACTTTATAAACAGGCTATGGACCAGCTATCCCCAGCTTCGGACAGCGCTAAGAGGCATAACTCTTTTCGGAAATTGGGCTATCAGCCCCGCGATCCGAAAACCGCAGACCCGAGGGCACGAGAATGTACCCCCGGCTGCTCAAAGTCCTCTCTAACCGCCCCTTTTTACATTACAGCCAGTTGGCACATACGCGATCGGATGCGCACGGAGCAGGTCTTCCTCCTCCGTGCGTCTGCTGATTTTGCTAGGATTGAAGTGCACATGAACATGGGTCGCACCCTTGCTACGGATACAACTCCATTGATGGTGACGATCAGTGCACCGATCCGAGAGATCCCCTTCGCCAATATAAATAGGCACCCACTCCCCAAAAGCATTTTGCTTTGCGAAGACATAGTTGCCGTATTTCTCAGACTTAAGCGAAGGGTTTAGTGGGTAGATTGAGTAATCATAACTCATTCCAGAGGCCCCAACCCAAGTGCACTTTGCCAAAATTCCATACGTCATATCTTTCGGTCCTTCATCCATTGTGGAAAAAAGGCCGAGCCAATTGACGACCGAGAATCCAAGTGCAAATCTCGATTTGCTGACGTTTCGTCGCCGCTGGCTCGGCTTCGAGACGCGGGGCCGTTGGAACGCAATTCCGACGGTCCCCCAACTTAGGTGTTATAGATCCAGACCCGTCCGATTCCCTCAAGTAGCTAGCGAATCTAGTCCACAGCACTTGGGGATAACCCTGATATGCCTTTCAATATCTCTCCCCAAAAATCGCCGAGCCCACACGCACATAACTCGCGCCCAGCTCCACGGCCGTTTCGAAATCTCCGCTCATTCCCATACTGAGTTCTTTCACACCCAGCTCTGCTGCCAGCTTGTGGAGAAATGCAAAGTGAATGGCGGGCGCTTCCTCAACTGGCGGGATACACATCAATCCGGAAACTTCGAGCCCCAACTCATCCCGGCATAACGACAAAAGCGCACCAACATCTTTTGGCATCACCCCCGCCTTTTGCTCTTCTTCCCCGGTATTGACCTGAATGAAGAGCTTCGGCCGCTTGCCCTGTTTCTCCATTTCTGACGCCAAGGCACGCGCGATTTTCGGCCGGTCGATCGAATGGATCGCATCGAACAGCTCGACGGCATCTGCCGCTTTATTGGATTGCAACGGCCCGATTAGATGCAAAAACACATCGGGAAACTCAGCCTTGAGCCCCGGCCACTTGCCTTGCGCCTCCTGGACGCGGTTCTCACCGAATTCCCGCTGACCGGCTTCCAACACCGGACGGATCGCGTCCACATCGAACGTCTTCGACACCGCGATCAGCCTCGCATCCGCAGCCGGACGGCCTACACCCTCTGCCGCGCTTGCGATGCGCCGTCGCACCGTCATCAGCCTATCAGCCGCCGTTTCAGTCACCTGGCACGTCTCCTTGAAAGTCTCAAACGGGCACAAACTACGCCCATTCATTCGGCTCGCTTGACCCGTTGCGCCCTTTGCGGTCATCTCCCGGCCAACAGACCCGCTGGCGCTCTGGACCGTCTGCCTGGCAACCCGCCACCAGACGACCCTGCAAGCGCCGTTGCTCCATATACATGAGGGAACGAGCCAAACCCAATGGCAGCCGAACGCTACAACGCACCCGAACGCGAAAAACACTGGCAGAACGTCTGGCAGGAAGCTGATCTGTTTGCCGCCAAGGCCGATGGAAAGAAGCCCAAAGCCTACATCCTTGAGATGTTCCCCTACCCCTCAGGCCGCATCCATGTCGGCCACTCGCGCAACTATACGATGGGGGACGTGCTCGCCCGTTACAAACGCGCCAAGGGCTTCAACGTTCTCCACCCGATGGGCTGGGACGCCTTCGGCATGCCCGCTGAAAACGCCGCCATGGAACGCAAGGTTCATCCCGGCGCGTGGACCCGCGAAAACATCGCCGCCATGCGCGAGCAGCTCAAATCCATGGGCTTTGCCATCGACTGGTCGCGCGAGTTCGCCACCTGCGATGTCGACTATTACAAACACCAGCAGAAGCTGTTCATCGACCTGCTCGACAAAGACCTCGCCTACCGCAAGTCATCGAAGGTCAACTGGGACCCGGTCGACAACACGGTTCTGGCCAACGAGCAGGTGATTGATGGTCGCGGCTGGCGCTCCGGCGCACTCGTCGAGCAGCGCGAACTGACCCAATGGTTCTTCCGCATCACGCATTATGGCGACGAGCTGCTCGAAGCGCTTAACACGCTGGATCAGTGGCCTGAGAAGGTCCGCCTGATGCAGGCCAACTGGATCGGCCGCTCAGAAGGTGCCATGGTCCGCTGGGCCATCACGGATACGGCAAACACAGACGGCATCGAGGAAATCGAGGTCTTCACGACAAGGCCCGACACGCTGTTTGGCGCATCCTTCCTGGCTATCGCACCCGACCACCCACTCGCCAAGGCCGCAGCCAAAACCAACCCGAAGATCGCTGAGTTCGCTGAAGAATGCAGCCGCCTGGGCACATCTGCGGCTGATCTTGAAAGCGCGGAGAAAAAAGGCGTCGACACCGGGCTTAAAGTCCGCCACCCGCTCGATCCTGATTGGCTGCTGCCGGTTTGGGTCGCCAACTTCGTGCTCATGGACTACGGCACGGGCGCGATTTTCGCCTGCCCATCGGGCGACCAGCGCGACCTTGATTTCGCCCGCACTTACGACCTCCCGGTCGTCCCCGTCGTTCTGCCCAAGGGCGAAGACGCGGAAACCTTCGAAATCGGCGACACAGCCGTCGACGGCGACGGTACAATGATCAACTCGCACTTCCTCAACGGCCTGAAACCCAAACAGGCCTTCGACGAAGTCGTCTCGCGACTTGAAAAGGATGAATTGTCCGGCAAGCCCGTCGCAAACCGCAAGGTCAATTTCCGCCTGCGCGACTGGGGCATTTCCCGTCAGCGCTATTGGGGTTGCCCGATCCCGATCATCCACTGCGAAACCTGCGGCGCGGTCCCCGTTCCTGACGATCAACTGCCCGTCGAGCTCCCCGAGGACGCAACCTTCGATGAGCCGGGTAATCCGCTCGAACGTCACCCGACGTGGAGCAAGGTCAATTGCCCCATCTGCGGTAAGCCAGCCCGCCGCGAAACCGATACCATGGACACCTTCGTCGACTCGTCCTGGTACTACACTCGCTTCACCGCTCCTCACGCAGACCAGCCGGTCGACGCCGAAGAAGCCGGCTATTGGCTGCCCGTCGACCAGTACATCGGCGGCGTCGAGCACGCGATCCTTCACCTGCTCTACTCGCGCTTTTTCTTCCGCGCCATGACGGATGCGGGCCACGCGCCAAAAACAAGCAGCAAGGGCTCAGATCTGCGCGAACCCTTCGCAGCCCTCTTCACCCAGGGCATGGTCACCCACGAAACCTACAAGTCCGAAGACGGTGCTTGGCTTCCGCCAGATCAGGTGATCCTGGAAGGCGAAGGCAAGGACCGAGCTGCCAAAGAAGCTTCCAGCGGCGCTCCGGTAACCATCGGCCCGATTGAGAAGATGTCGAAATCCAAAAAGAACGTCATCGATCTCGACGAGTTCATCGGAAACTACGGTGCCGATACCGCCCGCTGGTTCGTCTTGTCAGACAGCCCACCCGAGCGTGACGTCATCTACACGGACGTCGGCGTCGAAGGTGCCCGCCGTTACGTCCAGCGCATCTGGCGTCTGATCGGCGAAATCGCCGACAAAGCCGCCCCAGATGGCACCCCAAAGCCTGAAAAGTTCAGCCCCGAAGCAACCGAACTGCGCCGGGCTGTCCACAAAGCTATGCACAATGTTGCTCGTAACATCGAAGCCCTTCGCTTCAACGTCGCGGTGGCAACGCTATACGACCTCGCCAATGTTCTTGGTTCGTCCCTGCAAAAATCAGGTGACGGCCACGACTGGGCCCTGCGCGAGGCCGGAAAATACACCGTCCAGATGTTCGCCCCAATGATGCCGCATCTGGCCGAAGAATGCTGGTCGCGGCTCGGTTACAACACCCTCGTCACCAATGAGCCCTGGCCGGAGCCTGAAGCCGCCTTGCTCGTTGACGATGAGATCACCATTGCCGTACAGGTGAATGGCAAGAGACGGGACGAGCTCAAAATCGCCAAAGACGCCTCTAAAGATGATGTGGAGGTTGCTGCGCTGGCGCTTGAAACCGTCGTCCGCGCCTTGGAAGGCCGACAACCCAAAAAGGTGATTGTCGTTCCGCAAAGGATTGTGAATGTCGTCGTTTAAGCCGCATCTGGGCAAAACCACAGGGACCAACCTCGTAACACCGCCAAACAAGCGATGTTCACGTGGGTTCGCTCGGCCGCTGCGCGCCACTGTACCTGTACTGGCGGCCCTGATTGCGGCACCATTAATGGTAGCGTGTGGAGACGGTGGTTTCAGACCATTGCACGCCAGCATTGGCGGTAATACTCCGGCATCTGAAAAACTCGCTCGAATGCAGATCGCGCCGATCCCCGGTCGTGTCGGACAGCAAATCCGCAATGAGCTGATTTTCCAGACGACCGGTGGCGGACAGGCGAAACCTCCAGCCTACCGGGTCGACATTGCTGTTCGTGAGCGCGTCACCTCAACGCTCGTTCAACGCTCCGGCGACGCCCGCTCGCAGGTCTATAACCTCGACGCGAAGTTCAAGGTCACGCGAATCTCTGACAAAAAGGTCCTGCTCACCGGCACAAGCTACGGCCGCGCCGGATTCGAGCGCTTTAACTCGATCTTCTCCAACGTCCGGGCCCGCCGCGAGGCAGAAGATCGCGCTGCGAAGACGATCGCCACGGACTTGATGGCGCGTTTGTCTGCATTCTTAGGATCAGCAGCTTAAGCTCCAGCCAAATCTGCCGCGTTGGGCGGGATTTAACCCATGGTCGCCGTCAAAAGCCACGAAGCAGACCGTTTTATTAAATCCGCAAATGATGGCATCACCGCTATCCTAGCCTACGGTACCGACGCCGGGCTCGTCTCAGAACGCGCCCGCAAAACTGCAAAAGCCTGGGCTGCAAGCGAAGACCCGCCCTCCGAAATTGTTCGCCTCGACGACGCCGATCTGGAATCCGAACCCGATCGCATTGCGAATGAACTGATGACGGTGCCCATGTTCGGAGGTCGCAAGGTTGTCCTCGCAACAGCTGGACGCCGCATCAATGCAAGGCTTGTCAAAGAGCTTGTCGCACCCGGTCCACTTGCCGGTGTTCTCGTCGTCGAGGCTGGCAACCTGAAGCCCTCCGATACGATGCGCAGCGTCTTTGAAAAGGCAAAACACGCTGCCGCCATCGCCTGTTTTCCAGACGAAGGCCGCGATCTAGGCGCAGTAATCGACGAAGACATCAAAGCTGCAGGAAAAAGAATAGACTCGGACGCGCGTGAGGTCCTGCTCGCCCAGCTCGGCGCAGACCGGGCTCTATCACGCGGAGAAATCTCTAAGCTCATCCTGTATTGCGGCGACCGCAATCGCATCGCGCTTACCGATGTAGAAGCTGTCGTCAGCGATGCCTCAGAACTCAGCATAGACCGTATCGTCAACGCAGCAGCCGAAGGTCAGCCCGGAACCGCAGTACGCGAACTGGCACGCGCCTTAAGTTCTGGCGAGAACGCGCAAACCATCATTATCGCATTGCAGCGCCACTTCCTGCGCCTGCACCGCATCTTAGCCGAAACCGACTCCGGCAAACCGCTGGCTGACGTATTGAAAAGCCTCCGCCCACCGCTGCACTTCAAGCAGAAAAACGCGGTGACAGCGCAGTCGCGAAAATGGAGCCTCGCTGCACTTAACCGGGCCACACAAATGGTCGCGGCTGCAGCCCAGCGCTCACGCCAGACCGGCTCCCGTGACGATCTAATCACCGAGGCCCTGATCTTGGCCCTGGCGCGTTTAGCCCGGTAAACGCCAGAACAACTCGGACTGCCAGCTTGCCCTTCGACCAGCGATCCCTATAGTGCCGCGAATTCAATCTCTGATTTTCAAGAGAACA
Source organism: Filomicrobium sp. (assembly GCA_040219445.1). Classification (GTDB taxonomy): domain Bacteria; phylum Pseudomonadota; class Alphaproteobacteria; order Rhizobiales; family Hyphomicrobiaceae; genus Filomicrobium. The sequence goes on along the minus strand of JAVJSM010000003.1, from coordinate 316,312 downwards.
CACTCGGGCTGTCCAAGCCCGGGCGCAAGACAGGAGCTGGCATGAGCGACACCCGCTACGACGTAATTGGCATTGGCAACGCAATCGTTGACATCCTGGGTCGCTGTGATGATGCGTTTCTGGAAAAACATGACGCGCCAAAAGGCCATATGCGGCTCGTCGATGCGCCAACCATCGACAAACTCTACGATGACATGGGGCCATCGATCGAGATATCCGGTGGCTCAGCTGCAAACACCATGGCCGGAATTGCGTCCTTTGGTGGCAAAGCCGCGTTCATCGGTAAGGTCGCAGACGATGAGTTCGGCAAGATTTTCGCGCATGACATCCGCGCCGCCGGTGTCGAATTTGGCTCCAAGCCCGTCGCCGACAAAGACCCCACATCACGTTCGCTAATCCTCGTCACACCCGATGGCGAGCGGACCATGAACACGTTCCTGGGCATCTCAACCGACATCGACGACGGCGAAGTCGACCCAGAAGCAATAAAAGCCTCCAAGATCGTCTATCTCGAAGGTTATCTCTTCGATCGCCCAGATGCCAAAGCCGCATTCGGCCAGGCCGTCGAGATCGCAAAAAGCGCCGGGCGTCAGGTCGCCCTAACCCTGTCAGATGGTTTCTGCGTTGATCGCCACCGCGGCGAGTTTGTTGAACTCATCCAGTACGGCGTCGACATTCTGTTCGCCAACGAAGATGAAATTAAATCGCTTTACGAAACTTCCAGCTTCGACGAAGCAGCCAAACGCATCTCAGCCGACACCGATCTCGCCGCATTAACCCGCAGCGCCAAGGGTTCCTTGATAATCTCAAAAGGCGAAGCGATCGAAGTCCCGGTAAATCCAGTCGAGAATCTAGTTGATACCACCGGTGCCGGAGACCTTTACGCGGCAGGCTTCCTCTACGGCGTCTCGAATGGCAAAGATCTGGCAACAGCAGGTCGCCTGGGCAGCATCGCAGCAGCTGAAATCATCAGCCACATGGGCGCGCGTCCGGAAGCCAAACTGTCCGATCTCGCACGCGAAAAAGGCATCACGCTTTAACTACTCCAAGGCGTTACAGAATGTCCGGGACAATGAACCCTCGCGACCGATTGATTGTCGCGCTTGATGTGCCAACTGTCGACGACGCGCGCGAACTCGTGACCGCGCTCGCCGACGAAGTATCCTTCTACAAGGTTGGCTTGGAACTCATCCTATCGGGGTCTACGTCCGGCAAGTCCGGCCTCGACCTCGTCGGCGAACTCGTCGATCGAAACAAGCGCGTGTTTCTCGATGCCAAGCTTTTGGATATCTCCAACACCGTTGCGCGATCCGTTGAACGCGTGGCAGAGCTTGGGGCCGCCTTCCTAACCGTTCACGGTAGCGATCTGAAAACGATGCGTGCCGCTGTCGAAGGACGCGGAAAAAGCGACCTGAAACTCTTGGCCGTCACTGTTCTAACAAGCCTCAACCAAGACGACCTCACCGAGCAGGGCATATCTAAGTCGCCAGCGGAAATGGTGCTGCACCGCGCCTCCTTGGCGCAAGAAGCAGGCTTTGATGGTGTCATCTCTTCCGGCCAGGAGGCTGCCGCCATCCGCAACGCTACGTCGAACGATTTCTTGATCGTCACGCCAGGGATCCGTCTGCCAGGCGGTGAAGCCGGCGATCAGCAACGTGTCATGACACCGGAACGCGCCATTGCTGATGGGGCCAATTACATCGTCGTTGGCCGCCCAATCAACCAAGCCAAAGATCCAAAATCAGCCGCCGCAACTTTTGTCCGGCACATCGGCGAGGCCCAAACTTAAGCCATGCTGGATAACGTCCGGGCTTCGACCTGGGTTTCAATTATCGAAGAGGACTAACACACATGCCTAAGGGATACGTTATCGCCCACGCTGTCGTCACCAACGCTGAAGCCTGGGGCCAATACGCAGCAAAAACACAACTCGCCCTCGACAAATTCGGTGGCACGCCAATCGTTCGCGGCGGACAACATGAAGTCATCGAAGGCAACGGCGTCGCCCGCAACGTCGTCCTGGAGTTCCCAAGCTATGAAGCAGCCCTTGGTTACGCCAAATCGCCTGAATACGCAGAAGCAAAAGCGCTTCGACAAGGCGCAGGAACCATCGACATTGTTGTGGTTGAAGGCGTCTGACACAAGACTGCAAACGACCACCAAAACACAAAGCGTATTGACGTGCCTGAGGACCAAACGATAGGTGCAGCCTCCCGTTGGCGGGCGACCGTATTGACTCTGTTCCCAGAGATGTTTCCGGGCCCCCTCGGCGTCTCGCTCGTGGGGCAGGCGTTACAATCCGGCCTGTGGTCTCTTGAAACTGTTCCGTTGCGCGAATTCGGGCATGGCCGTCATCGACAAGTCGATGATACGCCTGCAGGCGGCGGCGCAGGCATGGTGCTCAAAGCTGACGTTGTTGCATCCGCCGTAGACTCTCTCGGCTCCGCCAACAAGCCAGCCGATGACCTGCCAAGGCTCTACCTGTCGCCGCGTGGCGAACCGCTGCGCCAACCAATTGTGAAGGAGCTCGCGGCGGGACCGGGCGTCGTGCTACTTGCCGGTCGTTTCGAAGGCGTTGATGAACGCGTTCTCAAAGCCCGCAATTTCCGCGAAATCTCAATCGGCGATTACGTTTTGTCAGGCGGCGAGTTGGCTGCCATGACGCTGATCGATGCTTGTGTTCGCCTGTTGCCGGGCGTTTTGGGAACTTCCGAAAGTCTCGAACACGAGAGCTTTGAAAACGACCTGCTCGAATATCCGCAATACACAAAACCTCGCGAATGGGAAGGTCGCAAGATCCCCGACATCCTGCTCTCCGGCGACCACGCCCGCATCGAAAAATGGCGCCTTCAGCAAGCAGAAGATCTGACCAAATCCCGCCGGCCTGATCTGTGGGCCAAGCACAAAGGCATAAAATAGCTCCAAACCGGCTCAAAATCGCCCGTTTCGACGCAATTGACCCATCGACAGCGCGCTGAAATTGAATTATGGAAGCAGCCTGAATTCCCGGACATGGGTTGCATGAGCGAAGCCCGTCCTCGCAACGTGAGGGCTTGAGGCCACGCTCCTCTGCTTTTCAAAGCATCAAGGAAAGCAATAATGAATATCATCGAACAGCTCGAACAAGAGCAGATGCGCGCCATTTCCGCCAAACGCGGCGTACCTGAATTTGGCCCCGGCGACACCGTCAAGATCATGGTTAAGGTTGTCGAAGGCAAGACCGAGCGCCTGCAAGCCTATGAAGGCGTTGTGATTTCACGCTCCGGCGGCGGCATCAATGAGAGCTTTACCGTCCGCAAGATTTCCTACGGCGAAGGCGTGGAACGTGTCTTTCCAATCTATTCGCCGCTTATCAGCTCCATCGAAGTTGTCCGCCGCGGCCGCGTCCGTCGCGCGAAACTCTATTATCTGCGTGGCCGCCGTGGCCGATCGGCGCGTATCGCAGAGCGCACAGATGCCCGCGCACGCCGCCTGAACGCAGCCTGGAAAGGTTTCAAGAAGCAAAAGGGTCAACCCGACGACCTCAGTCAGATCACGGGAATTGATGACGAACTGCTCTCCCGCCTGAAGCAGGTCAACTGCGTTAAGCTTGAGCAAATCGCCAACTTCTCCGATGAAGACATCGCCAACGTCGATGAATTCCTCAAACTCGATGGCCAGATCGAAAAGCAGGATTGGGTGGGTCAGGCCCAGCGTCTGATCGCTGAAGCCACCGCTGCAGAGGCCGCCGAACAGGCTGAAGCTGAGGAAGCTGCTGCCAAGGCCGCGGAAGAAGGCAAGGACGCCTGATCGAGCGCCGATCTGTTAGCTAGAATTTCTGATGAAAAAACCCGTTGGCCAGACGCCAGCGGGTTTTTTCATGCCCGACTACAGCAGACCAACATTCAACGTCTGCAACGTCATTTCCGATCAAACACCAATCCGAATCCGCGTCTGAACGCCAATAAACGGTAGCAACCGCGATAAATCGCGGCGACGCAATGCAACACATCCTTCAGTCGGCCGAAAACCGCTCGCATCCTCGTTGGCTAAATGCATGAAGATCGCACTACCTGCCGCCCGCATACGCGGGCGGTCATTGTATCCGACCACAACAATCGCATCGTACAGCGCATCGTCCCGCCACAAATGCTCAGCACTGGCCGGATAGGGATGCTGAATAAGTCGGTTGTAGTTACGATCATGCGTGGCATCACACCAGCCATCAGACATCTTTAAAACACGCTGCGGAAGTCCAACCGGCAAACGCCTGCCCCATCGGTCGGCACGAACAAACGCCTCCCTTAAATGCCAGACACCGCGCGGCGAAGCCCCGTCGCCCTCACGCTTAACAGCGCGAATACCCGACCGGCCGAGCACACACGGAAGAGTTAAGTGCCCGGCCCGCAGAATACCTTGGACCTTTGTACCAGGCCGCCGGCTGACACAAATTTGTTCTAATGTGCGCACTAGTGAATTGCCGATTTCGCCTGCATCAGGAACAACCGCCTGTCAGAACACAACCCGAAGTCGCGAGGCGATGGATGAACCAGTATTTAACCATATGCTTCCGATTCCTAGCCTATGGCTTTGAGCCAAACCCATGATAGATAGTTCAATTGGGTGTCTCGAACACACTACGGAGCAACGTCACAAATGAGCAACTTCCGCAAAATCCTGATCGTGGACGATGACGACGATCTGCGCGATTCATTGCAGGACCAATTGGCGTTGCACGACGAATTCGAAATCACAGCTGCCGATACCGCAGCCAAAGGCGTCGAGATTGCCCGCGGCGAACACTTCGACCTTGTCTTGTTCGACGTGGGCCTCCCCGACATGGACGGTCGCGAAGCCGTGAAAATGCTGCGGAAGGCCGGCTTCAAAAGCCCAATCATCATGCTGACGGGCAACGATTCAGACGCGGACCAAATTCTAGGCCTGGACGCCGGTGCCAACGACTACGTCACCAAGCCGTTTAAATTCGCGGTTCTTTTGGCTCGTATTCGCGCTCAGCTGCGCCAACACGAGCAGTCCGAAGACGCTGTTTTCACGATCGGGCCGTACACATTTAAACCGGCTTCAAAGCTGCTCGTGGACGAAAGTGGCTCCAAAATACGCCTGACAGAAAAAGAAACCTCGATCCTCAAATACCTTTATCGCTCTGGCGAGAAGGTCATCACGCGCGACGTACTTCTGCATGAGGTCTGGGGTTACAACGCTGGCGTCACTACCCATACGCTGGAAACCCACATCTACCGTCTGCGTCAGAAGATCGAACGCGACCCCTCGAACGCTGAGCTTCTCGTCACAGAAACCGGCGGTTACAAGCTCGTTCCTTAAGCGGTGACCGGTTGTTCGGGCGCTAAATCGTCTGCCCGGACGCTCCAAATCAGTGCCGAGATTGCGAATTTCGCCCGAGAAGGCTATCTAAGCTTGATTAGTCTGGCGCGCAGCTTCGGCGACCGTCACTCCACCTATTGAAAACAGCGCCAAAGCGCTGGTGGAAACCAATTCGCGAAGCTACTGGGTTTGTAGCGGCACCACGTGCCTAAACCCTGAGCGCGACAGATCACGCACATCCTTCAACTCTGGCAACGGAACCCGACGTTCATGGCCAAGACGCTGTACGATAAAATCTTCGACGACCACACCGTTGACAAGCAAGACGACGGAACCTGCGTTATCTACATTGACCGTCACCTTGTCCATGAAGTGACAAGCCCGCAGGCCTTCGAAGGGCTACGCATGGCCGGACGACAGGTCCGCGCGCCGGAAAAAACGCTGGCAGTTGTTGACCACAACGTACCCACGACCGACCGAAGCAAGGGCATTGATGACCCGCAAAGCGCGCTGCAAGTCCAAACACTTGCCAATAACGCGAAGGAATTCGGCATCGAGTATTTCGACGAGCTCGATAAGCGCCAGGGCATTGTGCACGTCGTCGGACCCGAGCAAGGCTTCACACTCCCCGGCACGACAATCGTCTGCGGAGACAGCCACACCTCCACCCATGGCGCGTTCGGTGCCCTCGCACACGGTATCGGTACATCCGAAGTGGAACACGTCCTGGCCACCCAGACGCTCGTTCAGAAGAAAGCCAAGAACATGCGCGTCAACGTCAATGGCGCGCTTCCGGACGGTGTGACCGCTAAGGACATCATCCTCGCCATCATCGGCGAAATCGGAACAGCTGGCGGCACCGGCCACGTTATCGAATACGCCGGCGACGCAATCGAAGCGCTGACGATGGAAGGCCGCATGACGGTCTGTAACATGACCATCGAAGGCGGTGCCCGCGCCGGTTTGATCGCCCCGGACGAAAAAACCTACGCCTTCATCAAAGACCGCCCCCGCGCACCCAAAGGCGCGGCTTGGGATGCTGCGATGAAGTATTGGGAAACGCTTCACTCTGATGAGGGTGCGCATTTCGATAGCGAGATCAAACTCGACGCTGCTTCGTTGCCACCAATCGTCACCTGGGGCACGTCTCCAGAAGACGTGGTCGCGATTACGGGCACAGTCCCCGACCCCTCAAAGATTGACGACCCCAACAAACGGGCATCCGTCGAACGCGCCCTCGGCTACATGGGCCTGGAGGCTGGCACGAAAATGACCGACATACCGCTTGATGTTGTCTGGATCGGCTCCTGCACCAATGGCCGCATCGAAGACCTGCGCGCCGTTGCTGATATCGTCAAAGACCAGAAGATCTCCGACAAGCTCGACTACGCGATGATCGTTCCAGGTTCGGGGCTCGTCAAACAACAAGCTGAAGCCGAAGGCCTTGACAAAATATTCTTGGATGCCGGCTTCCAATGGCGCGAACCAGGCTGTTCGATGTGCCTGGGCATGAACCCTGACCAGCTCAAACCCGAGCAGCGCTGTGCTTCGACGTCGAATAGGAACTTCGAGGGCCGCCAAGGTTACAAGGGCCGCACGCACCTGTTGTCGCCGAAGATGGCGGCCGTCGCAGCGCTAACCGGCCGCTTCGTGGACGTCCGCGAGTGGCAAAAGCAGAACTAAGTTTTACCGGGGTCGACTGTTATCAATCACGCGGTATGACAGTCGACCCATCATGCCCCCTACCAAGGCCACTTCAGATCGCGTAGGCTAATCGCATCGTCACGCTCTAGGATTTGAAAGGCCCGGCCCGTGTCACGAGGCCAGATTAACTTCGATAAACTGATTGAGGAAGGCTTTCCGTCAGCAAGTATTCCAGCTGGCGAAAAGGTGTTCTTGCAGGGCGATGCCGGGGGCACGATGTACATTGTCCGGTCAGGCGCTATTGACGTGTTGATGTTCGGCCAAGTCCTTGAAACAGTCACCGAAGGCGGGATCGTCGGCGAAATCTCCTTGATCGATGAATCTCCTCGTAGCGCTGCAGCCTTGGCCGCAACAAATGCCGAGGTCACAATCCTCGACAGACCCGCCTTCCTCGAACTGATAAAAGCCGAACCGGATTTTGCGTTCTACGTCTTGCGAACCTTGTCGCAACGGTTACGCAAACTCGACGCCTTGATTGGAAAAAACTAGTTCAACCGACCCCGATCCAACGGCAATAATCTCAGGATCTGTTTCTTCAACCAAACGAAAACCAAGCCGTCCAACCCGCCTCAGCTTATCGCTTCCAGGCACGCGCTTTCGACACCAAGAAGTCACGCAACACGTGCACTTTCTTCGCCGTCTTCAGCTCTTCGGGATAGACGAAGATCACTTCCAGCGTAGGTGGTTTTATGTGCTCTAACAAAGGCACCAGATCTGTCTCGCCGATTGTCATATACTCTGGCAGCATCCCGACTCCGATGCCCGCTTGAATCGCATATTTCAAAGCGATGACGCTGTTGACCTTGAATGCTGGTGTCCGCGTCACCCCTTCGCCAAGCCCGGCGGTCTCAAGCCAGACAATCGGCATCAAATGCGCAGCCGGACGACCGCTATAAGAAACGATCCGATGCCGCGCGAGATCTTCAAGCGTATTGGGCGCGCCGTACTTGCGAATGTAACTTGTTGATGCGTAAACGCGCACCGATACCTCAAACAACCGCCTACGAATGAGATCGGGTTGCTCAGGCTCTCCCGTCCAGATCGCCACATCCGCCGCTCGCATTGCGATGTCGATCTGGTCGTCATTTAACACAAGCTCGATCGCTACATCGGGATAGAGATCCTGAAATTCTCGCACCCACTGCGTCACCCAAACCGTTCCAAGACCAATGGGCGACGTGATCCGCAACTCACCACCGGGCTTGGTCGCCGTATCTGACAACAGCATCTCTGCGGTCTGAAGCTTATTCATAACTTCAGCGACCGTGTTGAACAGGATCTCACCTTGCTCAGTCAGAACAAGACCGCGGGCGTGGCGATGGAACAAAGACTGTTTGAGGTCGCGCTCTAAGGCTGCGACCTGGCGGCTGACAGCGGACTGGCTGAGATTGAGAGACTCACCAGCATGGGTGAAGCTGCCGGCCTCAGCTGCGGCATGGAAGATCCGTAACTTGTCCCAGTCCATATCAATCAATCCGCCAAGCGTGTCTCAGATACTTCCGGTGCAGTCGAATTCTATGCGGTCCACCAAAGAGCGCATTTTTCTCAGTCGGGCAAAGCCATCACCTACGCGCTCTTCACCTCTGTCGCTTCGAGCGCTGCGATGTAGCGCTCGGCTTCAAGTGCCGCCATGCAACCCAACCCCGCGGCGGTAACGGCTTGCCGGTAGATTTCATCGGTCACGTCACCAGCTGCGAACACACCCGGCACAGAAGTCGCCGTCGAATCGGCAGCCGTCACGATGTATCCGTTATCTTTGACGTTGAGTTGGCCTTTGAATATTTCGGTCGCCGGAGCATGACCGATGGCGACGAAAACCCCATCTACTTGCCGCTGCAAAACCTCACCTGTTTTGACATTCTTGATTCTGAGACCCGTCACCGACTTCGGATCATCGTCGCCCGTAATCTCTTCAACGACGCTATCCCAGATAACCTCGATCTTGGGGTTCTTGAAAAGCCTGTCTTGCAAGATGCGCTCAGCCCGGAAAGAATCCCGGCGGTGAATAACGGTCACTCGCTTTGCAAAGTTCGTCAGGAACAAGGCTTCCTCGACCGCTGTATTACCACCGCCGACAACCACAACTTCCTTTTCGCGATAGAAGAACCCATCGCACGTCGCACAAGCAGAAACTCCGAAGCCTTGGAAGTTTTGTTCTGAAGGCAGTCCCAACCAGCGCGCCTGGGCGCCCGTGCAAATAATCAGAACGTCACATGTGTAGGTATCGCCTGACTCGCAATGCAGCTTAAACGGCCGCTTCATCAGCTCAACAGAATTGACATGATCCATAATGATCTCGGTGCCAACGTTACGCGCCTGCGCTTCCATCTGCTCCATGAGCCAAGGACCCTGGATCGCTTCTGCAAAGCCCGGATAGTTCTCAACATCCGTAGTGATCGTCAGCTGCCCACCGGGTTGGCTGCCCTGCAAGATAACCGGCTCCAGCATCGCGCGCGCCGCATAGACGGCAGCCGTATAGCCCGCAGGCCCAGAGCCCAGGATGAGAACTTTAACATGCCGGGTGTTTGCCATACCCACTGATCCCCTCAACGTCGTGTTAGGTGGCTTAGCGACCACCGCGTTTTGTCTATCGCTGGTTCGGCCACAGATATAAGCCTTTTTGCATGAAAGAACGAGGAGCGGAAAGGAACGCTTTAGTTATCAAACCCAAATACGCCGTTCCGCTGTAAGAGGAGCACGCCGTTCAACGCGTAGTTCAGCCAATACAGATTGGCAGCAACCAGCAATTCACAGCTAGCCGGGTCCAATTTCACGCATAAACGCAACGACTTTCCGAATTACCGGCGATGCGAAGAGAATCCGGCGGTGACCAACACCATCAAGCGCCTCAAGCTCAACAAAATCGCCCACAGCTTCCATCTCAAGGGCGTTATGAAACGGCACTTCCATATCGTCCCGTCCATGGATCAACAACGTCGGCCGGCGCAGGAGGCGCAGAAAACGACTTCCGCAGAAGTCATGTAGCGGCATATGCGCGATGCGCGAAAGCTGATGCTCAAACTGTCGCCTGGCCCCAGCAGACACGCCGAGACGATTTGCAAAACGCAGTGTCACCTCGCGGAACCTGTTGGGCGCGGCAATGAGACAGTAACGTTGAAAATCGACACGGTGCGGAAGGCACGAACCACCCGCACCACCAAGCAACCCGGCAAGCGCACCCATCGAATGCGCGACGATGCCATCGAACGGTCCAAGCTCGTCGACTACCTCAACCACAGCCCGTGCACATGAGACGAGAGTTGTCTGCTCCCCACCGCTACGGCCATGAGCAGGACAATCAACCAAAACAACGCGGAACCCGGATCTGCGCAGAGGCTCCGCCAGCGCCATCATGAAAGATGCTTCGCTTGTCCAGCCGTGCACCACCAGAATATGCCCGCGCGGCTCGCCATCAGGCTGCAACTCATAGGTCGCAACCGAACCCGAAGAAGTCTGGTGCCGACGCATGGTAGCACCTTGCAAATGAACCCGCGCACGACGCACGAGCACCATGTGATCGCTAGAGCGGTATTCGGAAAAACGGGGCAGGCAAAACAAACGGAACGCGAGATCGCCAGCAAGTCTTGGTGCAGCATTACTGATCCCGCCAAAGTCAATGTTGAGAGCTGAGGCATCAAGACCGATATAGCTTCCTGAGCGCAGCGTCGGATCGGCATGCCGCACTGCCGTTTGGTAAGCATCCATCAGATCAGCCCCAATGACCTGAAACTCGCATGCCCAGTGCGCCCGACGATAACATGATCATGCACGGAAATACCCAGCGGCTCAGCGGCGTCGATAATCAGCCTCGTCATATCAATATCAGCCCGCGACGGCGTCGGGTCGCCTGAAGGGTGATTATGGACCAGAATGATCGCCGTCGACGAAACCTCAAGCGCCCGCTTGACCACTTCGCGCACATAAACCGGCGTGTGATCTACAGTGCCTTGCCCCAAGACTTCATCGGCAATCAACCGGTTCTTCTTATCCAGAAACAAAACTCTGAACTGTTCTTTGTCCTCAAAGGCCTGAGCTGAATGTACGTAGTCAAGAACCTGCTGCCAAGACGACAACACCGGTCGTTCCATCACCTCGCTTTTGGCAAGCCGCAACGCCGCCGCGCGAATGAGTTTCAACTCACCAACAACGACATCGCCTACGTCTTTGACTTCTTTCAACCGGGCTGCGGGTGCATTGATCACTTCGGCAAATGACCCGAACCGAGCAATCAGCCGTTTCGCCACATCCTTCGTATCCCGGCGGGCGAAAGCCCGAAACAACACCAGCTCAAGCAGCTCATATTCGGCGAGCGCATCGGCCCCACCTGCTGCAAACCGATCGCGCAACCGTTGGCGATGTCCGACATAACTTGGCGTTGCCGCCGGCGCGTCGAGAAAGGATGTCTGATCTTCTCCCACGCGCGGGACAACATCTCCTGATCGAGCACGCTTCGTACGCTTTCGACGGCCATTCGAGGCAACATATTCCCCGTCATCGTTGTCGTAGTCGGCCATCTTCTGCCGTCCTGCTTCGGCCTTCGATGGGCCGCCAACCTATTAAACTCAATGCCAACTCGGCGACGGGAAATACCACCACCGCAAGTCGGCCACCGCGGCCTCTTCGCCAGTCGGCCCAATAACTTACCATACGACGGCGATCACGCCGACGGTTCAGCCTCGTAGGGTGGTTTATGAAGACCCTTCGGAGATAACGTGAAGATCTCGCAACCGTCCTCCGTCACACCGATCGAGTGTTCGAACTGCGCTGAGAGCTGCCGGTCGCGGGTCACAGCTGTCCAACCGTCTGGCAGGACCTTCACGGCTGCCTTGCCCGTATTGATCATGGGCTCGATTGTGAAGATCATTCCGGGCTCAAGTTTCGCCCCTTCACCCTCAACGCCATAGTGCAAAATGTTGGGTGGCTCGTGGAAGTTTCTTCCCAGACCGTGGCCGCAAAATTCCCGAACAACGCTGCAACGTTCACCTTCGGCAAACGACTGTATCGCCGCCCCGATATGCCCCGTCGTATGTCCGGGTTTGACAGCCGCAATCCCACGCATCAGGGATTCATAAGTGATGTCGAGCAAACGCTCGGCCTTACGGGAGATCTCTCCGACGGCGTACATCCGGCTGGTATCGCCATGCCATCCATCAACGATCAACGTGACATCGACATTCACGATATCACCTTCCCGCAACGGCTTCGGTCCTGGAATACCATGGCAAACAACATGGTTGACCGAGGTACAAATCGACTTGGTGTAACCGCGATAATTCAAGGTCGCCGGGATCGCGTCATGCGCCTGCGCGAAATCCATAATGATCTCGTCGAGAGCCTCAGTCGTGACTCCGGGCTTCACATGCTCGACCATAAGATCCAAGGCTTCTGCAGCAAGCCGACCGGCTTTCCGCATCCCAATGAAACCCTCTTCTCCGTAGACAGTAATGTCGTTCTCTCCAAAACCTGATCGTTGATATCGATTAGCCAGCAACAACACCTTGCGCGCATCCCAAATTGCGACACGCGGTGTCAATACACTGTTGTCTTAGCTGTTCACGAAATGTAGATGATTTGCATGACTGTGCAACGATCAAGCTTCAGTTGAACATACAAATAAGAACAACTAGTGCATCTTCGTTGCAGCCATCCAAGCTTGTCGAATGGCAGTATTCGCACGGTTCACAACTACGGTAATCCGGAAGCCACTCTAGAGAACAGACTAAAAAAATATGTTGAGTCAAGCTCATACACGGTGTTCTCGATAGAAAAAATTAAGGTAACCGGAGTCATAAATGCCGTACTGTAATTGGAGGAAACCAAGGTATGATGCGTACAACCCTCTTCGTCGGCTTGTGCTGCGCCCTGTCAGCTCCCGCCGCGGCCGAAGTCCAAAATTCTACGCTGGCCTTGGGCCAGTTCTGTAAATCCACCTCATCGCTTGTCTCATGTTCGTCTATCCGCCACGTGCGGAATGCACAAAACTTGACCGGCCACCAGTCGATCCCGGGCCTTCACTTCGCGCTTCAGCAAGACAATAACAACAACTACATCCAGCTCGCCGAAGCAGAGAACCAGAAGGACATCCAGTCCGCACTCCGCGACTACATCAACGAGCTTCTCGGCTTCACGAAGCCTGAAAAGAAAGCAGAAACGCCGAAAGCTCCATCGAGCGACGCGATCATTTCGCTCCCAATCACCGACCTCAACGAATTCCTTAAAACGCGCGAAAGCTGGGGCACCAGCGAAGCCAAGAAGGTCGAAGCACCATTGGCTCCTGGCGCGATTTCACCGCTTCCAAAAACGGAATCGATGCCGTTCCCAAAGACGAACGAAGTCGAGACCATTGCGGACGAAGAGCGCCCGATCCCACAAATGACGGCAATTCCAGGTGTGGACATCGACAAGGCCTTGTCCGGTCTGTTTGACGAGCGCCAATCTTGGGGAACAAGCCCATCCGCTTCGACCTGGACTCCATCGGAAAAGACAGCACCAACCAAACCTGGCGCCAGCCTGGCAAATCCAATGGAAGCCGCCACCGGCGATCTAGCCAAGTACATTGAAATCCGCGAAACTTGGGGCCAAGGCACGGCTAAAGAAGTCGTTGCACCGCCAGTACCTGGAGCTGCGAAACCTTCAGCGCCAAAAGGCACGGACGTTAAAGGCTCGCTCGACGAGCTTCTCAAAACCCGCGAAGGTTGGGGCACCGAACCTGCCAAATCCTATCGTTCCGGAAGCCTCGAAATAAATTCCGGCCCTGAGATCAAAGGTACTGCAAGCCTGACAGAATTCCTCGCCCAGCGCGCCAGCTGGGGCAAAGGCCCGGCTCAGAAAACTGTCGCAGCACCATTGGCCCCTGGCGCCGCGCGCAAACTTGCTCAGAACGCAGGCCCAGCCGTAACGCCGGGTCCATCACCCGACACCATAATCCACCCATACGTGGAAACGCCTCTACCTAAACCAGCCCTCGTTTCCCAGGCCGACATTGTTCGCGCCCGCAATGCGCTGCTCGAAGAACGCGCATCCTGGGGCACGGCACCTTCCAAGGTAGAACCAAGCGTTACCAATAGCGTCGCCGAATACCTCGCGAACCGCGACCGCTGGGGCAAAGGTCCAGCACCTAAGACTGTTGCAGCACCTTTGGCCGCTGGAGCATCTCGGACGCTCACACTTACGAAAAATGCAGCGTCGAACACTACGACGGCAGCCGACCCAATTTTGAACGAGGCCGAAACGCGCCCCCTTCCAGAATTGGCCAACGTCGAAACAACCAAAATTGGCACGGCTCTGAAAGACCTGTTTGCAGTCCGCGAGAGCTGGGGAACAATGCCAACGATCAGTGGTGTCGTGTTCGCCGGTGATCTCAACCGCTACCTCGCCCGCCGCGACACTTGGGGGAAAGGTCCTAAAGCTAAGGTCGTGAAAGCACCGCTTGTTAAAGGTGCGCCGCGCAAGCTGAAGCTGACAAAGGCCCTGCCCCAGACCGAAGGCGCACCAGCCATCGTGCACGAGCTCGAAGCCCAGCCGCTCCCGCAGATGGCGAATGTTGAGGCTTCGCAAATTACGGCATCGCTGAACGATCTCTTCGCAACGCGCGAAAGCTGGGGCACCGAACCTGTCGCAACCAGCCCGCGCTTTGCTGGAGACCTCAACCGCTATCTCGCCCGCCGGGATGCTTGGGGCACTGGCCCAAAAGCAAAGCGCGTCCGTGCACCGCTTGCAAAAGGCGCGTCGCGTAAAGTGAGGCTTGCGAAAGCTCGCGCAATCCCGGCTGGCAAACCAGCCATCGTGCATGAGCTCGAAGCCCGTCCACTGCCGCAGCTGACCAACGTCGACGCAGCAACAATTTCGGCATCGCTAGACGAACTCCTCAACACACGCAGCAGCTGGGGAACCGAACCCGTCATTCAAGAAGCTCGAGTAGCTGGCGACCTGCAAGCATTCTTTGCCCGCCGCGAGCGTTGGGGCAAAGGCCCGAAAGCCAAACGCGTTCGTGCACCGCTGGTAAGAGGCGCCTCGCGCAAACTCAAGCTGGCAAAAGCGCTGCCGAAGACCGAGGGTCCGCAACCAATCGTCCACGAATTGGAAGCTCGGCCGTTGCCTCAAATGGCTGCCGTTGAACCATCCACGATCAATTCTGCCCTGAAGGATCTGTTCTCAACCCGAGACGGCTGGGGCACGGAGCCTAAAATCAGCGGTGCTGTTTTCGCTGGTGACCTGAACCGTTACCTGGCCCGCCGAGATGGTTGGGGCGCTGGTCCAAAAGCAAAACGCGTCCGCGCACCGCTTGCGAAAGGCGCATCGCGTAAAGTGAGGCTCGCGAAAGCTCGTGCAATTCCAGCTGGCAAACCGGCCATCGTGCATGAGCTTGAAGCCCGTCCGTTACCTCAGCTCACTGCAGTCGCCTCAGCAAAGATTGTCACAGCACTGGACGAGTTGCTCGCAACCCGCGAAGGCTGGGGCACCACCCCGTCACTGTCAGAAGCAAGCCCCATCGTCACCGGCTCAGTCGCCGCTCCAACCGCCTCTGTTAGCGATTACCTCGCAGCCCGCGACCGCTGGCAGAACGGTGGTGTCGCTAAGCCGGCCGAGCCCAAATTGAAGCAGGTTGCTGCCGCGACCACCGGCGCAACTCTGACGGATGCGAGCCGTACCCGCTGCCAGGATGATCTACGCAAACTGTCCGGCAACCGTTCCATCCTGTTTGCCAACGCCAGCGCTGAGCTTGATTCATCCTCGAACAAAACGCTCGACCAGATCGCTGAAAAAATCCGCGGCTGCGGCAACGCTTCGGTTCGTATTGAAGGCCACACCGACAGTATCGGATCTGCCAAGCTCAATAAGCGCCTGTCGGAAGCCCGAGCCAAAACGGTTCTCGAATACCTCACATCCGCTGGTGTTGATCGCTCCCGCCTCGAAGCAATCGGCCTTGGCGAAAGCAAACCGATCGCTTCGAACGCAACGCGCAAGACCCGCGCTTTAAACCGCCGCATCGAATTCACGATCAAGTAAAAGGCAGACCTCTCTGGCAAGTCAGAGAAACCTAAGAGCCGAGAAAACCAAAACCCCGCCGGATCACTCCGACGGGGTTTCTTATTTTTGCTCATGATCGATCCCGGAGGTAGGTCGCAGAGGACCTGGGAGGATCGCAATGGCCCTGCCGAGTTTCGGCAGGACCGTTCGTCTTGTGTGCCGCAGATTAGATCCGCTGGCTGCCTGTACCGAATTCTGGGTAGGCTTCGATACCGATTTCCGCCTTGTCGAGACCGTCGGTCTCTTCTTCGAGCGTTGGGCGGAGACCAATGGTGAACTTCAGGAATGCCCACACTACGAAGCTTGCGATGAAGACGAATGCACCGATTGCACCCACACCGATCGCCTGTGTCACGACATTCGCATCGCTATTCGTCCAGGCCACGATAAGCGTGCCCCAGATACCAGCGATAAGGTGAACCGGGATTGCGCCAACGACGTCATCGATACGCATCTTATCAAGAAGCGGAACCGTGAAGACGACGATCACACCACCGACAGCACCGATAACAACGGCCTGCCAAACAGCTGGTGTCAGCGGCTCGGCGGTAATCGAAACAAGACCAGCAAGCGCACCGTTCAGTGCCATGGTCAGGTCGACTTTACCGTAGATGACCTGGGTCAGGATGATCGCGACGATGACACCGGCGGCAGCAGCCATGTTGGTGTTGACGAAGATCTTCGCGACAGCCGAAGCGTTCTCGAGCGTACCAAGAGCAAGCTGCGAAGCGCCGTTGAAGCCAAACCAACCCAGCCACAGAATGAAGGTACCCAGCGTCGCCAACGGCATCGAGGAACCTGGCATCGGATGGATCTCACCGTTCGGGCCATATTTTCCAGCACGTGCACCAAGCAGAAGCGCACCCGCAAGAGCAGCCCAACCACCGGTCGAGTGAACGAGCGTCGAACCAGCAAAGTCAGAGAAGCCCATGTCGTCGAGCCAGCCAGCACCCCACTCCCAGGAACCCTGGATTGGGTAGATGATGCCGGTCAAAACAACGCAGAAGATCAGGAATGGCCAAAGCTTGATGCGCTCAGCAAGCGTGCCCGAAACGATCGAGCAGGTCGTTGCGCAGAACACCATCTGGAAGAACCAATCCGAACCTGTCGCATAAGCGTTGCCGGTGTCAGACGCTGGGTCAGGCAAGGAAACCGGCAGGAACTTGCCGACTACGTCAGCCACGATCCAACCGTCGTCGCCTGGATACATCAGGTTATAACCGACAGCCCAGAACATCAGGCCGGCAATTGAGTAGAGCGCGATGTTCTTGGTGCACTGCATTGCGACGTTCTTCGAACGCACAAGACCAGCTTCCAGCATCGCAAAACCAGCGGCCATCCACATGACGAGGAAGCCACCGATGAGGAACAGAACCGTGTTGAAGATGTAGTCGACGTTCGGAGTCGTTGCCGCGGTTATTGCAACCGTTGGAGCAGCGGCCTCCTGTGCGAACGCCGGAACCGAGGCCATGGCCAAAACCGTAAAGGCGGCCAGCCCTAGGTTCAGATTGTTTTTCATAGACGTCATAATCAAAGTCCCTCCACTTCCACTCAAAGTGCTGTCTCGTCTGTCTCGCCAGTACGGACGCGAACGGTCCGTTCGATTGACGAAACGAAGATTTTTCCATCACCGATCTGGCCGGTGCGTGCTGCCGTCTGGACGACGTCGATTGCTTTGTCGACCTGCTCGGATGGAACCACGATCTCAATCTTGATCTTTGGCAGGAAGCTCACGGCATATTCGGCACCGCGATAAATCTCGGTATGACCTTTTTGCCGTCCGTAGCCTTTGACTTCCGTAACAGTCATGCCTTCAAGCCCGAGATCGGTAAGAGCCGACCGCACTTCCTCAAGTTTGAAGGGTTTGATGATCGCTGTAAGTAGCTTCATAAGTTGCCCCTGAATTGGACTGCGCCTTGGAACTTGTTGGGCGACGATCCGCCCAAACGCTTGGCGAGCGAAAACGCTCGTGCAGGCTTGTTTGCCGGTAACGGTTTCTCAAGACATGTGCCAACTCGGGCATTTTTTATTAAGTCATTGAAAAGGTGTGCTTAAAAATGAAGTACAACGAATCAGTTGCCGGGTTTTTGCTCAAATATTTTGCATAATAATTGTGCATATGGCGAATTATGACCAATTTTTGGCCAAGTCGTGACAGCCTACCCGATCCGCATCAAACCTTCTTGCGTTGTAGAGGCGACAAGACGGCCATCCTCACTGAAAATCTGACCACGGCAATACCCCCGCGAGCCCGATGTACTTGGGCTTTCCAGCGAATAGAGCAGCCAGGAATCCGCTCGAAACGGCCGATGGAACCACAAAGCATGGTCCAAACTCGCCAAACGCACGTCAGGATCGGAGAGAATCTTCCCGTGCGGCGACAACGCAGTTTCGAGAAGAGCAAAATCCGAGATGTACACCAACAAGGCTGAATGCACTTCGTTCGACTCGGGTAACTGGCCGGCAGTCTTAAACCAGATCTGCTGCGTTGAGCCACGTTGGGAGCGATCCAGATAACGCGTGACATCGACGGGTCGAAACTCGATTGAGCGAAAACGCTTCCAGAACCGCTGCATACTTTCAGGAAGATCGCTGTAATCGCCCGAAAAGAGCTCATGCGCACTCTTTAGCTCGCTCGGAGGCGGCACATCCGGCATGACATCTTGATGATCAAGCCCGTCTTCTGACCTGTGAAACGAAGCAACCATGACGAAAATGGTCTGCCCATTCTGGATTGCTTTCACCCGTCGGGTCGAAAAACTACGCCCATCACGCAAGTTCTCGACTTCGTAAATGATCGGCTTACCCAACTCGCCAGGTAGAATGAAATAGCCATGCAGCGAATGAACGTCGCGCTCAGGCCCAACAGAACGCATTCCCGCCACCAAGGCCTGCGCCAGCACCTGTCCACCATAAACCCTGCGCCAGCCAACAGAACCAGTACCCCCGCGAAAGAGGTTATCTTCCAGACGCTCAATATCGAATAGAGCAACGAGCCGGGAGACAGCTTCTGCAGGATCTTCGGCCTTCTCTGTGCCAGCGTTCATTTCAGGGACCTTATCTCTCATTTTGTCCAACCGGATACGCCAGGGCCGGTTACCCATGGCAAATGCCAGTAGGACGCAGTAAATCATCCAGCAGGCCGACTTTACGAAGTCGGCACACCGGCGCAAAGTGCGGCACACCAAACGACATCAGAAACAAAGAGATGACTGACCGCTTCGACATCCTGATTTCCGGAGCCAGCTATTCTGGCGCTGCATTGGCCTTGGCACTGGAAAAAAGCCTTGGTGGCCCGGCGCAACAGCCCTTGCGGATCGCAATCCTTGATAAGGCTCATGAATATGCCGCCACCGGAGCCAGATCGCCGCGGGCATTCTCAATTACCGCAGCAAGCCGGAACCTGCTGGACTACTGTGGAGTCTGGTCAGGCATCGCCAACGAAACACAGCCCGTCACACAAATTGAGATTACAGATTCCGCTCTGGACGCCGGCATTCGCCCGGTCTTGCTGACCTGGGATAACACCGTCGGTGACTGCGAACCCGGCTCCCACATCGTACCCGACGCGTTACTCGCTGAAGCCCTTCGATCGGCCCTAGCCAGATCCTCCATCACGCGGATCTACAATGTTGGAGCACTATCGATAACAGAGACACCATCTGGTGCGCAGGTTGAATGCTCCGACGGACAAGCTCGACTCGCCGACCTGGTCGTCGCGGCTGAAGGGCGTATATCTCGATTGCGCGACCAAGCTGGAATCAAATCAATCACCTGGGACTATGAACAGGCCGGTATCTGCACCGTAATTTCTCATACCAAACCTCATCACGGTAGAGCCCTTCAACACTTTCTACCCAGCGGCCCGTTCGCAATATTGCCCCTACCAGGCAACAGAAGCTGCATCACCTGGAGCGAAAAAAGCAACGAAGCCCGCCGCATCATGTCGCTCGATGAAGCAGCGTTCCTGCAAGAGGTCGAGAAGCGCGTTGCCGGCCGCCTCGGCGACATCAATGTCGAGATGCGGCCTGCGTCCTGGCCTCTCAATTTGCGCTTGTCCCGAAGCCTAATCGCTGAGCGATTGGCGCTCGTTGGTGATACAGCCCGCGGCGTTCACCCGATAGCCGGACAGGGACTGAACCTGGGCCTCAAAGACGTTGCAGCACTAACCGAAGTGATCGTAGAAGGCGCTCGGATCGGACTTCCCCCTTCTGATCCAGACGGGCTGGAACGCTATGAGCGCTGGCGCCGCTTCGATTCCACCATGTCAGCGGCCGCATACGACGGCCTCAATCGCCTATTCTCGAGCGACAATACGCTCCTCCGATCTGTCCGCGAAGCAGGTCTCGGACTTGTCGACCGGTTGCCGTTTGCAAAGTCATTCTTCGTCAACGAAGCAGCAGGCCTGAGCGGGGAGGTACCGCGGCTCTTGCGCGGCGAAACCCTCTGATACTGTCAGGCAATTGGCGACGGAAATCGCGATTGGGCGACCCGCCGAATGCTAGGTCTTATCCAAAACACGAAAGAATCAAACAAACCGTCGCAGATCAAACGTTTCCGCTCCATTAGGACTCAATCAGTCTTCGATTGGAATCGGTCGGTCAGAATTCGGAATCGATTGGTTCAAAGATTGGAATCAAACGGTCGAATTTAGGAACCGACTGATCCTGGTTCGGAATCGATCAGTCCAACTAATAATACCGCCAATAATTCCGAGAAAATATATAGGATTCAGTCGTCTGAACCAGTTTCCTGAGCGATCTCATATTGTATCGGCCACACAATGCGGACCTGTCGCGCATCGAGATCAACGGCCGTCACATACTCCTTCTGAAAAGGAACAAGCTCAGACTTACCGGTCGCTAGAACCACAACGTCCAACAAGTCACCTGCACCGTAATTGTCGACGTTCTGGATTCGCCCAAAAACCTGCCCAGCCTGGTCAACGGCATCAAGACCGATCAGGTCTACATAGTAAAACTCGTCATCATCTGCCGCCGGTAGCTGATCCCTCGCGATCCAAAGCTCTGCACCTCGAAGCGCCTCAGCGGCATTTCGATCAGCAACACCGGCAACTTTGGCAATCAAGCCCTTCGGCGTCATCCTGCGCGGCACAACCTCAATCGGCCGGCCACCATCAGCATCTGTCAACGCACCGTAACGACCGATATCCATCGGATCACCCGTAAAAGCGCGAACAACGACATCACCCTGGATGCCGTGTGCTGTTGTAATAACACCTAATAGCACGCGATCCGTCACAGCCACATCAATCCATCGTTCCGCCCATCAGGCCTCGAGAAAGCCGGTTGGAAATCGTCCAACAACACAGCGCACCTCACATCAGAATGGTAGTTGATACAATCGCTGCCGCACTGCCTCAACCGTCCGCGCTAAGTTGGCAGATCACCGACACGAACCACCCGGACTTCTACCTGAGCGCCAGCCATTTCCAACGTCCCAGAAAATCCGTCTGCACAACCCTTAAGTTCGACATCAAACTCAAGCGTCACGTCCTCGGTCGCCGGCGGGCCACCCGTGATAAGCCTCCCGCCAACTGGAACACGAAGCTCTCCAGCTGCGCGATAGATTCCTTTTTCACCGCCCGGCACCAATCTCCCTTCAAAAACACCGCCGAACTTATCAGCACCCAGGAAATGCTCCCCTCTGAGCAGCCCACGAACCTCTGAGCCATCAACCAAATCTGACTGCGGCGGTAAGAAGTAGATTGCGTAAAGCCCATCCTCCAATTTTTCCGCCATCTCGGATCCCCTATTCTCCGTTTCTCTTTCACCCAATCAACTCTTCGCCCGCTCTCCAGCTTCCAGTTTACCGTCCTCGAACGGATCAAATCACGCTACCACTAGTGTTAGATATAAGAAGTCGGCAAAGATCCAAAATCGAATCAAAAAATAAATACCGTACCGCCAAACAAAACTGCTCATCCAAACAATTGGACTGAACATTAAGAATTGACGGCTTATTTAATCCAGGGGAGCGACTCAATTCGGATGCAGAACTGCAACAATTGTATTTACTCAGTACACGCAAATCAGTCGAGGCATTTTTTCTCCCTAGACCAATAGCCGTTTTTAATAGAATATCAATTACATCAGCCAATCACTTCACACACACGGTTTATTGCTATGAGCTCCCTAAAATCCCGGAGAGGCCGTCCGAAAGGTACTGGCATCGACGACTCGATTCGCCTGCGGGAAATCGCAGCTTTAATGGCTAACGATCCGGAACTTAAAACAACAACAGCCATCAAAAAAATTGGCATTTCGGATCCATCTATTATTCGGCGTCTACGCGATAAATTCAATTGCGAGAAAGGCAATTTAATGAATGGCAGCGAGCTGCCAGAACTAAAAGCCTCCGCTTTTCACAATGAACCAGAACCATCAAGCGTGAACCGGACAATGGCCCTCAATCATTCACGGGAGCCAACCAAAACCTCTGTCCCTCAAACCGGGCCAGCAACCAAAAAAGACAACGACCAAGACGAAGATCCCCGACAATCCAGTTTTCCAAAACCCGAACAGCAAGAAATCATGCAACGGTTGATTTCAAACAGCCTGAGTACGGCAAGCTCAATCGTAAGCATGAATTACGCAATTGCATCCCAAACCTTTCATACGCCAGCGGTGCGATCGCTTATGCGTTATCAGATCGCCTTCTCCCAAGCGCTCCTAGGCGTCGCAGGGCCCCAACCCAAAGCGAACTGCTAAAGAGTCCGACCGCAATTCAATTGCCGAAGATAAAAAAGACCTCAATTGCACAATAAAAACGGCCGCTCCCCAAAGCGGCCGTTTTTACGTTTGCAGCAATTTTGCTCCGCGCCGAATACTACAGCTTACGAAGCGCGACCCTGGAGATTTGGTGGTTCTCAGATTTTCGCAGCACAAGCTGCGCACGCTGTTTGGTAGGGAGAATATTTTCTTCCAGGTTCTTCCGGTTAATATTCCGCCAAATCAGATGGCCCATCGCACGGGCTTCTTCATCTGTAAGCAGCGCATACTTGTGGAAGTAGGCTGCGGGATCCTGGAACGCTGTATTCCGCAATCTCATAAACCGTTCCAGATACCAACGTTCGATTAAATCTGGCGCTGCATCGATATAGATCGAGAAGTCAAAAAAGTCGGAAACAAAAGGAATAGCCTTCCCATCCTTGGGCAAACGCGCCGGCTGCAAAACGTTGAGCCCCTCAACGATTAGGATATCAGGCGTCTCAATGAAAACTTCCTCTCCCGGCAGAATGTCGTAATGGAAGTGCGAATAAACCGGCGCGGCGACACGCTCCCGTCCCGACTTCACATCAACCAGGAACGCCAACAGCTTGGATGAATCAAAGCTCTCGGGAAAACCCTTACGATTCATAATCTTACGGCGTTCCAGCTCAGCGTTCGGATAAAGGAAGCCATCGGTCGTTATAAGATCAACCCGCGGGTGATCAGGCCAACGCTTCAAGAGCGCCTTGAGAACACGAGCCGTTGTACTCTTGCCGATCGCCACCGAACCGGCGACACCGATAATGAAGGGAACCTTACCCTTCCGGTATCCAAGAAACTTTGACGTCACCGCATGAAGCTCTTGGGACGCGGCAACATACAGATTGAGAAGACGCGAAAGAGGAAGATAAATCGTCTCCACTTCCTCAACCGAAAGCGTCTCGATGAGACCTGACAGCTCCTCCAGCTCACTGGGAACCAGCGTCATCGGCGTATCAGCACGCAACCTTGCCCACTCGTCCCGGTTGAAGAACTGGTAGGGTGAAAACTCCAGATTTTCTGGAAAAATCTCTGTATCGGCCACGATTAGGACTGCTTGTTGGCGCTACGGCTGGCTTTCTCAACGACCCCCGATGTCCCCATCCGGCCGCGCAGGACCTCAAGGACATCGGAAACATCAATATCACGAGCTTCAAGTAAAACTAACAGGTGATAGAGCACATCAGCGGCCTCACCGCGTAAAGCCTCATCATCTTCGCTCAAAGCGGCGATGATAGTTTCGCAGGCCTCCTCCCCAAACTTCTTCGAACAGCGCCCTGGCCCTGCATCAAGAAGTTGTTTTGTATAGGATTTTTCAGCATCACTGCGGCGGCGGGATTTTATCGTCGCAGCAAGCTCAAGCAGCACGTCGTCAGACATAAAGAGCCCCGACCCTTATGATTTTTTGGGGCTCCCAATCGAGCAGGGTCGAAACAGAAGGTCAAGCAATGCTTGGCCAAACACAGTTTTACTTGTGCGACTTGAATCTGCCGCGGCGTTTAAATCAGCGGTAATTTCCAGTCAGACGCTTCTGGATGTACTCAAGCTGATCGAAGTTACCGTAACGGATGACGAGATTGCCGCTCTCGCCGGAGCCCCGTTTAATCTCCACCTTGAGACCCAAAGACTCAGTGAGATCCTTCTCAAACGCCCGCGTATCGGCATCCTTTTCACGAGGCAAGCGCTTCTTAGGCGCGATCGTTGCGCCCGACTGAACGAGGGCTTCAACCTCACGAACATTGAGATCTTCAGCGATAATCCGCTCAGCCAGCGCCTCCGCATCATCCCGACCAATCAAAGCACGCGCGTGCCCAGCGGTAAGTTTGCCCATCTGAACGAGCGCCTGGACAGATTCTGGCAACTTCAGCAGCCGCAACGTGTTGGCGACATGGCTACGGCTCTTACCGATAATCTCGGAAATCTGCTCCTGAGAATAATGGAACCGCTCCAACAATTCGCGGTAACCCGTAGCTTCCTCTATCGAGTTAAGGTCGGCACGCTGGACGTTCTCGATGATCGCTAACTCCAGTACTTCCTTGTCCGAGAGATCCCGCACAACGCAAGGAACGCGGTGCAAACCGATCTGTCCGGCTGCCCGCCATCTCCGCTCACCCGCGACGATTTCAAAAAAGCCTCCTGCCACTGGGTCGGGACGCACTAGAATCGGCTGAACAATGCCTTTGGCGCGAATGGACTCGGCTAGCTCAGCCAAGTCCTCGTCTTTGAAATCGCGCCGTGGATTGAGGCTTCCCGGCTTTATTTTGTCGATACCGATAAGCTTATGCTCGCCTTCGAGGCGATCGGCACCAGACGTCATCGGGACCGTTTTGCCAGTTTCTTGCGACAATGCTGGGGAGTCGGGCACCGGAGATACTCCTGCAACAGGAAGCGTCTTGACGTTACTTGCAGCGCCGGCTTCGGAACCGTTGCCTCCTATTAGCGAGGCCAAACCACGTCCCAACCTGTTTTTCTTACCCGGCGCGTCCATATCGCCTTCACCCCTCAATATTCCAAGCACCCGCCATAGCTACGCCGGCAAACTGGATAGTTCTCAACGCCAAGACCTGAGCCTCATAAAAGGTCAGGCCGCTTTGATTTGCTTTTCCCGCTCAATGATCTCGGTTGCCAGCCGGATATAAGCCTGGCTTCCCGCACATTCATAATCGTATAGCAAGAGCGGTTTGCCATGGGAGGGCGCCTCGGCAACCCGCGTATTCCTCGGAATAACCGTATCATAGACCTTGGAGCCGAAGAACTCCCGCACGTTCTCGGCAACCTCTTTCGACAGCGAGGTCCTCGCATCATGCATGGTGAGAACGACACCTTGGATCTCCAAGACCGGATTGAGGTTTCCTTTGATCTGTTCAACGGTCTCCTTGAACTGGGAGATCCCTTCAAGCGCGAAGAATTCGCATTGCACCGGAACAATCACACCATGCGAAGCCGTCATCGCGTTGAGCGTCAGAATATTCACCGATGGTGGACAATCGATCAGCACGTAAGTGTAGCGCTCATCATCCGGCTGTGTCGCACAATACTTGACCAATTCACCGACAGAGTCGCGCAGTCGGAAGGGTCGGTCAGACTCGTTGAAGAGTTCAGACTCTAAGCCCACCAGATCCGCATTCGCGGGCACCAGGTCCAACCCCGGTACCGCCGTGCGCACAGCCGCATCCGCTAGGCTTGCAGCACCAGTCATAACCTCGAAAGACGTCTTCGCACGCTGTTCCGGCTCAACCCCAAGCCCGGTCGAAGCGTTCCCCTGCGAATCCAGATCGACCACGAGCACCCGCTCACCCACCGCCACAAGCGCGGTAGAGAGGTTAATTGCTGTCGTTGTTTTGCCGACGCCACCCTTCTGGTTGGCAACGGCGAGTACCCGGGGGCCAGAGGCCCAAACATTCGCGCCTGTCACGGCTGTCATCCTTCGTTTTTGACCTTCGGGTCACTGACGACGGCAATACGCGAACTAGGATCTGTCAGACTGTCGATAAGCTGATACGTGAAACGCCAGGCCTTCTCAGCGGTTTCAATTTCCTGAGCCACATCACGGCCCTTCGGAAATAGTCCAACTGTTTGTGAACCAAAAAAAGGCTCCGCCAACCCAAGCAACCGATCAAGCGGTGCCAACGCCCTTGCCGTCACGACATCTACTGATTTGTATCTACCCTGAGTCGACGATAACTCGATTCGCTTTGCGACGATGTCCACAGGCACGAAGGTCTTGCGGGCGATTTCCCCAAGGAAAGCTGCTTTTCGAGTATCGCTCTCCACCAAAATCTGCTGACCCCAGCCATCTGCGCCACCCTGGCCAGCGGACCCAGCACGCAGGATCGCCAGCACAATCCCTGGGAAACCTGCTCCAGACCCAAGATCGAGCCAGGTCTTGGCACCAGCAGGTGCAAGCGCCAGAAGCTGCGCGCTGTCCGCGAAATGCCGGTGCCAGACATCATCAACCGTACTGGGCGCAACCAGATTGATCTTCTTCTGCCACTGCTTCAGCAACGCTTCGTACGTCTTGAGCTTCTCAAGCGTTTCGTCCGACACACCAAAGTGCGCCTGGAATTCACGCGGTCCCGAAATCTTCATCGGCGTCTCAACACCATCTTCTTGAATTCAGTACAGGCTACGCAGACGCCTTCTGATGGACTTTACGCAAATGCGCGGCGAGCAGCATCAACGCCGCCGGCGTCATCCCATCGATCTTCTGCGCATGCGCCAACGACGCCGGCTGATTGTCTTCCAGCTTGCTCCGCAGTTCATTGGACAACCCGGCAATCGCCGTAAAATCAAACCCATCTGGAATCCGCAACTCGGCATCGCGCCGGAGGTTCGCAACGTCCTCCTCCTGACGCTTCACATAGGCTGAGTAACGCGCATCGACCGCAAGCTGGGAAGCGATCTTTGGATTGAGCTCCTGTAGCTCCGGCCAGATCGGAACCAACCGGTCAAACGAGATTTCAGCCAGTGAAAGCAGGTCAAACGCGCTCCGGCGCCGACCGTCCTTGTTGATCTGCAGGCCATGCCGCTCAGCTTCATTAGGCGTCACGGTCAACGTCTCAAAAAGCTCCCGCCCACGCGCCAAAGCCTGCGTCTTCTCCGCAAACGCTTTTGTCCGGCGCTCACCGACACACCCAAGCTCAATGCCAAGCGGGGTCAGTCGCTGATCAGCATTGTCTGCACGTAGCTTCAACCGGAACTCGGCGCGCGATGTAAACATCCGGTAGGGCTCGGAAACGCCGCGTGTCACCAAGTCATCGATCATCACACCGACATACCCATCCGCGCGTGAGACAATCACATCGCGCCCGCCACCGGCCGCAAGCAATGCCGCGTTAAGCCCTGCGATGAGGCCCAACGCACCAGCTTCCTCATACCCAGTCGTGCCGTTGATCTGACCAGCCAGAAACAGACGGGGCAGCCTTTTCACTTCCAACGTCGGCTTTAGTTCGCGCGGATCGACATAGTCATACTCAATCGCATACCCGGGACGCCGGATCTCGACATTCTGAAGCCCAGGCATGGTACGCAGGAAGTTGAGCTGCACATCCTCCGGCAACGAGGTCGAAACACCGTTGGGATAGACCAGATCGTCGTCGAGACCTTCCGGTTCCAAAAACACCTGATGCGCATTCCGGTCGGCAAAGCGCACGACCTTGTCTTCAATTGACGGACAGTAACGCGGACCCACGCTCTGAATGGCACCGGAATACATCGGCGCTTTCGAGAGGTTCGCGCGAATGATTTCATGCGTCTCAGGTGTCGTGTGGGTAATCCCACAGCTGATCTGCGGAACGGTGATCTCGCTCGTCAGGAATGAAAACGGCACCGGAGGATCATCGGCCGGCTGCATTTCAAGCTCCGACCAGGCAATCGACTTGGAGACAAGCCGCGCAGGCGTACCTGTCTTCAGACGCCCAAGACTAAGCCCCATACCGTAAAGTCGTTCCGACAACTTTCGCGAAGGCGCTTCACCGACCCGACCCGCAGGAATTCGCTCATCGCCAATATGAATGAGACCATTGAGGAACGTACCCGTCGTCAAAACCACAGCACCCGCGCGCAGTTCACGCCCATCCGCCGTGACGACACCGGCAACCGCCCCGGCCTCATCAACGATCAAATCCTCAACCCCGCCTTCAACAACGGCAAGGTTCGAAATTGCCCGGATCTCCGCCTGCATCGCCTCACGGTAGAGCTTGCGATCAGCCTGCGAACGCGGCCCCTGCACGGCCGGACCCTTGGACCGGTTCAACAGGCGGAATTGAATCCCAGACGCATCGCCAACGCGCGCCATCAAACCGTCGAGCGCATCAATCTCGCGCACGAGGTGACCCTTGCCCAAGCCGCCAATTGCTGGGTTACAGGACATCTCCCCAATCGTGTCGAAGCGATGAGTCACCAGCGCGGTGCGCGCACCCATGCGTGCAGCCGCACCAGCAGCCTCAGCACCTGCATGCCCACCCCCAACAACAATCACATCGAAAGACTGTTCCATTCCGCTCGTCTTATCCCCAGCTTTCAGCATCGCAAATGACTTGGCCCGGCAGATATCAACCACCAATGGCGCACAGAGCCTTGACCAAATGATTCACGTGAAACAATTCCGCAGATGTGGGGTCAAAACCTGAATTCGTCAAATTGATTCACGTGAAACACTCAACGAACCAAGTTGTCGGCCACAAACTTACTTGCCAATACAGAAACGTCCAAAGACCTGATCGAGCACATCCTCTGGATCGACCCGGCCGGAAATGCGGCCCAGCGCATCTGCGGCCAACCGCAACTCTTCTGCGCGCAGCTCGATATCACCACGCATCCCGGCAAAACGCTCCAAGTGCGCAAGACAACGCTCGATGTGCTGGCGGTGGCGGGCCTGAGTGACAACGCTGTCTTCTCCTGAACCAGCACGGCTGACCGCCAGACCAGAAATCCGCTCAACCAGCTCTTTAAGGCCTAGGTCAGATTTGGTGGAGACCTCCAAATAGTCATCCTCCGCAGCCCCACCCGACGACGACCGGTCAACTTCGTCTGCCTTACTCGCCACCAGCAGAGCCGACCCGGACAAATCCGCAAGCTCAACCCCAAATCCCCGCTCAGGCCTGCCAGTTGGGGCCTCCGGCAACTTTGGAATCGGGCGATCATCAACCCAGATAACAAGATCAGCCCGCTTTGCCCGCTTCAAAGTCCGCTTCATTCCCTCCCGCTCGACCTCGTCACCAGCCTCCCGCAGCCCGGCGGTATCGGAGATCACAACCGGGACGCCACCGAGGTCCAAACGCACCTCAATCACATCCCGCGTCGTCCCAGCTTGAGCGGACACAATCGCTACGTCCCGCTGCGCCAAAGCATTCAACAAGCTCGACTTACCCACATTCGGCGCACCAGCCAGGACGACCTGAAACCCCTCCCGCAGGATTTCCCCCCGGTTCTGATCATCAACTCGCTCCAAGATCTCCCGAGATAGCCGCGCAACAGCCTCCTCAGCCTGCGCAACCGCGCTATCGGAGACGTCCCCCTCATCGGAAAAGTCGATTCCAGCTTCCACAAGCGCCATGGCACCGATCAACTCATGCCGCCAACGCTCCGTCAGCCCCGTCAAGGCACCCTCGGCCTGGCGCAACGCCTGAACACGCTGGGCTTCCGTCTCCGCATCGATCAGATCCGCCAAGCCTTCGGCCTGCGCCAGGTCGATCTTCCCGTTGTCAAAGGCCCGGCACGCAAATTCGCCAGCTTCGGCCATCCGGCATCCATCAATTTTGGCAAACACACCAAGCATCGCCGCAACGACCGCCCGACCACCATGAACCTGAAACTCTGCGCAATCTTCGCCCGTGAAACTTCCTGGCCCTGGAAACCAGACCACCAACCCCTTGTCGATGACCTTCCCAGTCTCAACATCCCGGAATGTCCGGAGTGCAGCCGTCCTTGGATCTGGAACGCAGCCAGCGATTTGCTGAACCACGTCGCGCGACGCAGGTCCTGACACGCGAAGAACCGCAACACCGGCTCGTCCGGGCGCACTCGAAAGCGCAAAAATTGTGTCTGGTGAGGTTGATCGGTAAGCCATCAGCCTCGATTACTCGCTTTAGGGCCCTCAAGGCAACGGGCGCAGCACGGCATAACAACATCGACCTGAACGAAAAAGGAGAGCCCAATGGGCCAAAACCGCCTGGCCGAGACCACCAGCCCATACCTGCTGCAGCATAAGGACAACCCCGTCCACTGGTGGCCCTGGGGACCAGAGGCCTTGGAAGAGTCCAAGAAAACCGGAAAGCCCATTTTACTGTCGGTCGGCTACGCCGCCTGCCACTGGTGCCATGTGATGGCCCATGAGAGCTTCGAAAACGACGAAATCGCAGCCGTCATGAATGACCTCTTCATCAACATCAAGGTTGATCGCGAGGAGCGTCCCGACATTGACGCGATCTATATGAACGCGCTCCACATGATGGGAGAGCAAGGCGGTTGGCCCCTCACCATGTTCCTGGACACCGAGGCCAAACCCTTTTTCGGAGGTACCTATTTCCCACCTACCGCACGCTACAATCGGCCAGGTTTCGTCGAAGTCCTCCAGAACATCTCGCGCATTTACAAAGAGGAGCCTGACCGCGTCGCCCACAACACACAGGTCATTACCGAAGCCCTCGCAAAGCGCGAAGCTGGAACCGGCCATATCATCGTGTCCGACCGCCTCTTGGCGGACCTTACCCAGCGCATGACGGGCATCATTGATCCTCAGCACGGCGGTATTCAGGGAGCACCGAAGTTCCCACAGTGGAGCTTCTTTTGGATGCTCTGGCGCGGCGGCATTCGCTACGACAACCAGAAAGCCTGCAACGCTCTTGAAAAGACCCTGACTCATATCTGCCAGGGCGGTATCTACGATCACCTCGGCGGCGGCTTCGCACGCTATTCAGTCGATGATCTCTGGCTCGTTCCGCACTTCGAGAAGATGCTCTACGACAACGCGCTTCTCATCCACCTAATGACAGAGGTCTGGCAGGAAACCCAAAACCCGCTCTTTAAAATCCGCATTGAAGAGACCGTCGAGTGGCTGGAACGCGAGATGATCGCCGAAGGTGGAGCCTTCGCAGCGTCTCTGGATGCAGATTCCGAAGGCGAAGAGGGCAAGTTTTATGTTTGGTCGCTGGCGGAGATCGAAAACCTCTTAGGCACCGAAGACGCCGCAGAGTTCGCACGCATTTATGACATCACACCAGGCGGAAACTTCGAAGGCCACAACATCCCCAACCGCCTGAAAAGCTTGAAACTTGGCTCATCTGACGAAGAAGAACGCCTCGCATCCTTGAGAAACAGGCTCCTATCCCATCGCGCCGGCCGCATCCGCCCAGGCTGGGACGACAAAGTCCTCGCTGACTGGAACGGGATGATGATCGCCGCCCTCGCCCGCGCTGCAACCATATTCGAAAAGCCGGAATGGCTGGAGCGTGCCAAGACAGCCTTCCATTTCGTCACCGAGAAAATGACGGTCGACGGACGCCTTCGCCACTCCTGGCGCAAAGACCGGCTCGGCGCGGCCGCAACGGCAGCCGATTACGCGAATATGACTTGGGCCGCCATCCAGCTCTACCAATCTACGCTGGATAAAACCTATCTGGATCAAGCGGTCGCTTGGACCGATGTGCTCCATGCCCACTATTGGCTCAATGAGGAGCGCCGCTACGCCACAACAGCTGACGACACGGATGATGTCCTGGTCCGCCTAGCTTCCGGAACCGACGACGCGGTTCCAAACGCCAATGCGCTCCAGGTGACGAACCTAAATCATCTTTCGCTGCTTACCGGTGACCAGACTTATGCGGAACAGGCGATTTCGATCCTTGAAAGCTTTTCCCCAGCCATCCAACAAAACCTGGTCGCCCACACCGGCCTGCTAGCGTGTTCCATCGACGCCATTAGCCCGCAACTCGTTGTCCTGAACAACGGTGGTGGCAATGAAGAAATGCGTACCACGCTCAAGAATATCTCCCTTCCCGGCTCACTCGTCCTCCACCCGGGGGCCGACGAAGCCGGACAGGCCTCTCCCATTGTCGCTGGCAAGACCACGCAAGATGGTAAGGCGACCGCTTATGCATGCGTCGGCGTCCAATGCTCCGCACCGATCACCGATGCGGACGCTCTAAAGAAGCATCTCCAAGATCAACGCAAAGCAACAGCGCAGGCGTGAAGCAATGCTCTGGAAAAACAAGAATTGAAAATGTGGACTTGGAGTCAAAGTGAAGTTGTTTCACGTGAAACTGGAGTCCTTACAACTTGACAGTTGAGTCGACGTAGAAAATTGTAAGAATATATTTTGGGGGGAATGAGTATTAAATAGAATAGGAACTGGCAGATTATATCTGAGAAATAAAAACGCCGCGCTCTGTGAATTACGACAAGGAGCGCGGCGTTTTTTGTCTTAACAATTTCCCAAACAGGGAATTGGCTTATTGATTCTTCGATCCCATTGAGTCGAAGAACTCACCGTTTGTCTTGGTGTTCTTGAGCTTATCAATGAGAAACTCGATCGCGTCCATCGTTCCCATCGGGTTGAGAATACGGCGCAGAACGTAGACCTTCTTGAGCTGGTCTGCTGGAACCAACAAATCCTCTTTACGAGTGCCGGAACGCGCCACGTCAATCGCTGGGAAGATCCGCTTATCGGAAACCTTGCGATCCAGGATGACTTCCGAGTTACCGGTACCCTTGAACTCTTCGAAGATAACTTCATCCATACGCGAGCCGGTCTCAACAAGAGCCGTCGCGATAATCGTCAGCGACCCGCCCTCTTCGATGTTACGCGCCGCACCGAAGAACCGTTTCGGCCGTTGAAGCGCGTTCGAGTCCACACCACCGGTCAGAACCTTACCCGAAGACGGAACGACGGTGTTGTAAGCACGGCCAAGGCGCGTAATCGAGTCGAGCAGGATCACCACATCACGCTTATGCTCAACCAGGCGTTTCGCCTTTTCAATAACCATTTCAGACACTTGAACGTGCCGTGATGGTGGTTCATCGAACGTCGAGGAGATCACTTCGCCGCGCACATTGCGCTGCATGTCGGTGACTTCTTCCGGCCGCTCATCGATCAGCAAAACGATGAGATAACACTCAGGGTGGTTCGCCGTAATCGAATGCGCAATGTTCTGCAGGAGAACCGTCTTACCCGTTCGTGGCGGCGCAACGATGAGACCACGCTGCCCCTTGCCCAGCGGCGAGACAATGTCGATCACACGTGGAGAGAGATCCTTAATCGTCGGATCCTCGATCTCCATCTTCAGCCACTCAGTCGGATAAAGCGGCGTCAGGTTGTCAAAGTGGATCTTGTGCTTGACTGCTTCAGGCTCTTCGAAGTTGATCTTGTTGACCTTGAGGAGCGCAAAGTAGCGCTCGCCATCTTTCGGGCTGCGAATATGCCCCTCAACGGTATCACCCGTTCTCAACGCAAATCGTCGGATTTGCGAAGGGGAGATATAAATATCGTCCGGACCAGGGAGATAGTTCGCGTCTGGCGAACGTAAAAAGCCAAAGCCATCCTGCAGGACTTCAACAACACCTGTTCCAATAATCTCAACATCTTTGGCTGCGAGCTGTTTCAGCGTCGCAAACATCAATTCCTGCTTCCGCATAGTGCTGGCGTTTTCAACGCCAACCTCTTCTGCGAAGCTCAAGAGCTCGGTGGGGGACTTGAGCTTCAAGTCTTCCAGCTTAATTTCATCCATCGGAATGCTCCGGAGGGCAATGGCGGTATCTGAAAGCGCAAAAAAGGGCTTTTGCTCGCCAAGCCGAGAGGTGGGGAAAATAGAGTTTGGAGACAACGCGCACAGCTTCGCTTTACCTGCGAGCGGCGGCATCGTTTCTTTTTGGTGAGATCGCACAAGCTGTGCGGCCGCGATTCAGGTCCGATTACGCTGAGCTGACCGCGATTTGTGGATTTGTACCGTCGTTCTACCAGATGTTGCGACTTTCGCAAAGCCCCAGAACGTCACATCTTGCGACTCAGAACGGCTTCACGATCACAAGAATGACAATGCCAAACATAAGCAGCGTGGGAACCTCGTTCATCATCCGCCAGTACTTCGCCGACCGCGTGTTCTTATCTTCCGCAAATCGCCTAACGGATGCCGAAAGCATCCCGTGCACAGCCGACATCGCAATCACCAGCAGCAGTTTCCCATGAAACCAACCGTCTGAGAAAAAATCTCCCTGCCAGGCAAGCCAAACCCCAAGGACCCAAGCCACAATCATCGCCGGGTTCATGATGATGGTCGTCAGCCGGTATTCCATCAGCTTGAACGTCTCGGATTGCTGAGATCCAACCTCAGAATCCGCGTGATACACAAACAGTCGCGGCAAATACAACATGCCAGCCATCCAGGCGATTACTGCGATCACGTGAACAGCTTTCACCCAGTTGTAAGCTTCAGAACCGAGGAGAAAAATAGCAGCGGCTGTTGCTGCAACCGTGATGCCTAAAGCAACAAACGCGCGAACAGCAGGCGTCCCCAATCGCCGATCTTTGCTCTCCGCCATCAAGCAGTCTGCCTAACGCGTTCAACCAGCCGGGTAACGTTTTCCGGCGGCGTGTATTGCAAGATCCCATGCCCAAGATTGAACACGAATTTTCGTCCCTGCATCACAGACAAAATCTCATCGACCCGTTCATCGAGCTGCGATCCTCCAGCAACCAGCAATAACGGATCGAGATTTCCCTGCACGACTTTCCCCGTCTGATCGGCAAGCTCGGCCATGTTCACAACCGGCATTGCCGTGTTGCAGCTCACACCATCGACACCCGTCGCCTCGGCAAACGATGCGCTGAGCTGATCGGCGCCGCGTGGAAAACCGAGGATCGGAATTTCCGGATACTTCTCCTTCAACCGGGCCACCATTACCCGAGTCGGTGCGACCACCCAACGCTCAAATTGGTTATCCGCAAGCGAGCCCGCCCAACTGTCGAAAATCTGCAAAGCATCCGCCCCGGCCTCGACTTGCTGGGAGAGATAATCAACCGAGCTCTCTACCAGAATATCCATAAGCTTTTGAAATAGCTCAGGCTCTTTGTAAGCTAGCAATCGGGCTGCGGCCTGATCTGTCGAGCCCTTCCCCCCAACCATGTAGGTCGCAACCGTCCATGGTGCGCCGCAAAATCCAATCAAAGCCGTCTCATCGGGGAGATCGCTGCGCAACCGCGAAACCGTCTCACAGATGATCGAATATTTCTCCCCTGTCGCCTCAAGGTTCAGACGCGACAACCCACTTGCATCCTCGATCGGATCGAGCCGCGGTCCCTCCCCCTCGACAAACCGGACTTCCTGACCCAACGCATCCGGCACAATCAGGATATCTGAAAACAAAATCGAGGCGTCGAACCCATACCGTCGGATAGGTTGCAGCGTCACCTCAGCAGCAAGCTTCGGGGAGTAACACAGGTTCAAAAAGCTCCCAGCTTCTGCCCGCGTCTCGCGATACTCCGGCAAATACCTCCCAGCCTGGCGCATCAACCACATCGGCGGAGGTGAAACAGCTTCCCCTGCAAACGGCTTCAGGAAACGCCGACGGTTTGCTCGCCGGGCGAGGGGTTCTGCACGCATCTCTTCCCTTTCAAATTTCAAATCATCTTTTGAAGTTTGTTTTTGTTTTCTCTTTAGGGCCGTGGATTGTGGGAATACAACGCTTCTCCACAACCTCTCACCAGGTTCTCAGGCCGGGACAGACTTCGAACCATACCTAGTGGCATCCCTGGCTCAACACCACAAGATAGATTTTTATGCTTTAGTTTCAGGGGTTTGCAGTTTGGGTGCTGGGCTTCATATCAAGCACAGCACTGGGATAAGCCTTGGAACAAACCGCATAGGCTGCGAATTTCACATTGATCGAAGAAGTCTCGACAAAGCCCTCCATCTCGCAGCAAATGTGTACATAACCTTGGATGGCCAGATGACTTGTCCACGCCAGCCTGAGTGCCATAAG
This sequence comes from Filomicrobium sp., assembly GCA_040219445.1. Lineage (GTDB taxonomy): Bacteria > Pseudomonadota > Alphaproteobacteria > Rhizobiales > Hyphomicrobiaceae > Filomicrobium. The sequence goes on along the minus strand of JAVJSM010000003.1, from coordinate 280,010 downwards.
CAACCCGAGATTTTCTCCCAACACTTGTCCACACATGACCGACCATCAAGCGAGCTATTACCACCTGCACATGGTTTCAGATGCAACTGGCGAAACGCTGACGACGATCGCCAAGGCAGCATCTGTCCAATACGCAAACATGAGGGCGATAGAACACGTCCACCCTCTGGTGCGCACGCAACGTCAGCTCAACCGGGTGCTCAAAGAGATCGAGCAGGCCCCAGGCATTGTGCTTTACACGGTGGTCAACAAAGAGTTGGGTGACGCGCTGGAGCAAAAGTGCGGACAGCTAAATGTCCCCTGTCTCGCTGTTCTGCAGCCAATCATGCAGATCTTTGAATCGTATATCGGCGCGCCTCAAACCCCGACGGTTGCCGGCCAGCACGTTCTGGATGCGGACTACTTCCGGCGCATCGACGCGCTGAATTTCACCATGCGCCACGACGATGGGCAGCTACCGCAAGATCTAAGCGAGGCCGACATCGTCATCATGGGCATTTCGCGCACATCAAAGACACCGACATCGATTTATCTCGCGCAGCGCGGTTACAAGACCGCCAACGTACCAATCGTACCGTCGATCGCATTGCCGCAGCAGCTACTCACCGACCATTCGGCATTTGTCGTTTGCCTTGTCGCGCAGGCCGACCGCATTGCGGAAGTTCGCCGAAACCGCGCCATGGTACTTGGGGACCGCGACCTCGATGTTTATGTCGACCGGGACGCAATTCTGGCAGAGATTTCACATTCGCGAAGGATCTGTGCCCGAAACGGCTGGCCCGTCATTGATGTGACACGCCGATCGGTGGAGGAAACTGCCGCAACAATCATTAAGCTCATGCATGACCGCCGCGCCGACGTTGAGCAGACGGAAGAGAATAATGGCTAGCAGTCCGCATATTATCCTCGCTTCGGGGTCTCATGCCCGCCATGACATGCTGAAAGCTGCCGGGATCGCCTTCACCGTTGTCCCCGCCGACATCGATGAAGACACGGTTCGTGCAACTTTGACCGCCGACGACGGCGAAATTGATGCTGCGGACGTTGCAGAAATCCTAGCTCGCGCAAAGGGTGAGGCGGTCAGCACCATCGAGAGCGATAGCCTTGTGATCGCCGCTGACCAGACACTGTCGATGAACAACGAGATCTTCAGCAAGCCTGCCAATCTCGAGGAAGCACGTGAAACCCTCGTCCGCTTGCGGGGGCAGGAGCATTTTCTCCATTCCGCGGTCGTGCTGGCAGAGGATGGTGAGGTAACCTGGAGTTATGTCGAGACAGCGCGACTAAAGATGCGCCAATTCAGTTCGGACTATCTCACGGAATATTTGGTCCGCGCGGGTCGAGACGTCTGCCAGTCCGTCGGTGCCTACCAGATTGAAGGTCTGGGTCTCCAGCTCTTCGAAGAGCTCGACGGAGATTTTTTCACGATCCTGGGAATGCCAATGTTGCCGCTACTCAAAGAGCTGCGCCGTCGGAATGCCATAGCAGGATAACGGGACAAATCGCATGACCAAAGCTTGTGTGATCGGTTGGCCGATCAAACATTCCCGATCCCCCGTCATCCATGGCTACTGGCTGAACAAGTACGGCATCGATGGGTCGTATGATAAGCGAGCCGTCGCGCCCGATGAAGCTGAGGCGTTTTTCGAGAACCTCGCAGCCGAAGGCTTAGCAGGGTGCAACGTCACCGTGCCGCTAAAAGAGGTCGCCTTCGCATCGGCCGACCACCGCGACGCCTCAGCTCTTGCGGTCAAAGCCGCCAACACAATCTGGCTTCAGGACGGCAAGGTTCACGCTGCTAATACCGACACGTATGGCTTTATGACTCACCTTGGGATTGAAGCCCCAGGTTGGGAGAAAAATGGAAAGCCTGTCGTATTGCTCGGAGCTGGCGGTGCGGCCCGCGCCATCTGCCATGGGTTCCTCGAAGCTGGCGTGGCGGAGATTATTGTCCTCAACCGAACGCGCGCGCGCGCAGAAGCATTGGCCAACGATTTTCAAGGCAGAGGAAAAATCCGCGCTGGTGACTGGGCCGAGCGCATCCGTTGTTCAGAGTTTGCCTCCGTCATCGTCAACACCACGACGTTGGGCATGAGCGGCGAAGGCGATCTTGGATTGGAGTTCTTTGGCGCAGACCCCGATTGCGTCGTGGCTGATATCGTTTACGTCCCGCTCGAAACGAAACTGTTGAACGATGCATGTCGCCACGGCCTCAAGACAGTCGACGGATTGGGGATGTTGCTGCACCAGGCGGTTCCAGGCTTTGAACGCTGGTTTGGCATTCGCCCTGAAGTAACCGCCGAGCTGCGCCAATTGGTGCTGGACGATATCGGAGTGTGAGGCATGCTGATTGTAGGTCTCACAGGCTCCATTGGCATGGGCAAATCAACTGCCGCCGCACACTTCCTGGAGAAAGGCATCGCCGTCTTCGATGCGGACGCTGCCGTCCATGAACTCTATTCCGGTCGCGCTGTTTCGCTGATCGAAGACGCCTTTCCCGGAACCACGATGAACGGATCGGTCGACCGACAAAAACTCTCCGCGGCTTTGATCGACAATCCTGAAGGTTTCATCAAACTGGAAGCAATCGTCCATCCGCTGGTGCGGGAAGAGGAAAAAAAGTTCCTTCAGGATGAGGCCGAGAAGGGAGCAAAAATCGCGGTCCTGGAAATCCCACTCCTCTTGGAAACAGGGGCAGATGCACTTGTTGATGTTGTCATCGTCGTCAGCGCCAAAGAAGCGCTACAAGCAGAACGCGTCCTCGCAAGGCCGGGCATGACGCAAGCCAAGTTCGAACAAATCCGTTCACAACAAATGTCTGACTCTGAAAAGCGAAAAAGGGCCGATTTCGTTGTGGATACCTCAACAAGCATCTCGCAAAGCCAAACCGAACTCGATTCAATCATCGACAAGCTGCAGGACCGAGATGGCAAAGCTTATCAGCGTCATTGGGCTTGAGGGTTAAGGTTCACTCGTGCCCGTTCGCCGGATCAAGATCGAAAAAGACGGATTGAACACTCATGCGACGCGAAATTGTACTCGATACAGAAACAACAGGCCTTCGCGCCGAGGGTGGTGATCGTCTTGTCGAGATAGGGTGTGTCGAGCTCATCAACCGCATCCCGACCGGTAAGGAGTACCACGTCTACATCAATCCCGAGCGCGACGTGCCGCAAGAAGCAGCTGCCGTGCATGGGCTGACGACCGAGTTTCTGCTCGACAAACCGGTCTTTGCAAAAGTTGCCCGCCAATTCGTTGAATTCATCAAAACCGACATTCTGGTGATTCATAACGCGGACTTCGACGTCGGCTTCCTCAACATGGAATTGAAGCGGCTGAACGGGCCGCTCATCAAGACAGACCGCGTCGTTGATACGCTAGCGATTGCGCGTCGCAAGCATCCAGGCGGCCCGAACACATTGGATGCGCTCTGCAAACGTTACGGAATCGACAACTCGAAACGTACCAAACACGGCGCGCTTCTCGACTCGTTGCTGCTTGCTGAAGTCTACATTGAGCTTCTCGACGAGCGCCAAGGTCGCATGGAGCTTGCTGCTGCTGCCGACAATTCGAATGGCGCGGGAACTGCTACAAACGCTCCGGCAAAGGCGAGGCCTGAACCCCTCCCAAGCCGGCTCACTGATGCTGAGATCAAAGCGCACGAGGCATTTGTAGAGACGCTTGGCGAGAAGGCTGTGTGGCAGCGCTATTCGTGACTGCTTGATCTTTGCGCCAAACCCAAACGGTCATTAATGAAAAGGCCCGTTGCCGTTAAGACACCGAGCCCTCAAATCATAACAAGCCTAGCAAATGGCCGGCTGTTGACTTTGCGTCACGCTTAAATCAGCTGGCGTCCGGCGCCTGTGCTTCGCCTTCCTGCTTGCGGCGCATGTATAGGCCAGCGAAGTCGATCGGATCGAGCATAAGTGGCGGGAAACCACCTTCGCGCGTCAGGTCGGATGCCAGGCGACGCAAATACGGGAAAATCAGTGCCGGGCAGTTGATGAGCAGGAACGGCTCAAGAGCTTCCTCCGGGATGTTCTTAATGCGGAACATGCCAGCATAAACAACTTCGAGCTGATAGATCGTCCCTGTCTCGTTCGTAGCGTGCGCTTTGAAATCGATCGCGCTTTCATAAAGGTCATCGTTCATGCGGCGTGCATTGACGTTGACCTCGAGCTTCATGTTTGGGTTCTCGCCGGGCCCTGACAGAAGCTTCTCGACATTAGGGTTCTCGAAGGAGAGATCCTTGATGTACTGCGCAACAACCTGCGCCTGGATTGCTTGGCCTTCGCCTTCTGCAGCCGATTGCGTGTCAGATCCATTCTTATTGTCGGTCATATCCAGGGCACGTCCATTTTACGGGTTGGATTGAGGAGTTGCGCCGCAGCGGCGCTGGTCTGCGGGGGTGGCTAACATAGCTGCCCGCCAACCGCAATTATCCAATTGAGACGCAGTTACGTACTAACCAATTGCCAGGAAAGGTTGACTATTTTTTTTGGCGAGTCCGGCGTGGTTCATCCTGGTCGTCAACGTGGGTATATTCGCCATCTATGACTTGATCGCCATTGTTTTGACGATCCTCAAACGGGTGAAAGGGCTCTTCAGTTGGCCCGGATTGGCCATGCTGGGAACGTTGTGTGAAGACGTGCACGTTTCCAGAGCGCAGGAAGCCACGTAAAATCGCCCGCGCAAGGTGAATTCGCACAACCGGCACAAGCAACAGGAAGCCAGTCACGTCGGTCAGAAGGCCAGGCGTGAGAAGAAACGCACCTGCAACGAGCAGACAGAGCCCCTCAATTGCCTGCTCGACAGGCATTTTTCCTTCCGCGAGCGATTGGGAAACGCGGGCCATCACGCCAAATCCCTGCTGGCGCAGCAAGGTCGTGCCCAAAATAGCGGTTACGATAACGATTAGAATCGTCGCCAAAAGCCCGATGTGTTGACCAACGACGATCAGGAGAGCGATCTCGACCAGCGGAACGACGATAAAGACGAGCAGGAACAGAAATGGCACGGTCGAACTATCCAAATGGAGGGGTTCAAGGGTTAGACGCTCGCGACGCGTACAACAAGCTGGGGAGCTTATGAACAGCTGATGTATTTCGCTCAAACGAAATGAACGGCCCCAAACCTTATATAACCCAAATCATTCTCGGGTCGTGATGGTCTGCTTCTCTACTGACGGCGTTCGGCTTTGACAACAATCACGGCGTATGTGTTGGCATCACAGGGCAGGTGCCCTAATCTAACGCGCAATTCACTTGGGATCGTCAACTCGGTCGTCTATGCCTGGGTAATGAAGCAAAACCGAGGCTCTAGGACATCAGACTTGGCACTGGAACGGCTTTGACAGGCAGATTTGCCTCAGGTTTGCTACCAACAAGCGGTCTGAGTGCTCGTAAACCGCGTATTTACTGTAAGCCAAGCAAACCTAGAACTGGACCTGGAAGCGATACTGGCTCGGAAGATTGAGCACCGGTCAGGTTTCCCTGCTGCCATGTGCAGAACCGCGGTTTGCAACGTCATGACACCATGTTGGCCATGTTTTTGCTTATTCGGGTGGTCAGCAGGGGCAGACAGGACTATCTAAACAGGATCGGCATGCGGCAGGTCCAGACCAAAGACAGGCAATGAGCCGTAGTGGAACTTGCGACATCGTCGCCGAAGAGGCCAATTGGTATACGCAACATGAACGGCAATATCGATATTTTCACCTTGATCGCGCTGATCGTCGCAGTTGTTGTGATCCTGAAGCTTCGCAGTGTTTTGGGCCGTCGCACGGGCGATGAGGAAACGCGGATCGAGCGTTACCGGGCTGAGCGTGCGCAACAAGAAGCTGCCGCGGCCTCAGAAAAAGTCGTCACCCTCCCACGTCGCGATAATCGTGAAATGGAACCTGTCGAGGAACCAGAGGTCACGACGGCGGACGCTGAAAACCGCATAGAGACGTTTGCGGGTAAGAACACGGCGGTGAAGCAAGGTCTTATGGAGATCCTGCGCTTCGACCCAGCTTTCGATCCGGACCGTTTCGTCGATGGTGCCAAGTCAGCCTACGAGATGATCGTGATGGCATTTGCCGCCGGCAACCGTAAAATGCTCAAAGACCTCCTGAGCGATGAGGTCTATGAGGGTTTCGACGGCGCAATCCACGATCGTGAATCGCGTGATGAGCAGATAGATCAGAGCTTTGTTGGCATCGATTCAGCTGAAATCCTTGAAGCAGATGTCACCGACGGCAATGCATCCGTTACCGTTCGCTTCGCAAGCCAGCTCATTTCAGCGACGCGTGATCGCGACGGCGAAGTGATCGATGGAGATCCACAGCGCATCAAGGACGTCACGGACATCTGGACGTTCAGCCGTGATGTGTCGACACCGCGCGCTGTCGCCAATCCGAACTGGAAGCTGGTCGCAACGCTCGCAACAAGCTGAGCCAGGGCTTAAACACATGCGGTTGATGCAGGGCTAGTCTTGTGGAACAGACGCAAGCCGCACACCGCTTTGCCCAAGTGACATTTCCAAGCCTTACGGGTTGGGAGGATGATGACCATCTCGCTGCGTTAAAAGCGCTTCATGACTCCGCGCCTGCTTTAGAAAAATCTCACGATCCATTTGCTAAGCAACTCGCGGATTTAATTGGGCGAAGTGATTTTTCCTCCATCACAAATGCGGCCGCGGCGCGAAATTTCTTCGAGCAGAATTTCACACCGCACCGGATCGTGACGGATGAAAAGTCAGGGCTGCTGACTGGCTACTACGAGCCAGAGATTAAAGCTTCCTACGATCCTGAACCGGGATTTAAAGTCCCCGTCCTTGCCCGTCCGGACGACCTCATAAATCTGATGGAAGAGGCCGACCGCGGAGCCAAAGCCGGGCAAATGACCCATGCGAGGCAGTTACCCGGCGGAGAAATCGAGCCCTACCCCACACGTCGCGAAATAGAAGAGGGCGCATTGGCTGACCGCGGCCTGGAGCTGATGTATGTGGCCGATCCGGTCGATCTATTCTTCATGCAGGTGCAGGGCTCGGGCTTGGCGCGCATGACCGATGGCACTGCGGTTCGCCTCATCTACGCAGGCAAGAATGGTCATAACTACACGTCGATTGGCCGGTATTTGATCGACAGCGGCCAATTCCCCTCCGAAGACATGACATTGCAGGCGCTGATCGCGTGGCTGAAAGCCGACCCAGAACGCGCACGCCCGGTCATGTGGAAAAACGACTCCTACATTTTCTTCCGCGTTCTCGGACCGGAAGACCAAACCCGCACGTTGGGCACGAACGATATTCCGCTGACACCGCTGCGAAGCCTAGCTGTGGATACGGCTTATTATCCGCTCGGGCTTCCGATTTTTATCTCCGTGCCTGAACTGAAACACGCAGTCGAAAACGGAGAAACCGGATTCCATCGGCTCATGGTGGCGCATGATGTCGGCTCAGCCATCCGTGGACCGGAGCGCGGCGACCTTTACTATGGTTCGGGAATAGCGGCGGGAGAAAAAGCTGGGCCCACCAAACATGCCTGCAACTTTTTTGCCTTGCTCCCCAACCCGCCGAGCAGATCGTAGAAGTCATGAAAAAGCCAGACCGAAAGGGCGGAGAAAAAAAGAAGCGCAATGCCATGCTGTCGGAAGAGGATATGGCGTTGTGGCAGCATACGACGCAGACGATGCGCCCGTTTCATGGCCGGGATAAGCGCATCATGCCGGTTGGGTTTGACGAATCACCGTTTGAGCCGCACGGCCAGCGCAAGGATTTGCCCCGTGATAAGCCTGCAGTTTCACCCGCACCGCCCCCTGCAGTACCTGCCGCGCGCCGCCACCAACAAACAGGCAAGCACCTACCATCGCTCGCCGATATCGATGCTCGCAAAGCGAGAAAAATTCGTTCCGGCCGGATCGATATCGAAGCAAAACTCGACTTACACGGGATGCGTCAGACAGAAGCCCACTCTGCACTGCGCGCATTTTTATTCCGCGCCCAGGCACGGCGCTTCAAGTGGGTGCTGGTCATCACCGGAAAAGGGACATTCGCGCGGGATTACTCTGACGCCTATGGCTATTCCGACAGCGAAGGCCAGCAACGCGGTGTGCTCCGTCGAAATGTCCCGATGTGGCTATCTGAACCGGATATGCGCGCCGTGGTCGTCGGCTTTACCAGCGCTGCTGTGCATCACGGTGGAGAAGGTGCCATCTACATTCAGATCCGCTCACCCAAATAAAACAGCGCGGCAACCACAATTGCACCGCGCCGTTTGAAACGCATCTGGCGGAACAGCCTAAGCTCCTCGGCTCTTCAGCTCAGCTTATGGGCAAGTTGCCGACAAACCTTTGAGAGCTGCGGAGATTCCCATCAACGAATAAGTATCCGCAGTCGAAGAGCCAGAATCGGACGTGGCTTCGACCTTCATGCTAGAACCGCGCTTCATCGCCTCGATGAGTTTAAGCTCCTCGGTCGCGTCAGCAACAAAAGCCTTGTCGTCCTTGGCGAAGAGATCGAAAGAAGCATTCCCAACGCTGACAGTAACGGTGCTGCCTTTCTGGATCTTATAGCCCAGACGCACACTCACTTCGGACTTCACACCATCCTTTGGCCAAGCCGAAACGTAGAAGAAAACGCCATCGCGATTGGCACCTTCAGGCGCTGTATCTTTGGGTTGTGTCGCCGCGAAACAGATTTTCTTGCTGCTCTGCTCGTGAGAAAATACGCTCCAGTCACGATAGGTCTTTACGAGCTGTGCTGCTGAAGCGGCTGTGCCGGTCGCTACAACGAATACTCCAGCGATGGCCGCGGTTCTGATCCAAGTCGTATCAAGAAAGCTCATTTTTCAGTTTACCGTCCTTCGCAAAATCCCATCTGCCTGCGCCCCGTATAAAGAATTCGGGACCCACTTGTCACCCTCGCGAGCCAATCGATCAGGCGTCTTGCATATTTGTCACGCTTGTATCCGGCCCTCCTGTCTGGATGGGCCGGTCGGCGAATCGCGCGAGGCTCTTCACTCTGTCATACATGACAATAGCGCCTGCCATGGCAACATTTACGCAGAACCTAGTCGGGATCTTGACAACATAATCGCATCTTTCGATGAGCGGCGGCGATAATGAGCCAAGTTCCGGCCCCAATACATAAGCCGCGCGGAGTGGATGTTTGAAGCTCGGCAGATCGATTGCTTCGTCAATAAGTTCCACACCGACCAGCTTGCAGCCCTGGGGCAGCGTCATGTTTTCCAGCCCCTCCCAGTTGTAATGTGGCAGGTGGTTCTGGCCTTTGGAGGTGTCTGCGGCAGCTTCGAGCGCTTTGTAGGTTGCACCAATGGTGAAGGTGAAACTGGCACCAAACCCGTGCGCTGAACGCATAAGGTTGCCCAGATTGAGAGATTTCGACATCCGTTCGGCGCCGATCGCGAAGTAGCCTCGCGGTAGCGGCGGCCAGTTCCCGCTTTGGACGTTATGGCCACGTTTCGACATTTAATCTCCTAAGGGTCATTTCGGCGCAGTCATTCGGTCGCGTATTTCAAAGCGCCAGAGGGGAGTAAAACGTCCCCAACATCTGCCCGCGAGGCGCAACATATTTCATCCCCGAGGTTTGATGATGAAGGCAGTTCTCTGCAAGTCCCTTGAGGGTCCCTCCAAATTGGAGATTGGGGACCTGCCCGATCCGACACCTGCCTCGGGCGAGGTCGTTGTCGATGTCAACGCTTGCGCGTTGAACTTCTTCGACACTCTAATTACCCGCGGAAAGTACCAGCATAAACCCGAACTTCCGTTTTCACCCGGCGGCGAAATCGCAGGCACCGTCGCAAGTGTCGGCGCAAATGTCGATGGCATCAAACCCGGAGATCGCGTCTCGGCCTACCTCGGCTGGGGCGGTGCGAGAGAAAAAATCACCGTTTCTGCGGATCGTGTCGTCGCCATCCCAGATGGGATCGATGATGCGGTAGCAAGCAGCGTCAGCATCACGTATGGCACAGCAATCCATGGGCTGAAAGATAGAGCCGATCTGCAACCTAGTGAGACGGTGGCAGTTCTCGGCGCGTCTGGTGGGGCCGGCCTGGCTGCGGTTGAGATCGCAGCGGCAATGGGAGCTCGGGTCATCGCGGTCGCTTCAAGTGACGAAAAGCTTGCCATCTGCAAGGCGCACGGTGCCGAGCACCTCATTAACTATGCATCGAGCGATCTCAAACTGGCACTGCGCGAAGTCACGGAAGGACGCGGTGTCGATGTGGTCTACGATTGTGTTGGGGGCGACAGCGCTGAGCAGGCCATCCGTGCCATGGCCTGGAAAGGCCGCTTCCTGGTTGTTGGATTTGCCTCCGGAGAAATCCCCAAGCTGCCACTTAATCTCCTCTTGGTTAAAGGCTGTGCGGCCCTTGGTGTTTTCTGGGGCGAGGCGGTCCAACGTGACCCGGCAAGCCATCGCCAACATATGCAAGACGTTCTGCAGTGGGTCAAAGAAGGCCGGCTCAAGCCCCGCATCGATAAATCGTTTCCGCTACCCGATATTAAGGCCGCACTGGCAGAAATTGAGGAGCGTAAGGCTATCGGCAAGATTGTTTTGCAAATTCGTGGGGTGTGAGCGAAACCCGGAGCGCTATAGAGATAATCAGACGTATGAGAATGCAGCCGTTTTCGAACTGATTTCAAGTGGCTGTGCAAATTTCTGGATACGCAATATTCAATCGGCAGCGCGCCTCAGGCGAGGTGGCGTGCTCACCGATCGCGAAGGCTGAAGTTGGAAGAAGAAGCGGGCATGTTCAGCGTAAGTGAACAGTCAGAAACGGAAAGCGGGAACTCCGCGCGCAAGCGAAAGATCTTGGTCTTCGCCATTGCGGCGGCTGTGCTGTGCGGCCCCGTCTTTTTCGCTTTCGCGCTGATGATGGCGCTGTATGGCCCGGTGACGGTCGACGTTTCAGACACAGCCGTTGCGTCTGATCGCATCTACCTCGCACACCAGATCGACGAGCAGACCATGCCGGTCCCTACCGATGGTTTGGCTTCCGGTCTCAGGCAGCAACACACTGCTGTTTCCAAAACGCGAGCAAGTGCGGAGGAAAAAAACCCGCTCAAAGCCTACCTCGCAATCCGTGGAGCAGCACGAAGTCTACAGCTGTCGCTGGCTGAGCATGACGTGACAGGTTCGAAAGCTCCTCAATCGCAAAGAACCTTCCGCGCCGTATGCGTGCGTTTGTGTGATGGCTACTACTTCCCCATCGCCACCAGCACCACGCCGGATCAGTTCTCGCGTCTCTCATCACAGTGCGAATCCCGATGTGGTTCGCCAGCAAGGCTCTACGTCTATCCCATCGATGGCGGCTCGCCTGCGGAGATGCGCGACCTTGAAGGCAATGCCTATCTAACGCTCGCCAATGCGTTTCGTCATCACACCGGATACAGCCCACAGTGCACATGTCGGGCGCAGCCTTGGACAGATGCAGCCAAGGACCGCCACCGCCAGTATGCAGCGAACGAGGCTGCAGCGCCCAGGGTCAAGCTCGTTTCGATAACCAAGAACCCGGAGGCGGAAACAAAATCAGTTAGTGAAGCATCGCGTGTTGCTGTCCGGGAAATTGCCGTTGCTGCCAGTGGGTCCGTCTCGGCGGTAACTCCAACCGTTGTTGCAACGTCAGCATCTCCTGAGCGTGTCATCGCGAGGTTGGCTAAGCTCCAAGGCGAACCTTCTATGACTGCTGGGCTGCCGTCTGAACGTCTAACCGCCGTTAACGAGCGTTCGACCTTACTGGCATCATTCAACATTGCCGAAAGCTTGGCCGCAGTGAAGCGGCGGAATTCGATTAAACGCGCAAGTCGCGAACCGATCGACGACGACAACCCCGCGCCATATGAGTTTGCGTCAGCCGAAGACGTCCTGGCAGTGATCGCGGTAGAAGATGCGTCGCCGGTTAAGAAGTCGCCCAAAAAACCGATCAACACGGCTTCTGCGTTGGTCCGCAGCGCTTATGATGACAGTTCAGCTGACGAAATCCTGCGTCGCAACCTGACGCCATTTTATTGAACTGTTAACCGGTGAAGCGCCCGCCCCCCAGGCTGCTTCGCCATTTTCCGCGATCGGCACATTTCCAAGCTGTCCTGAAAAACTCCGCTTGTTCAGTAAAAATTTGCTTTATCGACCCATCATCGGCGCAGGTCTTTAAGTTCAGCGTTCGATCGATAAGTTATGCGTCTCAACCTGCAAGTTTGCTTCACCGCCGCTATCGCGGTGCTCGTACTCGGCCTTTGCGCGTCGCATGTGCAGGCGCAATCGCTGTTGCAAAGCCTGTTTGGAAACATCTTCAAAAGCGCACCGGCGAAAACAAAACCAAGGGCCCAGCCTCCGATCAGTCACGGCCTGCCGACCAGAACCGAACGCGCCGCCTTGCCCTTGGATTTCGGGCACCATGCCTACAACAACCGGCGTATCCGCCGCAGCGGCTATTACCGTGCCTACTGCGTCCGCACCTGTGATGGATACTACTTCCCGGTCAGCAACTCCGCCTCCCGCAGTGGCTTCCGGAAAGCGGCTCAGGAATGCCAGCGACGTTGCCGTGGCTCCAAACTTTACTACCTGCCAAAACACTCGACCGAAGTGGAAAACATGGTCGACATGAAGGGGCGTCGCTACGAGAAAAGCCCGAACGCCTTCGTCTACCGCAAAACCTTGATCGATGGTTGTTCGTGCCGTCCAATGCCTTGGTCTGCTGCCGAACGCGCGCGGCATAATCGTTATGCCTATCGTGACGAAGTCATGAAAATCGCTGCAGAACGCGAACGCCGCCTCAAGGAACAGAGGGTCGCCCGGTCCGAAGGCTGGAACAGCGTCAAGCAGGCTGTAGCCGACAGCAATCCATCCGACAAAAGCAGCCAGGTCAACAACAGCGTCGCTGCATCTGGCCAGCAGAGTCTCGTCGAGCCTTCAAACCAAACCGCTTCCCAAGAAACGGTAGACAGCAATACTCCAATCAACGCCATCTCGGGTTCCGATGCCAGCTATTTGCCAGCTAATGCGACGGAGCAAGCAAAACCGGCAGCTTATCTGGCGAGTAGCTCAAATTCACGCCGCCTCGATAAGAAACGCAAACAGCGCCAACGCCGGGCAAAGGCACGCCGCAAAAGCAAGAAAGCCGCCGCTAACAGCGGTTGGTCATTCGGCAGTTCCAACAAGTATTCCTGGCCCGGCGACCGCTGATCGAAACGCAACTCTTGCAATCTCACCTCGCTTTGCCTCACAAACATTTCAAGTGCGGCTGCTAGAAGCTGGCAGTTGAAGTCATTACGCTTGCTCAACATCGGCGACACATCGATTGCCTTTTCGTTGATAAAACTCGAAGGAGCCCGGCCATGAATTTGTTTCGGATGATGATGCTGTGCTTGGCGGCATTGGCCACGTCATTGTTAGTTACGGGACCAGCGAGTGCTGCCAAGACCGGCGAGGCAATCGAGATTAAGGGCGAGATCATCGACACCTGGTGCTACCTGTCCGGTGTCATGGGTGGTCCCGCTGCAGTTGTCGGTAGTGCCCACCATACCTGTGCGTTGTGGTGTGCGGCAGGCGGCATTCCGGTCGGTGTGCGCGCAGAAGACGGCACCGTTTATATGGTTCTAAAAATTAAAGGCGAAGATGCACTCGCAACAACCGACACGATCATGGAATTACAAAGTGACGCCATCGTCGCCAAGGGTCTGCATTATGTGCGTGACGGGGTGAATTATCTTGTTGTGGAGAATGTTGTCTCCAACGAAGGCATCACGAACAAGAACCATGAGGACTTCGGCGTTGTCCCTGGTTTCGCAATTCCAGAAGCGCAGTGAGGAAACAACCAATGAGCATGAAGCGCATCTCAGCAGTTCTTCTCATCACGATTGGACTTGCCGCCGCCCCTCTGGTTTCAGCAAATGCGGAAGATTTCTCGAAAGGTAGCAACGCCGGCGAGTTCGGTCTTGCGGGCGAGAAAAAAGCGACCTTCTCTGGCAAGGTTGTCGACATTCTATGCGAACTATCTGGCGACTGCCCGGCGAACTGCGGTGATGGCAATCGCAACCTCGGCATCGTCCGCGCGAGCGACAACAAACTCGTCATGGTTTCGAAAAACGCGCAGTTCGAATTCAACGGGCCAGCCGACGATCTCCTGCCTTATTGCAACAAAGAAGTTGACGTCGATGGTCTTCTCATCGGCGATGACCCAGGCGTCAAAGCGCAAATCTATATGGTCCAGTTCATTCGCAACAAAGGCGATAAGGAATGGACTAAGGCCAACAAATGGACAGAAGCCTGGAATAAGCGCAACCCCAACAGCCAGGGTGAAGGTCCTTGGTATCGTCGCGATCCACGCGTCACAAAGCAGATCGAGAAAGACGGGTATTTCGGTCTTGGTCACGACCTCGATAAGAAGTGGATTGCGGAGAACCAATGATGGTCATCTCCGTCGCGCTTCGCTCGACTTCAGCAATCGCACTATGTGCTGCGGTACTGATGGCGTGTTCGATTTCCGCGCAAGCACATAACGGTGTCGTTCACAAAAACGAAGAAGAAGCGCGTCAGCATCGCGCCTTAGACGCTGCGAATACGCCCGGGTTCCCTGACATCAAAGGCGGCGACTACGATCTTGTCGATCAGTACGGTGCGCGCCGCTCGTCAAAAGACCCCGACGGTCGATACCAGCTTTTATTTTTCGGTTATGCCAACTGCCAGGCGATATGTTCGGTCGCATTACCGAGAATGGCAGAGGTCACTGAACGTCTTGAAGAGGATGGCACGCTCGTCACGCCCGTTATGATCACGGTCGATCCAGAACGTGACACACGTGAAGCGTTGGCCGAAGCAAGCCAGAAGCATCACAAGCGTCTTATCGGTTTGACGGGTTCTGACAGCGCGCTTGCGGCGGCCTACAAGGCTTTCCAAGTGGAACGCAAAGTCGTCTTCACGCATCCAGACCATGGTGATGTCTACGCCCACGGGTCGTACATTTATCTTCTGGCACCCGACGGATCATTCAAAACCCTGTTTCCGCCAATCCTGTCGCCAAAACGGATCGGTGAACTCGTTCAAGAGTACATTGCCGGTAAACGTTCGTAAGGCGTTGCCCCAAGTCTCTTGCTTGTAAGCAAACCGGTCATCGCTCGTACCGAGAGTGAAAACAACAACGGCAGCTCCCACCACATGGGCGCTGCCACTTTTTTTTCGATTCTCCGTTCGCAAAAACTCCGGAGACCGTTCGCAGGCTACCAATAAATGGCTCCGCCTAACTTTACTCCGCCGGTTGACCTGCAGTCCGGTTGCTGCCCGCAGGACGTGATCCGGAACGTTGCTCCGCGCTGCCCTGCGCCGTCGCATACTCAGCTGCCGGGATTGGTTTTCGCGACCAAGGCGCAGATTTGTAGTACGCGACGAGATACGCCACGCCGACCAAGAGCGCGCAGCCAACGATATTGACAACTGCGGTGTTGAAAAACGTGTGGCCGAGTTCGTTGAGATAGATGCCACCAATCATCGACAGGAACTGCCCGGCAAGAAAAACGCCAAGCGCCTGCTGTCCCACCTTGCAGCAAATACGAACGACGGGACCCTTGAGGGCGCGAAGGTTCTCCCCAGCAGGGCCCGCAAGCGCGTAGGCCAGATACGCCACGCAGAGGAAATGCGCGAACCGCAAAACACCAAAGCCGGTCTTGGTCAATAAGGGTTCCAGAAGCGCGCGGCCATTAGCGAAAATCTCAAAGTTGGCAAGGAGCAAATGGTGCGCGAATGGGATCGTTACGACAAGGAACACGGTTGCCGCAATCATTAAACGCCGGTCGATCACAGGGGCTGGGATCCACCCGCGCATAAACGCAAATCCGGTAAAGAATATCAGCTGCCATGCGAAGGGATTGAAATACCACTGCCGGTCCGTCCAAGGTTCCGCTGGCAGGTTGATCATCCCCGTCGTGGCAAACAGCCAGACAATAATCATAGCTGCGAAGACATAAATCCGCCCGAGCTTGTAGAGCGCCATCACCACCGGCAACATCGCCAGGATGACAAGGTACATCGGAAGAATGTCGTGCAGGTTTGGTACGTAGGTTAGCGTCAACAGGCCAACCAAATTCGTGCCCGTATCGCCCTCGAGGAAATGGTGGACGTTCAGGCCCTTTACATAAGCGCCGCCTGTCTCAAGCCATTTGTCCGCAAGTACCATCGTCGCGGTGACTAGCAGGAACACCGAGATATGCGCCCAATAAACCTGCCAGCAGCGATAGGAAATTCGCGTCGTGCCAAGCAGAAACCCGCGCTCTTCATAAAGTTTCCCAAACGCGATTGCCGAAGCCATGCCCGAACAGAAAACAAAGATCTCCGTCGCATCAGAAAAACCAATACGCGCTGGAATAAATTCAACCCAGGCATTATAGGGAACGTGCGCAATGAAGATGATGAACATCCCAATGCCACGAAAGAAGTCGAGCCGGATATCACGCTGGCGCGGAGCAACGGCGACTGTCGCGCTGGGACTGGAGGGAGTGGTTGTCATATTCTCTTGTTACGTCCAGTTGCGTGTGGCTCCGGGCCTCGTGCAAATTTAGCCTGCTCGTAGTCCGAGCGCCGAAGTATCGCTGCCAGCCGTAACACTTTCCCGGCGAGCAAAATGCGCATCTGCCACGTGATTGAATTGGTCGGTCTGTTTTAGCAGACTCCGCACCCGTTTAACTGCGGCATAAGCTTCAGGCGATCCAACCTCGGCAGCCGAAATCATCAACGTGCGCATAAACACATCGCGCTGGGCATGACTGCCACCGACCGTCTTCATTTCAAGCGCCATATCGCCAAAACCCTTGGCCGGACGACGGCCGCCGTGCAGACACAAAAATGCTTCGGCAAGCGCAATTCCGACATTGTCGGCAACCCGCGCTTGGTCGCGGTCATCGTTGGCGGCCGCACGGATACGCATATTGTTGACGAGTTCGCCAGCGCCTTCCAGATCACCCGCGCCAATCAACGCCAGAAGGTAGTGCAGCGACGCAAAGACATAGGAGGTGTCGGTGCGTCGCGCGTAAGCGATCTCGCGCAGTCCGGTCCAGCGGTTACCGACATTTACGCCGTGTTGCTCCAACCGCCACAACATGGAAACGGCATTCGACATATCGCGGAAATCGTCGGTCTGAGTTGGGCGCACTTCTCGATCATATAAATCGAGGGCAATGTCACTGCGCCCCTCCTCGATATGGAAGAGTGCCAGGTGCCAAGCCAGGTGAAATCCGAAGTTATTGCAAAGCGGCCAAAGTGGCCGGGAGTTCGTGAGCCATTCAGCACCGTCTTTCGTGCGGCCGCTCATCTCCATCACGTGGGCAACCGAATGGACCGCCCAAGTATCGGCAGGCTGTGCATCAAGAGCCCTACGACCTGTCTCCTCAGCCGCTCTAAAGCTACCTGTCTCTTCCAACCCAAACGAATGAAGACCAAGCGTAAACCCATATCCAGGATGATCTGGACCGATATGCCTCAGCGCTTTTGATGTTGTTGCCAGCATTTTGTCAGGTTCGCCGGTCATGAATCGAAATGCGTTTGCGAGCTTAAGACACAGGAAATCGCGCGGGTTGTCGGAAACCTGGGCTTCCAACCTGCGAGCCGCCGCCTTGAGATGACCGGTTGAGGCAAAGCCCAACGCTTCGCCGAGTGTTCGCTCAAACCGGGTGCCACCGTCCGCCTTCGCGAGAACCTCGTTAACCTTGAGCGACAGCTGCCGGGCGTTGGCATAATCTTCCGATTTTCCAAGCAGCGCCGAACCGAGCCCCTTAAGCGCGAGCCCGGCAATCAAATCTGGATCAGAACCCAGACATGCTTTCATTGGCGTCAACGCCGGCCGATGTGCAGCGACTGCGAAGACCGCGTCTTCAAATGCAGCAACGGAGTCGGGCGATGTTGTCGAATGCTGACCGTAGTATCTATCGGCAATCATGTGTCACTCGCTTGATAGTCATTAAGCCTTCGCTGGAGGCCAACCTCGAAGCCCATCGCGAACAGGATAACTTCAAGAAATTTGATGCGGGACTTCAGAAGATCCAGCAACACACAGACATTCACAACATTGCGACAGCGGCGTGTTGGTGGAGAAAAAGCAGTGAAAAATTGCTAATAAGTAGGTTGAGAAAAACCGGGAAATATTAAATTAAAACATAAGCTTATTGCGTTTAAGGTCAGCTCGTCTGAAGCGGTAATTTGGTCGTGAAGTACAACCATGAGCGAATCAGCACGCGACGCCTGGTCACGGGATTGAGTACGTTCTCAGCAGGAGTTGCGCGCACTTGCCCAATGTTCAGGCAGATGACTTGAGAGTCAGCCTAAAAGTAGAATCCCGGCCTGCGGTCTCGAAAGAATCCCCAGTCCGCCCGGTAGGTTTCGATTTCCGCCAAATCGAACGTTTGAACCACCACGCCGTCGTCTTCGGTCCCGAGTGACTGCACGATCTCACCTGTATGATCGGTGATGAATGAGTGGCCATAGAAACGTTGCTCGGTCCCATCGTTATCTTCAAGCCCGATGCGATTGGCGGCCACCACAGGCGTAGCATTTGAAACGGAATGACCTTGCATGGCTCGCTGCCACAGCTTCGAAGTGTCGAGCTCATCGTCGTAGGGTTCTGAGCCGATGGCGGTCGGGTAGAACAGAACTTCCGCACCCTGCAGCGCCATTCCACGTGCGCATTCGGGAAACCATTGGTCCCAGCAAATGCCGACACCGATTTTACCGTGCGCGGTCTCCCAGGCCTTGAAGCCGGTGTCACCGGGCCGGAAGTAGTACTTCTCCATGTAGCCTGGACCGTCTGGGATATGGCTCTTGCGGTAGACGCCGAGAATAGAGCCATCCGCATCGGCAATGGCCACGCTGTTGAAATAGCGCGGACCGTCCTTCTCAAAGAAGGAGATTGGAATCACGACACCGAGTTCTTGAGCCAGCGCCGCAAGTGCAATCACACACCGATGCGATTCAACGGAATGCGCCGTCGCAAACCATTTCGGATCCTGCCGCGAACAAAAGTAGATGCCTTGAAACAGCTCGGACGGCAGGATGACCTGAGCCCCTTTTTGCGCCGCATCGCGGATCAGCCGTTCCGTCTTTTCGATGTTTTCCTGCAGATCATGCCCATAGCTCGTCTGCAAAGCGGCAACCGTTATCGATCTGGATGTCATGTGCGTGGTTCCTGCTGCGTGATGCAGTGAAATGATCCGCCACCGGCATCGCCCGATCCCAACAGACCGCGCGAAGACACACCCACAACTTTGCGCGCCGGGAATATGTCTTGCAAGGCGCTAAGCGCGGCGTCCTGTGTAGACGTACCGTAAACCGGCACAACCACAACGCCATTTGAGATGAGAAAATTCATGTGCGACGCGGGTGAAATTTCACCAGCAGGGTTAACGTAGCGGCCAACGCCGGGAATACGGTTCACCTCTATCCGCCGACCTAAGGCATCGGCCGAGCCTTCAAGAACTTGGGCAATCGCATCAAGCGTTGCTGCATTTGGGTCATCGTCACCGGCGGGAGCTTGGCAAACAACTTTTGCCTCCCCCACAAACCGGGCGATGTTATCGATATGCCCGTCGGTATGGTCGTTTTGCAGGCCTTCGTCGATCCAGATGACTTTACGAGCGCCAAACGCCTCTACCAACGCCGCTTCAGCCTGTTCCTTCGACCAGCCGTTGCGGTTTGGGTTGAGTAGCGTCTGCCGTGTCGTCAGGATCGTGCCATTACCATCATGATCGACCGCACCACCTTCGAGCACAAACTCGAAGCGCTTGATTGGCACTCCGGCAGCCTGAGCAATGTCATCGCCAACCGTCGCATCGTCAGGCAGATCGTACTTGCCGCCCCAACTGTTTGTCGCGAACCGCAACGCCACGCGGCCGTCCGGGCCTGTCGCAAAAATCGGCCCCGTATCCCGCAACCAGATATCGCCATAGCGCGCCGCAATTAGTTCAGCAGAAGCGCCAACAGCGACCTTGGCCGAAGCCATCGCCTCCTCGCCGTTAACAAGAAGTCGGATGCGATTACCATGGTGCGCGAGCACCTTGATGAGCTCGGCAACATCGCGTCGTGGGGGTTCAAGTTCGCCATTCCACTCGCCTGGATCCGCAGGCCAGGCCGTCCAGATCGCGTCCTGTGGAGCCCACTCCGGTGGCACACGTGTCGATGGGGTCGGGTCCGTCATCTTAGGCGCATACCCTCAAGCAAAGCCACGCTTCTTCAGCAAACCCGAAACTTCCGGTGGACGCCCGCGGAATGCCTGCCAGGCTGCCTCTGGATCACGCGTATTGCCAGACGAGTAGATGTGCTTCTTGAGTTTGTTGGCGGTCTTCTTGTCGAAGATGTTGCCCGTCTCCTTGAACGCTTCGAACGCGTCCGCATCCATCACTTCCGACCACATGTAACTGTAGTAGCCCGCCGCATAACCGCCGGTGATGTGCATGAACTGCGGCAGACGGTGCCGCATGACGATCTCGTCGGGCATACCGATGCCTTCAAGCGCGGCCTTCTCGAATGCGTCGATATTAAGATCGTCAGCTTTGTCCTCACCCAGCGCATGCAAATCCATGTCGACCAGAGCACAGGCGAGATACTCAACGGTCGCAAAACCCTGGTTGAACGTCTCAGCTTTTTTCAGCTTCTTGATGAGCGCTTTCGGCATCGGCTTGCCGGTCTTGTAATGAAGGGCAAAGCGCTCAAGAACTTCAGGCTCACCAAGCCAATGCTCGTAAAGCTGCGAGGGAAGTTCAACGAAATCGCGCGACACTGCGGTTCCAGCGAGTGACGGGTAGATAGCTTGCGTCAGCATGCCATGCAGGCCATGGCCGAACTCATGAAACAGCGTGCGCGCGTCGTCCCAAGAAAGTAGTGCTGGCTGGCCTTCAGCTCCGCGCGCGAAATTCATCACGTTGACGGCAATCGGCCGAACCGAGTTTCGGCCTAGCTCATGCGCGGTTCGGAAACTCGACATCCAGGCACCCGAACGCTTGCCCGCCCGCGCAAAGTAATCACCGAGGAACAACGCGACGTGCTCGCCACGTCCATTGGTGACTTCCCAAACCCGCACGTCAGGATGATAGATCGGCGCGTTTTCTACCGGCTTGAAACGCAGCCCGAAGAGCTTCTGCGCCGTATCGAACGCGGCGGCAATCACTTGGTCGAGCTGCAAGTACTCGCGCAGTTTGCTTTCATCGATCGCGTAGTTTTCCTTGCGAACCTTTTCCGCGTAGTGCCGCCAGTCCCATGCCGCGAGCGGGCTATTGCTGCCTTCGGAGCGCGCGCACGCTGCGAGTTGATCGCGTTCCTCTCCAGCTCGCGCAACCGCCGGCTGCCAGACCCGCTGCAACAGGTCGTTCACCGCATTCGGTGTCTTGGCCATGGTGTCTGAGAGGACGTAGTCGGCATACGTTTCAAAGCCCAGCAGTTGCGCCAGCTCAGCACGCAGCTCAACAACTTCAGACAGGATCGGGCGGTTATCGGTCTTGCCCGAATTCGCACCGCGATTGACCCAAGCTGCCCACGCCTTTTCACGAAGGTCGCGCCGTGTCGAGAACGTCAGAAAACCTTCAACGCTGGAGCGCGCGAGCGTGATGGCATGTGTGTCGTCGCCCTTGAGGCCAAGGTCAACCGCCGCACGACGGGCACTCGCACGAAAACCTTCCGGCAGACCTGCTAAATCGTCTTCGCCTTCAAGCGCCAGATGCCAGGACGATTCATCCGCCATAACGTTCTGGTTGAAGGCCGTCGTCAGTTCGGCAAGCCGTTTGTTGATTTCAGCAACACGCTTGCGCTGGGCGGGTTTCAAACCCGCGCCAGCCCTCACAAACCACGTGTGATAGCGCTCGATCAACCGAACCTGTTCCGAGGTAAGCCCGAGCGCGTCGCGTCGCTCGTAGAGGTTCTGCACGCGCTTAAAAAGCTTCGTATTGAGAAAGATCGCGCTGTGATGATCGGCAAACTTTGGGGCAACGTCCCGCTCGATCTCCTGCAGCTCCGGCGTGGCGCACGAGTTGACCAGATTGAAGAACACGTCACATACACGCTCGATTGGCAGCGCACCCTTTTCCAGCGCTAAGATCGTGTTGGCGAAGGTCGGCTTACTCTCAAGCTTCGCAATAGCCATCACCGCCGCACGGTGCTCCTTCAACGCGTGCTTCAATCCGCTCGCATGATGCTCCGCTGTGATCTTCTCGAACGGCGGCAACCCAAACGGCGTCCGCCACGTCGACAGCAGCGGGTTTTTGGATGCGGGAGGCTTTTTGGCAGACTTAACAGATCTTTGCATTGCGAGGGCAATCTCATTTTTTGAGGAGTCGGGTCATCTAGGCTTCAATAAACGCAGGCTACGCGGTCTCAACCATCCACTGCGATGCGAGCGATTATTGGCCGGTGGTCTGAACCGACATGGGGCCCGATGCGGGTCGAGGTTACGCGAACGTCTTTTGAATAGAAAATATTGTCGATCATCAAGAGTTGAAAGGGCCAATAGCTCGGCCAACTCAACGAAAACGTAAATGTTCGACTGAGGCCGCTACCCCAAGAAAATCGGGTTAGATTCCATGACCAGGGCGATGCGTTAAAGTCGCCAGCAAAAACGAGCGGTTCGTCAATCTTGGGAAACTGGGTCGCCAACCATTCGAAGTGCCGCGCGTGACCACCTCGATTGAGCGGATAGGTCGTGTGAGTACCCATAACGCGATAGGCACGTCCAGAACTAGTTTTGAACCGAGCCCAGATTAGAGGAGGTTGAGTCCTGGTCCGTGGTTGGCTTCCGGTTTCGACCCAGGCCTGTTTCGACAACAAGACCATAGCCTGGCAATCACAGTCATAGATGTGTGGGTAAATGCTGCGAAGTCGCGGTAGCGGCGTGTCCTTCATCCCCGAAGACATTTCTTGCAGCAAAACGACATCGGCATCCTCGGCCAGAACAACATCAGATACTTTTTCCGGTGTCTGGTTGCTAGACAGAACGTTGAGCGACAACACGCTGACTTCGCCAGTTTGCCCCGCTGTGCGCGATGGTGTGGGGGTCAAGCTGTTTATGGAAATTGGAACAATCAACAGAACAGCATTCAATGTCACCAACGCTGCTCCGGCGGCATTGAGTTTTGCCTGCGCCGGTGCTGCAGCGAGCAACAAGAAGCAACACAGCAAAATCCAAGGCCGAAAATGATTGACGATGTCAGCTACAGGGATCAGTGGCGCTAGCATTCCCGTAAGCGTGACAACGGCCAGCAGTAGCGTCGCAGTGCGCAAGGCATGAACCAAGACGGTCATTACAATTTGCTGCCCCCTGATCTTCTAGCAGGCAGCCGATGCGGGAGTATTCGAGCAGAATTATGAAAGCGGGGACCAAGCGCGCCAAAAACAAAACGGGCCGGTTGGGGGACCGGCCCTGTTTCGCATTAAGGGGGGCAAATTAGGGGTTGTCGCCGTCCGGTCCGATCTCGAAGCTTGACCCCGGCGGGGCTGGGGGCTGTTATCCGGGGCTGTGTCCGCGAGACCGGACCGAGAGGCAACGATGGTTAATATTGTTTTGAATCGAGGCGCACAAAGGGCACGCTCGCGACCTCATTCTGGCAGGTTCGGGGTAATTCCGTGTTGGAGCATTTTTCAACCGCAGATGCACGCGCACCGGGAGCCTGGCAACCGCTGAGACACAGTTACCAGCGATCCGGAAACACAAAAAGGAAAGCCCCCAACTCGCGTTCGGGGGGCTGCGAGCGGGGGCCATCCTCAAGGGACAGTTCTAGGAGATAAGACAACCGGTCCTGAACATGCAGGGCGCATCGGCGGGGAATTGGGGGCTGTTCACCGATGCAAGTTTCGACGGTCAGAACCGGCTGCCGAGAATTCTCATTCTACAGACCAAAAGGGCGCCTGAGAGTCGCCAATGTGGCCGTCTCGTGATTTTTGTTTCTTACTATTTCATAATGTTCGAGCCCGAAAAGTTCGAACCCGACAGCGCTCCAACCTTGCATTCCGGTGATAGCGGCGCGATCATCATGACTGATCGATGACAATAGGGATTGTGTCTTCTGATCGTGGATGAAACCAAGTGAGTTAATGAGGAGGCGCGTTTTGAGCGATAGTGAACCGATACATTACCTGACGCCACGGACGAAGGGCGCAACTTCCGTGGCGGTGCAGGCTCCCAATGGAGCCAATGGCCAAAGCAAACTCAGCGCCCAAACCCGCTTCGACCGTCAGGAGCTGTCACAAATTCTGGCTGTCTATGGCCGCAAGGTCGCCTCTGGAGAATGGCGCGATTACGCCATCGACATGGGACGCGAAACGGCCGTCTTTTCCATCTTCCGAAAAACCAGCGAATGCCCGTTCTTGCGTATCGAGAAGAACCCCAAACTCGCACGTAAGCAGGGAGCCTATAGCGTCGTTGCGGCGACCGGCCAGATCTTGAAGCGCGGTCACGATTTGCGCCGTGTTCTGGACGTTATAGATCGGCAACGCCTGCAGCTGGTGCGTTAGGCAAACCACTCGGGCCTATATATGCCCCGGGCAGACCGGGGCTCGACGGCCGGTGAAATCTGGACCGTCAGCTGGTCTGTCTTCGCTGTTGTTCCTTCGGTGCCTATCCCGGGCGCGTTCCTGCTCCGTCACCAAGCGGACGTTGCAGGTAAAGGGCTGAGAGCCACTGTCCGTGCTTCCAGCCAACGTTTGGGAGCTCGCCCATCTTCCGAAACCCAAGCGCTTCATGAAAAACCAGCGACGTCTCACCGCCAGGCACGCTGATACCTGCAATCATTTGTCGGAAACCGCGGGATTCGCACTCAGCGATAAGACCTTCGAGAAGCCGCCGCCCAACGCCCTGCCGCCGGCAGTGCTCCGCCACATAGATGGAGTTCTCGACACTGAACCGGAACCCAGGTTGGGGGTGAAAACTACTTCCGCAAGCAAACCCGCCAAGTTCGCCATCGCCCGTATCGGCGACCAGGTAAGGGAACCCAGCCTCGGTCCGCTGCATAAAACGCTGACGCATCGTCTCCAGATCTGGAGCCTCGTAGTCCCACGTCACCAGGGTTTGTGTAACGGCCAGCCCATAAATCGCAGCGATTTGAGGCAGATCTTGCTCGTTAGCCTCCCGGATCTGCAACATCTTCGATCCCTCAAAACATGGAGCAAATAAGAAGCCCCGCAGAAGCGATCCTGCGGGGCTAATTGGTCTCTTCCGTGATCTCAGCTGAGCCAGTCGTTAAGCCGACTGCCGGGCCAAATCCTTACTCGCGCTCACCCATGAACGACAGCAGGAACTGGAACATGTTGACGAAGTCGAGGTAGAGGCTGAGGGCACCCATAACGGACGCCTTGGCAACCATCTCCGCGTCGTGACGGATCACGAGATACTCGTCCTTGATGCGCTGCGTGTCATAAGCCGTCAATCCTGCGAAGACGAGGAGGCCGATGACCGAGATCGCGAACTGCAGAGCGCTCGACTGCAAGAACCAGTTCAGGACCGAGGCGATGATCAGACCGACGACGCCCATGATGAGGAATGAACCCCAGCCGGACAGATCACGTTTCGTCGTGTAGCCGTAGAGCGACAAAGCCGCAAACGCACCAGACGTCACGATAAAGGTCTGGAAGATCGAGGTGTTCGTGAACACCAGGAAGATCGACGACAGCGACAGACCCATGACCGCGGCGAAGACCCAGAAGACAGCCTGGGTGGCTTGGGCGCTGAGCTTATGGATGCCGAAGCTCAAAACGAGCACGAATGCCAGTGGTGCCAGCATCAAAACCCATTTGAGCGGAGAACCATAAAGAAGCTGCGCAACAGCAGGGTTGGCCGTGGCGTATTCGGAAATCGCATAAGCAGCGACACCGGTCAGCAGAACGCCTGCCGACATGTAGTTGTAAACTCCGAGCATATAGGAGCGAAGGCCTTCATCCACCGCTGCGCCGGTGCGCGCAGTGGTAGCCGTCTGACCATACTGTTCGTTGTACTGCGTCATCTCGCAAAAATCCCCTTTTGGCAGCGATGAGGCGGAAAAATCAGTTTGCAGGCCTGAATATGTCTACGTCGCGTGGCGAATTCAAGAACTCATCGCCAAAAATCAAGTGCGCAAAAAGGCATCATTCTTGCTCTCTAGCGCCATTGAAGCAGATGCAACCCATTGACTTTACTCAGACTTGAGGTACGGGACCGGCCGGGCCTTCAACACCTGCCAGGTGCCCAGTCCACCGAGCGTTACGACGAGTGCAATCGAGACGCCCAGAGCGGAGAAAATCGCCGTCCAGGAGAGATAAAATGGCACGTCGATCACTTGCGAAAGTGCAATCCAGGCAGCAAGCCCGCCAAGCCCGATAGCAAAGAACGCAGTTAACGCGGCCAGCAACAGGTATTCGACCGCGTGAGCCGCCAAAATCCGAAATCTCGTGGCTCCCAACGCCTTGAAGATGACCGCATCGAGAATGCGCCGTCGTTGCGCTGTCGCCAACGCTCCTGCTAGTACCAATGCACCAGCAACCAATGTAACGCTTCCAGCGACGCGGATAGCCACCATAATCCGCTCGAAGACCTTGCTGAAACTGTCGACCGCGTCACGGACGCGAATTGCGGTCACGGCCGGAAAGTCCTTGGCTAGCGACTTCATCACGCTGGCCTCTTTCGCGAGTGACGTCTCCCTCGGCAACTTTACGGTCGCAAGATAATTCGTCGGCGCACCGGCAAGCGTATTGGGAGAAAAAACCAGAATGAAGTTGATCGATAAACTTTCCCAATCGAGCGCGCGCAAGTTGGCGATTTTGGCAGTTAGATCGCGGCCCAGCACGTTGACAGTCACAGTGTCTCCAATGTCGACGCCCAGCTGCTTGGCTAGATCTTTTTCGAAAGAGACAAGCGGTTCGCCGGAATAATCCTCCGGCCACCATTCGCCCGCAACTATCCGTGAACCGTCCGGGACATCCGCCGAATACGTAATACCGCGATCCCCGCGCAACGCCCACTCAGCTTCAGCAGGAACTTTCAACTCCTCGACATTACGACCGCCGAGCTGGACAAGCCGCCCGCGCAACATCGGTGCAGTCTGCACCTGCGTGCCCGGCGCTTTCTTGATGATTAACTTCTCAAAGCCCTCAAGATCACCTCTCGTGATATCGAGCATAAAGTAGTCCGGTGCATTGTCGGGGAGCTTTCCGGTGAGCTCTCTAACAAGAGAGGCGTCAGTCAGCGCCACGGCAACGAGCATCGAGAGCCCGGCTCCCAATGACAAAACGACCGTCCGGGTCAGTCCACCTGGTGCGGCGATGCTGGAGAGTGCAATTGCCAGCTCGGGCGTCTTCGGTCGGGGCAAACGCCGTGCAACCCACACCACAAGAAACCCAAGGCCGTAGAATACCATCAGCGTCGCGCCCAGCGCTCCGGCAAAATAGGCTGCAATGTGTGGCGTGTCAGATGAGAACACCGCAATGACAGCCAACAATAGTGCGATGAGAGCCGTCGCCAGAACGATCGGCAGGCGTGGAAATGCTGAGCCTTCTCCGACCTGATCGCGAAACAAAACGGTTGGCGAAATTTGCTCGGCCCGCCCGAGTGGCCATAACGAAAAAAGTAACGCTACGAGAAGCCCATACCCGGCGGCGACCATAAGATCCATCGCCTCAACCGAAACTACCGGAGCAATTGGCAACGAGTCCCCATAGAGCGCCTTGAGGAGACCCGGGATTAGAGCACCGCCCAGCAGGCCGATCGCAATGCCCACGATGGTGATCGCAAGGATCTGCGCCATAAAGATCGACAGCACGAGCCTGTTGCTCGCGCCAAGCGACTTCATCGTCGCAATCGTCCGACGCCGTCGATCGACAAAATTGCCCACCGCATTAGCAATCCCAACGCCGCCGATGATGAGCGCTGTGAGACCAATGAGCGTTAGGAACTGTCGCAAGCGCTCCAGCGTGCGGCTAACCTGAGGCGACGGGTTCGACCGATCCACGATCGTGAAACCACTCGCTGAGAGCTTTTCTTTGAGCTTGTTTCGCGCAGCTTCAAGCGCCTCAAGATCTTCATCGGCTCCCGGTCCTTTTAAAGCAATGGCGTAGCGCCACCGGATCAAGGTTCCAGGTCCAGCAAGGCCGGCATCAACCAATTTTTCTGTCGAAACCAATACGCGAGGACCGTAAGTCAACCGGTCAAGAAGTCCGTCTGGTTCCTTTTCGATAACACCGGAAATCGTGAATTCCGCCGAGCCGATCTTGACCTGATCGCCAACCGATAGGCTAAGGCGCTCAAGCAAAATTGGTTCGACGACAACACCGTTCGCCAATGCAGCGTCGAGGTCTTTGCCACCCTTCAGAAGCATCTGCCCGACGAGCGGATAGCTGCCATCGACGCTTTTCAATTCTGCCAGAAGCTGTTCAGCACCATCGACAGTCCGGGCCATCGAACGCATCGTGGAAGATTCACTCACCACGCCAATGCTGCCTAGCGAAGCCCGCTCCGCTTCGGTGACACGCGCATGCATCCGCGAAAGCGCAATGTCACCGCCGATAATCTGGCGGCCCTGACTCTCAAGCCCAGTGACGAGCGCGCTCGCCAGTCCGCCAATCGCGGAGATCACCATCACGCCCAGCGCAACACAGGCGATGAAAACGATAAACCCGTCAAAGCCACTACGCATTTGCCGGACGGCGAGGCGTAACGGAAGTGCAAGCGGCCTTGTTGGCTGTTCTTGGGTCAAACGAGCTTCGACAGCGGTCTCTGTCATAGGGCAGGCTCCGCCTCGGTGTCGGAGACGATCAAACCGTCGCTCATACGAACAGTTCTGCCGCAGCGCTGGGCTAAGTGCTCATCATGCGTAACGAGCACAAGCGTTGCGTTGAAACGTTCATGCAACGAAAACAAAAGCTCTACGATCTGCCGCCCCGTTTCACCGTCTAGGTTGCCGGTCGGTTCATCTGCAAGGATCAGCTTGGGCCGCGTTGAAAGCGCGCGCGCGATTGCCACGCGTTGTTGTTCGCCGCCTGAGAGTTCGGCTGGGAAGTGACGCAAACGGTGGCCGAGCCCCACCTCTTTCAGAAGATCAGTCGCCACATCAAACGCATCATCGTCGCCGCGAAATTCAAGCGGAAGCGCAACGTTTTCTACTGCTGTCATCGTAGGCACGAGATGGAACGACTGAAACACGATGCCAATTGATTGGCCGCGCAGTTTCGCCAATCCGTCTTCATCAAGCGCGCGCAAGTCCTGGCCATCTACCAGAGCCTTACCGCCAGTCGCAGGTTCGAGCCCCGCAATCACCATCAGCAACGATGTCTTGCCCGAGCCCGACGGTCCAAGAACCGCAACCGATTGCCCGGCCCGGACCTGAAGATCGACACCGCGCAGGATATCCACCTGTCCAGCCCGGCTCTCAAGCGACAAATTAAGTTGACGAAGATCGATGATTGGAGTCGTCAAAGGTGGTGCCTCCATTGCGACACTATATTAGATGCCGAATATGCGATGTGCCCACATCTGCAGGGTTTCGCGAAAGCCGCGAGCCGTGCCGGAAAAATGAGGTCGGATGATGATGACATTGGCAGACATTGATAACCGTATCTTTGGTCGTTTGCGAAGGACGGCCGCGTTTCTCGCTGTTTTCGTGCTGGCGCCGGTGATGTTGGGTGTGGGGGGCTTCTCGGCAATGGCTAAGGAAGAAACGAACGATAAACCCGTTCGGATTGTCGCCCTCGGCGACAGCCTGACCGCCGGTTACGAACTGCCTGCATCGGCCGCTTTCCCAGCGCAGCTTGAAGTTGCCCTCAAAAAGCGCGGTAAGTCGGTCACAATTTCTAACGCGGGTGTGTCGGGCGATACAACAAGCGGCGGCTTGCAACGCCTTGACTGGGCGGTTCCTGACGGCACCGAGGCGGTCATCCTTGAGCTTGGTGCCAACGACGCACTCCGCGGTGTTCCACCGCAAACGGCTCGCACGAATCTCGATACCATAATAAGTCGGCTCAAATCGCGCGGAATTAAAGTGCTACTTGCAGGAATGCGCTCCCCACAAAACTGGGGCAAGGATTATGTCGACGGATTCGAGAGCATCTATCCCGACCTGGCAAAAAAGCACGAGACGCTACTTTATCCGTTCTTCATGGAAGGCGTTGCGCTGGATCCCGACCTGGTCCTCATCGACGGCTTACATCCCAACGCAAAAGGTGTGTCCAAGATCGTCGAAGGTATCTTGCCTGATGTCGAGAAGTTGATCGGCCAGGTGATCGAGCTGAGAGCAAAATAACTCACGTGCAAAGAGCTGCGATACCGAGCGGTTAACCCAAGAACGAGACTCAGCATCGGGGCGCAGATATCGCAACAGCCTCAAATGCGATAAGCTAATTTCCGCCTCAGGTGCTTCGGAGCCCGCAATGCCATGCCAAGATTGTTCAGCGGAATTGAATTACCCGAAGCAATTCGAGAGGATCTTGACGATCTCTCAGGCCCGCTGCCTGGCGCGCGGTGGAAGGACATGGATGACCTCCATTTAACACTGCGGTTTGTCGGAGATGTCGACAACCCTATTGCCAACGAGTTCGCCGATCTCCTCGCGAATATCGAGGTCCCAGCCTTCGAAATGCGCATCGCAGGTTTAGGGACTTTTGGCGGTCGCGATCCACGCGTCTTGTGGGCTGGCGTCGAAGCCGGTGAGCCGCTCGAACGCTTGGCGCGAGCGCACGAACGGGCTGCACGTGGGGCAGGATTGGACCCGGCACCCCGTCCTTTCAAACCCCACATCACCTTAGCGCGATTGAAGAATACTCAACCTGAACGCCTCGCGAGATTCCTGCAACGTCGCGGTGCCTTCAGGACCGAACCGTTCTACGTCACCAATTTCACGCTGTTCTCTTCCAAGCCCCATACGGGCGGCGGTCCTTACATAATAGAGGAGACGTTCCCACTGTTCGGAGGCGGACTGGGCGAAGACAGCGATGAGGCCGGGCCGCAACACGGATTCTGACGGCGGGTCGAAAATCGTCTCGGCTTTGTAACGGTTTGCGTTCAAAGCCAAAACCGAGCTATAGCCCAGCAAGTCTGGCGGCTTGGTAAATCAGCTGTCGCGTTAAGCTAAGACGCCCTGGTGAGCCGGGACCAACAGATAAGACTTAGCTGCGAAAAAGAAATCCATTGAAGGTGTCTCCAATGTCTGAAGACCTCATCTACAACGTCACCGGTGGCATTGGACGCATCGTATTCAACCGGCCACAAGCCCGTAACGCCTTCACGCTGGAAATGTACCAGGGGATCGCCGAAATCTGTGGCAACGTCCCAACTGATGGTTCAGTCAAGGCGATCATCATGACAGGTGCCGGCGAAAAAGCGTTCGCCTCCGGCACAGACATGACGGAGTTTCGTGGATTTTCGACAGCTGAAGACGCCTGGGCTTACGAAGAAGAAATGGAGAGGATTGTCTCCTCGATCGAGTGTTGCCCGGTCCCCACCATCGCCGCAATCAATGGAGCATGCACCGGCGGCGGTGCAGCTATCGCAGCATGCTGCGACCTGCGTGTGGCCTCCTCGAATTTGAAGTATGGCTTCCCCATCGCGCGCACGCTAGGCAACTGCTTGTCAGCTGCCAATCTTCGCCGTCTAACGGCCGTGCTGGGGGTTGGGCGCTTGCGTGAGATACTCTTTACCGCGCGCCTTATCGAAGCTGACGAAGCCTTGATCATCGGCCTGGTCTGTGAACTCACCGAGACCGTTGACGAGCTACGCAATCTTGCAGATGCGCTGGCTGAAAAGCTGGCCAGCCACGCGCCATTAACCCTGCGCGCCACCAAAGAAGCCATGCGCCGCAACCTTGCCGCTCAGCCCGTCGACGACCGCGATCTGGTTGCAATGTGCTATATGAGCGAAGACTTTAAAGAGGGTATGGAAGCGTTCCTTTCGAAACGAAAACCGGACTTCAAAGGACGCTGATTGGAAGTAGGCAACCGGTATGCGCTTTGGGTTCATCGACTGCGAGTTTGAGCCTACGCTCTTGATGTGGGGAGACACGCTCGACGTAAGATACCTGGCATTTGTGTTGGAGAATGTCAGCATCGATACGCCTCCGATCAGCCTCGCAGAATTTGGCTTTCAATCGCAAACAGGTCACGAACTACATTTGTTTCATTGCAGCCAGGGCAAGAACGGTCTTATTTCGTTCCCAAACAAGAACCGGTTTGAGTGGCACGTTTCCAAGAGCGACATCGAAAGATTCAAAGAACGTCTATACGCGCTGGCAAGAGCTAGCCATGGCCATCAATATCTCGAAAGCGACGGAGACGAGGTTACGCTGAAGGTTTCGTTGAACGAGTATCCTTCAGATTATCTTATTTAGAATTCCGGTCAGACATCGCCGCATTATTGCAAGTTTACGTGAGCGATTAAATTAGTTGTTCAGTGTGCCGTTATGTCGAAACTTTCCGCATCCGTAATTCCAAGCCTGCTTGTCAACGATCTTGAGGAAACCTTGGCGTTCTATGAGCGTCTCGGTTTCGTGACGACTGGTCGACAACAGGCCGGCAATGGGCATTGGGCCGAAGTGCGCCGCGATGATGTGGTGCTGCATTTTTTCACCGATCCGCCCATCGGCATTGCGGATATTCCGACCCTAAGTGGAACGATCTATTTCCACCCCGACGACGTCACCAGTTTAGCTGCGGAATGGAAAGGCAAGGTCGAATTTGCTTGGGGTCCCGAAGTCATGCCCTATGGCAACAACGAATTTGGGATCACGGACCCAAATGGGTATTTCCTGGCATTTTCTGAGCCCGGCAGCAAACGCTGAACCCAAGGTACAGCTCGACAACACTCTAACGCGACCGACCTCTTAATCTCACATCCCTACATTTCCAGCCAGGCCGCTCCAATAATCGGTCCGCCTTTGCCCTGCTGTACAAGAATAGCGCAAGCGTTCGATTTCGCGATGTTCATCGCGTCGGGCGAAAGGCGAATAGCCTTGGGCTTTCCAGCCCACATCCCAACCGGCGAGAGTTCCCGCACAACGTTGTAATAGGTGATTTCGCGCCCGCTATTTTCACCGCGCTTAATTTCGACGGTCGCAGCTTTTTCGACCACCGCGATCCAAACCGTTGCCACGGCATCATCGGCTGCTGTTTGACCGCCGATATTAATAACAAAAGTTCCGTTTTCCTGGGCGACCTGAATCGGAGCGTCCATGGGACTGAGCCGGCTAATCGCCATGATGGATTTGTCGATAATCTTCTTGCGCGAACCAACGGCGTGCGCGCGGCCGTTGATCACGACCTGCGGCGTGTAGACAGCACCATCTCCGCGGGTCTTGGCGTATTGCCTTTGGCGTTGCGAATACTTCGGTGAGGCTAGCGTGTCCTTCCAGCCGAGATAATCCCAATAGTCGACAGGAAACGTAAGTGCTAGAACATCAGGCCGGTCAACGTAAGACTTCAACAACGCATCAGCTGGCGGACAGGACGAACAGCCCTGGCTGGTAAACAGCTCCACAACAGCTGAAATTTTCTGGCTCTTGTCCTGGCCCTCGGCCGCCGCTGCATAAACTGGGACGATTGCGAAAAGCACAGCCCAAAGTGCGTTTTTGCTGAGAAGCTTCATGTTGGTTTGCTCACCCGTTCTTTTCCCTTCCGACCACTTGCCCCGGCTGCACTATCATAAAACAGCCGATCAATAGGAAGTCACGAGTGGGTGACGCCGCTTGCCTAATGTCGCACTGACCTTGCACTTGAACATGAAAAACGCGCCAACCCCAACGGATCGACGCGTTTTTTGGTTTTATTTGGCGCGCTTGCGATACCTGGGTCTAGGCAGCCGTAGCCAGGTTGCGCAGCACGTTGTTTAAGATACCGCCGTTATTGACGTAATCGAGCTCATCAAGCGTATCGATCCGGCAGACCAGCGGGATTTCCCCCGATTGGCCATCCGGGAACGTTACAGTCGCGACCATTTCCTGGCGCGGCTTGATATCGGTCAGACCTTTGATCGTGATCTGTTCGACGCCGGTCAGACCCAAGCTCTCAGCACTTTGGCCGTCCGCGAAGACGAACGGAACGATACCCATGCCAACGAGGTTCGAGCGATGGATGCGCTCAAAGGATTGGGCAATCACGGCCCGCACACCCAAAAGCTTGGTGCCTTTTGCCGCCCAGTCGCGCGATGACCCGTTGCCATATTCAACGCCAGCAATCACAACCAGCGGCACGCCGTCGGTCTGATAGCGCATCGATGCATCGTAGATGGACATCTCTTCGCCAGATGGCTGGTGAAGCGTATAGCCGCCCTCTTTGACGTTGCCGCTTTCGTCCCGAACCATTTGGTTCTTGATGCGGATATTGCCAAACGTGCCACGCATCATGACTTCATGGTTGCCGCGACGCGTTCCGTACTGGTTGAACTCTGCGGGTTGGACGCCGTTGTCCATCAGGTACTTGCCAGCAGGGGACGCTGCTTTGATCGAACCAGCCGGAGAAATGTGGTCAGTTGTGATCTTGTCGCCAAAGACAGCAAGAACACGCGCATCGACGATGTCGGTGAGCGGTTCAGGCGCAGGTTTCATGCCGACGAAGTAAGGCGGGTTGCGAACGTAGGTGGAATCATCTTGCCACGTGTAGGTAAGACCGGTGCTGGTCTTGATCGACTGCCAGTGTTCGTCGCCTTTGAAGACGTCGGAATACTTCTCTTCGAACATTGCCCGCGTAATGTTGCGCTCAACGAAGTCCTGGATCTCATGAGCGGACGGCCAGATGTCTTTCAGGAACACTGGGTTTCCGTCTTTGTCGTTGCCAAGTGGCTCCGTTGTAAGGTCTTTTTGCACTGAACCGGCAAGAGCATAAGCCACTACGAGCGGCGGTGACGCCAGATAGTTGGCCTGAACGTCCGGGCTGACGCGGCCTTCGAAGTTGCGGTTGCCGGAGAGAACCGCGGCCGCAACGATACCGTTTTCGTTGATCGCTTTCGAAATCGGCGCGGGCAGCGGGCCGGAGTTTCCGATGCAGGTGGTGCAGCCGAACCCGACGAGGTTGAAACCGAGCTTGTCGAGGTGCGTTTGCAGCCCAGCTTTTTCCAAATAGGCCGCAACGACCTGGCTTCCGGGCGCAAGTGACGTCTTAACCCATGGCTTGACCGTGAGGCCTTTTTCTGCCGCGTTACGCGCCAGAAGGCCGGCACCGATCAAAACGCTTGGGTTCGACGTGTTGGTGCAGGACGTGATGGCCGCAATTGCCACATCGCCGTGTCCGATGTCGTGTTCGGTACCTTCGACGGCAACGCGTTTTCCGATTTCTTCAGCCTTGCGGTATTCCGTTTCCATCGCGGCAGCGAAGCCGGATTTGATATCGCTAAGCGCCTGACGGCCTTCCGGACGCTTCGGCCCCGCCATCGATGGAACGACGTCGGCGAGTTCGAGTTCGAGAGTATCGGTAAAGACCGGCTCACTGCCGGATTCGCGGAACATGCCTTGCGCTTTGGAATATGCATCGACCAGCGCGATGCGGTCTTCCGCGCGGCCTGAGATTTCGAGGTAATGCAGGGTTTCACCGTCGACAGGGAAGAAGCCGCAGGTCGCGCCATACTCAGGTGCCATGTTGGCAATCGTCGCGCGGTCAGCGAGCGTCATGTTGTCGAGGCCAGGGCCGTAGAATTCGACGAACTTGCCGACGACGCCCTTCTGACGCAGCATTTGCGTGACGGTGAGAACGAGGTCAGTTGCGGTGACGCCTTCGTTCAGCTTGCCGTTTAGACGGAAGCCGATCACCTCCGGCAGTAGCATCGAAATTGGCTGGCCGAGCATGGCCGCTTCAGCTTCAATGCCGCCAACACCCCAGCCGAGAACCGCGAGACCATTGACCATCGTAGTGTGGCTGTCAGTACCGACGAGCGTATCAGGATAAGCAATCGTCTCGCCGCCGACGTCTTTTGTCCACACGGTCTGGGCGAGGTACTCCAGGTTGACCTGGTGACAGATGCCGGTGCCTGGCGGAACAACGCGGAAGTTATCGAACGCGCCTTGGCCCCACTTGAGGAAGTTATAGCGCTCGCCATTGCGCTGATACTCAAGCTCGACGTTCTGCGCGAGAGCCTTTGGGGACCCGAATTCGTCAACAATCACCGAGTGGTCAATGACGAGATCAACCGGAACGAGCGGGTTGATGAGCTCAGGGTTACCGCCAAGCAGCTCCATGCCATCGCGCATGGCCGCCAGATCGACGACTGCTGGAACGCCGGTGAAGTCCTGCATCAGGACGCGCGCTGGGCGATAGCCGATTTCACTTCCAGCTTTGCCTTTGTCTTGCAGCCACGCAGCCACCGCTTCGATATCGGACTTTTTGACCGTGCGGTTATCTTCATAACGCAGCAGGTTCTCCAAAATCACCTTCATTGAGAATGGCAACTTGGAAATACCAGCCAGGCCGTTCTTCTCGGCGTCAGGCAGAGAGAAATAGGTGTAGGTCTTGCCGCCAACGTCGAGCGTCTTGCGGCAATTGAAGCTGTCGAGCGATTTAATGTCTGTGCTCACGGACAGGTCTCCTCACTTGGTTTTTGTCTGAAAAACCGCGCCGTCGGAGCGCCGACGGAAGAGATACCGGGCAATTTGACCACTTAAAGCCTTGCTGCGGTGTCCCGTTTTTTGCGCTAGCACCTTAACTTCGGCCTCCCTTATATAGGGGCCGATCTAATCTCGCTACTCGACTTGCGAATCCCTATCGCGCAAGCCCGCCTTCAAACCGTCGTCCGAGAATCCATTGCAACTCTCAGTCAGTCATCTCGCCGTCCGCCGTGGCACCCGTCTGGTTATCGCGGATCTGAGCTTTGAAGCCCAATTCGGCCAGGCATTGCTGTTGACCGGTCCCAATGGGGCCGGAAAAACTACGCTCTTGCGGGCAATTGCAGGCTTTCTCGACGCCGAAGCCGGTGAGATTAGGCTTGAGGGTGGCGACGACGAGCAGGAAATCGGCGAACAATCGCACTATGTCGGTCACGCCAACGGCATCAAGTCGAGCCTGACGGTGTCCGAGAATCTGACCTTTTGGGCTGAATATCTCTCCCCAGGGGATGCGCGAACAGCCCAGAGAGACCGGATCTTTAACGCATTGGAGCGCCTAAATCTCGAAGAACTGGAGGATATTCCAGCCGCTTACTTATCGGCGGGTCAGAAACGCCGTCTCGGGCTTGGCCGCTTATTGGTCGCGAAACGACCGCTATGGCTCCTCGACGAGCCAACCGTTTCTCTCGATACCGCTTCTGTCACGCTGTTGGCCGGTATCGTCAAAGATCATCTGGCCGATGGTGGCCTGGCAGTAGCTGCAACCCATATTCCGTTGGGATTGGAAGACACCGCTGAACTTAGGCTTGGTGCGGCGAGGTCGGCATCATGAAGGCATTTTCGACCCTCCTTGCCCGCGATATCCGGCTTGCGATGCGAGAAGGCGGTGCAATCGGCACCGCGCTCGGCTTCTATCTGATCGTGATTGCGATGCTGCCACTGGGTCTGGGCCCGGACCTCAATCTGTTGAGCCGCATTGCCCCCGGGCTGCTGTGGATCGCACTTCTGCTTTCGTCGCTTCTCTCGCTCGGGCGCATGTTCGAGACGGACTATGAAGACGGGTCACTCGAGCTTTTGGCAATTGGCGGCATGCCCCTCGAGTTGGTGGCAGCTGCGAAGGCGTTGGCTCATTGGTTAACGACCGGCATTCCACTGGCGCTACTAGCCCCCGTGCTGGGTATCCTTCTCAACCTCGATATCGAAGCATACGGCGTGCTAGTCCTGACCATGCTGGCAGGCACACCAGCGATCAGCTTTTTGGGCTCAATCGGCGCCGCGTTGACGCTGAGAGCCAGGCGTGGCGGGCTTTTGCTCGCGCTACTGATCCTTCCGCTCTACGTCCCGACACTGATCTACGGTATCTCGGCCATTTCAGCCGCACTTTTGTCTGCAGGCGACGCGTTCTGGCCGTCGTTTCTGATTTTAGGGGCGATTTCGATGGGCGCTTTGGTGCTTGGGCCAATCGCATCAGCCGCCGCTCTTCGCATTCAGCTGCATTAAGCCAACACCGGCTTGCCGCGTGTTGAGAAGACAAATCCAACACCGGCTTGCCGCGTGTTGAGGAGATCAGAGCCAACACCGGCTTGTCGAGTGTTGAGGAGATCAGAGCCAACACCGGCCAGCCGAGTGTTGGGGAAAGGAGAACCAACACGGGCTTGCCCAAAGTCAAAGAAGCAGCGCGCACCTCCTTGTTACAAAGCCAAACCAAGACTTATGGACACCCGTTGTGGACAGACTGTTTCACGTGAATCTGCAACCTGGAACCCGCGCAATCTTGCCGCCACCAACGAAAAACCATCTTGCTGAGCACATTGGAGCCATCGGCGAATTGCGAAGCCGGAAAATTGCACTTAATTACTTGGGACCATGCAGACGCAATCCATAACGCAGAAGCTCGCAAATCCGACCCGCTTTATGGCGCTATCAGGCGCTATTCTGCCGTGGCTTTCCGCCGTTGCCGGTATCGTGATCGCCTACGCGCTGTACCTGGGCTACACAGCGCCGCCGGATTACCAGCAAGGCGCGACGATCCTGATCATGTACATCCACGTGCCCTTCGCGTGGTTGGCTATGATGTGCTACGCGATAGTTGCGTTTTCCAGCTTCGGGCTTTTGGTGTTCCGCCATCCGTTGGCTGATGTGTCAGCCAAAGCCGCAGCCCCAATTGGCGCAGCATTTACACTCCTAGCGCTGATGACGGGTTCGTTATGGGGCAAGCCCATGTGGGGGACGTATTGGGTCTGGGATGCGCGCCTGACGTCGGTGCTGATGCTCTTTTTCTTGTACCTCGGCCTGATTGCGTTGCGCTCTTCGATTGAAGATGAGGCGCTGGCATCGAAGTTGACGGCCGTATTGGCACTAGTCGGCGTCTCCTTGTTGCCGTTCATCAAGATTTCAGTCGAGGGCCTCTCGATCCCGTGGCTTGGCCTTGAAATCCCGGCTTGGAACACGCTGCACCAGCCTTCAACGGGTATGGGATCCACGATCCACATTTCCCAGCGAATACCGTTGTTGTTATCGGCGTTCGGGTTCTCACTGTTTTTCTTCGCTATGCACCTGAAGGGCATGCGTAATGAAATCCTTCGCCGGCGCGTAAAAGCGCTGCGCATCGCTGAAGTCGATCGTGCGCGTGCCCGAGAGTCTGTTGCCCCGGCGCAATGAGTTGGTACCCGTCAGATTGACGTGAAATGGAGTCGCTAATGGAGTTAGGCCCACACGCACAATTCATCATCGCCAGCTACGCTGCGGCTGTGCTGGTGTTGGGTGCACTCGTGTCTTGGCTGGTTTATGAGGGCATGAATCAACGGCGCCTGCTTGAAGATCTGGAAGCGCGCGGCGCTCGTCGCCGTTCCCGCAGCTGATTAAGTCGCGACGCGAAAGCTCATTGATGAACGAAAACCCGAAATTCGAGACAACCAAGCCACGCCGCCGCACAGGATGGGCCGTCGCGCCGTTGATCATCTTTTTGGCGTTGGCCGCCGCCTTTGCTTACTCGTTGTCGACTGGTGATCCATCGAAACTACCGTCGGCATTGATCGGCAAACCAGTGCCGCCGGCTGAATTCAAGCCGCTGGATGGGATGCGGATTGGCCGTGAGCAAGTTCCTGGATTTGATGAAAAAGCGCTGATCAAAAGTGGCGTAACGGTCGTCAATTTCTGGGCGTCGTGGTGCATTCCCTGCGTTCAAGAACACCCGTTGCTGATCCAGCTCAAGAAGCGCACCGACGTGGCCTTGTATGGCGTCAATTATAAGGATCAGCCCTCTGCCGCACGGCGTTTTATCGGCCGTTACGGCAATCCGTACGATAAGATCGGTACGGACCCGAACGGCCGCGGTGCCATCGAATGGGGTGTCTACGGTATGCCGGAGACGTTCATTATCGATGGCCAGGGCCGAATTGCTTACAAGCACGTTGGGCCGATTACGCAGCGCAGTCTCGACGAAGAAGTGCTGCCAGCCATCGAAAAAGCCCGCAAAACGGCTTCGAACTAA
The DNA here is from genome assembly GCA_040219445.1 of Filomicrobium sp. Lineage (GTDB taxonomy): Bacteria > Pseudomonadota > Alphaproteobacteria > Rhizobiales > Hyphomicrobiaceae > Filomicrobium. Next base: position 240,014 of record JAVJSM010000003.1, on the reverse strand, counting down.
TCAGCCATCCATGGACGTCGATGAGCGGTCCGCCGTTTCTATTGGGCGGCGCGTGGTTCATTTCGCTTATCTTACCTTTCGTGACCGTTGGACGGCTTCAGAAAGAGAGGCAATGAGCTGCAACTCGGCAGCTGAGCCGCTCGCCTCGACAACATGCGCAACGCCAGCCGTCGCAGCCAGCACCGCCTCTTTCGTCGAATAGCCGTCAAGCAGGTGCCCCAAGATCATCGCGGCGTAGAGATCGCCGGTGCCGTGCGCGGCTTTGGCAAGGCGGGGCGTCGACGTATGTCCGTCATCACCCCCTGCCGAAAAGGTGTTCGCAATTGTTGATCGATCCTCTGGAATCGAGGTTGCGGTAACCAAAGGCGGCGGCAGTGAAGCGGAAGCATCCAGAGCAGAAGCCGTTGAGTCGACGTCGAGGCCACTAAGCCAGGAGAGCTCGAACCGGTTGGGGGTCAGTATATCTGCCTGTCCAACAAGCTCAGTCTTGATAGCGATTGCTGCGTCTTTCGCGACGTAAAGCCCACCTGGGTCATCGCCAAGAACAGGGTCGCACAAATAGGTAAGGCCCGGTGACTGGGTTTTGAGGTCGCCGACAAGCTTCGCGGCCACCGCGACATGCGCGTCCGAGGGAAAATAGCCCGTCAGGACGGACGCAACGTCCGCAAGCACACCATTTGCTTCAAGAGCAGCGAAAATCGCTTCCATTTCAGCCGGATCGACATCGCTCACACCAACGTTTGCGTAACCGTAGTGGTTCGACAAAACGACGGCGGGAACAGCAATAACCTCATGCCCAAAGGCCTGCAATGTCGGGACAATTGCCGCCAACCCGACGCTGCCCGACGCGACATACGATGATACGGCAAGGATTTTGGCCACGATTTCCTTCTCCCGACCGGCCTCAAACCTAATCGAACGGCAACTGAAACCGACGCCCGGCCGTTCTTGGACTTCGCCGGGCAATGCTCACGATAAGCCACTGACAAAACAGCTTATAGGACGCCCGGGTCGGCAAGAAGTGCTTGTGAATAGTCCGAAATCCAGCTTTCGCCATTAAGTCGGTTTGCGTTTTTCGAGCCGTCGACTAATGTCGCGCCGCACCATGAAGCGCTGACGGCGTCCGGGCTCTATCAGACCGATGCTCGCAACTCGCGCAAGCCAAGAAGTCAACGAACAAGGAGAGCCAAGCATGGATGTCCGCCCCCGCCGCAGTGTCCTTTACATGCCAGGATCGAACGACCGTGCGCTAGAAAAGGCCAAGACGATCCCTGCGGACGCCTTGATTCTCGATCTGGAAGATGCGGTCGCACCGGATGCCAAGATCGAAGCCAGAGAGAAGGTCTGCGCAGCCGTGCGCAGTGGCGGTTATGGCAAGCGCGAACTGATTATTCGCGTGAATGCGCTGGAGACTCCATGGGGCGCCGATGACCTGAAAGCCGCCTCCGAAGCTGGCCCGGATGCGATTCTCGTTCCAAAAGTGGGCCGCCCTGGCGATATCATCTCCGCCGCCAAGGTTGTGAAAGCGGCCAACGCGCCCGACAAGACAATGCTCTGGGCGATGATGGAAACGCCAATGTCGATCCTCAACACCCGTGAGATCGCAATGGCCGGTATCGAACGCGAACACCGACTAACCTGCCTCGTCATGGGCACCAACGATCTGATCAAGGAGTCCCACGCCCGCGCCTACGATGATCGCTTCGCCGTCGTGCCATGGCTCGCCATGACCATCGTCGCTGCCCGCGCCTACGGTCTCGACGTGCTTGATGGCGTTTACAACGAATTCCGCGATCTCGATGGTCTGCGCCGGGAATGTGAGCACGGACGCACGCTGGGAATGGACGGCAAAACCTTGATCCACCCCGGCCAGGTCGAGATCACTAATGAGATTTTCTCGCCGTCTGAAGAAGAAGTTGCCTGGTCCCGCAAGATTATCGCGGCCTTCGCGGAGCCTCAGAACGCACCGCTTGGCGTGATCACGGTCGAGGGCAAGATGGTTGAGCGCCTGCACCTCCAAATGTCTGAGCGCATGGTCGCGATCGCCGAAGCGATTGCCGACATGAGCAAGTAATTCGGCCCCTTAACGCAGACACCCGTTTCGGCGCAACCGCGCCAACAATAGACAGGAGATCATTGCGCAGCATGGCGACAACGAAAACGAACCCTGGAAATTACTTTGAAGACTTCACTCCAGGCCAGCTGATCAAACATGCTACGCCACGAACCGTGACGACGGGCGATGCGGCACTTTACATGGGGCTCTATGGCCCCCGCTTTGGCGTACAGTCTTCTGATGCGCTCGCCCGCGCTATCGGCTACCCGCAAGCGCCATTGGACGACCTGCTTGTTTTTCATACGGTTTTTGGGAAAACGGTCCCCGATATCTCGCTCAACGCAGTCGCCAACCTTGGCTATGCCGATTGCCGCTTTCTGAAGCCGGTCTATCCCGGGGCAACGCTCTCGACCGTCTCTGAAGTCATTGGCGTTAAAGAAAACTCCAATGGCAAAACAGGGACGGTTTACGTCCGCTCGACAGGATCGGATGAAAACGGCGAGCAGGTCCTCCAGTACGTTCGCTGGGTGATGGTCCGCAAACGCGACACGGGTTCGCCGGCACCCGAGCCCGTTGTCCCCGAACTGCCTGACCGCGTTGACCCGAGCCAGCTTGGCAAGGCTCTGCCCGAGCTCGATCTATCGAATTACGATTACGATTTGGCTGGCAGTCCGCATCGCTGGGGAGACTATGAAGTCGGCGAAAAAATCGACCACGTCGATGGCATGACGGTCGAAGAAGCAGAGCACCAGATCGCGACCAGGCTTTATCAGAACACCGCCAAAGTTCACTTCAACCAGCACACTGAAGCGCAAGGCCGCTTCGGGCGCCGTTTGATCTATGGCGGCGTGGTTATTTCTCTGGCTCGAGCCTTGTCCTTTAACGGGCTAGGCAACGCCTTCCACCTCGCCGCGATCAACGCAGGACGGCATGTTGCGCCGCTATTCGCAGGCAATACGGTGTACGCCTGGTCAGAGGTCCTGGAAAAAGCTGAGATTCCAGGTCGCGCCGACGTTGGCGCATTGCGCATTCGGCTGGCGGCAACACGTGACGAACCGTGCGCAGGTCATCCACTTAAAGACGCCGATGGCAAGTACCACGAGAGCGTTATTCTGGATCTCGATGCCTGGGTGTTGTTACCACGCTGAACATAAGTCGACGCGAATTCCAATGAATCGGGGGCCACTGCTGAGCTGTGCCCCCGACTTGTGTTGGGAAGTTCCACTGACGGGTGACAAAATTGTTATACAACTCGGATTTCGTATAGAAATTGCTACATTGTTAAGCATACCAGTGCATACTCAAGAACACTGATTCTGGGCGGAGAATTGAACCGGTTTTTTGAAATCGGACGGTGTCTTGCAAGAGCAAGCTTTTCACTATCTGGCTTAGAGTCGCGGCGCTTCGCCTTTGCGAGGCCCGTACGGTTATTGCAGTCGATGTTTCTGCAAGCTGAAAGGCACGACTCGTGACACATCGGACAGCGGTTATTGGCGCAGGCTTGGCGGGCTTATCGTGTGCCCGCGTTTTGCGTCGCGCCGGCCACTATGTCGAAGTGTTCGAAGCGGACAGGGTGATTGGCGGCCGGATGGCGACTTCGCGCCTGGGGCTGGTGCCGTTTGACCATGGCGCTCAGTATGTGACCTGCCGCTCCGATCGCTACCGTGAATTCATCGACGAACTTGTTGGAACTGGTTACGCGTCCGCTTGGGCTCCCCGCGTACTGTCTGGACCTGACCAGAAGCCTGGAACGGTATCAAACTGGTTTGTTGGCGTTCCTGGGATGTCTGCAATTGTTCGGCCACTCGCAGAAGGCGTGAGGATCAATACAAACCGCGAAGTCCATACATTATCGATGGACGCCAAAGGTTGGAACATTTGGTTTGCCGACCAGACATCAGCCGGTCCATTTGCCGCCGTTGCTGTTTGCGTTCCTGCACCGCAAGCCCAACTGATCCTGGGCCCGCTCGATGAAATGGCATCGCATTTGTCCGGCACCCGCATGTCGCCATGTTGGGCTCTCATGGTGCGCCTAGAGCAGCCGACCCTGCCCGATCAAGACGTCTATTCGGATATGTCTGAGGGCATTCGCTGGATCGCGCGCAACAACACGAAGCCTGGCCGCGGCACGAAGGGCGAGACCATCGTCGTCCATGCCTCACCAAAGTGGACCAGAGAAACCGAAGACGCAGATCCCGAAGCCGTTGCCGAAGAACTCTGGAATGAAGTGACCGACCTTTTTGGTCTGCCAAGGGTCGAGCCTAAGCAGATGTCTGCACATCTTTGGAAACACGGTCTGGTTGAGCGCCACCTGAACGAGAGCTTTGTCTTCTCGACGGATGCGCGGGTCGGTGTCGCGGGCGATTGGTGCCTGGGCCGGTTATCGGAACATGCCTTCGAAAGCGGCTACGGTCTGGGCCGCGCAATCGTCAATTCGCTCGATTAGTACCCGGCAACCTCTCCTAACGCGCATTATTCTGCGTCGTGGTGGGAAACATCCTGCCTAACTGGGCGTACGCGCGCGCCGAGCTATTCAAAATTCTAATCCTTGCTATGCCGATAGGTGAATTGCCGCAGCGCAATGATCGCGTTACGTACGTCTGGAGTTTAAGCTTTCCACCGCAACGAATCGTGGAGAATCGAATGTCCGAAGCGAGAGCTGCCTCGGGAGCAGCCGCCAAGCGCCCGTTGTCGCCCCACCTGCAGGTCTACCGACCGCTGATCAATATGGTGATGTCGATCCTGCATAGGATCACCGGTGTCGCGCTCTACTTCGGATTTGTTTTGTTGGCGTGGTGGCTCGTTGCCGCCGCCACCGGCCCCGACTACTTCAACTTCGTCAATGGCATCTTTGGCAGCCTCCTCGGCAAAGTCGTCCTGTTTGGCTTCACCTGGGCCTTGCTACACCACATGATGGGCGGCATCCGACATTTTATCTGGGATACATGCCGTGGCCTGGATATCGGCAGCGTCAAAACGCTCTCCTTCATGACTGCTTTCGTATCCGTCGTCGGCACGCTCCTCATTTGGAGTGCCGTCGGGCTGACTGGCTAATCGCAATTGAATACGGGAAACTCATAACATCATGAGCATGCGCACACCGTTGAAGAACGTGCGGCACCTTGGGTCCGCCAAGGAAGGTGCAGACCATTTCTGGCTGCAACGCGTCACCGCAGTCGCCAACCTGGTCTTAGGACTCTATCTGGTTTGGTTGATCGTCAGCCTCGTCGGAGCGGACTACGGTGCGGTCAAGTCAACACTTGCTAATCCCATCAACGCAATTCTTTTGCTCATGCTGGTGATCTCCACGACCATCCACATGCGTTTAGGAATGCAGGTTGTGATCGAGGATTACGTCCACAAGGAGCGGTCGAAAATCGTTCTCATCCTGCTCAACAACTTCTTTGCGATCCTCGTCGGCGCATCTTGCGTCTGGGCGATCCTCAAACTCAGCTTCGCTTGAAGCAGCGCCGCCGCCCTGATGAGCTGGGCGCCAAAGGCAACGGACTAGATTTAAGAGGCAACGAATGGCTGCGACCAACGGCAAGGCCTATGAAATCATCGACCACACCTACGACGTTGTTGTCGTCGGAGCAGGTGGTGCGGGACTACGCGCCACCCTCGGTTGTGCGGAAGCTGGCCTGAAAACCGCGTGCGTCACCAAGGTATTTCCGACGCGTTCCCACACGGTCGCAGCCCAAGGCGGGGTCGCAGCATCGCTGGGCAACATGGGGCCGGACAATTGGCGCTGGCACATGTACGACACCGTTAAAGGCTCGGACTGGCTGGGCGATCAGGATTCCATCGAGTATCTCTGCCGCAACGCCCCCGATGCCGTTTATGAGCTGGAGCACTACGGCGTGCCGTTCTCGCGCACCGAAGATGGCCGCATTTACCAGCGCCCCTTTGGCGGTATGACAACCGAGTTCGGCGAAGGCCCGCCCGCGCAGCGCACCTGCGCCGCCGCTGACCGCACCGGGCACGCCATGCTGCATACGCTTTACGGTCAGTCCCTGCGCTATTCTGCAGAATTCTTCATCGAGTATTTCGCGCTCGATCTGTTGATGGATTCCGAAGGGGCCTGCCGCGGCGTGCTCGCCATGTCGCTGGAAGATGGCACCATCCACCGCTTCCGCGCCAAGCGCACGATCTTGGCAACCGGTGGTTACGGCCGCGCTTACTTCTCCTGTACGTCCGCCCACACCTGCACGGGCGACGGCAACGCGATGGTGCTTCGTGCGGGCCTACCGCTTCAGGATATGGAATTCGTTCAGTTCCACCCAACGGGCATCTACGGCGCTGGAGTCCTCATCACAGAGGGCGCACGCGGCGAGGGCGGATATCTGACGAACTCCGAGGGCGAGCGCTTCATGGAACGCTACGCGCCGTCCGCCAAAGACCTGGCTTCCCGCGATGTTGTATCCCGCTCGATGACCATGGAGATCCGCGACGGTCGCGGCGTTGGCGCTGAGGGCGACCATATCTTCCTCCACCTCGACCACCTCGATCCGAAGATCTTGGCCGAGCGCCTTCCTGGCATCACCGAGAACGCGAAGGTGTTCGCTGGAGTTGACCTGCGCCGCCAGCCGATCCCTGTGATCCCGACTGTCCACTACAACATGGGCGGTATCCCGACCAACTATCACGGCGAGGTCTTGACCCTTAAAGACGGCAACCCCGACCATGTCGTCCCCGGGCTCATGGCCATTGGCGAAGCGGCCTGCGTCTCGGTACACGGGGCCAACCGCCTGGGCTCGAACTCGCTCATCGACTTGGTCGTATTCGGCCGCGCAGCCGGCCTGCGTTGCGCTGACGTGGTAGAGCCCGGCAGCCAGCCAGATCTGCCGCCAGAAGCCACAGACGCAGCAATCTCGCGCCTCGACCACTTCCGCTTTGCATCAGGCGGCACGCCAACGGCAGAACTCCGCCTCAAGATGCAGAAAGTCATGCAGTCGAACTGCGCCGTATTCCGCGACGGGCCGGTTCTCGAGGAAGGCGTCCAGCTCATCAATGAAATCTGGAAAGGATCCGATGATATCAGCGTCACGGACCGCTCGTTGATCTGGAACTCCGATTTGATCGAGACTCTGGAGTACGACAACCTAATCTCCCAGGCCGCCGTGACTGTCACGAGCGCTGCAAACCGCACAGAGAGCCGAGGCGCGCATGCCCGCGAGGATTATCCCGACCGAAACGATGGCGACTGGATGAAGCACACGCTGGCTTGGGCTGATTGTGCAGGCCGCGCCATCAACCTCGACTACCGTCCGGTCCACACCTACACACTCACCAACGAGATGCAGTACGTGGAGCCAAAGGCGCGCGTCTACTGACGCTTAATAGCATCTTGCCGCTAAAAAAGGGCTCGCCTCCGCGGGCCCTTTATCTTTGGCGTGTCCGGGGCGGTAAAATAGTGCCCCTCTCGATCGGCCAGCGGGATGTGCCCGCGGAAAGGATCTACCTCCAGCAACAAACAAACCCGGGGAAATCATGACCAGCCTTGCAGGTGACACAGAAGCAAGGCATTTAGGGCCCGATTTTTGCTCCGTCGCTCAACGCCATAGCGCGAAAGCACCGGATGGCACGCAGGACATCACGTGAAAAAGCCCACGACTGCCGTTCCGAAAACTGCCGAGAAGTCCGGAAGCGAGGCCGCCTCAGCGACCCGCTTGGCACCTGATCCGTTCGCGGCTGTCCTCCCGGCACTGGCTGCCCTAGGGGCGATTTCGTCGATTGCGAGCATCAATTGGTCAGCCGAAGACAAAACCCCTGAGCGCCGCAAGGCCCGCCGCAAAGCCTCCACGGCCCTGCGTGACCTGGAAACCTGCTGCATGGGGCTCATAGAGATCTTCCGACGCTTCAATCGCCATCCAAAGCTCTTCTGTGGCGAAGGCGCAGGCACCAACGTTCCGCTCAAGTTCGGCGTCCACGGAATTCGGGTCAGCACGGATAACGCCCGCCTCTACCAGCAGATCGTCAATGACGTGGCCTCCATGCTGGTTTTGTCGTCTCAGAATGCGTTCGACGTGATGTCGGCTGTGGAGGACGGCGAGATCGATGCGCCTGAGGAGGTCTTTTACGGGTTTGGTGAGTGTCAGGAAGCGCTCAACGAGCTCATTCAGCAGCGTGCCACCCTGCGAACCAGCGTTGAACAGGGGCTGCATATCGCATTGCGGCTCAATCAGCTGGTCGAGGAACTAAAAAAGCACCGGACTGAATAACGGTTTCCACTCCAATGCTTTTGCCCATAAGCAGGCGTTTTGCACCCAATCAGAACACGCGACTTGTGCCGAACGTAGCGTTGACAGCAAGCTATTCAGCGAGCATTCCAATTGCATCAGGTTTGCGCTGCAAAAGAGAGCATATCTAATGGTCGAACTGACGCTTCCCAGAAATTCCAAAATCACTCGTGGCAAGACGTGGAATAAACCCGAAGGCAAGGGCAGCTGGAAAGAATTCAGAATCTACCGTTGGACGCCGGATGACGGCAAGAACCCGCGCACGGACACGTATTGGGTCAATACCGAAGACTGCGGCCCCATGGTTCTGGATGCGCTCATCAAGATCAAGAACGAGATAGACCAGACCCTGACCTTCCGCCGCTCTTGCCGCGAGGGGATCTGCGGGTCTTGCTCGATGAATATCGACGGCACCAACACGCTTGCGTGCCTAAAGGCAATTTCGGACGTCTCAGGCGCGGTGAAAATCTACCCACTGCCTCATATGCAAGTCGTCAAGGACCTGGTGCCCGATCTTAGCCATTTCTACGCGCAGCACCGTTCCATTGAGCCGTGGCTGAAAACTGACACGCCAACCCCGCCGACTGAGTGGAAGCAGTCCCGTGACGACCGTGAGGGCCTCGACGGGCTATATGAGTGCATTCTGTGCGCTTGCTGCTCCACTTCGTGTCCAAGCTACTGGTGGAACTCTGACCGCTATCTTGGCCCTGCAATCCTGCTACAGGCCTATCGCTGGGTAAACGACAGCCGCGACGAAGCCACCGGGGAGCGCCTCGACAATCTCGAAGACCCGTTCCGGCTCTATCGCTGCCACACTATTTTGAACTGCACGCGCGCCTGCCCCAAGGGCTTGAATCCGGCCAAAGCCATTGCGGAGCTTAAAAAGCTCATGGTCGAGCGTCGCGTCTAATTCCCCGGCGCTTATTACTTGGCAGATTAGGCTGCCAAAAACGCCTTCTGGCGCGGAGAATAAACAAAGGACCGGCTGGACCGTACAACGACGGCCAATCCGGTCCTTATTAGGGAGATTTTTCGACCTTCGGCAGCTGCCTGAAAAGACAAAGCTGCAAGTTCGCTATTTGCCGGGCATCTTCTATTTCTATTGTTATTTAGATCGACGCCGACAAGGCACCAATCCCGACAGGTCGAAGTGCGATCGGGCCAGATACGCATGGCGCCTGCGCGAGTGTCTTTCAATTACTTCTTAGCGCGAGCCTTTTTTGCTGCTGGCTTGCGAGCTGCAGCTTTCTTAGCAACTGGCTTCTTAGCAGCGGCTTTACGTGCAACTGGCTTTTTAGCAGCAGGCTTTTTAGCGGCAGTTTTACGAGCAACTGGCTTTTTCGCTGCTGGCTTGCGAGCGACTGCCTTTTTAGCAGCTGGCTTACGAGCAGCTGGCTTCTTAGCAGCAGTTTTGCGTGCAGCAGGCTTCTTAGCTGCAGCTTTCTTAGCAGCAGGCTTTTTAGCGGCTGGTTTCTTAGCAGCAGCTTTGGTACCGCGGCCAGGAGCAGCTTTGCGAGCTGAAGCCGAAGCGGTGGTGCGGGTCGACTTGCGAGCAGCCGGCTTCTTAGCAGCAGCTCTTTTTGCAGGAGCAGCAGTTTTAGCAGCTGGTTTAGCAGCAGCAGCAGCAGCGGTTTTGGCCGGAGCTTTTGCTTTTTTTGCCTTAGTCGTTTTAGTCGTGGTCTTCTTCGTTTTGGACGTTGCCATTTTCAATTTCTCCAATTTTCCAGGTAACTGCACGAATCACGAGCAGCGCAAAAAAACTTTGAACAATTTGAACGTGTTTGTTGACAAAAAAAGATAATTGGCGGGTGAAAAAGATTGTGAGCACCCCAATTCTGTTGCTGTAAAGACTCAATTTTTATTGTTTTGAGTGAGATAGGAGATTGCGAAGAGAGTTTGAGTGAACTGCACGTCGTAAGTTTGAACGTCGTTGTGTTGCGTTACGACTCGCAATTTCAAAAAACGTAGTGCCAAAAATTTTGGATCACCAACTTCAACATCGAGTCAAAGAGCGAGTCGTTTTTGAGCAAAGAACGATAATGAAGACTGCATCTCAGATTGAGTTTGCAATCACGCGAATTGGCAGGCGTAGTCTCCGTTGAGAGAAATCACTGCGCCGTCGTTTCAAAAATTGGAATGGTCGGCAAACTTGGTTGGTGTTTTCAGTGCGTATTCGGCAAGACATGATCTGCAACAAAATGCCGTGACCAATATTAGAAGTCGTGAACGGCTACTAAGAGGGTAAATCGCCAAAATCTGTGCGTGCCGCCAACCCAAGTAGGGCCATCGCGAAACAACGGACATCGTTCCTCGAGCTCATTCCGAAACTTTAGAGCATTCTTCACCGGGCGACATGATCATCTGCGATTTCGCACAACGGACAACAAAGAAGGGCCGAAGCATCTAGCTCCGGCCCTTTATTTTCGGTCTCTAGCGCCCGCTATGCTCAAGCGCGGTTGAGAAACTGAACCCGTTGAAGGTCTGACTCACGTGTTGCGCCAGGTGTTCCGTTAGGCGGCGCAGTCGTATCAGTCTTAATCCGCTTACGAGCACGACTGACGTCGAGAACCGCAAGCAGATATCCAACGCGGTCTTCCATGGCTTCGGCCATAATAGAGAAGTAATTGGAATCGACAGGAACGATTTCGCCAATTACTTCACCGTATTCAAAACGCAAGTCGGCTTCGTGCTTACGCGCGATCGCCTGCATTTTGCGGTTTTCTGCCAAGCAGCTCATGTAAAGGTGATGCACACCACGATTTCGCGCAGCGCGGATCGCCCGACCCATCAATTCGGTACCAATTCCTTTTTCCTGGTACCCTGTCTCGACGGAAAAGGCTGCTTCAGCTTCTTGGCCCCATGTGTCGCCAAGTTTTTTCAGCTCTGCGACAGCCCGGACTTCTCCGTTTTCGATATAGGCGTAAACAATGGCACCCATATCGTTCATGCGGGCTGCATAGTCTTCGATAAAGCTGTCAGACACAGCATGCGCAAAGCGCATCCGCCGACTGTCTTTATCAAGTCGCAAAAGGTGGTCGCGGAACTTATCCGTTTCCGACGGCCACAGTTTCCTTATGACGCCCTCCCAGAACTGATGCTCGCTCATGAACCTCACCTCTGTCTAAATTGCTTCTGTTGTGCTCTTCAGTAGAACGCTCGCTAACTTTTCGGGACCTGCCAGGCTTTTTTCTGCGCCAGCTTTGCTCCCTTCTGCGTCCAGATGTAGTCATTGCGTTGCAGCGCACAATACTCCTATTTGCTGGGCTCGATTATGAACGTGAGGTCAGCATGTTTGTCGCATGCAATACATTGCAGGACTTATACAGGACCAAGCTTTTCCGTTAGAGAGATGATTTGGAAAGCTTTTTTGAGAGACCCTGGATGTCGGTAGTGCTTAAGGCGTACGGGAGTTCATTGCAGTTTGCATGGGAGCGTTGCGCTAATGGTTCGCAACCGGCGCAATGGTGCATCGAAAGGCGGGAGACGGCATGCGACGAAAGGTGAGCGATCAGATCGGTGGACCGATGTCTGCTTACCTGGCCAAGGTCGAGACTGGCGAAATCGAGCCAAATCCGCCGCAGGCTGAGGTCGTCGCGCACCTGCAAGATGTCGCCGATCAATTGGAAAGCCACAAACCGGCTTCCGGCGGCATATTCGGCCTGTTCAAAAAGAAGCCAGGACCCGCGCCCAGGGGACTTTATCTTTATGGAGGCGTCGGGCGCGGCAAGACGATGCTGATGGATCTGTTCTTCGCCAACGTCGACTTCGCCCCAAAATCCCGTCACCATTTCCATGAATTCATGGCTGACGTCCACGAGCGCATCGCCAAAGCGCGCAAAGACATTCCTGGCGACCCGATCCCGATCGTCGCGGCACAGATCGCCGAGACCGCAGGTTTATTGTGCTTCGATGAGATGCACGTCACAGATATTGCCGATGCCATGATCCTGGGCAGGCTCTTCACCGTGCTGTTCAGCAAAGGCGTCGTGGTGGTTTCCACGTCGAACGCCCACCCCCGAGATCTCTACCGCAACGGCCTGAATCGTCAGCTATTCCTGCCCTTTATCGATCTCATTGAAGATTATATGGACGTTGAAGAACTGGTATCAGGCAAAGACTTCCGGTTTGAGAAGCTGACTGGGCACCCGCTTTATTACGCACCTCTATCGGATGAAGCGACGGAGCAGCTAGATCAGCATTGGACAAGGCTGACGGGATTGCCAGCCGAGCCGTCTCCGACAGTCTTAGAAGTATTGGGCCGGCAAATCACAGTTCCGATGGCATCGCTCGGCGTTGCCCGCTTCGAATTCGACGATCTCTGCGCCAAACCGCTAGGTGCGCGGGACTATCTGAGCGTCGCCCATGCCTTCCACACCGTCCTGATTGATTCCATTCCCGTTTTGACGCCCGCCAAGCGCAACGAGGCACGCCGCTTCATCAATCTCGTTGACACATTATATGACAACCGAGTGGGATTGATCGTCTCAGCACAGGCTGAGCCACAAAACCTCTATCCAAAGGGCGATGGCGCGGATCTGTTTGAGCGAACCGTTTCCCGGCTGATCGAAATGCGCTCAGAAAACTATCTCGCAAGCCGTGAAGATCGCGCTCAGGCCGAGCCCGGCCCGGTCTAGCGAATGGACCCGCATAAGGGAACCGCCAGCTCAAGCTGTGTCGCCGAAAGTCCCCTCAAATAGCCCCGAAACGGCTGGTCTGCATCATCCTGCTCTACGACAAACGATATAGAGCCACCTCCACTTTCGTTTCATCGCCGTTCCGCTTGCTTGCTTGCACCCCTGTTTCAGTCTAGCAAGACGACATTCTTGTCGCAGACGAAGGTGCGATCTCCTGCATTCGAAGCGCAGTGAGCGTGCACCCGCGTTTCTGCTGGCATGGCCACAAGTTCTGAAATGAAGGAGATCTTCGAATGGCGCGAACCAAGATCGCATTGATCGGGTCCGGTATGATCGGCGGCACACTGGCTCACCTGGCAGGACTAAAGGAACTTGGCGACGTCGTGATGTTCGACATCGCGGAAGGCCTGCCCGCCGGTAAAGCCCTGGATATCGCCCAGTCGGGTGCCGTCGACGGCTTCGATTGCCGCATGTCGGGCACCAACGCCTATGCTGATATCGAAGGTGCAGACGTCTGCATCGTCACCGCCGGTGTTCCTCGCAAGCCAGGCATGAGCCGCGACGACCTTGTCGAAATCAACCTCAAAGTTATGGAGCAGGTCGGCGCAGGCATTAAGAAGTATGCCCCGAACTCTCTCGTCATCTGCATCACCAACCCACTCGATGCCATGGTTTGGGCCCTGCAGAAGGCCTCCGGCCTGCCACGCAACAAAGTCATCGGCATGGCTGGCGTGCTCGACACCGCCCGTTTCCGCCACTTCCTGGCTGATGAGCTGCAGGTTTCTGTCGAAGATGTTTCGGCATTCGTACTGGGTGGCCACGGCGACGAGATGGTGCCACTCATTCGCTACTCGACCGTCGCCGGTATACCACTGCCAGACCTCGTCCGCATGGGCTGGATCAAGCAGGACCGCCTCGACTCCATCGTCGAACGCACCCGTAAAGGCGGCGGCGAGATCGTTGCGTTGCTGAAAAGCGGTTCCGCTTTCTATGCACCAGCAGCATCCGCGATTGAAATGGCCGACAGCTACCTGAAAGACAAAAAACGCGTCCTGCCTTGCGCCGCTTACCTCAACGGCGAATACGGCGTGAAGGGTCTTTACGTCGGCGTTCCCTGCATCATCGGTGCAGGCGGCGCGGAGCGGGTCGTTGAGATCGACCTCAATGGCACAGAGCGCGCTATGCTGATGAAGTCGGTTGAGTCGGTCAAAACGCTGGTCGATTCCTGCAACCGGATCGCGCCAAACCTGGGCGAGTAATCGAATTGAACGGCGTGCATCCTGCACGCCGTTTCTTTATGCGCTCTGCACGAGCGCAAACACAACGCTTCGACGCCGAATACAAAAAAGGGCGCGAGCAAGCGCATTCTTGGCGCTGATGATGGGGTCGAAACGACCAGTAACCGAACGTGCCGGTGCAACTAAAGCCAAGGCATTGAGATAACGGTGATACGACGATGAACATTCATGAATATCAGGCCAAACAGGTCTTAAAGAGCTTTGGCGCGCCAGTCGCTGATGGCAACCCGGTCCTTGCGGCTGACCAAATCGAAGCGGCTGTCAAAGCGCTGCCGGGTCCTGTCTATGTTGTCAAAAGCCAGATCCACGCCGGTGGACGCGGCAAGGGCAAATTCAAAGAGCTCGGCCCCGATGCCAAAGGCGGCGTCCGCGTCACGTTCTCTGCCGAAGACGCCATCGCCAACGCCACCGAAATGTTCGGTAAGACGCTCGTCACCAAGCAAACCGGTGAGGCAGGCAAACAGGTCAACCGCCTTTACATCGAAGATGGCGCTGATATCGCCCGCGAACTCTACCTCTCGATCCTCGTCGACCGCACCGTCGGCCGGACCGCATTCGTCGTCTCGACCGAAGGCGGTATGGACATCGAAACGGTTGCCGAAGAGACCCCGGAAAAAATCATCACCGTCGCAATCGACCCTGACACCGGCGTCACCGATGCTGACGTTGCACGCCTCAACGATGCGCTGAAGTTGGACGGAGCTGCCGCCGAAGACGGCAAGAGCCTGTTCCCGATCCTCTACAAAGCGTTCACCGAAAAGGACATGGCGCTGCTTGAGGTCAACCCCCTCATTGTCATGAAAAACGGCAACCTGCGCGTTCTCGACGCCAAGGTCTCTTTCGACAACAACGCTCTCTTCCGCCACCCCGATATCGTCGAGCTTCGCGATGTCACCGAGGAAGACGAAAAAGAAATCGAAGCCTCCAAGTTCGACCTCGCCTACGTCGCGCTCGATGGCAACATCGGCTGCATGGTCAACGGCGCCGGCCTTGCCATGTCGACCATGGACATCATCAAGCTCTACGGCGAAGAGCCCGCCAACTTCCTCGATGTCGGTGGCGGCGCGTCGAAAGAAAAGGTCACCGCAGCCTTCAAGATCATCACCGCCGACCCCAACGTGAAGGGCATCCTCATCAACATCTTCGGCGGCATCATGAAGTGTGACGTCATCGCCGAAGGCGTGGTTGCAGCCGTTAAGGAAGTCGGCCTCAGCGTGCCGCTCGTCGTCCGCCTCGAAGGCACCAACGTCGAGCTGGGCAAGAAAATCATCAACGAATCTGGCCTCAACGTCATCGCCGCCGACGACCTCGACGATGCCGCCCAGAAAATCGTCGCCGCTATCAAGGGGGCCTGAGAACTATGTCGATCCTTATTAATAAAGACACCAAGGTCCTCGTTCAGGGCCTGACCGGTAAGACCGGCACCTTCCACACCGAGCAGGCGCTCGCCTATCACGGTACGCAGATGGTCGGCGGCATCCACCCCAAAAAGGGCGGCTCCACCTGGGAAGGTTCGGGCGGCGACAAGCTTCCAATCTTCGCTTCCGTAAAGGAAGGCAAAGACGCAACCGGTGCTAATGCCTCTGTTGTTTATGTTCCGCCCGCCGGCGCAGCCGCAGCCATCATCGAAGCGATCGATGCGGAAATCCCGCTCATCATCTGCATCACCGAAGGCGTGCCCGTCATGGACATGGTCAAGGTGAAAGCCCGCCTCGATAAGTCGAACTCGCGCCTCGTCGGCCCGAACTGCCCAGGCGTCCTGACGCCAAACGAGTGTAAGATCGGCATCATGCCAGGCTCCATCTTCAAGAAGGGTTCGGTTGGCATTCTCTCGCGCTCCGGCACGCTGACGTACGAAGCCGTCTTCCAGACAACGAACGAAGGCCTCGGCCAGTCGACGGCTGTCGGTATCGGCGGCGACCCGGTCAAAGGTACCGAGTTCATCGACGTGCTCGACCTCTTCCTCGATGACCCGGAAACAGAATCCATCATCATGATTGGTGAGATCGGCGGCTCGGCTGAAGAAGACGCATCCGCATGGTTGACGGAACAAGCCGCCAAGGGCCGCAAAAAACCGATGGCTGGCTTCATCGCAGGCCGCACCGCACCTCCAGGCCGCACCATGGGCCACGCCGGTGCCGTGATCTCGGGCGGTAAAGGCGGTGCTGAATCAAAAATCGCCGCCATGGAAGCCGCCGGCATCAAAGTCAGCCCATCACCAGCCCGCCTCGGCAAAACGCTGGTCGAAGTGCTGAAGGGCTAATCTTACAACCTGCCTATATATAATGAGAGCGGGGGCCACTGGCCCCCGTTTTTTTTTGTTTTGTCGGAACTGAGCTCCATTCCGTGTCCAATCGGACGCCATTCACGGAACCGGCGATGTCCAAGGTAGTCCCTGGTGAACTCTCTCGGTTCGCTTAGCCTTCGTCTTGAAGCACCAGATCGTCACCAGACCATTCCAATCCATAAAACTCTCGAACCTGATCAATCCGAGGTTGGCTATGAGCAGCCCAGGCCAGGTGACCGTGAACGCCGTCTCTGGCCGATCTGCCATCCAACGCAATAAACGCCGCACTTCGCAGGTGTTTTGGCAATGTTTGGGCAGCGGCAAGCGCGTAGTCTTTGCGATCAAGGCAACGATTATCTTCATAAAAATTCTGAACCTTAGCGGTCTGTTGGGAGATCGCTTCTTCAACCAGTGACTGATACTCAAGTACGCGTTCCGCCGCTTTTGGAGACAAAAGGGGAATGACATCGTCGACAGCGCCGGTCAGAACCCAGTTGAGGACGTTTTTCTCCAGGTGTACATGGCTGAGCGCCCGATGCCGCAAGACATACCCGTCAGCTTTGAGCTTTACGCGATGGCCGTCATCAAACGCGATGACATACCCTTCGACATCCCGAAGTGCCCGTCCATCGGCAATGAACTCAGCAATATTCTCGATGGTCCCATGGCTTTGAGCGACGGGCACATCATGCTTAGTAGCGATACGTGCCAGTTCCGCATAGGGTAGGTAGCGGCCAGTAATCGTTTCGCGGACGGCCAACAGAGTTAGCCGCGAGCTTTCATACAAGACAACCACACGGTTCTCTGGTCCGGTATACTCAAACATCGGAGTCAGGCCTGCAGCGAGCAGATCCCGGCAAAGCGCCACTACCTGCGGTGAGGCGAGCGCCATGGCACGCTCAGCGTGAGAGGTGATGCCCATACGCGTCATGAACACCATTTCGCTGCCGAGCATTACCGGATGAATCATAGTGCCATCCAGCTTTTCGAGAATGGTATGCGGCCGCGACCAGTCAACAGAAGACGGGTCTTCCTTTTCATACATGTTGAAGAATTTATGGAACGGTCGGCCAATAATTCTTCCGTCCAAATCAAACTTCAACCCACGGCATTGCAGCGCCATGTCCGTATCGAAGGTTTCCTTCGTTACAAATACATAATCGATAACAGTGTAGTTAGTGCGCTTAGACACACAGATGCCGTTGTCCGTATTGATTTGCGGAAGGACGTCATCAATTGTGTTGATCATGAGTTCCATGACGGACTCCAAAACAAAAAAGCGCCTGAGTAATTTCTCAAGCGCCTATCCAGCAATTCGGTTTATTGGATTTGAGTACTTCTAAGAACGAAGCTCGTTTCTTAACCGAGAGGACAAGCGCAACCACAAATTTCGCGCAGCAAAGCGTTCGCCGCCTGAATAGGCGAGCGCCGACTTTGCAATGTACGCTGTTTGGATCACGAGCACGTCTCTCCCAATTTGGATGGTCGGCTAACTACATTGAACTTCTAACGTGGTCAAGGGATGTCCAGCGTTGATCTGAACGACGGCCCATACCTGTTACCAACCTCAGCCCACCACCCCCACTCACCGCGTCTTCCCATGCCGTGCAAACTCGGCATCGAGCTTCTTCTCCAACTCAACGAGGTCTTCAGGCAGTGGCATCCCGGAGGCCTTGAGTTGGTTGAGTTCCAGGTGGATGCGATCCAGCAGTTCGTGCGCATCTTCGGGCTGGTTTTCCATCTGCTGGAACATGAGATTGATTTCGGCGATGATCATATCAAAAGCCATGGCGCTCTCCCTTAGCTGAGGTCTAAACCATGGCCTCCGCTACAGGTTTCTGCAAGCGCGGGAACTAACTTTGCTTTCTTGATTTTTGCCGCCGCTTTATTTCGTCAAGAATGTCTTCGGCTTCGCACTTTTCAAAGTATGCCAGGAAGGGTCTCAAAACCTCCCTCCGCGCTTCTGGTCCGATCACCCAGCAGAAGAGTGGAAAAAGCAACATAATCCAGGGCGGTTCAGGCATTAAGAATAGTGACCCAAATAATGAGCCTTTAACCCGATAGGCCAACGGGTGTCGTATATATGTGCGGCCCAGCCAGTGAGGAGAGAAGTACTGGTTCAAACCCCACCACGGATCTTTCTCGAGTTCTTTGATATGCCCCTCAACCGCGCTGAGCCGGTCATTCAACTCACGCGTGAGCTGTTCGTCCGACATAAAGCGGAATCGAAACCTCAAATTCAGCGGCAAGAATTCTGCCCCTCTAGCGACACGTCAGCAACACGACGAGAACGACCGATTGTCGAGACAAACCTTTGCACGTTTGCTTCCAAGCTCCGACAACCTGCCGACCACCTTTTCAACCGGCCGGTTTGGTGAGGACTTTAATGTAGTCGGCGGCTTCGAGATTGCCGTTCGCTTTGGCCTTGGCCAGCCATTCGAGCGCTTCAGTTCGTTCCGTGGCACTCGCCTTGTCGACCCCTTTCCCATAACTGGTCGCGAGCATCACGCCGTAGGCGAATTGCCCATCGGCATAACCCTGTTCGGCAGACTTCTTCAGCCACAAGGCGGCACTTTCAATATTGCGCTCGACGACCGCGCCTTTCTCGAAGGCGATGCCCAGTTCGTGCTGCGCGCGCGCGTCTCCCAGCTCCGCAGCTTTGCGGACGTATTCCAAGGCCTGCTTTTGATCTTCCGTAACACCTTGGCCCTGCTGGAAGAGATTGGCCAGATTCACAAGGGCGGTCGTGTTGCCCTTCTTGGCGAGTTTTTCCCAGATCGCGCGGGCCTCGTCGTAATCGCCTGCCTTGTAAAGTGCGTAGGCGTTCAAATTCGACACGGCTTCTTTGTGATTGCTGCGACCCTGGGAATGAGCCGACGTCACCAACGTTCCTAAAGCAAGAGCAAACGCGACGAGAGCTGATGCGACGATCGTAACTGTCGATCTACGCGCCGTATGAGGGATCTGCGTTTCCATATTTCGTTACTCCTGCGCGGGTCCACGGAGAGGCGTCTGAGCGCCATTCATCACAGTTCACGTGGTGTTTCTGGATCTGGTTTCACACCCACCATAGCTTAGGGACTAAACGAACGTCGGCCCAACTCCTTTTGCGTTTTCTCAAATGAGCGTCTACAGCATGTCGCACAAGTGTTTGCGTCCGCATAATGCTGCAGGAGCGAACTGAAACGCCATGAGCGCCACCTCCGTCCAGCCGACATTGAAACGCCGCATCCGCACCGTCGCGGCACTTTCCATTGCCGTTGCGATTTTGGTGATGGGCATCAAGTTCATCGCCTATCTGATGACTGGCTCGGTGGCACTTTATTCGGACGCGCTAGAAAGCATAGTCAATGTCGCTGCCGGCATTGCTGCCTGGGTCGCAATCCGTGTCGCCAGCAAACCAGCCGACGCAAACCACCCCTACGGCCACGGCAAGGCGGAGCTGCTTTCCGCTGTCTTTGAGGGCGCACTTATTATTGTCGCGGCCGTATTCATTGTGCTTGAAGCAGCCCAGGCGCTGATCAACCCGCGCACCATCGACCAGCCGTTCATCGGCCTGCTGATTAGCGGTTTGGCAACCGCAATCAATTTGGGCTGGTCCGCTTATCTCATCCGCCAAGGCAACGCCTGGAAATCTCCCGCTCTGACGGCAGACGGCTGGCACCTGATGGCAGACGTCTACACATCGATTGGCGTGTTTGTGGGTATCGTGCTGGTCGTCCTAACGGGTTGGACGATCCTCGATCCGCTGCTCGCACTCGCTGTGGCCGCGAACATCCTGTTCATGGGCTATCGGATCGTGTCCCAGTCGGTCAGTGCTTTGTTGGATGAGGCCGCTCCTGAAGAAATGCAGATGCGCATCCGGCAGGCGATCGCGCGAAGTGGAACAGGTGCCATTGAAGCTCACGACATCCGCACCCGGCATGCTGGACGCGCAACCTTCATAGAGTTCCATCTTGTGGTGCCGGGTGAGATGTCCGTTGCCGCCGCACATGAGATCTGCGATCGCCTGGAAGCGGAACTAGAAGCCGAGATTGAAGGATCTGATGTCGTCATCCATATCGAGCCTGAAGAAAAAGCCAAACGCAGCGAAGAAAGCGGCGCGATCGGTTTGTAGGGTGGAGATGCACGAACGCCTGCCCCATCCTGCAAAGTTGTCATATGTCAACGGCGTGTCACAGATCTCGACCTAGTGTCCGCATCCGAATTCGAGGTCAAAGGTGTCGAACATAACGAGTGGAGGAAAGTAACGATGAGCCGCGCAGGTATGATGGTCTTGTTCCGTGCCCAATTGGCGTCTGTCGAAGCGGAAATCCGGGCAAAGAAGGCGGAGTTGGAATCGCTTCGTCTGGCCCAGGAGGCTGCAGAAGCCAAAATTGAGGAGCTGCATCATCACAAAGAAAAGCTGGTGCAAGAATCTGAAGCCACAGAAGACGGCGCCGAGAAGTAAGTCGGCCTTTGCTGCTGGTCTTGCGCGTGTGAGCGGTGGGCTCGACGGCGATCTCCGGCCCGCAATCAAGAACTGATCATAAAACGCTATTCCCATCCTGCTTGTGAATGGTCCCGAACGCTCGTAGCGCTATGGCAATTTCCCGGTAGATGACCTATGTCGAGGCGACATATCTCAGTCAACGGGAGCGATCATGGCCAAGGCAATCCACGCGATGATGCGCGTACTCGATGAAGCGCGCTCCGTTAGCTTCTACGAAACGGCATTCGGCCTCAAAATCGCGGAGCGATGTGCATTCGACGGCTTCACACTCATTTACATGTCAAACGCCGAGGCATCGTTTGAGGTGGAACTGACGGTCAATCAAGGGCGCACGGAGCCCTATGTTCTTGGCGACGGTTACGGCCATATGGCGTTTTCTGCTGAGGACCTGGACGCCGAACACACCCGACTGCGAAACGCCGGCTTGGAGCCGGGTGATATCAAGGAGATGACAAAAGACGGCACACTCTTCGGCCGCTTCTTTTTCATTACCGATCCTGATGGATACAAAATCGAGGTGCTCCAGCGCAGTGGGCGCTTCGTATGATCCTTTGAAGTCTGTCCATCGAATGATACAGAGACAGCTAAGAATCGACTCATGCAACTCCGACAGTTTTTGATTTTTCATGGCCAGACAACAGCTTGACGCCATTCTGGCCCACTAGTGTTCACAGGCTCGTGATGATTGGCAGGGACCCGCCACTTTTGACGGACTTAAACCCTGCGACGAAGTGTACTAAGTAACGCGGTGTTCGCGGTTGCAAAACAACCGTCTGGACTCGCGCAACGAGTCCACTGGCCGGCATTCCGGCACACAATTCGGACAGGAAACATTAATGTCCCGCCAAGCGCTCAATAAGTCCTTCTTGCAGACTTCCTTCCTCGATGGTGGCAATGCTGCCTATATCGAGCAAATGCAGGAACAATATGCCCGCAACCCAGGCTCCGTGCCCGATCAATGGCGCCATTTTTTTGAGAGCCTGCAGGAAGGTGCAGGAACGGTTGAAACGGAACCCTCAAATCCCAGCTGGGCCGTTCCGCTTTCGCGCTTGGAATCGAACGGAGAGCTAATCTCCGCGCTAACCGGCGACTATGAACAAATGCACAGTAAGATGCACGGTCGTCTCACGGAACGCGCGCAGCAATATAATGTAGAGATGTCGCCAGCGGCCTCGTTCCGCGCTATCCAGGATTCGATCCGCGCACTGATGCTTATCCGCGCCTATCGCGCCATCGGGCACTTGGCGGCTGATCTTGATCCGCTGGGTCTCAACGATCGCCTCGTACACAACGAGCTCTCTCCTGAGACGTATGGTTTTACCGACGCCGACCTCGACCGCCCGATCTTCATCGACAGAGTTCTGGGTCTCGAAACGGCAACCATGCGCCAGATTCTCGCGATCCTGCAGCGGACTTATTGTCAGCACATCGGCATCGAGTTCACCCACATCACCAACCCGTCGCAGAAGTCCTGGCTGCAAGAACGCATTGAGGGTGAGGAAAAGGACATCCGCTTCACCGTCGAAGGCAAGCGCGCCATCCTCAATAAGCTGATCGAAGCCGAAACATTCGAAAAGTTCGCCGACGTGAAGTACACCGGCACCAAGCGCTTTGGCTTGGATGGTGGCGAAGCGATGGTCCCTGCCCTTGAGCAGATCATCAAGCGCGGCGGCCAGTTGGGTGTGAAGGAAATCATTTTCGGTATGGCCCACCGCGGACGCTTGAACGTTCTGGCGAACGTCCTGGCCAAGCCGCACCGCGCCATCTTCAACGAATTCAAAGGTGGTTCGTTCAAGCCAGACGATGTCGAAGGCTCCGGCGATGTGAAGTACCACTTGGGCGCTTCCTCTGATCGTAGCTTCGATGGCAACAACGTCCACTTGTCGCTGACCGCCAACCCGTCACACTTGGAAATTGTCGATCCGGTCGTTTTGGGCAAGACCCGCGCGAAACAAGACCAGCACGGCTGCGATCCCGAAGAAAGAACGTGCGTCCTGCCGCTTCTCATTCACGGCGACGCGGCGTTTGCTGGACAGGGCGTTGTGCCGGAATGCTTCGGCTTGTCGGGCCTGAAAGGCCACCGCACCGGCGGATCGCTTCACTTCATCATCAATAACCAGATTGGCTTCACAACCAATCCGCGCTTCTCGCGTTCGTCGCCTTACTGCACGGACGTCGCCAAGATGGTCGAAGCACCAATCTTCCACGTCAACGGCGATGACCCTGAAGCGGTCGTCCATGTTGCGAAAATCGCCACCGAGTTCCGGCAGAAGTTCCAGAAGCCGGTGGTAATCGACATGGTCTGCTATCGCCGTTATGGCCACAACGAGTCAGACGAGCCGATGTTCACCCAGCCGCGCATGTATCGGGTGATCAAGAAGCATACGCCCGTCGCGCAGATTTACGCCAAGCGCCTCGTTGATGAACAGGTACTCGCCGAAGCAGAAGTCAACGGCATGTGGAACGATTTCCGCGCTCACCTTGAGGGCGAGTTTTCAGCCGCCGATACCTATAAGCCCAACAAGGCTGACTGGCTTGATGGTCGCTGGTCGTCGATCGGATTTGCCGAAGATGAGGCCCGTCGTGGCGTCACCGGCGTTGAGATCGACACGCTAAAAGATATCGGCCAGCGCATCACCAAGATCCCAGGCGACTTCAACGCCCACAAGACCGTCAAACGGCTGCTCGACCGACGCGCCGAGATGGTCAACTCCGGCGAGGGGATTGACTGGGCGATGGCCGAGCATCTTGCTTTCGGCACGCTGTTGGCGGAAGGCTTCCCCGTCCGCTTGTCGGGTCAAGATTGCGAGCGCGGAACGTTCTCGCAGCGCCACTCTGTATTGATCGACCAGGAAACCGAGCGCCGCTTCACCCCGTTGCGTCATATCTCGCCGGATCAAGCCAACTTCGAAGTCATCAACTCGATGTTGTCCGAAGAAGCTGTTCTTGGTTTCGAGTATGGCTACTCACTGGCAGAGCCCAACGCGTTGGTGCTCTGGGAAGGTCAGTTCGGTGACTTTGCCAACGGCGCTCAAGTTATCTTCGACCAGTTCCTGTCTTCAGGCGAGCGCAAGTGGTTGCGTATGTCGGGCCTTATTTGCCTGCTACCGCACGGGTATGAGGGTCAGGGTCCTGAGCATTCCTCCGCCCGTCTCGAACGCTTCCTGCAACTGTGCGCGGAAGATAACTGGCAGGTTGCCAACTGCACGACGCCAGCGAACTACTTCCACATTCTGCGCCGCCAGTTGCACCGCAAGTTCCGCAAGCCACTAATCTTGATGACGCCGAAGTCGTTGCTGCGTCACAAGCGGGTCATCTCCCGTTTGGAAGAATTCGGCACCGGCCGGACCTTCCACCGCGTTCTTTGGGATGACGCTGATGCTCAGCAACCAGCGCCTTTGACCGACTTCAAACTTAAGCCGGACAACGAGATCACCCGGATCGTCATGTGCACGGGCAAGGTCTACTACGACCTTCTCGATGAGCGCGAAAAGCAAGGCCTCGATAACGTTTATATTCTACGCATCGAGCAGCTCTATCCGTTCCCTGCCAGAACGCTGATCCAGGAACTAAGCCGCTTCACCAATGCGAGCGAATTCATCTGGTGTCAGGAAGAGCCAAAGAACATGGGATCGTGGACATTTATCGAGCCCAACATCGAGTGGGTCCTTGATCACATCGGTGCAGCGAAGACGCGTCCAGACTACGCCGGTCGCCCAGCAAGCGCATCCACCGCAACCGGTCTGCTCAGCAAACATATCTCCGAACAAAAGACGCTCGTTCAGGAGGCCCTTTCGGCATAATGGTTGGGCCATGACGCACGCTAGCGCATCGGCTTCAGCCAAACCGACCAATACAACATCGAGCCCCGGGTCTGAGACAACAGTGGGGTCAGGCAGACCGGGCAACAAAGAACGAAAGCAAGAGGTTCGACGAAAATGGCAATCGAGATCAAGGTCCCAACGCTTGGTGAGTCGGTCACCGAAGCCACAGTTGGCCAGTGGTACAAAAAACCAGGCGATGCAGTAAACGCTGATGAGCCACTTGTGGAACTGGAAACCGATAAGGTCACCGTTGAGGTTCCAGCCCCTGCCGCAGGGGTCCTTGGAGATATTATCGTCAATGAAGGGGACACCGTTGAAGTCGGCGCGCTTTTGGGTTCGTTAAATGAAGGTGGTGCGGGCGCCGCAGCTGCCCCAGCCGCCGCACCCGCGACGGCAGTCGCGTCAGCTCCAGCTGCAGCGGCACCAGCGCCCCAACCTGCAGCAGGTAACGGCACAGAGATGCCTCCCTCGCCGGCGGCCCGCAAAGCGCTTGCCGAAGCAGGCATGGAAGCCAGCGCTGTTGATGGAAGCGGCCGCCGCGGTCAAGTTTTGAAACAAGACGTTGCCGCGGCCCAGCAAGCAGGCGCAGCAGCTCCCGCAACAACCGCATACGTTCCAGCTAACGTCCCAGCCACTCCCGTACAGAGCCTGCGCATTCCTTCAGCCGAAGTCGATGCGGTTCGCGAGGAGCGGGTTCGCATGTCGCGCCTGCGCCAGACTATCGCCCGCCGCCTGAAGGACGCGCAGAACACGGCAGCAATGCTGACCACCTTCAATGACGTCGACATGACCGGCGTCATGGAGATGCGCAACCAATACAAAGACCTGTTCGAAAAGCGCCACGGTGTGCGGCTCGGCTTCATGGGCTTCTTCGTCAAGGCCTGCATCCAGGCCCTGAAAGAAATTCCAGCCGTCAACGCTGAGATCGATGGCCAGGACATCATCTACAAAAACTACTACCACATTGGGGTTGCTGTCGGGTCCGATAAGGGCCTCGTGGTGCCTGTCGTGCGCGATGCCGAAACCCTTTCAATCGCGCAGATCGAAGGCACCATTGGTGAGTATGGCAAACGCGCCCGTGCCGGTCAGTTGACCATCGAAGACATGCAGGGCGGCACCTTCACCATCTCGAACGGGGGCGTTTATGGCTCGCTGCTCTCGACACCGATCCTCAACGCCCCGCAATCGGGCATCCTCGGTATGCACCGGATTGAAAAGCGTCCCGTCGTTATGAAGGACGGCAGCATCGCCGCCCGCCCGATGATGTATCTCGCGCTGTCTTATGACCACCGCATCGTCGACGGCAAAGAAGCCGTTACGTTCTTGGTCCGCGTGAAGGAATGCCTCGAAGACCCGCAGCGCTTTGTCCTCGATCTGTAATACAAAGTCGGTATTGAGGCCCGGGTCGATCCGGGCCTTTTTACGTCAACGACTTGGTAGGCATTCGCAATGCAAGCGTTTTGGCAGTTGTTTTTCGGTTGGACTGAGCTAGGCGCGCACGAAAGCCAACGTACCCTTGATCCAGCCCCGCGCACGAAAGAAGGAATGAAAAGCATGGCAGGACCTTACGATCTCGTTGTGATCGGCACCGGCCCGGGAGGCTACGTATGTGCCATACGCGCCAGCCAGCTCGGCATGAAAGTAGCCGTGGTCGAAAAACGCGCAACCCATGGCGGCACGTGCTTGAACGTCGGTTGCATCCCATCCAAAGCCTTGCTTCACGCATCCGAGCTTTTTGAAGAATCCGCTCACGGCTTTGCGGACATGGGGATCGACGTAGCGCCAAAACTCGACTTAGCAAAAATGCTCAACTTCAAGTCAGAGGGTGTAAAGGGCAATGTCGATGGCATCGCCTTCCTAATGAAGAAGAACAAGATCGACACCCACCACGGCACCGGGCGCATCGCTGCAGCAGGTAAGGTGCAGGTCACTTCAGACGCAGGCGAAGTCACGGAACTTGAGACAAAATCCATCGTTATCGCGACCGGTTCGGACGTTGCTAAGCTGCCCGGTATCGAGATCGATGAAGAGCAGGTCGTCTCTTCAACCGGCGCGTTGGATCTGAAAAAAGTACCAGGCAAGATGCTGGTCGTCGGCGCTGGTGTAATCGGTCTGGAGTTGGGTTCGGTCTGGCGCCGTTTGGGCTCCGAGGTTCACGTCGTCGAATACCTCGACCGCATCATCCCGGGCATGGATCTTGATGTCGCAAAGCAGTTCCAGAAGATCCTCACCAAGCAGGGCATGACATTCGAACTCGGCGCCAAAGTGACGGGCCTGACGAAAGACGCATCCGGCTGCAAGGTAACGGTGGAGCCAGCAGCAGGCGGCGAAGCGAAAGTGCTCGACGCAGATGTTGTCCTGGTTGCCATTGGACGCGTCCCTTACACCGATGGCTTGGGCCTCGAAGACGTCGGCGTTGCCATCGACAACCGCCGGCGCATTGTCGTTGACGACCACCTACAAACCAACGTGCCCGGTATCTACGCTATCGGTGATGTCATCGCCGGTCCGATGCTGGCGCACAAGGCAGAAGACGAGGGTATTGCAGTCGCTGAAATCCTTGCAGGCCAGGCAGGGCATGTGAACTACGACGTCATCCCGGGCGTGATTTACACCGCGCCAGAGGTCGCCTCCGTGGGCAAAACGGAAGAGGAACTGAAAGAAGCAGGCGTCAAATACAACGTCGGCAAGTTCCCCTTCATGGCCAACGGCCGCGCTAAGGTGAACCGCACCACCGATGGTTTCGTCAAAGTCCTCGCCGATGCAGAAACCGATCGCGTGCTTGGCGTGCATATGGTCGGCCCGCACGTGGGCGAACTCATTGCAGAAGCCGCCGTGATTATGGAGTTCGGTGGTTCAGCCGAAGATCTGGCGCGCACCTGCCACGCGCACCCGACGCTAACGGAAGCTGTTAAAGAGGCAGCGCTGGCCGTCGATAAACGCCCAATCCACATGTAGGCGTCACACGCGATCTGAACTATCGAAACGCCGCGGCAAAAAAGCTGCGGCGTTTCTCTTTTGTAATCCGCGCGCCGGCCTTGCTGTGAACTTTCAAAGGATTGGCTCTAGCTTATAGCCCGCGCCGCGTAACAACTCGACAAGCCCGGTGTCACCGACAAGGTGTAATGCCCCCACGGCAATGAACACGTTGCCGTCGGCCAACAACGGCAGCGCATGGGTCCGCATCCGACGATTGCGTTGCTGCAAGAGCTTTTCTTCAAATCCAGCAAAGTCGACGTTGCGAATTCCGCTCTTGCTGGCAAGCAAACGCTGCAGCGGTAACACGAGCCCAAACTTCCGCGCCAGATACAACTCTAGGATCGTTTCGCGTAGATCCTCCGCCCGATCAGCCATTGCAAGCGCGGAACGCAGCAAAGCAACCTGCTCTTCCATCGGCACGGTGGCGGCAGCCTCGATCTGCGTTTCAATTGTCTCCAACCCGACGATGGGAATGCCCTTCTTCGTCGCCACCTTTGCGATTTCTAAATCGACAACGGCGTTACCTTTGGCCATGCGGCGTCGTTCGCACTCGCTGATCGCCATCACCATGCTCACCACCCAGGGTTTGAACCGAGCGGCGAAATTGGTTGGCAGGCGGGCAACCTCCAGCTGCCGTTTGACGATCTCGAAGGCTTCCGGAGAAATCAGGTGATCGAGCCTCCGGCCGTCCTCCATCATCATAAGCGTGGGGTTTTTCGCGAGAGCTCCCGCAAGCGCTTGAGGTGAGACGTCGGCGACTTCAAGCGCGACGACGCGCGAAGCCTTGATCGCGTCCACCGTTAGCTTAGCAAGTTTCGTCACCCGCGGGTCGGTAAGATGAACGGTCCCATAGAGATATGAATCAGGAGTGCCTTCGCGCGAGATCCGCCAAAAAATCGCACCATCGTTTTTCAGGTCCAGCGCAGCGCGGGAGATTTCGGCAAAGTCATCGGGATAGTCGGCTTTCAACTCAGCAAGGATGCTCTGACCGCCGCAGACCTTTTTCTTTGACTTGGCGAAGCCCGGCGATCCAAACGCAACTATGAGTGCGAATGCAAACGCCCAGACCTTGAAGGCCCGCCATTTTGCAAATGACATAAAATCTCTCCGAACGACGCCAAAACCAACGATGGCAATCCGAGCAATGGAATGCGGCTATACGGAGGATACCCTGCTAACGCGCGTTATGCACGCGGATGAGCGCCATCATAAATCGCCAACAGGCGCTCGCGGTCCACTTCGGTGTAGATCTGTGTCGTAGATAACGAAGCATGGCCAAGCAGCTCTTGGATCTGCCGGAGGTCCGCACCTGCCGACAACAGATGCGTCGCGAACGAATGGCGCAGGGCATGCGGCGTTGCTGTGTCGGGGAGATCAAAGTCTTCGCGCAGTTTCTTCATACGAAGCTGAATGATGCGCGGTGAAAGCGGCCCGCCTTTCTCACCCAGAAACATCACATCATCTGGCCCAAGCGGATATGGACACAAATCAAGATAGTCCGTGATAGCGTCTTGAACGATCGGCAACACGGGAACCAACCGTTCCCGTCCGCCCTTTCCCTTAATCATCAATGTGTCGCGACCGGCGACGGGCGCATCCTTGCGTAATAGTCCAACGGCTTCAGAAATACGCAGTCCGCATCCGTAAAGCAGCAAGAGCACCGCTGTATCGCGCGCGACGACCCAGTCGATTTTCCGGTTCGGATCTTGTGTAACGGCGGCATGAGCTTTCTCAACCGTGAGCGGTTTCGGAACAGCATGCGGCGTCTTCGGCATCTGCACTTGCAGCACAGCGCGGTTCTTCGCAATCTCGCGCCGTTCAAGCCAGCGGAAGAATGATCGTAGCGCCGACATGCTCCTAGACAGCGACCGCGACTGCAGACCGGCGCGACGACGCCAAGCCATGAAGGAGCGAAAATCCCGCGCCCCTAGGCCCGCGAGATCGCCCAAGATCGGCTCACGACCCAGCCGTGATTTCAGGAACGTCGCGAAACGCCGTAGGTCGCGCGCATAGGCTTCGATGGTGTTTGGCGGAGCCGCGCGTTCGTCACCCAGATGGTCAAGCCAGATCTGAACGATGCTCTCTAAACTTGTCGGTTCATCCACCGGCGTTTTCCAATCGCGTCTGCGAGGGCTCAAGCCACCTTCATTTTGATTTGGTTAACCATTGGTAAACAGTAACTAGACCGGCTACCTTTGTCCGACCAGCCAACTGCCAAATGTCGCGTTCGGTTAGGATGGCTGCATTAAAGGCCTCGAAGTTATGACTAGCGCACCAACACTCAGGACCCCACCAAGAGCCACAAACTACGCCGGTGGCCCGCGCCGGGTTGGTGTTGAAATTGAATTCGCTGCTGTCAGCGCTGGTCGGGCCGCCACGCGGGTTTGCGAGCTCTACGGCGGCACCGTCGAGCGCGAAGACGCCCACAAATACCACATCAACGGTACCCGATTCGGCGACTTCATTGTCGAGCTTGATACCCAATACGCCCATCGTGGACCCGGAGAACGCAACACAACAGAGCGCAATACCACGACAGGCCTTCAGGGCATGATGGACACGTTCACCGACTCCATGCGCGAGATCTACGGTGATCTGGGGTCGCTCGTCATTCCTTATGAAATCGTCTGTCCGCCACTCGATCTGGAAGATCTGCCCGAACTTGAGCACATGATCCGGGCGCTGCGCGACGAGGGTGCCAAGGGGACCAGCGACAACCTGTTTCACGCCTTCGGCTTCCAGCTCAATACCGACATCGCGACTCGCGATCCGGAATGGCTGATGGCGGTCCTGAAGGCCGAGGTGTTGTTGTCGGAGTGGCTGCGCTCAATCATCTCGATCGATATGGCCCGCCGGCTCTTGGCGTTCGCCGACCCGTTTCCATCCGCTTATGTGCACCAGATCCTCAAGGAGGATTACTGGCCGGGTATCGATCAGCTCATCGACGATTATCTCATTCACAATCCGACCCGGAACCGCGAACTCGATATGCTGCCGCTTTTCATGTGGCTGGATGAGGCGCGGGTCCGCGCCAAGGTGCCCGATAAGCTCGTTAAGCCGCGCCCGACATTCCACTACCGTTTGCCCAACGCCAACATCTCAGAAACGCGCTGGAGCTTAACGCTCGAATGGAACCGCTGGTGCGTCATTGAACGCCTCGCTGAAGACCGCGCGAAACTGGCAGGCATGGGCGCTGCCTACATCGCCAACGACCAAAGCATCCTCTCAGAAGACTGGGCCCTCCGCTGCACTGAGTGGCTGATTGTCTAGCCCAAAATGACTTCAGGAACTGTGGGCAAAGATGACCCCCAACACGACTTTAGACGCCAACACAGCGCAAGCGCGTGTTGGGCAAGAAAGTGTTGGCTAATGCACCATGAAGGTGGCTTGATGGGCTGGGCAGATCGTCAGTCTGTAGTTCGAGAGGTTTCTCAATGACTTGGTTTATCGAATCCCGTCAGCCAACTATCGCAACTGTAAATTCCTATCCGAACGGGCGATCTCCACCAAGTGCTTCTCCAATCGAGCAACGGCAACAATTTGATGCGGAAACAAAACGCAAAATGTCGAAAACCGCTAGTGTGTTTCCGCACGAAGATGGCTTTAAGCAACACATGCTGCTTGATCAGAACGGTTACCTTCTACTCTCTCAGGCTGCTCTAGATGTTCTAAAAAGCCTTCAATCAGAAGGATGGGAAGCAATCCCGCTCAAAATCAAAAGCGCAACAAAAGAAGGCGCTGAAAGTTTGCTCGGAGACACATACTATCTTTTAAATCTCTATCTGCATCGAGATTTGGTTGACCTAGAGCGCGGTAATATCGAACCAAAGGTTCTGCACAAAGGCCGAATCATCGAAACTACGGTCTATTGGTTGGACCAAGACCACCGAGATGTTGCCATCAAAAAGGATCAAGTTGGTGAAACGAAGCTGTGGCTCGGCAAAGGCTTAGTTCTCGGAAACATCTTTTTTGTCGCGGATCCATTGAAGGAAGCTTGGTGCGCTCTGGGTGTAAATCCAGTCATTCTTGAACCATGCATAGACGTCTAACGAACTCGCGGTGCAATACAGCAATCCAAACCATTTTGGGATGCTCAGGGAGCGATCAATCCACCCGACAGTCCTGGCTGGTTGTCATAGCGCGGGTGCTGGTCGGCACCCTTGCTCAACACAAGCTTGCGCAGTGTTGACGAAAGAAGCGCCTACCAAAAAGCGTTGCTGAGAATTGTCCTGCGCCGGTTGCCGCGACCACGGGGATCGCTGGGCAGCCCGCCCAACACGACTTTAGGAAGTGTTGGCGAAAAGAAAAGCGCGCAAACTTAGAGAATCTTCTGCCCGGTCTTCTCCCAGTCGGCGAGGAACGCTTCGAGCCCCTTGTCGGTCAGCGGGTGCTTGATCAGCGCCTTCAGAATGCCCGGCGGAACCGTCGCAACGTCAGCACCGATTAATGCCGCTTCGCGCACGTGGTTCACGGTACGGATCGAGGCCGCCAGAATATCGGTGTTGAGATCCTGATAGTTGTCAAAGATCTGGCGGATCTCACGGATCAGATGCATGCCGTCCTGACCAATGTCATCAAGACGCCCGATGAACGGCGAAACGAACGTCGCCCCAGCTTTGGCGGCCAGTAGCGCCTGATTGGCGTTGAAGCACAAGGTGACGTTCACCATCAGACCGTCACTGGTGAGCGCCTTGCAGGCTTTCAGGCCGTCAAACGTCAACGGCACCTTGATCGTGACGTTCTTGGCTATTTTCGCCAGTTCCTGGGCCTCTTTCAGCATGCCATCGGCGTCCGTCGCCGTCACTTCCGCAGAAACCGGCCCTGGAACGACCTCACAGATTTCAGCAATCGCTTCTTTGAAGTCGCGGCCCGATTTGGCAATCAACGAGGGGTTGGTGGTCACACCATCGAGCAGGCCCGTAGCGGCGAGATCTTTGATTTCAGCAACATCAGCGGTATCGACGAAAAACTTCATAACTTTCCCTTGCCCAAGGCTTGCCCTATCGGATGGCCTAGTATCCTCACGATTCGTAGTTTCATAGTGCATGTTCAGCAAAAGTGGGAGCGTCTTGCCGAAGGCGAGCAAAAAACCAACTGTTGCCGAAGGTAAGCAACAAACCAGCTCTTGCCGGAAGCGAGCGCAAACACAGGTTCGAACATGCGGCTATACAAAGGCTGAGCGCGCGGCACGGCGCTTTGAAGAGCATCGCGTTTTAGCCTGTTATCACGGCGGCGACCAGATTGAATAGCTTACTTGACCTAACAGACGGCACAGATCTCAGCCAGGACCCCGCGACCAGCGTCGGGTTTGAGCTTGTGCCCGTGCTGTTGCCGGTCGCGCTCGATCAAACCTACGATTACCGCCCGCCCGCCGAAGGCCACCCACCACCGGGCAGTTTCGTCATGGTTCCGTTTGGCAACCAGTCGCGGATCGGCATCGTGTGGGACCGCCCTTGCGGCGACGGCGAAAAAAAGAAAATCGACCCGAAGCGCATCAAAACCATCTCAGAGGTGCTCGATGCGCCGCCGCTGCCGCCGTTATCGCTGCGCTTTGCGGAATGGATCAGCAACTATACCCTGAGCCCGCTCGGCATGGTCTCGCGCATGATGATGTCCGCGCGTGAAATCTTCGAGCCGGCGAAGCCCCGATTTGGCGTCACCGTGGTCGAAGGCGCACCCCTGCCCCCGCGCATGACGCCAGCCCGCCAACGCGCCCTCGATATTGCCGCCGACGGTCTTATCCGCCCGAAGGCGTCCCTGGCCCGCGAAGTTGGCTGCACCAGCGGCGTCATCGACGGGCTGGTTAAAGCGGGTTGTTTGATCGAGGCAGCCATCCCCGAAAAACGCTGCCCCCGGCCAGACCCCAGCCACACAACGGTCGAATTCCGGGAGGCCCAGGAACGCGCGGTGGAAGGCCTGCGCGCGGCGGTGGATGCCCAGAACTTCTCCGTCACCCTGCTGGATGGCGTCACCGGGTCGGGTAAGACAGAGGTCTATTTCGAAGCCGTCGCCCGTGCGCTGGAGAAGGGTCGGCAGGTGCTGATCATGCTACCTGAGATCGCACTCACCAGCCAGTTCCTAAGCCGCTTTGAATCCCGCTTCGGGTGCCCGCCGGTCGAATGGCATTCGGCGCTGACCGGCAGCGAGCGCGGCAGACTTTGGAAAGCCGTCGCGACAGGTGAAGCCCGCGTCGTCGTCGGTGCCCGGTCAGGGCTGTTCCTCCCCTACCAGGATCTCGGCCTGATCGTTGTCGACGAAGAACACGATGGCGGCTTCAAACAGGACGACCGCGTCAATTATCACGCCCGCGACATGACCGTTGTCCGTGGCAGCATGGGCAAGTTCCCCATCGTTCTCGCCTCCGCCACGCCGTCGATCGAAAGTCACGTCAACGCCCGCACCGGTAAGTACCGCCACCTCATACTGCCCGGTCGATTTTCTGGCACCGAATTGCCTGAGATCACACCCATCGACCTGCGTACCGAGCAGCCCGACAAAGGCCGCTGGCTTGCCCCACGTCTCGTCAACGAGATGGCCGAATGCCTGGAGCGCGGTCAGCAAAGCCTGCTCTTCCTGAACCGCCGCGGCTATGCCCCGTTGACGTTATGCCGGGCCTGCGGTCACCGGCTCGAATGCCCGCAGTGCACCGCCTGGCTGGTTGAGCACCGGTTTAAGAAACGTCTCAATTGCCACCACTGCGGCTTCTCAATGCCATTGCCGGAAAGCTGCCCCAAGTGCGGCGAGCAAGGTTCCATGACCGCCTGTGGCCCAGGGGTTGAGCGTGTCGCCGAAGAAGTCTCCGAGCGCTTTCCCGAAGCCCGCATCGCGCTGCTATCGTCCGATCTCATCCCCGGCCTGGCGGAAATGCGCGAAGTCATCCGCACCATTGAATCGGGCGAAGCAGAAATCATCATCGGCACCCAGCTCGTTGCCAAGGGCCACAACTTCCCCAACCTCAATCTGGTCGGCATTGTCGATGGGGACTTGGGTCTCGCTCAGGGGGCCGATCCGCGCGCGGGCGAACGTACCTTCCAGCTCCTTCATCAGGTCACAGGCCGCGCTGGACGCGCACACATCCGTGGCCGCGCCTTCCTGCAAACCCACATGCCAGAGCACCCGGTCATGGCGGCGATTTTGTCAGGCGATCGCGAAGCCTTCATTGAGCAGGAAATCCGCACGCGCCAGGCAGGCCTGCTGCCGCCTTACGGCCGTCTCGCAGCCCTCATCATGTCGTCAAAGGATAAAGAGACCGCCGAGCTCATTGCCCGTGACATTGCGCACCGCGCACCCAAAGCCGAACGCATCAAGCTGCTCGGGCCAACCGAAGCACCCATCGCCGTCATCCGCGGTCGCTATCGCTGGCGCATCCTTTTGCAGGCCCCTCGCGAAGTCGACATGCAAAGCTACCTTCGCGCCTGGCTCGCCAAGCTCCCACCCCTAAAAGGCGACATCCGCCTGTCTGTCGACATCGACCCTTATTCGTTTTTGTAACCTTGAAGCAGAAACGGCCGCAGCTTTTTCCTGAAGCAGCTTTGAGGACCGAAACGCGTTGGTCAACCGAAGACCAAACAGAGGTCGTCGAAGCTGAATCAAGAACTCCTCATCTCAACTAGATTTCCCTCTGCGGAAAACGAAAGTGGACTCCAGATAAACTATCGACCCAACATTATCGGAGCTATGCTGAGTGTTTTGAGATGGTCACATAATTGAAAAAGCAACGGAGTATTCTGCCCAGGCAGACCCGTTCATGGCGAACGAACCGTCGTAAGCTCTTATGTCAGGAAGCCCATTCATGTGGAAATGGAATAACGACGAACTAGAGGTGAAAAAAAATATATAGCTTATGTGAGCGAAATGCACAAACATCCAAGCAGAAGCGGTGTATTTCGCCTGATTGATGTATTGAACGATAAATCTTCAAATCTGCTTCAGCACGTTTCGATAATGACGGCAATATTAAGTGTATTTTTCATCACCTCCCGAAAGGCAAATGAACCCTTAAACGCCTTTCAAATCATACTCTTGGTTGAAATAGTCGCGTATCTGGTCATCGCTTTGGGGTGCATTCGTATGTCCTGGATCACCTCTCCAAAACACAGTTCGTTGCGCAGCGAGAAAGACTTCTTCGAATTTCTTTGCAGAGTTGGCTTTTACCGTCGCAAGATTCATAAAATGTGCGTAAGGGCGACGTGGTTGGTGACGGCGCTATTTATCATTACAATCGCTTGGCGATATACTCTGTTCGATTGATTCACTCAACGACCTTGCCTTGCCCCAATTCCGCTTTCTGCTTCAGCTACGGCCAGATAGCCTGTTGAGGCGCTTCTCGGTTCCGACCCGTTCGTCGGCACCAAACGAACACTCACCTAGCACGTAAACCGCGCCGAACTCAGTGGCGCGCGAGCTACCAGCGTAAGGTCAGCCGACCGGCAAAGGCAGCTGCAGCGACGACCGGTAGAGCGGCAAGCGGATACCAGACAGCGACGAACAGCGGTGAATCGTCGAAGCAATGCAATCCGTATAAGAAGGCCGAAATGCACGCGGCAAGCCGGCCGGCCGATGCGCCCGCCGATATTGCGCTACTGGGGGCTCCATGCCGCATTGCGATCAATAGCGCGATGAGCACGGGCAAGGACAATAACGGGATAACGACCAGGCAAAGCAATGCATTTGTGCCGATGAGTTTTGGAGCCCATGTGCTCACCGGTGACAAGACCAGTTCTGTGATCATAGCGACGGCTAGGACTGCTAGCGGCAGGGTATTGAACGAGGCGAGCAGCGACCGGCCGGTTGGCCGAATGAGCCTGAAGGCATCGCAGACAGCTATGACGAGCGCCAGCGCTATCACGACCAGTTTTACGTCGAAGCGCCAGGTTAGAAGTGCCGCAGCAAGATCGTCCCGAACGCCAATCGTGGCAAGAAGGGCAATTACTGAGACTATCGTCCCTATGGCCACGGCCGTGATTAGTACATGAGGCGCCGGCGATCGTTTTTTGCCGTCGGCTGTCAATGCTGAGATAAGCGCGTCCGTTTTCATCGCCTAACCTCACGAAAAGCTCTTGCAAGGGCTTTTAGACTGCGGTGAAGCGCAACTCTAATTGCACCCTCAGTCGAACCAAAGACTTCCGCGACCTCTCGAGCTGAGCGACCTTCAATGGCAATCGCCTCGATGATCCGGCGCTGGCGAGCGGGAAGGGTCTTTAGGAGCCGGGCGCAATCGCTGGATGCAGATGGGTCTGAAGTTGGCGCGGTTCTAAGCTCATCCGCAATGTCGTCGATATTAACGTGTTCCCGAAACCCCCGGCGTCGCAAAGCATCGATCATCTTGTGGTGTGCGATCGCACGAACCCAGGGTTCCAGCGGAGCGGTCTCGTCCCAGGTGTGACGTTTGAGATGAATAGCGAGAAGCGTCTCTTGCACGATATCTTCAACGTCCTGTGGGTCTTTATTCATATGCGCGAGCTTGCTTCGAACCGTGCCTCGCAGCCGCGCGGCCAAAGCCGTGAGAAGCACACGGTAGGAATCGGCATCACCACTATTGGCCGCACGCATCAGATTAGAGAGATCCTCTGGCATGGACGTCAAACGTCTCACCTTCTGTTCGCTTCAAACGCGTATTTTGTTACTTCGCGGCACGGCACCTCAGCTATGCACGCGGATTGCGAACACGCGGTAGACACAAGATCGTGAGGGCTGTAACGCGTGCCTGTTGCTGCGCGAACAGACAACTGGTTGCGATCTGCGCAATCAGTCTGATCAGTAACAAGGAGATCGATCCCATGCCGACCCCCCTCGCGTCGACCCGCGGACTTCGCCTCGCACTTATGACCGCCGTAGTAGCGGTCGCGGCACCGGCGACAAATGCACTCGCTGTCGATGAACACTTTATAGCAAACGGCGCTGCTGCCGGCGGTGTTGACGTCGTCGCCTACCATACGGTTGGCAAACCGACATCTGGCTCCGACAAATTCACGGCCAACTACCAAGGCGCGGTCTGGCACTTCGCTTCCGCAGAAAACCGCGACCTGTTTAAGGCTGACCCGGCCAAGTATGCGCCGGCGTATGGCGGCTGGTGTTCGGCG
Source organism: Filomicrobium sp. (assembly GCA_040219445.1). Classification (GTDB taxonomy): domain Bacteria; phylum Pseudomonadota; class Alphaproteobacteria; order Rhizobiales; family Hyphomicrobiaceae; genus Filomicrobium. The sequence continues at coordinate 202,123 of JAVJSM010000003.1, read as the reverse complement.
GGCGCAAGCAAGGGCAAGAAAGTCGTTACCAAACCGGAGTTTTGGAAAATCGTCGACGGTCGCCTTTATCTCAACAGCAGCAAAAAGGCACACGAAGGTCTATTCCTGGCGGACACGGAAAAGGTAATCCGCAAAGGTGAGAAGAACTGGAAAGTGATCTTCGCAACGCCGGCGAACGAACTCTAAGGTTCTAGCGTGTAAATATAGGCCTGCCCGGGAAGTTCCTCGGGCAGGCTATATCGGCCTAAGTTGAGTACACGGATGTTGGCGGTGGATGGCCCTGCCGCCTCTCCGCCGACATCGACCCGTAGTCGTTACTATGAGGGGAGCTCAGCAGAAGCGTGCCGTCTTTTTGAAGCGGACCAAAAGGCCCTTCGCACTCGGGCTATTGATGTGCAGGTAGTTTGTTACCGTGTTGCTACAAACCTGTAATCACACCAAATGTGGCCGGATCTGAGCGATCAACACCAAAGCCTTCCGTGAACTCAATTGTTCGGAAGCCCGCCTGCTCAAGCTCGACACGGAGTTGCCCGGGCGTGAAATACTGCAACCAGTTATAGACATCCCAGGTTCGCTCTTGCTCAACGATGGTGAAGTGATCAAGTGATACGCTTTCCTGTTCATATCTGAAGGTGTGTTGGAATGCGAAGTAGTCGTTTCCAGACCAAAAGCCATCCATAAAGTTCTTTCCGAAAGAAACTCTCTCGCGAACGCCCTCAAACGCACTTATTGAAAAGACGTCAAATACGAATTTTCCTCCCGGTGCCAGTGTTTGTCGGATTTTATTCAACAGCGTTTGACGCTGGATCGGTGACAGCGGACAAAAGTCACAATAGATCATCGTGACAACGTCCTGTTGTTCTGGAAGCGGAGCTGAAAGATAATTTGCGACCAGATAGTTGACGGATCCATTTTTTAAAGAAGCCTGCTTGCGAGCGTAGTCTATCGAATTCCAGGAAAAATCCACGCCGTGAACGATTGCGCCACGCTCGGCAAATTTGCTCGCATATAATCCAGGGCCGCACCCAAGGTCACAAACTGATGCACCATCTAACCCGAGAGACTGATCAATCCAGTCAACCACGCGGTCAATGGCGTCAACAGGGCGCGATGCAAGCACGCTGTCTTGGTCCAAGTGCATTTGGAGCATCTGGTTTGCAAGATGCGGCTGCGTCCAGAGCGTCTCTGCGGTGTAGGCAGAAAACACCTCTGGGCGTTGGTGGATCTTTGTTAGCTGTTCGTACATAGAAGCAGATTACTTGTGCTGCATCCGACGTCCAACGACAAACGCAGCGATCGCCGCGCTTGGCTGGACCGAGCTTCCGCCCTCGACTACGACATCCGTCTGTCGGTCGAAATCGGCCCATGTTCGTTTATCGCATGGTAAATCGAGCGGTAGCGTCTACTCAGTTTCTCGAAGCAGAAATTATTGACGAAATGCGTCGGGCCAATAGGCGACATCTGCTGTTTAATTGCCCTTCGCGACGGTCACCCGATCGATCAGGCGGCCATCGATAAAAAGAAGGCCAATGCCGATGACAATCGCTCCAATAATCTCCTTGGTTTGAAGAGGTTCGTTCAAAAACACATTCCCCAGCATCAATGCGGTGATCGGAATGAGAAGCGTAACAAGCATCACGTTGCTTGCCCCGGCGCGAACAAGGATCTTGAAGAACACGATATACGCCAGAGCCGTTCCAAAGATCGCCAGCGCCAGAAGTGCGTAAATGGCCGCCAAGCTTGGTGGCCGTAACGTCCAGGGCTGATCGATAATCGCGACAACCACAGCCATGATGAGCGTCGAGCAAATCAGTTGGCATGTTGCAGATTTCAGTGGAGGAACACCAGCCAGTCGCCATTTTCCCCAAAGCGCTGCAAATCCGTAGCTGAGCGCACCGGCGATGCAAAGAGCTATGCCCAGGGTTTGGGCGCCCTCGATCGGAGTCTCAAGTCCGCGCAATATGGCAACGCCGGCGACACCGATCACAACACCGATGACGCGATAGACCGTAAGGCGTTCCTCTTGGAAGAGCGCCATCACGACGACCGTAAACAAGGGCGTCATCGCGTTGATGATCGATGATAGGCCGACGGTGATTTGCGTTTGCCCGGCGAAGATGAAGCCGAACGGCAATACGTTGTTGAGAAGCCCCATGCCGAAAAATGGAAGCCATCCCCAAAGGGTTCTTGGTAGCGCGTGACCGAAGTACCAGAAGAGCGGCAACAGCGTCACTGCGGCCAAACCGACCCTGACCAGGACGACGGTCAACGGCGGCAACTCCCTAACGGCAACGCCGGCAAAGAAGTACCCACCGCCCCACAGCACGGACAAAAAGATGAGCAGACCCCAATCCTGCCCATCCATGGTTTTGGCAACGTTCGACATTGCCCCCCCTGCCAGTCGTGTTGGCGATGCTCAATGCCAGGGGATCACATGCAGGTCGACCCGTTTCTTGCGCGCTTCAAGAGTGGGCCAAGCACGACGATTTGGTATCGCACCGCGCACGAATGCTCTGCACTCGATAGCTGACAGTTGGGAGAACATCGAACGAATTCGATGCAACACCCCGAAGGGCAAACGCGTCTCCAGGGTTGGCTTAACCGACGTCAAGAGCCAGGAGCGGAACAACGCAAATGATTCTCCTAACTTCATGCATGTACGAACCTACTCGAAACGGGAAGTTCAATGATCGGTTTAGTTAACGCGAGTTTGGTATCTGTTGAAACTCGACACGCGACGACAAGCCATCTCTAGCGTGCATCGCAGAGTACGTTGAGCATCACGATGTGACGATCTCTGGGAGAAGCGTGTTGACCAGCGCTACCAAGTCCTGCCTCACACTGTCCTCAATGGAAAACGTATCGAAACATCCGTGTAGGTGACGTAGGAACACCTGCCAGTCACCCATCGTAATTCCCAAGTTCGCATGAACTTCGACCATCTGACCTCCGTCGTAACGGTAGGGACCTCCCAGGGCGCTACAAAGATAACGCGAGAGCATCTTTTCTTCGCGGCTAAGGCTGAGGTTAGAACGGTGCAACCAGAAGCGACCAAGTTGCGGGTCGGCCTGGAGCCTCCCGAGTAGGTCACGTGCAAGTCCTGCGATGAATCGCTCGCCACCAAGTTTTGAGTAGAGCGATGCTTTGTCAGGTCGCTTAATGCCCAGCGATCTAAGCCGAGAAGCGAGCGTCGTCGGCTTTAGTTCCAACAGGCTTGCGGCACCGCCCTCCCCGTAAATTTTCCATTGGGCCGCCTCAAGCGCCGCAATGAAGTTTTGACGTTCGAAGTCTGCCAGCTCGGGTGCCGTCAGGAACGTCCGTTCGCGAGTTGTGGCAGTTGTTTTTGCGAGAGGACTTGGACTGTCGAGAGCGGCTCTTACTCTAAGTTTGCCAGTGGCCTTACCCAATACGAAAGCGCGCTCTATGACATTCTTGAGTTCGCGAACGTTGCCAGGCCAGTCATGAGAAACCAAGCGGTCCAGATCCCGTTTGCTGAGCCGTGGCTCGTCGGTACGATACCTTTTTGCAAACTCTCGAAGAAACGCCTCTGAGAGGCTGCGAATATCGCTCTTTCGGTCCCGGAGAGGTGGCACCTCAATCATGAAGGTGCTGATGCGATAGAAAAGGTCGCGCCGAAATCGACCGGCTTCGACTTCGTCGGCTAGGTTCCTATTGCTGGCGGCTACGACACGAACATCTACATGCCGCGTGCGATCCTCCCCAACGCGCTCGAACGTGGACTGTTGTAACGCGCGCAGGAGCTTGCCTTGTTGTTCGGCTGGAATCTCTCCGACTTCATCAAGAAACAGAGTGCCTTGGTGTGCCGCTTCAAAGCGGCCCGCTCGGTCGCGTGTGGCACCCGTGAACGCGCCCTTTGCGTGGCCAAAGAATTCGCTTTCAAACAAGTCACGCGGAACAGATGCGCAGTTGACGGAGATGAGAGGCTTCCCAGCGCGCGCACTCTCTGCGTGAATCCGTTCGGCGATGAGCTCCTTTCCGACACCAGACTCTCCAAGGATCACGACCGCCGCGTCAGATGAGGCGACGGCAGTCACATATTGAAGGCAGTGGCGAAGCGCTTCACTGCACCCGACAATTGAAGGACGACTGCTCATCCAAACTCAATATCACGAAATTTCGTGGTTTATATAAATTTCTCGTTGTTTTATGAGTGCACGCGGCTACCACCGGATTGCGGTCGCATTTCTTACTTGTTGTTCTCAAACGATATTTCCCGGGCGAGTCGGATTGGCATGTTTAGTGCTCTTTCGGTTTTTGTCGGCCGTGACCGGCCTACTCAAACAGACGAGGAGAGAAATCCGATGAAGAGAACCGTATGGGCAGGACTAGCGGCGGCCTTGGGTCTGCTCGTAAGCGCGACGACATCGCAAACGCACGAGTTGGGCTCGAACCTGAAACCATTTGCTTTTGGCGACGATCAAACGATTGTTGACCTGAACAAAATCGTTTGGTCGCCGTTGGAAGTTGAGGGCTTACCCAAGGGTGCGGAGGTCGCAGTGCTTAGGGGCGACTTTGCGAAAGACGGGGTCGAAGCGATCCTTCGGATCCCACCGGGCTATTATGTGCCAAATCACACGCACACGAGTGACGAGGTCTACTTGTTTATAAGCGGAGCATTCACGTTGATCGCTCACGATGGCAAGCGCACCGATTTTGCCGGCCCTGCTTACGTGAGCTTTCCAGGAAATGCGCCGCCACACGCCGTCGAGTGCGGTAAGTCGGAGCCGTGCATCTTCTATCTTAAGTTTTCACGTCCGTTCGACATAAAGTACTCTCCGGAAGTTAAGCAGTCGAACTAAAGCGCAACTCTGCGGCGACAGCAGCACTAACATCCTTGACCCAGGAGACACGAGGACGAGCTGCGCGCCGCATTTTTCGGGAGACAAACATGCATGCGATTCACTTACCCATTACGAGTCTGTTTTGCGCCTGCTTGATCATGATCGGTACGATGCCTGCCTCTGCGCACCAGCTCAAACCTGGGCTTTACGAGATCGTTGTCAATGTCGAACTGCCCAACCTCTTACGGACTTCGAAAGCAAAACGCGTGAAGCGTTGCATAACGCCCCAACAGATTGAGAAGCATGACGCGTTCCGTATCGAAAGCGATAACCCTTTGGCTCGGTGTGACCGCGCTCCCATCTGCATGTCAGAGAAGAAAGCTGGTTTTCAGGTCAATTGCATTGGCGGAAGTGGCGGTCATGCCGACGCGCTGTTTACAACGTCAGAGGATCAGTTCAGCGGCACAATTCGCATGAACATGGGCGGCAAGAACATGACCGTGCTCGAACTTCAAGAGGGCCGACGATTGGGCGACTGTTTAGACAAATAAACAGCAGAAAATTCTGGGCGGCTTCTCATGCCAGAATACGCCGACGCAAGAATTTTAGCCCGGCGGACTTGTTGAAAGGCAAGCACTGTCGGTGGCGCGTTTCATCCGGAAGCCGAAGGCCAGGCCGCGATGGCTGATGCGGTATTGCCAGTGACCTCCCACGTGGTCGAGAGACACAAGTCGAAGTAGCGTTTGAAAGTGCACCTCTGCATCCGTGTTCGCAGGTGTAGCGTGACAGTTTGCGGCTCGGATGTTGGGGCACCACAGCATGGTTGTGCCCCAACACAATTGCCATTAAGTGCGGTTACGAGAAAGCCTCTTCGATGACTGCGGATTTGGATTTTCTGCTCGTGTGCGAGAACCGTAACTCCATGCCTCGGACCAAAGCGTAGAACACTGGCGTAAAGAACAGGCCAAAGAGCGTCACGCCAAGCATCCCGAAGAACACCGCAGTACCGATAGCTTGACGAAGTTCTGCTCCAGGACCGGTGGCAGTCATCAACGGGACAACGCCTAGGACGAACGCCATGGAGGTCATCAGGATCGGACGCAATCGCAGCCTGGAGGCCTCGACGACCGCATCTGTCATTGACCGACCTTGGGCTTCCAGGTCGCGTGCGAATTCGACAATCAAAATAGCGTTCTTTGCCGCCAAGCCGACCAGAACAACCAGCCCAATCTGCGTCAGGAGATTGTTGTCCATGCCCATCCACTGTAACCCAGCAAGCGCAGACAGAAGCGACATGGGCACGATCAGCAAGACGGCGATCGGAAGCGTCCAGCTCTCATAGTTTGCAGCCAACACCAGGTAGACGAACACAATAGCCAACAAGAAAAGCACCAGACCACCTTCAGCCAGCCTTTCCTGGTAGGACAATTCCGTCCACTCAATGCCAAAACCAGGAGGAAGAGCGGTGGCAGCGATCAGTTCCACACGTTCCAGCGCGTCTTGCGAGCTGACACTCGGTCCGAATGCACCGATTACCGCTGCGGTTGGGAACAGGTTGTAGCGCGGGACACGGTCGGGCGCGGCTTGTGTGCGAAACGTAGCAACCGAACCAAGCGGAACCATGGTTCCGGCATCCGAGCGTGTTTTCAGCTTGGCCAGCTGTTCGACGTCAAGACGGTCCACGCTTTCTGCCTGGGCGATCACCTGATAAGTGCGGCCTAAGAGGTTAAAGTCATTGACGTAGGTCGAGCCAATGTAGGTCTCGACTGTCTCAACAACACGCTCTGTTGGAACACCCAGCATTTCTGCTTTCGTGCGGTCGACATCGATGTAGATTTCCGGTGACGAGGCCGAGTAGGGAGAGAATGCGAACATCATCTGGGGGTCGGCGCGGAGTTCGGTCAATAGGGTTTGCGTTGCTTGTTCCAAAGCACGCGGGCCTTGATTGTCGTAGTCCTGAACGCGCAACGAGTACCCGCTTGCCGCGCCGATACCGCGGATGGTCGGCGGTGCGAGGATGGTGAGGCGCGCCTCGTTGATGTCAGCGACTGCCTTTTCGAGGTTGGCTCGGATGGCAGCCAGCGAAACATCATCGGACTTTCGATCTTCAAAATAGTCGAACTGTACGAACGTAACGCCTGCATTCGACAGGTTCGTGCCTGTCAACAAATCGCGTCCCGGGAAAGTATGGGTCCAGCGGACACCGGTAACAGCTTTGGCGCGGCTTGCGATCTCCTTCATGACTTTGTCGGTGCGTTGAAGTGAAGCCCCTGCTGGCAGTTGCGCCGTAACGATCAAGTAGCCCTGATCAGCGGCGGGGACAAACCCACGCGGCACGGTCATGAACAGGTAAGCGGCTGCACCGATCAACACAACATAGGACACCAGCATCACTGGTGCTGCCCACAAAGTACCGCGCACGGTCGCTGCATAACCATCGGCCATCCGATCAAAGATCCAGTTGAAACCGCGGGCTAGCGCTGAAAGAAGCGCGGACAGCCAGCTGCCTTTGCTGTGCGTGTCATGGCTCTTCAAAATGACTGCCGACAAAGCGGGCGCCAGCGTTAGCGAGACCGTCACTGAGATCAGTGTTGCCGTAGCGATAACGACTGCAAACTGGCGGAAAAACTCACCTGTGATGCCATCAAGTAACATGGTGGGCACAAACACCGCGGAAAGGACCAAACCCATTGAGACAAGCGCACTCGAAACCTCATCCATGGTTTTTCGCGCTGCGTCTTTTGGTGAGAACCCTTGGCGAAGATAGCGTTCTACGTTTTCTACCACCACAATAGCGTCGTCGACCACGATACCCACGGCCAGCACGAGTCCGAATAAGGTCAGTGTGTTGATGGAATAGCCCAGCCCTGCCATCACCGCGAAGGTGCCAACGAGCGAGATCGGGATGGCAACCAGCGGAATGAATGCTGCTCGACCGTTCTGAAGGAAAACAACGATCACGAAGACAACAAGGGCAATCGCTTCATAAATCGTGAATGTCAGCGCATCGATTGAGGTGCGGACAAAAAACTCCGTCGGATTATAGGTCATATGGTATTGAACACCGGCGGGGAGCGTCTCTCCGATCTTCGCCATCGTCTTCTGTATGGCTTCCGAAGTGGCAAGAGCATTTGTGCCAGGCTGTTGGAAGACCAAGATGGCAAGATTGGCTTCACCATTCATGTAGGCGTTCGTGCTGTAGTCTCGCGCTCCCAACTCGGCGCGGGCCACATCCGCAAGTCGCACAACCCGTCCATCATCGCCACGCTTAACGATGATCTGTTCGAACTCGTCAGGCTCGCTGAGCCGACCCTGTAGAGAGAGCGTAGGTTGGAATGAACGGTTGTTTGCGACAGGAGGCTGAGCAAGGACCCCGCCTGCGACCTCAATGTTTTGCGCACGCAACGCACTGATAACGTCGCCGGCGGTCATGTCGTATGATGCGATACGATCAGGATCGAGCCATATACGCATCGCATAGTCTCGCGCACCAATGACTGTCACGCTGCCAACGCCTTCCAGACGGCTCAAGACAGGCAGGACCCGCTGTGTCGCATAGTTAGACAGATACAGCTGGTCGCGGCTCTTGTCAGGTGAAGTAAGCTGGACGACCGCCAGAAAGTCTGGCGAGTTCTTGCGCACAGAGATACCAATGCGGCGCACGACTTCCGGCAACCTGGCCTCGGCCAACGCAACCCGGTTCTGAACAAGAACCTGCGCTTTATCGAGATCAGTCCCGATGGCGAAGGTAATGGCAAGGTTCATGGTCCCGTCTTTTGCGGATTGAGACTGCATGTAGAGCATGCCCTCTACGCCGTTCACCTCCTGCTCTATTGGCGTTGCGACGGTGTCTGCAATCGTCTTCGCACTCGCTCCGGGGTACTGCGCCGAAACCGTAACCGTCGGCGGCACCACCTCGGGGTATTGCGAGATTGGAAGACGCATAGCAGCGACTGCGCCAACAATGATGACGGCAACAGATAACGCTATGGCGAACACTGGCCGGTCGATAAAGAAGCGTCCGAGATTCATGATCTAGTCTCCTCAATCAGAGGGGCGGTCGGTGGAGGCAGCGTGTCGTCCGTAGATGTGATGGAGAATGTCCCTGCATGGGTGATGGAGATCACCGCCGAGACAAGGATGATGACGAGCGTCTGGCTCAGCCATCCAAGATAGATCGCTTTCATTGGTTTGCTCCGTTACTCAGGTTGCTTGGGCTGGACGCCGCATTCGCTGTCTTCAGAACCGGTTGCCTGACCGTGACCGACTGACCGGGCCGCACTTTGTGCAGACCTGTCGTGACCACGACATCATCGGCTGCAAGGCCCGAGCGAATGACCCTTTCGCCGTCGATCAATGGACCAAGTTTGACGACCTTAGCTCGCGCCTTGCCCTCCTCGACTGTCCAAACCACACGCGAAGCTTGGTCGGTCGCGACGGCGACATCGGGAATCAGCATGGTTTCGGTGGAGGGGTTCGCGAGAAGGCGCACGTTGGCAAATAGGCCGGGCGTGAATAGAAATTCATCATTTTCGATGATGGCACGGACGCGTATTGTGCCGGTGCCACGGTCGACTTGGTTCGAGACGAAGTCCATCGTCCCGCTGTATGGAAATCCAACATCATCAGCCAAACCGACCTGCACGGGATTTGCTGTCGTACGGGAGCTCGGTCGCGTTCCATCCCGGCTGGCGCGCGTGTACCGAACGAGGGCGTTCTGGTCGACGTCAAAGACAACGTGGATTGGGTCGAGCGAGACGATCGAGGTCAGGATGGTCGCACCGTTGTCGCCCCCTTCGATCAGATTGCCGACACTGACCATGTGACGGTCGACCCGACCGGAGGTTGGAGCGCTGATCTCAGTGAATTGCAGATTCAGCCTGGCCCGATCACGCTCTGCTTGTGCACGTAGTAGTGCGGCTTCTGCTTGCCGGACTGCGGCTTCACGTTCCTCGAAGGTACGTCTTGGCGTTGTGCCACGACGAAGTAATTTACGCGCACGGTCGAGCTCTTTTCGCGCGAATTCGAGAGCCGCTTGCGTGTTTGCAATCTCAGCCTCGGCTGCCTTCAACTCTGCCTCAAACGGGCGCGGGTCGATGGTGAACAGGCGGTCGCCCTTTTGAACGATCTGGCCATCTTTGAAGTGAATGGCATCGAGATAACCCGAAACGCGTGCGCGCACCTCGACGTGTTCAACAGCTGCAAAGCGGCCCGTGTAGTCGTCCCACTCAGTCACTGTTTTGATAGTCGGTCTGCGACCATCCACAACGACCGGCGCAGGTGCTGTCGCCACTGGTGCTTCAGTGGTCTGTTTCGCGAAACCAACATCGCAGGCGGCAAGGCCCGCGGCGGCGGCGACGAGAACAAGCGTCGATGCGGTGCGACGCCAATATACTTCTTTGGTTGCTTTGTTGAGAACGCTCATGCTTCACCCGTTGGGCTTGTTGTCAGGGTCTGTGGCCGAGCCGGTTTTGGCGCGGCACGGTCGACAACTAAGCCAGCGGAGAACATTTGCGTAGGCGGCTATATTGAATACACGTCATTCGTATTATGGATGACAGTGTAAATACGCGGTGGAGCTAGATGGATCGGCCCGGCTCTGATTAGGCCGCCGAGATTCCGGCGCCCGTGTTCGGCAGTTCTCGTCGCATAAAGGAAATGAACTCGCTAACGCGGGCGGGTCGAAACCGGCCCGTCGGATATGCGAGTGACAGGTTGAGGCAGGCTGGTCTCCAACTCGGACACAGGACTTTCATGTAACCCGCCTTAATGTCTTCATCGATGAGCCAAAGCGGCAAGATCGTGTAACCCAAGCCGCGGCGAGCGAGATTATGCGCGGTAAAGATATTATCGGTTGTGACCAGGGCATTCGGTTCTAGCCGGTAAGCTTCACCTGCCGGGCCCTGCAGATCGACCGAAGCACCAACGTATTGCGAAATCACAATGGCTGGAGCGTCTCCCAATTTGGATGGATGCCGAACTTTCGGTGAGCCTTCGCAGGCACACGCCAGAACGCGCTCAATCCGCCATAAATCCCTCACAACAAGGGACGTATCTGGAATCGACCCAACGCGAAGCCAGAGATCGATGCCATCCGCAATGAGATCGGCAGGCTTGTCCGAAAGCGTCACCTCGATGCGGATCTTAGGGTGTCGTTCGATGAAAGTCGCCATCATGTCAGCAAGGACGGTCTGACCGAATCCGGTCGGTGCCAACAAACGTATCCGCCCCTCGAGTTCGCCGCGGTCAAGTTTGATCTGCTCGGCAACCGTCTCCCAGTCGGCTAGCAGGCGGCGCGCGTCGGTTAGAAACCTTTGCCCAGCTTCCGTGAGCGAGAGTTCATGCGTGGACCGCATCACGAGTTGTACGCCGAGAGAGGCCTCAAGGTCCCGCAGTTGGCGGCTGGCAGATGGCTGTGACAGACCGAGGGATCTGCCGGCGGCCGACAGGGAACCCGTTTCAGCGATGCGAACAAAGAGCTTCATAAGCTCGAATCGGTCAACGGACTTGGCCATCAAGCGGATCCCCACAGTCATTCGTAATTCAAATGTCCAATATTCTTATCATCCGTCTACCAGAGAGCATCGGTCGATGGCAACTTCCCAGACATCGAACCTGTCTCAAAAAGCGGAGATGAACATGAGCACAGATATCATTCTCAACCTCACGGACCGCTGGCTGGCCGGCTGGAACATCGGTGACAAGCCGTTCAGCGGCGAGGTATTTCGTGACCTCTTCGCACCTGGCGAAAATGCCGTCCGGGTGTTCGACAACGTTCAAGGCGATGTCATCGTCTTAACAAGTGTCGATCAATACGTCGCGACTTGGGCTCCATTCGTGGCGCCTCTCACTCATTAGTCCGTTCATCTGGAGGACCTCGATGTCCAGGTCTTCGGTGATGTTGCCGTCACGACATTTAAGCTTGTCGGAACCGAAACACGCGGAGCGGACGGCGAGTACATCCCGTTCGGTCAGTACGGAACCCATGTCTGGCGAAAGTTCGCAGACCATGGCTGGCGCATCGTCCACGAGCACCTGACCTCCTACGACCGTGCAAAGGAACAGCAGGAGGAGAGCTCATGAAACTATTCCTGAAGACCTGGCTTGCTGCGTTCGTAGTCGTCACTCCGGTGCTCTATGCGACGCAGCCACTGATGAACGGTTGGCCGATCTGGGCCAAAGCGTTCGTCATCTCAGGTGTGATGGTCTTCGCAATGCAACTCGTCATCATGCCAATCATCATGAAACAAGCTCGGGCCTAAGCCCGCCAAAAACCGAAAACGTGCAACGGAGAGAACAAATGTCTGAAAACAGAGTCGTAATTGTAACAGGTGCCGGATCGGGCATCGGGGAAGCTGCTGCAAAACGTTTTGCGCGAGATGGTGATGCAGTCGTCATCAATGGGCGCACAGCGAGCAAACTTGAACGGGTCAAACGCGAAATCGGAGGTGAAGATGTCTTGATACAGGTTGGAGACGTCTCGAAGCCTGAAGACGTACAACGACTCATTGACGAGACAATTGCCCGCTTCGGGCGCATTGACGTGGTCGTCAACAACGCAGCAATTGCTGTATTTCAGCCAATCGACACAATCAGTTTGGAGGATTGGAACAATCAGATTGCGATCAACGTCAATGGTCCGTTTCTCGTGACAAAGCTCGCATTACCTCATCTCGAAAAGGCCAACGGCGCGGTCGTCAATGTCTCTTCGGTGTCGGGTCTCGGCGGAGACTGGGGTGGCTTTGCCTATAACAGCACCAAAGGTGCGCTAAATCTTATGACGAAAGGGCTCGCGCTCGATCTTGCACCGCGCGGGATTCGCGTCAACGCAGTGGCACCCAGTCTTACCGTCACAGACATGTCCGAATTCGTCGTACAAAACCCTGACATTATGACCGAATTCAACAAGCGACTCCCAATGCAACGCGCGGCGACGCCGGACGAGGTTGCGGATGTAATCGCGTTTCTGGCCAGCCAGGAGGCCCGCTTCGTCAACGGTGCGATTGTGACGGTCGACGGCGGTCTCAACGCTTCAAATGGCCAACCTAAAATCAGGTAAACAAAGCGCTGAATGTGGATGGGCGGACGGATTAGAGCACCTTTACTCAGCGTGCTCTAGCCCGTCGGGCCAAGAGGTCAGGAAACTGCCAGTTTCAGCTTTGAAGTCGCGTCTTGGCTGGTTGGAACCGAGATCCGGAATCCTTCGTAAAAGCTCTTACTACCGCGATGCTTTTGGACTTTCACGTGCGCACAACGTCCAGTAATTTGATCACAAAGCCGCACGTGATTTAGCGCTCACCCTCCCCCTCAGCCTCGCGGTCTCGAAAAGTACTCGCCAAGAAGACGGTAGCCCCATAGTGCTTCTTCTTTCTGAGCCATTTTGCGGAGCTGTTCGGGTGTGAAACCGGTGTGTTTGCGCAGCCGCCTGATCATGTGGGCCTGATCAGAAAATCCAGATGCCGTTGCAATCGCGGCCCAATCCAAGTCTCCACTCTGCAACGCACTGTGCATGGTGGCATAAAGGCGCTCGGTCTGGCCGAGACTTGCAAGTTCCCGTTGGTTGGCCCCGGACCATGACTTTATGCGCCGGGAGATTTGCCGTGCGCTCTTGCCAGAACCTGATAAAGCGGCCTTAGCGACCAGCGACTTGGTCCAGTCCGAAAGCCAACGTGTCGCTGTCGCTCCGTCGGGACGGGCCGCTGACCACAATGGATCAATGTCATCTTGCAGGCGCGTGAAGGCCTGCGCCGAAGGGGTGTACTCAAGGCAATTGAAGAACGCTTGGCATGGCCCCAGAATATCCTGTGTGATTACATCTTTAGCTGGAACCATGCGGCCCGTGAACGACGACAGGTCGAGTCCCGCCAGTCTCGAAAACGCGTCTGGATAGAACCCGATGGTTATGACGTAGATCTCACCAGGGCTCCAGCTGACGAGCGGTCCAAGTTGCGCGCCAGAGAAGCTGAGATCGTGCACCCGCTGACCCGTCCAAGGTCGCTCCATCTGGTTTGTGTTCGTGATCTGATGCAACTCACCATGAACGATGCCAGTAATGCAGCAGAACGGTGAAGCTGGAAAAAAATTGAACCTCTCAGACTGGTCGAGCTCAGTTTGTCGCGTGTCTCGCTCAATTGCACAAAAGATGCACCCGGCGAGCGATGGGCGCGGCCACAGAATCTGAGAGCGAGAAGCAGAGGTCATAGCGTCAGTCTCATGATGTCCAAATCATTCAATACAACAGCGATGTTGAGCAGCGAACATCGTCGAAGATTCGGGACGAACAACTCGCGGCTCCATAATGCTCATGACCACGTCTACCGTCATCCCTCCAGCGCCTCCCGTGCATCCCAAGGAGCTTCCACCGCTTCAGCTCTTGTTTGGCAGCATTCGCAATAGTTTGGCGATATGGCCGGAACTGGCCTTTGATGTTGACGTGCATCGCAAAACGCTATTCGGCATAAAAACGTTGCTCGTCAATGATCCTTCAGGCGTCCGCCATGTCATGGCAAGTCATGCGTCGAACTACGTCCGCCCGGCAATGATGGCGCGGATCATGCGTCCGCTCTTGGGGCGTGGATTGTTTTTGTCTGAAGGAGGCGAGTGGCGACGGCAAAGACGGCAGCTTGCACCTTGTTTCACACCGCAACGCGTAGATGTGCTGCTCCGCCACTTCTTCGCAGCCGCTGACGATCTAATCTCTGACCTGGATGGAAAGTTCAGTGCTGATCTTTCTGAAGCCTATCAAATCGTGGCGCTGAATGCTGCACTCCGCGCCCTCTTTTCAATGCCGGATCGAGATCACCGTAACCGTGTTGGCGGCTTGGTTCGCCAATACATCAACGGTCCTGGTCGCCCCCAAATCCTTGATGGTTTTGCCAAGACTGAGCAATCATTCAGTTTCTCGCTTCGACAACGGCGGGCGTTTCAGCGGAAGTGGGCGGCGTTAGTTGACGACATCGTTGACGAACGTCGGAAACAAGCACGAGGTGGAACCCACAAAGACCTCCTAGATCTGTTGTTGGCTGCGCGAGATCCTGAAACCCATGAACCACTCACGCCGGCCGAAGTCAGAGATCAAAGCGCGACGATGATTTTCGGTGGCTACGAGACAACGGCACGGCTGCTGTTTTGGGCCACGTACTTGCTCACACTTGATCAGACAGAGCAGGCCCGCGTGCGGGAAGAAGTTGTGCGCACTCCACCCGAACAGATCACGAGCTACGAGGGTTTCGAAGCATGGCCACGGCTGCGGAATGTACTCCTCGAAGCCATGAGGCTTTATCCCCCTGTTCCGATCATCGTACGCGAGCCAATTGAGGAAGATGAGATTTTGGGCGAGCAGGTCTCCCCAGGAGTTTTGATCTATATTGTTCCATGGGTGCTACATCGTCACCGCAAGCATTGGGAGCGCCCGACAGAGTTCTTGCCAGAACGCTTCGAAGCCCAGACGACACCTTGGACCTCCGGGGGCGCATATCTGCCGTTTGGGGCAGGGCCTCGCATCTGCATCGGGGCCGTGTTCGCGATGGCCGAAGCGCAAATCATTCTGGCAAAAATGCTTGAGCGTTACACGATTTCGACCTCCGAAGTGCGTCCCGTGCTCCCGGTCGGCCGCCTGACAACGCAACCCAGCTATGCCCCGAGTTTCACCCTGGAGAAGACAGCGAGCTAGTAGAGCATCCAGAGTGAAAAATCTACGCCGAGAACGGTTAGACTTCGCTCGGCAAATTTGCTCGCATATAATCCAGGGCCGCGCCCAAGGTCACAAACTGATGCACCATCTAACCCGAGAGACTGATCAATCCAGTCAACCACGCGGTCAATGGCGTCAACAGGGCGCGATGCAAGCACGCTGTCTTGGTCCAAGTGCATTTGGAGCATCTGGTTTGCAAGAAGCGGCTGCGTCCAGAGCGTCTCTGCAGTGTAGGCAGAAAACAATTGCGGGCGTTGCTGGATCGTTGTCAGCTGTTCGTACATAAGGGCACAATACCTGTGGGGCATCCGTCGACCAACGACTAACGCAGCGATCGCCGCGCTTGGCTGGCCAAGCTCCCACCCATCAACGGCGACATCCGCCTGTCAGTCGAAATCGGCCCATGTTCGTTTATCGCATGGTAAATCGAGCGGTAGCGTCTGCTCAGTTTCTCGAAGCAGAATTGCGGAACAATACGCGAAGGGCCACGAACAGCCGTTGACAGCTCTACCGTCTCAGGCCTTGGAACTCGTCCGCAACTTGTTGGCCCTGCAGATCCATCGAGGCGGCCAGAAGCGGTTGAGCCCCGCCTCCTACGTTGAAGACGAAAAAGCACTGCATTTGCAGACTAACGCAAGTAAGACTTTGTCGAGTAGTCGGTTTGTTCCTTGTCGTTATTTCACGGGAGCTACCTGCGACGTTCGCCGTGGCGAATAGGAACCCGGCATCCATCAATAGTTTTTTGAGTAAAGCTGTGAGACGTTAATGGCAATCGCTAGTTTGCGCTTTGTACGCTGAGTAGTACTTGGCTTCAATCTTGATGGACGTTTCACTCCCCGAAACCTTAAAAGAGCTTTCTTCAAAATCCGGTGGATTGAATAAACCTATGTTCGGGTTGTTTGAGAGGCCAGTGCCCTCCTTTGGAATTTTCCCCGTCCAGTTCATTTCGGCCCTACCCGTACAGTTTTCGTCATGCAGGATGCTGACCGCGTATGTGCCGGCCGCGACAGACGTAAACGTTACAACCACCGATCCTTCCGAGCTTTTTACGGATGCCCTATCAACGCCTGGCTCTAATTCGTTGGAATTCTCCTTCAATGCGCGAGGGAATTTCCCTTGAAATTTTCTACTGTACAGGAACGCGACCACGTTGCCTCTGCCATTCTTCAGGCCGGTAATCTCTACGTTGAGTTCGCCAGCAGACGCTACACAAACGGATAATAAAATAATGCTCGTCGACAGCAATGGTCGGATCAATTCCATTTCAGCATCCTTTCTTCGCAATGACGTGAGCGTACCAGCTCGCTACCAATTCAAAATCCGGATCGGCTTTGAAGGCGCTGCTCGGGCGAAATCCATCACATTGTGAAACGGCATAGATGAGCAACTTGCGAAAGCGCGGTACAGAAAAGTAACTTGTGTGCACGAGTTCCCGCCAGCTCAGGTTTGTCCCCAACCAAGCCGCCACATCTTGCGTAGCGCCAGATTCTTGGAGCCGGATCAGGTCACGACGAAGCGCAGCGATCGTCTCGCCGGCTCGTGCGTCACTGAATTCTGATAGCTCACCGCTGAGTTCATCTGGAAGATATGGGATCATCGTAACAACTTGGTGACGACCTGTGTGCGGATGAACCCCTATCGCTCGCTCGCCTGGGATATCATCGCCAAATGCGACGGCGCGAACCTGTCCCGTTGCCACATGATCAAAAGACACGCTCAAAAAATATCCAACATAACGCGCAAACAGATTGACCAATAGCTGAATTAAGTAATTATAAACCAAAAGAAGGAACAAGCCCACGAAGAGGCCCACCGCAATGCTCATTCCCAGCTGGCTCTCGTCTTTGAGGTCAGCAATTTCTAGAACATGGATGATGTACAGGGGCGGTGCCAAAAGGAGGACGAGGAACACGTTAAATAGCCTCCGGCCGAGTGACAGCCAATCGCCCATTTCAGCATTGAGTGTTGCTGTGGATTTGCCGAAGACTTCTAAACCTTTCAATGATCCTATCCAATCGGCGATGGGATCGTAGAGGCTTGGCGACCAAGCACACACAAAGACCAAGCCTGGTAATGCCGCAATTGCAAGGAAAGAAAGGACGCGTTGGAATAGCACAGGGCTGAAGATCTTTAGCCTAATGTTTTCTGCCGCCATTAAGGCATTGATTGCTTCGTCATCTTTGTGGCGCAGGTGAACAAGCGTTTGACCTATTCTTTCGCTATCCTTCAGGAGACGATTTTTATAGTGCCCCATTTTATCGTGCTGAGTACGCCAAATAACGAAAAGATAAACTAATAGCGCAGGAAACAAAAAATACAAAAAAGCAAGGGTGCGGGTCTGCTCGTAGACGTTGCCCGAAACATAAAGGTAAAGAGTGAATAGCCCAGCCAACAGCCCCATTCCCAGGCTAATGTAAGCAGACTTGCCGAAGTTTTCGAGACGCGTGAACAGAAACCAATCTTGTATAGTTCTGACAAATGGTGTCCCAATAACAATCCAGGGCGGCAAATGAGTTTTATCGGCCAGCCTTCCGCGCCCATTTTCGTGCAGCTTAGCGCGCAAAGCATGGGCAATGACGGACCCACCATGACTATGGCCAATCAGGACATATTTTTCACCTTCAGCATCTAGATCAGCCATTCGCTGGGCAAGCTTTGTTCCTGCATTAAATCGCTCGTCCTCACTATTCGTACCGCTCCAGCAGTAGGGTACAAATTGAAGGGTGCCATCAATAGATTCAACAAGACATTCAAAGTCTTTGTGAACATCGCTACCGCGTTGCCACCACTTATCCCCGTTGATGGGGCCATGGTCGTTTGTACCATGTACTGAAATTACAACGCTCAAAACTATCCCTCATAAAATGTAATTTTGAATTTTACGAATTGATGGACTTAAGCACAGGTTGTTAGTTTCCAGAAAGGCTGTCGCGCCTTACGGCGCTCACTATCCCCAACGGGCACACGCCGGAAAACAATTGTGTACGCGCTGTCGCCTGGAACAGCCCTAGCGATTTTGCTTTCCCTTCGTTCGGGCTCGGACCATAACCGGACCCGGATCAATACGGCAAGTACCGAGGAGCACATCCTGTGATGCGCTGGGTCGCGAACATCCAGCCTCCCACTCCCGCACATTTGCTCTCCCTCAAACGTCCCCAATTCACCTCGCCTCCACAATCTCCCCTTCCCAAGCTAAGCTGACCCTTGACTGATCCATACCGCACCACTCACCTGGGGAAGACAGCGTGACGACTTCGACGGCACTTCTTGGCGATGCAATCGCGCTCATCTGTTTTTTTGCCTGCTGGTTCGGCTACGACCGAATGGCCAAGCTGCTGACGAAGCGCCGGACAAACCTGATTTCGGCGGTCAAAACCTTTCGAGAGCGTTGGATGCGCCGTTTGTCCGAACGCGAAAACCACATCGCCGACGCAGCCCTACTCAGCAATCTATTGCGCGGCGCGCTGTTTTTTGCCTCCACAACTGTCTTCATCTTGGGTGGCCTGCTCGCAATTCTTGGAACCGGCAGCAAAGTCGCCGAAGTCGTCGGCGCGCTGCCCTACGTCGCACGCTCGGAGACCTGGCTCATGGAGATCAAAGCCATGGTCCTGATCTTCGTGTTTGTTTATGCGTTCTTCAAATTCACCTGGTCGGCGTGGCAGTACAACGTTTTGTCGATCCTGGTCGGCGCCGCACCCGCACCAGATTCCGACAAGGCCGAACTCGATCGGTTCGTCGAGAGCGCTGCCCAAATCGCATCGCTGGCCGGTGAGAGCTACAACAACGGTATCAGGGCGTATTACTTTTCGATCGCGCTGATGGCCTGGTTCATCGGCCCCTTGATGTTCCTGGCCGCAACGCTGCTGGTGACGTTCATCATGTACCGCCGCGAATTCGCATCTCCCATGCTGCAAAGCCTGCGCGCCGCTGTCGACCCTGATTGACTTTTTGAATCTTTTTGACATCGACACGTATTAGCTAAGTAGCGCGAGGGCTTCGACGAACCGCAGAACCGGATTCGGCCAAGCAACCTGCGGGTGCGACTCGCAACGGCCAATTTGTTGCGATAGGCTGGGCATTCACCAACTCTTGTGTTGGAAGAGCAGTCGTGCGTTAGGCGGGGGAGCTGCGTTCTTCGCAGCTGACTAACTCGAAGCCGCAGTCTGTTCCGACACATATTCTGCCCCGGACAGAAGCAGCGGCCAGCGCCGTTTTTGTGGACGTACGTTGCGGCGTGCGGGGACCCTGATGACGAGACTGGGACGAGCAGACCACACTTGGTTGGGTCATGGTTTTATCCTGGAGGAGGTGCCTCTCGTCGGTCCGAACGACAAGCTTCATGGGTGGCAGCTCCACGCGTTCCCAAACGACTCCTACATTGCGTTCCGCCTGGCGTTGCTGGATCAGCCAAACTTCACCAAAGACGGCCTTCGCCTATCCCATGATTCCCGTGGCCCATTTGCCCAAGCGATTTGGCTGTCGAAAGATGAGAAAGCACCACCTGAAGCCCGCCGCGAGATCGATGAAGCCTACGAGACGCCGCGTCAGAAAGTCCGCGCCTTCATCAAGTCCAGCCGCTTGGAAATTCTTCTAAAACTGGCGTTGCGCGTCATGTTCGCGATCGTGACGACAGTGACGTTCGCATGGCTCGCACCAGAAGCACCGCCAGCGGCGATCTTCACTGTCGCAGTCCTGACCCTATGGCTCTTTGGCCTTGCCCAAGAGCTGGACTTTTACCTTCATCAACGGATGGGCGGTCTGCAGCGCGCCAGTCAATGGCACCGTCGACTGATCTCGGATTACATGAGCAACTACGCCAGCCGATCTCCGCTTGGGCGTTTTTTTGCTCGGCTGAAGATTTTTTTCCAGACATCCACTGACGAAGGGCGGGGACGGGTCCTAGGAGCGGCATTCGGCTGGCCGTTTCATGTGATTGCAGATGTCATGATTTGGAACGGGGTTTGTCGGGCCCTGACTGAACGACCGCTTTTCGAGTTCGTCCGCCCCCAAACAATGGGCCACGCGATGCATCGGGCCAAACAACACCAACTTGTCTCGGAAGGCATGTGGCCCGTGCCGCTCAACGTCCTACTGATAGGACTCCTGCTCTGGAGCCTTCTCGACATCGCACCCGAACTGCATTCCGTCTTCACAGCCATTATTGCCGTTGGGTCGGTATTTTTGGTTCTGGCGTGCGTTCCACTTTTGACGGCGGGAAATCCTGCGGTGCCTTTTTTTACCTCGTCGACACATGTGCGCAGTGATGTGCTCGTTTTTTCACTGTCAGTTGCCGGCTATCTCGTGTTGTTCCGCCTCATGATCCTCGGCATAACCCCCGGCAATGTTTCGGCCGACGCAGTTCTGAACGGTGTGATAGACGTCGTGACGGCGTCCGATAGCGGCTGCTTACTTTCCATGTCTTGTGGAGGCTGGCGCAGCTATACCTACCACGTGGTACATTTCGCGATTGCTGCGACAGTGGCGAAGGCAGCCTTCCAACTGGTCAGAATAATTGTTCGCGGCGTGCCAGTATCTCACAACGACGTCATGCAGATCGCGCACGCCCACTTCTTCCGTGGCCATTATCAATCGGCTCATGACACTCTCAACCACAAGGTTGGCGTTTCCAGCCCTCTGAGCCGCAATTACGGCGTGACCTATGCTGTTGCCGCCGGTGCGTTTGACGAGGCAACTGAATTGGCCGGTGAACAACTCAGCAAGCATTCCGAACTGCCCTTGGTGGCCGACGCCGGCGTGGTTGCCAATCGTTTGATCTGGGCAACGATAAGCCCGATTCCCTTGGACCGCCTGCAGCGTTACAGGCTGTACAAGTATCTCGCCGAACAGCAGGTCAATCCGATCCGACTTCTGAATGGGTTGGAGATAGCGGAGTATCGCCATCCCGAGGGATACGACGCGCAAAGCCTCAACGCCCTGTCATGGGTGCTGCCGTCCCCCACCAGCGAAATTCTCCGTGAGGCAAGCCGCATCTTGGGCGCAAAGTGCGATCGGCTGGCACCGAACGATCAAGCGGCTCTGAGCCCGTTCTTGGTCGACCTTCTGCGCTTTCGCGAAGTGGTACTGAGTGGCCGACTGGTGCTGACGGAAAAACGCAGTGGTGTGACGCAAGAGATTGACGGTCATCCGATTGATGTCGCATTGGTGCCGCAAGACGGTGCCGCAATGATAGACTGCATGGAGACTCTACAGCGCATTCGTGAAGCTTGGTCATATCTGGAAAATCCAATCGAACAGGCGATCTATTTGCGGTTTCTTGAGAATACGCTTTCGCTCATCGACAATCCGCGAATGGTGGACACGCGCCACGTGATAGAACTAATGCTCGGGCCACTACGCTCGGCCATGGGTGAATTTATTTCTCAGAACGAGCTGGGTCCCTACATCGCGTTGGTTGACAAGCAGGACTTCAGCGATGAACCACTATCCAGCAAAGTTGTCTTGGTTGAATAAGTCGCTGAAATTAGACGAAATCGATTTTTGTTACGTTGCCGCTCGGTTTTTTGAGTGCAAACGGATGACTTTCTCATTCGTAGATGAAGACTCCGGCGAGTTATTTTCGCCATCGCCGCCAACTTGCCATTCACGTTTGTGGGCTCACGTTCGAATGATGAAGCCCGAAATATTGAATAATTTATTTTAACAGTATTCAACCAGAGTAGGCGACAATTCCCTCTAACCAAGATGCTGCAAAGTTTGAGGAAGTCTATTCCAGGAATTTGATACCAAGCGCCCTGCATGCTAGCTTTCAAAGCAGCCAGTATCAGGAACACCACCATGTACCTGCCTCCGCATTTCGAAGAAATCCGCGCTGCTGAAATTGCAGCCGTTGTGGAAACAGCGCCTCTGGCATGCATTGTGGCGCAAACAAACGAAGGCCTGATCGCCAACCATATTCCGCTTCTAGCCGCGCCTGATGATAAACTCATAGGTCATGTTGCGCTGGCCAACGACATCCACCGGCTGCTTCCAAACGGTCATGAGGTTCTCGCAATCTTTCGCGGTGACGATGCCTATGTATCCCCGAACTTCTATCCAACTAAGCCGGAGCATCATCGCCACGTTCCGACTTGGAACTATCAGGTGGTGCATGTCTATGGAATGATTGAATTCCAGCATGACGATCGCGCCAAGCGCGCCGCGGTCGGGCGCCTCACAAAAGACCACGAGCATCGGCTCAACGGTGAAAATGCCTGGCGCATGGCGGACGCTCCACCCGATTTCATGCAGCAAATGCTGGACGGCATCGTCGCGTTCGAGATTTCGATCACCAGAACACTCGCGAAGTCAAAGCTGAGCCAAAATCGGGAAGACCGGGATTATCTTGGTGCCATCGATGGCCTGCGCGCGACTGGTCACAACCGATTAGCTGAACGCATGGCCGATCGCCTTCCTCAGAGTTCGCCAAAAAGCGTTTAGCATCGGCAAATAGGAACGGGGTCCGATGCGGCTCTACATGTTCGAACACTGCTCGTTGGTCTCGTTGGCCGACGCGTAATTCCAATTTTGGTGAAAGACGATGGACAACCCATGCTCGAAAGCATGGATATGGTCGATCACATTGACGCTCAAGGTAAGCCGCTTCTCTTGGGTCCGGAGCGAGAAGCGATATCGGAGTGCGAACGTAACATCCTGAACACGTCACCGCCGCTGACAATGCCGCGCTACCCGCTTCTGGATTTGCCGGAATTTGCCACCGTCGCTGCCCGCGATCACTACATCGTGCGTAAGCTAAAAACATACGGCGACTTCGTGGAACTGCGGGCCCGCACGCGAGAGCTCATGGACGCGCTCATGACGCATCTGGAAAAACTCGACGGGTTGATCCAGAGCCCAACAGCCATCAACGGAACGCTATCGCGCGATGACATCCGTATTCTTCCGCTCCTGAGATCTGCTGCTGTTGTTAACGGACTAAGCTTCCCGCCGCGCACCCGGGACTACTTTGAAACAATGATGTCCCGGATCGGCTTTCCGCCGCTTCCAAAAATCTAGACCCCCGTGTTTTCCACCAGTTTGCAAGGCCTCCGCGAAGCCTCAGCCACGCCACACTTGACGGATGTTATAATATCCGATTTTCTCTGCAGCCAAAATCTCAGATCTGGAGTGAACATGGCTTCTGACAACGAAACGTCCGCTGCGGGCCTTGGCGCAAAAGCTGACAAGCGACTTCCAGTTACCGTGCTGTCAGGCTTTCTAGGCGCTGGCAAAACAACGCTTCTCAATCATGTCCTATCGAACCGCGAAGGCAAGAAGGTTGCTGTCATCGTCAACGACATGAGCGAGATAAACATCGATGCGGAGCTGGTGCGCGATGGCGGTGCCGACCTGTCTCGCACCGACGAAACGCTCGTTGAGATGACCAACGGCTGCATCTGTTGCACCCTTCGCGAAGACTTGCTGGAGGAAGTGCGCAGGCTTTCGGCTGAAGGTCGCTTCGACTACCTCCTCATCGAGTCGACAGGCATTGCAGAGCCGTTGCCGGTGGCCTCAACATTCGAGTTCCGAGACGAAGACGACCAAAGCCTGTCGGACATCTCCCGGCTCGATACGATGGTCACGGTCGTTGATGCTGCCAATCTCCTCCGCAATTACTCCTCGCAAGACTTCTTGAGAGATCGCGGCGAAACAGCTGGCGAAGATGACGAACGCACCTTGGTGGATCTCCTCGTCGATCAAATGGAGTTCGCTGACGTCATTGTATTGAACAAGCTCGACATCGCGACAGAAGAAGAAGTCACGGCAGCGCGTGCGATCATTCGGTCCCTCAACTCCGGCGCCCGCATCATTGAAACCACGAACGCCAAGGTCGAACTGTCGGATATCCTGAACACGGGATTGTTTAGTTTCGACGAAGCCCACCAGCATCCAACTTGGTTCAAGGAACTGAACGGCTTTAAAGACCACGTGCCAGAGACAGAAGAGTACGGCATTAGCAGCTTCGTCTACCGCGCTCGCCGACCTTTCGATCCTGAGAAGGTGCACAAGTTCTTTGCTAAGAATTGGCCCGGTGTCGTCCGCGCCAAGGGCTTCTTTTGGTTAGCATCTCGTGCCGAGTTCGTCGGCGAGCTATCGCAAGCCGGTCCCATCGTTCGAACGCAGGGCGTCGGTTATTGGTGGGCGGCCGTACCTGAAGAGCGCTGGACAAAAGATCCCGAACTTGTCGCACGCGTGAAAAAGGGCTGGCATGAGATCTGGGGCGACCGTCGGCAAGAGTTGGTGTTTATCGGCACGACGGACATGGACGAAGCCACCATCCGCGCTGAACTCGATGCCTGCCTTATGACCCTTCCAGAGAATGGGAGTATCGATACGCGTGAGTGGCGCAAATTGCCTGACCCGTTTCCCGCATGGGGCAGGGAGGCAGCCTGATGCGTCACGAGCTCGTCGACGGCGATGATCGTGCTGGCCGTATCTCCGGTTCAATCGACGCTACAGCAAGCGCGTGGCCGGGTCTGTCTATCGCCGACACCGCTGCGCCATTACTCGACTGGAAAACGTCGTCGGCGTCGCTTGCGATCTGGAGACGTGAGCTTCCACCAGATATCGACGAAGCGCTCGCAAAGTTGCCAGTCGACGAGATGACCGATTGGCGTCTCGATCTCAATGTTGAAGCGATGTCACCCGCCATCGTCAAAGCTCTGTCGGATTGCGGAATCGAGGACGATAATCTGCGCGGCTACCTCGCAGCCGACATGACGCTTCTCACGCGCGTTTTCGCAAGAGGCACCGGAAAGAGAAAGTTGGAAGCACGGCTCGACATCGTTCGAAACGATGCCTGCCGCAGGTTCCACAAAGACAATTACCCCGAACGCCTCGCAGTAACTTATCTTGGCTCTGGTACAGTCGCTGTGCCGCGCTGTCATGGCCAAAAAGCATTGGCGGAGCAGGAAAAATACGCGGGTCCCGCGATTAAAGTCCCACCGTTTTGGGCGAGCTTGTTTGCCGGAGAAAAGGCCGGGCGTGAGGGTATCGTCCACCGCTCACCACGCATTTCGGGAACCGGCAAGACCCGCTTGTTCTTTTGTGTGAACGCGTCGCCCAACTGAGGTCGACGAGCGTTGAATTCCTAAGCGTTCCAAAACCTATTCCCGGTGGCGGCCGCCCGAGCAGCGGTCCCCGTCCGGCGCAGGTCACCCTGCGCTGGGCGCGATTTCAACGTAGCGGGTGTCACCTTGCGTTGCGGTTTCTCCGGTCGTGATCGATATCGGCGACGCAAACATCGGCCCGGCATAAGCAAACGTGTGGAACTCTCCATTCTCTCCGCAAGCGTCCGCCTCGGCAGGCAGGTTTGCTAGCAGGGCCTCGTCAAAGTCTCGACCAACAAAGCTCCCGTCAAGATGTCGTGTGTCGACGCAAGCAATTCGGGCTCGCGGGCCACCAGCAATCATCTGCGTTGCAAGTTCAGATGTTGGTATCCCCCAAAGCGGAAACAGCGCTTGAAGCCCACTTCCCTCCAGGATGCCGATCCGATAGTTGCGAATGTCTTCGAGAAACAAATCACCATATGCGATGGCTTCTGCCCCCAAATCCTTCGCCTTGCTGTGAAACTCCGACATTCGTTTCTCGTAGATTTCATTTGGGCACGGCGACGGTATGTCGACGGTGTAAAGTGGCAGACCCACCTCACGGGCCTGTGCCTCAACCAGCGCGCGGTCGATGCGATGTACCGCGACACGCCCAACCGAGTCGTTGATTGTCACCACCAGCCCGATGACTTCGATGTTAGGATCCTGCTGCAAGACGTGCAGCGCCCAGGCGGAATCTTTGCCGCTACTCCAGCTTAAGATCGTTTTCAGCTGACCGTCTCCCGCGCAGCCCATCCATCAACGATCTTCGCGATCGCCTCAACGCCATCGGTGAGCGCGGCTGGACCTGGCTGCAATATGAGTGGGGATTTGATTTCGAAGAGTTGGTCATCTCTAACAGCCGGGATGACGTCGTAGCCTGCGCGCGCGGCGAGTTTCTCTGGCCGAAACTTCTTCCCACACCACGAACCGATAATGATGTCGGGCTTCGCCGAAACAACGTCTTGTGACGTTACAATTCTGTCCTTGGCCGACTTGTGTTCCGCCAGATGGGAAAAAACGTCTGCGCCTCCGGCAATCTCGATCAACTCCGACACCCAACCGATGCCCGAAATCATTGGATCGTCCCACTCTTCAAAGTAGACGCGCGGTTTGCCAGGCAGCCGAGCACCAGCCTCGCGATGGACATCGAGTTTTCGCGTGAGCTGTTCCGTGAGGCGGTTGCCCTTTTCAGGTTCACCAACCAGTGCCGCAAGCGTAAGGATCATGTCGAAGATGCCACCGACCGTGCGCTGGTTGAACGCGTGGACAGCAACACCGGCTTTGACGAGCCCTTGCACAATTTCAGCCTGGAGATCCGAAAAGGTCAGAACCAGGTCCGGCTCAAGAGCGAGAATTTTTGGAATATCGGCACTCAGGAACGCCGCGACGCGCGGTTTCTCTCGGCGCACTTGTGGCGGTCGAACCGCATAGCCTGACACACCGACAATGCGATCCTGCTCTTCGAGGAGATACAAGGTCTCAACAGTCTCTTCAGTCAGACAAACAATACGTTGCGGCGGAAACGCCATCAGGCACGCTCCATTCGTTGGCGGTAAGGGCAACATGATGGCCCTCGGTCACCATCAACTCAAGGCGTTTGAAGGGCCACCACTCCTCTCGAGCTTGGGATCCAGAGTCGGTGTGGCCGGCTCCCATGACGAAATCGCTCGCAATCCGATCACAACCCTTCAACATCGCGCGCGAAGCCTTGATCGCAGCAGCTCTGCGTGTTGCGCTGCGCGATCGGAACGACCATGTGCCGGACGCGGGCCAGCCCATTACTGTGCTTGCCGATCATAATAGCGGTTCCAATACGGGCTTGCCGGGTGTTGGGAGCCATGACTTAGAGGAAACGACATGTCTGCGACCCTCAGAGTGAATTTCCCCGGCGCGAATGGTCACGAACTCGCCGCGCGACTTGATTTGCCAGCGGGGCCAGCCCGCGCTTTCGCATTGTTCGCCCACTGTTTCACCTGTTCAAAGGATCTCGCCGCAGCACGCCGGATCGCACAAGGGCTGGCCCGGGAAGGGTTCGGCGTGTTGCGCTTTGACTTTACCGGATTGGGCCACTCTGAAGGTGAGTTCGAGAACACCAACTTTTCTTCCAATGTCGCTGACTTATTCGCAGCTGTCGACTTCATGCGCACAACCTACGAAGCGCCCGCGATACTGGTTGGCCATTCACTTGGCGGAGCAGCCGTCTTGGCTGCCGCCGGTGACATTCCCGAAGTTCGCGCCGTCGCGACCGTTGGTGCACCCTCAGGAGTCGATCACGTCTTACACCAGTTTGGATGTGCATTGGATGAGGTTCGCAGTGCGGGCGAAGCGGAAGTGCAACTGGCAGGCCGCAAGTTCAAAATTCAACGACAATTCGTTGAAGATGCCGAGCAACAGAATCTTGCCGAACGCATCAAGTCGATGAAAAAGGCGCTCCTCGTACTGCATGCACCACGTGACGAAACGGTCAGCGTCGATAACGCAACGGACATCTTCGTCGCCGCCAAGCATCCCAAAAGCTTCGTTTCCCTAGATGATGCGGACCACCTGTTGACCCGTGCTGAGGATGCCGAATATGCCGCCTCCGTCATCGCGGCGTGGGCGACCCGCTATTTGCCGGAAGACGAAACAGCAGGTTCGGACGATGTCCAGGGCGTGACAGTCTCGGAAACTGGTCTTGGCAAGTTCCACAATTCTGTCCGCACAGGCCGGCACAGCCTTATTGCCGACGAACCCAAATCGGTCGGCGGGCTCGATCTGGGCCCCAACCCCTATGACTTTCTGGCTATCGCGCTTGGCGCCTGCACGTCGATGACGCTGCGGATGTATGCCGATTTGAAGAAACTGAAGCTTGGTGCGGTGTCAGTCACGGTCACCCACGGCAAAGTTCCAGCGGCTCATTGCGAAGATTGCGGCAGCGCGGCGGAAGGTCGCGAAGGCAAAATCGATCGCTTCGAGAGGACGATCTCGGTCGAGGGCGAGATTGGCGAAGCCGTCAGAGCCAAGCTCGTTGAAATTGCCGGAAAATGCCCGGTTCATCGGACCCTGGAAGCCAGTTCGGCCGTTGTGACGAAGGTCGCTGACCGCACCTGAGCGCTGGTTGGTATTCGACTCACGACCGAGTTCAGACGTCGCAGGAGCACCCAGGCAGATACAACGAAACAGGCGATTTTTTCTACAAATCGCCCCTCCTCGCAGCTATGCGGCAACCGTGCAACTTACGGCCCGTTGAAGCTGCGCAACACCCGTGATAGGAAGCGGCCCGTGATGGGGAGCACAGTGCTTTTGCAGTACTTACTGCTGTTTCCTGTTGCGACTTCCTACGCGCCCGGGCTAAACGGCTGGATAAACTAATCCGCCGCACGCGCAGGTGCATTTTCCGACACGCTTAAAAAGAGCGATCGACGTGGCAACAGACGACCTCAACTTGTCGAGCATGCCCGGCCGTTATGCCGGAGCGCTTTTCGAATTGGCGAACGACCAGGGCCAACTGGAGCAAGTGGAAACGGATCTCACCGGCTTCCAAGCCCTCTTGGCAGACAGCAGCGACCTCAAGCGTCTTGTGGATAGCCCGGTTTTCACTTCCGAAGATCAGGTGAAGGCAATCTCAGCGCTTTGCGAGAAAGCTG
Organism: Filomicrobium sp.; assembly: GCA_040219445.1. GTDB lineage: Bacteria > Pseudomonadota > Alphaproteobacteria > Rhizobiales > Hyphomicrobiaceae > Filomicrobium. Next base: position 172,914 of record JAVJSM010000003.1, on the reverse strand, counting down.
GCATCAGCACACTGACTGCCAATTTCCTTCAGGTCATTGCGAAAAACCGCCGCCTTTCCGCGATCCCGCAGATGATTTCAGCCTTCAAGGCTCTGGCCGCAAACAGCCGCGGCGAGGTCACCGCATCGGTGACCACTGCTCAGGCTTTAAGCGAAGAGCAAGAAGCTGAACTCAAGGAAGCCTTGAGCCAATCGGCTGGAAAATCGGTACAGCTAGATATTACCGTCGACCCGTCGATCCTCGGTGGTCTGATCGTCAAGATCGGCAGCCGCATGGTCGACTCCTCGCTGCGTACCAAGCTGTCGGCCATCCGCGCCGGGCTTAAAGGTGCCGCCTGAGGGCTAAAGAGATTTACCTGTCTGCAGCGGTGGACCGCGGCGGACAGGTTGGACGAATAGAACTGAGACTTGACTGAACAAACCGAGCCGCTTTTGGCGGCTTCGAAGCGAAACACGAAAAAGCAAAAGAGGTCACGCGATGGAAATCCGCGCCGCAGAGATCTCCTCGATCTTGAAGGAGCAGATTCAGAACTTCGGCAAAGAGGCCGAGGTTTCTGAGATAGGACAGGTTCTGTCTGTCGGCGACGGTATCGCCCGCGTTTACGGTCTTGACCGTGTACAGGCCGGTGAGATGGTCGAATTCCAGGACGGCACCAAAGGTATGGCGCTGAACCTCGAATCCGACAACGTCGGTGTCGTTATCTTCGGCGACGACCGCAACATTAAAGAAGGTCAGACCGTTAAGCGCACCGAAGCGATCGTGGAAGTGCCGGTTGGCAAAGGCCTGCTCGGCCGCGTTGTCGACGGTCTTGGCAACCCAATCGACGGCAAGGGCCCGATTGAGGGCTCCGAGCGCCGCCGCGTTGACGTTAAAGCGCCAGGCATCCTCCCGCGTAAATCGGTGCACGAGCCAATGGCCACTGGCCTCAAGGCGATCGACGCCCTGATCCCAGTCGGCCGCGGTCAGCGCGAGCTCATCATCGGTGACCGTCAGACCGGCAAAACCGCGATTATCCTTGACACCTTCCTCAACCAGAAGCCTCTGAACGAAGGCGACGACGAGTTCGCAAAACTCTACTGCGTCTACGTTGCTGTTGGCCAGAAGCGTTCCACGGTTGCCCAGTTCGTTAAGGTCCTCGAAGAGCGCGGCGCCCTGCCTTACTCTATCGTTATCGCCGCGACCGCATCTGACCCGGCACCGATGCAGTACCTGGCACCGTTCACCGGCTGCACCATGGGTGAGTTCTTCCGCGACAACGGCATGCACGCCGTGATCGCATACGACGACCTCTCCAAGCAGGCCGTTTCTTACCGTCAGATGTCGCTGCTTCTGCGCCGTCCTCCTGGCCGTGAAGCGTATCCAGGTGACGTGTTCTACCTTCACTCCCGCCTGCTTGAGCGCGCTGCGAAGCTCAACGAAGACCACCAAGCTGGTTCTTTGACGGCGCTTCCGGTTATCGAAACCCAGGCCAACGACGTTTCCGCTTACATCCCAACCAACGTGATCTCGATCACCGACGGTCAGATCTTCCTTGAAACCGACCTCTTCTATCAAGGTATCCGCCCGGCCGTGAACGTTGGTCTGTCGGTGTCCCGCGTTGGCTCGTCGGCCCAGACGAAAGCCATGAAGCAGGTCGCTGGTAAGATTAAGGGTGAGCTCGCTCAGTACCGCGAGATGGCAGCCTTCGCCCAGTTCGGTTCCGACCTCGACGCGGCAACCCAGAAGCTTCTGGCCCGCGGCGCACGTCTCACCGAGCTCCTGAAGCAGCCGCAGTTCTCGCCGCTGAAAATGGAAGAGCAAGTCTGCGTGATCTTCGCTGGTACGCGCGGTTACTTGGATGGCATCGACGTTGGTGCGGTCGGCAAGTTCGAGGAGGACCTCCTCAACACGCTGCGCAACAGCCACGCCGACATCCTGGAATCGATCCGGTCGTCCAAGAAGCTGTCTGATGAATCCGAGAAGGCCTTGGTCGACGTCCTTGATACGTTCACCAAAAACTTCACGGCTTAACGGGCGGATCAATCCGCAACTGAAGACACTAAGCCTCGATCCAACGCCACCCGCCCGCCGGGCTCATAACCCCGGCGGCGGAGCGCAAAGAGCAAGGAAAGAGACGGCGCGATGCCGAGCTTGAAGGACTTACGAAATCGCATCAATTCGGTGAAGGCGACCCGCAAGATCACCAAAGCGATGCAGATGGTTGCGGCGGCCAAATTGCGCCGCGCGCAGGAAGCTGCTGAAGCTTCCCGGCCTTATGCCGAGCGCATGGATACCGTCTTGGCAAACCTTGCCAAAGGCGTCGCCAATCCAGAAGGCGCTTCGCCACTTCTTGTCGGGACAGGCAAAGACGAAACGCATTTGCTCGTCATGATGACGGCGGAACGCGGCCTTTGCGGTGGTTTCAACACCAACATCGCCAAACTGGTTCGCGCTGATGCCCGACGTCTGCTGGATGAAGGCAAGACTGTCAAAATCCTGGCTGTCGGTCGCAAAGGTGCTGACAACCTCAAGCGCGACCACGGCAGCTTAATCAAAGACCGCGTCAGCTTGGCCGGTCTGAAATCGATTGGGTTCGAGCAGGCCGCCGAAGTCGCTGACAAGGTGATGGCAGGCTTTGCAGCCGGTGAATTCGACGTCTGCACCATGTACTTCTCGGAATTCCAGTCGGTTATCGCGCAGAAGCCGACCGGCCTGCAGCTTATCCCGGCCAACCTTCCGGAAGCTGAAGAAGACGATAAAGCCGACGCGTCCGCCGCTGATGCCGCATATGAATATGAGCCGGAAGAGGACGTCATTCTCGACCAGCTCCTGCGCCGTAACATTTCCACGCAGATCTTCCGTGGCTTGCTTGAGAACGCCGCTTCTGAGCAAGGCGCGCGTATGAGCGCGATGGATAACGCAACGCGCAACGCCTCCGACATGATCGACAGTCTGACATTGAGCTACAACCGCCAGCGTCAGGCCCAGATCACCAAAGAACTCATCGAGATTATTTCGGGCGCCGAGGCGCTCTAAGAACTGAAAATACGAGGACTGGGTAATGGCTGACACAAAAATCGGACGCATCAGGCAGGTCATGGGCGCGGTCGTCGACGTTCAGTTCGACACTGCCGATCTGCCAGCAATCTACAACTCGCTGGAAACCACCAACAACAACCAACGGCTGGTTCTCGAAGTCGCGCAGCACTTGGGCGAGAACACGGTCCGCACCATCGCGATGGACTCCACCGAGGGCCTCGTCCGCGGTCAGGAAGTGACCGACACGGGCGAAGCGATCTCCGTTCCAGTTGGCGAAGGTACGCTGGGCCGTATCATGAACGTGATCGGTGAGCCTGTTGATGAAGCTGGTCCGATCCAATCTGAAGCCAGCCGCCCAATTCACGCTCAGGCACCAGAATTCATCGAGCAGTCGACAGAAGCTGAAATCCTCGTCACGGGTATCAAGGTCATCGACCTGCTCGCTCCATACGCCAAAGGCGGTAAGATCGGCCTGTTCGGCGGCGCTGGCGTCGGCAAGACAGTTCTCATCATGGAGCTCCTCAACAACATCGCGAAAACCCACGGTGGTTACTCCGTGTTCGCTGGTGTCGGTGAGCGTACCCGTGAAGGTAACGACCTTTACTACGAGATGATCGAATCGAAGGTGAACGTGAACCCAGCCGAAAACGGCGGGTCCGCAGTCGGTTCGAAAGCGGCGCTCGTTTACGGTCAGATGAACGAGCCTCCAGGTGCCCGCGCCCGTGTTGCGCTCACCGGTCTGACGGTTGCTGAGCACTTCCGCGACGAAGGCCAGGACGTTCTCTTCTTCGTCGACAACATCTTCCGCTTCACCCAGGCAGGCGCTGAGGTGTCCGCGCTTCTCGGCCGTATTCCTTCGGCTGTGGGTTATCAGCCGACGCTGGCCACCGACATGGGCTCGATGCAGGAGCGCATTACCACGACCCAGAAGGGCTCGATTACATCGGTGCAGGCCGTCTACGTTCCCGCAGACGATTTGACCGACCCTGCACCGGCATCGACCTTCGCCCACTTGGACGCCACCACCGTTCTTTCGCGTTCGATCGCTGAAAAAGGTATCTACCCGGCCGTTGACCCGCTCGACTCGACATCGCGTATGCTCGACCCACGCATCCTCGGTGACGAGCACTACGCAGTCGCCCGTCGCGTGCAGGAGATCCTGCAGCGCTATAAGGCCCTCCAGGACATCATCGCGATCCTCGGCATGGACGAACTGTCTGAAGACGACAAACTGACAGTTGCCCGCGCCCGTAAGATCGAGCGCTTCCTGTCGCAGCCATTCGACGTTGCGGAAGTCTTCACCGGTTCGCCAGGTGTGCAGGTTCCTCTCGAAGAAACGATCAAAGGCTTCAACGGCCTTTGCAACGGTGACTACGACCACCTGCCAGAGCAAGCCTTCTACATGGTTGGTTCCATGGACGAAGCTATTGCCAAGGCAGAGAAGCTGGCCGAAGCTGCATAAGCAGCGGTCATCGAAGGACGTCGATGGCCCTTTTACGACGACGAAAACCGCCACGGCCGCTACGTCTGGCTCGCGGCGGTCTAATCCCGGCGGAGGGCCGCGATGGCAGACGAAATGGACAATGGCTCAGTGGGGCACAATTTCGGTTCGTGCTGCGATGAGCTGAAACAGGTGATGTCTGGCGAAGATTTCGAGCCACTCATCACCGTCGGTAACGACAATGTCCTCTACATGTCGGTCGGTCTGATCGATATCGATGAGGATGAACCTGGAATGGTCGACCATCCAGTTTTCTTTTGCCCCTTCTGCGGCACGAAGATCCAGGATGCCGATGAGGTCCGGGAGAAGATGGATGCTCTTGAGGAGTCTTGAGAACCGCAAGCGGTTCCGTTTGACGCGCTCAAGGATGCAATACGAAAGGTCTGAGAAGTCATGGCAGGCACGTTCAAGTTTGAACTCGTTAGCCCCGAGCGCATCCTGATGTCGGTCGATGCCCAGCAGGTGATTGTTCCAGGTGCGGAAGGTGAGTTCACGGTGATGGCGGGGCACGCACCGGTCGTCTCAAGCTTGCTGCCCGGCGTGATCCACGTCACGACTGCAGACAGCAAGCAGGCCGTGTTTGTTCGCAGTGGTTTCGCCGAAGTCAACGCAGAGGCGCTAACAATCCTGGCCGAACGTGCCTTCATCGTTGAAGAAGCCGATCCGCGCCAGATCGAAAGCGAGCTGGACGCCGCCCAGAAGGCTCTCGATGATTGCGACACGGACGACGCCCGCCTGCACGTCAATCGTGCCATTGAAGAACTAAAGGCGCTTGTGAAAGAGGCTGCCTGATCGGGAGGCACGTCTCAGCCAAAACCTAGCGCTTTAGCTGATGAATTTTCGAATGGGCCCTTCTTGCGAGAGGGGCCCGTTTTCGTTTGCGAGCCTGACCCAACGTCGCCATCGCTCTTATCGCTTCGCGAACAAATCGGCAAATTCTTCCAGAACGCCTTCGTAAACCTGCCTCTTGAAGGGCACGATCAAATCCAGAAGTTCGTCTGCATGAGCCCATCGCCAAGCGTCGAACTCGATTTCGTGCGGAGGCTCAGGGGTGATGTTGACGTCACTATCGGCCCCGGCAAATCGTAAGACGAACCACTTCTGCTCCTGGCCCCGATAGCGACCGCCCCACTTCTTTCCCATGAGGTCGCCGGGAAGATCGTAGCGGTACCAAGTCGACGATTCGGCAATGATCTCTACTTTGCCCGCGTCGATACCTGTCTCTTCCTCCAGCTCGCGCAATGCAGCCGCACGCGGTGCTTCGCCCCTGTCGATACCGCCTTGCGGCATCTGCCACCAACGACCGTCTCCTGTGGGGTCGTTGACCGTCTTGGCACCGGCGCGCCGCCCGATCCAAACCATGTCCTGGGCATTAAGCACGATCACTCCGACACAGGGTCGGTAAGCCATGTCATCGATATCGATCTTCGGTGATTTGTTTTTGTCTTTCTTACCCATCGTCCAATCTGCCTTGAGAGTGGTTCACTGACCGTGGGCGTGGCCGGATCGCTCGTATTTGTTTAGTGGAGCACAGGACCCTAAGTGTAGTTTCCGCCCCGGGCAAAAAGAATTCAGGGGCGCACTTGGCGCCCCTGAACAGCAATCTCATCGCAATGAGCATCAATCCGACCCAGCGGCCTCATCATTCGGCTTTTTCTGGCTCGGCTTTTTCAGCTTTTTTCTGCGTTTCCTTTTTGACCTTAGGCGGCGGTGCCGTCACCTTTCCGCGCAAGTAGTTCAAGGCAAACTGAAGCTGCTGATCTTTTTCTGGCTCGCGCGGAACATAGGCCGAAGAACCAGACTCTTCCTTCTCGATGTCTTTGTTCTTCAGGTGGCCACGCAGGCTGGCTTCGCCACGCGGTTTAATGTTCCGCTTTTTGAGCTCTTCAGGAAGCTCCTGCTCGATCACGATGTCCGGATCGATGCCCTTTGCCTGGATCGAGCGGTTGCGCGGTGTGTAATAACGCGCCGTCGTCAGACGGATCGCACCGTTGGCACCAAGTGGAATAATCGTCTGCACCGAGCCTTTGCCGAACGAGCGCGTACCGATGATTGTAGCACGCTCATGATCCTGCAGGGCACCGGCAACGATTTCCGATGCCGAAGCCGAACCACCGTTGATCAGCACCAGTACCTTCTTGCCTTCAGCCAGATCGCCGGCCCGGGCTGAGCTACGCTGCGTCTCTTCCGCGTTACGGCCCTTGGTGATGACGATGACGCCCTTCTCAAGGAAGTCATCCGACACGGCAATCGCTTGATCCAGCAAGCCACCCGGGTTGTTGCGAAGGTCGATAATATAGCCCTGCAACTTATCACCGATCTCCGATTTCAGGCGTTTAACCGCCTTCACAAGATTGGCATGCGTTTGTTCGTTAAACGTTGTGACCTTGATGTAAGCGATGTCGTCTTCGACGCGCGCCTTGACCGGATTGATCCGAATAACGTCACGAACGATCTTGATCTCGAGCGGTTCATCAAGACCCTTGCGCACAACAGTCAGGATGATCGGCGTGTTGACCGGACCCCGCATCTTTTTGACAGCGTCTTCTAGGGACAAGCCAACGATCTGTTCGCCATCAAGGTGGGTAATCAAGTCATTGGCTAGAACACCGGCACGTGCGGCTGGCGTATCGTCGATTGGCGCAACAACTTTTACAACCTGATCCTGCATGGTCACTTCAATGCCAAGCCCGCCGAATTCACCGCGCGTCTGGACCTGCATGTCGCTGAAGCTATCTGGAGACAGGTAAGCTGAGTGAGGGTCAAGCGCAGCAAGCATACCGTTGATGGCATTCTTGATGAGCTTGGCATCTTCAGGCTTTTCAACGTAGTCCGAACGTACTCGCTCCAGCACGTCCCCAAACAGGTCCAACTGCCGGTAGAGGCTTGAATTCGGCGAAGACGCGGAATAGGTCTGCGTCACGTTAAGCAGCGTTGTTGCCCCTGCCAAAACAGTCATCAGCAGAAAGGTCCAGAACGCAAAGTCCGTCTTGCGCATAGTTGTTTTCACCCTCTTGGGTTAGGAACCCACCATGGGGCAGGATCAATTGGTCGACCGTCCTTACGAAACTCTACATAGAGGACCGGCGACGTGTCAGATGAAATTTCTTTAACTGTCGGCGGCGCTTCGTTCATCGTCCCGACTGGCTCCGCTGCGAGCACAAACTGACCTGGCTGGACGTCGATTCGGGTCATCCCGGCCAGAAGCACATGATACCCACCGCCTGCGTTGATGATCAAGAGTTGGCCATAGCTCCGAAATGGACCTGCGTATACAATCCATCCGTCGCAGGGGCTTGTAATCTGTGCAGCATGGCGGGTTTTGAAGACAATTCCCTTCGATTTACCACCATACTCAGTCTTTTCGGCATAGTTGAGAACTAGCTTACCGCTTGTTGGCCGCGGCAACTTGGCTTTGGCCAGATGAAACGGAATTGCTGGCTCGATGCGGCCGGCGCTGGTGCGGCCAAAGCCTGCCGCACTCGGCGCCAACACGGCCACTTCGACCTCTTGATCCGGGTTGCGCGGCGCGGTTTGCGGAGCAGCTTCCTGTACGAGACCTGGATCTGATTGTAGCGGGACGCGTGATGGGCTGGCAGGATCCGCGGTCCCAAGTCGACCTTTACGTGTTGCATCCTGGATCGCCAGCGCAGCCTTCCTGTTGTGCGCCCTCTGCCGCTCGGTTTCTGCGGTTTCGTCGATCTTGGCGATTAAGTCTCTCAGGGAAGTTACACTTCGCGCGATTTCCGCGGCAGCCGAGCGGACCTGCCGCAGTTCCGCCTGGCGCGCTGAGAGCGATGTCTTCTTCTTTACCATCAGTCCCGACAGGCGAGTCCGGGAATCCCGCAGGCGCTGGGTTTCAGCTTTGAGGCGCTCACCTTCCTGCTTGATGTCGGTCATCACGCGGACGAGTTCATTGAGCCGATCCGCCAACTCAAGAGCCTGTTTGCTCATCCCTGGAAAAGCCGAGGACAGCAGCATCGCGCTGCGAACCATCGCCAGCGCGTCTTCTCGGTGGGTCATCATAACGGGCGGAGGGTTACGGCCCATTCGCTGCAGCACGGACAACAGCTTGGCGATCTGGTCGCGGCGCTGCATGAGGGAGCCACGAACGAGCTGCTCCTGCGATTTTAACTCGTCGAGGCGAGTTTCAATTGCTGTGAGCCGTGACTCACTTTTCTGTATAAGCGCGGCTGTTTCCAGGAGGCGTTCGTTGAGGGCTTCACGTTCCTGCTTTAGCGCTTTCAGGTCACGTTCAAGGCTACTGGCCTTACCTTCCGCAGACTGGAGCTCACTTTTCTGCTTTTCGAGTTTAACTTCCGCATCCTTCCGGTTCTGCTGTGCATGCGCCGGGCCCGCGACGAGCGCAATGGCGAACAGGCATGAAAATGCCGTTCTATGGCAGGAGGTTAGAGAAGCTCGGAGCAAGAACGAACCTTTCAAATCCATTCGAAGCGATAAGTCTGACGCAACCAGCTGAGTGCGACCGTGGCCGGGGTACACCCGTTGCCGTCAGATAGCATGGGCGAATTTCTAGGAGCCCCACAATTGCGGCGATTATTATGCACCGCAAAGTCTAAACCGTTTCGCAAGACGTACACTGCTCGTGCCACGATTTCCTGTTGCAGGTACGCGAAATCAACAGTTTGCGCGCGCGTGCTCTCGACATGGGCAGCACAAATCCATCTCATCGGCCGAAACATCAAGCCCTAGACAGCACCCCAAACAAACCATACCAAGTCAACGACATACAAGTGACACGTAAAGCACCCAGACACGAAAACACGAACGACAGGGGCGGTTCCGCCAACAGACCATGCAAAGCCTGTTTTACTACCTTACAACCCTCGCTACGCTCGCCGTACTGGCCGTCCTGGTCTTGGGCCTTTACACACTGCTCGCCCGCCGCAGCCCCAACTTAAGCCAGAAGCTTATGCGCTGGCGTGTTGGACTGCAGTTTCTCGCCCTGCTGTTCATTCTCGGCTTTGTGCTCGTCAAAAGCTGACCTGTATTCAGGAAAAACCCAACATCATGGTCAAACTCAACAAGATCTACACGCGCACCGGCGATAAAGGCACAACCGGGTTAGGAAGTGGAGAACGGGTCGCCAAGTACGACAAGCGGATCGACGCTTATGGCACGGTTGATGAAACCAACGCGGTTCTGGGGCTCGTGCGCCTGCATTTGAGCGAAGAAGACGGGTTGGTGGATGAAATAATTGGCCGGATCCAGAACGATATGTTCGATCTGGGTGCCGATCTTTGCGTTCCAGATCGAGGCGAGGAACTCGCCTACGAACCGTTGCGCATCTCAGATGACCAAGTGGCACGGTTGGAAGCTGAGATCGACAAGCTGAATGCCGATCTCAAGCCATTGAATTCATTTGTTTTGCCCGGCGGATCGGCTGCATCGGCCTACCTCCATCAAGCCCGCACGGTGAGCCGGCGCGCTGAGCGGCTGATGACAGAACTGGCCTCTGACCCTGACGAACCCGTTAGTGACGCCTGCCTGAAATACATCAACAGGCTCTCGGATTTGCTCTTTGTGGCTGGCCGTTACACAAACGCGCGGGGCGACAAAGACGTGTTATGGGTCCCAGGGGCCAATCGTTGAGGCGTTGAACGCGGGGGTTCTGGTCGACGGTGGGGTCCTTCGGCCGGCATTGGTATTCTGAGCAACCGGGGCTCTTGCAAAAACTGACGAATTCAGCAGGTCTGGCGCGGAAGGTTGAGAAGGCCCGTCGGTCCACCAGCTAACGTGGAGATTTCAAGGGTGTTTATTCCGCTTCATGACGATAATCCGCTAAAGGCAATCCCGTTCCAGTTCGTCACCGTGACTTTGATCGCGCTGAACGCAGCGGTCTTCGCAATGACGGCTAACGGTGTTGAACCGACGTGGATCTCAAGCTTTGCCGTGCGCCCAGCCGAATTGTTCTTTGTGAACGTCATCGGCGGCCCGGCCCAGCTTGGTGGCGATCAGGTGGCTGTACCAGAAGTTTACACCTTGATTTCCTACATGTTTTTCCACGGTGACATCTGGCATTTGCTCGGCAACATGGTCTTTTTGTGGGTCTTTGGAGACAACGTGGAAGACGCTGTCGGCCACTTTAAATTCCTTCTGTTCTATCTTGCATGCGGTGTCTTCGCAGCCTTGACCCACGCTTACATCGTATCTGGAACTTCGATGGAAAACGTCCCGCTCATCGGCGCCAGCGGCGCTGTTGCTGGAGTTATCGCTGCATATCTGATGCTGCATCCACGTGTCCGCGTCTGGGTTTTGGCCCTCAAGGTCATCCCGTTGCAAATCTCCGCAGCGATCGTCCTTGGACTTTGGGTCGTCACCCAGGTGGTCATGGTACTGGCACCGCAAATGGGCGATCCGAATCCGGTGGCTTGGTGGGCGCACATCGGCGGTCTCGTAGCCGGCGCTGTCCTCATCTTGTTCATGCGGCGGCCCGGTGTCCCGCTGTTTGACCGTGGTCTGGCCTGATCCCAATCCGCTACGAAACGCAATAGCATTCTACGGTTGGATCAAACAGGCGCGGCAAGCACTCAGCAAACCAAGAACCGCGAACTGAATTTTCGCTTGATAGATCGATCTACGCCACCAATTGACGCGCGCCGGGGAGCCGATTAGGCTCGCTGTTCGCAATTGCGAAGGCTCACAATCCGCTGAACCATGGGCATCCGCTTTGGTGGCAAAAGCGTGTTTGGGTCTTGATCCTGTGCGCAGCTGCGGCATAGAACGGGGCTTGGCCAGCGGTCGGGACCTGAACCGCCCATGGATACCAACCAATAAGACACTGAAAATTCGGGGAATTGAAGGCGAATGAAAATACTCGTGCCGGTTAAGCGCGTGGTCGATTACAACGTTAAAATCCGCGTCAAGTCGGATGGCTCCGGCGTCGAACTCGCCAACGTTAAAATGTCCATGAACCCGTTCGACGAAATCGCCGTCGAAGAAGCCGTACGCCTGAAAGAGGCCGGCACTGCGAGCGAAGTCATCGCCGTGACAATTGGCCCAGCCAAGGCCCAGGATGTTTTGCGCACCGCCCAGGCTATTGGCGCTGATCGTGCGATCCATATCGAGACCGACGTCGCGACCGAACCGCTTGCCGTTGCCAAGCTGTTGAAGGCAGTTGTCGAGCAGGAAGAGCCGCAGATGGTCGTGATGGGTAAACAAGCCATCGACGACGATTGCAACCAAACAGGACAGATGCTCGCGGCCTTGCTTGGCTGGCCACAGGGCACCTTCGCCTCGAAGGTCGATCTGCAAGAAGGCAAGGTCAACGTCACTCGCGAAATTGACGGTGGCCTAGAGACAGTTGGCCTCGACCTGCCCGCAGTCGTCACCACGGATTTGCGTCTCAACGAGCCCCGTTATCCAACGCTGCCCAACATCATGAAGGCTAAGAAGAAGCCGCTCGATAAGAAGACGCCTGAAGACTACGGCGTAGATATCACCCCCAGATTGGAAATCGTCAAAACTGCAGAGCCGGCCACGCGTGAAGCTGGCATCGTGGTCGACAGTATCGGCGAACTGGTTTCCAAACTAAAAGACGATGCGGGGGTAATCTGATGGCTACTTTGCTGATTGCGGAGCACGACAACAAAGCTCTTAACGATTCCACCGCGAAAGCCATGACGGCAGCTGCAGCACTTGGCGGCGACGTGCATGTCTTGGTTGCCGGTGCGGGCGCAGGAGCGGTCGCTGAGAGCGCTGCCAAACTAACAGGCGCTGCCAAGGTCCTGACGATGGATGCGCCGCAGCTTGAGAACCATCTCGCAGAAGAAATGGCCGCCGCCATTGTGCAGCTTATGGATGGATACGACGCTGTCGTCGCGCCTGCGACGGCCTTCGGAAAAAACATCATGCCGCGTGTCGCGGCGCTGCTCGATGTCATGCAGGTCTCTGACATTATCGCCGTTCACGGCCCCGACACGTTTGACCGGCCAATCTATGCCGGTAACGCGATCCAAACCGTAAAATGCAACGAACCCAAGAAGGTCATCACGGCCCGAACAGCTGCATTTGCAGCTGCGGAAACAGGGGGCAGTGCAGCAATCGAGACGATTGACGCTCCAGCAGCACTTGGAAAATCGAGCTTTGTTGGTGCTGAACTGACCAAGTCTGACCGTCCGGAATTGGCTTCCGCCAAGATCATCATTTCAGGTGGCCGCGGTCTCGCAGCGGGTGAGAACTTCGACAAGTTAATCGCACCCGTCGCCGATCAGCTGGGCGCAGCCATCGGTGCGAGCCGCGCGGCGGTTGATGCGGGCTATGTGCCAAACGACATGCAGGTCGGACAAACCGGCAAAGTCGTTGCCCCTGAGCTCTATATTGCCGTCGGTATTTCTGGCGCGATCCAACACCTCGCCGGGATGAAAGACTCCAAGATCATCGTGGCCATCAACAAAGATGCAGACGCTCCGATCTTCCAGGTTGCCGATTATGGTTTGGTGGCTGATCTGTTTGAAGCTCTTCCAGAGCTTGAAGCCGAGCTGAAAAAGCATACAAATTAGTCTAGTGACTGAAATCGAGAGCCCCTGCCAGGAGCCAACTGAATGGATACCCCAGTAATGCCTGAAGCGAACGCCGCCGCGAAATCAGCAAGCATTCGCACCATCGGCATCATTGGCGCCGGGCAGATGGGCAACGGCATCGCCCACGTCGCCGCTCTTGCCGATTACGATGTCATCGTTAACGACCTCTCGCCAGATGCCTATGAGCGCGCGCGCCAGATCATCGCCCGCAATCTCGATCGGCAAATCGCCAAGGGTGTGATCACCGAAGATAAGAAGAGTGCCGCGCTGGCAAAGATCTCTTTTGCGGATTCATTTGAAGGCTTGGGTTCTACAGATCTCGTCATCGAAGCTGCCGTCGAAGACGAAAGCATCAAACGCAGTATCTTTTCGGATGTGTGTAAGCACCTGAAGCCTGAGGCGATTGTTGCCACTAACACATCTTCAATTTCGGTCACCCGTCTGGCGGCCATTACGGACCGTCCGGATCGCTTCATCGGCATGCACTTCATGAACCCGGTGCCATTGATGGAGCTCGTTGAGCTGATCCGCGGCATTGCCACGGAGGATGAAACCTTCGAAGTAAGCCGTGAATTCGTCGCCTCGCTCGGTAAGACCATTGCGGTTTCAGAGGATTTCCCCGCCTTCATCGTCAACCGAATTTTGCTGCCGATGATCAACGAGGCCGTGTACACGCTCTACGAAGGCGTTGGCACAGTTGAATCCATCGACAAAGCAATGAAGTTGGGTGCGAACCATCCGATGGGGCCTCTGGAACTGGCCGACTTCATCGGCCTGGATACCTGCCTGTCGGTCATGCAGGTGCTTTACGAAGGCCTGGCAGACACCAAGTATCGCCCATGCCCGCTGTTGGTGAAGTATGTCGAGGCAGGCTGGCTAGGCCGCAAAACGCAGCGCGGCTTCTACGACTATCGCGGCGAAGTACCAGTTCCCACACGCTAACTCGGCATAAGCTGTGGCCGCTATCCGTCAGGCGACGACGCATCAACTGATCATTTGACCCTGAAACCATTGCGAGTCGTAGAGTCGCGATGATCGGGACTAGCGGCGTTACAAATTGAGCGGCCGTTGCCGCCTTAATTCATTGAGGCCTGCAAATGTCTGAAAACTCTCGGGTAGCGGTCGTGACGGGTGGTGGCTCTGGCATAGGGCGTGCCGTGGCGCTGGCCCTGCAAGCCGAAAACTACAACGTCGCCATCGCAGGGCGCCACCGCGCAAGTCTCGAAGAAACAATTGCTCTGGCTAAGGAAGGCGGCGGCCAAATGAGCGCCATCCCAACCGATGTCGCCGACCCTCTGTCCGTAAAGGCGCTCTTTAAAGCCGTGGGTCAGGATTTCGGCCGCTTGGACGTCTTGTTCAATAATGCCGGTGTCAGCGCTCCCCCCAAACCAATCGAGGAGCTCACCGTTGACGAGTGGCGTAAGGTCGTATCGATCAACCTGTCAGGCGTCTTTTATTGCTGTCAGGAAGCCATCAAACTAATGAAGTCGCAGGACCCACAGGGCGGCCGCATCATTAACAACGGCTCAATATCCGCATATACCCCGCGGCCTCTGTCAGGTCCCTATACAGCCACCAAACATGCCATCACCGGCCTCACCAAATCGATCGCTCTTGATGGCCGCGCATTCAATATCGCCTGCTCACAAATCGATATCGGTAATGCCGCCACCGAGATGACCGACTCGTTCGCCATTGGTGTGCTGCAACCCGACGGGGAGAAGCGGCCGGAAGCGCGCATGGATGTCGAACATGTCGCCAGTGCAGTTTGCTACATGGCGAACCTTCCGCTCGAAACCAACGTCCTCAACATGACGATCAAGGCAACAACAATGCCATTCGAGGGCAGAGGCTAAGTGGCCACTTTCTGACTTGTGCCTCCGACAGCTGGTCATGAAAAACCCCGCAGCGATGGCTACGGGGCGAGATGATTTCTTGATTGGGCCCTGCAACGAGCGTTTTTGCAGCCTCAGCCATGTGGCCGTTACTTCATGAATTTGACTGTGTCGACCAGAGATGAAACCTGCAGCCGTGCAAAGCAGTTATCGACGACACCGGCATCGCTATTGCATTCGTTGATATCGTTGACCAAGAAGCGGCCAATGCCGTCGCATTTAACTTCTTTCAGGTCGAACACCTTGACCACCTGCTTGTTCTTCCGCAGCGGTCCAAGATCAACAGACACGCGGTGGTCAACAACACCGCCAGTGTTAAAGAGCACGAGGTCAAGGCTGAAATTCTTAAATGCGTTGCCGGTTTCGTTGTCGACGACGACATAGATGGTGCAACCCGAGTCCGATGACTTGAGCTTGTTCAGCTGGACCTTAACCGGTTCGCTTGATGTGTCTTGCGCCAAAACGGCACCGCACAGACCTGTTGCACCCAAGGCGACACATGCAGCAAATGCTGTTCCGCGAAATTGTTTGATCATCAGATCACCCAGCCCCCAAGTTGAAAGTCCCACGTGTGACGTCCTCCGTCCATTTTTGTTGCCCTGCAAATTCCTTAACCCAGATTCGCTTTCATCTCCCGATACCGCGATGCAAGTCCTTGGGGCAACCATCTTGTTTCAATAGTGTTTCCAGCATCAGATCATGCATTTCTTGAGGCATCGGCTTGGAATTATTGGGAATCTTAAGCTTGAAATCTCAGGAATTAATGGAAGATTGATCCCGTCGCTTGACGCGGTACCTTTAATAATCGCTATTTTGGCACCGGGAAACGCAGCGCGCACCACCTACGCGTACACGTGACGGCCATACTGCAACCAAATCAGCAGGGCTAGTCTTATTGCGTACAAGGTGAGTGTCGAATAGTATACAAAACTCGTATAGAATAAGAAAATCAGGAGCATCGCGTGGCAGGAGCAGAACCTTTCGCATTGGCGCAGGCCTCGGAGTCCGTATCGCCCCCGGCCGAAACGCCAGTGCAGCCCGCGGGCGCAGCCGCCACCGTCGCTGAGCCGCAACCTGCCGAGGCGACAGCTTCCGAA
The DNA here is from genome assembly GCA_040219445.1 of Filomicrobium sp. Lineage (GTDB taxonomy): Bacteria > Pseudomonadota > Alphaproteobacteria > Rhizobiales > Hyphomicrobiaceae > Filomicrobium. The sequence continues at coordinate 156,860 of JAVJSM010000003.1, read as the reverse complement.
CCGGCACTAGCTGCCCCCGCGGACACGAACTCTGCTGCAGGTGCTCCGGCTGACGCGGCCGCTACTCCGGAAGTCTCCGTCGAGCCAGCAACCGGCACCATCGAATTGCCAGCGGCGCCCGTCGACACGCCAGAGGCTGCCACCTTTCTCGGCCTCGACTATATGCAGGGATTGGAGCTGATCGACAAAGGCGGCCCGGTCGTCATTATCTTGATCGCCATGTCCGTGATCGCCGTCACCGTCACGATCGTTAAGCTCATTCAGTTCGTCTGGTATCGCGTTGGATCAACGTCAACGATGGATACCGCTCTCGATCAATGGATTGCTGGCCATCATAAAGACGCTTACGAAATCGCCTCTCAGTCGAAGACACCGTCATCCGTCGTTTTGGCGCACGGAATGCGCGGGCTTATGGCAGGCCATGAAGAAGCAACGATCCGTGAAGATGTCGAGCGGATCGCAATGACCCAGCTCGGCGGGCTTCGCGCTTACATGCGTGTCATCGATTCGACAGTTCAGATCGCGCCATTGTTGGGCCTGTTCGGTACAGTTCTTGGAATGATCTCGGCATTCCAGGCCCTCCAAGATGCCGGTGCCGAGGCTGACCCGACGGTCTTGGCTGGTGGTATTTGGGTCGCGTTGTTGACCACCGCAGTCGGACTTGCAGTTGCGATTCCGATGGCGTTCGTCAACACCTGGTTTGAAGGCCAGATTGAAGGCGAAAAAGAAAACATGGAGAGCGCGCTCACTAGCCTCTTCACCCGCAAGGCCACTGAGACCACGGTTCGGCTACCTACTGGTGATCCTGGATCGCGGGTGACGCATGCAGCTGAATGACGTAAAGCGAAAGCCGTCGACCATCGGATTGACGCCTTTGATTGACGTCGTCTTCTTGCTTTTGATCTTCTTCATGCTGGCGTCGACGTTCTTGAAGTTTTCGGCCATGCCGATATCCGGCGCGAAGAGCGGCGGTCAATCAGGCAGCCTGTCTGAGATCGCTATCATCCAGGTTCGCGGAATTGAAAACATTCGTATCAATGGCGAACAGGTTGGCATTTCCGGCGTCCTCGCTCAGATTGAAGATCTCGTCAGCAAGGGCGTGACGCGCGCCGTCGTACAGCCAGCTCAGGACGCGACTGTGCAGGACTTGGTCAAGGTACTTGAGGTGACGAAGTCGTCGTCGCTAAAAAGCGTGGTCGTGGTGCGTTAGGCGCAAGCCACGGACAAATTGAAGGATCGTTCGCAATCCATGCGATTTAAGCAACAGCCAGAAAAGAAGGATCCGGGCGAGAACCTCATCCCGCTCATCAACGTCATCTTCTTGATGTTGATTTTTTTTCTTGCGGCCAGCACCATCCGCCCGTTCAGTGATCGCCAGATCAAACTCGCCGAAGCTGCCAAAGCTGAAGGTGCTGGCGGGGGCCTGCGCATGGCGGTTATACGTGAAGACGGAAGTGTTTACCTTGGCGGCCAACCGGCCGATCCTTCGGCACTACAGGCGCAATTCACCGCCTGGGCTGCCGATGATGCAAAACGCGGCGTGACCTTGGTGGCAGATCAGGGCATGAAAGCCGAGCATTTGATCAAGATCGTCACTCAGGCGAACAATGCGGGTATAAGCAACGTGAAACTCCTGACCAGGAAAGCGCGGTAGCAGATTATGAGGCTGAACTTCGGACAGTGGGTCTTTGCTGTTACGCTGGCACTTGCTCTGCACGGTGCGGTGATCCTCGCGCTGCACGTAGCGCCATCCTATTCATCGACGGACCCAACGGGTCCAAAGATTGAGATGGCCGACTCGCTTGCCGGAATCATGGGCGAGCCGCTGGAGGTCTCAGAGACGCCGGTCGTCGAAGAAGAGGCCGTTGAAGAGCCCGTCGAAGAAATAGAAGCAGTGGAGCCCGAAACTGTTGAAGCCGTTGAAACCGTAGAGCCAGTGAATATGGCCGCAACGGCTCCGGTCGTTGTTCCAGATTCTATTTCTGCTGTGGAAGCCCTCCCAACTGCACCGCAGACTGAGGTCAAGACCACTGAACCGACTGCCCTGTTGGAAGTGACACCAGTCGAGAAACTGGAGACCAAGCCGAAGCCTAAGCCTGTCAAGGCAAAGAAACCAAAGAAGAAAAAAGAAAAGAAGGTCGTCAAGAAAAAGAAAGCCAAGAAGAAAAAGAAGGTAAAAGCCAGTAAGGCCAAAAAGAAAGCCAAGAAGTCTGGCCGCAAAACCACGAAGAAGCGTGGCAACTCAAAAGCCGGCAAAGCCGGGAAATCCAAAAAGCGCGGCCGAGCCAGCAAAGCTGCGATTGCAAGTTATGGCTCAAAGGTTCGCAGCCGCATTGCCGCTGCTGCCAGGCGTGCCGGGAGCCAAAAAGGTCGCGTCCGCGTTACGGTTCGAATCTCGTCCTCTGGCCGGGTGATTTCGGCCAGCGCAAGCGGCAGCGGCGCACTCCGCGGCCGCGTCCTAGCCGCCGTTCGCGGAACGTCATTCCCGAAACCACCCCCGGGTATGGGTTCCCGATCATTCAGCGTCTCGATCAGCTTCCGCTGAGTTTGCTTACATCTTCCAAACCAGATCTCACGTCTGATCAGCATTGGTTGCTGCGCAGGCGGCTTCAATTCGTTGCGTTCTTCCTTTGCGGTCAATAGGGCAAACGTCGGCGTTCCGCCCAGCGAATCAGTAATTCCCAAAAAATAAGGGAATAATTCCCGAATAACGCAGGGCGATATTCTCACTCATATGGCGCTGATCACGCCAATACAGTTCGTTTTCTTCTGTTGCAGTTGAGACACGCGCGCTAAGGCCCATAAAACGGGGCTTTGGGAAAAATAGGCAAAAATGGGTTGGAATGTGGGCATTTACGGGGTCACACGTCTAACCCTACAAAAGATCCACGCGAGAATTTTGTGACATTTTGGTCCGTGAGGCTGATTTGATCCGACTCCGGAGCAAATAGAGTACCAGACGAAGGGGGAGAGCAGGGATGGCGAAGCGACTAGGCTACGCTGCAGCAGTACTTGGGGCGATGAGCGTCTCTATCGGGAGTGCACAGGCCCAGCAACAGCTGGAAGGTATCGTAATCGATATCCCGGCAGCGCCAGGTGGTGGCACCATCCAGATCGACAAGGTTCCCGGCGGTGTGACCGTCGTGGATAGCGATACGATCCAGAACAACACCCGCGACGACGTTCAAGATGTCCTGTCCAAGCAGGTGCCCGGTGTCCTTCTGATCGACGCTGGCGGCAACAACATCCGTTCACAGCTCGACTACCGCGGTTTCGGCGCTGGTTCGATCACAGGCTTCCCGCAAGGTCTGGCGGTTTATCAGAACGGCATCCGCGTCAACGAGGTGTTCGGCGACGTCGTGAACTGGGACCTCATCCCCACCAACGGCATTTCCGATGTGACCATCGTTTCCGGCAACCCGATCTACGGCCTGAACGCTCTTGGCGGCGCCGGCGTGATCCGAATGAAGGACGGCTTCGAATTCCAAGGCGTGGAAATTGACGCACAGTTCGGTTCGTTCGGTTACAAAGAACTCGGAACTCAAGTCGGCCTTAAAGCCGGAAATTGGGCATTCTACTTCGCAGGTCAGCACATTGATGAAGACGGCTGGCGCGATTTCTCGCCTGCTGACGTCGATCGCATGTATGCGGACCTCGGCGTAAAAGGTTCCAAGGTCGAAGCTCACTTCAACCTCACCTGGGCTAACAGCTCTGCGGGCGTAACTGCGGCGTCACCGGTTGAACTGCTCGATATTGAACGGTCGCGCACATTCACGTCGCCTCAGGTAACCGACCTTGAAGTTCTGATGCCATCGATCAACGCGACGGTCGATGTGACTGACACCCTTAAGGTGTCGGGTATGGCTTATTATCGCCGTTTCAAGTCTTCCGTGATTGATGGCAACGTCTTCGAGGGTGAGACCTGCGGTGAAGTCGCTGGTGAGCAGCTCTTCGGCGACGCGTTCGATGAAGACAACGTCACGATGGCGCAGCAAATGGCCATTGACGGCGCATTGGCCGCTGAAGGATTAACCGCAACAAGCATCTGCGAAGAGAGTGACGACGAGTTAGAAGGTATCGTCGATAGCAGCGGTAACTTCGTCGCGCTTGATGACGATGACGACGTTCCAGGTGTGATCGACCGGATCAACCAAAAGGCTGAAAGCTACGGCGGTACGTTGCAGGCCGTCGAGAAGTCGCCACTGTTTGGACGTCCAAACCAATTCATCGTTGGCGCAAGCTATGACCGCGGCAAGGTGGATTACAGCACGTCGTCAGAGTTCGGTACGATCGAACCGTTTTTTGTCGTCAACGGCTCCGGCACCATTCTTGGCGGAGACGAAGATGAAACAGACTTCCTGCCACGTATGGTCGACGTCGACACCGAGTATGTAGGTGTTTACGTGTCCAACACTTTGGACGTGACAGATCAGCTCGCGGTGACCGTTGGCGGTCGTTTCAACTACGCCTCTGTAGACCTCGTGGATCTAACGGGGAACTTCCCAGGCATCACGTCGAGCCACACGTTCGAGCGCTTCAACCCAAGCGCCGGTGCAGTTTACAAGTTCATGCCCGGGTTCCAGGTGTTTGGCGGTTATTCGGAATCTAACCGTGCGCCGACGCCGGGTGAGCTGGCTTGCGCCAACCCTGAGAACGAGTGTCCAATCGAAAGCTTCCTGACGGACGATCCACCACTGGACCAGGTTGTCTCAAGAAGCGTAGAAGCTGGTGTGAGAGGCACCCTTAGCTCGGCTGATCAGAAGTTCACCTACCACGTTGGGTACTTCCGCACTCGCAACGAAGACGACATCCTGTTCGCTAACTCAGACCGGACCGGACGCGGCTTCTTCTTCAACGGTGGTGATACCCTACGCCAGGGTGTCGAAGCCAAGTTGACCTACCAGTGGAAAGAGCGCCTCGCGATGTATGCAGGCTACTCCCTCGTACGGGCCACGTTTGAAGACGCAGTGGAGTTCCAATCTCCGGCTCACCCACTCGCAGACACCTGCTCTGATCCAGGCGCCGACGATATTTGTATCCAGGTGCAGCCAGGCGATAGGTTGACCAACATCCCCGAGCATCGCTTCAAAGCCGGGTTCGAATACATGATCACGCCAAAGTGGATGTTTGGTGCAGATCTAATCGCCTCCAGCGGCCAGTACTTCCTCGGCGATGAAATCAACGCACTCGACCAACTCGGCGGCTATACCCGCGTTGACCTCAAGTCATCGTATCAGGTTACCGAGAACGTCCAGATCTACGGTTTTGTCAACAACGTCTTCGACCGCGAGTACGGAATCTTCGGAACGCTGTTCGAAGCTGACGAAGCCCCGGGTCAGGTAGTCGATGAGGACTTCGAGTTCGAAAACCCACGCTCGATCGTTCCAGGTGCGCCAGTCGCAGCCTACGGCGGCGTGAAGGTACGCTTCTGATCTGAAGCTGATGCTGCCGACCTGCTCGGCAACAGGACATACCAAAGCCCCGGTGCCCAACGCGCCGGGGCTTTTTTGTCTGTTCATTCGCGGACAAGCACAGCCGGCCAAGCGCTAGCGCAGATACGAAAACGGCGTGATAGCGGCCCGTCCGGCAATTCGCCCCCAGGACCTTCCATCACGCCGTAGCGCCGATACGCGAAACTGATATTCGGCACTCACGGCCAGTAAAGCCCAAAAGTGTTTCCGCAATGCAAACGCCCGCTTCAACATTTGTGCGAGGAAGAATTCCGCAAAGCTTTGCACTTCGAGAGTTCTGGTTTTTTGCAGCAACTTGGAGGTGTTAGGCGCCAGCCATTCTGGAAAAAACCAAGCTGCCGTTTATCCAGCGCGACAGAAAAAGGTCGAGCCAGCTTTCTACGTCTGGTCCAAAGAGCATGTGCTCTTCAACAATTTCGAGACGCGTTCGGGCCCCGGGCCGGTCGTAATGCTCAGCTGCTGCAAACGACCATCGGCGGATCATCTCAAAGGTCACTTCTGGGTGGAATTGCAAAGCGATGGCTTTTTCGCCGTAGCGATAGGCTTGGTTGGGAAAATCCTCATTTCCAGCCACCAACCGCTCAGCGCCAGCAGGGACTTCAAAGCCCTCGCCATGGTACTGAAAAACTTGATCTGGCCAGTGGAAGCTGCGGTCATCCAGGATAGCTTCGCCGAGGGGATAGTAGCCAACTTCGACGCTGCCCCGGCTATTCGGCCCGACATGCGCACCAAGCTGTTTGGCCAACAGCTGTGCGCCCAGACATATGCCAAGTAACGGCTTCTGTTCTCGGAGCGGAATAGCAAGCCAGTCTATTTCGCGGCGAATAAACGGACAGTCCGAATTGGCACTCATTGGCCCACCAAAAACGATCGCACCGCAGTGATCGGCCAGTGTTTCTGGCAGCGGGTCGTCAAACAGCGGCCGTCGGATATCAACATCGATCCCGTTTTCCCGCATCCAACGCCCGATCCGGCCCGCACACGATTGCCGCTGATGGAGAACCACCAGAACGGGCTTTGCGCGGTCAGAAACCGTATTTGGGCAATCAGTCATTAGTCCTTTCACCATCAGGTCCGTTGGACGCATCACCGGCTGTTTTGCCAGCTCGAGAGCGTTGCTGTCCGGGCCACAATAACAAACCAACCACTGGTACAAGTAATAGATACGGGAAGAAGCTGACGATACGGCTAACGGCGAAGTTGATGACCCCGGGAACGATCAGACCGTGCCCGAGCCGATAGCCTCGGTAGATGCTTCGCGCTGCGGCTTCTGGCGACTGCGCAGGAAGCAGGTAGCGATAGAGCGCGTTGTTTGCTCCCATATCGCTGTGAAAGCGGGTCTCCACTGGTCCAGGCAAGGCGCAGCAAATTCTAACGCCCTGGCCTGCCGTCTCGGCCGATATGGCCCGTGTTAGTGCCACCACATAAGATTTGCTGGCGTAGTACGCGGCCTGATAGGGCCCTGGCATTAAGCCGCCGAGAGAGGCAACGTTTAAGATGCCACCGCGACCCCGGGCCAGCATGCCGGGCAAAGCATAACGGGTGAGCCGGGTCAGAGCCGTAACATTCAGCTCAACAAGCGCATCGACCCGGTCGGGATCATGGGAAACGAAGTCGCCACCAAGCCCAAAACCGGCGTTGTTGATGAGCACATCAAGATAACAACCCTCCGCAGCAAGCGCGGCGGCAATCTGAGCGCCCGCATCGTTTCGCGTGACATCGAGACTCAGCTGCATGACCCCTGCAGAGGTCCTTTTTCTTAAAAATTCGGCGGCACTTTGCAGCTCATCCGGATCACGTGCCACCAGCAGAATGGGTGGTCGCTCATCGGAATTGGCAAACTCCTGGGCCAGTGCCAGCCCGAGCCCGCGAGACGCACCCGTCACCACAACGGCCGGCGCAAAGCCTTTGACACTTTCAAGCGCCTCGGGTTCGGGATGCGCGCGGCGGTTGATCCACCAATCTGCAAGGCCTGCAAAGATCATCTAACTGGCTGACTCGTCGGAGAAGGAATTCGGTTCGACGCGTCCAGTGTAACGAGTTTCTTTACGTGGGCCTAAAGCTCTAGGGCAGTTACGCCTCAAGCTGTTGCAAACGAGACCGACATAGGGAGCTTCGGCGATTTTGCAGACCGTCGCGGGCGAGAGGATCGGATCGGCCGGACTGATGACTCATAGTGGCGCGCCTGCCAAAGGTCGTGCTGCATCTGAAGTCCAAGCCAGAAATGCGCGCCCTGCCCAAACGCGGCCCCTAAGCGCATAGCCAGATCCAGCGTCATGCCGCGACGCTCCCTTAACAGGTCCCCGAGTTGGCGCGTCGAGATGCCTAGATGAGCGGCCAGATCTTTGCGAGTTAAGCTGTAATGGGGAAGAATATCTTCCCTCAAAACTTCGCCAGGATGCGGAGGGCAAGTTTCGCGGCCTAGTAGGTCTTTCATTTCCGTCTCAAATTAGAAGTGTAGTGATAGATGCGGATGCAGCTCATCATTGTCACGACCAATCAGGCGAAGTTGCGGTGCAGCCAATCAACTTCTGTGACCAGTTCGTAAATGGGTAGAACGCGTCGGTTTTACTAGGTTTGCAGAGCGTGAAGGTACGTCGGAAATGGTTAACAGTTTATTAATTATGACAGTTGCGTAACGCGAAGCATGTAATTCTTGAAGCTTATGCGACGGCACATTGAGTCAAACAGAGTATAAGTCAGAAGTAGCCAAAGCTTAAATCTCCACCATCACTGGGGGAGGTGAATAAAACGGAACTTCGCGGCTAGGCCTTCCCCCTCATCGACAGATAAACCGAAACTGAACCCACACCGAAGCAGCTGCCCATTTCGCTCCGCTTCTATCGGCTGGAAAGCGTGACAGATCGTGCAAGCCAAACTATCAGCATGGAGCCAAACGCCCTCAGCAGAAGACCGGCTCTGGAGACCAAAGAATGAACGAACAAGAAGCCAGCCCACCAAGCCTGATCATGCGAATCATTCAAACCGTGATCTTCGCGCTGCTCGGCGCGGTACTGCTCTTCGCGATCGTGTTCCTGGGTGGCTTTGCCATTGCCAACATCTATGAAGAGCTCGCGCCTGCACTTGGAATGATCGTACCGCTTGCCATTGCGCCAGGTGCAGCAGTCATTGGCCTTGTCGCGGGTGCGATCTGGGGCTGGCGGCGGTCGGGATAAAAAATTCCGGAGACACGGAAAGCAATTCGGCTTTGCAGCAAGCGCTCAATCAAATGCAAAAAAGACGAACGAGCCAATCACGCACGGCAACATCCAGATTATAAGGTAAATCCGGTAGACCTCAATCCATGCTTTCCAAGTCAAGCGATTGATTTTCCGCTTGTTTTCTTCCTGCGTTGCTGGGTCTTTGCCTCGTCGTGCGAGATATCGGGCAGAAGCAAGTTCCACATCGATATCATCATGGTTCTCCGAACACTCCGCCAGCGCTTGCTCGTACTCTTCAAGCAATGGCAGCATCTCTTCGTCGGAACGAAATTCCTGCGTCTCCAGCCGCCGCAGCACTTTGTTGACCTTGAGCCCGCACGCATGAAGTGCGGCCGCCCGCATGCGATAGTCTCTCGATTGTTCGATCAGCCCGACAACGAGTGACAGCGATCCGCTAACAAAGCCGGTGAACTCCAGAACGCGTGCAAGGTGGGGTGAAATTGAGCCGCTGAATACGACGACAAAATAGGGCAGCACAAATCCAAACAGTCCCGAAACCGCCATCGCTTCGATACTGGCAGCTTCCTTTTTCGTTAGCCTTTGCGCAGCATTGAAGCGGGCGCTCTTCACCCGCCGTAGATCGTCGATCTTCTTTTGATGAGATTTGCTGCGGATTGTGCGCTGAGGCCGGTTTGGGAATGCATGCAGCTGTGCGCTCGCAGGCTGCGTCGCGTGGACACCACCGCCAAAGCCATCGTCACTTATTCTGGCTGGTCGAGACGTGCCAGTCATTGCGGTGAAGCCTCAATCTAATAGAGGCCAGACCGTACTGTGATTCGACAGATGCCGTTAAGGCTGGAGGGTGTGGACAGAAACCGTGCAGCTTGTCAGCCACCACCCATGATGCTGAGCAACAACGCGTCTACTCCGCCCTGCAAAATCGCGAGCCAGACAATGCTCGCGGTTACCGCGCCAATCAGAAACCAGGTAATCCGTGTTGCCATTAAGCCCCTCCCAGACGGCTGCCGACGTCTGCAGTTAGATGCCCGGTGGGCGTCTACTCCAACTCTTGTCGTCCTGACCAACTTTGTAGCCCACTTCAAACAGTTTACGCATGTAAGGGCGGTCAAAGACTTCTTTACTGACCTCATTGAAGTCTGGTGGAATCGTTGCAAGCAGGAAGTGAAAATTATTCTTCTTGGCCCTGAGGTAGATCTTCAAAAGGTCACCCTCAAGCTGCTGTTTGATCAAGGTGGAGATCGACCGTCCAGCGATCGCAAACGTGTTGGCCTTCACAATCTCTGCATCCGGCGTCGTCTTGGAGTTGGCGATGATGTAGAGCCTGATCTTCCGCTTCAGCAAACTCTTGGGCAGGTTCTTGCGGGCATCAAATCCCGGAGGCAGCAAAAACGCGTTCTCCGTTGTGCCACCATCGACGTGCATCTCGTCGTAAGTCTTGCCTCCTGACTCAACCCTCACGAAAACAGGCGGAAACGCACCAGGAATAGAAGCAGACGCCAAGAGAATTCGACGGAAAAGGTGACGAGATTCCTTCGTGCCGATGTTCGCGATTGCGCCCATGTCCCAGACAACGGGGCGCTCAGAATCGAGGTTTGTCGTGCCGATGAAGAGTCGACGTCCGCGACGGTGCTGGGCGGCAATCTTCCCGATGACCTCCCGTGACATATAACGCGTTATGAGGTCCGCCAAAGGTTTGGAACTCGACACGGCCGAACCGCCAGTCAAACCGGCAAGCAACTGAGGAGTGAGAAGGTCTTTGGTGGTGTAGTTGGTGAAGACCTCTTTTAACTCGTCATCATAATCGGGGCCCAAAAACGCGAATGGAGCCGACAGCGCCCCGGCACTCACTCCAGTCACGATTTCAAACACCGGCCGTTTTCCAGACGCTGTCCAACCATTCAGCAGCCCTGCGCCAAACGCACCATCGGCACCACCGCCTGAAATCGCCAGCAGGCTAACCGGCCTCTTGATGTTCTTATAAAACTGCGGGCGTGTGGCCTTGATTTGCTGGACCCGCAACTTGCCTGCTTTGGCAAGGTTTGGCACCGGCGCGTCACCCCAGTGGCGCACTTCCGGCATTCCAGCAACTTCAACCTTATCGGCGAGCTCCAGCGGCACGGCGTTGCGCGTCAGGGTCGCGCCGCAGCCACCGACAGCCACAACGACCAGCAGCAAGCAAGCCATGCGAACATGCCAGCTAGGTGGCCATGTCATGATCCAGCACTCCTCGAACACCCCGCGAGATTGCCGTTGCCGGCGACCTTAGAGCGTCAGACCTTTAGAGACAAATGTCACAACTTACAAAAACGTCGAGAATTACGCTGCTTTTATGGCTATGGCGCCTATGCAACTGAGTGGTGTGTCAGGCTAACGCACCCAGTGATGCGCCCGAATTCAGGCCATTTGCGTTTCGAGTGCGCGCGGCAGGGCAGCTCTCAGAGCTAGCCATTTGGGGCCGCAGCAGACACCAAACACTGTTTTAGGTCGCTTTCGACCGCGGATCAGTCGCCTAAGCATTGCAGACGCCTTGTTTGGCGCATGAAAGCCCCTACGTCCTTCCCGGGTGTAACTAACTTGAAACAGATAGAGCGCAAGGGAGCCACAATGTCGATCACCGAAACCGAACTCGCGCAGGCCCGTGAAGCATGGGGAGAGGCCCTGATCGCTATCTCCAAGACATACGAGACCGAAGGAATTGATAGTGCCCGCGCGCTCGCCGACAAAGTGCTCGATTCCGCCTACGGCTACAATCTCGGCCCCGTTTTGTTCAAGCCGACACTGGCAAGCGGTGAGCAGACCTTCCGCCCGACGAAGAAAGGCGCGTTGTCTTACTTTGTCGGCCACGACCCCGAGTATCCGCTGGATGGTGGCTTTGGCATCAAAGGCTGGCGCAAGTGCACATCAGAGACATCCGCGTTCTTCATCGAAGGCGATGTCGCAATGTGGATGGGGTGGGTGATCATCACCGATAAGGATGGTCAGGTCACCAAAGTCGACAAGAGCTGGGGCTACAAGAAAGACGCCGATGGCACCCTGCGCATCGTGCTGCACCACTCCTCGCTGCCTTATCAGCCTTAAACGTGATTCGGCACCTCCGGTTGGAGAATTGGCGATCTTTGGCCTGACAAATGCATGCGCTCAGTCAGCACACTGGGGCGCATGCGCTTGTTCTGCGCAAAACTGCAAGTAGTAATTCAATTCTAAACTTGCAGGTCTATCCGGATGGTAGAGCTTATTCATTGAAGACCTCCGCTGGCGCTCCGGATGTAAGTGCCAGTATGTTAAGCGCATCTTCGACCAAGTGCGTTTATTCCGGTTTCAAAAATGGGGTCCCGTTATGCTCACCATGGAGTTGGGCCAACTCATCTACTTCAGAGCCCCATAATACGGAAAAGGCCTGCCCCGCTTAAGACAATCGACACAAGTCCTATGCCCGATGTCCAGAGCCACCATCTCGGCTTTCGATGAAAAAACATCAAAACAAGTCCAAGCAGAAAAAGTCCGATGTACAGAGGCGCGGCCAACATCAGGAACTCGATAATAGGTTCGCCAAATGCCCAGATGCTCTCTTCTGATTTTGTTATTGCAATCCTATTAGCTTTGCGGAGTGTAAGAAACATCGCAACCGCTGAGGCGCAAATAGCAAAAAACGGAACAAAATTCTTCCAAGAGGTAGTGTAACGAAATCGATCATATATCGCGAATGCGAACATTAGAATTGGTACGACAAGAAGCGTTACGAGATAGACGTCGATAAGCGCGACGTCAGTTGTTGTGAGCATGTTTTCTGAAACGGTTCTACTACTCGAACTCGGAGGACTGCCTGCCATTAGGAAAGCGAACAATTTGAAAACTCCGCTGTGGAATAGTCATTTCCAACAGACGGTCTGTACGCCTTGTTAGAAGCAATGACCCATGGCCTAGCATGCAATTCGATTGCAACCACGCATCGGATACGGTCGGTTTCGACTGCGGCACACTCTATATTGGGCGTTCGTAACAGATTTATGTCGGCGGACTCAGCGTGCGACGGCCCGTTAGGGCATGCTAAATTGCTCATTCGTACGTACGCGTCCGGATCAGACGTCCGCGCTATGCATTGTTACATAACAAGCCAATTAATTTAGGAAACTGGTGCCGCTTGCGTGACTTGAACACGCGACCCCATCATTACGAATGATGTGCTCTACCAGCTGAGCTAAAGCGGCTAACCGGGCGGAATTCGCGCCAGAGGGAAGCTGTTTAACTTAAAACGGCGCAGGTTCAAAGAACCTTTACGTGCGCCATTTTGGTTTTTTGCCCGCCGAAGCGGTTTTCACCAGAGACCTAAGAATGGACCCGGTAGGGTTTCGGCGGTCCTTTCACGTCGACGGGCGGTTCCAGGTCGGTAGGGCCTGGGTCATCTGGTGCTCGCGGCGAGACGAAAATCCGAGCTTCGCTAGCACCACGGCGAGAAGGTTTTTCCGTCGCCTCAGAAGCAGCAGCCTTGGCAGCTGGTTTTTCAGCCGCTGCTTTCGCGGCAGCTGTGCTTGCCGATGCCGTCTCCGCAGTTGGAGCAGGCGCAGCCTTTTTCTCTGCGGCGGGCTCAACTTTTTGAGCTTCAGGGCGCGGATCAGTGCCTTTGGCGACGGCCGGGCTAGCCGCTGCCACCGGTGGTGCTGCAGCAGTCGCTACTTCCTCAGTCGTCGAAGTCTTGGAGGCATCTCCCTTTGGCTCTTTATCGGCAGCTTGAGCCTTTGCCTCAGACTTTTTTGCGCTTTCAGGCTCCTTTGCATCCTTGGTAGCTGCCGCCATCGCGACCGGGGCAACCTTGGGCGGCTCGCTCTCGCTTGCCGTATTGTCGGTCGCCGATGCTGGCGTTCCCAACTCGGTTTTCGCGGATTTAGCAGGTTCCGCAGTGTTGGCTGGCGTACCTTTGTCCGGCACCACGGTTACATCCACAACATCGGCGTCGGAGACGTCAGTCGGACGCAGGGATGAAGCGCTGCCTTTGGTCGCTGCGGCTGGCGGCGAATCTGATGTGTCACCACCTTTTGCATCGCCATTTGGCGTAACGTCTTTCGTCGCGACAGCGATTGGCGCACCAAGAGCCACCAGCTCTTCAAGCTTCCGCGCGACAATCTCATCCGCGCTCTTGTCCATGTTCTCGACCGGTACGCGCCAACGGAAAGCATCAAGCGCACCCGTCACTGGCGAAACGGCCGCCCACTGTTCCGAGACGACACCGTCAGCGGTCCAGGCCGGATCGCGCGGCGCGTTGACTGCGCGCGCCAGCCATTCGCGGACGGCACCCTTATCGCCATGCTCTTCGCCCTCAACGCGCGCCATAAGCGTGCACACCCGCTGCGTCAGACGGTTCTCAAGCAGCGGGTTAAGGGCTTTTCGGGCAGAGTCGAAGTCGGACGCCTCGATAGAAGCGTTTGCCACCGCAATAGCGCTTTCCAGCGAATGCGGATTAAGAGCTGCAAGTTTTTTGACGCGGTCCAGGCGGTCGCGTGGGCTATCGCCGAGACGGGCATAGGCGTAAGCGGTTGCAAGGTCTGGATGCGGCGCTTTCTGCCAGGTCTTCTGCAGAAGCTTGGCAGCTTTCGGCGTGTTCCCGCGCGACGCAAGGATACGTCCCGCAATGGCAGCCGCCGGAATGAGGTCAGCAGCAAGTTTGTTCGCATCGAGCGCCAGATTGAGCGCGCGTTCCGGATCTTTGTCTTCGAGATCCTGCGCCTGCGCGGTCATCAGGACAGCCCGTCGGCGATCGGCCGAGGTTTTCTCCACATGGCCATGTTTGCGAGCGATTGCCAACGTAGCCAAAGCACCCTGCCAATCGTGCGACTTGCACTGCAATTCAAACAATGCATCAACCGGCCAGCTCAGCTGCGGGTTGAGCGCAACCGCGCGTTCGGCAAACTGCTTGGCGGCTTCCAATTCGCCTTCGCGCTCCGCCTCCAGGAAGAGGCCGCGCAGACCCAACTGTTCCGTGTCAGTCGAGGCCAGCATAGATTCATAGATGCGCCTCGCAGTCGCCTTGTCGCCTGACAGCTGCGCCGCTTGCGCTCGAAGCAAATGCGTTAGCGGTTCATTCGGCATCGACTTGCGCGCCTGGATCGCATACTTCGTCGCCGCCGACCGGTCACCAGCACCGATGGCGATCATTCCAGTCGACAATGCGTCAAGGCCCCGCTTCTGCCGACGACGGTTGAAGTAGGTCCCGATCATCGCCGGGCTTTCCCAGATGTGCCGTAAGAGCGACCAGATGACGAGCGCCACACCGGTCAAAAGGGCCAGTGCAACCACCGCGTGGAACACACTGATCTCAGCCTGGTAGCCTTCCCAGTTAACGACGATCAGACCGGGCCGGTCAGCCAGCCAAGCAAGCCCGGAGGCCATGGCGATAATGAAGGCCAGGAAGAGAATGAGTCGCAGCATGATGAGTTATCCAACGCCTTCAGTTTGTACCAGATAGCGAAGCTTTGAGCTGGTCGCCGATCGCCCCGAGTGCAACGTCAACAGCGTGGCGGTCTTCAACTTTCTTCAGCCAGCTAGCGGCAGCACGCTGGCCGCCGTCGGGGAGCTCCTTGGCAAGCGCCAAGACATCCGCAAGACGCCCGGCGCCAAGTGCCGTTTCAATGCGCGAAACGACCGCCTCAGGGCTCTTGTCATCATCGCCATGGTTCACCTTACGCACTTTGACGACCGATCTGGCATTTGCCAGCAGCTGATCGAACACCGAACCTTCAGCAGGAGCTGCGGACGCCTCGATGATCTCGTGCGCAACCGGGCGGAAAAGCGATTGCAGCTTTGCCACCGGCGCAACGCCCGAGGCTTCGAATTGTTCAAGCTGCGAAACGTCGATCAGCCCACCCGCAGTGCTTTTCACCTGCGCCAGTTCGCTTGCAAAGCCGTCGCCACGTTCAATTGCACGCTCGAGGTTTGCAAGCTCCAGCGACAGCACAATGCGCTTGGCATTCTGCTTTCGGTCCTGCTCGGCAGAGACAACGTTGGCAACTTTGCTTTCCAGGTTGGTGACCTGCTCAGCGACCGGACTGACCGCTTTGGCGATGTCGCCAGGGCTCGCAAGTTTTGAAATCTTGGCGGTAACATCGCCGGTCAGGCCTTCCAGCTTGCTGCTCAAAGTCGCGGTTTCTTCTTGTACGACACGCAACGTATCGCCAAGCCGCGTCGTGTCGGCCTTCAGCGTTTGATACTGCTGGCCCAAACGCGCCGTATCGTTCGCAACGCCCGACAGCTGGCGGTCCATCCGCTGCGTGCCCGACCGGGCGGCCTCACTTGATTCAGCGATCTGGGAGAGCCGCGATTCAACATCCTGCCCAACACCAGCACGTACCGCGGCAATCTGGTTTTTCAACGTTTCTTCCAGATCAGCCATACGGCCGGTTAAAGCAGCCAACCGTGGTACGAGCCCGCTATTCTGATTGCTCTCTGCAAACGCACTCATCGTTGCGAGCTGTTGTTCAAGCTTTGCAATGCGCTCTTCCGGGATTGCGTCTCCCGTTGGCCCTTTTGCAGCGGTCTCAGAGAGCTCGGCTGTTTTGGCACCCAGTTCTTCCTGTGACTGCTGCAACGTATCGACGGACGCCTTCAAGGCCTCAAGCTCACCGATACGTTTTTCTGCAGCTGCAAGCTTCTCAGCCAAGCCACTGTCAGCAGAGGGCGCGCCTTGTGTTTGGGATTTTTCAAGCGCCGCAATTCTGTCAGCAAGCTTGGCAACCATGCCATCAGATTGACCGGTGCCTGCTGGCAAACCAAGGTTTGATTTCAGCTGTGCGATTTGCGGCTGTAGCGAATCTGCTCCCAGCAGAGCCAGAAAGCCACCGACGATACCGGCCAACAAAAGCGAGAAAAAGCGTCCAATACCTGAGCCCGACGAGGCAGGCTTTGGCGGTGGGGCTTTAGGCGGTGCGGAACCCTTGCCGTCGGTAGCCTTCTTTTCAGCACCACCGTTTGTCGGCTTAGGCGACGCGCCAGTCTTTGACTTATCGTCCGGCTTTGCCGAGCCAGCCGCAGCTGCCGCCGATGTCGCAGCTTTCTTGTCAGCTGGCTTGGCAGAACTTCCAGCGCCTGGAACTGACGAGGCAGCCGACTTGCCGGAAAGCGTCGAGCCTGCACCCGCACTACCACCCGGTTTCGTCGAAGGTTTGATTTCGGTTGCTTTCAGATCAAGCGTTGCATGCGGCTTCTTGCCGGCAACGGATTCTGGAGCATTCGGCTTGTTTGGGGGGGACTTTTTATCGGCCATAGACCGTGAAACCTCCGACGCAACGACGTCTTACAACAACAACGACTTGTCCTGGCGGAGGGCTCCGCCGGAACCGCTCGACCCAAGTCTTCGAGCAGATAATATGTGGCGATCCGGCTTATGGCCTGGATTGTTCCGCCATCCGGTTAACGAGCGCAAGCACTTCCTCGGAATTGGGCTCATCTGCAACGCCAACGACCGCGGCACCGAAGTCCTCTAGCGCGTCTGCCGTCGCTTGCGAAATGCACGCACACATCACCGATTTCGCGGCGCTTTCCAGGTCTGCGTCTCGCACAAGCTTCATATAGGTCCGCGCCGCTTCAGGCGACATTAACAAAACGGCGTCTACATGACCTTTCGCCAGAGCATCACACGCACTTTGGCTCAGCACCTCGGCTCGATCAGCTGAATAGCACCGGATGGTGTCGACCGTGAAGCCCTTCTCTTGCAAGGCTCTTTCAAGATCAAACGCAAGTTTGTAACCGGCAAAGTGAATAAGCCGGCCACCAGCAGGGTCGGCGTGGCTGACAATGACGTCAACAAGGCCTGCTGCGGTACCGGTGCCTTTCATGACGCCATGGAAGCCCAAATCGTGGGCATCCTGAGTGGTTCCAGGCCCGACGGCAAACACTGGGACCTCAAGGAGCTCCTTCAAGATGGGGCTTTTTTGCAAGGCGCGCACCGCGTTGCGGCTTGTCACGATAATCGCCTGCACAAGGCCCGGACCAAGGTCACGAACCGGCTCGAAACTGATATTCATCAATGGGGAACGCAAAGGCTCGTGCCCTGCCTCGGCTAGTCGTTTCGATGTTGCCGTTGCATCGGGCTCAGGTCTGGTGACGAGAACGCGCATAATGGGACTCGGGGCGCCTGGATTGGTTAATTATTCAGTAAAGGCGATCAGCCCGCCGCCTTCAAGCGGCGAACGAAATCTTCTCCGGCATTATTTAGCAGCTCCTGCGCAAGACCTTCGCCCATTTTGATGGCCGTCGCGGCTGGTCCTTGGGTTTCGCCGTGATAACGCTCTTTACCATCGGGCGATAAAACCTCACCGCGAAGCGTCAGTTGGCCTCCCGAAAGCTCGGCTATTCCGCCGATTGGTGTCCGGCAGGATCCTTCCAGTGTCCGAAGGAAAGCCCGCTCCGCCGTGACGCAAAGAGCGGTAACTTCGTCGTTTAGGGCCGCCAACAGGTCTTTGGTCGCTTCGTCTTCTTCGCGGACCTCGATACCAACAGCACCTTGAGCGACTGCAGGCAGCATCTCGCCCGTCTCCACAGCTGATGTGATGCGATCCGCTATTCCGAGGCGATTAAGACCAGCGCAGGCCAAGAACGTCGCATCAGCAACTCCGTCCTGGAGCTTTTGCAGCCGGGTTTGAACGTTTCCACGAAACCCAACAACTTCCAGATCGGGCCTTAGGTATTTAACTTGCGCTGCCCGCCGCAGACTGGACGTTCCAACCTTTGCGCCCTCCGGCATCTCGGATAGGGAGGCGTAGTGGAGAGAAATGAAGGCATCGCGCACATCTTCGCGCGGCAGGATGGTCGATATCGAAAGTCCCGGCGGCAATTCCGTCGCGACATCCTTCATAGAGTGCACGGCAAGGTCGATCGTCCCGGCGATCAGCGCCTCTTCGATTTCCTTGGTGAAAAGCCCTTTGCCACCGACTTCGGAGAGCGGTCGATCGAGGATTGTGTCGCCAGACGTTTTGATAACGACGATTTCGAAACGGCTTTCGTCGAGACCATGCGCGGCCATGAGGCGGCTGCGGACCTCATGCGCCTGAGCTAGCGCCAAAGGCGAACCACGGGTGCCAATTTTGATAGGCGTCTCTTGCACGTCGTCATCCTCGGGTGTAGGGCGGGAGCTGGCCTAACTGAGCCGAATCTGGCCGACATTAATGCCGGTCCCGTCTGCCAAAGGCAAATGCCTTGAACATTTTCACCAAGCGCAACGAGAGACTTGGCCGTGCGTGTCTGAGTTTTTGTGGCTGATGGTGGCCGATCGCGCAGTATGCGACGTTAGGGAGAAAAATGGCGAACCGGAACGCCAACCGCGAAACTTTGGTGCTGGGCATCGAAACAAGCTGCGATGAGACCGCGGCTGCTGTGGTTGCGCGTGAATCAGATGGCAAAGCGCGCCTCCTGTCATCGATTGTGCGCGCCCAATGGGAACACCATCGTGCGTTCGGCGGCGTCGTACCTGAAATCGCCGCGCGGGCCCATGCCGAATGCCTGGACGACATTGTTTCTCTGGCGTTGGAGGAGGCCGGCGTTGAGCTTCAACGGATCGATGCCATCGCAGCAGCCGCAGGCCCGGGCCTCATCGGCGGTCTAATCGTCGGTCTCGTCACCGCAAAAGCCATCGCCGCCTCAACGCAAAAACCGCTGATCGCCGTCAACCACCTCGAAGCCCACGCCCTGACCGTCGGCCTGACAGACGGTGTCTCACCGCCATACCTAATGCTGCTCGTGTCAGGAGGCCATACACAGCTCTTGCTTGTCAAAGATGTTGGCGAATACATGCGGCTCGCAACAACAATCGACGATGCGCTGGGCGAGGCCTTCGATAAAACAGCCAAGCTTCTCGGACTGCCTCAACCTGGCGGGCCCTCCGTCGAGCGCTGCGCAAAAGAAGGCGACGCCGACCGCTTCGAACTTCCCCGCCCCATGAAGGGTCGCGCCGAACCCCATTTTTCATTTGCTGGCTTGAAGACAGCTGTCCGCCAATGCGCCCAAGCGACGGCCCCGCTGTCCGACCAAGACGTGGCCGATCTCTGCGCCGGATTTCAGCAAGCGGTTTTGGAGTCTGTAATCGACCGGGCCCAAAAGGCCATCGCCGCAGCACGCAACGAAATCGGCGATAATCTAAAACACTTCGTTGCAGCTGGCGGCGTTGCGGCCAACCAGGCCTTGCGCTCAGGACTCATGCAGCTTGCCGAGCGGGAAAAACTCAAATTCTGCGCGCCACCTATCGCGCTTTGCGGAGATAACGCCGCCATGATCGCCTGGGCCGGAGCGGAGCGACTGGTTCGTGGTTTGACGGATGGGCTCGATGCGCCCGCGCGCCCACGTTGGCCGCTCGATACCTCAGCACCCAAAGTCAGAGGCGCTGGGGTCAAAGCCTAAGCGCATGGATCATCTTCCAATCGACTAAAGAAACGCAGTATGGTCGGCTGTTGAAGCGGGGAGGCGATTGACCGGATGAAGATCAACAGCGTCGGAGTTCTCGGAGGAGGTGCGTGGGGCACCGCGCTCGCTCAAACCATGGCGCTGGCGGGCCACCAGGTCCGCTTGTGGGCCTACGAAGCCGAGACTGTCCGCGAGATCAACGAGCATCACCAGAACCGGGTTTTCCTGCCGGGCGTCCAGATCGATGAGAAAGTCATCGCGACCGGAAAACTCGCAGAGGCATCGGCATGTGACGTCATCCTGCTTGTGCCGCCCGCCCAACATCTACGCCGCATCGGGGGCGAACTGGCAGAACAGATCGAGACAGGCAAACCCGTCGTGGTCTGCGCGAAGGGGATCGAGACAACGACCGGCAAACTCATGGGTACGGTCGCAAGTGAGGCGCTGCCGCAAGCAAGCCATGCCGTGCTGTCCGGACCAAGCTTTGCGGCCGATGTGGCCCGCGGTCGGCCCGCCGCTGTAACACTCGCCAGCCAGGATGAAGCACTTGGTCGCCAACTTGCTGAGGCGCTCGGATACCGTGCATTCCGTATCTATTGGTCAAGCGACACGATTGGCGTCGAATTGGGTGGGTCGGTCAAAAACGTACTCGCCATCGCAGCCGGTATCGTCGACGGCCGGGAGCTTGGTGCCAGCGCCCATGCAGCGCTTGTTACCCGCGGCTTTTCGGAACTGCGCCGGCTTGGCGAGGCCCTTGGCGCGCAACCGGAAACGCTGATGGGCCTCTCCGGCCTTGGCGACTTAGTGTTGACCTGCTCCAGTCCACAGTCCCGCAACATGTCGCTTGGCCGCGCGCTGGGCCAGGGCCGTAGCATTGGCGAGATTCTCGGCGAGCGACGCGCTGTGACAGAAGGCGTGTTCACAGCCGAAGCCATCGCACGCATTGGAAAAGAAAAGTCACTTGATTTGCCGATCTGCAGCGCCGTCCATGCCATCGTCACTGAAAAGCTGTCAGTAGCTGACGCAATCGAAGCGCTTCTCTCCCGGCCGCAACGCGCCGAAGGCTAACCCCAATTGCAAGGCTGAAGACTCGTTATGAGCAAAGAAAAAACAACTGCCAAGAAACCCCAAAAGCCAGCTTCCAAAACCTCAGGAAAAAAAGCTGCCGCCAAACCGGCTGCGAAGAAGGTGGGGGCAAAAAAGTCACCCGCCAATAAAGCACCTTCAAAGAAGCCGGCTCCAGCGAAAAAGAAAACCGTCACGACCACTGGCGCCGCAGCTGCAGCCGCAATCCAACGCCCAGCCTATTGGCTCTTTAAATCCGAGCCCGACGTCTTCTCCTGGGATGACTTGAAAAAGAAAGGCAAGAAGGGAGAGGAATGGGACGGTGTGCGCAATTACCAGGCCCGCAATAACATGCGCGCGATGGAAAAGGGCGAGCTTGGATTTTTCTACCACTCCAACATCGGCCTCGAAATCGTCGGCATCTGCGAAGTCTGCAAGCTTGCTCACCCCGATTCCACGACTGACGACGAGCGTTGGGAGTGCGTCGATGTTCGCGCGGTTTGCGCGATGCCAAACCCAGTGAAGCTCGTAGATGTGAAAGCTAATCCAAAGCTCGCACAGATGTCGCTCGTGACCTCTATGCGCTTGTCCGTGCAACCAGTGCTCGCTGAAGAATGGAATGAGGTGTGCCGGATGGGTGGGCTAGATCCAAAGAAAATCAGGTCCTGACGCGAGAACGATAGATCGTCGCGATTGACCACAAAACAAAAAGCGAAAGAAAGAAGATGCCTGATAGAGGCACACAATCCGCAATTCCCGCCGACCGCGCCAGTCGCGTCGAATTCATCAAAAACAACACGCGCCTGCAGTCGACCAACCTCGTCCCCGAGCTCCAACTCTATCTGGCCGACGAGAGCATAGCCATCTGGGAGAAGACGGAAGAGGAGCTTGGCCAGATGAATCTGCCGCCGCCGTTTTGGGCCTTCGCTTGGGCGGGCGGACAAGCACTCGCACGCTTTATTCTCGACGATCCGTCGGTCGTTGCTGGCAAACGAATTCTCGATCTCGGGTCCGGTTGCGGCATTGTCTCGATCGCGGCGATGCGCGCCGGGGCGAGCAAAGCTATCGCCGCCGATGTGGATGCGTTCGCAATGATCTCAGCCGAGGTGAATGCGGCGGCAAACAGTGTCGTCCTGGAACCAACCGACCGCGATCTCCTCGACGAAGAGGCCGACGATTTCGAGATCGTCATGGTCGGTGACTTGTTTTACGAAGACCTGCTGTCCAAGCGCGTGATTGGCTTCATGCAGCGGGCATCCCAAAAAGGACTTTCGGTCCTCGTGGGCGACCCGAGACGAAGCTACTTTCCAAAGCACATGTTCGATTGCATCGCCCAATACGACGTTCCCGTCACCCGCGAACTTGAAGACAACGAGATCAAGCGCGCAGCCGTTTGGAAAATGCGAACGGCCTGACATCACCGCCAGACATCTCCAGCGAGGTTTCATTTGAAATGCTAAACGGTCGATGCGCCGGCCAAGTTTAAGCAGCTGTTTTTCGACCACCGTCCTGCGTGCGAAGGCCTTCCCCAAGCTTGCTGACAAATTGCTCCAACTCGCGCGAGAGCTTGTCTGTTGCCTCGGTGAATTTCTGCGAGCTCGACAATACTGTCTTGGAAGCATCCGAGTTATTGAGCACCGCATCGTTTACGACCTGCGATGATTGGGTGAGCGATCCGGTCGCCTCCGCTGCGCGTGACATGCTCTGGGCGATTTCGTCAGTGGCTTGGCTTTGTTCCTCAACCGCGGATGCAATGCTGATTGTCCGCTCTTCAATTTGTCCCATGATCATGGCAATCGCATCATTGAGCTTTGCAGATTCAGTCACAACCGAGCGGACGCCCTCGATTTGTTTTTGAATGTCATCGGTCGCGCTTTGCGTTTGGGCTGCGAGCTCTTTGACTTCTTGTGCAACAATGGCGAACCCTTTTCCGGCTTCACCCGCGCGAGCAGCTTCGATTGTTGCATTTAGCGCGAGAAGATTGGTTTTGCTGGCAATCGACTTAATGAGATCGACGATGACACCAATGCGCTCTGAAGCCTCTGTGAGCTGGTCGACGACACCAACTGATCTTTGGCTTTCGCCGGTCCCGGTTGAAACAATGTCGCGCGTTTCCACGATTTGTTGGCTGATTTCGCGAACTGACATCGACAGCTCTTCTGCCGCGGCCGCAGCAGCCTGAATACCTTCATTGGACACTTGAACGGATTGTGTCGCTGTCTCCGATTGTTGCACAGCTTCGGCGCAGACTTCCGACAAGCGGCGACCGGTTGCAGTCATTTCGCTAGATTGAGTCCGGACATCTGAAATCACTTGGCTGGCCTGAGATTTAAACTCGTCAAGCGTGTCGTTAGTGAAAGAAACGATGTCTTGGTTCTGTTTGAGCAGCGCCACCTGATAAGCCGAGATCGCGTAATCGAGATCAAGCATGATAATCTTGGTCATCGCAGCCATGCGTTCTTTGAGCTGGTTTGGCCGCATCGAAGATTTTGCGACCAAAACACCGATCAAATCGTTGATGATCAACTGATAACCAGCAATGTACCAGCGGGGTTCCAAGCCAATTCGGAAGTGCGCTTGTCCTACTGCCAGGACGCTTTTGGCGTAGTCCTCTCCAATCGTACCACTGAAGAGCCGTTCCCAGTGGCTGATCTGTGCACTAATCAGTTGCGATTGCTTGCCCGCAACGAGCGAATTTAACTTCGGCACGGTGGCAAGGTGACTGTAGAAACCCGCCAAAATCTGGTTTAGCTCCGGCCGAATGACTTGCCAGACCTGCGGCAGCATTTGGATGTGAGAGGGAGTTATTTTTGCGAATGCAAGACGCGGCTCAAGATCGAACACATCCAGGTCGGAAGACAGCATAATTGTGTGCCCTGTTGTTTAAAAAAATGTCTCTTAGTTTCCTTTCAATAGATCGTGAAGCGGCTTATCCGAAGCTTGTCACTCAAATGCTCGGTCGTCTGGTTCAACGCCCATTTATCGAGCACGAGGATCTGAACGAGTTGGTCCCCGTTTTGATCCGGGTATCCGAAGCGAATTGTTTTTTCTTTAGATGAGAATCTGGCGCATCAAGAATTCCGCGAAAAACAACAGTTCTCGCGACTAAATCAAAAAAGTCTCCATTTGAACGTTAGAGTTTAATGGTCTCAGATTGACGGATCTTTCGCCATAACGTTCCCCGGCCAGCGCACATGGCTGACAAGAAAAACTTCAGACAACATCTCTATTTCTGGGTGCGTTGCTCAAGGAACACAGGTCAATCGTCGATTGCGATCAAGCGAGCGCTTAACAGGAATTGCGCCGATCAATCCAAACAATCGGAAAACCATCAAAACAAGGATCATGGGGACTTTGGGCAGACGACAATCTCGTCTGGCTGAAGATCATTTTTTGCATTGCTCCGGGCCCGCAAGCTCACGCAAGACATCTTCGGTCAGCCTGAGGCCCTGACCGCTTTCATTTTATTAGTAAGGAGTATTACACATGGTCAGACTCGTCGGAGACAACTCCAACAACCGCCTCAACGGCACTGACAGCATCGACACACTTCTCGGTCTTGGCGGCAACGACCGGTTCTAGGGTTTGCGGTCCTAGCGATTACCACTTCCGACTTCGAAATCATCTAACGCAGCAACGACAAAGCCCGGCAACGCACATCGCGCTACCGGGCTTCCAACATCACCTCAATCTGATCTGCGAGCGAACCGCAGTCAGGCCGTTTTCGGATCGAGTTCGCCGGCAGAATAACGTTTGGCCATCTCACTGATTGGGATGACTTTGATCTTTCCAGCTTGACCCGCCGTGCCAAACGCTTCGAGGCGATCCTTACAAACGCTCATCATCGCTTCGCGCGCGGGCTTCAGATATTTGCGCGGGTCGAACTCGGACTTCTGCGTCGTCAGGATCTTGCGGATCGTAGCGGTGGCCGCCAAACGCAGGTCGGTATCGATGTTGACCTTGCGCACACCGTGCTTGATGCCGCGAACAATCTCTTCAACCGGAACGCCATACGTCTCTTTCATCTGCCCGCCGAACTCGTTGAAGACTTCCTGCCAGTCTTCAGGTACGGACGACGAGCCATGCATGACGATATGCGTGTTCGGGCAAAGCTCGTGGATCTTCTCAATGACGTCCATCGCCAGAACATCACCTGTTGGCTTGCGCGTGAATTTGTAAGCGCCGTGCGACGTGCCGATAGCAACCGCAAGCGCATCGACCTTGGTTTCGTTGACGAACTGGCGGGCTTCTTCTGGGTCGGTCAGCAGTTGCTTCTTATCGAGCTTGCCTTCGAAGCCGTGGCCGTCTTCAGCTTCGCCCTGCCCAGTTTCCAGAGAACCAAGGCAGCCAAGCTCACCCTCTACAGAAGCGCCGATCATATGCGCCAGTTCCGACACCTGCTTTGTCACGCCGACGTTGTAGTCGTAATCCATCGGCGTCTTGGCATCTTCACCCAATGAACCATCCATCATCACCGAGGTGAAACCGTTGCGGATGGCTGAAAGGCAAGTAGCGACGTTGTTGCCGTGGTCCTGGTGAACGCAAAGCGGGATGTCAGGATAGATGGCGTCAAGCGCCTCCATCATCTTTGCCAGCATGGTGTCGTTGGCATAAGCGCGGGCACCCCGGGACGCCTGGATGATCACCGGCGACTCGGTAGCTTTCGCAGCCTCCATGATCGCCAGGCCCTGCTCCATGTTGTTGATGTTGAAGGCGGGCACGCCATAGTCGTTTTCCGCGGCGTGATCGAGCAGCTGCCGTAGTGTAATTCGTGCCATGGCCGTTGGCCCTCCTGTTTACCCGATTTGCTTTTTGCGTTGAGGTGAAGCGCGGGCGCGTCAAAGCGCACCCGGCTGGTATGTAGGTGATTAGGCGCGGCCCAAAAGGCTGCGGGCGGCAGATGAGACAGCGTCAGCTGTGATGCCGAAGTGTTTGTAGAGATCTTTTGCGGGCGCGGACCCGCCGAACCCGGTCATGCCAACGAACTTGCCATCGGCACCCAGCCACTTTTCCCAGCCCATGCCGACACCGGCTTCCACCGCGACGCGTGGCGCCGAGCCGAGCGTTGCATCTTTGTAAGCGTGGTCTTGAGCCTCGAATTTCTCCCAGCTTGGCATCGAAACAACAGCCGCTTTGATACCGTCGCCCGCCAGGGCTTCGGCTGCCGCAACCGCGATCTCAACTTCAGAGCCAGTGGCCAACAACGTCACATCGCGTGCGCCATCAGCTTCGCGCAAAACGTAGGCGCCCTTCGCCGACAGGTTTTCATCGCCACCTTCGGTACGAAGCGTCGGCAGACCTTGCCGCGACAGAGCCAGAACCGACGGCGTCTTCTGATCTTCAAGCGCAGCCTGCCAGCACTCAGCCGTCTCAACCGCATCAGCAGGGCGGAAGACGTTGAGGTTCGGCATCGCCCGCAGGCTCGCGACATGCTCGACCGGTTGGTGCGTTGGACCATCTTCACCCAGACCGATGGAGTCGTGCGTCATCACGTAGACGACACGCTGGCCCATCAGCGCAGACAACCGAATTGCCGGACGCGCATAGTCGGTGAAGACAAGGAAGGTGCCACCGTAGGGAATGAGCCCACCATGCAGCGCCAGACCATTCATCGCAGCAGCCATGCCGAATTCACGCACACCGTAGTGGATGTAATCGCCGCCGAAGTTCTCAGCATTGACCACAACCATGCCTTTGGTGCGCGTGTTGTTGGAGCCAGTCAGGTCAGCCGAGCCGCCGACCGTGTTGGAGACCGTCGCATTGATAACTTCAAGCGCCATCTCGGAAGATTTGCGCGTCGCAACCTTCGGCTTGTCCGCAATGAGCTGAGCTTTGTAAGCCGCCATCTTGGCATTTAAATCAGCCGGAAGCGCGCCCGACTGCGCCGCGTCGAAGTCGGCTTTTTTCGGCGAGGCGTTGAGGCGCTCGGTCCAAGCGTTGCGCGCTTCGACATTGCGGCTGCCTGCCGCGCGCCAAGCGGCCAGAATATGCTCTGGGATTTCAAACGGTGCAGCATCCCAGCCAAGGACGCTGCGGGTCGCCGCGATCTCATCATCGCCCAGTGGAGAGCCGTGCGTCGCTGCGGTCCCCTGCTTGTTGGGTGCGCCCTTGCCGATGATCGTCTTGCAAGCGATCAATGACGGACGTCCATCCGCCTTCGCCTCTTCGATGGCCCTGGCAATGGCATCCGCATCGTGACCATCAATCTTCGACGTCTGCCAGCCCGAAGCGGCAAAGCGCGCGATTTGATCCGTCGAAGTCGAAAGATCCGTCGAACCGTCGATGGAAATCGAGTTGTCGTCCCACAGGACAATCAACCGGCCGAGCTTCAGGTGCCCCGCCATGTCGATCGCTTCGTGGCTGACGCCTTCCATCAGGCAACCGTCGCCCGCAATGACGTAGGTGTAGTGGTCAACAAGTTCGTCGCCGAAGCGCGCATTCAGCATCCGTTCGGCAAGCGCCATCCCAACAGATGTTGCGAGACCCTGACCCAATGGCCCGGTCGTCGTTTCAATGCCTGCCGCGTGTCCGAATTCCGGATGCCCAGCCGTACGACTCCCCAACTGGCGGAAGTTCTTCACCTCCTCTAGCGTCATGTCTTCGTAGCCCAGAAGATAATGCAACCCATACTGCAGCATCGAGCCATGACCGGCCGACAGCACAAAACGGTCGCGATCCGGCCACTGCGATTGAGAGGGATCGGTCTTCAAAAACTTCGTGAACAGCACGGTTGCCACATCTGCCATGCCCATCGGCATGCCGGGGTGGCCGGAGTTGGCTTTCTGCACCGCGTCCATGGCGAGGGCGCGAATGGCGTTCGCCATTTCGTCGTGGGTTGCGCCGGTCGCATGCGAATTGGTTTCAGCGGCACACATTTATCAGTTGCTCCTTCAAAACTATCAGGACGCCCGGCGTTTGCGCTCGATCAGGCGGTGGATGAGAGGGGTTAGGATGAGCTGCATCGCCAGGTCCAGCTTGTTGCCAGGAACGACGATGGAATTGGCGCGCGACATGAAGCTGTCGTGGATCATTCGCGAAAGATAGGAAAAGTCGATGCCACGCGGGTTCTTGAAGCGGATAACGACCATCGATTCATCAAGGGTGGGAATCCATCGGGCAATGAACGGGTTTGATGTGTCGACCGTTGGCACGCGTTGGAAGTTGATGTCGGTTTCGGAGAACTGCGGACAGATGTAATTCACGTAATCGGGCATGCGCCGCAGAATCGTCGCGGTGACATCTTCGGTTGAATAGCCGCGCATGTCTTTGTCTCGGTGGATCTTTTGGATCCATTCAAGGTTTATGACGGGAACCACACCAATCTTCAGATCGGCATACTTGGCCACGTCTATGCCGTCTGAGACGAGCGCGCCATGCAGCCCTTCGTAGAACATCAAGTCAGAGTCTTCAGGCAGATCTTCCCAGGCTGTGAACTTCCCAGGTGCAATATCGCCAAGCCCGAGGGTTTTTGCTTCCTCTTCTGAGTGAACATAATGCCTGAAGCGGCCTGTCCCCGTCTCTGAATAGCTACGGAACAGCGTTTCAAGCTCATCAAAGAGGTTCCCTTTAGGACCGAAGTGGCTGAAGTGATGGTTGCCTTGAGCTTCGGCCTTGTTGATTTCCGCGTCCATTTCGTCACGGTCGAAACGGTGAAACGCGTCACCCCCGACCATTGCCGCCTTTACGCCTTCGCGCCGAAAAATCTGCTCGAACGTATGGCGGACGGTTGACGTTCCTGCGCCAGATGAACCGGTGACGGAAATGATAGGATGCTTGATCGACATCTCTTATACTTCTCTCATGTGTTTATTCGCGGAGTAATCCGCGGTCAGAAAACAGCGGCCAGTCGCCATCCATTGGCGGGTTCTCTATGTAGCGCTGGATTTCAGCCACTTCTGCAGGCGGACCAAAGACCAACGGGATCCTCTGGTGCAGATCTTCTGGCTTGATGTCCAGGATGTTCCTCGTGCCATCAGTTGCGGCACCGCCGGCTTCTTCCATGAGGAGCGCCAGAGGGATGGCTTCATATACCAATCGCAGACGGCCATCTTGATAACCCGGCCGTGCGTCTCCGGGATAAAGGAAGATGCCTCCACGGATCAGAATGCGGTAAGCCTCAGCCACCAGCGACCCGACCCAGCGCATGTTAAAGTCGCGTTCCCGCGGCCCATCCTTGCCGGCATTAAGGCCAAGCATGTAGGCCTGGATCGGCTTAGGCCAATGCCGTTGATTGGAGGCATTGACTGCATATTCCGCTTTGTTCGGGCTGATCTGGAGGTTGCTGCGCGTGAGGCGGTACTCCCGGTCTTTCGGCGACATCGTGAAAAGGTGCGTGCCATCGCGAACCGTCACGACAAGCGTCGTCTGTGGGCCATAAAGGACGAAGCCCGATGCCACCTGTGCAGAGCCTGCCTGGAGGAGAGCTTCATCTGCGCTCATACCCTCGCCAACGGGAAGAACGGAAAAGATCGTACCGATCGAGACGTTGGTCTCGATGTTCGATGATCCATCGAGCGGATCAATTGCGACGACGAGTGGCGCACCCTCTGTGAGAATCTCAGCATTGTCGGCCTCTTCCGAGCCTATCGCAGCGACTGGTGCGCTTTGGAGGGCGGATTTAAAGAGCTTGTGGGATTCGACATCGAGGAACTTTTTGACGTCACCTCCACCCGCGTCGCCGATGGTTTCTGCCAGCCCTCGCACAAACGGGCCCTCGGCCACGAGTTGGGAAAGGTCAACGGAGGCTTCTGCAAGCTTCAGGACGGTCGCTGCAACCGCCTGCCGCGCTTCGTCCGTGCCGCTCCAGTCTGCAAGGTATGCCGCCAGAGTCGTCTGCTCTGAAGCCATGTTAGTCTGCTCCTTCGCATCACCCGGGAAAACGGCGCGGCAAAAAACCGAAGGGCCGCCGCTAAACTCGTTTTTTCCTGGGAAAGCTTCTTTTCAAAAATTTGTGCAGCGCTTTTAGCAGCGGGACCCCGGCCCAGCAAACATCCCCGGTCTGAAGCTGCAAAATTCTAGAACTTTTTGGCAACCCATCCCCAGATTTGGTGGCGTAAACACCATATCTACAGCTTCTGAAGCCGCAGCCCGGTTGATCTGATACAGTTTTCAATGCGTAGTACGTCCAAGAATCAACGCGGTCGTACGAATTCCGCGGCAAACTGCGAATGAAGCGAGGCCTGGATGACCTTGGGAAACGCGGGATGGCTGCGAGTCACACTCGCAGCATGCATTTTGGGAGTATCGGTATTCGCCGCGGGCCAATCGGCGGCCAACGATCTCACAGCCAGGGAAGTCACGATCAAGCTCTTCGATGCAGAGCCGGATAAACCTGTCGACTTTTCCGATCTTAACCTGACTTTGATTGACCTTTCGGGCCTCGATTTTAAACGAGCCGTTCTCACTGGTGCTGACCTTTACGGCACGGACTTTTCGAATGCGGATCTCACGGGTACGGATCTGAGCTACACGCGGCTTGACCGGGCAACGATCATCGGCACGAATTTTACTGAAGCAGACCTGACGGAATCGTCTTTCCTGCGCCCTACAACGCATACCGATACCCGCATAAACCGCAGCGAAACCGCCGACTTCACCCGAGCAAAGCTGGTCCGAACGCGGCTGTTTGCACGTCTCGATGGTGCGAGCTTTCGTTCCGCCGACTTGACAGAAGCTGACTTCAGCCCGTTGTCCTCGGGTGCCAACACAATCGCAGTGTTGCCGTACGTCACCATTGTCGGCGCAGATTTCTCGAACGCGATTCTCAAGGGTGCGAACCTTCAGCAAGGCAAACTGTCTTATTCGAACTTTCGAAATGCGGACCTGCGTGAAGTTGACTTTCGGGCCGCCGAATTGACGGGCGTAAACTTTGCGGGCGCGAACGTCGCCGGAGCCGATTTCACGGGTGCTTCGATGGATCGGGCCATCCTGTCGGGTGTCATTGGTCTGAACCAAGCAAAGGGCCTCGGGGTAGCGGTGAAACCTGGCGATGAGGGGATAAAGCGCCCGTGAGTGACCTATTTCTAGGGCCACGCGGTTTCTCGTTCCGCGCGCAACCTTCCAGCATCTCCACCAATTTGCTCTCGTTCAGCATGCCGCTGCGTTGGCTTTTCCTCGCTGTGGTTCTGATTAACGCTCTTCTAGCGACGCCACCCGCAAAGTCCGCGCCAAAATTCGATCCTGTGGATACCGCCCTCGTTATTGCTGTCGATGTCTCCAACTCTGTCGACGAGCGCCGCTATCGCCTGCAAATGAACGGAATCGCCAATGCCCTGTCCGATCCTGCTGTTGTCGGAACGATCCTCAATGGAGCACAGGGCGCGATTCTTGTTTCAGTTGTGACTTGGTCCGACCGGCCGCGGATGGCCCTTCCGTGGATGCGGATTGCAAGCCAGGAAGAGGCCTTCGCCGTTGCGAGGCGCGTGCGGGCATTGCCACATACAACCGGCGAGTTCACCTGCGTTGCCAACATGCTGCGCTACCTCAACGACAAAGTGCTGCCAACCGTCCCAGCAATGGCATTGCGGAAAGTCGTCGACGTTTCAGGGGATGGCCAGGACAACTGCAATTCGCGCGTTGCGACGCCAGACATCCGCGACGAGCTGGTTCGCTACGGCACAATCGTCAACGGCTTGCCAATCCTCGAGGGCAAAGAGGCGCTGACATTGGAGCAGTGGTACGATGACAACGTCCGGGGCGGCCCAGGGTCGTTTGTGTTAGCTGCGAAGAGCTTTGAAGACTTCGGTCGAGCCATTCGTCAGAAATTCATTGTCGAGATTAGCGGCATCAATCCTGGAACGCGTTACGCCCGTGCCGACGAAACATCCGACACCAAGATCAGGTCCATTGAACTCGCGCCCAATCCGGTTTCGCGAGATCAAGCAAAGTTCTAGTCGCGGAACGCGCGGTCGAGATTTTTCACACTGTCGAAGTTGCGCGCCTTGTCGAGCGATTTCAGCCCGATGAGTTTTGCCGAATTCACATCGGCACCTGAGAAATCTGACTCGGCAACGATTGCACCTGTCAGATTAGCGCCAGCAAGTTCGCTTCCCATCAAGTTTGCTCCGGTGAGGTCAGCGTCCCGCAAGTCGGCATACTCCATGGAAGCACGTGACAGGTTAGCACCTCGGAAGTTGGCACCCGAAAGATCTGATGACTTAAAGACGCCGCGCATGAGCCCCATGGACTGGTTCGTCATATCCGCAGAAAGATCAGCCTTTTCAAAGAGCGCCTCTTTCAAGCTGGCGCGCGACATGTCCGCCGCTATTCGTGCACCGGACAGATCGGCCCGATCCATTTTTGCGTCCATCAGCTGCGTCATAAACAAGCTTGCGTTGCGCAAGTTTGCCCCGCTCAGATCCGCCTTAAGTGCCCAAGCCTGGTCGAGAACGACGCCCTCAAGATTAGCGCCCGAAAGGTTCGTTTTATTGAGACGCGCTGATTGCAGTTTGGTCTGGCGAAGGTCTAGGCCGGACATGTCTAGACCATTCAGTGCAGCGGCCGTCAGGTCCAGCGTTTCACCAGGATTCAATTCCGCAAGCTTTTTCTGTAGTTCCGCCCGCGTCATCGAACTCTCGGTGAACTCAGGCGTTTCCAGATTGACATGACGCATCATGTCCTGAGTTAACGCGGCACTCGGCAACACGATTGCGGCTGCAGCAGCTGAAAGCGCGGCGGTAGCCACGCGAACCAATTTGAAAGTGAAAATTCTCGCCGTTGCTCGAGCCATAGCTTACCGCTCCCTGATCCACCACAACGTCTCGACCGCGCGGCTTATGTCGCGCGCACCGTTGGGTGATTATGAACCGGGGATCGGCAGCACCGTCGAACACGAATGTTCAAAATTGCGCGAACAACATCGATAGACGGCCAGCTCTTGAACCCCGCGCAGAAGCTCTGCGACCTCGCTGGCAGCTCAGCCCGCCGTTAATAAGATCTCGCCTTTGCCAAGGCTGGACATGTCACCCATTAGTCGGCGCGGTGCGGAAGAGATAACCGGTGGTGCGAGATCGCCAAGTTTGTCGCGCCAGTAGCGCTCCATGATTTTCAAGATCAACAGGTCATGAGTTCCGCAGTCAGCGAACGTCGCAAGTGGTTGTTCGAGCGTTGGGCCGATCAAGGTGCCGCGGCGCATTTGTACACCGGCATGATCGCCTAGACCCTGCTCGCCATAAATCGTCCCACCCATCATGCGCGCGCCAGCGGATCTGCCCATCCGTCCTTTCACAATCAGCGTTCCACGTCGCATGCGTTCGCTCGCAAAATCACCGACATCGCCGAGAACGATAACGGTGCCCCCAGCAATACCGTCTTTTTCGCCCGCTAGTGGATGACCGATCCGGTCCCCCGCGTTGCCCTTTACGATGATTTTGCCGCCGCGCAGATTGGAGGCCAAAGCACTCCCCGCGTTTCCACGGATTTCAAGCGAGCCGGAGCGCATCTGCCGACCGGCATAGCTCCCGACATCCCCGTCAACGACCACTTCACCCGTGTTGCCAGCGCCCACATAGTCGAGACGCTGTGAACCGCCTTCAATGTGAAGCGCACCACCAGCTTCGCCGCTGACTGCGAAACAATCCCCGACCCTCACCGGCGAGGTCGAGTCAACAAGAACCAGCTTCTCGATTTCGCTCACGGATAAAGAACCGATAACGCCCGGGCTCAGCTGCGAAAGATTAGCGCGCTGTGGAGGCTCGGCACGCAGAGCGAGCTTAAGCGTGCTCATGGCAGGTAATCCTTCAGGTGATAGTGATGCTGACCGAGGTTTCCACCGTAGTTGCCAGCACTAATGCGGCGCACGCCGCGCGACGGTCCTGCTTCCAGCACAGCAGCAAGGCCTGCCTTCATGGCGTTCGCGACCGCATCCGATGTCAGTCCGTCGATAACGATCTCTAAGACGCATTTGTCGTCAGGCCCAAGCTGAGAATCGACTGCACCCCGCAGGACAGGACAAAACGCATCGTTTGTCGAAGCGGGCGCGCCATACTTCGAACCGACCTTTGAGCCGGAGCGAACAATGCCACCGGGGAACGGCGCAATCACATCCGGCACGTTCTCGATGGCTTCGACCGCAAGTTCACAGGCCTCCAGAACGCCCTTGCGATGTTCGCCGACCACGAGGAAGTTCCCGCCACCAACAGCATCGGTAACAACACCAGCCTTGTCTTCGATGACGAATTCTCCGTCCATAACGGGAACCCGCCAATAGCGCGTGTCGCCCAGCTTTCGTGCCGTTTGCCAGCCATCGCCAAAGAACCGTGGCCCTCCCGACAAGCTGATCTTCTGCGACGACTCAAGGCCGTTGAAACAAGCTGAGCCGGGGCTTGTCAGAACGCACTGGCCGACGCGGTTTTTCAGCTGCTCTTCGACAAGCTGCGGCGCAAACCCAAAAACCAATGCCCGCACACCAGGTCGTCCATCCGGGGTGTCTTCAGGCGCAATTTCGTAATCGATACCGCATTCCGCGCCACACCCGATGACGGACGTGCCAAAGCCGGTCATCGTCAACGCCGACTGGCGCGCCCACTTCGGCGTATCTGCCGTGATGATGATCCCCGTCGCACTCATTCCGAAGGCTTCGGCGAACGTGTCGTCGATCGAAATTCCGTTCCGCGTCATCGGCGCGGTAGCCACTTCCACGCTTAAATCCGACACGCGACCACCTTAATCGGGCTCGATTTTTTCATCCAAGTCTCCGAACTTTTTTGCGGTTCGCTCACCAAAAAGTTGCGCACCGCACATTCCCCATTTCCGACCGCTTACCCTAAGACCACAACGAGTGTGCCACCCCTGTCACCGCCAACCCACATTACATCCCACGCACGAAACGGCCGGGCCGCCATAGTCCGGGCCAGAAAGCTGCCGCGTTACGCAAACGACATTGATCCAACACGAAGCATGGGATGGGGACGTCGATCGTGCCCATTCGGAAAGCGAACTCAGTGGGAAGGAAGCATGTACGTTCGTCGAATACAACACGTTTGTCGAGGTCGGTCGAAACAACGCAACAGGCAAAAACTCTGTCATTGAAACAACATTGCCCTGCCGGTTTTTGCTGACTAGTGTGCCTGCTTGTTGCCCCGGCGTCATCGCATTTGGCGTTTAGAAACGGGCAATTATGGTTGATCAATGGGAGAAAACACAAATGCTGCGAACGCTCGTACTTGGATTGATGCTCATACCGCTGACGATGGTAACTGCGGTCAATGCGCACGGTCCGACACGCCAGAAAGTTAAGGAGAGCGTGGAAATCAACGCGCCGGCTGCAACGGTGTGGAAAGCGATTGGCAATTTTCAGAGTTTGAATTGGCATCCTGCTGTCGAGAAGACCGAAGGCGAAGGCGGCAACGAGCCGGGCGCGAAAAGAACCATCACGCTAAAAGGCGGCGGCCAGATTTTTGAGGAACTGGTGAAATTCGACGCCGAAAAGATGACGATGAAGTATGAAATCACCGATGTCGACGTGAAGGTCCTTCCGGTGAAAAACTACTCATCTATCATGCTGGTCGAAGACCTGGGGAATGGTAAGTCGAAGTTCACCTGGCGCGGCGCATTCTACCGCGGCTACATGAACAACAACCCGCCACCCGAGCTGAATGACGAAGCTGCGGTCAAGGCGGTCAAAGGCGTTTATGGCGCTGGTCTTGATGCGCTGAAAAAGAAAATCGAAGCTGCGGGCTAACCGTTTGCGATTGGCCGGTTGTTGCGGGTGCTATCGAAGATAATGCGCTGCACCAACCGGCCCTGCCTGTTTGACCTGCAACCGCTCGGACGCTGACCAATCAATGATGAGTAATATCAGTTGCTGGGCCTTTATGGTGCCCCGCGCACGAGGGCTGATTGCGAAATGCCTCGTGCTCGCGGTATTGGCTACTTTGACAGTATGCCTGTTGCTTGCACCGTGGAGCGTTGCAGGCGAGGCGAACAGCGGTCCGGCACCGGCGACAGAGGCTATCGTCACGAGCCAGCTGAGCGAGACCGTCAGCATCGTTGACCTCAAGTCAATGAAGGTCACAGCGACAATCTCTGTGCCAGGAAAACCTGCCGGCATCGCATTATCGAATGATCGAAAAACGGCGTACGTGACGGCTCCCGAGGCCAAGGAGGTTGCCGTCATCGATCTCGAAAAACGCAAGGTGGTCAAGCGCGTCGCGGCAGGTAATGGACCGCTCGGCATCGCGGTTCATCCAAGTGATGGCCGGATCTTTGTCGCCGATTGGTACGACCACCGCGTCGCCGTTATCGACCCTGATAATCTGAGCGTCACGAGCTACATCAAAGTCGGTTTGTCGCCCTCTGGGCTCGATCTGACACCGGACGGCAAGCTGCTTTTGTCTGCCGATCGAGATAGTCATCAGGTGTCGGTCATCGATACCGCGACACTCAAGGTGGTGGATGTAATCGAAGTCGGGACGCGACCGTTCGGAGTGACGATTGACGACAAGGGTGCCCGAGCCTTCACCGCAAACGTTAAAAGCAACGACGTCAGCATTATCGATCTAGCGAAGCGGAAAACAGTCGCCACAGTTGAGGTTGGGCGTCGCCCTTATGCGGTTGCCCTGGCCCAGAACAGGGCGTTCGTTACTGATCAGTATGCAGAGACCCTCAGCGTTATCGACCTAACATCTATGAAAACAATAAAAAAAATTAATGTCGGTGCGTACCCAGAAGGCATTGCTGCTGACCCTTCGGGCAATTACGTCTACGTGGCTTGCTGGGAGGACAACACCCTCGAACGGATTGATGCGCGGACGCTTGCGGTTGTCGGAAAAGTCGAGGTCCCCGATGGGCCCCGAGCATTTGGCGACTTTCTGCGGTAATCGAAACCCGCAGGTCATCTTGTGCTCTTGGCCCTTCGTAGTATAGGCATAGCGCAAACTCGGGTGCCGGTTTCGGACTGGCCCCAAAACCACAAACAAGACGCCCGGAAAAAACTGAACGGGCCCGAACTATCGCCGGAGGAAGTATGTACCGATTGCTCACCCAAGCCCGCTTTATCACGATTGCGGCCGCAACGTTATCCATGGCCACGGTCGCCGCTGCCGCAGCAGAAACGCCTTCCATCATGGACGCGCTTTTTAACAAGCCGCACCTGTCCAATTTGGCCAAGGGTGACACGGTTACCTACAACTTTAAGCGTGTATCTTCCGAGCCCAAGCTTATGGGCCTCAACTTTGACGACACCATTTCGCTGAACGTCAGGGAGGTCACGGATGACGGCAAGCGCACCATTGCGACCCGCATATTCACCGGCGACCGTGACCGCGGCGATCGCGTAATCGATGGGATGACCGGAAACCCCGTCCTGGTGTTCTTCCTCGATCGCGCCGTTTCGAATTTTGCGACCCTGGCCGGCGGAAGCCAAGCCTATCACAAGAACCGCTTCCGCATTGCCATGCGGACGAAAGGCGGGCTCAACCCTGAGAAGTTTGAGTACAAGGGCAAATCCGTTGAGGGTTACCGCCTGGCAATCCGCCCGTTCACCGGCGACGTGAAAAACAACGAAAAAATGAGAGGCTACGAAAACGCGCACTTTGAATTCCTGATGAGCGATGACGTGCCTGGATACTTCGCCCAGTTTACCTCTCACTACTCAAGCCCTTTGGATGGTTCTCCAACACTTGATGAGAGTATTTCGGCTGACGGTGTTAAGGTCACCGAGGTCAGGGACATCGCCGACAAGGCACCGCAAAAGGCAAAATAACGATGCATGTGAAGGCGAAGATCTCAGCTCTCTTCGGTGCAATTGCGATGTTGTTCTTGGCGGCACCGATCACCCAGGCGTCAGAGCTACCGCAGAACGATTATCCGACCATCGCACGGGCAGACTATGTGTTCGCCTGCATGCAGGTGAACGGCCAATCTCGCGACAACCTTTTCAAGTGCTCTTGCTCGATTGACAAGATCGCCGAGTTGCTCCCTTACAACGACTACGAGGAAGCAGAAACGGTGATGTCGATCATTCAAAAAGGTGGCGAGAAAGTCGCCCCTCTGCGCTACAAACCGCTGCAGGAAAAGGTGAAACGAATGCGCCGGGCTCAGGTCGAAGCCGAATTACTCTGCTTCCAATAAGCGCCGAGATACCAGCGGCTCTCGGTCGTCAATACACTTCGAAGAAAAACGCTAGACCGCAATAAAGTAAGGCCCCCGGCGATAATTCGGGGGCCTTTTTATTTTTCGCCTGCAAACAGCTGTTCGCATCTCGCAAGATGAGTGGCAAACAACGGTGCAGATATTCTACGAACCGCTAGATTTTGCGCTGGTTTGGAAGACCTTGCCATCCGTATCTTCAGCAGTAACAGTCAGCGGTCCGGCCAATCCGGCGGAGTAGGTAAAGCGAATGTTCGGGTTCTCAGACAGCGAGATCCCGCCCTCCATATCGAAGACAACTGCATCGCCTTTTTTGACCTTGATCCGCTCAACATATTTGGCCGGAATGTAAAGCCCGGTGAGCTGGTTCATCTGCATGCCGGAATAGTTCGGATGCCGAACCATGACCTGGGCCTCAGCCGTCAGCTTTGTGTTTTGCGGAGCAGGTGCCAGCGGACGCAACTTCATCTTGCCGAGGTTCGCCAGCGCTTCGTCCATATCCTTCAACGCCGGGGCGGAGCATCCGCCTGCAGCCTTAACGAATTTTGTCTGCATGTGGAGTGAGCCGTCATCAAGCTCAGCAATTGCGCGAACGTTCGAGTACATATCGACCCGGATACGCGTAGAGATTTTCCGCTCACCGAGCCCCGCAGCTTCGCCAAACTTAAAGGCCGCCACGACCGGAGCCGGGTTCTTCTCAACAATCAGAGTGAGCTTGCGAACACGCGGTGCCACCGTTGCCGGGATGGTGACGGTAATCGGAACAATTGCGGCGTCTTGCGCTCGGTACGGCGCCTCAAGGGCCAGCTTGTCCGAGCCATCGAGGATCGGCTTGTCAGCTTCGAAAACATCTTCGCGGATGCTGTCCCAAAGGCCATCGTCGTCAGCCGCGCGGGCGTCATGCAATCCGAACACAACGGCCGCAGCGACGAATGCCGTTAGCAGGGTGCGGCGCGAGTGTTTGGTCAGTCTGAGTAGTTCCATATGCGCGATCTCCTTGAGCCGAAATTTTTGGCTCTTTATTTCCTCCAGATTGGCATAAACGCCTACGTTCCTTGCGCTCAGTGATACGGTTATTCCCGCTTCAATCAACGGTTCAGTCCCGCTGGACAGTGCAATATTTTGTTACTCCCACTCTAATTCCGCAAATGCAGCAGTCACCGTCCGGCTGTGAAACTCTTGAAAAAGCTCCCATTTTTCCTGTTCTGAGAGCCCTACCGACCGGATGGCGTCATTAATCGTGCCGCCGCGCTTGATAACTGCGCGGACCTGTTCTGCAACGATGTCCAAGTAGCGCTGTACAGGCTTGCTGGCTGAATTCCACCCCATCGACGACGGCCCATGTCCGGGCACGATGAGCGGGAGTTTCTCTTCACCAAGATGTCCAAGGACGTTCTGCCAGCCGACAATTGAGCCATCGAGCGTCGGTATATGTCCGGAAAAAATGAGGTCACCAACAAATGTGGTGCCGGTCTTCGTATCCTGGATCGTTAAGTCATTGTCGGTGTGCGCGGTTTTTTGCGGCGCGAAGATAAGCTTTCGCCCACCCAGATCGAGCTCCGTTTTCTCTGCGATGCTTTTGGTCGGGAGGATGACTGCGGTTCCAGCAAACGATGACTCACCCATCGCTTCTTTCGCTGCAGTCAGATACCGCTCGCTGCGGGCCGATAGCGCACGTGCCATTTTCGAATGCGCAACGTAGGTCGGCTGGTCATCTTTGAAGGCGGCGTTCCCGAGAACATGGTCGGGGTGCATGTGGGTATTAACGACATACTTAATTGGTTTGTCCGTAGCCGCCCGAACTGCCTCGCGAAGCAATGTCCCGGTCCTGAAACTGCCGCCGGTATCGATTACCGCAACAGCGTCCTGCCCGACGATAAACCCACAATTTGAAATGTCGCCGAAGTTCTCGGGCGTCTGCAATTCATGACGACCCTGGTGAGCAAAAACACCGTCAGCAACCGTCGTGATATTGAAGCGTTCCAAGCCTACCGCAGCTGTGCTCCAAATGTTGGAAAAGAGCGGAGCAATGGCCGTTAACGTGAGCCCATGACAAAACCCTCGCCGGTCTGGAAAAGGGAGGCGCATAAGTTCGCCAGACTCGTTAGGCTTGAGCATGAACGGTTCCTCGTTTTTTGTGGGTGCCGCGCACCGTTGCGCTGCCCATTTGCTAATCAATTACATAAGCACGCGGTCGGGTTCATGCTGTGTCGAGGGATTTTTTCCCGATATTGGCGATTAAATCTTCATGCACCCTTGCGGTTCTCGGTAAAAAGTGCATAGACTTTGGACCAGACAGTAATCGACTTCAGGCACCGACTGCTCGGTGTCCGCTTCGAAAGATCTAGCCCACTAAGATCGGAAGCCAAAGCCGACGGGTTAAATCTGTGACACGCTGACGTTGCTGTCTCTTGCAAGCGTGGCAAGATCTCACAAGGAGGAAGCGCAATGCGCAAGAGTGCACTAACAGGTGCGCTGCTCGCTGCCGTCTTCGTTTCGCCAGCACTGGCAAACAAAGACGTCATCAAGCAGACTTCGGACCCAAAGCAATGGGCCATTCAGACGGGTGACTACACTAACCAGCGTTACTCGAAACTCGACCAGATCAACGCCAGCAACGTCAAAGACCTTAAGGTCGCTTGGACGTTCTCGACCGGCGTTCTTCGCGGTCACGAAGGTTCGCCGCTCGTTATCGGCGACGTTATGTATGTTCATACGCCATTCCCGAACAACGTCTTCGCTCTTGATCTCAACGAGCCAGGCCGCATTCTGTGGAAGTATGAGCCAAAGCAGGATCCATCCGTTATTCCTGTGATGTGCTGTGACACCGTTAACCGCGGTCTCGCATACGCTGAAGGCATGATCTTCCTTCACCAAGCTGACACGACCGTTGTTGCTCTCGACGCGAAGAGCGGCAAGGAAGTTTGGAAAGCTGTCAACGGCGATCCAAAGCGTGGTGAAACGAACACCGCAACCGTTCTGCCAGTTAACGACAAAGTTATCGTCGGTATCTCTGGTGGTGAGTTCGGCGTTCTCGGTCACGTCACCGCTTACGACCTGAAAACCGGTAAGCGCGTATGGCGCGCCCACTCTGCTGGTCCAGACGATCACATGCTGATGGATCCAGAGAAAACCATGTCGCTTGGCAAGCCAGTCGGCAAGGACTCCTCGCTGAAGACTTGGCAGGGTGACCAGTGGAAAATCGGTGGTGGTACGACCTGGGGTTGGTACTCCTACGATCCAGACACGAACCTCTTCTACTACGGTTCGGGTAACCCATCGACATGGAACCCAGCTCAGCGTCCAGGCGACAACAAGTGGTCCATGACCATCTTCGCTCGTGACGCCGACACCGGTGTTGCTAAGTGGGTCTACCAGATGACCCCATTCGATGAGTGGGACTATGACGGCATCAACGAGATGATTCTCGCTGACATCGACGTCAAAGGTGAGAAGCGCAAGGTTCTCGTCCACTTCGACCGTAACGGTCTTGCTTACACCATGGACCGCGTCACTGGTGAGCTTCTCGTCGCTGAGAAGTATGACCCAGTCGTCAACTGGACCACGGGCGTTGAGTTCGACAAGTCGAAGCCAAACTATGGTCGTCCATATGTTGTCGACAAGTACTCGACCGCTAAAAACGGCCCAGACGTAAACACGAAAGGCATCTGCCCAGCCGCTCTTGGCACGAAGGACCAGCAGCCAGCTACCTTCTCGCCGAAAACCGGTCTGTTCTATGTCCCTACGAACCACGTCTGCATGGACTACGAACCATTCAAAGTGTCCTACACCGCAGGTCAGCCTTACGTTGGCGCAACCCTGTCGATGTACCCAGCTCCAAACAGCCACGGCGGCATGGGTAACTTCATCGCTTGGGACGCTGGCAAAGGTGAGATCGTATGGTCGAAACCAGAGCCGTTCTCCGTATGGTCGGGCGCACTGGCAACCGCTGGCGACATCGTATTCTACGGTACGCTTGAAGGTTACCTGAAAGCTGTCGACAAAAACGGTAAAGAACTGTTCAAGTTCCGTACGCCATCCGGCATCATCGGCAACGTCATGACCTATGAGCACAAAGGCAAGCAGTACGTCGCTATCCTCTCGGGTATCGGTGGCTGGGCCGGCATCGGTCTGGCAGCTGGCCTCACCAACCCAACCGACGGTTTGGGTGCCGTTGGTGGCTACGCTGGCCTGTCAAACTACACCGCTCTCGGTGGAACGCTGACAGTGTTCTCGCTGCCATAAGTTGGCACACGTAACAAAGGGCCGGTGTGGGGAAACCTGCACCGGCCTTTTTTGGTGGTGGACCAGAGCAGCAAACTGCAAAAATGCCGCAATAAGAAATGCTTAGGCCTAATATTTGCATTTCCGTTGTTGCGAAGCGCGGACTGGTTCCTATCTCTGAAAGAGCTGCGAAGTTCGGTCGTCGCGGCCAAGATACAACCGGCCAGAGATGCCCAAAATAAACCATGAAGGTCAACCGGTGCTCTCTCGCTTCGTCACGCCGCAGCCAAACTGTTTAGGCAGACTGATAGTGTGTGACGGTTACAAAAAATTCGCCCAAATAATCCTTGATGGAGGGAAACGCGTGACGAGCATTTGGAAGGCATTACCTGCGGCACTCGCCTTGGCTGCAGCAACGATTTTAGCGTTCAGCCCAGCAATGGCAGAACCTGTGAAGACCAAAGACGGCGCAATGGTTGCGGGACCTGGTGCCGAATTCGACGAAGACGAAGGTAAGTGGTTTATTGAGTCTGGATCGCCGACTTATCACATCAAAGAAGACGGTACGATCGACTTCCTCACCTATCGTGGTTTTCAGCGCTACCACTCAGAATGCCACGTTTGCCATGGTCCTGAAGGCGTTGGTTCGACCTACGCACCAGCATTGATCAAATCTCTCAAAACGATGAGCTACGAGGACTTCGTAGGTGTCGTTGCGAGCGGTCGCATCGTGCATCAGCCAGGCGGAGGCGAGAGTGTCATGCCGGCCTTGGGCGACAACAAAAACGTCATGTGCTACCTCGATGGCATGTACACGTACCTCAAAGCGCGCTCCGACGAGGTCTTGCCTCGTGGTCGCCCGAAGAACCGCGATCCTAAGCCAAAAGCACTTGGCGAGGCCGAAGATGCTTGCTTCGCTGGCTAACAACCAGGTGCGCATTGCGTGTGCGTGCGCACTCACCGTTCTCGGCGGCTTTGCCGCCGAGGCGGCCGATGGAAACCGCGCAGACTTGGTAAACCGTCAAGTCCTTCGCGTTTGCGCTGACCCAGCCAACGTTCCGTTTTCAAGCAAAGACCCAGACGAACCCGGGTTTGAAAACAAAATCGCTGAAATCGTCGCGGACGAACTTGGTGGCCTTTCCGTAGAATATACGTGGTTCCCGCAAGCAACCGGATTCATACGTCGTACGCTCTTTGCGAAAGCTTGTGACGTCGTCATCGGGTTCGCGCAGGGCGAACAGATGGTGCTGAACACCAACCACTATTACACCTCGGCCTACGCGATCGTTACGAAGAAGGGCAGCGACATAGCCGGCGTGACGACGCTCAAGGATGAGAAACTGCGCGGCAAGAGAATTGGCGTCATTGCCGGTACGCCACCTGCGACGGTCATCAACAGGGCGGGATTGATGGGCAATGTTAAGCCATATCATCTGTTTGTGGACCGCCGGTACGATTCACCAACCGAGCTGATGCTCGAAGACATACGCTCTGGCGATATCGACGTCGGCGTCCTGTGGGGTCCGAACGCAGGGTACTTCGCCAAGAAAGGCGGCAAAGACGACATTTCCGTTGTTCCGCTTCTCAACGAGGGACGGCAACCGCCGATGAAGTTCCGTATCACTATGGGCGTACGCCAGTCAGATAACCAATGGAAGCGGCAGCTGAACGAAGTCATCAAAAAGCGGCAGGGCGATATCGATAAGGTGCTGCTCGATTTTGGCATCCCGATTGTCGACGAAGACAACAACGTCATCACCGCGCCGCGAACCGGTGGATGACTTTAACGTCGGCGGCGTCAATGTGCCGCCGCCGTTTCTACGTTCCAACAAACTTCGACCTTGCGTTATGCTGAGAGCTTGAGTAAACGATCATCTCCGCTCCGCCGCCGACCCTGTTTTCGGCTCGCGACCTTTGCCCATTACCGCATTTACCGGGTTCAGGAACCAAGCGGAAATCACACGTGAGAGGGCGATTAGCTCAGCGGTAGAGCACTACCTTGACATGGTAGGGGTCACTGGTTCGATCCCAGTATCGCCCACCACTCTCCAGCCCTTTAAACATACAGGTTAG
The DNA here is from genome assembly GCA_040219445.1 of Filomicrobium sp. Lineage (GTDB taxonomy): Bacteria > Pseudomonadota > Alphaproteobacteria > Rhizobiales > Hyphomicrobiaceae > Filomicrobium. Next base: position 112,372 of record JAVJSM010000003.1, on the reverse strand, counting down.
CGACGATTTCAACAGAGATCCCATTTTTAGGTCGTCACCGCGACTGCCGAACTTTTGCCGAACTTATTTCGGCTTCCTCGGCTGTCCAATTTTTTTGACGTCGTAGAAACTGTCTGGAAGCACGTCAGATGATTTTTGACCAGCTTTGTCGACGGCGGTGTCGACGCGAACCGAACGTGCTTCGCTGTGAAGTCGAGCTCTAGGCACAGTTCCGGTTCCGTCTTCTCCTCCCTCCCGCCTCTTATGATGGCGTTTGGCACGGGTCACATAGACTGGCGTCAGGACCCTTGAGGAACATCGGAGCAAGTTGCCGTATAGCCGAGGCGCCCCGTATCGTGGGGCCAGACCGTCCTCCCTATCCCATGAATCTAGCCGGGACCAGCTGTACGCGCCCTGATTTGGACCCAAGGCGATAGAAGGGGTATCGGTGCGCAAGCCAAGTTGGCTCCTATGCACCAGCCGCACCCTACACCCTTGAGCGTTTCAAGCTGAGCATGCCGTGGAAGGCGACGCTCTCGGTGTAGGAATGCCCGGCAAGAAATACATTCGACCGGTCGGTTGTCCCTGGAGCGTGATGTTCGCCTGCCAGGGGGATCGGAAGTCAGCTTTCACTGCAAAGTTCTCCCGACAACTTCTCTGCTGGTGGTTTGCCGTTCAGGCGAGGCCAGCACCACGCTTATGCCTCATCGACTTCATCGTCGCCGTTACAAGGCGGCAACGGGGACAAGCCGTCCCGACCCGTTGCTTTGTACTTTGCCTCGGGCACTCGATCACCGAATCAGTGGGCACCCTCGCGACATGCCAATTGTCAACGGGAACGCGAGAGTTTTGCGCTCGTTTGGCCGAGCAGCCCAAAAAAGGCCTTTGAATTGGCCGGAAATGCCCCCAGGGGCCCGCCTAGGCGGGCATGGGCGCGGGCCCATTTACCGGCGCCACCTTCAATTGCACTGAGGGGTGTCAATCAGATGCGAAGGCAATATGCGAACAAATAGGTAACGGGACTGCCCGGCTCCATCGTACTGACGCCAAGAGGTGCCAGACCCTTACGCCGACCTGATCGAGATATGTCGTGACGCCTGGATGTGAAACCTTGTTCAGTCTGACGTAGCGAAGCAGCTGCCAAGCAACAGTCGGCTTCCATTCCAAAAGCTGACCCTCAGTCTCTGACGCGAATGACCCTTTGCAGACCTTCGGGCGCACAACCGGCTAATCCTCCGAGCGCTCACTGGGCGTTTTGCTCGGTTGTCCGGCGAGTATTTCTGCAATGCCCGCGTAGCCAACTTCCGCAAGGCGCGTACCGCCAGCTTCGACGGCCGCGGCGTCGGCGCGGATGCCGTGACCGTCGACGATTCTGTTCATGAATGCGTATAGGCCGGCAATGAAGGCTGCGAAGGAGACCGCAGCTTCATCCCAGCCGGCGTCGAGAATTCTTGCTACGTCATCTTTGGTCACGCTTGCCGGCTCGGTCGTCAGTTTGGCGACATAGGCAAGTACCGGAACAAGCCTTGGATCGTCTGGCGCCTCAGGACGTTTGCAGATCGCCTCAACGGAGACGTCATTCATGCCGAGTTTCGAAGCGGCCCCTGAATGCAGCCCAGTGCAGTACTGACAGGCGTTAATCGTCGAGACGAATGCTGCAATCGCCTCCCGTTCGGCCGCGCTGAAGGGCGCTGGCTGACGCATCACAGCGTCGTTGAGTGCGAGCGCGGCGGCGGCAACCGCCGGGTGTGCCTTATAGACTTCGATCAGCGAAGCATTGTCTGGAAGAGAGGGCAGATGGGGCATGGCGTGCATCTTCTATATGCGAGTAGATGTGAGTATTGAATTCTATAGTCGAGCCCGTAGCGCGGGGAAGTCAGGTGGCTGACGACTCCTAATGGCCCCTTCCCCGTTGAGCAACACAACCCCGGCTTCGTTCGCAGCTAATGGGCAGGCAGACGTGCTCCGCACAATCATTAAGGAAGCCTAGAAGAAAAAACTTCATCCTGACAGGATGGCTATTACAAAATACCGCAAATTTTTGTGTGCTGGCCTCAGAAATCAATTCATACCAACGCTTGCTGAAGAAGTCTTCGCCGTTTCAGATGCCAGCTCAAATCAAATGTTGATGCAGGTCTCGGCGCATTGACGAACTGCACACCAATTGCCTCGCCAGTCTGATGAATGATTTGGCATCGCACTATTTTGTCCTCTTCCTCGAAAATAATAAAAAAAGAAGGGGGCAATTCACAAAGTGGGTCTTTCAGTGCAAGACCACCATCACTCTGGTTGATAACCATACAAGGAACCTTGAGCCCAGCGTCAGTCAAAATTGTCGCGGACTTAAAGACTTCACGCCTGCCAAATCGACGTCGGTTCATATGTTCCGAAAATTTTTGCATCCCTTCAATCTTCGCAAACCTCAGACCCGAACTATTTTCAATAGTGGCCCGATCAGAATCGGTCGTTAGTTGCCATAGCGCGGCAAGATTGTTGCAGCATGACCCGAATGCCTTCGTCTCAATTGCTCACGGCAAACAACACGAACAGCAACATTCAAAAATGCAGTGCAAACGGCGTATGGTTGTCACGCAGAGAATACGCCGAGCGGAATTAATTGATAATTACAAATGGAGCACGATAATTAACTCTTATGAAGGCGGCTCAAAAATAAAGATCTTACGCTAGACTTGCTTGGTCCTTTATAGGATGAGACCGGCGATTAAAACAATTTTTAATAGAACCACCAAAAAATTTTTCAGCTTTTTTTCTTTTAACGACTTGAAGAGGGCTAGCTGTCCATATTCGGCTTCGTACGTCCATTCCATCATATCCTTATTGGCGACTTTGTAGAAATCGAAAGTGGATTAGGTCGAGGGCTCATGTTCAAGCGTATCGTCTACTGCTCCAGTCAATTCAAAGATGACACTAAAGGCGTCGTTGCGATCCAATTCAGCTTAGCACTGATCGTCATCACCCTTATCATTGGAATATCAATCGATTTTGGTCGCATGATCAAACTGAAGGGACAGCTCGTTCACGCCGTTGACTCAGCCGCGCTCGCGGCAGGCTCAGCGCTGATGGACCAGCGCCTCACTGACCAGGAAATTGAGCGCTTGGCTGAGAAGTACCTGAGTGCCAACGTTGAAACAGAGTTTCTGGACGGCACCTACACCCCGCCAGAAGTTTCCGTGAACCGCGTCGAGCGCCGGATCCTAATCAAAACTGTCGGCAAGCTCGATACAAGCTTCGCAGGGCTGATGGGAATTCACAAAGTAAACATGCCTATCGTCAGCGAAACCCGCTTCGACCAGCGCGATATTGAGCTCGGCATCGCGCTTGACGTGACGGGATCAATGTATGGTTCCAAACTTGCTGCACTCAAATCTGCGGCCAACAACCTAATCGATGTTTTGCTCAGCGACAGCGGACAAACCAACAAGGTGCGTATAGCGCTTGCTCCCTACGCAGCCAGTGTGAATGCCGGTAATTTCGCTAACACTGTCGCTTCCGGATGGACCCGACGGCATACCTGTGTCCATGAGCGTGCTGGCGCCAACCGTTTCACAGATGCAGAACCACGTGGACCTGATAAGTTGGGTCGCCGATGGTACATGTCGTGCCCATCCGTCACGGTCGAACCGCTTTCGAGCAACAAGAACCGGATGAAATCAGCCATTAACAGATACCGTGCATCTGGCGCGACTGCGGGTCACCTTGGCCTTGCTTGGGCTTGGTACATGATCTCGCCCGAATGGGCGTCTGTTTTTCCTCCGGACGCACGCCCAGCAGCTTACAATGGCGCAAATACAATGAAGGCGGTCGTGTTGATGACCGATGGCGTGTTTAACACTCGCTATGAAAGAAGAAACGGCGACTCATCTAGCCAGGCTCGTTCATTGTGCGAGAAGATGAAGGCCAAAGGTGTCATCGTGTATTCTGTGGCGTTTAGAGCTCCGCGAAGCGCTCAGTCGCTATTGCGTGAATGCTCATCGGGCTCAAATTACTATTACACCACAAATAACAGTCATGAGTTGGAAGAAGCATTCCAAAAAATAGCAAAGCGCTTGAACAGCCTGCGCCTGTCGAAGTAACACCCTCTCTTCGCGACTTCCAGATTCCTGTTCAAGTGCTTGAATAACGAACTATCTAGACGTCGAAGCAATCCGATCAATTGCAAATAAAGCCCGTGAAACAACCGAGGTCACAATGGCTGTTGGCGCTGCGGTCGAAGAGCAAAACGCCACGACGATAGAGATCTCTCGAAACATCCACGAAGCGGCAACAGGTTCATCCGAGATCGTCGGCAACGTTACAGCCGCTGCGGCTACTGATGAAAACGCCAATAAGTCGGCTCATCAAGTCGAACGAACCGCAAAGAACGTTGCAGATTAAGCCAAGCAAATCAGGGACGTCGTTGAAGAGTTCCTGGCAAAGGTCGCGGCGTTATTGCCAGCCGCACTGGTTGGCCGGCTGCGCAGGCCATCAGACTGCACCACTTGGCTAATGTCGCCTTCTGGCCCGACGCCGACCTCAGCCCAGCACCGGGTTATGTCAGGTTGTGGAGGTGCAGCGGACAAAACATCCTGCAATGTCTGCAACATGGGGTGAAACAGTAGTGTCACGCGAGCGCCGAAAGGTCTTACGTTGACCCGAAGCTGCCCTGAGCGGCCGCAGCATCGCTCGTGAGGCTAAGTCTGCAAGGCGGACGAAGCGGACGTCATTCGCCAAGTTGCCTACGTCCGCTTTTGAATCTCTTCCTTCTATACACCTACTCGCGTTTCTTTTGGTTGAGATACAATAGTGAAGCTATCGCAAATCCATTTGGCACAAGGAACAGGGACATGGATTGCGCGACGCCAGTCCAATCAGCAATCAAGCCTGTTTGCAGGCCGGCTGCCAAGTCCAGAAGGTCCATAACCAATCGCGTGCACAAAGCAGTCAGGATCGATTCAAATGAACGAAAGACCCAAATGCCGAGGATCATCGCTACAGCAATTGCAAAATATCTTGCCGCCGAGTTCAGCATGATGAAATCACTCGCACCACCGGTGTCGACGCCGAAGGCAGCCATCATTCCGTTGCCGTCGAATAGATTCCAAAGGCTGAAGCAAATGGTCCAGAGTGTCAGATAGGCGGGGGCGATATACCACCAGACAGGTAGTTTCAGGCGCATGTTACGGCTCTGGTTATTTGGTTAGTCTGGGACAATGGCCAATATGGCCGCGTTTGGCGGCCATAACGTGAAACGGCGTTTATTCTACTCGAATGAGCGGCTGTTGAAGCCCAACGGTCGGCCGGTTCTCCGGGAAATAGAAGCCCGTTCCGTCTACGTGCTTGGCGCCCATGAACAGCATGTTCGGCGTGTCCTCACGCACGTAGAGAAAGTCATGATCCACGACAAACCTACTGCCTTCGACATATTTGAGCAGCGCACAGGGCTGGCCGAGAATGTCACGTGTTACGCCAACCTCGAATGGCCCACTTCCACAAGCGCCTGCCGGAAGCTGATTGAGCTGAGCCGCCATGGCTTCGGCATGCACGGTCAACTCCAGTTTTCGGTCAAGCACATAGTCCTGGGACCACGCTCCGTCTGCGGCTGGGTTTCGGTCATGCCAAATCACCTGGCCAGCAAACTCGTACGTGACCGCAGGTATCTTGCAACCTGCATCGGCAAAAACCGTGATGCTGGCTTTAAAGCCGGCTTCCGCGTCGTAAGCGAAATTGCGCTTGAGGTAGGTTGATGTGGGAGCAGCGCTGGCATCTTTAGCATTGGGCTGCGGGCGCAATTCGCAAGCGATAGAAATCCATTGGCCGACGACCCTATTCTTTAGCCCTTCAAGGCTGGTGTCGCCAGCGCCGGCAGGTGAAGTTAGAATAGCCAACGCGGAGACCAGAACACCTGTGCGGAGATGCATGCATTTGCTCCATTGGATGCCAATGGTTAAGCTTTGAGGTCAATAAATCTAAAACGCAACTAGTCATGATTTACCGTGATAGTCATTGAATGCAGACCAATGGTGCCAGACCCGCAGAACGATTGTCCCGTAACGCGCTGCCTCAGTCTCATTGGGGGCAAATGGAAACCCGTGATCATATTTTGTGTGGCGAACGGGGTTTGCCGCTTTGGGGCGATGCAGCGCGCTATCCCAAAGGTCACGAAACAGATGCTGACCCAACAATTGCGAGAGCTTGAAACCGACGGGCTCCTGTCGCGCACGGTATTCGCAGAAATACCACCACGTGTTGAGTATGCCCTCACGCCGCGGGGGCACTCGATCATAACCGTAATTGAAGCGATGCGTGACTGGGGCATCGCGGACGCAAGCTCACAAAGCAACGGGTCTTGAATCGACAGAAGTTGGCAAGTCGATGGCGCCTATTTTCGCTATTTCCGCTGGTGGCCCTTGTTGTCGGTTGAACCAATACCCGCGAACGTCAGCCCTTGAGGGTATCGCGTCGAGTTCGCACCATGTTCTCGCTGCCGTCAGCTATCGAGGGGAGACCGTCCCTGCCCAGCGCGCTACCAAATCGTGCCTGTTGAACCCAACGCAGACTTCTATCCTTGGCCTATCCTGCAACCAAAAACCACACTATCACTGGTGCGCCGGGCTGCCGGCGATTGATACGTGACCTTCTTAGAATGAAGCTGGGCCAGGAAATGTTTGAATCAGTTAAACGGTGTGCTCTTGCTTTAGGGATGCTCTTACTTTCAGCGACAGCAACATTCTCACAGTCTTTGGTGCCCTGCCCGCCGGGTCCATACGGCAGCGGCGAACAATATAATCCAGTCTCTTCGAAGTGCTATTTGGGGCGTGTGCTGCCCCGAAAAGCCTGCATATGTCCACCCGGCCCGGATGGTGTCGCAACGAGCCGATGGTACATGAAACGCACATCTGCCGGTTCGCAGAGATGCTACGCTGGGAGAGTATGTAACGCGGGACTTCAAGGTTGTTTGGTTGGATCTTCGATCCAGTGCCTCAAAACATGCGGTGCTGGTAAGGCATTAACACCGTATACCCGATGTCTTCCCGAGGCGGGGGCCATTGCAACGGGGGGACTTGGCAACCTCGGTAACGGTAACAATCATATCGGCACATCGCGATGTCCTCGGGGTCATCGGTTGTTTACAGGGAAGAAATCAAAGAAGCAGATATGCTGCGCACCCAATCATGTCGCGATAGAAAGCCCGATTGTCTCTTGGAAACCCGACGGCCAACAGAGGCTCGTATGCGTACGCTCAGGGCGAGCAGACCGAGCTAGACAGCCCGTTTTTCAAGTATTAAGCGGCGTCGACCGGCCAGGAAGTGATTACGCAAACTTCACGGCGGCAAACCAAAACCAGTGCGAGGCAGCTTGCAGTAAGCAACAGCGCTGCCGTGCCTGGACGTTTGTGAACGCAGGTTATCAAGGCCCAAAAGGTCGTTGCTGGCTTAAGCATAGGGTTCCCCGAAAGGTACGCCATCGTTGCTGCACTTCTGGGGTCAAGCAGTAGGCGGTTGTGTCCGCTCCTGGCCCGTCTTGGCCGCTGGCCCAGAGCAGAGTTACGTCAGCTTGCGAGGGTGCAGCGGACTAAACAATCTGCGATGTCTGTAACTTGGGGTGAAACAGAAGTGTCACGCGCGTGCCGGAAGGTCTCAGGCTGACCCTGAGGGGAACAAGGCGCCTGCGGAGCTTTTTTATCCCTCGGCAGTCTACTACCGTGAGAAACGAAGATTGACGCGCGCCTTCAAACCGTCATCTGAGGAGAGCTTCTGCGGCGCAAAACGAACTCTTGCTCCTGGCAACTCGATTACCCGGCTCTTTCCATAGTAAGCATAATAGTTGCCGCCGCCGGTTTTCCTGAATACGACCCCGTCATTTTGAACGTTGCCGAACGTCATGAACTCGACACCGTCGCGCCAGCAGAACTTCATCTTGGTGCTATTCGTGACGACGATATCGAAGGAATTGCTATCTCCAGGCATCAAATCGAGGCAACCCTCAATCCTAGTGGGCGAGTTGTCGGCTGACACGCCAACCGTTGGGCGCCCGGCTTCGAGGCGTTGCAAGCTGCTCTTTAGTGTGGCTATCTCACGGCGAAGCTGATCGACCAACGCTCCTGCCTGACCGGGCTCACCACGCGGGCCGCGCTCTCCGGTCTCGCCCTTAGCGCCTTGCGGGCCGCGCTCGCCCTGACGCCCACGAGGACCAGCAGGACCGCGCGACACGGAGGCAAACTTCTGTTCGGCGGCCTCAAGGTTCTCTTCCAGGCGATCAATCCGGTTATTCACAGTAAATAAGAACCAACTACCCGAGATAAGAATCGCGATTGCTGTGAGCGCGGCAGCAGCCCTCTCCAAACCACCGCCCGTCGATTTCACTTCTGACATTTCGCTCCCCCACCTTTAAACCACCGTTCGCACCCTTCCAGTCGGTTAGCACAAAGTTGGCGGCCAGCGGAACACCACGTTTTCGTCAATACCCCTCGAACTTCACGCGTACTAACGATAAACCCAACCACATCTATTGGATTTTGAAAGCGCCGCGACAGTGTCTCAACATGGCCCCTCGCGACAGCACAAGCGCAGTACACGGCAGATGGATCCCAGGAGCAGACGTCGGGTTAGCGACGCATGAGCATGCGCCTATGTCCGCTGCTGGCGAGAGCTGCCATTTTGCTACACACTGTTCGGGTCGCGATGGGCTATGTTGCTCACCTTGACTGCGGCAGCAGATCACAACGTCTGACCTTCCAAGTGCGGACATTCCATCCGATCCAACACAGTTCCCCCCAGAAAGCCTTCAGAGTAAGGCCGAGAGATTTCAGCAAAAAGTGTTTTCCATGTACGATCCCACATTTGGCAGTGCAGCACTTGCAAGGCACCTGACCAAAAGCGATTTTCTAAAACAGCCTGCGTTGAGGAACGATGCCCACAAGGAAGCTTTAGTCAATCGGGCGGTTGCCACCGCACGAACTGGCTTTGCCACTCTTCCATTGACGCCGAATAACGTGGCCGGCCGGACCATCTATCAAGTAAATGACCTCGCGTGCGATCTGGTGCTGAGAAAGGCTGCTCAGAACATTCGTAGAATCACCGGATCAAAACAAGGAAGCCGAATCGAGATTGTGCGTCGCCTAAAGCTACTCTGCGAAGAAGGTCTGCCGTTTATCGTTGTAAAGATGGACATAAAGAATTTTTACCCGTCTGTTGATCAGGACTTTCTGTCAAAGCAAATCCGCAAGAGGCTTATGACTGCTCCAAGCACGAGGTCTGTCGTTAGGTCACTGATTGAGCAACTCAAAATCAACTCAGTGAACGGCCTGCCCCCAGGCTTGGCAATAAGCGTAGAGCTAAGTGAATTCTATATGCAGGATTTTGACAATAGAATAAGGGAGCAAATGAACGCACACTACTTTGCCCGGTACGTTGATGATATCGTAATGATCCTACCGAGATTGGACAATCCTAATTCGCTAGAGACGAAGATCGAAGAGGCTTTGCCGACAGGGTTGAAATTAAATTCTTCCAAGTCAAAGATTTACCCGTTCAATAATACAAAGATGAAGACGCCAACTGTCGAGCATAGCTTCGACTATCTTGGATTTAAGTTCTCTGTCTTCCACACCGATAAAGCGAGGCCCACTTCTCGTCGAATTGAACTAGATCTCGCTTCCTCCAAGGTGCGAAAGAACAAGACGCGAATCGTGAAATCACTCTTGCAATATTTGAGTGATGGGCACTTCGATGATCTTAGAGATCGCGTCCGTATTTTGACCTCCGGCTATCAGTTCTTTGACGAAAGGCGGCAAAAGAAGCAAAGCGCGGGTCTGCAGCACACTTACAGCCTGATCGAGAGTACTGCACCGGCACTTGCCGAGCTCGATAGATTTTTCTTGAAGATGATATTGTGCCGCTCAGGTCCAGTCGGGGGGAGGCTGGCGCTCGCGCTGACTAACCGCCAAAGAAAAGAACTTCTCAAGTACTCGTTCTATAACGGGTTCGCCAATCGCGTTCACTTCCGGTTCAGCGCAGATCGGTTGGCCGAGTTAATGGAATGCTGGAAGTATGCTTAACAAGCTAAAGTCACGGGTAAACCTAAACCGGGCGGACAAGTGGCGTGTAGTTCTAACTGACACGTCACCTTCCGAGGTGCCAATAGTCGTTAGCAACGATGGATTCTACAAGAACCTTCATGCCGTGACTGAAAAATCGGCCCACTTCCAAATGTTGATCAACGCACTCTTGCTGGAGGACGACGGCAAGGGTTACACCGTTCCGCTCAAGTACAATATCGTCAAAGATTCTCGGAGCATCAGAACCTTGAGTCTCCTGCACCCGAGAGGGCAGGTCATGCTGGCCGAATTCTATCAGAAATATCAAGAACTGATTTGCGAATATTCCGGGCGCGGGCCGTTCTCTATTCGTGCGCCCGAGAAGGTTGGAAGCTCCTTTTTTGTGCCATCCTCAGTTCAGGACAAGAATCGGTACAAGAACGCTACCGTAGATACGGCAGAATTGGAAAAACTGGTACGGCATCCGGCTAGCTATTTTGCGTATTCAGGTTTTGAGCGCCTCTACAAATTCTTCGAGTCGAGTGATCACGTTCGCCTAGAAAAAAAGTTTCGATACCAGTTGTCGTTGGACATTGGTAAATGCTTTGACAGCATTTACACTCACTCCATGTCTTGGGCGACAAAGAGCAAGGACGAGGCGAAAGAAAATATTGTGGCCCAGAGCTTTGGAAATCAATTCGACAAGGTGATGCAGAGACTCAACCACAACGAAACCAGTGGTATTTGTATCGGGCCAGAAGCCAGTCGTATATTTGCAGAAATTATACTTGCGAAGGTTGACCAAAACGTACGCCATAATCTCGAACGGCGAAACCCTCCCATGCGTGATGGCGTCGACTACGAATGCAGAAGGTACGTGGACAATTACTATGTTTTTTCGAATGATCCTGTAACAGCAGAGCAGGTGGAGCACGAACTATCAATTGCTTTGCGAGAATACAAACTGCACCTGAACACTGAAAAGAGGGAGTTCGACAAGCGTCCATTCTATTCAAAAAAGTCTCTCGTGATTGACGAGATTAAAAGATCGCTTGGCGCGCATTGGGAAAAACTGTTTGAAACCGTTACCTTTCCTGCCGGCAGCAAGAAGGCATTGCTTCCGAAGCGCATTTATAAATACAGGTCGTTGTTTGGTACGTTCACCAGGGAAGTTAAAGCAGCATGCTTTGCCTCCGATCTTGGCTATGATGCGGTCGCAAACTACATAATAGCAGCGGTGCGCCGGAAAGCTATTGATATCGCCGACGGATACGTTGATCTTGCCGCGTTAGAAGCCACTCCTGTGGTCGATCAGGACTATCGGCAAATGTTCTTTTTCCTGCTTGATATTGGGTTTTACTTTTTTACGCTTCACCCCACCGTCCGCTCATCGCTTCGTCTGTCCCACGCTATCGTGCGCACTGCGCAACACTTGAAAAAACACGATCCCGAAGGTTTTGACATCCTCAAGGAAGCCTCGCTTCGTTGGGCGTCACAATTGGCCAGAGCACCTAGTTTCGAGGGGCTGTTAGCTAAAAATTCGGTAATTCCAATCGAAATTCTCAATATACTAGTGAGCCTTCAACAATTTGGGGGGGATGGGCATCTAGAGCATGAACTGATCTCACTCGCCAAACTGGATAGAAAAAGCGAGGGTTATTTCGAGTTAGTTGTAAAGCTGTTCATCTATGGTGACCGACCAGAATTCGTCGACCAGAGGAATGAACTTTGGAAGATTATCTGTGAGCGCGTTTCTGCAGGGAGGTATCCGAATAGGGATTCGGAAACAGTGCATCTGTTTTTGGATTCCCTCGCTTGTCCATATCTTGACAGGGTTAAGAGAGCGGAGTTGCTTCGTGCTTCATGGAATAGGATTGGCGCGAACATGGGAGAGATCAGTGTTGCGGAGGCCGAGGCGTTAGTTGACGAGATTCAACAGCAGCATTGGTTTGTTCGCTGGGAGGGTGTCGATCTTTTGAACATGATCGAAAAGAAAGAATTGAGCAGCGTCTACGCTTGAAATAGCCTAAGGGCGGGTGCCAGCCACGTTTTGCCGCGACGCGCTTGCGGTACAGACGGGCGATCAAACTGCGGTGTTCAGCCTCGCGTTGACCACATGGGTCGTACAATCCACGTAAGAGTTCGTCTTGAGCAGCAATGCACACACTTACTGTGGCTGGCATTCAATACACGAATTTGGTCAATGTCCGCTAAGTCGGCTGCCATCGCAAGATCGCGAGGTGTTGACGGATGTGAGCTTGGGGTAAAAAATAGCCTCCCGCGCTGCGCACGGCATGTCTGATTCTGGTCGACGCAGACATCAACATACTGGCGGGTCAACGCTCTTGAATGACCGCTCCCTGCACATCTCAACGGTACGATCTTTGTCGCGATGGCTTATACGAATTGAACCCGGCATGGATGCCGCCATGGCTGGCAGCCAACGCATGCAATGGTCAATGACAGGCACTTAGTATCTGACAATCAATAATTGACGGCATCGTTCGCGTAGCGTTCCCAAACGGAAGGCGACCGAACGCAAATGATCTGAAACACCGTAGTTTAGGCGTCCAACGCTGACAAACAATCATGCTGTCATTGAATGATTGACAATCTCAGCCAGTCGCCGACAATGTCAAATAATAACTGACATAGCGTCCACAGCGACTGCCGAACTATTGCCGACATTTCACTGCAAATACCTGCATGTTCACTACAAGTTCCTGCGCGCGGGGGCCTCGGAAAGCCCTATTTTCAGGGGTTTTGTCAATTATAACCCGACCTTGACATGGTAGGGGTCACTGGTTCGATCCCAGTATCGCCCACCACTCTCCCCAAGCTGTCCGGCACTTTCCCTAGAGTTTTCGTTTTCGAGGCCCAAAAAACGCTTCGTTATGACTCCGCGCGCTGCGCGAAACAGTTGACTTTCCCGCTCCATCCCCATAGTTTGCGGCAACTCCCAGCTGGAGCAAAACGATGATTGCGCGCTGTAGACCATGCGGCGCGCTTGTTGTTTTTCCGCCCGGCCAACAAAACACCAGATCCGACGGGGTCCATTATGAAAGTTCGTAACTCGCTGAAATCGCTTCGCTCGCGCCACCGTGACAACCGTCTCGTGCGCCGCCGCGGCAAGCTCTACATCATCAACAAAACCCAGCGCCGCTTCAAAGCACGCCAGGGTTAATTGGTGCTCCCAGCCAGGATCCCGGGTAGGGCTCCTGAACAAATTGTAAGCTGGGTCAGGTCCAAGTTTCTTTGACACATCCGCATCATGCCCCATAGATTTGGGGCATGATTTTTTTTGCTTCCCCGCTCACTGACACCCTTCGCGCCGCTTGCGCAGCGCTCGTTTGGAGCTGCGCGTTGCTAATCGCCGCACCGGCTTTTGCGCAAGACCCGGCACCAGGCCGCCAAGCGCCGGACGCTCAAAGTCCGCCACAGCGAAACCCGGCGGGGGAGGGAAAAAGCTCGCAAAACCGGCCGAAAAAACCGCCGCTGCCGTATCATAAGCAAGTTATGGCAGACCCGCCCAAGTCACCGAAGGCGCGCGCAGAAGCCCAAGCCAATTTGTACGCCCTGCTAGCGACCGCTGAAAATGAAAAGCTAGGGCGCGAAATCGCCAGCGTGATCGAGCGCTTTTGGCTGTTCGGACACGGCGACACGATTGCCGTTCTCATGCAGCGCGGTACCCAGGCCATGGCGCAAAAAAAGCCGGCCCTCGCGCTGAAGATGTTTGACGCGGTCGTCGAGCTGGCACCTGACTATGCAGAAGGCTGGCATCAACGTGCCGTGCTCCATTACACCCGAAATAACTTCAGCAGCGCGATGGGTGATCTGCGTCGTGTTCTGGCGCTCGACCCCAACCACTACAAAGCCCTTGAAGGCCTGTCGCGCATGCTCGAAGAGACCGGCCAGAAAGCCGGTGCGCTTGCCGCCCATCGTCAGCTGATGTCGATCAATCCGTTTTGGCCAAATTCCAAGGAACGACTGCGGGAACTTGAGACCGAGGTTGAGGGTCGCGGAATCTAGTCTCGAACTAAGCGGCGCACGTCGGTATATAGTTTACGACAGCTGTTCGACCCGACTTGGTCACGCCCCATACACGCGCGCGTTCGTCAGAGTTGATCCGATTCACGCGACTGTGCGTTGTACGAGATGAAATCGAACATCAATATTTTTGGGATAACGTTCAGCAAATAAAGGACATGAGTACCAACATGCGAACTTTAACCCAAATCCGTTCGATGAGTCTTCTTGGCGCTGCCGCCATGACGGTCGCAGTGTTTGCCTTCGGCGCCGCGGCTCCAACTTCCGCTGAAGCACATGGCGCATACAAGAAACGATCCCACGGCTATGTCGCCCATCGTTCATACCGCAAGAAGAAACGCCATCATCGTCGCTCGCACGCCCGTATCTGGAAGCGCGACTCTGCGATCTTTTCACACGAAGTGGACCTGTCGCGCCCTGGCGGCCCAAAGCGGTTTTTTGAACTTTTGAGTGAAGAAAGCCGCTAAACGGACGCGCGACAAGGCACAACACGGGCGGGCTGCGATGCGGCCCGCCAAACCACGAAACGAAGTTTGATTTAAAGACCCAATACAATCGCGCTGGTTCAAGACACGCTTATGACCAACGAAGACAATCGCTTCACGGCCCGCGCGACGCGATATGCCCGTGTCGGAACGAATGTCGGCAGTGTTGCTGCCCGATATGCAGGGCGCAAGTTACTGGGCCTTGACCTCGATCGGGATAAGTCGGCGCGCGAATTAGCAGCAGCGCTTGGGGGGCTGAAAGGCCCCATCATGAAGGTCGCTCAGCTACTTTCGACCATCCCCGAAGCCCTTCCGAAAGAATACGCCCGCGAACTGGCGCAACTGCAAAGCCAAGCCCCGCCAATGGGGCCAGCGTTTGTGCGTCGGCGCATGGTTGCAGAGCTTGGCCGCACGTGGGAGAGCCTCTTTGAGAAATTCGAAGCGCAGTCTTCAGCTTCCGCATCGCTTGGTCAGGTTCACCGCGCCCAGCATCCAGATGGCCGCCAGCTCGCATGCAAGCTGCAGTATCCCGATATGCAGTCGGCCGTCGAGGCTGACCTCAGCCAGCTGAAGCTCGTGTTCCAGATCCATGCACGCACCGATCCAGGTGTCGACACGAAAGAGATCTTCCAAGAGATTTCCTCGCGCCTTCGCGAAGAACTCGACTATGTCCTCGAAGCACGCCACACGCGGCTTTACAGCTCCATTTTTGCTAATGAGCCGATGATCCGCGTCCCTGAGGTTGTTGATGACCTCTCGACAGGTCGGCTGTTGACCATGACATGGCTCGATGGCGAACCGCTTCTCAATTTCAAAGAGGCACCTCTAGAAGATCGCAATCAAATTGCCCGCGCTATGTTCCGTGCCTGGTGGTATCCCTTTAGCCATCACGGTGTAATCCATGGTGATCCGCACCTGGGCAACTACACGGTGTTCAAGGAGAACGATCGCCCCGTCGGCATCAATCTCCTCGACTACGGCTGCATCCGAACGTTTCCACCGGCATTTGTTATGGGCGTCGTAAACCTCTATCGCGGACTGTTGGAGAACGACCGAGATCGCGTCGTCTCCGCCTACGAGCAATGGGGCTTCAAGGGTCTGAATGACGAACTGATCGATGGCCTAACCATCTGGGCGAAGTTCATTTACGGCCCGCTGCTGGATGATCGTGAGCGCACGATTGCCGATCAGACAACTCCGGGTGAGTACGGCCGCAAGGAAATGATGAAGGTCCGTTCTGTCCTGAAGGAAAAGGGACCCGTAACAGTTCCACGCGAATTCGTCTTCATGGACCGGGCTGCCATCGGTTTGGGTGGCGTCTTCCTGCACCTCGACGCAAAGCTCAACTGGTACGAGCTCTTCAACAACACGATCGAAGACTTCGACAAGGCAACGGTCGAAGCCCGGCAGAAGGCGATCTTCGAGGCGGTAGAAGTTCCGCTGCCAACGTGATTGTTGAGGGTCCTGAAAGTTCACCGTCGCAGCTGTACTGCAAGCGTCGGTCGGCAGCATCACTTCCGCTTCAGCTGCGATAGAAACGCTGCATGCGCTTGAGTGTTCGTTCGATTTCATCCGGCGGATCGTCAAAAGGTTCGAGACTGATACGGATAACGTTGTTATGCCCCATCGTCCAAGGTAGCCGCATCAGCAGCCGGAATACCGACATCTTGCGCCAGTCTGCGAGCAGCGCCTTCTCCACGGGCTGTTTCAACGTAATCTGCAACTCGTAAGTCATGATCGTTCGGACGGCGATGTGGATCTTCTCGATCTTCTCAATCGAGCGCCAGCCGACTAGCCCGAGCCCTTCGACGAAAATGCCGTACTGATTAGCGCCAAGACGTGCGCGGCTACTCTCGATGAGGGGCAGGAAGTAATAAGCCGTGCCAAGCGCTGCGATCCCGAGCGTCAACATGAGTTCGCTGCCGACGTAGAATGCCACAGCAGTGAACGCGATGCCGACACCGGACAGCACAAAGACGCGAAACTGTCCTTTTTCTCGACCGTAGTGAACCGTGTAGCCACCAGTGTCTTCGATATTGATGGCCGGAGTTTCAGCCATTGTCATCCGTGCCCCCTCGCAGACCTCGCGTTACGACATGCAATTAATCGAGGTCGGGTTGCTGCAGCGCACACTCAGGGTAAGCAGTGTGCTATGCGCTTTGCAACCGGTAGCCGGAACTTTTCGAAGTTATTTCCCCGCCTCACCGCATTGTCCGCGATGGCGAAGGAAATGGTCTGCCAAAACAAGCGCCATCATTGCCTCTCCAACGGGCACCGCGCGAATTCCAACGCATGGATCGTGGCGGCCTTTGGTCAGGATTTCGGTCTCATTTCCATCCCGGTCAATGGTTTTGCGCGGTGTGAGTATTGAGGATGTTGGCTTGACTGAGAACCGGCAAACGATCGGTTGCCCCGTCGACAACCCACCGAGAATTCCACCAGCATGGTTCGAGAGAAACTCAGGTTTTCCGTCCGCACCGATGCGGATCTCATCTGCGTTTTCTTCGCCGGTAAGTGCGGCAGCCGCCATGCCTTCCCCGATCTCAACGCCTTTGACAGCGTTTATGCTCATCATGGCTGAGGCGAGATCCTGGTCGAGTTTTGCATAAAGCGGGGCCCCGAGCCCGACAGGTACGCCCGTAGCGACGATCTCGATAACGGCACCAACAGACGAACCGGATTTGCGAATTCCGTCGAGGTAATCCGCCCAAGGCTGGACGCTATCTTTGTCAGGGCAGAAGAACGGATTGTCGTCAACGCTCGACCAATCGAGGCGCGCGCGGTCTATCTTGTGCGGACCAAGCTGCACCAGTCCGCCAGTGATGGTGACACCGCTCAGGACCTTCCGCGCGATAGCTCCTGCAGCAACCCGCATTGCCGTTTCGCGCGCAGATGACCGCCCGCCGCCCCTGTAGTCGCGCAATCCGTATTTGGCGTCGTAGGTAAAGTCGGCATGACCCGGTCGGTATTTCGTAGCGATGTCACCATAGTCCTTCGAGCGCTGATCAACGTTGCGGATGACAAGGCCAATCGGCGTACCCGTCGTAACCTGGTGTCCCGACTCATTCGTGAAGACGCCTGACTGGATCTCAACCTCATCGGGCTCTTTCCGCTGGGTCGTGAAGCGGGATTGACCCGGCCGACGCCGGTCGAGATCGCGTTGGATGTCTTCGGCCGTAATGGGGACGCCGGGAGGGCAGCCATCGACGACGCAGCCGATAGCTGGTCCATGACTTTCGCCCCAGGTGGTAAAACGGAAAAGGTGGCCGAACGTGTTGTGAGACATACTTCCCCAATAAACGAAGAGCCCGCGCGCCAAAGAGCGGCTTGCCTAGCTCTCAAATCACTTTCGAGATTTCGCGCGACTGATTCGCAGCGATTGTCTGTGGCACCATATCATCACTACGGAAAAGTTTGCATCTCCTAGGCGTTCGCGAATTGTGCACCCGGAGCTGCCCAAGAAGTGTTGCAAAAAAATCTGTTCGAGGCGCTCTGGTCACTACGATGCCTTCGCATTCGGCAATCTAGATGACAAGGACAGGCGATCCAGCTTATGAAAGCTGTGAGTCAAAGCGTGATTCTCTGGGGATTCGTCACCCAAAACGGGTCCGCGGGGATTTCGGGCGCCGTCAGAATTGCCGGGCCGAGGCCAGAAAGTGCCGGCCGAACAGTAGCAAACATGCGGGCGGGCCACCGAAACGCGCTAGCAAGCGACAGAAACATCACATGATGCTTCTTCGTGCGTTTACATTTGCGTCACAAACACGTTCTGCCGCATCCGGACCATTGCTTGGAACGGTACTAGCAAAACCGCGGTGGAATGGCGTTGATTAGATGGGGACCGCTCCTACCGGAAATGAGCAGCCGGTTCGAGTCGTTCTCTAATTGTGTAGAGAGGGCTGGAGCTGCCGCTGCTCCAGTCCTTTTTTATTGCAAAGCCCATGACCCAAGTTTTGTTGGTAATTCAGCACCCGCGATAATCGCGGTTCCCTCCGGGCAGCATTCTGCCCAGCTTGCATCTCGCTGCAGATGATCGGCGTCTCAATACCGTTAGCGCTACAGCCAAGACATCGTGCCGCGACGGATCACCAAAACCTGATCCTGCGGAACTTCAAGCTCAAGGATTTTGTCGAGGTCAAGGTCGAGCAGATGCGCCCGCAGCGTCCGAGTGATCCCGCCATGCGTCGTCACCACGGTGTCTCGCTCCACCGTTTCCAGCCATTGGCACATGCGATTAAGTAGATCCTGATAGCTCTCGCCGCCGGGCGGTCGGTAGTGGTAGGGATCGGCCCGCCGCGCAGCGATCCCATCAGCTTCGTTGGCAACCAGGGTTTCAAGCAGCTGACCCTGCCACTCCCCGTAGTGAACTTCTTTCAGCCGCTCATCGGTCGTGAACTCATCGGCTGGCAGATCAAGGGCACCCCGCACAATTCTCATGGTTTCGCACGCGCGCGACAACGGGCTGGATACAAAGTCTGCAGCCGCGATGTCGGGTAGCCGGGCCGCCAGCGCCTTGCCATTACGCAACGCCTGCGCCCGACCGGTATCATTCAAGGGGATGTCGACTTGGCCCTGGTAGCGCGATTGCGCATTCCAATCGGTTTGCCCATGCCGAATGCAATAGAGAGTGACGCCGTCCTTCACCTCAACTCCCCAATTGCTTGTTCTGAACATCGCGGTCCGCGAAGTCCTTTTCAGGCGCCGCCTTCGGATTTCGTAACGGTAATATCGGGGGCGTCTTCGTTCTTCATGCCTTGGACGTGATAGCCCGCATCGACGTGGTGAACTTCGCCCGTCACACCGCGAGAGAGGTCTGACAAGAGATATACGCCAGCGCCGCCAACTTCATCGATGGTTACCGTCCGGCGCAGCGGAGAATTGTATTCGTTCCACTTCAGAATGTAGCGGAAATCAGAAATGCCTGAAGCCGCCAGTGTCTTAATCGGGCCCGCAGAGATCGCATTCACGCGGATACCGTTTTTGCCGAGGTCGGCTGCCAAGTAGCGCACGCTTGCTTCAAGAGCCGCTTTAGCGACGCCCATGACATTGTAATGCGGCATGACCTTTTCGGCACCATAGTAGGTCAGCGTCACGATCGACCCATCGTCGCCCATCAGCTTTTCTGCGCGCTGGGCCAGGGCCGTCAACGAGAAGCAGGAGACCAGCATGGTCTGCGTGAAGTTGTCTTCGGAAGTATCAACATATCGCCCGTCGAGCTCAGCCTTATCCGAGAAAGCAATGGCGTGGACGAGGAAGTCTAGCTTTCCCCATTCGGCTTTCAACGTCGCAAAAAGCTCATCCATTGAGCCCGCGTCTGTGACGTCGCAGGGTAAAACCAGCTTGGCACCAAGATCAGCCGCCAGCGGGTCAACACGCTTTTTCAGCGCCTCACCCTGGTAAGTGAAGGCAATGTCTGCGCCTTGCGCTGCGCAGGCTTTCGCAATTCCCCAAGCGATCGACCGGTTGTTCGCGACACCCATGATAAGGCCGCGCTTGCCTGCCATAAGGTTGCCGGTTGCACCAGGTGCAGCGTCACTCATATCTCGGATGCCCTTCTACATTTGGGTATGCGAATACAACAATTTAACGGCTGCCAACGGCGCCATCTGTAATGCGATCATCGTCTCGCGACTGGCTTATTGCTCACAAATGGGTCCGATTTCGCCAAATGTCCAAAAGCTGTCGCAGTCGAAAAATCGAAGTTGCCTTCGCTTGCGTGAATTTCGGGCATCCTACACGAAAGGGCAGACCGGTCCAGATAGGCCTTGGTGTGGCATTAAACCCCGGGCCGAGACCGCTGAGCTATGGCGGAAGTTGTTGCCATAACAATGGGTTGGCGCGGAGTTAACCGTCTAGACGCCAGACGCCGTTTGGTTTTCGGCAGGCAACAGCCTCGGTTTTGCGAGATTTGGAGCCGGCGCTCAGCAGCACGATGATATGGCGGCAAACCCGTCGTTTCGCGTCGAGAAACGACATTGTGGGCTGGATGACGCCCGACAGCTTACCGTGGTGGCGATGCCAGACGTAGCTTGCCCCATCGCCCAACTCGGAAAGCGCATATTGGACATTTTCCAGCGCGGCGAGCTTGTCGCTTCGGGTGAGCGATATGGTTTCAGCTTTGGGGTTGCTTTTGTTTGCCAACGTTAGGGGTTCGGCAGACCCAGGGACGCTACTCATCAGGACGACGGCGACGGCAACAAAACCCGTCAGCAAGGTCGCGAAAATGGCTTCAAGGCACGATTCAGGACGCATTTTTGGACTCTTAACAACTGATTACAACGCGGACTTGGGGCACTAAGTCAGACCCGCCTGAGACAACCCACTTGGCGAAACCTGATCGAAGACAATCGTGCCCCAACTTGGTTAAGATGACCTGAACACCCGTCTCGTTCTGGATCACTTTGCACCCGTCACCGCTCTGATCCGTCGTGCTGGAGCCAACGTTTAAAATGGTGCTATCACCAGGAACGTGGACCGTTGCAGTCCTCATCCAAGGCTAGGAGATCCGCAATCGACGTCGTCAACAGTCGATGGTTTATGCAGACGGCACGTAACTTTCAGGCAGACAGATCTTGACCAATTCCAACGAACCCGCCCTCGATGAAGAGACCCTGGCAAGCCAGACCGACGACACGCTTTCAGCGGCCGAAAACCCTTTCGCGCTCTTTCAGGATTGGTTTGCCGAGGCACAGAAGTCTGAGCCCAATGACCCCAATGCCATGGCGCTGGCAACAGTCGATAGCGATGGCCTGCCGAATGTCCGGATGGTTCTTTTAAAAGGCGTTGACGAGGTTGCCGGTCCCGAACGGGGATTCCTCTTTTACACCAACCTCGAAAGCGCCAAGGGTCAAGAGCTGCAGAGTGCAGGCAAGGCCGCAACTGTCTTTCACTGGAAATCGCTGCGTCGCCAAATCCGTTTGCGCGGCCCGGTTTCGCTCGTTTCCGACGAGGAAGCCGACGCTTATTACGCATCGAGACCGCGCGGGAGTCGCATCGGTGCTTGGGCTTCCAAACAGTCCCGCCCGCTCGAAAGCAGGATGGAATTGGCAAAATCCGTCGCTGGGGTCGCTGCACGCTATGGCTTCGGTTCCATCCCAAGGCCACCGCATTGGTCGGGGTTTCGCATAACGCCGCTGGAAATCGAGTTCTGGCAGGATCGCCCGTTCCGCCTGCATGAGAGACTGGTCTTCCGGCGCAACACACCTTCTGGGCCTTGGCACACGACGCGGCTGTTTCCCTAGGTCCGCGTCGGAACCGCCACCGCACTGAGTGAAATCTTCAACGGGCTGAGAGATCCGCAAAAGCAACGCAGCCTGCCACCGTGTCGGCTCCAGTTTCAGCATTAAGGGCTTTGTCGGTCACGATCTCCTGGTTGGCGCAAGCTCCATAAGCTCCCGCTTTCCGAAACCCCGGATCAAGTTGCCCGCCGATCACAATGTTCAGGCCCTGGTCGCGCTTGCCTTGCAGCCAGTTGTTGAGCTTCTTGGACGCCAGACATCGAGTGTCTTTCGCAGCCCTACAGTCATTGGCGAGCGCCGCAGAAACGACCCAGAATGTCATTCCGGACAAGGAAACTCGAACGGCGAGTCCGGCAGAAGATGCTCGCACAGGAGGTGCCGGCGCGACCGTTGAGGTGGGCTGTCCAACCTCTAGTGCGGCGGTATCGCTCGCCGGAGCGTCGCCGGCTGGGCGCGATAGGGAGAGCTCCATCAGGTGTTCAGTGCCCGTGACCCGCAAGCGCCGCTGATAACGCACAGCAATCGCCGTCGTTGTCCCAATGCCCTCAATCTGTGTAGAGCCCGACAAACTTCCGTCCCGGGAAGCTCGCAGAATCTGGCGCGAGACGATCAGTCTCCACGAGCGCGCCGGAAACAACTGCCGTACTTCACGGATGTTCTTCACGCCCTGCAACAAAACGATATCAGCGCCGAGTTTCTCACCCGCAAACTTCGGCTTGGCTTCAATCCGCCGTTCGGAGCCGAATGTGTTGCGCCAACCTCTTTTGTTTGGCTCTTTTCGCTCGATTAAGCCGACGCTCACTGCATCGAGCAGGTTCCAGCTCGCAATTCTTATCGTCTCGTCTTCGCTGATACGCGGCTGAGCGGCTGCGCTGTGTGCCAACATGCAGCACACCACGATCGACAAGACTGGCAGTGGAGCCTTCGTGCTAATTAAATGCAACGTCTTGAAGTCCTCTCCGCAACTGCGCCGATCAGCTGTGAGTATAAGCAACCTGCCTCACGGAAAAAACACAACCGCAGCCTATCAACTGCTTTCTGGCTGACGTAGAGCCGCAACTGTGGCAGTTCTCTGCGAAGCAATAGCAACACGATCGTCAAAGCCGATTAGACCTAAGCGATGAAGCTGCCATCAGACTTACCTGGGAAAACCTGCCGCTATGCAACTTGGTGCGGCCGCGTCGCTGTCTTTAGCGCCGCTTTGATTCTAAGCGCGCTTTTCCTGCACCGACTATTCTCGATCCCAACGCCCGTTGCTTTGAATCTGGTAAAGCTCTCCATCATGGGCGGCATGTTGTCGTTGGCACTGGCTGTCATCGCGCTCATCGATATCTGGCGCACCGGTGCGAAGGGTTTGTCGACGATGTTTCTCGGAGGCCTGCTTGCCGGGCTCGTGGTGGCGTGGCCAGCTATTGTTTTGCCCCAGGTAAAAGACAATCCCGAGATCAACGACATCACGACAGATGCGGAGAACCCGCCGCGATTTCAAACCCTCGCCGCCCGCCGCATGCCAGGGGCCAACTTGCCCGACTATCCTGGCGAAGTCTTCGCCGAACAACAGGCCATAGCCTTCCCGGATTTAAAACCGTTGTTGGTGAACAGGTCAGTGTCGGAGGCCTACGAGGTGTCCGCCGATGCCCTGCGCCGATTAGGAATGAAAGCTGTCCAGGAAACGCCGCCTGGTGATGAGGCACCTGCTGAGGGTAGCATCGAAGCTTATGACCGGACTTTGATCTGGGGTTTCTACGATGATGTCATGGTGCGCGTCATCGGAAACCGTCTCACGGCGAAAATCGATGTTCGCTCCGCATCGAGATACGGCCGCCATGACCTTGGGCGCAACGCTAAGCGCGTACGTCGGGTCTTGAAGGAGATTGTCGCGCGGCTGGAAGCAACGGTTTCGGGTCCCCGAACAAGTAGCTTGCGCAGACAGAAAAAGCGCAAGAACTCATCCCGATAACCAAATGCCGCCTAACGCGGCACCAGTGCGGCGCAGGCTCGCGAAAGCGTTTCCTGCTCGGTTAACGCTGTTTCGAAACAGCAATCTCGGTGTCGAAACCGAGCGGCTCCTCGTACCTCAGATAGCCTTGTTCGGCCAAATGCTCGACATGCGCCATCACCGATAAACCGGCGGCCTGAATGAGCTTTTCATCCAGGCCCTTGTAGATGAGCGCAACGATTCCCCGGACGTTAAGACCTTTAGTCCGAACGGCGTCGAATACGGCTTGCTCCCGCCATTGCCGGTGCAACAAGAACGCTTTCACCGTCCTGCGCGCATCTTCAAGACGCCCACCATGCCCGGGAAGGTAAAGATCGCTATTGGTGTCCAAGAGACGGGACAACGAGGCGATATAGTCGGCCATCTTGCCTTCGGGAGGTGCGATGACTGTCGTGTTCCACGACATCACGTGATCGCCCGAAAAGACGATGTTTCGCTCAGCCAGGAGGAAGCACAAATGATCCGGCGCGTGGCCTGGAGTATGTAAAACCTCAAGCTTCCAATCGGAACCTTCGATCACAGCGCCGTCTTCAAGCATAACGTCGGGCGCAAACTCCAGATCGACAAAATCACGCCCAGAAGGCGAATTGAGGATATCCGGCACGTGCAAATGGGATCGTCCGAAGGCCGCGGATACGGCGTTGGTCTCTGCCTGCAGTTTGGCCAGTCCGTCCAGGTGATCGCGATGCGCATGCGTAACTAAAATGTGGCTGATCGGGCGCCCTTGTGCTGCGCTCAGGATCGCTTCGCGGTGCACGGGGTCATCGGGGCCTGGGTCGATCACAGCCAGTGTATTCGAGCCCACTAGATAGGTATTCGTGCCATTGTGCGTGAATGGGCCGGGGTTATTGGCCACAAGCCGTACGACACCCGGTACGATGCCACCAGGCACGCCGTAATCGAAGTTCATATCCTTCCGCAGCGGGACTTCAGGAGCTGTGTCTTCTTGTTTCATGCCGGCTTTCTACACCTAAGCGGAAATGGCGTCTTGGGCTGCGTTGTCGCGAGGCGTCCGCAGACGTTGGTACTTGGTATACCTGAGACCAGAATTGATGCCGTAATCCTTCGTTGGGCCCCGCATTAGCCATACTTGCGTTCGACGAAGGCGTTGGTTGTTCGCTGCCAATCGCCTGACCATAATGCGGGCCAAATAACAGATCATTGCCATTTGGGAGGAAGACGCATGTCGTCGGAGAATACGTTTCCAGTAACTGATGAGTGGGCATCCCGCGCCTGGATCAATAACGAGAAGTACCTGGAGATGTACCAGCGGTCCGTCCAGGACCCGAATGGGTTTTGGGGCGAGGTCGGTAAGCGCCTCGACTGGATCAAGCCCTACACCAAGGTTAAGAACACCTCCTACGATCCAAACAACGTATCGATTCGCTGGTACGAGGACGGCTCACTAAACGTTTGCTACAACTGCGTTGACCGTCATGTCGCCACCCGCGGCGATCAGGTCGCCATCATCTGGGAAGGTGACGACCCGACCGACGACGAACAGATCACTTTCCGCCAGCTGCATGAGCGCGTGCAGAAAATGGCGAATGTCTTCAAGGCACATGGCGTCAAAAAAGGCGACCGCGTCACCATCTATCTGCCCATGATCCCGGAAGCCGCTTATGCCATGCTGGCTTGCGCACGAATCGGGGCCATTCACTCGATCGTTTTCGCTGGCTTCTCGCCTGACAGCCTCTACAACCGGATCGATGGGGCAGATTCCAAATTCGTTATCACCTCTGACGAAGGCCTCCGCGGCGGTCGTACCGTTCCGCTCAAAAAGAATACAGACGCAGCTCTGACCCACGATGCAGACAAGCCGCTCGATGACGTCAAAGTTCTCGTTGTCCGCCGCACCGGCAACGAAGTGCCCATGACACCAGGCCGCGATTTTTGGCTGCATGAAGAGATCGTCAAGGTGTCCGCCGATTGCCCATGCGAAGAGGTGAACGCGGAAGACCCACTCTTCATCCTCTACACGTCGGGCTCGACCGGTAAGCCAAAGGGCGTCGTTCACACCTCAGGCGGTTATCTCGTTTACGCGTCGATGACCCACCAGTACATCTTCGACTATCATGACGGCGACATCTACTGGTGTACCGCTGACGTGGGCTGGGTTACCGGCCACAGCTACATCGTCTACGGCCCACTCGCCAATGGTGCGACCACGCTGATGTTCGAAGGCGTGCCGAACTACCCAACCGCCTCGCGCTTCTGGTCGGTCTGCGACAAATGGAAGGTCAATACCTTCTACACCGCACCAACTGCCATCCGCGCGCTGATGGGTGCTGGCGACGACTTCGTCAATCGCACGGACCGCTCATCTCTGCGCCTTTTGGGCTCGGTCGGTGAGCCGATTAACCCCGAAGCTTGGGACTGGTATTACCGCGTTGTCGGCAACTCCAAATGCCCAATCGTTGACACCTGGTGGCAGACTGAGACGGGTGGCATTCTCATTACGCCATTGCCCGGCGCCACGGCGCTGAAGCCAGGCTCCGCAACCCGTCCGTTCTTCGGCGTTCAACCGGCCCTCGTCGACGACAAAGGCGTCGAGCTGGATGGTGCGACGAACGGCAACCTGATCATCAAAGACAGCTGGCCGGGTCAGATGCGTACGGTCTATCGCGACCACGAGCGTTTCGTTCAGACCTACTTCTCGACCTATCCTGGCAATTACTTCACGGGCGACGGCTGCCGCCGCGATGAGGATGGCTACTACTGGATCACGGGTCGCGTTGACGACGTCATCAACGTCTCCGGTCACCGCATGGGAACCGCAGAAGTCGAGAGCGCGCTCGTCGCTCACGCAAAGGTCGCCGAAGCCGCCGTTGTTGGTTATCCTCACGACATCAAAGGCCAGGGCATCTATTGCTATGTGACCTTGAATGCTGGCGAAGATCCTTCTGACGACCTGAAGAAAGAACTCGTCAAGCACGTCAGAACTGAGATCGGGCCGATCGCTTCGCCAGACCTCATCCAGTTCTCGCCTGGTCTGCCAAAAACGCGTTCTGGCAAAATCATGCGCCGCATCCTGCGCAAAATCGCGGAAGACGACTTCTCCAACCTCGGCGATACGTCAACGCTGGCCGAACCAGCCGTTGTCGATGATCTGATTGAAAATCGCCAGAACAAAAAAGCGTAAGTTTAAGGCGCGCGCCAGGATCTGCCGGAACCGTTTTTCCGGCAGGTCCACTTCCAGCAAGAGATTGGCCTGAGTGGTCAAACACACAACGGCATCGTGAATTCGGTGCCGTTGTTTTTTGTCTGAAGCTTCAAACCAACCGGAAACCGACCGGCAACGGCTTACGCCAACGAGGTGAGCAGCCCGTTACTGGACCTTCATGTGCTCAAGCGAAAAAAGGTACTGCGTATCTTTTAACGGGACATGGCAGCTGCGGCAGGCATTAAGGTCCTTCTTCACCAGGCGCTTTCCAGCCGGGCTGAAAATCGCGTAGTCCCAGTCGCCATTGCGAAGCTCTTCTGGAAACTTGTCGCCCCAGCCTTTGCCCTTTTCCATAACTGCAACGGCGGCGAACTTGTCACGGATCCGGCGGCCGAGACTACTCTCGATGACTTCACCTTTGTCGTCTTTTTTTGCCTTGTAGATCTCCGCGACAAGAACCGTTCCGTATGGAATTTCATTGCCGGCCTGTGCAGCCTCCAGTGCCGATTTCGGCGCGAACAAACGGATCACCTGATCATCATTCTGCGTCCTGTCGAGGCTGAGGTAATTGATCATCTTGGCGCGGTAGTCAGCCGGAAAGTCGATCCGCTCGTCGCCGGCAGATACAGCGGATGCGGCACCCGCGATGGCGACCGCGGCAAGTGTGCCAATGACGGCTTTGGCTATAGACATGTCCAATCTCCTTTAACGTTCATCCCTGCCTGATGCGCCCTGAGGCTCAAGTGAATTCAAGCCAGGCTCAAGGCACAATCCTACTTGTCGCGCGGTCCAGTTGCTTCTCGACGCTGGCTCAGAAAATGCGTGACATCGATTAGTCGTCGAGCAAGGCCGTTGCGTTACAAAGAAAATGAAATAGGCTGACGTCCGCCATGGACAGCACCTCTGATCGCGATCTTTCTGACGAGATCGCATCGCTTCGACCGATACTTTTCCGCCTTGCCTTGCTACAGCTTCGCGATAAGCACGCGGCTGAAGACGCAACTCAAGACGCTCTTGTTGCAGCGCTTGAGGGGCAGGCGAAATTCCATGAACGCGCTTCACTCAAGACATGGCTCTTGTCAATTCTGAGATTTAAGATCGTCGACCAGTTGCGAAAGAAGAAGCGCATTGGTCCGCCGATAGATCCGCATGTCCTGGAGCAAGAATTGGATCTCGCGCCGTTTGAGCAGCTGTTTGATGAAACCGGATGTTGGGCGACGCCAAAGGATGCCTGGAGCGATCCGCACGAAACAACCGAACGCAACGAGTTTTTCCGTGTCCTGGAAGCTTGCCTCACAAAACTACCGACCAATACGTCTCGCGTCTTCTTGATGCGCGAATGGCTGGAGCTAACCACAGACGAGGTCTGCGACGAGGTCGGTGTTAAGCCGGGGAACTTGCGGGTCATGCTCTACCGCGCCCGTATGCAGCTACGCTTTTGCCTGGACGAAAACTGGATGCGCGAGACATGAGTGACAAGGCGAACGAGATCACATGCCGAGATACGACCTGGCTTGTTTCTGACGCAAGAGAGCGCGAGCTGACCCCTGAAGAAAAGCGAGATCTCGCACACCATATTGAAAGTTGCGAGCTTTGCCAGGGCGCGAGCAAACAGTTCGATGTCTTGTTTCGCCAGTTAAAAGAGTTTCTCGGTCAACCCGGAAGAACAAGCTAGTGGGCGTAGCAGCAACGAACCGATTATCGTGCTCGCAAACCGGCCTTCACCACGTCAGGCTTTGAACGGAGCGTCGTTCGCCTCTTCTGTCCTACGTTTCTTGGCTTTTTCGAGAATGTCGACCACGTCCAAAAGGTCTTGTCGGATGAGAAACTTCTTGGGTTGTGGGATATCGAGGTCGCAGCCGATTTGTTCGCGGATGGCACGCACAGGTTCTTTGAGGTCTTTGCCTTTTGGCTGCAGGCAAATGTATACAACCCGCTCATCTTTCTTGTCGCGGAGCCGCTCTACAATCTCCATCGCTTCGAGCCGCTTGAGCATAGGTGTGAGCGTTCCGCTGTCCAACATCAGGCGCTGACCGATCTCGCCCACCGTCTGACCATCCTTCTCCCACAGCACCAACAAAACAAGATATTGCGGGTAGGTCAGTCCGAGGCGCGAGAGGCGCTCAGTATAGGCTTTCGTGAGGGCCCGCGTTGCGGCGTACAACGCAAAACAAAGCTGGTTGTCCAGGAGAAGAAGATCGATTTGGTCTTCGTCATTTTGCATGTTCAAGGACACACATCCGATTTGAAGATCGCAGTTTTAAGGAAAACGCTACCTCAGCTTGGTCGGATCGAACTCTATCACACTTCCGCTCTCGCCATGATCGTTTAACGCATGGTCGATCCAAGTCCGGGCAAGTTCCATCTGATCCAGAAAAGCCTTATCAAACTCGTTGTTTGGTCTAGGAATAAGCAATGAAGCTTTTGTCAAAGCAAGAGTTTCTTCGAGAACGGATACAAGTTCCTCAATAACGGCATTGCATTTTGGTTCGAGGTTCGCCAAATCCGTCCTCCCTTCACAATTATTGCGTGTAATTACAGCAACATAATTATTCAGACCCCCGAATATGTTTATTGCGCACCATAATATTGGGGTCAACTTATCTGAGGCTGAATTCACTCAACTGCTCGTGAGGTGAAGCAAAGCAGTCTCGATCGGAAGCATTATAAGCATGCTGATGATTTGCAGGGAGAGCAAAAAAGTCGAATTGAACTTGCTGGGTCGCGAAAAAAGGCTGGTTTGCAACAACCAGCCTCATTGTTTTTCCTTGCGCTAACAGGTGCATTCGACGTTTTGCTCAGATTTTTCGTCCCACCTACATGCGACAAATCAGTTCGTTAGGCGCAAATTGTTGAGCTGTTTCGCGATCTCTTTGAAGGCCTGGCGCAATTCATCGCCATTGGAAGCTGAGTAGTAGTAGGAACTGCCAGACGAACAGTCTTGCAAGAGGTTCTGGGCCGAGCCTGGAGCCTGGAAAGCGATCGAGTAGACGGCCACACCTTTGTTTTTCATCTCTGAGCAAACCGAACGAGCCTGCTGCGACGACCTGCCATTCGAGCCACGTTGGTATTCCCGGTTGAAAACACCATCCGTCATCAGGATCACAACTTTGAGCGTGTTGCTGGTGTTGTAGGAAACCGGCCGGCTTGCACTTGGCCAGACTGAGTTCCACAACGGGGAAACAATGTACCAAGCCCATGACGCACCCAGGTGACCGGCAGTCCAACCATTCGCGCGGTAGCTATCAATGGTGTTCTTCAGAAGATTTTTGTTGTCGGTGAGCGGCACGATAGTCGCCGTCGGGCAGCTCATGTTGTTCTGACGACCAAGCCTGTTACGGCCCGTTGGAGCAGCATCGGTGAAGCGGTCAGCACCGGTGCGCTCGTGAACGCAGGTGTGGCCACCACCGCGACGGCCCGTGACCGTGCGTGCATAGGAACCAGCATTGACGCTGGTGGCATATGGCGCGAGGCCGATGCGCACACGATTCGGTTGACCGCCATCTGGCAGCAGAATGTCAACAAGATCTTTGGCTGCTGCTTTCAGGTCTGACAACTTGCTACCACGCATTGATCCGGTAACGTCGAGCGCAATGCCAAGTTCGATGTCGCGTTGATCGAAGCGCGTCTGGCTGTTGACGGGGACGGTAACCTGATTGAAGCCGGCAATCTTGGTAATCGACATGGGAACAGTCGCTGTCGCATCGATGTTCACCTGGCCGGTGGCGCGCGTAACAGTGACAGCCGGCGTTGAAACAGTGCCGAATGAGTTCCCAGCCTGCTCAAGGTTCTTTTCGAAGTAGGTTCTCGCAAGCTGCTCGATCTCGTTGTCGTTCAGCCGACCGTCGAGGAGCGCACTGCCCGCAGCCAACGCAGCAGCATCAGCAGCAGCAACTAGGCGCGATTGCAGATGATAGATACGTGCGAAGTCGATCGCGACACCGACAACCATGGCCAGACCAAGGAACATGAGGCCGAAAATGATTGCCACAGAGCCGTTTTCACTTCGGGAAAATGAACGGCTGGTATTGAAAGCCTGAGTGGCCATGGTTTGTCTCCTCGAGCCAACGCACTTCGTTTTGCTCAAGGAGTTGCAAGGTGAATGCCCCACCTAGCCGCATGGGGATGGGACGGCGCACCGCAGGCCAAGTCACGCTTAAGAATTGGTAACGCTCAGAATCAAAACCGGCCGTTCCGCAGATCACGACTCAGTTTGGAATGGCGGAAAATCTAAGAAAACAATGAAAAAACAAAAGGTTGGGGATAGAGCATTCGCCGCCGGACCGGGCTCGGACGTAATCATTAGTTAACCAAGCGGGATCGGCTGCCAAACCCAGCGGAAGCGGCGCAAATTGGTCCGCATGTTCCAATCCGAACCAAGCATCTGAGCCAACGTGAAACACGAGACGCCTGTCGCGCATTGGGACAAGTCGGCCGTAGCGCAAGATGGCGGGAGGATTGAGCCGAATAGCAAGCCTGCTGAGCCCGACGTGCGCTGTTATCAGAAGTCGGAAATGATTCCACCCTTTTCCCAATCGCCGAATCGGGTTGGTTCAGGCCCCCGTTGCCCACCGAGTTCCTTCTCCGAGTCCTTTGCCTTTTCAGCGTCTGCAGCAGCTTTGCGGCGTTCCGCAGCTTCAGCCAGAGCCCGCTCAGCGGCAGGCGTTAGCGATCGCGTCGGGCTTTCATCAGCTTCATTGGTCAGCGCGGATTCGGCATTATTGCCGTCCCCATCAAGGCCCGCCTGGCCGGCATCTGCAACTCCCATGCGATCGGACTGTTTGTTACTCACCGGCTTTGCTCCATATAAGAGAGTACATGTGACAACTACGACGCATCCGGAAATGTCGATCTCCGGAGCGCGGACTTTTCTAACGTAAGTCGAACGAGGTATGAAACCATGCCCATGAACTACGCCAAAACAGCGCTGTTGCTTGCAGGCTTGATGGCGGTTTTTCTTCTTATGGGATTCGTTATCGGCGGCCAGACCGGCATGGTCATCGCATTTTTCGTTGCGCTCGCAATGAACGTCTACAGCTTTTGGAATTCCGATACAGTCGTTTTGAAGATGTTCAATGCCGTTGAGGTCGACGAGAATACGGCCCCGGAATACTACGGTATGGTTCGAGATCTCGCCGCCCGCGCTGAGCTTCCGATGCCGCGCGTTTACGTGCTCCCAGCAGCTCAGCCCAATGCCTTTGCGACGGGTCGTAGCCCGGAACGCTCAGCTGTTGCGTCATCGACCGGCCTATTGGAAATGCTGACGCCGGAAGAAATCGCAGGCGTCATTGCGCACGAACTCGCTCACATCAAGAACCGTGACACGCTCATCATGACGGTCGCCGCCACGATTGGTGGTGCCATATCGATGATGGCGCAGTGGCTCCAATTCTCCATGATGTTTGGCGGTAACGACAATCGTAACAGCCCGTTTGGATGGATCGGAGTTCTTGCCGCGGCCATAATTGCGCCGTTTGCGGCCATGCTGGTCCAGATGGCGATTAGCCGCTCGCGTGAATACCAGGCGGACAAGCTGGGTGCGATGATCTGCGGCAACCCACTATGGCTTGCCTCTGCGCTGGACAAGATCGGCCGCTCAGCGGGCCGCATTGTCAATGAAGATGCTGAAGCGGTTCCTGCAGCCGCGCACCTATTTATCGCCAACCCGCTTAATGGACGCGGTTTTGACAACTGGTTTTCGACCCACCCGTCGATGGAAAACCGCATCTCCGAACTAAAACAGATGGAACGCGAGTGGGGCCCCAGTGGCTATCGACCTCCCAGCATGTCATCGGGAGGAATGTCGCCGCAGTTTCCAGATCGTGGAGACACAAGCTCTGCGCCTCCCGGTCCTTGGAGCAATGTCGGGAAAAGCCGCTCCCGCCGTCGCGGTCCGTGGGGTTGATGACGCGTGAACACTTCAAAAGCCCCAACGGCTCGTAACAAGTCATCGCACGCGCAAACTGCCCGAACCGGAAAGAATAAGCGCAGCAACAAATCGAACGCAAAAAAGCCGGGGCCTGCGTCTGAGGCTGCCTCCAGTCCAACGCAAGGTCTTACTGCTCGAGACTTAGCCGTAGATCTGATCGTCGCGGTACTTCTAGACCAACGCTCCTTTGATGAAGCTTTAGCCGGTTTTCTCAAAAAGCCCCGATACCAGAATTTGGAGGCACGCGATCGTGGGCTGGCACGTTCGATCGCCGCCAATGCGCTGCGCTATGCCGGCCCGCTCGAAGAGGTTTTGTCGAACTTCATCGATAACCCGCTTCCTGCAAAACATGCGCGCGTGTTTGCAATATTGCTGGCAACAGCAACCCAACTCCTGATCTTGAAAGTCCCGCCGCACGCCGCGATCAATCTCGCAGTCGACCAAACCCGCAAAAACAAAAAATCGACCCATCTGGCAAAGTTCACCAACGCAGTCTTGCGCCGCGTTTCTGAAAGAGGAGCCGCACTCTTTGAGGAGCTGGACCGAACAAGAAAGTGCATTCCTGATTGGCTCTGGGAAAGCTGGGTTGCCGCCTATGGTGAAGAGCGAACGCGCGCAATCGCAGAAGCGTGCTTAATCGAAGCGCCATTAGATATCTCGCTGAAGGACGCCGACGAATCGACACGCTGGGCCGAGGCCCTGAACGCACAAGAACTCGCCACAGGCTCCCTGCGTTACTATCAGGGTGGTCGCGTCGAGGAGCTCCCCGGCTTCGCTGAGGGTACCTGGTGGGTGCAGGACGCTGCTGCGGCATTGCCGGCAGGCTTGCTAGGTGATGTCAGTGGCAAGAAGGTCGCCGATATCTGTGCGGCACCTGGTGGAAAAACAGCGCAGCTGGCAGCAGCAGGAGCTCACGTCACGGCAGTAGATGTATCCGCCGGTCGTTTGCGCCGCGTTGAAGAGAACTTGAAGCGTTTGAAGCTCTCCGCTGATCTTGTTGAAGCGGATGCGACCCATTGGCAACCGGGCGAACCGTTCGACGCTATCCTGCTTGATGCACCGTGTTCGGCGACGGGAACCATCCGGCGGCACCCGGATATCCTTCACCTCAAACATGAGGCGCATGTCGCAGCGCTTGCCGACGTCCAGATGCAGATCCTGCAAAACACGGCGAAGATGCTAGGTCCTGGGGGGCGACTCGTTTATTGCACCTGTTCGCTGCAGCCTGCGGAAGGCGAGAGGCAGATCGAGAAGTTCCTGTCCGAGACGCCCAACTTCGAGCGCGTGCCAATCAAGGCGGGCGAAGCGGGCATCGCCAAAGACTGGCTCACGCCGGAGGGGGACCTGCGCACGCTGCCCTGCCATGCCCCTGAGCAGATCAGAGCTGCGCAAGGAACCCAGTCTTCACAGAACGAGCCGGAGCAGCCCAACCTTCAAAAAACCTCAGCGCCTAAAACTGGAATGGATGGTTTTTTCGCAGCCCGCTTGATCCGGCGCAGCTGAGCGGAAACCGCTTGCACCATTGTTAGGAGCGGTCGTTTGTTGTCGTGGAGAGCCCATCTCATGACAGCGTTCGAGCTTGCCATTCCTTGGCCATCGGTCTAACGGCATCTTGTGGCCCGTGGGGAGATTTCGGGCAGCCTAGTGTCGTGGGCGGTTTTTTGGCACGCTAGCCTGCTGATTGAGGGAGGACGACAGATGCCGCGCCTGAGCATCGGCGAACGCGTTCGCGTGACTTCGCTCGGCACAGACCGGGCACGCCGACGCCTTGTGTCCCGACTGCTCTACTCTCCTGCCCTGCGCTGGCGCTACGGTTCGAACGTCGCCGACCAGTTGCTCATCATCCCGCAAGAATTGCGCACACGTGACCCGAGTTTTTGGAACGAAATAGAAGTCGATCAATTCGGTCTTGCCGGATCCCTGGCGGTGCTAAACGGGGAGTCACCCTTCGACACCCGACCGCCATCGGATGCCTGGGAGCGTGCCCTGCACGGGTTCAGCTGGTTGCGACATCTACAAGCCGCCGAAGAAGCAAGCGCCCGCGATGCAGCGCGGCGCTTGGCGGTCGAATGGACATCGCGCTATCGCGGCGGCGGCGGCGGCATTGCTTGGGAGCCCGATACGATTGCGCGGCGCATTATGTCGTGGATCACGCACGCGAACCTGCTGCTCGAAGACGCAGATCCCAAAACTTATGATGCCATCACAGAAAGTCTTGGGTTTCAGATTGTCCGGCTGTCGGCAACTTGGCGTACGGCACCAGCTGGATTACCCAGATTGCTATCGTTGATGGGGATTGTCCTAGGCCATCTGACAATCGCTGATCACGACCAGCAGTTGGCCGACGCGGAACGTTTGCTGGCCTCCGAATTATCCAGGCAAATCCTTCCCGATGGCGGGCACATCAGCCGCAACCCTTCAGCACTTGTCGAAATCCTGCTCGACCTTCTGCCTCTGAGCCAGTGCTTCGTGGCGCGAAACCGTAAGGTCCCTGGAGAGGTCGCAGCGGCTATTGAGAAGTCCCTAGCCATGCTCAGGTTTATGCGCGTTGGCGACGGCTCGCTTGCGCGCTTTAACGGAACCGGCATCGCAGATCCTGCCAATATCGCAACGGTGTTGGCCTATGGCGCGAATGCCGGACGCCCCGTGCTGGAAAGCGCGCAGCACAGCGGCTACGCCCGTTTGACCGGCGGCAGGACGATCCTGGTCGCGGACGTCGGGGCCCCACCGCCACTGGAATTCGCCGGGACAGCACACGCAGGTTGCCTGTCGTTCGAGTTGAGCCATGGCCCATATCTAGTTTTTGCAAACGGCGGTGCGCCCCGTCAGCGCGATGCAGAATGGGTGAATAAATCGCGCGCAACGGTGTCCCACAATACGTTATGCCTTGGCGATAAATCCTCTTCAAAGATGGTGCGTCACCCCTTCTTGGAGGAACTCGTCGGCGGGCATCCGATCCGTTATCCGGACGTCGTCTTTGCCGAAACCCGTCAAACCGATCAGGGCACGCGCCTCGAAGCTAGCCATGATGGCTACGCCCATCGCTTTAGGCTTGTTCATGAGCGTACTCTGGAGTTGTCCAACGACGGCTTCCACCTGAAGGGAACGGACCGCATCCGCGGTCGCAGCACGGATGTCCGCCTGCGCAAGGACCTCCCGTTTTCAATCCACTTCCGCTTACATCCAAACGCGACGGTTTCAGCGCCAAGCCCAGAAAACTCTGTCGAAATTGAACTCCCCGACGGCACCGCATGGTCGCTGCGCGCGTCTGGCGCCAAACTGTCGGTAGAAGAAGCAATCTACTTTGCAGATTCGACCGGTATGCTCCGGACCTGGCAGATTGTTCTGCGCGGGACCACCTTTGGCAGCTCTGAAATCAAGTGGGAGTTCTACGGAGCTTGAACACTCCAGCATCGGTAAACCGACGGGGGTGCAGACTGTCCAATTAGAGTAGTCGCTGGAAAAGTCGTCAGCCTTCTCGCGCTGCTTGAACTTGGGCTTTCGCGCCGTCGGCAAGTAGACGGACGTCATTCTGCAAAGTGCAAAGTTGGAAGCCTTCAGAAAACCGCTTGCGCGCTGTCGCCGGTCCGTCGGTGTGGACGGCAACAAACTTCCCAACACTGTGCGCCGCTGTCCGTATGTTCTCCATCGCATTGAGAACCTTGGAATCTGTCGGCGCCATACTTGGCTTCGCACCAAGCGCCAGCGATAAATCGCCAGGACCGATATACACGCCATCAAGCCCATCAACGGACGTGATCTCGCTGAGGTTATCCAATCCGGCCTGCGTTTCGATCATCGCGAACAGCAAAATCTCGTTGTCGGCCGCCGCCGCATAGGCCGCGCTTGATCCGGCACCCGAGTACAGCGTCGCCCGATTCGGGCCGAACGATCTGTGGCCAGCAGGCGGGTAACGGCAGGCTGCGACAAATTGCTTAGCGATCTCCGCGCTGTTTACCATCGGGCAGATGAGCCCGTACGCGCCTGCATCGATGAGCTTCATCATGATGCCAGGGTCATGCCATGGCACCCGCGCCATCGGCACAGTATCGGTCGTGGAAATTGCCTGGAGCATGGAAAAAGCCGTGTCGTAGGCCATCGCTCCGTGCTGCAAATCGATCGTCAGGGAGTCATATCCCTGATGCGCCATAACCTCGGCGGCGTAGGCGCACGGCAGCGAGCACCAGCCGTTAACGACGGGCGTCCCGGCTGTCATCATTCCTTTAATCTTGTTTGTCCGCACCCGGATCGGCCTTTGCTAACGGTTAATGGGTCGCCCTATTAGCCGACAAATGCGCATCTTTGAAAAATTAAACTGACATAAAACAGAAAATGCGGCGGCAATGTCGTTTAGACGAACGCACGGGCTGCAAAATGGTGCAGCAATTCCTATCTTTACTATCGGGTATTAGCGCACTGCAAAATAAATTGTTGCATCGCAGTGCAATTATTTAACTAACCGTGTATGATGCAGGGAGCGTGACCTTGTATCATTGTATGCAAGAATATCATGGAGCCGCGACTGTCTTGGCAATCGGTCGCTCGTTGCTCTCAACGTATGGCCACTACCGTCGATCGGATTGGGAATGGCGAAACCAACGAATGGCATGCCGGGCGAAGCGCGTCGCGGCTCGGAACCTGCTGACGAAGCCTACTTGCGCCTAGTCGGGGAACGCGTCCGCTTGATGCGGTTGCAAATGGGCATGTCCCGGAAGGCTTTATCGCAAGCCTCTGGGGTGTCAGAGCGGTATCTTGCAGAATTGGAAAGAGGCTCTGGCAACGCCTCGCTCTTAGTTTTGCGATCAATCGCTGACGCGCTTGGCACACGAGTGCATGATCTAACGATCGAGGAAGACGATCGCCCGATCGACAAGACGCTTGCGATCCAACACTTGGAAAATCTCGGAGCCACTCAGGCCGAGGAAGCGCGTCGGTTATTGGTTGATCGCTTCGGGCGGACGCCACCGGCGAAAATCTCTCGCATCGCGTTGATCGGAATGCGCGGAGCCGGAAAGACAACCCTTGGCAACGCACTATCTCGCTCCCTGGCCGTTCCTTGCGTCGACCTCGATCGCGAAGTTGAGCGTGCTAGCGGCATCGAAGTGTCCGAGGTCTTTTCGGTTCACGGAGAGGAGACCTTTCAGCGCCTTCAACATGAGTGCTTGAGCGGCGTTCTGAACAGCTTGCCCCGTGGCGTCGTGAAGACGGGTGGCGGCATCGTTCGCGCTAAAGATACGTTCGACCTGCTATTGGCCGGATGCTTCGTCATTTGGGTCCGCGCCACGCCGGAAGCCATGGCAGATGGCTGGAGTGAAGAAAGCGCAGACGGCGATGACATCAAGGCTTTGCGCATGCAGGAGGAGTTCAAGGACGCCCTTGCAGAGCGTGAACCGTTGTACGCGAAGGCGGACGCAATCATTGAAACCACCGGCCGCACGGTCGAAGATGTTGTCAACGATGTGCTTAAGCTGATCGAAGTGCACGCGCGCGACAGGAACAACACGGCGGCTTGATCAAACATCTCTCGGCAAGATGGCGCGTGCGCTGGGCTGGCGAAGATAGTGAGCTCCAAAAACAAAACCGCAAGCTCAAACGAGTTTTGCGGTTTTTTCTTTTGATGGCCGAGGACTCAAGCGGCCCGTCCGGACTACCTACGCACGCCAAGTCAAAGACATCTCACGACGTTGGTTTCCGGCATTCTTCATCGGCCGGTAACGGATCGCAGCCTTGGTTTTTGACGCAGGTCTCAAGCGCCGCCCGAAGATTCTCCGACAGGATGCCACTCAAGACGCCATCATAAAGACCCTGGGCTTGCAGTCCGCACTGGTAGAGCTTGACCATTCGCGTGCCGCCAAATCGCATCGCGGCGTTGTAGTCCTCCAGCGCCCCAGGGACATCCCCTTTGGCCTGGCGCACATGCGCGCGGGTGTCGAGTGCGTGTGGACTGCGAGGCGTAAGCTCAAGCGCGCGCTCCACGTCAGGCGCTGCCTTCTCAATCTGTCCGGATTTAAAGTAGGCCCAAGCCCGATTGTTGAGCGCCACGGCAAAGTCAGGTGAGATCTCGATTGCACGATTGTAGTCGGGAATGGCTTTTTGGTACCGACCCAGGAGCGAATAAGATAGCGCCCGCATGGCAAAGGCATAGCTTCGCTCACCCGGAGGTAGCGGCGTCTCCAAAAGCAATGTGCAGGCTTCAATCCGATTGATCGTATCGACGCCAAAACACCGCTGCTGGACCCGCTGCATGTCGTCGGCAGCGGTCGCAGACATGGCCAATATTGGCAAGCCCAAAATGATGCTGAGCGCCACGGCTAACAAACGAATGGAATATCGCTGAATCACGGGGCAGCACACTCCTGCGCGTTTTGATGATCAAGGCCAGTGAATCTGGGTTAACGGCCAACGTCTATATCGCGCGATTGGTTAACGCATTAACGCAGCCTAAATGCGGCAGCTGTCCTTAACCATTGCATGCCTTAGGACGTGCTAAAAGAAAGCAATTGGCTTTGCGCCGATGTTGGACGGAAACCTGTGAAAAACAAGCGCGTTCTTCTAGTTATCAGCGGCGGTATCGCCGCCTACAAGTGCCTGGAGCTTATCCGGCGTCTGCGTGACCGGGGCGTTCAGGTACGCGTCGTCATGACCCGGGCGGCTCAACAGTTCGTGACCCCTCTCGCCGTCTCGGCCCTGACCAACGAAAAAGTTTTTACCGACCTATTCGACCTCGATGACGAACGAGAAATCGGGCATATCCGCCTAAGCCGCGATGCCGACGCAATTCTGGTCGCACCCGCTACGGCTGATCTGATCGCTAAAATGGCGAACGGTCACGCCGATGACCTGGCAAGTTCGGTGCTTCTGGCAACCGACAAAGCCCCTCTCGTTGCTCCAGCGATGAATCCACGCATGTGGATGAACAAGGCAACCCAGCGCAACGTCAAACAGCTTGAAGCCGATGGCGTTTGCTTCATTGGTCCCGGCGTTGGCGAGATGGCGGAACGCAACGAAGCTGGACAAGGCCGGTTAGTCGAAGTGCCCGAGCTAATCGAAGCGCTTTTGCAGATGCCCGGGATGGCAGACGGAGAGCACACTCTCGAAGGCGTATCCGCGGTTGCCGGTAGTAACGGCCTAGCAGGACGGCATGTCTTAGTCACAAGCGGCCCGACCCACGAACCAATCGATCCTGTCCGCTACATCGCCAACCGTTCTTCTGGCAAGCAGGGTCATGCCATTGCCGCCGCCGCAGCAGCAGCAGGTGCCAGCGTTACGCTTATCAGCGGCCCCGTAAACATCGCTGATCCTGAGGGCGTCAACGTTGTTCATGTCGAAACCGCAGCCGAAATGCTGGACGCAGTCGAAGATGCTCTGCCAGCCGATGTCGGCGTGTTCTGCGCAGCCGTTGCGGACTGGCGTGTTGCCAGTCAAGGCGGGCAAAAAATTAAGAAGCAAAAGAATGCTGCGCCACCCAGGCTGGAACTCGTGCCCAATCCGGATATCCTCAATACTATTGCAAAACGGAAAAAAGGCCGGCCACAACTGGTTGTAGGGTTTGCTGCGGAGACGGAAAAAGTCCTCGAACATGCACGCGCCAAACTGCAATCCAAAGGTTGCGATTGGATCATCGCCAATGACGTCTCGACGGAGACAGGTGTGATGGGTGGAGACCGCAACCAAGTGAATATCGTGCGGCAAAACGGGCATGTGAGCTGGCCGGATATGTCGAAGGATCAAGTTGCCGACGCATTGGTCAGAGCAATCGTATCGGAACTCGACAAACCGTCTGATAAGCCTAAAAAGGCGACGACGAAATCGACTGGGCGCACGAGCCGTTCGAAGACCGCCCGCGCTAAAAAGCCTGCCAAAAAGTAGCTGGAAATGCCCAAAGGCCCACCGCAACGAACCGCTGGCAAAAGCCAAACAATAGCAGGAGCCCCGGTGCGCGTTGATGTGGAGCGCTTGCCACATGGCGAAGACTTGCCGCTGCCATCCTATCAAAGCGAGCAGGCAGCTGGGCTCGATCTCTTGGCGGCTGTGCCGTGGGACGCGCCGCTGACATTGCTCCCAGGATCGCGGACCCTCGTGCCAACAGGCTTGAAAATTGCGCTGCCAGAAGGCTACGAAGCGCAAGTTCGTCCGCGATCGGGTCTGGCCCTCAAAAGCGGCATCACCGTTCTCAACACACCAGGAACAATCGACGCGGACTATCGCGGCGAAGTTGGCGTAGTGCTCGTCAACTTGGGCGGGGCTCCTTTCGAAGTCCGGCGTGGCGAACGCATCGCACAGCTTGTCGTTGCCCCCGTGATCCAGGCACAGTTGGTCGAAGTCGCATCGCTTGATGAAACCGCGCGAGGCGAGGGCGGCTTTGGTTCGACGGGAAAATCTGCAGGCGCCGTGTCATCGCAGGGCAAGTCCGCTAAGGCTAAACCAGCTGCTGCGAAGAAAAAGCCCGCCCCCAAAACAGCGACAGCGACAGCGAACGCGCGTACGCCAACCGCAAAGCCCAAGCCGAAACAAACGCGAGCCACAAAGCAGAAACCTGCTAAGAAGCCTGCAAAGCCGCGGCGCAAGTAACGAGCTGCATCGTCTAGTCGCGCGCCGAGATCCTGCTTTTCACTTCGTCGGGCGAACCAAAATGCCCGAAGTAGCGCGGATCGATGTTCTCCACTGGTAGCACGATCATGACGTCGGTCGTGCCGAACTGCCAGTCGATCACCGCGCCATCGCCGACCATCGCACCCAGCCGCAGATAGCCTTTGATGAGCGGCGGCATCGCCCGCAATGCCGTGCGGGGATCGACCTCATCTTTGCCCATCCGATTCATGTCCACGTAGAGTTCGTCATGTGCGCGGCAACGCCATTTTTCGGAGGCTAACGCATTGTGATACATGAAGCTCAACGGCGCTGCGTGAGCATCCGGATCGGTACCGGGAAAGCTGGCGCATCCCAACATCACATCCACCTTGTGAGTTCTGACGTAGGTCCATAGCCCATGCCAAAGTAACTCGACCGTTCGTTTGTTGCGGTAGGGCTTAAGAACACACGACCGTCCCAGCTCCATGAATCTGTAGTCGTGTCTTTGACGTGCGATCAAGGGAGCGATGTCATACTCGCCCTGAGTATAGAAGCCCAAGCTCTTTTCAGCTTGCTGCTGCCGCAGGACACGGTAGGTGCCGACAACCTTTGGCCGACGCCGATGCTGCCAGGGTGACGACTCGTCGGGAGCATGGTCAATGACGAGCAGATGGTCGCAGACAGCATCGTAGGGATCTTCGTCGCGTCGGCGCAGTTGGGCGGTGAGGCTCGGCTGCGCGGCCATCTCCTCATAAAACACCTGATAGCGCAAAGCCTGCGCCAACCGGATCTCTTCGTGGCCTGCTGCCATGCGGACTTCCAAGTCACCGACGCGCCCGAACGAACGCGGAGCAACAAAGCGGCGCGCAGGCGCTAACTGGTCAGCGCGACTATAACCAAGACGATCACCAACCGTCGGAGCAGCTCTCAACGTTTCGCAACCAAACCTTTGCGGATGGCCCATCGATGCCGGTCGCCCAGCGTGCTTCATTGGTGTGTTCCCCTATAGCGGCGCTCACGCCGAGATGGCGCATCCAAAAGCCGCGCGATGCGTGCTCAGAACGCCTCGTCCCCCGATTTGGCGATTCTGCATCGGACGATTTGAGGCCGCAGTGCACGCCCTGTCAAATAGAGATAAGGATGGGGGAAAATAGGAACGACAAATCGCAGCGGGGCTAAGCTGCGGTTTTTGGCTTACTGCCGCCCGCCAAGAAGGCTTCTTGCAGCACTCGGTTGAGGTCGTCCGGGACGAATGGCTTAGTCAGGCAATCATCAAGACCCGCTTCCAAATAACCGCGCTTGTCTTCCTCAAATGCGTGTGCGGTCAGGGCAATAATGGGCGGGCATTGATACGCGGCAGCCGACGTTGGCCCGAGAGCTTCAAACAAAGCCTTGATGCGACGGGTTGTCTCCACGCCGTTCATGTCAGGCAAGTAAATATCCATCAAGACCGCATCAGGCAATCGGGCAGCGCCGTTGAGCGCGTTCTGCATGTGCTTGATCGCTAGCTCGCCGGTCGAAGCTGTAACCACATCATGACCAGCTCTCTCGAGCACTTTCGTCGCCAGCAGCGTGTTGATTTCGTTGTCTTCGACAACAAGCACCAATCGGCGGTCGACAATTTCGCTAGCTTCGGAATTGCTGCTTGAATGTGACGCTGAGACCCTGTCCTCAGCCAGCCCGCTCTCGCGAGCCACACGTGTGCTGCCAAGTACGCTGCCCCCTGCAGACGATGCCTGTTCCGCAATGTATGCCGATGCGGGCTCTGGCTGCGGTGCGCCTTCAACGCCGACCCTTTTGAGGAAGACGCTTGGACGAACCGGACGGATTGCAAACGAGTCGAACCCGACAGATTTGAATTTGTCGATCTTTGCCCGTTCAGAAACCTCCGCGATGACCAATCCGTGCGGACGCTTGCCG
Source organism: Filomicrobium sp. (assembly GCA_040219445.1). Classification (GTDB taxonomy): domain Bacteria; phylum Pseudomonadota; class Alphaproteobacteria; order Rhizobiales; family Hyphomicrobiaceae; genus Filomicrobium. The sequence continues at coordinate 69,005 of JAVJSM010000003.1, read as the reverse complement.
AGGGCCTCGGCTGCGGACAACAAATCAGCAGCTTCGGTCTTTGGCGAACAGACGTTGACGACAAGGCCATCGAAGACGTCATCGTTGCACTTAGCTGCTAGAATAGCTTCATGGGCGTCGTCGAAATTGACCTGGACCGCTTCGTATCCTTGGTTCTCAAGAATTTGGGTCATGACTTGCCGCTCGATCGTCTGGTCAAGAGCCAGCAAGACACGAGCGGTTTTCGATTTTCCAATAGCGCGTTGCTCATCACCGGCCCCAAGATCCTCTTCCGTCGCAGCTTCGTCTTGCAAGACGAGTTCGGCGGTAAAAGTGGAACCTTCTCCGGTAGACGAAACAATGCTGATATCACCCGCCATTGCACGTGCGAGCCGCCTCGAGATGGCGAGACCCAGACCGGTGCCGGAAGGTTGTTTCTGGCCCTCGGAAACAGATCTCTCAAACTCCTGGAATAGCTTCACCTGAGCTTCCGCGCTCAATCCAATACCGGTGTCTTTGACGTGGAAAAGAACTTGATGCTGGGTTTCGCCATCCTGCTCGAACGTGCAGCCAAGTTCGACTGAAACAACGACTCCGCCCGTTTGCGTGAACTTGATCGCGTTCGATAGCAAGTTAAGCAGAACCTGTCGCACGCGAGCAGCGTCGCCAATAACATTGGTCGGAACATCCGGCGCAACAACCCAGGCCAGTTCCAACCCCTTTGCATGAGCGCGTGGTGCGAGCAGTTCGACGGCATCGCGAACGCAGTTGCAGATAGCAAAAGGCTCAGCCGCCAACGACAATTTGCCAGCTTCGATCTTGGAAAAATCGAGAATTTCATTGATCAGCGACAGCAGCGTTCCAGCTGATTGGTTGATAGCGTTGACATAAGTCGATTGTTCATCGCTCAGGCGTGTGTCCCGTAACAGCGCCGCCATACCCAGGATACCATTCATCGGCGTCCTGATCTCGTGGCTCATCGCCGCCAGAAAACGAGACTTGGCGATGTTCGCAGCCTCGGCAAGTTCGCGCGCTTCATCAATCTCCTGTTGGCGCTGACGCTCTAACGTCACATCGCGGCCGACAAGCTCAAATTCCAACAGACCTAGTTCATCGATGGTCAGTTCATTGACCTGCCAGGCAATCCAGCGCTCACCTTTGGCGGTCGCGATCAGCTGTTCAACGGGCTCGCTATTGCGATGGTCGGCAAAGAACCATGGCGAAACGCCGCTTGTCACGCCCTCACCGTCAAGGACCTCTGGGCTGAACGTGTTGCCAAGCACGTCATCCAGTTCGACGTCAAACATGTCGCAAAAGGCCGTGTTTGCGAATGTGAGCCGGCGCTTATGATCGACCCTCAATATCAAGTCAGATTGTGCATCAAGTAATTCGCGGAACCGCGATTCACGCTCAGATACCTGCCAGCGAAGGTCCTGCAGGTCTTCCGCACGATCTTGCAGCTCATCAGCAAGCGCATCTAAGCGACCAAGCTCGCTCGGTGCGGAGGTGGCGCGTGATGGGAGGAAAACCGCAGCGAGTAATGCGACGGTGATAGACCCCGCCCCAACAATTGCAAACGCGTGCGCTTCGCCAAATGGTCCAGGCAGCAGTGCCAACGCGGCAAGCAGCGAAAGGTAGCCGAATGCAGCAAACCCCACTGGCAACAAAGCGCGCGTATCGCGCCAGGCGTTGTCAAAAACCTGTTTCAACGCGTCTACAAACCCCGTCTTCGCGCTTCTTTATCGGCGCGCAAATTTCCCCCGATGAGAAGTTAGATGAAATTGCTCCCTGAGAAGCAGCTTCCCCAACGTATCGGTATTTGAATTACACTCTAGGAAACACGTTTGGGTTGAAGATTGGCTGAAAAGAACTGGTTAATTTTGACAATCTGGCTGTCTGAAAATGGGACCTGAATGGTTCGAGTCGGTGGCTCAGTCGTCCAGCGGGCGGGCCGCTTCTTCAATCATGAGCGGGACACCGTTTTTGATCGGAAACGCAAGGCCCGCGGCCTTGCTGACCAGTTCGTTTCGTTCCGCGTCATACTGCAGCCGAGTCTTTGTTAAAGGGCACACCAGCAATTCGAGGAGCCTCGGGTCCACTTGATCAGACGCTTCTTTCGATGTCGGCTCGGACGCAGCATCATCAGACAGTCCGTCATCGGGACCGGTGGCTTTCGCGCCAGGCTCTTCGGCAGGCTTATTTGTGTCTTCGTCGCTCATCTACTCGGCACGCCCAGGTCATCTTGGTGAAAAACGTTCGACTGGCTCGGCAGGGCTTCGGCAAACCTATTGTAGGGTTCCACCCGCGTCTCCGCCGCTTGAGGCTATTTCCATCTCTGCCAACGCAATAAGCACATCTGCTCGCGTCTTGAGATCTTGGGCCTCCAACAATGCCTGTTTCTCTTCTGGGCCGTAAGGGCTCATAACCGACAACGCATTAATGAGCGTTTCGCTGGAAGCTCGCTCGATCGAGTTCCAGTCCCCCTGCAATTGGTTTGCTTCCAGGTATTTGCGCAGCACATCCAGCAGGCGTTCGCGATCGACTTCGTCTTCACCCTTGCCATGCTCTAAGTCGCCCGGAAACGCTTCATAGTCCGCTTGGAAAATGCGAAACGGCGTGTCGGTTCCAGCTTCAGCAGCAGCGCGGAAACGGCAGATCCCTTGCAGCGTGATCATTAAGCGCCCGTCATCAAGTTCCTGAAACGCCGTTAGGCGTCCAGCGCAGCCCACCGACTGCAACGGGAACGACTTCCCCTGCGGACTTTCCACTTCAGTCAGCGTGCTTGCTGGTTGAATGACGCCAATGATCCGATCGTGTCGCAAAACCCAGTCTACCAGAGCAAGGTAACGAGGCTCAAAAACGTTGAGCGTCAACGACGCGCGCGGCAGCAGAATTGCGCCACGTAATGGAAACACGGGAACCTCTGAAGGCAGATCGGAGGCTTTGATGTATCGTTCTGCCGTGGGCAATGGCCTGTTCCTCTCGCGTTACGCTGTCCCGGGTTTGCAGCCGGTCATCTCAAGCAAACAGAATAGTTGCCAGTTTCTTGCGACCCTGGATCGTCGCCGGATCCTTTGCGCCCCACGCATCGAACAACTCGACCAGCTGTTTGCGGGCAGCCTCCTCGTTCCACTGGCGGTCTGCGCGAACAATTTCAAGAAGATGATCCAGCGCACTCTCCTTGTCGCCATTGGCTGCCAGTGCCACGGCAAGATCATAACGCGCCTGATGGTCTCCCGGGTTTGCCTCCACCTTGGAAGCGAGATCATCTGTCGGTGCTGCGTTGTCAGCTTTTTTGGCGAAGGCAAGTGAAGCCAACACTGACTGCACATTGGCATTATTTCGAGAATTAGGCGGCACCAGATCAATAGTCTGTTCAGCGCGCGCCGTGTCGCCGCTTTTCAGGTAGCATTGCGCAAGACCTGCGAGCGCTTCGACGTTCTGTTGGTCCTCCTGCAAGACAGCTGCAAACACTTCCGCAGCACCTTGCAAGTCACCAGCTTCAAGTGCTTCCCGGCCCGTTTCCAGAACGTCGGCAATACCCATGCCGCCCGTTTCACTCACCAGCCGATCCACGAACTCGCGAAGCTGGCTTTCGGGCAGTGCTCCCATGAACCCGTCAAGAGGCCGGCCATCCTTAAACGCGTAGATGGTTGGCAGCGATTGAATGCGGAGCTGCTGCAGAAGCGCCTGGTTTTCATCAGCATTGATTTTGACGAGCCGCACTTTCCCGCGATAGCTCGTGACAACTTTTTCAAGCAAAGGCGTCAGCTGCTTGCAGGGGCCGCACCATGGTGCCCAGAAATCAACGATGATCAGCGCATCGTTGGAGGCTTCAATAACATCGGCCGCAAAGCTGTTGGTATCTGCATCCTTGATAACGTCCGCTGGGCCTGCGCCGGCACCGTCGTTATCTCCTGAACCAAACAGCATAATTCACGTCTCCTTGAGAGGCGGATCACCCGCCAGAACTTGTCGAAAAGGCTCCGTCAGCCTCGTCAGCTGATTATTAGCACGCTTTTGCCGCATGCGGCGGCTTGCGTTGGGGCACTCACAGGATGCGGCCTAGCTGGGTAAGACCTCGATTCTGGGCTCATGGCCGCAAGCCTGCATGAATTTCAGTAGATCATCCCGAGCGATCGATGTCGTCGCCGTGTTTTCCAGCGGATGGCAGTTGATGGTGTCATAATCCATCAGGGCGGCGTCAACAACGACGCTGACCTTCTGCTCAGGATCGTTGATCAAACAAAACGCGGTCACCGAGCCGGGCGTAACACCGAGCATTTCCATCAAGAGATCAGGTTTCCCGAAGCTCAGGCGCGCGCAGCCTAGAACTTTATGCAGGGCTTTTAAGTCGATTTTGCTATTGCTCTGCGCGACGACCAAAAAAAGCCGGCCCTTCGCGTCCTTCAAAAAAAGGTTCTTGGTATGCCCACCCGAGATGCGGTTTTCCAGGGCTTCGCTTTCGGCCACGGTGAAAACAGCCGGGTGCTCCGTGGTCGACGTTGAGATTTCAAGCTCTTCAAGCCTTTCAAAGAGCTCTTGGCGAGTTTTCGGGGCGCCTTCCATATAATCCTGTCAATCTGATAAAGGTGGCCGCCGCCTTAGCATTTTCCAGGTTTTTTAGCCAACGGAAGTGAGCGGAACGGCGATGAGCAAAATTGACCACGTCGACAGGCTTGAATTCCGACAGCACTTGCGTCATAAGACGTGGCTCACGCGACAGCGACCCGTTCGTTGACGCTGAAAAGCGGATGTAGCTCAGGGGTAGAGCATCACCTTGCCAAGGTGAGGGTCGCGCGTTCGAATCGCGTCATCCGCTCCAAAAATCCAATTGAAAATCAGTGTGTTGAATATAGGCCCGAGCCAAGCTGGACTGGCTGCCAGAGTGCTTTGGTTGCGCCCAGGTCGTGCTGGCTCTCATTTTATCCGTCCCGGCCAGCAGCACGCGCCACCAAGGTTACCGAGCGGCACATGTTAAGAGGGTTCAGCTCGCAACGCGGTCGGAAGCCGCCTCTGTTGCTGGCATCGGCGGCCGCGCTTCAGGCGCATCGGCCATACGCTGCAACAATTCCGCGCTCAGCGAGCGGATCGCTTTTCCGACTGGCCCAGGGTACTTCGCGCCAAACGATCGATGCTGGCTTTGGAAACGTGCAGCATCCTGCAGAGCGCTCACACGCGGCACCACCGCGCCGAAGCACCGATTGTTCGGGTTCGATTTAAGCCAGTTGATGTATTCGGTGTCCGTTTCAGAGGCGGTGTCTTGCATATTGATCATGACACCCATGTTTTCTGCAAAGCCCATTTCTGGATTGAGAGCCTTGAAGCGCCGGAAAACCTCCAGCCCGCAGACCGACACATAGTCGGCTTTGGTCGGTGAAATATGGAAATCGGCTTCCCTAAGCCAGCTCTCCGTTAGGACCGACAGGCCCGGAGGGCAGTCAATCAGAACAACGTCGAACACGCTGCGAACAGCTTCCAAAACCTCAGAAATTGTCGAACGGAGCTTGCCGTGGGCGGCTTCCTTTGAGACTTCGCGTTCAAACAGCGTCAGCTGCATATCGCTCGGCATCAAATAGACAGAGCGCGCGTCATCGACATCCGAAACATCGCGGATCACAAAGTCAGACCATTTGGCTTCATCTTCCCGCAAGACCTTGGCGACCAAGTAATCGACAATGGTGAGCCCGTCGCGCTGTAGCCGGAAAAGGTCATTCACGGTCATCAGCATGTTGGACGCGGTTGCTTGAGCGTCGCTGTCTATGACGAGGACATTTTTCCCGTGTTCGGCGGATAAGGTTTCAGCAAGCGCCAGGACGAGGGTCGATTTTCCGACGCCACCTTTGGTGTTCATCACTGCGATGGTGTTTCTCATCCTGCCGACGCCCCCTTAAAGCGACCTTTTTTCTGTGACGCCGCCCCAGTTGACGTCTTCGCTACAACCAATTGCGCGGGGATTATGGCAGGCTCGGGGTGAAGATAATAAGACAGCCCATTTACTTGAAAAAAGGTTGGCTTCGGCGGTTGGTGGATCCACGCTGCATAAGCGAAACGGGCAGAGCTTGCGGCCCTGCCCGTCAATATAGTTTGTAGTTGCCTTGATCGTCGTCCGACTTAGCGCGTACGCACCCAGTGTTCGCGCCCAGAGCTAACACGGACGCGCTCATGGCGTGTCTGCACGACGGCTGGATGATGCACGACGTGGCGCTGTCCGGGCTTCACAACAACGCGGCGGAGAACCGTACGGTAGGCGGCCGGTGTGTGGATTTTGCGGACGCTGGCTTCCCGGACGAGAACCCGCTTGGCAACTGTCCCGTAGACCGCCGGTACATGCCGGGCAACACGGCGGCTTGGTCGCACGACAACCGTGCGTGCAACGCGGCGGGTCACAGCTGGAACGCGCACCTTGCACATTTTGTCTCGGCCGAGCAGGCCGCGCCGGTGCACCCATTTCGTCGTGGCCGGACGAACTACGACCGTTTCGTAGTGCGTGCGGGTTACAGCCGGGATCACTTCATGGACGGTCCGGCCCGGACGCACGACCACACGTTTATGGACGGTCCGGTAAACTGCAGGCTTGTGGACGTGACGAACGCTGGCAGGACGCACCAGGACGCGCTCTTTACGGGTCGCAGTCACAGGCGGCGTATGGACAACTTCGCGGCGGGCTGGTCGAACAACAACCTTACGCGCAACGGTCTTGTAAACGTCCGGAGCGCGGACCTTCTTGTAGCACTCGACGGCGCGGTGGCATCCACGGTCGAACGCGGTAGCGGCCAAGGGAACGTTAACTGCGGCAACAGCTAGTGCTGCTGCAACGATCGAATACGATTTCATCTGAGTAACTACTCCAACTACGCAAATGCGCCTTGAGGCTTCGCCCAGGGCGCGGATCGGTAACTCGGTCTGGCTTCCTCGCGACGCGGTGGCAGGACCGTTTCGCCTTTCGGAAAATCGAGGACATAGCCGGAGACCCCGCAGTACTCAGAGTATCGGGCTCGAAGCAGGGTTCGAAGTGATTAATCGTTACATGGTAAAAGATCTTTTGGTATGCATCAGTATAGGGCAGAGTATCCAAATGATGCGGGGAGACTTGTTAGGGTAGTGTTCGGAGAGTTATTTGTTGGAAACTTCACCTAACAACAGGTTAGCGGAACGAACAGTAGCGGGACACTCGTACGCACGCGGTTCTTGTGCGTCTCCGGGCGGCCTAGACTGGTTCCGAATGACCGCTGTGAGCCTTGCCGCAATGTGCCTTGCCGGTTGTGGGGTCAGCGATCTTTCGCGACTTGATAGCTCGGTTCAGGCGAGCTGGTCAGTCTTGCGCGGCATCGATCGCGCCAACGTGGACTTGGCTGAACGCCTCATCAAGGGCCGCCACGCTGTGCTGCGCGCTAACCGGAACCGGGGACGAAAACTGCGCCAAGCCTTGGACCGCATGAGCCGATTCGATGCCCTACCCCGGATCGACCTCACAGATCCCGGCCAACTCGACGCCTACATTTCTGCCAGAACCGACTTGGTTTCAAAGCTCGCTCAGCTCACCAAAGACGTCGGCCGCCGCAGTACGCCTGCGCGAGCCTGGCGTTCCCGCGATTTACACCGGCTGCTACGCCTGGCTCTATTGCGCTCTCGCGAGGCCGTCCGCGACTACAATGCCTCCGCGGCCCAGTACAACCGGTCTCTCGGGCAGGATCAGGGTCGGTTCTCAAAAGCCGTGCTTTACCCCGGAATACGTGAGGTTGCGCTGCTTGAGACCCGAACCACCCGTGCGGAAGTGAAATGAAATAACATAACTAAACTTATGGAATAACGTTACGTCCATTAGGTTGTCTTATGTATCGCGGATCAATTTCCGATTATACAGCTGCCCAGTCACGAACTATACCTCTACCCAACGGATCGTTAATTGATCTTGTCTGATCCGCATAACCGAGGAGACAAAGACATGAAAGTATGGAACAAACCACAGGTTCGTGAGCAGGAAGTTGGTCTCGAAGTCACCAGCTACCTCCCAGCTGAAATCGACATCATCTGATTTCGCTGGACACGTAATCTAACGTGTTCGAAAAATGGCGGTTCGGTCTTGATTGACCAGCCGTCATTTTCTTTTGCGTGATTTCGTATGGTGCGCGCGAAAGAACTTGGCTCCCATGCCTACACATCTCAGGCCCGGTGGCGCAACATCAGCCAGACGGGGCCGGCGATAGGGTCATCCCAGACCCGCACCCATTTGAACCCCGCCCGTTCATAAGACCTGACAGCCACTTCGTTTTTAACCGAAACAAAAACGCAAAGCGCCATCGCGAAAGTCGAACCGAAGACCTCGCGCGCTAACAAGTCCAAAGCGTTGTTGCCGACCCCCAAGCCGCGAAAGCGCGCCTCGGCCACAAACAAATCGACATCCCAGGTCCAATCCGGCAGATCGTCCGGTAATTCATCGCCCCAGACCGTTGCGTCGATCGCGTGCGCATAACCAACCGCTGCACCCTCGACCTCAATCATCCTGCCGATCGCAGACGGTGTCTCCAGGATCATCCGGATTGCAGCTTCGGCATCCGAAGCATGGCCCCACCACTTTTTGACAGCTGGATCGCGCAACCAATACGTCAGTTGCGGCCAGTCCGCATCAGTAACGGGCCGCAAGGTTACAGCACTTGGGTCAATCTTTTCCGTATCGGCCACGGGCATTACCTGAAGCCACTTTTGATCTGCTTAGTGTCGGAAGTGCCGGTGCGCCGTGAACACCATTGCCAGATCGCGTTCGTCGGCGGCTTTGATGACTTCATCATCGCGCATCGAGCCGCCCGGCTGGATTACCGCCGTCGCACCAGCTTCGGCCGCCGTAATGAGCCCATCCGCGAACGGGAAAAACGCATCTGATGCCACAACCGAACCTTTGGTCAGCGCCTCAGCTTCACCAGCTGCTTTCGCCGCGTCGAGAGACTTCCAGGCAGCAATCCGGGTGGAATCGACGCGGCTCATCTGCCCTGCTCCAATGCCGACAGTCGCGCGGTCTTTCGCATAGACAATCGCGTTCGATTTGACGTGCTTGGCAACCTTGAAAGCAAACTTCAGATTTTCCAGTTCAGTTTCCGTTGGCGCACGCTTGGTCACGACCTTTAGTTCCATGTCGTCGACGCAGGCATTATCGCGGTCTTGCACCAAAAGCCCGCCAGAAACCGCTTTGACGATGAGCCCCATGGAGCGTGGCTCGGGCAAGCCCGGCGTTGTTAGCAGGCGTAGGTTTTTCTTTTCTGCGAACACGGCCTTTGCCGCATCTGTTGCACCCGGCGCGATCACGACTTCGGTAAAGATCTTCGTCATCTCACGAGCGGCTTCTTCGTCGATTTCCCGGTTACACGCGATAATGCCGCCGAACGCACTTACAGGATCGCAAACAAGTGCTCTCGCATACGCCTCTGCGAGGCTCGCGCCAGCTGCGACACCGCAAGGGTTCGCGTGTTTGATGATGGCGACCGCAGCTTCGGCTTCCTCGTCGAACTCCGACACCAACTCAAACGCCGCGTCAGTATCGTTGAGGTTGTTGTAGGAGAGTTCCTTGCCTTGGTGTTGAACAGCTGTCGCAACGCCTTCGCGGGCCTCACCGAACTTATAGAATGCAGCCCTTTGATGCGGGTTCTCGCCATATCGTGTGACCTGCGCCAAACGTCCCCCAAAGGTGCGCCAAGTCGGAGCAGCTTCACCAGCAACGTTCAACATCCAATTGCTGATTGCCGCATCATAAGACGCTGTACGGGAATACGCCTTGGCCGCCAGCGCGCGGCGTGTCGACAAGACCGTCGCGCCGTCATTCGACTTTAGCTCTTCCAGCACGCAATCGTAGTCGGCAGCGTCAACAATAACTGTAACGCCGTCGTGGTTCTTGGCAGCCGCACGGATCATCGCCGGACCGCCAATATCGATATTCTCGATAAGCGCGTCGAAATCTCCGCCGGCCGCTAGCGTCTCCTCGAAAGGGTAGAGCGAAACGACCAGCATATCGATCGCAAGAATGCCATGCTCATCTGCGGCGGCTTGATGCTCCGCATTGTCGCGAACGTAAAGCAGGCCCCCATGCACCTTTGGGTGTAGGGTCTTGACCCGTCCGTCCATCATTTCTGGCATGCCGGTCAAGGCTGAAACGTCGCGCACCGGCAGTCCTGCGTCTTTCAATGCGCGAGCCGTTCCCCCGGTCGAAACAAGTTCAACACCGAAGCCTGCCAGAGCCTTCGCAAATGGCACCAAATTCGTCTTGTCGGAAACGGAAATAAGAGCACGGGTAATCTTGCGCGGTTTTTCGGCCATAATGCTGTTGTGCTTTCGTTAAGAGATCTCGGCCGGAAGCATTGGTAATCCCGGCGCTGTGTTAGGCAGCTCGGTAGCACGGGTCGATGGCTGGGCAAATGCGGCGGACGGCGAACGCGTCGTTTTCGCTGTGGGATATCTGAACGTCGACAAGCTGAACCCGCCCCGCTAAACCTCGAGAATAGCTACAATTCGACCCACGGGCCTCAAACTGGAAACGCCGCCATGATCAAGGCGCAACCCACAACTTCAATCTCGTCTGCTGGTCCGAGCAACGATGAGTCTATGACCCAATCCGAAAATCAGCACGGTGAGTTTCACGCGCGCCCCCGCGTCGCGGCTCTCGTCCTGATCCTCGCCACCGCCCTAACGCTCGCAATTCCCGTAGCGGCTCCAACGCTGAATGGCATCAGTGTCTTAGGTCTTCCACTTGGCTATTACTTCGCCGCACAGGGCGGACTGCTCCTCGTCGGCCTTTTGGCCATATGGCTCTCCGGCCCCTGGAACAGAACCAGCCGACATCAGCGCGTGGAAGCGTTCCTGGAATCTCTATCGGCGTGCGGCGGCTGGCTGACAGCCGGCTTTGCGGCGACCTTGGTGGGTGCGTTGTTCGTCATGGGGCATGACGGCTTGCCACTGTTCCTTGGCTTGCCGGCCGGACTGATTGTTTCGCTGGTTTTCTTTGCGCCTGCGCTGGACCGGTCGGGCGCTTTGCACATGGATGAATTGCTTGGGCGGCTGACCGCGAGCCATTTCGCTGCGGGTGTTGCAGGGTTAGGCATGGCCGCAGGGCTCGTCGTCCTTATGTCGATCGAATTGGAGGTTGCCGCACTTGCAATCTCAACCTTCGCGGTCTCCCGAGGCATTGAACTGGTATCCAACGAGTATCTTCTCGCCAGCTTGGCCGCGGCCGCTGTTATCGCGTCGCTAATCCCTGGCCGCGCCTTTTGGTATACGCTGAAGGCGCTCGCACTGCTGGCCCTAGCGGGCGGCATCTGGGCTCTGGTTTGGGCCGCAACCGGTGGGCAACCGATTGGGCTTGTTCCGCAGATTGCTTACGCGCCCGAGGTTGCTGCTGTCACTACAGTCGAGCGAGCGTTGCTCATAGACGGGCTGGCCGATCCGGTTTCGATGCCACCATTTGCCCGGCCATTCGTGCAGGTGTCCCATCTCAACTTCTTCGTTCTCACTTTGAGCATGATGCTTGGAGCCGCGGTCATGCCCCACCTGCTGTGGCGACGCCGAACGCCGGCATTGGGAAGGGTGGCAACTACCGGCAGCGACGCGGTGGGTAACCCAACGCCTGCCGCCTCCGTAGTCTATGCATCGCGCCAAAAGTCCGCCTTCAGTCTCGTCGTGGCAGCCCTTGTCCTAACGGCCATTCCAGCCTTGTCCGTATTCGCCAAGAAAGAGCTGTTTCAAGAGGTTAAGTCAGGCATAGAGGCGACCGCCCAACCAGATTGGCTCGTAACCGCGCAGCAGGCTGGCTTCATGCGCGTATGTAAGGGTGCGCCAATAGCGAATGCTGGGGCCGAGGCACTAGTCGCCGCCGATTGTGCGGACGCTTTAGGCCGCTTGCGCGTTCAAGACCTGGCAATTAACGGGGCCGCCGTCCCACTCATTGTTCCAGCCCTTCTCGGTCTAGAACCGATGGCCGTGCTCGCGGTTTCCGGCGCGATCGCCTTTCTGGCGTTTTTCAGTCTCGCCGCGACCTTGCGTATGGGCATCGAGGCTTCGACGGGTTACTCGCGGCCACTGAACATCTCCCGCGGCGGTGACGGTGAACGGCGCCAACAGTCTCCGGGCTTTGGTCTTCACCTAGTGATCGGCGCTGTACTCGCTGCAATCGCGGTGGCGTTCGTTGTCGGCTTGGCCGAAGCCCCGCTCAACCGGCTGTACTGGGCGTTCGCATTGATGGGAGCATCCTTGTTTCCCATGGTGTTTTTGCTGGCCGTTTGGCCGCGCATCAGCGGCGTTGCACTCGCCCTCGGTGGCCTCACCGGCCTCGTCGCCTGTCTTTACTACGTGATCGGCACGACAAGCGTTTTCGCTCCTCAATTCGCATTGGCTTGGGCTGCAGTTTCTGATGCGCCACCCTGGCTCCTCGACGAACTGCGTGAAAACCTCAAAACGTGCGCGCAACCCGGTGCAGACAGCCATGAAGCCTGCGTTTCAGCGGTAGAATTGGGGCGGGAACTGGCCAATTGGTTCGGTATCGACCCAAGGGCGGGCGCTGTCATTGGTGCGCCTGTCGGCCTCGCCGTGGCCGTGTTTACAGGCCTCTTGAGCCCTAGCTTTTGGTCTAAGGCCAAGCCCTCGAAAGCCAACTGACGAAAGCTCGCGAATGACTTGCGCCGGCATGCTGCGCCAAGTCGTTTGCATGAGCAACTAAACTTGGTCGTGGGCTCAATTCTCTCGTTTACTTCCCCAATAGCTTTGGAAGCCTTCGGGCGTGTTCCTGAAGAGCTGTCCTGCGGCATTTTGCGTTGCAATAAATCAAGTAAAAACGCCCAGGATGCAGGATAGTTCAGGCGCGTTAACCATGTTTATTTTTTTATGTTTATTTTTAATTTTTTTAATATAGGAAACCGCCCCCAAAGAAATGGACTGGGAAATAAAAGTCGAGACTTTTTAGAATTGCGGCGAATTGTCTCGGAATAAAACGATTTGTCGCACCATTATTGAGGGGATCAATAAATATGCAGGCTAATGGAGCTTCAAAAGCCGGTCGCGGCTTGCTTCTAAGGCACGCAAAGGCGCTTGTTCTGGCGCTTTTCCTCGCCTTTGGCATGACCTTCGCCACGGCACCTGTTGGGACATCTGGCGTCGCGCTCGCAGATTATTCTCAGCAATCTGCAAAGGTTTCGCGAAAAGTAGCAAAGAAAAAGCGCTATAAACGTCGGTACGCGGGAAAACGGAAATATCGAAAGTATAAATCTTCAAAAAGACGCTCGTATAAGCGTTCGAGAAAAAAGAAGAAGTATTCGAGATATAAATCGCGCAAGAAACGCTATGCTTATCGCAAGGCAAACCGCAAATCAGCCTCCAAGTCCCGTCGGCGTTACAAGTACTCGAAGCGTCGTAAGTCCAAGTCTAAGACGCGCGTGGCATCCCTGAGGCCATTCTACGCCAAGCCTAAGGCCCGCAAGAGCCTGTCTGGCGGCGGCGTCCGCTGGGTGGCGTCCTCTGGCTGCCTCAACGGTACGCTGAAGTCGGTCGTGTATCAGGTCGCTGCCAAATTCGGACCAGTCACAGTTTCGTCGACCTGCCGCAGCAAAGGGCGCAACCGCCGCGTCGGCGGGGCGAAACGTTCGTGGCACCTGACCGGAAATGCCGTCGACTTCCGTGTACACTCCAACCATCGCGCCGCATGGGCCTTCCTGAAGCGCCATGGCTCGATTGGCGGCTACAAACACTACGGCGGCGGGTTGTTCCACATCGACGTTGGCCCACGCCGCACCTGGTGAGCAGTAACGTCCCTTCGCGCAGTCGAGGAATCATCCTCGATTGCGTTGGATAAAATTGCAGGCCCCCCAAAAAAACGGAGCGCCCCTCGCGAGCGCTCCGTTTTTGCTTTCGATAGCGATGAAAGGCAGGAAACAGCGTGTCTCGCACCGAACGAACGAGCTGCCGATTATTCGCCGTTGCCCTCGAGCCAGACCTTAAAGTCAGCCTCAACATCGGAACCATTGTCGCGCCACCAACCTTGATCAAGTTCCAACGCGGTTTTCAGATTCTCCGGCGTCGTGGGCAGAAAGGGTTCGAGGTCAATTCCCGCGGTCAAGTGGCGTTTGCTGAGAGCCAGCGCTGCGGTGCGCGTCGGGCCGTAAGGGAACCGTTGGGCAACGCCAGCCAGCTGCTGCGGTTCCGTTGCAAATCGCACGAAGTCGCGCGCGAGCTCCGCGTTCTTGGCATCAGCAGAGATGCCCCAGTAGCTCATGGAATAAATCTGACCGTCCCATATGACATCAACGGGTGAGCCGTGAACGGCGGCAAAGAACGCGCGTCCGCTAAAGGTCTGCGCAAACACAGCTTCCCCCGACTTAAATAGCTCCATCGCTTCGGCAGGCGTATCCACCCAGAGGATGTCAGACTTGATTTGGCTGAGCTTCTCAAAAGCTCGGACCCGCCCCTCTTCAGTTGCGAGCAAGCCGTAAATCTCGTCACCTGCAGCACCGTCAGCAAGTAACGCGGATTCGAGAAGAAACTTCGAAGACTTGATAAGCGCACGCTTTCCCGGAAAACGCTTCTGATTAAACACGTCCGACAGCGTCTTGGGCTTGCGCTTACGAAACGCGTCGCGATTGGCCGCAAACACGTGAGACCAGGCAAACGAGCCAATCCCGCAGTCTAGCAGGCTGCCAGCAAGGTAATCGTCGGCCGCCCTTGCAGCACCATTTTCAAGCCTGGCTAACCGGCCGCTTTTGCAACCGTCCCGGATTTCCAGCGACGAGAACAAGCCAGCATCAAACGTGTTCGCTTGCGCATTGTCCGACAGTATCAATGTGTCCCGCCCGTTGCGTTCGACGACGGCAACATCAATGGATTTTTCCTTGCTAAAGCGTTTCAGAACCACGCTTTTTTGAGCTTCTCCAAAGGCGCCCGACCAAACCGCAACGCGAAGTTTCTTGCTCGGCGCGGCAGGCTCCGGATCGGCCACAGTTTTTACGTCTGCAGTCGTGCCTGTTGGGTTGTCTGACCCGGCATCTTCTCCGGCGCGCTCCTCTGCGGTTGATGGCGTTACAGCGGTCGAGTTTTCTTCCGAGGCCTCTCTGGAGGCTGCGTCTGCATCCTCGTCCGGAGTAGCCGGCGTGGCTGGCACCGTTGTTTCGGCTGCGCGGTCGGTAGGGTCTGTGGGTTTTGGTTCGCTGTCGGTAGTCGCAGCTTTCTGTTCGTCTTCAGCCCGTTGATCGGGACCTTCAGTATTTGTTGTGTCTGACTTTGCTGGTTCGCTAGGAGTGCTGGCGGGGGCGGTCGCGTCCGGCGATGCCTCGTCGGCATCTTTGCTTTCTTCAACAGATTCCAACTGTTCGATTTGGATCCCGACATCCGGTTCAGGCGGCGTCGGCTGCGCAACAGCAGAAGTCGTCGTTCCGCTTAGGAAGGCAATCAAGATGGCTGCAACAACCGCGAACCAAACAGTGCGTGGAGATCCCAGTATTCGTCGTCTGCCCCACTCCGGACTGGGCTCAAGTTTCGGAGCCACATCGCAAACGAACTGCGACGGGTATGTCGTTGCCACACTTAACATATTGTTCCCCGGACTAGGCTTCGCTCCATTTCAGAGCTTGTTGTCTGATCATCCCAACAGTTCGAACCGGCCGACGAGTAATTGCCCGGTGGAACGTTAGTTCTCCGGCAAATGCTCTAGCACGTCATTTCTGTCAGAAAACAGGCGTTATGGCAGGAATGGGATAAATGGGAGGTCGGTAGACACGATTCAGAAGAAGCAATTCGACAACTTCAACCGCGATTTGACGAATGCGATGCTGGAACTTTCGCAGGTGCCGTCTTGTCGTTCGGTGCCCTTAACAAGCCTGGTTTCGTTGCCTGATTGGGATAACGCCGCCGGATGAGGACCGGATTATCCCAATGTCCGTTGATCCTAAGAACACTAGCCGGTTCCTCAGACTTCGCACCTTCGAATTCAGGGAAGATGTTCAAGTCGAGCCGCTTTCCAAAGACATCAAATGAGCCGGTTGCAGTCGCGCTATAATAGCCGCGGCGCTCTGCATGAAACTCGCTGAACTTCGCGGTCCCGTTCTTGAATTGCAAGACGGTGTGCAAAATGTCGACGGGTGTCTCACCTTCGTTCGCTTTACCCCATCCCAATTGCGCGGGTTGGTCAATTCCAACCGACTGGATCAGACCGGGGAGATTTGCAGATAGTACTGCGCCGTCATTCATTCTTAGCGTGGCCCGCCCGTTAAGACTGCCGAGTAGATCGTCATTCGTTGCCCACGAACCATTAAGATCAAGCGACAGGTTTGCCGGTCCGCTAAAGATCTGCGTCGGGAGAAGCAAAGCAGAGATGTATTCCGAGGGGACGTGCTCAAGATTGCCTCGCAGCGTGCAATGCGCCACGGGGCCATTGGTGTAGCCGGTAAACTGGAGATGACCCTGGCCGGCGGAGGGTAGCTCAACATCCGCAAGGTCGAGGAGCACACGACCATTGTTCAGCGAAAAAGCAGCGGCGGTTTTCCCGAGGCTGAAGTCGCCTAGCACGGCGCGGTCTGCAGACACACGCAGATCAACATCAATCTGGCTCAGGATCGGCATTCGGAAATTTCGGATGACACGCTTGAAGCCCACGGACAACACGTCCGAGAGGCTTGTGGGTTCTTGAGCCTTTGCCGCCGCATCTTGCTCTTGGGTTTTCGCTTGGACAAGAAGACCACCAACATCAAGCTTCTGGAACGCCAACGTTCCGTCGAGCAGTGGGCGCTCGCCTTTGGTGTTCAGAAGGAGCGAGCCGGTCGCAGAGTTACCACCAAGGACGAACTGCCCACTCGGGAAATTGAGGACTTGTCCAATCCATTCCAGCTTGCCCGTAGCTTTGAGCGTCTGAAAGCCCATGTCCGCAGGCATGGAAATCCCAAGCCATTGGGAGAGGGCCGCGACGTCCACCACTTCCAGATGCGTGTTTTTTGAGGTCAGTCGGCCGCCGCTACCGATAGCAAAGTCACCGTTGATCGCGGCCGTGAGAAGATTGCTGGCGCTGATCGTCCCACGAATTGGTAGTTTCTGCGCCGCTAAGTCCGCTTCTCCGAGCCCAACCACAGTATCGAACCGCAGCTTCCGTCCGAAAAACTTGAAGCTGCCCTTGGCACTCATCCTGCCGCCTGCAATCGGACGCAACCGCAAATTAAGGTCATCCAAGACCAGCGAACGACCGCTTTCGGTTCCGATCTCTAGCTTACCGCGCTCAATTAACAGTGCACGGAACTTTAGGTCGGCAAGCGCGCGGACAAAGGGGGCTTGCGAGTTCCAGAGCTTGGCTTGGTCGTCAGCCGAAGCAATTGTCAGCACAGGGCGATCCAGGATCAGCACACCGCGCCCACTGTTGACGAGCTCGATCCTTGCCCGTGACGGTTGAGGGGCGGCATTCGGAGCCGTCGCAAGAGACAGCGTCCCGCTGTTTACGAGGAGGCCTGGAATCCGGTTGAATTGGACAGGCTGGCGGATCGTATACGACCCCTGATCGGCAGCCTCAACGACGGAGCTGCGGAGCACGCTTTCGACCGGATCAACTGTCAGAAATAGCGGCGCAAGCGAAGCAAGAAGAACAACCGAAACAACGGCAAATGTAACGATACGCCGCTGCTGCCGGGGGTCTTGTCGCTTCATAATCCTGCCACTGATGATTACGCTGGACTTTTCGTCATCGAAAGAAAGGCTGTCTGGATTGCCGCCCACCGCATCCAACCGAGATGCCACTTCTTAGTTGGCCACGCCAAACCTGGCAAGTGGACTTAGCGGTAGCATCTCAACTTGAGCCTTGCGAAATCGGATACCAAAACAATAACTCAATGCCCGGAAAAATCGAGGCCGCAAGCGCCAACACCTGTTAAGAAAACTTCACGATCTGGGGGTTAATGCGGCAGACAACGAACAATGTCGTAAGTGCTGACGGTCACCGCCGACGCCCTTAGACAAGCTAGGCCCTCCGCACGCTGATTGTGGTCAGCACCAACCAAGCCCTCAAACCATCCAGAAAGCGGTGGTCGAGCGCTGGTGTTTAACGCCAACATTCATCGCCGACCCGGTCGCCCGCCAGCCACAGCCTTGTGAAGCATGAGTACCGGCAGCAGGCCGACGACGACGATGCTCAAAGCCCCAATAGCTGCCTCTTCGAACTGCTCCAGCGCAGCCAAGCTATAGACGTGGGTTGCCAGCGTATCAAAGTCGAATGGCCGAAGTAGCAAAGTCGCTGGCAGCTCCTTCATGGCATCGACGAATACCAGCAACGCAGCAGCACCAAGCGCCGGCAAAAGTAGCGGAAGGTGCACGCGCGCCAGAGTTGTCAAAGCTGTTTCACCAAGCGCGCGGGCAGCGGCGTCGAGGTTTGGGGAGATCCGCTCAAGCCCGGATTCAATCGAACCCAACCCAACCGCCAACAGCCGGATGGAGTAGGCAAGCACAAGCGCAAAAATAGATCCTGAGAGCAGAAGTCCGGTCGAATAGCCTGTCCAAGATTCAACGACCGCGTCAACCCAGTTATCAAGGCTCGCAAGCGGAATGAGGAGGCCGAGGGCGAGAACTGTCCCCGGCACTGCGTAACCCAGCCCGGCAGCGCGCACAGCTGGCCGCACAAACCCATTGGGAGCAACGCGACGGGCGTATGCGAGCGTCAACGCTAAGAGCACTGCAACACCTGCTGCCACGGCCGACAACACGAAGCTGTTGGTTGCGGCAGACCAAAAACTGTCGGCGAGGGTGTCTTCCGTGGCGCCAAGTGCGAGCTTGATCAGAGCTAGCACTGGGAACAGGAAGCCGATCAGGAAAGGCGATATGCAGGCACCAAACGCGGCGTAGCCCTTCCACCCAGTTAGGTCATGAAATGGGATCGAGCGATACCGGCCTGTCGTGTGATGGACCTGCGCACCGCCACGGGCCATGCGTTCAGCCGCGAACAGGATGACGATGAAACCCAGCATCAGGACGGCAATTTGCGCTGCCCCACCAAGGTTCGAACGCTGTAGCCATGTGCTGTAGACACTGGCAGTAAGCGTCTGCACGCCCAGGTACTCAACCGCGCCGATGTCATTCAAGCACTCCATCAGCACCAACGAGACACCGGCAATGAGAGCTGGCCGGGAGAGCGGTAATGCCACCGACCAGAAAACATTAAGCGGTGTTCGCCCGAGTGTTCGCGCAACCTCCAGGGCACAGATTGACTGCTGCACAAAACTGGCGCGCGCGGTCAGATAGACGTAGGGGTAAAGCACCGCGGCCATGACAAACACAGCGCCGCCAATGCTGCGGATGTCAGGAAACCAATAATCACGCGCGCTTTGAAACCCGAACAGGGCGCGCACGAGCGACTGCACCGGTCCGGTATAGTCGAGCAGTTCCACGTACGCGTAGGCGATGATGTAAGTCGGAATCGCCAGCGGTATGACGAGGAGCCGGTCAGCAATCGCCCGACCCGGAAACCGATACATCGTGACAAGCCAGGCCGCGGCAGTTCCGGTCACCAAAGTGAGTAGCCCGGCACCTGCCATCAAAAGAACGGTCTGTCCCACCGATCCAGGGAACTGGCCCACCGCGAGAATGGTCGCAACCAACGAAAGCCACATCGCCGGTTGCGCCGCGGGGGCCGTCGGACGCACCAACCCGAACGTCAGCGCAGCAACCGCCAACACAGCCAGGAGAATGCCGATCGGCGGTAATATTCCAAAAAGCACATTCGCCGCGAGGTGGGGCCAAATGTTCTCTTCAGGAAAGACCGCCAGAACGACAACCGTCAGGATCGGGAGCGCCATCACCGCCATGATGATGGCAACAGCTACCGTCCACATCGGCGAGGCCCGCCGTTTCGCCCGCCATCTTTGAACGCGCTGGCCAAAATCGGCCAGGCGTCTGATGGAATCTCCATAGGATGGGGGCTGGATACCGGGCTGCGAACTCATTTTTGCGGAAGTGTTTTCACATAGGCAAGGACGGCTGCGGCATCTTCATAAGGGAAAGCGCGGAGGTTGACCATCGCTGCGCCAGGATGGCCGTTGCGGATTTTATGCAGCACTTCGTCGGTCGCCTTGTTGGCTTCCGTTCCAACGTACTTAGGCTTTTCGGCTGAACCCAGGTTCAGTTCGCGCCCATCGAAGCCGTGGCAGGCAGCACAAACCGTCTGATAGATTGCAAGCCCCCGTGTCGCATCGCCGGTCACTTTTCCGGTCGTGTGGTCATAAACAGAGCTGATGTCGTCCTGCCCGCGGCTCACAAAAGCAGCAAGGCGCTCCATCGAAGCTGCGTCGATCATCTCGGGCGTGTAGCCATGAGGCTCTGCGCGCAGAAGAGAGACGATGCGTGAGGTTTCCCAACCTTTTGCACCGACGATGCCTATAATTCCCGTCGCGCTTTTTCCGGAGCTATAACGCCCATCCTTACCGCGGTAATCCCAGCCGTGACATTCTTTGCAGCGCCAAGTCGACGATCCGCTCTTTTTCCCAGACGCCGGGTACGCGGGATGGGTGTCCTTGGGCTTTTCCTTATCCAGCGCGACCCACCACCTGTCGTAGATCCGTCCGCCCGTAGCCAACGTCCAGGCTTCGCTCTCAGTTTCAGGCGCGCCAAAGACGTAATCACGCGCTTCAGCCTCAGCGTCCTTGCCTCCCTCGGCGGAAGCTGGAGCGTCCAATCCCAGACCAACAAAAGTAGCGACCATTAGTGCAAAGACGCGGATCTTCGACATATTCACCAAGGCTCCGAATAGGTGGGTGCAGTGGAAGTTGTGGGGATTGGGCCTGAAGAAGCCCTAGCCATCCCGACGGTACGTGTTCAAAGTTGTGATACGGCTCATGTAGTTCGGTTTGTCTTTGCGATTGTTCAATTTGGTGCGCGGATGATTGAAGTCTCACACAAGAACTACCCGGTCATGCGGAAATGCCAGCGTCGCTTCGGTGCCTTCCCCAGGAGCACTCTTTAACACGAAGCGCGCGCCGTTCAGGCTCGCCAAATTCTTCACCAGCGGTAACCCAACGCCCAGCCCACCGCCAACGCGTTCCTTTCCTTCAGTCAGTTTGCCGGCCAAAGCCGCGCGGATTTCATCGTCGTCCATTCCGCATCCCGTATCTTTGATTATGAATGAAAGCGCATCACCACCCTCATAGCTTGCCGTGGCCGCGACCTGCCCGCCTTTCGGCGTGAACTTCAGCGCATTCGTGATGAGATTAATGAGGATTTGCTTCAAGGTTAGCACGTCTGCGATGACCTTTGGCATCGTCATCGGCGGCTCAACAAGCGAAAGCCTGATGCCGGAGCGCTCCGCCAGGGGTAACATTGACGATATCGTTGCATGCAACAAAGCAATCGGTTCGACTTCCTTAAATTCAAGCGTTTTCTGGGCGCCGTCGCGGCCCCGTTGCGCCATCATGCGGTCGACAATCGCAATCAGCAGTTTGGCACTGTCGTGAATATCGGCGGCATAGTGCCGGTAGCGCTCATCTCCAATCGGCCCGAGTTGCTCGTCTCGCATTATTTCTGAAGCAGCCACGATGGCCGATAGCGGAGTTTTCAGCTCGTGCGCCATTTTCTGCAGGTACGACCGGCGTGCGATTGGCGGAGCAGATGAAACCGAACCACTCTTTGACCCAGGCTGGTGTTCCGAACCCGCCTTTGCCTCATTGGCGTCACCACTTTGAGAGGTGTCTCGCTTCGGCTCGCAGTCATCGGGTTTGTCTTGATTTGTGCCGGAATCCGACATCGAACGCGAAAACCTCGTTCAGAGTATTTCTATGCGGGAACAGCTGATTTTCACCAGGCGCGCGCCGCTGCGGACCAAGCATGCGGGTTTAAGGCCAGCACGCCAAGGGACTTTTTGCTCCCGCAACCTTGGAAAGAGGTTAAAGATACGATATTTCCCTTGACGAACCGGTCTGGAACGATGTTTGTAGCCGGTCTTTCCGCGCTTCGCGGAAGTTGAGGCTTAGGCCGCCTTAGCTCAGTTGGTTAGAGCGCTAGATTGTGGATCTAGAGGTCGGTGGTTCGAATCTACCAGGCGGTACCATTTTTCTGTAGCAAAGACATGTGGTTGTGAGCGATGCCTCGGCGGGTGTCGAGAAATTCTCCGCGCGCAGTAGCGCTTTTCCGGTTCGCCCTGGTCTACCTCCCCCACCGATAGATAAACGTCATGTAGGCGAGTGCGAGGTAGATGCCCGCGAAGGAGATAAATCCCAAACCTGCACTGGCTTCATAAAGCGACAAGCCACCTAGGAACGGCGGGCGGAAACCACCAAAATCCGCAATCTCCGTAACCGTCGCGTCGAGCTTCGCCCATGCTCGGTCTGTCGATAACAGCAGTTCGTGCAAGCCCCAGGCAATCGCACCCATAAAGACGAGCCCTGCAGATAACAGAAGAAACGCGAGGGTCTTCAGAGCGAATGGCGCATCTTTCAAGAAAAGCCAGAGCCCGGCGATGTAAGCCGAGATCATACCGAAGCTGACCGATACGACGGAAATCACCAATCCGGTCATGCCGCCACGTAACACCAGGATCTCAGCTTCAGACAACGTCCCCTCCCCATTTTAGGTCGCTACAACCAGCTCCCGACATGGCCAGTGAATACCATGCAGAAAGCCATTTGGAACCCAAAGTTGGAAGGTCGTTACGGTTACCTCAAAAACGAAACGGCCTGCGCTGGCAAAAGCCGCCACAGGCCATCGAGGATCAAAATAGAACCGGCGGAGCGATCCTGACAACTCCGCCGGAGGCTCAGGTTAGCGACCGTATCGCAGATCCCTGAGCGAGCTGCCGGCAATTACCAAGCCCGCTCCAAGAAGCACAATGTCTTTCAGCAGGAACTGGCCAGGCACGACCGACAGGTAGGGAAAGCCACCAAGGCTGGCTTCCCAACCAGGAGCGCTGAATAAGAATGTCAGCGTGACGGCCGTCGTGGCTGCCGCCAAAAGTCCGCCGGCAACACCAGCTGCCGCGTTCCAAGGCCGCAGAAGCAACAGAAAGCCGGTGATGATTTCCGCAGTGCCGATTACGTTGGCAACTCCGCGTACGTCAAGAACGCTGTACGTCCAGGACAGCAATGGGCTGGAAGCAACAAGCCCCTGAATGGCATTGGCTTCATAAGCGGTGAATTTCATGGCGCCGATCCAAATGAAAACCAGCGCCAAGCCATACAACAAGACGCTACGGCCGAGCCGCTCTACAAAATCGATATCCGGCTGCTGGGCCACAGCATGCGATTGGGCGTGTTGTGCAGTCGTCATTGTCTCATCCTCTCTGATTTGTCTGTGGCAGCCGAAAGCACGGCTGTCCGGTCAGGACCGATCGATCAGCGGTAAACACGTTCCCGTGAATTTGTGATCGATCGGTCCCCAACTTGGCGTGAAAAAAGCCATTTTCTTAGCGACCGGTCCAAACTCCGTATGGCGAGAGGATTTTGCCGCTCTGAGCCAAGTCGACGAGAACTGGGTCGGTGACTTGTGCCTTAGAGTTCGCGTTCGCGACGCCGGTGGCTGCAAGCGAAAGTACGAGGACTGCGGTTGTGACGATCGTTTTCATTTTGCTTCTCCAAATGTTCGTAGATTTATGGGTTAAAATTCGGCTTCGAGTTCAGCTCAAAGCTGAGCTGCTTTGTCGGCTCAACGACCAGTCCAGATGCCGTATGGCGAAAGGGTCTGTCCGTTTTGGGCGAGGTCAACAAGAACTGGGTCAGTGATTTGGCCGTTCGAGGCTGCGTTGGCAGCGTTGGCAGCTGCAAGTGAGAGGGCCAGAACTGCGGCAGTCATGATCGTTTTCATTTTTTCTCTCCTTTTTTGAAGTTCTGCATCGGCGTGTTGGCCGCTGCTGAGACGTATATGACATTAGGAACCGATCGGTTTCAAATCACGTTAGTTGACGGAAGCGTGAGTTATTGACTAAGCGGTCTAAAAATGAGAATTTCCGCGCAGAAGGAGAGATTAGATGGCGCGCCCAAGAGAATTTGAGGTCGACGACGCCCTGTACGATGCCATGATCGTATTCTGGGATAAGGGCTATGACGGAGCTTCTTTGCCCGACCTTATCGAAGGCATGGGCATCGCCCGCGGTAGCCTCTACAAGGCATTCGGTGACAAGAAGAAGCTCTTCTTGCAGACGCTGGCCCTTTATGATCGCGACCAGCTGCAGCCAGCGCTGGAGCTATTGCGGACCGAGCCTAAGCCGGGCGCAACACCTCCGATCAAGCAGCTCTTCAACGGCATATTGAAGTCCGCCCGGCGAGGCGATCGCCGTGGCTGCCTGCTGTGCAATACGGCCGCCGGACCAGCCGCAGAAGATGAGGAAATTGGCGCGGTCGTATCCGGGATGCTCCACCGTCTGACGCGTGCCTTCGGTCATGCACTGAGAGCCGAAAGCGCGCTTCGTCCAAGCCACGTTTCGCAAATCGCTCGCAATGCCCAAGCCCTAACAACCGCATATGTCGGGCTTCGTGTGTTGGTGCGGTCTGGAGCCTCAATGACATCCCTGGAAATGGCCGTCGCGGGTTTGATTGATTAAGCCCTGTTTCCAAGCACAAATTGACGGATCGCAGTGCGCGAAGCGTCGTTGGCACCCATATCATCGTCATAAGGGCGCAGGTGAGTCGCCCGCCTGCATCGACTCCAGCGGCCAAGGCGGCAGTGACCCTAAGAACAATCCGCAAAAAAGGACATCAGATGGCAGTGAAGATCGGCGTCAAACAGCTCGTTGCAGAAGCCTCAAAACGAATAGAAACGGTCGAACCGGACGCAGCACAGTCGCTGCTTAACGATCCAGACACCGTCTTTGTCGATATCCGAGATGTGCGGGAATTGGAGCGGGAAGGCATGATCCCCGGCGCCTTTCACGCACCGCGGGGCATGCTCGAATTCTGGGTCGATCCAGAAAGCCCGTATCACAAGGACGTCTTCAGCTCCGGCAAACGGTTCGTGCTTTATTGCCAATCAAGCTGGCGCTCGGCGCTTGCAACGGCAACATTGGTCGACATGGGCCTAGAACGTGTTTGCCACGTCGGCGGTGGATTCGCCGCCTGGAAAAAGTCTGGCGCACCCACCGCCGAGCGCGCAAGCAAATCGGAGCAGTAACGACCGGTGTGCGCAACTGGCGGCCTCGCAGTCTTCACCAAGCAAAAAAATGGCGGAAGCCGAAACTTCCGCCAAGACCAGGGAAGGTCAGGTTGTCAAAGTATGGGATCGTCAGAGTAAGCCCTTAACGTCCTAGAGCCAGCAGGGCCGGCTAAGGAGAAAAACTCGTTGCTGTCTTCCATTGTCGATCTCGTCTACGCAAACCAATATAAATCGAATAAATCTCGTTCGGTTTAAGTTGCTTGGTGGCATTTAAACTAGATAAACCTCAAAGGCCGCAGAGATATACTATTCTCTATAGGATTGGTGCTGCGTTGGTCTTGCCGTATGTTGGAGGCAACGCGAAGCAACAGCGCCCTCACAAAAATGGCCTTCCAGATCTGCCCAGATTTTTCACTTCATCCGGTATGGCTCAGCCCAAAAGCGCTTTAGAAGTCGTCAAAAGGCATAAGTGGTGGCGCGCAGCTTGGGCCGCCAAATCATTGATGAGACAAAACGAGAGACCAGGAGCCCGGAATGAGCGGCACTGAACCCTTCAATCGCCAGATCAAGATTGCGCCCTCGATCCTGTCGGCGGATTTTGCCAACTTTGGCAAGGAGTGCGAGGCGATCGAAGCGCAAGGATGCGATTGGGTCCATGTCGATGTGATGGACGGGCACTTTGTGCCCAATATCACCTTCGGCCCACAGACGTGCAAAGCCATCCGCCCGCACATCAAGACGGTGATGGACGTACACCTGATGATCGCTCCGGTTGACCCCTACATCGAGGCGTTCGCCCAGGCGGGTGCTGATATAATCACCGCGCATGTCGAAGCAGGCCCGCATCTTGACAGAACATTGCAGGCCATAAGGGTCGCTGGCTGTAAAGCCGGCGTCGCCCTAAACCCAGCCACGCCGCCCGAAACCATCGAGTTTGTTCTCGATCGGATCGACCTCGTCTGCGTCATGACTGTGAACCCAGGCTTTGGCGGTCAGAGCTTTATTGAGGCCATGGTACCCAAGGTTCGCCGCCTGCGTGAGATGATTGGCGACCGTCCAATTCACATAGAGATCGATGGCGGCGTTACGCCTGAAACCGCGCCACATGTGGCTGCTGCCGGAGCCGATGTCCTGGTTGCCGGGTCGGCAGTCTTCAAAGGTGGCAGCGTTAGCGCACCCGACGTCTATGGCACAAACATACGTGCCATTCGCGAGGCCGCGGTGAGCAGCTTATCTTCCGCCGCATGAGTGCAGTCATTTTCGACCTCGACGGTACGCTGGTGGACAGCGTCGGCGTCATCTGCGGCGCTGCGAACGCAACACTGAGCCGCCTGAACTTGCCCCTACTCTCGGTCGAGGAAGCCCGCCAATACGTGGGAAACGGGGCGGAGGTCTTTCTAACGCGCACTCTGACGGCCCGTAACGCGTTCGATCCTCAGGCCTTCCCAGGTGCGCTCGAGCAGTTCCTGCGAGATTATTCCGCTGCACCTGGAGCTGATAATCATCCCTATCCCGGCGTGGAAGAAGTGCTGCAAGAGCTGGTCGGCGATGGTTTGGCGATCGGTCTTTGCACAAACAAGCCGATGGCACCAACGCTGAGCGTTCTAGAGGCCCAGAACTGGAAGGAGCTTTTTGGCGTGGTCATCGCGGGCGATACTTTGGCGGAGAAAAAACCGCATCCAGCTCCGCTTCTTGCAGCGGCTAAAGCCCTCGGGCGAACCCAGACCGTGTTTGTCGGCGATAGCGAAGTCGACGCCGCCACGGCCCAAGCCGCTGATCTGCCCTTCGTGCTTTACACTGAAGGATATCGCAAAACACCAATTGAAAGCCTTCCGCATCGCAGCACATTTTCCGACTATGCAGATTTGGTGGGCTGCCTTCGCGAAATAGTCAGCCAGCCTTAAGGCACAGGTTCTAAGCAGTCTCTCAAGCCATCGTTTTTTGAATTTCGTTATGATCCCCGCATGACGCAAAATATTCGCGTCGCACAATATCTACCGCGTCGCAGCATGAATTCCTGTCCGCAAACCGCAGCTAACCTCTGGTCTAAATGGGCCATGATGCGCTAGACTAAAGGCCACCACGGAAAGCAAGCCGCCCCGCGAAATGCGGGTGCCGGCGCGAACTATGCGCCCACGCAAGCTTCCATTGTCGGCAGCCCTCGACCATACCGGAGCATGCAACCCATATGCAGGCGCGCCCGTTTTCCATCGGCCAGTCTGGCCACCGCTCGTCGACCGCGAGTTCTGCCCACTTGGGCGCCCAGCCTACGGGCAATGGGCAGCAACAGGTGCGCGCTGGCCAATCAGGTATAGCGATTGCCGATAAAAATCCCATCGTACGAGCTGGACTGGCTGAGTTCATCGGACAAGACAACCGTTTCTCGGTCCGCAATCTCGTTTCCAGCGGCGCGGAGTTTATGTCGCTTTGCGAGGGCCAACGCATTGATATCGGCGTAATCGGCTGGGCATTACCAGATATGACCGGCGGCGATGTGCTGCGCGCCGTCAAGCGGCGGAACATTTCAACCCGCGTCATCGTCTACACGGGAGACTTCACGCCCGCAGTTTTGCGCGAAGCAGTCAAATGTGGGGCTTGGGGTGTGACCTCCAAAGCTGACGACCCATCCGTGTTGCTGGATACGATATCAAGCGTCCATCAGGGCCGCATGAGTATCCCGTTTATCGATATCTCAGCATTGACGTCGGACCCGCTCGAAAACCTGACAGTGCGCGAAAAGGAACTGCTCCGCGCGCTTGCTAATGGCTGGACCAACGAGCAGATCGCAACCCGTATTGGAATCTCCCGCAATACGGTCAAATATCATCTCAAAAACCTTTACGAGAAAATCGGTGCCAACAACCGCGCAATGGCTGTTGCGATGTATCTCTCGAGCGGCCCCGACCGCTTCTAACTCCCCCGGCTGCTTCAAGCACAAATCTGCAGTTTAGTGCTGGGTAGTAAACTTCTACCCACCGGCATAGCCGCCTACCCTGCCGGGTAGGAAGTGGCAATCAAGTTATTGAAATTAAATCAGATTAAATATCTAGCAAAGGTCTCCGGAAGGGTGGTTTTTCCTATCCGCGCGGGTGTTGCGGGGCCTCCTACCAAAGTCCATGATCCGGCTACTTTGGCGCCGTGAACTCGCAAGCGGCACCCATCAACCGCCGCGACATAAGGCGGTTCCAACAAGCACTCGGAGGGATACGACCATGCCGGTACAGCCGCACCTTTTCATTCCAGGTCCAACCAACATTCCCGAACGTGTTCGCATGGCCATGAACCTGCCCATGCAAGACATGCGCAGCCCAGAGTTCCCGAAGTTTACGCTGCCAATTTTTGAGGACATCAAAAAAGTCTTCAAAATGCAGGACGGCCGAGTGTTCATTTTCCCGTCGTCAGGTA
This sequence comes from Filomicrobium sp., assembly GCA_040219445.1. Lineage (GTDB taxonomy): Bacteria > Pseudomonadota > Alphaproteobacteria > Rhizobiales > Hyphomicrobiaceae > Filomicrobium. The sequence continues at coordinate 40,553 of JAVJSM010000003.1, read as the reverse complement.
CCGGGGCTTGGGAATCCGCTATCGAAAACACGCTGTCGGTCGGCGATAAAGTATTGATGAGCCGCTTTGGTCAGTTCTCCCACTTGTGGGTCGACATGGCTGAGCGCATGGGTCTCGACGTCATCGTCTGTGATGAGGAGTGGGGCACGGGCGTTCCTCTTGAGAAGTACGCTGACATCCTTGCCAAGGATACTGCGCATGAAATCAAAGCCGTCTTCGCCACGCAAAACGAGACCGCAACCGGCGTTACCAGCGATATCGCAGGCGTTCGAGCCGCTCTGGACGCGGTCAACCACCCAGCACTCTTGATGGTTGATGGCGTATCTTCAGTTGGCTCCATCGATATGCGCATGGGCGAGTGGGGTGTCGATTGCTGCGTATCGGGCTCTCAAAAAGGCTTCATGCTCCCAACGGGCCTCGGCATTCTGGCCGTCAGCGACAAGGCTCTCGAAGCCAATAAGCAGGCCGGCCGCATGAACCGCTGCTTCTTCTCTTTCGAAGACATGATCAAGACCAATGATCTGGGTTACTTCCCTTACACCCCGGCAACACAGCTCCTGCACGGTCTCCGGGCGTCTCTCGATATGATCGAAGAAGAAGGCCTGGAAACCATCTTCGCGCGCCACACTCGGCTTGCAACCGGCGTTAGGAAAGCCGTTGAAGCCTGGGGCCTTCAGCTTTGCGCCAAAGAACCCAAGTGGCACTCCGATACTGTCAGCGCCATTTACGTCCCAGAAGGCTTCGACGCAAACGATGTGCTCAAGACGGCCTATTACCGCTACAACGTTTCTCTTGGCACAGGCCTTACCAAGGTCGCCGGTAAAGTCTTCCGCATCGGTCACCTTGGCGCGCTTGATGAGGTCATGGTTGGCGGCGCGCTTTTCGGCGTCGAAATGGCGCTCAAGGATTGCGGCATCAATATTGAGCTCGGTTCGGGTACGGGCGCTGCTGCGAAATACTTCAGCGAAACGTCGACGAAATCAGCCACCTCCCGCGATTCCGGCCAAGGCCTCAAAGCTGCTTAATGAAATATCGAGCTGGGGCCGTGCGTTGGTCCCTAGCTCGAAAGAACCTGCATCTGGTATGAGCTTTGAGCAGCGTGCGTCGCACGCTGTTGAATGAGAGCTCGCGCCTGGTAACCGAAAAAATACCCCGTTCGAAAGACGGATCGGATTAAGCGGACTTCAGGCGGGCCAAACGAAACACTAAATGCTGTAGAGGTCTGGCGTTTTTTACCCTTACGCCGGGCGTCTCCAGAGAGGAAACAGCTAAATGAGTTACACCCTTCATCCGCTCCGCAAGCAGCGCCTTCAACGTTCGGAACTCGCATGCCCGGGTTCCAACACGACCATGATCGATCGCGCGTTCAAGAGCGCCGCAGACTTTGTTTTTCTGGACTGTGAAGATGCGGTCGCGCCACCTGAAAAGGAGCAGGCCCGAAAGAACATCATTCAGGCGCTGAACGATCTGGATTGGAAGGGCGCGGGCAAGACCGTTTCGGTCCGCATCAACGGCCTCGACACCCACTACATGTATCGCGACGTCGTCGACATCATGGAGCAAGCCGGCGATAAACTCGACACGATCCTTATTCCAAAAGTCGGCGTCCCAGCAGACGTCTACATGGTTGAGTGCCTGATGAGCCAGATCGAAGAGGCCAAAGGGTACACCAACCAAGTCGGGACTGAGGCTCTGATCGAAACGCCGTTGGGCATGGCCAATGTGGAAGCAATTGCCGCTGCGCCGAGCCGGCTCGAAGCAATGCACTTCGGTGTTGCTGACTACGCAGCATTCAACAAAGCACGTACCGTTGTCATCGGTGGCTTGAACCCTGACTATCCAGGCGACCAATGGCACTTCGCATTGTCACGCATGACGGTTGCCTGCCGCGCTTACGGCCTCCGTCCAATCGATGGTCCTTTCGGCGACTTCAGCGATCCAGATGCCTACATCGCCGGAGCAAAACGCGCTGCCGCACTCGGCGTTGAGGGCAAGTGGGCCATTCACCCATCTCAGATCGAACTTGCCAATGATGTGTTCTCGCCTCTTCCAGGCGAAGTTGAGCGCGCGCATCGCATTATCGAAGCTCTGAAAGAAGCTGAAGCTCAGGGCAAAGGCGCGGCATCGCTCGATGGCAAGATGATTGATGCGGCCTCCGAAAAAATGGCCAAAAACATCATCGTCGTATCCGAACAGATCGAAGCGGCCAAGGCAAAACAGGCGGGCTAAGAACCCCACGAGGCTGTCGCGACCAAACATAAAGGGAGGAATCAAATGGATATCCATGAGTACCAGGCCAAAGAACTTCTTGCGAAGTTCGGCGTGCCCATCCCGCGCGGCGGCCTCGCCTACTCGCCAGAGCAGGCAACCTACAGAGCAAGCGAAATCGGCGGATCGGTCTGGGTTGTGAAAGCCCAGATCCATGCCGGTGCCCGAGGCAAAGCCGGCGGTGTCAAAATCTGCCGGTCGGATGCCGAAATCTGGGAGGCCGCAGACGGCCTCCTCGGCAAGAAACTTGTGACCGTGCAAACCGGTCCGCAAGGCAAGTTGGTCTCACGCCTCTACATCGAGGAAGGCACCAACATCGATAAAGAGATCTACCTGTCGCTTGTGATGGACCGTGCCAAGGAACGCATCGTTGTTTGCGCGTCTTCCGCAGGCGGCATGGACATCGAGGAAATCAGCGAGCAAGATCCGGACTCTCTACTCAACGTGGTCGTCGACCCCGCCGTCGGCATGCAGGGGTTCCAGGCGCGAGAAATTTCCTTCGGCCTTGGCATCGAACCGGAACTCATCAACAAATTCGAGCGCACGATTCTCGGCTGCTATCGCGCTTTCCGCGACCTCGACGCGACAATGGTCGAGATCAACCCGCTCGTGATTACAAAGGAAGGTGGTGTCGTCGCGCTGGATGCGAAGATGTCTTTCGACGACAACGCGCTTTTCCGCCGCCCGCAGATTTCAGAACTGCGCGACAAATCACAAGAAGATCCGCGTGAAACTTACGCCTCCGACCGTGGCTTGTCCTACGTTGGCCTGGATGGCGATATCGGCTGCATCGTCAACGGTGCCGGTCTCGCCATGGCAACGCTCGACATGATCAAATACTCCGGCGGTGAGCCTGCCAACTTCCTCGACATCGGTGGTGGTGCCAGCCCCGAGCGCGTGCAGAAGTCGTTCCGCGCGGTCCTACGCGATGACAACGTGAAGGCGGTTTTGGTCAACGTGTTTGCCGGGATCAACCGCTGTGACTGGGTCGCAAAAGGTGTCGTTCTGGCTGTGCAGGAACTCGACATCAAAGTGCCAGTGGTCGTCCGCCTCGCGGGCACCAACGTTGAAGAGGGCCGCCGCATTATCTCGGAAAGCGGCCTACAGTTGCACGCCGCAGATAGCCTTCGCGAAGCTGCAGAAAAAGCCGTTGAAGCGGCCAAACAATCGCCGGCTGCCGCCGCGTAAGGGAGGAAACTGTCATGGCGATCTTTATCAACGAGAACACCAAGATCCTGGTGCAGGGTTTCACCGGCCGCATCGGCACCTTCCACGCCCAGGAAATGATTGACTACGGAACCAACGTAGTCGGCGGCGTGACCCCAGGTAAAGGGGGAACCGAACACCTCGGCCGCCCGGTCTTTAACACCGTTCGTGGCGCCGTTGCGGAAACCGGCGCAGAAGCTTCCATCGTATTCGTTCCACCTCCATTTGCAGCCGACGCGATCATGGAAGCAGCCGATGCCGGCATCAAATACTGCACGTGCATCACGGATGGCATTCCGGCCCAGGACATGATCCGTGTGAAGCGCTATATGCGCCGATATAAAAAAGAAAACCGCATGCGCCTCGCCGGTCCAAACTGCGCCGGTACGATTTCGCCAGGTCGCGCGATGCTCGGCATTATGCCAGGCCACATCTACAAACCCGGCCGCGTTGGCGTGATCGGCCGCTCCGGTACGCTTGGCTATGAAGCCGCCGAGCAGCTCAAGGCGCTTGGTCTGGGCATTTCAACGAGCGTCGGTATTGGCGGCGATCCAATCAACGGCGCGTCTTTCCGCGACATTCTCGAAGAGTTCGAGAAGGACGATGAGACCGATGTCGTGTTGATGATTGGTGAGATCGGCGGCCCGCAGGAAGCTGAGGGCGCAGCCTATGCGCGCGACCACATGAAAAAACCGGTCGTTGCCTACATCGCTGGTTTGTCCGCACCAAAGGGTCGGAAGATGGGCCACGCCGGAGCCATCGTGACGAGCTTTGGCGAGTCTGCAGCCGAGAAGGTTGAAATCCTTAAAGAGGCTGGCGTGACGATTTCGCCGACGCCGTCTGACATGGGAGCGACCGTCGCTGACGTGCTCTCCAAAATGTCGAACGCGGCCTAGCTGGGAACGCAAGTCAAACACGGTGAAAACCCAGGGCGCTTAACCCTCTTTGCGAGAGCGAAAAATGTCTACGGATCAGACGGCTGACGCAACGCCGCTTGATGAATTCAAGCTGCGTGACGAACTTCGTGCGCTTCGGACCCAGATTCCCGACGCGCCCTGGCTCAACCCAATTGTGTCGGTGGCCTTCGGGCTATCGCGACGCCTTGAAGCTGGCGAAATTTCACTGGCTGACATCAAGGCGTTGTCGTCTCGACTGATGGACCGCGCGTTACTCAATCGTGCGCGCGGATTGCGTCAGCGTGTTGGCATAGAGGACGGTCCACGCGAGCATGACGCGTTTGCTGAACTCGTCAAAAGAACCATCGCTGAGAGTGGCAGCGAGCCCGACTTTGCGACGTTTAAAAACGTATGGTCCCGCGCGAAGGCTGGGATCGTTTTGACAGCACACCCAACGTTCGGCGTTTCAGAATCCCTCGCCGCTCAAATGGTGGAGATCGCGGCGAGCAATGACGAGCTGGCGTCTGATCGTGCACGCCTGCCGCATCGCCCGGACGAGCCTGTCGACCTTGCCTACGAGCACCGGCGCGCCCAATCGGCGATCGTCAATTTGCGCAATGCGCTGGAGGATCTCTACAACCGTTTCTATCGCGTCGCGCACGATTCCTTCGGCGATCAAGCGTTCGATGCCAAGCCGAAACTAGCCACGATTGCATCCTGGGTTGGCTACGATCTTGACGGTAGGACGGACATCACTTGGGACGCGTCTATTAAGTTCCGCCTCAAGGAAAAGCTGACTTCACTTAATGACATCCGCCAGCGTTTCCTTCTCACTAAGCACCGCTTGGCGGAAGCACCAGAAGTCGAGCGCATCAGCCGGCAACTGACCGGGAAATTAGACCTAGCCATCGCCGCGGTCCAAGAGCAGGTTCAGGCACTGGAATCAGCGGCGGGAGATCCTGGAAAACTCGCCCGCGCTGCCAATACGATTTCAGCATCAGACAGCTACAACCTGACGACGGTGGCGCCACTTGTTGAACTGATCGATGAACTCATCGCAGCTGTCGACTCCACTCAGATGAAGCGTGCACTAGCATCACTCAGCGGCCTGTTGCAGACGACAGGGCTCGGCACATCACACATCCACGTGCGCATCAACTCTGCCCAGCTCGACAACGCGTTGCGCGCGCTGATCCGTGAGCCATGGACCAACAACATCAAAGAACGCCGCGCGCTTCAAAACCTGTCTGAACACATCAAAGCAGCAACAGAAGACCCGCAGTCAGTTAACTTCCGCACGCTCGAATTGGAAACCGCAACCGCGATCCGCCAGTTCGCGATGATCGCTCAGATGAAGAAGCACATCGACGCTGAAACGCCGATCCGCTTCTTGATCGCTGAAAGCGAATCGCCGGCAACCGTAATGATCGCGGTCTATCTCGCCCGCCTGTTTGACGTCGCAGACATTGTCGATATCTCGCCGCTGTTTGAGACCCCCGACGGTCTGGAACGGGGTGCGCGAATGATGGAAGATCTCCTTCAGGAGGAAACCTACCGCGATTACGTACGCGGACGTGGCCGTATGTCGATCCAGACCGGCTTTTCCGACGCCGGGCGCTTTATTGGCCAAGCAGCGGCAACGCTAGAAATTGAACGTCTGCACTTATCCATTGCGCAATCTGTTCACGCCGCTGGCCTCCATGATGTGGAAACACTGATCTTCTCGACCCACGGGGAATCGATGGGCCGCGGCGCTCACCCCGGCAACCTGCGCAAGCGCTTGTCATATGTACTGCCACATGAGGTTCGTCGGCGCTTTGCGCGCAACGGGCAGCCGTTAAAGCATGAGACCAGCTTCCAGGGTGGCGATGGTTACATGTTCTTCTCAGACACCACGTTGACGGCCGAAACGGTCTCGACAGTAATCAGGGACGCATTCGAGATCCAGGAAGGCGAAGATCCATTCTACGCCGATGAGAACTTGGCGCTCGATCTCTTCTTGCGCCTCCGCGATTACCAGCAGGACTTGTTTGCGCACCCTGGGTATCGAGCACTCTTGGGTGCCTTCGGACCAAACCTTCTGTTTAGGACTGGCTCCCGAGCCATGAAACGCCAATCTGATGTGAGCCAGCCGCTTGACCGTGGCGATCCTTCCCGTATGCGGGCTATTCCAAACAACGCAATCCTGCAACAGTTCGGATACATCGCCAACGTTGTTGCGGGTCTTGGTTATGCGACGGGTTACGACCGCGATCGTTTCGTGGCACTCGCCAAGGAGTCGCCACGCCTCATCGACATTCTGGAAATGGTCGCGCGTGGCAAGCAGCTTTCGAGCCTCAACGCCATGGGCGCCAACGCTTATCTGTTCGATGCAGGGTTTTGGGCGTCGCGAGCATCTTGGGGACGGGAACAGGACTTTGAGCCGGCCTTCCGCCAACTCTCTCGAGCATTGCTCAACGACATGCGCACAAGTGAGATCAATCGCCTCGTTCACCACATGCGTATCGACGCGATTGACCTTCACGCGATCCTCGAAGGTCTCGGCCTGGAAGGCGGTAAGGTTCCAGACGACACGCGCCTTGAGCTAGATCTTCTGCAAGCCATTCGCATGGCGCTCATCATGCGCATATTTATTCTAGCCGCACGCCTGCCGCGCTTTGCGCCGCGCAATGACATGTCTTACGAGAGCGTCCTCGCGTTGGCACTCGGGCTCGACATTCCAGATGTCGTAGATTTCATGCGTCAAGTCTTCCCGCATCACTCTTCGGGTTCTGTGAGTGGTGAAGAGTACGAAGAAAAAGCAACCTACCAACCGCACGGTGTTGATGAGTATGCCCGCCTAGAGCATGAGCTGCTCGCGCCGATGCAGGAAACGTACGAAACTGTGCGTGAAATCGGCACCGGGATTTCGCACCACTTCGGCGCATTTGGCTAACGCCTCAAACGAAGCTTTAGCAAGCTGGCGGGAACAGCCAGCACAATACCCAACTTTATGGGCGCTCACCTGGTGGTAGCGCCCGTTACTTTTTCCGGAAATGAAGAAGCCATCGGCAACCCGCGTACCGTGCTCAACGCCACGTTTTGACAATGGCGCGCGTTAACGCCAGCACACGACGCATCCGGCTTGCGTCCTCGACGCCCAGGCAAATGCATGCTCCGCCGCAAAACAGTGGCGGTTGTCGAAGGCGCAGCTGAATGTCATGGCTGCGCCTGTAATGGGGAGCCTCTTGAGCTTCAGGTAGCATAATTAGGCAAGCCTCGCGCTGGGTAGGTCGCTAGCTGAGATCAGCAACACCTCGCCTTCGCTCAATTCGGTATCGAGCCACTGGAATGGAGTGTCAGGATAGGAGTGTTCGAGATCCTCGCGGGCTTGTCCAATCTCCATAATCAGACTTCCATCCGGTGTCAGAAAACGACGGGCGTTTTCGAGTATGCGCCGCGCGAGATCGAGCCCATCGACCCCACCGAGATGCGCAAGCTGTGGTTCGGCAGCATATTCAGGTGGGAAGGCTGCGACGGCTTCCGAAGTCACATAGGGTGGGTTCGAAACAATAAAATCGAAGGGCTCTTCGCGCAGCGCCTGAAAGAGATCCGATTGGTAGAGCGTAACTTGGTCTTCAAGGCTATATGCAGCGATGTTCTGCTTGGCGACCTCAAGCGCATCCAACGAAACGTCAGCTGCAACAACCTCGGCTTCCGGGAACGTCAACGCCAATAGGATGGCGAGGCAGCCAGATCCCGTGCACAGGTCAAGTACGCGCGAGACCGGTGCATCACTTTCCGGCTGGAAGAGATCATCGGCACCGCCAAGCAGCAATTCCCCAAGGAACGAGCGTGGCACGATCACGCGTTCATCGACGTGGAATTTATAAGGTCCGATCCACGCCTGACCTACGATGTACGGGGCAGGCTTTCGCGTTTCGATGCGCTGGGCGATTGCCTCGCAAATCCTCACCCGTTCAGACTGTGTAAGCCGTGCATCAAGCCACGGGTCGAGCGAGTCAACCGGCAGGTTGAGCGATGCGAGAATGAGGAAAGCTGCCTCATCGAGCTCGTTGCTTGTGCCGTGCCCATAAACAAGGTCAGCAGCCAAGAAACTCGAAACCGCAAACCGCAATAGGTCGCGCACCGTCACCAAACCACTTGCTGCTGCGCGCGCTTCGCGTGCCAGCGCCTGAGGATCGGAAGTCATCATGCCGGTTACCGCTTTGCCCAGACCTGAACGAGCGCAACGTCCTTCGAGCTAGCGACTTTGTCGATAATGCGTGAGCGGTAACGGGCTCGGATTTCGCGAATTTTCTGGTCGCGCCCGCGCAGTTCGATGGGCCCGAATACGTCGCCATCGTCGATCCGGCTGCGCACCGGAATTATGTCCTCTTCACCGTCGGAATAAACGACGCGAAGCTGATTGAGCGTCACCGACCGCCCAAGAACGTTGACGCGCAGCTTTTCAAATCCGCTATCCTGTTTGGCAAGCGGAATGACGTCATTGTCAAAGCCGACAAACCCGGCGGACTGCGCACCGAGCAAAACCCACCCGTCGTTAAAGGATTTACCTTCTCCATCGGACGCCAACCACCCATCGGCCAGCTTGCCATGCAACTCAATGCGAGCAGGCGACGTGAGACCCGTCTTGGTCCGCATTTGCAATGTGACCTGCTTCACAAACTTTGACGCATTGATCTCAAACCAGGGTGATGTGGTTGGGGCTTTCAGCGTTCCGTTAACCGCAAATTCCTGAGTGGCACCATCAAGGTATTTGACGGTAAGTTTCTCGACGTCGAGCGGCGCATTTCGCACGCCAAGCCTCAATCGCGAAAACTTGCCAAGCTTGTTTGCGACCTCAAGGGTCTCGGCGTCCACTTCGCGGCCGGCTTCCTTCACCGAGATCAATACCGCACCGTCGCCACTAAGCTCGGACGCTGCCACCCGCCGTGGCGAGGGCGGTACCGGCATCAGTTTTTCGGGACGCTTGGCAAATCGCCCGGCGCGCGTCTGCAAGCCCCAGAGTTCCAGCCTCGCATAGCGGCCTGGTCTTATGTCCTGGTCAAGCGTGACTGATAACGTATCGGCAAAACGCTCGGCCTCTTCTCTGGCAAAGACTTTCGTTCTCTCGTTACGCCGCAGTCGGAAGCGATCGGTGCTGTCATAGTGCGTCTTGTCATGAAAACGCAGCGTGAAGTGCTCAATCCCGATCTGTCCGCGCCGCGCCCGCAGCTGAAACCCGACGAACGATCCAGACCTGTCCCGCAGATCGATCATGGTCTCTGGTTGCTTCGGATCTATGCGATACTGCGCAATTCGAACCCAGCGTTCGGCCCGAGCTGCTTCTGCCTCAGGGGCGGCGAGCTGGGGCAAGGGAAACGCGCTGAAACAGAGCAACGCACACAGAAACAATCGGAAAGTCATGAGCACGAACCGCAGTTGACCTAAGACACAGGCTAAGCTTTTGCTGCCTTTTAGAGCATCACTAACGATTTACAAAGCTTAGTGATCGGGGCCTAAATTGGGCATTACCGCTGTAAGCTGCCGAATTTCGGAGGCTTTCGGAGGCGCTAGAAGCAGGATCGGCAACCGATGAGCAATGATAAGGCAGTAAGAGGCACGAAGCGCGACAACGACTGGGGCGATGCCTTCCCATTGTTGCGCCAGCGCTTTGGCGACGCCTTCGAAACCTCACCTGGTATCTGCCGGCAGCATGCAAATACGTTGACGTCGATTGCCCCCGAACCACCTGAAGCGGTGCTTTTCGCCGCATCGACTGAGGACGTCGTTGACCTTGTCGGCGTCGCATCGCGGTTTCGCGTGCCGATCGTTCCGTTTGGCGCGGGCACGTCTCTGGAAGGGCACGTCAATGCGCCTCGTGGTGGTATCAGCCTCGATTTATCTCGAATGGACCAAGTACTCCGCGTCAGCCCGGAAGATATGGATTGCCGGGTCGAGGCAGGGGTCACGCGCGGGCGCCTGAATTCCGATCTGCGCGATACGGGGCTGTTCTTTACCGTCGATCCCGGCACCGAAGAAGCCACGCTGGGCGGCATGGCGGCGACGCGAGCCTCCGGTACCACTGCAGTCCGTTACGGAACCATGCGTGAAAACGTTCTGGGCGTGAAAGCCGTGCTCGCGGATGGAAACGTCATCGAGACCGCCAGCCGCGCTCGCAAATCCGCCGCCGGCTATGACCTGACGCATTTGTTGGTTGGGTCTGAGGGTACGCTCGGCATCATCACGGAACTAACGCTCCGCCTCCATGGAGTCCCCGAGCAGGTTATCGCCGCCGTGGCAGGTTTTGAGTCTTTGGAGAGTGCCTGCAACACAACCATGATGGCCATCGCGATGGGCTTAGGCCTTGCCCGTATCGAGCTCCTGGACCGGCATGTGATCGCCGCGGTCAATCACCACGCCGGGCTGTCGCTGAAGTCAGTTCCAACGCTGTTCTTGGAGTTCCATGGGACCGCCGCTGCTGTTCGGGAGCAGGCCGAGATCTTTGAGGATATTGCCAAAACCGAGGGCGCGCTCAGTTTCACCAGCGCGGCAGATGAATCTGAGCGCCGCAAACTTTGGAAGGCGCGCCACGAGTCGCTTTGGGCCGTCCGGGAGGCCTGGCCTGGCCGCGATACGCTGGTGACAGACGTCTGCGTGCCAGTTTCGCGCCTTGCAGAGTGCATCCTCGAAACAGAAAAGGATATTGCTGCATCGGGCCTGGACGCTCCAATCGTCGGACATGTCGGAGATGGCAATTTCCACGCGCTGGTAATGTACGACCGGAACGACGACGCCCAGCAAACCAAAATCAAAGCCTTTGCCGGGCGCTTGGCCGAACGCGCAATCGCAATGGAAGGGACTTGCACCGGTGAGCATGGGATAGGCCAGGGCAAGAGAAGCTACCTGCGTCTGGAGCGCGCCGCGGCCGTCGATACTATGGCGTCGCTCAAGACTGCTCTGGACCCGATGGGGATCTTAAATCCAGGTAAGATCTTCGCGACATAGATCGATCTCGCGTATCGGCAACTCAACGCCAGATGCGGTTTTCGGCGCAAATTCTACGACCTTTATCGAAATTTTGGCTCAAAAAGAGCGGGTACGAACGTCCCGTTAAGACTCCCCATGCAAGAAATGGTCTCTGTGCGGCTCAACGTGCCGCGTGAGGTTGAACAGTTAAAGTTGCGTTAGCGAATGGCAGTAACGATCAAACGGGAGCGGCCCGACCAAAGGCGGCACCATCGTTTAACCGCCCCTCTTTTTGTTGAGGTCGGCGGCCATCGTGTGCGCGCTTACGATTGGTCGCTCGGTGGGCTTCGCATCGAGAGTTTCCCAGGCAAACTACCGACGGTTGGCAGCGAGCTTGAAGTTTCGTTGGCGCTACCGTTCCAGGGGTTTGATGTTGCCTTCAAGGTGATCGGAGAAGTCGTCCGCGTCGATCCATCTAAAGGCCTCTTTGCCATTCAGTACACCCAGATTGGGGAACGCGAGAGCGAACTGATGGCGCACTTTATCGAGGATCTCGTGCGCGGTCATATGACCGACGTTGAGGATACCATCCAGCGCATCGATGTTCCGGTAACCCCTGCGTCCTTGAAGCCCGACGAACAACCCGCCAGCAAACCTGCCAATCAACCCAAACCAGACGCCATCAAACCGGGCGATTCAAAAATAGAGCAGCTTGAAAAGCTGCCGGTGCGTCGCTGGCCGGTGAAAACCGTCGCGATGAGCGCGTTCTATATCCTGCTTGGGTTCATCATTTTCAGCTACGCCGGGATTCTCGCTTACTCGAATTTCTTTCGTATCGAAGTTCCAACAGCTGTGATCTCTGCGCCCGTCGATATGGTTGAAGCGCAAGTCGATGGTCAGGTCGAATGGACGAGCCTCAAGCCTGGAGACAGCGTTAAGTCCGGCGACGTGCTCCTCAAGCTGCTCGACAACAAACTCGAGCGCGAAATCGAATTGGCCGACATTGCGGTGAAATCGCAAAAAGCAAAGCTCATCTATCTGAAGCGCCGCCATGCCGAGGAGCTTGATCGCATCAAGAGCTTTGCTGCAATCGAGATGAAGAACGTCAAACAGGCCCGAATTGCGATGGAGTCGACAAAGGCCAGTTTGGCGCTCGCTCGCGATCAACATCGGCGTCTGAACACGCTTTACGAGAAGGGCTTTACAACTCTCAGCCGTCTGGACGACGCGCGAGAGAAAGTGGTGACGCTCGAAAAGCAACTGGCAAGCCAGCGCTTGGAACTTTCGACCCGCGCAGACTTGGCTGATGGCAATATCGGAAAGCGCCTCTACACAGGCGACGATCTGATCGGAAAATCGGAAGAGCTGGCAGCAGAGGTCCGCCTTGCTGAGCACGAAATCGCATTGGCGCAACAGCGCCATCTGGCTGCAGTTCGAGAGCGCGATAATCTAGCAGTTCGTGCACCGTTCGACGGCACGATCCTTAAGCTCCCACGCGTTGATCGCTCCAGCGTCCGGCGCGGCGACGTCATTGCCGTCGTTGAAGAGCGTCGCAAAAGACATGTCACGGCTTTCCTGAATCAGGATGAGATCGCCAAGGTCGGAATTGGTGACGAAGCGCTGCTCTATGTTCCCGCTTTGGGAGAGACGCTGAAAGGGCATATTTCGGCAATCGATCGGACCAGCGGTTTTCTGCGCGAACAAGAGCGGCGCCAGAACCCCGGCTACACATGGCGCGGCCCAACGGACCGCTCGGCGCAAGTGACGATCAATTTCGATGACCCAAACACAATCAGCAATTTCAAGAAGTATCGCTCTGGCCTGCCGGTTGTCGTCATCTTCGAAAAGCGAACCCAGAATTCAATTCTGTCGTCCCTGGCGCAAAAGCTGCAGCTCGCGTTGTAAGAGGGGCGGCCCATGATGCCCACCAGCATGACGCCCACGAACGTTGCGCCTTCAGAAATAACAACCGACGAGATCTTCGAGCGCCCTCAATCGGCCTATAGGCCCTGGCACGAGAAGTGGACGTCCGATGTCTGCTACCAGCTTCTTGCCTACTTCACGATCTGTTTCATCGCACTGCTGAGCCTTCCCAACTCGATCTGGAATCCCGAGGTTCGCGGCTTCATCTACGTGATCGGTATCCTTGGTATCTGGCGCTATCTGTGGTGGGGCAACCATTGGCTGCGTGCGCTGATCTACGCCAACATGACCTATCCAAAGATGCGCGATCGAGCAGCAGCTGTTTGGGAGTCTGGCTGGAGGCCGCGTCACATCCACGTCCAGATGACGACGTTCCGCGAGCATCGCGAGATTTCCGAAGCCGTTATTCGCGGTTTGGTTCGTGATATTCGCGAATGTGGCGTGCCGGCGACCATCTGGTTAGGGTCGAGTGAGCCCGAAGATGAGCGCCAGATCGCCGAGCATCTGCAGCTGATCGGCGAAGATTGCGACATTACGCTTCGGATCATCCGCCAGAACCAGCCCGGCAAGCGTGTTGCCATCGCGTTGATCCTGCGCGCCATGTCGCGAGCAGGGCTCTCCGATGATGATCTTGTCATCTTCATGGACGGCGACTTTGTCATCCATCCAGGCATGATGCGCAAGTGCTTCCCGTTGTTTGCGCTTGATCAAGAGCTGCATGCCCTGACGACCGACGAATACGTCTCGGTGAAGGGCCCAAAATGGATGCAATCGTGGCTCGACATGAGGTTCTCGCAACGGCGCATGGCCATGCAGAGCCACGCTCTTTCAAACCGTGTCCTGACGCTCACAGGCCGCTTTTCGGTCTTCCGCGCGAAGTACATCAAAACCAACGAGTTCATCCGCCTGCAGGAGGCGGACTTTCTCGACCACTGGCTCTGGGGCAAATTCCGCTTTCTATCAGGCGACGACAAGAGCAGCTGGTATTGCCTGCTGCGCCACGGCGTGAAAATGACCTACGTTCCGGATGCATCCGGAACCACAATCGAGGTCGTTGAGGGATCGGGCTACCAGCGTATGGTGGAGAACTTGCGCCGATGGTCTGGAAACATGCTCAGGAACGGTCAACGCGCAATCGCGCTAGGACCGACGCGAATGCCATTTTTCATTTGGTGGTGTCTCGTCGATCAACGCCTCGCCATGTGGACCATGCTGTTCTCGCCGATGCTCGCCATCGCAGGGACGTTAAAGGTCGGCATTTCGTTTTTCTTGGCATATCTCGTGTTCTTGGCGGTAACACGCATGCTGCTGTCGATCGTGCTTTTCTCTTACGCCCCGCGCGTCGATCTCAGCTACGTCTGGACACTTTATGTCAATCAGCTCCTCAATGCGGTTGTAAAGGTCTTCATGATCTGGCGTTTGGCAAAACAGAAATGGGCCAACCGCGGAAATCAGAAACAAGGCATGGAGCAATTAGGTTGGGTTGCCGTTGCGCGCGAACGAATGGCCGCTTATTTGACGGTTCTATCCTTCTCAGGATTATTTCTACTGGTAATGATTTACACAAAGTTATTGGAGGTTCCGAGTTGGGCCATGGTTGAAACTATTTTTTTCCATTAACTCGCTAAAATTGTATCAATCAGTTTCATTCAAAGCCAATCCGTGTCGATCATAATCCCATCGAGGCCAGACCACGCATCCGTAAAACAAGCCCGCATGCATGGACTTTGAAATCCAGCAATAGAGGCAATTGGTTCGTGTGAAAAAAAGCCGGCCGAGTCAAAAGGTGTGGGAGTACTACCAGTTATGTCTACATTCGCATTGAAAGAGGACCCGGGCCGCCAGTGGGTGCGAGAGAACGTCGTGCCGACCGTCGAAGGCGCGCCGAGGCGAAACGTTGACCAGCCCGCCATCAGTGTCGTCGGCCTAGGTTACGTCGGGGCCGTGTCCATGGCGTGCCTGTCGCACTTGGGTTTTCGCATGGTGGGTATCGACATCGATGCCGACCGGATCGAAGCGATCAACGAGGGCCGCTCGCCGATCGTCGAAGAGCGTTTGGGTGACCTGTTGGAAGATGGGGTTGAGGCCGGCTTGATCGCCGCAACACACGATCTTGTCGCCGCCGTCCTGCAAACTGATGTCACCATGATTTCTGTGGGCACGCCGACAGCCGAAGACGGCAGCTGCGACCTGACCTACGTCCGCAAAGCCTCCCGGGCAATCGGCCAGGCAATCGCGATGAAGAAGACATATCACGCCATCGTTCTGCGTTGCTCGGTGCCGCCGGGAACGACGCTCGATGTCGTCGCGCCGGAAATCGAAAAAGCCTCCGGTAAAAAGCTCGGCCCTGATTTCGGCGTCTGCTTTAACCCTGAATTCTTGCGCGAAGGCGTTGCCGTCGCGGATTTCTTCGCGCCTCCAAAAACAGTTGTTGGGGCTAGCGACGATCGGGCAGCCGACACAGTTTCATTGATCTACGGATCCATCGATGAGAACGTCATCTTCACATCGATCTCTGCTGCTGAAATGGTCAAGTACGTTGATAACGTCTGGCATGCGGCGAAGGTTGCCTTTGGCAACGAAGTGGGCCGCGTGTGTAAAGCACTCGACATCGACAGCCACGATGTCATGGACATCTTCGTTCAAGACACCAAGCTCAATCTGTCGCCGTACTACCTGAAGCCGGGGTTCGCTTTTGGCGGCTCGTGCCTTCCAAAAGAAGTTCGCGCGGTTGGTCACTTGGCACGCGAGCTTGAAGTCAGCGTTCCGCTGATTGACAGCTTGATGGATTCCAACCGTCGCCATGTTGAGCAAGCCATGAAACTTCTGGCGCCACACGCTGGCAAGCGCATCGGATTTCTCGGTGTCACTTTCAAGCCGGACACCGATGATCTGCGCGAAAGCCCGACGCTAGAGCTAATGGCGAAACTTCTCACCAACGGGGAAACGCTGCAGGCCTACGATCCAAACCTGAAGTTCGGACCGATGCTGCGCAGTCAGATCGCCTACGTCCGCAACGCCGTTCCGCGCCAGGCAAAACTGATGGATGAACTGGAAGCACTCTCGGTTTCAGATGCAGACACGTTGATTGCCAACAGTGACGTGGTTGTAGTCAGCCACGCCACCAAAGAGTTCCGCGAAGCGCTCGCCCGGCGCAATCCCGACGTCCATGTCATCGATCTGGCACGCCTGTGTCGTTCGTTGGCATCTGGAGAAAGCTACCAGGGTATCGCGTGGTAAGTGGCCGTCCTTGGTTTTGCGTCCTGATGTATTCCTGGACTAACACGCTCTAGAACAAAATGGCGCTGGCTAGAATGGTCGGCGCCATTTTTCATTTGTATTGCCGAGTGACGATAATGCAGAGCGTGGCATTCAGTTTTTCAGGTTCGATGTTTTGGTAAATAAATGAGAAAAATTATAGATCGGATTTTCATCAAACTGGTCTACGCCATTGAACGGTTTATTCCGACGCCCCCGTTATATTGAGGTCTGGTCGAGAGGAGCGCACTGTCCTTTTTAGCGTTCCAGGGGTTTGAGTACGAACTCACTCGGCAAGGTGTCATATAGGTGGGTAAAATGAAGGAACTTAAAGGTTCGGGATCCGCAGAATCCCTTGCCGGCACATTGGAAGATGATCTGATTTTCGCAGAAGGCGGCAATGACGAAGTTGTCGGCGGTGAAGGGCATGATCGAATCCACGGTGGTGGCGGAAACGACAATCTCTCTGGCAACGGCGGGGATGATATCATCTTCGGCGCAGCGACCGTTGGTGGCGTCGCCGATATGGATAAGTTCCGTATCGCGGAAGATGCCAAAGGCAAGGTCACGTTTCTAGGCGAGAGCGCAGGCTACAAAAACGCGCTCGGCATGTACAAAATCGCCAGCGACGGAACGATCTATGACGTAGAAATCCTCTACGCAAACGCTTCTCTCAAAGGCTCCGGCGGCAAACTGGTTTCAGGCCAAAGCTCGGTTGATGTCTCGCTGAACGCAGGCGATCAGATCGGCTTCTTCATCGTGCCGAACGGCTACAGCCAGCGCGGAAACTCCAAGCTGCTGTCTGATCCTAACGGATCCTTCCGCTTTGTTGACGCAAAAGGCGAGCCAGGCAACGTCTATGGCGGCAGCGAAGTTAAGCTGGTTCACACCAGCGAGCGCGGTGTGGAGTCGATCGTCAAGTCTCAGTACGGACAATCCGTCTTTCACTCCTTCGGCGGTGCTGAAGGCGGTCTAAACGGCGACGGATTTAAGCACGTTGTCGCTGAGCTTGATGTCGCGAGCGGTTCCGTCAAAATCGGCTTTGAGGATCTCAAAGGTGGTGGCGACAAAGACTTCGACGACAGCGTTTTCCGCATCGATATTGGCCAGACCAACGCAGCCCTTTTGCCTAAGGAAGCTGTAAGCGGCAAGAAGTCGACGGACGATGATGTGATCGTTGGCGGCGAAGGCAACGACCAGCTGTTCGGTATGGGCGGCAACGACAGTGTCGACGGCGGCGAAGGTAACGACCGGATCTGGGGTAACTCAGGTGACGACAAGTTATCAGGCGGCAACGGCGACGATGATGTCCGTGGTGGTTCTGGCAACGATGTCATTTATGGCGGTGAGGGCAACGATCTCCTCAGCGGCAACTCTGGCGACGACGTCATCTTTGGCGACGCCGGAAACGATGTAATCTCCGGCGACTCAGGCAACGACAAGATTGCCGATGGTGCTGGCGACGACAAAGTCACGGCTGGCTCTGGCGATGACGTGATCTTGGCTGGTGCAGGCGATGACTATTACAACGGCAGCTCTGGCTTCGACACGATCGACTACAGCGCTTCGAAAGCCGGCATTGTCGCCGACCTTTCAAAGCACGTCGTGGAAGGCTTGGGCACGGATGAAGTCTGGAGCATCGAGCGTTTCGTTGGATCGCAGTTCGACGACAACATCAAAGGCGACAAGCGTGACAATACGCTTGAAGGCGGCGATGGTGATGACGTGATCCGCAGCCTTGGTGGCGAAGATGTACTAACCGGCGGCAACGGTCGGGATACGTTCTTCTGGGCTGCCAAGGACGTCGTCAGCGAGAAAACCGGTGAGCACCTCGGTGTCGATACCATCACCGACTTCTCAGCTGAAGATCGCCTCGATTTCAGCCGTATCCTAAAAGGGCAATCCTTCGAATCTGTGTCAGAAGTTATCGATGTCCGCGATAACGACACCGGCTCAACGGTTGCTGTGAAGATCGGGGATGCCTTTGTTGATGTCGTCAATATCGAAGGCATCAGCGCTGCTGACCTAAACAGCAACTACGATCTGCTGGCTTAAGAAATCCGAATAATCAAAAAGTGCAGTGGAAGAGCCGCTAGGGTTACCTCTAGTGGCTTCTTTTGTGTCGAAGGCTTGACTGCGGACGCGTTTGCCTCGCGCGTGCGTTTGCCGCTCGGTTTTGTGCTCCGGAACATAGTCACCGGATTTCAATTTTCACGTTTCGTTAAGCCACAAACGAATACTCTGCAACCAACCTCCGGTGTGCTGATCGGCACAACGGCACGGCGAAGTTTTGGATTGCCCCGTCAGTATCGCCCCACTGGCACTTGGCAGACCCTGAGTCAGCATAGGCAGCACCACAGCGATGCAACTGAACGTCAAGTCGATCGCATTCAATGGTTTCGTTGCCATATTTCTGGCAGCCGGCGCCATATACCTCGTGCGAAGCCTTTTCGTCACCGAGATCGCGGAGCCTTGCTCCCACCGAATTGGTCACTCCACCGAATTGGTGCTCGACAAAAACGGCAGGCCGCTGACACCAGCCGAACTCGTCGCAGCGATCGGAGCATCTCAGCGCAAAATTTACGACAACGCTAAAGTTGTTCGTGTCGGCGGAATTCCCGGCGGCAAGGCGCTAAAGATCGCGCTCAAGAACAAAGGGCATGAGACCGGTGAGCCGGGAAAAACAAATGGCATTGGCTTTTTGTGGGCACCCAGGTCATTGGAAGGTGCGCAATCGGCGTGCCTTTCGTATTCGGTTTACCTGCCAAAAGACTTCGACTATGGCGGCGGTGGTGTTCTGCCGGGGCTTTATGCCGGAACGCCCATGAAGCTTCGCGGGAAATCCGATGGAGAAACCTCCGCAGCTATGCGTGCCGTCTGGCGCAACAATAACCTGGGCAATCTATACGCGCAGTTGCCAGGGTACGAGGTGATGGGCGGGGCGTTCTTAAGCCCAAAGGGTTTCAAGATCGATACAGGCCGTTGGGTGTTATTGGAGCAAGAGCTTGTTCTAAACGCTCCAGGTGTTTCTGACGGCGTTGCCCGGTTATGGGTCGACGGAGAACTGGCCGTCGAGAAGAAGTGGCTGAATTGGCGCAACACCGACAAGCTATCGATAAACGGGGTCATGGCAGACGTCGGATTTGGCATGCCACAGCGTGTGGTTTCGCCGCCGAAGGACTTCAACGTTTACCTGTCGCCATTACAGCTCCGCTGGCAGTAGACGCCTGACAAATCCGTCAACGGTTAGCACAAATCTGTCATAAGTCAGAAAACATGCGCTGAGAGCGTCTTGATGCGCGCGCGCCGATTGTGTCTAATTATTAGACGACCATGCGAGGTCATACGTCCATATCCCCTACCTTGACATCGCAGATTCTGCCCGCGGACTTTGCCGGACCGCGGGCTTTTTTTTGCCTGGACGCTGTCGGTCGGTTCGCGACGGAATCTAGCGATGGCCGCAGGCGTGTCGTGCGAAAAATTTGGTCAAGTCCGATTAAAGGCGTCAACGATCAAGCGGTTTCCAGCCCGCTTTGAGTGCTTCTTGCTCAGAACAGAACCAACGGTCACCCCGGCGTTTTGACACTTTGTAGTTCCGATAGCTTGCAGCCCAAGGCATCAGGTAGACGTTGTCGCGGGACTTGGCGCGCACCTTGCCTTTGATCGGGCATCCATCAGGCGCTTGCTTCAGCGCAGCTTGCCAGCGTTCTGACCGGTACTCACTCCTCGTCTGGGCAGTCCCTTTCCATAAGCCGCGTTTGGCGCTGCGGGCCTCACCTTCTTCCTGGGAGAAGGCTGCAAAGAAGCCAGATTGCGCAAATACAGAGCCTTTGCGAACGAGTTCAGCAGCGATGTTCTTGTCGCCGATTGTGCACTCAGCAATTTTGCGCCCCGCCGCGTCGGCCCCTTCGACCGCACACTCAAGCGTCTCATATCCTGTCACCCGCCTCAGGGCATTGAGCGCCTCACGCCCGCATGACCAGCGCCGGCCCGATTGCGTCCTGCAGGTCTGTCGGTTCCCAGGCGCCTCGATTCCCTTCAACACAACCTTCTCATCACCCACCATCAAGATGTCGCCGGTTAGAGATTTAGCTTTGCCGCGAATAACTTCCGGTGGCGTCGCCGAGATCGTTGGCATCGTGGTTGCCGGAACTTGCAGCCAGGACGGCAGGTAAAGCCATCCAAGGCCGACGAGCACTGCAATCGCCAACAGCACCGCGAGGCCGCGACCGGCGTAGGAAGTCGCAAAATCTGAGACATCCGCACCGACACCGCGTTTCGGACGAATGGTATTGGGGTTGTCCGGCTCGTTAGTTTGCGCCGAAGCTTGCCGAATGCGGTCGGAAGCAGACCGGCCTGCGCGAGCGATGAACGATCCAGCGCTCTTTGCGCCTTGGCCCAGGCCTTTGCCGGCTGCAACAGCCGCCGCTCCAAGCGCTTGTCCACCCGCTATCGCACCGTGCTTGATATTGTGTCCGGCAATCCGGCTAACACGCCCAAGTTCTTTAGCGATCTCGCCCCCGGCTTTTGCCGAGCCCCGCCCGGCAGCCGATAATCCTTTTTTGGCGGCTTCGACGCCTGAAGCACCCGCAGCTTTCCCAGCCCGACCGGCCTCGGCAAGCTGCTCCAACGCTGCATCGCGCGCGTCCTCCAGTTTCTCCCGGCGATTTTGGCGTTTAACCAGAATGGTCGTTCGAACGTAACTGCGCCATTCGAAGCCGTCGCGTTTTTTGCGCCAGCCGAACATGAGGTCTCATCTCCGAAGCATATGGGTTACTGACCGAAGCCTTACTGCGCCTTCAGCGGCCAACGCCTGTATAGCGCAGGTGATTAGCCACCACGAAACCGACCAAAACGCGCTGGCGACTCGTCTGCAACCAACGAGGCGTGTCTGATAGGGCCAAAACATGGCAAGGCGGCAATCTGCAGCTGGATCGCGGGGGACGAGCAAGTTATGGTGGACCAGCTTTTGGGCGAGGCTTGGCAATGCTCTTAAAAAGTCAGGCAGAACCGATTAGAGAATGAGCCAAAAGAAACAAGAACAGGGGAGAAGCGGGGCCATGTCGCAGACTTTGGCGGTTCGAATTTCATGCGTCTTGGTTGGTAGTTTATTGCTGACAGGTGGCGCGCTGGCGAAAGACGTGGGTCCGGCGAACGCCGGTTGTGACCAGTTCGCCAAATCTAGTACAGCGTGGCTTGAATGCGCGCGTGGAGCACCTGCCGCATCAGGACCTGCCGAAGCCGATGCCCAGCTGTTTTATGCCGGATACTGGCTGGCGAAGAACGGCCGCTACAATGAGGCGCTGAGCTATCTCAACAAAACCAAGGTCAAGAACACCCGTGTTTTGACCTACATCGGCTTCGCAACGCGCAAGCTTGGGAATGTTGAGGCGGCGATGGGCTACTACGAAGAAGCGCTGCACCGTGATCCGAAAAACGATGTCGCCCGCTCGTACCTTGGCGAAGCTCATCTGTCTCGCGGCGATCTGCAATCAGCCGTGGCACAGTTGAAGGCGATTGAGAATGGCTGCGGCCGAACCTGTGCCCCTTACGCTGAGCTTGCCGCACACATCGCCGCATTCGAAAAAGGCTAGGCGAGATTCGACTTTCGTTTGATATGCATCAACGCTATCTGCCAACGGCTTTGGCAAACTCTCCGTAAGTTGCAAAAGTCAACGCAAGGGTGGAGTTATGAAAGCCGTTGATGCCGAGGAGCATGCCCGAAAGCTAAAAGCTGCACACGGAAACAAAGCCGTTGCCGAAGCCGCCCAGAAGGCAGTCGAACTCGAGCAATCTGGCCAGATTGAAGCGGCTAAGGACTGGCGTCAGATCGAGAAGGCCTTGCTCAGCATGCGCGGCCCATCTGAAAGCTAGGAAACGTACGATTTAACGTCCAAGGACCCAAGGAGCCGACTGCCGAATTGGTAGCGGCTCCTTTCATGTTTTCAGCGCCGTCAGACAAGCGGTTGAGATCAGCCGAGTATCGAGGGTTTTTCCGCCGACGCGATGTAGTTGACATCAGTATCTGAAGCGAGCCGCCAGCGGTCGCGCAGCGGATCGAACATCAGCCCCTCGTAACGGGCATTATCAAGGCCACAGTTGCTAAACGCCTGTCCCAATTCGTCCAGCGTCACAAACCGATCCCACTGATGTGTGCCTTGCGGCAGCCAGCGCAGTATGTGCTCGGCGGCGACAATCGCAAGCCCGTAGGCCTTCAGCGTCCGGTTAATGGTTGAGACGATCAGCAAGCCGCCTGGGCGGACGGTCTCGGCACACGACGCAATGAACGCGGCTGGATCAGGAACGTGTTCGATGACCTCCAGTGACAAAGTGACGTCAAAGCGTTCGCCGCGCGCCGCGAGATCTTCAACACGTTCGGCGCGGTAGTCGATTGTGAGCCCTTGCGTGCGGGCATGCGCTTGGGCGGCGGCTATGTTTTCGGTCGCCGGATCAATGCCCGTCACATTTGCACCGAGCCGCGCTAAGGGTTCGCAGACGAGCCCCCCGCCACAACCCGCGTCCAGCATGCGTAAGCCGTTGAAAGCGCGGACTTTGTCATCATCGATCAGGAAATGAGCCGTGACCGCCTCACGAATGAAGGCAAGCCGCGCCGCGCCAATCTTGTGCAATGGCCGGAATTCGCCGTTAGGGTCCCACCACTTTGCAGCCAGCGCCGAAAAACGTTCGATCTCTGAGGGATCGAGGTTGTCTGCCGTTGATCCGATGCCTCGAGGCCCACCGGTTTGGTGTTCAACGCTCATTTACTAAGGGCTGCCTCTCATCTTTTCGTCCACGCAAGTTGCCGAGACGTTCTTCTCCAGCTATGACATCGCCGCAGCTCGAAGCCAAGGGTTTGGTGTCAGCAACAAACGCGGGTGCGCACGAACCCATCCAACACCGGTCCACTGTCTCTTCAGTGGCTTACACAACCTGAGCCTTTAAGGCCTAGCGGCCAAGGTTGTGTGTGCCGGCAAGGTCCAACCGATCCTACAGGACGTCATGGCCGTAGTCGTTATGAAATTCGGCGGAACTTCCGTCGCAGATATTGATCGTATTGCAAACGTCGCGCGCCACGTAAAACGCGAGGTTGAGGCTGGCAACAAAGTCGCCGTGGTGGTCTCCGCCATGGCTGGCACGACAAACCAGCTGGTCGAATGGGTCAATCAGGTGTCCCCGCTATATGACGCGCGCGAATACGACGCCATCGTCGCTTCGGGTGAGCAAATCACCGCCGGACTGCTTGCCGTGACACTGCAGACGGCAGGCGTAACTGCACGTTCGTGGCAAGGCTGGCAGATCCCTGTCGAGACCGATTCAGCGCATGGCGCTGCTCGCATCGCAAAAATCGATGGCGCGCGGTTGCGCGAACGCATGGACGATGGCGAAGTGGCAATCGTAACCGGTTTCCAGGGCATCGAACCCGAGCGCCAAAGGATCGCGACGCTTGGCCGTGGGGGGTCGGATACCAGTGCTGTGGCGATCGCCGTCGCGGTCGGCGCGGACGTATGCGACATCTACACGGACGTCGACGGCGTTTATACGACCGACCCGCGTATCGTCCCGGAGGCTCAAAGAATACCGCGCATCTCTTACGAAGAGATGCTCGAGATGGCGTCGCTTGGCTCGAAAGTCCTCCAGACCCGGTCAGTCGAGCTGGCTATGGTCTACGGCATGCGCTTACGCGTTCTATCAAGCTTTGCCGATCCGGAAAGCATCCCGCCTGTTAAAGTCGGTGAGCTACAACACATCGGAACTACCGTTTGCAGTGAGGAAGACATCGTGGAGACCCAGGTCGTCAGCGGAATCGCCTACGCCAAGGACGAAGCCAAAGTCACGGTACTAAAGCTGGACGACAAACCAGGCGTCGCAGCCCGGATCTTTGGCCCACTGTCTGAGGCAGCAATCAACGTCGATATGATCGTTCAAAACGTAACCCCAGACGGCGCTCACACCGACTTGACGTTCACCGTTCAGGCCGCCGAATTGCCGCGCGCGCTCGAAGTTATCGAAAGCATCCGCGGCGACCTTGGCAACTTCGAAGTGAAGAGCTCAAAGGGGGTCGTCAAAGTCTCCATTATCGGCATAGGTATGCGATCCCATGCCGGCGTAGCAGCCAAGATGTTCAAAACGCTCTCTGACAAGGGCATCAATATCTCTGCAATTTCAACGTCAGAGATAAAGGTCAGCGTTTTGATCGACGCAGACTATGCGGAGCTCGCGGTACGGGCTTTGCATGAGGCCTATGGTCTCGACGCACAATAAGATACCGTGTGAAGTATGGGGGCGGGCCCCTCGACCACGGCCTGTTTTACTGTGCCCCGCCCACAATTGTGGGATGTTTCGGCAGAAACCCGTTAACGTGTTTTGGGCTGCCGATTTCTAGCCAAAGTCACGATGGATGGCTTGGCTTGCGGGGTTGGTCACGTATGCTGGATCGATTTTGCGTATCCAGTGCGCTGGTCTTGGCAGCACGATTGATTGATGAGCTGCCGGCTTTTCGTGGGTCCTTGATGCGAATCCTCGGTTAGTCGGCGTTAACGGCGGCGAACCTTGATGCACGACAGACGCGGACCACAGCCGAACCTGCCGGGCTCCGAGCCTGCACTTCGCGTCATCATGCGTCGCCTGCGCGAAATCATGGCGAGCCCCGGTGAGGGTCAGGAGCGCCTCGACCGCATCGTTAAGCAGATTGCGGGCGTGATGGTCGCCGAGGTCTGCTCGATCTATCTGACACGCCGCGATGGTTCGTTGGAGCTCTATGCCTCGGAGGGACTGAAGAAGGAAGCCGTTCACGCGACCCGTCTGAACCGCAACGAAGGTCTCGTCGGCCGTTGCGCCGAGCAGGCAACCCCGATCAACGAGCCCGATGCCCAGGCGCATCCAGCATTCTCCTATCGCCCGGAGACAGGCGAGGAAGCCTATCACTCTATGCTCGCGGTTCCGGTCATGCGCTCCGGACAGGTTATCGGTGTGCTCGTCGTCCAAAACCACACCCGGCGAGAGTATGCCGAGGAAGACGTCGAGGTGCTTGAAGCCACCGCGATGGTCGTTGCCGAACTCCTGTCGTCGGGAGGGGTCGCAGGGTCGCAAGCCGAGATAGCGCTGTCTCGAACATATTCGGCCGTCATTTCCGGGCAGGCGATGGCTGAGGGCATCGCCCTGGGGCACGCCGTCCTCCACGAACCTCGGATCGTCGTCACAACGCTTCTCGCAGAAGACCCGATGCAAGAGTTGGGTCGGCTCGAACAAGCGCTGGACCGTCTCCGGACCAGCATTGACGATATGCTGACCCACGAACGCCTGTCGGTCGCGGGCGAGCACCGCGATGTCCTCGAAGCCTACCGGATGTTTGCGCAGGACCGCGGCTGGCATCACCGCCTGCGCGGCGCGGTGCAAGATGGCTTGACCGCCGAAGCAGCAGTCGAACGGGTGCAGAACTCGACACGCGCGCGCATGTTGCGCCAGCTCGATCCGTTCTGGGCCGAACGTGTCCGAGATCTTGATGATCTCTCCGACCGCCTCTTGCGCATCTTGGCGGGCCGCGCCGATTTGCATGGTCACCGGGAAAATTTACCTGACGATACCATCCTTATTGCTCGTACGGTCGGCCCCGCGGAGTTGCTGGACTACGACCGCACCAAACTTCGCGGTCTCATTGTCGAAGACGGCAGTGCTCAAAGCCATGTTGGGATTGTAGCCAAAGCGCTGGGCATCGCCGCTGTTGGTCAGGCGCACCGCATCGTCGAGCACGCAGCAGACGGCGACGCCGTTGTCGTCGATGGCGAGACCGGCGAAGTGCACCTGCGTCCAACCAGCGATGTCATTGCAGCATTCCAGGACAAAGTCCGCTTCCGCGCAAAACGCCAGGAGCGCTTCTTAGGCCTGCGCGACCTTCCCGGCGTAACACGCGAAGGGCATCGGGTCTCGCTGATGCTGAATGCGGGTATGTTGGTCGACCTTCCCCACCTTGAAGAGTCGGGCGCTGAGGGCATCGGACTGTTCCGCACCGAGCTGCAATTTATGCTCTCAGAACGGCTGCCGCGACTTGCACGCCAGACCGAGGCTTATCGGCAGGTTCTCGAACAGTCGCAGGGCTACCCGGTCATTTTCCGAACACTCGATATCGGCGGCGACAAGGTGCTTCCCTACCTTGATCGGCTGCCGGAAGAAAACCCCGCACTGGGCTGGCGTGCACTGCGCATGTCGCTCGATCGCCCGGCTTTGTTCAGGACCCAGATCCGCGCTCTGCTACGCGCTCACGCGGGCCGGGCCATGTCAGTGATGGTGCCGATGCTGACAGACGCTTCCGAAATGGATGGCGTCAAAGCCTTGGTAGAAAAAGAACTGGAACACGCCCGCAAGCACGGCCACGCGATCCCTTCGAGCATTTCGCTGGGCGCAATGCTCGAAGTGCCAAGTCTGCTCTTCGATCTCGACAACGTCCTGAAGAGAACCGATTTCATTTCCATCGGCTCCAACGACTTGCTGCAATTCTTGTTCGCTGCTGATCGCTCCAGTGCGCAGGTATCGCGGCGCTATTCGGCGCTGTCCAAAGCACCGCTACGCGCGCTTCGTTCGGTGTTTCAAGCGGCCAAACGCCAAAAGGTGCCAGTCACCGTTTGCGGCGAAATGGCGGGGCGGCCAATCGAAGCGATGGCGTTAATCGGACTTGGTTGCCGGTCCTTGTCGATGGCCGCCTCCAATGTGGGTCCGGTCAAGGCGATGGTCCGCACCTTGCCTGCCGACAAACTGGAGCCGGAGTTATCCAGCTGGCTCGATAACCCTGATTGCGACGTTGTAGAAATGCTGAAGGGTTTTGCAGAAGCGCATGAGGTCGAAATCTAAATGCCCGCACTACCCCAGGACAAGCTGGACAAAGTCGTTGAACGTTGGGAGGTCATTCAAACTGAGTTGAACGCCGGTCCCGACCCCCAAGCCTATGCGCGTCTCAACAAGGAGTTTGCGGAACTCGATCCGCTCGTGAATAGCATCAACGAACTGCGCAGTGCAGAGCGTGAGTTCGCCGACCTGCAAGAACTTTCAAAAGACCAAACGGCAGACGCCGAAATGCGCAGCCTTGCCGAAGAAGAAATGGCAGAAGCGCGGCGGCTCATCGAAGAGCTGACTGCGCGGTTGCAGATTTTGTTGCTTCCCAAAGATGCTGCCGATGATCGCTCTGCAATCGTTGAAATTCGCGCAGGTACGGGAGGAGATGAAGCAGCGCTATTCGCAGCCGACCTCTTTCGCATGTACCAACGCTATGCCGATCTGAACGGTTGGCAGACCGAAATCATCTCATTGTCGGAAAACGATCTTGGCGGTTTCAAAGAAGTGGTCGCGTCTTTTTCCGGTCAGGGTGTTTTCGCCAAGCTGAAGTTTGAATCGGGCGTACATCGCGTGCAGCGCGTCCCTGAAACGGAAGCCGGCGGCCGTATACACACATCGGCAGCAACCGTCGCTGTTTTGCCTGAAGCCGAGGATGTCGACCTGGACATTAAATCCGAAGACATCCGCATCGACACCATGCGCGCCAGCGGCGCTGGCGGACAGCACGTCAACCGAACTGATAGCGCCGTCCGCATCGTCCATATCCCGACTGGCATTACCGTCGTCTCAGCTGAAAAATCCCAGCACCAAAACCGACGCTTGGCGATGAAAGTTTTGCGCTCCAGGCTTTACGAGCAGGAAGAGGAGCGCCGTGCCGGGGAAAGGGCTGAGCAGCGCAAATCTCAGGTCGGTTCTGGTGACCGCTCCCAGCGCATCAGGACCTATAACTTTCCCCAAGGCCGGGTCAGCGATCACCGGATTAACCTGACACTCCATAAACTGAGCGAGATCCTTGCCGGTGATGGGCTCGACGAATTAGTTGACGCTCTGATTTCCAATCATCAAGCCGAGCAATTGGCCGCCTTGCAAGACGAGGCGGAGGCCTAATGACCTCCGACGATTTGAGAGATGATGGTCGGAACAAGTCCGCCGTTTCAGCCGCCGATTGGCAAGAACAAGCGAACCCGACACAGACGTTAGGTGAGGCCGTCGAAACAGTCCGACAGGCTTTATCGAATTCGGGGATTGATGATCCCCACAAAGAGGCCCGCGCAACAGTTGCGCTGGCTGCAGGATGTTCGTCCCTCGATATTCTGACCGAGCCGCAGATGGCGCTGAGCAAGGCCGCGCAGGACAAGCTTGCCAAGATCCTCACGCGGCGTTTAGCGCATGAACCATTGTCTCGCATTGCCGGCTGGCGAGAATTCTACGGCCGCAAGTTTCACGTCTCGCCAGCAACCCTTGATCCGCGCGCTGATAGCGAAACGCTTATCGATGCGGTGCTAGAATTGCTCGACAAATCCGGTCAGCTAAAAAGCCCGCTTAGAATTCTCGACGTCGGAACTGGTACGGGTTGCTTGGCAATTACGCTTCTGGCCGAGTTACCCGAAACGACAGCAACAGCATGCGATATCTCGACTGATGCACTGGCAATCGCCGAACAGAATGGGCGACGTCTGGGTGTCGCAGATCGGCTGACCTTGGTTGAGAGCAATCTGCTCCAGAATATCGAGGGGCAATACAACCTGGTTATCAGCAATCCTCCGTACATCCCAACGGCAGATATTGAACGTCTTGATCGCAACGTGCGCGACTTCGATCCGCAGCTAGCGCTCGACGGCGGTGAAGACGGTTTGCTGTGTTACCGAGAGTTGGCTAAGGGGTTGAAATCTAACGTGTTGGTTAATGTTCCCCCCGGCCTTGCCGTGTTTGAAGTCGGCGCCGGGCAAGCCCCGGATGTCACCGCGATCCTGCGTACTGCAGGTTTCTCACACGCCGGGTCCTGGAAAGACTTGGGTGGTCAAACCCGCTGTGTGGCCGTCTGGGCACATGGTTGATCAGGAAAACAAAAAAGCTTGGCATCGTAGGCTGATGCAGTTAGTCTAACATCAATCTTGCGTGATAAGCGCGCGCTCACAATGAATGCGCCGTCTTTCACGTTGCTGGGCGAGGCAGATGCTGCAATTTGGAGCGCGTCGCCTTAATCCAGGACCCAAGCGCCAGACCTTAGGTGACAGCTCGTCTCCACAACTTGGTTTAGCCCGGTCATAACTCTGGGCAGAGATCCTGTTATGTGGTGTTGCAAGTGCCGAGCAGATCGGATTGTGCGTTCTTGTGGCGCGCAAAAGTCGTCGCGTTTTGCGAAGACGATGTTGAATAAGGGGGAATTCTTCGCACGGCCTGCCGGCCTTAGACCGGCGCTTGCGAATTACGGGTCAAAAAACTTCTCATCCGAGGCAAACGGTTTTGATCGTTAAGGTTCAGATTTTTGCATTGGGCCGTTTTGTCTGGAGAATGGAAGAAGAATTGGATTGTCGTCACGATTCATATGGTCACGACCAAGGCACATCTTGGAGTGAGTAACGCGCCTGTTTCGGGTTTGCGTTACTTGCGAAATGATACGGCGGAGGTTTGCCGTTCATCGGCTGTTCTGCCTGAGCTTGAGAAATTGAATTGCAGCTTAAGCGCGCTGTTTCGGATTTCCTGGCAATCTCAATTGAGACTAATGGCAGCGCCAAACATCGAAACGATAAATCAGCCGGCCCAATAACGTCTATGACGAAACAAATGAGAGAACGAAAGCCGATGAGGCAAGGACAACAGCAGCGCCGCGGGCGAAATCGGAATAACAACCGCAAGGGTCAAAACCCCCTGACGCGGAATTTCGAGAGCAGCGGTCCTGACGTCAAAATTCGTGGCACCCCAGCGCATGTTGCCGAAAAATACATGTCGTTGGCGCGAGATGCCCTGTCCTCCGGCGACCCCGTTTTGGCAGAAAACTACCTGCAGCACGCCGAGCATTATAACCGGATTATCCTTGCCTACCGCGAGACGCAGAACCAGCCAGGTGAAAGTTCGGGCAACCAGAGAAATCGTCAAGAAGCTGCTGCCGCTAGTGATGCTCCCGAAGAAGCAGCAGCGGAAGAAGCCGCGACAGAAGATGCCGAGCGCGTTGTTCAACCTGGCGAACCGCAGCCGACGGTTGAAGAGGCTGCTGAGGCTCCCGCTCCGGCAAGGGCTGAGCGCAGCGAAGGACGCCAGCGCCGTTCGCGCAGCAATGGCAATGGCCAGCAAAGAGAAGGTCGCCAGCGCGGTGAGTCGCGTCGGCGTGAGCCCCGCCAGCGCTTTGGCGATTCCGATCAGCAGCCAGATTTCCTGCGTCGGCCCGTGCGTCGGTCCCGCAGCTCTGAAGATGCCGAGACCGAGGTCGCAAACGGCAAAGGTTCAGAGCCGGTCGAAGTTGCGAGCGAACAGCAGGACTAAGGTTCCGCCAGCCGACCAGAAAGGCTTTGCAGTCTTCCGGTAAGCGGTAGTGACCGGAAGCACAGCAGTTTGAAGCCGCATGCGTGCTACGCGATCAAGATCTCATCAGCTAATGCGATTGTCCCGCCTGAAGTGACCTTGGCGTAGATGCCAAATTCGCTGTGTCCCCACGTGCGTTCCAGGATCGCCGGGAGCGAAACATCGCGTTCTGCGGTTTGCGGATTGACGTTGGTCGCAGCGCATCGTTGCGTGCGGTCAAATACCTCAAGTTTTGCGCCGCCGATCTCAATCGTCTTGTCGACCCATTCAAACTCAGCCCAGGGTGAAGCTCCGTCGATCACGACATTCGGGCGAAACCTCATTGGGTCAATCAGGCAATTGGCGACGCGTTCCAACTCGCGAACGGAGGCCAAGTTGACGATATGCAAGCACTTGGCTGCCACGTCCGAAAAGCTATGGCCAGGGGCGGAAACCACTTTCGGCGCGCCACGTAGCGATGCCTTCATATAGGCTGCAATGAATTGGCCGATCATCTGTCGCCCAATCGGCGTGGAGAGGTCACCGCGCGCAACCTGACGTCCATCGCGTTTGATGGTCAGCGTCGAAGTCTCCTCGTCAAAATGCGTTTCTAATGCCGCAAGCCGCTCATCCCGCATCAGCATCAAAAAGGCCACCTTAGGTAGATGCTTCGGCGCGCTGGGGTCGAACCGTCCCGGTCCGTTTTCAATGGCCCAGGCTCGGTCAAAGGGGATCGTTTCTCCAGCAGTAACGGCGATGCTCTGCAGCCTCTCCGCCGAGAGGCCTTTCACCGGATAACGATAAAGCGCTTGCACGGTGGGAAGCTGCATCTCAGTCATCTTAATCTTGCTTTCGTCATTCTAG
Organism: Filomicrobium sp.; assembly: GCA_040219445.1. Taxonomy (GTDB): domain Bacteria; phylum Pseudomonadota; class Alphaproteobacteria; order Rhizobiales; family Hyphomicrobiaceae; genus Filomicrobium. The sequence goes on along the minus strand of JAVJSM010000003.1, from coordinate 8,859 downwards.
ATCGGCGAGGTTCGCGAAGGCCAGTTTACCTAGCCTTCATTACCGAAAAGGCCTCGCATGTGAGTTCGCTTCGTAGGGGCGTTGCCTTGGCAACCAACGCTGTTCGAGGTCGCCGTACCGACAAGATTTCAATGCCATAACCTCTTTAAGCAGGGCGCGACATTACCATATCTTTAGTGAAGCGCAGATCCGATGCCTCCGGGGTCGGAAAGCGCGAGCTATACAACTTGTGCAACCTGGCGGTTGTCTTGCGCCGAAATGGGCAAGCCGTCCGTGCGAAGAAAGGTACACGATGAATATCGATCAATACACCGACCGGGCCAAAGGTTTTGTCCAGGCGGCCCAGACCATTGCCGTGCGCGAAGGCCATCAGCACTTCACGCCCGAGCACATCCTCAAAGCCCTACTTGACGACTCTGAAGGCCTCGCCGCCAACCTGATCTCGCGCGCTGGCGGCAACGCACAGCAGGCACAGCAGGCCGTCGATCTGGAAATCTCTCGCCGTCCGAAAGTCTCTGGCGGTGGTTCAGGCCAGCTGTATATGGCCTCTGAGACCGCGCGCGTTTTTGATCACGCTGAGAAGATCGCTGAGAAGGCTGGCGACAAATTCGTCACGGCTGAGCGGTTGCTGCTGGCATTGACGATGGAAGCCGGCACGGAAGCTGCCAAGATCCTTCAAAACGCAGGCGTCACAGCGCAAGGGCTGAACGAAGCCATCAACGAGATCCGCAAAGGCCGCACGGCTGACACCGCATCCGCGGAGCAGGGTTATGACGCGCTCAAGCGCTATGCCCGCGATCTGACGGAAGATGCCGAGTCCGGGAAGCTCGATCCTGTGATCGGCCGCGATGAAGAAATCCGTCGCGCCGTGCAGGTGCTGTCCCGCCGCACGAAAAACAATCCCGTCCTGATCGGTGAACCTGGCGTTGGTAAAACGGCGATTGCAGAAGGCTTGGCACTGCGCATCATTAAGGGTGACGTACCTGACAGCCTCCGCGATAAACGCCTACTTGCACTCGATATGGGTGCACTGATTGCTGGCGCGAAGTATCGCGGGGAATTCGAGGAACGCCTGAAAGCCGTGCTGCAAGAGGTTACCGCTGAGGCTGGCCGTATCATCCTGTTCATCGACGAGCTTCACACCATCGTTGGCGCTGGTAAAGCCGACGGGGCCATGGATGCATCGAACCTTTTGAAGCCAGCACTGGCACGTGGTGAGCTACACTGCGTGGGCGCGACGACGCTTGATGAATATCGCAAGCATATCGAGAAGGATGCGGCACTTGCCCGTCGCTTCCAGCCGGTCTTCATCTCTGAGCCGACCGTCCCCGACACGATTTCAATACTACGCGGTTTGAAGGAGCGCTACGAGGTCCACCACGGCGTGCGCATTACAGATAGCGCACTCGTGTCCGCGGCCACGCTCTCCAACCGCTACATCACCGACCGCTTCTTGCCCGACAAGGCCATCGACCTCGTCGACGAAGCCGCCGCGCGCCTCAAGATGGAAATCGATTCCAAGCCCGAGGAACTCGACCGCATCGACCGCGATCTCATGCAGATGAAGATCGAGCGCGAAGCCTTGCGCAAAGAGACGGACGACGCCTCCAAGGATCGCCTGGAGAAACTTGAAAAGGACATCGCCGACCTTGAAGAGCAAAGCCAGTCGCTGACCCAGAGATGGGAAAGTGAACGGCAGAAGCTCGGTTCCGCGCAAAAGGTCAAAGAGGAGCTCGACCAGCGCCGCAACGAGTTAGAGCAGGCGCAACGTCGCGGGGATTATAACCGCGCCGGCGAGCTGCAATACGGCGTCATCCCACAGCTTGAACAGCAGATCCAATCGTTGGAGAGCGCTGGCGAAGGTGCAGGCAACGCGTCAGGCGTGATGGTCGAAGAAGCTGTTTCACCGGACCATATCGCAGGTGTTGTATCGCGTTGGACAGGCGTGCCTGTCGACAAGATGCTGGAGGGCGAAAAGGACAAGCTCCTTCGCATGGAAGACGAACTCGCTAAGCGGGTCGTGGGCCAGGGCGAAGCCGTGAAGGCCGTCTCGACCGCCGTCCGTCGCGCGCGTGCTGGCTTGCAAGACCCCAACCGCCCGATTGGCTCGTTCATTTTCTTAGGCCCCACCGGCGTCGGTAAAACTGAGCTGACCAAAGCGCTGGCCACCTATCTCTTCGATAACGAGCAGGCGATGGTGCGCATCGACATGTCGGAGTTCATGGAGAAGCACTCCGTCGCTCGTCTGATCGGTGCGCCTCCAGGCTACGTCGGCTATGAAGAAGGCGGCGTTCTAACTGAGGCCGTGCGCCGGCGCCCCTATCAGGTGATCCTGTTTGATGAAATCGAGAAGGCACATTCCGATGTCTTCAACGTACTCTTGCAGGTCCTCGATGATGGTCGCTTAACGGACGGACAAGGCCGCACCGTTGACTTCAAGAACACGCTGATCATTATGACGTCGAACATCGGGTCTGAGTTCCTCGTCAATCAGCCTGAAGGCGATGATGTAGAGGCCGTTCGCGATGAAGTCATGTTGGCGGTGCGCGCGCACTTCCGTCCGGAGTTCTTGAACCGGCTCGACGACATCATCCTGTTCCACCGCCTGCGCCGTCAGGACATGGGCCAGATCGTCGATATCCAGCTGCGCCGTCTGCAATCACTTCTGGACGATCGCAAGATTGCGATCGACCTTAGCGATGACGCGCGCAGTTGGCTTGCCAACCGTGGCTATGATCCATCCTACGGTGCGCGGCCGTTGAAGCGCGTGATCCAGCGCAACGTGCAAGACCCACTGGCTGAACAGCTCTTGGCTGGGAGCGTCAGGGATGGTGAGACCGTTCACGTCGGCGTCGAAGGCGGCAACCTGGTAATCAACGGTCAGTTGGTTCGCGACGCTGCCTGACGCATCGCCCCACTCGTACAAACAAAAACAAGAAAGCCGGGAGTGCATGGTGCACTTCCGGCTTTTTCTTCGCCTAAGGTGAAACGAGCAGCGTCAAGCGTCCGTCTTCGGCGCTTGCTCTGTGTCTTGCGCTGAAGCCTGATTGATCGACTTGTCGTTCAGAACATCGAGAAGCGGCGTTAGGCCTTCCGTATCGACGAGGCGGTAGATCTCGATGTCGCGGATGGCCTGCTCGCTCCAGCCGGTAATGGACAAGACGCGTTCCGCCTTTGAGAAAAGGCCGTGGTTGCGCACCGGTTCTGCGGTCCGAATGCGCTCGGCCTTCTCCTGGTCGAGTTCAACGCCTTCTGCAATGCCGCCCTGTTCGAGTTTGGCAAGCCGCTTCTTACGAATGTCTGTGAGGTCTGTCAGGCTGCTCTGATTTTCTTCTTCACGAAGCTTCTTGAACTCCGCCGCTGTGGGCCATCGAACCAGCCCAAGGTCATCGAACACTCCCGCTAACTGGTTCATTGCCAGCGCCCTGGAGGACTCTTGTTCGTTATTGGGGTCACAACTGAACAGATTGGGTATGACGAAGTAAGATGCGTGGTTGTGATAAATGAAGTGACGGCGCACCCATTCGAGATCCGCATCAGAAGCACGCGCAATTGCAGTCTCCATCGCATCCCGGATTTGCAGCTTCACAGCAGGACTTAGGAGAATACGTTGAGGCGCTTCCCCGGGCGGATTAAGCGCGGCGAGCGCAAACAATCCGAGGTCAATGCCAAGCGTTGCCAGGAGCGCAATCATGTCGCGACCGGTGATCGACTGGCCTTCTTCGGTGCTCTCACCACTACTTTCAAAACCGTTGGCAACGAACGTGACGAGGCCTCCAGCGTAAGCGCCCATGTTCTCCCAAAGCCGTTTGACGGCATTGGCAACACCTGCGGGCCCTTCGGTGAATTCAGCGGTGCGCAGGTTCAGCACGACCGGCTGATTTGCCTGTTCGGCCGCTTGGTTGAGCCGTTGCGCCAGTGTTGGGTCATAACAAGAGAAGCCGAGCTTACCCGGCGCCACCGAAACGACTTGCGCCAGCGCGCGCATTTCTGACGCGGTTGACGCACCAAGCTCATTCGAACGTGCCGCAATCCGGCGCGCACCTGATCGAACAGCTGTCGCTTTCGCTTCAAATGCTTTTTGCCGCTCTTCGAAGGTCGCCCCGTCCAGCCCCTGGGCCGCCGCACGCAGTTCCTGCAGGTCTTTTTCAACCGGCTGCAACCAGGAAACGGCAATGCCATCGCGCAGGCTCGCGACCGCATCTCGAACAGACTTACGCGCGTTATAAAGCGGTCCCTGCCCGGCACCCGAAGCAACACCGCAGCTACCGCCGCTAGTTTCTTCGCGGGTCATCTGCGTTTCTGACCAGCTCACGACACCATCGAGCTGAGCCTTCACCGCATCAAGACGTGCTGCGACCGCAGAGCCCGCATCGCGCGCATCTTCTTGTAGATTGGAAAGGCTTGTACGAGTCGCTTCTTCGCCCGCGATGAGGCTCCACCAGAAGCCATAACCAAACCCAATCGACCACAGCGCCAGGAAGAAATAGAGCGGGAAAGTAATAAAGCGCTGACCCCAGGGCCGCTTGGCCGCAAACGTCTCACGCAGTGCGAGCCACATCAGGAAGGTCAGCGCGACGACGATGGCAATGACAAGAACTTCGTTGGTGACGGAAAGCCCGCCAGGTATCTCACGGCCTTGCGCGGCCGGCGACTGAGAGACACCAACGATGAAGTCGTTCATCCCACTCCACGTAGCATAACCGGAGATCGCCAGCAGCATCAGCGAAGCAAGGCCGATCAGCGTGTTGCGGCCGAAGATATAGTCGATGACCCGCGCCATTGACGGAAAACCACCGCGGATCTGATCCGAACTCGACGTCTCAGCCATGCTGAGCCCCCCTTACGCAGCTTACAGAAAACCAGGCATTAGCATCGGATGTACCGGAAAATACGAAGGCTGTCGCCCCGGTTGGCGGGATACGGCACCGGTTTGGAAGGTAACTGTTATGCTTGAACAACGCCAAGCGCGACCGGTCCGCCGAATGCCACGGCGGGATTGCGACAGGGGCTTACTTGTTGATCGTCATCACAGGTGCACGGCGCATCAGCTGATCGATGCGTGCGCGTTCGCGCTGATACTCAAGCAGTTCACGGCCCTTCAGCTGGCGTTCGCGTGGAACCTTGATGGTCATTGGGTTGACATGGCGTCCGTTGACATGGACCTCGTAGTGTAGGTGAGGACCCGACGACAAGCCGGTCGAGCCGATGTAGCCGATGATCTGTCCCTGACGCACCTTTGCACCCGCCTTCACTCCGCGCGCGAACCGCCGCATGTGCGCATAGGAGGTTGAGTAGCCGTTGGCATGGCGGATCTTGACGAAGTTGCCGTACTGACCTTTGCGCCCTGCAAAGTCGATGACACCGCGGCCGGCTGCAAGAATTGGCGTGCCTGTTGGACCGGCCCAATCAACACCAGCGTGCATGCGACGCCTGTTGAGTAGTGGGTGGTAGCGCATGCCATAACCAGACGACAAACGCACGTTCGATCCGCGCACCGGTTTTCGGGTCAAAAAGCGTTTGGAGTTATTGCCCTGCTCATCAAAGAAGTCGACTTCACCGTCCGTTGTTCGGAACCTGTAAAACTTTGCCGTTTCGCCGCCCGCGGTAATCTTGGTGTAAAGCAATTCGCCTGGCGGACCTTCAGCAAATTCCTTGTTGTCGAATGAGAAAAACAACTCAACCGTATCGCCAGGACGAATCCGTCGTCCAAAATCCGTTTGATAGGCATTGATGCGCAATATCTGCATCACTGTTTCTGGCGGTACGTTTTGCAGCAATGCCGAATGATAAACACTGGCATAAAGAGTTCTCGACTTAGGCCCGCTGACCTTTTCCTCTATCAATCCACGTAACGCAGCATAGTCGCGAAGTGGCGTGACCGATCCGCTATATCCGCCTCTCCCATCCTGAGAAACTGACACAAGGTGTTCGCCTTGTGCGCTTTTGAGTGCAAAGGAGGTGAGCTGCATTGCGCCCGGGTCAAAAGCTGCAGGCTCAGACGTAAATTCGATTTTCTGGCCGCGCTCTAATTCCGTCTTTGCATATGCCGTCCGGGCAGCGGCAATCATCTTGCCCGCTTCAGCCTGCGAGACGCCCTGGTTCAGAAGCAGCGCGGTAAGCGTATCACCCCGTCCGACGGTCACGGTCACACGCTCTTTCTGTGATGCGGCATTGGCTGAGCTCTCGTCTTCGAATTTGTTTTTGACAAGGTTCGTCGTGAAAGCGGTTTCGTCGGCTTCTTGCGAAAACATTTCACTGGCGACCGAGCTATTGTGGTCGGCTAGTTCAGCTGCCGCCATAGCTTCCTCAAACAAGAAGCGCTTTATCAAATCAGAGGATTCCCGCTCGTCTATTCT